>OY970074.1:0-2497770 GCA_963705365.1 uncultured Solirubrobacterales bacterium | reverse complement strand
CTCGCTGAACCCACTCGGGTTCGCAAATGGTCAAGATTCTCATCGGCTCGGTCGATCAAAGATCGGCATGGCCGCGTATCCAGAGGACAGCGCCCAGAGGCTGGACGGCTTCACCGAAGCGCCGGACGAGCGCGGTCGGATGGGCCGCATCTCCGGCGGACTTTGGATCGTCTCGGCGCTGATCGGGGTCGGCGCCAGCTTTCTCCCCGGCGCGGTTCACGTCGACTTCATCTGGGTCCTCGCCGTCGGCCTCGTGATCTTCGCCTACGGGGTGGGCAGCGTCACCGGCGCCGTTCCCTGGGAGCGTTCCTCGATGAACGCGATCGCGATCGGCATGGCGCTCACGATTCCGGTGGTCGGGTTCGCCTTCTACGTCACCGGCGGCTCGCTCAGCTATGCCGAGCCGCTGCTCGTCTGCTCGCTGCTCTACGCCGCCTTCTTCTTCCCGGCCCGCTGGGCGTGGCCGCTCACGATCGAGCTCGTCCTCGTCGCCGGGACCCCTTTTCTCTACGACGAGCAGGCGATCGAAAACGCATACGTGCCGCGGTACGTCGCCCTGGCTGCTGCCTATCTCGCCACCACCTGGGTGATGATCGGCCTCAAACGCCGCCTCGTCGCGGCCGAGGCGCGCCAGCGCGACTTCGCCCACCGCGACCCGCTGACCGGCGTCCCCAACCGCCGCGCTTTCGACGCGATCCTGCACCGTGAGCTGGCCGCGCGTACAGAGCCGCGTGGGGGGCGGCGCGGGACCGATGAAAGTCCGCTGGGGCTGTTCATCCTCGACATCGACGACTTCAAGGGGATCAACGACGAGCACGGCCACCAGGCCGGGGACGCAGTGCTCTGCGAGGCGGCGAGCCGCGCCCACGCGATCCTGCGCTCCACCGACACGCTGGCCCGGATCGGCGGCGACGAGTTCGCGGTGATCGCCCCCGGCGCCCGAGGCGAGGGCGCGCAGCGAATGGCGGAAGCAATTGGCACCGCCGTCGGGCTGCACGAATCGGACCGCCGCGGCCCGGTCCCGACCGTCTCGGTTGGCTGGGCCGTTTTCCCTGACGACGGCGAGGACTTCGAGACGCTGATGCACGCTGCCGACGCCCGCATGCTGACGCTCAAGGACAACGGCAGGCACCCGGCCCTCCGTTGAGCGGCAAATTGCAGTTAACTTTATTGAGTGCAGGTCGGGGAGGTCAGGGCGGGGACAACCACGTTGAAGGAGAGAAAATGGACGCGTTGACTCGGACCCGCTCGCGGCAGGCGCTGCGGGTTCTCCTCGCAGCACTGGCGGCCCTGGCGATCTTCGTCTTCGGGGCGGCGGGCGCACGGGCAGCGAACTACGTCTCGCTCGGCGACTCCTACACGGCCGGGCCGTTGATCCCCAACCCCGTGCTCCCGCTCGGCTGCCTCAAGTCGAGCAACAACTACCCGCGCCTGGCGGCGCCGGGCATCGGCCTCACCCTGCGCGATCCGAGCTGCAGCGGCGCCAAGACCGACCACATGACGCAGCCGCAGAACGTCGACCCCGACGGGCCGAACCCACCGCAGTTCAACTCGCTCGACGCGACCACCGCGGCGGTCTCGATCACGATCGGCGGCAACGACATCGGCTTCTCCGAAGTCGCCCAGGGGTGCATCACCGTCAATCCGTTCAGCACGCCTTGCAAAAATAAATACACCTCGGGCGGCACCGACCAGCTGGCGGCGCGTATCGCGGCGACGGCGCCAAAAGTGGCGGCGGTGCTGCAGGGCATCCACGCCCGCTCGCCGCTGGCGAAAATCTACGTCCTCAACTACCCGGCGATCTTTCCCGAGACCGGGTTCGGTTGCTGGCCGCAGATGCCGATCGGATTCGGCGACGTCCCCTACCTGCGCTCGACCCAGCAGAAACTGAACGGCATGCTGGCGACGCAGGCGGCCGCGAACGGGGCGACGCTGGTCAACTGGTACCAGGCCAGCATCGGCCACGACGCCTGCAAGAGCAGCTCGGTGCGGTGGGTCGAACCGCTGCTGCCCGGCGAAGCGGCGGCGCCGATCCATCCCAACAAAGCGGGGATGGTCGGGGCGGCGAACGTTCTCCTGGCCGCGGTGAAATAGTCGTGTGATGCGTATAGCGAGCCTCGTCCCCTCCGCGACCGAGATGCTGTTCGCGCTCGGCCTCGGCGGGGACGTGGTCGCGGTCACGCACGAGTGCGACTTTCCGCCGGAGGCGCAGGAGCTGCCGCACCTGACTGCGACGGTCCTGCCGGAGGGGCTGAGCGCCGGCGAGATCGACGCCGCGGTGAAGTCGGTCGTCGGCGAAGGCCGGGCCCTCTACAGCCTCGATGAGGAGCGGCTGGCGGAGCTGGCGCCGGAGCTGATCGTGACCCAGGCGGTCTGCGACGTCTGCGCGGTCTCTTTCGAGGACGTGGTCGCGGTGGCGGCGCGGCTGCCCGGGCAACCACGGGTGGTGCAGCAGGATCCGAGCAGCCTGGCCGAGGTGCTGGAGGACGTGAGCCGGCTCGGCGCCGCGACCGGGGCCGAAGAGCGGGCGCGGGAGCTGCGCATGGAGCTGGAGGGACGGCTCGACGCGGTCCGTGCAGCTGTCGAGGGCGCGGCGGCGCCCAGGGTCATCGCTCTCGAGTGGCTCGACCCGCCCTTTGTCGGCGGCCACTGGATCCCGGAGATGATCGCGATCGCCGGCGGTGAGGACGTCGCCGGGCGGGCGGGAGCAAAGTCACCCCAGGTCGAGTGGGAGGCCCTGGGCACGCTGGAACCAGACGTCGTCGTGGCGATGCCCTGCGGCTGGTACGTCGAGGACTCGCGCGCCCAGGCGGAGGAGCACCGGGGGCGGATCGAGGCCCTCGGCGCCAACCGGGTCTTCGCCGTCGACGCCGCCTCGACCTACTCGCGGCCCGGACCGCGCCTCGTCGACGGCACCGAACTGCTCGCCCACCTGCTGCATCCCGAGCGGATGCAGCCGCCGCAGGGCATCGGCTTTGTCGAACTCGAACCTTTTGTGGGGCTATAGCACCACTTTTCGCTCGAGTTCGCCGCCGGCTAGATGTCGCGCTCGTAGAAGAGCATCGCGGGGCCGTCGGGGGAGCCTTCGCGGTTGGTGAAGCCCATGCTCTCGTACAGGGCCCGGGCGGCGGTGTCGGTTTCGCCCGTGTTGAGATCGATGCCGCTCGCGCCGGCCTCACGGGCGACCGCGATCGTCGCCTCGAGCAGGGCGCGGCCAATGCCGCGACCGCGCAGCGGCGGCACCACATAGAGCTCCTGCAGGTGGGCTTCGAGGCCGCCGGTCCAGACCGAGGGGCGGAAGCGGATCAGGGAGAGACCATCGGGACCGGAACCGGCGAGCAGGACCGTCATCTCTCCTGCCTCCAACAGCTGCCGCGAGTACCCAGTCAGCGCCTCGATCCCCGGCGTCGGTTCCGCGAACTCGGTGTTGAAGTCGTGCAGGAGCCGGGCGATGTCGGCCGCGTCCCCGGTGCTGGCCGAGCGGATCTCGATTTCCTTCTCGCTCACCGCGTCCAGTTTTCCACCATGTCCAGTTTCCGGCCATGATCCCCGTGCGGTGCGCTTTATTCCCGCTATCCGGGAAAAAGCGCAGCGCTTCACATGCCATCACTTTCCGACCAAGTTCGCGGTGCCTGCGCCTGGGTGGCGAGCCGGGCGCGGGCCGTGCAGATCGAGGAGGGGACGATCGCCGAGTACGCGCGAGCCCTCGACGTGGCGGATCCCGGTGGCCTCGAGTCCGCCACCGAGCTCAGCGAGGACGAGGCCGGCCGCGAGACCCGCGCCGCCTTCGTCATCTGCCTCGACGCGATCAACTTCGGCTCCGGCTGGTGGCCGACGATCCGCAAGCGGCCCGGCCTCAGCGGGTACTCGACGATCGCCGCCGGGATCAGCGACCGCTTCCGCGCCGAGGGGCCCTGGTCAGCGGGCGAGCTGACCAGGATGGATGCCGGCGAGATCGCGGTCGTGCTCGGCCAGGACCCCGGCCACCCGCTGATGGCCGACTTCACGCGCTCGCTGCGCGACGTCGGCGACCACCTGATCTCCGCCCACGGCGGGTCGTTCGAGGCGCTGGTCGACGCCGCGGCCGACTCGGCGCTCGCGTTCGCCGGCCTGCTCGCCTCCTGGGACGCGTTCGCCGACAGCTCGACGTACGCGGGGCGCACGGTGCCCTTCTACAAGCGGGCGCAGATCGCCGCGGCCGACCTCGACCGCGCCGGCGTCGCCTCCTTTCCCGATCGCGACCGGCTCACCGCCTTCGCCGACAACCTCGTCCCGCACGTGCTCCGCGTCGACGGCGTGCTGCGGCTGGACCCGGCGCTCGCGGAAGCGATCGAAGCCGACGAGTTGCTCGAGCATGGCTCCGCCCCCGAGGTCGAGCTGCGCGCCTGCGCCGTCCATGCCGTCGAGCTACTCGCGGCGGCTACAGGCGGGCGCCTCTCGCCACCGCAGATCGATGCCCTGCTCTGGAACCGCGGGCGCGAGCGCCGCTACAAGGCGATCCCGCGGCCGCGGTCGCGCAACACCGCTTACTGAGCACTGGGAGGAGTGGTGTGACACCTCCTCACCTGACGCCGCAAGCTGTACGGATCCTCGGTGCGGTTAGGCTCTTCGACGACCAGGGTCAGTGTCGTACCCGCCGGCAGCGGGCTGTGGAAGAGGATCGTGTAGCTGTCACCCGACTCCCCATCGGGCTCGCGGATCAGGAGGATCCTTCCGGGCTCCTGGTCCGGACGCCTCACCAGCCAGCCGGCGCTGCCCTGGGCGGTAAGCCCCGCGAAGTGAGCGACGATCCGCCGTGCACCGGCACAGAAACGGGGCTGGATTCGGGGAGCAGCCGAGCCGAGCATTCGCATGGGCTTGGCGCCGGTGAAGCGGCTCAGCAGATCCGGCACGCTGCGACCGAAGGTGACGGCGAGGCCGTGAACGGTCTGCCGCAGATCCTCGGCGGCGACGACCTCCACCTCGGCGCCACTGCCATACAGGCCGAGGCTGTCCCAGATGTTTTCGTCGGCGAGACCGCAGGCACGCCCGTATGCCCTGTCGCTTTCAGCGCCGACGAGAGTGCGGCCGTGGATCCGGCTCTCGTCGCGGTGCAGAGCGTGGCGCAGCTTGGAAAAGCCGGGTGAGTGGAGCTCGGCAAGAAAGTCGTCCGGCCAGCACGTCCTCGCGTTCACCCTGGCACCTGCAAAGGCCGCCGGCTGCACCGGCAGGGTGACGCTGGAGAGGTGCAGTTTTGCTCCCCGCAGGTCGGCGCGGCGAAAGCTCGCCTCGTAGGTAAGCGCTCCGGCAAGGTTGGCGCCGTACAGGTTCGCCCCGTCCAGTATGGCCCCGCGCAGATCGGCGCCCTTCAGCGACGCTCCCTGCAGATTGGTGTCCTGCAGCTCCTCGCCCGCCAACTCGGCCTTGTTCAGGCTCTTGCCACTCAGATACATGCCCGCCAGCGAGAATTCGGGATCGAAGCCGGTCAGGTCCTTGGCGAAGCCGACGCTGAAACGGAACTGTTCCTTCTTCTCTTTCTCGTGCCGCTCGGTTTCGAGGTGAAACTGCAAGGCGAAGATCGCGAAGGCGACAATCGAGCCGGTCAGTAGGGACTTCCCGACATCCTGCCAGGCATCGTCTCGCGAGTGCATCAGCCAGCCGCTGATGATTCCCAATACGACCGGTATCCCGAAGGCGACTATGTAGGTCGTCACCAGGTCAAGCTAACTCCTCGATGCGTAACCGCAAAAGTAACAGTGTGTTTTCGAGTGTAAGGTCAGCGGCCGCGGCGGCCGAAGCTGTGGCCGGCGGGGGCAACTGTTCGCAGCTCGTGGATGGCGAGCTGCCTGCGGCGCCGAGGGGTGTCTGGGGAGGATTCGTGGCGGTCGGTCCGGGCGGAGCTCGGCGGCGCTAGGCGATCCGCGGCCTGCTCGCTGCGCTCGAGCGCGGCGACCTCGGAGACGAGGACGTTGATCACGCCTTCGCGGCGCTCGAGCCGGCCCGCCGCCCTGACCATCACGGCGGTGCGGACGAGGGCGCGGCGGCGCTCGTAGACGTGACGCGGCACGACGAGGTTGACGGTGCCACGCTCGTCCTCGAGCAGCATGAAGACGATGCCCTTGGCGGTCTCGGGGCGCTGGCGGGCAACGACCATGCCGGCGACCTCGACCGCGCTGCCGTCCTCGAGCCGCTCCAGGTCGGTGCTGCGCGCCAGCGCCGGGTCGAGCTCGGGGCGCATCAGCTCCAGCGGGTGCTTGCCGAGGGCGATCCCGGTCGAGCGGTAGTCGGCGATCAGCTTGCCCCAGTCCCCCAGCGGCTTCAGCCGCGGCGGCTCGGGGGGCTCGAGTGGCAGCGCCAGCTGGGTGCCGTCGCGGACGCCGTGCCCGCCGGCGGCGACGCCGACCCGCCACAGCGCCCCCCGCCGCTCGCTGCCGTCAGAGGCGCCGCCGGGGCCGCGAGGCACGCCGCCCCCCGAAGCGCCGCCGGGGCCGGTGTCCCCGGCGTCCACATGGATCTCGTCCAGCGCGCCGGCCCAGGCCAACCGTTCGAGGCTCGCCAGCCCCGCCCCCGAGCGCGAGGCCAGCTCCGCCACCCCGCGGTAGGGCCCGCCCCGCTCCCGCTCCCCGACCAGCGCCTCCATCTCCTCCCTCCGCACCCCCTTCACGTACCCCAGCCCCACCCGCACCACCAACCCACCCCGCACCTCCGCCGTCGATGGGCCGATATGTCGATCAGGCGTCGACTTTTCGGCCCGTCGGCCCCTGGTTCGGGGAGATTCGACGTGGCAGAGGACCTTGCTGCGGTTGGCGTCGGGTGGGGCGATGCGGATGCCGCGGCGCTGGGCCTCGTGGACGAGCGAGTCGGGAGGGTAGAAGCCCATCGGCTGCTCGTTCAGCAGCGCGCAGAGGAACTCGGGGCCGCGGTGGTAGCGCAGCCAGGCCGAGTGGTAGGCGAGCAGGCCGAAGGCGGCCGAGTGGGCCTTGGGGAAGCCGAAGCCGGAGAAGCCCTGGATCTTGTCCCAGATCCGCTCCGCCAGCTCGACCTCGACCCCGTGCAGCTCGACCGCACCGGCGAGGAAGCGCTGGTGGTGCTCCTCGATCGCCTGCTGGGAGCGCTTGCGGCTCATCGCCCGCCGCAGTCCCTCGGCCTCGGAGGAAGTGAAGCCCGCGAATGTGATCGCCACCTCCAGCACCTGCTCCTGGTAGACGATCGTGCCCAGCGTGTCCTTCAGCGCCGGTTCCAGCGAGTGGTGCTCGTAGGGAACCTCGTAGGCGTCCCCCTCCTCACGCTGGCGCTTGCGGCGCTCTATATAAGGGTGGACGGCGCCGCCCTGGATCGGGCCGGGCCGGACCAGCGCCACCTGCACGGTGAGGTCGTCGAGGTTCGCGGGCCTGGTGCGCGGCAGCATCTGCATCTGCGCGCGGCTCTCGATCTGGAAGACGCCGGTGGTCTCGGCGGCGCGGATCGATTCGTAGGTCTGCTCGTCGTCGAGCGGCACCCGCGCCAGGTCGATCCGCTCCCCCCGCGTCGTCTCCAGTTCCTCGACGCAGCGCTCGACCGCGGAGAGCATCCCCAGCCCCAGCAGGTCGATCTTGAGGAAGCCGGCGTCGGCGCAGGAGTCCTTGTCCCACTGGACGATCTGGCGCCCCTCCATCGCCGCCGGCACGACTGGGCAGACGTCGATCAGCGGTTGGGTCGAGATCACCATGCCGCCGGAGTGCTGGGAGGCTTGCCGGGGCAGGCCCATCGCCTCGCCGCTGAGCCGCAGCAGTGCCCGCCAGCCGGGGCAGGCGGCGCGCTCGGGACCGATCGAGGCGATCACGTCGCGGGCGATCTCCTGCTTGGACTCGTGGAAGCCGACCGTGCCCGCTACCTTCTCGATCTCGCTCGGCCACAGGCCCAGCGCCTTGCCGAGGTCGCGGACGACGCCGCGCGGGCGGTAGGTCGGGAAGGCGGCGACAAGGGCGGAGCGATCGGCGCCGTATTTCTCGTGGACGCGCGGGATCAGCACCTCGCGCACGTCGCGGGGGAAGTCGAGGTCGATGTCCGGCACCGATTCGACTTCGTCGTTGAGGAAGCGGCCGGAGAAGAGCTCCGCCTTGACCGGGTCGACGTGGGAGAGGCCGGTGAGGAAGCAGACGATCGAGCTGACGCTGGAGCCGCGCCCGCGCCCCGGCGGCATGATCGCCCGGGCCGAGCCGGGGCCACGGACCTCGGCCGCGACCTCGCGGGCCAGTTCGAGCAGCTCGTGGTGGAGGAGGAAGAAGCCGGAGAGGCCGAGGTGGCGGATCGTCTTCAGCTCTTCGTGGAGGCGGGCCATCGCCTTGCCCTTGGCGGGCGCCGGCTGCTCCCGGTAGCGCTCCTCAAGCAGGTGGCCGCAGAGCTCGGCGAGGTCGCGGTCGGCGCCCGGGTCCTCCGACTTCGGGTAGCGGTAGCCGAGCTGCCGGGTGAGGTCGAACTGGAGCCGCTCGGCGACGCGCAGCGTCTCGGCGACCGCCTGCGGGTACTCGGCGAAGCGCTGCGCCATCGCCGCCGGCGGCGCGAGGACCGAGCTGCGGTTGCCACGGCGGAAAGGCTCGCACTCCTCCAGCATCTCGCTGCGGCGGACGGCGACGAAGGCGTCCTGGAGGACGGCGCGGTCGGGGTGGTGGGAGTGGACGTTGCCGGTCGCCACGCAGGGGACGCCGAGGCGGGAGGCGAGCAGGGCGAGCCAGCGGTTGCGAGCGCGGTCATGGCGCCAGTAGGGGCGCTGCAGCTCGACCCGGAAGCGCTCGCGGCCGAAGGCGGCGAGCAGGCGGCGGCCGAGCCGCTCGCCGCGCTCGGTCTCGCCGCGCTCGAAGGCGCCCGCCAGCGCCCCGTCGCGGGCGCAGCCGGAGAGGCAGACGAGCCCCTCGGCGTGCTCCTCCACCTGCTCCAGCGTCGCCCACGGCTGCGAAGCGGCACGGCCCGTGCTCTCGCGGGTGTGGGCATGGGCCAACGTCAGCAATCGACACAGGTTGCGGTATCCGGCCGCGTCCTCGACGAGCAGAGTCACATGAACGTAGCTGCCCGCGGGTGGCGCGGAATGGGAGGTATCGGTCCGAGGAGCAACTGCACCGCAGGACCGATGGGCCCCATTCCGTGACAGGACCCGCGGGCCCACCCGCACCGTCAACTCCGCCCCCGTGATTGCCCGTACCCCCAACCCCCCGCACGCCTCGGCGAACTCCATCGACCCCCAGACGCCGTCGTGGTCGGTGAGGGCGAAGGCCGGATAGCCGTGCGCGGCGGCGGCTCCCGCCAGCTCCATCGGCGTCGAGGCGCCGTCGAGGAAGGAGAAGGCCGAGTGGGCGTGCAGCTCTATATATGGAGCAGTGGCCATGGTCGTTCTGGCCCGCTCAAGCTCGCTGCCGGTACCAGCGCCCGCTCACGTCGCAGCGAAAGACGACAGCGGAGCGGCCGCCGGCCAGGGCCAGGTCGAAGTACTCGCGCCGCAGCGGCTTCGGCGTCCACCAGCGGTCCTCGACCCGCCACTCCTCCCGCACCGCCTCCACCGAGACGCCGCCGACCTCGCGCGGGACGCCGGCGTCGTCGGCCTCGACCTCCGCCCGGCTCGGCGTGTACAGACGTCGCAGCTCGGGAGTCACCGGCCGCCGCCTACAGCTCCGGGAACGGGGTCAGGGCCGACCAGCGCTCCGGCACGCGCGAGTCGGGATCGACGGGCAGGATTTTCAGCAGCGCCTCGGCGCCCTGGGCGGAGCGGACCTCGCGGACCGCGGCGCCGAGGCGGCGCCGGCGCGGCTCCGCACCACCGACCGCGAGCTCGAGCTGGTCGGCGGCGGGCGGGCCGAGTCCGACCGCGCGCAGCCGCAGCGCGGTGGCCGGTCCCGGCAGCGACTCCAGCCGCGGCGCCAGCACCGAGCGCAGCACCCGGGCCGAGGCGCTCGGCCGGCCCAGCCCCTGCTCGACGCTCCAGCTGCCGCCGGCGACGAGCAGGGCGCCGAGGCGGAGGCCGAGCAACGTGCGGCCGCGGCGCGCGGGTGCCGAGAGCAGGCGATCGACCAGCAGCCCCAGGGCGCGATCGAGCTGGCGCCCCGCCGTCCCCTCCGGCAGCTCGAGCTGCTCGGCCAGCTCCTCGTGCGGCCGGCGCGGGCGCAATGGCTCCTCCTCGCCGCGGGCGAGCCGCAGCGCCTCGAGGCCGAGGACGCCGAAGCGGTCCGCCATCTGGTCGGCCGAGATCCCGGCCAGCTCCCCCAGCGTCTCCACCCCCAGCCGCTCGAGGGCGACGACAAGGTCCTGCGCCTCGCTATGCGGTGGGTCGAGGCGAAGCGGCAGGACCGAGATACGCAGCGAGGCGGCAAAGGAGCGCAGCGTGCCTGGCGGCACGACCGTCGCCCCGGCCGGCCCGCTCAGCTGCCTGGGCGCCTTCCAGGCGGCAGCGAAGGCGGCAAGCCGGGTCGGCGCGACCCCGACGCGCCGACCACGACCGACCGCCCCGCGCACCGCTCTCAGAACTCCCCCGCTGTCGCCACCGTGGATCCCCCGCAACCCGTCGAGCGCAAAGAACGCCTCCCCCGGCCGCTCCGTCTCGACCGCGGCGCCGACCCCCTCCAGCCGCCGCACCATCTCCTCCGTCCCCTCCGCCGCCTCGACCGGATCGGGAAGCGAAGGGTGCCCGGGCCGCAGCCCCCCGGAGCGACCCGGGCACGTTGGAGTCGTCAAGCGACTGTCGATGACGCAAACGATCTCCATGCGAACATATGTTCGTATAACGAGCGGACAGAGTCAAGGAATACGACAAGAAATCTCGACTCCCGGAGCTCCGAGAATCGGCGAGAAAGAAAGAGGCGAGGCGGCGGAACGCCTATGCGGCCGCAGCGCCGCCGGGCTCGTCGAAGCGATCGATCAATCGCAGAAGTGCCTGGGTCTGGGCCCGGGTCTCTTCGGTGTTCGACCGGATCTCCTTGCCCATTTCTTCCAGCCGGACGAGCACACTCTTGTAGACCTTCTCGTTGCGCAGGAGGATCTCGCGGTTGTACTCCCGCGTCTCCTCCACCAGCCGGTCGAGTCTCTCTTCTCGCTGCCGAGACTCCTCGGCTCGCTGGCGAAATTCCCCATCGCGCCGCTCCTCATAGCGCAGGAACTCCTCGTGCTGGCTGCGAACCAGATCCCGGAGGCTGTCTCGGCGACGACCGAACATGGAACTCATTGTCTCAGCACGAAACGCACGGGTGGCGCGCGAAATGTAGAAAAAGTGAAGCTCCTTTGAGTGTAAAAAGTCACCGCAGCGCAGTCAGCAACGCGACCAGCTCGTCCTCCAGCTCGGGCAGGCGGGCGGCTTCGCCGGCCATGACGCGTTTGCCGATCAACATCGAGGCGCCGGCCGCCGCCGGCCAGGCGGCGCCGAGGCGCTCGGCGAAGGCCGCGACCGCGGCGTCGTTGCGCTCCGCCCCCGCCGGCCCGAGCGCCAGCACCTCGACGGTGAGCAGGCGCGCGGTCGGCGGGTCCGCGGCGAACAGCGCGAGAAGGGTGGCGGCCCCGGCCCGGACCCTCGCCTCCCGCCCGTCCTCCCCCGCGCAGGCGCGGTCGACCTCCTCGAGCAGCCGCTCCAGCAGCTCCCGGTGCGCCTCCAGCGCGCACTCGAGCTTGCCGGCGAAGAGCTTGTAGAAGGTCGCGGTGGAGACGCCGGCGCGGCGGGCCAGGTCGGCGACCGAGGTCTCCGCGTAGCCGTCCTCGGCGCAGGCCTCGGCCACCGCCGCGACCAGCCGTTCGCGCTGGTTGCGGGCGACCACCTCTTGGGGAAGGCCATGCGCACCCGCCGGAAGCCGGCGACCCAGGTCTTTCTCCCGGTCGCTCACAACGCCCGAGGATATTGGCCGTTCCCAGGGGCAGGGATCAGGCCGCGAAAGAGGGGGGCCGCTGGCGCGGCCCCCCTTGCTCTCGTAGTCCCTAAACCGTGAACCAGAGGGGGTTCGGGGTGGTCATTTCGTATTCGGCAGTCAGAAGCGCCGAGGTGCCGCAGCCAAAACCGGACACGGTCAGAGGCGCTTTGTTTGCAATCAGGCGCGCGGGAGTCCCGCCCACCGCTTCCAACGTCACTTTGCTGGCGGTGTAGACGCAGGTGGCAAACCCGAAGCAGCCGGTCATTTTGATGTTCGGGCTGTAGATCGTCATTTCGCCGTTGCCCCCTACCGTGGATTTGAATGATGCTTCGTAGGGCAGCGCTTGCGCCTGCTGGGTCGGGCAGGTCGTGCAGGTGGAAAACGAGAGCGCTTTGACCTGGGCCGGCAAAGGCGAGCCGGAATCGCCACTGGTGGTCCCGCTGAAGGACGACCCGCTGCATTCCATTCCAAAGCTGCCGGAGATCTGTGCTTTGGTCCCGCTTGCCAGTTTTGCTTCGAAGCCGGTTCCCGAAGGGAGCACATTGCCGGCGGAACAGACTTCCTGGTTGGCTTTGCAAAGTCGGGAGGGGCCCGTGGGCGTGCCCAGGGTCACGAACAGCGGTGCCGGTTTACTGATGTCGTAGGTGACCGACATTTTACCTTCCGTGCCGCAGCCAAAGCCACTCAATTTCACCGGTACTTCTTTGAGGGCCAGCTCTGCCGGACTGCCGCCGGTGAACTGGAGTTTGGGGTTGGCTACGGTCAATTTGCAACTGGTGAAGCCGTAGCATTTTTTCATGTCGAGGTTGATGGACTGAGGCGTGAAGGTCCCGTTCCCAGAACCGCTTTTTTCGATGTCGCTCGTGGCGGGAAGGGATTCGGCTTTGACTTCCGGGCAGGTCATGCATTTCCCGAAGGTCAGAGCGGTGATTTCCGCCCCCAGCGGCGAACCCGCTTGAGCGGTCGTTTTGGCCGTCAGGTTCGATTCCGAGCATTCGACATTGAGCGGCCCCGCGATGACGAATTTCGTCGCCGGCGCCAAGGACGCTTCGATCGTCGTCCCGGCGGGATGGGTGTTGGCCCCTGAACAGGCCGTTTCGTTGGCTTTGCAGAGCACCGTCGCCGAGGCGGTGCCGGCACCCAAGAACGCCAGCACGGCTAGGCAGGCGGACCCCGCGAGGAGGCACATCTTTGCTGTTCGCATTTATTCTCCTTTGACTGGGCCGGCGATCGGCGCGAGATCCGCGTCTAGAGCCGGCTGCTTTTGTGAACACGGCTCCGGCGCCGCCCCTCCGGGGCGGCGCCGGCAGATGGAAGGGCGGCGAGTTTCCCTCTAGGGAGCGGTCACCGCCCAAGAGCCGTAGAGACGCCCAGGCAGGGACACTTTGAAGGCTGCGACCACCCCGGTGGGCGAGAACGAATCAGAACCCTGATAGAGAATTTCTTCTCCTTCTTCTATCTCGGTATAGATGCACAGGTTTCCAGGTGCAGCTTCAGGCTCGTCAGCCGTGCCCGGACACACTCCTTCCCCGGTTTCTGCACCCTTAGGCACAAAGGTGATGTCGCCAGGATTTTCCAGTGGTTCAGACAGCGGGGGTGAGAACGAGAAGGGCACCAGCTGTACGGTGAATGCTTCTGCGGGGGCTGGTAAAAACACCATGGGGGCGGCCCAGTTACCGGTCTCCGTTTTTTCGCTTGGCAGCGTGTCAACAAAGGGACCCGGAGGTCCCTCAGGTCCAGAGGCCCCGGTCGACCCCGTGGCTCCGGTCGGGCCGGTCACGCCGCTGCCGCTGCCGGAGCCGGTGGGACCGGTCGGGCCGACGGCGCCAGTCGCGCCGGTGGCGCCTTTGGGACCGACGGCGCCGGTATCGCCCTTGGCCCCGGGGTCCCCTTTGGCCCCAGCGTCGCCCTTGATTCCGGCAGCGCCGGCCGGACCGGCGGGACCGGCGGGACCGGCCTTGCCTCTGAGCTGTTTGAGGACGCTGGGCTTGATCTGATTGGTCGAGGTGATTACATATTTTTTGGCCGCCAGGGCGCCGCCGGCCATCGCGAAGATAAGCGCGGTGACGGCGATCACCCCCGGGATGCCGAAGCGGTTGCGCAGTAACGAGAACATCTATCCCTCCCTATGAGTTAATGCCGCTCAGCGGCGGTGGGTTTGGTGCTGGCTCTTGCGCCCCTTCTTTGCGCAGGAGCTGCGCAGAAGCGGCCGGGGCTCGTGGGTCTTGCCGTTTTGGGCCTCGAAGGAGACGCTTGCCCGGGCCGGCTTGGCGCAAAGGTCGCGGCTGTTGATCAAAAGGCCCTTCTTGCCGCCCTGCATGCGCAGCACGAACCTGCTCACCGGGGCGTCGGGGATCAGCCGGAAGCTGCTGCGGATGCCGCCCCGCGCCGAGTCGATGCGACCGGCCAGGACGATCCTGATCTGGCCACCCAGGTCGGCGACGAGATCCGGCAGGGGATTGGAGGAGGAGCGCAGGTAGACCGGTCCTTCCAGCGGGGCGTCCAGGAGCGGCGTGATCGCCCGGGCGCGGCCGTAGACCGAGGCCGCTGGGCAGGCTCCGGCGGCGAACTGGACCCGAGTGCAGACGGTGCGGATATGCGACTGATCGAGGAACTCTGAGTGCGGGAGAGCGACCACCGCCTTGGCCAGATTGGCGTCGCCGGGGCGGGCGAATAGCGTTGCCCGCAGCGCTGGATTCTGGCCGCGCTCGGTGCCCCCGCTCAGCCTCAAGGAGAGCCTGGGCTTGAACGGCAAGCTGGCGCAGGAGCCCACCTGGAAGCGCTCTGAGAGCGGAGCGCTCGTCCCTGCCTGAGAAGTGGCGGTCCCTGCGAAGGTCATCGGCTCGCAGTTGGTCGGGTTGAGAGTGAAGCCGGGGCGATCGAGACTCACCTGCACCTCACGCAGGGCGAGGGGGATGCCCTGCAAGAGGCTCGGTAGCGGATCGGAGACGGCGCTGATGCGAGCGGAGGTGGGGTCGACGTGGAGGGCGCTTCGCACAACCACGTTGCCGAGGTCGAAGGGCCCGGCCAACGCAGGGGTGATGATCGCCAGGGAAAGGGGGGCGCCTTTGTAGGGGCCGGCCAGGTAGGCCTTGCCGGTGTTGACGAAGAAGGGCGTCGGGCCGGCTCCGGCTCCGGCCGAGACGCTGCCCAGCTGGGAGGCGGCGGGACAGGAGGGCGAGGCAAGCTGGCCCGCGCCCTGGCCCAGGCCGCCCTGGGCGGCAGCGGCGGCGATCGCGGCCTCAGGGCAGTAGGGGACGCCGGCCAGCTTGCCGGTGAGGCCCGGGGGGAGGGTGAGGTTGAGGCCACCGAGACGCTGGGTCCCGTCCCCCCTCGAGAGCGATAGGAAGAAGGGGCTGTAGGAGCCGGCGAGGGGATTGAGCGTGCCGGCGACGAGCTTGGGGTTGAACTCGCCCGCCGGGCAGCCCGAGCCGCCCGGGCCGCGATCGATCGCGAAGATGGAGGTCGCCGAGGCGGTGTCCCCCACGCTGGGGTTGGCAGGATCGGCTGCCGACCAGGGAGATAGAGAAGAGGAAATCGCGTACGAACCGCAGGCCGGCGGGGTGATCAGCACGCCTCGGTCGCCGCTCTTGAAGTGGAGTTTCAGCTCCTCGAAGGGCTGCTGGGGATTGCTGTCGAAGGTGGCCGTGATCTGGCCCGTGGCGGGATCGGCGTCAAAGCGTCCGGCCAGCTTCAGGGTCACGCCCTGGTCCTGGACGACCAGGTAGCCCGAGAGCAGGGTGTGGAATGGATTGTCGGCGGGGTCGGCCAGGTACAGGGAGCCCGCGAGGGGTAGCGGCAAAAGCGGCGTATCGATCTGCGCCGTGCCGACCTTGGCGGCGTCGGGGCAGGCCGGGTCGGCCGCGTCGAAGCGGATCGGCGCCTCGGATACCAGGCCGATCTGGGCCTCCGTGCAGGCGCCGAGACCGTTGGCGGCGGCGGGATTCAGCGTCAACCCCTTTGGCAGCTCTACGACCGCTTTCTTCAGATGGGCAGTGGCGAGCACGTTGGGATGTCTCAGCCCCGCCTGGGAGAGGGAGAGCGCGACGTCCATGCCCGAGGGGGACTCGGCCGCGGTGGTGGTCGGCGCCAGGGAGATCCTTGGATCGAAGCCGAGCGACTCGCAGCCGCTGATCTGCGGCAAGGTGGCGCTCGCGATCCGCGGCTGGTCGGGTTCGGCGTAGCTCGTCGCGCTCATCCGCACCGTCTGCGGCGCCCCGCAGCTGGTCGAGTTGGTCATGAAGGGGACCGGCAGCAGGCCGGACTGGCGCGGTTCTTCGTTGGGGGCCGTGCAGGGAGACGAACCGCAGTTGAGTGCCTCGTAGGGCGTGATCCGTTCGGGGTCGTGCTCCGAGGCAGTCGGGACACCCCACAGAGTCGTCTCGGCCGAGAGCAGCGGGATCAGCGAGCCGACGCCTTCAATCGAGGCCGTCAAGCCGTAGTCGCTTTCGGGGTCGAGACGAACGTTGACGACGGTGGGAAAGACTTTGGCGATGAAGCCAAGGCGGGCGACGATGTCCGTGCCGGCGGGCGGCTCCATGTTGTAGATCGGCTCGTTGAAGCTCTGCGGGCCGCCTGGATCGCTGAACAAGTGGACTTCAGTGATCCCCACCTGCGAATCGATCGGGCAGGGGGGGGATTTGTCCTGTTTTTCGAAGCTGGTGAGCTGGCCCATGCTGCACTCGGGGAAGGCGTTCGGGTTGCCGATCAGGCCGGGCGGGATATCGAAATCGATCCGCTGGGTGGTCGCAAATGGCTCGCCTCCCGGTGCGGCTTTGATCGCGAAGCTGGTGGTGAAGTCGGGGTGGGCCCCTGCCTGCACGCTGGAAAGGCCGGCGTCGAAGAACTGGATGCCATAGTCGCTGGGGGCGGCCTGGGCGGGCGCGGTGACAAGCGTCGCCAGCGCCCATACGCCGAAGACCGAGATAAGGCGCCTCATCGAATAGTTCTCCCGTCGCGGTGCGTTTGCTTGTGATGTCTCCCGTGGCCCTTCCGGTGCTTCTTTTTTGGATGGCGCGCCTTTTTGTGCCGACGTCCCTGCGGCGGGTTGCCTGAGCCCTGGAAGACAGCGGTGCCGGCGACGGGGGCTGGGGGGTCTTGGCGCGGGCCGCCCTGGCAGCTGTCGCCCTGGCAGGGCGACAGCTCGGGGAGGACAGGGAAGCCGCCGCCGACGCGGGCGTCGTAGATCGACGGGGCGTCGCTCGAGTCCTGGGGGACCAGCATGTCGCCGGTCTCGAAGAAGACGTCGCGGCCGTCCGGGGTCATCGCGTAGAGGTAGCTGGGAGCGCCGCTGGCGCCAGAGGAGATCAGCGCGAGACAGCCGCCTTCGCGCCCACAGCCGCCGGACCCCTGCTCCTTCCACTCATAGACGTCGGTGACACCGTCCGCGTCGGATGGCACGAGCCGCTCGTCGCTCTGGAAGAAGACCGTCCCGCCGTCTTCGGTGATGTTGGCGATGTTCGAGATCGCGTTGGCCGGAGGCAGTGAGACGCTCTCTTCGGCCGGGTTGGACTGCAGCTGGGCGTCAGAGCTCGGAACCTCTCCGGTCGGGCTGCAGGAGATGCAGACGAGGCTTTCCTGCCCTGCGTCATACCGGTAGATCTGGCGATGGCCATCGCTTTCGAAGGGAGGGAGGAGATCGGCTCGAGACTCGAACACGAGTGCAACGCCATCGGGGGTGGTGCGCGAGGGGTCCACAGAGGGCCCGACCCAGCGATTCTGGTCAAACGTCCTTCCTCCGAGGGCCTTTACCCACAACCCGAGTCCCCCCACCAGATCGCCGGTGAAGGGATCCACCTCGCCGACAACATCGCCCGGAGCGAGCTCGGCGATGAAATTCACCGCCCCGAATTCGTCCTCCCAGGCATAGAGGTTTTCGGCTCCGGCAGCGCCCTCCGCTCCGTCGAGCTGCTGCGGTGAGACGAAGTAGAGATGGGAACCATCGGCGGAGACGTTCACGACCGTCGATTCGCCGCCGCTGCCGATCGGGGTGACCTGCCCAGAGCCGGTGTCGAAGGCGAAGAGGTCGCCGTCTCTCAGGTAGAAGAGGCGGTCGCCGTTCTCGGAAAGGCCGGCGAAGGTGGGGCTGCCACCGGACACCAAGCGGGTCTGGGAGTTGTCGACCCGAACGTAGAGGGTGTCGGCCACCACGAAGGCGACAGCCGTCCCGTCGGCGGAGGCGCCTTCGTACGTCGCCGCAGTGGTTGGCGTCACGTCTCCCGGCAAGAGGGAGACGACATGGGTGGGGCCGGCGGGGCTGCGGTCGTAAATCGCCGCGGTCCCGGCAGGTGGGGCGTTGGGCTCGAGCTGGACAGCCGGACCTTCCGCGCCGGTCACGAAGATGACGTGACCGGCGTCGGCAGTGATCAATCTGCCCTCAGGGCGCGGATCCAGTCCGAGGCTGCCGATGCCGATCGGGGTGAAGCTTCCGTCGGGTTCGCGCAGGTAGTTGGCGCTTTTGGTGACTGGATCGGCCAAGCTTCCATTCACCCCGGTGGCATTCCAAAACGAGAAGCCATGGTCCGGAGAGACCCCGCCTGGGAAGTTTTTCGACATCTGGGTGCCGTTCGGCCCGGCCGCTCGGGTTTGCCAGCCCGTGGCAGTACGGATTGCCCGGTACGCATCGGCGTGGCCGGTACCTTCGAAGCCTGGAAGCGTGCCGCCGTCGGTGCCGAACATGAGGCTTTGACCGTCGGGCGTCGCGAGGTCGGAGGCGAAGCCATTGAACTGCGTGGTTCCAATCGCCACCGCCGAGGTGGGGATCCGGCCGTTGGTGTCAGGGGGAGTGACCAGCTCGTAGGCGCGGCCGTCGGGCAGTCCTCGGACGGCGACCGGGAAGGTGCGGAAGGTGCGGTCCTCTCCCACCACTTCGCATTCGGAACCTTCGTCGCCTTCCTCGCAGTTCTCGGCAAGAAGACGAAAGTGATACGTAGTGTCCGGCTGCAGGCCCCTGATCTCCCGGCTGACGCCGACGAAGCTCGAGCCGGCTCCGGCTTGCGCGTCGGGGACGCTCGCGCAGGGGTTGGCCGAGCAGTTGGCCAGGCCGTACTCGAAACGGTAGCGAGTGGCCTTTGCGTTGGGGTTGACTTCCGCCTCCAGCACCGCGCTGGTCGCCGAGATCTGCGACGCCACCTCGTTTCTGACTTCAGGGCCGAGCGGCGGTGGCGGTGGCGCGAAGGCATAGAGGTGGGAGTTGGAGGTCTGAAAGCCCGAGGTGACGTAGACGTAGCCTTTGTTTGGGCTGAAGGCTCCCGTGTCGACGGCGATGTCAGAGCTCGGTTCGGACTGGATGAAGGAATGGGTGAAAGAGGTGAGGAACTCGCCGGATGAGTCGAACTGGTCGACGACGTGGTTGACCGGAAAGTCGGCGACGTAGAAGTTGCCGGTAGCCTGGTCAACCGCGATCCCGACCCGGCCAAACGTGAATTTGAATGATCCTTTGGGCGTGTCTGCGCCGTCCAGGACCCGCTTGCGATGCCCGTCCGTGCCGTCGATGATGTAGACGCGAGCGACGAGGGCTTCGCTGGCATCGACCGGTGAACCGGACAGGTAAAGATCGTGCGTGGCGCCGTAGACGTCAGCGTTCGAAGAGTTCGCCAGCAGGCCGGCCCCGATGCGACCGTCGAAGCCCTGGGCGATGACGGTCGTCCTGGCGGTGCCGTTGAGGTTCGACGCATCGACGCCGAGCTGAGGCGTGTCGGTGTTGGCGAGGGAACCGGTGAAGGTCACCTGATAGGGAGAGGCGCCGGGCCCGCCGGGCCCGCCCGTCACGACGACGTTGCCCACGCCGATCTCGGGCAAGCCTTCGAGAGAGGTCTGGACCGCGGCGGCACTGGCGTCGAAGGGGAGGGGAGGGGTCTGGGCCGGGTCCTGTTCTCCTCGGAAGCCGAACAACTCCACGGCGGTGGCGCTTGCGGTCGCGTTGGCTGAGAGGGTGAGGGTGTCGGCACCGGGGCCGAGCGATTCGATTCTCGTTCCGGGAGGAATCCCCGGTCCGACGATCCTGTTGCCCAGATTGAAACGTCCGGTGCTTTCCGAGGAGAGCGCCGTCGAGGCGATCGAGACGGTCGCCGCTTTGGAAAGGCGGATGAATTCACCACCGGCTCCCCTGGTCGCTTCGACGATTGACGTCTCGGGCGGGATGCCGGGACCTGAGATCGGGTTGCCGGCTTCGAAGCTGCCGATGCCAGGTTTCACCGCGGTGACCTCGGTCGAGCCAGCGGTGAGGTTCCCGGTCCCCGATGCGGCGACCACGGCGCTGACGATCGGCGAACCGGCGCTGAGGGTCCCGGTTCCAGCCTCGCCGGGGCCGTAGAGGAGGGTGAAGGTCCCTCCCGTGGCATCGATGGTCAGCCGCTGGGACTCATCGGTCCCGATGATCCCGGAGCCGTTGGCGGCGGAGTCGTGCTCCACCGCGCCGCCTAGGGTCAAAGCGACGTAGACGTGGTCGTTGGAAGGGTCTACGGCTACGCCGAGCCGACCGAAACCGGTTTCGATCGGCTCCGGGTCCCGGGTGTAAGTGGTGGTGGTGGTGGGGGGGTAGGCGCTCGGCGCGAAACGGACGACGGCTGGATTTTCGCCTTCGCCATTCTCTGCCACATAGAGGTTGCCCTCCGAATCCACGGCCAGCTGGCAGGGGAAGCGCGGGTCGGGGATCTCGGTGAGAAATTCGCCCTGCGGATTGAAGATGTCGATGCGGCCTTTCACGCCGAGGCTGGCGCTGGCGCCGCTCGCCACATAGATGTTGCCGAAGGAATCCGTAGCAACTCCGCAAGAGTCGTCGAATTTTTTCGGCGGATGATTAGGGCCGGGATCGGGGATTTCGTCGGTGGGGTCGGTGAGCGCATCCCCGCGCAGGGAAAGGACCGGGTCGAAGGCGGGCGGCTCGACTGCCATGGCCGGCGGGGCGGGGAGCGCGAGCACGGCCCCGCAGGTGGCGGCAAGCGCCAGCATCGGTGGCAGAAGGATCGCCTTCACGTTCGGTCCCATGCAGTTCTCCTCTTTCGAGCTCCTCTCTCGCCGCTTCCTGTCGCGACGCTCCCGTGAGCTCGGTTGTCCCTGATCCAGCACATTCCCTGCGCTGTCCTTACGGTAGTGCTCAGTTCCTAACAGGTGCTGAACGTACCGACGATCTCGCCAGTGAAGCAGCGACATCCGAGTTTGTCAAGGAGGGGTTCCCAGAAAGAGAAAATAGTTCCTAGAAATTTGGAGACTGAGCGGCGCGAGCGAGACAGGTGGCCTTGGCGGGGCCCAGGTACGGCGAGAGGATGAACTCGGTGAAGTCGGGGAGCAGCTCTCCGAGGCGCTCGGCTTCGCCGGCGCTGACCTTGCGGGCGGCGAGGGAGACGAGGGCGCCGGTCGTCGATTCCTCGGTGGTGAGCGGGAGCTCGCGCTGGGCGGCCCGCTCCCCCCTCCCCCGTTGCAGCGGGGGCACCAGCTCCCGCACCGCGTCGTGGAACCGCCCGGCCACCGCCGGCCCGGCGCTCTGGGCCTCGACCAGGCAGAGCCGCGCCAGGTCCGGCTCGGCGCCGAGGAAGGCGAGCGTCTCACGCGCCGCGGCGATCGCCTGGTGCGGCCAGTCCGGCGGCGCCTCGACCGCGGCGGCGACGAGCTCACGCACGTGGTCCACGACGACGTCGAAGGCGGCGAGGAAGCAGTCCTCCTTGCTCTCGAAGTTCTCGTAGAAGACCCGGCGGGAGACCTTGGCCGCCTTGGTGACGTGCGTGATCGTGACCGCGCTGTAGCCGTGCTCGGCGACGGCGCTCGCGAGGCCGGCGATCAGCCGCTCGCGCTGGCTATGGGCAACCTGCTCGCGGCTGAAGCCGTGGCGGCCAGCGGGAAGCGGGCCTAGCTCTTCCTCAGGCATGTGGAGAGAGTAGGGGCGAATGTGGCGAAATACAGGAGATAGCAAAATCTCTGTAAATTCCTATCTTGAACAGATCCATCGGCTATATGTTGGGAGTGATCGCGATCGCCAAGCGCAAGACCTCTTTCGAGGTCGATACGGACAAAGTGAAAGCCGCCAGAGAGATACTGAAGACCGGAACGATGACTGAGACCGTCGACGCCGCGCTCGACGAGGTCGTCAAACGGCGTCAGCGCGAAAAGCTGGTCGAGCTGCTTTTCGATTCGGATGCGCTGGCCCTGGACGATCCCGAGGTGATGCGCGGCGCCTGGCGCGTGGGCGGGCGGAATTGGCCTACCTCATAGACAACAGCGCGCTGGCGAGGGGCCGAACCCGCCCGGATGTGAGGGTGGTCCTCGAGCCCTTGCTTGTAAGTGGGATGGTCGCGACCTGTGCGATCGCCGATCTGGAGATCCTCTACAGCGCTGAAAGCCCGGCGGACCACCGGGGGATCGCGGAGTTCCTGCGCGGGATGCCGCGCGCCCCACTCGACGAGGAGTGTGCCGGGCGAGCTCTCGAAGTACAGGCGATGCTCGCCGAGCAGTCGCAACATCGAGGCGTCTCGCTGCCGGATCTCCTCGTCGCCGCATGCGCGGAGCGGGCAGGGCTGACCGTCCTCCACTACGACTCCGATTACGAGAGGATCGCTGCGGTCACCGGCCAGCCGACCCGGTGGGTGGTCCCCCGCGGCAGCGTCTCGTAGGGCGCGCCAGTCCAGCGACCGCCCGGCGCTCAGCCCGAAGCCGCCAGCTCGGCCTCGCGCGCCGCGCGGTCCTCGCCCACGTAGGGGCGCAGGACGAACTCGATCGTCTCGGGCAGCAGGCCGCGCAGCGCCTCCGCTTCGCCGGCGATGAGGCGCTGGGTGAGGACCCAGAGGACGCCGCCGATCAGCGTGTCCTCGAGCGTCTCCGGCAGTTGCGCCCGGCGCGGGTTCAACTCGCGGCCCGGCTTCAGCAGCGGGATGAACCCCTTCAGCATCGCCTCGTGGCGGGCGACCGCCTCCGGACCGGCGGTCAGCGCCTCGACCAGGCAGGCACGGCCGACGTTCGCGTGCTCGCCGATCGTCTCGAAGAGGGCGCCGAGCCCGGCAGCAACCTTGTCGGGCCACTCCTGCTCGCGGTCGTAGGCGCGCTGGACGCGGTGGGCGGTGACGCCGTAGGCGGCGTCGAGCAGCGCCAGGTAGCACTGCTGCTTGTCCTCGAAGTTCTTGTAGAAGGTCGCGTAGCCGACCCTGGCGCGGCGCACGATCGTCTCGATCGTCGCTCCCTGGTACCCGTGCTCGGCAACCAGGTCGGCGGCGGCCTCGAGGATGCGGCGGCGCTGATCGGCGGCGGCGGCGTCCCTGCTCACCGGCTGGGGGCCGGGAGGCTGCCGAGAAGCCTTTCCGGGCAGTGCACGCACCCCTCTAGGGTAGCGCGGGTTCCCATTGGTACGGAATCAGTACATAAAGTGACAGGCGTTCCCAAATATGGGCTAAAGTACCTCAGGTGGAGGGTTCGCGTCCACTCCGAGCAGTCCGGTCTTGGCCAGAGGCGGTCCCCGACCGCAGCAGCGAGAGCGGCGTCCATGAAACGGTGCTGCTCACGGTCGGCGCCCGCGGTTACGAGCAGGCCACCGTGCAGGAGGTGGCCGAGCGCAGCGGCATCAGCCGCGACCAGTTTCACCGCCGCTTCGGCAGCAAGGACGAGTGCTTCGCCGCGGCCTACGAAGACGCGGCCGAGCGGCTCGTGGAGGAGCTGCTCGAGCGCGGGCGCGAGGCCGAGGGCTGGCGGCCGGGATTCCGCGCCGCCCTGGCTGAGCTCCTGCGCTTCGTCGCCGAGCAGCCGCTGCTGGCGAAGGCGCTGCTGATCGAGGTGCGGGCCGCTCGCGGGCGAGCCTGGGTGGTGCACCAGCAGGTCGTGGAGCGCTTGGTTGCCGCCGTCGACAGCGCCCGCGGAGAGGCCGGCGCGCAGCCTTCGACCTCGGCGATGACCGCCGGCTTTATGGTCGGGGCGATCGAGGAATCGATCGCCCTCGAGATCGGTGCCGGCCGGGCGGCGGAGGTGCAGCGGTTGCTGCCTGACCTCTGCCACCTGGTGGTCCTCAACTACTTCGGCGAGGACGAGGCCTGGTTGGAGTTGCGCTCCGCCGGCTCCGCGGCGCAGGCCGACTAGACCGCGCCCAGCCGCTTCGGGATCCCTTCGTTTCGAAACCCCGCCGTTTATTCAAGAAGTCTTGCGTTAACGCCGCGGGTATGTCAGGCTGCCAGCAGATGTTGGCCAAACATCGGCGAGGCGCGGGTGTGCACGGCGGCGCCAGCGGCAGAGACCGCGACCCAGGTGGCGCTCAGCCACCGCCGTAGCCCCCGGCGCCTCGGCCAACGCCAGGATCGCCCGGCTCAGTCCTCGCGGGCGATTTTGGCTGCCTCGTCGCTGCCAAGATACGGCGTCAGCGTGAACTCGACGAGGTCGGGGAGGAGGGTCTCCAGCTGCTTGGTCTTGCCGGCGATGATGCGGCGGGAGATCAACGACATCATGCCGCCGACCAGGGCCTCCTCGGTGGTCGGCGAGAGGCGCGCGAGGACTTCCGCGGAGCGGCCTTCCCGACCGCTTTGGAAGTAGGGGACGAAGCTCTGGATCGCGGCGTCGTAGCGCTCGACGACGACCGGCCCGGCAACCAGCGCCTCGACCATGCAGAGACGGGCCAGATGGGGCTCGGCGCTGAGGAAGCGCAGCATCGCGGCGATGCCGGCCCTGACCGCGCGCGGCCAGTCGGACCCATCCTCGAAGGCCTGCCCGACGCGCTCGCGCAGCTCGGTCATCACCGTGTCGTAGGCGGCGACGAAGCACTCGTCCTTGCTCGCGAAGTGCTCGTAGAAAGTGCGGCGGGAGACCGCTGCATAGCGGGTGATGTGGGCAATGGTTGTCCCCGCGTAGCCATCCTCGGCGACCGCCTCGGCGAGGCCGGCGATCAGGCGCTCGCGCTGGTTGTGGGCGACGAACTCTCGCGGCAGCCCATGCCGCCCGGGGGGGAGGCGAGCAAGCTCTGGCGGGTACTCCTCTCCTTCGTCTACAGACGAGTTCGCAAAGGCCACAGGGCGACGATACCGGTCGGAGGAATTAGAGCTTCGGTCCAACTCTTCGAGTGCCGCTTCGACTCCTAGATAGGGCATTACGGCGGCCGACATCAGCTGGGGAACCAGGGCAGGCAGGTCGTCGGTATCGCCGCGCACGACCTTTGCGTAGACCTGCCCATAGGCCGAGCCGGCGAGCGCCTCGGCCGTCGTGTGGGGCACGGACTCGGGGTCCTCCATCTCCTTGCGCCCCGCGTCGATGAGCGAGGCGATCACCCGCATCGTCATGTCGCGACGAGCGCGGGCAGCGTCGCCGGCGGCCAGCACCTCGACCGCAAAGCAGGCGCGACTGGGCTCGTTGCAGAGGGAGCCGACGACCTCGCTGGCGACGGCGCGCAGGCGGTCGGGCCAGTCGCGCTCGCTCTCATAGGCGCGCATGACCGAGTGCATGCACTCCTCGTTCATCTCCTGCCAGGCGCTGAGGAAGCAGTCGTACTTACTGCGAAAGTGGCGATCGAACGCGGGGCGGTCGAGCCCGGCGCGGGTGTAGACCATCTCGATCGTGGTCTCCGCGTACCCACGCTCGGCGGCGACCTCGATCAGGGCCTCGATCAGTCTCGCCCGCTCCGAGGAGGCGGCGGTACGAGCATCGGTCTCGAGCACTAGGTCATGGGACCCCCGATCCCTGCCTTCCCGAACTCAGCCGCTGGCTTGAGTCTGCTCGGCCGCCGCCCGCTTTGCTGCCTCGGCGCCGAGGTAAGGGGTGAGGGAGAACTCCACCAGCTCCGGCAGCAGCTCCTCGATCTGCTCAGTCTGCCCCATGATGATGCGCTGGTAGATGATCCAGAAGATGCCGCCGACGATCGTCTCCTCGAGCGTCCCCGGCAGTTCGTCGCCGTGCGGCGAGACCTTGCGCCCGAGCCGGAAGAGCGGCACGAAGGCCTGGATCGAGCGCTCGTAACGCTCGACCGCGGCCGGGCCGGCGGAGAGCGCCTCGACGATGCAGGTGCGAGCCAGGGCCGGCTCGCTGGCGACGTAGTGGAGGAACGCCGAGAGGCCGGAGTCAACCCGGGCGGGCCAGTTGTCGACCTTGCTGGCGGCATCGACGACCCGGCGCAGCGCCTCCTTGACCGCGAACTCCGAGGCGGCGAGGAAGCAGTCCTCCTTGGAGGAGAAGTTCTCGTAGAACGTGTTGCGGGCGATGCCGGCGCGGCGCACGATGTCGGCGACGGTGACCGCCCGGTAGCCCTTCTCGACGGTCTCCTCCGCCAGGGCGGAGATGATGCGCGCCCGCTGATGCTGGGCGATGAACTCCTTGGGGAGGGGATGCCGACCCGGTGGCGGTCGCATCGTCGAAGCGTGATCGGCCACGAACGCCAGAGTACCCTGGCCGGTATCGCATTCCAAGCTGGACGCGCCTACTGCATACCACTAAAGTACCGGAAGCAGACAATCGGTTCCCCAGATCGACTCCAAGGAAGGGCAGATTGGAAGAGCGCGCCCACACCGGGGCCTCGGCAGGGGCCGAGCGGCCCTCGTGACCTCGCCGAAGCGGCAAGCAATCCTCGACGGGATGCTGGAGTCGGTCGGGGCCGAGGGCTACGAGCGAACCTCGGTGCGTACGGTGCTCGACCGCACCGGGGCTTACCGCCAGGCGTTCTACGACAACTTCGCCGATAAGGACGACTGCTACCTACAGGCCTACGACGCAGGCGTGAAGCGGCTTGAAGCGCTGGTTCTAGCGGCGGCAGCCGACCAGCCTGGCTGGACAGGGCAGCTCCGCGCCGGGCTCACGGCGCTGCTCGACTTCCTCGACCAGGAGCCGAACGTCGGCCGGGCCCTGATCGTCGAGGTCCACGCCGCCGGTCCTGAGGCGCTGGCAAAGCGAGCGGCCGTCATGGAGCGGGTCAACGGCTTTCTCGACCGTGCTCGCGAGGAGCCGGTCGGGGGGGAAACGCCGCCGCCGATTGCCGGTGAGGGCATCGCCGCCGGCATCCACGCCGTCATCCACTCGCGGCTGGCGACTGGCGGAAACGACTTCCGCGGGCTGCTCCCGGAGTTCATGTACTTTGCGGTACTGCCTTACTTTGGAGCGGAGGCGGCGCGGGGGGAGATGGAGGCGGCGCAGAAGGGAATGGGTAGGGGTTTCGCTTAACTTTTTCGAGGGGCGGAGGCTGCGGTCTCCGATCCGCAGTGGCGAAAAAGTACAAGACGCTCCAACTTCTACCCATTCCCTTCTACAGGCGCTCCAGGTTCTTCGCTTTTAGGTTGCGGGTTATGCCGCGGAAGTCGATGGTCCGGGAGGCGGTGGCGACCACGTTGGCGTAGTCGATTCCCGGGTGCGCGGTGACGATGGCGACGAGGTCGGCCGAGGCGAGGGCGGGGTCGAGCTCGACCGAGCTGAGGCCGAGCTCCTCCAGCTCGGGGACGAAGGGGTCGTGGTAGGAGACGTCTGCCTCGAGAGCGGACAGGAGGCGCAGGATCACCAGGGCCGGGGATTCGCGGGTATCGCCGCTGCCGGCCTTGTAGCCGGCGCCGAGGATGAGGATCTTCGACCCTTTGACGGACTTGGAAGCCTGGTTGAGCAGGCGCTCGATGCGCTCGACGCAGAAGGCCGGCTGCGCCTGGTTGACCTTGCCGGCGAGCTCGATGAACTCGGGGTAGAAGCCCTGCTCCCTGGCCCTGAAGCCAAGGTAGAAGGGGTCGACGGGGAGGCAGTGACCGCCCATCCCGGGCCCCGGGTCGAAGCGCATGAAGCCGAAGGGCTTGGTCGAGGCGGCGTCGAGCACCTCCCAGACGTCGATCCCGAGGCGGTCGCAGAGCTGTGCCAGCTCGTTGACGAAGGCGATATTGACCGAGCGGAAGACGTTCTCCAGCAGCTTCGAGAGCTCGGCCGCCTCGGGGGTCGAGACGACGACGACCTCGTCGCAGACCAGGGAATAGAGCTCGCGGGCACGCTCGGTGCAGGCCGGGGTCATGCCGCCGACCAGCTTCGGCGTGGTCCGGATCGTGTAGTCGGTCCTGCCCGGATCGATCCGCTCGGGTGAGAAGGCGACGAAGAGGTCCTCCCCGGCGCTCAGCCCCGACCTTTCCAGGATCGGGGTCAGCTGCTCGCGGGTGGTGCCGGGATAGGTCGTCGACTCCAGCACGACGAGCTGGCCCGGACGGAGCGCTGCGGAGAGGGAGGCGCCGGCTTCGAGCAGGTAGGTGAGGTCGGGCTCGCGGGAGCTGGTCAGCGGCGTCGGCACGCAGACGATCACCGCCTCACAGGCGTTCA
Source organism: uncultured Solirubrobacterales bacterium (assembly GCA_963705365.1). Classification (GTDB taxonomy): domain Bacteria; phylum Actinomycetota; class Thermoleophilia; order Solirubrobacterales; family 70-9; genus VAYN01. The sequence continues at coordinate 2,469,697 of OY970074.1, read as the reverse complement.
GATCGGCGTACGCGGCGGTCGCTCGCAGTCGCTCTCCCAGCGGTGCCAGGGCCGTCTCGGGGACGTCCTCGATGTAGCTGCGCCCGGCGTTCAACGACTCGACCTTGGCCGCGTCGAGATCGAGGCCGGTGACCTCGTGGCCGGCCTCGGCGAAGGCCACCGCCAGGGGCAGTCCGACGTACCCAAGCCCGACGATTCCGATCTTCATCGGCGAAGCATAGGCGCGGTTGGACAGGCCGCCGCGACTGCCCTACGCTGGGTGGGATGGATTCATCGGCTTCGAATCCACGCCCAGGGTTAGGAGCGAGCCCATCGCTACCCCGGGCTTATGCGGTTCGCTCCGAGCGTGAGCGCATGCTGGAGGCGATGGTCCGAGTCGCCGCGGTCAAGGGCTATGAGGCAACCACGGTTGCCGACGTGATCGAGGCGGCGGGCGTCAGCCGCGAGACCTTCGACGCGACGTTCGTCGGCAAGGAGGGCTGCTTCCTCGAGGCCTACGACGCCGTCATCGACGTCCTTCTCGCACACGTCTCGACCGCCTTCGAGAGCACGGTCGGACAGCCGTGGCCGGACCGGATCGCCGCCGGGCTGCGCGCCCTCGTCGACCTGCTCGCGAGCGAGCATGACATCGCCCGCATGGCGATGGTCGAGGTGACTGCCGTCGGCGAGGACGCGAGGATCCGCTACCGCTCGGCGCTCGGCCGCTTCACCTACTTCCTCGAGGAAGGGCGCACCTTCTCCGCCCAGGGCGAGGAGCTGCCGGCCGACACCGCCCGCTTCGCGATCGGCGGCGCCACCTCGATGATCTTCGACGAGATCCGGGCTGGGCGCGGGCCGGAACTGCGGCGGATCCTGCCCGATCTCCTGTTCGCGGTGCTGATGCCTTACATCGGGGCCGAAGCGGCCGAGGACGAGATGCGCCGGGTGGCTCGCGAGGACTGAGCAGGGACAGGCAGGGGGCTTCACTTAACTTTTGAGCGAGAAGAGGGCGGGCAGGGGGCTTCACTTAACTTTTTCGAGGGGCGCTTCAGGCTGGCGCCGGAGGGCTCGCGGCGAAAAAGTACAAGACGTTTCGCCCCCTGCCCGCCCTCTTCTCCATCAAGCTCAGATGCCCTCTCCGTGGCGACCCTCTCCAGCGGAGAAGCGGGCGGCGCCCTGGGCCGCGACGTGGAGCGTGTCGCGGCCTAGGTGGTGCTCTAGGGCGAGGCCGTCGGCGAGGGGGAGGCCGGCGCCCTCGATCGCGGCGCGGCGATCGGCGAGCATCGTCTCCTGCGGGAAGGCGGCGATCCGCTCGGCCAGATCGAGGGCGCGCTCGAGGTGGGCGGCGGGGGCGACGACCTCGTTGACGAGGCCGATCCGCAGCGCCTCCTCGGCGTCGACGGGGCGGCCGGTGAGGATCAGCTCCAGGGCTTTGCCCATGCCGAGGATCCGCGGCAGCCGCTGGGTGCCCCCGTCGACGAGCGGGACGCCCCAGCGCCGCTCGAAGAAGCCGAAGGTGGAGCCGGGGGTGGCGATCCGCAGGTCGCACCAGAGGGCGAGCTCGAGGCCGCCGGCCAGGCACCAGCCGTCGATCGCCGCAATCGCCGGCTTCGACGGCGTCAGGCGGGTGAAGCCCATCGGTCCGGCGGCGGCGTCGACGTCGAGGTCGATCGCCTTGAGATCGGCGCCGGCGCAAAACGCCTCGCCACCGGCGCCGGTGAGGACGAGGACGCGCGCCTCGCCGTCGGCCTCGAACGCGTCGAAGCCTTGGCGCAGCCCCGCTGCGGTGGCGGCGTCGACGGCGTTGCGGCGCTCCGGCCGGTCGATCGTCAGCACCGCCGCCGCCCCCACGCGCTCGTAGCGAACCTCGCCGCTCATCGCGCCATCCTCGCAGGTGAAATGGGAGCGGGCGGGCTAGTCGCCGCGAGAGGCTCACGGGGTTCGCAGGCGACACCAGCTCCCGGAAATGCGCCCCGGTCGCGGGCCGGGAGGGGCAGGTCTCCCAAGGCCAGCGTGAACGCTAGGCGGCAGATCGGACAGCGCCGGGGGGACGCTCTCCCAGCTCGCGCAGCGAAGACTTCGCGACCGGAACGCAAACGCGACCGGGGACGGCGCTCGTGGCCTGCCTCGCGCGTAGCCTTCGCGCTTAGAAGCTCGTTGCGCCACCTTCGAGTCCGTCCCCCGCTTGGCTTCCGCGGGGATCCGGTCTCTCCCGGTCGCAGAGCGAACTTAGCCGGGGGGTCCGGCCCTGTCCAGGGGCGGCCGGGCGACGTTGCCGCAAAGTCCGGAGTAAGCCGCCGCTGGGTACCCTGCGCGGATGCGGATCGACGAGATCATCGCTGCGCGGCGACCGACCTTCTCGGTCGAGTTCTTCCCGCCCAAGAGCGAGGAGGCGACGGCGCAGCTCTACGAGACGGCCAGGGAGCTGGCGCCACTGGAGCCCGACTTCGTTTCCGTCACCTACGGCGCCGGCGGCTCGACCCGTGATGGCACGGTCGAGATCACCACCGGGCTGAAGGACGAGCTCGGCTTCGAGACGATGGCCCACCTCAGCTGCGTCGGCGAGACCACCGACGGGCTGGCGGAGACGCTGGACCGGATCGAGGCGGCGGGGATCGAGAACGTGTTCGCGCTGCGGGGCGATCCGCCGCGCGGGCAGGAGGACTTCGTCCAGCCCGAGGGGGGGCTCGGCAGCGCCGCTGAGCTGGCAGCCTTCATCGCCGCCGGCTGGGACTTCTCGATCGGCGGCGCCTGCTTCCCCGAGGTGCACCCCGAGGCGCCCGACCTCGAGACCGACCTCTCCTATCTGAAGACCAAGGTCGACTCCGGCGCCGGCTTCCTGATCACGCAGCTCTTCTTCGACAACCAGGTCTACTTCGACTTCGTGCGGGCGGCGCGGGCGCGGGGCATCGAGGTGCCGATCCTTGCCGGCGTGATCCCGGTTGCCAGCTTCGCTCAAACCAAACGGATCTGCGACCTCTGCGACGCCTCGATCCCGCCGCGGCTGGAAGCCGCCTTTGCGGCCGCCGGCGACGACCCCGAGCGCGAGTTCGAGCTGGGCGTCGCCTTCGCCGCGCAGCAGTGCGCCGAGCTGCTGATCGCTGGCGCCCCGGGCATCCACTTCTACGCGCTCAACAAGGCCCCGGCGACGCGGGCAGTGCTCGGCGCCCTGCGGGCGTCGCGGCCGTGGGAGCGGGTCCGCGGCGATGCCGCCAGCCTCACCGGCAGCGCCGAGTAGGGCACTAAGCTGCCGCGCTGATGGCCGACCCGGAGGACGAGCAAGAGCAACGGCCGCCGGAGCGCGTCGAGGGAAAACGCGAGGGCGAAAGTTCCAACCGCAACCGCCTGATCGTCGGCTACGCGATCGCCTCAACCCTCGTCTTGGCGGTGGCGGTGCTCGTCTTCGTCCTCGCTGGCGGCGGTGACGACGGCGGGAGCGGCGACGCTACCGAAGGCAGCGCCCACATCAACCTCAACGCTGCGATCGGCTCGACCAACGGCGTCGCGCCGGACAACCGCGCGGGGACCCGACCGCCACCGGTGAAGGTCGTCAACCTCGCCGCCGCCGCCAAGCGGGCCGGCTGCGAGCTGCGGCTGAAGCTGAAAGATGAGGGGGACGCCCACATCCCGGTAGGCACGCCGCCCGACTACGGGACGAACCCGCCGACTTCGGGCAACCACGTCGATCCTCCCTACCAGCAGGCCGACGGCGCTTACGCGGAGATGCCGGCGGAAATCGACTTCGTCCATACCCTCGAGCACGGCCGGCTGGAGATCCAGTACGCGCCGGACCTCCCCGAAGCCGACCAGCTGGGGCTGAAGGGCCTCTACGACACGATGTACGGGGCGACGCTGCTCTTCCCCAACGAGCGCATGCCCTACGAGGTGGCGGCGGCGACCTGGACCAACCTGCTCGGCTGCCCGACTTATCGGGGCGCGGCAACCCTCGACGCGATTCGTGCCTTCGGCAAAGCCACCTGGGGCCGTTACGGCGGTGAGCCGGTGGAAGCGTTCACCTTCACCGGGCCTACTCCGGCGAACCCCGCTGAGTAGCCCGGTAGGTGGGAAAGAAGGCCCCGTGGACGCGGGCTTCGCTTAGCTGGTTGTACTTCTCTTCGTCGCAGACGATCTCGGACGTGTGCCACGGCTGCTGGCGGTTGGCAAAGCCACGCTTGAACTCCTCCAGGGCGTCGCCGGGTGCGATGCCGCCGCCGAGATTGAGCGGCAGGCCCAGCTCGGCCGAGAGCTCGACGAGCCGGGAAACGACGTTCTTCATCGGCGAGTCGCGCAGGTATGAGTCGGCGCTGCCGCTGAGGTAGTAGTGGAGATAGCCGTCGCTGACAGCGGCGATCGAGGCGGCGGCAAGCTCCCCGCCGGGCGCCGTGGCGAGAGCAAGCCAGGTGTGTTCGGCTGCGAGCACGCGATCGAAGTAAGGCGCACTGAAGAAATAGTGCTTGGCGGCAGCGGTGCGGCGCATCGTCTGCTCATAGAGATCGAGGAAGCCGGCCCGTTGGGCGGGCGTCGTCTCTGCACCGGGCACCAGCGTCGAGCTCGTAGCCGGCCTCGAGATTGCGACGAACCTGGCGGCGGTCGCTGGGCCGGCTCTTCGGCGGCAGCGCCGGGTCCGCGATCTGAACCGTGTTGCGCTCGGTCGCCCCGGTGAGCGGCGGAGAGCCGAGCGTATGGCGGACGAAGACGCTGACCAGGCCGGTGGGGGAGAAGTCGATCCTGGTCAGGTCGAGGGCAGGGGGAGTCGGGGGCATGCCCGCCCGAGCCTCCCCGCTGTTGCTCGGGCGGGCATGCCCCCGACTCCTTTCACGCTCGGCCAACCCGGGATACCCGTAGGGGGAGATCGCATCGCGCTCGGGCCCGTCGCCGATCGGACGCACGATCAGGGGACCGAGGAGCTCGAGGTCGCCTGCCTCGATCCGAAGCGTGTGCGTGACGCCCTCGGCGTCGAGGAACGGGCGTGAGCGGAAGAACTCAGCGGAGGCGGCGGCCTCGCCGCGGTCCTCGATCAGCTCGGCCGTGGCCGACGACGGGCTCACTGTGCGGCGCGCCCGCTCACTCGAAGAGGTCCGCGGCGGCGGCGCGGAACTCGTCCGGAAGCACGCCCCAGACCTCGCAGTCGTCGGCCGGTTCGCCCTCTCGGGCGAGGTGCCCCCGCAACGTTCCCTCGTGCACCCAGCCGAGGCTGATGACGGTCTTCTTGGCGACCTCGTTGCGGGCGGGGATGCGGCCGTAGACGCGGTGGGCGCCGTACTCGTCGAAGGCCTTGGCGATCGTCAACGCCTCGGCGCGGCGGCCGACACCCTTGCCGCGCACGTCGTCGCCGATCAGCGCTCCCAACTCCGGCGCCGTCTGACGAAAGAGCCCGTAGAGGGCGGTGAAGCCGACCGGCTCCTCGTAGCCCTCGACGACGATCGCGAACTTGCGGTCCTCGCCGGAGTCATCCGTCGCCCGCCGGGCCCAGCCTTCGGCGTCCTCGACCGAGAAGCTGTCCCGCTGCTCCATCAGCGACGCCGTCGCCGCCGGGTTGTTGAACCAGCGGTGCACGGCGGGCGCATCTCCAGGCTCGAACCGCCGCAGGCTGACGTGGGGCCTTTCGCTCACGCCGGAACCCTAACCGAGGGCCGGTGGGCCGAAAACCCACGCATATCGTGGGAAATAGGCCCATCGACCTCAGTCAGGCGCGAGGCCCTGGCCGGTGAGGACGAGCCAGACGGTTTTGGCGAGGATGCGGGCGTCGAGGGCGGTGCTGCGGTGGTCGACGTACCAGACGTCGAGCTCGATCCGCTCCTCCCAGGGGATGCCGGCGCGGCCCTGGACCTGGGCCCAGCCGGTGATTCCCGGCAGCACCTCGTGGCGGCGGTTCTGGCGCGGCGTGTAGTCGTCGACCTGGGCGGGGATCGTCGGTCGCGGGCCGACGATCGCCATCTCGCCGCGCAGTACGTTGATCAGGTTCGGCACCTCGTCGAGCGAGGTGCGGCGGAGGAAGCGGCCGGGACGGGTCACGCGGGGATCGTCGCGGCTGACGACGGTGCCGTAGCCGACGGGGTCGGAGCCCGCGACCATCGTCCGCAGCTTCAGCATCTCGAACTCGCGCCCATCGCGGCCGACGCGGCGCTGGCGGTAGAAGACCGGCCCGCGCCCGCTCAGCTTGATCGCGATCGCAGCGATCAAGAGAAACGGCGAGAACAAGGCCAGAGCAAGCGCCGCGACGAGGATGTCGAAGATCCTGGACATAGCTACCGTCATCGAGTCCCCTCTGCCTTCTCCCAGCGCCCGGGCGCGCCGTGGCGGGCGCGGTCCCAGAGGCCGGCGGCGATCGAGGCGGTCGTCATCACGTAGTAGCGGGCGATCCGCAGCGGGGCGAGCGGCAGCCGGCGGCCGAGCTGCGCGGCGGCCAGCAATGCCAGCTGCGCGGCGAGGGTGACGGCGTAGACCCAGCCCTGGCCGAGCAGGGCGACGTTGGCCGCGAGCGCGAGGAGGTGAAGCGCCGGGCTGAGGTATCGCAGCAGCCGGTGCGAGACGAGCTCGAAGGCAAAGAGGGGCGAGTAGCCGCGCGGCGAGAGCATCCCTTCGCCGATGACGATGTCCCAGAGCCCGACCATCATCCGCCGTTTGCGGGCGAACTCGCCCTCCAGGGTCGGGACCATCTTCTCCTCCGCCCGCGCCGTCGGCGCGTAGAGCGAGCGCAGCCCGCGCTTCGCCAGCGCGAAGGGGAAGGAGAGGTCGTGGCTGCCGGACGGGGCAAGCCGCGGGTATGCGTCGCGACGGACCGCGTAGATGGCGCCGTTGCCCGCGGTGATCCCGGCCAGCCCCGACTCCATCTCCCGCACCGCCATCTCATAGCGCCAGTAGGCGCCCTCGAGGTTGCCGCCGCCTTCGTCGACGAAGCGGACCTGGCCGCAGACGTAGCCGACGGCGGGGTCGGCGAAGGGTTCGACCAGGCGCCGCAGCGCGTCGGGCGCCCAGATGCTGTTGGCGTCGGAGAAGGCGAGCAGCTCGCCGGTCGCCTGCTCGGCCCCGGCGTTGAGGGCGGCAACCTTGCCGCCTGCCGGCAGGTCGAGGACGAGGTCGGCGCCGGCGCCGCGGGCGCGCTCCACCGTGGCGTCGGAGGAGCCATCGGAAGCGACGACAACCTGCAGGCGCTCGCGCGGATAGTCGAGCGCGAGCGCATTCGCGACCTTGGCCCCGATCACCTCCTCCTCGTCGTAGGCGGGGACGATGAGGGAGACACGGGGAGCTCCGACGGCGGGTCCTGTCGCCGCAGGGGACCCCCCACCCCCTGCGGTAGCTAAAGCTTCCTCGGGGGCGGGCCCCCCTACGGCGCCACCCGCCGTGCGACCCCCCAGATGTACCAGCCCCCATAGCACCAGGGGGTAGCCGAGGTGGGTGTAGACGATCAGGCCGGCGCTGAGCCAGAAGAGGAGCTCGACGGCGATCATCCGCGCGCCTCGATCAGCTCGCGGTAGAGGTCGAGCGTGCGGCTGGCGGTCTCCTCCCAGGAGAAGGGGCCGGCGGCGGCGCGGGCGGCGGCGGCGGTGAGCTCGGCCCGGGCCGACTCGTCGGCAACCAGTTCCGAGAGGACGGCGGCGAGCGCGGAGACGTCGCCGGGCGGCACCAGGCGGGCGGCACCCGCCGCGGCCAGCTCGGGGAAGCCGCCGACCGCGCTCAGGACCAGAGGCTTGCCGAAGGCGAGGCCGGTGTAGAGGACGCCGGAGTGCTCGGCGTCGAGGTAGGGGAGGGCGACGAGGTCGGTGCGGCGGAAGATCGCCGGAATCTCGGCGTCCGCGACGAAGCGGGTGAGGAAGCGGACGGGGCCGGCAGCCTCGGCGGCCAGCTCGCGCAGCGGCGCGACGTCCATGCGCGGATTGCCGACGATCCAGAGCTCGGCCCCTTGCACCCGCCGGAAGGCTCGCAGCAGATTCTCGATCCCCTTATATGGACGCAGCAGGCCGAAGCAAAGGATCACCGGGCCCTCGGCGCCCGCCAGCTCCGGCGGCAACGGCTTCTCCTCCGGCAGCCGGGTCAGGTAGTCGAAGGCGCCGTGCGGGATCACCCGCACCTTCGCTGCGTCGAGCCCGAGCTCCTCGCGGAGGCGGGCGGCGCCATGCTCCGAGTGAGCGACGACGGCGTCCATACCCTCGTATAGACGGCGGGCGACACCCACCTGGCGGCGGCTCGGCCGTGGGGGCAGGATGTAGTGGGCGGTCATCACGCGCGGCCGCAGCTTCGGCAGCAGGTGCCGGTCAAGCGGGGGGAGGGTCAGCCACTGGTAATGGAGGACGTCGGCTTCGGCGTCGCGACGGAAGCGCAGCATGTCGGCCACGTGCTCGGCCGCCTTGAAGGGAAGGCGGGCGCGCGCTTCGAGACCGCGGGCGGCGCTGCGGCGGTAGAAGCGCTCCTCGACCCGATAGCCGTCGGCCGCCGGGACGGGCCCGTAGAGGAAGCGGGACGTCGCCAGCTCTACCTCAGCACCCGCGCGGGAGAGCGCCGCAGCAAGGGCGCGGTCATAGGGCGGCGTAAACGCCGACGGGTCTACAAGCTGAATCTTCATTGCGGGGTCACTTGGGTCTGTTCCGGTAGGGATGGAACGTCTTGTACTTTTTCCGAGGAGTCGCCGGCGGACAGCCACATGCGGTGGGCGGAAAAAGTTAAGTGGAATCCCTACCGGAACAGACCCTTCGGCGCCGCAAACGTTAAGTGGAATCCCTACCGGAATAGGCCTTGCCACCCACGCTCTCCTACTGCGTCGTGAACACGAACGGCCGCGAGCTGCTGCTCGCGTGCCTGGCCGCGATCGAGCGCACCCACCCCGCCGGGGTCGAGGCCGAGGTCCTGGTCCTCGACAACGCCTCCGAGGATGGCTCGGCCGAGGCGGTGCGCGCGCTCGGGGGCGAGATCCGCCTGATCGCGCTGGAGCGGCGGGCCGGCAAGGCGGAGAACGACTCGACCCTGATGCGGGCGGCGGGCGGCCGCTATTGCCTGCTGCTGAACGAGGACTCCGAGCTGCGGCCGGGAGCGGCGGCGGCGCTGATCGAGGCGCTCGACGCGGACCCGAAGGCGGCCGCGGCCGGGGCGCAGCTGCTCGACTCCGACGGCGAGCCGGTTCCCTGCGCCTGGCGCTTCCCAGGCGTCGTGACGGCCCTGGCCGGGGCGCTGTTCCTGCACCGGCGGCTCGCCGTCCAGAGCACCGGATCGCGAACGCGGCGGGTGGACTGGACGCAGTCGAGCGCGCTGCTGGTCCGGCGCCAGGCGGCGGAGAGCGTCGACTACATGGACCCCGCCTTCTTCGTCTACTACGACGAGTGCGACTTCGCCAAGCGCCTCGCCGGCGCCGGCTGGCACTCGCTCTTCGTCCCCGCCGCCGCGGCCGTCCACCACGACCAGCTCTCGACCGACCTCGCCAAGGGGCTGCCGCGCATCGTCGAATTTCACCGCAACCGAGATCTCTACATGCGGATCCACCACAGCGCGGCGGCGGCCCTCGCCGTCCGCCTCCTCACGGCCTGGTCCTACGCCGCGCGGGCCCTCGCCGCGACCGTCCTCCCCAATCATCCCGCCCGGGTCTACTGGGCCCACGCGCGGCAGGCGCTGCTGCCTAACCGCGGCGAGTCGATTCGCGATCGGAATCGGTGAGCGCGCAGGCGGGCGTGCCGCCGGGCAGCCGGTAGCGGTTGTCCGCGACCAGCCGGTAAACCCTTGCCGCCATCCGGGAGATCCCCGGCAGCAGGATCGTGCGGCCGATGACCTTCCAGAACCGTCCAGCGGAGTTCAGCACCGCGGCGATCGCCTCCTGTCCCGAGCGGACCGTGCCATCGACCTGAACCCACTGCACGGCCTCGCTCGCCTGCGCCACCGTTATCCCCAGATCAGCCAGGTCGGCGAACTGCCAGGGGGCGATCTCCGCCTCCGGGTCGATCCGTTCGAGGGCGCGCGCGCATCTCGTGCAGAAGGCGCAGTCGCCGTCGTAGAGGAGCAGCGGACGCTCTCGAGGGCTCACGATGCGACATCGTATGGACCGGCCGATATGAAGCTCCCGAACAGCGCCCATGAATCCAGTCCCTGGCGGATCCGCGAAATCGTCCCTGACTTCACCCTGGAGGACGTCTGGGCCCTTCCAGTGCAAGGGGGCGCTGAGGACTTCCAGACCCTGCTCGAGTTGATGGCTGCCGGCGACCCGGCTAACGCGGAGTCGCTCCCGGCTCGCGCCCTCTGGCGGTTGCGCGATCGCCTCGGCAGGTGGTTGGACCTCGGCAGGATCTCCGACCGGCTCGGCGGCGGCTTGGAGGATTCCGGGAGCCGGCTGCCGATTCCAGGCACGAGCGAAAACTCACTGGCGGGCCGCCTGCCGGACGACCTGCGCGACACGGCGACGAACCTGCACTTCGCCTCGCTGCCGTTCGAACCCCTCTATCGAACCGACGTCGAGTTTGCCGCGGAGGTATCGAACAAGACCGTCCACGGCGTGATGCACCTGGCGTGGGTCGACCAGGGCGACGGTCGCTACCGGGGACAGATGGCCGTCTACGTCAAGCCCCGCGGCCGGTTCGGAAGGGGATACATGGCGCTGATCAAGCCCTTCCGGCACTGGATCGTCTACCCGGCGCTGATGCGCCAGACCGAGCGAACCTGGAATGCGCACATGGCACAGCCGGCCGCCTCTTCTTAGAGCCTGGCGTCCTCGTCCATGCGCTCCGCCTCGTAGACCTCGGGGATGCGGCCGTCGACGGCGCTCGGCTCGCTGCGCATCCGCTTCAGCCTCGGCGGCGAGCTCGCCGGGGTGGCGAAGGCGCGCCAGCCAGACGCGCTCGCCGGGGGTGAGGAAGCCGCTGGCAAAGAGAGCCAGCGGGTAGGCGGCGAGCAGAGCCGCGCGGCCGAGCAGGCCGCCGATCCCGTCGCTCGGCATCAGCAGCTCGCCGGCCGCCACCAGGACCGCCGAGGTCAGCACGACCCGGGCCAGTCGCCCCCACTGGTAGGGGACCGGGAAGAGCCGCTGGCTGAACCCGTACATCAGCGCGAGCACGACGAGGTAGGAGGCGACCAGGGCGAGGCCGGCACCGACGATGCCCAGCGGCGGCACCAGGACCAGGTTGAGGACGACGTTGACGACGAGGGCCCCGATCGTCGCCGGGAGGTTGAACTCGGTGCGACCGGTTCTGCCGAGGATCACGACCAGGACCATGTAGAGGGCGTAGAGGGTGACCGCGGTGGAGATCAGGCCGACCGCTTCCCAGGACTCGAAGAACTCCGGCGCGGCGAGGGCACGGGCGATCGAGCGCGAGAACAGCCACATGCCGGTGACGACGAAGGCGCAGCCGGCGACGAAGAGGGTGACGACGGTCGCGTAGGTCCGGCGTGCCTCCTCGTCGTCGCGGATCGAGTAGGCCAGCGGCGGCCAGGCGAGCTGGAAGCCGCGGACGAGAACGGTGACGCCCTGGGCGAACTTGACCGCCAGCGAGTAGAGGCCCGCCTCGGCTAGGCCGACGGTGCGGACGATGATGATGCGGTCGATGAAGTTGAGCAGGTAGAGCGAGACCTCGGCAGGCATCGTCGGCAGCCCGAAGCGGAACAGCCGTCGCAGCAGGCTGATGTCGAAGCGCAGCGAGAGGCGGCGGCGGTGCAGCACGATCAGTCCCAGCACGAAGGCGGCGCCGCTGGCGTAGCTGCCGAGCAGGAGGCCGCGGGCGCCCTCGTCGGCGCCGACGACGAGGGCGACGGTGAGGCCGATCGCCGCCAGCACGTTGAGGACCGTCGTCGCGAAGAAGGCGCGGGCGCGCTCTTCGAGCCGGAACAGGGTCAGCAGGTACTCGTGCAGGGTCAGCACCCAGAGCCCGCCGATCGCAATCCGCGCCAGGTCGGTGGCGGGGCGGTCGAGCAGCGCTTCGGAGAGCGGCGTCGCGAAGGGCAGCGCCACCAGGGCCCCCAGCGTCGCCAGCCAGAACAGCCCGGCGAAGGTGCTGGCGACGACCTGGTCCGGATCCTCGTCGTCCTTGTAGTAGAAGCGGAGAACCGCCTCGATCAGGCCGAAGCGGACGACGATGCTGGCGGCGACGACGGCCGCGAACATCACCTCAGCGGCGCCGTAGTCGGCCGGGGTCAGGTAGCGCGTGTAGAGCGGCAGCAGCGCCACCGCGATGACCTTGGAGAGGATGCTCGCCGCCGTGTAGGCGGCACCGGTCGTCGCGAGGCGGCGCAGGTATCCCGACACGCGAGGAGCCTACGCGGGAGCGCGGACCGCGGCTGGGTGTGCGAGCGACGCTCCAATCGCCAGCAGCACCCACGTGATCGGATCCTCGAAAAACCCGGCATACGCCATCGTGTGCACCAGCAAGGCGATGAAGGCGGCCAGCACTGCTGCTCGACCGACCATGGTCGCGCTGAGGATCTCTGCGCCGGGCGTCCCTCCCGCGGGTGGCGTCGTGGCGGGGGTCCCCCGCGGCGCGGAGGCGGCCCTGCCGCCGAGCACCGTGGGGGATGCCGCGACGACAGGACCCGCGGGCCGACTACGCCACATCCCGGAGCCCATCGTCCACAGCGCGACGACGATCAGGGCTACGTACAGGGCTAAGCCCAGGAGCCCCTGCTCGGCCGCAACCGTCACCGGCTCGGTGTGGGAGACGGAGACGGGCGCGTCCTTGTTCTCGCGGTGCTCGCGGTAGGCGGCCTGGAAGGAGCCCGAGCCGTAGCCCTGCAGCGGGCGTTCGGCGAAGAGGTCGACGCCGCCCTCGACGAGGTTGGCGCGGCCGCTGGTGTCGATGTTGAGGCGGTCGAGGATGCGTGAGACGTCGACGCCACCAGAACCGCCGACCAACGCGACGACAAGCACAGCGCCGACCATGCCCACCGCGACGGCGGCGAGCGTCCAGCGCCAGCTCCACCGAATCGCGGCGAGCACGGCGAGCCCGGCTAGCAGGGCGATGAAGCTCGACTGCGAGAAGGTCTGGGCGAGGCCGAGCCAGAGGACGCCGATCAGGATCGTGAGCAACGCGAAGTCGCGCCGTTCCCGCACCCACAGCAGTGCCGCCGTCGCGACCACGATCACCAGCGCCAGGTACCTGCCGTAGACGTTCGGGTCCCAGAAGACCGAGTTGACGCGGAAATAGGTGTGGAATTCGTTCGACCTGATCACCTGGTCGTTCCAGAACAGGCTGCGCGTCAGGTACTCGATGCTGCCGATCAGGACGAACACCGCGGCCTCCGCCCCGACCACGCAGAGCACCAGCATCAGCAGTCGCCTGTCCCACTTGACGTCCATGAGCAGGCCGTAGGCGACCGTGAATGGCACAAAGAAAAAGCAGACGTTCTGGAGGCCCTTCGAGAAGTCCTCCGAGTACAGCGTCTGAACCGCGTAGAGGACGACCGCGGCGGCGAGGGCGCGGGGAAGCCAGCGAGCGGCCGATCCGGCCCTTGCCGCCACGACGCCTCTCGCGGGAGAGGCCGCCCAGTCACGCAGCAAGATCGCGACGACGCCCGCGGCGATGACGAGATACAGCGGCACCAGCAGGTTGGCCGTATCGCCGCCAGCGTGGAGCGGGACCCGGAACGGCAGTGCCGCGACGATCGCCAGTGGCAGCAGCAGCGGCCAGCGGCGGAAGGCGTAGACAAGGACGCCGATCGCGACGAGCGCGACCGCCGCCAGGGCGGCGATCCGCGCCTCGTCGTGGCGGAGGTCGGCGATCTGGTCGGTGTGCCATTGGTCGCCGAGGATCAGGGCCGGGAAGAGGCCTATCGCCAGCAGCATTGCCAGCGAGCGCGGGCGGCCCGGCGGCAGCAGGATCGAGGCGGCGCAGGCGCCGGCCGCGACGAGGAGGCCGGCACCGGCGAGGAAGTCGCTCAAGCCGACGGCCTCCCGCTCCGCTCGCAGTCGCCACGGGGCTGCATCGGCGCCCGGTGCAAGCGAATGGTGCCTGGCGGAACCAGGGTGCGGTCCTGGCCGAGCAGCTTCACCCGCAGCTTGTAGCGGCCTGGCGGTGCGACGCCGCCGCCGCGTCGGCGGCCGTCCCAATAGAAGGTGAAGAAGTGATACCGCTTGAGGAAGCGGTCACGGGCGAGGGTGACGACGACTCTGCCCCCCGGCTTGACCACCTGCACGGTGGCGTCGTCGGACTGGGTGACGCGAAAGCGGATGCGGACTTCGTCGTAGCGGCAATCGCCGTTCGGCGTGAAGCTCAACACCGGCGGCGCCTTGGGGTGAATCCGCGGCACGCCGACAAAGGTGACGCGGTCCAGCACGAGCGGATCGCGCTTGACGCGCTGCGCCCAGCCGAAGGCGGCAACCGTTGCGAGGACGAGAAGCGCGAAGACCAGGGCGGCCGCGTTAGCCCGCCGCCGCGGCATTGTCCTCGCCGACGACGACCGCCACGTCCGCCCCTTCGGAGGCGGTTTTAACTTCCGAGCTCATTAGCTGCAGCTTCGAGATCTGCAGCTGTTTGGCGACCTTCGTCGCTTCCGGCTTGTGGCCGCGTTCGAACATGACGACGCTGGCGGTAAACGGTTGGTCGGTGTTGGAGACGGCGCCGAGGCCGAAGCCCTTGCCCTCAACTTTGTCGCCGTAGGTCGCGGCGAGACCGGCTACCGACGTACCGTTGAGGACGGTCACTTCGATTTCGCTCGGCTTCATCTTTGCGGCAGCCTGCCTGCCGTCCTTGCTCCCGCCCTCCTCGGAGCCGCTGAGCGCGAGGTAAGCGGCTCCACCGACCACCACCACCAGGACGACGAAGATCGCCGCGAGGAAGCGAGGATCGGCCAGCCGCTCGCCGAAGCCGGAGGTCCGCTGGCGCAGGCGTTCGCGGCGAGTCAGTTCCGGCAACCCGGCGTCGCGACGGCGGCGACGCTCCTCGCGATAGCTGATCGCCTCGCGTTCGGCGGTGCGCGCCTCCTCCAGCTCCCGCACTCCTCGGCCCGCTGGGCGGCGACCGCCGAGGTCGACTCCTTGCGCTCGCTGTCGCGCTCGGGCGCCGACCCAGCCCAATCACGAAGGCGGCGGATGTCCCGCCCGTGGGTGAACGAGAGCAGGGCGAGCAGGGCGAGGCCGAGGAAGGCGGCCAGGCCGGCGAAGGCGCCGATCTGTTCGATCACCTTTAGCAAGCTGCGAGAGGTTATTCGCCGGGGGCGACTGCCGCCGCGTCCCCGCCCGGCGCGGCGATCAGCTCGACCACGCGCTCGGCCAGATTCGCCTCGTCCCCGGCCATCACCAGGTGTTCGAGCGAGTTCAGCGTCGACTCCACCCAATCGGAGTCCAGGGGCCGCTCGCGGACGGCGCGGTTGATCCGTTTCGCCGCCGTCGGCTGCACCTTCTCCCCCGACCCGAACAGCTCCTCGTGCAGCTTCTCGCCCGGCCGCGGCTGCGTGAACTCGACCGCGATGTCCTGCGCGGGCTCGTAGCCCGCGAGCCGGATCATGTTGTGCGCGAGGTCGACGATCTTCACCGGATCGCCCATGTCGAGGACAAAGACCTCGCCCTTGCCGGCGCCGATGTCGCCGGCCCGGATCACCAGCTGGACCGCCTCCGGGATCGTCATGAAGTAGCGCGTCATCTCCGGGTGGGTGACGGTCACGGGCCCGCCGCGCTCGATCTGGTTGCGGAAGATCGGCACGACGCTGCCGGAGGAGGCGAGGACGTTGCCGAAGCGGACCGAGGCGAAGCGGGTGCCGGGATGCTTGTGGCCGGCCGACTCGACGATCCACTCCGCCATCGCCTTCGAGGCGCCCATCACCGTCTGCGGGTTGACCGCCTTGTCGGTCGAGATCAGGACGAAGCGCTCGACCCCCGATGCGGCGGCGGTCTCGGCCGTGGTCCGCGTCGCGATCGCGTTGTTACGGACCGCCTCGAGCGGGTTGGCCTCCATCAGCGGCACATGCTTATAGGCGGCGGCGTGGAAGACGACGCTGGGTTTGAAGCGCTGCATCGTCTCCAGCATCCGGTGCGGCTCCTTGCAATCGGCCAACACCGACTCGACGTGGGTGAAGTGGCGCAGCTCGACCATCTCGCGGTCGATCTCGAAGAGGTTGTCCTCGGCGTGGTCGAGCATCACCAGCAGCCGCGGGTTGACGCGGGCGATCTGGCGGCAGAGCTCGGAGCCGATCGAGCCGCCGGCGCCGGTGACGAGGACGATGCGGTCGCGCAGGTAGGCGCCGACGCGGTCGAGCTCGACGACGATCGGGTCGCGCCCGAGCACATCCTCGACCTGGACCTCGCGCAGCTGCTTGTTGAGCTGGACGCCGCCGCGCAGCAGCTCGAAGACGGTCGGCAGGGTGCGGACGCGGATCTCGCGCTCGCGGCAGGCGGCGACGACCTGGCCGCGCAGCAGGCCCGGCGCTGAGGGGATCGCGATCACGACCTCGTCGGGTTCGGTCTCGTCGAGGATCCTGGCGATCTGCTTGGTCGACCCCAGCACCTTCAGCCCGAGCATCCGCATTCCGCGCTTGCGCGGGTCGTCGTCGACGAAGCCGATCGCGGTAGCGCCGAGGTTGGGGTTGAGCTGCAGCTCGCGGACCACCATCTGGCCGCCGGAGCCGGCGCCGACCACGAGCACCTCGTGCTTTGGCACGCGGGCGCCGCGCTGGGGACGCTCGACGATCAGCCGCACGGCGAGCCGGGCGCCGGCGATCAGCAGCATCGTCAGCACGAAATCGGTGACCTCGACCGAGCGCGGCAGGGCGTGGTCGAAGGGCTTGGCGACGGCGAAGACGACGACGAGGATCGCGCTGGCGACGGCCACCGCGCGGACGATCAGCAGGAAGTCGCGGCCGCTGACGTAGCGCCACCACTTCTGGTAGAGCCCGAAGGCGGCGAACACGATCAACTTGCCGACGACGACGAAGCCGACCGACTGGGCGAAGAGGACCTCGTAGCGGTGCGGCAACCCGTTCGGGTCGTCGAGGAAGCGCAGCTGGAACGCGAGGAAGTAGGCCAGGGCGACGAGGGCGCCGTCGGCCGCCACCTGCAGAACCCGGTTGCGATAGACGGGATGGTTCAACCGGCCCATGGGATGGCGCCAGTTTAAGGGCAGGGCACCCGCGTGGTTACGATGTGGCGCTCGATGAGCCTCATCTTGTTCGCGAGCGTTACTGACTTCTTTCTTGACCCCATCGTTAATTGGGGGACGGACTTCATTAGCGCGACCGGGTTGCCGGCGGTTTTTGTGCTGATGGCGCTTGAGTCCGCGTGCCTGCCGGTGCCGAGCGAGGCGATCATGCTCTTCGCCGGCTCCAGCGTCGCCGCCGGGGAGCTGACCCTGTTCGGCGTCGTCGCGGCGGGGGTGCTCGGGAACCTGGTCGGCTCCTGGGCCGCCTACGCGGTCGGCTACTACGGCCGCCTCGACCTGCTCGAGAAAAACAGGCTGATCCACGTCAATCCCAAGCACCTGAAGTGGGCGGACGACCTCTTCGAGCGCTACGGCGACGCGATCGTGTTCTTCTCGCGGATGCTGCCGATAATCCGCACCTTCATCTCGCTTCCGGCCGGCGTCGCGAAGATGCCGTTCTGGCGCTTCACCGCGCTGACCACGCTCGGCTGCATCCCCTGGGTGCTGATGCTGGCCCTGGTCGGCAAGAGTGTCGGCAACAACTGGGAAGAGTGGCGCGAGCACCTGCACTACCTCGACTACCTCGTGGTCCTCGCCTTTGTCGTCCTCGCCGTCTACCTGCTTTTGAAGCGGCGGCGCGGTGGCGGGCCGGACGAGGGTGAGGACGAGCCGGCCCGGGCTCCCGAGCCGACCGGCGCGAGCGGCGCTTGAGCGACTCCGGCGGAGGACGGCTGCCGACCGGGCGGGCCGTCGCCCTCGGCCTGGTCCAGGGGCCGGCCGAGTTGCTGCCGGTCTCCAGCTCGGCCCACATCGTCCTCATCCCCTGGCTGGCCGGCTGGGACTGGGACGGGATCGATCCCGAGTTGCGCAAGAGCTTCGAGGTCGCCCTCCACGCCGGCGCCGCTGCGGCCCTGCTGATCGGCCAGCGACAGGTGATCGCCGAGGAGCTGCGGCGACTCGACGGCCGCAGGGTCCTCTTCCTCGGGCTCTCCTTCGTGCCGGCGGCGATCGTCGGCTACGCGCTGGAGCGCCCGATCGAGCAGCGCCTGGGGGGACCGCGGGCGACCGCCTACGGCCTGCTCGCCGGGGCGGCGGCGATGCTGCTCGCCGACACACGGCCACAGCGGCGCGGGCGCGGCGACGCGACGGCGGCCGACGGGCTCGCCCTCGGCGTCGCCCAGGCGGCGGCGCTGGCTCCCGGCGTATCCCGCAACGGCGTCACCCTCGCCGCGGCCCGCTGGCGCCGCTTCTCCCGCGACCAGGCGAACCTACTCTCGCGCACGATCGCGCTGCCGATCATCGTCGGCGCCACGACTTTGAAGGGCGCCCGCCTTGCGCGCCGCGGCACGACCCCCGAGCTGCGGCGCGCGCTCGCCGTCGGCGTCGCCGCCTCCTTCGCCTCGACCCTTGCCTCCCAGCGCCTGATCGGCCTGGTCGAGCGCGACCGCGCGCTCTGGCCGTACGCGGCCTACCGGGCCGGCCTGGCCGCCGCAGTTCTTGCAAAGCTGCGCGGGTGAGCGACGCCTACGCCAAAGCCGGGGTCGATCAGGGCGCCGCGGACGCCGCGGTTGCCGGGCTGGTGCGGGCGCTGGGGGCGATCGAGCTGGGGCGGCCGTCGCTGCAGGTTCCGCTGCCGGGTCACTACGCCAGCGTTATCAAGCTCGACGAGGAGACAGGGATCGCGCTCTCCACCGACGGCGTCGGCACCAAGCTGCTGGTCGCTGAGGAGCTCGGACGTTTCGACACGGTCGGCATCGACTGCGTGGCGATGAACGTCAACGACGTGATCTGCGTCGGCGCCGAGCCGCTGGCGATGCTCGACTACATCGCCGTGCAAAAGGCCGAGCCCGAGGTCTGCGAAGAAATCGGCGTCGGGCTCGCCCGCGGGGCGGAGTTGGCCGGGGTCGAGATCCCCGGCGGCGAGCTTGCCCAGCTCGGCAACCTGGTCTCGAGCGTCGACGTCTCCGGTGCCTGCTTCGGGACCGTCGCCCTCGACGCGATCGTCGACGGCGCGGCGGTGCGGCCGGGCGACGCGATCATCGGCCTGCCCTCCTCCGGCATCCACTCCAATGGCTACACCCTGGCCCGCTCGAGCTCTCCAGGGCATCCCCCTGGATGACGAGCGCCTCGGTCGACCGCTCGGCGACGTCCTCCTGGAACCGACCGAGATCTACGTCAAGCCGGTGCTCGAGCTGCTGCGTTCCGACGTCGACGTCCGTGGGTTGGCCCACATCACCTCGGGCGGCCTCGGCAATCTGCTGCGCCTGGCCGCGGAGGTCGGCTACGAGATCGACGACCCGCTGCCGGTCCCGCCGATCTTCGGCCTGATCCAGGAGCGCGGCGGCGTCTCCGAGGGGGAGATGTACGACGTCTTCAACATGGGCTGCGGCTTCTGTGTCGTCGTCCGAGCCGACGACGAGGGGCCGGCGCTGGAGCTGCTGCGGCGGCACTACAGCGACGCGAGGCGCATCGGCAGCGTGATCGAGGGCGAAAAGGCGGTCCGCCGCTAGCGAACTCGAAGCTTTTTGGGGGCTATAGGCCCACTAATGCTTCGAGTTCGGGTCGGTCAGGGCAGGCGGGGTCGGGGTAGCGGCGAACCTGTCCCATAACGTTCGGTCTAGCTGATGAATTCCCGCCCAACCAGCGCACAGATGATCGGCACCGTTCTCTCGGGCCGCTACAAGCTGGAGGCGAAGCTGGGCAGCGGCGGCATGTCGACCGTGTACCTAGCTCGCGACGCCACCCTCGACCGGGCCGTGGCGGTCAAGGTGATGCATCGGGAGATGTCCGAGCAGGCCGACCAGCTCGAGCGCTTCCGCCAGGAGGCGCGGGCGGTGGCCAAGCTCTCGCATCCCAACGTGGTCGCGGTGATCGACGCCGGAGAGGACGGCGGCCACCCCTACATCGTCTTCGAATACGTCGAAGGGGAGACCCTGAAGCAGCGGATCGCGCGGCTGGGCGCGCTCGACACCCAGGATGCGCTGGCCTACGCGATCGAGATCGCCCGCGGGCTGACCGTCGCCCACGCCCGCAACATGGTCCACCGCGACATCAAGCCGCAGAACGTCCTGATCGACGCCGAGGGCCGCGCCAAGCTGACCGACTTCGGGATCTCGCGCCAGCTCGAACAGGACGGGATGACCGCCACCGGCCGCGTCCTCGGCACGACCGACTACGTCGCTCCCGAGCAGGCCATGGGCCATGCCGTCGACCCCCGCTCGGACGTCTACTCGCTCGGCGTCGTCCTCTACGAGATGCTGATCGGCCAGGTGCCGTTCCACGCCGACAGCCAGGTCGGCGTGGCGATGAAACACGTCAACGAGGAGCTGCCGGACGTGCAGCAGCGCCGACCCGAGGTCTCCGCCGCGGCGGCGCTGGTGGTCGAGCGGGCGACCGCCAAGGACCCCGCGCAGCGCTACCAGGAGGTCGGCGAGATGATCGACGACCTCTCGACGGCGCTGGAGGTTGAGGCGGCACGGGCCGGGTCGACCACCGGCGACGCAACCAGCGTGCTCGACGCGGTGCCGCCGCCGCAGCGCAAGCTCTCCGGTCGCAGGCGCTGGTCCTGGGCCGGAATCGCCCTGCTGGTGCTCGTCGTCGGCGGGGTATTGCTGGCGGTGCAGCTGATCAGCAGCGGTGGTGGCGGTGGCGGAGCGCTCAAGGACAAAGGCTCGGTCCTCGCACTCTCCTCTGCGACCGACTTCGATCCGCAGGGAGATGGCGAAGAGGACCCCGAAGCGGTCAGCCTCGCGGTCGACGGCAACCCGACCAGCACCGCCTGGACCAGCGAGCACTACGACAGCGACGACTTCGCGGGCACCAAGAGCGGCCCCGACCCGGGCGTCGGCCTCTACGTCACCGCCAGGTCCTCCGCGAAACCGTCGGAGATGGTCGTCCGCGGCGTCCCCGGCTGGGACGCGAGCATCTACGCCGCCGAGTCGGGCCCTCCGGAAGAGCTCGAAGAATGGGGCGAACCGGTCGGCGCGGTGGTCGACGCCGGTGAGACGGCGGAGATCGAGCTCAACCTCACCTCCCCAGCCAACTATTTCCTGATCTGGTTCACCAAAGCCGCCCCCTCGCGCGACCAGGATGGCCGCTACCGGCTCGAGATTTCCGACGTGAAGCTGATCGAGTGAGCCGTCCGCTCTCCTCTTCTAGCACCCGTGGGACAAGGGCGGGTGGGGTAGGTCCGCCTGAGACAGCACCTCCCTTACGGTCGGTGCAATGAGGACGGCGCCTGGCGGCGCCGGGACATACGCAACGAGTTGTGGAGTCTCATTCGGACCTACCCCACCCGCCCTTGCCGCTCGCGAGGCTTAGAACTCGAAGGAGCGGGCGCGCTGATGGCGTTCGATAGCGAGGTTCACGAGGCGGTCGCAGAGGTCGGCGTAGGCGACGCCGCTGGCCTCGAGCAACTTGGCGTAGACGCTGGTCTCGGTGAAGCCGGGCATGGTGTTGATCTCGTTGACGAGGACCTCGCCGTCGGGCTCGACGAAGAAGTCGCAGCGAGCGAGGCCGGAGCAGCCCGCAAGAGCGAAGACCGAAGCGGCGAGCTCGCGTACCCGGGCGATCGCGGCCTCGTCAATTGGAGCCGGCACCCGCAGCTCCATGCCTCCCTCTGTGTACTTGGCCTTGAAGTCGTACCAGTCGGCATGGGCGACGATCTCGCCGGGCAGGGAGGTCTGCGGCTGCTCGTTGCCGAGGACCGAGCACTCGACCTCGCGGCCCCTGGCGGAGGCCTCGACGATCACGCGCGGATCGTGGCGGAGTGCCAGCTCAACCGCTTCGTCGAGCTGGTCGAGGCTGTCGACGCGGGTGATGCCGACGCTGGAGCCCAGGCGCGAGGGCTTGACCCAGAGCGGCAGGCCGAGCTGCTCGCAGCGGCCCCGCCAGTCTGGGCCTTCGACCGCCGTGAACTCGACCTGGGGAACGCCGTTGGCAGCGAAGAGGTGCTTCAAGGTCAGCTTGTCCATGCAGATGGCCGAGGAGAGGACGTCGGAGCCGACGTAGGGGACATCGAGCCACTCCAGCAGGCCCTGAATGCTGCCGTCCTCGCCGAAGGGCCCGTGCAAGGCGGGAAAGGCGGCGTCGGCGTCGAGCAACCCGGCGGCGGGAATCAGCTCGACGGGGTCGCCGGCGTGGCTCCAGTCGCCGCCGCGGCTGATCGTCACCTCGACCACCTCATGGCCGGCCGCACGCAGGCCTGTCGCCACTGAAGCGCCGGAGCGCAGCGAGACCTTGTGCTCGGAGGAACGCCCGCCGCTCAGGACCGCCACCCTCATGGTTCGAGTTCCCCTTCTTCTTGCTCTTCATCCTCGGGCGTGGTGGCGGCAGGCAGGCCGACGACGATCGTCACCGAGTCGCCCGGTTCGAGTTCGGTGCCGGGCGGCGGGAACTGGTCGAGGGCCCGCCCAATTTTGCCCTGCACCGCGGTTTCTTCTTCTTCCACGCTCGGACTGAGACCGGCCTCGCGCACCGCCTGCACCGCGTCCGCTCGCAGTTTGCCGATCACGTTCGGCACCGTCGCCTGCTCCTCCCCCGAGGAGACGACAATCCCAACCGTCGTGCCCGGTTCGACTTCGCTGCCGGCACTCGGCGACTGGCTGATGACCTCGCCGGCCGGGGCGGAGCTTTCTTCTTCGGAGACGCTGGGCGTGAGGCCGCGGCCGCGGATCTGCTGCACGGCGAGACGGCGCTGACTGCCGACCAACACCGGCACCTTGGTCAGCTTCGGGCCAGCGGAGACGAAGAGGGTGACCGCTGAGCCGTGCGTCGTCGGGGTGCCGGCCGAGGGGTCGGAGTAGATCACCCGACCTTCCTCGACCGAGCTGGAGTTGACGGTCTCGACTTTGGGATCGAAGCCAGCCTCCTCGAGCTTTTCGGCCGCTTGGTCGCGCGGCAGGCCGGCGGTGGCCGGCACTTTGCTGCTACCCGGCCCGGCGCTGACCGTCAGCCGCACCTCCGGCTTCGAGCAAAAGAAGGAGAGAAAGGCGCAGTCGAGGGCGGCCTCCTCGGCAGGCGGGGAAGCAGAGGGATCCTGCTCGAGCACGGTGTTCGCAGCCACTTCGCGCTCAACCCGCTTAACATCGCCGACCGAGAAGCCATCCTGCTGGAGTAGGGCGATCGCGACGTTGAGCTGGTTGCCGGTCACCTTCGGCACCTCGGTGCTGGTGTCGCGGGTCAATGCCAGTCCAAGCAGGGCGCCGATCAGGACCGCAACGATCGCGGCGGCGATCCACCAGCGGCGGTGGCGCTCGTCCTCGTCCTCCGTCTCCTCCTCCGGAATCGCGACCACCGGCGGTAACGGCGCGAAGGCGGCGGTGCCGCCGCCGGCACCAGGGTCTCTCATCGCCGCGTCGAGGGCGGCGATGAATGCGTCGGCGCTCTGGAAGCGGTTGCCGGGCTCCTTCTCCAGCGCCCGCATCACCACCGCATCAAGTGCCGGCGAAACGAGGTGATTGATCGAGCTGGGCCGCTGCGGCGTCTGCGAGACCTGTTTCATCGCTACCGCCACGGCGGAATCGGCCTCGAAGGGAACGCGGCCGGTCAACGCCTCGTAGAGGATCACCCCGATCGAGTAGAGGTCGGAGACGGCGGTGACCTCATAGCCCTGGGCCTGCTCGGGCGAGAGGTAGTGCGGCGTGCCCATCACTGAGCCGGTCTGGGTGATCTCCGAGACGCCGGCGCGGGCGATCCCGAAATCGGTCACCAGCGCCTTCCCCTCGCCGTCGACGATCACGTTGTGTGGCTTGAGGTCGCGGTGGACGACGCCGTTGCGGTGAGCGAAGCGAGCGGCCTCGAGCACCTGGCGGATCAACGGCACCGCCTGATCAGGCGTCAGCCCGCGGTCGATCAGCTGCTTCAACGTTGGGCCCTCGACGTACTGCATGGCGATGTAATAGGTGCCCTCGAACTCGCCGCGGTCGAAGACGGAGACGATGTTCGGGTCCTGGAGACCGGCCGCCGCCTCGGCCTCGCGGCGGAAGCGCTCGACGAACTCGCGGTCCTGGGCGAAGCGCCGGTGCAGAACCTTCAGCGCGACCCGCCGCTGCAGGTGCGTGTCCTCGGCCAACCAGACGTCCGCCATCCCCCCGCTGCCAAGCCGCCCCAGCACCCGGTAGCGCCCATCGACGACGCTCCCCTCACTCACCTCAGGCACCCGCCCCTCCAGTTCTCGGCCGATGGGCCGATTTGTCGTCATATAGACGACATTTCGGCCCATCGGCGGGTGTTTTCACGTCACTCGCCATTGAGAATCGATTCGGCTACGGCGCGGAAGATCGGGGCGGCGACGTCGTTGCCGAACTGTTCGGTGCACTCGACCGTTGCTGCGATCGCGATCTGCGGGTCGTCGGCCGGGGCGAAGCCGATGAACCAGGCCTGGTTCTCGTCGACGCCGCCGCCGCAGGCTTCGTTGCCGGGCGTTTCCGCGGTGCCGGTCTTGCCCGCCACAGCGATGCCCGCGATCGCGGCGTTGGTTCCGGTGCCTTCGCTGACCACGCCTTCCATCGCCGTGGTCAGATCCGCCGCCGTCTCGGCGCTGATCGGCTGGCTGTACTCGGAGGGATCGAGGCGGTCGGTGACGCGGCCGTCGGGATCGATCACCCGGTTCCAGATCTGCGGTTTCATCAGCTTGCCGCCGTTGGCGACACCGGCCGCGACCATCGCCATCTGCAGCGGCGTCGCCAGCAGTCGCTCCTGGCCGATCGCCAGCCGCGCCAGGTCGACCGGGTCGCGCGCGGTCAGCAGCGCGTCTTCGCCGGAGACGCCGCTCTCGTAGACCTCGTCGTCGGGCAGGTCGATCGGCGGCGTCGAGTTGAAGCCGAACTTTTCCATCGTCTCGAAGAGCTCGTCGTTGCCGACCTGCTGACCGAGCTGGCCGAACCAGGTGTTGACCGAGTTGGTCAGCGCCGTGTCGAGGGCGATCGGGCCGAAGTCCTCGTTGAAGTCGTTCTGCAGCGGCGTCCCTTCGACTTCGAGCGTCCCCGGCGCGTCGATGGTGGCGTCCGGCGTGATCACGCCGCTCTCCAGGCCGGCCGCGGCGGTAACGACCTTGAAGGTCGAACCCGGCGGGTAGAGCCCCTGGGTAGCGCGGTTCAGCAGCGGCGTTTCGATCACGTTGCGGTTGAGGTTTGAGAGCTCGTAGGGGACCCGATTGGGGTCGTAGGGCTTGTTCGAGGCCATCACCTTGACCGCGCCGGTACCAGGCTCGATCGCTACGACGGCGCCGAACCCGACTTCCTCGAGATCCGAAAGCGCGATCCTCTGCGCCTCGGCGTCAAGGTTGGTGACGATGTCATTGCCCTCCTGCTCGCCCCCGGTCAGCTCGTCGAGGATCGAGCCGAATTCGGAGTCCTCGCCGATCAGCTCGTCGTTGTGGAACTGCTCGAACTCGGTGTCGCCCTCTTCGACGAAGCTGTAGCCGATCGGGTGGCCGTAGAGCGAGCCTTCTGGGTAGCGGCGTACGTAGCGCAGGTTGTCGCCGCGCCCCTTCGGCACCGAGCGTGCGATCACGGTCCCGTCGGCGGCGAGGACGCGGCCGCGGCGGATCTGCTGCTGCTCCAGCAACGGTCGTTTATTCGCCTGCTTCTCCTTCAGCGCCTCGGCGTCGAAGACGGACCACCAGGACGTGAAGCCGACCAGCACGCCGAAGAGGACGACGATGAAGGCAAATAATTTGACGATCTGACGGTTCATGCCGTCCCCAGCGCGAGCGCGCGTCCACCGGGCTCAACCGCCTCGCGCCGGGCGCGGTCGGAGATCAGCAGCAGCAGCGCCAAGAGGACGAAGTTGGCGACGATCGAGCTGCCGCCATAGCTGATGAAGGGCAGGGTGACGCCGGTCAGCGGGATCACCCGGGTGACGCCGCCGATGATCACGAAGGCCTGGATCGAGAAGACCGCGGTCAGGCCGGTCGCCAGCAGCTTCGAGAAGCCGTCGCTGGCCAGCAGCGCGATTTTGAAGCCGCGGGCGGCGATGAGGAGGTAGACGAGGACAACGCCGCAGGCGCCGAAGAGGCCAACCTCGTTGACGATCAGGGCGTAGATCGTGTCCGTCTGCGCAGCCGGCAGCAGCGCGTTGTCCGTACCGGGGATCGTGATCAGCGCCTGCCCGAAGCCCTTGCCGAAGAGGCCGCCGTCGGCCTGGGCGAAGATCGACTGCAGGATCTGGTACCCGCTCCCGGTCGGGTTCACGTAGGGGTCGAGCCAGATTTCGACGCGGTCGCCGACGTGGGGCACGGTGGTCGCGAAGAACCAGGCGCCGACGACGAACATCGCCATGCCGATGACGACGAAGGAGAAGCGCCCGGTCGCCACGTAGAGCAGGGCGAGGAAGGCCGCGAAGAACATCAGCGAGCTGCCGAGGTCGCGGATGAAAACGAGCATGAACATCGACGCTCCCCAGACGACCAGCATCGGGCCGAAGTGCTTGAGCGGCGGCAGCGTCACCCCGAGCACGCGGCGGGCGCCGACGATCAGCACCTCGCGGTGCTCGCGCAGGTAGCTGGCGAGAAAGACGACGATGCAGATCTTCGAGAACTCGGCCGGCTGAAAGGCGAGCGGCCCGATCTTCACTCCGAGGTAGGCGCCGTTGACCTGCTGGCCGATGCCCGGCAGCCGCGGTGCCAAGAGCAGCAGCAGCCCGACCACCGCGATCGTGTAGCGGTAGCGCTCCAGCACCTCGTAGTCGCGCAGGAACTGGATCGTCAGCGCAAAGAGGATGAGGCCGAGCACGAACCAGTTGGCCTGGTCACGGGCGAGGCCGTCGTCGATCCGGTAGATCATCACCAGGCCGAACGCGGTCAGCGTCGCGACCAGCGGGAAGAGATAAGGATCGGCGTTGGGGAGGCGAATCCGCAGGAAGACGTGGGTGGCGAGGCAGACGGCGAGGAAGTAGGCGCCGTAGATCAGGCTGAGGTTGCCGAGGCGGTCGTCCTCCTGGGCGAAGACGGCGGCAAAGCCGGCGGTAAGGAGGATGGCGACCGGGACCAGGGCGAGCAGCTCCCGGTTCCTGGCGGAGCTCAACGAATCCCCTGGCTCTGTTCGATGTCTTCGATCAGCGAGACCGCGTCATCGCGGGAACGCAGGTCGTGACCGGTGACGGCGTCGCGGCGCTTCGGCGGCAGCGACTCGGTCTGGATCGGAATGGCGTAGCGCTCGCTGTAGAGCTCTACACCGAAGGGCAGCTCGTAGGGGGTGCCGCGGTAGAGGGAGACGCGGCCGGCGTCGTCGGTCCCCAGGAACCAGACCTGGCGGTTGCCGTACCAGGCGCCGTAGGCGATCGCGCCGATGACCACGAGGGCCGCCAGGACCTTGGCCGCCGTGCGCAGACTGCCCCCGTGTCGCCGTTTGGCGGCGAGCTCCTCGCGGCGCTTGCGGGCGGCCTCGGCAGCGGCGCGGCGGCGCACCTCGGTCGCGGTCAGGCCCGCCTCCTCGGCGGAGGGGCCAACCAGGGTCGCGCCCTCCGGGGCCTGCGGCGGCGCGGCGGCGTCTCCGAGGCTGAAGACGACGACGGTGATGTTGTCGCGCCCGCCTGCGCGGTTGGCTTCGTCGACCAGCGCCCGCACGGCGGACTGCATCGAAGTGGCGCGGCCGAGGATGCTGGCGATCTTCTCGTCGCCGAGCATCGTCGTCAGGCCGTCGGAGCAGATCAGGAAGACGTCGCCGGCCTGGGCCGGGACGGTCTGCAGGTCCACTTCGACCTCTGGTTCGGGGCCGAGCGCGCGGGTGATGATCGAGCGCTGCGGATGGTCCTCGGCCTGGGCATCGGTGAGCTGGCCTTTGCGTCGCATCTCCTCGACCAGCGAGTGGTCGCGGGTCAGCCGTTCCAGCTTGCCGTTGCGCAGCCGGTAGGCGCGGCTGTCACCGACGTGGCCGATTGCCACCTCCTCGGCCTCCGAATCGACGATCGCCGCGGTGATCGTCGTTCCCATCCCGGCCAGCTCCGGGTCGTTGCGGGCGCGGTCGTGGATCACCCGGTTGGCGGTCTCGATCGTCTCCCGCAGGACCCGCTCCGGCGGCGCCTGCGGGAGCTCGCGGTCGAAGGACTCGGCGGCGGCCTTGGAGGCGACCTCGCCGGCCTGCGCTCCCCCCATCCCGTCGGCGACGACGAAGACCGGGGCGCGGGTAAAGAGCGAGTCCTCGTTGGCGTTGCGCTGGCGTCCGGTGTCGGTACGGGTGGCCTGGTCTTCAATCCGCAGCATCAGCTCACCTCGAACCTAAACACGGTGTCGCCGATCTGCACCGTGTCGCCGTCGATCAGCTCCGCCTCCCCCTTCAGCTCGGCGCCGTTGAGCAGGGTGCCGTTGGTGGAATTCATGTCCTCGACGAAGTGACGGCCACCGCGCTCGAAGACCCTGGCGTGCAGGCTGGAGGCGTAGCGATCGTCAATCCGCACATCGGACTCCTTCGAGCGGCCGATCGAGAGGCCTCCGATCAGGTCGAAGCGCTCATCGGCTGCGAGGCCACCACCACGCTCGGCGACGAGCCAGGCGTCCGCCCCGCGGGCGCCCTCGGCGAAAGCCGGGGCGGCGTGGAACCCGGTCGCGTCGGGCGCCGGCGAGACGGTCCGCCGCAGGTCCTTCATCGCGCTGCGCGCGATCACGAGCACGAACAGGTAGAGGACGGCGAGGAAGCCGAACTTCAAAGCAACCGATATGGGGTCATATTCCACGCCCAGCACCCTAATGACGGGCCCAGATCGCCACCGGGCTGCGTCCTCAGTCGCCCGAATAGCGCTGCATTCGGGCTCCCTGCGTCCTTGCCCGCTGACGCCTGGACCTCGTCATTAGGGCGCTGGGAATGCCCTTACTGCTCGATATCGAAAAGGAAAGTCGTCGTGCCCACGGTCACCTGGTCGCCGGGCGAGAGCCGGGTCGAGGCGACGCGGCGGCCGTTGACCTTGATCCCGTTGGTGGAGCCAAGGTCGACGATCTGCCAGTCGCCGGACTCCGCCCGGCGCAGCTCGGCGTGGCGGCGGGAGACGTTGGGGTCGGAGAGCACACACTCGACCGACTTCGAGCGGCCGATCGTCGCCCGCGGTCCGTCGAGCACGTAGCGGCGGTCTTCGAGCGAGACCACGGCGCGGGTGGAGACGAGCGCGCCGACCGCCTGCTCGGGCCGCTTGGGGCGGCTGCGATCACGCTCGCGCACCGCCGAGTAGACCATCGTGTGGCCCTCTTCACCCTGTTCGGGAGCCTGGCCCTCATGCGCAGGCGGCTTGACCAGGCGGGCCTGGATCCCGAACTCCCCGAGGCGCAGACGCTCGTCGGTGTCGAACTCGACCGCCGGCCGGGTCAGCAGGTCGTAGCCGCGGCGGCGGGCATGCTCCAGCAGGTAGCCGGAAAGCTCCTGCTCGAGCGAGCGCTCATAGCCCTCGAGCTTGGTCCGATCCTGCTTGGAGAGGTAGACCGTGTACTCGTTCGGAACGTAGACGCGCTGCACCGAGGCGGTCTTGTGCGCGTCCATTTCCTTCGCCAGCTTGCGTGCGAGTTCGACCGGCTGTACCTCCGAACTGAAGGCGCGGCTGAAGACTCCCTCGACGAGGCCTTCGATGCGGGACTCGAGGTTGCGTAGGACGCCGATCGGAAAATCCTAGATGTTGGCTCAGGGGAGCACGACGCCGTTGCCGAGCGCGAGCCAGGCGCCGAGCACCGCGGCGACGCCCAGCGCGACGAGGCGCGAGCCGAGATGCCCGTGGGAGATTCGCGTCTGATCGGCGAGCAGGTCGAGAGAATCCTCGATCGCGGTCCCGAGCTCCTCCAGCGAAGGCCGGTGGCTGGGACGGGGCGAGAGGCAGGCGTCGATCACGGCCGTCAGCTTGCGCGGCAGGTCGGGGCGCAGGCGACGCAGCGGTCGCGTGCGGGCGCCGATCGCGCGCGCGGTGGCGGCCGGGCTGGCGCGGCGGTGCGGGTTTTCCCCGCTCCAGCTCTCGTACAGCGTCAGCGCCAGCGAGTAGACGTCGGCCTCGGGACCGGCGGGCCGACCCTCCGCCTGCTCAGGCGACATGTAGGCGAGGGTGCCGACCACGTCGCCGGTGGCGGTCAGCGGCGAATCTTCGGCGAGCCGGGCGACGCCGAAGTCCATCAGCTTCGCGCGGGGCTCGCCCTCGCAATCGCCCTCGGTGACCTGCACGTTCTGCGGCTTGATGTCCCGGTGGACGACGCCTCGCGAGTGCGCATGGTCGAGTGCCTCGCAGAGGTCGGCGCCGATCTCGCCGATCTCTCGATCGCTGAGCTCGCCGGCGTTGGCGAGCCGAGCGAGGGTAGAGCCCTCGACCAGCTCGGTGACGAGCAGAGCGTTGCCGTCCTCCTCGCCCATCTCGTAGAGAGTGACGATGCCGGGGTGGTTGAGCCGGGCGGCGGCCTGGGCCTCGCGCAGCACCCGGCGTCCGGCCTCGCCCCGCTGCTCAATCGCCTTGACGGCGACCGGTCGCTCGAGCCGGCCGTCCCAGGCCTCGTAGACAACGCCAAAACCGCCGCTGCCGATACGGCGCTCGATCAGGAAGCGGTTGAGGACGAGGGAACCGACCAAAGCTCCTTCGATTTCGCCGCCAGAGCCATTTCTCCTCTGCCGGAGCGAGCTGGGAAAAACGCACCGTTTGCTGCATCTCTTGACGTAGCGACCACATCAGAGGTCATACTCTCCGCCCACCCGACCAGCTTGGAGAGCGCCCCTTGGAGGATTCGTCAGCAAGCGCGCCGCGGCGGCGGCCCCGTCCGAAACGTCGACCTGAACGTCAGCAGATCATGCTGCGCCGGGCGCTTGCGCTCGGCGGCGGCCTGGTCCTCCTGATCCTGCTCGTGCTCGGCGTCAAGGGCTGCCTCGATGCGCGCGCCAACCGCGCGCTCAGCGATTACGCCGACGATGTCACCCAGATCGTCGAAGAGACCGACCAGACCAGCAAAGACTTCTTCAGCAAGCTCGGCAACCCCGGCGCCCTCTCCGTGACCGAGTTCGTCGCCGAGGTCAACGCCGACCGCAGCGCGATGGACAACTACGCCTCGCGGGTCGACGGCCTCGACGCCCCCGGTGACATGAGCCGCGCCCAGAGCACGCTCGAGCTGACCTACGACCTGCGCAGCAGCGCGATGACCGAAATCGCCAACAGGATGAGCACCGCCCTCGGCGACGCCGGCGCGGCCAAAGCGACGGCCGGCATCGCGCGCCAGATGCAGAAGCTGCTCGCCGGCGACGCGCTCTACTCCACCATCGTGCGGCCGGAAATCAACGGCGTGCTCGCTGACAACGGCGTCGAAGGCAGCGACGTGCCCGAGAGCGTCTTCCTGCCCGAGGGAACCAGATGGCTGGAAGAGGACTCAGTCAGCACCGCGCTAGCTGCGGTCAGCGGCGCCACCGGTGCCGCCACTCCCGGGGTCCACGGCCTGGAACTGACCGGGGTCAGCATCAACGGCACCGAACTCGGCGAAGAAGCTGCCTCGGTATCCACCGAAGAAACGGTCGAAGTCGAAGTCGAAGTCGAAAACCAGGGCGAATCGACCGAGAACGGCGTCGGGGTCACGGTCTCGGTCGGTGGCACCGAACTGCAGGGCAGCATCGAAACCATCGGGGCCGCCGAAACGTCGTCGGTCTCGATCCCACTGACGCCGACGCCGAGCGGCGAAGTGACGCTCGAAGTCGAAGTCGAACCGGTTCCGGGCGAGCAGATCACCGAAAACAACGAAGCGAGCTATACGGTCGTCTTCGAATAAGCGACTCAGTGGTTGTCCCACGGATAACCACTAGCCTGGGCCCGATGCGAATCGCCTATCTCGGCCCGGCCGGCACCTTCACCGAGGACGCGCTGCGCGAGGCGGCGGCGGACGATGAGTTCGAGCCGCTGCGGACCGCCACGATCCACGATGCGATTCTCGCCGTCGAGCGCGGCGAGGCCGAGCGAGCACTCGTCCCCTTCGAGAACTCGATCGAGGGCTCGGTTCGCGGCACCCTTGACACCCTCGCTTTCGAGGCCGAAGCGGTCACGATCGTCGGCGAGCACGACTACGCCGTCCGCGCCCATTTGATCGCCCGCGAGGAGATCGGGCTGGACCGGCTCGAGGCGGTCCTCTCCCACCAGCAGCCCTTGGCCCAGTGCGCCCGCTTCCTGCGCGAGCAGCTGGCGGGAGTCGAACTTCGCAGCGTCAGCAGCACCGCGGCGGCGGTGCGGATGGTTGCCGAGTCGGTCCGCCCCTGGGCGGCGGTCGGCTCTCGCGCCGCCGCCGACCTCTACGGCTGCACGATCCTCCGCGAAGGGATCCAGGATGAGAGCGACAATGTCACCCGCTTCGTCTGGATCGCGCCCGCCGGCACTGGGCCAAGCGGCGACGGGCCCTGGAAGACCTCGCTCGTCTTCTCTGAGCTCGGGGAGGACCATCCGGGGGCGCTGGTCAATGCCCTGCGCGAGTTCTCCGACCGCGAGATCAACCTGACCCGGATCGAGTCGCGGCCAATGCGTCAGGGCCTCGGCCGCTACATGTTCTTCTGCGACCTCGAGGGAGCCGAGAGCGACGAGATCGTCGCCGCGGCGATCGCGGCACTGCGGACCAAGGCCGAGTCGGTGCGAATTTTGGGCTCCTACTCCCTGAGGTAACGGCACCGGGGCGCGGTCCCCCTACAATCTGCGGGCATATGGCACGGGTCCTTGTGCTCAACGCGACCTACGAGCCCATCAACGTCTGCACGTTGAGACGCGCCGCTGTGCTGCTCCTGAAGGAGAAGGCAGAGCTGCTGGAGCGGCGCGAAGGGGCGGCTCTCCACTCCGAGCACATGACCATGGAGCGCCCCGACGTGATTCGTCTGACCAGCTACGTGCGGATCCCGCGCGAGGCCCACCGTCGCAAGATCACCCGCCGCGCCGTCCTTGCCCGCGACTCCTGGACCTGCCAGTACTGCGGCTCGACCAAGTCCGGCCTTACCGTCGACCACGTGATCCCCCGCAGTCGTGGTGGCAAATCCGTCTGGGAGAACATTGTCGCCGCCTGCGCCAACTGCAACCGCCGCAAGGGCAACCGCCTCCCCCGCGAGATCCACATGCACCCGTCGAAGGCCCCGAAGGCGCCGCCGCCAACGGTGTTCATTCAGGTGGCGAGCCCGAAGATCCCCAGCGCCTGGCAGCAGTACTTACCGGCAGCTGCTTGAAGATGCAGGGCGAGCTCGACGGCGAGTCGCGCCGTCAGTTACGCCGCGTGAGCCTGGACATGTCGAGCGGCGTCGGAACGTAGGGCGGTCATGTGGTCTATGCGCGCTTGGACGATCTCCGGCCTCCCGATGTCTGAGCGGTGCCGAACCTCTCCCTCGATCTTGGCGGCGAGCCGCTGCGCAAGTCGCTCCGCTACCTGAAGACTGTCGCCGATGCCAACGACCGCGCCGGAACGGGATCCGGTGAGCGCCGCGTAGTCATTCTCCTGTTCGCAGGCTGCCCAGTACCAATGCGTGCTCTCGTCGCAGAGGCTCTCGGGGACCGTTATCCGCCCCGGACTCCGCGCCTTGTCGGGATATGCCGAAGGCACGATGTACTTGCAGACCGTGGCCTTGGCGGCGAAGGAAGCCTCGACTCGCCCCAGCTCGCCCTTGGTGACGGCGAGGCAAAGCTCGACGAAGTCGCCCTCGAAGAGTGGCAGGACGTTCATCGCCTCCGGGTCTCCGAAGCGGGCGTTGTACTCGATCAACTGAACTCCGCCGGAGGTGGCGATGAAGCCTCCGTATAGAACCCCCCGGTAAGGACGGCCCACCTCCCGGTTCAGCGCCGCGACTACCTGCTCGCTGATCGAGTGCGCGGTAGCGACATCGGACTCGGTGAGGAACGGAAGCGAGTGGTCCGCACACGAATAGGCCCCCATGCCGCCCGTGTTGGGTCCCTGGTCGCCTTCGTAAGCCCGCTTGTGGTCCTGGACCAAGGGGCAATGGAGAAACGACTCCCCGTCGGTGATCGTCTGGAGACTGAACTCCTCGCCCTCCAGACGCTCCTCGATCTGAACCCGACCGTCAGCCTCGACGAGTGCTGCGGCGTATTCGAGGGCCTCCTCAATGGAAGTCATGTGCTCGCCGAAGACACGAACGCCCTTACCCGCGGTGAGCCCGTCGGGCTTGATGACAAAGTCGCCGAGCGCCTCCATATAGGGGCGTAGCTCCCCGCGCTCAGTGATGACCCGATACTCGGGGTTGCCAGAAATCCCATGGCTATCAAGAATCCTTCGCGCCCAGGACTTGCTGGACTCGATCTGAGCGAGCTCTTTTCCAGGGCCAAAGGCGGGTACGCCCTCAGCTTCCAGCTGATCCACGAATCCTTCCTCGAGCGGTTCCTCCGGGCCGACCAGAACGAGATCTGGAGCTAGGTCGCGGACAACCTGCATCCTCTGAGCCGGGTTTTCCATCGGGAAGACCTCACGGCACTTTTCAATCAGTCCCGGGGTACGCATTTGCGACATTGCGAAGAGCTCCACCTGCTGGGAGCTCTTGAGGCAGGCCGCCGCCATCGCGTCGGTGCGCGCGTCCTTTCCGACGACGAGGACCTTCAGCTTTTCAGGCACTTGGCTGTGGGGTTGCGGTTGTCGATGGGCGCCCGTGTGACTTGGCAGCGCCACGAGGATCCGAGCAGCAAGAGTAGCCGCCGATGCGTTTCTCGGCTGTATGAGCCACCCGCTTTAGAGAGAGTGCTCCCACTTGGGAGTCAAATTACATGCGTTTCCGGACGTCGAAGCCTGCCCTTAGGCGGCGGGCAATTCCTCAACCTGAGGCTCGACTGAGCCGCTCTCGCCGCTCTCGGATTCGACGACCAACGCGACGGCGCTGACGCAGTCGTCGTCCTTGATGTTCATCACCTTCACGCCCTGGGTCGAGCGGCCCATCTGGGAGATGCCGCTGACGGAGGTGCGCTGGACCATGCCGTTCTGGGAGATGAAGAGCAGCTCCTGGTGTTCGCCAACGATCAGGGCACCGGCGAGGCCGCCCTTCTTCTCGGTCAGCTTCGCGGTCAGCACGCCTTTGGTGCCGCGACCCTTGACGGGGTAGTCCGAGACCGGGGTGCGCTTGCCGTAGCCGTTCTCGGTGACGACGAACAGTTCGGTGTCGTTGCGCGCGATGTCCATCGCCAGCACCCGGTTGTCCTTGCCGGCGACGTTCATGCCTTTGATGCCGCTGGTGTCGCGGCCCATCGAGCGCACCAGCTCCTCGGAGAAGCGTGAGGCGTGGCCAGAGTGGGAGACCATGAGGATGTCGTCCTCGCCGGAGGTGAGCCGGACCTGGACCAGCTCGTCGCCGTCGCGGACCTTGATCGCGATGATTCCGTCAGCGCGGATCGGCGTGTTATAGGCGAGGAACTCGGTCTTCTTGATCAGGCCTTTGGCGGTGGCAAAGGCGAGGTACTTGTTCTCCTTGAAGTCCCGGGTCGGGATCACCGCCATCACCTTCTCGCCTTCGCGCAGCGGCAGCAGGTTGTTGAGCGAACTGCCTTTCGCGTTGCGCGAGCCCTCCGGCAGCTCGTAGACCTTGAGCCGGTAGACCTTGCCGCGGTTGGTGAAGAAGAGCAGGAAGTCATGCGTCGAGCTGATGTGGAGATGGGCGATGTAGTCGTCGTCTTTGAGGTTCATCCCCATCACGCCGACGCCGCCGCGATGCTGTTGGCGGTAGGTTGCGAGCGGCAGTCGCTTGACGTAACCGGAGGCGGTCAGCGAGATCACCATCTGCTGGTCGGCGATCATGTCCTCGATCCCGACGTCGCCTTCGAAGTGGGCGAGTTCAGTGCGGCGCTCGTCGCCATAGGACTCGACGATTTCGCCCAGCTCCTCTTTGACGATCGCCATCACTTTGGCCTCGTCGCCGAGAATCGCCCGCAGTTCGCCGATCCGCTCGACCAGGTCGGCGTGCTCGGCGCGGACTTTGTCGGCCTCGAGCGCGGTCAGTCGCTGGAGGCGCATGTCGAGTATCGCCTGAGCCTGCTCGCGAGAAAGCTCGAACTCCGACATCAGGCCCTCGCGGGCGGCGTCGGGATCGTCGGAGCTGCGGATCAGCGCGATCACTGCGTCGAGGTTGTCGAGCGCGACCAACAGCCCCTCGAGGATGTGCGCACGCGCCTCGGCCCGCCGCAGTTCGTACTGGGTGCGCCGGGTGACGACCTCGCGCTGGTGGTCGACGTAGTGGTGGATCAGCTCCAGCAGGCTCAGCGTCCGCGGCACGCCGTCGACCAGCGCCACCATGTTGGCGCCGAAGGTCGTCTGCATCGCGGTTTTCTTGTAGAGGTTGTTGAGCACCACCTTGGCCGGTGGGCCGCCGCGCTTGAGCTCGATCACCAACCGCATCCCCGAACCGTCGGACTCGTCGCGGAGGTCGGAGATCCCCTCCAGTTTTTTGTCGCGGACGAGGTCCGCGATCTTGGTGACGAGGCCGCCGTCGCCGAGCTTCTTCACCGTGAACGGCAGCTCGGTGACGATGATCGCCTCCTTGCCCCCCTTCAGCGGCTCGACGTGGGCGCGGGCGCGAACCTTGATGCTGCCGCGGCCCGATGCGTAGGCGTCGCGAATCCCCTCGCGGCTCATGATGCCGCCCCCGGGGAAGTCCGGTCCCTTGATGTGCTCCATCAGGCCGGCCATGTCGATCGTGGGATCGTCGATGTAGGCGGCGACCGCGCCGGCCACCTCGCGCAGGTTGTGCGGCGGGATGTTGGTCGCCATCCCGACGGCGATGCCCGAGGTGCCGTTGACGAGCAGGTTGGGGAAGCGCGCTGGCAGAACCAGCGGCTCCTGGGTCGATTCGTCGTAGTTGGGCCCGAACTCGACCGTGTCGGCGTCGATGTCCCGCAGCAGCTCGGTGGAGAGCCGGGTCAGTCGCGCCTCGGTGTACCTCATCGCCGCCGCCGGGTCGTCGTCGATCGAGCCGAAGTTGCCCTGGCCGTCGACCAGCTGGTAGCGCAGCGAGAACTCCTGCGCCATCCGCACCAGCGTGTCGTAGATCGCCGAGTCGCCGTGGGGGTGGTACTTGCCCATCACCTCGCCGACGATGAAGGCGCACTTGCGGTACGCCCTGGTCGGCTGCAGACCGACGTCGTGCATCGCGTAGAGGACGCGACGGTGGACCGGCTTGAGGCCATCGCGGACATCGGGGAGGGCGCGTCCGACGATCACGCTCATCGCGTAGTCCAGGTACGACGAGCGCATCTCCTTCTCGAGCTCGCGCTCCTCTATGCGGCCCGTGAGGGCATCGAGCGCCATCAGCAGCTCCTCCATTCGGTTCGGATCAGACATCGAGGAAACGGACCTCCTTGGCGTGCGCCTCGATGAACTCACGGCGCGGGGCGACCTGGTCGCCCATCAGCATCGAGAAGATCTGGTCGGCGGCGGTGGCGTCTTCGAGCGTGACCCGAGCCAGGGTGCGGCTGGCCGGGTCCATCGTCGTCTCGCGCAGCTGGTCGGCGTTCATCTCACCGAGTCCCTTGAACCGGGTCAGCTGGACGCCGTGTCGGGCCAGCTCCAACACCGCGCCGCGCAGCGCCTGGAACGAGAGGGCGACGTTACGACGCTCGCCGAGCTGGATCTCGAACGGCGGTCGTCCGACCTGTTTCAGAAGGGCCTCGTGGACGTCGACGAACTTGCGGTAGTCGTAGTGCGAGAACAACTCGGCCGGCAGGCGGTGGGTGCGGGCCAGGCCGCTCTTGCGTTCGATCGCCTTGACGACGACGAGCTCGTCGGAAGCCTCGACGACCTCGGTGTCGAAAGGCGCGCCCTCGTGCTCCACCTCGCGCAGCAGCTTCGCGGCCGCGCCGGTGCTGGCCACTCCCTCGTCGAGCAGGTTCGACTCCTCGAGGAAGCGGACGAGCTCGTGGCCGAACTCGGCCTGCAGCGACGAGCCCCAGCCCTCGTACTCCTTGGAGCGCCGCACGTAGGCTTGCCAGCGACTCGAGGTCAGTTTCTTCGTGGCGCCCGCCGCGTCCGTCAGCTGGAATTCCTCGAGTTTGTCGCGCAGCAGCAGCTCCTCGAGTTCGGACTCACGCTCTAGATACGTCTCCTGGTTGCCCTGCTTGACCCGGTAGAGCGGCGGTTTGGCGATGTAGACGTAGCCGGCGTCGATCAGCTCCGGCATCTGCCGGTAGAGGAAGGTGAGAACGAGGGTGCGGATGTGGGCGCCGTCGACGTCGGCGTCGGTCGCCATCACGATCTTGTGGTACCTGGCGTCCTCGATGCTGAACTCGTCGTGGACGCCGGTTCCGATTGCCGTGATCAGCGCCTGGATCTCGTTGTTGGCGAGAACCTTGTCGATGCGGCTCTTCTCGACGTTGATGATCTTGCCGCGCAGCGGCAGCACCGCCTGCGTGTTGCGATCACGCGCCTGCTTGGCCGAACCACCGGCGGAGTCGCCCTCGACCACGAAGATCTCCGCCAGACTCGGGTCCTTGACGCTGCAATCGGCGAGCTTGCCCGGCAGGGTCGAGTTCTCCAGCGCAGACTTGCGGGTCAGGTCGCGGGCCTTGCGCGCCGCCGCGCGCGCCCGGGACGCGTCGATCGCCTTGCCGATGACGCGGCGGGCGTCGGTCGGGTTCTCCTCCAGATACTCGCCAAGTTTGCGGTTGACGATCTCCTCGACCAGGCCGCGGATCGGCGGATTCCCGAGTTTGGTCTTGGTCTGTCCCTCGAACTGCGGGTCGTGGAGCTTGACCGATATGACCGCGGTGAGGCCCTCGCGCACGTCCTCCCCGGCGAGGTTGTCGTCCTTCTCTTTCAGCAGCGCTTTGCTGCGGGCGTAGGCATTCAGGGTGCGGGTCAGCGCGGAACGGAACCCGGAAAGGTGCGAGCCGCCCTCGTGGGTGTTGATGTTGTTGGCGAAGCTGAAGATCGACTCCTGGTAGGAGGTGTTCCACTGCATCGCCAGCTCGACCTGGCCCTCGTCTTTGCCGCCCTCGAAGTAGATGACCTTTTTGTGCACCTCGTCCTTGTTGCCGTTGAGGTGGCGGACGAAGTCCTCGATGCCCCCCTCGTACTGGAAGGTGACCTGGTTGGTCTGCCCACGCTCGTCGACCAGCTCGATCTTCAGGCCGCGGGTGAGGAAGGCGGTCTCACGCAGGCGCTCGACCAGGGTCTCGAAATCGAAGGCGATCTCTTCGAAGATCTCGAGGTCGGGCAGGAAGGTGATCTTGGTGCCGTGCTCCTTCGTCTCGGCGCCCCGCTCCAGGTCCGTCATCGGCTTGCCGCGCTCGTAGTCCTGCGACCAGACGTGGCCGTCGCGGCTGATCTCCAGGTGGAGGCGTTCGGAAAGGGCGTTGACGACCGAGACGCCGACACCGTGCAGCCCGCCGGAGACCTTGTAGCCACCGCCGTCGCCGAACTTGCCGCCGGCGTGCAACACGGTCAGCACGACCTCGGCCGCGGGGCGTCCCTCTTTCGCCATCGTCTCGACCGGAATGCCGCGGCCGTTGTCTTCGACCGTGCAGCTGTTGTCCGGGTGCAGGACGACGCGGACGCTGTCGCAGTGGCCGGCGAGCGCCTCGTCGACAGAGTTGTCGACCACCTCGTAGACCAGGTGGTGAAGGCCGCGGGGACCGGTGGAGCCGATGTACATGCCGGGACGCTTGCGCACCGCTTCGAGTCCCTCGAGAACGGTGATGTCCTTGGCGCCGTAGGAGTCCGTGGTGGCGCCCTTGGCTTTTTTCTCAGGCAATGAGTCCCTTCCGATTGACACAGAAAACCCCGACGCCTGGAGTCTCGCTCCACACAGGTCGGGGCGTAATGCGAGTTGCCATAAGAATACCAGTTAGGCACTGCGGAACAGCGGGGGAAGTGCAACAAATTCCCTGCAAATCGTGCATAATTTAAAACTTAGAACGGTCTTTGCCGAGGCGGAAACGCAGGGCCGAGGGCGCCAGCTCCCCCAGCTCGGCGCGTAGGCGTTCCAGGAGCTGCTCCTGCATCAGGTCCAGCTCCTGCACCCAGACCGCCTCGGAGCACTCGACGGTCAGCGTCCCGGCCCGTTCCGAGACGGGCGTCGCGACCGCCGCCAGCTGCTCCCCGACCGCCTGCCTCCAGGCGGCCTGCGCCGCCGCCAGGCCGGTGCGCGGCGCGGCGCGATCACGGGCGGCGCGGATCGCCGAAGCGGCCTCGCGCGGAGCTCGGCGCCGGCTCATGCCGCGGCCGCGCTTGCCGGCGGCGCCAACGGCATCCGCACGACCGAGCTGAGGGCAGGCGCTGGCACCGACTCCTCGGAGGCGGCCGTGATCAGCACCTGACCGCCGTCGCCGAGGCGACCGACCAGGCGCTCGCGGCGACCAGGATCGAGCTCGCTCATGACGTCGTCGAGCAGGAGCAGCGGCATCGTCCGGCGCGCCGCGCGCAGCACTTCGCGCTCGGCGAAGAGGAGTGCCAGCAGCGCCGCCCGCTGCTGGCCCTGGGATCCGTAGCGCCGCAGCGGCCGACCGTAGGTCGAGAGCTTGAGCTCGTCGAGGTGCGGGCCCCAGGAGCTGCGGCCGATGCGAAGGTCCTGCTCCCGCCGCTCCGCCAGCCCGGCGCGGATCTCCTCAGCCGAGCCGGCGGCCCGGGGGGCGTACTCGACCTCGGCTCCTCCCTCGAGGCCAAGCTCTGCCGCGGCCTCGGTGAAAGGGCCGGACAGCTCCAAGACCACCTCCGCCCGCGCCGCGACCAGCGGGGCCGCGGCCTCCGCGAGGCCTCCGTCCCAGGCGTCGAGCTCGGAGGCGGATCCGTAGCCGCCGCTCAGCCGCGAGAGCAGCGCGTTGCGCTGCGCCAGTGCCTGCCCGTACCGCTTGCGCAGCTCGGCCCGTGCCGGCCAGCGGGCGGCGGCGAAGCCGTCGAGGTGAGCGCGGCGCTCTGAAGGAGGGCCCTTGATCAAGCTCAGCCGGTCGGGGGCGAAAACGGCGACCGGGGGACGGTTGCGCGCCAGGGTGGCGGGATCGGCCGGCTTGCCGTCAAGTAAGTGGCGGCGGCCTTCCGTGCGGCTGACCGAGGCGAGCAGACGTCGCTCGAGGCCGTCCTCGTCGCGCAGCGTGGCCTCCGCTCGCGCCAACGAGGCGCCGAACGGAATCAGGTCGCGACGGTCAGAGGTTCGAAACGAGCGGCCGGTGAGGGCAAAGTAGAGCGACTCGACGAGGTTGGTCTTGCCAATCCCGTTGGGACCGACCACGCTGACGATGCCTGGCGGTAGCTCGATCCGGAGGTGGTCGAGACTGCGCACCGGCCTCGCTTCGATCGCGGTGACGAGCACCGGGCCATCACCTCAGACGTTGAGCCGGATCGGCATCACCAGGTAGCGGAAGTCCTCCCCCTCGACGGGCTGCAGCAGTCCGGGGCGCAGCGGTGAGATCAGCCGCAGGAGTACCTCCTCGCCCTCGACGCTTTCGATGCCCTCCTTGAGGAACTCCGGGTTGAAGCCGATCTCCAGCGGCTCCCCCTCGAAGGCGGCTGGCATCGTCTCACGCGCGTCGCCGACGTCGGGCGTCTCAGCGGCGACCGTCAGCTCCCCCGGCGCGAAGGACAGGCGCAGCGGGGCGTTGCGCTGAGCGAGCTGACTGACCCGGCGGGTGACGTCGAGGAAGTCGCTGCGGGGCAGGCGGACGTCGTGCTCGTAGGACTCGGGCAGGAGCTGTCGAAAGTTAGGGAACTGCCCCTCGATCAGCCTCGTCGTGAGGACGATCGCCCCTGCCTGGAAAACCGCCTGGTTGGCAAGCAGCGAGACCGTCGCCTCGTCGATGCCCTCGGTGGAGAGGATGCGACCGAGCTCGCGCAGCGCTCTCGCCGGGATGTTGGCGTCGATCTCTCCACCCAGGTCGGCCTCGAGCTCGGTTCGCTTCACGGCCAGGCGGTAGGAGTCCGTCGCGACCATCGTCATCTCCGAGCCTGAGGCAGCGACGAAAACGCCGGTCAGCACCGGTCGCATGTCATCACGAGATGCAGCCCGGGCAACCAGCTCGATGCTGGCGCCAAGCTCCTTCGCCGGGATCTTCAGGCCCGGCTGCTCCCCGGGCAGCGGCAGCTTTGGAAAGTCCTCGGCCGGGAGGACCCGCAGGTGGAAGCTGGAGTTGCCGCTGCGAATCTCAACGTCGTGCTCCGCCTCGCGCGACTCGATCTCGACCGTCGAGTCCGCCAGTGAGCGGACGACCTCGGCGAGAAGGCGGCCGGGCAGGAGCACTGCGCCCTCGGTCGCGACATCGGCGGCAACGGTCGTCTCGAGTCCCATATCGAGGTCGGTGGCGGACAAGGTCACACGGCCCTCGGTGGCGCTGATGAGGACACCGGAGAGAGCCTGGGTCGCAGCGCGCGTCGATACAGCTCTGGAAACGATCGAGAGCTTGGCGACGAGTTCTTCGCGTTTGGTCGTTAGCTTCAAGTGATAGATGCTTTCTTGAGTTGGGTTAGGGCTTGTGGAGAAAGCTGGAATCGCGGAGGAAATGGCGCCGCGCCGCGGTTTTCCCCCTGTGGAAGCGGCTGTGGGAAAGGCCCGATTCTTGCAGCGCCATCGGCCGTCAGCGCCGATTGCCGGCGGGATTGTGGATTGCGCGGCGTAAGTCGTGGACGCGCTCGGCGAGATCCTCGTCGTCGGCGAGCCCGGCTTCGATCCGGCGCAGGGAGTTGAGCACGGTGGAGTGATCGCGACCGCCGTAGAGGCGGCCGATCTGAGGTAACGAGAGGTCGGTCAGCTCGCGGGTGAGGAAGATCGCCACCTGCCGCGCCCGCAGTGGTGTGGCCGCCCGGCTGGAGCCAACGAGCTCCGCCCGCGAGATACCGAAGCCCTCCGCGACCCGCTGCTGGATCTCTTCGACCGAGGTCGCCTGCGCGGAGCGCCCGCGGGGAATCACCTCGGCGATCAGATCGGTGCTGAGCGGCCGCGCCATCAGCGAGGCGTGGGCGAGGACGCGGGTCAGGGCGCCATGGAGCTGGCGCACGTTGGCGTCAATCCGGTCAGCGAGCTCGTTGAGCGCGCCGTCGTCGGCGATCTCGACTCCCGCCTCTTGGACGAGGCGGCGCAGCACGGTCAGGCGCGTTGCCCGGTTGGGCGCCTCGAGCGGGACGGTCAGGCCCCACTCGAAGCGGTCGCGCAGGCGTGAGGCGAGCGTCGATAGCTCGCTGGGAATGCGGTCGGCGGAGAGGACCAGCTGGCTGCCGGACTCATACAGCGCGTTGAAGGTGTGGAAGAACTCCTCCTCGGTCGCGGGCTTGCCCTCGAGGAACTGGACGTCGTCGATCAGCAGCACGTCGATGTCGCGGTAGCGAGCCTTGAAGCCCTCGGCTCCCGCCGACTTGAGAGCGCCGACGAACTCGTTGGTGAATGACTCGGCGGTCGTGTAGCGAACGCTGAGTCCGGGAGCATTGGAGCGCAGATAGTTCGCGATCGCGCCGAGCAGGTGGGTCTTGCCGAGCCCAGGAGGACCATGGAGGAAGAGCGGGTTGTAGGCCTCTGAGGGAGCCTCAGCCACCGCCAGCGCGGCACCGTGGGCGAGCCGGTTGCCGTGGCCGATGACGAAGCGGTCGAAGGTGTAGCTGGGGTTCAGCTCGACGCCTTCGACAGCGCTGCCTGCGGCGACCGCGTCCTCTTCGCCGCCGAAGACGACCTGGCGCAGCGAGGTGCCGGAGTCAGCCAGAGCTTCCGCGATCAGGGCTGAATAGCGCCGCTCAGCCCAGGTTCTGATTCCCTCCGGTGCCGTCAGGTAAAGAGCGTCGGCATCCGCCCCCACCGGGCGCAGCGGCTGCAGCCAAAGGCGGTAGGTCGACTCGGGAACGGATGCTCGGAGCCGCTCCTGGGTCGCCTGCCAGATGGCATCGAGTTCGGGTCGGGAGGAGTCATCTGGCACCTGGCCGGCGACCATAGCGGCGTGCCTGTGCACGCATCCCCGGCGAGTCGCAAATCCCGCAGAAAAGATTTGCGGCCGCCGTCCCCGCCGCCGTCCGTATACTCCCGCCGGCATGAAGCGCACCTACCAGCCGAAGAAGCGGAAGCGCGCGAAGACGCACGGCTTTCGAGCGCGGATGAGCACTCGTGGCGGCCGCGCGATCCTCAAGCGACGCCGGCGCAAAGGGCGGAAGCGCCTCACCCCTTAGATGACCGGCCGCACGGTCCTGCACGCCCGGATCCCGCGCGTGGCGCTCTAGATGGCGTCGAAGCGACGGCGCCTTTCGCGTAGCGGCGAGTTCGACCGCGTCTACCGCGACGGTTCATCCCATGCGACCCGCTACCTCGTGCTCTACACCTTTCCCCGCCGTGACGAGGAGCGCGAGGACGTGAGGCTGGGTGTCTCGGTGAGCCGTAAGGTTGGCGGCGCCGTCGAGCGTAATCGGGTCAAGCGCGCCCTGCGCGAGGCTTTTTGGGGACTGTCGGAGCGCCTTCCCGAGCGCCATGATTTCGTCATCGTCGCCCGGACGGAGATCAGCGGCCTGATCGAGCGTGAGGGCAGTGGCGGGGTCGCTAAAAACCTCGAAAAGGCACTTGCGGGAGAGCGTTCCACGTGAAACGGGTGCTGCTGGCGCCGATCCTCGCCTACCAGCGCTGGATCTCCCCTTCGCGACCGCGGCGGTGTCGCTACGAGCCGACCTGTTCCGCCTACGCGGTTCAGTCGGTTGAGCGGCACGGCGCCGCGCGCGGCTTCCTTCTGGCGGCCTGGCGCCTCCTGCGCTGCAATCCCTTCAGCCACGGCGGTTTCGACCCTGTGCCCGAGAAGTTCACCCTGCGAGTTGGCCCGGTCGATCCCGCCGAGCACCACGGTGAGGTCAAGGCCTGATGCTGTCGCTCGCGTTTCAGCTCGCGCCGCAGTTCATGGTCGACATCGCCGAC
Organism: uncultured Solirubrobacterales bacterium; assembly: GCA_963705365.1. Classification (GTDB taxonomy): domain Bacteria; phylum Actinomycetota; class Thermoleophilia; order Solirubrobacterales; family 70-9; genus VAYN01. The sequence goes on along the minus strand of OY970074.1, from coordinate 2,424,924 downwards.
AAGGTCCTCGTTTTCTTCCACGATTCGGCGGGCCTCTCCTGGGGCGGCGCCATCATCGCCCTGACCATCACCGTGCGGGCTCTGCTGATCCCTCTTACCTACAAACAGCTGAAAGGGATGCGGGCGCTGCAGGCGCTGCAGCCTCAGATCAAAGAGATCCAGGCGAAATACAAAAACGACAAACAGCGCATGCAGCAGGAGATGATGCGCTTCTACCAGGAGAACAAAGTCAACCCCTTTGCCTCCTGTATTCCGCTGCTGGCGCAGCTGCCCGTGTTCATCACCCTCTTCTACGTTCTCCAGAACGACCTTCGGTTCGACATTTGTGGTCAGACGGCGAAAACCTGCGGGGAAATCCCGGGCAATTGGGGGGAGGGCTTTCTCTTCATTCCTGACTTGACCGCGAAGGCAGAGGGCGGCGTCCTGATCGCGCTGCTGCTCATCTACGTCGGCACCCAGCTGATCTCGGGCTTGGTCATGGCGGTCACCGCCGACAAAAGCCAGCGCATGCTGATGTTCGTGCTGCCGCTGATCTTCGTCCCCTTCATCATCAGCTTCCCGGCCGGTTTGATCCTCTACTGGATCACCACCAATGTCTGGACGATCGGGCAGCAGTTCGTGATCCAGAAAGTGATTCCGGTGCCCGATGTGGCGACTCCTGAAGGGGCTGCGGCGCTGGCGGCGACGAAAGCGCCTCCTCCGCCGCCGAGGAAAAAGAAGAAGCGGCGGTAGTAGGGCGGGAGGAGGGAGTGGCACCCCTCTTCACTTAACTTGCTCGGGTGGGTCGCGCTCGTGCCGTTCGAGGGCCGGGTGGCCGAGAAGTACAAGACGTTTCGAGGGGTGCCACTCCCTCCTCCCGCTGCGCTCGCATGCTTCGGATTTCGCGCGAATGGACTCAATGAAATTCGCCGCTCTCCGGCCTTGTAGCTAAGGGGTCAGCCTTTGGGGCGCTTCTTGGCTAATCCGGGGCGGCGGGGGAGGTTGGGGGGCGTTGGGCCGGACTTCCTGATGAGGTGGAGGTGGCGGTGGCGGCTGCCGGCTTCGGGGCCTACGTCGAGGATTTGCTCGGGGCGCATGGCTAGGGACTGGGAGGCCCTTTCCAGTTGCTGCTCCTCGTCCGGGTCTCGTTTGCCCTTCCAGGCGATGAGGAGGGCATTTGGCTTCAGGAGTGGGGATGCGAGCTCGGCTAGGGTCGAGAGGCGGCCTACGGCGCGGGCGGTGACGACGTCGTAAGCCCCCCGACCCTCCACGGCTGCCCAGTCCTCGGAGCGGGTGTCGAGGACGGTGGCGTTGGCGATGCCGCCTGCCGCGATTGCCCGCGTCATGAAGGCGCACTTGCGGGTGACGGACTCGATCAGGTCAACCTGGGCGTCGAGAAGGGCGACGGCGAGGGCCAGGCCGGGAAAGCCGGCACCGGCACCGACGTCGGCGATTCGCTTCGCCGCCCGCAGCTCCGGCACCCGCAGGCCGGTGAGGCTGTCAGCGACGTGCACTTTCCAGGCACGCTGGTCGACCACCGAGCTGACGGAGGCGCGCTCTTCGGCCAGCAATTCGAGGATCTTTCCCAGGGCCTCCCGCGCCTGAGAATCGAGCGTCGCGGCGGGGTCCGGGCTCACTCCGCGACGAGCGGGGCGACGATCACGCAGCGACGAGGCTCGTCGCCCTCGCTGTAGGTCTCGATGCCGGCGCGCTCCTTGAGGCGCTCGTGGACGACGCGCCGCTCCTGGGCGCTCATCGGGTCCATCTCGACGACGTGATTGCTGGCGAGCGCCTGCTCGGCGGCGCGGTCAGCTCGTCCCTCCAGGGTCTCGCGGCGCCGCGCCCGATAGCCGGCGGCGTCGACGACCACGCGCTTGCGCTCGCGCAGGCCACGGAAGGCGGCCTGGTAACAGAGCAACTGCAGGGCGTCGATCGTCTGCCCCCGTTTGCCGATCAGCAGGCCGTAGTCATCGCTGCCCTCGACTGTGGCGGCGATGCAGTCCTCGTCCTCCTCGAGCTCGACCTCGCCGTCGAGATCGAGCTCGTCCAGCACCCCCTCGACCAGCTCACGCACGCGCTCGGCGGGCTCCTGGGGCCAGTCGGCCGTCTCGCTCACGGGGCGCAGGCTATCCGACCGCTCGCCGCTGCGCGCGGGTACTAGGGTGCCTCCGACATGGGCACGGTCTATGCGGTGGCGAACCAGAAGGGCGGTGTTGGCAAGACGACTACCGCCGTGAACGTCGCTTCCTGTGTTGCTGCCGGTGGGTCGCAGACGCTGCTGGTGGACCTCGATCCTCAGTGCAACGCAACCGTGGCGCTGGGCGGAGACCGCGAGCTGCACCCCTCGTCTTATGACTGCTTGACCGGGGACGTTTCCGTGGCTCAGGCGGCGCGACCGGCGGGCCCGGACAACCTCTGGCTCGTTCCGGCCAGCCGCGACCTCGCCGGTGCGGCGGTCGAGCTGCCCCGGATCGACGGCTCCGAGACGCGCCTGCGAGAGCGCCTCGGCCCCGTGCGCGAGCGCTTTGCCGTAACCCTCCTGGACTGCCCGCCGGCTCTTGGCCCGGTGAGCGTCAACGCGCTTACCGCCGCCGACCGCGTCATCGTCCCTGTCCAGGCCGAGTACCTAGCGCTCGAGGGGTTGGTCCAGTTTCTCGAGACGCTGGGCCTGATCAGGCGTGAGCTTAACCCTCAACTGGAGGTTTCAGGTCTGCTGATTACCATGCATGACGAGCGCACGAGGCTGGCTCACGACGTCGAGGCGGAGCTGCGCCAACATTTTCCAGCGATGGTGTTTGAGACGGTGATCCCGCGCAGCGTCCGCGTCGCCGAGTCGCCGAGTTATGGTCTGCCCGTGACCGACCACGCCCCTTCCTCCCGCGGGGCCGTCGCCTACCGGGCACTGGCCAAGGAGCTCGCCGCCCGTGGCTAGCGCGACGAAGCGCGGGATTGGCCGCGGCCTGTCGGCGATCCTGCCGGAAAGCGCCGGTAGCGATGCCGGCGAGCTGCGCGAACTGCCGGTCGGCTTGATCAAGCCCAATCCAGACCAGCCTCGGACCAAGTTCGATCCCGAGGCCCTGAGCGCTCTGGCCGCCTCGATCGAGGCCAGCGGCGTCGTCCAGCCGCTGCTGGTGCGCCCCCTTCCAGACGGCAGCTACGAGCTGGTCGCCGGTGAGCGGCGCTGGCGTGCCGCCCAGCAGGCGGGCCTGGAGAAAGTGCCGGCCGTCGTCCGCGACCAGGCCGAAGCCGAGCGCCTGCAGGCGGCCTTGATCGAGAACATGGTGCGGGAGGACCTCAACCCAGTCGAGGAGGCGCGGGCCTGTGCGGCGCTGATCGAGGACCTCGGCCTCAGCAAAGAGGACCTCGCCCGCCGGGTAGGGCGTAGCCGCCCTGCAGTCTCCAACCTGATCCGCCTGCTCGAGCTTCCCGACGAGACCCTGAAGCTGCTGGAGGCTGGGGATCTGAGCGAGGGTCATGGCAAGGCTTTGCTCGCAGCCAAGGGCAACGACGCTCGGCGACGCCTAGGGCGAGACGCCGCGCGCGGTGGCTGGTCGGTACGTGAGACCGAGAACAGAGTCCGGCTGGCCAGCCAGCCAAAAGCGCCGCCAGCCCGAAAGCCGCTCGACGCCGAGGAAGCTGCCGCGCTGGAGGCCGCCGGCGATGTCCTCGAGGCGGCCCTGGGGCGTGAGGTCACGGTCCGATCCAAGGGGAGTGAGATCGCCGTCGAGCTGCGTTTCGAGGAGATCGATGAGGCGCACGCGTTCGCGCGGGACCTGCGTAAGCGGAATCGCTGACCTGCGCGGCTGACCAGCGCGCCGGCCGCCGCTATCATCGCCGCCTCCGGGCGATTAGCTCAGTTGGTTAGAGCGCGTCTCTGATAAGGACGAGGTCCCTGGTTCGAATCCAGGATCGCCCATACGCCCCGACCTATACTTGGCCGTCCACCACGTCGGGAGCCTTATCTCGTGCAGCAGATGCAGATCTATGGCGTCAGCTTCGACATGGTCGGCAAGCAGCCGATCGTGTTGCTGAAGACCGTGGACGGAAACAGGTTCCTGCCAATCTGGATCGGCCACCCCGAGGCAGCGGCGATCCTGATGAAGCTGCAAGGCGCCTCGACGCCGCGGCCGATGACCCATGACCTGCTCTCCGACCTGCTCGAGCAACTCGACGCGAAGTGCGAGCGGGTCTCGGTGACGGAGCTGCGCGACAACACCTTCTACGCCTCGATCACCGTCTCGATCAACGGCTCCGAGGTCGAGATCGACTCGCGCCCCTCCGACGCCCTCGCCCTCGCGGTCCGCGTCTCGGCGCCGATCTTCGCCGCCGAGGACGTGATCGAGGAGTCGGCGATCGAGTTCGAGCACGAGGTCGAAGACACCGAGGAGGTCGTCGACAAATTCAAAGAGTTCCTCGACGAGGTGACCCCTGAAGACTTCGCCTCGGGGGACAGTTGAGGTTCAGAGCCTGTCGCGGTAGGGGTTTCGCTTAACTTTTTCGAGAATCGTCTGCTCCCGTCCGAGGAGCGAAGTGGCGAAAAAGTACAAGACGCTTCACCCCTACCACGACAGGCTCTAGACGACGGCTGGCTTCAGGGCGAGGTCGAGGATTCGAGCTACTAGCTGCTCGAAGGACATTCCGGCGGCCTCGGCGGCCTGGGGGAGGAGGCTGGTGTCGGTGAGTCCGGGGATCGCGTTCGCCTCGAGGACCTGGGGGCCATCCGAACCGAGAATCAGGTCGATGCGGGCGAAGCCGGAGCAGCCGAGCGCACGGTAGGCGGCGATCGCCGCCTCGTTGACGGCGGCGCGGACACTCTCGCCGAGGTCGGCGGGGCAGACGAAGCGGGTGCGGCCGATCTCATAGCGCGCTTCGAAGTCGTAGCGGTCGCCCTGCGCCGGGATCGCCTCGACGATCGGCAGCGCCTCCTCCCCGAGCACGCTGACCGCGACCTCCCTGCCGTCGACGAAGCGCTCCAACAGCACCCGCTCGTCATAGCTGAAGGCCGAGACCAGCGCCTGCGGGACCTCGCCCGCCGCGGCGGCGAACCTGACGCCGAGCGAGGAGCCACCACGGCTCGGCTTGACAACCAGCGGGAAGCCGAGGCTCTGCTCGAGCCGGCCGAGCGCGTCGGCGGCACCGAGCTCGCGGAAGGCGGTTGAGTTGAAAGCGAACCAGTCCGGCGTCGGCAGCCCTGCCTCGCGGATCGCGTGCTTGGCCAGCGACTTGTCCATGCAGCGGGCGCAGGCCGCGGCGCCGGGACCGGTGAAGGGGATGCCGAGGATCTCGAGCAGCTCTTGGACCGTACCGTCCTCACCGCCGACGCCGTGCATGGCGACGAAGGCGATGTCGGGCCGCTCGCCGCTCAGGCGCTTGACCAGGTCGGTGCCGACGTCGAGCGCGACGACGTCGTGTCCGAGTCGCCCGAGGGCGTCCTCGACCCGGGCGCCGGAGCGCAGCGAGACATTGCGCTCGAGCGAGCGGCCACCCTTGAGGACGGCAACCTTCATCCGCCCGCCTCTCCCGTCTTACGGAAGGGCAGCACGTTTTTCTCAGCCTCCGCGATGGGCTCCGCCACCGGCGCCCCACCGGCGCCCGTTGCGGAACCCCGGCCGCTCTCGCCGGTCAGCGCCTCGTAGAGCTCGACCTGATCGGCGATGACCGCGCCGATCCGCCGGATGCCCTCGCGGATCTCCGCGTCGTTGACGCCGGAGAAATTGAGCCGCATCGAGTTGCGGCCGCGCTCGTCGATGTAGGCGGCCTGCCCGGGGACGAAGGCGACGTCGGCGCGCAGCGCCTTGGCCAGTAGGTCACCGGTGTCGATGTAGCTCGGCAGCGTCGCCCAGATGAAGAGGCCGCCCTGCGGCTCGGTCCAGGTTGCCGCCGCCGGAAAGTGCTCGCGCAGCGCCGCGATCATCGTGTCGCGGCGGCCGCGGTAGATCTCGACCAGGTCGGCGACGTATTGCCGCCAGCGCCCTTCGGCGAAGTACTCGTGCACGAAGTACTGGGTCAGGGTCGAGGTGCAGAGGTCGGCTGCCTGCTTACCGAGCACGATCTTCTCCATCACCGGTGGCGGCGCGACCGCCCAGCCGAGGCGGATGCCCGGGGAGAGGATCTTCGAGAAGGTGCCGATGTAGATGACGAAGTCGCCGCCGTCGAGCTGGTAGAGCGGCGGCATCGCCTCACCGCCGTAGCGCAGCAGCCCGTAGGGGTTGTCCTCGACGACGAGCAGCTCGTGCAGCCGCGCCAGCTCGACCAGGCGCTGGCGCCGCTCGAGCGACATCGTCACCCCGGCCGGGTTCTGGAAGCTGGGCACCGAGTAGATGAACTTCGGTCGCCGCCCCTCCTGCCGCAGCTGCTCCAATAGCCGCTCCAGCTCGGCGACGCGCATCCCGTCCTCGTCACACTCCACCTGGACCACATCTGCCTGGTAACTGCAGAAGACGGGCACGGCGCCGGGGTAGGTCGGCGCCTCGCAGATCACCACGTCGCCGGGGTCGACCAGCGTCTTGCAGACGAGGTCGATCGCCTGCTGGCCGCCGGTGGTGACGATCACGTCGTGCGGATCGACCAGCATCCCCTCGGCGCCCATCACCTCGACGATGCAGTCCTTGGTCTCCTCGAAGCCCTCGGTCGGGCCGTACTGGAGCGCCTCCGCCGCGGACTCCTGGGCGATCCGGGTCATCTGCGCGGCGAAGCTCTGTGGCGGGAAGGTCGAGGTGTCGGGGAGGCCGCCGGCGAGCGAGATCACTTCCGGTCGCGCCGTGACCGCCATCAGGTCGCGCATCGCCGAGGAGCGCATGACCCCGGTTCGCGCGGCGAAGAGGCCGGCGTAGCGCTCGAGATCGCGGGTGCTGGTGTGCGCGCGACGGCGGTGCGGCGGTGGAGGCACCTCACTCATGCACGGAAGTGTGGCGGATCGACGCCGCGGCGCCCGGGCGGTTAGGTTTTCGAGTGTGGACTTTCTCTCCGAGATGGGCATCGGCCTCGCGATCGGCATGCTCGCCGGCACCGCCGGCACCCACGGCTCCGCGCTGGGGCGGATGACCCTGCTCGCCGCGGTGATCGGCTTCATCGCCGGCTTTCTGCTCGATGGCGTGCTGGCGGCGGTGCTCGCCCTTGTCGGGGCGGTGATCGGCTGCGTGGTCATCAGCGATCTGGTTGCCGGCGCCAGCCGCCGCGAGGGGAGCGGCGGCGGCGCCCTCGCCTTCATCATCGCCCTGGCAGCGCTGATCGTCGTTGCGGCGGCACTGCTCCTGGCGCCCCTGGTGCTGCTGGTGATCGTCGCCCTGGCCTGGCTCGGGATCTCCCGTCACCGCCGCGCCCAGCGCAAGCACGCCGGGCTTCGCGTCCTGCGCTAGATCGCGGCCGACCGATTCGGTCGAGCATCATTCGCCCCCATGTCCAAGAAGCTCGTCCTCACCTACGTCGACTCGCTGCGCACGGACATGCTCCACGAGGCGATCGCCGAGGAGCGCGCCCCGACATTCGCGGCGCTGCTGGAGCGCGGTGTCCTGATCGAGGACTGTGTCTCCAGCTTCCCCTCGGTCACTCCGGTCGCCTGCTCGGAGATGGTCACCGGGGTTGGTGCGGACCTGCACTGGATCAGCGGCATGAACTGGTACCACCGGCTCGAGCGGCGCTACGTCGAGTACGGCTCCTCGCTCGAGGCGACCCGCGCCTTCGGGGTCTTCCGCGCGCTCTACGACCTCGTCTACAACATGAACCTGGCCCATCTGAGCCCTGAGGTCGAGACGATCTTCGAGCGGCTTGACGACGCCGGCAAGCGCACCGCTTGCACGCCGTTCCTGATCTACCGCGGGCGCCACCGCCATCAGGTCTCGCTGGAGGGACTGGTGCGCCGCGCCGTCGACGTTTCCAAGCTCAAATTCCGCCATCACACCTGGGGGCCGACCGAGCTCTTCTACGGCGACCTCTACGCCAGCCGCGAGATGCCGTGCAGGTCGACCTCGATTCCCGGTAGCCGCGACGGTTACGCCGCCTGCTGTTCGGCCGAGCTGCTGAAGGAAGACGGCTTCGACTTCCTGCTGCTGTCGCTGCCCGACAACGACAACTACTCGCACCGGCATGGCCCCGACGCCAGCGTCGAGTCGATCGCCAAGGCTGACCACTGCTTCGCGAAAGTGGTCGAGGCGGGCGGCGGCCTCGACGCCTTCCTTGAAGACCACGCGCTGATCCTCCTCGCCGACCACGCCCAGACCCCGGTCCACCGCGGCCTGCCGCTGGCGGATCTGCTGGGCCATGAGTGGTCGGTGCTGCAGCCCTCCGACGACAAGCACGAGCTCGCCCAGCTGGCGGTCAGCCCGACCGGCCGCGCCGCGCACGTCTACCTGCTGCCGTGCGACGGGGAGCGGGCTGAGCCGGCGGCGGTGGCGGCGAGGCTGACCGTGATCGAGGGCGTCGATCTGGTCTGCTGGCTGCAGGGAGCCGACGGTCTGCCCCTGCGCCGCGAAGAGCCCGGCCCGCCCGTCGGCGAGTGGGCGGTGGTCGAGCGCGGCGGCGAGCAGCTGCGCTTCCGCCCCGGCGGCGAGGTTGCCGACCTGCGCGGCGGCGACTGGGAGCTGGAGGGTGAGACAGCGGTGCTGGAGGCGACCGTCGAGGAAGGCCGCCTGCGCAGCGGCGAGTACCCCGACCCGCTGGGGCGGGTCTGGTCGGCGCTGAGCGCGCCCCACGCTGGCGACTTCGTGGTCTCGCTGGCGCCCGGATTTGAGGCAGTCGACTGGGGAGGAGTCAGCCACGCCGGTGGGGGCAGCCACGGCTCGCTGCACGCCGGCGACTCCCTCGGCCCACTGCTCTTCGTCGGTTGCGGGCCGAGATCGGCGGACGAGCGAGAGCAGTGGACGCTGCGCGACGTGGCGCCGGTCGTGCTCGAGCACTTCGGGCTGGACAGCGACTGATGCCCCGAGCGGCGGTTCTCTGCGCCCTCACGCTCATCCTCCTGCTTGCGCCCGCCGCGGCGGGCGCCCAGATCTCCGAGACCCAGGCAATCCAGATCGCGAATCGCGATTCGAAGGCAGTCGAAGAGAGGGGGAAGAACCCTGACCTGGCGCCGGTAGCTGCCTTGGTCGACGGCAATTGGGAGGTCGGCTACTTCGCGGCCGGCAAGCAGGTGGCGCTGGTCGTGGTCGACCCCGAGAGCGGTGCGGTGCGCGAGTCGTGGACTGGCTACCAGGTGGCCTGGAAGATGGCGCGGGGCTATTCCGGCTCCTTCGGCCACAAGCTCAATGCCCCCTACGTCTTCTTGCCGCTCTGCGCGCTCTTCCTGCTCGGCCTGGTTGACTGGCGGCGGTCCTGGCGCGTCGCCAACCTCGACCTGCTCTTCCTGCTCGGCTTCGGCGCCTCCCACTTCTTCTTCAACCGGGCCGAGATCGGCCTCTCCGTCCCGCTGCAGTACCCGGTATTGCTCTACCTCTTGGCGCGGGCGCTGTGGATCGGCCTTCGCGGCAGAGGGGAGGGATTGCGCCCGGTCTGGCCGGCCGCCTGGCTGCTCATAGCCGCCCTCTTCCTGGTCGGCTTCCGGGTCGGCCTCAACATCGCCGACTCGGGCGCGATCGACGTCGGCTATGCCAGCGTCGTCGGCGCCGATCGCGTCACCCACGGCGAGCCGCTCTACGACAACTTCCCCGACGACGTCTCCCAGGGAGACACCTACGGCCCGGTCAACTACCTCGCCTATGTCCCGACGGAGCTGATCTGGCCCTGGTCGGGAAGCTGGGACGACCTGCCCGCCGCCCATGGGGCCGCCGTCCTCTTCGACCTCGCCACCTTCGCCCTCCTGGTCCTGCTCGGCCTCCGCATCCGCCCTGGCCCCGCCGGCCAGCGCCTCGCCGCGATCCTCGCCTTCGGCTGGGTCGCCTACCCCTACACCGCCTTCGCCCTGGAGTCCAACTCCAACGACACCCTCGTCGCCGCCCTCCTCACCGCCACCCTGCTCCTGCTCGCTCACCCCTTCGCCCGCGGCGCGACGACGGCCCTCGCCACCTTCACCAAGTTCGCCCCCGCCCTGCTGGCGCCCATGCTTCTCACCTACGAATCGAAGCGACGATCGACGCTCCTCTTCGCCGCTGGCTTCGGCGTCCTCACCGCGGCCGTGATGCTCTGGCCCGCAATCGACCCCGGCCTACAGGCCTTCTACGACCGCACGATCGCCTACCAGTCCACCCGCGACTCCCCCTTCAGCATCTGGGGCCAGACCTCTTTAGAGCCCCTGCGGATCGCTCTGTTCGCTGGCACCGCAGCCCTCTCCCTCTTCCTGGCGTTTCGACCCCGCGAGAAGTCCTTGCTCCAGGTGGCAGCCTTGGGGGCGGCCCTACTCATCGCCCTCCAGCTCACGATGCAGCACTGGTTCTACCTCTACATCGTCTGGTTCTACCCCCTCCTCCTCGTCGCAATGTCGTCCCTGGAGAGCAGGACCGATACCCCTCCGAACGGCTTGTACTTCTCGGTTGCCCGAACCTCGAACGGCGAGAGCTCGCCGACCCGAGCAAGTTGAGAGAGGAGGGGTATCGGTCCTGCTACCCGGCTACGAACCTGCCGGAGAAGCCGGCACCATCACCTGCTCGAACGAGTTGGCCAGCCCCTTGTCGTTGATGTCAACCAGCGCCCCCATGACCCAAACATCCTCCTCGGCCGTCTCGAACCGCGTCGGCATCTGGGTGATCAGGGACGCAAGCGCCTGCTCCGGCTTGACCCCGAGCACGCTGGTCCGCGAGCCGGTCATGCCGACGTCGCAGATGAACGCGGTACCGCCGGGCAGCACCCGCCCGTCGGCGGTCGGCACATGGGTGTGGGTGCCGAAGACCGCCGCGACGCGGCCGTCGAGGTGCCAGCCCATCGCCACCTTCTCGCTGGTCACCTCGGCGTGGAAGTCGACCACGACCGCGTCGGCCTCGCTCTCGAGCTGGTCGAGGATGCCGTCGACGGTGTCGAAGGGCGAGCGCGCGACCCTGAGCCCAATGGCGCCGCTGAGATTGATCACGGCGACCCGCATGCCTCCCGCGTCGACGACGGTGAAGCCGCGGCCGGGGTTGCGCTGCGGGTAGTTGGCGGGGCGGACGACGAGCCGCTCGCGTTCGATGAAGTCGTAAGCCTCGCGGTGCCGGTAGACGTGGTTGCCGGTGGTGATGACGCCGGTGCCGACGCCGAAGAGGTCGTTGGCGGTGCGCTCGGTGATGCCGACGCCGCCGGCCGTGTTCTCGCCGTTGACGACGATCAGGTCCGGAGCGTGCTGCTCGCGCAGGGACGGCATCGTCTCGCGCAGGCCACGACGGCCGGGGCTGCCGACGACGTCGCCGATGAAGAGAACGCGCATGGGCCCTGACCCTATCTGCGAGATTGGCACCCGGTGGCGAGGCAGAGGCAGACGAACGGGATTGTGGCGAGAGCTCTGGCTTACCCGTACGCGAATCCCGGCCGCTCATTCGTGCAGCTCGGGACCCGCACGCTGGAGCTGCCGCCGGGAGGCGCCGACCTTCGCGACCGCGCACCTCTACTCGCCTTCGGCTCCAACGCCGCACCCTCAGCGCTCGCCGGCAAGCTGGCGCCGCTGGCCGAGGTGCCACTCCCGGTGATCGGTGCCGAGCTGGAGGATTTCGACGTCGTCTACTCGGCTCACGTCTCCCCATACGGAGCGATCCCGGCGACGCTCCAGCGCAGCCCCGGCACCGTCGCCACCATCTTCGTCGCCTACCCCACTGCCGAGCAGCTGCGACTGCTGTCGGCCACCGAGCCCAACTACGAGTTGCGGCGCCTGGAGGGGATTGGCTGCCATCTGGCCGATGGCACTGAGTTGGCCCAGGTCGATGCCTACCTCAGCCGCCATGGCTGCCTGCGCGTCGCAGGTTCGGAGGCGGCCGTTGCCGCGGTCACCGCTCGCCGCCGCCGCTTTCCCACGCTCGACCAGGCAGAAGTCCAGCGAGCGGTCCGCGATCTGCTCGCCCCGAGCATGGACCTGGCGCAGTTCATCTCGGGCTGCCTCGATCTTGACCTGACGCGACGGCGGACGGCGGCGCTGGCAAGGGCGGCGACCCCCTTCGTTTTAGCTTAAGTCGGTTCGAGCGATTAGGTTGGCGTCGATCATGCCGGCCCGCCTTCGCGACCCGATCTTCGTCCTCGATTCGCGCGAGCGCTTTCAGCCGCTTGCGGTCGAGAGCATCGAAGCGGTGGAGGCGACCCTCGTCGGCAGCGACGGGTACGACCAGGGCAAGGTCGCACTTGATTCGTTGCCCGCGGCAGGCGGGCGGATGAACTTCCGGCCCGACCCGGAGAAGCAGGAGAAGGAAGTGCGCGAGGAGTTCGGCCGCGTCGGGTATCGGCGCCTGGTCCAGGGTGGCGGCCTCGTCTGGGCCCAGTACTGGCTCTGGTACCTCCACAACCCGAAGGTCTTCCTCGTCTCGGGCGACCACGAGGGCGACTGGGAGTTCGTACAGATCGGCTACGGCGGTGACACCCCGGTCTGCGTCACCGCCTCCCAGCACCAAACCGGCGGCTCGCGGATGTGGTGGAACGTCGAGTCACGCGTGGGGCGGCCGGTGATCTACGTCGCCCGCGACTCCCACGCCAATTACTTCAGGCCAGTCGACCAGATACCTGAGTTCGGCGACCAGGGCGACGGCAGGGGCGAGGTGCTGGCCGACTTGGAGTGGAGGGAGTTCGACGACGCCTGGGCAGCCTGGCCCGGCCGCTGGGGAAACTCGACCGGGGCCGGGCGCTCGCCGCAGTCGCCGGGCTCGCAAGGGGAGCGCTGGAGCGCCCCCCATCGCTACCACACGAAATCGCGCAGCCAGCTGTAGATCGCTCTGCCCTGCTTGGCTCAGACCGCGGCGAAGCGCCTCAGGGCAAGCCGGGCCAGCAGCCCGTAGGCGGCGATCAGAATCGCCAGGTGCAGCAGCGGTCCGCCGATCCCGGGGCCAGCCGAGTCGAGCGCCGCGCTCATCGCTTCCAGCGCCGGCTTGAACGGGAAGAGGGCGGTGACGATCTCGATCAGATCGAAGAGGCCGGCGCCGATCGCCCCGGAGGGAACCAGCGAGAGGAACGCGACCGGCAGGGTGACCATGAAGCTGAGCAGCGACACCGCCCGAACCTCCCGGGCGGCCGCCCCGAGCGCCGCACCGGCGGCAGCCAGAGCCGCGCCACCGGCGAGGATCGCCAGCAGCCAGAGGCCGAGCCGGCTCCACTGCAACGGCACGAAGAGCTGCAGGCCGGCGAGCATCAGCAGCGTCACCGCCAGGCCCACGGCCATCCCCAGCACCACCTTCTCGGCCAGCAGTTCCGAGGGGGAGACCAGTCCCCTGGTCAGACGGGGGAACGCGTTCTCCTCCCGCTCCAGCGCCAGTGATCCCGCGACCAGGAGGATCGTCACGAAGGCCAGGGTCAGCGTCGCCGCGACCGAGATCGCGAAGATTTCCAGCGGCGGCGAGGAGCCGCTGACGACCTCCTTTTTCACCTCGATCGGCTGCGCCAGCCGCTCGATCAGGGGCTCGGCGACGTCAAGGTTGTCGCGCGCCCGGCTGGCGAAGTTCGTCACCTCTCTGAGTGACGACCGCAGTGGTCCGGGCGGCAGCGCGGGTTCGAGCGCGGTGAGGATCTGGGCAGAAGCGCGGAGGCCGAGGACTTGCACCGCCAGCCCGCTGAGGCGGAACTGACCGCCGTCGATCAGCAGGTTGAGGTAGCGGCCCCCTTCCTTGACGATGCGCCGCGCGATCGCCAGGTTCGCTCGTGCCAGCAAGGTCGAGATGCGTTCGTCGACGAGCTGCGCCTTGACCGGGTCCTCCTGGTTGACCAGCACTTCGACCTTGGGCGTGTCAGGGGTGAGGGTGGAAAGCGAGTTGATCTGGTCGACCAGGTCTTCCGGCAGGATCAGCGCCGCCAGCGCGTTCCCGGACTCGACCTCGTCCACCGCCTGCTCGCGACTGTCCACGTGGACGCACTCGACGCGGGCGCAGATGCGGCCGCCGACCCCCGCGGCCGGCAGTTGCCGACCCCCGACGTCGACCCTGGTCTCCGCCGGCACTTCGTTGAGGAAGGCAACCCGTGGCTGCTCCGGCCCGCGCGAGATCGCGAAGCCGACCAGGAGGGCGATCAGCACCGGATAGGCGACCAGCAGGACCGCCTGCAGCGGCGATCGGCGCAGGATCTGCAGGTCCTTCAGCAGCAGCCACCTCATTCAGTGCCCCCGGTGCTGCAGGTAGGCGACGAAGGCGGTCTCGAAGTCGCGATTGGCGGCCTCGGGAGCCTCGCTGCGCACGGCCTCGCGCAGCTCCTCCGCTGCCCCGTCGAAGAGCGACTCGCCGTCGGCGAGGACGAGGACGCGGCGGCCGTAGCGCTCGGCCTCCTGGATGTCGTGGGTGGAGAAGATCACCGTCGTGCCGCGCCCCGCCAGCCCGGAGACGAACTCCCAGAGTCGCGCCCGCTGGCGCGGATCGAGGCCGACGCTGGGCTCGTCGAGCAGCAGCACCAGCGGCCGTGAAAGCAGCCCGATCGCGATGTTGATCCGCTGCTGGTTGCCACCCGAGAGCCGGGCGACGACCTCCTCCCGCCGCTCCGCCAGCCCGGCCAGCTCGAGCATCTCCGCCGCCGCCGCCCGCGGATCCCGATGCCCCTCCAGCCGCGCGAACAGCAACAGGTTCTCCTCTACCGTCAGCCGCCGGTAGAGCGCCGCCTGCTGCGGCACCCACCCAACTCCGCCCTCAGGAGCTCTCACCTGCCCGCCATCCGGCCTAACGATCCCGGCCAGGATCGACAACAGCGTCGTCTTCCCCGCTCCATTCGGCCCAATCACCGCCACCAGCTCGCCGGGGCCCGCCTCGAAGCTAACTCCCCGCAAAGCTTCCCGGTCTCCATAGAGCTTGACCAGCCCGTGTGCCTCCAGCGCCGCCGTCGCCGTCCCCGTTCCCTCCATGGGCCGGAACGGTACTGGGGGACGAGAGGTCGGATGCCCCTCCTCTCTCAACTTGCTCGGGTGGTCGTCTGATGCCTTCCGAGATCGTTGGTGACCGAGAAGTACAAGCCGTTCGGAGGGGCATCCGACCTCTCGTCCGTAGAATCGTCCCGATGCCATTTCCCGCAACTCGCATGCGCCGGCTGCGTCAGACGGACGCGCTTCGGAGCTTGGTCCGTGAGACCGAGCTGTCTCCGAAGCAGCTGATCCAGCCACTGTTCGTCGTCGCCGGAGGCGAGGGGCGCGAGCAGGTCGAGTCGATGCCAGGGATCGCGCGGTTCTCGATCTCGGGGTTGGTGGAGGAGGCCGGCGAGGTCGCCGCGGCGGGAGTCGGCGCGGTGCTGCTCTTTGGCGTTCCCGCCGCCAAGGACGAGTCGGGTTCCGGCGCCTATGACGACGAGGGTGTGGTTCAGATGGCGGTGCGTGCTCTCAAGGAGGCTCATCCGGAGCTTGTAGTCATCACCGACGTCTGCCTCTGTGGGTACACCTCGCACGGCCACTGCGGCTTCCTCCGTGACGGCGAGGTCGACAACGACATCACCGTCGAGCTGCTGGCCAAGACCGCGATCTCCCACGCCGAGGCCGGCGCCGACGCGGTCGCGCCGAGCGACATGATGGACGGGCGCATCGGCTCGATCCGCTTCCAGCTCGACGAGGAGGGACACCCGGGCGTTCCGATCATCGCCTACAGCGCCAAGTACGCCTCGGCGTTCTACGGGCCCTTCCGCGACGCCGCCGAGTCCGTTCCCGCCTCCGGCGACCGCCGTGGCTACCAGATGGACCCCGCCAACGCGGCCGA
This sequence comes from uncultured Solirubrobacterales bacterium, assembly GCA_963705365.1. Lineage (GTDB taxonomy): Bacteria > Actinomycetota > Thermoleophilia > Solirubrobacterales > 70-9 > VAYN01. Next base: position 2,409,190 of record OY970074.1, on the reverse strand, counting down.
AGCGGTGCGCGAGGCAGAGCTCGATCTCGAGGAGGGCGCTGACATGCTGATGGTCAAGCCCGCCACTTCTTATCTCGACGTCGTGCGGCGGGTCAAGGACGCGACCGGCGCTCCGGTGGCCGCCTTCCACGTATCCGGCGAATACTCGATGCTGAAGGCCGCCGCCGCCAACGGCTGGATCGACGAGCGCGCCGCGGTGCTGGAGACCCTGACCTCGATCCGTCGCGCCGGCGCCGACGCCGTCGTCACCTACTACGCCAAGGAGGCCGCCAAGTGGCTTCGGTGAAGGCTCCCCAGTCGAAGGCGCGCTCCCGCAAGGACGGCTCGGCGATCCCGCTCGACGAGACCGACAAGCGGCTGATGAACCTGCTGCAGTCGAGCTTCCCGATCGATCCCGAGCCCTTCGCGCTCGTCGCCTCGGAGGCCGAGCTGGACCTCGACGACGTGCTGGCTCGCACGCAGCGCCTGCTCGACGGCCGCATCATCCGCGAGATCACGCCGATCTTCGATACCCGCGCGCTCGGCTACGAGTCGATGCTGGTGGCGGCGAAAGTCGACGGCGAGCACCCGCAGCGCGCCGCTCAGATCGTCAACTCCCACCCGGGCGTCTCCCACAACTACCTGCGCACCCACGACTTCAACCTCTGGTTCACGATCGCCACGCCCCCGGACTCGAAGCTCGGCCTCGCCGGCACGCTGGAGGCGCTGATGGAGGAGACCGGCGCCGAGTCGATGCGCGAGCTGCCGACTCTGACCCTGTTCAAGATCAACATGAACCTGGAGATGGAGAAAGGGACCGACGCGCTCGCCGCCGCGGTCGAGGCGGCTCCGCCGCGCGAGCTCGAGGCGCAGCCCTACGACGAAGACGACATCGCTTTGATCCGGGCCCTGCAGGGTCCGATGGCGGCGGTTGAGCGTCCCTACGACGAAGCGGCCGCCGAACTCGGCATCGAGACCGAGGCGCTGCTCGAGCGCCTGCGCGCCATGGTCGATCGCAAGATCCTGCGCCGCGTCGCCGCAATCCTCTACCACCGCCGCGCCGGTTTCTCAGCCAACGGCATGGGCGTCTGGAAGGTCCCGGAGGAGGAGATCATGGAGACCGGGGCCCGCATGGCCTCCTTCCGTGGCATCTCCCACTGCTACCAGCGGCCGACCTACGAGGACTGGCCTTACAGCGTCTTCACGATGGCGCACGGTCGTTCCAAACAGGAGTGCGACGCGATCCTCGACTCGATTGCCGCCGAGTGCGGAATCGGCCCGGACGACCGCGCCACCCTCTACTCCTCGACCGAGTACAAGAAGATCCGCCTGCATTACTTCACCGACGACTACGCCGCCTGGGAGGCCGAGCATTCCTAGTCCCGAGGGGCTGTACGAGCGCGCGCAGCGCGTTCTCCCCGGTGGTGTCAACTCGCCCGTGCGGGCGATGCGGCAGATCGGTCGCGACCCGATCTTCGTCGAGCGCGGCGAGGGTTGCGAACTGGTCGGCGTCGACGGCAAGCGCTACCTCGATTGGGTCGGCTCCTGGGGCCCGCTGATCCTCGGCCACGCTGAGCCGGCGGTTGTCGCGGCCGTAATCGACGCGGCAAAGCGGGGCACCAGCTATGGCGCCGCGACCGCGGCCGAGGTGGCGCTGGCCGAGCAGGTCGCCACCCGCGTCCCCTCGGCGGAGATGGTGCGGATGACCAGCTCCGGCACCGAGGCGGCGATGAGCGCGGTGCGCCTGGCCCGAGCCGTCAGCGGCCGCGAGGTGATCGTCAAGTTCGCCGGTGCCTACCACGGCCACTCCGACGGTCTGCTCGCCGACGCCGGCTCCGGCCTCGCCACGCTCGGCGTGCCGGGCAGCCCGGGCGTCACCGCCGCTCAGGCCGCCAGCACCGTCGTCGTTCCCTGGAACGACCGGGAGGCCGTGGGCCAGGCGCTCGAAGAGCACCTCGTCGCCGCCGTCCTCGCCGAGCCCGTCGCCGCCAACATGGGCGTCGTCCCGCCGGGCGAGGGTTTCCTCCAGTTTCTTCGCGACGCCACCGAGGGGGCGGGCGCGCTGCTCGTCTTTGACGAGGTGATCACCGGCTTTCGAGTCGCCCGTGGCGGCGCCCAACAGCTGTACGGGGTCGAACCGGACCTGACCGTGCTCGGCAAGGTGATCGGCGGCGGCCTGCCGGCGGCGGCTTTCGCGGGGCCGCGCGAGACGATGGAGCGGATCGCCCCCGCCGGCGACGTCTACCAGGCCGGAACCCTCGCGGGCAATCCGCTGGCGATGGCCGCCGGCCTCGCCACCCTCGACCAGCTCGACGCCGCTGCCTACGAGCGTCTGGTAACCCTTACCGACCGCCTTGCCGCCGGCCTGACCGAGCTGACCGCCGGGCGGCCGCTCCAGGTCGCCTCCGTTCCCGGCCTGGCCACCCTCTTCTTCAGTCCCGAGCCGGTGCGCGATTTCAGCGGCGCCCGCGCCTGCGACACGGAAGCCCACGCACGCTTCTGCCGCGCCATGCTCGACCGCGGCATCTACCCGCCGCCCTCGCAGTTCGAGGCCTGGTTTGTCTCGCTGGCGCACGATGAGGAGGCGGTCGATCGCACGCTGGAAGCGGCGGATGAGGCCCTGCGCGAGGCACTGGCGTGAGCGATCCCGCCGCCGCCTTGCGCGAGCTCGCCTCGCGATTGCGAACCGAGGACACGCCGATCTCACCGCACGTGGTCGATCCGGCGGCGCCGCCGACACTCGGCATGCTGGCCGCCGCCGGTCCTGGCAGCGCCGCGGCGCCAGCCGAGTACGCGCTGGTGGTGGAGGCGGTCCACGAGGGGTATCTCCTCCACTACGGAGAGCCGCGCCTGCTCGCCGGCCACGACGGCGACCTGGCGCTGCTCGCCGGCGACTATCTCTACGCGCTCGGCCTCGATCGGCTCGCCACTCTCGGCGACGAGCGCGCGGTAGCCATTCTCAGCGACCTGATCGGTCGCTGCGCGCGGCTGCATGCCGAGGGCGAGCCGGACCCGATCCCGGAGCTCTGGAAGGCAGCCGCGCGTGAGATCGCCGACTCCTCGCGGCTCAGCTGAACCGCGAGGAGTCGATCAGGCAGTAGTCGAATTCGAAGCCCAGCACCTGGTTGTTGGCGACGTTGCCGTTGTGGGTCAGCCGCACCGAAAGCGTCTGTGCCCTCGACTTCTGGCTGTTCTTCAGCGCTTTGCCGATTTCGCCGAGCAGCTCCTTCTCCTCGTCCAGGTAGCGCAGCCATCTGGTCAGCTTCTGTGCGTCCGCTGGGGGCTGGGGCACCGCACGGATCTGGTTTACCGCTCTGCCGAAAGCAGAGGAGGCCTTCGCGAACTGACCGGCGGCGATTTTCAGCTTGCCCTGCTTGATCTTCTGGCGGACGCCGGCGAGGATCTGCTCGTTGGCCTTGGTGTTCTGTTTGCAGATCGGCTCCACTTTCGCCACGTAGCTTTCGCGGGTCTGGTCAGGCGAGGTCGCCGCCAGGGCGGTCGCCGCCAGCAGTGCGAAAAGCGCCACGGCAATGGCAAAGGTCTTGGGAACTCTGGTGTAGAACATCATTCGGTGGCCTCCCCGGCTGTAGGCGCTCGTGGTCCCGTATCCCTAAAACAGCGCGGGCGAGATGGTAGCGGTAGGAGTCGTGACGGCTTCGACTCGGTTTTCTCGTCAACGCAATAGACTTCGTTACCGACCTCGAAGCGATTTGGCTGACGACGCGGACAAGATGAACGGAGCCGACGAGGCTCCCCGGCAGCAGCGGGTAAAGCCCGACCCGCCCGGCTACTTCGAGGGCGAGTCGATGACCCGCCGCCGCGCTTTCACGATCGCGGCGCAGGGCCTCGGCGGAGTCGCCGGCGCCGCCATTGTCTTGCCGGCAGTCGGCTTCGCCGTCGCCCCGATTTTTCACCGCGGCAAGGAGCGCTGGGAGGCGGTCGGCCCCGTCAACGATTTCGTCGAGGACACCTACCGCCAGGTCGTCTTCACCGAGACCGAGGGAATCGGCGACGCCGGCAAGACCACCGCCTACGTCCGCAAGGGTTCGGAGCAATTCGAAGAGGATCCGAACGCCTTCATCGCCGTTTCCAACCGCTGCGTCCACCTCGGCTGCCCGGTGCGCTTTGTGGAGGCGGCTGGCAACTTCATCTGCCCCTGCCACGGCGGTGTTTACGACTTTCAGGGCAAGCGGATCGGCGGTCCGCCGGTGCGCCCGCTCGATCAGTTCCAGACCCGCATCCGCGGCGGCCAGGTCGAGGTCGGCCCTCGCTACAGCGTCACCTCCCAGCTCGAGCCGGTCCGCGCTCGCGACCCCGGTGAGTTCACCGGCGGCATCTGGGAATACCTCTACCCACCCCGGCCCTCTACCTTCCCGGCGCCCTGATGCCGAAGATTCCCCTCCCCAAGATCTCGGACAAAGTCGTCCCCGCGCCGCTGCGCAAACCGGCCAAGCCCGGTGCTGGCGATCCCAAAGGCCAGGCTCCGCAGGATCTGAAGACGTCGCCGCCGGAGCGCCAGACGCATGTGCAGCGCCTCACCGACCAGGCCAAAGAGGCGCCCGTCGACGTCCTCGCCTGGGTCGATCAGCGCACCGGCGCCACCGGCTTCCTCACCGGCATGCTCTACCGCAAGGTGCCGAAGGGGACCAACTGGTTCTACACGCTCGGCTCCGCCACCCTCTTCGCCTTCATCGTCCAGGCCGTCACCGGCGTCTTCCTGGCGATGTTCTACACGCCCTCGGCCACCCAGGCCTATGCCTCGATCTCCCACATCAACAACGAGGTGCCGCTCGGTGCTCTCGTCCACGGGATGCACAAATGGGGATCGAGCGTGATGGTGATCCTCGTCTTCCTGCACATGGGCCGCACCTTCTTCTTCGGCGCCTACAAGTACCCGCGCGAGCTCAACTGGGTGATCGGCGTCGTGCTCCTGATCCTGACGATGACGATGGCCTTCACCGGCTACCTGCTGCCCTTCGACCAGCGCTCCTTCTGGGCCTCGATCGTCGGCATCAACATCAACGGGACCGGACCGGTCGTCGGTCCCTACCTGAGTGACTTCCTGCGCGCCGGCCCTGAGCTCGGTGCCACGACCCTCTCCCGCTTCTACGCGATCCACATGCTGTTGGTGCCGGGAGCGATCATCGCCCTGATCGGAGCCCACCTGTACCTCGTGGTCAAGCTCGGCACGACGGCGCCGCCGTGGGTGCGGGCCGAGCGGCCCAAGGTCGCCGCCCCGGTTTCCCAGCTCGACGCGGGGGTCGAGAGCAACGGCCGCGGCAACGGAGCCGCCCCCCGCTGATGAAGCCGCAGGACAAGCAGAAATACCTGGAGGAGTACGAGCTCCTGAAGAAGAAGGGGAAGCCCTTCTTCCCCTACGCGGTACTGAAGGACTCGACGATGGCGCTGATCGTCGTCGGCGTGATCATCGCGATGTCGGTGATCCTCGGTGCTGAGCAGGGGCCGAAGGCGGATCCGACCTCGACCACCTACGTGCCGCGCCCCGAGTGGTACTTCTTCTTCCTCTTCGAGGTCCTGCGCGTGATCAAACCGCCAGAGCTGGTGCCGATCGCGACGATCGGCATCCCGACCATCTGCATGGTCCTTCTCCTGCTGCTGCCGTTTTATGACCGCGGTCCGGAGCGGCGACCGGAGCGCCGCCCGATCGCGACCACGGCGGGCATCCTGACGATCATCGCGATGGGCTACCTGACCTACCTCGGCGCGATCGGCGGCTCGCCGACCGAGATCGAGATGGCGGTGGCGCCGCGCTACGAGGCCGGCAAAGAGGTCACCGCGGGAGCCGGGTGCCTGGCCTGCCACAAGATCGGCGAGAACGGCAACAACGGGCCCGGCCCGGACCTGACCCACATCGCGGCGCGGGTTCCGCGCGCGGCGATCCTGCGCTCGGTGGAAATCGGGCCGGGTATCATGCCCTCCTTCCGCGACCTGCCGCAAAAAAAGCTCAACGAGCTCGCCGATTTCCTCTCCTCACTCGACTAAGCCCTCTAGGGATTCCGCTCAGTTCGCGGGGCAGGTCAACCGCATGTTCGACCGGGTAGCCGGTCGCTACGACGCGCTCAACTCGGTGATGACGGCGGGGCTTCACCATCGCTGGCGCGAGCGCGCCGCCGCTGTGGCCGGGCTTTCGGCGGGAGACTCCGCGCTCGACGTCTGCTGCGGCACCGGTGACCTGGCGCTCGAGCTCTCCCGTCACGTCAGCCCGGGCGGGCACGTGGTCGGCTGCGACTTCTCCGAGCCGATGCTCGACCTCGCCCGCGAGAAGGCGGCGGCGCGACAGGCGACGCCGGTTCGCTTCGAGTGGGCCGACGCACTCCAGCTTCCCTACGACGCCGGCCGCTTCGATGCGGTTACCGTCGGCTTCGGCGTCCGCAATCTGGCCGACCTCGACCGCGGCTTGAGCGAGATGGGTCGTGTCCTCAAGTCTGGCGGGCGCGCGGTGATCCTCGAGATCACGCAACCGGCCCGACCGCCGCTCTCGACCTTCTACTCGCTTTGGTTCGACCGCCTGGTGCCGTTGCTCGGGTCCCTTTCGAGCGATCCGGAGGCGTACTCCTACCTGCCCGAATCGGTTCGGAGCTTTCCCAGCCCGCGCGGCCTGGCCGAGAAAATGGACCGAGCCGGCTTCGAGCGCATTCGCTACACGGTGCTCGCGGGCGGGATCATCGCGATCCACAGCGGCGTCCACTCTTGACCCGCCGCTCGGCCGTGCCGCCGCCGGTGACGGCGGTGCTGGACGCGTCGAGCCGCTGGCTGCCGGCACGTTTGGGGGAAGTCGAGGGGCGTTTGCGCGAGGCCGTCGCGGGGCACGGCGAGCGTCTCGGGACGGATGCGACGGCGACCCTGGCGGCCGGCGGCAAGCGGCTGCGGCCGATGCTGGTGCTGCTCTGCTCCGGCGAGGCCGGAGGGACGGCATCTGTCCGGGCCGCGGCGGCGATCGAGCTCGTGCATATGGCGACTCTCGTCCACGACGACGTGCTCGACCAAGCGCCGCTGCGTCGCGGCCAGCCGACCGTCGTCGCCAGCTCCGGTCGCGCCCGTGCCGTCGCGACTGGTGACCTGCTTTTCTCGCGCGCCTTCAATCTGCTCGCTGGAGCCGGCGACGGTCGCGCCGTCGCGCTGCTCGCCGAAGCCTCGGTTGCGCTCGCCCGGGGCGAGCTGGCGCAGCGGCAGGATGCCTTTGACCTTGGGATCTCCGAGCAGCGCTATCTCGAGCGCTGCCGCCTGAAGACGGCGAAGCTGTTCGAGTGCGCCTGCCGGCTCGGGCATGACGACGAGCAGCTGGGCGAGTTTGGGGCGGAAATCGGCCTCGCGTTCCAGCTGCTCGACGACGTCCTCGACGTTGCCGGCCCGCCCGAGCGCACCGGCAAGGCCCGCGGCACCGACCTGCTCGACGGCACGATCACGCTGCCGCTGATCGAGGCCGCCGCCACGGATCCGGGCATTCGCGAGGCGGATCTGCATGGCCTCGACCCACTTACCGCCGCGGCTCTCTGCGACCGCATCGCTGCCACGGGAGCCCTTGACCGGGTCAGGTCGCGGGCGCTGGAGATCGTCACTAGTGCAAAGCGCCGGCTCGCAGCGCCTTCTTTCGCGCCGGAACAGCGGCAGCTGCTCGAACTGGTCGCCGACGGCGTCGTGCAGCGCTACACCTGAGCGCTACCGCTAGGAAAAGTCGTCGGCGCCGATCAAATCGGCAGCGAGCGCGGCGATGAAGGCATCGGCCATGTCAGCCATGTTCGCCTGCTCGAGTGCCCGCAGCTCATCGGCGAGCTCGTGAGCGCCGATATCGAGCTGCTCGTCGAAGGCATCGATCTCGCGCTCACCGTGGACCCCCTGGGAGAACCACTCGCACTCAGGGCAGCGCCGCCAGACCCGCCAGTGGGCGCGATCCCCCGCCTGCTCCCAGCAGGTTGGCTGCACTAGGTCGGAGGCGCACTCAGGACAGATGTGCAACAGCGGCGCCGGCGTGGTCTGGTTACGGCTCGTCTCGCTCATCTCGCTACCTATGAACCCATTTCAAGATGACTTGATCCGCACCTTTCCCACATTTCCAAAAAGAAACCCAACTACCGAGTATCTAATTGCGCGATTGCGATTGATCCGGGCGCCGATCCGTGCCGTTACCATTGCCTAGATGCCCGGAAATATCGGACTTCCAGAGATCGCGATAGTCCTCATCATCGCCTTGCTCGTCTTCGGCCCGAAACGGCTCCCCGAGCTTGGACGCTCACTCGGCCGTGGCATTCGCGAGTTCAAAGGTTCGATCGGCGGCGAGCACGACGACGAAGATGAGAAGCCGAAGATCGAGCCCGCGCCGCCCACGCAGGCGCACGGCGACGACCAGCCGGCCGAGACCGAGGTCGTCCGCAACAAGTCCAGCTGAGGCGGCGCGATGGCCCGCCGTGTCAAGGCGGTCTCCCATGAGGATCGCCTCACCCTCGTCGAGCACCTCGATGAGCTGCGAAGCCGGCTGATCGTCTGCATCGGCGTCTTCGGCGCCGCCCTCGCCCTCTGCTTCTGGCAGAACCACCTGCTGCTCGAGATCGCCTCCGGACCCCTTCCAGACGAGCACGACCGCCTGATCACCTTCGGGGTCACTGAGCCCTTCACGACGACGCTGACCGTTTCCGTCTACGGAGCGGCCATCCTCTCGCTGCCATTCGTTCTCTACCAGCTCTACGCCTACGTCCTGCCGGCGTTCAGCGATAGCGAGCGCCGGGTCGTTCTGCCGATCCTGCTGATGTTCCCCGTCTTATTCCTGGCTGGGATCGCCTTCGCCTACTTCGTGGTAATGCCCGCGGCCGTCAACTTCCTGCTCAGCTTCAACGATTCTCAGTTCAACATCCAGGTTCGAGCCCGTGACTACTACAGCTTCTTCTCGATGACCGAGATCGCCTGCGGGCTGATCTTCCAGATGCCGCTGGCGATCATCGCCGTCACTAGGCTCGGCATCGTCCGCGTCGAGCAGCTCAGCGAAAACCGCCGCTATGCCTATCTCGTGATCGCGATCGTGGCCGCGGCGTTGCCCGGGGTGGACCCGGTGACGATGCTCATTGAGATGGTTCCGCTGCTTGTTCTATACGAGTTGAGTATCTTGCTGGCGCGGGCATTCGGCCGGCCGGGAGCGGCCGGCGGAGTGGCGGAGCCCTCGACCCAGGAGCAGTGAGGAACTGATGGCACCGAACGATGGCGAGCGGAGAATGCTCTTCGATATCCGGGGGCGGCGTAAAAACGTCGTCAAAGTCGTCTACGCGATCCTCGCCCTGCTGATGGGTCTCAGCCTTTTCCTCGTCATCGGCCCGGCCCCGATCAGCGACCTCTTCGGCTCCGGCGCCAGCACCACCAACGTCGCCGAGCAGTACGAAGACCAGGCGGCGCGACTGGAACGCGAACTGAAGAAAGACCCCGAGAACGAGCAGCTGCTGTTGAACCTGACGAGGGCGCGGACCAATGCTGGCAACCAGCTCTCGGTTTTAAATCCGGAAACGGGTGAATCGCAGTTGACCATCGAGGCGCGCACCCAGCTGGAAAAAGCCGGCATCGCCTGGGAGCGATACGTGAAGGCAGCTGACGAACCCAGCACCAGCGGCGCCCAGCTGAGCGCCAATACCTTTTTCCGTCTCGCCCAGACCTCGCGCTCGCCGGCTGAAATCGAAGCGAACCTCAACGCTGCCGCCGACGCACAGCAGGTCGTCGTCGACAAACGACGCAGCGCCGGAGCGCTCGCCACGCTTTCGCTCTATCGCTACTTCACGTTCCACTACGAGGAGGCACAGAAGCTCACTCAGGAAGCGGTCAAATTCGCGACGACGAAGTTCGAACGAGAAAACCTCGACGACGAAGCCGCAGAAATCGAAGCTCGCGCCCGCGAACTCCAGCGGCAGTTCGCCGAAATCGAGAAAGAATCCAAAGCCCAGGGCCAGGGCAAACAAAGCCTCGAAAACCCGCTCGGCAGCCTCGGCGGCGGCGGTACCCTGAGCGAATAGGAGTCGCCGGAGTGGGCCGTGTAGGGCTCGAACCTACGACCTTGAGATAGCGCGAGCGGTTCGCGGCCTTTTCCGGAAGTTGCTCGGCGCCGCCTGGCGAGCCGAACGTCCACCCGTTTTCAGAGTTTCGAGTTGCGGCCGATTACGGACGTCCTTTGACCTGGCGTTGATCTCGACAAGGCGGTCGAAGAACCAATCGGAATTCCCGGGCAACGCCCTACGCTCCTACTCGCTTGGTCTCGGCTGCCCGTGCAGAAGCTCGAGGCGCCACCACGAGGATCGGTTCGATCTTCCTTCTGAGCCGAGCACGAACCACGTCGACTCCGACGTCGACCACGAACTGCAGCCTTCGACACAGACGAGACCGGCTCCGAATGGCCGGTCAGCTGTTGAGGCCCTCCGTTTCGGCGATCTTTCTCGCTAGGGAGAGCCAGGTGTCGGCAGCCTGGGCGTCGTCGACCTCGCGGATTTCGAGCCAACGCAGGTCTGGTTCGACCTCCTCTAGAACCGTGCGCAAACGGAGGCGCTCCTGGGGGCCGTCGAAGACTAGGACGGCGACCACGCCCGACTCGTAAGCTCGGTAGATACGGACCGCGCGCTCAGTCGAGCGCAGCTTTTGGTGAAGGGAGTCGGGGTGCTCTGGCGACGGGAAGAGGATCACAGCAAGGCTGAGGTTGAGCTTCGTCGCGTCGAAGTCGAGCGCGTCGCGAACCCAGTTTTCCTCCATCGGATCGTCGGCGGGGTCGGACCGAGGCCCGTCGCGGTCCTTGAGCGCATCCCGAAGGCCACCTTCGTTGAGCGCCAGCCCGTGCTCGGCGAGCCAGGCAACCGTTTCCGGCCGGTTTCGGAATTTGCGGCCTGCCCACGCCGCCGCCAAGTACCCGAGTATTGCGGTCCGGCTTCTGCGCTGCGAAATGTGCCCTTTCATGCGCAAATTGTGTCCGAATTTGGACATTTCTGCTACGCCCTAAAACCTAGATATAAAGCCAGATCAGAACGCGAGCGATACCGTCCGGCCGTATGGGGAAAATAGATACGTCCAAAATTGGACATTTGGAGTAGGCGATGACGAGACCCAGGACGAAGACCAAAGTCAGCAGGACACCGCGAGCAACCGTCTCCGGCAGCTTCCATCTAGCGATGCCCGCGATCATGGATGCCGTCCATGATCTGACCGACGCCGGCGTCCGGGTTCTGTCGCCCGCCGATCCCCGGGTGGTCGATGAGTTTGGCGATTTCCTCTTCGTGGCCAGCGACCGCGTGCGGGCGATCAAGCTCGTCCAGAGCCGACACCTGGCCGCGATCGAAGCATCCGACTTCTTGTGGCTCGTCGCGCCCGCCGGCTACATCGGCCAGTCGGCCGCGATGGAGATCGGCTACGCCGTCGCCAAAGGGACGCCCGTCTTCGCCTCGGAAGTGCCGACCGATCTCACCCTGCGCCAATACGTCAAGACTCTGCGAAGCCCTCGCGAAGCGCTCCGCGTCCTCGAGGGCGAACGGCACCCCGGCCCGACCTCCGATCCTGCTGCGAATGTCCTGCTCGACGTGAGCGGAGCCGTCAATCTCGCCCATCGTGACCTCGATCAGCTCGAGGCCGCCCTCTCGAGCGGGAACACCCGCAGCTCCGAGGAAGCAGAATCCGCCGCCGACCGGCTCGCGTCGATCACGCGGCCGCTTCGCTCTAGCTGACGACAGTGGCCGACGGCCACGTCCCAGAGTCGCTGCTGCCGATCCCGCACGGTCTCGACTTCGGCGATCTGAAGGATCTCGTCGAGTACTTGGATCGGATAAACGACAGCGCCGACGCGTCGCTCGCTCACTTCCGGTACGAGGACAAGGGATTTGCGCACAAAGTAAAACCCGGCCAGAGGGCTGAAAAGACCTCCAAGGCCAGTACCGCGACTTGCCTCTCCTACCTCCGAGCCGCTGGAAAGCTATTTCCCGCTCAGCCGTCGAGCAGCAAGCCTCCGGAGGGCGCGAAGTGGGATGAGGGAACGCGACGGGCGCTGCGCTCGGAACTGGTCGAAACGGAGGATGGTGCATGGACCAGTGCGAACCTCGAAGAGAAGAACCCCTTTACGGTGTCGTTCCTGCTGGAAGCAATCCATGATCTCGGCAGTTTCGACGGCATGGACACCAGAGAAAAGGACATTGTCCAAGAAAACATCAAAGGCCTCGACGAGGAACTTCGAAAAGGTGGACTCAGGATCGACGGCTTTCCGCGCACGGCATTCCTCACTCATAAGGCGGTCAAGAGCCTGACGCTGTGGAAGAAGCTGTCAAAAAAGGCTTGCGATGAGGTCTCGGAATGGAATTGGGGCCACCTCTATGAGGAGAGCATGCTGATCTCCGCAGACAGCCCCGATGCCGACTACCTTGAGCTTGCCTACAGCGTCCTGACCGCAAGCAGGACGACCGACCTCGCCCAGATGAGTCCACGGGAGAGGCTTCTACTGCGCCACGCGATCGCCCAGTTCTTCGCCGGGCAGCGAAGCGATGGCAACTGGCCACGAAGTCGACCGCTTTTCCTCTACCCGAGCTTCGGCTATGCCTACTGTTATGACTACGAGCTGCTGACCCAAATGCTTTCCGAACGGCAGTTGCGTCCTTTCCTGATGCCGTACCTTGAGAAGCTGCGGGCGGCGGCCGGTGCTCTGGAGGCGAAAAAAGTGCCCTTGGGGAAGGATGAAGCATTCGGCTGGTCCTCCGAGCATCATGGTGGTAAGCGCGTCGCGGAGTCTTGGCCCACTGCCTCCGTATTGCACTTCTCCTTCGAGCTTTCAAATCTGGTCTTCGACGCGGTGAGGCGAGACGTCTTCGAGTACGTTGATGCCGACTACGATGAGCCGAAGACCGAACCTCAGGATAAGTCACCGTTTTCAGATCTTCTCGATTCGTGCTTCAGGTACCGAGGCACTACAATGGAATTCAAGGAAGTATTCGAGGAGGAATTCGTTCAGCCACTGGTTGCGGAACGAAATCAGGTCCGGGATGGGCTGAAGTTCGCTAAGGCGCGGGTTTCGCTGATTCTCTTCGGGCCCCCCGGCACGTCGAAGACGCAGCTGGCGACGATGTTGTCAGAAGCGCTCGGCTGGCCCCTCCTTTCCCTCGATCCTTCGCACCTCACCCGTAAAGGCCTCGAAAACGTCCACGCCGAGACGGACCAGATCTTCGGCCGCCTGCAGTTATGCGATCAGATGGTTGTATTGATGGACGAGTTCGACGAGCTGGTGAGGGAGCGCGAAGGTGCCAGCAGCGAGCTACGTTCCCGCTTTCTCACCACTGCGATGCTGCCGAAAATCGCTGGCCTACATGACCGTAGCCGGATCGTCTACATCGTCGGCACGAACCACCTCGAGCAGTTCGATGCGGCGATCTCCCGGGCCGGCCGTTTCGATCTGATCCTGCCCGTCATGCCTCCAACGACCAAGGAGAAGCTGGATAAATGGGAGAACCTCGCAAAAGCCCGCGAGGCGCTGATCGAACGCGGCGATGATCCGGCGACTATCGACGAGCGGATAGGGGACCTCACGTTCGGTGAGGCAAAGGACCTTGACGCCAGGCTCAAAAGGGCGTCGACGAAGGCTCAGACGCTTGAGGCCGCGGACGACGCACTCGCGAACGCGACGCTCAATAAGCCGGTTGATCCTGACTCAAAAAATAAAACCACCTGGAAACAAATGCTCAAGGAGCAAGAATCGAAGATCCAGGGCTTGAGGATCTAGCTTTCCGCTCCAGCGACCTCATGCCACGCCGGCAGACTCGGGTGAGGTTTACGCTCCTGTTTTCAGCTTGCCACTCGGCGCAAGTCTGCTTCACCCATTCGGGCCGCGACTTCGAGGCGTCGTTGAGCCAGTTGCCGACCGAGTCCTGGACATAGCGGCTCGCGTCGGCCCTAAGCGGTTCGAGAATCGGCAGGCCGTGAGCCGGTTCCTGCTTCAGAGCCGGAATGTGAGCTGACCAAACGCCGCGCGGGCGCGTCACCTCGGAGGCGAAGCGCCGCAGGTTGGCCGACTCCTCCTCAGTCCATGGGGTCAGCAGTCCGATTGCCTGCGCGAGCTGTGAAGCGACGTGAGGTCGTAGGCTCAGCCAGGCCCACTCGCGCACCGCGAAGTGGGTGTCATCGGCGAAAGGGCGGATCAGCCTGAGGCGCTCCTCGAGCTCGACGCCGGGAGCGTGGCCGACCGCCATTGCAACCCAGCCCCGGGCCGTGTCGCTGCTCCACTCGCCGCAGGAGTCGAAGACCGCGGTCCCGAGCTCCTCGTACAAGATTCCTCCACCAGTCCGCATTTGTACCACCAGCCCGGCATCGCGCACCTCCGACGCCCTTCCGCGCAGGTCGGGGAACTGGTGGGCGAGCAAATTGCCCATGTCCATCGCGATCTGCTCCATGTGGTTTGCTGACTCCCCCCCTTGCTCGAGAGCGGTGAGGACGTCCCGGCTGACCTGGGAGGGATGGCGAGCGCCGCGGCGCTTTGCGGTTGCCATCGCCCCATCATCGCGGCCATAGTGGATGCTGGCCTGCGAGTGGGCCGTGTAGGGCTCGAACCTACGACCTTGAGATTAAGAGTCTCCTGCTCTACCAACTGAGCTAACGGCCCGGGACCGGCAAGTATAGGAAGCTCGGCATACCGGGCGGGCGGTCGGGGACGGCCGGGGCGTTAGCGGGGCGTGCAGGCCTTTTCGACACTGCCGTCGACGATCGTGCCGTCAGCGAAACTGAAGCGACCGTGAGTGTGGAGGATGCCGTCAGCGCAGCGGGCGGAGGCGTAGCTGCGGCGCTTCCCCGCGCTGGTGAAGCGGCGGCCGATCTCGACCTCGATGCGGGTGATCGCGCCGCGTCCGCCGATGATCTCGGGCACGACGAGCCTGGCCCGGTAGCGGAACGCACCCCGCCGCTGTTCGATCGGGACCAGAATCGCGAAGGTCTGGGTCTCGGGCACGGTGGTGCGCGCGTGGACCACAGCCGTCGGCCGGCCCTCCTGGATGGGGCCGTTGAAGATCGTCAGCGGCGAGTCTGCCCTGCACCGCGCCACCGCCGGCCAGCTCGATAAACGCCTCGATGCGGCCGCTGCCGACGATCGCACGCGCACAGATCTCGCGCCCTTCGCTGACGCCGACAGCGGCCAGCTGTTCGGGCCGGCAGGTCGGCAGACCGGCGACGCTGAGCCGGCCGTCACGGTCGAAGTCGATGACTGCTTCTTCCAGCGCCACCGGTTTGCCGCCGCCTTTGGCGGCGATATCGACGTGCCCCTTGAACCGGATCGGAGCGAACCGGTGGCGCGGCAGCGTGCGTGGCTCGAAGCTGCCGTCGGCCCGGAGGACGAGATCGTTGACCTTTACTACCGCCTCTTCGGCCAGGGCGGAGCCGGCGAGCGCCGTCGCGAAGGCGCAGCAGAGCGCCGCCGCTCTGCTCAGCGGGGCTCGTGGCATGGCGAGGTGAGGGTGCCGGGGAAGAAACTGCCGTCGCTGAAGGTGAGCTGCCCGAAGATCTGGAGCCGGCCTCCAGCACAGTGGGCATTCACGTAGCCGACCGTCCTACCGCCGCGTTTCCAGGTCTTGCCCACCGTCGCTTCGGCGAGGGTGGCTGCGCCATAGCCCGCGGCGATCTCGGGCAGCGGAATCTCGACGCGGAAGCCATAGCGACCGTGGCGGATTCGTTCGATCGAGAAGGGGACGAGGACCGTCTTCGGCACCGGCAAGGTCTCGTAGGCATGGGCGATCAGGCCGGGCCTGCCCCTCTCTGGCGGAGCGTTGAAAAGAGTGAGGGGAGACTCGATCTCAGTCGGTGCCTGACCGGGCAGCCTCACCTCGGCTCGTCCGGTTCCCCTGCCGACGATGGCACCGCCGCACCGCTTCCGCGCGACCCGGGGCGTGGTCCCGGCCAGCTTCGCCATCGTGCAGACCGGGAGCCCACGGGTGTCGACGAAGCCATGCTTATCGATGTTGAACACGATCTGGCGCAGTCCTGGCGGTGGCGAGTCGTCGGAGGTCGTGACGCGGACCACGCTGCTGATCCTGACCGGCACATTGCCGCGGGCGGGCAGCTCTCGCGGGGAAATGCCGGCGGTGGCGCTGACCGTCGTCTCGTCGAGCTGGAACTTCAGCCCGTATGCGCTGGCGCCGGTGAGCAGCCCGGCAAGGCCAAGTACCGCGGCGGCATTAAGAAACGTTCTCCTCATCCTGCCCTTCAACAGGCTAGCGGCCGCTCAGGTGCGCACCACGCTTAACAGAGTCTTCCGCATCGGTTCGCTCCTCCGGCGCCCCGGACGGTCAAACTACCGGGCGTGAGGAGGAGCAGGAGCAGGGGCCGACCGGAGTCCGGAGCGGAGGATTCGGGTCCTCGCCCCCCGTTGACGTTGCGCCATCCGCGCGCGCTCCTGGCCGTGGCCGCGGTGCTGCTGATTGGCCTCGGCGTGATCGGCACCGGTGTCGAGGAGAGGCTCAACCCGACGACGCTCGACATCCCCGGAACCGAATCGTCCCGCTCCAGCGATCTCCTGCGCGGGCACTTCGGCGCCTCGATGCCGTTCGCGATCCTGCTGCAGGGACCGGAGGCGGCGATCGACCGCCAGGGCCCGGAACTGATCCGCGCCCTGCGTCGCGACCCGAAGGTGACCACCCTCTCCCCCTGGGACCGGGGCAGGGTGTCGCAGTTACGACCCAGTCCCAACCGGGCGCTGGTCATCGCCGACTTCCATGTCGAGGTCAAAGAGGGAGTCAACGAGACGGTCCCGAAGCTGAACGAGATCCTCGACGAAGAGATCCAGGCGCCGGTGCGGGCCACGCAGACCGGTTACGCGACGATCTCCCGAGCGCTGCAGGAGCGCTCGATCGCGGCCAGCGAGCGCGGCGAGCTGATCGCCTTCCCCTTCCTGCTGATCGTGCTCCTGCTCGTCTTCCGCTCGCCGGTGGCGGCCGCGAT
The DNA here is from genome assembly GCA_963705365.1 of uncultured Solirubrobacterales bacterium. Classification (GTDB taxonomy): domain Bacteria; phylum Actinomycetota; class Thermoleophilia; order Solirubrobacterales; family 70-9; genus VAYN01. The sequence goes on along the minus strand of OY970074.1, from coordinate 2,392,276 downwards.
CCCGCTTGTCTTCGGCGCGCTGACCGTGCTCGCCTCGCGCGGGATCCTCTACTACGCCGCCGAACGGTTCGACATCGACGCCTTCGCCCTCACGGTCTGCTCGATGATGGGGCTGGCGCTGGGGGTCGACTACGCCCTGCTGATGGTCTCGCGCTTCCGCGAGGAGCTGGCAGCCGGGAAAGAGCCGCTCGAGGCCGCCTGGACGACGCGCCGCACCGCCGGTCGCACGACGATGTTCGCCGGCAGCACGCTGCTGCTCTCGATGCTGGTTTCGATCTTCATCCTGCCCGGCTCATTGCTGGCCTCGCTCGCCGGCACCCTGGCGATGGTCGTCATCCTCACCGTGGCGATCGCCACGATCGTTGGACCGGCGGTGCTGACCCTGCTCGGGCCCAATGTCGACCGCTGGCGCATCGGCGCCGCGCCCAACGGCCGTTCGCGGCTGATGACGGTCGTCTCCGCGGCACTGCGACGGCCGGCGCTGGTTTCCGGCGTCATCGGCGTCGTGGTGCTGATCCTGGCGGCGCCGGCGATCGCGCTCAAGACCGGCCCGCCGAGCCCTGACCAGCTGCCTCAGGGGGACCAGACCCGCCAGGACGCGGAACTGATCGCCGAGGCCGCCGCCCCCGGCTACGAAGCGCCCTTCGTGGTGATCGCCGCGACCGAGGAGGGGACGATCACCGACGGCAAGAATCTCGACGCGCTCGACCGCTTCCAGCACCGCCTCGCGAAACTGCCGGGCGTGCAGCTGGTCGCGGGGCCGGGGCAGATCGCAAAACGGGTCGCGCCGCTGCAGCAAACCGGCAACGCGATCCTCGCCTCCAACGGCAATCTCGGTCCGGTCAAACAGCTCGGTCGCCTGGGTCGCCAGCTCGGGGTGGCCGCGGGTGGGGTGGAGCAGCTGCGCGACGGCATCGCCGAAGCCAGTGACGGCGCCGGACTCTTGGCGCTGGGTTCCGACCGCGCGGGCGAGGGCGCGCAAAAGATCGCCGGCGGGCTCAACCGTGCGGCCAGCGGCAGCCAGCAGGCGGTTGGTGCGCTGGAGAGATTCGCCAAAGGCGCCAGGCGGCTCGCCGAGGCGCAGGAACTCGCCGCGATCGGAGCCCTGCAGCTGAAGTTCGCAACGCATGACATCGGCGGCGCCAATCTCCGCTTCAACGCTCTCAACCGTTCCCGCAAACTGGAAAGGTCGCTGAAGCAGGACGCGAACGCGACCCTGCCGCGCCTGCTCGTGCCCGCCAAGGAGGCCGACGAACAGCTGAAAGCGGCGCTGAGCCAGTTGCAGGGGATGACGGTCGGCAAAGAAGATCCGAACTATGGGCCGGCGCTCGAGGCTGTCCGCCGCGCCCTCGCCGCGGTCAGCGGCACCGATCCGTTGAGTGGCGCCCCCTACGCGGCCGGCTACACCGGCCTGCCGGCCGAACTGGAAGCGCTACAGGCGCGACTGCTGGAGGACATTGAGGAATCCCGGCATGTGAGCTCTTGGCTGGGCTCGACGCTGGTCAACCTGGAGAAACTGTCCAACGCCGCCAAAAGGCTCTCTGATGGGCTCAACCAGATCGCCGCCGGCGGCGATGAGCTGGCCGACGGGGCCGAGCTCCTTCACCGGGAAGCCGCCAGGCTCGGCGACGGGTTGACTCAGCTCAGCACCGGGGCGGCTGCCCTGGCCGGCGGCATCGACCGCCTCAGCGGCGGCGCCGAGGCGCTGGAAGCGGGTCTAGCCGAAGCCTTCGGTCGCTCCGAGCCGTTGCAGAGCGGGCTCGAGCGCGCCAGCGTGCAGGTGCTCGGCGGCAAGCAGAGGATCAACCAGCAGGTGCGCCGGATTGGCCGCAGCACTCCCAATCTCTTCAACTCCGGCTACTTCGTGCTCTCGGCCCTTGACGGCGCGCCGCCCACCCTCCGCAAGGCGGCGGGCGAAACGATCGACCTTCGTCACGGCGGCCAGGCGGCCTCGATGCTGGTGATCTCCAGGTACGCCTTCAACACGCCGGGCTCGATCGCGCTCAACAAGCGGCTCGACGCGGAGACCGCGGCCCTGGCCGAGGAATCGGGCCTCGAGACCGGGGTCGCCGGTGGCGCCGCCCAGCTCAACGACTACAGCCGGGTCACCAGGGACATCATCCCGCTCGTCGTCGCGGCGATCACGATCGCGACCTTCCTCGTCCTGGTGGTTGTCCTGCGGGCTCTGCTGTTGGCCGCCCTCGCGGTGGCTCTCAACCTGCTCACCGTCGGAGTCGCCTTCGGGATCCTCACGCTGCTCTCCAACGTGCCCCCCGACCTGCCGTTCGGAGGCCGCGAATACATCGACGCGGTCGGGGCGGTGATGATCTTCGGGATCGTCTTCGGGCTCTCGATTGACTACGCGGTCTTCCTGTTGATCCGGATGCGTGAGCACTACGATCGCGAGGGGGACAACGCCGCCGCGATTGAGTTTGGCCTCGACAAAACCGCGCGGGTGATTACCGGTGCGGCAGCGATCATGATGGCGGTCTTCATAGCTTTCGCCGGCTCCTCGCTGGCGACGGTAAGCCAGCTCGGCATCGGGTTGACGGTGGCCGTAATTCTCGACGCGACGGTGGTGCGGATCGTCCTGCTGCCAGCGTTGATGCTGCTGCTCGGGGACCGGGTCTGGTGGATGCCCCGCTGGATGCAGCGAGCCCTGCCGAAGTTCGATGTCTAAGAGCGCTGGAGCAGCGCGTTGATTTCCAGTTAAGTCCCCGCTCCTAGCGCCGTTGCCGGGGGGCGGCTCGGATACGATTCGACCGCCGTTCTACCGGGTCGGAGGGCCGGGGAACGAACAAGCAACGACCCGTGGCTGCCAATCCTTCAGGCGAGGAGAAAAGCTCGGCACCAAGCCGAGGGTTCGCCCCCGCTCGAATCGCCGTCATTGCGGCCCTAACGGTTGCCGTCATCGCCCTGGCGGTTGTCCTCTTCGGCGGCAACGGCGGCCATAAGTACACGCTCGTTTTCCAGAACGCCGGTCAGCTTGTGCCCGACAACCAGGTGTTGATCGGCGGCGCCCCGGTCGGCTCGGTCGAGAGCATCGAGCTCAGCGAGGAGAACCTCGCCGAAGTCCACGTCGACGTCGAACAGGAGCTGCACGAGGGCACGACCGCGGTGATCCGGGCGACCTCGCTTTCGGGTGTTGCCAACCACTACGTCTCGGTCAGCCCCGGTCCCAACAGCAATCCGCCGCTGGGCGACGGCGCCGAGCTCGGGCTCGCCTCGACCACGACGCCGATCGACATCGACCAGTTCTTCAATACCTTCCCTCCGTCCGTCCGCAAAGGGCTGGCCAACTTCATCAAAGGCAACGCGCAGATCTTCGAATATCAGGGGAAGGCCGGTAACGACGCCTACAAATACTTCGGTCCGGCGCTGAACCGCACCGACGCCTTCATCAGCGAACTGAACGCGGACCAGCGCCTCTTCGAGCGCTTCATCGTCAGTTCCAGCAAGCTGGCGACGAGCGTGGCGGAACGGGGCGAGCAGCTTTCGAGCGCCTTCAGCAACGCCAACACCGCCTTTAGCGCGATCGCCACCCAGAACCTTGCGCTCGACCAGACGCTGCGGCGCCTGCCGCCGGTGATGCGGCAGGCGAACACGACCTTCGTCAACCTCCGCGCTGCTCTAGATGATCTCGACCCGTTGGTCGAAACGGCGAAGCCAGCGACGAAAAACCTCGCCCCCTTTCTCGCCGAACTGCGCCCGGTGCTATCCAAATTCGTCCCCTTCATACGCAACCTGCGCCTGACCGTGGCGAGGCCAGGCAACGCGAACGACGCGGCCGAACTGCTGACGATGCTGCCGACGGTGCAGCAGCGGACCGCGAGGGCGTTCCCGCACTCCGAGGACGCGATCGCCGCGTTCCAGCCGAACCTCAACTTCATCCGCGCGTACACGCCTGACTTCTTCAATGGCTTCGCCAAACTGGGCCTCGCGGCCGGCTACTACGACGGCAACGGTCACTACCTGCGTGCTGCGACCGCGATGCAGAATCTCTTCTCCTATGAAGGCGGGACGCTGACCCCGATCGCGAAGAGCGAACAGTTCGACGACCTCGCTCCGCTCGCCCGCACCCACCGCCGCTGCCCCGGCGGCGCCACCCAGCCGGCCCCCGACGGTTCCAATCCCTTCGTCAACCCGCCGCACAGCGGCAGCAGCGTCAGTACCTCTGAATGCAACCCGGCCGACGCGCCTCCTGGACCATGATCCGACGACTGATACTTGCGGCTGGGCTCGTGATCGCCGTGGTGGCGGTCGTCCTTCTCGCCTCTGGCGGCAGCGGCAGCGAGACCGACGGCTACAAAATCCGCGCGATCTTCGACAGCGGCGGCTTCATGGTCAAAGGCGAGCAGGTCCGGGTCGCCGGCGCCAACGTCGGCACGATTGAGTCGGTCGACGTGACGATGCCCGGTGACGTCGTCGCCTTCCGCAACGGCGAGCCGGTCTCGGTCCCGGGCAAGGCAGTAATCGTGATGAACATCGAAGATCCAGGTTTCCAGGACTTCCGCAGTGACGGCGGCTGCCAGATCCGACCGCAGTCGCTGATCGGCGAGAAGTTCGTCGACTGCCGCCCGACCCTGCCGCGCTCCCCCGGCGCGCCCGCGCCACCGCCGCTGAAGGAGGTTCCCGACGGCGAGGAGGGGGAAGGCCAGCACCTGCTGCCGCTTGGCAGCAACGGAACCAGCGTCGACCCGGACCTGATCAACAACATCCAGACGCTGCCCTACGCCCAGCGCTTCCGCCTCATCTTCAACGAACTCGGCGCCGGCCTCGCCGGTCGCGGTGAGGATCTCGAGGTCTTGGTCAAGCGCGCCAACCCGGTCCTGCGCGACGTCGACCGCCTGTTCGGGATCCTCTCCGCCCAGCGCGACCGCCTCGCTCAGCTCACCAGTGACTCCGACGCGATCCTGGCGCCGCTGGCACGCGAGCGTGCCCACGTCGCCGGCTTCATTTCCAATGCCGGCGCGGCGGCACAGGCGAGTGCCGAGCGCGGCGAGCAGTTGGAAGCGTCGCTGCGAAAGTTCCCAACCTTCCTGCGCGAGTTCCGCCTCACCATGCGCAGCCTCGAAGGCTTCTCCGAGGCCGCCACCCCGGTCTTCTCCGACCTTGGCAAGGCGGCGCCCTCCCTGACCGACGCGACGCGGACGCTGACCCCGTTCTCCGAAGCGACCACCGTGGCGCTGCGCAGCCTCGGCGACGCCGGCGAAGCCGCCGGCCCACTCTTCCGCGAAGCCGATCCGATCGTGCGCAAGTCGGCCCAGGCTCGCAAAGACCGGCGTCAAGCCAACGACTGAACTGGCCAAGCTCTTCGTCAGCCTGAAGAAGACCAGAGGGTGGGACGGCCTGGTCGAACTGATCTACAACTCGACCGCGTCGACCAATGGCTTTGACCAGCACGGCCACTTCGGCCGTACGCTCGTGACGCTTTCGAACTGCCTCGATTATGAGCCGGCTGCGGGAGGCGCGTCGAGTTGCGTGGCCCGCTTCAACGGCGTCAACGCTGGTGAAAGCGCAAATACCAGCAGCAGCGACCTCTTCCGCCTGCTGCAGGAAGAGCTGGCTGGAAGCACCGGCACCGTGGCGGCCCCTGCGAGCGCAACGGGTCCGACGACCGGCCTGGCACCGGCCGGCAAGGCCGGTGGCGGCGGCGAAGCGGGCGTCGCAGACGCTGCCCAGACCGGGGGCACCGCCCCACTCCTCGACTACCTCCTGGGCCGATGAGAAACCGCAGCGGCATAGGCGGAGTGGCGAGCAGCCCGATCCTGGTCGGGGCGGTGACGATCCTGGTCGTGATCGTCGCCGTCTTCCTCGCCTACAACGCCAACAACGGCCTGCCCTTCGTCTCCACCTACGACCTCAAGGCGAAGGTGCCGAACGCCAACGCGCTGGTCAAAAACAACGAGGTGCGGGTCGGCGGTGTCCGCGTCGGCGTGGTCAGGGAAGTGGTCCCGGTTCAGCTCGGCGGCGGTCGCGTCGCGGCCGAACTTTCGCTCCGACTCGACAAGAGCGTTGAACCGCTGCCGGTCGACTCGACGATCTCGATCCGGCCGAAGTCGGCCCTCGGCCTCAAGTTCCTCCAGCTCACTCGCGGCGATTCGTCCGAGGACTTCGAGGCCGGCGACACGATTCCGCTCAAGGCCTACACCCCCGAACCGGTCGACATCGATCAGTTCTTCGACATGTTCGACGAGCCGACGCGCAAAGCGATCCGCCAGGCCCAGGCAGGGTTCGGCAATGCCCTCGCCGGCCGCGGCCCGCAGCTGAACGAAGGGATCGGCGCTCTGCGACGCCTGGTCGTCAACTCGCAGGCGACGCTGCGCACGATCGTCGAACCCAGCACCGACTTCGCCGGCTTCTGGGAAGCGCTCGAGGACCTCTCGGCGACGGTCGCGCCGGTGGCGGAGACGCAGGCGAGCCTCTTCGTCGCCCTCGACCGCACCTTCGCCGCCTTCGCCCGTGTCTCCCGCCCCTACATCCAGGAAACGATCGAAAAAGGCCCGCGCACGCTGGACGCGGTCAATGCCGACCTGCCTGCGGTGCGCCCCTTCTTCCGCAGCTCCGCCCGCTTCTTCACCGCGCTGAAGCCAGGCGCGAAAGCGCTCGGAGAAACCGCTCCGATCATCGCCGCCTCCCTTCACGCCGGCGTGCCGGCGCTGAACGCCTCGCCGGTCCTCAACAACCAGCTGGCGCCGACCGCGGAGGCGCTGGTTGCCTTCCAGGAATCTTCCGGAGTCTTCAACGGCCTTGACCTCCTGATCGACACCAATCAGCTGCTGAAACCGGCACTGAGCTTCATCGCACCGGCGCAGACGAAATGCAACTACCTCACCTTGACCTTTCGCGAGGTCGCCAATGCCGCCAGCCAGGGCAACAGTCTCGGCACCTGGCTCAATTTCATCTCGTTCGCGCCGCCTGAAGGCACCAACAGCGAGAGTGGGCAGGCCGCCGCTCCGGCCAACGGTCCCGAGCGGAACAATCACCTGCACTACAACCCGTACCCGCAGACCGGCGCGCCGGGGCAGGCGAACGTCTGCGAAGCGGGCAACGAGAAGTACCAGCCCGGGAAGACCGTGGTCGGCAATACCGAGGTCTGGGGAACGACGACGCGAGGGATCGAGACCGAATGAGCCGCCTCCCCGAGCGCGACACCAGGGTGGGCGCGACCAACCGCCGCTTCAATTGGCGACCGAGCAACACCGCGATCGCGATCGTCTTCATTCTCATCTTCACGATCGGGCCCTATCTGGCCTTCACCAAACACGTTCCCTTCACCAGCTACGGCTACGAACTGAAGGCCACCTTCACCAACTCGGCCAACGTGGCGCTCAACTCGCCGGTGCGGATCGCCGGCGTCGAAGTCGGCAAAGTGATCTCGACCGAGCGCGACGGCGACGCGACCACGGTCGCCTTCACCGTCGACGAGATCGGCCGCCCGATCCACAGCGACGCCTTTGCGACGATCCGGCCGCGGATCTTCCTCGAGGGCAACTTCTTCATCGACCTCAATCCCGGCAGCCCGAGCGCGCCGGACATGGACAGCGGCGCGACGATCCCGGTCAGCCACACCTCGACCGCGGTCCAGATCGACGAGGTGCTCTCGGCGCTGCAGTCCCCGGTGCGAGCCGACCTCAGCCGCCTGCTCGAGGGCCTCGGCACCGCCTACACGCACGAACCGACCGCTGCCGAAGACGCGACCCAGCTGCCGGAGGTCAAAGGCCGGACCGGCGCCGAAGCGCTCAACGGGGCGCTCAAATACGGCGGCGACGCCGGCCGCTACAGCGCTCAGGTGACCGACGCCTTCCTCGGCACTCAGCAGCGCGACCTCTCGCGACTGGTTGCCGGCGCCGGCCGCACCTTCGGCGCCTTCGCCAGCCGTGAGGCCGACCTGCAGGGGCTGATCGACAATTTCAACGTCTTCACCGGCGCGCTCGCAGCCCAGTCGGCCAACCTCTCGACCACGGTCAACCTGCTCGCCCCGACTTTGAAGACCGCCCGGGCTTCCTTCGTCAGCCTCAACCGCACCCTGCCGCCGCTGCGCACCTACGCGATCCAGCTGACCCCCGCCGTGGCGCAGCTTCCAGGTCTGATCAGCGCCTCGAAACCGTGGCTGGCCCAGGTGCGGCCGCTCCTGTCCGGCAAAGAGGCGGGGGGTACTGCGAGGCTGCTGGCCGAATCGACGCCGGGCCTCACGGGTGCCGCGCAGGCCGGCAAGGCGGTCGCCCTGCCGCAGCTCAACCGGCTCAGTCTCTGCACGACGCAGGTCCTGGTCCCGACCGCGAATCAGGTGATCACCGACCGCTTCAGCACCGGCGGCCCCAACTACCGCGAGTTCCTCTACGCCCTCGCCGACTTCGCCGCCGCCGGCCAGAACTTCGACGGCAACGGCCCGTTCCTGCGCGCCCAGGTCGGCGGCGGGCCGGTGCTGGTCGGCGAACCGAACCCGCAGGGCAACCCCGACACGTTCAGCGACCAGATCAACTACGCCCACACGATCGAAGCGCCGCTCGGCACCCAGCCCCAGCTCGGCGGCCAGCCGCCGCTGAAGCCGGATGTTCGCTGTGACTCCAACCCGGTGCCAGACCTCAACGGCCCGTTGGGCCAGGTCGGCCCCCCCTCCCCCTCACCCGCGGGGGTCAACCCATGAGTGAACCCACGCCCAAAGTCAACCGCTGGCGGCACTTCCGGGCCTGGCTTTCGCGGCAGGCGCGCGGCCACCGCAAAGACACGATCGCGATCTTCGTCCTCGCCTTCGCCGGGATCGTGATGACGCTCGCAATCTTCACCCAGCAGAAAGCGTCGCTGCCGGCCTGGTTGCCCCTGGTCGGCGAAGAATTCGACCACATCACGGCTGAGTTCTCGACCGCCCAGGCGGTGACGCCGGGGCAGGGACAGTCGGTCGACATCGCCGGAATCGAAATCGGCAAAGTCACCTCGGTCGACCTCGAAGAGGGCCACGCCGTCGTCGGGATGGACATCGAGCCCAAGTACATGGAGCTGATCCACCCCAACTCGAACTTCCTGCTGCGGCCGAAAACGGGACTGAACGACATGATCGTCGAGATCGACCCCGGCAGCGGCAAGAAGCCGATCGAGGACGGCGCCCACTTCACGCTTACGCAGACCGAACCGAACACCAACCTCGAGGCGTTCCTCGCCACCCTCGACGCCGACACGCGCCAGTACATCCAGCTGCTGGTTGCCGGCGGTGCGGAGGGGATCGGTGGCCGCGGCAAGCAGCTCTCGAACGCATTCCGCCGCTTCCAGCCCTTTGTCCATTACGTCGCCAAGCTCAACAAGGCCGTCGCCCGACGTCACGTCGCCCTGGCCGACGTGATCCACAACTTCGGGCAGCTGACGACCGAACTCGGGCGGCGCGACGCCGAGATCCAGCGCTTCGTCACCTCCTCCGACGCCGCCCTCGGCAACTTCGCGAATCAGCAGCAGGCGATCCAGGAATCGCTGCGGGAGTTCCCGGCAGCGCTGCGGGCCGGCAACTCTGCCCTCGCCAGCTCCAAGCGCTTCTCCGACGTCGCCTACCCGGCGCTGACCGCCCTGATTCCGCAGACCCAGGCGCTGACCCCCGCCTTCGAAGCGACGGAGCGCCTCTTCAGCCAGACGACCGCGCCGATCCGCGATCAGATTCGCCCCTTCACGCGCGAAATCCGGCCGGTGCTGAATCACGCCAACGAAGGTTCCGGGCCTCTGAGCAAGACCGTGCGGGGCTTCGGCAACTCGCTCGGCGGCTTCAACAGCTTCCTCAACGAGCTTGCTTACAACCCCAAGGGGCCGCGTGAGAGCTTCCTTTTCTACCTCCCCTGGCTCAACCACAACTTCAACGCCGCCTTCAATCTCCAAGACGCCAATGGGCCGGCGCTGCGCGGCCTGGTGATGATCTCCTGCACCGGAGCCGACCTCGGCTACGGCTTCGCCAACACCCGTCCCTTCCTGAAGACGCTGCTGCAGGCGGTCAACGTCCCGCGTGCTGAAGAAATCCCCTTCTCCAAATCTCCGACCGGGCTGTGTAAATACTCGCCGAGGCTATGAGCAAGCGCGCCCCCAGCACTGCCCAGCTTCTCGTCATCGCTGGCTTCGCGCTGTCGTGCTTCGGGATCCTGCTCTTTCTCTGGGTCACCTTCGGCGGCCCGACGCCGTTCAGGGCCAAGCCCTACGAGATCAAGGTTCCCTTCAACGAGGCGACCCAGTTGGCCGAACAGTCCGACGTGCGCATCTCCGGCGTCAACGTCGGCAAAGTGCGCAGCATCGAGCTGGCGCCGAACGGAAGGCAGGCGCTGGCGACGGTCGAGATCGACAACAAGTACGGACCGCTGCCGAAGTCGACGCGAGCGATCCTCCGCACCAAGACGCTGCTCGGCGAGACCTACATCGAACTTACGCCGGGGTCGAGCGACGCGCCCGAGCTGGCCGATGGCGGTACGGTGCCGGAGGCGAACATCGCCGAATCGGTTCAGCTCGACGAGATCTTCCGCACCTTCGATCCGGAGACGCAGGCTGCCTTCCAGACCTGGATGCAGGAATCGGCCGTCGCGATCGCCGGCCAGGGCCAGGGTCTCTCCTACGCGATCGGCGAGTTCGAACCGACCTTCAGCGAGCTCGACAGGCTCTTCCGCGTCCTCGACACCCAGCGGGTCGCGATCGGGCAGCTCTTCCGCAACGGCGCCGTCACGTTCCGCGCGCTGCGCGGGCGCGAAGGCGAGCTCGCGAACCTGATTCAGAGCTCGAACGCCGTCTTCCAGACGACCGCCCGGCGCGACCGCGACATCGAAGCGCTGTTCCGCGCCTTCCCCACCTTCCAGGACGAGTCGAGACTGACCCTCAACCGGCTTAAAACCTTCGCCCTCAACGCCGACCCGCTGATGCGCCAGCTCGTTCCGGCGGCCGAAGAGCTGTCGCCGACCCTGATCGCCTTCGCCAACCTGGCGCCGGAAGCCAAAGGCTTCTTCGAAGGCCTTTCCAAAACGATCGCTCGCGCTCCAACCGGGTTTCCCGCCCTGCGTAAGCTCTTCCGCGACGACTTCCCGCCGCTATTGCGGGCCATCGATCCGTTCTTGCGCAATCTCAATCCCCTGCTCACGGGGCTCAACCTCTACAAACGCGAGTTCACCGCCCTGTTCGGCAACCTCGCCGCAACGTTCAGCGGCGAGTCTGACGACCGAAAACGCGGCGGGTGAGCGTCTGAACTACCTGCGCACGATGGGTCCGATCAACCCCGAAACCCTGGCAACCTTCGGCAATCGCCTGGCCACCAATCGCAACAGCGCCTACAGCCCGCCTGGCTGGGCCGAGGGCGTCCTTTCCGGGCTCCCGAGCTTCGACGTCCGCCACTGCAGCTCGGGGATCGGCGCCAGCCTCGACCCGGAAACGGTCAACAGGCCCGCATTCAGAGAACGGACCAAAAAAGGCGAAACCAAAGAAGCCGAAGAATTCCTCAACGCCCTGAAGCAGTACGCCTTCGGGGGCCAGTCCGGCACCAGCGCAACCCTCGCCCCCGGCTGCACTCAGCAGGCGCCCTTCAACCCGATCTACGGCAGCGGCCCCGCGACCACCTACCAGCAGACCTTCGAACAGCCGGGCGGATAGCCGCCGCGATCGCGCGCGGTGGTGCCGCCCCCGTTCAGGCAAAGAAGAAGGGCGGCCCTTGGCCGCCCTTCTCACTTCACGGCCTTGTCGTGGAAGGCCTGTGAGCGCTACCTCAGGGCTTCGAGGTGCAGGTCCGCAGGACGTCCGCGTTGACGCTGGTACCGTCGTAGAACTTGGCGCTGACGTCGGCCGTGATCTTGCCGCCGACGCATTTCGCGCTGAGGACGCTGACTTTCTTGCCTTTGTAGGTGAATTTTTTGTCGATCGTCAGCGAGAAGTCGGTCACCGAACCGGAACCACCGGCAATTTTCGGAACCGAGGTCACGGTTTTGAGGCCGTTGCCCGCCTTCTTGATTTTCACCGTGGTCACGATCGCCGTGACGATCGGCTGGGTCAGGTAGGCGTGGATGTAGAACGTCGTCTTGCCTCCGGAGGTGCCGCCGTTGAAGACGAGCAGCGGGCTCTTCGCCGGGATTGCGGCCTGTTCGGGGAACTTCACCGAGACGGTCGTGTTGCCGGTGCCGATGATCGCTTTTCCGCAAACCGCCTTGGCGGCGCTGGTGCTCTGCGCCTGCAGCTGGCCGCTCTTGCAGACGGGGTAGCCCTTGGTGTTGACTGCGGCGTTTTTCGTGTCGAGCTGGACTTCTTTCAGCGCCGGCGGGTGGGGTTCCGCCGCGTTCAGGCTGCGGACACTGCCCGCGGCGGTGAACTTGATCGGCGTGTATTTGGTCTTCGAGAGCGCCTTCGGCGTGACGCCGCTGGAGCCGTCGATCACGACTTCGAGATCGCCGGCGCGTACGACGGTGTCTTTTGCCGCCATCGCGACGCCGGCTACCGTGACCGCGACGAGGGCCCCAATGGCCGTTATTAGAAGCAGGTGCTTGCGCATGTCCCTATGTCTCTCCTTTGCGGCCTGCCCGTCTGGGGCCGAAGCCGTCGAAAGCTTGTGTAGAACTGTCCCTCCAGCGGCTCAAACTACCACCCTGGCTACTGAATAAACCCTAGGCGAGAGGAAAAGGAGCGCCTTGATGCAGGCTGGGCCGGCCTAATGCTCGAGCATCGAAAGCCGTACGCGCTCCCGCTCGGCGGCGGCGCGGTCGGGTCCGAGGAAGGGCAGCGTTATCCAGAACATCAGGTCGGGCAGGCGGCTCGGGAGCCGGGCCGCGGCGCCGTGCAGAATCTCGCTGTAGAGCAGCTCGTTGACGCCGCCAGCCAGCGAGAGCGAGGTGATGCCGGGCAGCTCGACCGAGGTCTCGGTGCGGCCAGACTCGAGAAAGCCGGTGAACTGGCGCAGCGCGGCGTCGCGGCGAGCGAGCGCCTTCGGGCCCGCCGCAAGTACCTCGACGATCGCGAACCGAGCCTCGTCGGGATGCTCGGCGAGGTGGTCGAGCAGCGCGCCCAGGCCGGCCGCTACCCGCTCCGCCCAGGGAGCCCCCTGCTTGGACTCGAAGCCGCCGGCGGTGTCGCTGAGGAGGTTGCCGAGCAGCACGTCGTAGGCGGCGAGGAAACAGTCCTCCTTGCTGTCGAAGAGTTCGTAGAAGGTCTTGCGCGAGACGCCGGCAACACCGATTACGTCGACCACGCGGGTGTCCGGGTAGCCTCGCTCGGAGACCACCTCGATCATCGCCTGATGGATGCGGTTGCGCTGGGATTCGGTCACCGCCTCCCTCGGTAAGCCGTGTCTCCCCCTCGGCAGCCGCTCGCTCAGCCTAGCCGCACGTTTGCTGGAAGCCACCCTTTGACTGTAGAGCAGGCGAGGGATTCTGCATAGAACCGCGAGCCGCCCGAGTGGGTAAGAAACTGCTGCTCGCAGCCGCGCTCGGGATTGTCCTGAGCGAACTCTCCTAAGAGCCGATCGTGACGGTCTGATCGCGGTCGGGCCCGACGCCGACGAGGCGAACCGGGACGCCGACGAAGTCAGAGACGAAGCCGAGGTAGTCGCGCGCCGCCTGCGGCAGGTCGGCCTCCGCGCGGCAGCCGCCGATGTCCTCCTCGAACCCCGGCAACTCCTCGTACTCCGGTGTCGCCGAATGCAGAATCGACTGGTGGTAGGGAAAGCTGTCGAGGACGGCGCCCTGCTTGGAGCGATAGCGGACGGCCACTCGCAGCGTCCCGATCCCACTCAGCACGTCGAGCTTGGTGATCGCCAGCGAGTCCATGCGGTTGAGCCGCACCGCATAGCGCAGTGCCACCAGGTCCATCCAGCCGCAGCGCCGACGCCGTCCGGTGGTGGTGCCGAACTCGTGGCCACGCTCGACCATGTGCTCGCCGACCTCGTCCTCGAGCTCGGTCGGGAAGGGGCCGGCGCCGACCCGGGTCGCGTAAGCCTTGGCGATGCCCCAGACCTCAGTGATGTCGGTCGGTCCGACGCCGGCGCCGACGCAGGCGGCTCCAGCGATCGGGTTGGAGGAGGTGACGAAGGGGTAGGTGCCGTGGTCGAGGTCGAGCAACGTCGCCTGCGCTCCCTCGAACAGCACGGTGTCCCCACGGTCGAGCGCGTCCCAGCAGAGCTTTGCGGTGTCGGCGATGTGGGGCTCGAGGCGGTGTCCGAAGTTGATGTGTTCCTCGGTCATTGCGTGCAAGTCAAGGCGCGGATCCGGAACCCCGGTGGCCGCCTCGTCCTTTTCCGCCTCCTCACCGGCTTCCTTACGTAGTTTGCGCCGCTGCACCAAGAGCTCGCGCAAAGCCTGCTGCTTCGGCTCCAGGGCGGCACGGATCTTGGTCCGCAGAATCTTCTCGTCGAGCAGGTCCTGGACCCGGATCCCGAGCCGCAGCGCCTTGTCGGCGTAACAAGGCCCGATGCCGCGGCGAGTCGTGCCGATCGAGAGCTTGCCCAGCTTGGTCTCGCCCGCCGTGTCGAGGAGTATGTGGTAGGGCATGATCAGGTGCGCATTGGCGGAGATGCGCAGGTTGCCGATGTCGATGTTCTGGCGTTTGAGACCGTCGATCTCGCCCAGCAGCACGCTCGGGTCGAGCACGACGCCGTTGCCGATCACGCAGGCCTTCTCCGAGTAGAGGATGCCGGAGGGGATCAGGTGGAACTTGAACTCCTTGCCCTCGCGCACGATCGTGTGGCCGGCGTTGTTGCCGCCCTGAAAGCGCACGATCGTCGTTGCCCGCTGCGCGAGCAGATCGGTGATCTTCCCCTTGCCCTCGTCGCCCCACTGGGCTCCGACTATGACCACGCCTGGCATGCGGGCTGGATTGTGACGGTCGCGGGCGCTGCGCGTGGAGAGGGGTGCCGTTAGAAGGGTCTTCTAGGCGATGCTGCGGTAGGTGCCATAGCGGCGGTCGTCGCCAAAAACCGGAACCTCGTCGCAGATCTGGGTCAGTCGCGAGACGGTCCGCGGGCCGATCTGCTCCTCGAGCTCTTCGTGGGGGAGGTTCGTCGTGATCAGCATCGAGCGCTCTGTCTCATAGCGCTCGTTGACGAGTGCATAGAGTTGCTCGAGGACCCAGTCGGACCGTTTCTCCGCACCGAGGTCATCGATGTGAAGGAGGTCGACTGAGGTCAGACGCTCGAAGAATGAAAGGTAGGAGTCGCCGCCTGGTTCCGAGTCGTAGGTGCGGCGAATCTGGGCGAGCAGCTTTGGCAGCGAGTAGATCGCGACGCTGCGGCCCGCTTCCAGGGCGGCCTTGGAAATCAGCATTGCCAGCGTCGTCTTGCCGGTGCCGGTGTCGCCGAAGAGCCAGAGCCCGCGACCCGTAGCGAGCCGCGCGTCGAGCTCGTCGATGTAGGCGCGAACTTCGCCGACCGCGCCCTTGGTCTGCAGGTCGCGGGCCATGTCGCTGACAGGGGGGCGATCGAATGAGACCCCTCGATACCGCGCCGGGATCACCGACGAGATTCCCTTGCTCCGGCCGCGGCTCAGTCGCTGCTCGCGGCACTCGCAGGCCCGGGCGACGTCTTCCGGTCCGAGGATCCAGCCGGAGCCGTCGCACACTCCGAGCGGGCAGGCCTGTTCGCGGAAAGGCTCGCTGCGGGCGATCGCCGGCATCAGAAGTCAGGCCCCGCGGCGCTGGCGTCGGCGAGCGGCGGGCCTTCGCCGGCCGGCTGCTCGATCGGCGCCTCCTGGCCGGAGTGGTTGGCGAATTTGGGGAAGCGGTCGAGAAAGACCAGCTTCCTGGTCCCGATTGGGCCGTTCCTATGCTTGGCGATGATCAGATCGGCGAGGCCGTCCGGCTCGTCGTCGGGATCCCGGTAGTAGTCCTCGCGGTAGAGGAAGGCGACGACGTCGGCGTCCTGCTCGATCTGGCCCGACTCGCGCAGGTCTGAGAGCTGCGGCTTCGGCGGCGTCCGCTGCTCGGGCGCCCGCGAGAGCTGGGAGATCGCGACCACCGGCACCTCGAGCTCGCGGGCGAGGATCTTCAGGCCACGGCTGATCTGGCCGACCTGCTCGACCCGGTTGGCGCGATGATCGTCGGAGCGCATCAGCTGCATGTAGTCGAGGATGATCAGGCCGAGACCGCCACGGTCCTGTTCCTGGGCGTGCAGCCGCCGCGCCTTCGCCCGCAGGTCGAGGATGCCGAGGTCGGAGGAGTCGTCGAACCAGAGCGGCGCCTCCTCCAGTTCATTGCAGGCCCGCACCACCTTCGGCCAGTCGCGCTCGGAGACCTGGCCCTTGCGAAGTTTGTCGCCGGAAATCCGCGCCCGGCAGGCGATGAACCTCTGCGCCAGCTCCACCTCCGACATCTCCAAGGAGAAAAAGGCGACCGCCCTGTTGGTCTTGACCGCCACGTTTTCGGCGATATTGGCGACCAGGGCGCTCTTTCCCATCGCCGGGCGTGCGGCGACGATGATCAGGTTGCCCGGCTGGAAGCCGCCGGTGATCGCGTCGACGTCGCGGAAGCCGGCGGGGGTCCCGGTCATCTCCATCTCGCCGGTCGAGAGCTTCTCGAGGCGGTCGACCTCGTCGTGGAGGATGTCGCCGAGGATGCGGAAGTCGCTCGCCTGCTCTTTGTGGGCTACTTCGAAGAGGAGCTTCTCCGCCCGCTCGGAGAGCTCGCGCGGTTCGCCCGCCCGCTCGTTGACCCAGCCCTGGATCTCCTGGCCGGCGCCGAGCAGCCGCCGCAGCAGCGAGTTCTGCTGGACGATCTCCGCGTAGTGCTTGGCGTTGCCGGCGGCCGGGACCTTGGCGGCGAGCTCGGAGACGTAGTGCTTGCCGCCTGCCGCGTCGATCTTGTTGCGCTGGGTCAGCGCCTCGCTGACGCTGAGCTCGTCGACCGGTTTCGCCGCCACGTAGAGATCGTGAACGCATTCGAAGATCGCGCGGTGTCGGTCGAGGTAAAAGTCGGCCGCATTGAGCTTGACCTCGTCGATCACTCTGGTCAGCGTCGGCTCGGCCACCAGCATCGCCCCCAGAACCGATTCCTCCGCCTCGATGTTCTGCGGCGGGACGTGAGTTGAAGTCGGCTGCGGCATCGGTGTCTAGTTAAGGCCCCGCGGCGGCGGCAGAACCTCGCCAACCCAAGCTAGCCGAGGCCCAATGCGGCCACGTTGCACTTACTTGCAAATCCCGTGGAAAAGAATTTGCACTTCGATTACGTGGATGGGATCAAGCCGGCCTCCTCCTGCTTCTGCTCGCCGCGGCGGAGCATGCGGAGGGTGAGGATGGCGATGCTGAGGATCGCGGTGGCGCCGAGGCTGAGCTGGACGCTGAGCAGGCCTTCGCGGGTCCAGTAGACGTCGCGGAGGTCGAGGAGGAGGGCGGACTCGTCGAAGGTGAGGCCGATGCCGGCCCCCATAGGGATCGCCAGGCGCTGCTCCAGCTGGTCGTCGTCGGTAAGCAGGGCCGCGGTGCCGGAGCTGAAGGCGAGCAGGATGCCGGGCACGAAGTGGTGGATGTGGCGGCCGCCGATGCTGACGTTGCTGAACGGCCACCAGTGGTCGCGGATGCCCCAGGTCGAGAGCCGGACGAGCACGAAGGCGCCGAGGAAGCCGCCGAGCAGGTTGAAGAGGACCGCTTCGCTGCGGGGCGCCTCGGTGTAGCCGCGGACCGCCACTCCGACCGTGTCGATCGCCGCCGCCGGCGCGGCTTCGATCAGCGGCTCGTGGTTTTCGCGCTCATGCTGCCGACGCCGCAGCAGGCGGCTGAACTGGCCGGCGATCACCGTGCCGGCGCCGCCGAGCGCGACCGCCGCCAGCCCGACGGTGGCCCGCTCCGAGCGGGCCCAGCCAAGACGCGTCCGCGCCCGGGCACGGCGCTGCAGTCGAGTCGACAACCGCCTAGATCCCACCATCACCTGAGCCTACCCGGCGCTCGTGATCACCCGCCCGGCTGGAAGAGGCTTACTTCTCCTCGCTGATGATCGTCTTGACCGCGGCGACGGTGCCGTCGGCAAGCTCGATCTCAACCATGAAGGTGCCGATTTCGCGCAGCGGCTGCTCGAGTCGCACTTTGCGTTTGTCGATGCGAAGATCGCGTGCCTCGCGGAGAGCGTCGACGATCTCCTTGGCGCCGACCGAGCCGAACAGCTTGCCGCCCTCGTCAGCCCGCTGGTGAATCGTCAAGACGGTCTTGGAGAGCAGGCCCGCTGCCTGGGCTTCGCGCTCGGCCCTGGCTTTCTCGGCCTTTTCGGCGGCCTCGCGACGCCGCTGCGCCTCCTCGAGCGCCCCCGGGGTCGCCGGCTGGGCCAGCTTGCGGGGGATCAGATAGTTGCGCAGGTAGCCAGGGGCGACGTCGATTGCCTGGCCGCGTTCGCCGAGCGACTCGACGTCCTGGAGCAGGATGGCCTCGGCCATCAGCGCTCTCCGACGTACGGCAGCAGGGCGATTTCACGCGCCCGCTTCACCGCCACCGAGAGCTGTCGCTGGTGGCGGCGAGAAAGCCCGGTAACGCGCCGACCGCGCGTCTTCCCCTTGTCGGAGAGGAAGCGCCGCAGCAGGTTGAGGTCCTTGTAGTCGACGACCTCGGCGTTGACCCGCGTGTACTTGCGCGGCCGCGCGCGCTCGGCGCCACGCCGCCCGCGGCTCTTCCCGTTGCTCGTCGACTCTCTAGCTGCTCTGGCCATTCGGCGGCGGATGCTACAGATCGAAGTCAGGACGCCGCATCGCGGCGCCCTGAAGCGCGGCTAGAAGGGGATGTCGTCTTCGCCCCCGCCTCCGGATGGCGCCGCCGCGCCTTCGAAGTCGGAGGTGTCGGCGGGCACGTCGCTGCTCGGACTGAAGCTGCCGCCGTTGTCGTTGCCGCCACCGCCACCACCGGAGCCGTCGCGGGAACCTAGGAACTGGACCGATTTGGCGATGATGCTCACCGCCTGCCGTTTGCCGCTGCCGTCTTTGGCCTCCCACTCGCGCCAGTCGAGTCGGCCCTCGACCGCGACTGGCCGGCCCTTGGAGAGGTAGTTGGCGCAGTTCTCGCCCTGTGCCCCCCAGACCACGACGTCGAAGAAGTTGGCCTTGTCCTCCCACTGGCCCGTCTGCCCATTTTTGCGGCTGCTGTTCACTGCCACGCGGAGCTCGCATACCGCCGTCCCACCCCCGGTGTGCCGCAGCTCGGGGTCCCGGGTCAGATTCCCGGTGATGACCACTACGTTCACGTTCGAAGCTGCCAAAGCACTCACTCCTCTGAAGTTCGTTTGTTGAACTTCAGTCTAAGAGCGCGGCCGGCGCGACCTCTCCCCACCGGAAGGGTCATTCCACGCAAAGAGCGGGGCGGAACGGTCTACTCGTCGGCGTCGTCGGGAGAATCGCCGCGGTCCTCGCGGGCTCCCGTCGCACTGCGCTCGCGCGGACCTGGCGCGGCGTTGACCGCGGGCGGCGCAATTACCGGGGCGTCGGCATCGACTTTGAAGATGCGGAAGCGGAGGACGCCGTCGGCGATCTTCAGGTTGTGGTCGAGCGAGTCGAGCAGCTCACTGGGTGCCTCGAAGCGGAACCAGCGGTAGTCGGCCTCGGTGCGCTTGTTGATTTCGTAGGCCATCTTGCGCAGACCCCAGCTGTTCTCGTGCTTGAGAGTGCCGGCGGCCTCGATCTGCCCACGGGCCTCCTGCGCCAGCCCGTCGCGGGCGGGGGAGTCCAACTGGGGGTCCAGCATCAGGACCAGCTCGTATTCGCGGGGTGCGGCCAAAACGGCGAGGGACTATAGCGGTGGGATTCGTGAGCGCGGTGGCCGGGGGACGGGATACCCCTCCTCACTCAACTTGCTCGGGTGGGTCCGCTGCGGCCGTTCGAGAATGCGGGTAACCGAGAAGTACAAGCCGTTCGGAGGGGTATCCCGTCCCCCGTCAATGCGGGGCGAACTCCACTGAGCCGTCGCTGGTTGGGGGCGGCACCGGTGTCGGTGGCTCGCTGGGAGCTGGAGGGGGTTCGGGTGGGGGTGGTGGGCTCGGTTGGGGGAGGGGTGGCGGCGGGGGTTCGATCGGCGGGGGAGACGGCCGGGATGCGACTCGCTTTTCCTGCATTTGGCGACGCGGTTTGGGTTTGGAGTCTGATCTTCGTCGTGAGTCGCTTGTGCCGGCCGGGACGCCTCGCCGGACGATGCTGCTCCTGCCGCTCGCGAGCCTTCGAGGCCGCGGCGATCGACGGCTCGGGAGGCAACGCCGGCTCGGCCGCCGGCCGGACATCAACCCGCGGCAACCCCACGTCTTTCGCCAACGGCGGCGCCTCCGGCGGCTCCAGCAACGCCGGCCCCGCCTGAAGCGCAACGAGACCCACACCTCCGATCGCGGCAACCCGCCCCAACCCTTTCCACCGAATCCGAACCCCGCCCACCCCCGCTAAAGACCAGGAACCCGAGGACTCTCCCCCAGCACAAGAATCAAGCAACAAGTTCAGGCGACGTCTCGTGGCGAGGGACAGGCACCCCTCGAAACGTCTTGTACTTTTTCGCCTCCACGTTCCGAGGCGCCAGCCGCCAAGCCCTTCTCGAAAAAGTTAAGTGAAGAGGGGTGCCTGTCCCTCGCCCCCGCTACGCCACCTGCGCTCTCAGCTCCTCGATATCCCCCAACTGATCATCCACCCAGTCCCCCGGGTTCCGCGAGTAGATGATTTCCTTCAACCGCTCGGCCCGCAGCCGCCGCTCCTCCGGGTCCATGGTCAGGGCGCGGTAGATCGCGTCGGCCTGCTCCTGGATGTCGAAGGGGTTGACGGAGACGGCGCAGTCGGAGAGCTCCTCGTGGGAGCCGGTGTTCTCGGAGAGCATGAGGACGCCATTGCGGGTGTTGACAGCCGGAGCCTCCTTGGCGACCAGGTTCATGCCGTCGAAGAGCGAGTTGACCATCAGCAGGTCGAAGTGCTTGTAGCGGGCGACGGCGTCGTGGAAGTTCTCGTAGATCTTGAGGTCGATCGGCATCCAGTCGGTCGTCCCGTGGCGGTGGTTGACGACCGCCACCAGCGCCTCGATCCGCTCCAGGTACTCGGCGTACTCGGGCACGTCCTGGCGCGAGGGCTGAAGATGAGCGATGAAGGTGACCTCTTCGCGGAACTCGGGGTGCTGAGTGAGGAAGGTGTCGAAGGCGGTGAAGCCGCGCAGCACGTTCTTCGAGAGGTCGGCGCGGTCGACACGGATGATCAGGTGCTTGCGCCGCCGCTCGAGCACCTCGCGCTCCGCCTCGGCAACCTCCGGCGACTCCGCCGCCCGCTGCAGCCGCTGGGCGTCGATCGAGAGCGGGTAGGCGCGCGCCAGCGTCTTGCCGTGGGCGTGGTGGACTTCTCCCGTGGTGTAGTCGACGTCGGCCTCCAGCAGTTCGTCGCAGCAGCGCAGGAAGTTGATGCAGTAGGCGTGGGTGTGGAAACCGATGATGTCGTTGGCCAGCATCCCCTGGAAGATCGCCTCGCGGATCCGGCCGGGGAGGATGCGCCAGCTGTCGGGCTGCGACCAGGGGATGTGGACGAAGTGGTGGAGGAAGACGTCCGGGCGCTGCTCGCGGATCATTCCCGGCGCGGTGTACAGGTGGTAGTCGTGCAACATCACCAGCGGGTTCTCCTGCCCCTCGATCTGCCGCAGTACGGCGCCGGCGATGTCGCGGTTGACCGCCTGGTAGCCGAGGTCCCAGGCGTCGAGCTCCTCCTGGCGGATGTCGGGCGCGTTGGAGAGGTCCCAGAGGTAGTGCTGGATGAACCAGAGGATCGGGTTGGCGATCACGTTGTAGAAGCGGTCGTAGGCATCGCCGTCGCTGCCGACGAGGAGCACGCGGTACTCGATGCCATCGATTGAAAGCTCGACCGGCCCGCCCCTTTCCTCGGATACGGCGACGTCCTCATCGGTCATCGCCGAGGCGATCCAGAGCGCGTCGCGGTGAGAGACGAGCCCGGAGAGGGCGGTGACGAGGCCGCCGCCGCCGCGCCGGACCGTGCGCTCGCCGCCCTCCTCACGCTCGAACTGGGCGGGCCCCCGGTTCGAGACGATGATCAGCGGCGAGGAATCCACGCCGCAGAGGTTACGGACCCGAGGCGCTCAGGTGTCGAGGTCGGTCAGCAGTCCGAGCCAGTCGCGCAGCAGCCGCGGCGAGAGGAACTCGCGTCGGGCGTGCTCCTTGCCGGCACGGCCGAGGCGCTTGCCCAGTTCCGGGTCAGCAAGGATCTCGAGGCTGCGCTGCGCGCACTCAGAGGCCGAGTTGACCAGGAAGCCGCCGACGCCGTCCTCGATTTGCAGCGGGATGCCGCCGACGTTCCCGGCCACGGTCGGGCGTCCCTTCCAGAGCGCCTCGGTGACGGTCAGGCCAAAGCCCTCGCGGATCGACTTCTGCAGGCATACGTCAGACTGAGACTGGAAGGCGTTGACCTCGATCGCACCGACGTTGTTGAGGTTGCTGAGGATCTTGATGTCGGGGTCGGCGTCGGCGTATTCGAAGGTCTTCTGGAAGTACTCACGGCCCTCGGGGTCGTCCGTCGCCATCGATCCGACCATCGCCAGCTGCGCGTCGGGGACCTGCTCGGTCACCTCGCGGTAGGCGTCGATGACGCCGATCGGGTCCTTCCAGGGGTCGAAGCGGGAGACCTGGGTGATCAGCGGCCGGTCGGGGTCGATCCCGAACTGCTTGCAGACGAAGGCTGCATCATCGGGCGAGAAGGCCATGTTCTTCGGCGACAGCGGGTCGATCGCCGGCGGGATGATGTTGACGCCGTCGGCGTGGTCGATGCCGTCCGGCACGTAATCCGGCAGGTGCCAGACGGTCGCGTCGTACTCCCCGATCAGCGGCAACAGCCGGGCGATCGGCGCCGGGTTCGGAGTCGAGAGGTCGATGTGGCAGCGCCAGATCCAGCGCTTACCCTTCGCCAGGGCGCCGCGCCGCAACCCGATCGGCTGCGGGTCGTGCACGATCACCGCGTCCCACTCGCCTTCAAGACCCTCGGCGTTCATCTCGTTGATCTCATCGAACAGCTTCCACTGCTCCTCGCTCAGCGACTCCTCCGCCCCCTGCAGGGAGTTGTGGAGCAGCTTCGTCGCGTTGAAGAACTCCTCTTTGCCGAAGATCACATGCCAGTGGGCGTCGAGGCCGACGTCCCGCATCAACGGCACGATCGTGTAGAGGATCTCCGAGACGCCGCCGCCGAAAGCGGTGGCGCTGACGTGCAGGACGCGCTTGCCCTTCAGCGGCTCGGCGAGGTCGCGGATGTGCTCGGTCAGCTCTCTACCGACCACGTGGGTGTAGTCGGTGAGGGACTTCTGGCCGAGTGCGACTTCCTGGAGCAAGGCCGGAGTTCTACACGGCTTGGCGGCAGATAGGCGGTTAGCCGCCGTCGATGCTGTCGGGACGCTTGCCCAAAGTGACCGCCACCTGTTCCCGCTCGCCGTCGTGGAGCACCGTCAGCGTCACCTTCGCGCCGGGTTCGCGGAAGGCGACGAAACGGGAGAGATCGTCAGGCTCGACGATCTTGTGGCCATCGACGTCAAGGATGACGTCGCCGCCGACGCGGTATTCGCCGGCCTGGAAGCGCAGTTTCTCGTCGCCACCCTCGAGTCCGGCCTTCTCGGCCGGGCCGCCGGGGACGATCTCGGCAAGCAGGCCGCCGTAGGTGGTGTCGAGGTTGAGCTTGGCGGCGAGCTGCGGGTAGAGCGCCTGGCTGGAGACGCCGATGTAGGCGTATTCGACGCTGCCGTCCTCGGCCAGCTGGTCGACCGAGCGCTTGATTGCCGAGACCGGGACCGCGAAGCCGACACCGTCGTTGGCGCCGGAATTGGTCTCGATCTGCTGGTTGATCCCGATCACCCTTGCGGCGGCGTCGAGCAGCGGCCCGCCGGAGTTGCCCGGGTTGATCGAGGCGTCGGTCTGGATCGCTCCCTCGATCTGGAACTGGGTCAGCGATCTAACCGAGCGGCCGGTGGCCGAGACGATCCCGCTCGAAAGCGACTGCTGCTCGCCGAAGGGGCTGCCGATTGCGACCACCGGCTGGCCGACCTGAATTTCGGCGTCGTTCCCGAGCTCAAGCGGGTGCAGATCGAGGCCGCCGGGATCGACCTTGAGCAGGGCGACGTCGGCAAAGGGGTCGAAGCCGATGATCTCCGCCTCGACCATGTTACGGTCGGCGAACTCGACGAAGACTTCCTCGGCCGGCTTGCGGGGGCCGCTCAGTTCATCGGTGATGACGTGGGCGTTGGTGATTATCCCCCCCTCTTGGTCGAGGACGAAGCCCGAACCCTCGCCGCTGCCTTCGCCGAAGATCGAGTGGATCGTGACCACGCCGGGCGATGCCTCGCGGTAGACCCGGGCGGCGTCGAAGCCGCCGCCGGCGGTCTCGACGATCACCTGCGGTGCAGGCTCCGAGCCAGCCGGAGCCGGCACGGTCGATGCGCTCTCATCACCACTGTCCGAGCCGCAGCCCGCCAGCAGGGCGAGGCAGAGCAGCAGGGCGGCGAGTGGGGCCCGCGGTATCACGCTGGCGCCTTGGTGAGGGCGCTCGCCGGAGGCTGTTCGGCGCCAACTTCGGCCGGCGGCAGGTCGAGGGTGAAGGTGGTGAAGCGCCGGCTGGAGCTGATCGCAATTCGCCCGCCCATGCGCTGCGCCAGCTCGCTGGCGATCGCCAACCCGAGGCCGGAGCCGCCGGCCTTGTCCGCCGTGTAGAAGCGCTCGAAGATGCGGTTCTGGACTCGCTGCGGGATCCCCGAACCCTCGTCGGAGACGGTCAGCTCGGCGCGGCGGTTGGCGGAGTAGGTGCTCACGGTGACCTTGGTGCCCTCGGGAGTGTGGGTGAGGGCGTTGTCGAGGAGGATACGGATGATCTGACGCACCCGATCAGGGTCGCCGAAGGCGATCGCCGGCCGCTCGGGCGTGCGCAGCTCCAGCCGCGAGCCGCGGAGTTCGGCGCGGGCGCCGAACTCCCGAGTCACCTCCCGAGCCAGGGCACCGAGATCGACGTCGCGGGCGCGCATCACGATCGCCCCGGCGTCGAGCTGAGAGAGGTCGAGCAGGTCGGCGGTCAGCTTCGTCAGGCGCTCGATCTGCTGGCGCATCGTGCGCACGAACTCGGCTCGCTCCTCCGGGCTCGGGTCCTCCTCTTCGAGCAGCTCGACGAAGCCGCCGAGGCTGAAGATCGGCGTCCGCAGCTCGTGCGAGGCGTTGGCGATGAACTGCTTGCGGGCGCTGTCGAGCTCGGCCAGGCGGCGCTGCATCTCGTTGAAGGTGCGGGCGAGCTGGCCGAGCTGTCCCGCCGCAGCGACCGGGATCGTCGTCTCGAAGTTTCCGTCGGCGACTTTGCGGGCGGCGTCCTGGAGGTGGCTGATGTTCTGCGCCGCGGTCTGGGCGTAGTAGAGGCCGACCAGGGTGGCGAGGGCGATGGCGATCAGGGCGCCGATCAGGATCTGGCCCTTGACGGCTCCGAGCCCGCTGGCCGCGCCGCCGACCAGGACCGTGTAGGCGTAGATGACGACCGAGGTGCCGACGGCGATCGCGATCGCGATCACCGTGATCCGGCTGGAGAGGTTCGTGAGCTTGAAGCCGCGCACTGGAGCTACTCCCGGAAGCGGTAGCCGACGCCGCGCACGGTGAAGAGAAACTCGGGCTGCTTGGGTTCGCTCTCCAGCTTCTCCCGCAGGTGCCTGATGTGGACGTCGACGGTGCGCGGGTCGCGGTACTCGGAGTCGCCCCAAACGTGCTCCAGCAGCGTCTCGCGGGTCAGCACGCGGCCGGGCGAGCGCGCGAGGGCGCCGAGGATCTCGAACTCGACGTAGGTGACGCGGACCTCCTCGCCGCGCAGGGTGACCATGCGGCGGTCGAAGTCGATGGTCAGCTCGCCGCACTCGATCGGCTCCTCCTCGCGCGCCTCGCCGCCCATGCGCGAGCGGCGCAGCGCGGCTTTGACGCGGCTGCGGAACTCGCGCATCGAGAACGGCTTGGTGATGTAGTCGTCGGCGCCGACCTCGAGCCCGGCAACCTTGTCGGTCTCGCTGCCCTTGGCGGTCAGCATGATGATCGGGACCTGGCTGTGCGAGCGCAGCTGGCGGCAGACTTCGACGCCGTCGAGGCGTGGCAGCATCAGGTCGAGGATGACGAGGTCGAAGCGGCCCTCTTCAAAGCGTTGCAGCGCTTCGCCGCCATCCAGCGCGGAGGTGACGTGGTACCCGTCCTTGCGCAGGGGATAGCTCAGGAGAGTCTGAATCGACTGCTCGTCATCGACGAGGAGAATGCGGGCCGTCCCGTTAGCCACACTTGAAGGGTAGTGCGAGCTGCTAATTGGACGCATGTGCGAGTACCCAGAACTAAGGATCTTGACCGCGGGGCCGATAGTGGGAGTGATGCAGCAGCAGGATCTGAAAAGCCTGGTTGAGGCCGGCAACTACAAGCCAGACCCCTCGCAGGTCGCGGTAGCGATGCTGCAGCGGCGCGGCGTGCGTGAGCTGCTGATCGGAGTCGCCCCGGGCCTCAACGGAGCTGGTCAAACCCGCTCGGTCTCACAGTCGCCCCGCCAGGCAGCCTGATCTCGACTCCCTCCCCCTCGCTGACCTCCCCAATCTGGGTCAGCGTCGTCTCCGCGGCCGCGCCGATCGCGGTCGTCGCAGCGGTCAGCTGCTCCGGGGGCAGGGTCGCCAGCAGCTCGTAGTCCTCGCCGCCCGAGGCTGCGAGGTCGAGCGGGTCCTGACCGGCGGCTGCGGCCACCTCGGCCAGGCCCTTTGCCAGCGGCAGCGTCCCAGCGTCGATTCGAAGGCCGACGGCGCTGGCGGCTGCGAGGTGGGCGGCGTCGCCGCCGAGACCGTCGCTGAGGTCGATCATCGCCGT
This sequence comes from uncultured Solirubrobacterales bacterium, assembly GCA_963705365.1. Classification (GTDB taxonomy): domain Bacteria; phylum Actinomycetota; class Thermoleophilia; order Solirubrobacterales; family 70-9; genus VAYN01. The sequence continues at coordinate 2,365,516 of OY970074.1, read as the reverse complement.
GGCGCCGGCCCCGGCGAGTGCCTGCCCGGTGGCAAGGCGGGGCGTGGGATCGAGCTGGCGCAACTGCAGGTGCTCGGCGGTCGAGGCGGGCACGGTCGCGCCGAGCTCGGGGTGCCCGAGCAGCAGTAGGCCGGCGGCTGCACCGCCAATCTCGCCGCTGAGTACGAGTGCGTCCCCCGGCTTGGCGCCGCCGCGCCCGACTAGCCGCTCGGGCGTCGGTGCATGGCCGACGACGGTGACTACGAGGGTCAGCGCCGGCGCCCTGGTGACGTCGCCGCCCGCCAGTGCGGTTCCGGTCTCGGCCGCCAGGGCGACGATCCCGTCGACCAGCTCGAGCGAGCCATCCTCGTCGAGATCGGTCGGGATACCCACCGCGACGTAGGCCTCGCCGGGTTCGGCCCCCATCGCCGCCAGGTCCGAGAGTGCGGTGGCGAGGGCCTTGCGCCCGATCTGGGTCAGGGTCGCGCGGTCGCGGCGGAAGTGGACACCCTCGATGAGGGCGTCGATCGAGGTCGCGGTGGCGCCCCCGGGGACGGTGACCGCGGCGTCGTCGCCGCTGCCGATCCGAACCCGCGGCCCTGGCGGCGGCAGACGTTCGCGAACTCGCGCCAGCAACTCGAACTCGCCCATCGGCTGACTATCCCAGACCGGCCTGGTCACTAACGTGCGCTCACGTGGAGCGCCGCCAGCCATTTCTGCACCGGGTCGGCGAGGCGGGAGCGCGGTTCGGCACGCGTCCGCCACGCAGCCGTCGGGTTCGCCTCGCCCTTCAGGTCGGCCTCGTCGTCCTCATCTTCGGCTTTCTCGTTTACGCGGTTATCGACCAGTGGGCGGAGATCCAGGACGCAGGGGTCCACTTCCACGTCGGCTGGCTGCTTCCAGCGATCGTCATCCTGCCTTTCTTTTTCGTCTTCGGCGCCGTCGGCTGGGAGTTCATCCTGCGCTTCCTCGGCCACCCGATCGGCTTCGGCCGGGCGCAGGTGGCCTGGGGGCAGCCGCTGCTCGCCCGTTACGTGCCGGGCAGCGTGCTCTACGTGCTTGGGCGGATCCTGCTCTCAGAGCGGGCTGGGGTGCCGCGGCGGATCACGATCGCCAGCATCGTCTACGAACAGGCGCTCTCGGCCACCTCGGCGGTGATCGTTGCCGCCTACTTCATCGTCAACCACCCCGATCTGCAGGGGGAGCCGCAGCGCTGGACGGTGCTGCTGCTGATCCCGATGGCGATCGCGCTGCTGCACCCGAAGGTGTTCGGCCCGCTGGCGAACCGGGCGCTGAAGGCCTTCGGGCGTGAACCGCTGCCGGCGGTGGTGCCGCTGCACGGCGTCATCGCACTGATCGTCTTTTACTCGCTGAACTGGTTCGTGGTGGCGCTCGGCATCTACTGCGTTGCCCGCTCGGTTACCTACATCCCCTTCGACGACGTTCTTCTGGTCGGCTCGGCGCAGGCGATCGGCTACTTCGCGGCGCTGGTGACGCTGGTCGCGCCGGCCGGCCTCGGCGTCCGTGACGCAGCCTTCGCCTGGGCGGTCAAGGCGGCGTTGCCGGCGAAGAGCTTCGCACTCGGCTCGCTGATCGCGATCGCGGTGCGCGGCGTGATGACGGCGGGCGAACTGATCTACGTGGGGGCGGTGACGGCACTGGGAAGGCGGGAGGGATGGAGCATCCCCACGGGGATCCTGCATCCGTCGCAGGAGGAGGAGGCGGCGGAGCAGGAGGGAGAAGGACAGGCACCCCTCTCCACTTAACGTCGGGTTTGGGAGGAGCGGGCACCCCTCTCCACTTAACTTTTTCGAGAAGCGCTTGAAGTTTCGCCAAGGAGCGGCGGCGAAAAAGTACAAGACGTTCCGAGGGGTGCCCGCTCCTCCCTCGACAGCTAGAGCGGGATCCTGGCGCCTAGCTGGTAGGCCGTCAGGGCCAGGGTCAGGAGCTGGAGGGGGCGGTCTCTGGAGATGGCGGCGAGGGGCAATAGCCAGATCAGGTACCAGGGGAGGAGCCAGGAGGTGGCTAGGAGGACGCCGGCTGCCGTCCAGGCCGAGGCTCGGATCCAGTCGTGGCCGCGCCAGGTCCAGACGAGCAGGTAGGTGACGAGGGCGGTGAAGAGGACCACGGCGGCGAGCCGGGTCGCGTCGGGGTCGAGGCCGGTGAGGCGCGCGGCGGTGATCGGGATGCTCATGTGGCTGGTGCGCCCCTGGTTCTCGCCTGCCAGCCCAAACGCGCTCAGCCAGTCCCACCCGAACGCAAGCCACGCCGCCGCCACGACTCCCGCCACCGCGAGCGCCCCCCCAAAGAACAGCCGGCCGATGGGCCGATATGTCGAGCCAGAGGCGACATATCGGCCCATCGGCCGCGCTTTTGCGGTGGCGAGGAGGGCGAAGGGGATGAGGAAGGCGGCGGCGGGCTTGGTGGCCAGGGCGGCGACGAGGGCAGCGCCGCCGGAGGCCTGTCGGGCGCTGAGGATGGCGGCGATGCCGAGCGTCGCGAGGAGCATCGTCAGGGCGTCGTTGTGGGCGCCGCCGACGACGTGGACGAGGACGAGGGGGTTGAGGGCGACGAAGGCGGCGGCGCGAAGCGGGTCGGCGCCGCGCCAGGCGGCGATACGGGCGACGACGACGGCCAGGCCGAGCACGGAGAGCGCGGCGGCGGCCTTGAGGACGGCGATGGCGACGCCGACCGGCAGCCAGGCGAGTGGGTAGGTCGCGAGCGTGAACAGCGGCCCGTAGGCGCTGGTCGCTTCGGTCCAGGCGACCTCGGCATAGGCCGGGTCGGCGGGCGCTGCAAGCGGCGGGTGGAGGTAGGGGTCCAGGCCGTGGACCATCCCCAGGCGGGCATAGTCGACGTAGCTGTAGACGTCGTGGGAGAGCAGTACGGGGCCCACGGCGAAGGCGGACACCGCGATCGCGATCGCCGACCAGACCAACCGCCGGCCTAGCGACGGCGCCGCGACGAGGCCGCCGAGGTAGGCCCCGAAGCCCATCCACATCAGACCAAAAGCAACTCCCGGCGAAATGCTCAGCGGCCCACCTTCGATGTGTAGGGGACCGGGGAATGACTCGGCTGAGCAACAGCGGGGAGGCTCCGACGAGTCATTCCCCGGTCCCCTTACCGCCACCGACCGTGGGCGGCGACGGTGGCAGCGGCGCCGGTTCCTGGCCGGCGCCGGGAGCGTAGGCGTCGGGGTCGTATTCGCCCGGGTCATAGCCGCCGACCGCGGCGCTGCCGGGCGGCGGTGGCTCGTCGCCCTTGCCGGCCGACCCATCGGCGTCGTCGCTCGAGCTCGCCTGGGTGAAGTGGCCGTAGTAGGGAGCCCAGCTGATCTCCTCCTCCGGCTCCTCGAATTCCTCGCAGGGCACGCCTCCGGCTGAGTACAGCGCGTTCCAGATCTCCGCCGGGAAGGTGCCGCCGAAGACGGTGATCCCGTGGACGCTGGTCATCGAGATCTCGTTGGACTCCGGATAGCCGACCCAGACCGCCGTCGCCAGGTTGGGCTGGTAGCCGGCGAACCAGGCGTCGGTGTATTCGTCGGTGGTCCCGGTCTTCCCGGCCTGGCCGACGCAACCGGTGTAGGCGGCGGTCCCGGTCCCTTCGGTGATGTTGTCGTGCAGCAGTCGGGTCACCTCCCAGGCGACGGGCTCCGGCAGCACCCGTTTCGCCGCCGCCGCCTGCGGCCGGTCGACCTTGCCGTTTGGGAAGACGACCTTCTCGATCGCAACCGGCTTGCGGTGGATGCCGCCGGCGGCCAGGGTCGCGTAGGCGCTGGCCATCTCCAGCGGCGAGACGCCGATCCGCAGCCCGCCCAGGCCCTCAGCCGGGATCCCGTCCAGCCGCGTCACGATCCCCATCGACTTGGCCGTCTGCGCGACGCTCTCCGGTCCGACGTCGAGGTCGAGCTGGGCGAAGACGGTGTTGTCGGAGCTGACCGTCGCCTGCTGCAGGTTGACCGTGCCCTGATAGCCCTCGTCGGCGGTACTGACCTCCCAGTGCCCCCAGTGGGGCAGGTCCAGGCTCAGCGGTTTCGACGTGTAATAGGTCGAGTACGGGTCGATGCCCTGCTTGATCGCCGTCGTCAGCACGAAGGTCTTGAAGGTCGAACCCGGCTGCCGGTGGCCCTGGGCGGCGAGGTTGAACTGGCTCCGTCCGTAGTGGGAGCTGGAGACCATTGCCCGGATATGGCCGTTGCGGGGGTCGACCGCGACCAGCGCCGAGGAAGGGTCGGTCGAGTACGGCAAGGTCGACCGCATCGCTTCCAGCCCGACCCGTTGCAAATCCGGATCGACCGTCGTCCGCACCTCGAGCCCGCCGCGACGGACCGTGTTGACCCCGTACTCGTCGATCAGCTCGTTCTCGACGTAGTCGAAGAAGTAGGGCTGGCGGTGCTCGAAGTAATCGTCGGAGACGTCGAGGCCGAGACCAGCACGTTCGGCCGCCTCGGCGCGCTCTTCGCTGACGAAGCCGAGCTGCTCCATCTGGCTCAGCACCTGATTGCGCCGCTCCCGCGCCGCCGCGGGATTGAGCAGCGGGTTGTATTCCGATGGGGCCTGCGGCAGCCCTGCCAACAGCGCCGCCTGCTCCAGGCTCAGCTCCCAGACCGGCTTCGAGAAGTAGATCCGCGAGGCCGCCTGAACCCCGACCGCGGTGCTGCCTTCGATCGTCCCGTAGGAGGCGATGTTGAGGTACTGGCCGAGGATTTGGCGTCGAGAGTGGCGCTTCGCGTACTCGAGCGCCAGCTTCGCCTCGACGATCTTGCGTTCGAGCGTGCGCTCCGGGTTGGGGATGCAGAGGTTGCGGACCAGCTGCTGGGTGATCGTCGAGCCGCCCTCGACAGCCTTGCCGGCTTCGAGGTCCTCGCGCGCGGCGCGGAGGATGCCCTCGGGGTCGACGCCGCCGTGTTCGTAGAAGCGCTGGTCCTCGATCGCGACCGTCGCCAGGCGCACCTTCTTGGGGATGCGGTCGATCGCCACCGGCGTGCGCGCTTCGTCTGAGGCGATCACGCCGAGCTTGCTGCCGTCGGCCGCGAAGACGGCCGAGTTGCCGCCGCGGTCGATCGGCCGGCAGCTGGAGAGCGAGGGGGCGTCGGCGGCGACGTCGAGCACCCACGAGGTGACGCCGATGACGGCGATCCCGACCAGGGCGAAGACAGCGCCGAAGATGAGCAGAAGCTTGCTGCCGAGGCCGCCACGGCGGCGCTGTCGCCGAGTGCGCTGCGTCATCGAGCAGAGGGTACTTCGCGGCTGAGCTCTCGCTACCGCCTGGCGCTCAGGCCACGGTGTCTTCGGTCGAGTGGTTGTGGACGACCCCTTCAACCAAGAGCTGGTTCGGGATCACCACGGAAGTGCCGTCGCCCGGGTCGATGTAGGTGTAGGAGAGGGTGATGTCGGTGACCCGACCCTCGTTCTCGTCGAAGCTGACCCGGTCGCCGATCCGGAACGGCTGGGAAACCGCCAGCTGCACGCCGGCGACCATGTTGCCGATCGTGTGCTGAGCGGCGAAGCCGACGATCAACCCGAGCACGGCGGTCGAGGCGAGGAAGCCCGTGGCGAGCCGCTTCAGCTCGGTGAACTGGCTCAGGGCGATCGCGAGGACGACGAGAAAGATCACGAGGAAGACCAGGCGGCGGAGGAACCGCAGGCGCGTCTTCGTCGACCTCGACACCTGTGAAACTGCGGGCGACATGGGTGGCAACTTAGCCGCAGAAGGAGCCGGATACCCCTCCCGGCTCAACTTTTTCGGTGGGGGGTGGGCGGCCTGTCGATAGCCGAGCAACGAAAAAGTACAAGCTGCCGGGAGGGGTATCCGGCTCCTTTCCCTTACTCCAATTGGGGGCCCGGGCCCGCGGTGCTCGGGGTCGTCTTGGCTTTGGGGACCGGGATCGTGCTGGGGATTCCGTTCGCGGTGGTGGGGCAGGAGGACGGGGAGCTGACGACGTTTGGGAACGTCGGCCTGCAGCTGGCGACGGCGGTTGCGTTCCTGATGGTGCCGATGGCGATCGCGGCGCAGCGAGGAGCGGCCTCGTTAGGGGAAATCCTCAGCCGCCTCGGCGTTCGCAGCTTCGACCGCTCGGCGCTGAAGTGGATGGCGGCGACGGTCGGCGCCTATCTGCTCTTCGCCTTCCTCTACGTGCTGCTGGTCGTTGAACCGGAGCAGGAGGACATCGCCGAGGCGTTCGGCCCGGTGCCGTTGCAGGTCCTCCTGATCGTTATCGCGGCGCCGATCAGCGAGGAGATCTGCTTCCGGGGGATGCTCTATGGCGGTCTGCGGGAGAAGCTGCCGCGGTTCGGCGCGGCGCTGATCGCTGGCCTCCTCTTCGGCGCCCTGCACGCGCTGACCGGCGTGACCGCGGTGCCGCCGTTGGTTGCGTTCGGCTTCGTGCTCTGCCTGCTCTACGAGAAAACCGGCTCGATCGTGCCGGGGATCCTGCTGCACATGCTGAACAATTCCGTCGCCCTACTCGGTCAGTAGCATCCGGCCGGTGAGTCGCCGTTTCGCATCGCTCCTCGCTGTCGCGGCGCTGCTCGCGGTCCCCGTCTCCGCCTCGGCGGCAGGCGCCGGATCAAAGGGTGTCCCCACCCAGACCGTCCCCGACGCGACCGTGAAGATCAAGCTCGGCAAGCTGAAGAACGGCCGCGCGCAGATCTACAGCAAGGTTCCCGTCTTCGGCACCGTTGACCCCTACGTGCCGGGGCAGCGGGTCAAGGTCACCTTCTTCCTCGACGGCAAGGAGCTGGTCGGCCGCAAACTGGCGATCGGCAAGGGCAAGGGGGGGACCGGCCGCTTCCGCAGCAGCGTCATCCTCCGCGAGGATGGCAAGTACGCGGTCAGCGCCAAGCACGAGGCGACCGCTGTGCTCGGCGGCGACAGCACGATCCGCAAGAGCTGGAGGGTCAGCTTCCCGGCCCTGCATCAGGGCCAGTGCGGCGACGTCGTCGTCGGCTTCAAGAAGGCGATGCGAAAGCTGGGCTACATCGCCAACAGCGGTCGTTGCTTCGGCGGCAAGACCGCCCGCGGCGTCCTCGCCTACCGCAAAGTCAACGACAAGAGCCGCAGCTACCGGGCCGGCAAGGGCTTGGTCAAGAGCGTCTTCGGGGGCAAGGGCGCCTACAAGGTCCGCCACCCCGGCGCCGGCCAGCACGTCGAGGCGCCGCTGTCGAAGCAGGTTCTAGTTTTCGCCAAGGGCGAGGAGCCGGTCGCGATCTACCCGATCTCCTCCGGTAAGTCCTCGACCCCGACCGTCACCGGCCACTACGAGTTCATCCGCACGGAACCCGGCTACAACTCCCACGGGATGTACTACTCCTGGTACTTCTACGGCGGCTACGCCGTCCACGGCTACGAATCCGTTCCGGACTATCCGGCCAGCCACGGTTGCCTGCGCACCTTTATCGCCGATCAGCCGGAGATCTACGAGCGCATCAACTACGGCGAAGACATCTTCATCTGGTAGCCGCGGCGATCCAGCGCTTAAGGTCCTGTCAGATGACCGAGCGGGTTCTGAAAGCGGTTCTCGTCGTGATCTCCGCCTACCACGTCGTCACCGGCGGCCTCGCCCTGCTGGCACCCGGCACTTTCTTCGACGAGATCGGCGCTTACGGGATCGAGAACTCGCACTACGTCGGCGATGTCGGCGCCTTCGTCCTTGCTTTCGGCGTCGCGGTCGGGATCGCGGTGGTGCGACCGTCCTGGCGGGCGCCGATCCTCTGGCTCGGGGCGCTTTGGTACGGCTTCCATGCGATCAATCACGCTTTCGATACGGGCGAAGCAAAGAGCGAGGGCCGTGGCTGGAGCGACACGCTGCTGATCGCCTTCGGCGCCCTCGGCGCGGCTTGGCTGGCGCGTGTCTCCGAACGGTTCAACCACTCCCCAGTCGCCCCGTCCTCCCCGGTCTCCGCGGAGGACGGGGCATGAAGATCTTCGTTGCCGGCGCCAGCGGGGCGATCGGGCGACCGCTGGTCAGACGGCTGGTGGCAGCCGGTCACGAGGTGACCGGGACGACGCGGCACCGGGATCGAGCGGAGGAGATCCAGGCGGCGAGAGCGAGCGCGGTCGTCTGCGACGCCCTCGACCGCCCTGCCCTGGAAACCGCCGTGAAGGCGGCCGCGCCGGATGTGGTGGTCAACCAGCTGACCAGCCTGCCGCAGGAATACAACCCGCGAAAGTCGACTTTCTACGAGGCGACCAACCGGGTTCGGCGCGAGGGCGGCGGCAACCTGGTCGCGGCTGCCCGCGCCGCCGGCGCCGGCCGGTTCATCACCCAGAGCATCGCCTTTCTCTACGCCCCCGAGGGGGACTGGGTGAAGGATGAGGAGGCGCGTCCGTTCGACGACGCCCCCGGCCACTTCGGTCCCGCGGTGGAGGTCATGCTGGCGCACGAGCGTGAAGTGACCGAGTCCACGGATTTCGCCGGACTGGTGCTGCGCTACGGGCAGTTCTACGGCCCGGGCACGTACTTCGCGGCGGATGGACACCTGGGGCGGGAAGTGCGCCGTCGCCGCTTCCCGATCGTCGGCGCCGGAACCGGCACCTTCTCCTTCCTCCATGTCGAGGACGCTGCCGGTGCCACGCTCGCGGCGCTCGAGGGCGGGGCTCCCGGCATCTACAACGTCACCGACGACGAGCCCTCTCAGTTGAAGGAGTGGTTGCCCGTCTATGCCGATGCGCTCGGCGCCAAGCCCCCCCGGCGCGTGCCGGTCTGGCTCGCGAGCCTGGTTGCCGGCAGGGCGGTCGCATCCTCCGCCGTCGAGCTGCGCGGTGCGTCCAACGCCAAGGCGAAGCGGGAGCTGAAATGGGAGCCGCGCTATCCGAGCTGGCGCCAGGGATTTCGCGAAGCCCTCGGCTAGGGCCTCCTCGTAGGATGGCCGCCGTGACCGACCTCGGAGCCGCCAAGCGAACTCTGCTCGGGGAGCTTCGCGAGCACTCGCTGATCCTCGGCGAGGTGACGCTTTCGAGCGGCGCCACGGCGCAGTACTACGTCGATGCGCGGCGGGCGCTGATGCGGCCGGCGGGGTTCCTGGCTGCCGGCGAGTTGATCGCTGCCGTCGCCGAGGAGCTTGGGGCGGGGGCCGTTGGCGGTCCCGCGACCGCCGCGATCCCGCCCGCCTGCGCCGCGATAGCAGTCCCCGCCGGGAACGAGCTCGTCGCCTTCTTCGTCCGTGGCGAGCGCAAGGAGCACGGCCTGCAGCGTTGGGTGGAGGGTTCCGTCTCACCGGGCCTGCGTTGCCTCGTCGTCGAGGACACGGTCACGACTGGCGGCTCGACCGCGAAGGCGGTGGAGCGAATCCGCGAGGAGGGGCTGGAGGTTGCCGGTGTGGTTGCCGTCGTGGACCGGCTCGCCGGAGGTGGCGAGAGGATCGAGGCCGCCGCCGAGGCTCCCTACCGCGCCCTCCTGACCATCGACGAGATCTATCCCGAGCGACCGGACCGCGACTGAGGCGGGATGGAGCCGGACGCAATCGAGATCCGCGTCGTCGGTTGCCTGATCGAGAAGCAGCGCACGACGCCGGACGCCTACCCGCTGTCCCTCAACGCCCTGCGGCTCGCCTGCAATCAGTCGACCAACCGCGAGCCCGTCGTCGACTACGACGAGGCGACGGTCAGCGAGGCGCTGCGGCGGCTGGCGCTGCGCGGCTGGACCCGGCTCGCCAGCGGCGCCGGCAGCCGGGCACGCAAGTACCGGCACCTAATGCCCGAGGCTCTGGGCGTCGACGAGGCGGAGCTGGCGCTGCTAGCCGTGCTGATGCTGCGCGGGCCACAGACGCCGGGCGAGCTGAAGCAGCGCAGCGAGCGCCTGCACGGCTTTGCTGACATCGCGGCGGTTGGGGAGGCCCTGGCCGCCCTGGTCGAGCGCGGCTACGTCGCCCGCCACGAGCGCCGGCCGGGCCAGAAGGAGGATCGCTACGAGCAGCTGCTTGGGGGCTTCGGCGAGGAGGGCACGACGGCCTCGGCGGATGGAAAGGTGGACGCCACCGGCGAGGCCGGCGCTCCTGAGGAGCCCGATGCGTCAGCGAAGTCGGGTCGCCGTCAGAACCGAGAGCGACCCGATCTGGTGCCGGCCGAGGACCGGCTCACGCGTCTGGAGCGAGAGCTGGCCACGTTGCGCGCTGAGCTTGCGAGCCTGCGAGAGGCGCTCGGCGAGGACGCCTGAACTCGAACCTTTTTGGGGCCTATAGCCCCCAAAATCGCACGAGTTCAGTTGCTGGCGCGGAGAACGACCACCCGACGCCCGCCGGGGATCGCCGCGATCAGCTGCGTTCGCAATTCCCCGCGCTGCCGCAGCAGCGCCCGGGCACCGGCGCTGTAGGGGATGGTGAAGGCGTGCGAACGCTCGCCGCTGAGCTGGAAGGCACGGCGGCCGAGCGAGCGGGTGACGGTTCGGATCCCCGCCACGCGTCCACGCGCCCGCGTCGCAACCCTGAATCGAGTACGCAGGGCAAGCTGCCCGGGGCACGGCGTGCCCGCCGGCCACTCGCAGGCGACGCGGACGCGGACGCCCGCGGCCGTAGCCCGCGGGTTGGAGAGGGTGATCGCAACCGGGATCGCGGTGTTCTTGCAACCGAGCAGGCGGTCGGCGCCTGGGCCGGTATTGAGCGCGTAGACGCAGACCGGCTGCGGTCCGGACTTCGTCGTCGCGAACCTGGCATCGAAGCCGTGCTCTGATCCGGCCTGACGGTACTTCGCACCGATGTCTGGCCGCGAGAGCGCCGCGACCGGGCCGAGCTCATGCGCGAGCGCGCCCGATGCCCCGGCCCTGCCGCCAACGTAAACGCGGATCGCCAGCGGCTGCGTCGGCGTGTTCTTGTCGAGTGCCCACCCACCCACCCGCAGTTGCCCCGGGGCAGGCGAGCCGGTGGCCTCGAAGGAGCCGATCGGGTCTTCGCTGGCGGCCGGCGGCGCCGCGGACCCGACCGTCGCCGCGTCGACGTAGTTGTTGTCGATGTTGATCGTGACGCCGCCGTAGCGCTCGTCGTGCCCCCCGCGGTACTGGTGGATGCGCTCGTGCTGGGTCCAGGCGCTGGCAGGGACGTAGGGGTCGAGCGCGTTCGCCTGGCCGTTCCAGTTGGCGAACCAGAGCTGGTCGGGCAGGTTGTAGCCGGTGCCGATCTGGCCGACGATGTCCTCGATTCCGGAAGCGCTGCTGCTGTAGACGCCGGAGACGTAGCCGAGCGCGTGCAGCTTTTCGGTCCAGGCCTCGAGGAAGGCGAGCGTGGCGGAGGTGGCGCTGGAGGTCTGCGTGTAGGCCTCCATGTCGTTGTAGATCGGGCTGCCCGGCCCCATTCCTAGGGCGGCAGCCTGCGCGACGGCATCGCTTGCCGCCGCCGTCCCCTGCGCGGTCGCCTGGCTGGGATTGATCTTGGCGCAGCTGCTGCAGGCACTGGTCGGCGCCTGCAGCCCGACGTAGGTCGGGATCAGGTACCACCCGGCGGCGGTTTGGACGCTGACCCAGCTCGGCGTCAAATTCGGCTGCGAGCAGCCGCGGTTGAGCCCGCCGATGTAGACCCCGATCGCCCGGTAGGGCGATTCCTTCCAGGCGGCCATCGAACTTGAGGAGGGCGCGGTGCAGGCGTCGAAGCCCAATCCGGTGAAGACGTTTCCTCCGGCCGAAGCGGTAGCCAGCGGCCGCGCCGCAGCGGGGAGGGCCGAGGCGCCGGCGCGCGCCGCGCTCCGGCCTTCGATCAGGATCGCCCGCCGCCCTCCGACCGTCGCCTCGGCCGGACACCGCTGGTGTGCCCCTGGGGCCCCCAGATAGACCGCCCGCCGGTCCAGCCGCACGCACATCCCGGGATGCTGGCTGAGCTTGTAGACAGGCCAGGACTGCGCCACCTGCACCCGCTGTCCCTCGAAGTGGATCGTCCGCGACACCGCGCTGGCGGTCGGCGCCGTGGCCAAGCACGCCACCGCTGCGATCGAGTAGATCGCAGCGTGGGCGATGGCTGACCGGAGAGGCAAGGGTCTGCGGCTCACTCGCTGCACTTTCGCTACAACCAGGCTGGATCCCGAAAAGTTGCACCCGGCCGGGCGGCAGCTTGCAGCGAAATGCCCCGAGCTGGATTCGAACCAGCGGCCTATCCCTTAGGAGGGGATCGCTCTATCCAGCTGAGCTATCGGGGCGCAGCGGAATTTTCGCTCAGATGCGGATTCGGCGTCGAAGTTGGGGCAAAGGACGCGCCACGTGTGCGCTTCGGGTCGGCAGGATTTCATGCATGAGAGGAGCCCAGGTACTCGACATGTCCGCCGCACGTCTTACTGTAGAGCACATGTCCAAGATGATTCAGGTCAGGAACGTCCCCGACGAGATGCACCGGGCCTTGAAGACCCGGGCTGCGGCGGAGGGGATGAGCCTGTCCGATTACATAAAGCGAGAGCTCGGCTATGTCGCCGGCAAATCGAAGTTGCGGGAGATCGCCGAGAGGAATCGCAGCCGAGGTCCATCCGGGCTCAGCACGAAGACCATCGTGGAGATCATTCGCGAAGGTCGCGGCGACTGATGCCGGTCGTCGACGCGTCGGTGCTGGTCGAGTTTCTCGTCGATGGCGGGAACTCGGCGATCGCGGAGGAGCGACTCTCCGCCGAGGAGCACGCGCTCTGGGCTCCGCACCTCGTCGACGCCGAGGTGGGCCACGCGCTGCGGCGCGCCGTTCGCCGCGGGGAACTCGACGCCGAAATCGCCGGCGAGGCTCTGTGGCAGCTCGACGACCTGCCGGTGCGCCGAATTTCCCACGAGGTTCTGATCCACCATGCCTGGGCTCTGCGCGACAACGTGAGCTTCTACGACGGTCTCTATGTGGCGTTGGCCGAGATGCTCGACGAGCCGCTGGTCACCTTCGACGCCCGGTTAGCGCGGACCGGGGTGGCCGCGCGCATCGAGGTGCTGGCTCAGCCGTAGAGGGACTCGGAAGCGAGCTCCTGAGCGCGGCGATTCCAGAGCTTTACCTGCATGAAGATCTCGTCGCCGTAGCCCTCGAGGGCGTCGAGAGCGATCAGGGTGAAGCGGTCCTTGGAGATCTCTTCCTGGTCGACGGTCTCGGCCTCGAGCTCGGCGCTGGCGGCGACGGCGCTGCGCACGAGGGGGCGGCCCCAGACGAGGGTGACGGCGCCGGCGCGGCCGTTCTCGCCCCGCCAGCGGCCGATCACGTCGTCGTTGAGGTCGATGCGCCAGTCGGAGTTGTCCGCGGCGAGGATGTCGGTGAAGTCGGCCTTGGCACCGAAATCGGAGGGATCCTCTCCGGGCGGCTGCACGTAGGAGACGTGGCCGAACAGCTCCAGCTTGCCCTCGGCGCTCTCGGTGTGGGCTGAGCAGGGGATCCAGACGCGACCGCCCCAGGCGCGCTCGGGGAACCAGTCGATCTGGTCCGGCAGCGCCGCCCCCTCCGGCAGGTCCTCGATTTCCGCTACCGCCTCGCCGAACGCTTTCGCCAGCCGTTCCGCGAAGCGCCCGTGCGGGATCCCCTCCTGGGTGGTGTCGGCGATGAAGCGCGGGATCGGTCGCGGGTCGGGTGGCACGCGTTCAGTCTTTCAGCGCCTCGCGTAGGTCGCTCGCCGCGCGCTCGGGTGGGTAGACGTTGATGTCGACGCCGGTGCCGAACTCGAAGCCGGCCTTGATCGTGAGGCGGGGGGCGATATCGACGTGCCAGTGGAAGCGGTCGGTGCCGCTAGGGGCGGTGCGGATCCAGAGGTTGAGCTCCGGCGGGCCGTCGAAGCGGTCGGCGAGAACGCGCAGCGCCCTGCGGATCATCGCCGCGCCCGCGTCGTCCTCCTCGAAGCGAGCCGATTCACGGCGTGGGACTACCCGCAGCTCAAACGGCGAGCGCGATGCCCAAGGACAGATCAGCGCCGCCTCGTCGTCGATCGCGACCAGGCGCTCGCTGTGCCGCACCTCCTCGACCAGGACGTCGCTGAGCAGGCCGCTGCCGGCAGTGCGTTCGGCATAGGCGCCAGCCCGCTCGCGCTCCCGCGCAACCGCCGCCGGCACGAAGGGCAGCGCGTAGAGCTGGGCGTGGGTGTGCTCGAGCGAGGCCCCGGCGCCGCCGCCCTCGTTGACGATCAGCTGCACGTAGGAGGCGTCGTCGGCGTGGGCGCGCATGCGCTCGCGCCAGGTGGCGACCGCGGCGCCGAACTGCTCCTCGCCGAGCTCTGCCATCGCGGTTACGTGCTCGGGCGAGTGGACGATCACCTCGTGGGCGCCGGTCGCCGCGCGCGCGGAGAAGAGGTCCGGTTCGCCCGTCCGCCGCGAGGCCAGCAGGGGGTCGCCACCGCTGGCGAAGGCGCCGGCTTCGGCTCCGGTGGCGCCCGTTCCCCTTCCGTTCCGCGGTTCCTTTCCCCATTCCTCGGTGGGTTTCGAACCGTGCGAGGGGTCAGCCAGCGCCGGGTAGAGGTTCGGCACGACCCGCGTCTTCCAGCCCGGACTGTCGGCCGGCCCGCCGCCCGGGCGCAGCGCGTGCAGCTCCGGCGGCGTGCGGTCCTCGCGGCCCTCGCAGAAGGGGCAGCCGTCGGCCTTCGCACCACGCTCGTCCTCATCCGCCGAGGCGGCCGACCTGAACTGATCCGGGCGATCGGCGCGACCCGGGGCGAGGATCGTCCTCAGCCCGCTCAGCTGGTCGATGCGTATCTCGGGTGCGCTCAGGAGCGGGAGGGGGGGAGGTCGTCCGGGTTGGGCTCGTCCACGTCGGCTGGCTCCGGCACCGCGGTCGGCCGGGGCGGCCGCTCGGTGCCGGCGGCGCGGCCGGCCGCGCCCTTGCCGACGAACGGCTCGAGCACGTCCATCGGCAGCGGGAAGACGACGGTGGTGTTCTGGTTGCTGCCGATTTCCAGCAGCGTCTGCAGATAGCGCAGCTGCAGCGAGGCGGGGTTGGTGCTGATGATGTCGGCCGCGTCGGTGAGCTTCTGCGCCGCCTGGAACTCGCCCTCGGAGTTGATGATCTTGGCCCGCCGCTCGCGCTCGGCCTCGGCCTGGCGCGCCATCGCGCGCTGCATCTGCTCCGGGATCTCGACGTCCTTGATCTCGACCGCGGTCACCTTCACGCCCCAGGGCTCGGTCGATTCGTCGATGATCTTCTGCAGCTCTTCGTTCAGCCGCTCGCGGTCGGCCAGCAGCTGGTCGAGTTCGGCCTTGCCGAGCACCGAGCGCAGCGCCGTCTGCGAGATCTGCGAGGTGGCGAGCAGGTAGTTCTCGACCTCGACCACGGCCCGGTTCTGGTCGACGACGCGGAAGTAGGCGACCGCGTTGACACGGCAGGGGACGTTGTCGCGGGTGATCACCTCCTGCGGCGGCACGTTCAGCGTCACCGTCCGCAGGTCGACTTTGACCATGCGGTCGATCAGCGGGATCAGCAGGATCAGGCCGGGGCCCTTGGTCGCGATCAGGCGGCCGAGGCGGAAGATGACTCCGCGCTCGTACTCGCGCAGGACCCGGACGGACATGCCGATGGCGATCAGCGCGAAGAAGGCGAGGACGACGAATATTCCGAGCGCGATTTCCATCAGCCTTCTCCTTCGGTCGCCTGCGCGGACGACGGCTGCGGGCGCACCACCAGCGTCAGCCCGTCGACCGCCTCGACGGTGACTCTATCCCCCAGCCGCGCCGGGGTGGCGGTGCTTGCCAGTCGCGCCCCCCAGAGGGTTCCCTCCAACCAGACCCTGCCCTCCGGGTCGATCGCCGAGCGGGCCTCGCCGCTGGCGCCGAGCAGCTCCTCGGTGCCGGTCCGCACCGGCTGGCCGCGGTGGGCGTCAAGGACTTTGCGGGCGACGAAGTAGAAGCTGATGGCCGACAAGATCCCCAGCGTGATCAGCCCCGGCCCGACGTAGTCGGCGGCGCTGCTGTCGGAGCCGAGGGCGACGATGCCGCCGGCGACGAGCCCGGCCGCGCCCAGTGCCGCCAGCACGCCGCCAGTCGGCAGCAACAGCTCGGCCAGCAGCAGGGCAAAGCCGATCAGGGCGATGAGGACGAAAGCTTCCACCGTTCGATTATCCGCCCTCGAGCGCGTAGCGGCGCAGGTCGGCCTCCAGTTCGGCGTCCTCGGTGTAGGGGCCCTGCTTGAGGTAGAGGAGCTCCCCCTCACGGTCGTAGAAGGCGGTGTCGGGGAGGCCACCGCGCCCGCCGAGGGCGTCGAGGATCTCTTTGTCGGGATCGCTGTAGCTGGGGTAGGGCACCGGCTCCTCTTCGAGAAAGGTCGTGGCCGCGTCGGTGTCGTCTTCGGAGTCGATGCCGATGAAGGCGACCCGTTTGCCGTAGCGAGCCGAGAGCTTCTGCAGGGTCGGAAACTCGTATCGGCACGGCCCGCACCAGGAGGCCCAGACGTTGGCGACGACCGGATAGCCCGCGAGCGAGGCGATCCGCTGCTCGTACGCTTCGATCCCTCCCGGCAGCAGCTCGTTGGCCTGCTCGTGCAGCGCCGCCAGCGGCGCCGGCGCGCCGGCCAGGGCACGCTCGTAGTCGGGTGGCTCGCCGCCGCCTTCCCCTCCGGTCGAGGAGCCACAGCCGGCGCCGCCCAGCGCCAGCAGGGTCAGCGCCAGAACCGTTATGCGCGGCGATCGTCCCTTGGTCATCGGATCCGTGATTACAATACGTACGTTCGGTTCGCCGTATGCGGGCCGCTGAGATCTCGGGGAGAAAGGGATACGGACTCCCCGCAGCCCTCGTTCATTTGCCTCCAGCCGGCTGTCAGTGCTCGGCGGGGGTACACCCAGAAGCCTTCTATGGCCAAGACCAGCGACGTTGCCGCGGCAGCGGCAGTTCCTTCAAGCGCCGATATCGATCGGGCGGCGGAGTTTGCCCGCGAGCCGTTGCTGCTCGACGGCGAAGGACCGGAGGCGCTGGCCCCCGGTACCGCCCGCCGGCGCGCCCTCGACGTGGCGCTGAGCGAGCTCGACGCCGGCGCTGAGCACCCGTCGATCGAGTGGCGCCGCGATTTCTCGCTGCTGCTGGGGCTGGAGCGGCTGCTGGTCGACGAGCCGCCGAAGCTGCGCGACGGCGCCGAATTGAACCCGCACCAGGTCGATGCGCTCTCCGGCACGCTTGCCGAGTTGATGGCCGAGCAGCAGGTCGTCGCGGTCGAGGAGAACGGCAACGGCAACGGCGTGACCGCCGCGGCGAGCGACGCTCCGCCGGAGCCAAGCGAGGACGGGGCCAGTGCCGCCGAGGACGAGGAGCTCGAGGACGAGGAGCTGGCCCCCGACGAGGAGCCGCAGGACTGGGAGGAAAAGCCGGCGGAGGACGAGGAGGTGGTCGAGGAGGCGCCGGAGGACCCGGGCGCCGCCCGTCGCTTCTGGTTCGAGCACGCGACCGGCGCCGGCAAGACGGTCGCCGCGGTCGGCTTCATCGAGGCCAGCAAGACCGGCGGCGTGCTGATCCTCACCCATCGCCGCAACCTCGTCGACCAGTTCATCGGCGAGATCTCCGACCGCGGCTACAAGGAGCGGCTGCGGCCGCCGCTGCTGGGCGACCGCGACGACCCCGACGGGCCGGTCACGGTCGAGACCTACCAGTGGTTCGTCCGCAACCACAAGAAAGTCTCCGACGCCTATTCAATCGTGATCTGCGACGAGGCCCACACCGCGCTGGGCGAGAAAACCAGCGCCTGCATCCGTGCCTGGAACGGCCCGGTCTTCATCGGCATGACCGCGACCGGGGCGCTGATCGCACGCCACGTCGCCGACCTCTTTCCGACCCAGACCTCGCGCTTCGACCTCGCCCAGGCGGCGCGCCGCGGTGTCATCTCGCCACTGCGCTGTCTGCGGATTCCGCCGGGGCCGGGGGTGCGGACGATCGCCAAGGTGCCGCTGCGCAAAGGCGAGGTCGATCAGGACTTCGACCAGGAGGAGCTGGCGGCGCTGCTCGACCAGGAGCCCTTCAACGTCGCCATCGCCGACCTCTACCGCTCGCGCTTCCGCAAGGTCCCGGGCGTCCTCTACACCGCCGGTGTCCAGCACGCGAAGAACGTCGCCAAAGCTTTTCGTGCCGCCGGGATCAACGCGCAGGCGGTCTCCGGCGAGACGCCGAAGCGCGAGCTGGCCGAGATCCTCGCCGGCTTCGAACGCGGCGACGTCGATGTGCTCTGCAACGCGATGCTGCTGGCCGAGGGCTGGAACTCGCCGCGGGCGACGATCTGCATGCACTTGGCGCCGACCGCCTCACGGCGGATCTACCAGCAGCGGGTCGGCCGCGTCACCCGGCGGGCGCCGGGCAAGGAGGCCGGCCTGGTGATCGACTTCGTGCACCCGGCGACGACCCATGACGAGTCGATCGTCACCCTGCACAGCCTGCTCGACCGCGACGTCTACCGCGGCGGCGCGATCGTCGTCGGCCCGGTGCGGCGCGGGCGCGGTCGCCGCGTGCGGGTCGAGCGGCGGATCGTCCCGGTCTCCGACGTGGAGGAGAAGCGGATGGAGGTGCTGGAACGGGAGATCTGGCGGATCGCGGTCGAGAACCTCGACTACCCCGAGCAGCACGCCTGGGCGGCGCTGGCGGGGGCGCGGGTCAACACGCAGGGTTGGCGCCGGGCGCGGGCGATGCTGCAGAACGACAAGACCAAGGAGCTGCGCCGCCGCTTCCTGCTGACCTGTGTGCAGCGCAACCGCAACTCGCAGCTGCGGCTGAAAGCGCTGGGGGAGATTGCCGACCTCGGCGATCCGGATGCCTTCGACGACGCGATCGACATCGTCGGCACCTGGACCCGCGAGGACAAACGCGCCGGCACCAAGTGCCTGCTGCAGGCGCTGGTCGACAAGCGGATCGGCCGCCGCGACCAGGCGCAGGCGTGGGTCTGGCGGCTCGCCTCCTACACCCGTGAGCTGCACGAGGAGTACGCGGTGCAGCGCTGGCCGGAGACGAAGCGGCTGCTCGGCCTTCTCGTCAACTCCTCCGGGCGGGCGCACGGGCGCAACGCCCGCCGGCTCGTCCATGCCGGGCGCAAACAGGATCGCCGCCTGGCCGTGGCGCTGCTGGCTGCGGCCGTCTCGCACACGCCCGAGGGCGAGGAGGTGCTGCGCGGAGCGCGGATGCGGATGGCACGGAAACCTTCGGGCGTGGCCCGTGAGCTGCTGCGCAACTTTCCCAAAGGCGGTAAGCGCCGGCGCAAGAAACGCGGCAAGCGCAAAGGCGGCCAGGGTGCCGCGCAGGCGAAGCAGGGCTCGCAGGCAGGCGGGTCCGGCGGGCGCGAGAGCTCAGAGGCGGAGATGGACCTCGCCGGCCCCAACGGCGATGCGGTCGCCGCTGGGGGTGAGGACGAGCAGGTAGCCCCGGTCGTCGACTCCGTCGGCGACGCCTGAGCCGCCGTCCCAGGAGACCTCGCGGCCGCGCAGCGCGTCGCGCTGGCGCCATGAGCTGAGGACCGTGGCTTGGTCGGCCTCTACCCAGTGAGCGAGGTGACGGCTTAGGACCTTCGAAGCGGGAAGGAGGGTCCGGGTAAGGGTCAGCGGAGCAACAGCGGGGAGGCTCCGGCGACCCTTACCCGGACCCTCCTTACTCGGGTCGGAGGTCGAAGCGGTCGGGTCGAAGAGGGAGGTCGCCTTGTCACGGAGCTCGGGCGGGAGCTCCTCCGTGGTTATGGAGAGGTTTAGGCCGATGCCGAGGACGGCCCAGCCGTCTTGGGGACGGGCCTCGATTAGGACGCCGGCGAGCTTGCGTTCGCCGAGCCAGACGTCGTTGGGCCACTTGACGCGGCAGGCGATCCCTGGCTGAAGCTCCTCGGCCGTTGCGCAGACGGCGAGCGGGACGGCGAGGGGGAGGGTGAGGTGGCGCTCGTCGAGCGGGCGGAGGAGGGCCGAGTAGAGGAGCGCTTTGCCGGCCGGCGCGGTCCAGGTTCGGCCTTGACGGCCGCGGCCGGCGGTCTGCTCCGTGGCGGTCACGACGGTCCCGTGCGGCGCCCCGGCTGCGGCCAGCTCTCGCACCCGGTCGTTGGTCGACTCGGTGCGCCGGTAGTGGCGATGCGGCTTTCCGAAGCTCATTCCCAGAGCGTGGTTGAGGTTGGTTCCGCTATGCGAGTCAAAGCTCAACCACGCTCCGGGGCTATGCAGCGGCGTCGGCGAGCAGGGCGGCGAGCAGGCCATCGACGTCGTGGCGCTCGGCTTCGACGTCGATGTTGAGGCCGGCGCCGCGAGCGGCCTCACTGGTGACGGGGCCGATCGAGACGACGCGAGCGTCCGACGGAAAGCGGTCGCCGAGCGCCTCGGTCAGGTTGGTGACGGTCGAGGAGGAGGTGAAGGTGACGTAGTCGGCGCCCTGCGCCGCCTCGATCGCCGCCTCGTCGGGCTGCTCGCGGAGGGTCTCGTACAGGGCGACGACGTCGACCTCGGCGCCGCGCTCACGCAGGGCATCGGGGAGCACGTCGCGGGCCTCGGCCGCACGGGCGACGAGGACGCGGGCACCCTCGACCTCAACGTCCGCGAGGGCCTCGACCAGCGCCTCCGCGACGAAGCGCTCGGGGACGACGTCGGCGAGGACTCCTCGCTCGGCCAGCGCCCGTGCGGTGCCGGGACCGATCGCCGCGACGGTCGCGCCGGCCAGGGCACGGGCGTCGAGGCCCGCCGCGGCGATCGCCTCGAAGAGGAGGTGGACGCCGTTGGGGCTGGTCAGACAGACGAGCTCGTAGACGCCGACCGCGGACGCCGCTTCGCGGACTTCCACCGCGTTGAGGCGCGGCTCAATCCGGATCGCCGGCAGCTCGACCACCTCGGCGCCGAGGTCGCGCAGCCTCGCCGCGAGGCCGCTGGCCTGGGCGCGGGCGCGGGTGACGACGACGCGGCGGCCGTGCAGGGGGCGCCGCTCGATCCAGGCGAGCTCCTCGCGGCGGGCGGCGACGGGGCCGACGACGATCAGGGCCGGCGCACGGATCTGCTCCCCGTCGACCGTGCCGGCGATCGTGCCCAGGGTCGCCGTCACGGTTCGCTGTTGCGGCCAGGTGCCGCGTTCGATCGCCGCCGCCGGTTGCTCTGGATCGCGGCCGGCGGCGATTAGCGCTGCCGCGTTCTCGCGCAGCCGTTTGACGCCCATGTAAAAGACGAGCGTGCCGGGAAAGCGCGCGAGCGCCTCCCAGTCGAGCGCCGACTCGTCCTTCTCCGGGTCCTCGTGACCGGTTACGAAGGCGACCGCTGAGGCGTCGTCGCGGTGGGTGACGGGGATGCCGGCGTAGGCGGTCGCCGCAACCCCGGCGGTCACCCCGGGCACGACCTCGAACTCGACCCCCGCTGCACGCAGCGCTTCGCCCTCCTCGCCGCCGCGGCCGAAGACGAAGGGGTCGCCCCCCTTGAGGCGGACGACGCTGCGCCCGGCTCTGGCCGCCTCGATCAGCCGCTCGTTGGTCTCCCCCTGCGGCACCGAACTTCCCGGTCGACGGGCCTCAGGCGTCCGCGATATGGACGTTTGAGGCCCATCGACCGGCGGTTCGGGCTGCTTGCCGACGTAGACGAGCTCCGCGTCCTCGCGGGCGCCGTCGAGCGCTCCGGGCGGGATCAGGCGGTCGTAGAAGACGGCGTCGGCGCTGGCGATCAGCTTCAGCGAGCGCGCCGTCATCAGCCCCGGGTCGCCCGGACCGGCGCCGACCAGGTAGACGACGCCGCCGCGTGCACTCACGTGGCCTCCCTGGTCGACGGGCCGATTTCGGGACGATAGGTCACGTTTTCGGCCCATCGGCGGAGCGCCCGGCGCGGTCGAGGAGGTCGCGGGCGCCGGCGCTGAGCAGACGCTCGGCGAGGAGAACACCGGCCGCTGCCGGCTCGGCGGCGTCGGCCTCGATCCGGTCGCGCAGCCACTCGCTGCCGTCGGGAAGGCCGACGAAGGCGGAGACCTCGAGACGCTCCCCCGCGATCTGGGCGAAGACCCCGACCGGCGTCGTGCAGCTGGCGTCGAGCAGGCGGACAGCGGCGCGCTCGGCGGTCAGCTCGCGGGCGGCGTCGAGATCGAAGATCGCGCCCGTGGCGGCGGCGGCCGCATCGTCGCCGACCCGGATCTGCAACACCAGCGTCCCCTGTCCCGGCGCCGGCACCATCGTCTCGAACGGGATCGCGAAGCCGATCTCGCCCTCACGGCCGAGCCGGCGCAGGCCGGCGGCGGCGAGGACGATCGCGTCGAGCTCTCCCTCGGCGAGCTTGCGGAGCCGGGTGTCGACGTTCCCGTGCAGCTCCTCGATCCGCAGGTCAGGGCGCGCGGCCAGCAACTGGGCGCGGCGGCGCAGGCTGGCGGTCCCCACCCTGGCGCCCTCGGGGACGTCTTCGAGCGAAGATCCAGCCCCGATCCAGACATCCGCCGGGTCCTCCCGCGAAGGCACCCCGCCGATCTCCAGCCCGTCGGCCATGTCCCCCGGCAGATCCTTCGCCGAGTGCACACCGACCTCGGCTTCCCCCTCCAACAGCGCCCGCTCCACCCCCCGCACAAACCGCGACTTATCCCCCGGCTCCCCATCCGAGGAGGCGGCCTCGACCAACTCCGCCCCACCCAGCATCTCAGCCACCATCCTCGCCTGAGTCAGCGCCAGCTTGCTACCGCGAGTGGCAATGCGAATCATCAGAGGAAGAGAGTGAGCGTTTCGCTGGAGCGGAGGGTCAATCCCGGTAGGGGTGGAACGTCTTGTACTTTTTCGCAGCCACCCATCGTCGGTAACCGCAAACGCAGCTCGAAAAAGTTAAGTGGAACCCCTACCGGGATTGACCCTCCCCCCACCTGGATTCCTCCTCAACTGGGTGACGCTCGCGCCCTCTGCCTCCGGCTCCGTCTCCACATCGAGCCCAAACAGCTCACGCAGCGCGCTGACGTAGAAGTAGGCGTCGTCGCTGCCGGCCGAGCGGCGCATACGCAGGGTCGGATCGTGCAGGAGGCGAGAGGCGATCGCCTTCGCCATCGCCTCCAGTCGCTCGCGGTCGGCCTCGCCGAGATCCTCCCAGCGGCCCTCGTTCTCGGCGAGGACACGGCGCACGATCTCGTCGCCGCGTTCGCGCAGGGCGGAGATCGTCGGCACCACCTCGAGCGAGGCGAGCCAGCGCTCGAAGCGGTCCAGCTCGACCTCGATGATCCGCTCCGCCTGCTTCGCCTCGGCCTCGCGGCCGCTGGTGTTGCGTTCGACGATCTGCTGCACGTCGTCGATGTCGTGGACGCTGACTCCAGGGATCTCGCGGCACTCGGGCTCGATGTCGCGCGGCACGGCGATGTCGATTGCCAGCAGCGGCCGCTGGTGCCGCTCCACCATGACTTGGGTGAGGTCGTCACGCTCGACGATGTGGTGCGGCGAGTTGGTCGCGGTGACGACGATGTCGGCCTGCGTCAGCTGCTCGGGCAGCTCCTCGAAGCGGACGGCGCTGCCGTCGAAGCGCTGCGCCAGCCCGATCGCGCGGTCGTAGTGGCGGTTGGCGACGAAGACGGTGCGGACGCCGCGGGCGACGAGGGCGCGGGCGACCAGCTCGGCGGTCTCGCCGGCGCCGACGACCAGCACGCGGCGGTCGGAGAGGTCGCCGAGCGCGCGCCGCGCCAGCTCGACCGCGACCGAGGGAATCGAGACCCCCTTCTCGCTGATCCCGGTCTCCTCGCGGGCGCGGCCGCCGGCGGCGAGGGCGCCGCGGAAGAGGCGGTTGAGGATCGGCCCGGTGCCACCCTCGACCAGGGCCAGCTCGTAGGCGCGTTTGACCTGCCCCTGGATCTCCGCCTCGCCGACGATCATCGAGTCGAGCCCGGCGGTGACCCGCAGCAGGTGGCGCGCGGCCTCGCCTGCGCGCAGCGAGTAGAGGTGGCCGAGCAGCTCGGTCGGCCGGATCTCGGCCTGGCGGGTGAGGACGCCCAGGGCTGTCGACTCGGCCTCGACCGGGTCGGAGACGATCAGGTAGAGCTCGGTCCGGTTGCAGGTCGAGATCGCCGCCGCCTCGTGGATGCCGGCGGCGTCGGTCAGCTCGCGCAGGGCGCTGACGGCGCGGCCCTCGGTCAGCGAGAGGCGCTCGCGGAGGTCGAGCGGCGCGGTCTTGTGCGAGACGCCGAGCGCCAGCAGCTCAGACATCGCTCGCCACCTCCTCCGCTTCGCGTCCGGGGGCGGCTTGGCCGTTGGCGTGCTCGGCGTCGACCCGGTTCTCGGCGAAGCCCGCCAGCTCGCGCAGTTCGCGCTCGATCCGCTGCACTTTCGAGGCCATGATCGCGACGTAGACGACCAGTAGGACCAAAAAGACGACGTAGGCACCGGCGACGTACTTGCCGGCCTCGTCCAGCGGCAATGCCGGTGCGGCGAGCGGCAGCAGGTCCATCAGCTCACCTCCGGGGCGATCCGCGAGGCGCCGCCGGGCGCCGGCGCGTCGAGGGCGCGGCGCAGGCGCTTGACCTGGCCGGAGGCGCTCTTCGCCGTCAACTCGAACTTGACGAGCGTGACCCAGAGCAGCGCCATCGCCACCAGGCTGCAGAGGAAGACGAGCATCATCTCTCCGGGCATGCCGCCGTTGGCGGTGGCGAAGGTGCGCGGGTGGAGGAGGCTCTCGGCCATCCGCACCGCCATGAAGTTGAGCGGCACGAAGGCGCCCGCGGTGATCGCGAAGACCGAGGCGTAGCGGGCCTGGCGCTCGGGGTCCTCGATCGCGTAGCGGAAGGGGTAGTAGGTCGCGTACATGAGGAAGACGATCAGGAAGCTGACCAGGGTCGGCTCGTCCCAGAACCACCAGTGCCCCCAGGAGGCCTTGGCCCAGATCGAGCCGGTGATCAGCACGGCGACGCCGAAGATCACCGACATGTGGATCGCGACGTATGAGTACGCGTCCCACTTGCGGTTGCCGCTGCGCAGGTGGGCGATCGCGAAGGCACCGCCGACGACGAAACCGACCAGCGCCACGATCGCCAGCGGCACGTGCAGGTAGAAGATCTTCTGGACGAAGCCCTGGTCGGCGTCGAGCGGGGCGTAGAAGAAGACGAGGGAAAGCGACAGGGCGAGCATCGCCACGGTGGCGATTGAGAGTGGTCTCAGTCCTTTGCCGTACATGCTTCGGGGGGGTGGAGCGCGGCTTGGCGGGTCAGTCCTCCAGAAGGAAATCGAACACTGCGTAGCCGACCAGGCCGAAGATCAGATCGTATAGGCCGAGGACCGTCAGCCAGGTGCCGAAGCGGTCGTAGGAAGGACCGCCCACGGACAGAAGCGGCTCGGTCGCGCCGGTGGCCGCGATCATCAGCGGCACCACCAGCGGCAGCAGGACCAGCGGCACCAGCAGATCGCGGGCGCGCGAGTTGACCGCCATCGAGGAGATCAGGGTGCCGGTGGCGGCGAGGCCGAGATCGGCGAGCAGAAGGACCGCGAGCAGCGGTGCCAGCCCGCTCGCCGAGTCGAGGAAGAAGACGGCGAAGATCGGCACAGTGACCAGCTCCAGCGCCAGCAGGTAGACGAGCAGCGCCGCCGCCTTGGCCGCGAAAAGGGCGCTGCGGTCGATCGGCGCCAGGCGGATCACGTCGAAGCCGCCCTCCTCGCGCTCGGCGACGAAGAGGCGGTTGATGCCGAGCACGGCGGCGAACAGCAGCGTCGCCCAGAGCACGCCGGAGGCGAGGCTGCCGGAGAGGCTGGTGCGGTCGAGGCCGAAGCGGAAGACGACGAAGGTGGTGACGGCGAAGAGCGCCATCGCCGGCAGCGACTGCAGCGTGCGCAGCTCCGAGCGCAGGTCCTTGGCGAGGATCACCGCGAAGGCGGCGCGCGAGGGGGTCACCGGGATGCCCCCACGGGGGCCGCGCGGGGGCTCACGAGACCGCCGCCGCTTCGCCGATCCCCAGCCGCAGCACCTGGTCGGCCTCGGGCAGGTGGCGGTCGGGGTCGTGGGTGACGACGACACGCGTCCGCCCGGCACCCGGCCCGATCAGGCCCTGCGCCAGCTCCCGCCCCTCGGCATCGAGATTGGAGTCGGGCTCGTCGAGCAGCAACAGCTCCGGCTCGTGCAGGACGCAGCGGCAGATCGCCAACCGCTGCCGCATCCCGGCCGAGAGCTCGGCGACGCGCTCGTCGGCGCGGCGATCCATCCCGGCGGCGGTGAGCAGCGCCGCGATCCGCGCTTCAGCCGCCTCGCCGCTAATCCCGTGCAGGCGGGCGTGGAAGCGCAGGTTCTCGCGGCCGCTGAGGTCGCGGTAGAGCAGCGGCTCGTGGCCGAGATAGCCGATCCGCCCGCGCAGCTTCCAGGCCTCGTCCGGGAGCGAGCAGCCCAGCACCACCGCCTCGCCTCCACTCGGCCGCAGCAGCGTCGCCAGGATTCGCAGCAGCGTCGTCTTGCCCGCCCCGTTGGGCCCGAGCACGACCAACGACTCACCCGCGGTCAGCTCCAGCCCGACGCCGTCGAGCGCCGTTCGTTCGCCATAGTCGCGGCGCAGGCCGCGCAACTCGATCGCCTTCACGGCCCTGATTCTCGCCGAGTGAGCGTCGAGTGATCGAGCAGGATCAGCCGCGGCGCTTCTTCAGCGTGCGTCGGCCGATCTTCAGCAGTGGGCCCGCGCCCTGGCGCAGGGCGTCGGTGCGGGCAGCGCCCTTGCCGTAGAGCGCTTTCGCCGAGGCGCGGACAGCTTCGCCGAGGGTGCGGTCGTAGGGATGCCACCAGAAGTCGCGGGTGAGGCCGGGCTCCCAGGCGTTCATCTTGATGTTGACGCACTCGTAGAAGCCGAACTTGGAGTGCGAGCGGCCGAGGCCGGAGTCCTTGACGCCGCCCCAGGCGCACTGGCAGGCGCCGTGGCTGAAAGAGTGGTCGTTGATCCAGACCATCCCTGACTCGATCCGACGCGCGATCCGCTCGCCCTTCTGCCGGTCCTTGGTCCAGACCGAGGCGCCGAGGCCGAACTCGGAGTCGTTGGCGAGGTCGATCGCCTCCTGCTCGGAGTCGACGACGACGATCGGCAGCACCGGGCCGAAGATCTCCTCGCGCATGATCCGGGTCTGGTGGGTGACACCGGTGAGGACGGTGGGGGCGATGTATTTGCCGGGCAGGCCGGGAACGTCGGTGGGACCACCGCAGAGCTTGGTCGCCCCGGTCGCGACCGCGTCCTCGATCAAGTCGACGACGATCTCGTACTGGCCGTCGGAGGTCATCGGGCCGATCTCGGTCTCCCACTCCAGCGGGTCGCCGAGCCGCAGCTTCTCCGCCTCGCGGGTGACGCCGGCGATGAAGCGGTCGGCAACCTCGCGGACGACGTAGACGCGCTCGATCCCCGAGCAGGTCTGGCCGGCGTTGGCGAAGCCGCCCCAGACGGCGCCGGAGATGGCGTTGTCGAGGTCGGCGTCGGCGCAGACGATCATCGGGTCCTTGCCGCCGAGCTCGAGCACCGAGCCCTTGAGGTCGGCGGCGCAGACCTCGCCGACCTTGCGGCCGACGTCGACGGAGCCGGTGAAGAAGACCTTGCCGACGCTGGAGCGGGCGAGTGCGTCGCCAACGGCGCCGCCGCCGTGGACGACCCGGACCAGGCCCTCGGGCAGGCCCGCCTTCTCGAAGACGCTGGCGATCCGCTCGCCCAGCAGCGGCGTCAGGCTGGCCGGCTTGAGGACGACGCCGTTGCCGGCCATCAGCGCGATCGCGACCTCGCCGAAGGGGATCGACCAGGGGTAGTTCCATGGGGCGATGATGCCGACGACGCCGATCGGCTCATAGGAGAAGTGGCCTTTCTTGCTGAGCGTAAAGGCCTGGGTCATCGGCACCTTCTCGTCGGCGAGGATCTTCGGGCCGGCCTTGGCGCACCAGTGCAGGGCGTCGACGGTTGGCAGCAGCTCCATCGTGTAGGCCTCGGCGCGCGGCTTGCCCTGCTCGCGGACCAGCAGCTCGGCCACCTCGTCGATGTCGTCGAGCAGGCCGTCGGCGGCGCGGCGCATGTAGGCGGCGCGGGTCTTCGCCGGCAGCTCCGCCCATGCGGGCTGGATGCGGGCGACGTCGTCGACCACGGCCTGGACCTGGTCCGGGGTGATCGTCGGGACCGATCCGACCAGCTCGCCGGTGGCGGGGTTGAACGACTCCAGGGTCGACGTGGACAGGGCGGCGGGTTTGAGCTCGGTGGTAGCCATGAGGTCGATTGTACGGCGGTGGGTGGGGAGGGGCACGGGGGAGGGGTCGGCCGACAGCGATTGAGAGGGGATCGGGGGAGGGTCGGCGGAGCAACAGCGGGGAGGCTCCGGCGACCCTCCCCCGATCCCCTCATACTCAGCGGCGGTGGACGATCAGCTGTTTGACACTGGCGGCGCCGCGGCATCCAAAGAAGCCGTGCCCGCAAGCGATGCGCCGCTGGCGGTTCGGATGCGGCCGCGGAATTTGGACGAGGTGGTTGGGCAGGAGCACATCCTTGGGGATGGGTCTGCGTTGAGGAGCGCGATCGAGGGGGGGAAGCCGCACAGCGCGATCTTGTACGGGCCGCCGGGGGCGGGGAAGACGACGCTGGCGCGGATCGCGGCGGCGGGTGCCGAGGGGGCGTTTGAGGAGGAGTCGGCGGTGAATGCTGGGAAAGCCGAGATCCGCGGGGTGATCGAGCGGGCGCGGGAGCGCAGGAAGGGGTCGGGACGGCCGACGATCCTCTTCCTCGACGAGATCCACCGCTTCAACAAGGCCCAGCAGGACGCGCTGCTGCCGGCGGTGGAGGAGGGGCTGCTGACGCTGATCGGGGCGACGACCGAGAATCCGTATTTCGAGGTGAATTCGGCGCTGCTTTCGCGCTCCCAGATTTATGAGCTGAAACCGCTGGAGCCGGGGCAGGTCGAAGAGCTGCTGCGCCGGGCGCTGCGCGATCCGGAGCGTGGGCTGGCCGAACCGCCGCCGGTCGAGGACGCCGCGCTGGAGATGCTGGCGCAGCGCAGCGGCGGCGACGCGCGGGTGGCGCTGTCAGCGCTGGAGCGAGCGGCCGAGCGCGCGCAGGGGAAGACGATCGACGTCGCCGCGATCGAGGACGCGCTGCAGCGCAAGGCGCTCGACTACGACCGCCAGGGGGATCGCCACTACGACTTCGTCTCCGCCTGGATCAAGGCAACCCGCGGCTCCGACGTCGACGCCTCGCTCTACTACCTGGCGGTGATGCTGGAGGGCGGAGAGGACCCGCGCTTCATCGCCCGCCGCATGGTCATCCTCGCCTCCGAGGATGTCGGCAACGCCGACCCCCAGGCGCTGCTGGTTGCCGACGCCGCGGCCCGCGCGGTCGACCGCGTCGGCCTGCCGGAGTGTGCGCTCAACCTCGCCCAGGCCAGCGTCTACCTCGCCCTCGCCCCGAAGTCCAACGCCTCTTACAGGGCGCTCTCCGCCGCCCGGGCCGAGGTCCGAGAGCACGGCGCCAAGACGCCGCCGGACTACCTTCGCGATGCGCACTATCCCGGTGCCAAGACGCTCGGTCGCGGTGCCGGCTACCGCTACGCGCACGACGAGCCGGGCGGAGTCAGCGACCAGCAGTTGCTCCCCGAGGGACTCGAGGACCGCCGCTTCTACACCCCCACCGACCGCGGCTTCGAGGCTGAGCTCCGACAGCGGCTGATCGCTCTGCGGGAGCGATTTCGCAAGTCCTAGCGGCGGCGCAACTTCTTCGAGATCGCCGGGTTTAAGAGTCGGCTTTCCAAGCTAGAGCCAGGGAGAGCCGACACACCGGCCGAGGGCCTGGACTGGGGGCCTTCGGTCGGGACTTACACAGGGGGGAGAGGGCGTCGAGTGGGACTGGACTCGGCGCCCTCTGCATTTCCGCCCGCGGCCATGGCCTAAGGTGAGCGCATGGCGTCGAACGACTCTGAGCGGTTGCGGCTGGGAGGGATGGCGCTCCGCAACGGGCTGCTGATTCACGGGCCTACCCACTGGGCGGCGGCGGTGCGTGACGGCGACGGCCAGGTTCAGGTTTCCTCCGAGCGCAAGCCGGAGCTCGTTCCCAAGCTCGTGGCGCGGCTGCCGGGCCTGCGCGGGCCGGTGAAATTGGCTGAGGCGATGGCGGTGCTGCCTCTGGCGCGGCGGCGACTGCCCGCGGCGCGCCTCCCCTTCGAGGATTGGCGGGTCGTGGCCGCGGCAGGCGCCACCCTGGTGGCAACCGGGCTGTTGCGGCGCGGCCGGATCTCGGCGCTGCGCGAGGGGCTCGCGCAGGCGGTAGGCGTGGTGCCGGCGCTGGTGGCGCTGATGGATCGGGATCTCGCCGCGTACCACGGCGTCGAGCACAAGGCGATAGCCGCCTACGAGCAGGGAGTCGACGATGTCGCGTCGGTGCCGAAGGAGCACGACCGCTGCGGCTCCAACCTGATGCTGCCGATGATGCTGCTCTCGGCCGGCGGCACGGTCCTGCTGGAGCGCCTGGTCGAGAAGCCGAGCGCCATCGTGCGGGGGGGCGTCGCCCTCGCCGGTGCCTCGCTCGCGGTCGAGATGTTCGCCTGGAGCGATCGCCACCACGGCGACCCCCTGGCCGAGGCCTTCCACACTCCCGGGCGTGAAATTCAGCGGCATTGGGCAACCAAGGAGCCGACGGCGGAGCAGCTCGAGGTCGGCCTCGCGGCGATGGCGGAGATTCTGCGGGTCGAGCACGGCAACGGCGGCGACGAGCTGCCGCCGGCCGCATAGACTGCCCGCCGTGTTCGGAAGGATCGACCACATAGGAGTCGCCGTCGAGGACCTCGACGCCGCCATCGCCCTCTATGAGCAGCGCTTCGAGATGGCGCTTGCCCACCGTGAGACGGTGGAGTCGCAGGGCGTCGAGGCGGTGCTGCTGGACGTTGGCGAGGGTCACGTCGAGCTGCTGCGCCCACTCGGTCCCGACACCGCCGTCGGCAAGTTCCTCGCCCGCAAGGGGGAAGGGCTTCACCATGTCGCCTACGCGGTCGACGACATCGACGCGACCCTGCCAAAGCTCGCCGCCGCCGGAATCGAGCTGATCGACTCCGAGGCGCGGGTCGGCATCCGCGACAGTCGCGTCGCCTTTCTTCACCCTCGCTCCACCGGCGGGGTCCTGACCGAGATCGTCGAACCCGCGGGAGGACACTGATGGCCGAGGCACAACGAGTCGAGATCGGCTTCGAGGGCGGGCAGGTCATCTCCGCCCGCCTCGCCGAGGGAGATTTGAAAGATCTGCGGGTGCAGCTGGACAAGGGCGGCTGGCACGACCTCCACACGGAGGACGGCGTCATCTCCCTCTATCTCGGCAAAGTCGCCTTCCTGCGCATCGACTCCGGCGAGCACCGGGTCGGCTTCGGCGGCTGAGGCCCGGTGCGTCCCCGCCTCCTGCTCAGCGCCGCAGCGGGAGCGACCTTGGCGGCAGCCCTCTGGTGGCGCAAGAACCCGTCGGCCTGTCCCTACGGCCAGCGCTTTTGGGTCGAAGCCCCGCACCCCGTCATCACCCGCGACCGCCTGCGCTCGATCCTGCGCCCGGAGCCGGGCCAGCGCCTGCTCGAGATCGGCGTCGGCACCGGCTACTACTCGCTCGACCTGGCCGAGTGGGTGGCGCCGGACGGCAAGCTCGAGCTCTTCGACCTGCAGCAGGAGTTCCTCGACCACGTCATGCGCGCCGCCGCCGACCGCGACCTGACCAACCTCGTCCCCACCCAGGGGGATGCGACGGCTATGCCCTACGAGGACGACTCGATGGACGCCGTGGTGCTGACCGCGGTTCTAGGGGAGATACCCGACACCGCCGCCGCGCTACGCGAGATCCGCCGCGTCCTCAAATCCGACGGCCGCCTCATCGTCGGCGAGCTCTTCGGCGACCCCCACTTCACGACCCTCGCCAGCCTCAAACGGCAGGCCGCCGAGGCCGATCTCGCTTACGCAGAGCACTCCGGCAACTGGTTTGCCTACTTCGCGCGGCTGACGTCACTCGCAGCCTGAGCCATCCCCGTCTGCGTCCAGCCCGTGAGGGTCCGAGCCATAGACGGAAACAGTTTCTCCCACTTCCGAGCAATCGACATCGGGAGGGTACGTCGGTACACAGCCCGAGTAGTTGGGGTCACAGCTTGAGGAAGGTTCTTCTTCGACGACTTCTTCTTCTTCAGCGGTTGCCGCGGCAGCTGCCGCGGCCTTCGCGGCGGCCCGCGCCTCAAGACGCCTCGCTCTGGCACGAGCCTGTCGCTTGGCGCGTCGGACCTCGGCCCGGGCCTTCGCTCTCGCCTGTACTCGGGCGAGCTGTGCCTGGCGCTTAGCTTCTTGCCGTACCTGCTGTTGTTCTTGCGTTGGACCTGAATCGTCGGAACCACACCCGGCCGTTCCAAACACGCCGGCCAGGGCGATCAGCATCACAGCTATTCCCACTCTCACAGCCGGACCCTCTCACGGCATCGCGCCGAGTCAAGACCCCGACCGTACCCATTACCTACCGGCCAACTCGAAGCGGAAGACTCAGTACCGGGGCGGCTCGCGGACTTCGCGGCGTTCTTCGACGGCGGGCCCAGCCCCGGGGGGGACTTCGTCGCGGCGGCGGCGTGACCACATCGCGTCCTGCAGGAAGCTGAGGACGAGGCCGGCGGCGCCGGCGATCATCAGGATGACGCCCACGGTGTCGAGGCTGACGCCCTGGACGTGGACGTTGGTCGCGAACTTGAGGATCGCGCCGACGGCTATGAGGAAGATTGCTGCGGCAATAGTCATGGCGTCTCGATACCCCTCTCCCGCTCGACTAATCCTGTCTTCAGTTAAGAGTCCACCGGCGGGACCGCAAAGGCCCCGCCGGTGTCTGGCTACCGACGTGCGTGCTCGGCGACTTCCTCGGCGCTTTCCTGCGCGCTCGATTTCATCTCCTCGGCCTGCTGCTGGCCGGCCTCTTTCGCCGTTTCGACGGCCTGCTCCGCCACCTGCCCGGCCACGTCCTTGCCGCGTTCGACGGCCTCTTCGCCCGCCTCCACGGCCTTCTGCTTGACCTCGGTGGCGATCGGGCCGACCCGTTCGTTCTCCAGCCTCGTCTTCGGCAGGAGCATGCCGGCCAGGAAGCCGGCGGCGACGCCGCCGAGGGCCAGGCCGATCGGGTTTTCCTCGGCGACCCCGACGGCGTGCTTGGCGCCGTCCTTCACCTGCCCCGCTTCCGGAGTGGCGTCGCCAATCCGCGACGAGGCGCCCGACATCTGCTCGCGCAGGCGCTCCTTCTTGTCGGAGATCGACTCTTTGACTCGGGATTTGACGTCCGCCTTGTGGGCGAGCGCGTCGACGGTGGTGCCCATTTCGGACCGCGTCTGCTCTATCTCCTCGCGGATCTGGCCTGGCTCTTCGCCCATTGCACGTCCTCCTTCACGGTTTCGATGGTCTGTTCGGCGGGTGGCGTTGCCTCCCGCACTCGGTCGCGGCCGGCGAGCGCGAGCACTCCCGCGAAGGCCGCGTAGACGGCCGCCACGATCAGTGCCGCCACCCACGCGTCCATGGCCTTGTCAAGCAGCAGGATCACGGCGGCGGTGAGGGCGCCCAGGGCCAACAGGCCGACGACGCCGGCGCCGCCGAACATCCCGGCGCCGACTCCGGCCGCCTTTCCTTTCTCCGTCAGCTCGGCCTTGGCGAGGTCGAGCTCCCTGCGGATCAGCGTCGAGAGCTGGTTGGAGAGCTGTTTGACCAGCTCCCCGGTGGAGTTGTTGCGGCTCTCGTTCTGGGAATCCACGGCGCTCACCCGTTCGCGCCTGCGTTGGCCCCCACCGGCACCTGCGGCGGGGGTACGGCGGCCGGCACGCCAGCCGCTGGAACGGGATCGCGGCTCGTCGGCGGGGTTTCCGCCAGCTCCCGCGTCGGTCCTTCCACCGCGACCCGGCTGCGGTACCGGTTCTCGCTCGACGCCTTGAGGAAGCGCGCCGCCACGAGTCCGACCGCGAGCCCGCCGGCGAGCATCGCCAGCGGCTGCCGCCGGCCGAGGTCCTCGATGTCTTCGAGCAAGCGCTCGCCGCTGGACTCCCGCAGGTAGGAACCGACCTGCTCGGTCCGCTCCGCTGCCTTCTCTGCCATTTTCGCCGGCGTCTCCTTGCCCTGGTTGCGCAGCTCCTCGCCGACGCTGCGCAGGTCCTGGGCGGTGCCGCTGACTTTCTCACCGGCCTGGGTGGAGCGCTGGTCGAGCTGCTCGCGCAGCGTTCCCCCAGCCTTGCCAACTGCCTCCTGCGCTTTCTCCTGCCCTTCTTCTACTGCCGTTTTAGCCTCGGTCATATTGTCTATCTCCAAGTTCGTTGAACCGTTTTTTCTGGTTGCCCAGCGAAGGGAGAAGGCAAACGAGAAGCGGCTCTCCTTAACACTCGGACCGATTCAGGAGGCGAGCAGCGAGGTCCAGAGGCGACGCTCGGCCTCCGCGACGTGGGCGGCGGCGTCGCCGACCCGAGCCCAGAGGGAGGTTTCGGGCTCCTCACGCTCGCTCGCCGCCCGGAACGCTTCCGCCAGCTCGGTCCAGCGCGCCGCTGCCTCCGCGGCAAGCGGTGCCTCGGATCGGCCGGCCTCCTCGAGGAAGCGCGAATACATGAGCCGGAAGGCGCCGCCGCCGGTTCCGCGTCGCTCGATCACCTGGTAGGCGAAGCGGGCGCACCACTGCCAGTCCTCGGCAACCTCGGGCCAGGAGCCGGCCTCGACGGCGAGCCGCTCGACGGCAGGCAGGCCGGCGAACTCGCCCCAGGTCGGCGCGACCATCTCCCGCGCAGCGCGCTCGATCGCCCGCGGGACAGCCGCTTCGAGCTGGGCCCGGTCGACTGCGGCGCCGACAGTGAACATGTGGCCTTCCAGCGGGTACGCGGGGTGGCCGTTGTGGCGCGCCCGGTCGAGGTTCTCGAGGCGGGTCGTCTGCAGCTCCTCGAAGCCGGTGTCGGAGAGCCGCGCCACCTCGTCGTCGTAGCCGGCCAGCACGACCGCGTGGCCCGGGAAGTGGGCGGAGTTGCCGTAGTGGTCGAGGTGGTAGATGTCGGTAAGCAGGAGGACGGGGTGGCCGTTGTCGACCTCGGCCCGGGCCGCCTCCCAGGCCTCGCCGTCGCCCTCCGCGAACGTCCGCATCTCCAGGGCGGCGCCGGTGAGGTCGCGGAAGCTCTCCTCCAGCCGCGCCGTGCGGCCGTTGAACCAGCGGCTGGGCGAGGCGTCCTCCAGGGTCAGGTAGTAGAAGCTGGCGCCCGCCCCGAGGCCGAAGGCCATCTCCTCGCTGAGCTCGATCCCGTGGAAGGCGAGCAGGTTGCGCAGCGCGGTCGAGCCGCAGTGGTGGCCGGGGGTGTGGACATAGCCGGGGACGGTGGGCATCCGCAGCGGATTATCCTCCCGCGCCGATGCGCGACCTCGACCTGAAGCTGCTGCGGACGATGCGGACCCGCGGCCACTCGCCCGCGATCGAGTCCGCCGCCAAGGCGCTGGGCAAGGCGGGCAACAACGGCGTGGTCTGGATCGTTCTCGGCCTCGCGCTCGCTCTGCTCGACCCTGACCGGCGCGAAGAGTGGCTGATCTGTGCCGTGCTGGCGCCGCTCGCGATCGCCCTCAACTACGGCATCAAGCTGCTGGTCAGGCGCCCGCGCCCGGTGCTGGAGGGGCTGCCACCGCTCGGCGGCGCCCCCAGCTCGCTCAGCTTCCCCTCCGCCCACGCCCTCTCCTCCTTCGCGGTGGCGACGGCGATGGTCCGGGTCGACCCGGCCACCGCGGGCGCCCTCCTCGTTGCCCTCGCCCTCTCGCTCGGCCGCCCCTACCTGGGGATGCACTACCCGTCCGACGTCCTCGCCGGCGCCCTGCTCGGCGTCGCGCTCGGCCTGATCGTGCCGCTCTCCTTATGAAGGTCGGGATTGTCGGCCTGCCGAATGCCGGCAAGTCGACGCTGTTCAACGCGCTGACGAAGGGTGGGGCGCAGACGGGCGACTACCCATTCACGACGATCGAGCCGAATGTGGCCGTCGCCGAGGTGCCGGACGAGCGGCTGCGGAAGGTGGCGGCGACGGTGGGCAGCTCGAAGCTCGAACCGGCGACGATCTTCTTCCACGACATCGCCGGCCTCGTCAAGGGCGCCTCCGAGGGGGAGGGGCTGGGCAACCAGTTCCTCGCCTCGATCCGCGAGACCGACGCGATCTGCCACGTGGTCCGCTGCCACGCCGACTCCGGCGTGCCGCACCCCGACGGCCGCGTCGACCCGCTCGCCGACATCGAGACGATCGAGACCGAGCTGGTGCTCGCCGACTATGACCAGGTCGAGCGGCGGCTGGGCCGGGTCGCCAAGCAGGCGAAGTCGGGCGACGCCGAGGCGATCGCCGAGCACGGCTGGCTGCAGGCGGTGCACGAGGCGCTCGCCGCCGCCCGCCCCGCCCGCTCGATCCCGGTTCCCGATGCGGCGCCGGAAGCAGCGGTCAACCTCGGCGCCCTCACCACCAAGCCGATCCTCTACGTCGCCAACGTCGACGAGGGCGACGCCGAGGCACCGGAAGCGGTCGTCTCCCACGCCCACGCGGTCGGCGCCGGCGTGGTCGCGGTCAGCGCCCGCATCGAGGGCGAGCTGGCCGAGCTCGAGCCCGAGGAGGCGGAGGAGATGCGCGACTCCTATGGGGTCGAGGGCTCCGGCCTGGCGCGGCTGGTCCGCGCCGCCTACGAGCTGCTCGACCTGATCGTCTTCTTCACCGCCGGCGAGGGCAAGGAGGCCGTCGCCCGGCCGCTGCGCCGCGGAGCCACCGCGCTCGAGGCCGCCGGCACGATCCACACCGAGATCATGGAAGCCTTCGTCAAAGCCGAGGTCGTCGGCTGGGAGCAGCTGGTCGAGTGCGGCGGCTACTCCAAAGCGCGCGACAAGGGCCAGCTGCGGATCGAGGGCCGCGATTACGTCGTCCAGGACGGCGACGTGATCACGATCAAGGTTTAGCGCTCCCATCGATCGGCCCTGACGACCCCGTTAGGGTCACGGCGCATCCCTAACGTTTTAGCCGCTTTCCGTTAGAGTCGGCTAAAGTTTTCCCAATGAAGCTGGAGAGCTATCCACCCACCGTATTTGGCGAGGCTCGCCGTACCCAGGGCGTGCACGGCTATGTGGCGTATTTCCCCGCGCCGATACCCCGATCGCTGGAGCTGCCTGGACCTGCAGTGCGGATGCTTGGCGACGCGGAAGGCGCGCTGGGTCAGCTCGCGGGTATCGGTCGCCTCCTGCCGAACCCCGACCTCCTGCTTCGTCCCTACCTCTTGCGAGAGGCTCTTTCGTCGACCCGAATCGAGGGGACGCAGGCGAGCATGGCGGAGGTTCTCGAATCGGACGTCGCGGGCGAACCGCCTAACGCGGACGTCGAGGAAGTCGTCAACTATGTGGCAGCCATGCGCTGGGGCCTCGAGCGACTCGACGCTCTACCCCTCAGTACACGCCTGCTCTGCGAGATGCACCGCCGGCTGATGGACGGCGTCCGCGGGCGCGAGCTCGCGCCGGGCGAGCTCCGCACGAGTCAGAACTGGATCGGAGCACCCGGCTCGACGATCGAAACTGCGCAGTTCGTCCCGCCTCCGCCCGGCGAGCTGGCGAAGCTGCTGACCGACTGGGAGCGCTTCTCTCACGAGGAGCCGGAAATGCCCCTGCTGGTCCAGAACGCACTCCTGCATTCCCAGTTCGAGACCATCCACCCGTTCCTCGACGGCAACGGACGCCTCGGCCGGCTACTACTCGTCTTCTTTCTCGTCGCTCGGCGGAGGCTCAGGACGCCCCTGCTCTATCTGAGCGCCTACGTGGAGCGCCACCGTCAGGCTTACTACGACGCGCTTCAGGCCATTCGTGAGACGGGCGACCCGGTTCCATGGATCGAGCTGTTCCTCACCGCTGTCCGCACCCAGGCCCTTGACGCGGTTGACCGCGCTCAGCAGATCGTCGAGGTGCGCGAGCAATACCGTCAGGCTGCGGCGACCGTCGGCACGGCCAATGCCATGGCCCTGGTCGAGCTGATCTGTGAGAACCCGGTGGTTACGACCAAGTCGATCGAGGGACGCCTCGGAATAAGCCGGCCGACTGCCCTCCGCCTTCTCCGTCGCATGGAGGAAAAAGGCGTGCTGAGAGAGGGCGACGAGGGGGCCCGGGGTCAGCGACGCTACATCGCGCTCGCGATGATGGAGGCGATCGCGGGCGACGTTAGAGTCAGCGAATGAACGAAGGCGCCAGATTTCCTGGGCTCGCCTCCAAGGCGGGCCATTACGAGAGCTTCTACATCAAGGCCTGCGAGCCGGGCGGCGGTCGCGGGATCTGGATCCGCCACACCGTTCACAAGCGGCCGGGCGCCGAGCCCAACGGCTCGATCTGGTTCGTCTTCTTCGATCGCGCCGCCGCCGGGCCGCGGGCAACCAAGGTCACCGTTCCCGCCGCGGAACTGTCGGTGCCGGCGGGCTCCTGGATCGCAGTGGGGGATGCCGAGGTTGCCCCGGGCGCGGCAGAGGGCTCGGTCGACACCGATGCCGTCAGCGCCGCCTGGTCGCTGACCTTCGACGCGGCGGCGCAGCCCTGCAAGTACCTGCCGGCGGACTGGCTTTACGAGGCGCCGCTGCCGAAAACCAAGTTCGTCGCCCCGGTCCCGCTGACGCACTTCGACGGCCGCCTCGAAATCGACGACGAGTCGATCGAGTTCAGCGGCTGGCCGGGGATGATCGGCCACAACTGGGGCAGCGAGCACGCCGAGCGCTGGGTCTGGCTCGAGGGCACCGGCTTCGCCGACTCCCCCGGCACCTACTTCGACGCCGGCGCGGCTCGGGTCAAGCTCGGCTCGCGCACCAGCCCCTGGATCCCCTCGGGGATGCTGATGCTGGACGGGGAGCCGCACCGCCTCGGCGGCCTCGGCGCGATCCGCTCGGTCTCGATCGAGGAGGAGCCGACCGTCTGCTCCTTCGTCCTTCCCGGCAAGGACATCGTCGTCCGCGGCCGCGTCTCCGCCCCCGAGAAGGACTTCGTCGGCTGGGTCTACGCCGACCCCAAGGGCCCCGAGCACAACACGGTCAACTGCTCCGTCGCCGACCTCGAACTGACGGTGGAACGTCCCGGCCTGCCGCCGCGCAAGCTGACCCTGCCCGCCGGCGGCGCCTACGAGCTGGGGATGCGCGAGACCGACCACGGCATCCCGATCCAGCCCTACCCGGACGGCTGAGCCGAGCTAGCCGCGGCCGCCGCTGACCACCTTCTCGAAGCTCATCCAGCTGTCGTAGCCGCCCAGTGCCACCTCCAAGTCGGAGCCGCTGACCGTGGTGACGCCGCCGGTGCCGATCAACCTGGCGCTGAGGATCCGCGGTGAGACGCCGCGCTTGGTCACCACTACCTGTTTGAGCCGCCCCTTGAGCAGGCTGCCGAGGCGTTCGCTGATCTCTGGCCCGCTGAATTTCAGCGTCCATTTGTGCAGCGGGCAGTAGTAGTCGTAGGGATCGGGAACGCCGACGAGGTAGGGGATGGCGGTGCCGAAGACGTTGACGACGCTCTCGGTGTGGCCGCCCGAGCAGGCCGAGTAGAAGGTCTGGGCAACCTCGCCGCCGTACATCACCACCTGGCCGCGGGTCGCATCGACGGCCTCGTTGGTCCGCGTGTCCTCGCTTTCGAGACCCTCGTAGACCTGGCTGCGGGTGTCGCTGTAGAGGTCGAAGCCGTTGCCGCCCACCGCTCCGGTGAGGGCGATCGAACGCACGGCGAGGGACTGCGCCTTCAGCTCCTCCAGCGGCCAGGACGGCGGCACCTCGTTCGGCATCACCCCTTTGACGTACTGCTCGAGGGCGAGCGCGTTGACGACGTTGAGCGAGCCGGCCTCGCTTTCGGTCGGCACCGTCTCCAGGGCGCCGCGGTAGCTGCCGTAACCAGCGATCTCGATCTTGCCTTTGCCGGCCGCGCGCAGCTTGCGACCGCAGCCGGCCAGCCTTTTGCCGCCGGAGCTGCGCAACACGACCGAGTTGGCGATGCGGTGGGCCTGGTAGCTGCGCGTCGGGTCGAGCCGCTGGCCGCAGGCGCTGGTGGCGGCGCTGAAGCCGACGTTGCCGCCGGCGATGTCGAGCAGGACGCGCACGACCCGCGGTTTGGAGAGGGCGCCGATCGTCGTTCCCCGGTAGTAGTGGCCGAGGATGAAGCGGTAGCTCTTGCCGTGCTTGGCGAAGCCGTAGGCGCCGTAGGCGCTCATCCCGACCCCGTGCCCGAAGCCGCGGCCGTGTACGACCCAGCTGACGGCGCCGTCAGCGACCGCGGCCGGCGCGAGGAAAGCTAGGCTGGCGACGATTATCGGCAGCGCTCGGGCGAACCGCTGGCGGGGATTGAATCGAAGCATCACAGCGCCAACATCTTCGCCGCCCGGGAGTCGCGACCTCTTGGCGGCTTGTTGACCCCCTGAGTATTTAGGAACTAAGCTGTACCTGTAAGGATCACACCGCCTTCCCTGATGGCCAAGACGCGAGCCAGGACCAAGAACGAGGGGCCCCGCCGCCTTCCCCGAGGCCGGCACGCGCTTGCGCCGGAGCAGGTGCTGGAGGACCAGCGCCAGCGCCTGGTCGAAGCGGTGCCGCGGGTCGTCGCCGAGCACGGCTACGAACAAATGTCGGTGGCCGACCTCGTCAAGGGCGCCGCTGTCTCCCGCAATGCCTTCTACTCGAACTTCGCCGACAAACAGGAGTGCTTCGCCGCCGCCCACGAGGTCTGCCACGAACGGCTGCTGGCGCTCCTGGAGCGGCCCTGCGAGAAGGGCGCCTCGGTCGAAGAACGGGTCGAAACCGCGCTGGGGGCGGCGCTCGGCATGCTCAGCGCCGAGCCTCCCATCGCCCGCCTGCTCTTCGTCGAGGCACCGGCGGCGGGGCGGGAGATAGCGCTCCGCCACCACGAGTGGCTGCGGCGCTACGGCACCCTGCTGCGCACCGCGATTCCGCAGGCGGCGGCGAAATCGAGCCTGGCGGTGGAGATCGACCAGGTGATCGCCGGCGGCATCGCCTCCCGCGTCGCCGGCGAGGTGCTTCAGGACCGCGCCGCGCAACTGCGCCTGCTGATCCCGCACTTCGTGGACTACGTGCTCGCGTTCTATGGCGTCGAGCGGCCCGTCCCGGAAGCGGCGCCGACCGGCGGGCTGGAGCCCGCGACGGCCGACTATGCCGCCGAGCAGCGCAAAGAAGCCAGCGCGTAGCTGATTCCCTTCTCCGGAGAAGTCCCTGCAGATCGTCGCTATCTCTAGCGATACCACGTGCGTATCTTGACATTTGCAAATCGAAGTGTTTACATCTCCGCACGTCTTCTCATAGGAACGAAGACGGTATGGCAGGGAAGTGGTCCACAGGGAACGAGCACCGAGGTCGCAGCGACCGCAGGGGCTCAGGGACAAGGAGAGGCATCGCAGTGAACGGGACACCACTCAGCTTCGGCAGCAGCCTCCGTCTGCTCCTCCTGGTCTGCCATGCCACCTCTCCCTGCGAGAGGAATCGGAAGCCACCACCAATCACAGGAGAGAGGTAGCTAACGCTCATGAAACGTCTTCGCCACCCGATCCGCAGCCTGCGCGAACCCTTCGGCAAGGCCGGCCTCACCATCGCCATCCTCGCCCTCGTCATGGCGATGGCCGGCGG
The DNA here is from genome assembly GCA_963705365.1 of uncultured Solirubrobacterales bacterium. Lineage (GTDB taxonomy): Bacteria > Actinomycetota > Thermoleophilia > Solirubrobacterales > 70-9 > VAYN01. The sequence goes on along the minus strand of OY970074.1, from coordinate 2,324,170 downwards.
CGCCTACGCCGCCGGCGCCCTCACCGGCAAGCAGAAGAAGGAAGTCGAAAAGATCGCCAAGAAATATGCCGGCAAACCCGGAGCCCCCGGGGCCGCCGGGACCCAGGGTCCCGCGGGCGCCGCAGGCCCCGTCGGCGCCAAAGGCGACCAGGGTATTCAGGGCGCGCAGGGGAACCTGGGCGCCACCGGCGCCACCGGTAAATCGGTCGTCCTCACCGCTGAGTCAGCTGGTGCCAACTGTGAAAAAGGCGGCACCAAAGTCGAAGTTGAAGGCAACGCCGCCAGCAAAAAATACGTTTGCAACGGCAAAGACGGGGCGACCGGGTTCACGGAAACGCTTCCTCCCGGTAAGACCGAGACGGGGGCGTGGGTCGCTAACGGACCGCTTGAGGTTCCGCCCGCGATCGGGCATGCGAAAGTGCCAATCTCGTTCACTATTCCGCTTTCGACTGAGCTGACCGAAGAGGAGGTTCACGTCAAGCCGGTTGGCTTCGCGGGCGACAGTGACTGCCCAGGCACCGCGGAAGAACCCAAAGCCGCAGCCGGCCACCTCTGCGTCTACACGACTCGTCTGGCCACGAACACTGGCGAATTCGAAGTCAGCCTGGTTCTCAAAGCAAATAAACCCGAAGAGATCGGCGCAGGCAAGACCGGCGCTTTCTTCGAAGTCGTCTATGAAAACAGGCTGGACTATGGCCATGGCACCTGGGCGGTGACCGCTCCCTGACGGGGTTTACGGCCACCGGGCGGCAGACAGTTTCCACAGCCTGTCTGCCGTCTCGGGCGCCCATCAAGGACGACCGCACGCGATTGGATCTCATGACGCTGAAAACACTGAAAAGCAGAATCAAGGCCGTCGCCTTCCCTCAGCGCTCACGGGCGCTCGGATGGATGCTCGGCGTGCTCCTGACCGCTGGCGTGTGGGGCGTCCTGGCCGGCACCGCTGCAGCCGCTGCGCCCCCGCTGCTCTGGCAGGTTCCCGAGGACGGAGCACCGGGCGGGGACGCGGGCCGGCTGGATAACCCGCGGGGCGTGGCGACGAGTCCCATCACCGGCGACGTCTATGTCGCAGAGACTTTCAACCAGAGGGTCAGTCAGTTCACTGGCGCCGGTGAATTCATAAGAGCGTGGGGATGGGGCGTGCTCGATGGCTCGCCCCAACTCCAAACCTGCACCGTGGAAACGGGATGTCGAGCAGGTCTCCCTGGAGCGGGAGCGGGCCAGCTCGCCAGACCCATGGGGATAGCAATCGACAGCCTCGGTGCCGTATACGTCTATGACCGAGAAACGTTGCGTGTACAAAAGTTTGACGCCGAAGGCCACTTTCTCCTGATGTTCGGCGGTGGTGTCAACCAGACGACTGGAGGAAATCTCTGCACCGCCGCTTCGGGAGACACGTGCGGACCCGGTAGCCCCGGCCCAAGCTGCGGTGAATTCAGCACCGGCGCAGTGGGAGGTTATCTTGCGATTGACAATGCCGACACGATCTATGTCGGCGACGCAGGGCGAATCGAGAAATTCGACAGCTCAGGGGTATGCCTAGGCCAGATCACCGGGTCGGGCCTCGCTGGGAAAGTGGTGATGGCGCTGGCGGTTGATCCGGTCGCAGGCGGATTCTATGCAGCATTCCAAGGTGACAAAGACGGCTTTCTTAGAGGCACGGATGTCTACCGCCTCGATAGCTCTGGAGTGATCGTGGGCGAGCCGCTGAAAGCGAAGACTCCCAGAGCACTGGCAACTGACGAGGCCGGCAACGTCTACGTTGCCGTCGGATCGTCGAAAGCGAATGACCCAGCCGTGGAGCAGAAAGCCCCAACTCTCAGGCTCGAGACTGAAGTGATCGCCTTCGACGCCGCTGGCCAGCCGATCGCCGGTATGAAAACGGGCGATAGATTTGCCGCTTCCCCTGCAACGTCGGAACCCGCGGGTCGGCCAGGAGCAGTGGCGCTCGGTACCTGTGCGCTGGGTGGAGACGGCCTGCTCATCGCGACGTTTGGATTCCCTTCCCCCTCCCATGTCGCTGCCTACGGCACGACCTGTGGAGCTCCCGTGATCGGGGAACCAGAGATCTTCGATCAGTGGGCGGTCTCGGTCGGCAGCAGGGATGCGGTCGTGCGGGCCCGGATCAATCCCCGTCTTGCCCCCGATACGACCTACCGCGTTCAATACGGCACCTCGTCCTGTCTGGCATCGGGCTGGACGGCGGAATGTCTGGAACAGCCGCTCCCGCCCGGGGTCCTGCTCAGCCCGGAGGCGGCGAACGTGCCCTTGCAGACCAGCCCGCAGGTGCTGTCTGGCCTGGAGCCTGGCGAAACCTACTTCTACCGCTTCGTTGCGCAGAGCAGCGGATCAGGCGATGAACCGGTCTACGGGGTGGGAGGAAAGGTGGGGGTCGAGGGCAGCGAGGCAAGTTTCACGACCCTTCTCCCCACCGCGGCCTTGAAGCAGGACTGTTCGAACCAGATGTATCGAGTCGCGGCTGGAGCCCTCCTTCCCAACTGCCGGGCCTACGAGATGGTCTCGCCGATCGATAAGAACGGTGGCGAGATTCGCGTTGGTGGCGAAGAGTCTGAACCAAAGCTCTCTCGATGGCGAAAGGCTCACCTACTCCTCTGAAGCGGCCTTCGCAGATCCGGTCGGAGCACCATTTGCTTCCCAGTACTTGGCTAGCCGCCGCGAGGGGGAGGGGTGGAGTACGAAAGCTCTCTCCCCGGAACGGGGCGCAAGGAGCATCTGTGGCAACTTCAAGTGCAAGCTCGGCATTGAGTTTCAGGCTTTCTCCGACGATCTTTGCACGGGGTGGCTCGTTCACACCACCGATCCGCCCCTCGCCACCGGAGCCCCAGCGGGGTTTGTAAATCTCTACCGGCGCCGGAACTGCGGTTCAGACGCTGGAAGCTATGACGCGATCACGACGGTCGAACCGCCGGGACACGATTCGGAATACTTCCCTCGGATCGAAGCGGTATCCGGCGACGGCAGCTGCACTCTCTACAGCGCTGGAGACAAGCTGACCGAAGACGCCGCTCACGTTTCCGGAGAACGCCTCTATGAGCGTTGCGACGGCTCGCCACTTCGTTATATCTGCTTGACCCCTGCCGGCGATCCGATCGACGGACCCTGCACCGCCGGGACGGTAAACCACTTTGCCGAGCCAGGAGAGAACACCACGGCAGGCGCTCTCTCCTCAGATGGCCAGCGGGTCGTCTGGACCGCCGCGGGCGCCGGCCCCGGGCCGCTTTTCTTGCGAATCAACTCGGCCGAGGAGCAGAGTCAGGTGGTTGGCGGGGAATGCACCGAAACGACCAAGGCCTGCACCTATCCGATATCCGGCCTCGTGTCGCCCACGGCGGCACGCTTCTGGGGTGCGAGCCCCGACGGATCCAAGGTTCTTTTCAGCCTCGATCCTGATGCTCCAGGGCCGGAGTCCACTCGCCTTTATCTGTTCAGCCTGCGCGAAGAAGGGGGAGCGGTGCTGACGGACGTCTCGCTGATAGCAAAAGGCGCGATGGGCGTGTTGGGCTCCAGTACGGATCTCTCCAAGGTCTACTTTCTGTCGGCCGAGCAACTCACCGGCGAAGAAGAGAACAGCAACGGCGACAGGGCGAAAGTCGGAGCCCCGAACCTGTATCTCTACGAAGACGGCAGCTATCGATTCGTCGCGACTTTGGCGGCCGAGGATGCGTCGCCAACCACCGAAACCGGGATCCCCTCGCCGGTCAATGTTCTGCCGCGAAGTCACACTGCGCGAGTCAACCCGGATGGAACCGCTCTCGCCTTCATGTCAAAGGGCCGGCCAACCGGTTACGACAACGCAGACCGCTTCAGCGGGGAGCCTGACGCCGAGGTCTTCCTCTACCGCGCCGCGCCGGACGAGCTGGTTTGCGTCTCCTGCGATCCAGGCGGCGCCCGCCCCCTCGGGGAAGACATCGCGCCTAAGCACAACGCACCTACTCCCTTCTGGGCAGCGGCTTTCTTGCCGGGCTGGGCATCTTCGTTTCATCCCTCGCGAGCGCTAACCGATGACGGGCAAAGGCTTTTCTTCGAGAGCGTCGGCGCCCTGGTTCCCCGCGACACCAATGGCAGGCAGGATGTCTACGAGTGGGAGGTATCGAGCGGCCGCAGCGACTGCGCCCACGGGATTGGCGGGGACCTGTTTGTGCCGTCCTCGCAGGGCTGCCTCAGCCTTATCTCCAGCGGTGACAGCGCACAGGATTCCGAGTTCCTGGATGCAACTCCCAATGGCCGGGACGTCTTCTTCAGGACCGCCTCGAGCTTGGTCGCTCAGGACCCTGGTTTGGTCGACATCTACGACGCCAGGGAGAACGGCGGCGTCCCCGCACCACTGAGTCCGGCGGCCGAATGTGAAGGTGCTGCCTGCCAGAACCCGACGACTCCGCTCAACGATGAGACGCCCGCCTCCGCTTCCTACTTCGGCCCTGGGAACTGGGTGACGACCCCCAAGTGCTCCAAAAAGAAACGGCGTCCAAACAAACGACCGCTCCGCTGCAACCGCCGCCACAAGAAGGCACATAGGGGGACCGCACGATGATAAGGCGTTTAGTCAGGAGTCTTGCTGCAATCGTGGCCCTCGGCATACTGGCTCCCGTCAGCGCTTATGCCGATTTCGGCTTCAAGGCGGTCGACGTCAGATTCAGCCAGACCAATGGGACGCCTGTGACTCAGGCCGGATCGCACCCCTCCGCAATGGACACCGAATTCGCGCTCAATACGCACGACGGTCCGGCTGGACCTGAAATCGACGCATCCCTTCGCGACCTTCAAATCGATCTACCGCCCGGCTTGGTCGTTAACCCCAACGCCGTACCAACGTGTTCGAATGCCGATTTCGCGCACTTCGAAAACGAAGTAGGCTCAAAATGTCCCGCCAGCGCGGCTGTCGGGTACGTCTTGGTTCGCCCTCCCGGCGAGGAGGACGCTACCGATCCAGCTGCCGTCTATAACCTCGTTCCTCCGCCGGGCGCGGCGGCACGCCTGGGCTTCCACGCGCTCGGGGTAACCATCGTTGTCGACGGCGGCGTCCGTACCGCGGGGACGCGAAATATATTCGCCGCACTGACGAATCTTCCGCAGGCGGAACCGTTTGACCTGACCAGGACTGTTCTTTGGGGCAACCCGGCCGCTTCGGCACACGACTCCGAGCGGGGTAACTGCGTCCTTGCCTCGGTCCCTGGGACCTGTCCGGCGAGCAGCGAGCAGCGGGCCTTCATCACCTTGGGCTCCCGGTGCGAAGGGCCGCTGAACACGCATTTCGCCGCGCGCCCGTGGCAGGAGCCCGCCGCCTGGGTGCATGCAGAGCCACCAGACCCGGTTCAGATGACCGGTTGCGACAAACTGGGATTTTCTCCAAGCATCAACGCCAAGCCGACCGCTCAGTCGACGGCCTCTCCTTCCGGTCTTGACTTCGATCTAGACGTGGACGACGAGGGCCTGATCAATCCTTCGGGAATATCGGATGCCCATATTCGAAAGGCAGTCGTGACTTTGCCAGAGGGCGTGACGATCAATCCCGCGCAGGCCGAAGGCCTGCTTGCCTGCCCAGAAGCAGGATTTGAACGGGAGGCCGCTGATTCGGAACCCGGACAAGGGTGTCCACAGGCCTCGAAGATCGGAACGGTGGAAGTGAAAACCCCGTTGCTCGACGAAACCCTTGGCGGTGCCCTCTTTATCGCCACCCCATATGAAAATCCAACCGGCAAGTTAATCGCGATCTACATGGTGATTCGCAATCGTGCTCGCGGAATCGTCGTCAAGCAGGCAGGGATGGTCGAATCTGATTCGGATACGGGGCAACTTGTGACGACCTTCGACGACCTTCCTCAACTTCCGTTCAGTCACTTCCACTTGCATTTCAACGAGGGCGCCCGAAGCCCGCTGGTCACTCCGCCTGGCTGCGGCAAATATGTCACCCAGGCGCGTTTTACTCCCTGGTCTGACCCAGCCGCCTCCTATCACACGACTTCGAGCTTTCAGATCAAGTCCGGCATAGGCGGAGGCCCCTGCCCCAAAGGTGGCCTGCCGCCCTTCAAACCGGGCCTGATCGCCGGCTCGATCAACAACGCCGCCGGCAAATACAGCCCCTTCAACCTGCGCCTGTTCCGAACCGACGCCGAACAGGAGATCACCCACTTCTCGATCAAGCTGCCGCCGGGGATCGTCGGCAAGCTCGCCGGCATCCCCTTCTGCCCGGAGGCGGCAATCGCCGCCGCGAAAGCGAGGACCGGCCCATTGGGCGGCCACGAAGAGCTGGCAGCCCCCTCCTGCCCAGCGGCCTCGGAGGTCGGCCACACCCTGGCCGGCGCCGGCGTCGGCTCCGCGCTGACCTACGTCCCCGGCAAGATCTACCTCGCCGGCCCCTACAACGGCTCCGCCCTCTCGATCGTCGCGATCACCTCGGGTGTGGCCGGCCCCTTTGACCTCGGCACCGTGGTCGTGCGCCAGGCCCTGAAGATCAACCCCGAGACCGCCGAAGTCTTCATCGACGCCACCGGCTCAGACCCGATCCCCCACATCATCCAGGGCATCCCGGTTCACCTCAGAGACATCAGGGCCTATGTCGATAAGCCCGACTTCGTCCTCAACCCGACCAGCTGCTCGCGCACCTCGACGGCGAGCACCGTGCTGGGCTCGGGCCTCAACTTCGCCTCGCCGGCAGATGACGCCCCGGTCACCGTCTCCACCCCCTTCCAGGCCGCCGACTGCGCCAGCTTGAACTTCAAGCCAAGGCTCTCGTTGACCCTCAAAGGCGGCACCAAGCGCGGCCAGAACCCGGCCCTGCGCGCCGTCTTGCGGCCCAGGGCCGGCGATGCCAACTCGCGCCGCATCTCCGTGCAGCTGCCCCACTCGGAGTTCCTCGATCAGTCCCACATCCGCACCGTCTGCACCCGCGTGCAGTTCAAAGCCGGGGCGGGCAACGGCTCACAGTGCCCAGCGGGAAGCATCTACGGCAAAGCGAAAGCCTGGACGCCGCTGCTCTCTGAGCCCTTGGAGGGCCCGGTCTTCCTCAGGAGCTCCGAAAACCCCCTGCCCGACCTCGTCTTGGCCCTCAGCGGCCTGATCGATTTCAACGCGGTCGGCCGCATCGACTCCGTCGACGGAGGCATCCGCAACACCTTCGACTTCGTCCCCGACGCCCCGGTCACGAAAGTGGTCGTCGACTTCGAAGGCGGCAAGAAGGGATTGCTCGAAAACAGCACCGACCTCTGCCGCGCCAAGCACAAGGCGATCGTCAAATACCAGGGCCACAACGGCAAGCGGTTCAACGCGAAGCCGGTTCTGAAGGCGAAGTGCCCGCAAGCGAGGAAGGGCAAGGGCAAGGGCGCCAAAGGCAAAGGCCAGCGGGCGGCTCGCGATCACCGCCGCAGCCGCTAGCCGGTGCCCGCAGCTCGCCTCGCCCGCGCCGGGGCGCTCACCCTGGCGCTGCTCGCCGCTGGGGCGGGGATCGCCGGCGCGGTGGTGGTCCAGTCCGGTGGCCTGCGGATCACCGTGCTGAGCCAGATCAAGCCCTTCAAGCTGCCGCGCACCGGCACCGCCCCGATCGCCGTCTTCGTCGCCGGCCACGTCGCCGCCAGCAACGGCACCGTGCCGCCGCAGCTGCAGCGGATGAGCGTCAAGGTCAACCGCCACGGGCTCCTGCAGTCCCAGGGTCTCCCAGGCTGCCAGGTTGCCCAGATCCAACCCGCCTCGACCGAGCGGGCGCTGGCCAACTGCGGCAAGGCCCTGATCGGCTCCGGTCAGTTCTGGGCCCACATCGTCCTCCCCGGCCAGGTGCCCTACCCGACCAGAGGGCGGCTTTTGATCTTCAACGGCCGCAAGGCGGGCAAACCAGTCCTCCTCACCCACATCTACACCGCCAACCCCTTCTTCAGCTCCTTCGTGATCGCCTTCGCGATCAAGCGGATCAACAGCGGGCCTTATGGCACCGAACTGAGTGCCTCGCTGCCGCAGGCGCTCGGCTCCTGGGGCTACGTGGACCGGATCAAGCTCACCCTGCGGCGCAAATACCCCTACCGGGGCAAAGAGCGCAGCTACTTCAACGCTGGCTGCCCGGCCCCGGCGGGAACCAGCCTTACCTCCTTCCCGCTCGCCTACGCGCGCTTTGACTTCGCCAACGACCAAGTGATGGGGGCAACCGTGAACAAGAGCTGCCGGGTGAGCGAGTGAGGGCGGCACCTCTTTGCACTGGAGCCTTGGCGCTGCTCGCGTTCCTCGCCCCTGCCTCACAGGCCGCCTATGACCCGGTCGGCTCGGGAACCGTGAAGCTCACTCTCGATCGGTCCTTCCGCTCTTTCCTCAAGCAGCACGGCGTCAAGCTCAGCGCCAGCGCTCCCGCCAAGCTCAGCGCCAAGGCCGCCAGCTTCCCGACCAGCGCCGGTGAAGTCGACCCGACGATCGGCAAGGGCACGCTGGAGCCCGAAGGCGGGCTGGTGATCAAAGCAGGCGGCAAGCACCTCGCCTTGGACCACCTGATGGTGAAAACCAAGCGCACTCCCCTGCTCGGCAAACTCGGCGGCGGCCAGCTGAAGCTGGCGAAGGCCAAGAGGATCTCCTTCAAGCGCCAGGGCTTTGCCAGCGCCTTCACCGCCACGAAGCTGACGCTCACTGCGAAGGCCGCGACGCGGCTGAACAAACGGTTGCGGCTCAAAGACGCTTTCAGCGAAGGGCAGTTAATCGGCACCTTGGTTGCCAAGACCCAGCCGGCAACGACGACGGTGCTGCCCAGCGGCAAGGCGACGGTCCTCCTCGACCCGCAGATCCTCGCCAAGCTCGACTCCCTGCACGTCGCGCTCAACCCGATCTTTCCGGCCGAACACGTCGGTCCGAGCTTCAGCTTCCCGATCATCGCCGGCAGCGAGATCGCCCCCGACGCGAGTGCCGGCACCCTGCGCAGCGGCGGCGCGCTCGAATTCCTCCAGCTCGGCGGCGGCCAGGTCTTCTGGCGCGAACTCTGGCTCGACCTCGCCGCCAGGGTCGAGAGCGCCGAGAGCGAGGTGCAGCCCTCGCCCCCGTATGCGGGCAAGCAGGGGCGGGTGGGGGTGCTGGATCTCGGCGGCGGGGTGGTGAGCTCTGACCCGAGGGCGCGGACGGTGGCGCTTGGCGGGGCGCCGCTCAGCTTGCAGGCCGGGGCCGCTGCCGCCTTCAACCAGGCGTTTGCTCAGGGCAAGGCGGCGTTCGCGGCGGGTGAAGTGCTGGGGGCGGTGTCGTTTACGGCGCAGGGGCAGTAGGGCGGGTCTGTGACCGCACGTCCGATGATCTCACCCAAGTTCATCGCGGGGGGCAAGCGCCGGCGGCTCATCGACGCGATCCTCGAGTTGAGCGCCGAGCAGGGATACCGGGCAACCTCGGTCAGCGACATCGCCGCCCGCGCCGGGGTGGCACGGAAAACGCTCTACGACAACTTCGACGGCAAGGAAGAGATCTTTTTTGCGGCCCTGGACCGGACGATCTCGGAGGCTTTGAGTTGCACAGGGGCGGCCTGTGAGGCCGCTGAGGGAGATCGCCTCGATCGACTCGAGGCCGGTCTCGGAGCCCTCCTGACCTACGTGACCGAGCATCCTGCTGCCGCCCGCACGTGGCTGATCGAGGCTCCCTCCGCGCCACCGCCTGCGCCCCAGCGCTATGACGACTCGCTGACGCGATTCGCCGAGCTCCTGCGAGAAGGGGCGCCGCCGCCGGCGAAACGCCCGGCGACCCTGGCAGAAACGCTGGTTGGCGGGGTTGCGTGGATTCTCACTCGCCAGATCCGCCGCGGTCAGGCCGGCCAAGCCGGCGCCCTGCTGCCGGATCTGGCCGGATTCATACGCAGCCCGTACCTTCAGTAATACCACGTGCGTATCTTGACAAATAGAAACTGAGGTGTTTGTATCCCCTCCTGTCTGGATTTGAGAACGAAGCCGTATACCGCGTACGTGGAGGGTGTCGAGCGGCTGGCCGCCGCCGTTGAAGGCGCAGTCGCCGACCAGGACGGTTGGGAGGCCAAGCTCTCCGCCGGGCTGAGCGCTGGCCTCGACTTTCTGGCCGCAGACCCACCGCTGGCGCACCTGCTCCTGGTCGAGGTTCTCGCCATCGCCCGGCCCGCGCACGAGCGGACGCTGGCGCGGCTCGCGCGGGCTCTCCAGCCGCCCGCCTCCAAGCTCCGTCCTGGCGAGGCGCTGTCAGCAGAGACAGCGCTGATGCTTGCCGGCGGCCTTGCCTCCTATCTCTCCGGGCGGGTGCTCGCCGGCGAAGCCGAGCTGCTTCCGCAGTCGCGAGAGCTGCTGCTCGAGTACCTGCTCATGCCCAGCGTGGCGGAGTGAGCCGGGCGCTACGCTGGCCTGAAGCGACGGAGGAGGTCGGAATGGCAACGCAGGCGGTGCAAGCGGTCGACCACAAGCTGCTGGCCGCGGGCGAGTGGATCGAGACCGGCGAGTGGGACGAGGTCGCGAACCCCTACGACGGCAGCGCCGTCGGCCGGGTTGCCCAGGGGGACGAGGCGCTGGTCGAGCGCGCCGTCGCCGCCGCTCAGGAGGCCTTCGAGTCCGCCGACTTCCCCCAGCACGAGCGCGCCGCGGTCCTCGACCGCGCCGCCGAGCTGGTCGGCGAGCGGGTCGAGGAGATGGCGCTGACGATCGCCGCCGAGGCCGGCAAGCCGCTGAAGACGGCCACGGTCGAGGCGCAGCGCTGCGTCGACACGCTCACCTTCTCGGCCGTCGAGGCGCGCAAGCTGACCGGCGGCACGGTGCCGATGGACGCCTCGCCGGCCGGCGCCGGCAAGCTCGGGGTGATGCTGCGCGTCCCCTACGGGGTGGTCGGCGCGATCAGCCCCTTCAACTTCCCGCTCAACCTCGCCGCCCACAAGCTCGGGCCGGCGATCGCCGCCGGCAACGCGATCGTCCTCAAGCCCGCCGGCCAGACGCCGATCTCGGCCCTGAAGCTGGCGGCGATCCTCCAGGAGGCGGGGTTGCCGGACGGTTGGCTCAGCGTCATCCCGGGCCCCGGCTCGAAGGTCGGCAACGCGATCGTCGAGCACGAGTTGACCAAGGCGATCACCTTCACCGGCTCGGCCGGGGTCGGCTGGGACATCCGCAGCCGCGTGCCCCACAAGAAGGTCAACCTCGAGCTCGGGTCGAACGCGCCGCTGATCGTCCACGCCGACGGCGACTGGGAGGCGGCCGCCGACAAAGCCCAGATCCACGCCTTCTCGCACGCCGGCCAGAGCTGCATCTCGATCCAGCGCATCCTCGTCCACGAGGACGTCGCCGATGCCTTCACCGAGCGCCTGGTCGCCAACGCCGAGAAGTTGAGCGTGGGAGATCCGCTCGACTCGGGGACCGATGTCGGGCCGCTGATCACTCCCGATGACCGCGACCGCGTCAAGGGCTGGGTCGACGAGGCGGTCGCCGCCGGTGCCTCGCTGCTGACCGGCGGCGAGCTGGTCGACGAGGGCCGTTGCCTGGCGCCGACGCTGCTCTCCTCGCCGCCCAAAGACGCCAAGGTCTGGTGCGAGGAGATCTTCGGCCCGGTGGCGACGATCGACACCTATTCCGAGTTCGGCGAGGCGCTGGATCTGGCCAACGATTCCAAGTTCGGCCTCCAGGCCGGCGTCTTCAGCCGCGACATCGGCCGTGGCCTCGAGGCCGGCCGCAGGCTCGAGTTCGGCGGCGTTCTGATCAACGAGGTGCCGACCTTCCGCGCCGACCAGCAGCCCTACGGCGGCGTCAAGGACTCCGGCAACACCCGCGAGGGCCCCGCCTACGCCGTCCTCGAGCTGACCGAGGAGCGCTTCGTAACCCTGCAGGGCTGAATCCCTACTATATTTGGGGTATCCCATATATAGTAGGGATGGAAATGGACTTCCGCCAGCCTTTCAGCGTCGTCACCCCCACCCTCGACGGGGGGGTTCTCGACGTCCTCGCAGGGGCTGAGGAGGAGTTCAGCGGCCGGCGAATACACCAGGTCCTGGGCCGCGGTTCTGAGCATGGAGTGCGCAAGGCGGCCGACCGGCTCGTGGAGCAAGGCATCGTTGCCAGGAGGCAGGCAGGGCAGGCGAAGCTCTACCGGCTGAATCGAAGCCACATCGCTGCTCCCTACGTGGAAGGGCTGGCTTCCCTGCGAGGTCGAGCTCGTCACGCACCTCCGAGCGACGATCGCACGGTGGGAGCGGTCCCCTCACTTTGCGCTTCTCTTCGGCTCGGTTGCCAGGAACGAGGCTGGGCCGCAAAGCGACCTCGATCTGCTGGTGGTTCGGGACCCTCGCATCGACGAGGACGATCCCGAGTGGCAAGAGCAACTTGGGAGCTTGGAGCGCGATGCCACCAGCTGGACCGGCAACGACGCTCGTCTGATCGAGCTTTCCCTGCCTGAGCTGACCGACGGGTCGGCTCAGCACGTTCTCGTGAAAGCGCTCTTCGACGGAATCGACCTCTATGGCTCCCGGCGAGACCTTCGTTCGCAATTGAGTATCTGACCGAGAAATGACGACTCGAAAACGGAACTGCGACGAGTCGCTCGCACGCGGTCGCCTGAGCAAGGCGGAGCAGTTCCTGGACGCGGCCGCGACCTTGCGAGACCTCGCGGATGACGAGACCGAGATCGGCGATGCGTTCGTCACTCTCTGCGTCCTCGCCGGAATCGCCGCCTCAGACGTGATCTGTTGCAAAGCACTGGGTCATTTCGTCCAAGGCGACGACCATTTTCAGGCTGTCTCCGAGCTTTCGAAGGTGACTCCTGGGGGACGACAGCTGGCCGGCGCGCTGCGCGCCCTGCTCCAGATGAAGGCGCGAGCCGAGTACGACGCACCACCTGTGAGCTCGGATCAGCGCAAGCGAGCCTGGCGTCGGGCCGAAAGCCTTGTCGAAGCGGCGCGCGTGCGATAGGACCACGCAAAGACATCCCCCACCTAAAATTAGGTAAGGTGAGGAGTAACGCTAAGCACTAAGACCCTTCGAGTCGAGGAGAGATGAGGCGTCGGAGAGCGATCATTTGGCTGGGTGTCGTCACCGCGGCTTTGCTGGCGACTGTGGCGGGAGCGACCGCGACGATCGCCGCGGTTTCCGACACGGTTGGCAAAACCAGCCTCGAACAGCGCCTCGTGCCGGCTGCACCCGGCGCCTTCCGTTTCCTCCAGCTGGGTGCCGGCGAGCCCTACGTCGTGCGGCAGGAGCTCGGCGCCGCGGGGGCGACTCGCGACCAGGAACGCACCTCGCTCGTCTACTTCGGACAGCTCTCCGACTTCCAGCTCGCCGACGAGGAGTCGCCGGCGCGGGTCGAGGTCATCGACCCCCTCTCGACGCCGCTGAACCTGCCGTTCGGCGCCGCCTGGCGACCCTGGGAGGCACTCGAGCCGCAGATCGACGAGGCGATGATCCGTCAGGTCAACCAGTTCGCGGCCGCGAGCCCCGTCGCGGACGGCAGCGGCGCCCGCAGCGCCATGGAATTCACGATCGACACCGGCGACTCCGCCGACAGCCAGCAGCTCAACGAGACGCTTTGGGTGCGGACGCTGCTCGAGGGCGGCGCGCTGAACCCGAACAGCGGCGTCGACAAGGCGACCTACTCGCACCCCCTCTGTCCCAACCTGTTCGTGCCGGGCGCCGCGGAGGCCGCCCGCTACACCGGGGTTCAGGACTACCAGGACTACGTCGAGGGCCCATTCCCGGAGTTCTACGACCCGAACAGCCCGAAAGGCCCTCACGCGGCCTGGCCCAAATACCCCGGGCTGATGAACCGGGCGCAGCAGTCGTTCACGGCAAGTGGGCTGAGCGTCCCCTCCTACGTCGCTTTCGGCAACCACGACGCGCTCGTGCAGGGCAACGCGGCGGCCAACGCGAACTACGAGCTCGTCGCGACCGGCTGCCTCAAGCCGATCGGCCCGGTCCCCAATCCGGAAAACGCCGCGGGCCTGCTCTCCTCGCTGCTCAACCCGACGACCCTGCTCGCCTCGTTCCTGACCAGCCCGCAGAACACCGCCGTCGTCCCGGGCGACCCAAAACGCCAGTTCGTCTCCAAGAAGCAGTACAAGGACGTCTTCAAAGGCGGCTCGCAGGCGGACGGCCACGGCTTCGACTTCATCGACGCCGCCGAGGAGACGGCCTCCAAAGGCGCCGCCGGTTACTACGCGTGGAGCCCCGCGCCGGGGATGCGTTTCATCGCCGTCGACACGGTTGCCGAGGCCGGCACGGTCCTCACGCCGACGGGCAAATCCACCTCGGACGGGAACATCGACGATCCCCAGTTCAAATGGCTGCGCGGGCAGTTGCAGGCGGCCACCGCGGCGGACGAGCTGGTGGTGCTGTTCAGCCACCACGCGCCCGAGAGCCTCGTCGCCGACGCTCCCGACGAGCTGGCGCCGCTGTGCGCGCTCGCCGACGCACACGGCCACGACCTCAACCCCGGCTGCGACCTCGACCCCCGTGGTTCCCAGCCGATTCACCTTCAGGCTGACGCCGTCAACCTCCTGCACGAATTCCCGAACGCGATCGCCTGGGTGGCGGGCCACTCCCACGACAACTTCGTCAACCCGTTCCCGAACCCGAGTGGGACGGGGGGCTTCTGGAGCATCCGCGTCGCCGCCGAGGCCGACTGGCCCCAGCAGAGCCGCCTGCTCGAGGTCTTCGACAACCACGACGGCACGCTCTCGATCTTCGGCACGATCCTCGACCACGTCGGCCAGGCCGCCGCCCCAGCACCGGGCACCCCGGCATCCGCCATGGACTTCAACGACCTCGCCTCCGCAGCCCGAACCATGAGCTTCAACGACCTCCAGTCCGGCGCCCCCCTTGGGGAAGGCCAGCCCAAAGACCGCAACGTCGAGCTGCTCGTCGACGACCCGCGCTAGGTGTAGAAAAGGGGGCCGGGAGGGTCTCTCCAGACACATCTCGCCTATGGCTCGATGTTGAGTGTCTGGAGAGACCCTCCCGGCCCCCTTCCGACAGCTGGTGGGAGTCCTACTCGTGCGGCCGTGCCATGCGCCGGTGGTCCAGGGCTTCCTCGAGGACAGCGGGCTCGACCCCCTGCTCGAGCGCTACCTCGCGCAGCGAGCGGCCCGACTCGGCGGCGGCCTTGACTATGTCCGCCGCCCGGTCGTAGCCGATATGGGGGTTGAGCGCGGTCGCCGTCGCCAGGGTGGCCTCGGCGTGGCGCTCGGTCATCTCCTCGTTGGCCTCGAGGCCGGCGACGCATTTCTCATCGAGCAGGCGCGAGGCGGAGGCCAGCAGCTTGACCGAGTCGAGCAGGTTGCGGGCGATCAGCGGCACCCGCACGTTGAGCTCGAACTGGCCCTGGCTGCCGGCGACGGTGATCGCGGTGTCATTCCCGATCACCTGGGCGGCGACCTGGATCACCACCTCCGGGATCACGGGGTTGACCTTGCCGGGCATGATCGAGGAGCCCTTCTGCAGCTCCGGCAGCCGCAGCTCGGCGAGGCCGGCGCGTGGGCCCGAGCCCATCAGCGCCAGATCGTTGGCGATCTTGTTCAGAGAGACGGCGTAGACCTTGAGCGCACCCGAGAGCTCGACCAGCGAGTCGCGGTTGCCCTGGGCCTCGAAGGGGTCGAGCGGCCCGGAGATCTCCAGGCCGGTGTCGGCGGCCAGGTTCGCGCGCACCTTGGCGGCGAACTCCGGATGGGTGTTGAGGCCGGTGCCGGTTGCGGTGCCGCCGAGTGGGATCTGGCCGACCCGTCGCAACGTCGCCTCGACCCGCTGGATGCCGAGCCGGACCTGGGCCGCGTAGCCGCCGAACTCCTGGCCGAGGGTGACCGGAACTGCGTCCATCAGGTGGGTGCGGCCGGCCTTGACGACGTCGCCGAACTGGGTCGCCTTGGCCTCGAGCGCCGCCTCCAGCGCGCCCATCGCCGGCAGCAGGTCGCGGCTGACCTCGTCCAAAGCTGCCAGGTGCACCGCGCTGGGGAAGACGTCGTTCGAGGACTGCCCCATGTTGACGTGGTCGTTGGCGTGGGCACCCTCGCCGGCGAGGTTGGCCAGCACCTCGTTGGCGTTCATGTTCGAGGAGGTGCCGGAGCCGGTCTGGAAGACGTCGATCGGGAACTGGTCGTCGTGCTCTCCTTCGGCAACCGACTTGCCGGCCGCGGCGATGCGCTCGGCCAGCTCGCCGTCGAGCAGGCCAAGCTCGCCGTTGACCTCCGCCGCGGCGGCCTTGATTCGGCCCAGCCAGCGCACCACCGGCACCGGCACCCGCTCACCGGAGACGGGGAAGTTGTCGACGGCCTTGGTGGTCTCGCCACCCCAGAGCTGCTCGGGCATGTTTCTCCTCAATCGCGGCTGCTGCAAACCGGCGCATCTCGGCGTCCCCGGTCGGTCATGTGCGGAGCACACTCCCTCCCTCGTCCTCGAGCTGCTTGGTTTTCGCGGCCGTTCGTAGATTCGGTCATTCCACCGCAGCGTATTCAGCCGCGAGCGCGGCCGGCGTCGAAGCCCTCGCGGTACCTGCGCAGGAAGGCGGGGGGCAGCGGCTGGTTGCCGGGGGCGTAGCGGGCGGAGACGACAAGGCGGCGGAGCAGATCGGCGTGGATGCCTTCGGTGCGGTCGGCCCCGCGCTGGGCGGCGCCGATCAGGTAGCCGAGCCGGATGCCTGCGTCGCCGCCGGGCTCGCCCCGCGCCTCCGCGCTGAGCTCGGTTGCCGCCTCGATCATCGCTTCTCCGACCGTCGCCAGGTCGCCGCCCTGCTGGTTCTCAGCCAGGCAGTCGCTGATCGGCGTCTCGCCGCCGAGCCTCACTTGGCCTGGCGCCTTGCCGAGGGCCTCGACGTAGGCGGGCGCGCCTTCGAGGCAGGCGATCGGGGTGGAGTGGTCCTCGCCGCCGCAGCCGGCGGCGAGGAAGGTGAGGGAGACGATGATCGCAATCGCGGCAACGCGCATCGGCAATCCATCCTATGGAGCGGCGGCGGTCTCGTTTCTCGTGCGTTTTTGGGGGCTATAGCCCCACTAATCGCTCGCGTTCGGCGAGGCCTCAGTCGACTCGCGGAGCGAGGCCGCCGGTGCGGACCGTGGAGATGCCGCCGGAGGGACCGGGCGGCGGCTTGGGCGCGGCCGGCCGTTTCCTGCGCGGCGGTTTTTCGGCTCCCGGTTCTGCGGGGCCGACCGGGAAGACTTCAACCCATTCGGCGAGCTCGAACTCGGGCACGACGGCGTGGTTCCAGGAGAGGTGAAGGTGGTGGCCGCAGCCGTGACCGGCGTCGCCGTCATAGCCGACCCAGCGGAAGGGCGGGGCGGGCAGGCCCTGTTTCGGCTCGGCCCAGAGGGCGAGGCGGGTGATCGGCGCCCAACTGGCGTCGCATTTCGTCCCGCCGCCGATCGGGACGATGTCGACGGCGAGCCCGTTGTGGTGGTCGGAGCCGCGGGTATGGCAGTTGTCGCAGCCGGCGTGCTCGCCGCTGGGCAGCGTGCCCGAGAAGCCGTCGGTTACGTAGATCGGGTAGCGCTGGGCGAGCCAGCGCAGGTTGGGCAGGATCCGCTTGTCGACCATGTCGCCTGCTTCATGCGGGATCGAGGCCGGAATCGGCACGATTTTGCCTACGGTGTAGACGGCCCGGGTCGAGACCGGCCCCGCAGAGGCGGCGGACGCGATCAGGAGCAGGGCCGCGCAGGCAAGCGCCAGCACCAAGCCGACGCGCTCGGCGTCGCGGCCGAGGCTGAAAGTCCTGTTTCTCACCCTCGGCCTATCGACACCCACCGGCGGCCGCCTTGAATCGCGCCGGATAGGGTTCGCGCCATGCCCACCGTTCGCGACGCCGCCTTCGATCTCTTCCGAGCCCACGGGATGACGACGATGTTCGGCAACCCCGGCTCGACCGAGCTGCCGATGCTCGCCGACTTCCCCTCGGACTTTCGCTACGTGCTTGGGCTACAGGAGGCGGTCGTGGTCGGGATGGCCGACGGCTTCGCGCAGGCTTCCGGCAAGACCACCGTCGTCAACCTCCACACCGCGCCCGGCGTCGGCAACGCGATGGGGGCGATCTTCAACGCTCAGGCCAACCACTCGCCGCTGCTGGTCACCGCCGGCCAGCAGGCGCGGGCGCAGATCACCCTGCAGGCGAACCTGACCAACCGCGACGCGACGCGGATGCCGCACCCGCTGGTCAAGTGGTCCTACGAGCCGCCGCGGGCCGAGGACGTGCCGCTGGCCCTTGCCCACGGCGCCCACCTCGCCTCGCTGCCGCCGCGCGGCCCCGTCTTCGTCTCGCTGCCGATGGACGACTGGGGGGTAGAGGTCGACGCGGACGACGCCCAGGCCGCGATCGAGCGCCAGGTGACGGCCCGCGCCGTCGCCGACCCGGAGGCGGTGCGAACCCTCGCCGAGCAGCTCGACGCCGCCGCCAACCCGGTTCTCGTCGCTGGCCCCGACATCGACGCCAGCGGCGCCTGGGATCTCGGCATCGCCCTGGCCGAGCGCCAGCGCCTGCCGGTCTGGGCAACCCCGGCAACCGGCGGCAACCGGCTCGGCTTCCCCGAGGGGCACCCCAACTTCCGCGGTGTGCTCCCGCCGGCGATCGGTCCGGTCGCGCAGACGCTCGAGGCCCACGACCTGATCGTCGTCGTCGGCAGCTCCGTCTTCCCCTATTACCCGCACATCCCCGGCCGGCTGCTGCCGGAGGGGGCGAAGCTGGTCGCGATCACCAGCGATCCCGACGAGGCGGTACGGGCGCCGATGGGCGACGCGATCGTGGCCGACGTCAAGCTGACGCTGGAGGCACTGCTGGCGGCGGTGCCGGAGTCGAGCCGGGCGGTGCCGGAGCCGAACCAGCAGCCGCAGGAAATTCCGCCAACGGACCCGCTCAATCCCTCGACCGTGCACACCGCCCTCGGCGAGGTCCTGCCCGAGGACGGCATCGTCGTGCTCGAGTCGCCGACCAGCACCCTGGCGCTGCGCAACCAGCTGCGGCTCTCGCGGCCCGGCAGCTACTACTTCGCCGCCGGCGGCGGCCTCGGCTTCGGCCTCGCGGCCTCGGTCGGGGTGCAGCTGGCGCAGCCGGACCGGCCAGTCGTCTGCGTGCTCGGAGAGGGCTCGGCCCAGTACGCGATCAGCGCCTTCTGGAGCGCCGTCGCCTACAAGACGCCGGTCACCTTCCTCGTCCTCCAGAACCAGGAGTACGGGATCCTCAAGTGGTTCGCCGAAGCCGAGGGGGTGAGCGGCGCGCCCGGCCTCAACCTGCCGAAGCTCGACGTCGCCTCGGTTGCCGCAGGCTACGGGGTCGAGATCCACCGCGCGGCCGATCGCGACGGGGTCCGCGAGGCGCTCTCCACCGCCCTCGCCTCCTCGCGGCCGGAGCTTGTCGAAGTCCCGGTGACGCCGGGCATGGCGCTCTTCTAAGGTCAATCGATGGCCCTGCTCGAGCGCAGCCCGCAGTCGCTCGCTCCCCAGGCCGACGCACCGGCGCCGGACCGCGCCCCCGACGAGATCGCCGCCGGGGTTGCCCAGCCGCTGCGGGGCGAACTGGAGGCGCTGCTCGGATCTGACCGCGTCCTCTCCAGCCCCGGCGACATCATCAAGTACGCCTCCGACGCCAGCCCCTACCGGCTCTTCCCGCGGGCGGTGGTGGTGGCGCGCGAGGCCGGTGACGTCGCCAAGGTCCTCGCCTACGGTCGCGAGCGGGGAATCCCGGTCACCTTCCGGGCCGGGGGAACCAGCCTCAACGGGCAGGGGCAGAGCGACGGCATCCTCGTCGACGTGCGACGCCACTTCGCCGGCGTGGCGGTCGAGGCCGGCGCGCCGCGCGAGGGGGGCGCCGAAATCGAGGCGGCGCTCGCCCGGGTCAAGCCCGGCACCGTGCTCGGTCACGCCAACCGCGTCCTCGCCCCATACGGGCGCAAACTCGGCCCCGATCCCGCCAGCACCGATATCGCCTGCGTCGGCGGCGTCGTCGCCAACAACTCCGGCGGGATGCGCTGCGGGGTGACGAAGGACTCCTACTCGACCGTGCGATCGATGACCCTGGTCCTGCCCTCAGGGACGACGATCGACACCGCCGCGCCGGGTGCCGCCGAGCGCTTCACCGCGGTCGAGCCGGAGCTGGCCGCCGGCCTCGCCGCGATCCGCGACGAGATCCGCGCCGACCCCGAGCTGAGCGAGCGCATCCGCCGCAAGTTCGCGATCAAGAACACGACCGGCTACCGGCTCTGCGCCTTCCTCGACGCCGAGGAGCCGCTGGAGATCTTCCGCCGCCTCGTGGTCGGCTCCGAGGGCACGCTCGCCTTCGTCGCCGAGGCCGTCTTCGAGACGGTGCCGCTGCCGGCGATGACGACCACCGCCTGGGTTCACTTTCCCAGCATCGACGCCGCGATCGCCCCGGTTCGCGACCTGGTCGAGGCCGGCGCCAGCGCGGTTGAGCTGATGGTCGCGCCGGCGCTGATCACCGCCGCCTGGAACATGGTCGGCGCCCCGCAGGAGTGGAAAGAGCTGCCGCCGGATTCGGCGGTGCTGCTGGTCGAGTTCGGCGGCGCCGACGATGCCGAGCTCGACGCTCACCTCGCCCGGGCGGACGAGGTCCTCGGCGCCCACGAGACGATCCGGCCGATCGCCTTCAGCCGCGAGCTGGAGAAGATCGAGCTCGCCTGGCGGGTGCGCGAGGGCCTGCACGGGCTGATCGGCAAGCTGCGGCTGCCCGGCACGGCGTTGATCGTCGAGGACGTCTGCGTGCCGCCGGAGCGGATCGCCGAAGGCGCCCGCGACCTGCAGGCGCTGCTCGGCGAGCACGGCTTCTTGCCCGGGGTGGCGGGCCACGCCTCGGCCGGCAACCTCCACTTCATGCTGACCCCGGACTTCGCCAAGCAGGAGGACCTGGAGCGCTACGAGGCCTTCATGTCCGGCCTGGTTGAGCTGATCGTCGACAAGTACGACGGCTCGCTCAAGGCCGAGCACGGCACCGGGATCAACATGGCCCCCTATGTGGAACGGGAGTGGGGGGAGCGGGCAACCGAGCTGATGTGGCGCGTGAAGCAGCTGGCCGACCCCGATGGCGTGCTCTCGCCCGGCGTCGTCCTCAACCGCGACCCCGGCGTCCACCTGCGCAACCTGAAAACGACGCCGCCGATCGAGGAGTCCGCCACGACCTGCGTCGAGTGCGGGTTCTGTGAGCCGGTCTGCCCCAGTCGCAACCTGACCACGACGCCGCGGCAGCGGATCGTGCTGCGGCGGGAGATCGCCCGCCAGCCGACCGGCTCTCCCCTGCAGCGGGCGCTGCTGGAGGAATACGAGTACGAGGCGATGGAGACCTGCGCGGCCGATGGCTCCTGTCAGCTCGCCTGCCCGGTCGGAATCGACACCGGCCAGCTGGTCAAGGAACTGCGGGAGGCGAGGCACACCGAGCGCGCCGAACGGGCGGCGCTGGCCACGGCGAAGCGCTGGGGGACGGTGGAGGGCGCCTCGCGTGCCGCCCTGCGCCTCGGCGGCCCGCTGGCGCGCCGGACCGAGCGCGGCCGCGCCCTGCCGCCGCCGGCCCGAGGCAAGTTGCCGGCGACCCTGCACACCGGCGCCGCCGCCGTCTACGTCCCCTCCTGCACCAACCGCATCTTCGGCTCCCCCGCCGATGGGCCGAAAAGTCGAGACGTAGGCGACTTATCGGCCCATCGGCCGTGGGTCGTGGAGGCGCTGGTCGAGGTCTCGGCGCGGGCGGGACTGCCGGTGTGGGTGCCGGAGGACGTGGTGGGGAGCTGCTGCGGGCTGCCCTGGAGCTCGAAAGGGTTCGGCGCGGCCCACCGGCACAAGGCGAACGAGATGGTCGAGCGGCTTTGGGGCTGGAGCGGGGAAGGGGCGCTGCCGGTCGTCTTCGACGCCGCCTCCTGCACCGCCTCAGTTGCCGAGCCCGGGGCCGGCGTCCTCTCCGAGGAGAACGCCGAGCGCCTCGGCAAGCTGGAGATCCTTGACTCGGTGACGTGGGCGCACGACCGCCTGCTGCCTTGGCTCGAGGTGGGGGAGAGGGTCGGTTCCGCCACCGTCCACCCAACCTGCGCCACCCGTCACATGGGCCTCTCGCATCGCCTCGCCGCGCTCGCCGACGCGCTCGCGGACGACGTCTACATCGCCCCCTCGGCGACCTGCTGTGGTTTCGCCGGCGACCGGGGCGTCAGCCACCCGGAGCTGACCGCCGCTGCGACCGCGCCCCAAGCCGCTGAGCTCTCCGGCCGCAGCTTCGACGCCCGCCTCTCCAACAACCGCACCTGTGAGATCGGCCTCGAGCGCGCCACCGGCGAGCCGTACGAGTCCGCGATCGTGCTACTCGAGCGGCTAACCCGCGCCAACTGAAACCCAACGGAGGAAGGAGCGCTTTCGGCGCTCAGTTGAGACACCCGCGTCTTGTTCCTTGACGGAGTCCCAGCGAGCATCGTTCGATGTTCCTCACCAGCGATCGCATCGTCCGGGGCGTGATGACTTCCCAGTGCGACAAGCGCGAAGTCGACCCCAAGCGACTCCTCGATCTGGTGCTGGAGCGGCGCCAACCTTCCCCATGCCCCGAGTGAGCCATTTCTATGGCGTCACCATCAGGATGTTCTTCAATGAGGACTTCCATTCCGGCAGGCCGCACTTCCACGCTGAGTATGCCGGCGCAAAAGCAACGTTCGGGATCGAGGATCTGAATTACATCGTAGGAGCACGGCCGCCCCGTGTGGAGCAGATGGTGAGGAGGTGGGCGCGCTTGCACGAGAGTGAGTTGAGGGCCAACTGGACGCGGGCGCGTGCCCATCAACCACTGCTCCCGATCGACCCCCTCGGCTAATCGCCTACCATCGAGGCATGCTGGCTTTGCCACCAAAACTGCTCGAAGCAGTGCCGCGGGATGGCTATGTGGTCCACCTGCGGTTCGAGGATGGACTCGCAGCCGATGTGGACCTTTCCTACCTGCTCGATTTTGGCGGGGTCTTCGAACCGTTGCAGGATGTCGAGTTCTTCCGCAAGTTGAGCATCGACGATGGCGGTAACACGATCGTATGGCCGAACGAAGCCGACATCGCTCCGGAGACGCTCTATGACCATGTGCAGCGCGCCGAGTACGAGAAGCGGCGCGCGCTTAAGGTCTAGCTCGCGCCTGGGCTTTGGCCCGCGTCGACCGTTTCCGCGTCGATGTCGCGAATCAGCGCCTGGGTTTTGGCGTCGCCCTCCATGCGGCGGTCCAGCAGGGGATTGATCAGGCCGCGCAGGGCGGAGACGTAGCGCCACCACCTGGGGGCGAAGACGCGCGGCGCGCGTTCCTCGATCCCGCGCACCAGCGCTGCGCCCGCCTCGTCCGGGGTGATTCGCTTCAGGAGGAAATCGGGGCTGAGGTCACGGATGCGCCCCCCGTTCTCCTCGAAGGCGTCCTGGACCAGTTTGGTGTCGACCCAGCCGAAGTAGGCAACCGTGGAGCTGGCCCCGTGCGGCGCCAGCTCGATCCGCAGCGCCCGCCCGAGCGACTCGACGCCCGACTTGGCGACTGCGTAGGGGGTGTTGCCCATGCCGTTGGCAAAGGCGTAGACGGAGGAGATCACGACCATCTGCCCCTTGTGCTCGACGATCTGCGGCAGCGCCGCGCGCACCGTCCGCCAGACGCCGAGCAGGTCGACCTCGAAAACGCGCTCCCACTCCTCGCCGGAGATCCCACGCACGGTCGCGAACTGCTTCTGGGCGATCCCCGCGTTGGCGACCGCGACGTCGAGCCCGCCGAAGCTCTCCACCACCTCGGCCACCGCGGCCTGCATCGCACCATGGTCGGTGACGTCGGCGCCGATCCCGATCGCCCGCGGGCCGATTCGCTCCGCCGCCTCGCGCGCCTCGTCCGCGCTCAGGTCGAGCACGGCAACCGAGCCGCCGCGCAGGTGCATCTGCCGCGCCGTCTCGAAGCCGATCCCGCGGGCGGCGCCGGTGACCAGCGCCACCTTTTCGTTCAGGTCGTAGATGGGCACGGGGCGCGCACCCTATCCCCTCCTAGAATCGCCTGCTCGTGTCCGGATTCAGCCCAGTCGACCCCAAGCAGTCCTTTCCCGAGTTGGAGGAACGGGTGCTGGAGCGCTGGCGTGGCGCCGACGTCTTCGCGCGCTCGCTGGCCAACCGCGCCGAGGCTGAGGTCTGGAGTTTCTACGAGGGCCCGCCGACGGCCAACGGGCGACCCGGCTCCCACCACGTCCTCGCCCGCGTCTTCAAGGACGTCTACCCGCGCTATAAGACGATGTGCGGCTACCGGGTGCCGCGCAAGGCCGGCTGGGACTGTCACGGGCTGCCGGTCGAGCTCGAGGTCGAAAAGCAGCTGGGGATCGCCTCCAAGCAGGAGGTCGAGGAGTTCGGGATCGCCGAGTTCAACCAGCGCTGCCGCGAGTCGGTCTTCGAGTACGTCGAGGAGTGGAACCGGCTGACCGAGCGGATCGGCTTCTGGATCGACCTCGACAACCCCTACGTCACCCTCGAGGACGACTACATCGAGTCGGTCTGGTGGTCCCTGCGCAAGCTCTGGGACGACGGGCGCCTCTACGAGGGCCACAAGGTTGTCCCCTACTGCCCGCGCTGCGGCACCGCCCTCTCCTCGCACGAGGTCGCGCAGGGATACAAGGACGTCGAGGATCCCTCCATCTACGTGCGCTTCCCGCTGCTGGCCGAGGACGGCAGCGAGGCGGGTGACTCGCTGCTGGTATGGACCACGACGCCCTGGACCCTGCCCGGCAACGTCGCCGTCGCCGTCGCCCCTGCGGTGACCTATGTGCGGGCGAGCTTCGGCGGCGAGACCCTGATCCTGGCCGAGCCGCTGGTCGAGAAGGTGCTCGGGGAGGGGGCGGAGGTCGTCGACCGCTTCCCGGGCTCGGAACTCGTCGGCCGCCGCTACGACGGCCCGGTGTTCAACCTTGCCGAC
Organism: uncultured Solirubrobacterales bacterium; assembly: GCA_963705365.1. Lineage (GTDB taxonomy): Bacteria > Actinomycetota > Thermoleophilia > Solirubrobacterales > 70-9 > VAYN01. Next base: position 2,299,342 of record OY970074.1, on the reverse strand, counting down.
GGCGGCCCCGCCGTCGATGGGCCGAAAAGTCGAGCCATGGACGACAAATCGGCCCATCGGCCGGCGTTCAGCGTCCTCGCCGGGGACTTCGTCACCACCGAGGACGGAACGGGCATCGTCCATCTCGCACCCGCCTTTGGCGAAGACGACTATGCGCTGGCGGCTGCGGCCGGGATCTTCGACCCCACTGACCACGGCAGCCTCTACAACCCGGTCGGCCTCGATGGCCGCTTCACTTCGCAGGTGGCCGGTTTCGAGGGTCGCTTCGTCAAGGATCCCGACGTCACCGAGGAGCTGATCGCCGACCTCGACCGCCGCGGCATGCTCTTCCGCGCCCAGGTCTACGAGCACGCCTACCCCCACTGCTGGCGCTGCGGCACGCCGCTCCTCTACTACGCCAAGTCGAGCTGGTACGTGGCCACCTCGCAGGCGCGCGAGCAGCTGCTCGCCAACAACGACCAGATCGGCTGGCACCCGGAGCACATCAAGCACGGGCGCTTCGGCAAATGGCTGGAGAACAACGTCGACTGGGCGCTCTCGCGCGACCGCTACTGGGGGACGCCGTTGCCGATCTGGGAGTGCAGCGCCGAGGGCTGCGACGGTCGCTTCTGCGCCGGCTCCGTCGGCGAGCTGCGCGAGCGCTCCCAGGGCGAGGTCCCTGAGGACCTCCATCGCCCCTACATCGACGAGGTCACGGTCGAGTGCGAGCGCTGCGGTGCTGAGATGCGGCGCGTCGAGTCCGTGATCGACACCTGGTACGACAGCGGCGCCATGCCCTTCGCCCAGTTCCACTACCCGTTCGAGAATGAGACGGAGTTCGAGGAGCGCTTCCCGGCCGACTTCATCTGCGAGGCGATCGACCAGACCCGCGGCTGGTTCTACACCCTGCTGGCTGAGTCGACGCTGCTCTTCGACACTTCCAGCTACCGCAACTGCGTCTGCCTGGGCCTCATCCAGGACACCGAGGGCCAGAAGATGTCGAAGAGCCGCGGCAACGTGGTCGAGCCCTGGGACGTGATCGACGCCCACGGCGCCGACGCCTTCCGCTGGTACTACCTGACCGCGCAGCAGCCCTGGTCGGGTTACCGCTTCTCGGTCGACACGGTCGGCGAGTCGGTGCGCCAGTTCCTGCTCACGCTCTGGAACACCTACTCGTTCTGGGTCCTCTACGCGAACGCCGAGGGCCTCGGGCCGGGCGACTTCGCCGGCGATCCGCTCCGCGGCTCCCCATCCACGAATGGCGAGCCGCGCGAGGTCAACGACCTCGACCGCTGGGCCCTCTCGCGCCTGCAGGCGACCATCGCGACGGTGCGGACGCGCATGGACGACTTCGACTGCACCGCCGCCGGCCGCGCGATCGCGGAGTACGTCGAGGGGCTCTCGAACTGGTACGTGCGCCTCTCCCGCCGCCGCTTCTGGGACGGCGACCGCGCCGCCTTCGCGACCCTGCGCCACTGCCTGCTGGAGACGGCGGCGCTGCTGGCGCCGTTCACGCCGTTTCTCGCCGACGAGATCCACCAGAACCTTGCCGGCGGGGCGGAGGGCGGCGCCGGCGAGCTGCCGGACTCGGTCCACCTGCGCGACTACCCCGTGGTGGACGCCGGCCTGGCCGACCCCGAGCTGGAGACGGGCATGGCGGCGGTGCGGCTGACGGTCGAGCTCGGCCGCGCCGCCCGCGCCCGGGCCCAGGCCAAGGTACGGCAGCCGCTGCGGCGCGCCGTGATCGTCGCCAACGACGCCGAACGAGCCGCGATCGAAGCCCGGGCCGACCTCGTCACCGCCGAGCTCAACGTCAAGGAGCTCGACTTCGTCAGCGACGAGGCGGACCTGGTCAGCTACACGGCCAAGCCCAACTACCGCGCGCTCGGCCCTCGCTTCGGCAAGCGGATGCCGCAGGTTGCCGCGGCGGTGGAGGCCCTCGACGCCGCTCACGTCGCCCAGGTGATGTCCAGCGGAGGCGAGATCGGCATCAACGTCGAGGGCGACGAGCACACGCTCGCTCCCGACGAGCTGACCCTCGCCCTGCAGCCGCTCGAGGGCTACGAGGTCGAAGCCGAGGCCGGCCACGCCGTCGCCCTCCAGCTCGAGCTCGACGACGAGCTGCGCCGCGAGGGCCTCGCCCGCGAGATCGTCCACGCAGTCCAGATCGCCCGCAAAGACGCCGGCCTGGATATCACCGACCGCATCGCCCTCGCCCTCGGCGGCGACGAGGAGCTGCTCGAGGCAGCCCGCGCCCACGAGGATTACGTTGCCGGCGAGGTGTTGGCGACGGCGGTCTCCTACGACAGGGGCGGGGGCGGGGGGGCCAATATCGAGGGGCGGGAGTTGCGAATCGGGGTCAGTCGGGCCTGAGGCGGTGGTGGGGAGGTGTGCCGGTACTCCCCCGCGGGAATTCAGTCGCGCACCCTGCGGGTGCGGCTCCGGATGATCCTGCGCCCCTATGGGGCGCAGGAATCGGATTGCATTTCCGCGCGCTTCGCGCACATTCCCGCGGGGGAGTACCGGCACACCTCCCCGCACGCAACGAGCTCCGAGCTTTGGCGTCTAAGCCGGAGCTCTCCGGGTCTTGTCGCTTTAGCTGGAGACTCCGCATCCTCGGCTTCCCCCTGCTGCGTACCGTTGGAGGGGTCTGGTCGTCCCCCGGGGGAATGTGCCCGAAGGGGCGCGAAATGCAATCTGATCCATGCGCCCCATAGGGGCGCATGGATCATGCGGAGCAGCGCGCGTAGCGCGCGCGACTCAATTCCCCCGGGGGACGACCAGACCCTTCCCTCGCCATGCGGGGTTACGGCCTACTCGGAGGGCTCACCGATGATGAAGTCGCTCTTCGACGAGTCCGAGAACTTAACCCAGCAGTGCTCAGGAGCAGCACCGGCAACCTCGACCAGCGCCTCCTCGATCCGCCTTGCGATCTCGGCCTTCTGCTCGTCGGAGCGGCCCTCGAACCAGTGGACCTGCACGAACGGCATCTGTCGAAGGGAGTGGCGCCGCGCTAGGCGAGCGCCGGCTCCAGCTCGGCCTCGAGGCGGCGCTTTGGCATCGCCCCGACGACTTTCTTGGCAATCGCCCCGTCCTTGAAGAGGATCATCGTCGGGATCGAGAGCACTTCGTAGTTGGCCGCGGTCTGCTGGTTCTCGTCTACGTTGATGCTGACGATCTTGAGATCGTCACGCTCGCCGTCGATCTCCTCGAGCACCGGGTGGACGACGCGGCACGGCCCACACCAGGGAGCCCAGAAATCGACGAGCACAGGCCCGTCGGCATCGAGAACGTCGGCTTTGAAGGTGGCGTCGGTTACGTCGGTGAGTTTCCCAGTCACTGGAATCGGTCTCCCGGGTCGAGGTTCACGGCCAATACTTCAGAAAGTATAGCGCCCTTTTTCCGATCCGCTTTAAGGGATTTCAGTCCCCTATTTCCCCCAGCGCAACAGCGGCACCCGCCAGATCGCCTCGGCCACGATCGAGCGGTCCATCTTGGAGTCCCCGGCTCGTCGGTCTCGAAACACGATCGGAACCTCCACGACCCTGAAGCCGGCCTGGATCGTGCGGTAGGTCATCTCGACCTGGAAGGCGTAGCCGCGGGCGTGGATCGAGTCGAGGTCGATCGCCTCGAGAACCTCGCGGCGGAAGCACTTGAAGCCGCCGGTGAGGTCGCGGACACCGACGCCCAGCACCAGCCGTGCGTAGGCGCTGCCGCCGCGGCTGATCGCCTTGCGCAGCGGTCCCCAGTCGCCGACGCCGGCGCCAGGCACGTAGCGGGAGCCGAGCACAAGGTCGGCGTACTCGGAGGCTTCCAGCAGTCGCGGCAGGTACGCGGGGTCGTGGGAAAAGTCGGAGTCCATCTCCAGCACCAGCTCCGCGCCGGCGGCGAGGGCGTGGTGGAAGCCGGCGATGTAGGCGGGGCCGAGGCCTTCCTTGCGCGGACGGTGCAGGACACCGACGTTCTCGTGCCGGCCAGCCAGCCGGTCGGCGATTTCGCCGGTTCCGTCGGGCGAGCTGTCGTCGACGACGAGCACCTGGCCCGAGCCAGGCAGCTTCGCCCGCGCCGCTTCCACGAACGCCTCGATATTCTCGGCCTCGTTGTAAGTAGGCAGGACCAGCCACGAGTCAGGCATCCTGTCGATGCTATGACCAACGCCGAGATCGCCGCCGCGCTGGATGAGCTGGGGACGCTCTACGAGCTCGACGGTGCGGTCAGATACAGGGTGCTTGCCTACGGCACCGCGGCAAAGGCGATCCGCGAGAGCCCGGTCTCGGTTGCCGAGCTGACCGCCGCGGGGCGCGCAACCGAGATCCCCGGCGTCGGCAAGACCCTCGCCGAGAAGATCCAGGCGCTGCTGGAGAGCGGCGAGATCCCCGCCGCCGTGAAGCTGAAGGCCAAGTTCCCGCCGACGCTGATCGAGGTGACGAGGGTTCCCGGCCTGGGGGCGAAAACCGCCCGCCGCCTGTACGACGAGCTGGGCATCGCCTCGATGGAGGAGCTGAAAGCCGCGGCGGAGAGCGAACAGATCCGCGAGGTGAAAGGGCTTGGGCCGAAGGTGGAGGAAAACGTGCTGGCCTCGCTCGAGCGCCTCGGCGAGCCAGGCGAGGGCCCGGGCCGTCTGCTGCTCTCCAAGGTCCGACCGATCGCGGCCGAGCTGGCTGCGGCGCTGCGCGAGCACCCCGCCGCCAACCGGGTCGAGGTGGCGGGCTCGGTCCGCCGCTGGGCTGAGACCTGCAAGGACATCGACCTGATCGCCACCGCCGAGGAGCCGCTGGCCCTCGCCGAGCATCTCGCGTCCCACCCGCTGATCGCCGCCTCTGGAACCCCCGGCGCCAACGGCGTCCGCGCCCAGACCCACAACGGCATCTCGGTCGACCTGCGGATCGTCGCCCCAGCCGCCTTCGGCAACCTGCTGCAGCACTTCACCGGCTCCCAGGCCCACAACGTGCAACTGCGAGAAGAGGCGGTGGGCCGCGGTCTCTCCGTTTCCGAGCACGGGATCACCGAGAGCGAGAGCGGTGAGGTCGAGCTCTGCGCAACCGAGGAGGCCGTCTACGAGCGCCTCGGCTACGCCTACATCGAGCCGGAACTACGCGAGGGGCGCGGTGAGCTGAAGGCGGCGCGCGAAGGCGAGCTGCCGGACCTCGTCGCCCTCGATGACGTCAAGGGCGACCTCCACTCCCATACCACCCTCTCCGACGGCCGCAACACGCTCGAGGAGATGGCCGAGGCCGCTCGCGATCGTGGCTATGCCTACCTGGCGATCACCGACCACTCGGCGAGCCACGGTTTCGGCGACCACGTCACCGCGGAGCGCCTCTGGGAGCGGATCGAGGAGATCCGCACCTGGAACAAGGGAAAACGCGGTTTTCGCCTGCTCGCCGGCTCGGAGATCAACATCGGCCTCGACGGCTCGCTCGACTACCCCGACGACCTGGTCGAGGCGCTCGACTGGGTCGTCGCCAGCGTCCATACCTCCTTCTCGATCTCCGCAGCGGAGATGACCGCCCGGGTGCTGGCGGCGATTGAGAACCCGCAGGTCAACTGCATCGGCCATCTCACCGGGCGCTTGATCGGCCGCCGTGAGCCCTACGGGATCGACGTCGAGGCGGTGGCCGAGGCGGCGGCCCGCACCGGCACGATGATCGAGATCAACGGCAATCCCAACCGCCGCGATCTCTCCGATCGCCATGCCCGCCTCGCCGTCGATGCCGGCGTCAAGATCCTCCTCAACACCGACGCCCACGGCGTCGACACGCTCGACAACATGGTCTACGCGATCGCCACCGCCCGCCGCGCCTGGCTCACGCCGAATGACATAGCGAATACGCGGGGGTGGCGGGAGTTCTCGAAACTGCTCAGGCGGTAGGAGGAGGGACCGGTACCCCCTCCTCAAGCGCGGAGCCGGTCTGAGCGCAGTCCCGGGGTGCGTATTAGCTCGATTGGCCTTAAAGCTGAACTGGGGATGACGTAAAACCTGACCCCGTCGCGCTGCTCGACGGCGAGGACGGCGGCCTCGCGGGTGTGCCAGGCGAGCGAGACGATCAGGGCGTAGCCGGCGCCGACCAGGGCGACCCCCGGGAAGAAGAGGCCTAGTACCCCGGCGGCGACGGCGGTCACGCCGATCGGCCAGAGGCGGCCGGCGACGATCCGAGCCGGTGCCTCCGGCGGCAGCGAGGTGGCGGTGCGGGCCCGAGTCAGCGCCGCGCGCATGTCATCGGCGGCGCGGCCAGGGCGGCCGAGGTAGATGCCGATCGCCAGCGAGACGATCCACCAGGCGGCGGCAATCAGGATGATCGATTCCTCGCCGGTGCGGTTGGCGCCGATTGCCGTGATCGCGCCCAGAGCGGTCGCCTCGGCGCCGGTGATGAAGACGGTTACTCGGAGCAGATCGGTGTAGGGCACCCGCTATCCCGCCAGCCACTCGAGGATCGCCAGCCATCCCTCCGGTCCGTCGACGATCAGGTCGGAGTCCCCGCGCAGCTCCGGCGGCGCCTCCGCCGAGACGATGCCGACGCAGACCGCGCTCGTCAGCTCGCCCGCCTCGCGCAACTCGCGCAGCCGGCGGAAGGCGTCAAGGTCGGTGCGATCGTCACCGGCGTAGACGGCGCGGTCGAGGTCCTCGCCAGCCAGCAGGGAGGCGACAGCGGCGTCCTTGCCGCCGCCGCCGACCGGCCGCAGCTCCAGCACCTTGCGGCCCCAGCGCGGTTCCAAGCCCGCATGGCCCGCTTCGTTGGCGATCTCGTGGGCGCGCCCCTCGGCCGCCGCCTCGTCCGCCGCGCCGCGCCAGTGCAGCGCCTGGATCGCTCCCTTGTCCTCCGGCCGCAGGCCAAAGCCCGCCAGTGTCTGGTGGTCGACCGTGGCCATGAACTCGGCAGCGGTGTGCTCGCGCCCGGTCAGCGAGGGATCGGCCCGGGGCGTCTCATCCCCCGGCAGCAGCAGTTCCAGGCCGTGGTTCCCCGCGTAAGCGAGGCCGTTCAGCCCGACCAGCTGGCGGGCGTCGGTGGCCTGTCGTCCGGAAATGCAGCCGACCATGCCGAAGTGCTCGCCCAGCCCCGCCAGCGCCTCCCGTGCCGCCGCCGGCACCGTCGCCTCCTCGGCCCGCGCGGCGATTGGCGCCAGGGTGCCATCGACGTCGGTGAGGATCGCCGCTCGGCCGGGATCGGAGCGCAGCGGCTCCAGCAACGCAGCCCAGGCGCCTTCCCCCGTCTCAAATTCGCGAGGCACGGCATCTAGTATCGCCGCATGCCGCCAACGCCCGGGTCGACGCCCTCGGACTCGATCCTCAAGCTGGCGGCGATCGGAACCCTGGCCGGTGCCTTCAGCGGCCTCTTCGGCGTCGGCGGCGGCACCGTGATCGTGCCGCTGCTGATCCTCTGGTTCGGTTACGGCGAGCGGCTGGCGACCGGAACCAGCCTTGCCGCGATCGTCCTCATCGGCCTGCTCGGAGCGATCGCGCAGGGCGGCATCTACGGCAACGTCCACCTCGAGACCGGCCTGCTGCTGGCAATCCCCGCTGTCGTCGGGGTAGTGCTCGGGACGGCGCTCCAGCAGCGAATCCCCCAGCGCGCGGTCTCCTACCTCTTCGCCGCCCTTCTGGTCGCGATCGCGATCGAGCTGATCCTCAAGTGAACGAGGTGCTGGCAGTCCTGATCGCCGTCGCCGGCGGCCTCGCCGGCGGCCTGGTCGGCGTCGGCGGCGGCGTCCTCTTCGTCCCGGCGCTGACGATCTTCCTCGGTCTCAGTCAGGTCGAGGGCGAGTCGACCTCGCTGTTGATGATCGTCATCGTCGCCCTGGTAGGCGCCTATCGCCAGAACGGCTACGGCAACGTCCGCATCCGCGAGGCGCTGATCATCGGCGTTCTCTCGCCCCTCGGCGTCCTCGCCGGCGTCTTCGTCGCCAACAACGTCTCCGAGCGGGTGCTGCAGCTCTCTTTTGCCGCACTCGCCCTCTTCATGGCCGCCCAGCTGGTCCGACGTGCCCGCTCTTCGCCCTGAGGCCGTCCCACGGAGGCACCTAAAAGCCAACTTTCACGGCGGGCCTGGCGCCATCGTCTACGCTCAGAACGTGGATTCGCTCACCTGGCAAGGCGACCTCCCGCATCTGCGATCACCCCTTCTGGTCTGCGCCTTCAGGGGCTGGAACGACGCTGCCGCTGCCGCTTCCACGGCCCTCGCCGCGATCGCCGCCTCCTTCGACTCCGAGCTGATCGCAAAGATCGATCCCGAGGATTACTTCGACTTCCAGTCGACTCGGCCGACGATCAGCTTGAAGGAAGGCCAGACGCGCAGGATCGAGTGGCCGGCGAACAACCTGATCGCAGCTCCTGTCCCGACCGCCGACCGCGATCTGGTCCTCTTCGACGGCACCGAGCCGAACCTGCGCTGGCGCACCTTCTCAGAGACCATCGCGACCGCCGCCGACGCGCTCGGGGTCGAGCAGGTGATTACTCTCGGAGCCCTGATCGCCGAGGTTTCCCACACCCTGCCAGTGCCGATCACGGGTCTCGCCTCCGACCAGGAGATGGTCGAAGAGCTGGAACTGGAGCGCTCCAACTACGAGGGGCCGACCGGGATCACCGGCGTCGTCCACGACCTTTGCCGGCAGGCTGACATCGACTCCGTGTCGCTCTGGGCAGCGGTGCCCCACTACGTCGCAGCCATTCCCAATCCGAAGGCGGCGTTGGCGCTGCTGCGGCGACTCGAGGGCCTCACCGGGATCGCCGTCGAGGCCTCCGGCCTGGAGGACGAAACGAGCGAGTACGAAGAGCAGATCAGCCGTGCCGTCGCCGCCAATCCGGAGATCGAGGAGCTCGTCTCGCGAATCGAGGCCGAGCAGGTTGACCTGCTGACCAGCGAGGGCGACGAGCTGCCTTCCGCCGACAGCATCGCCCGTGAGTTTCAGCGCTTCCTCGAGCAGCGCGGCGACCAGCGCTAGCCGCACATGCGTGCGTGCGGGCGCGTGGCGGAGGATGGGGCATCCCTCTCCCTCGCTGGGCTTTTCGCCTGAAGAGTTACCTCCCGTTCGAGAAAGGCTCTGGGGCGAAAAGCTAACGCCGCTCGTACGAGGGATGCCCCATCCTCCGATCCGACCCGGGAGCCCCCCAACGGAACTTTCAGAGACGTTCGATGCGAGAGGGCCGGGTGCCCCTCGTACGAGCGGCGCTAGATATTCGCCACAGAGCCGACCTCGAATGGCCACAGAGTCTCCTGGCGAATATCCCAGCGAGGGAGAGGGGCACCCGGCTCTCTCGCGCCAACCTCACCGAAAACCAAGCCGCCCTACGACTCAGCGGCCGGGCAGATCAAGCGGTAGTCGCACCAGCTGCAGACGCTGGGCGACGGGCGTGGCTCGAAGTCCTGGCCGAGGATCCCCTCGCCTACCTGCAACACCGTTCGCTCGACCCGCTCGGCGTCGTCGGGGCGGACCGGCGCCGCGACCTTGTCGGCATCGAGCACGTAGTAGTAGCTGCCGATGCTGGCCTCGACGCCCCAGGCCTCGCGGGCCGCAAGCCGGTAGAGCGCCAACTGCAGATCGCTCTCCAGCTCGGCTTCGCTCTTGCGCTCGCCGGTCTTGTAGTCGATCAGCTCGTAGTCGCCGTCGGGCAGCCGGTCGACGCGGTCGACGCGGCCGCGGACGTGGTGCTCGCCGACCTTGAAGTCGAACTTTTTCTCCAGCCAGACCGGTTCGCCTTCGGCGATGCGCTCGCGTTCCCAGTAGAGCCGCAGCGCCTCGCGGGCGCGGTCGCGGAACTGCAGCTCGTCGTCGGTCGAGCCGAAGCCGGTGCGGCGCCAGCCGGTCTCGAAGAGGTAGTTGAGCTGACCCAGCCCTTCCTCGTCGGTTTCCGGCGGCTCCTTGTGGAAGCGCTCGAGGACGTTGTGAATGAGGATGCCGAAGCGCTGGTTGATCGTCGGTTCCTGGGGGATGCCGAACACGCGAGCGAACTTGTACTTCAGCGGGCAGGTCAGGTAGAGGCTGAGATCGGAGGCGGAGAGGCTGAGCCGGCCGTCGCCGCGGCGCGGCAGGAAGGCCTCGAGCGAGGGCTCCTCGCGGGCGGCGATCAGCTCACGCCGGCGGCCGCGGTCGTGTTCGGAATCGAGCAGATAGGAGTCGAGCGAGGAAGCATCGAGCTCGGCCTGCTGCTCGGGGGTCGCGACCTGGCGCAGCAGACCGTTGACAGCCTCGATCGCCTCCGCCGTCGGCTCGTCCCCTGGCCGCTGCGCCAGCGCCGCCAGCTTCAGCAGCTCCAGGTAACGGGCGATCGCGCGGTTGACGTCGATCGCCGTGTCGAGCCGTGGCTCGGAGAGCTCGCGTCCCGCCCGCCAGGAGGCCTCGAGCACCTGCTCGCGCAGGTTCCGGTAGGTGGCGTGCAGGCCCTCGGCGGGGCCGAACAGCTCCTCGCCGTGCTCCTCCTCCGCGCCCCCGGCGGTAGCCAGCGCCTCCGCGTAGAAGCGCGATGGGCGCGCTTCGCCCTCCTCGCCGCGCTCGAGACGGGAGAGGACCAGGCCGGTGCGTGCCGGCCAGCCGATCCGCTCCCAGTCCGCCTCGCCCTCGAGCCCGAGCACGAAGACGTAGTCGAAGCCGAGCCCCTTGACCGCATCGGCCGCCATTCCCTGCACGGAGGCGGGCGACGGCGGCTCCTCGCCACCGGCCGGCTCGACGCCGGCCTCGGCGACGGCGCTGAGATAGGCGATGAAGCCGCGGGTCGAGCCGTGTGGCTCCCGCCGCGCCCAGGCGGTCGCCAGCTCCGCCAGCCGCGAGAGTCCGAGCAGCCGCTCGGCAACCTCCGGCTGGGCGGCGAAAAGGCGCTGGCGCCGCAGCCCCACCCGCTCGATCAGCCGGCGCACGAAGACGTCGGCGCGGCGCTCCTCCAGCACCGCGGAGGCGGCGTTGTAGAGCTTGAGGAAGGACTGGATCCGCTCCCGCGCCTCAGGCTGAAACTGGGGGCTGTCGAGAGCGGCCTCGCAGGCCGCCACCATGTCCTGCTTGCGGCGCCGCGCGATCGTCGTCAGCCGCGCCAGGTCTCCGGAGCGCAGCTCGATTGGCGGCCGGGTCAGAGCCCGCGCCGCCGCCGCCGAGTCGTCCGGATCGGCGAGGACGCGCAGCCAGGCGATCGCGTCGCGCACCTCCGGCCGCTGGAAGAGGGCAGTCGGGCCGGAGAGGTGGAAGGGGATGCCGCGCTCCTCCATCGCCGCCGCCACGGCGCCGCCCTGGCGGCCGGGCTCGGCGACGAGGACGCAGATCTTCTCCGGGTCCGCACCACCGGCGAGCAGGTGCTCGACCTCGCGGGCGACCGCCTGAGCCTGGGCGCGCTCGTTGGCACAACTCCAAAAGCGGACCGCCGGCTCGCGGAACCGATGCTCGAGGACAACAGCGTCGCCATCGGGGAAAAGCTCGCGGAACCAGGCGCCGGGGCCCTCGGTTCCCTCAAGTGCATAGAGGTGGTTCGGGTTGTCGGCAGCCAGCGCTTCCAGGATCGCTCGCTGGGCCGGCGCCGCCTCCTCCAGCTCGTCGACCATCACGTGCTCGAAGCCCGTGGCGATCTGGCTGCGGATGTCAGGCCGTTCGGCCAGCAGGCAGTCGAGGGCGAGAAAGACGTCACCGCGGTCGAGGCTGCCGGCGGCGGCGAGGATGCGGTCGTGCGCTGCATAGAACTCGGCGAACTCGAGCTCGCGCTCCCTGGCCTCCGCGGCGGCCTCGTCTCCCGCGGCCGGCTCGGCTTCGCGCGCTCGCTGCTGCAGCCGCGCCGGCCCGACCCGTTCCGCCTTCAGCTCGTCGATCCGAGCCAGCAGGCGGGCCAGCAAGCCGGCTGGGTTGCCGCGGATCTCGTGGCGGCGCAGGGGCAGCTGTTCGAGGCGATCGAGCAGCATTGCCAGCCGCTCGGCGGGGCCGAGCACGTCAAAGAAGGGATCGAGGCCGGCGGCCTCGGCGTGCTCGCGCAGAAGCCGCTCGCCGATCGCATCCCAGCTGCCGATCCAGAGCTCCTCGAACGGCCCCTCCAGCAGTGCCTCGGCGCGCTCGCGCAATCGCCGCGCAGTGGCCCGGGTGGAGCCGATCAAGAGCACCCGCTCGGGGGCAACGCCGCTCTCGGCCAGCCGCGCCAGGCGCCGCGCCAGCAGCTCGGTCTTGCCGGTGCCGGCGGCGCCCAGAACCAGCAACGGGCCCTCGCCGTGGCCGACCGCGTGCTGCCGCCCGTCCGCCTCCAACGCCGCCATCGTCTGCTCCTCGCGCATCGCCCAACGCTAGCGCGCCGGGCGCAGCGCGCGAGCCAAATAGCATCCCGCCGATGGACATCCTCTCCGCAGACTGGTTGGCGATCTGCCGGCGCATCGTGGCGGCGCAGCGGGAGATCTTCGCCGCCACCCCAGGCAGCGCCGAGCGCACCGTCTATGAGGGAATCGGCGAGGGAGGCGATCGGACCCTGGTGATCGACCGCCGCTGCGAGGACGCGGTCTTCGCCGAGCTGGAGGCGCTCGCGGCTCAGGGCGCCTCATTCGTCGCCGTCTCGGAGGAGCGCGGGGAGGTTTCCTTCGGCTCCGGTGGGGCGGCGCGGGTGGTGATCGACCCGATCGACGGCTCGCTCAACGCCCGCCGCACGATTCCCTCCTACAGCGTCAGCATCGCCGTCGCCTCGGCCGGTTCGATGGCCGACGTCGAGTTCGGCTTCGTTCACGACTTCGGCGCCGATGAGGAGTTCGCCGCCCGACGCGGGGAAGGCGCGACGCTCGGCGGCGAGGCGATCCGGGTGCCGGCCGAGCTCGAGAAGCTGGAAGTGGTCGGCTTCGAGTCGGCGGAGCCGGAGGGAGCGCTTCCCGCCCTGGAGGCGCTGGGAGGCAGGGTCTTCCGGTTGCGGGTGCTGGGTTCGATCGCGATCACCGCCGCCTACGTCGCCGCCGGCCGCTTCGACGCGATGCTCAACCTGCGCGACTGCCGCTCGGTCGATGCCGCCGCCGCACAGCTGATCGTGCGCGAGGCCGGTGGGGTCGTGGCCTTCGGCGACCTCGCGCTCGAGCAGGCGGGCCTCGACCTCGAGGCCCGCTATCCGATCGCGGCGGCCTGGGGAGCCTCCTCGCTGGAGATCGTTCGGGACGGGCAGCGCGCCGGCGACCTGGCGTAACCGCAGCCTCAAATCGGTTTAGAACGTGTGTTCGCAAAAGAACATATGTTCGCTACACTCGCGAACTTCCCGAGGCAGGCAAAACCGAGACTCGAAGGGATTTCCCCCACATGGCAGAAACCAAAAACGGCAGCAAGTCCAAAACCCAGGCCAAGCGCGCGACGACGGAAGCGAAAAAATCGGCCAAAGCGACGGCCAAAGCGAGCAAACGAGCCGCGACCAAGACGGCCGTCGCCGAGAAAAACCAGGTCCAGACCGTCGCCGAGGCCGCCGTCGACTTCCCGGTCGGCATCGTCCTCAGCGTCAGCGACCGCGTCTCCGACCTGGTCGAGCCGTGGACCGGCCGCACCAGCGCCGAGAAACAGCTCAAGTCCTACCGCACCCAGCTGCGCAAAACGGTGAAGCGGACCGAGCGTCGCGGCACCACCGCCCGCCGCAAGGCCACCACCGAGGCCCGCAAGACCCGCAACAGGGTTGAGCGCGAGGCCCGCAAGCGCCAGCGCGAGGTCGAGACGACCCTCAAGCGCAATCGCAACGAGGTCGAGCAGCGCGTCCGCCGTGCGATCGACGAGCAGACCTCACGCGCCCAGGGCCTGGTCGACCAGGTCACTGACCAGCTCACCGCGCTGCGGTAATCAGCGCCCGGTCACCGCGACCGACCTGGAGGCGGCTGGCTCATAGGGCCAGTCGCCTCCACTTATGTAGGCCCGGAATCGGAAGCGGACGCCGCGGCTGTCGTCGTCGCTGAATGCGTAGGCGTAGCGGTAGCGGCCGCGGGAATCGGTCTGCACGGTCCGGAACTCGGTCCAGCTTCCGCCGGGGATCCGAAACTGAAGATCGACCGGCAGGCCACCGGCGGGGATCGGCGCGCTCACGTTCCGGACCCGGCCGCTGAACACGACCGGGGTGCCGCCGACCCGGGCGGTCGCCGCCGATGCGCGCATACGCAGCCCGGCGAGAACCTGCAGGCGTACCTCGCCGCCGCTGGCCCGGCTGAGAGTCCGGTTGCCCCGGAACACCGCTTCGACGCGGCGGCTGGGACCTGGTCGGAGGTCGACTGCAAAGGTGCCGTCGGCAGCGGTCAGCACCGTGGTCGAGCGCTGCGGCGAAGCGGCGCCGGGGTCGAAGCTCTCGATCACCTCGACCGGCAGGTGAGCCAGCGGCACCCCTGACTGCGAGGTCAGTCGCCCGCCGTAAGGGCTCGTCTTTCCGTAGGCGACCGTCCTGGTCGTGGGACGGTGCGGCCGGCCGAAGCCGGCCTGCATCTGGACCGGCTTCTTCAAGGGATTGACGAGGATCATCCTGGCGCCGTTCGCCCGCCGGTTGGTCGCGCCCGCGTTACCGGCGGCGTCATAGCCGGTGGCCCTGAATTCGTAGATCCCGGCCGGGTAGGAGTCGGAGTTCCAGTCGGCGACCAGCCGCCCCGCCGTTGCCGCCGTCGCCAGCGCCAGCCAGCGCTGGCGCGTGCCGGCCGCGCGCACTGCAATCGAGCCCCGGGCGGGATCGGCACCAGACAAGGGGTCGGCAACCGTCGCTTCGATCCGCTCCGGTTCGGTCGGGTCCTGGGCTCGGGCGAAGCTGACCCGCGGGGAGCCTTCGTCGATCGAGACCGCAGCCATGGGGCGCGACCCGACGTTGCCGGCGGTGTCGCGGGCATGGAGAGCGACGCGGTGGATGCCCTCACCGCTCACGGTCACGGCGGCCGAGTCCCCCAGCTCGGTTCTCGGCACGCCATTGTCGACCGCGATTGCGGTGTAGGCGCCGTTGGGCCCGCCCGCCGCCATTCCCGAGAGGGCGTCGCTTGCCTTCGCAACCAACCGGACCGGGCCGTTCGCCCAGCCACGCGGGGCGCCCGCCAGAGTCACTTCAGGCCGGGTCGCGTCGACCCGGACGGTTGCGCTTCCGGCCTCTGCGGAGGGCACCCCCGAACCGGAGACGGCGACGGCGCGCACGACGCTGAGTCCCTCGGGGAGGGTTCCCAGCGAGAAGGTGTCGTCCTCGATGCCGCCGCGAAGATCGATCTCCGCCTCGCTGCACCAGGTTCGGGACGCGCAGGGCCAGCTTTCGCCGCCGCGATCGATCGAGAACGCATAACCCCGGATTCCGGAGAGCGGCAACGCACTCAGCGGATGCTCGAGGGCGACCACGGCAGCCGCGCTTCCAGCGACCCACCCTTGCGGCGCAACCGGCTGGGTGGTGCCCGGCCTGGCGTTGTCGAAGCGCAGGGCGGCCCTCACCGTGGGGCCGAGCTCGCCGTGCGGTCCCTCCAGCCATACCTCCGCCGTGTAGATACCGGGAACCCACGGGACCTCCAGGTTCTGGATCTGGACCCGTTCACCCGGGAGTCTCTCCTCGCGGACGACGACGGCTCCGGCGGCGTCGAGGGCGCGGAAGTGCACGGCTTCCACCGGGAACCCCTGGCCGGCCACCGGCGGTCGTTCCCAGTTGAGCGAGAAGAAATTGCCGGCGTGCCAGTTGGCTTCCCCTTCCCGGACCTGCAGGTTGATCGGGTAGAGCTGTGAGGCCTCGCTCGCGACGGCGCGATCGCCGCCGGCGCAAGCGATCGCTGCGGCCGCCCAGAGGGCGAACGCTCTGGCGAGGGCGCTCACGGTCCGAACTCTCCGGCCGGGCTCCCAGTCGTTGCAGTACCGGCCGAATCGCCTTCGCTGGCCGGCTTCGAGACCTCGACGGGTTCTGGTTCGGGAGCGAGTTCGACCGCTCCGCCGCTTGGCGCTGGACTCGGAGCTGGCGTGGCCTCGGCCGATGGAGCCGCCGGCTCTGCTTCGGGGCGGCTCGGCTTCCGCACCGGCTCTGGCTTCGGGTCCGGCTGTGGCGCCGGGGGCGACGCCGCCGGCTCGTAGATCGGGCCACCGTGATTCCAGTCCGCCTCGCTTCCGGGATCGAGCCTGCCTTCGAGTGCCGGCGGGGGTGCTCCGTCCTGGCCGATCGCGAACGGCGCCGGGACGCCGCCGGCGGCGACGCAGGCGGCAGCGCCGCCGGCGGTGCCGATGCAGAGCGCGACCGCCTTGGCCACTCCGGCGATGCCGGCTCCTCCTCCGCCGGCCACCTGCGAGAGGGCGGAGTCGGCCGTACGGCCGCTGCCGCCGAACCGAGCCGCAGCCTCGGCGAAGGCATCGTGCAGACGGTCGAACAGAGAGCGGCCCAGTGGCAGCGCCGGAGCCAGTGCCGCCGCGGCTCCCGGTGCCGCCCGGTAGGCGCGCAGCGTCGCCCGGCAAGCGGTGCAGGCGCGCAGGTGCTCGCGCACCGCCGCCTCCTCCTTCTCAGCGGTCTCCCCGTCGCAGAAGGCCGAGAGCAGCACCCGCATCTCCCTGCAGCGGCCGCCGTTCTCGCTGCGGTCCAGAAACTTGCGGAAGCGCTCGCGCCCCTCGGCCAGACAACGGTTGATTTTCGTGTGGGTAAACCCTGTGATCGCGCCGATCTCGGCGTAGGAGTAGCCCTCCGCGAGCAGGGTGAGGGCGCGCAGCTCCTGCGGCTTCAACGTCTGCAGCGCCTCGCGGCTGCGGGCAATCGCCTCCCGGCGCTCGGTTCGTTCGGCCGGGCCGTCCGCCTTGCTGGGGAGCAGCGCGACCCAGTCCTCACGACCCGGTTCGGTCGCTATCGCAGCGGGGCCGCTGAGGATCCGCTCGCGGTCGCGGCGGACGGCCAGCGCCTCGTGCTTGACGACTGTCTGCGTCCAGCGGATCAGTTCCCGCGGGTCGTCGGTCGGCGCTTTCCTCAGCAGGATCTCGAGCGCTCGCTGCAGAGCGTCGTCGGCGTCGTCCGCACAGAGGGAGTAACGCCTCGCCGTGCGCCGCAGGACCGCCTCATGGCGCACATACGTCTCGACCGCGGCACGCTTGCGTGCGCCTTCGGCCTCAGGCGGCAGCACCGCGCCCTTCCCTTCCCCGCCATTCGAGTCCACCGCTCAGCTCCCCCCAGCCGCTTCAATTACCCGTACCGAACATGCCAGCCGAAGACGTCCCTGAGCTGGGACTCTCCCCCCTTCTGGACGACTCTCCGGTCCGGATATCCGGAAAATGCAGGATCAACCAAGGCGGGCCCCAATGTTGGTTGCCCCGATAGCATCGGTTGCGATGAGCACCTGCGTGGTCACCGGCGGCGCCGGCTTCCTTGGGTCCCACCTCTGCGAGCACCTGCTCGGCCAGGGGCACCGGGTGATCTGCCTCGACAACCTCGAGACCGGGTCGCTGGAGAACATCGCCCACATCCGTGACGATGCGTTCGAGTTCCGCAACATCGACATCACCGCGCACGTCGAGATCCCCGAGCACGTCGACTTCGTCTACCACCTTGCCTCGCCCGCCAGCCCGATCGACTACCTGCGGCTGCCGCTGCACACGCTCAAGGTCGGCTCCCACGGCACCCACCACATGCTTGGGGTCGCCAAGTTCAAGCGCGCCCGCTTCCTCATCGCCTCGACCAGCGAGGTCTACGGCGACCCCCAGGTCCATCCGCAGAAGGAGGACTACTGGGGTCACGTCAATCCGATCGGCCCGCGCGGCGTCTACGACGAGGCCAAGCGCTACGCCGAGGCGCTGACCATGGCCTACCACCGCCAGCAGGGGGTCGACACGGCGATCGTCCGCATCTTCAACACCTACGGCCCGCGCATGCGCCCGCACGACGGCCGCGCGATTCCGACCTTCCTGCGCCAGGCCCTGCAGGACCGGCCGCTGACCGTGTTCGGCGACGGCAGCCAGACGCGCAGCTTCTGTTACGTCGACGACCTGATCCGCGGAATCGTCTCCCTCGCCGAGTCCGACGTGCACACCCCGGTCAACATCGGCAACCCCAACGAGTTCACGCTGCTGGAGCTGGCACAGACGGTGATCGAGGTGGCCGAGTCGCGCTCGCAGATCGTCTACGAGGCGCTTCCCACCGACGATCCGCGGCAGCGCCAGCCCGACATCGGCCGCGCTCGCGACCTGCTCGGCTGGGAGCCGACGGTCGAGCTCGCCGAGGGCCTGCGCCGGACGATCGACCAGACCGGGATCGAGCGTCTCGTCGGCGCCACCGACTGACGCACGCGGCGGATGAGCGAGGCGCGCACGCTGTTGTTGCTGGGAGCGGGCGGCTTCGTCGGCGCTCACCTCGCCGCCGCCGCCGACACCGCGGGGCTGCGGGTCCTCAGCGCCGGTCGCGAAGCGGACGGGGAGACGCCGCCCTGTGACCTGCTCGACCCCGCCGGCGTGACCGCCTGCGTCGAGGCCGTCCAGCCGGATCTCGTCATCAACGCCGCCGGGGCGGCGTCGGTCGGGCAGAGCTGGGAGCGCCCGGCGGAGACCTTCGCGGTCAATGCCGCCGGCGTTCTCAACCTGCTTGAGGCGGTCGCCCGCAAAGCGCCCGCCGCGCATGTCCTCTGCCTCTCTTCAGCCGACGTCTACGGCATCCGCGAGGAGGCGGAACTGCCCCTGGGCGAGGAGCTGGAGCCACGGCCGGTGACCCCCTACGGCGCCAGCAAGGTGGCGATGGAGGCGGTCTGCGGCCAGTACGCCCGGGGCCGCGACCTGCGCGTCGCCGTCGTCCGCGTCTTCAACCTGATCGGTCCGGGGCAGTCGCCGCGCTTCGCCATACCCAGCTTCGCCCGCCAGATCGCCGCCGCGGAGCGGGAGGGTGGGGAAGATTTCGAGCTGACGCTGGGCAACGGCGACGCCATCCGCGATTTCGTCGACGTCCGCGACGGCGCTCGGGCCCTGCTCGAGCTCTCGCTCCGCGAGCTCGGCGGCACCTACAACCTCTGCTCGGGCCGCGGGGCGACCATCGCCGAGCTGGTCGGGGAGCTCGCGGCGGCGGCGCGGGTGCCGGTGGCCACGCGCCGCGACCCCAGCTTGGAAAGACCGGCCGATCCGCCGGCGCTGGTCGGCGACCCCGGCCACCTGCGCGAGGCGACCGGGTTCGCGGCCGAGATCCCCCTTGCGCGCACCCTCGCCGACCTGCTCGACTCGTGGCGGGCCGACCCCGCCGCCACGTAGCACCGCCGCGTCTCAATATCCTGCTGGGGATGGCAAGCACCGGCAAACCAGCGGCCGAGGAGGCCCACCGCACGATCGCCCCCGTGGTCGGCCCCAACGACGAGCGCATCTTCACCGACTCGGGGATCGAGATCGACGCGCTCTACACGGAGGCCGACGTCGCTCCCGGCCTGGAGGAGCGCCTCGGCGAGCCCGGGGCGCCGCCCTTCACGCGCGGCATCCACGAGGGGATGTACCGCGACCGGCTCTGGACGATGCGCCAGTACGCCGGCTTCGCCTCGCCGGAGGACACCAACGAGCGCTACCGCTACCTGATCGAGCACGGCTCGACCGGGCTCTCGATGGCCTTCGACCTGCCGACCCAGCTCGGGCGCGACTCCGACGACCCGCTCTGCAACGGCGAGGTCGGCCGCACCGGCGTCCCGATCGACACGATCGAGGACATGCGGATCTGCTTCGACCAGATCCCGCTCGACGGCGTCTCCACCTCGATGACGATCAACGCGCCGGCGGCGATCCTGCTGCTGCTCTACGAGCTGGTCGGCGAGGAACAGGGCGTGCCTTCCGAGAAGCTGCGCGGCACCGTCCAGAACGACGTGCTGAAGGAGTACATGGCCCGCGGCAACTACATCTATCCGCCGGAGCCGACGATGCGGCTGACGACCGACATCTTCGAGTACTGCCAGACCCACGTGCCGAAATGGAACACGATCTCGATCTCCGGCTACCACATCCGCGAGAAGGGCTGCTCGGCCGTGCAGGAGGTGGCGTTCACGCTCTCCAACGCAATCGCCTACGTCGAAGCGGCGCTGGAGCGGGGGCTGAAGATCGACGAGTTCGCGCCCCGCCTCGCCTTCTTCTTCAACGGCCACAACAACGTCTTCCAGGAGATCGCCAAGTTCCGCGCGGTGCGGCGGATGTGGGCGAAGATCGTCGAGGAGCGCTTCGCGGCCGAGAACCCGAACTCGATGAAGATCCGCTTCCACACCCAGACCGGCGGCGTCACGCTGCAGGCGCAGCAGCCCGAGGTCAACATCATCCGCGTCGCCCTGCAGGGCTTCGCCGCCGTCTGCGGCGGCACCCAGTCGCTGCACACCAATGGCTTCGACGAGGCGCTGGCGCTGCCGACCGAGCGCTCGGCCCGGATCGCCCTGCGGACCCAGCAGGTGCTGGCTTACGAGTCGGGCGCCGCCGACACGGTCGATCCCTTCGCCGGCTCCTACTTCGTCGAGTCGCTGACCGACGAGGTCGAACTGCGCTCCTGGGAGCTGATGGAGAAGGTCGAAGAGTTGGGCGGCTCGGTCGAGGCGCTGGAGTTCATGCAGCGCGAGATCGAGGAGTCGGCGCTGAGCTACCACGAGCGCTACAAGAGCGGCCAGGACACGATCGTCGGCGTGAATAAATTCGTCACCGACCAGGTCGATGACGTCGACATCCTCAAGGTCGATCCCGAGTCCGAGCAGCGCCAGCTGGCTCGTCTCAAGGCCTTCAAGGAGAACCGGGACCAGGCCGAGGTGACGGCCAAGCTCGAGACCCTGCGCGACGTCGCCCGCGGCGAGGGCAACCTCTTGCACCCGATCCGCGCCGCGCTCGCCGCCGACGCCTCGATCGGCGAGGTCTGCGGCGCCATGCGCGACGTTTTCGGCGAATACAAGGGCGGCGCCTTCTTCTAGGGCGGGGCGACTTTTGGTCGCATAGCGGTACAAACTCGCCCAGCCGGAGGATTTGCCTGCGCTTGCGCGAAGCGGGCCTCATGATCGAGGTTTCGCGGACGCTGATGAAGTCGGAGCCCGAGCTGGCGGAGCTGGTCGAGGCCGTCGAAGGGGTCGAGGTGAGGATGGCCGAGAAGGGCTTCGGCACGCGGGTCGAGGTCCGCGCCGAGGAGAGGACCGGCCTCGAAGCGGCCGACCTCGAGGCCTTCCTCGATCGCCTGGCAGAGCCGCAGCGGCGGCCGTTCAGCGGCGTATAGCCGCCCAACGAGCCTTGAACGAGCAGCATGCCGAGGGAGGGGTGCGTACAGCGCGGCTCGGGACACGTCCTGAGCCGCCGAAATAGACTCCCGCGCTCGATGCGCGAGAAGAACCCGGTCAGCCACGACGAGAAGCTCGCCTACCTGCGCGAGCTGCGCGAGGCCGCGATCCACTCCGCCTCCGAGGAGGCGGTCGAGAAGCAGCACGCGAAGGGCAAGATGACGGCCCGCGAGCGGGTCGAAAAGCTGCTCGACCCGGGCTCCTTCGAGGAGCTCGACACCTTCGTCCGCCACCGCACCTATGACTTCGAGATGCAGAAGAAACGGCCCTGGGGCGATGCCGTCGTCACCGGCCACGGCACGATCGATGGAAGGACCGTTTTTGTCTTCTCCCAGGACTTCACCGTCTTCGGCGGCAGCCTCGGTGAGGTGATGGCGGAGAAGATGTGCAAGGTGATGGACCTGGCTGCCCAGGTCGGGGCGCCGGTGATCGGGATCAACGACTCGGGCGGGGCGCGGATCCAGGAGGGGGTCGTCTCGCTCGGCGCCTACGGCGACGTCTTCGTCCGCAACGTCCAGTGCTCCGGGGTGATCCCGCAGATCAGCCTGATCATGGGCCCGTGCGCCGGCGGCGCCGTCTACTCGCCGGCGATGACCGACTTCATCTTCATGGTCAAAGAGACCTCGCACATGTTCATCACCGGCCCGGAAGTGATCAAGACGGTGACCGGCGAGGAAGTCGAGTTCGAGGAGCTGGGCGGGGCGATGAGTCACAACTCGAAGTCGGGCGTCGCCCACTTCGCTTCCGAGGACGAGGAGAGCTGTCTCGAGGACGCCCGCTACCTGCTCAGCTTCCTGCCCTCGAACAACCTCGAGGCGCCGCCGCGCTTTGACCCCAGCGACGACCCCGAGCGCGAAGACGAGGAGCTCGACACGCTCGTCCCCGACGACCCCTCGAAGCCCTACGACATGCGCGACGTGATCGCCCGCGTCGTCGACGACGAGGAGTTCTTCGAGGTCCACGAGCACTTCGCCAAGAACATCGTCTGCGGCTTCTCCCGGCTCGACGGCTTCCCGATCGGAATCGTCGGCAACCAGCCCGCCTTCCTCGCCGGCGTGCTCGACATCGAGGCCTCCGAGAAGGCGGCCCGCTTCGTCCGCACCTGCGACGCCTACAACGTCCCGATCGTCACCTTCACCGATGTCCCCGGCTTCCTCCCTGGCACCGACCAGGAGTGGAACGGGATCATCCGCCACGGCGCCAAGCTGCTCTACGCCTTCACCGAGGCGACGGTCCCGAAGCTCACCGTCGTCACCCGCAAGGCCTACGGCGGCGCCTACGACGTGATGAACTCCAAGCACATGCTGGCCGACTACAACGTCGCCTGGCCGACGGCCGAGGTCGCCGTGATGGGCCCCGAGGGCGCCGTCAACATCATCTACCGCAAAGACATCGCCGCCTCGCCGACCCCCGACGAGCGCCGCCAGAAGCTGATCGACGACTACAAAGCGCACTTCGCGAATCCCTATTCCGCGGCGGAGCGCGGGTACATCGACGACGTGATCGAGCCGCGGCAGACGCGGCCGAAGCTGATCAAGGCGCTGCGGATGCTGCAGTCGAAGCGGGTGGCGCAGCCCAAACGCAAGCACGGGAACATTCCGCTTTAGGGGGCGGTGTGGGGGAGGCGGGGGATACCCCTCCTCTCTCAACTTTTTTGAGATTCGCCTACCGGCCGTTCGAGTAGCCGCTCCGCCAAAAAAGTACAAGCCGTTCGGAGGGGTATCCCCCGCCTCCCCCAGCGCTCCGTCCAGCGGGAGCTTTCGAAGGATGCAACAGCTTCGCCGCTCGCAGGAAGGGCTTTCCTCTCGGAGATGCTGGTGGCCCGACTCGCGTCATGAAGCTGCGAGGGGATCCGGGGACCAGGGAGTGCTCTTGAAGGGAGGGGGCGGGTACCCCTGCCGGCGGCTTGTACTTTTTTGGCGGAGCGTCTTTCTCGACAGCCGGCGGGCGACCCTCAAAAAAGTTGAGCCGGCAGGGGTACCCGTCCCCTCCCCTCCCGCCACCCCCAATCAAGGAATCCGCGTCGCCGCCTCGCGCCGCGAAGCCCAGGTCGCAAGCGGCGCCGAGGTTAGCTCTTCCCAGGCGGCGTCCTCGCCATAGAACTGCATCACCACGAAGTGCAGCAACCCCGGCAGCATCTCTGGCGCCGTCTCCGGCTCGTCACTCATCAACTTTGTCCGCACAAGCGTCTCGATAGCGCCTACCATGAAGGTCGCCGTCACAGGAGGTGGAGCTTGGCGAGAGGGGATCTCGCGGCGCGCGCCGTCAATGGCGCGGGAGAGGCGCTCCATCAAAAGATCATGTTCGGCCAGCGCAGCGCCGCCTGCGGCGTGCGGCTCGACCAGGAGGGCGCGCGCGAGGGCGGGCTGGTTGGCGCAGAACTCCAGCAGCTCGGCCATCCCGGCCCGCAAACCCTCGCGCCAGGTCGGCTGCCGTTTGGCGACGCCGATCAGTCGCTGGTAGAGCCAGTTGGCGGCGTCGTGGTAGGCCCGGGCGAAGCAGTCGTCCTTATCGTCGAAGTACTTGTAGAAGGTCGCCCTGCTCGCGCCGGCGCGCTCGATCACGTCCTGGACGGAGATGTGCTCAAAGCCCCGCTCGCCGCTCACCATCAGCACCGCCTCCCGCAGCCGCTCGCTGGCGAGACGGACACGGCGACCGGGAAAAGGAAGATGATCGGGCATCGCACACACCTTTTGAAAACAACTACATTTTGTCTAGATATAGCAGCTTTCAAAGACTCCGACGATGAGAACGTGAAAGTTTCTAGAGAAAAGGGAAGTAGACACCAGGTGAACGTTCTGGTATCTTGTTGGTATGTCGAAGCAGCAGCGGCCACTGTCGGAGCGGCTTTCGAAGTTGCCACCTGGACGGCACCTGATCCCCAGCGACTTTGTCGCTCAGAACCAGCGCGAGCGGATGCTGCTGGCGACCACCGACCTGGTCGCCGAGCGCAGTTACCAGAAGACGACGATCGAGCTGATTGCGAAGACGTCACGGGTCGCCCTCGTCACCTTCTACGAGCACTTCTCGAGCAAGGAGGAGTGCTTTCTTGCGGCCTTCGACGAGACGGTTTTAGCCGCGAAAGAGGTTTTCGCCGAGCTTCTGGATGCGGAGATGCCTTGGCAGGACCAGGTTTCCACCGGGCTCGAGGTATTTCTCGAGATGGTCGTCAAAGAGCGGGCACGGGCAAAGCTCTGCATCGTCGAGGCGCAGGCGGCCGGCACCGCTTCGCTGGCCCGCTACCAGACGATGCTGGAAAGCGTGGCGCCGAAGCTGCGGGAGGGGCGCGAGTTCAACCCCAGGGCCAGCCGCTTGCCGGATGGGCTCGAGGTCGCCATAGCGGGTGGAATCGCCTGGCTGGTTCACCAGCGACTGCTCGCCGACGATGTCGAGGATTTGAAGATGCTGCTCCCGGAGATGCTGCAGGTGACGCTGACGCCCTACGTCGGCGAGGTCGAGGCGGGCCGGGCAGCCGATGCCGCTCAGGCGCGGGTGGCTGCCTGAGATACGCGAGCGCAGGGGGCGGGGCCGGGCTGGTGTGAGCGGCGGTGAAGTCGAGACCGGCCCGGCGCTCGCCGCCGACCCGGTGCGCGGCCGGATAGCACGGGCGATGATCGAGCTGGCCGCCGAACAGGGCCTCGAGTCGACGACGATCGCGATGGTCTGCGCACGAGCCGCGGTCGATCGCGCCGCCTTCGACCGCAGCTTCAGCGGCAAGGAAGATTGCTTCCTGCAGCTGCACGGCGAGATCGCGCGGGAATTCTGCCAGCGCGTCGGCGCCGCCTATGCCGGGCCGCGCGCCTGGCACGACCGGATCTGGGCCGGGGCTTGGGCGGCGATGCGCTTCTTCCAGGAGGACGCGGCCCGCGCGCGCTTCTTCGTCGTTGCGGTCAACGGCGCCGGTAATCGCGCTCAGGCTCGCCGCGACCGGGTCCTGCAAGGCCTGGCCGACATGATCGACGCCGGCCGGGCCGAGCTCGCGGAACCCGACTCGGTTTCGCGCAGCACCGCCGAGATGGTCAGCGGCTCGATCTACGGCACGATCATGATCAAGATTCGCAACGGCGCGGTCGAGCGCGGCGAGGAATTCCTCTCCGAGCTGGTCTACATGGCGATGATGCCCTACCTCGGCTCCCGCGCTGCCGAGGACGAGCTGCTCGTGGAGCCCCTCCACTGAGGCTCGAAAAACCACGGGATGGCGTCGGGTATGGTCGCGGGGTGGCCAAGGCAGCTGGGAAGAGCAAGGGAGAGAAGGTCGCAGCGGAGGCCAAGGAGCCTGCCTCCTCACCCCGCCTTCCGGCCGGCCGTCACGGGCTGCCACGCGAGTTCATCGCCCAGAACCAGCGTGAGCGGATCATCACCGCGCTCGTCGACACCATCGCCGAACGCGGCTACAATGCCACCACCGTCGCCCACATCACCAAAGCGGCCTCCGTTTCGCGGCGCACCTTCTACGAGCATTTCGCCGGCAAGGAGGCGGGCTTCCTCGCCGCCTACGAAATGGTCACCGACCACATCCGCGAGTCGATGCAGGTGGCGGCCGAGGCCTATGAGGAGTGGCCACAGAAGGTGCGGGCGGCGCTGGCGACGATGCTGCGCTTTCTTGCCGGCGAGCCGGAGTTGGCCCGCGTCTGCATGATCGAGCCGATCGCCGCCGGGGGTGAGATCGCCGCCCGCCACCGCGCGTCGATGCAGGGCTTTGTCGCAATCCTCAAGGCGGGCCGGCCACAGCACACCGGCGAGCGTCCGCTGCCCGAGGCGACGGAGGCAACCTTGGTCGGCGGCATCGTCTCCTTGATCGTGCGTGAGATCAACGCAGGCCGCACCGAGCAGCTCGAGCAGCTGCTGCCGGACCTCGTCGAGCTGACCCTGGCGCCCTACCTCGGCGGCGAGGAGGCTTTTCGCCTCGCCCGGCAGAGCTAGGGGACTCCTAGGGAACCGCAGTAGCCTCGGTCTCGACGCCGCGCCCGCCTTTGCCGGCGACCGCCGAGCCCTCTTCGCGGCTGAGGCGGTGCGCGAGGTAGACCGGAATGATCGAGAGCAGGACGACGAGCAGGGCGACGACGTTGACGATCGGCAGCTGGGTCGGCCGGAAGAGGTTGCGGAAGATCCAGATCGGCAGCGTTTCCTCGCCGGCGCCGATCGTGAACGTGGTGACGATGATCTCGTCGAAGGAGAGGGCGAAGGCGAGCAGGGCGCCGGCACCGAGCGCCGTCCGCATGTTCGGCAGGGTGATGTAGCGGAAGGTCTGCCAGGTGTGGGCGCCGAGGTCGGCCGAAGCCTCCTCGAAGGAGGCGGAGGTGCGGCGCAGGCGGGCGACGACGTTGTTGTAGACGACGACGATGCAGAAGGTGGCGTGGCCGACGACCACCGTGAAGAGGCCGAGGTCGACGCCGAGGACCTGGGTGAAGGTGTTGCTGATCGCGACGCCGGTGACGATGCCCGGCAGCGCGATCGGCAGCACGACGAGGAAGGAGATCGTCTCGCGGCCGAAGAAGCGGTGCCGGGCGACGGCCAGCGAAGCGAGGGTGCCGAGGACGATCGCGATCGCCGTCGCCGCCAGGCCGGCTTTGATCGAGGTCAGGAACGCGTCTCTTGCGGCCTCGTTTTCGATCGCTTTCGGGAACCACTCGAAGGTCAGGCCCGACGGCGGCCAGCTCTGGGTCGTGCCGCTGCCGTTGAAGGCGTAGACCCCGACGACGAACAGCGGCAGGTAGATGAAGAGGAGGCCGAGGGCGACCCCGAACCGCAGCAGCCAGCTTGCGCGCGTGGAGAGCCGCATCTCAGACGTGCTCGAAGGCGCCGAGCTTCCGGGCCACGAGCAGGTAGGCGATCATCACCACGATCGGCACGATGGCGAGCGCGGCGGCGAACGGCTGGTTGTTGGTGATGTTGTTGAAAATGACATTGCCGATGAACTGGTCGTTGGAGACCAGGCGCGGCGTGATGTAGTCGCCCAGGGTCAGCGAGAAGGTGAAGATCGAGCCGGCGACGACGGCCGGGAAGGAGAGCGGCAGGATCACCCGCCGGAAGGTGGTGAAGGGGCGGGCCCCCAGGTCCTCGGAGGCGCTGATCAGCGAGTTGGGGATGCGCTCGAGGCCGGCGTAGATCGGCAGGATCATGTACGGCAGCCAGAGGTAGCTCATCACCAGCCAGACGGCGACGATGCCGTAGCCCGGGCCATGCAGGCCGAACGGCTCCAGCGCCCAGTTGACGATGCCGTCGTTGGAGAGCATCGTGCGCCAGGCCAGGACCTTGACCAGGTAGCTCGACCAGAGCGGCAGCAGGATCGCGACGACGAGGATCGCCGTGCCCCGCCGGCTCGCGACCTTGGCCATGTAGAAGGCGATCGGAAAGGCGAGCAGGGCGTCGGTGAGGGTGACGAGGGCGGCGACCCCGACCGTACGGCCGACGATGTCGCGGTACACGGGTTCGTTGAACAACGCTTCGAAGTTCTCCAGACCGAAGCCCTGGACGACTTCGCCGCTGAGCGCGTCGACCGACCAGAAGGCGGTGAGGAGCAGCACCGCCAGCGAGCCGAGGTAGCCGATGACGAGCCAGCCGATCGGGCCGGCCAGCAGCGTCCCTACCTGGAGGCGGGGGCGGCCCTGGAAGAGGCCGGCGAGCCTGCGGCCCACCGACCTCTTCGCGGCGACGGCTTCAGCAGCCATCGCTCATGACCGCTCGCTCAGCCTTTGATCGTGGTCCAGGCCTGGACCCACTCGTTGTAGTCCTTGCAATCTTCGCTGCCGTCGCCGCAGTCGGCCACCGGCGTCTCCCAGTAGTAGACGCGCTCCCAGAACGCCGGGTTGTCGGCGTGGTATTTCTCGCAGAAGCTCTTGTCCGCGGTCTCATCGCAGGCAAGGCTCTGGGCCGGCGCCTCGCCGAAGTATTCGGCGACTTCGGCGTTGACTTTCGGTTCGACGATCCAGTCCATCCACATGTACATGCAGTTCGGATGTTTGGCTTCCGAGCTGATCATCCAGGTGTCCGACCAGCCGGTCGCGCCCTCCTTGGGCAGGAAGCCCTGGCTGGCGGGGCTGGCGGCAACCGGCTCGCCTTCTTCCTGCAGGGCGAAGTACTGGTACTGCCAGGTGGTGCCGACCGTGGCGTCGCCGTTGGCGAAGGCCGAGATCTGCTTCGCCGCTTCCGACCAGTATTCGCCGACGTTCGCCCGCTGTTCTTTCAGCAGCTCGATCGCCGCGTCGAACTGCTCGTCGTTCAGCTCGTAGGGGTTCTCGATCCCCAGGTCGGGCTCGTGGGTCATCAGGTACACCGCCGCGTCGGCGATGTAGATCGGGTCGTCGTAGGCGCTGATTTTGCCCTGGTATTTGGCTGCGACTTTCGGGTCGAGCATCACGTCCCAGGAATCGGGCGCCGGTTTTACCTCGTCGCTGTTCCACATCAGGAGGTTGGCGCCGCGACCATGCGGGATTCCGTATGGCTTGCCGTCGAAGGTGTTGTAGGGCTGGTCCTTGAGGTCGCTGAAGATCGTCTTGTAGTTGGGGACGAGATCGACGTTGACGGGGTCGACGTCACCTCCCTCGACGAGGCGGGCGGAAGCGTTGCCGGAGGCGGAGACGCCGTCGTATTCGCCGCTGCGCATCAGCTGCACCATTTCGTCGGAGGTGCCGGCGACCTTGTTGTTGACCTTGCAGCCGGTTTTCTGTTCGAACGGTTTGGCCCATTCGGGTTCGACGTAACCGGCCCAGGAGATCAGGTCGACTTCGCCCTCTCCTTTGCCGACCTTCTGCAGCTCTTCGCCGCCGTTGCCGCCGCTGTCGTCGTCGCTCGAGCCGCAGCCGGCGAGGACGAGCATGAACGCGACCAGGCCTGCGATGACGAGCCACGCCGTCCGGGCGGAGTGAGCGTCCCTTCTCCTCATGGTGAATCCTCCTCTGTAGTTGACTTCCCCTGAACGGCGGCCGCGTGTTCCGGACGCCATCCCACCAGGACCTCTTTGCCCCGCTCCGGCGCGCCCTCCCCCGACGCGCCCTCCAAGTTCTGCCTCACCAGCTGCAAATCGCCGCCGTTCTCCAGCGCCACCGTGTAGCGGGTCAGCATGCCGGCGTAAGCGACCTCGGCCACCTTGCCGCGCTCGCTGTGCAATCCGTCGGCGCTGGCGCCGGGCTCCAGCAGCCGGATCTTCTCCGGGCGGATCGTCATCCGCCTGCCTTCGCGCTCGATCAGGTTGGAGACTCCGACGAAGCCGGCGACGAACTCGTTTCGCGGCTGCTCGTAGAGCTCGCGCGGTGGGCTCACCTGCTCGATCCGGCCGCGGTTGAAGACGGCAATCCGGTCGCTCATGGTCAGCGCCTCATCCTGGTCGTGGGTCACGTAGACGAAGGTGATGCCGACCTCCCCCTGGATCGCCTTCAGCTCCACCTGCATCTGCTCGCGCAGCTTCAGGTCGAGGGCGCCGAGCGGCTCGTCGAGCAGCAACACCTTGGGTCGGTTGACGATCGCCCGCGCCAGCGCCACCCGCTGCCGCTGGCCGCCGGACAGCTCTCCGGGGCGGCGCTCGGCGTAGCCGGGCAAGCGCACCATCTCGAGTGCCTCTTCGCTGCGGCGCCGGCGCTCAGCCTTGTCGGCTCCGCCCACCTTCAGCCCGTAGCCGACGTTCTCGCCGACGCTCATGTGGGGGAACAGCGCGTAGTCCTGAAAGACGGTGTTGACGGCACGGTCGTAGGGCGGCACACCGCTGACGTCCTCGCCGGCCAGCTCGATCGTGCCCGCGCTGGGATCCTCGAAGCCGGCGATCATCCGCAGCGTCGTCGTCTTCCCCGAGCCGGAGGGGCCGAGGAAGGTGAAGAACTCCCCGCGCCCGATCTCGAGGTCTATTTCCGCAACCGCGACTACCTCGCCGTAGTGCTTGGCGAGGCCAGCCAGGCGGATGTCTGGGGGTGACGCGGCTACAAGGTGAAGTTATCCCAGGCGTTCAGGAAAGCAAGGACAATTCGAGGGGCGTTGGTTGGACGGGGTGGAGTACGGCTCATGTGCGGGGGGAGGAGTCGGGGTGTCCCTCTCGCTTGCTGGGATTTTCGCCGGCAGCGACGCATCTCTTTCCAGAGAGCCCAGCTGCGAAAATCAGGGACGCCGCGCGCGAGAGGGACACCCCGACTCCTCCCCGCGACCCGGCTCCGTTCCACCCGACAGCCTCGTCCCTCTTCAGCTGAAGGAGAACTCGCTCGGACCCGTCCCTAGTCAGCTAGGCCCAAGCGGGTCTCGCCGACCGTGCTACGCCTACTGCCTCACTTGGCGGCCGGCGGGTGGCCAGCTCCGGTGGGGGGAGGAGGGTGGGTAGCCCCCTCCGAACGGCTTGTACTTTTTTGGCGGAGCTCGCTTCTCGAAAGGCCAGTGGCGGCCGCTCAAAAAAGTTGAGAGAGGAGGGGGCTACCCACCCTCCTCCCCTCTCGCAACGCTTAGTACCCCGCCGGGTGCCGAGCGACGAAGCCGACGTTGTCCCGCAGGTCGGTGTGCCAGCGCGGGCCCGATTCGCCCTCGTTCCCCGACGTGTCCCACCGCACGCCCGCGATCACCGCGTATGCATGACCGGCATTGGTGTAGACGGTGATCCAGCGGCCGAGGCCGGCGAGACCCCATTTGGCCATCGGCCCCGAGGGGAGCGGGCCTTCGATGAATTCGCCGCCGTGGAGGGCGAAGCTGACGGCGCCGGAGCAGTCGTAGCCCTTGTCCCACCAGCGGGCGTGGCCACCGCCCCAGATGTAGGGCTTGGTGCGGATCTTGTTGGCCGCTTCGATCACGGCGACGACGCGGGGTGGGGCGCTCTTCGGGGGAATCAATTCCCCGGTCGAGAGGAGCTTTGCTTTGGCGGTCGGCGTGCATACATCTACGGCCGCCGGGGTAAGACCACCGGTAGCGCACTTCGCGGAGGCGCCGCCGGGAACGACGAGGGCGAGGAGGATGAAGACAGCCGATAGGGCCAACCCCGCTTTGAACTTCAAGTTGTCAGACAGCAAACCGATTCTCCTTTGTCGGCCTACGGGGTTAGCTGTCGGGCTAGCGCTAAAAGGAGCCTGCGCTCCCGCCTGAACTAGGCGAGTTAGCCCCGAAAACGTGGTTCCCCCGTTCCCGTGACGCCTATGGGCGCCTGGGACTCGGCGTTTCGGTTCTACGGACCGGCGGCAGTCTAGACCATCGCCCGGCTGGATGCTCACACAACGCAAACATTTAGTGGCCATTCGCACTTTCATCCCCGATTCCTGTCGACCGGGGGACTGGTAGCTTGGGCCCCGGCATGGAAATTGCAGGCCGCAAAGCACTTTTGACCGGCGCCACGGGCGGGCTCGGCATCGCGATCGCGAAGGCGCTGGCGGCCCGCGGCGCGATCCTGGCGCTCAGCGCCCGCAAGCGCGAGGCGCTGGAGGCGCTCGCGGCCGAGCTGCCCGGCGAGGGCCACAGCGTCCTGCCCGCCGACCTGGCCGAGCCGCGCGAGGCGGAGCGTCTCGCCAGCGAGGCCGGCGCGGTCGATCTGCTCGTCGCCAACGCCGGCCTGCCCGCGGCCGGCCGCATGGAGGATTTCAGCGCCGAGCAGGTGCAGCGGGCGCTGCGGGTCAACCTCGAGGCGCCGATGCTGCTCTCCCAGGCGCTCTACCCGGCGATGCTCGAGCGCGGCTCCGGACACCTAGTCTTCGTCGCCTCGCTGGCCGGCAAGTCGCCGGCGCCGCAGTCCTCCATCTACAACGCGACCAAGTTCGGCCTGCGCGGCTTCGCGCTCGGCCTGCGCTCGGATCTCGGACCCCAGGGCATCGGCGTCTCGATCGTCTCGCCCGGATTCATCCGCGAGGCCGGCATGTTCGCCGAGTCGGGGGCAAAATCGCCGCCGGGTCTCGGGACCTCGACTCCGGAGGAAGTGGCGAAGGCAACGGTGCGGGCGATCGAGGCCGACAAGGTCGAGATCGCCGTGGCGCCGACCCGGCAGCGGTTCCTCGCCCACTTCGGCCTTGCCAACCCGGGCATAGCGGTGCGCGTCTCCAGCGGCTCGGCGGGGCAGCGCTCGGCGGCGGAGATCGCTGACGGGCATTCGAAGGAGAAGCGCTAGGCGCCTGAGGTGCGGGGCGGGGGGAGGGATCTGGTCGTCCCCCGGGCGAATTGGGTCGCGCGCCCTGCGGGCGCAGCTCCGGAATCTGCTGCCCGCCTATGGCGGGCAAGAATCAGATTGCATTTCGCGGCCTTCGGCCACATTCGCCCGGGGGACGACCAGATCCCTCCTCAACACGCAACCTCAGGACGGCTGAAGGTTCGGAAGCTCCCAAGCTAAACCGGCCGTCGGCTCCCCCCTCGCGGTAAAGCTTCTGTGATCTGGAGAGTCAGCCGGAGCTCGATCCGTGGAGAGGTGCCGGTACTCCCCCGCGGGAATGTGCCCCGAAGGGGCGCGACATGCAATCCGATCCCTGCCCGCCATAGGCGGGCACACTCATCCGGAGCCGCGCCCCTAGGGCGCGCGACCCAATTCCCGCGGGGGAGTACCGGCACCTCTCCCGCCGAACTCCGCCCCCTCTTAGGATGG
The DNA here is from genome assembly GCA_963705365.1 of uncultured Solirubrobacterales bacterium. Taxonomy (GTDB): domain Bacteria; phylum Actinomycetota; class Thermoleophilia; order Solirubrobacterales; family 70-9; genus VAYN01. The sequence goes on along the minus strand of OY970074.1, from coordinate 2,266,690 downwards.
AGCAATGAGCAGCTCCGACTCCTTCTCTGCCCGTTCGACCCTCGCCCTCGGCGACCGCGAATACGAGGTCTTCCGGCTCGACGCGCTGCAGGAGCGCTTCGACGTCGCCCGCCTTCCGTACTCGATCAAGGTCCTGCTCGAGAACGTGCTGCGGCTCGAGGACGGCGTCTCGGTCAGCACCGCCGATGTTGAGGCGATCGCGGCCTGGGACGCGGCGGCCGAGCCGAGCGTCGAGATCCCCTTCCAGCCGGCGCGCGTCCTGATGCAGGACTTCACCGGGGTCCCCGCCGTCGTCGACCTGGCGGCGATGCGCGACGCGATGGAGGAGATCGGCGGCGACCCCGCGGCGATCAACCCCCTGGTCGACGTCGACCTCGTGATTGACCACTCCGTCCAGGTCGACGCCTTCGGCAACGAACGCGCCTTTGCCGTCAACGCCGAGCACGACTTCGAGCGCAACCGCGAGCGCTACTCGTTCCTCAAGTGGGGCCAGCACTCCTTCGACAACTTCCGCGTGGTGCCCCCAGCCACTGGGATCTGCCACCAGGTCAACCTCGAGTACCTGGCCCAGGTCGTCTACAGCCGCAAGCTGGACGGCATCACCCAGGCCTATCCCGACACCCTCGTCGGCACCGACTCGCACACGACGATGGTCAACGGACTCGGGGTGCTCGGCTGGGGCGTGGGGGGGATCGAGGCTGAGGCGGCGATGCTGGGCCAGCCGATCTCGATGCTGCTGCCCCAGGTGGTCGGCTTCAAGCTCGGCGGCGAGCTGCCGGAGGGAGCAACCGCGACCGACCTCGTGCTCACCGTGACCGAGATGCTGCGCGAGCGCGGTGTCGTCTCCAAGTTCGTCGAGTTCTTCGGGCCGGGGCTATCGAGCCTGGGACTGGCTGACCGGGCGACGCTGGGCAATATGTCGCCGGAGTTCGGATCGACCTGCGCGATCTTCCCCGTCGATGCCGAGACGCTGCGCTACCTCGACCTCACCGGCCGGCCAACCGAGACGATCGAGCTGGTCGACGCCTACGCGCGCGAGCAGGGCATGTTCCACGATGAGAGCGCCGGCGACCCGGTCTTCTCTGAGCTGCTGGAGTTGGACCTGGGCGAGGTCGTGCCCAGCATCGCCGGGCCGAAACGGCCGCAGGACCGCGTGCCGCTGGCGAGCGCGAAGCAGTCCTTCTTGGAGGCCATGTGCGAGTTCGACCCGGAAGCGGCCGAACGGATGGGCAACGGGCGCGATGAGGCGATCGAAGAGTCGTTCCCGGCATCCGACCCGCCCGCCGAGCAGCACGACGACGAGCGCGGCAAGCCGCGGCCGGCGCTCGGCAATGCCCGGGCGGCCACGATCGAGCACGCCAGCGGCGACGAGATCGAGGTGACGCTGGAGGACGGCACCGCCTTCGAGCTCGACCACGGCCGTGTCGTCATCGCCGCGATCACCAGCTGCACCAACACCTCCAATCCGAGCGTCATGGTCGGCGCCGGCCTGCTGGCTCGCAATGCGGTCGAAAAAGGGCTTGTTCGCAAGCCCTGGGTGAAGACCTCGCTGGCCCCTGGTTCCACGGTGGTCACCGAGTACCTCGAGCGTGCCGGCCTCACCGAGTATCTCGACGCGCTCCAGTTCAACTTGGTCGGGTACGGCTGCACGACCTGCATCGGCAACTCGGGTCCGCTGGCCCCGGAGATCTCGGCCGCGATCGCCGAGAAGGACCTGGCGGTCTGCGCCGTCCTCTCCGGCAACCGCAACTTCGAGGGGCGGATCAACCAGGACGTGAAGGCGAACTACCTGGCCAGCCCGCCGCTCGTCGTCGCCTACGCCCTGGCCGGCCGGATGGACCTCGACCTGGTCGAGGAGCCGCTGGGGCAGGGCTCCGACGGGGAGCCGGTCTACCTGCGCGACGTCTGGCCCAACGCCGAGGAGGTGAAGGAGGTCGTCGGCGCCTCGGTCGCCTCCGAGATGTTCGCTCGCAACTACGCCGAGGTGTTCAGCGGCGACGAGGCCTGGAACGCCGTCGACGTCCCGGCGGGCGACCGTTACACCTGGCCGGACTCCACCTACGTGCGCCGGCCGAGCTTCTTCGAGCGGATGCCGGCTGCTCCGCCTGGCGTCGAGCCGATCGCGGGCGCCCGGGTCCTGGCTCTGCTCGGCGACTCGATCACGACCGACCACATCTCACCTGCCGGTGCGATCAAGAAGGAAAGCCCCGCGGGGCGATGGCTGATGGAGCAGGGTGTGGAGCCGCGTGACTTCAACTCCTACGGCTCGCGCCGCGGCAACCACGAGGTGATGATCCGCGGCACCTTCGCCAACATCCGCCTTCGCAACCAGCTGGTCGAGCGTGCCGGCGGTTTCACCCGTCACTTTCCCGACGGCGAGGAAACCTCGATCTACGAGGCGGCGATGTCATACGCCGCCGAAGGCGTGCCACTGGTCGTGTTGGCCGGCAAGGAGTACGGATCCGGCTCCTCGCGGGACTGGGCGGCAAAGGGAACGAACCTGCTCGGTGTGCGTGCCGTGATCGCCGAGAGCTTCGAGCGCATCCACCGCTCCAACTTGATCGGTATGGGTGTGCTGCCGCTGCAGTTCGCCGCTGGCGAGAGTGTCGCCTCACTCGACCTCAACGGAGAGGAGAGCTATGACTTCGGCGAGCTCGAAGCGGGTCAGGCCAAAACCGTGACCGTCACCGCCCGGCGCGACGGCACCAGCACCGAGTTCACTGCCAAGGTCCGGCTCGACACTCCGAACGAGGTCACCTACTTCCTCAACGGCGGCATCCTGCAGACCGTCCTCCGCAAGCTCAAGAGGTAGGCGCAGCGGGGCCGCGGGAGGCAGGGGGGTCCGCGCGACCCTCGCTGCACCTGCGCGTCGGTAGCCAGGGAGGGATGCCGACGCGGCCGTTCCCCTGGACGGGACTGCCCAGACGGAACAGTCAGCGTCTAGCTATACCGCTTGGGCACCCTGCGGTCAAGCTAGGTCGAGTGGTTCAGGGCCGATCTGCCGCGGTTTGGGCACGATCATCGTCTTTGTACTCCGATTTGGCCACTCCCCAACCCTTGCGTTCGATCAGCTCGATCCCGATCACACTCCCCACGGGTCCAACCGGGGTAAGGGTGGCGGCAAGCAGGGTGTAAGGGGCCTCGCGCCGCACCGCGGCGATCCAGATCAGGATGCAGAGGGCGATGAAGCCAAGGCCGTGCGCCCACCCGAACACCATCGTCTCGGTGTCAAAGCCAGGCAGCAGCCAAAAGGCGATCAGGGCAGCGAAGACGGCAAGCTCCAGCCAGGAGAGTCGCTTCACCCAGACGAACAGGCGCCCGGGGACGGGCTTCTGCAGGGGTCCGCGCATTGCCTCAGGCGCCCGGTGTGAGCGCGGTGAGGACGATGCGCTCCTGCTCGCGCGCATGGGCGCCGGAATAGCCCTCGCCGGGGCTGGCCCGTCCCTGGCGGCCGATGTAGGTCAGCTCCACACCCTCGGGGAGGACCGCCGGCATGCGCCGGGACATCACCTTCCAGGCGCCCATGTTGCGCGGCTCCTCCTGCACCCAGGCGATCTCCTTCAGGTTCGGATAGGAGGAAATCAGCGCCTGCAGCTGTTCTTTTGCAAACGGGTACAGCATCTCGACCCGGGCGATCGCGACGTTCTCGGCGGCATCGCGGCGGTCGCTCGCGTCCATGTCGAAGTACACCTTGCCCGTGCAGAGGACCAGGCGTTCGACCTTCTCGCGCCTGTCCACGGCCTTGGGGTCATCGAGGATGAAGTGAAAGTGGCTGTCGGTCAGCTCGTCGAGGGTGGTGGTGGCACGCTCGAGCCGCAGCAGTCCCTTCGGAGTGAAGACGATCAACGGCCGCGGCTTGCGGATCAGCGCTTGACGGCGCAGCAGATGAAAGTACTGGGCGGCGGTGGTGGGGTAGGCGATGCGGATGTTGCCCTCGGCGCCAAGGGCGAGGAAGCGCTCGATGCGAGCGCTGGAGTGCTCGGGCCCGGAGCCCTCGTAGCCGTGGGGGAGAAGCAGGGTGAGGCGGCTGGTCTGCCCCCACTTCGACTCGCCGGAGACGATGAAGCTGTCGATGATCACCTGTCCGGCGTTGGCGAAGTCGCCGAACTGGGCCTCCCAGAGCACCAGCGCGCTGGGCGAGGCGGCCGAGTAGCCGTACTCGAAACCGAGGCAGGCGATCTCCGAAAGGGGGCTGTTGTAGAGCTCGAAGGGGGCCGAGGCGTCGTCGAGGTGCTGCATCGGGCAGTACTTGAGGCCGGTGTTCTCGTCATGGAGGACGAGGTGGCGGTGGGAGAAGGTGCCGCGCTCGGTGTCCTGTCCGGTGAGGCGAACGTGCACGCCCTCGGTCAGCAGCGAGCCGAAGGCGAGCGCCTCGGCGTGACCGAAGTCGATTCCTCCCTGCTCGATCGCCTCCAGGCGCTTGGAGAGCGGGCGGCGCAGCTTGCGGTGCACGTTGAAGCTCTCCGGCGTCTTCAGCAGTGCCTCGTTGAGCGCCCGCAGCTGCTCGGCCGGGACCGCGGTGTGGACCGGCGGGCTGGCCGTGCGGTCGAGCAGTTCGCCGGTGCTGGTGGTGGCGCCGGTCACGGTCGGGTCCTCGTACTCGCCGGCCTCCATCTTCTCGCGCAGGCCTTTCAGCGCCGCCGCCATCTCCTCGCGCCGCTGCTCGGAAGCCTCGCCGACCCCCTCCGCCGAGATCGTCCCCTCGGTGATCAGCTGCTCCGCGTAGATCTCGGAGACCGGCGGGTGGGACTTGATTTTCGCCGCCATCGTCGGCTGCGTGTAGGCGGGCTCGTCGGTCTCGTTGTGGCCGAAGCGGCGGTAGCCGATCACGTCGATGACGATGTCTCGGCCCCAGCGCTCGCGGTAGGCCATCGCCAGCCGCACCGCCGCCGAGCAGGCCTCGACGTCGTCGGCGTTGACGTGGACGATCGGCACGTTGAAGCCCTTCGCCATGTCAGCGGCGTAGGGCGTCGAGCGCGCCTCCTCGGGGTCGGTGGTGAAGCCGACCTGGTTGTTCTGGATCAGGTGGACCGTGCCGCCGGTGCTGTAGCCCTTCAGCGACTGCAGGTTGAGGGTCTCGGCAACCACGCCCTGGGCGGGGAAGGCGGCATCGCCGTGCAGCAGTACTGGCACCGCGCGCTTGGGGTCGTGGCTGAGCTCGCCGCCGTTGAAGTCGGACTGCAGGAAGCGGGCGCCGCCGGTGACGACCGGATCGACGAACTCGAGGTGGCTCGGGTTGGGGTAGAGCCGGACAGAGATCTTCTCGCCCTCCGCCGTCTTGTAGACGCCGCGGTGGCCGTAGTGGTACTTGACGTCGCCGGTGCCGCCGTGGGGGATCGCCGCCACCGCCTTGACCGCGTCGATCCGCTTCGAGCCCTCGAACTCGGCCAGGATCGACTCGACCGGGCGGCCGAGGTTGTGGGCGAGGACGCTGAGGCGGCCGCGGTGAGCCATGCCGAAGACGACCTCCTCGGCGCCGGACCGGTGCGAGAGTGTGACCAGCTCGTCGAGCATCGGCACGATCACGTCGAGACCCTCGATCGAGAACATCTTCTGCCCCAGATAGGCCTTCTCGATGAAGCGCTCGAACTGGAAGACGTCGACGAGGCGGCAGAGCAGCCGCCGTTTCTCCTCCTCGGTCAGCGGCTGGCGGTGGGCACCGGTCTCGATCATCTCGCGCAGCCAGATCCGCTGCTGGTGCGAGGAAAGATGCTCGAACTGGTAGGCGATCGTGCCGCAGTAGGTCTGGCGCATCCGCGGCAGCGCCTCCAGCAGGGTTTCGCCGGGGACGCCGATGCGCAGGATCGAGGCCGGGATCCGGGCCATCAGCTCCGGCGTCAGGTTGACGTTCTCCGGCTGCAGCGCCGGGTCGCCCTTGGGCTCGGAGCCGAGCGGGTCGAGCTGGGCGGCGAGGTGGCCGTGCGTGCGGTAGGCCTTGAGCAGGGAGGTCGCCGCCTGAACCGCCTGCAGCAGCTCTTCGTCGACCTCGCCCGGCGCCGTGCTCGGTTCGGCGGCGGGCGCGCCGGCGGCGGCGCCGAGCGGCGGCGCCGAGGCGGAGGCCGGGTGGGCCGAGGAGACGCCGGTGGGGTCGATGCCGAGGTCGCCCGCGACCTTCTTGTAGAAGTCGTCCTCGCCCTGCAGCAGCTGCTCGACCCGGCGCAGGAAGGCGCCCGACTCGGCCCCCTGGATCACCCGGTGGTCGTAGGTCGAGGTCATCGTCATCACCTTCGAGACCCCGACCTGCTTCAGCCTTTCGGGCGAGGCGTGCAGCCACTCGGGCGGGTAGGCGATCGAGCCGGTGGCGATGATCGCGCTCTGGCCGCTGAGCAGCCGCGGCACCGAGGCCACGGTCCCGATCCCACCGGGGTTGGTGAGGGAAATGTTGGTGCCCTGAAAGTCGTCGGCGGTGAGCTTGTTCTCGCGGGTCTTGGCGATCAGGTCTTCGTAACAGGAGTGGAAGGAGGTGAAGTCGAGCTGCTCGGAGCCCTTGATCGCCGGCACCATCAAGGTGTGGCTGCCGTCTTTCTTCTCGACGTCGACGGCGATGCCGAGGTTGACCGGCCCGCCCTCGAGCGCGTGCGGCTTGCCGTCGCGCTCCGCGAACGTCCGCACCATCACCGGGAAGTCCCTGGCCGCCTGCACGATCGCCCAGGCGACGAGATGCGTGAAGGAGACCTTCAGCCCCCGCTCTTTCAGGACCGCGTTGATCGCCTTCCGTTTCGCATCCAGCGTGTCCACCGCGATCGTCCGGAACGAAGTAGCCGTCGGCACCGCCCGACTCTCATCCATCGCTTTGGCGAGCATGGCCGCGGGCCCCCGCAACTGCTTCGCCTCACCGGCTGCCGCGGCTTTCGAAGCGGCCGGGGCCCCGTTCCCGCTCCCGTCCTTGGCCGCAAGCACGTCCTCCTTAGTCACCTTCGCCCCCGGCCCACTTCCCCTCACCGAAGCAAGATCGACCCCGTTCGCTTCGGCCACTCGCCGGGCGACGGGCGTAGCTCGAACGTCGGCACCGTTGCCGGAGCCGTTCGCATCCTGGGAGCTTGCGGACGTGTCTGCCGCGGGTGGCGCGGGGGATGGCGTTTCGCCCGCAGCTTGCGAGGACGAAACGTCGTCTCCCGCGACAGGACCCGCGGCCTGACCGGTCGATCCCTCCTCGACAGGACCCGCAGCCTGACCGCTCTGTCCCTCGGAAGACCCCTCCCCAGCCTCCATCTCAGCCAACGGAGCCCCCACCGCCACCTCGTCGTCCACCGCCGCAACGAGCTTCGTGATCACGCCGTCCATCGGCGCCGGCACCTCGGCATCGACCTTGTCGGTGGAGACCTCGACGACGGTGTCGCCCTCGTTGACGAAGTCGCCCTCGGCCACGTGCCACTCGAGCACGATCCCCTCGGTCACCGACTCGCCCATCTCGGGCATCGCGATCTGCACGGTGGCCGTCTCTGCCATTTCCGCTTCTGAGTGTATGGAACGGGGGGAACGAGCTTCCCAGTCGAGGTAGGCTGAAAGCGATGAACTACTTCGTCACCGGTGCAACCGGGTTCATCGGCCGCAATCTGGTCGCGCGGCTGCTGCAGCGCGAGGGCACGATCTACGCGCTGGTGCGGGCCGGGTCGCGCGGCCGCCTGGAGGAGCTGCGCACCAGCTGGGGCGCCGACGGCGCCCGCGTCGTGCCGGTCGCCGGCGACCTCTCGCAGCCCAGCCTTGGAGTCTCAGAGGAGGACCTGGTGGCGATGCGGGGCGAGGTCGACCACTTCTTCCACCTGGCGGCGATCTACGACATCACCGCCGACGCCGAGGCGCAGGAGATCGCCAACGTAGAGGGCACCCGGCACGCCGTCGAGCTCGCTGGCGCGATCGAGGCCGGCTGCTTCCACCAGGTCAGCTCGATCGCCGCCGCCGGCCTCTACAAAGGCGAGTGGCGTGAGGACATGTTCGACGAGGCCGAACGACTCGACACCAATCCCTACTTCCGCACCAAGCACGAGTCCGAGCGGCTGGTCCGCGAGGAATGCCCGCGGCCCTGGCGCGTCTACCGTCCCGGGATCGTCGTCGGCGACTCGCGCACGGGTGAGATCGACAAGATCGACGGGCCGTATTACTTCTTCAAGACGCTGCAGCGGCTGCGGCGGGTACTGCCGTCGTGGGCGCCGACGATCGGAGTCGAGGGCGGCGAGATCAACATCGTTCCGGTCGACTACGTCGCCGCCGCGATCGACCACATCGCCCACAAGCCGAAGCTCGACGGTCGCGCCTTCCACCTCACCGACCCCAACCCGAAGACGGCGGGGGAGGTCGTCAATCTCTTCGCCAAAGCCGCGGACGCACCGCAGATGAGCGTGCGGCTGGGAACCGACGTGACCGAGCCGGCCACCGGGCTGGCGCGAACGGCCCTGAAGTTCTTCCCGCCGGCAAAGCGGGCAGTGAAGGTTGCCTTGGATCAGCTCGACCTGCCGGCTTCGGTCCTCACCTACGTCGATTACCCGACCAGCTTCGACTCGACCCAGGCGCAGAAAGCGCTGAAAGGCTCGGGGATCGAGGTCCCGCCGTTGGAGAGCTATGCGGCCAGGGTCTGGGACTACTGGGAGCGCAACCTCGATCCCGATCTCTTCAAGGACCGCTCGCTGTCCGGGGCGGTGCGGGGCAAAATCGTCCTCATCACCGGCGCCTCGTCGGGCATCGGCAAAGCGACCGCGGTCAAGGTTGCCGACGCCGGCGCGACGGTGCTGCTTGTCGCCCGCTCGGCCGAGAAGCTGGAAGAGACCCGCGATGAGATCGTCGCCGCCGGCGGCTCCGCCCACATCCACCGCTGCGACCTGTCCGATATCGAGGACATCGAGCGGATGGCCGAGGAGGTGCTCGGCTACCACGGCCACGTCGACATCCTCGTCAACAACGCCGGCCGCTCGATCCGTCGCTCGGTTGCCCTCTCCTACGACCGCTTCCATGACTTCGAGCGCACGATCCAGCTCAACTACCTCGGCGCCCTGCGGCTGATCCTGGCGCTGCTGCCGACGATGCGCGCCCGCAAGTCGGGTCACATCATCAACATCAGCTCGATTGGGACCCAGACCAACCCACCGCGCTTCTCCGCCTACGTCGCCTCGAAGGCGGCGCTGGACGCCTTCAGCCGCGTGATCGCCTCCGAGGTCTTCGACGACAAGGTCCACCTGACGACGATCAACATGCCGCTGGTGCGGACGCCGATGATCGCGCCGACGCGGATGTACGACATGTTCCCGGCGATCACCCCCGAGGAGGCGGCGGAGATGATCGCCAAGGCGATGGTCAACCGCCCGAAGAAGGTCGCGACCAGGCTCGGCAACTTCGGCGAGCTGCTCTACGCGGTGGCGCCGAAAGCCAACGACAGAATTCTCAATACCGCCTATAAGTTGTTTCCCGATTCGCAGGCGGCCAAGGGGGGGAAGAGGAGGCGCCGGACAAGGCGCCCTCCACGGAGGCAGTTGCCTTCGCTCACCTCATGAAAGGCGTCCACTGGTAGGGCGCTCCGGCCGGCGGGTCCTGTCACGGGGAGGGGGTGCCGCGCTGGCCCTTCGCGCTGCTTCGGGCAGAGGGATCGAGCGGTGTCAGGGTCGAGATCTTGCCCTCAGCAGCCTCCGGGCTGCGCGCGACACCCCCTCCCCGTGCCACCCGCCGGAGGGGCGCGTTAGGTGGACTAGCTGAGATGGCCGGACGCAGGCTCAAGCATTGGGGGTGGGGGTTTGAGGATCAGGTGCCTTCTGAGAGGGAGCTGAGGGAGGCGGCGGCGGGGATTCGGGAGCGGTTTGGGTTTGGGGGGGAGCCGGGGGTCCCGGTGCCGTTGGAGGAGGTGGAGCTGCGGGGCTCGCGGCTGAAGGTGCCGGAGCGGTTCGGCGATCTCTTCAGCGCGGGCCGTTATGAGCGGGTTTCGCATGGGCTGGGGAAGGCCTATCGGGACGTGGTGCGGGGATTCCGGGGGGAGTTCGAGAACCCGCCGGATCTGGTGGCGTTCCCGCGGGACGAGTCGGAGATCGAGACGGTGCTGAGCTGGGCCGAGTCCGAGGGAGCGGCGGTGATTCCCTTCGGCGGCGGCACCAGCGTGGTCGGCGGGGTGGAGCCGCGGCTGGGCGAGCGGCCGGTGGTGACGATGGACCTGCGCCGGCTCAACCGGGTGCTGGAGGTCGACCCGGAGTCGCTGGCGGCGCGAATCCAGGCCGGCGCCACCGGGCCGGGGTTGGAAGAGCAGCTGCGGGAGCACGGCCTGACCCTCCGCCACTTCCCCCAGTCCTTCGAGTACGCGACCCTCGGCGGCTGGATCGCGACCCGCGCCGGCGGCCACTTCGCGACGCTGGAGACGCACATCGACGACCTGGTCGAGTCGGTGCGGGCGGTGACGCCGCGCGGCACCTGGGAGAGCCGGCGGCTGCCGGGCTCGGGAGCCGGCCCGTCGCCCGACCGATTACTGCTCGGTTCCGAGGGCATCCTCGGCGCGATCGCCGAGGCCTGGGTGCGGGTGCGGCCGCGGCCCCGGTTCAAGATCTCGTGCGGGGTCGAGTTCGGCGACTTCCTCGCCGCGGCGGGCGCGGTGCGGGCGATCTCCCAGTCCGGCCTGCATCCGGCCAACTGCCGCCTGCTCGATGCCTCCGAGGCGGAGCTGACCGGCGCCGGCAGCGGCGAGGCGAACCTGCTGATCCTCGGCTTCGAGTCCGCCCACCATCCGCTCGACGCCGCGATGGACCTCGCCCTGGAGATCGCCCGCGAACACGGCGGCATCCCGAACAGTCCGCCGACGGGCCGAAAACCCACGAATGACAGGGGAAATCGGCCCACCGGCGGCGAAAACGAGGGTGCGGTGGGGGCTTGGCGCAGCGCTTTCCTGCTGGCGCCTTATTTGCGCGACACCTTCGTTGCCTGCGGGGTGCTCTCGGAGACGTTTGAGACGGCGATCACCTGGGACCGCTTCGAGGAGTTCCACGCGTGTGTGATGGAGGCGGCGCGTTCGGCGGTCGCAGCGGTCAGCGGTGCGCCGGTGGAGGGTCCGGGCGCGCCGCGGGTCAGCTGCCGCTTCACCCACGTATACCCCGACGGGCCGGCTCCCTACTTCACCGTGCTGGCGCCGACCGTGCGCGGTGGCGAGGTCGAGCAGTGGGACGAGGTCAAGGCTGCGGTCTCGGAGGCACTGTTCGAGGGCGGCGGCACGATCACCCACCACCACGCCGTCGGCCGCGACCACCGCCCCTGGTACGACCGCCAGCGCCCGGCGCCCTTCGCCGCGGCGCTCCGTGCCGCCAAGGCCGAGCTCGACCCCGCGGGAACCCTCAACCCAGGCGTCCTGATCGACCCGGCGTAGGAATCTCGAAGCTACCCTTTTCGCATGGCAGCCGAAAGAAAAGAAAGCGAGGGCGCGACGCCCCGCAGCGGGGATCCCTGGCGCGGCAATGAGGCGTCGCGGCGGCGGCAGCTACGCGAAGACGGCGAACGACCGCTCGCGGTAAACCTCGCCGAAGGGCTGGCGCTAAGCGAATTCCTTTCCAAGTTCACCGGAAGCGCGCGGAAGAGTTGACATCTGACTCGGTTCGGCTGCGAGAGCTGCTCCTCCGACTGACCGAGGCGGAGGTGCGGTTCGTCCTGGTCGGGGGGTTGGCGGTAAACGCCTGGGGTTACCTGCGGGCGACCCGTGATGTCGACTTCGTCCCGGATCCCGCGCCGGAGAACCTCGAGCGTCTGGACGCATTGCTGCGCGAGCTCGGAGGAAGGGTGGACGTGGATGGGAAGCTGCTCGAGGGAAGTGCCATTCGCACCTTTTTGCGTACCGGCGACAGGACGCTGGTGGCGACCAGCCTCGGCCAGGTGGACGTGCTCCAGGGCTTACCGCAGGTACCGTCGTTCGCCGCCCTTGACGAGAAGGCGAAAGACGTCGACGTCGACGGCCTTGTGGTTCGGGTCTGTTCGCTGGAGCATCTGCTGGAGATGAAGCGGTCGAGTAGCCGCTCCAGAGATCGGGAAGACCTCGATGCGTTGGAGGCCGCCCAGGAACGAGGCGAAGCCCGGGGTTGACGTCCTCCGGCGATACCCTTTCGCAACTCGAACTCCCTGGCCGGACTGGCTCTGCGCTGCCACCGGCGCCCTTCCAGAGTGGAAACGATCACTTCCGAACAACCGACCGTGCCGGCTGACGACCAGGCCGAGACTCCGGAGCCGTTGGTGCCGCGGCGCTCGCCGCTGCGCGCCGCGGTCAAGACCGGGCGGCCGAAGGAGTGGATCAAAAACGTCTTCGTGTTCGCCGGGCTGCTGTTCTCCGGCAAGTTCAACCAGCCGCACGAGGTGCTGCTGGCGGTCCTCACCTTCGTCTCCTTCTGCCTGATCTCCAGCGCCGGCTACTTCGTCAACGACCTGATCGACGTCGAGCTCGACCGCAAGCACCCGAAGAAGCGCTTCCGACCGCTCGCCGCGGGGGAGCTTTCGGAGAGCACCGCAAAGCTGATCGCACCCCTACTGGCACTGGCCGCGATCGCCCTCGCCTTCGCCACCGTCAACTGGGAGGTCGGCCTGATGGTGGTCGGCTACGGCGTCGCCCAGATGGCCTACAGCCTTGGCCTCAAGCAGATCGTGATCATCGACGTGATGGTGCTGGCGGGGCTGTTCATCCTCCGCGTCGCCGCCGGCGCCAGCGCCGTCGACGCCCACGCCTCCGAGTGGCTGATCCTCTGCACCGGCATGCTTGCCGCCTTCCTCGGCTTCACCAAGCGCCGCCAGGAGGCGGTCTCCGAGCTGCACGAAGGCACCTCGACGCGGCCGGTATTGGAGCACTATTCGCTGCCCTTCCTCGACCAGATGGTCTCCCTCGTCACCACCGGCACCGTGATCAGCTACGCGATCTACACCGTCAACTCTCCCCAGATCGGCAGCCAGATGATGCTGACGATCCCGCCCGTCGTCTACGGCATCTTCCGCTACCTGTACCTGATCTACGACCGTTCCGACGACCGCTCGATGGCCCAGATCGTCGCCGGCGACCGCGGCATCCAGGCGGCGGGCGTCGCCTACGCCCTAGCCGCCTTCCTCCTCCTCTACGTCTTCAACTGATCGTTTCCAGGATTTGGGCCCCTCTGGGGGCCAAAAGGCTGGAAACGACTAGACCAAGCCCTCCTCGGGGGGGGCTTCCATTAGGTAGAAGCGGGCTCTCCCCAGTTCCTCGCCGTCGACCTGGACGACGGCGGCGTGGGGGCCGGAGGTCTCGAAGTTGGCGGTGGCGCCGATCGACATCACCAGGCGCTGCTCCTGGCCGGGGGGCATGCCGGGCGGGCGGCCGGTCTCGAAGCTGGCGGTCAGGCCCTCGCCGAGTTCGATCCCGTCGGGATCCTGAATGCCGACGGTGAGCTCGTGCGGATCGTTGGTCTCGTGCCAGGCGACGTCGATGCCGAGGCCGATGTGGAAGGACCACTCGTGGGGCAGCTCCGGCAAGCGCAGGACGTTCCAGCCGCCGCCGTTGAGGTAGAGCTTGCCGTTGACCGCCTCGCTGTGGTCGGCAAGCAGGAGGAAGCCGATGTTCACGGTGCCTCCGGGTAGGGGACGACGGGGAGGTCGGAGAGCAGCTCGATCTTGCCGTTGCGGGTGAACTGGAGGTCGATCGTCTCGTCCTTGCGGTAGGTGCCGAAGAGGCCGAGGTACATCGCCAGCCAGCGTCCGGCACCGATCTTCTCCTTGACGATCGGGCGGTTGAAGACGATCTCGCCGCCCTCGATCGAGTAGTCGCTTTCCCCGCTCTGTTCGATCCCGTTGATGAAGACCGTGAACGGCGGCTCGGCCCCGCGCGGCAGCTTCACCCGCTCGCCGGCGGCATAGCTGCCCTTGGGGATCTCGGTGCTCGTCTCGCTCATCGCGCTTCTGCTTCGAGAGTCTCCCGCACGAGGTCGAACGGGGACTCGTGCTCGCTCGGGTCCAGCTCCTCTCGCCCTACCCCGCCGCGATAGGGGACGAACGTCCCGTCCCCCCGCACGTCGACACCAGCCGTCGGCCTCCGCATCAACCCCCGCCCCTTCAACTCCAACCGCGCCCGCACCTGATCCTTCGGCTCAAAGGTCCGCAACATCGAAGCCGTCTCCACCGGCCCTCGACTCCGAATCCCCAACGCCCGCTCCCGCATCTCAGCCACCGCCTCATCCAACGACTCGAAGTCCCCATGCTCCACCACCGACCCCAGCCGAACAGTCAACCTCCACCTAGCCCGCCCCACGGGACCTGACCCTACGGATCCGCGAGAGAGGTCGGGGCACCCCTCCCGGCGGCTTGTACTTTTTTGCCGTCCACGATCTCGGAAGGCAGAGGGCGACTCTCAAAAAAGTTGAGCCGGGAGGGGTGCCCCGACCTCTCTCGCCACGCCCGCCCTACGGTCAGGCCCCGCGCCGCGGCCGCTTGGGCCGCCTAGCCGGCGGCCCAACGATTTTCTCCGGCCCGTCGCGACCGTCGACCGGCGCGTACTCGCGCTCGCGGGCGCCGGTATAGATCTGGCGCGGCCGGGCGATTTTCGTCTCCTCGTCTTCCTCCATCTCCATCCACTGCGCGATCCAGCCGGCGGTACGGGGGATCGCGAAGATCACCGTGAACATGTTGGTCGGGATTCCCAGCGCCTCGTAGATGATCCCCGAGTAGAAGTCGACGTTTGGATACAGCTTGCGCGAGGTGAAGTACTCGTCTTCGAGCGCCCGCTTCTCCAGCTCGCGGGCGATCTCGATCAGCGGGTTGTACTCGGTCGCCTCGAAGACCGGCTCCAGGTGCTGCTGGATGATCCGCGCCCGCGGGTCGTAGTTCTTGTAGACCCGGTGGCCGAAGCCCATCAGTTTCTCCTCGCGGTCCTTGACGCGGGTGAGGAAGTCGGGAACGTTGTCGACCGACTCGATCCGCTGCAGCATTCGCAGGACCGCCTCGTTGGCGCCGCCGTGCAGCGGCCCGTAGAGCGCCGCGACCCCGGCCGCAACCGCCGAATAGGGGTCGACGCCGGAGGAGCCGACGCCCCTTACCGCGTTGGTCGAGCAGTTCTGTTCGTGATCGGCGTGGAGGATGAAGAGCACGTCGAGCACCTTCGAGAGGACCGGCAGCGGCACGTGTTTGTCTTCGGTCGTCTTGAACATCATCGAGAGGAAGTTCTCGGCGAAGTTGAGGTCGTTGTCCGGGTAGACGTAGGGCAGCCCCAGGTTGTGGCGGTAGGAGAAGGCGGCCAGGGTCGGCACCTTGGCGATCAGCCGCACCGCGGCCATGTAGCGCTCCTCCTGGTCGTCGATCTGCTTCGCGTCGGGATAGAAGGTCGAGAGGGCGCCGACGCCGGCCAGCAGCATCCCCATCGGATGGGCGTCGTAGCGGAAGCCCTGGAAGAACTGCTTGAGGTCCTCGTGCACGTAGGTGTGGTGGGTGATGTCGAAGACCCAGCGGTCGAGCTGCGGGCCGGTCGGCAGCTCGCCGAAGATCAGCAGGTAGGCGGTCTCGAGGAAGGTCGAGCGCTCGCAGAGCTGCTCGATCGAGTAGCCGCGGTGTTCGAGGATGCCGGCGGCGCCGTCGATATAGGTGACGGCGGAGCGGCAGGAGGCGGTGTTGGTGAACGCGGGGTCGTAGGACATCAACCCGAATTCGTCCTCCGAGGCTTTGATCTGACGCAGATCGAGCCCGCGGATCGTGCCATCCTCGATCGGCAGCTCGTACGTCTTGCCGGTGCGATTGTCGGTAACAGAGAGCGAATCGGACGCCATGGGGGCGCTCATTCTGTCACTTCGCTCTCGCCGACCGTTAAGAAGCTGGGAGCCCCTCGAACTGGGTCATCCCGCGCAGCGTCTCGAAGCGCTCGTCGATCTCCTCGCGGCTGAGGCGGGAGACCCGCTCGGTCCCGAACTCCTCGACGTTGAAGGAGGCGAGCACGGTGCCGTAGCCCATCGCCCGCCGCAGGTGTGCCTCGTCAAGCTCGCCGTCGCAGCCGTCGAGATAGCCGAAGAAGCCACCGGCGAAGCTGTCGCCGGCGCCGGTCGGGTCACGGACGTCCTCGAGCGGGAAGCCGGGCAGGGCGAAGAAGCCGTTCTCGGTGAACAGCGCCGCTCCGTACTCACCCTGCTTGGCGACGACGGCGCGTGGGCCCAGCGCCATCACCGCGCGCGCCGCCCGGGCCAGGTTCGACTCGCCGGTCAGCATGCGGATCTCGGCGTCGTTGAAGACGACGCAGTCGACCTCGGCGATCGCCGCCCGCAGGGAGTCCTGCACGGTTTCGATCCAGAGGTTCATCGAGTCGAGGCCGCTGAAGCGGGCGCCCGTGCACTGCGCGCGCACCTGGCGCTGCAGGTCGGGCTGGATGTTGGCGAGGAAGAGGGTGTCGGCCGCCCTCGACGCCTGCGAGAGCTTCGGCTCGAACTCGGCGAAGACGCCGAGCTGGGTGTCCTCGGTGTGGGCGACGTTGAGGTCGAACTCGTAGCGGCCGCGCCAGAAGAACGAACGACCGCCCTCGACCCGCTCGACGTCGTCGGTCAGCACCCCGCGCTGCTCCAGCACTGCGAACTGCTCGGGCCCGAAGTCGTCGCCGACAGGCCCGACCGGGCGGACCTCGGTGAAGAAGCTGGCGGCGAGGGAGAAGTGGACGGCGGCGCCGCCGAGCATGCGGTCGCGCTCCCCGAACGGGGTTTTTACGGCGTCAAAGGCGATCGATCCGACGACGGTGAGCGACATTGGGGGCGGAGCGTATAGGGACTCGGGTGTGCCTCGACGGCGCAACAGCGGGGAGGCGCCGTCGAGGCACACCCGAGTCCCTTTCTCCGGCGCCGACTATGGTTCGCCGCCGTGAAAGCCGTTCAGATCCAGGAGTTCGGGGGGCCGGAGAAGCTCGAGTTGGTTGAGCTTGCGGATCCGGTGCCGGGTGATGACGAGGTCCTGATCGAGATTGCCCGCGCCGGCATCAACTTCGCCGACACCCACGCCACCCGCAACGACTATCTGGCCGAGCAGTCGCTGCCGTTGATTCCCGGCGCCGAGGTCAGCGGCCGCACGCCCGACGGCCGCCGCGTCGCGGCGCTGCTCAGCAGCGGCGGCTACGCGCAGAAGGTTGCCGTGCCGGCGGCGATGCTGATCCCGCTCCCCGACGAGGTCGACGACGACCGGGCGGCGGCGACGCTGCTGCAGGGTCTGACCGCGATGGCGCTGGTCCACCGCTGCGCGCGGATCGAGGCGGGAGAGACGATCGTCGTCGAGGCCGCAGCCGGCGGTACCGGCACGCTGGCGGTGCAGATCGCCAAGCGGGCCGGCGCCAAGGTGATCGGCCTCGCCTCCAGCGAGGAGAAGCGCGCCCTCGTCAAGGGGCTCGGCGCCGACGCCTGCGTCGACTCCCGCGCCGAGGACCTCGGCAGCGCGATCCGCGAAGCCAACGGCGGCGAGCGCGTCGACGCCGTCCTGCACATGAGCGGTGGCGCCGCCTTCGAGGCCGAGCTGGGCGTGCTGGCGCCGCTGGGGCGGATGGTCGTCTTCGGCATCGCCTCGCGCGAACAGCGCGAGATCTCGACCGCCGCCCTGCTGCGCGGCTCCAAGGCGGTGATCGGCTTCTGGCTCGCTCACCTACTGATGCGGCGCGACCTGCTGGCGCCGATGATCGGTGAGTTGCTGGGCGCGGTCGCGGCCGGCGCGCTGCGGGTCACGGTCGGAGACGTCTACCCTCTCTCCGAAGCCGCGCGGGCCCACGAGGACCTCGTCGCCCGCCGCACCAGCGGCAAGCTCCTCCTCGACCCCTCTAAATGAGCATGAACTTCCACGACCTCGGCCTCTCGGCTCCGATCCAGCAGGCGCTGGACGAGCTCGGCTTCCAGGATCCGACGGCGATCCAGGAACAGGCGATCCCGGCGCTGCTTGGCGGTCACGACGTGATCGGGCAGGCCCAGACCGGCACCGGCAAGACGGCGGCATTCGGCCTGCCCCTGCTGCAGTACCTCGATCCGGAGAACGAAGAGGTGCAGGCGATCGTGCTGACGCCGACCCGCGAGCTCTGCATTCAGGTAACGCAGGCGTTGCGCTCCTACGCCGAGCATCTCGATATCGAGATCGTCGCCGTTTTCGGCGGCGCCCCGATCCGCTCGCAGCAGTCGCAGCTGCGCTCCGGCGCCCACGTCGTCGTCGCCACCGTCGGCCGTATGAAGGACCTGATGTCCCGCCGCTCCTTGGTTCTGACCGCGGCGCGCTACGTGGTGCTCGACGAGGCCGACGAGATGCTCGACCTCGGCTTCATCGAGGACGTCGAGCGGATCCTGCGGATGTGCCCGAGCGGGCGCCAGACGGCGCTCTTCTCGGCGACGATGCCGCCGCCGGTCCAGAAGCTCGCCGAGAGCTACATGTACGACCCGACGACGATCAGCATCACGCCGAAGGAACTGACCGTCGACGCGATCCAGCAGGCCTACATCGAGGTCCCGGCCAAAGACAAGGCGACGCGCCTGGTCGAGCTGCTGAAGACTGAAGAACCCGAGCAGGCGATCATCTTCACCCGCACCAAGATCGGCGCCTCGAAGCTGGAGAAGACGCTGAAGGACAAAGGCCTCGACGTGAAGGCGCTGCACGGCGATCTCAGTCAGGGCGTGCGCGACGGCGTGATGATCTCCTTCAAGGACCACCGCGTGCGGCTGCTGGTCGCGACCGATATCGCCGCGCGCGGGCTCGACATCGAGCACGTCACCCACGTCATCAACTACGACGTGCCGAACTCCTCGGAGGTCTACGTCCACCGCATCGGCCGCACCGGCCGAGTCGGCCGCACCGGCCGCGCGATCACCTTCGTCACGCCCGCGCAGCGTGAGGAGATCGACCGCATCGAGCGCGACGTCAAAACCTCGATCGGCGAGTGGGAGACGCCAGAGGAGAGGCTCGAGCACGCGCCGCGACCGCGGCGCCGCGAGCGCCATGAGCGACAGCAGCAGGTGGAGCGCGTCGCCAGCGAGAACGGCGCCGGAGCCGACGCCCCGGCCGAGGACGCCAAACCCTCGCGCGACAGCATCAAGCTCTTCGTCAACCGCGGCGAGCGCAGCGGCATCGAGGAGGAGGACCTGCGCTGGGCGCTGCGCGAGGGTGCTGTCCTCCCGGACGAGGCGGTCCACGACGTTCGTGTCCTGCACCGCTTCTCCTTCGTCGAGGTGGCGCCGGACCAAGCCGAGCGCGCGGTCGAGTTCCTCGACGGCACCAAGCTCAAGGGCAAAGAGATCCGGCTCGAGATCGCCAAGAGCTAGCGCGTCAGCTCGGCGACTCGCTGCAGCAGGTGGTCGAAGTCGATCGGCTTGTTTACGTAGCCGCTCACTTCAAGGGCGCCGGGGGCATCGGCGTCGGTGGCATCCTGGTGGGCGCTGACGATCAGCGCCGGCGTCTCGACCCCGCTTGCTCGCAGCTCGCGCAGCGCGTCGATCCCGGATTTGCGCGGCATCATCGCGTCGAGCAGCAGCAGATCGGGAAGCAGGGCGGGATCGCCGTCGCGCCAGCGCTCGGTCACCTCTTGGCCGTCGACCGCGGTCTCGACCTCGTAACCGGCCATCTCCAGCCGCGTCCGCATCAGCAGCAGGATCGTCTCCGAGTCGTCGGCAACCAGAATCCGGACCATCAGCTCGACTCCGCTGCTGCACGGCCAGGTTCGGCGCCGGACGGCATGCCGGCCGCCGGCAGGCGCAAGCTGAAGGTCGAGCCGGAACCGGGGGTCGATTGGACCCCGATCGTGCCGCCGTGCAGCTCGACCAGCGATTTCGAGATCGCCAGACCGAGGCCGGTGCCACCGACACGCTGGGTCAGGCCCGCGTCGCCGCGGGTGAAGCGCTCGAAGATCTGGTCCAGCTGACTCTCGGGAATTCCCGGTCCGTTATCGGTCACGGCAATTTCCACTTCGGCATCGACCGGCCGCGCCGTGACCTCAATCGACGCTCCTTCCGGCGAGTACTCATGCGCATTGGTAAGCAAATTAACCAGTATTTGGCGAATACGGTCGGCCTCGACGTAGATCAGCGGCAGGCCGGACTCGATGCGCTGGGTCAGCGTCTGTCGCGCACTCTCCGTCTGCGCGCGCATCGTCCGCACCGCGTCGTCCACCACGGGCGCCACCTCGGTCGGCTGCGGCGTGATTCCGAGACGACCCGCATCGCTGCGGGCGAGGTCGAGCAGGTCGTTGAGGAGACGGACCAGGTGGCGGCAGTTATCGAGAATGATCTCCACCGTCTCCACCTGCTTCGGGGTCAGCGAGTCGCGGTCGAGCATCAGCAGCTCGGCGAAGCCCTGGACCGAGGTCAGCGGGCTGCGCAGCTCGTGCGAGGCGGTGAGGACGAACTCGTCTTTGAGCCGGTCGAGCTGATCGCGCTGGCTCGCCTCCAACTCGAGCTGGTCGGCCATTTCGTTGAAGGCAGCGCCGAGCGTCGCCGTCTCCGCGAGCCCGCCGATCTCGACGCGGGCGCTGCGGTCGCCTCCGGCGAGCTTCCCGGCCGCGCCGACCAGCTCCTCCAGCGGCCGCCGCATCGAGCTGATCAGACCGCTGAACAGCAGCAGAGCACCGGTCAGCCCGGCGATCAGTCCGGCAGCGACGAGCAGTGCGGTGTCGCGCGTGTCAGAGGAGATCTCGTCGCGCAGGTCGTTGCGGCGCCTGGCCTCCTTGACGACGGTCGCGCGGGCGGCTTTCGAGGCCCCGTCGTTCGCCAGCCGTACCCTGGCGCCCATCTCGACCTGGTAGGAACGGGCGATCGCGTCCTCGAAGTCCTGGCGTTGTTGGATGAAACGGCCGACGCCGATCACCGCCATCGCCGTGAGCACGGCGAAGCCGATCGCGAAACCGATTCGCAGCCGGTTGGCAAGCGATGGGCTCAGCCGGCGACCCCGTCGTGAATAAGCTTGCGCGGCTATGGGCGACGAGGCTACAGGGGCGCCGGACGGCATCGACGTCAACGGCGTCGAAGGCTGGTTTGCGCTCAACGTCCCCAGCGCCAGTCCGCCGCTCTTGTTCGAGCGGATCGCCGGCGGCCACTCGAACCTGACCTACCGCGTCGGCGATGCCGGTGGCAAGAGCTGGGCACTGCGGCGGCCACCCCTCGGTAAGCGCCTCGGCTCGGCCCACGACATGGCCCGCGAGCACAAGGTCGTATCCGCTCTGGGCGGGACCGAGGTGCCGGTGGCTCCGGTCGTAGGGCTCTGCCAGGACGAGTCGGTCAACGGCGCGCCCTTCTACGTGATGGAGTTCGTCGAGGGCCCGATCCTGCGCGGACTGGCGGAGGCGGAGATCTTCCCCGAGGAGGCCGACCGCCGGGCGATCGGCGAACGCGTCGCCGACACCCTCGCCTCGATCCACGCGATCGACCCCGACGCCGTCGGTCTCGCCGACCTCGGCCGCAAGGAGGACTACGTCGCCCGCCAGCTGCGCCGCTGGCAGGGCCAGTGGGAGAAGTCGAAGACGCGCGAGCTGAAGGCGATCGACTCCGTCCACGAGCGCCTCTCCGCCCGCATCCCCGAGCAGGGCCCGGCAACCATCGTCCACGGCGACTATCGGCTGGACAACATGATCCTGACGCCGACCGGCGAGGTCGCGGCCGTCGTCGACTGGGAGCTCTGCACGCTCGGCGACCCGCTCGCCGACGTCGGCCTGCTGATGGCCTACTGGCCCGATCGGGGTGAGGAGACGATCGCCCTGGGCCAGCCGGCCAACCTCGCGCCCGGCTTCCCGACCAGGGAGGAGCTCGCCGCCCGCTACGCCGAGCGCTCCGGCCGCGACCTCTCGCAACTGGACTTCTTCGTCGCCCTCGGCTACTGGAAGCTGGCGATCATCCTCGAGGGCGTCTACGCCCGCTACGCCGCTGGCGGCTATGGCAAGGTCGACGAGGGCATCCAGGCATTCGCCCGTCTCGTCGAGCGGCTGGCGGATGCCGCCGATCAGGCGGAGCGGCGGGGCGGCTAGACCACACCCGTCCGGGCGGCTTGACACCTTCCAGGGCGCTTGAAAGGCTCGCTTTCAAGCAAAACCAGGCGCACCTGTCCCTTCCAGCGGGGGCGGTCCTTGTCCAATCTCTCGAATAGGAGACTTCTGTGAAGCGAATTCACAAGCGACTCACGTACGCAAACGTGATGTCATCCATTGCAGTTTTTCTAGTACTCGGTGGCGGCGCAGCGTTCGCGGCTCAGCTCGCCAAAAACAGCGTTGGGCCCAAACAGCTGAAGAAAAACGCGGTGCAGTCCAGCAAAATCGCCGCCAATGCCGTGGGCTCCGACAAAATCGGCGACAACGCGGTGACGGGCAGCGAGATCGCCGCCGACGCGGTGACCGCCAGCGAGCTGGCCGCCGCGGCGGTGACGCTGGCCGAGCTGGCGGATAACTCGGTTAACGGCGCCAAGATCGCGGATAACGCCGTGACCTCCACGGAGCTCGCCGATGCGGCCGTCACCCTGGCGAAACTCGCCGATAACTCCGTCGACTCGGCAAAGGTGATCGACAACATCCTCACCGCGGCGGATCTGGCGGCGAATTCGGTCACCAGCTCGGAGATCGCAACCGACGCGGTCGGCGAAACGGAGATCACCAACAACTCGATCGACAGCGGCGAGATCCTCGACGCCGGTCTCAACGACGTCGACGTCGGCAACGCATCGGGCACGTTCGTCTTCGATGCCCCGAGCATCGCCGCAAACGGCTGCACGCTTCAGGCGCCAGCTGTGGCCGGCGTGGACAACAACGATCACGTGCTCGTGACTCCGCCGGCGGACATCATGGCACTCGACCTGTCGGTTACCGCGGGGCGTTCGAGCTCGGATAACTTCATCCGGCTGAACCTCTGCAATCCCACCGGTGGGGCGATCAATCCGCCGAGCGCCACTTACTCGTTCGTGACGATCAACCAGTAGGGAAGCTCAGGCCAGGAAGGCCGGGCTTGGTCCCGGCCTTCCTCGCTGGTTCTTTGCGCTCGCGCTTGCGGTTCTGACGGAAGCTGTAAGAGTTCGACCCCGACAGATCCGCGGCTGGCCCACGCACGGGCGCTGCTGCACTCAACAAAGGAGCTCCGACTTGAAGCAGATACGCAAGCGGTTGACGTATGCGAACGTGATGTCGTCGATCGCGGTTTTCCTGATCCTCGGCGGAGCCAGCGCTTTCGCCGCCTCCCAGCTCGGCAAGAACAGCGTTGGCACCAAGCAGTTGAAGAAGAACGCCGTAACCGCGGCCAAAATCCAGAAGAACGCCGTGACGACCGCGAAAATCAAGGACAACGCGGTCAACGGAGCCAAGGTCGACGAGGCTTCCCTTGGCAAGGTGCCAAGTGCCACGAAAGCTGACAGCGCCAGCACCGCCACCACCGCCAATACCGCCACCCATGCGACCACCGCTCAGAGCGCCGTCACCGCCAGCAGCGTGAACGGCGTCGCGAGCACGAAGATCGACTACCGGGCGAATGTCTCCGGACCCGCTCAGATCTTCAGCGGAGGAGGCCTGACGCTGAGTGCCACCTGCGCGGCGGGCGACAACATCACGATCAACGCGACCACCAGCAAGGCAAATGCGTCGATCTACACGAGCGTTGTCGATACCGATAGCAATGACAACAACCTCAACGCCGATCTGGAGTCCGGCGGCTTTGACGTCGGCGACAATTTCGACTTGCTCGCCGGCAACGACGGCAACCCCGGGTTGGCTACGTTCGAGTACGACGCCAACGACGGGACGACGGTCACCGGAACGATTGCGGTCGACGAGGACAACATTGCCGGCACCCAGTGCCAGGCACACGGAGTCGTCTTCACCGCCTAGCTGCACGGCGGCGTCCTGTTTCAAGAAGGGCCGGGCGAAAGCCCGGCCCTTTCCATATCGTCGCGCCGGTCATTGCGTACCTCGCTGTAGTAAGCCACCAGTTAGGTTTACGCGACTATTGGGTCTTCCACGGTCCTTAAAGCTCGGCATGTATCAAAGGCGTTTGGGGCTACCCAAGCGCTCGATGACGTCTCCTTCGATCTGGAGAAGGGCTATATCCATGCGCTCCTCGGCGGCAACGGCTCCGGCAAGTCCACGCTGATCCGGTTGATCGCCGGGGTCGAGGTTGCCGACTCGGGTCAACTCGAGATTCGCGGCGAGCCTCACGAGCTGCGCGCGATGACCCCCGCTCGAGCTCGTGAGGCGGGGCTGCACTTCGTCCACCAGCAGCGCTCGATTTTTCCCACCCTGACCGTGACTGAGAACCTGGCGATCGGGCGGGGCTTCGATACCGGCATCGGCGGCAGCATCAAGTGGGGCCACGCCCGGCGGCGGGCAGCGACGGTGCTGCAGCGCTTTCAGATCGACGCCGATCCGGACACGGAACTCGGTCGGCTGGGCCCGGCGACGCAGACGATGGTCGCAATCGCCCGCGCCCTCCAGGACCAGGACGGCAGTGCCGACGGCGTGCTCCTGCTCGACGAGCCGACGGCCTCATTGCCCGCCCCGGAGGTGGCCCTCCTGCTGGAGGCCCTGCGGCGCTACGCGGCCGCTGGCCAGGCGATCGTCTACGTGACCCACCGCCTCGAGGAGGTGTTCGCGGTCGCCGACCGCGCCACCTTGCTGCGCGACGGCCGCGTCGTCGGCAACGTCGAGCCACGCTCGCTCGACCACGAGGGTCTGGTCGAGCTGATGATGGGCCGCACCGTCGAGCAGATCGAGCGCCTGCGAGGGCGCCCGGAAGGCCGCACCATCTTCAGCGCCCGGCGCCTCGCCGCCGGGCCGCTCGCGCCGCTCGATCTCGACCTCTGCGAGGGCGAGATCGTCGGACTGGGCGGCCTGACCGGGTCCGGTCGCTCGAGCCTGCTCAAGGCCCTCTTCGGAGCAACGCCGATGGACTCGGGCGAGATCCGGATCGACGGCGAGCCGCGCCGCATCGATTCTCCCCCCGACGCGATGAGCGCCAGGTTCGCGTACGTGCCCGAGGACCGCCAGGCCGACGCCGCCTTTCCCGGCCTCAGCGTCGGTGAGAACCTCTCGCTGACGGTGGTCCGAGATTACTGGCACTGCGGCAGGCTCAACCGCCGCCGCGAGCGTCGCGACGCACTCGCTCTGTTCGAGTCCTTTCTGATCACTGCCGAGTCCGACGAGGCTCCGCTGAGATCGCTCTCCGGCGGCAATCAGCAGAAGGTCGTGCTCGCCCGCTGGTTGCGCCGGGAGCCCAGGATTCTCTTGCTTGACGAGCCGACCCAGGGCGTCGACGTCGGCGCCCGCGCCGAGATCTACGAGTTGATCCACCGCGCCGTCGCCGGCGGCGCCGCGGCGCTGATCGCCTCCTCGGAGCTTGAGGAGCTGGCGCGGATCTGCGATCGCGTGATCGTGCTGCGCAAGGGCGAGGTCGTGGCCGAGCTGCGCGACGGCAATCTCGACGCCGAGCAGATCGCAAGGCTCGCCAACGCGAAGACGACTGCATGACCCCGCGGCGGCCGCTGCGCCACTACCTGGAGGCCTACGCTTTCCTCGCGCTTCTGATCACCGCCGCGATGTTCTTCAGCCTCTGGCCGGAGACCGGCGAGACGTTCACCTCGGCCGCCAACCTGCGGACCCTTGTCAGCAGCAACTCGGTGATCGCGATCGTCGCGCTGGCGGCGCTGGTTCCCTTGGTCTGTTACGAGTTCGATCTCTCGGTCGGAGCGATTGCCGGCCTCTCCTCCGTCTTCGTCGCCACCGCCCTCGCCAGCGGCGGCGCCGTCCCACTGGGCATCGCTCTCGGAATCGGTTTGGGCCTCTTCGTCGGCTGTGTCAACGCGCTGCTGATCACCCGCATCGGGGTCAACGCGGTTATCGCCACCCTGGGTGTCTCGATCATCCTCGCCGGCGTCGTCAACCAGAAGACCGCCGGGCTCTCGGTGACTGGCGACATCCCGCTCAGCTTCAGTGAGTTTGGCTCCAGCAACTGGTTCGGGGTGCCAAAGATCGCCTATGTGCTGGCGCTGGTTGCGATCGGGGTGTACTACCTCCTCGAGCACACCCCCTACGGGCGCTACCTCTACGCCTTTGGCTCCAACCGCGAGGCCGCGCGCCTGGTTGGGGTCCGTACCAAGTTGACGCTCGGCCTCACGTTCCTCATATCCGGCGCCCTCTGCGGCGCCGCCGGGGTGCTGCAGGTGGCGCGCGCGGGCAGTGCCGACCCGAAGGTGGGGGAGACCTTCACGCTGCCGGCGCTGGCGGCCGCGTTCCTCAGCGCCGCCGCGATCAAGCCCGGCCGCTACAACGTCGCCGGCACCCTGGTGGCGATCTTCTTCCTCGCAGTGCTTAACAATGGGCTCAACCTCGCGGGGTCACCCGAGTACGTGAGCAATTACGTCAACGGCGCCGCTCTAATTGTGGGGGTCGGTCTCGCCGTCCGTCTCGGTCGCCGGCAGGAGGTGTGAGTTGAAAGGACTGGGGGAGAAGGCAATGAGGGGAAAAGCTTGGCGATGCATGGGTACGGCCGCGATCGTCATCGCGGCCACGGCGCTCGCAGGATGCGGCGATGGCGACAGCGGCGAAGACGCGAACGGTAAGGCGAGCAGCAGCGACGTCGCCAGGTACGAGCGGGAGCTCGGCGGCCCTCTACAGGGGCACCTACGAAGAGCCGAGCGGCGGTCCGGTGACGCCGCCGCAGGGCAAGAACGTATGGGTGATCTCCACCGGCCAGACGATCGAGGCGGCGGTCAACGCCTCCGAGGGAATGGAGGAGGCCGGTCAGGCGCTCGGCTGGAAGGTCACCGTGTTCGACGGCAGGTTCGACTCGAGTCGCCAGCTCGCGGGGATCGAAGGGGCGCTTGCCGACAGGGCCGATGGCATCGTTCTCATCTACATCGACTGCCCGCCGGTCAGAGCCGCTCTCCAGCAGGCCAAAGCCGCCGGCGTCGCCGTGGTCGGAATCCAGTCCCAGGAGTGTGAGCCGGCCCTCGAGAGCCACGTGGTCCGCTACGGTGGTCATCGCGATTTCGCCAGCTACCTCTCCCACGGCTTCGGCGGCACCCAGGCCAAGTGGGTGATTGCCAAGACCAAGGGGGCGGCGAAGACGATCGTCACCGCGCAGACCGATCTCTACTCGACGAGAGTCACCTACGACCCCGGCATCACCGCCGAGTTCGCCAAGTGCGAGACCTGCGAAATCGTCGACACCGTCGAGTTCGTCGGCACCGAATTCGGGCCGCCGCTGCAGCAGAAGATCGAACAGTCGCTGAACCAGCATCCCGAGGCCAACTCGTTCATCGCCGCTTACGACGCGGTCATGACCGGGGGTGGAGGGGCGGCTGCCCTGCGCGCCTCCGGCCGCCTCGACGAACTCGAGGTGATGGGCGGCGAGGGCTCCAAACCCGGCATCGAACTGATCCACGACGGTGCCGGGATGGATGCCTGCACCGGCACCCCCACCGGCTGGGAAGGGTACGCGGCGATCATGAGCCTGGCCCGGATCTTCGCCGGGCAGGATCCCGAACGCGGCGACAGCGGCATCGGCGAGCAGGTGTGCGACCTCGAGCACAACCTGCCGCCGAAGGGCGAGGGCTACCGGGCGCCGATCGACTACGTCGCCGCCTACAACGAGCTGTGGGGCGTCGCGCCATGACCGAGGAGGCTCGCCGCAGCTCGCTCGACCCGGTCGGCCTGCGCTGCACCGTCGCCGGCAAGCCCTGGGACCCCGAGGACGGCGAGCGGATCGACGTCGTCAACCCGGCCACCGGGGAGGTCGTCGCCTCGGTTCCTGAGGCGGGGACCGACGGCGCCGCCGCAGCGGTTGCCGCGGCCACGGCCGCCTTCGACGGCTGGCGCCGGACCGTGCCCAGGGATCGGGGAGCGGCGATGTTCAGGCTCGCGGCGCTGATCGACGAGCGACTGGAGGAGCTCGCCGAGCTGGAGTCCCTCGACGTCGGCAAGCCACTGGGGGCAGCGCGGAAGGAGCTCCGCAGCGCCGCCGAGAAGTTCCGCCTCTACGGCGGCGCCGGCCGGGCGATGGGCAGCGTGGCGGCGGGCGAGTACCTGCCGGGCATCACCAGCTTCGTGCGGCGCGAGCCGATCGGCGTAGTCGCCGCGCTGGCGCCGTGGAACTACCCGATGGGGGTGGCAGCCTGGAAGATCGCGCCGGCGCTGATGGCCGGCAACACGGTGGTTCTCAAGCCCTCGCCGGAGACGCCCTTGAGCACGATGCTGTTCGGTCAGCTGGCTGCCGAGCTGCTGCCGTCCGGCGTGCTCAACGTGATCACCGGGGGCTCCTCCACCGGCGCAGCGCTGGCGGCGCACCCGGACGTCGGCATGGTCTCGCTGACCGGCGGCATCCCGACCGGCCGGGCCGTGATGGAGCTGGCGTCGCGCACCCTCAAGCGGGTTCACTTCGAGCTCGGCGGAAAGGCGCCGGCGATCGTCTTCGACGACGCCGACCTCAGCCGCGTGATCGAGGCCCTGCGCGTCTCCGCCTTCGACAATGCCGGACAGAACTGCACTGCCGCCTCCCGTCTCTACGTCAGCGGCGGTCGGCACGAGGAGGTCGCGGCGGCGATGGCCGAGGCGGCCAGTGCGATCGAGCCGCAGGACCCCTACGAGTATCCGGATGCGGCGCTTGGCTCGCTGATCTCGCTCGCCCACCGCGAGCGGGTGCACGGCTTCGTCGAGCGGGCGGGTAGCGGCGGCGCCGAGATCCTCACCGGCGGCGAGATCGACGACGGGCCCGGTGCCTTCTACCGCCCGACCGTGGTCGTCGGCTGCGGGCAGGGAGACGAGATCGTCCAGCGCGAGGTCTTCGGGCCGGTGATCTCGATCGTCTCCTACGAGGAGGAGCGGGAGGCGATCGAGATGGCGAACGGGGTCGAGTACGGCCTGACGGCGTCGGTCTGGTCCTCGAGCATCGACCGGGCGATGCGGGTGGCGACCGAGATCCGGGCGGGCACCGTCTGGATCAACGACCACGGCCCGAGCATCCATGAGATGCCCTTCGGGGGCTTCAAGCAGTCCGGCATCGGGCGCGACCTCTCGATCCACGCGATCGAGGAGCACACCGAGCTGCAGCACGTCGCAATCACGGTGGGGGGTCAGGATGCTGGAGAACGCTGAGGCGACCGGACGGCCCTGGGGCGATCGCGGGCCGGCGGTTGCCTTCGCGACCGACGTCGACGCCGGGAGCCGGCGCCAGATCGAAGCGGTGCTGGGCGACTGGGACCCGGGGCTGTTCCCGGGCGGCGAGATCGAGGTCTCGGTTCTGGTCGGCGGTGCGAACAACCGCAACTTCGTCGCCCGTACCTCGACGACCAAGTACGCGTTGCGGATCGCCGGCGCACAGAACGAGCGCTTCGCGGTCGACCGCGAAGCGGCGATCCAGGCCCAGCGCGAGGCGGCCGCCGGCGGTCTGGCCCCCGCGGTGCTCGCCTCGCGACTCCCCGAGGGCCATGTGCTCTCGGACTTCCTCGAGGGATCGACGCTCAGCGAGGAGCAGTTGCGCGAGCCAGGAGTCCTGGAAACGGCGGGCGCCACGCTGCGTCGCCTCCATGCCCTGCCCACCTCGCTCCGCTTCCACTCACCCTTCGAGGACATCCGGCTCTGGTCACGGCTGGCGCGTAGCGACGGCACCGAGATCCCAGCCGGTTTCGACGAGCTGCTGGAGGCGGTGTGGAGGATCGAGGCGTTGATCGAAGGCGCCGGCTCGCCGGCGGTCTTCTGCCACAACGACACCTACCCCGAGAACATCATCCTCTCCGGTTCGCAGCTGCGGCTCGTGGACTGGGACTACGCGGGCCGTGGCTGGGCCTGCTTCGAGCTCGGCTCCTTCTGCGCCACGGCGGGCCTCGATGCCGAGCTGCGCGAGATCTTGCTGCGCTCATACGATGAGCGAACGAGCGAGGCGCAGCTCGCGACCGTCGAGCTGATGGAGTTCGTCGCCGCGATGCGCGAGGGGACTTGGGCTGTGATGGCGACCCCGATTCTGAGGGGAACGACGACGACCCCCGCCGGCGGTCACGACTTTTACGAGGACCATCTGAGGACCTACCTTGGCTTGGCGCGCGAGCGCGCCGCGGCGCCGAATTTCGACGACCTGATCAAAACAGCGGCGAGCCGCATCGAGACCCGGAGCTGGTAGCGCGAAGTGGGTACCAAGCTGACGCCGAAGCGGGCGGAGATCGTCGCGGCCGCGCGCGCCGCACGCCTCCAGATCCTTGATTCCGGTCTGCCGATCGGCGATCTGATCGAACCCGAGGGCAAAGGGGAGGAGACCAAGAGCCGGATCCTCGACACCTCGATCACGCTCTTCGCGGAGCGGGGATTCGAGGCTTGCACGATGCGCGACATCGGCGCCGCCGTCGGAATCAAGGCGCCGGCGATCTACAACCACTATTCCTCGAAGGAGGACGTCCTCGCCTCGGCGATGGAACACATCATGGGCCGCTTCTTCTGGAGCCTGCTGGGCCCCCTGGAGGAAAAACCAATCGAGGCTTGGCTGAAGGCGATCGTCTGCAGCCACGTTGCCTGGCAGCTCGAATACCGCCGTCTCTCACAGGCCAACGACGCCCTTCTCAATGCACCCAACAAGAAGAAGATTCTGCCGCCACCCGTCTACAAGCGGGTCGTCGGCGTCCAGCGCAGCTACATCGAGCTGCTCTCCGCGCTCATTCACCTCTCGGTTCCCAAGGGCGGCAAGTGGGATGTGCGCATCGCCGCTTTTGCGATCGCGGCAATGTGCGACCGGGTCGTTGGCTGGTACGACCCAAACGGACCGCTGGAGGTCCGTCAGGTTGCCGACCGTTCGTGGAAACTGATCAGCCGCATGATCGGCGCCTCGGCCTAAACCAGCGGGATCTGCCTCCGGGGGATGCTGAACTACCCTTGAAAATTCCTCACGTTCTCGTTTTACTAACGTTTGTTAGTGAGGTGAGAAAGCGAGACCCTGACATAGGGGTGGTGGTGATAGGCGCCGGCGGCGCCCGCGCCCAGGCGACGCTCGCGATTGCCTGCCGGGATGGAGCCGTAGACAAGTGGCTGGCGGTGGACCGCAGCTGGCAGGAGAGGCAGAGGCATGCCTGTGAAGAGCTGGGAATGCGGACGGTCGAGCTGGACTTGCTGAAGGAGCCGGACCGCCTGCGTGAGTTGGTCCACGGTGCGGCGCTCGTCGTCAACTTCGCCGGCCCCTACTACCGAACGGGCGCCACGGTCCTCGACGCGTGCATCGAGGCCGGCTGCGACTACCTCGACATTTGCGACGACACCGCCGCCACGCGGGAGCTGCTGACCAGGGACGAGGTGGCACGCGCGGCCGGGGTGCGAGCGCTGATCGGCATGGGCGCCTCGCCGGGCATATCCAACGTCCTGGTGCGCGCCGCGGTCGAATGGCTGGGGGAGGCCGACGAGGTCAGCCTCTCCTGGATCGTTGACATCGCTGATGTGGATGGCGCCGCCCTGCAGCACTTCTGGCACACCTTTGCCCCGACCGGCGCCGATGGGCAGCCAGGATCGGTGCCGGCCTGGGAGGAGCTCAGCCTGCGCACGGCGAGCTTCCCGGAGCCGCTCGGCGAGCGATTGCTGCTCGGTCTCTCCCATCCTGGTCAGGTAACGGTCCCCCGCTTCCTCGGCATCGAGGCCGTGCGCAGCTTCGGCAGCATCGTTCCCGAAGACAGCCTGGTCGTCAACTGGGCGCTGGCCCGCATGGGGGCCTCGGCGGACGAAGGCGAGAGGTCGCAAATCGACGGCGCCGAGGCCGGGGCGTCGGCCCCCGCCGCCGAGCTCTACCGACGCTATCGGGAGCGCCGAGCGTCGACTGACTACCTCGGAAGCGGCCTCGTCCTCGACGTCTGGGCCGGCGAAGAGGGTGTGCGCTTCGCCTCGGCCGGCAGGACCAGCATGGACGAGGCGACCGGCGTGCCCGCCGCGACCGGAATCGCGCTGATGCTGGAGGGAGGGCCCGAGGAGCCAGGCGTGATCGCGCCGGAGTGCCTCGATCCAGCGGAGTTCTTCATTCACCTCGGCCGCTTCAGCTGCGGTACTGGGTCGCTTGGGGCTTATCGTCTCTGGGGTAGCGAAGAAGGCGTGCGGATCCGCATCCGCGACCTCTTGATGACTCGCACCCACTAGGAGACCCGTTGAAAAAACCCTCGATCGTCGTGATCGGGGCCGGTGTCGCCGGCCTCAGCACGGCCTTGCACGCTGCCGAGCTCGGTTGCGAGGTGACCGTGATCGAGCGCGACCGCCTGGCCTCCGGCTCCTCGAGCCGCTCGGCCGGCATCTTCAACATCAGCAGCACCGAGCTGCTGCAGGTCGAGGTGCGGGTTCGGACCCGCGAGCGGCTCGAAAAGTTTGAGCGCGAGAACGGCCTGCGCCTGGAGCGGATCGGCTACATGCGCTTGGCGCGGAGCGACTCTCACCTGAAGATGTTCGAAGACGTGATCGCGCTGCAGCGCGAGCTCGGGGTCGAGCCAGCCGAAATCATCGAGCCGGCACGACTGCAGGAAATCGTCCCCCACCTCCGTACCGACGACCTCCTTGGCGCGATCTACAACCCGCGCGACGGTCGCCTCGACGGTCCACAGCTCTGCGGCATCCTTGCCGCACGGGCGAAGGTGGAGGGCACCAAGATCGTCCAGGGTGCCAGGGTCGAGGCCCACGAAGTGGCGCGGGGGAGGCATCGGCTGCGTACCGGCGCCGGGTCGCTCGAGGCCGACGTCGTCGTCAACGCCGCCGGGCCCTGGGCGACGGAGGTCGGCGAGCTGCTCGGGCACCCGCTGCCGCTGGTCAACCAGGTGAACGAGGTGATCAGGGTGAAGCTGCCCGCGACGGTCGACTACACGGTGCCGATGGTCCAGGAATACATTCCGGGTGAGGAGCGGGCCGGCTACTTCCGCGAGGACGGACCGGGCGCCATGATCGCCGGCATGCACACCTACTCCGCGCTGGAGGAGGCCGACTCGGCCGATCCCGATACCTACCAGGAGTCGGTCGCCTGGGAGACCCGGGAGGCGGTAGCCGAGCACGTCGGCAACCGCCTCCGGGTCGAGGGGCTCGACTTCGAGCCCGGCTGGGCGGGCCTCTATCCGATCGCCCTCGACGGGGGGTACGTGGTCGGGCCCTACGAGGCCGATCCGACCGTGGTCGCCTGCGGCGGCTTCAGTGGCCAGGGCCTGATCGCCGCCGTCTCGGTCGGGCCGGTCGCGGCCGAGTGGATCGTCTCCGGCGAGCCGCGCAGCCTGCCCGGCGCCGCCGCGTGGCGGCCCGACCGCCCCGGACTGCGATGAGCGGGCCGCGGATCGGCGGATGAACGGCGAGGGCAGGACACCGCCCGAGGCGCCGCGCAACCCCCTGCTGGACCTCGTCCCGGCCGAGCGGGCCACCGTCCCGGCGCTGCTGGCGGCGCGGGTGCAGCGCACGCCGGAGGCGCCGTTCCTGTTCTGGGAAGGGGAGCGCTGGAGCTACCGCGAGGCGTGGGTCGAAGCGCGTCGCTTCGCGGCCTGGGTCGAGGACCGGCGCGAGGACGGCCCTCTCCGGGTCGCGAGCTTTCTTCCGAACCGTCCCGAGGCGCTCTGGGCCTGGCTTGGGACGCTTGCCGCCGGGGCGACCTACGTGCCGCTCAACCGCGCCCACCGGGGCGAGATCCTCGCCGACATGATCGGCCGTTCCGAGGCCCAGGTCCTGGTCACCGACGCCGAAGGCCTGGCCGATCTTCCCGACCTCTCCGGCTCGTCGATTCAGATAGTGCTCTCTGACTGGGAGGAGGTCCGTGCACTCGAGCCGGCCACACCCGCCGCTCCCCGGCCCGGCGACCTGGCGGAGGTGATGTACACGTCGGGGACCACGGGGCGCTCGAAGGCAGTCGAGCTGAGCCACAACCAGCTCTGTCGCGGCGCCGGCTGGGTCGCCTGGATGCTCGAGCTCACGGCGGCGGACGTCTACCACGCTTGGCTGCCGTTGTTCCACGTCGCCGGCCAGGTCGACACGGTGCTGACGACCGTAATCGGCGGTGGCACGGTCGCCCTCTACCCAACCTTCTCGCGCTCGCGCTTCTGGGACCAAGTGGCCGAGTCGGGCGCCACGGTGTTCATCGGCTTTGCCAACATCTCGCAGCTGCTCTACCAGCTGCCGCCCCGCTCCAATGACACTCGATCCTCACTGCGAGCGGGCGTTACCGGGGCGATGCCGGCCCGGCTGAGGGCCGACTTCGAGGCCAGGTTCGGCGTTCGCATGTACGACGTCTACGGGATGACCGAGATCGAGCCGATGATCCTGCCCCATCCCGGCGAGAAGACGCCGGCGGGATCGTGTGGGCGCCCCAATCCCGACCTTGAGGTCGTCGTTCTCGACGACCTCGGTCGCCCTGCCGGTGTCGGCGAAATCGGCGAAATTGCCTGCCGCCCCCGTCTCCCCGACGTCCTCAGCAGCGGCTACGAGGGCGATCCGGAGGCGACCGCGGAGGCGAACGAGGGCGGCTGGTTCCGCAGCGGCGACCTCGGTCGTGTCGACGAGGACGGCTTCTTCTACTTCGTTGATCGGATCAAGCACTCGATTCGCCGCCGCGGTGAGAACGTCTCCTCCTGGGAGCTGGAGACGCTTGTCTCCCGCCACCCCGCGGTTGCCGAGGTGTGCGTCGTCGGCGTGCCATCCCCGCTCGGTGAAGAAGACGTCAAGGTCGTCGTCGTTGCGGTGGAGGGAAAGGCGATCGACCCCGCCGCGCTCCGCTCCTGGTGCGAGGAGCGGATGGCCGCCTTCATGGTCCCCCGCTATGTCGAGGTCGTGGCGACGCTGCCGCGGACCGAGATCGGCAAGGTGGTGAAAGACGAGCTGCGAGCGGTCGGCCCCACTACCTGGGATGCCGGCGAAGGTACAAGTGCTGAGCCTTAGACCATCCGCGGCGGGTGTTTGGAGGTGAGCTCCCCCGCTGCCGCCGCCTCGTCGCGCTTGGCCCAGCGGTTGAGCTCGCGCCGCGCCAGCACCATTTTGTGGACCTCGTCGGGACCGTCGGCCAGCCGCAGCATGCGGCTGAAGCGCCAGAGCGCGGCCAGCGGCGTGTCGTCGGTCATTCCCAGCGAGCCGTGGATCTGAATCGCCCGGTCGAGCACGTCCATGACCATGTTGGCGGCGACGATCTTGATCGCCGAGATCTGCTGGCGGGCGGCGCGCTTGCCCTCGGTGTCCATTTTCCAAGCGGCGAAGATGGTCAGCAGCCGCGCCTGGTCGATCTCCATTCGCGAGGCGGCGATCGACTCCTGCACGAACTGCTTGTCGGCCAGCGGCCCGCCGAAGGCGACCCGCTCGTTGGCACGGCGGCACATCATCTCGTGCGCCCGCTCGGCGGTCCCGATGGCTCGCATGCAGTGGTGGATGCGCCCCGGGCCGAGACGGTCCTGGGCGATTGCGAAGCCGGCGCCGCGCTCACCCAGCAGGTTCCCCTTCGGCACCCGACAGCCCTCATAGCGGATCTCACAGTGGCCCGGGCCACGATCGTGCCCCATCACCGGGATCGGCCGCACCAGCTCGAAGCCGGGCGTGTCGGTCGGCACGCAGATCATCGAAGCGCGCGCGTAGGGAGGGGCGTCGGGGTCGGTGACGACCATCGCGATCGCCAGCTCGGCGCCCATCGCGCCGGAGGTGAACCACTTGTGGCCGTCGATCACCCACTCCTCGCCGTCGAGGACGGCCTTCGCCTGGAGCAGGGTCGGGTCCGAGCCGGAGACCTCGGGCTCGGTCATCGAGAAGCAGGAGCGGATTCGGCCCTCGAGCAACGGCTCCAGCCAGCGTTCGCGCTGCTCCTCCGTGCCGTGCTCGGCGAGGATCTCCATGTTGCCGGTGTCCGGGGCCGAGCAGTTGAAGGC
This sequence comes from uncultured Solirubrobacterales bacterium, assembly GCA_963705365.1. Classification (GTDB taxonomy): domain Bacteria; phylum Actinomycetota; class Thermoleophilia; order Solirubrobacterales; family 70-9; genus VAYN01. The sequence continues at coordinate 2,230,951 of OY970074.1, read as the reverse complement.
CATCGGCGCCGCCACGGGACTGCGGCCCATCTCCTCGCAGAGCAGCCCGTACTCCCAGTTGCTCAGCCCCGGCCCGAAGCGCTCGTCGGGCATGAAGAGGTTCCAAAGCCCCTCGCTTTTGGCCTTCTCGCGGATCGCGACCAGGTTCCGGGGATAGGGAACGCCCGGCGCCACCTCGTCGTCGAGCGCCTCCATCACCTCCCGCTCCACCGGATAGATCTCCCGGTCCATGAAGTCGAGGACGCGCTCGCGCAGCTCGCTTACCTCGGGGCTGGGGCTGAAGTCCATCCGGGAAAGCTAACTCAGCGACGCCGGTAGCGGGCGAACAGCTCGCCGTCCTCCTCCAGCAGCCAGGCCAGCTCGAGCTCGGCGATCGTCGGCAGCTCGCCCTCGATTATGCGCGGCGCCCCTTCGCCGCCGCTTAACTTCGGGGCGATCGTCAGGAACAGCTCGTCGACCATGCCGCCGCCCTCGAGCTCGCCGTGCAGGCCCGGGCCGCCCTCGCAGAGCAGCGCGCGGACGCCATGCTCCTGGCGCAGGTGGCGCAGCGCCGCGACCAGGTCGACGAAGCCCTCGTGGCGCACGACCTCGACCGGGGTCGCCGTTTCCGGCGGCTCCGTCTCGGAGGCGGTGAAGATCAACACCTTGCCCTCGCCGGCCTCGAACGCCGGCGCGTCCCAGGGCAGGTCGAGCCGGCCGCTGACGATCACCATCAGCGGGTCGGGGGGGAGGTCGATCTGCTCACGCTGTCGGCGCCGCTCGGGGTTGTTGACGAGCTGTCCGTAGCGCTCGACCCGCATCGTGCCGGCGCCGATCATCACCGCGTCGAAGCGGGTCCGCAGGCAGCTCAGCATCTTCGTGTCGGTGGCGGATCCAATCGGACCGGAGCGGCCCTCGATCGTCGCCCGTCCGTCGACCGTGGCGACGAAGTTCATCGCCACCAGCGGGCGCTCCGCCCGCGGTTCCTCCCAGGGCCGGTAGCCGTCGAGCTGCTCCTCGACCGTGATCGAGCCGGCGTCTGGAAGCAGGCGTCGCACCGGCAACAGCCTAGACGCGCTCAGCTGTAGTCGTGCCAGCCGGCGAACTCGCGGCCGGCGAACTTCTGCAGCGCCGCCACGTCCTCGCCGAAGCGGCCGCGCACGGTCTCGAAGAGGTCGTCGGGGAGCTTCGGCTTCGGCGCCGGCGGCTTCTCCGGGTCGTGGACGACCTTCTCGACGATCCAGCGCATCGACTCCGGCAGGCGATCGAAGTTGCGGTCGAAGGAACGAAAGCCCGGCAGTTTGATCAGCTTCTCCATGAACTGGTATTTGTCGCCCTGCTTGGCGCTCGACTTCTCCCACTCGCGGTCGAACTGCTCAGAGGTGAAGGCCTCGTCGACGCCGGCGAAGGCGAAGGCCTTGCGCATCGTCTCCTCGCGTTCGGACTGCAGCTCCTCCTGGGTGATGACCTCGATCTGCCCGCGCTCGAAGCGCTCCAGGTAGGGCTGCAGCTGCAGCCAGTACTTGGAGCGGTTCATGTAGGAGGAGTTCGGCTCGGAGAGAACCTCGACCAGGTCGCCGGTCTCGTAACCGGCGCCGGTCGCATGGACCCAGTGGGAGAGGATGCGCTTGATCGGGTCGCGCACCATGTAGAGCAAACGCACGTCCGGGCAGTGCTCGTGGATGCGCTCGGCGACGCCCTCGAAGCGGGGCAGGTTCGTGTAATGCGGCGAGGACTCGCCGCGAACCTTGAAGCGGTCGTCGAAGCGGCTGGCGTACCAGTCGAGCCCGAGGTCCCAGTTCATCTCGGCGACGAAGAAGTTGAGCTCCTTCGGCTTTGACATCTGGATTTCGGGATGCAGGCCGAGGTAGTGGTGGATGCTCGTCGTCCCGCACTTGAGGCCGCCGATGATGATGAAGTTGGGCAGCTGCGCGTGGCGTTTGCGGCGGCGGCGGAAGCGGCTCTTGCGGTCGGCCGTATAGCGCTCGCGGGCACGCGCGCACATCGCCTCGTCGGCAGGGTCGCGGGGGGGCATCTGGGGCGGCATGTGCGTGTCGGTCTCCGGCACGAGCGGGCTAGTGTAACCGCGATGCCGCCCGCCGATCTCGGATCCAGCTTCGAGCACTTCTTCAACGTCTCGGCGGAATTCTTCCGCCATCTCTCGGACATCGAATGGAGCCAGTTCGGGATCGCTCTGCTCTTCCTGTTGGCGATGCAGCTCTGCCGGGCCTGGGCATGGCGCAACGTCCTCCACGCCGCTTATCCGCAACAGCGCCTGCCCTTCCTGCCGCTCAGCGCCGCCTACCTTGCGGGGGCCGGGATCAACGCGGTCCTGCCCGCGCACGCCGGCGACGTCACCAAGGTTTTCCTGGTCAAGCGCCAGATACCGGGCTCCTCCTACCCAGCGGTGACTTCGTCCTTCCTGGTGCAGACGGTCTTCGACACCAGCGTCGGCATCCTCGTCCTCTTCTACGCGATCAGCCAGGGGCTGCTGCCGCCGCTGCCGCGGATCCCCGACCTGCCGGCCTTCGAGATCGCCTTCTGGGCCGAAAACCCGCGGATCTTCGCGATCGTCGTCGCGGTGACGCTGCTGGCGATCCTGGTCGGCATCTACCTGCTCGCCCACCGCGTGCGGCGCTTCTGGGACCGGGTCAAACAGGGCGTGACCATCCTCGCCGAGCCGCGTCGCTACCTGCGCGAGGTCGCCGCCTGGCAGGGGCTCGGCTGGCTTTGCCGCTTCGGCGCTTTCTGGTTCCTCCTCGAGGCCTTCGGCATCGGCGGCTCGTTCGGCACCGTGATGCTGGTGATGAGCGTGCAGGCGATCGCCAACATCGTCCCCTTCACCCCCGGCGGTGCCGGCGCCCAGCAGGCGCTCCTGGTCGCGACGCTGAGCGGCCCCTCGCGTACCGCCGTCCTCTCCTTCTCGGTCGGCACTCAGATCGCGATGGCCGCCTGGTCCGTCGTCCTCGGCTTCGCCGCGATCCTGCTCGTCTTCCGGACTACGGACTGGCGCGGCTTGATCAAACAGGCCCAGGACGAGGCGGACGACGAAAAGGCCGCGCGCGCGACCTCAGCTTGACCAGCCCGGATAGCGTCCGCGGACCTGCCACTGCCAGGGCGGGCGTTCGCCGGGCGGGAACTCGTAGTGGTTGCGGCCGGGGAGGGTCTCGAGCGGGACCAGGGCGGGGTCGTCGCCGAGCAGGACCTCGACTGTGGCGGCGGCGTCGATCTCCACGCGGTCGGCGCGGCGGGCGAGCCGCTCCCAGCCAAGCGTGGGGCGGTAGAGCCAGTACACGACCTCGACCCAGCCGAGCGAGCTGCGCCGGTCGAGGACCTCGGTGAAGGCGGTGACGCGCCGGCCCGAGGCGGTGAGGTGCGTGCCGGCGGCGACGGCGCAGCTCTCGCGGCGACAGCGGCGGAAGTCGACGGGGACGAGGAGGAGGCCGGAGGGCCCCCGCTGCGCCCGCGGGGGTGGCGCGAGCGCCCGCACCGTCCGCGCCAGCGGCCAGCCGTAGGCCGGCACCAGCGGGTGGTGCCGGCAGCCGTCGGAGAGGCGAGGGCCGCAGGCGAGCCGCCGGCCGATCGTCCCCGCCAGGTTGCGGGCGGCGTCGACCTCGCCGCCGGCCGCAACGGCGGCGATCGCGACCAGCAGCAACAGCGCGACGAGCGCCGCCAGACCCGCCTGCTCGACGCTCGCCGATCCCCCCTCTATGTCCCTCCGCTGCGGCACCCGCCCGACGCTAGGCCGGCGCGGCGCACGGGTGGCGCGCGAAATGTCAGAACTGTGCTCCGGCGGCCTCGCCGGTCTGCTTACATGGAGGCATGGAGGGCAGCCCCTTCAACCTCTTCGGCGACCCCGACGAGTTCCGCGCCCGCATGGAGGAGCTGTCGGAGCAGATGCAGTCCTCCCAGCGCGTCGCCTGGGCCGACAACGCGATCAAGCTGGCGGTCGAGATGACCGTCGCCTCGATCGGCCGGCTCGACCTCCAGGGCAGCGCCGACGAGCAGGCGATGCAGGTTCGCGATGCGATTCGGATGTTGTTCCCGGAGGCCGTGACTCTGGTCCGTGAGGCCAGAGAAGGTCTCTCTTAGGCCACCGGGCCGGCGCATTTCGGCGTCCTCGGTCGCTCACGTGCAGAGCACGCTTCGCTCCCTGCGTCCTTGAACTGCTTGGCCCGGCGGCCTAAGAGCAGCTAGAGAAGTTCAAGCTGAAGCGAGATAACTGCGCCGCGACCCGTGAGGCCGGCGGCGAGCTCGATGGGGGTTGCGAGCAGCAGGGCGGGGAGGGCGAGGACGATGCTGGCGAGGGCGTCGATGCGGCGCTGCCAGGGCTGGGACGCCTTGACGGCTTCGGCGCGGCCGAGCGCGGCGAGGGCGACGTTGTGGCCGAAGGTGACGCTGTTGAGCAGGGTCTGCCAGGTGGTGGCGAGGCTCGGACCCGGCGACCAGCGCTGCGACTTCACGACCTGGTCGCGGCGGGCCATCAGCCGCCGCACCGCCTCGACCGTGAGCAGGTAGCGGGCGCCCGGCTCCAGCCCGGCCCAGCCGGCGCTGCCGAGCGAGGCAGCGAGGGCGGCGCGGTTGGCGATCCTTGGGTTCTCTCCGGGTCGTCCCAACGCCCGCAGCGCCTCCCCGGCCTCCCCGGGCTCGCCGATGACGCCGAGGCCGCAGCTCTCGCAACGCCTGATCGGACCGCCGAGGCCGGGGCGCGCGGGCAGCCAACCGAACAGCGGCTCGCCGCAGGCCGGGCAGGGTGGGTTCTCGGGCCCCGCGCCGGCCTCGAGCGGCACCACGGGGGTGTGCTGTGCGTTGGGCATGCGCTGTAGCGTACGGCCCGTGCCCTCGACGACATCGCCGTCCGCAGCGGCAACCTCGAGGTGGCGCAGAGGATGACGCAGGACGTGATCGAGGGGGCGCTGCCCCAGTTCTACTTCCACGAGAGGGGCTGAGGTGGGCAGAAGCCGGACCGAGATCTTGGAGTGGGAGTCGCGCTGGGCGAAGCCGGTCGGGGCGCTGACGCTGCTGGCCGTCGCCCTGCTGATCGCCTCCTATGTCGTGGGCAGCGCGGTCAGCGGCGAAGGGAACGCCGAGCTTCTCCGCTCGACCCACGAGAACACCTCCGCCGTAACCCTGTCCAGCCTGCTGCAGGCGCTCGGCTTCGGCCTCCTCGCGGTGCCGCTCTTCTACCTCTTCCGCGCCCTGCAGGCGCGCAGCGACCGGGTCCGCCGCGGCCTGGTCGGGCTCGTGATCATTGCTCCGCTCTTCCTGGCGATCTCGACCGGTCTCAGCGCTGACACGCGCAACGACGCGGCCGCGACCTTCGTCGCCGGGGAAGCGAAGTTGACGCTGTCCAAACAGGAGGCAAAGCGGGACTGCGCCTCCGAACGCGATGAGATGGACGCCGAGGACTTCGCCGACGAGTTCGATCCAAGCGCCGGCCAGTCGGCGCTCGCGGCATGCGAAGAACGCAAGCTCGAAGACGACGAAGCCTCCAACGCGAGGGCCGAAGCCTCCACCGCGGGAGCCGTCTCCGGCTTCGGAATCGCCGGCGCCCTCGGCCTCGCGGTGTCCCTCTTCTACATCGGCCTCTGGAGCATGCGAACCGGCCTGCTCGGTCGCTTCTGGGCCTCCCTCGGCATGGCCCTCGGCGTCGCGATCCTGATCGGCCTCGTCATCTTCGCCTTCGTCTGGTTCGCCTACCTCGGCCTCCTCATCGCCGGCTGGATCCCCGGCGGCAAACCCCCCGCCTGGGCCGCCGGCGAAGCAGTTCCCTGGCCAACTCCAGGAGAGAAAGCCGCCGACGACCTCGTGCCCTCCAGCGAAGCGTCCTCGGCGGATCACGCCTTAGGCGAGGAGCGGCGGAAGCGCAAGCAGCGCGACGTGGGGCAGTCCGAGTAGGGGTGGAGCGTCTTGTACTTTTTTGCCGCCGCGCCTCCTCGGACGACCGCTAGCGACTCTCAAAAAAGTTAAGCGAAACCCCTACTCGGACTGCCCTTTACCCGAGTGGATTGAGGCCTGGTGGCGCCTCCGTCTGCTCCGCCGCCCGCGCCTGCTTCCGGTGCGTCCGAATCTCGCTCATGATCCGCTCCAGCCTCGGCTCCGCAGAGGTATCGACATGACTCATCGCCGCCGCCACACCGGGGTGGATCGCCGCGATCCGCTCGTGCATCGCCTGCGCGACCGCGCGGTAGGTCGGGTGCCCCTCGCGGCCGGAGCGCAGCTCGATCAGGTGCATCGCCTCGCGAGCGTTGAGGTCGAGGATGTAGCGGATCCGGTAAGCGAGGCTGAGCGCGTAGGGCGCCTGCTCGCGCAGACCAGCGCCCAGCAGCCGCTCGTACTCGCTGCGCGAGACCTCGAGGCCGCGTTCGAACTCCGCGCCCGCGCCGGCCTCCTTGACCTCCTCGGGAACGCCGGCGCCGAGATCGGGGCCGAGGCGCTGCCACTGACAGGTCAGCATCCGGTGGCGCTGGAGGTCGCGAAAGGCGCCGTAGTCGGAGACGATCTCAAAGCGGTAGCGCAGAGCCTCAAAACCCCGTCCGGGGCGGTGGCGGCGGTTGGCGCGCTCGCCGATCAGGGCCGCCAGCAGCTCGACTCGCTCGCTGCGGTCGAGGACGTCGATCCGTGCCAGCACCTCGGTCTCCGGCACGGCGGCGGCCTCGAAGAGGCAGGCGGCGAGCAGGTCCTCTTCGCTCCCGTCGACGTGAATCAGCTCGACCGAGGGCGCGTCCTCGCCGCTATCGCGGCGGTCGAGGCCAAGCCGCGCCACCCATCCCTCCGTCTGCTCGCGCCGGCGCTCCAGATAGGAGACCCACTCGCCGCCGCGGTCGGGACGCTCGACCCGGGAGACGAAGCTCGGCATCACCCGCTTTAGCTCGGCGAGGATCATGCCGCCGTACTCCCGCGCCTCCGGGAGCGGCGAGGCCATCAGCCGCAGGATCAGCTGCTCGTAGGCCTGGCCGGAGGCGTAGATGCCGACGTGGCTGAGCGTCGCCGCCGGCAGCAGCCCGCGCAGCAGGTCCAGGGCCTTGGCGCGGATCGAGCGTTGCCAGGCTCCCTCCGGCTCACCGTCGCCGCGCGGCCAGCGCTCGGCCGCCCAGGCCTCGACCTGTCGCAGCGAGCGCGAGTAGATCGCGAACAGCTCGTCCATCGCGGTGGCGAACTCCGGCCCCAGCTCGGCATCGCGGTAGAAGCGGTAGCCGCCCTCGCCGGGCAGGGGCTGGTCGTAGGGGATGTAGCGGGTCGACTGCTCGAGGTAGGCGGCGAGGCGGCCGCGCTGCAGCAGCTTGGTGAGGATGTTCGAGACCCACTCGCAGGCGACATGGGCGCCGCCGACCTGGGCGATCGAGTCGTCGCCGTAGCCGACGAAGACACGCTCGTAGAGCTGCGCCGCCCGCTCTCCCTCCTCGTCCTCGAAAGGCCGGCCGCCGGCCGGCGCATCGGCCGCGAACTCTTCCAGGTAAAGGCGCCGTACGGTCCCGGAATAGCGGGAATAGCGGGCAAAAAGGGCGCCCTTGACGGTCTCGGGGAGGTTGACAAGGGCGAAAACGGGCCGGTCGAGGTTGGTGAAATGCGGCGCCAGAACCGCTCTCTCCTCGGCGGTGAACTGTTCGACCGGATAGCGCACCGCCGCATCGTAGTGGCGACCGGAGACGGGCAGGGCTTACCCGCATATCCTGCGGGTATCGAGGAGACTGTTACCTAATTTTGTGTATGGCTAGATTCCCCGCACCCACTCCCACCGGCCGGCGCCCGCTTGGCGCCGGCTTCCTCGTGGCCGGCATCGCCGCGATCGTCGCGGGGTTGCTGCTGCCTCTCCTGCTGGGTTCCTACTCGCGCCGGCAGGCTTTCGTCCTCGCTCTGGTCGAGGCGGTCTGCCTGGTGGTGATCGCGGCCGGCATCCTGCTGCTGGCGCGGCGATTGCGCACAAGCCACGACGCACTCTGGGCGCTGGCCCGCCGCGACGAGCTGACCGGCGTCGGCAATTACCGCAGCCTGCACGAGCGCCTTGCCGAGGAAATCGCCCGGCACCGTCGCCATGGGCGCGAATTCGCTCTGATTCTGCTCGACCTCGACGGCTTCAAGGCGATCAACGAGCGCCTCGGCCACCTCGAGGGCGACCATCTCTTGGCGGAGGTCGGGACGGCGCTGAGCGACGAGGTCCGGGCCGAGGACTCGGTCTTCCGCCAGGGCGGCGACGAGTTCGCGGTGATCGTCCCCGAGGCCAGCGCCGAAGAGGCCGAGGAAGTGGCGGCGAGGTTGCGTGCGCGAATCTGCCGGCGCGGCTTCGGCAGCGACGAGAAGTGGCCGGTGACGGCGGCCTGCGGCTTCGCGATGTTCCCCGCCGACGGCGTCAGCGTCGACGACCTGCTCGGCTACGCCGACTCCGACCTCTTCGCCGCCAAGCGGGACGGGCGCGCGGTCTAGCTTCGTCGAAGTTCGGGCGAACTACTACTTCGCCGCCGGCCTCGCCGGGATCGTCATCAAAGGTTAGATCTAGGCGGCGCCTGCATCAGCTCCACCCGATGGCCGCCCGGGACGATCGCGTGGACGCGCGGCGCGCCCCAATGTTCGCGGCCGGGCCGAGTCTCGAAGCCGCGCTCGTGCAGGCGGGCAAGGGTGGCGTCCCAGTCCGGGATCACCACGGCGAGGTGGGCGCGGGGTGGGACGACTGGATGCTCCGAGTGCATCAGGTGGACCTGGGTACCCTCGCGCTCGAGCCAGGTGAAGCCCTCGGCCAGCGCCGGCGGCGGCTGGACGCGTTTGAAGCCAATCAGCTCGAAGAACTCGACGGCGCGGTCGACGTCGGACGGCTTCAGCTCGATCGCGACGTGGTGGAGCATCAGAACAGGAGTGAGACTAGGGCAGCGACGACGACGATTGCCGTCGACCAGGTGACCGCCTCGGCGGTTATCTCCATGTCGAGCCCGTAGGCGTGGGCGATCACCAGCGAGTTGAGGCCCGAGGGCATCGCCGAGAGCAGGCGGTAGGCGGCGGGCAGGTCGATCAGCGGTGCCGCCAGCAGCATCAGCAGCGCCGGCACGATCGCCAGGCGGGTGACGACGGCGACCATCACCGGTCGGGTCAGCGGCGGTGGCATCGGCAGCTCGCCGTGTTCGGCGTTCTCCGCCAGGGTGGCGCCGACGGCGAAGAAGCCGATCGGGAGGATGGCGACGATCAGCACCTGTGAGAGGTCGACCAGGACGTCAGGAGCCAGCGTCTCCGGCGCCAGCAGGCCGGCGATCGCCGCGTACAGCGGCGGGTTGCGGGTGAAGAAAGCGCCGACCCGCTGCCGCGGCGTTTCGCCGGCCTTGGTCCCGAAAGCGGCGCCGACCGCGAAGGCTCCCAGCAGCAGGCACGGGCCGGTGACGAGGACGTCGTAGAGGACGGCGGTTGGCAGCTCGTCGCGCCCGAGCAGAGCCACCGCCAGGGGGTAGCCGAGGTAGCCGGTGTTGACGCTGAGCACCGTGCAGACCACGGCCCCGGTCTGCGGGCGGTTCAGCTTCAACACCCGGTTCGCCGCCCACCAGGCGATCAAGGCGCCGAGCGAGGAGGCGACGATCCCGAGCACCAGCCCGACGCCGTGGCTGAGGTCGATCTCGCTGGCGGCGATGTTGAAGAAGATCACCGGCGGCAGCAGCACGTAGAGCAGCAGGACCAGGGACTGGCGGGATGCCTTGGCGGCGCCCTGCGGCCAGCGGCCCTCCGACCAGACGCCGACGGCGACAGCAAGGACGATGGCCAAAGTAGTGAGAAGGACACCCATTTGCAGCGCGCAGTCTGACGGTGCCTGACCAAGCGGGGCTAGGACGCAGGGAGCGTGGCGTGCTCCGCACGCGAGCGACCGAGGACGCCGCCCCGCGCAGCGTCAGGTGCCGTCAGAACAGGGAGGCGCCCGCGTGTTCGGCGAACTCGACCAGCGGCTGCGGGATCACTCCGAAGAAGATCGTTGCCGCCGCGGCCAGCAGCGCCGGCCCGGCCAGGTACCAGCGCCGCCCGGCCTCGGGATCGACTGGGTCTGCCTCGGGCGAGGCACCGGCGATCGCTGGCCTCGCACGCGGCGCGGCCTCGCTCCCCGGCCGCATCCACATAGCCGCCACCACCCGCAGGTAGTAGGCGAGCGAGATCATCGTCCCAACGGCGATGAAGACAGCGAGCCAGGTGTAGTCGCCGGCTACGAGGGCCTCGATCAGGTAGAGCTTGCCGATGAACCCGGCGGTCGCCGGCAGCCCGGCCAGGGCCAGCATCGAGATCGTCAGTGGCCATGCCAATAGCGGCCGCTCCCGGCCCAGCCCCTGCACAGCGCGGATCGAGTCACCGAAGGGTGTCTCGCGCTCGCGCGCGACGATCACCGCGAAGGCGGCGAGGTTCATGAACGCGTAGGCGGCGAGGTAGAAGACGAGGGAGCTGGCGCCGGCCTCGGAGGCGACGACGACCCCGCCCAGCATGTAGCCGGCCTGGGCAATGCCGGAATAGCCGAGCAGCCGCTTCAGCGAGTCCTGGCCGAGGGCGCCGACGTTGCCGACCATGATCGAGACCGCTGCCAGCACCGCCAGCGCCGGCTGCCACTCCTCCAGCTGCGGCCCGAGGGCGACCACGAAGAAGCGCAGGAAGACGGCGAAGGCCGCCGCCTTGGTCGCCACCGCCATGAAGGTGGTTATCGGCGTCGGTGCTCCCTCGTAGACGTCGGGGGTCCACTGGTGAAAGGGCGCGATCGACGTCTTGAAGGCGAGCCCGACCGCGGCCATTGCGATCCCGATCAGAACCAGCGGGTCGCCGAGCACGCCGTCGCGGGCGATCCCGTCGGCGATCCCGTCGAACCCGGTCGAGCCGGTGCCGCCGTAGAGGAAGGCCATCCCGTAGAGCAGAGTTGCCGAGCCGAGCGAGCCGACGATCAGGTACTTCAGCCCCGACTCGAGCGAGCCCTCGCGGCGCAGGTTGGTGGCGCAGAGGATGTAGAGCGGGATCGAGAGGATCTCGAGCGCGACGAAGAAGGTGACCAGGTTCTGGGCCTGGGCAAGCAGCGTCATCCCCAGCACCGAGCCGAGCAGCAGCGCGTGGTACTCGCCGGAGCCGGCCTGCTCGACGGCCGACTCGCGAACCGAGAGCAGGACGCAGCTCGCGGCCATGAAGATCACGATCAGCGAGATCGAGATCGCCAGGTCGTCGAGCCGCAGCGCTGCCGTGATCAGGTCCACGTTCTCCCCCCACCGCCAGACCAGCAGCCCCGCCGCGACGGCCAGGGTGAGCAGCGTCAGCCCCGGCGCCATCCGCTTCGTCGGCTTGAAGACGGCCGAGAGCAGAACCACGCAGAGCCCCACCGTGAGCGCCATAACGGGCGAAACCCCCGCGTAATCAATGACCGGCTCCCGAAAACTCACGGCTCCTCCCGGTCGATGGGCCGATAAGTCGACTCAGAGGCGACATTTCGGCCCATCGACCCCTTGTTCGAGGCGATCTGCGCCTCGGGCGCCGGGCCGCCGCTGACGCCCGCCACGGTCTGCTGCACGGTCGGGGCGGTGCGGTGGAGGATCAGTTGCGGGTAGAGGGCGAGGCCGAGGATGCAGAGGACGAGCGGCGCCAGCACCACTGCGTCGCGAACACCGATCTCGCGTGAACCGATCCCGTTGCCCTGCTGGGGTGCCGAGCGGTTGTGCATCGCGTGCTGGTAGAGGCGGAGCGCGTAGTAGGCCGACATCGCCACGCCGGCGATCGCGATGCAGGCGAAGACGATCTTCTCCTGGAAGAGGCCGTTGAGGATGTAGAACTCGCCGACGAAGTTGGCCGAGCCCGGCATCGCCAGGGTGGCCAGGGCGACGATCAGGAACAGCGCCGCCAGCACCGGCGCCCGCAGCGCCAGCCCGCCCATCTCGCGGATGTCCTCGGTTCCGGTCCGCTCGACCAGGATCGCGACGATCACGAAGATCGGCGCCACCACCAAGCCGTGGTTGACCATCTGCAGGATCGCCCCGTCGGCCCCGTCGGCGCGCAGGGCGAAGATGCCGGCGGTGATGAAGCCGAGCTGGGCCACCGAGGAGTAGCCGGCGATCAGCCGCACGTTGGTCTGGGTGAACGCCATCACCGAGCCATAGAGGATCGAGGCCAGGGCGATGACCAAGATCACCTCCTGGAATTCCACCGTCGCCTCCGGGAAGAGCGGCAGCACGACCCGCAGGAAGCCGTAGGCGCCGACCTTGGCGAGCACCCCCGAGAAGACCGCCAGCGCCGCCAGCGGCGCCGCCCGATAGGCGTCCGGCATCCAGCCATGCAGGAGGAAGGCCGGCATCTTGACCAGGAAGGCCGCGGCGAAGAACCAGAAGATCCAGCGCTGGCTCTCGGTCCCGATGCCGCGCTGTTGCAGCTCGGCGATCGAGAAGGTTAGATGGCCGCCGTCGGCGGCGATGATCGCCGTCGCGATCGCCGCGACCAGCATCAGCAGTGAGCCGATCAGCGTGTAGACGATCATCTTCAGCGTCGCCGCCGAGGCGGTGACGCCGTCGGCGCGGTCCTGTCCCCAGGCGCCGAAGAGGAAGTAGAACGGGACCAGCATCAGGTCGAAGAAGAGGACGAAGAGCAGCAGGTCCTGGGCGAGGAAGGAGCCGAGCGTCGCCGTCTCCCCGACCAGCATCAGGAAGAAGAAGAGCTGCGCACGCTCCTGTTCGCGGAAGGCGGCGAAGGCGGTGCCGCCGAGCCAGAGCACCGCCGTCAGCAGGACCAGGAAGAGGTTGAGGCCGTCGATCCCGAGGCTGTAGTCGACGCCCAGCCCGGAGATCCAGGCGACGTCGACCGTGTGCTGCAGCCCGGAGTTGCCGGAGTCGAAATCGAAGACCATCCAGACGGCGAGCGCCAGCGTCGCCGCCGTGCCCAGCGTCGCCCACCAGCCGCTCGCCCGCTTCGGCAGGAAGAGCCCGACGATGCCGAAGGCCAACGGGGTCCAGAGCAGGGCGTTGATCACGAGCTGCTCAGCAGGAAGTAGAGGGCGAGTCCGGCAAAGCCGATCAGCAAGAGCAGCGCGTAGCTGCGGACGAAGCCGTTCTGGACCGCGCGTACGACCCCGCCGGCGCCGCGCACGGTTCCCTCCGTGCCGCTGACCAGGCCGTCGACCACGAAGCGCTCGAAGACCCGGTTGGCGAAGCGGCCGACGGCCAGCGCCGGCCGCACGACGAGCAGGTCGATCGCCTCGTCGAAGTACCACTTGTTGGCGAACAGGGTGTAGAGCGGGCGCAGGCGCCGGATCAGGATCGCTGGGGTCGTCGGCTGGGCGACGTAGAGGAAGTAGGCGATGAAGATGCCGAGGACCGAGAGGACGGCGCCGATCCCCAGCCCGGCCCAGTCCTCGCCGATACTCGGGTGGATCGCGGCCAGCGCCGATCCCTCGAAGACCGGCTCGAGGAAGGCGCCGATCACGTCGTCGACGCCCGGCACCTGGACCAGTCCGCCGATCAGGGCAAGGACCGAGAGCACGCCCATCGCCGCCTTCATCGGCCAGTTCTGCTCGGCGATGTGGTGCTCGGGGCCCGGGAAGCCGACGTCGGTGTCCTCGAGCTCGCCGGTCGCTGGATTGCGCGGCTCCTCGTGGGCGACGTGCCCCGTCTCGATCAGCTCCTGCGCCTCTTTGCAGGGCGTGCCGGGAAGGATGCGGAAGATCAGGCGGAAGGTGTAGACGGCGGTCAGCAGGGCGCCGGCGTAGCCGAGCACGGTGAAGATCATGTACATGCCGCCGCGCGCCTCGGCGTAGGCGAGGATCTCGTCCTTGGAGAAGAAGCCGGAGGTGCCGGGGAAGGCGGCCAGCGCCAGGCCGCCGCAGAGCATCGCGATCGAGGTGAAGCGCATCGCCCTGCCGAACCCCGACATGCGGTCGATGTCCTGGTTGTTCGCCATCGCGGCGATGATCGAGCCGGCCGCCATGAACAGCAGCGCCTTGAAGAAGGCGTGGGTCATCAGGTGGAAGAGGCCGGCGCTGTAGGCGCCGATCGAGACGCCCATGATCATGTAACCGATCTGGCTCATCGTCGAGTAGGCGATCGCCCGCTTCAGGTCGGTCATCACCAGCGCGATCGTGCCGGCGACCAGGAGCGTCGCCAGGCCGGTGAAGGCGGCGATGTCGGCGGCGGTCGGCGAGAGTTCGAAGAGGACGTGGGTGCGGGCGATCAGGTAGACGCCGGCGGTCACCATCGTCGCCGCGTGGATCAGCGCGGAGACCGGGGTCGGGCCCTCCATCGCGTCCGGCAGCCAGGTGTGGAGCGGCAGCTGCGCCGACTTGGCGAAGGCGCCGACCAGCAGCAGCAGGCAGATCGCCGTGATCGTCCACTCGTTGGTCGTGAAGACGCCCGGCGCTTTCTCGAAGACCGGACCGAAGTCGAAGCTCCCTAGTTCGCGGAAGATCAGGAAGGCGGCCAGGACCAGCCCTATATCGCCGACGACGTTGATCACGAAGGCCTTCATCCCGGCGCGGGTCGCGGTCTCACGCCGGTACCAGAAGCTGATCAGCGCGTAGGAGGCGAAGCCGACGAAGGCCCAGCCGACGATCAGCAGCACAAAGTTGCCGGCGAGGACCAGCAGCAGCATCGAGAAGACGAAGAAGTTGAGGTAGCTGAAGAAGCGGTGATAACCGGCGTCGGACTGCATGTAGCCGTAGGAATAGAGGTGGATCAGGGTCGAGACGCCGGTGACGACCAGGACCATGAAGACCGAGAGCGGGTCGACGAAGATGCCGAGCTTGATGTCGAGGCCGCCGGCGCTGGCGTAGTCCCAGAGCGAGGAGGCGTGATGGCGCGTCTCGGGGTCGTCGCCGAGCAGGCTGAGCAGGGCGCCGATCCCGCAGCCGAAGGCGAGCGCGATCGAGAGCGTGCCGATCGCGCCGGCGACCTTCGCCGGCAGGACCCTGAAGCCGAGCCCGGTGATGACCGAGCCGAGCAGAGGGAAGAGCAGGACCAGCCAGGCCCAGGCGGTGGCGCTCATCCGCGCAGCTCACGCAGGTCGTCGACGTTGAGCGGCAGCTTGCGGCGGAAGATTGCGACGATCAGGCCGAGGCCGACGACCACCTCACAGGCGGCAACGACCATCACGACGATCGCGAAGACCTGTCCCTCCTGGTTGCCGACCATGCGGCTGAAGGCAACCAGGGCGAGGTTGCCGGCGTTCAGCATCAGCTCGAGGCAGAGCAGGATCACCATCGGGCTGCGCCTGATGAGGATGCCGACGGCTCCGGTGGTGAACAGGAGGGTGGAGAGGACGATGAACCACTCGACGTTCATGCGTGGCCTCCGGCGGGGGACGGGGCCGGCGGCCCCTCCTCACTCGGTACCTCGTCGAAGGGGCGGGGAACGGCTGGCGCCTTGGACGTGCTCTCCTCCTCCTCCGCAAAACGTTCGGAGGGGCCGCCGGCCCCGTCCTCGCGCTGTCGGCCAGCGAGGACGATTGCTCCCACGGCTGCGAGCAGGAGGAGGATGGAGGAGGCCTCGAAGGGGAGGAGGAACTTCTCCAGGAGGAGGCGGCCGATGGCGGCGGGGTCGCCGAAGCCGGGCTCGACATCGGGGCCGTGGGTGCCGAGGGCGAGGAGGGCGGAGGAGAGGACGGCGACGGAGAGCTCGACGAAGAGGGCGATCCCGAGCAGCGGCGCGAGGAAGCGCTGGCCGGGGATCGGCTCCCAGGCCGACTCGCCGCCACCGCCGACGTAGGCGACGACGAAGACGTAGAGGACCATCACCGCGCCGGCGTAGACGACCACCTGGGCGGCGGCGACAAAGGCCGCCGTCAGCAGCAGGAACAACACCGCCAACGCGAAGAGGTGGACGATCAGCGCCAGCACGCTGTAGAACGGGTTGCGCATCGCGATTACGCCCATGGCGCCGCCGAGCGCGCCGATCGCGGCGAAAAAGAAGAGCATCGCTTCCATCTATTCCCCCTCGCTTTTCAGCGGGGTCCGCTCGATCGGCTCCGCCAGCAGCATCTCCTTGGTGAAGATCAGGTTCTGGCGGTCGTAGTCGGCCATCTCGTAGTCGTGGCCCATCGTGATCGCGTCGAAGGGGCAGGCGATCTCGCAGTAGCCGCAGAAGATGCAGCGCGAGAGGTTGATCTCGTAGACGGCGGCGTAGCGCTCGCCGGCCGAGACCCGCTCGCCGGGGACGTTCTCCGCCGCGACGACGCGGATGCAGTCGGCTGGGCAGGCGGCGGCGCAGAGCGAGCAGCCGACGCACTTCTCCAGCCCCGTGTCCTCGAACTTGTGAAGTTTGTGGCGGCCGCGGAAGCGCGGGTAGACCGGCGTCTTCTCCTCCGGGTACTCGATCGTCATCGGCCCCTCCACCAGCCGCGCCATCGTCGTCTTCAGCCCGCGCAGGGTCTCGCCGAAGGCGCGGTAGGCGCCGCCGAGCCCACCGGGCTCGGGACCGCGCTGGACCTCGATCACCTCGATCGAGTCGAGGTAGGTGGCGGACTTCGGGTCGAAGCCGTTGCCGTCCGCCGCGCTCACGTGACCACCACCAGGACGGCGGTGACGAGGACATTGAGGGTCGCCAGCGGCAGCAGCACTTTCCAGCCGAGGCTCATCAGCTGGTCATATCGCAGCCGCGGCAGCGTCGCCCGCACCCAGATGAAGACGAAGACCAGGCCCATCATCTTGGCCAGCATCCAGATCGGGTCGAGGAAGCTCGGACCGGGCCCCATCCAGCCGCCGAGGAACATCGCCGCGGCGATCCCGGAGACGACCAGGATCTCCATGTATTCGACCAGGAGGAAGGAGCCGAAGCGCATGCCGCCGTACTCGGTCATGAAGCCCTGGACCAGCTCGGCGTCCGCCTCGGGCATGTCGAACGGCGTCCGGTTGGTCTCGGCAAAGCCCGCCAGCATGAAGATCAGGAAGCCGACGAACTGGGGGACGATGAACCAGATCTCCCCCTGCGAGTGGACGATGCTGACCAGCGAGAGCGAGCCGCTCATCATCACCACGCCGAGCAGGGCCAGGCCCATCGAGACCTCGTAGGAGATCAGCTGCGCGGCCGAGCGCATGGCGCCGAGCAGGCTGTATTTGGAGCCCGAGGACCAGCCGCCGAGCAAGAGGCCGTAGAAGGCGATCGAGCCGACGGCGAAGAAGTAGAGGATCCCGATCGGGACGTCGATCCCGTAGAGGCCGACGCCGTCCTGGACGTCGCCCCAGGGGATGATCGCCAGCGACAGCACGCCGGCCAGCACCGGCAGCAGCGGCCCGAGGATGAACAGGGTCGAGACCGCGTTGGCGGGCCGGAAGGACTCCTTTGAGATCAGCTTCCCCACGTCGGCGAGCGGCTGCAGGAGACCGAAGGGGCCGACCCGGTTGGGGCCGTAGCGGTGCTGAAAGCGACCGATCAGCTTGCGCTCGACGACGGTCAGCACGGGCAGGATGCCGAAGATGACGGCGAAGATGATCAGCGACTTGAGGACCATGATCCAGGTGGCTTCCGCGAAGCCGGTCTCGGCGAGCGGCAGCATCAGGCCTCGACCTTCGCGATCTCGACGCTGAGCGGGCCGCCGTTGAGCAACGCGTTGGCGTTGCCGATCGGGACGCCCTCGGCGAGGAAGCAGACGCCCTCGGCGACGCGGTCCCTGATCTGAACCTCGGCTTCGACGCTGGTGCCGTTCTGGCTGACGCGGACCTTGTCGCCGGTCCTGAGTCCGAGGCGTTCGGCGTCAGACGGTGAGAGCTCGACGCGCTGTCGCGGGGTGAGGAACCTGAGGGGCGGGTTGAGCTCCGTGATCGGGCCTGCCCAGAGGTCGCGATAGGTGCCGAGCTGGAGGGCGGCGGTGGCTGGGGCCGGGGGGGCAGACGAGCCTGGGTCGGCGGACGCGACTCGGCGAGCATCGGTTGCGGCCTCCGAGATTGACTCCGGCGCCTCGCGCTGAGTGTCCGGCGACCCAGGCTCGTCTGCCCCCTCAGTCTCGAGCGCCTTGCTTCCGGAGGGGGCGGTGTTCGCGGCGGGGGTGTCCTGCCAGCGGATGCCGCGGCCGCCGATGTCGGTGTCCTCGATATCGGCGTAGAAGGGGACGGCTTGCTTCAGGGCGGCGAAAGCCTTTGGCTGAGAGTCGATACCGGTGTCGTGGCCGAGGGCGGAGGAGAGCTCGCTGAGGACTTGGATGTTGGGGCGGATGTCGCCGGGGCGGGAGGCGGAGGGGCGGACGCGCTGCAGGCGGCCGTCGGGGTGCGTGACGGTTCCGTCTTTCTCGGCGTGGGTCTCGAGCGGGAAGACGATGTCGGCCTTGGCCGTGGTCGGGTTCTCGTGCATCGAGAAGACGATCAGGTGCTTGCAGGCGGTGAGGGCGGACTCCCAGGCCGAGGTGTCGGGAAAGTCACGAAGGGGGTCGGCTCCGAAGAGGATCAGCGCCTCGAGCTCACCGGACCGCAGCGCCTCCCGGATCTCCTCGGTCGCCTTACCGGTGAACCCAGCTTTTTGATCCGTATGGGGTGAAAAAGCTGGGTTCGGCGCCGCGAGGCCGGGGCCGGCGTCGGGGAGGCAGCCGGTCTCGCGCAGGCCGCGGGCATTGGTCGTGTCGGGGATTTCCAGCAGGCCGCTGCCGTCCTTCTCAGCGAGGCCAAGCGCGGCGGCCACTTCGAGCAGAGCCTCGACCGCCCACTTCTCGCGCCCGATCCGTTCGCCCCAGACGACGACGACACGTTCGGCGCTCTGGAGCAGGTCGGCCACCGCCGGTACCCCCTCCGAACGTTTTGCGGAGGAGGAGGAGAGCGCCTCCAACGCGCCAGCCGTTCCACTCCCCTTCGACGAGGTACCGAGTGAGGAGGGGGTACCGGCGGTGGCCGCGCTTGCCAGCTCGGAGAGGAGGTGCAAGGCCTCGCCCGGGGCGTAGCGGGCGACCGCCGCGGCGCCGCCGTCGAGCGCGGTCGGGCGCTCGGTGGCGACGGCGAGCCTGGCGCCGTTGCGGCGGATCGCCTTGCGGACGCGGAGGTCGAGGATCGGCGAGCTGTGCAGCGGGTCGGTGCCGAGGACGAGGATGACGTCGGCGTCGTCGATGTCGCGCACCCGCGCCGAGAGCTCCGGCTGGGAGAGGCGGACGATCTGCTCGCGCTCGGGCCCGCGCGAGGGGCGCGAGTCGATGTGCGGTGAGCCGAGCGCCTCGCGCAGCAGGCGCTGGACCAGGTAGCCCTCCTCGTTGGAGGCGTCGCCGACGATCGCGGCAACCTTGTCACCGGCGCCCCGCAGCCCCGCGGCCGCGGCCTCGATCGCCTGCTCCCAGCCGGCCTCCCCGCCCTTCAGCCGCGGTCTGTCCACCCGCTCCGCCGCGTCGAACATCTCGAAGCCGTAGCGGCCGCGGTCGCAGATCCAGCCGTCGTCGACCTCGGCGTTGTCGCGCGTGATCACGCGCTTCACCTTCTCGTCGCGGATGGTGAAGCTGACGTTGCACTGGCTCGGGCAGAGCGTGCAGACCGAGCCTGCTTCCTCGACGTCCCAGGGGCGGGCGCGGAAGCGGTAGGTGTAGTTGGTCAGCGCCCCGACCGGGCAGATGTCGGTGATGTTGCCGTGGAACGGCGCGACGTAGGGGCGGTCGTCGAAGGTGCCGACGAAGGTGCGGTCGCCCCGCTCCAGCAGCTGCAGCTGATCGTCCTCGGAAACCTCCTGGCTGAAGCGGACGCAGCGGTAGCAGAGGATGCAGCGCTCGCGGTCGATCGCGACCAGCGGCGAGAGTTCGATCGGCTTTGGGAAGTGGCGCTTTTCGTCGATCATCCGGCTTTTGCCCGGGCCCCAGCCCTGCGTGATGTCCTGCAGCGGGCACTCGCCGCCCTTGTCGCAGACGGGGCAGTCGAGCGGGTGGTTGACGAGCAGGAACTCGACCACAGCGCTCTGGGCGTGCTTGACCTGGTCGGTGCGGGTGTGGACGACCATCCCGTCGCGCACCGGGGTCGAGCAGGAGGTCTGGAGTTTCGGGATTCCCTCGATCTCGACCAGGCACATGCGGCAGGCGCCGACCGGGTCGCCGAGTTTCGGTTCGTAGCAGAAGTAGGGGATCTCGACATCGCCCTTGCGGGCCGCGTCGTGCAGTATCTCGCCCTCGAGCGCGGGGATCTCGCGCCCGTCGACGACGATCGTCACCGCCTTGCGCTCGGCGCTCATATCGAGGCCCCCAGGGTGTCCGCCGGCGCCCGCACGACTGCGTGCTGCTCGCCTTCCTCCAGCGCCGAGCCGGCGCTCGCTATCACTTCCTCGAACTCGTCGCGGAACTTGCGCACCATCGCGCTGACCGGCATCGCCATCGAGTCGCCGAGCACGCAGAGGCAGTGGCCCATGATGTTCTCCTGGACCGAGCTGATGATGTCGAGGTCCATCGGCGTCGCCTCGCCGCGGACGACCCGCTCCAGCATCTTCACCGTCCAGTTGGTGCCCTCGCGGCAGGGGGCGCACTTGCCGCAGGACTCGTGGTGGTAGAAGCGCGCCGTGCGCAGCGCCATGTGCGGGATCGAGACGCGGTCGTCGGCGACGATGATCGAGCCGGAGCCGAGCATCGAGCCCGCCTCCGCCATCGCCTCGAAGCTGTAGGGAAGGTCGAGCTCGTCCGGGGTCAGGACCGGCGAGGAGGAACCGCCGGGGTAAAAGGCCTTGATCTCGTGCCCGTGCTCCGGGCCGCCGGCGAGGTCGAAGATCAGCTCGCGGGTCGGGATCCCCAGCTCGACCTCGTAGTTGCCGGGCCGGCGCACGCCGCCGGAGATCGAGACGACCTTGGTCCCCGGCGACTGCTCGGTGCCGAAGCCCCTGAACCACTCGGCCCCGTTGGCGACGATCCGCGGCACGTTGGAGAGCGTCTCGACGTTGTTGATCAGGGTCGGCCCGCCGTAGAGCCCCTGTACGGCCGGGAACGGCGGCTTCAGCCGCGGGTTGCCGCGCTTGCCTTCGAGGGCGTCGAGCAGCGCCGTCTCCTCGCCGCAGATGTAGGCGCCGGCGCCGCGGTGGACGACCAGCTCGAGATCGCGGTGGCAGCCGAGGATGTTCGTCCCCAAGTAGCCGGCGTCATACGCTTCGGCGACCGCCGCGTCGAGGACGTCGCCCTGGGCGGCGTACTCGCCGCGGATGAAGATGAAGGCGTGGCCGGCGTCGGCCGCCAACGCCGCGATCGCGATCCCCTCGATCAGCTGATGCGGATTGCGCTGCATCAGCTCGCGGTCCTTGAAGGCGCCCGGCTCGGACTCGTCGGCGTTGCAGCAGAGGTACTTGGCCATGTCGCCGCGGGGCAAAAAGGACGCCTTTTTGCCCATCGAGAAGCCGGCGCCGCCGCGCCCGCGCAGGCCCGAGTCTTCTAGCTCCTTGAGGATCTCGTCCTGCTCCAGCTCGCGGTAGGCCTTCTCCAGGGTGGCGTAGCCGCCGTAACCCTTGTAGCCGTCGATCGTGCGCAGCGCCGGATCCTCGGCATGCTCGAGCAGAATGCGGGTCTCAGGCATCGGCGCCTTCTCCTGGGTGGGGCAGGTCGCCCGCCAGCGGCCGCCTGTCCAGCGCCTTCTCCGGCAGCACCTCTTCGCCGGCCTTGAGCTGCGCGATTGCGGTCCCCGCCTCGGCCGCTTCCAGCGGGCCGTAATAGCGCTGGTCGATCGAGGCCATCGGGGCGATGTCGCAGGCGCCGAGGCACTCGAAGCCGGTGACGTGGAAGCCCTCGTGGTCGTCGGCGGCTGCGGCACGGAACGCATCGAGCAGTTGATCGCCGCCGCGCATCCAGCAGCTGATGTTGGTGCAGACCTCGATCCGATGGGTCCCGACCGGCTCCGTGTGCAGGAGGTCGTAGAAGCTCGCCACCGACTCCAGGTAGGCGGGCGTGAACCGCATCACCGCCGCCGCCTGGCGAATCCCCTCCGGCGTGCACCAGCCGTAGCGCTCCTGCACCGCCCAAAGCGCCGGGATCGAAGCCGAGCGCCGGTCCGGGTAGCGCCCCATCAGACCCTCGATCCGCTCTTTCAGCTCGGGCGGGCAGTCGACTTCATGAAGCTCCGGAACCTCCTCTGAGGACCGGTCTGGAACCCGATCCCCGGCCAACGCCGGATCGACGGGCAGCTCGCTCATCGATCCACCCCACCCAGAATCGGATCCAGCATGCCGAGGCTGGCGATCATGTCGGCGACGTAGCTGCCGACCGCCATCTCGCGGAACGCCTGCAGGTTGACGAAGGAGGGGTCGCGATAGTGGACCCGGGCCGGCTTCGCCGAGCCGTCGGCGAGCACGAAGCAGCCGAGCTCCCCGCGCGGACCCTCGATCGAGTAGTAGACCTCGCCGGGGGCGACCCGGTAGCCCTCGGTGACGAGCTTGAAGTGGTGGATCAGGGACTCCATCGAGGTCGAGAGCTCCGACCGCGGCGGCAGCACGTACTTGCGGTCGTCGGCGATGAACGGGCCCTCGGGCAGCGCCTCGAGCGCCTGGGCGACGATCCGCGCCGACTCGACCATCTCCGCCACCCGCACCCGGTAGCGGTCGTAGTTGTCGCCGACCGTGCCGACCGGGATCTTGAAGTCCATCTCCGGATAGGCGAGGTAGTCGAACGCCTTGCGCAGGTCCCAGGGCTCGCCGGCGGCGCGCAGCAGCGGCCCGGTCACGCCCAGCTCCAGCAGCCGCTCGCGGGGGACGATGCCGACGCCTTTGGTCCGCTGCAGGAAGACCTCGTTGCGGTCGAGCAGCGCTTCGTACTGGCCGACCCGGACCGGCATTTCCTCGGCGAAGGCGCGGCACTTCTGCTCGAAGCCGACGGGGATGTCCTCGATCACGCCGCCGACCTGGAAGTAGCGCGTGTGCATGCGCTGCCCGGTCGCCATCTCGAACAGGTCGAGGATCTTGTCGCGCTCGCGGAAGCAATACCAGAGCATCGAGATCGCGCCGAGGTCGAGCGCCGTCGTCCCCAGCCAGACCAGGTGCGAGTGGATCCGGTTGAGCTCGAGGAAGATCGTCCGCAGGTACCTGGCCCGCGGCGGGATCTCGAGCTCGACCAGCCGCTCGACTGCGCCGCAGAAGGCCTCCATCTGGAAGAAGTAGGAGACGTAGTCCATCCGCTCGACGAAGGGGATGACCTTCCAGTAGCTCTTGTCCTCGCAGGACTTTTCGATGCCGGTATGGACGTAGCCGATCACCGGCCGCAGCTCGCGCACGACCTCGCCTTCGAGGTCGACGACCAGCCGCAGCACGCCGTGGGTTGCCGGGTGGTGCGGTCCGATGTTGACCGTCATCACCTCTCTGCTGCGGTCCTCCTGGAGGTCGAGCAGGTCAGCCATAGCGGCGCTCGTTGTAGGTGAAGGTGACGGGCTCGCCGCCGACCGGGAAGTCGCGGCGCTGCGGCCAGCCGACGTAGTCCTCTGGCATCAAAATCCGGGTCAGGTCCGGGTGGCCGCGGAAGACGATGCCGAAGAAGTCGAAGGCTTCGCGCTCCTGGAACTCAGCCGTCGGGAAGAGCGGAACACATGAGTCGATTTCGGGGAGAGCTCCGGCCGCGGGTCCTGTCGTCGCGGCATCCCCCACGGTGCTCGGGCGCTCCGCGCCCTCCGCGCCGCGGGGGACCCCCGCCACGACGCCACCCGCGGGTGAAGGGTCTTCCAGCATCGCTTTGACGCGGAGGCGCTCTACTCGGTCGGGGTTGAGGAGCTCGTAGTGGACTCCGAAGCGAGGGGTTGCGGGGAGGTAGTCGGCGACGTGGAGGCTGGAGAGGAAGCGGTAGCCATGGGCAGGCTCGTCACGGAGCCAGCGCAGGACGTCGATGACCTGCTCTGGGTCGACGATCAGGGCGGCCTGGGCGCGGTCGAAGGAGGTGGCGAGGACGGCTCCGGGGTGGTCGCGCTCGATTTCTCCCCGGATCAGCTCCAGTCCGGGGGCGTCAGGCACGGGCCAGCTCCCGTGCCTCTTCGTAGGCCGCCGCTGCCTCGGGGCTCGGTTCGCTGCGTGGCCCGCCTCGCGCCCACTCCTCGGTGCCGGCGGCGTCGTAGCGCGCCCGCCAACCCTGGTCGGGGTTGCCCTGGATCTTGCGCTGCAGCTTGGTGAAGCCGTAGAGGACCGCCTCCGGGCGGGGCGGGCAGCCGGGGATGTGGAGGTCGATCGGCATGAACTTGTCGGCGCCCTGGACGACGGCGTAGTTGGAGAACATGCCGCCCGAGGAGGAGCAGGCGCCCATCGATACCGCCCACTTGGGCTCCAGCATCTGGTCGTAGAGGCGGCGGACGACCGGCGCCATCTTGATCGAGACCCGGCCTGAGAGGATGATCATGTCGGCCTGCCGCGGCGAGGCGCGCAGGGCCTCGGCGCCGAAACGCGCGAGGTCGTAGCGGGCGGTGACGATCGAGATCGGCGCCTCGATCGCGCAGCAGGCGAGGCCGAAGGTGAGCGGGAAAATCGAGTTCGACCGGGCCCAGTTCTGCATCTTCTCGAAGCTGGTGGTGACCACCCGTTCTTCCACGTAGCGCTCGAGATCCTCGCCCTCGAGGTCGCCGCGCAGCATCTCGCGGGCGCTGAGCTGCTTGGAGCGGAGGCTGCGGCGCTCTACCTCCAATCGAGGGCCCCCTTGCGCCAGACGTAGACGAAGGCAACCAGCAGCAGCACGACGAAGGTGACGAGCTCGACGAGGACGAAGACGCTGTCGGCGCTCTTCAGGATCACCCCGACGGGGTAGAGGAAGACGACCTCGATGTCGAAGAGGATGAACAGCATCGCGACCAGGTAGAAGCTGACGCCGAATTTGAAGCCCTTCATCGCTTCGACCGGGATCCCCGACTCGTAAGGCTCGCCCTGGCGCCGGCTCGCCGCCGTCGGCTTCGACGGCCTCTTCGGCCCGATCAGGTGGTTGAGCATCGCGAAAGCGCCGCCGACGGTGACGCCGAGGACCGCGAAGACGAGAATCGGGAGGTAGGTCTTGAGCACTGAGTGGTGGAGTCGAGACGGAGCGCACCGGACAACCGGGTTCGACGCCCGTGGCCGCTGTTATACACCGACATTGTGACAACTTGCTACATAGTGCTTTTCCGCATCAGCAAGCGGAATCCCGACCCTTCTAGGCGGATATCGATGGAGGTGCGGTCGTCCTTTGTCCCCCCTAGGGACACAAAGGACGACCGCGCTCGACTCCATGCCTGAGATTCACCTCATAGTCGGGTGCGCCGTGATCCTGCTGAACCTGGCTGCCTTTGCCGTCGGCGGCACCGCCTGGCTCCGCAGCCGGCCCTCGATCCCCTTCTGGTACCTGCTGCGCGCCGCCCAGGCCTCGGTTTTCGTCCAGGTCATGCTCGGCGGCCTGCTCGTCTTCACCAACCATGAAGCCCCGGATGACCTCCACTACGTCTACGGGCTGCTGCCCCTCTTGGTCTCCTTCTTGGCCGAGGGCGCCCGCACCGGCGCCGCCCAGCGCGAGCTGGGGGAGATCGACTTCGAGTCCCTCGACGCTGACACCCAGCAGGCGACGGCGCTCGCGATCGTCCGTCGCGAGATGGGCATCATGGCCGTCAGCTGCGGCGTCATCCTTTTCCTCGCCCTGCGCGCCGCTAGCACCAGCGGCGCCCTGTTCTAGCCAGAGGACCCGGCGAACTCGGGCGATTTTGGGTGCTCCAGCACCACAAAATGCACGAGTTCAGGTCGCGCGCCGGTCGCGACCGATTTGCACGACCGCCACGACCGCGAACAGCGCACCCGTGGCGAGGTGGAAGATCGCGTCGGAGCTGTTGTTCGGGAAGGTGAAGACCCAGGCCGGCTGTTCGTCGAACAGGGCCCAGATGCCGGTGACGATCAGCGCCCCCGCCGCGTAGATTGCGTAGTAGAGCGCCCACTTCGGCCGCAGCGCGAAATAGAAGGCGGGCGCGAAGAGCAGCAGCCCGGCCAGCGCGTGGTAGCCGTTGAAGTCGACCCCCAGTACCCGCTCCGTCGGCGCGCCCGCGCCCAGATGGAAGCTCGGTTCGGCAACGAACCCGGCCAGCGCCCAGAGCAGCTGGACCGCCGCCAGCACCACGATCCCCTTCTGCGCAAAGGTCCACTGCTCCCTTGGCGCGGCGGTCGCCTCCATCGGGTCAACCTATCGCCAGGCCGACAGCCAGCGCTTTTTTGCGCTAGTTACAGTTTCAATTACAATCTAACCTTGACAATAAGATAAACTAAGCTATCTTTCATTTAACAGGAAGCTAGGCAATGGAAAGGGAGAGGGCGTGCCTTCGATTGAAATCGATGAAGAAGTTTGGGGGCGGCTGAAGGACAAGGCCGAGCCGCTGGTCGATGACCCGAACAGTGTCTTGCGGCGACTGCTGGGCCTGGACGGCCCTGCGTCGCCGTCGCTGCGAAGGCGGGGTCCTGGGAAGCCACCACCCAGGGCCCCATTCGGAAGCCTCCTGCCGGAGAGCGAGTACGAGTTGCCGATTCTGCAGGAGCTGGCTCGGCGGGGGGGACGGGCGCCGGCGCGAGAAGTGATCGAAGCTGTTGGCGAGCGGCTTGCAGATCGGCTCACCTCGCGCGACCGCGAGCGCCTGAACTCAGGCGACGTCCGCTGGGAGAACCGGGTTCAGTTCACCCGCCTCGGCCTGCGCAAGCGTGGACTGCTGAGGGCGGATTCCCCGCGCGGGATCTGGGAGTTGAGCGCTGAGGGTCGCGCAGCGGCCGCGGGGGGCGATGGACGCGACTAAGGCGCCCCAGTCAGTTCAGCGGCCGGTACTCGCCGCCGTGGAAAACCAGCGGCTCCCCCGCGCCGATCTCCAGCGCCTGCACCTCGCCGGTGACGATCACGTGGTCTCCCGCTGCGATCACGTCGCGCAGGTCGCAGGCGATCCAGAGCAGGGCGTCGTCAATCGCCGGAACGCCGTCGCGCTCGCTCCAGGCGATGCCGGACCACTTCTCCGGCACCGGCGCCTTGGTCGCGAAGGTGCGAGCGACCTCCTCCTGGCCGGCGTGGAGGACGCTGATGCCGAAGCGATCGGCGGCCTGGACCGCGCGCAGGGTGCGGGAGCCGCGGTCGAGGCAGGCGAGCATCAGCATCGGCTCGATCGAGAGCGAGGTGACGGCGTTGGCCGTGGCGCCGGCCGGTCCGTCCGCGCCACCGGCGGCGACGACGGTGACGCTGGTCGGCAGGGCCGCCATCGCGGTGCGGAAACGGGCTGGGTCGGGCGGCGGCATCGTCAGACGATCGGGATCGGCTCCAGACAATATGATGCGCGCCGCGTGCGCCCCGTACTTCTCATAGGCATGGTCGTTGCCGTCGCGCTCGGCCTCGCGGCCTGCGGCTTCGGCGAGGAAGGCATCGCCGTCTCCCAGGACGACCCCAACCACGAGGGCGCCGTCCTCTTCGCGACGCACTGCGCCGGCTGCCACACGATGAGCGCTGCCGGCACCCAGGGCACTGGCAACCGAGGAGAGCGCACGCAGGGGCCGAACCTCGACCAGCGAACCGAGACCTACGACGATGCTCTCTTCGCGATCCAGAACGGCGGCTTCTCCGGGGCGATCATGCCCCAGAACATCGTCGTCGGCGACGAGGCCGAGGCGGTTGCCCGATTCGTCGCCGAGTACGCCGGCAGCGAAGCCGAATCCTCGCCGCGGCCCGGCGAAGAGACCGCGCCCTAGCGCGGGAGCGAAATGCTCGACCTGAAGCTGATCCGCTCCGACCCCGAGCGGGTCAAAGCGGCGCTCGCGCGTCGCGGCGCGGCCGAGCAGGTTGACGAGCTGCTTGCGCTCGACGCCCGTCGCCGTGAGCTTCTGCCCGAGGTCGAGACCGCCCAGGCCGAGCGCAAGACCCTCTCCAAGCAGATCGGCGAGGCGAAGCAGGCGGGCGAGGACGCTGCGGACCTGATGGCGACCGTGCAGGGGTTGAAGGAGCGGATCGAGGCCGGCAAGGAGGAGCTGGAGAAGGTCGAGGCAGATCTCAACCGGATCGCCGTCGCCCTCCCGAACCTCCCGGATCCCGACGCCCCCGAGGGCATGACCGAGGAGGACGCGGTCGTCATCCGCGAGGTGGGCGAGGTTCCCGAGTTCGACTTCGAGCCCCGCGACCACCTCGAGATCGGCACCGAGCTGGACCTGATCGACATGGAGGCGGGCGCGCGACTGTCGGGCTCGCGCTTCGCCTACCTCAAGGGCGACCTGGTGCTGTTGGAGCTGGCCCTCGTCCGCTTCGCGATCGAGCTGGTTCGCGCCGAGGGCCACGAGCCGGTCGTGCCCCCTGTCCTGGTCCGCGAGGAGGCGCTGGAGGGCACCGGCTTCCTGCCCGGCGACCGCGACCAGATCTACGAGATCCCCAAGGACGAGCTCTTCCTCACCGGCACCTCGGAGGTGGCACTGGCCGGACTCCACGCCGGCGAGATCCTCGACGCCGATGCTCTACCGCTGCGCTACTGCGCCTTCTCGACCTGCTTCCGCCGCGAGGCCGGCGCCGCCGGTCGCGACACCCGCGGCATCTTCCGCGTCCACCAGTTCGACAAGGTCGAGATGTTCTCGTTCGTCGAGCCGTCGCGGTCGGCGGCCGAGCACGAGCGACTGCTGGCGATCGAGGAGCGGATCCTCGGCGAGCTCGAGATCCCCTACCGCGTCGTCAACGTCGCCGCCGGTGACCTCGGCGCCCCGGCGGCGAAGAAGTACGACTGCGAGGCCTGGATCCCGAGCCAGCAGCGCTATCGCGAGCTGACCTCCTGCTCGAACACGACCGACTACCAGGCGCGGCGGCTCAAATGTAGGTATCGCCCTGCCGATAGGGAAGGACCGGAGGCAGTGCACACCTTGAACGGGACGGCCGTGGCCGTGGGGCGAACGATGATCGCGCTGATCGAGAACAGGCAGGAGCGGGACGGAGGGTTCACGCTACCCAAAACTTTGCATCGTTTCGGATGTCCTGAGAGAATCGCGCCGCAATGAGCTCTAGCGTGCGGGACGCCAAGCGGGTCGTCCTCTGCGACGACCACGAGATCGTTCGCGAGGCGATCAAGGCACGGATGGCCAACTCGAGCATCGTCGAAATCGTCGGCGAGGCGGGCAACGGCCGCGACGTCGTCGACGTCGTCAAGGAGCTCGAACCCGACGTGCTCATCATCGACGTCGAGTTGCCGAAACGGGACGGGATCGAGGCCACCAAGGAGGTGCTCAAAGCCCGGCCGCGGACCAAAGTCATCATCTTCACGGCTCACGCCCAGCCGGACCTGCTGGCCCTGGCGCTGCGGGCCGGCGCCTCTGGTTACGTGCTCAAGTCGGCGCCGGCCGAGGACATCGCCCGCGCCGTCAAAGCGGTGACCGGGGGAGGGACGTTCCTCGGCGGGGACTTCGCCGGCGGCAAGCCGTCGGAGGTGGAGAAACTGCTCGACCTCTCGCCGCGCGAGCGCCAGATTCTCGAGCTGCTCGCCGAGGGACTGCGGGTCAAAGAGATCGCCGAGCGGCTGCAGCTGAGCCCGGCGACCGTCCACACCCACGTTCGCAACGCCATCGGCAAGCTCGAGGTCGACACCCGCACTGAGGCGGTGGCGCTGGCTGTGCGCTTCAACTACCTCGGCGCCGGCGGCGCGGTCCAGCAGTAGGACCGCGCGGTTACTTCTTCTCGAGCTCCAGGGCGCATCCGTTGATGCAGTAGCGCTGGCCGCCCCGCTCCGCCGGGCCGTCGTCGAAGACGTGCCCGAGGTGGGCGTCGCAGGTCTTGCAGACGACCTCGGTCCGGCGCATGAAGAGGCTGTTGTCGGGTCGCAGGTCGACGTGCTCGAGGTTGGCCGGCTCGGTGAAGCTGGGCCAGCCGGTGCCGGAGTCGAACTTGGTGTCGGAGGAGAACAGCTCGGTGCCGCAGCCGACGCAGCGGTACATGCCCTCGCTCTTCTCGTCCACGTAGGGACCGGTGAAGGCGCGCTCGGTGCCGCCCTCGCGGGTCACCTCGAACTGCTCAGGCGTCAGCTGTTCGCGCCACTGCTCGTCGGTTTTCTCGATTTTTGGCATGGAGTAAATGTAAAGGGCGTTCGGGGTCGCCTCGGCGGTGCAAAAGCATGGAGGCACCGGCGAGGCGACCCCGAACGCCCATACGATCGCCACGTGCCAGGAGCCTTCTACGAGCGAGCTGGGGATTTGTTCCTCGCGACCGAGTTGACGCGGGGGCCGTGGGATCCCGGGGCCCAGCATGCGGGGCCGCCGGCGGCGCTGCTTGGGCGCGAGCTGGAGTGGCTGCCCGACGCGGCGGAGTTCCAGGTCGGCCGTGTCACCTGCGAGATCCTGCGCTCGGTGCCGATCGCGCCGCTGCGGGTCAGCGCCCGCGTCGTGCGGCCGGGGCGGCGGGTGCAGCTGCTCGAGGCCGAGCTGCAGGACGAGAGCGGCGAGCCGCTGATGCGGGCCGCCGCCTGGCGCATCCGCACCGCTCCAGTCGACATCCCGGCCGAGGCGCTGAGCGTCGACGAGCCCCCGGCCGGCCCCGAGCACGGCTCCGAGGTCGAGTTCTTCTCCACCGGCCAGGAGCTCGGCTACCACTCGGCGATGGAGATCCGGTTCGTCGAGGGAAGCTTCGTCGAGCCCGGTCCGGCGCTTGTCTGGCTGCGGATGCGCCAGCCGCTGGTTGCCGGCGAGGAGCCGAGCCCGTTGCAGCGGGTGCTGATTACCGCCGACGTCGGCAACGGCGTCAGCGCCAGCCTCGACTACCGCCGCTACCTCTTCATCAACGTCGATCTCACCGTCCACTTGGAGCGGATGCCCGCGGGGGAGTGGGTCTGCGTCGACGCGGTCACGCTGCCCCAGGCCAACGGCGTCGGCACCGCCGAGTCGGTGCTCTCGGACGAGCGCGGCCGCATCGGCCGCGCCCTGCAGACCCTGCTCCTCAGCGAACGCTGACTCCCTGGCGATGGGCCTCAAACGTCAATATGGCGGACGTTTAAGGCCCATCGGCGGGCGGTTAGCGGCTTGCGACGAGGGCGCGGCTCTGGGGCCCGAGTGCGAGCGCGATCAGGGCCGCCGAGCCGAGTGCGATCGCTGCGCCCAGCAGGAATGAGCCCTCGTAGGTGCTCAGCGCCGCCGCGGCGCCGGCGAGCGGTGCGCCGAGCCCGATCCCCGCGTCGAAGAAGGCGGTGAAGGTGCCGAGCGCGGCGCCGCGGCGCGCTTCCGAGACCTGGTTTATGACGATCAGCGAGAGCGAGGGATAGAGCAGCGAGAAGGCGGCGCCGATTGCCAGCGCCCCCGCGATCGCGACCGGCAGGCTCTGCGCAAAGGCCAGCGTGGTCAGGCCGACCGCCTCGACCAGCGCCGCCGCGGTCGCGACTCGCGCCGGCCCGACCCGGTCCGGCAGGTCGCCGCCAACCAGTCGCGTCAAGACGACCATCGTCGCGAGGGCGCCGAAGACGAGCGCGCCGTGGCCGACGCCCCGCTCGTCGAGGTGGAGGACGACGAAGGTGGCGACCGCCGCGTAGCCGGTCGAGCCCAGGGCCAGGGCGGCGCCGGGGAGGAGCGCCTCGCGCGCGATCAGCGATCGGTGCTCCTGCTCGAGCCACTTGGGGCGGAACGGGTCGGGCACACGCATCGCGACCAGCGCGCCGAGCAGCGGCAGCGCGCCGGCGAAGATCCAGACCGCGTCGTAACCGGCGTTGTGCTTGATCAGCTCGCCGAACAGCGGCCCGATGCTCAGCCCCGCCCAGACCGAGAGGCCGTAGAGGCCGATCACCCGGCCGCGCCGCTCCAGCGGGGCGAGGTCGACGATCCAGGCCGAACCGGCGGTGAAGACGGCGCCCTCGCCGATTCCCAGCACCAGCCGCGCCGCGATCAGGCCGCCGACTCCGAGCGGCAGCAGGTACATGAAGCCAGCCACCCCTGCCAGCACCGCGCCGAGCACGACCGTCGGGCGGCGGCCGCGACGGTCGGCGAGGCGACCCGCGAAGGGTCGCATCAGCAGGCCGGTGATCGCGTAGGCGCCGATCACGATCCCGACCATGACCTTGCCCTCGCCCAGCGGCCCGTCGACGTAGCGCGGCAGCACCGGCAGCGTCGCTCCGACCGCGAGCAGGCCGCAGAAGGTCACGGTAAAGATGCCGGCGAAGGCGGCGCCGGGGCGGGCGATCGGCGACGCAGCCGGCTCGGCGCTCACCGCAGCAGGCCGGTGAGGTCGTCGATCACGTGGTCGGGCGGCGGATCGGCCGCCTCCGTGTCGGCTCGAGTGCAGGCGCCGGTGAGGACGAGCACGGTGATCAGGCCGGCCCGGCGACCCCCCTCGATGTCGGAGGCGATGCGGTCGCCGACGATCGCGATGCGGTCCCGGCTTGCCTCTGGGATCAGGGCTCGGGCCCCCTCGAAGAGGTGGGGCTCCGGCTTGCCGCCGGTCTCAGCGCGCTTTCCGGAAGCCGTCTCGACCGCTGCCAGAGTCGCCCCCGTGCCCGGCCAGGCGCCGCCGGGCATCGGCAGGGTCGGATCGCGGCTGGTCCCGAACAGCGCTGCACCGGCCTGCAGGGCACGGGTCGCGGTGAGCAGCTCGGCGTAGTCGAACTCGCGGTGAGCGGAGACGACGACGGCGTCAGCGGACTCCGCCGCCTCGCCGTCGAGCAGTTGCAGCCCGGCCGCCGCGACCGTTTCCTTGAATCCGGGCGCTCCGATCACGAATGCGGTGCCGCCTGGCCCGACCCGCTCTGCCGCCAAGCGCGCGGTCGTCACGCCTCCGGTGAGGACGCGATCGTCGGCGATCTCGATCCCGGCGTCGCGCAGGCGAGCGGCATAGGCGGAGGGCGGCTTCACCGAGTTGTTGGTGACGAAGACGATCTCCATCCCCCCCGCGAGCAGGTGGGCGAGGGTATCGACGGCTCCCGGGACCATCTCGCGCCCGATCCAGACCACGCCGTCGAGGTCCACGAGGAGCCCATCGAACTCATCCGCCAGCGTCACCGGCCGCAGGCTATTGGCTGATCTCGATACGGTGCCTATCAGTGAGTGCCAACGGACAGGTTGTGGTCGCCACCGACCTGACCCGACGCTTCGGCGAGGGCGACGCCGCCGTCGATGCCCTGGCTGGGGTCAGCACCTCCTTCGAGCGCGACCGCTTCACCGCGATCATGGGCCCGTCGGGCTCCGGCAAGTCGACGCTGATGCACATCCTCGCCGGCCTCGACAAGCCGACCGGGGGGAGGGTCGAGCTCGACGGCGTCGACATCACCGCTCTGGACGACGGCGAGCTGACCCAGCTGCGCCGCGACAAGCTCGGCTTCGTCTTCCAGTTCTTCAACCTGCTGCCGGTCCTCACCGCCGAGGAGAACCTGGTGCTGCCGCTCTCGATCGCCGGCCGCAAGCCCGACCGGCAGTGGGTCGACCAGCTAATCCGCACCGTCGGCCTCGACGACCGGCGCACCCACCGGCCCTCGGAGCTCTCCGGCGGCCAGCAGCAGCGCGTCGCCGTCGCCCGCGCGCTCGTCTCCAAACCGGCCGTGGTCTTCGCCGACGAGCCGACCGGCAACCTCGACTCGAAAGCCAGCGCCGACGTCCTCAAGCTGCTGCGCCAGGCGGTCGACGAGTTCGGCCAGACGGTGATCATGGTCACCCACGATCCCGCCGCCGCCGCCCACGCCGACCGGCTGATCACGCTGCGCGACGGCAAGCTCGTCCAGGACGGCAAGCCTGGCTCCGCGTCAGACGTGATCGAGCTGATGAAGCAGCTTGACTAGCCTCGGCCTGAAGAGCCTCTGGGCTCGTCGCATCCGCGCTCTGACGACGATCCTCGCGGTGACGATCGGCGTCGCCTTCGTCGCCGGCACTTACATCCTCACCGACACGACCTTCGCCGCCTTCGACGAAATCTTCGAAGACTCGCTGGCCAAGACCGATGTCGTGATCACGGCGAAGGAGGAGGTCCGCCAGGAAACCGGCGAGGTGCCGAGTTTCCAGGCCTCCGTGCTGCCAGAGGCAAAGCGGGTCGACGGGGTACGCGTG
Organism: uncultured Solirubrobacterales bacterium; assembly: GCA_963705365.1. Classification (GTDB taxonomy): domain Bacteria; phylum Actinomycetota; class Thermoleophilia; order Solirubrobacterales; family 70-9; genus VAYN01. Next base: position 2,197,148 of record OY970074.1, on the reverse strand, counting down.
GCGGTCGGCCAGATCTTCACCCCGGGCGCATTCTTCGACGCCGAGAACGAGCAGATCGGGACCAAATTCGCCCCCAAGTTCATCACCTCCGACCTGCCCGAGAGCCTCGAAACCCAGACCTACGTCGAGGGTCGCAAACCACGCGACGCCAGCGAGGCGGCGCTCGACCAGAGCGCCGCCGAAGAGGCGGGCCTGGGGATCGGCGACACGCTGAAGCTGGCCTCGGTCGAACGCGTCGCCACCTACCGGATCATCGGCCTGACCAAGCTCGGCAGCGCCTCCTGGGGTGGCGCCAGCATCGCCGGCCTGACCCTGCCCGAGGCGCAGCGGATCACCGACAAGCGGGGTGAATTCGACCAGGTCCTGATCGCCGCCGAGGCGGGCGTCTCCGAAGAGACCCTGAAGCAGCGGGTGGAGCAGAGGGTGGGAGACCCCTCGCTGCTGATCGAGACCGCCGAGGAAAACGCCGAACGCAACTCCGATCAGATCCGCGACGACATCGGCTTCCTCCGCATCGCCCTGCTGGTCTTCGCCTTCGTCGCCCTTTTCGTCGGCGCCTTCCTGATCTTCAACACTTTCTCGATCACGGTCGCCCAGCGGATCCGAGAGTTCGGCATGCTGCGCACGCTCGGCGCCGGGCGGGGCCAGATCCTCGGCTCGGTCGTGGTCGAGGCGCTGGCGATCGGCGTGCTCGGCGCGCTGCTCGGGCTCGCTGGCGGCTACGCGATCGCCGTCGGCCTCAACGCGCTCTTCGTCGCCCTCGGCATCGACCTCCCGACCACCGCCCTGGTGACGAAGACGCGCACGGTCGCCGTCTCGCTGCTGATCGGCATCGGCGTCACCCTGGTCTCCTCCTTCGTGCCGGCCCTGCGGGCGACGCGGGTGCCGCCGATCGCCGCCCTGCTGGCCTTGGAACTGCCGCAGAGCCGCCGCCGCGGAATCGTCTACGCGGGGGTCGCCGTGCTGCTCGGCCTGGTCGGGCTGGCAATGGTCCTCATCGGCCTCTTCGGCAGCGCCTCCGGCGGCAGCGCCGCTGGGCTGATGGGAGCGGGCGCCGTCGTCGTGATGCTCGGCGTCTCGCTCTTCAGCCCGCGCCTCGTACGCCCGCTGGCCTCGCTCGCCGGCCGGCCGCTGGAGTTGCTGCGGCGCCTCACCGGCCGCCTCGCCCGCGAGAACACGCAGCGCAACCCGGCCCGCACCGCGGTGACGGCGGCGGCGCTGATGATCGGTCTCGCCGTGGTTGCCTTCGTCACCGTCTTCGCGGCCGGCATCAAGAGCTCGATCGCGACTGCGGTCGACGAGAGCTTCCAGGGCGAGCTGGTGCTGCAGAACTCCGACGGCTTCTCGCCGATCTCGCCGCGCGCCGCCGAGGCCGGCCGCCAGGTGCCCGGGGTCGAGTTGATCTCGACCGTGCGCGCCGCCCAGGCGAAGGTGCTGAGCGGCGGGGGCGGCAAACATCGTGTCTCGGCGCTCGCTCCCGACGCCGGCGCCGTGCTGACGATCGACTGGACCGAGGGCGGTCCCGCAACGCTGCGGAAGCTCAACGGCCGCGAGGTGATCGTCGACAAGGCGCTTGCCTCCGACAACGACCTCGAACCTGGGGACCGGGTGCGCTTCCTGACCCAGATCGGCGCCCGGCCCGACCTCGAGGTCGTCGGCGAGTTCGAAGACAAGGCGGAACTGCTCGGCAGCGCGATCGTCACCCAGGGCCTGATGGCGCGGGCGTTCGACCAGAGCGACGACTTCCTCGATTTCGTCAAGCTGGCGCCCGGCGCAAAGGCCGCCGAGGTGCAGAAGCGGCTGGCGGCGCGGATGGATCGGGAGTTCCCGGTCGTCGAGGTGCGCAACCAGCGGGAACTGAAGGAAAACCAGGAAGAACAGATCAACCAGCTGCTCGGCCTGATCTACGCGTTGCTGGCGCTGGCGGTGATCGTCTCCCTCTTCGGGATCGCCAACACGCTGGCGCTCTCGATCCACGAACGCACGCGTGAGCTGGGGATGCTGCGGGCGATCGGGATGTCGCGCCGCCAGGTGCGGACGATGATCCGCTACGAGGCGGTGATCACCGCCCTGATCGGGGCGATGCTGGGAATGATCCTCGGCGTCATCTTCGCCGCCCTGATCGCGCAGCCGCTGAAGGACGAAGGCTTCGCGCTCTCCTACCCGGTCGACCAGCTGCTCGTCCTCCTGGTCCTCGCCGGATTCGCCGGCGTCTTGGCCGCGATTGCGCCCGCCCGCCGCGCCTCGCGGCTCGACGTGCTCGAGTCGCTCCAATACGAGTAATCGCGGCGGCTCACCCGAGCACCTCCGCGAGCAGCACGGCGCTACCGAAGACCCCAGCTGCGGCGGCCACGGCCGCCACGACCCGCACCGGCGGGCCGCCGTGGATGCCGGTCTCGTGGACCGCGGCGTGACCCTTGCCGCGGGCGATCAGCCAGCGGTTGACGGGAACCGCGACGGCGCCCGCGACGACCAGGGAGAAGGAGAGGCTGCCCCAGAAGAGCAGCGAGTCGAGGCCGCTCTCCATCGCGCCCGGGATCGCGACCATGATCGCGTTGTCGACGATCTCCATCGTCGCGATGCTGAGCGTGTCGGCGGCGAGCGCGATCGGGACCACCGCCGAGAGCGCTAGCCCGGCGCGCAGCAGCGGCAGGCTGGTCAGGGCGTAGCCGAAGGCGAAGGCGAGCGTGACGGCCAGGGCGATGGTTCCCAGGTCGGAGAAGCCGAACGCCGTCCCGATCATCATCCCGGCCACCTCGCCGATCGCGCAGCCGGTCAGGCAGTGCAGCGTGGCGCTGAGTGAGAGCGCGGTGAGCGCCGATCCCTCGGGCGGCATCGCCTGCCGGTCGTGGGAAGCGTGGGACGGGGCGTGGGCGGGCATGCGGACCTCCTCGGATCGTGGTCTACGCCAAGGCTAGCACATACCCCCCCGGGGTATTAGGACTTGGGCGCCAGGCCCATTCGCAGCGCGCCCGCCACCTCGAGCATCGCCCCGCGCGAGCTGCGGCTGACCGCGGTCAGGTTGGCGAAGCTGTGGATCAGGCCGGGGTGGCGCCGCAGGGCAACCTGGACGCCGGCCTCGCGCATGCGCAGCGCGTAGGCCTCGCTCTCGTCGCGCAGCGGGTCGAAGCCGGCGGTGGCGACGTAGGCGGGCGGCAGGCCGGTCAGGTCCGGCGCCAGCAGGATCGAGACGCGCGGGTCGGTGGCGTCGGTGCCCGGCGGCAGGTAGTGCCGCTCGAAAGTGTCCATGTCGTTTTTGGTCAGCAGGTACCCCTCGGAGAACAGCTGCCGCGAGGGCAGGTCGCCGGCCGAGTCGGTCGGCGGGTAGATCAGCAGCTGCATCGCCGGCATCGGCCCTCCCGCGGCTTTGGCCAGGAGGCTGACGACCGCCGCCAGGTTGCCGCCGGCGCTGTCGCCGGCGACGGCGATCCGGGCGGCGTCGATGCCCAGCTCGGCGGCATTCGCCTCGGCCCAGGCGAAACCCGCCCACGCATCCTCGACGGCGGCGGGGAAGGGATGCTCGGGCGCCAGCCGGTAGTCGATCGAGAGCACCGTCGCGCCGGCCGCCGCGGCGAGGAAGCGACAGACGCCGTCGTGCGTGTCGAGGTCGCCGATCACCCAGCCGCCGCCGTGGAAGTAGACGACGAGCGGGGCCGGGATGCCGGCCGGCCGGCCGCCGGGCACGTAGAAGCGGGCCGGTACCGGCCCGCCCTGGCCGGGGACGGTCAGGGCTTCGACCCGCGCCATCGGAATCGGCGGCTGCGCCGTCGTCGCTGCCGCCCCGCGACGGTTCTGGGCCCGCGCCTCCTGGGGAGGGAGGCCGCCGGTGAAGGACGAATCGCCCGACAGCTCGGCGAGCTTGATCAGCACCTGGATGTCGCTGGCCAGGATCTGCCCGTCGACCTTCGGCGGCGGCCCGAACAGCCGCCGCTGGAGTCGTGGTGAGAGCCCGCAAGCCCGCTTCAGGACCAGGTGCTCGGCGCGCGGCGAAAGACGGGGAAGGGGCGGCATCGACGGCTTCAGGCTATGCCAATCGGCGGGGGAGAGTTGGCGGTCCTCAGCCCTTATCCGTTCATGAAAGCGCTTCTCGCTCTGCTCACGGCATCGTTCGTCCTCCTGATGTTTTCCCTCGCCAGCGACGATTCCGCCGCGGCGCCGCGGACGCCGCGGGTCGAGTGCTCCGCTCCTCACGCCCTGCGGCTCCATCGCTTCGAGGACGGGTCGGCGCGACTCGAATGCGGCACCCAGACCCTCCTCCGGATCTCGGTTCCCGGCTGAGCGGCGCGAGAGATCGCGACTGTGCGGACTTCGCGACCCAGAAGCAGGCTCAGCGCTTCTACAAGAACCACAATCCCCGCCGCGATCCCCACCGCCTCGATGCCGACAACGACGGAAGGGCCCGCGAGGACCTTCCATAGGGGAGTGCTGACGACTTGCTGCTCCAGGGCAACAAAGTCGTCAACGCCCAGTGGGGAGGGATGTCACGCCAAAGGGTGCAGGGATCGGAGTACCGTGGTCGATGATGGAGGCGACGGTCAAAGACGCGGCTCCGGCAACGGCTGCTGCCACGGCATCCATCCGCGGCTTGCCGCCCGGGCCGCGGATGCCGCGGGCGCTGCAGACGGCGATCTGGTCGCGGCAGGCGCAGTGGATGCTGGAGCAGAGCCGGGCCCGGTTCGGCGACATGTTCACGATCAAGATCGCCCACGAAGGAACCTGGGTGATGGTCTCCGACCCGGAGGCAGTGAAGCAGGTGTTCACCGGCGACCCACGCGTCTTCCACGCCGGCGAGGGCAATGAGATCCTGCGCCCGGTCCTCGGCGACAACTCGGTCCTGGTACTCGACGAGAAGCCGCACATCAGCCAGCGCAAGCTGCTGCTGCCGCCCTTCCACGGCGAGCGCATGCAGGGATACGGCGAGAAGATGACCGAGATCGCCGCCCGCGAGATCGAGAGCTGGCCCACCGGGACCCCCTACAAGCTGCGGCCGCGGATGCAGGCGATCACGCTGGAGATCATCCTCGAGACCGTCTTCGGCGTCCATGACCAGGAGCGCTTGGACCCGCTGCGGCTGGCACTGCGGGACTTCCTCGACCTCACCACCGACCCGCGCGTGCTGCTGCCGGTGATCTTGATCGGCCCTGATCGGATCCGCTTCGTCCCCGCCCTCCGCCGCCGCATCGAGCGAGTCGACGAGCTGATCCATCACGAGATCGCCGAACGTCGGGGTGCCGAGGACCTGGCCGAGCGCGACGACATCCTCTCGATGCTGGTTGCCGCCCGCCACGAGGACGGCAGCCCGATGAGCGACGCCGAGATCCGCGACGAGCTGCTGACCCTGCTCGTCGCCGGCCACGAGACGACCGCGACCGCCCTCTCCTGGGCGATGGAGCGCCTCGTCCGCCACCCCGAGAAGCTCGAGCGCCTGCGCGCCGAGGCCGTGGCCGGGGAGGAGGCCTATTTGACGGCGACGATCCAGGAGACGCTGCGCCTGCGGCCGGTGATCGTGCTGGTCGTCAGGAAGCTGACCGAGCCGGTCGAGATCGGCGGCTATGAGCTACCAGCCGGCGCCTCGGTCACGCCCTGCATCCACCTCGTCCACCGCAATCCCGAGATCTACCCCGAGCCGGACCGCTTCCTGCCCGAGCGCTTCCTCGACAATCCGCCCGGCACCTACACCTGGATCCCCTTCGGCGGCGGCGTCCGCCGCTGCCTCGGCGCCGCCTTCGCCCAGTTCGAGATGCAGGTGGTCCTGCGCGAGCTGGTCAAGCGCCACCAGATCGCCCCGGCGCACCCCCAGTCCGAGCGCCCCTTCCGCCGCGCCATAACCGAGACCCCCCGCCACGACGCCGAAGTCGTCCTCAACTGAGGCCGATGGGCCGATTTGCCGCCCTATAAGGGGTGTTTTCGGCCCATCGATGCAGACCAGCGGGTCAGCGCGGCTGGTAGACCTGCGGCCGCCCGAGGTGCAGGACGAACGGCTCGGTCCGGCCTTCCGTGAGCACATTCAGCCGCACCGGCGCTTTGCCCCGAACGCGAATCCCGCCCGGCCAGATCGTGCGCGGCTTGTTGTCGCAGGGCTGGAACTCGGTCTCCCCGTAACCGCGGGCGTTGCGGAAGGAGGTGGTCAACTGGCCGGCGCGATCGCGGATCAGGCCGTAGTAGAGAAAGACGCGATCGCGCAACCGGGGCGGGACGCTGAGCGTCACCGTTTCCGGCGCCCGGCCCTCGACCAGCACCCCCATCTTCGTCACGAAACCGTTCCCGGTCCGCGACATCCGGCTCAGCGGCCGCCGCCCGACCCCAGCCGGCCCGGCCACCACCAATTCGCTCCGCCAATCGGCCGACCCGTGCCCGATGATCGCTTTATCGCAGGGCGCGACGTTCGCTTCCGATGACGCAGCAAGTACGAGCACTGCCGCGGCGGCAGCCAAGAAATGCATTTTCCCAATTTACATCGAGCGGCCCTGAGGCGTTAGGACCAAGCGGGACCGTGCGCGCGGCGAAGCGGCAGTGCTCTGCACGACGCGCAGCCGCGGGTGCGGTCCCGCGCAGTGTGTCCTAACGCCTCAGCCGCAGCCGGTGTTGTTGCCGCAGGATGAGCACGTGTAGCAGCTGCCCGTGCGCTGCATCATGCCGCCGCACTGCTCGCAGGCGGGGCCGAGGTCGAGGCCGGACATCTTCGCCGGGACGACCGGGGGAGTGTCGGTGAAGGCCGCCGCCGCGGGGACCGACTCGCCGCCGCTCGCCTTGGCGTCGCCGCCGTTGCCGGCCTTGGCGTGGCCGTTGCCGCCGTTGGCCGGGCCGGCGGTGTCGGTCGGGATTCCGAGCCCGAGCTGGGAGATCTCCGCGTCCTTCTTGGCGCGGACCTCCTGGGTCATGATGCCGAGGTCCTCGAGCGTGTCGGTGTCCTCGATGAAGCGGCTCGCCAGCCAGCGCATGATGTAGTCGGGCAGCGATTTGGCGAAGGGGATCTCCGGGTTGCCGGTGATGCCCTCCGGCTCGAAGCGCATGTAGCTGAACTTGCGCACGAAGACCTCGAGCGGGACGCCGTACTGGAGGCCGAGCGAGATCGCCGTCGCGAAGGCGTTCATCAGCCCCCGCATCGTCGAGCCCTCCTTGCCGATGTCGGTGAGGAAGATCTCGCCGACATTGCCGTCGTCGTACTTGCCGGCGGTGATGTAGCCCTCGTGGCCGGCGATCGAGAACTTGTGGGTTATCGACTCGCGCTCGCGCGGCATCTTCTTGCGCTCGGGCTTCGCCATCGCGACCTCCGCCTCCGCCTCCTTCTCGTCCTGGGCGTCGGTGCGGAGCGCCTGCGCCGTCTTCGAGCCGTCGCGGTAGATCGCCAGCGCCTTGAGGCCGCCCTTCCAGCCGCGCGTGTAGGCGTCGGCGATGTCGTCGACCGTCGCCGACTGCGGCAGGTTGACCGTCTTCGAGATCGCCCCGGAGATGAACGGCTGCGTCGCCGCCATCATGTCGATGTGGCCGGTGTGGCTGATCGCCCGCTCGCCGACCGCGACGTCGAAGACCGGCAGGTGCTCGTCCTTGAGCCCGGGCGCGCCGACGATCGTGTTCTTCTCCTTGATGTGGGCGTTGATCTGGTCGATCTCCGCCTCGGAGTAGCCCATCGCCTCCAGCGCCAGCGGCACCGACTGGTTGACGATCGTCATCTGCCCGCCGCCGACCAGCTCCTTGAACTTGACCAGCGAGAAGTCGGGCTCGATCCCGGTCGTGTCGCAGTCCATCAGGAAGCTGATCGTCCCGGTCGGCGCCAGCACCGTCGCCTGCGCGTTGCGGTAGCCGTGCTCCTCGCCGAGCTCGACCGCTTCGTCCCAGGCCCGCTGCGCCGCCGCGAGCAGATCGCCCTTGATCCCGCTGGGGTCGACGTCGTAGGAGGCGTCGCGGTGCATCCGCATGACGCCGTTGTGCGGCTCGCGGTTGCGCTCGTACTCGTCGTAGGGCCCGGTGGCGCCGGCGGCGATCAGCGCCGACTGGCGGTAGGCGCGGCCGGTCATCAGCGCCGTGACCGCGGCGGCGACGTTGCGGCCCGCCTCGGAGTCGTAGGGAAGACCGTCAGACATCAACAGGGCGCCGAGGTTGGCGTAGCCGAGGCCGAGCTGGCGGAAGCGGTTCGCGTTCTCGGTGATCTCCTCGGTCGGGTAGGAGGAGAAGCCGACGACGATCTCCTGCGCGAGGAAGACGACGTCGACCGCGTGCTCGAAATCCTCGACTTCGAAACTGCCGTCCTCGCGGCGGAATTTCATCAGGTTGAGCGAGGCCAGGTTGCAGGCCGAGTCGTCGACGTGCATGTACTCGCTGCAGGGGTTGGAGGCGTTGATCCGGCCGGACTCCGGGCAAGTGTGCCAGCGGTTGATGATCGTGTCGTACTGGACGCCCGGGTCGGCGCAGCGCCAGGCGGCGTCGGCGATCTGGTTCATCAGCTCGCGCGCGTCCAGGGTCTTGACCGACTCGCCGGTGGTGCGGGCGGTCAGGTGCCAGTCCTCGCCGGCCTCGACCGCCTCCATGAACTCGTCGGTGACCCGCACCGAGTTGTTCGCGTTCTGGTACTGGATCGAGGTGAAGCCGTCGCCGTCGATCGACATGTCGAAGCCGGCGTCGCGCAGCGCCGCCGCCTTCTTCTCCTCGTCGGCCTTGCACCAGATGAAGTGCTCGATGTCCGGATGGTCGACGTCGAGCACGACCATCTTCGCCGCCCGCCGCGTCTTACCACCGGACTTGATCGTCCCCGCCCAGGCGTCGGCGCCGCGCATGAAGCTGACCGGCCCGCTGGCGGTGCCGCCCTTCTTCAGCGGCTCCATCGAGCCGCGGATGTTGGAGAGGTTGATGCCGGAACCGGAGCCGCCGCGGAAGATGTTGCCCTCTTTGGTGTTCCAGGCGAGGATCGACTCCATGGTGTCCTCGACGCTGAGGATGAAGCAGGCCGAGCACTGCGGCGTCTCCTCAAAGCCGACGTTGAACCAGACCGGCGAGTTGAAGGCCGCCTTCTGGTTGAGCAGGATCGCCGTCAGCTCCATCTCGAAGGTGTCGGCGTCCTCTGCCGAGGCGAAGTAACCGCCCTCGCGGCCCCAGTTGGCGATCGTGCCGGCGACCCGCCCGATCATCTGTTTGACCGAGGACTCGCGCTCCTCGCTGCCGAGCTGCCCGCGGAAGTACTTCTGGGCGACGATGTTGGTCGCGTTCTGCGACCAGCTCTTCGGGAACTCGACCCCGCGCTGCTCGAAAGCCGGGCTCTCGGGGTTGCCGATCACCGCATCGCGGATCTCCCACTCGATCTGGTCGAATGGATGCACGCCGGCAGTCGAAAACCGCCGCTCTATCGAGAGGCCCTCGAGCCCGTTCTTGGGAGTGCTAAGGGCGGTCTGGGACATCGAACTTCTCCTCTCGCAGCGACTTTCAGGGGTAACTCCGCAGGATCGCTGAAGGTGCAGACGGAAAAAGCCTCCGAACACGCAAATAACGCCATCGCAGGAAGCGCGGGACCGTCTCTACATGGTGACAAGTCCGCAATATCGGTGGGAAGTTCCGGGTAGCCTCTGCCTATGGCCGATGAGCTGCGCAGGGGCGCAGGACGGATGGGGGAGCGCGCGAGCGCCGCCCGCGACGCCGCGGTCGAGAGAGCCGGCGCGGCGAAAGAGGCTGCCAGCGACGCCATCGCCCTCGTCAAGCCGAAGCTGCGGGGGGTCTCGCACGAGTGGGCGTTCTTCCTCTCGCTCGGCTTCGGGACGGCGCTGATCATCCTCGCCAGAACGCCGGAGGCGACGCTGGCGGTGGCGATCTACGCGGCCAGCCTCTGGGCGCTGTTCGGCACCAGCGCGCTCTACCACCGCGTTAACTGGACCCGTCCCAACGTGCGCCAGTGGATGCGCCGGCTCGATCACTCGATGATCTTCTTCCTCATCGCCGGCACCTACACGCCCTTCGCGCTGTTGGTCCTCGACGGGCCGCTGGCCGACGCGATCCTCGCCGTCGTCTGGATCGGCGCCGTCGCCGGTGCGATCGTGGAGATGGTCTGGATCGATCACCCGAAATGGGTCGCGGCGATCATCTACCTCGCGATCGGCTGGGTCGCGGTCGCCGCCTTCCCGGAGCTCTGGTCGGAGATGGGCGCTGCCGGCACCCTGCTCGTCGCCGCCGGCGGCCTCCTCTACACGGCCGGCGCTGTCGTCTACGCGACTCAGCGTCCCAATCCCAGCCCGGCGACCTTCGGCTACCACGAGGTCTTCCACATCCTCGTGATCGCCGCCGCGATCGCTCACTTCTCCGCCGTCGCCTTCTTCGCCCTGCCGCACGCCTGACGGCGAAGCGGATTGGACTTTGACCTCGCTATAGCGGGACCAAGGTCCAAAGCGTCGAAATCCCTCGGCTCAAGCCGCCGCCTGCGCGATGGCGAACTCCTGGACCTCCTCGGCCGCGGCAACCAGATGGGCCAGCAGCTCCTCGAGCTGCTCGGACTGCGGAGGGGGGAGCTCGAGCCGGCCGTCGACGAGCAGTTGGTCGGCGCGGGCAACCGGCAGCTCCACCTCGACCACGCGGCCGCCGAGGGCGCCGAGCACCTTGCGCGTCTCGGCCTGGGCCCAGACCGCCCCGAACATGCCGGTCGAGGCGCCGATCACCGCTGCCGGCTTGCCGCTGAGGGCGCTCTGGCCGGCCGGGCGCGAGGCCCAGTCGAGGGCGTTCTTGAGCACGCCCGGGATCGAGTGGTTGTACTCCGGCGTCGCCACCAGGACGGCGTCCGCGTCGCGCATCGCGTCGCGCAGCTCACGCACCGCCGCCGGCGTCCCCACCAGTTCGACGTCCTCGTCGTATGGCGGGATGTCACGCAGCTCCTCGAACTCGACCAGCTCCACCCCCGCGGGCAGCCGCTCGGCGGCCGCCCGCAGCAGCGTGCTGTTGAGCGAGCCCCGGCGCAGGCTGCCGGAGATCCCCAGCACCCGCATCGCTACTCGCCCTCCCGAACCAGCTCCAGCTCGACCGCGATCTCGACCTCGTAGTCGAGGACCTCGCCGCCGCTGGGCAGCTCCGCCTGCCAGTCGAGGCCGAAGCTGCGCCGGTCGACGCTAGCCGCCAGCGAGAGCCCGACGCGGGCGCTGCCCGCGAGGTCGGCACCCAGTTCGGCGAACCTGCCGCTCGCCTCGACCTCGTGGGCCTGGCCGCGGATCTCGAGCTCGCCGCGGACCCGCAGGGCGCCGTCCTCGGCGACGTCGAGCCCGGTCGAGCGGAACTTCAGCCGCGGGTAGCGCTCGGCGTCGAAGAACTCGGGGGAGAGAAGGTGGCCCTTCAGCATCTCCTCGGAGATCTCGATCGAGCTGACCTCGACCGTGCCCTCGAGCCGCGGCTGCTCCCCGCCCGTCAGCTTCGCCTCGTAGGCGCGGAAGCCGCTGCGGAAGGTGGAAACGCCGTTGTGGACGACGGCGAAGTTGATCGTGGAGTGGACGGGGTCCACGCTGTAGGTCCCGGCCGGAACATTCTGCTTGACCGCCTGCGTGTTCATCTGACTCTCCTTACCGTAGTTTGCGGATAAACAATTGACGCAGAAACAATCTTAGCAGAAAACTTGTAGATACAACTATTGTCATGACAAGGGTCATCTGCGATGATGGGAAGCGTGAGCGAACAAGCGACCGCCAGCGCGCAAGTCACCGCCGCCGACCCAGCGACTGCGTTTCGCGCCGGCAGCAGGAACGGAGCGGCGGCCCCACACACCCCTCATGGCGAGGCCTGGGGCGCGTTGACCCGCACCCACGCGGCGGTCACCCAGCGGCTGCAGGAAGCACTGGCGCAGGGCGACTACCCGCCGCTGCCCTGGTATGAGGTGCTCGCAGCGGTCGCCGAGGCCCCCGAGCAGCGGATGCGGATGGGGGATCTGGCCGAGGTGCTGGTGATCACCCGCGGCGGCCTCACCAAGCTGGTCGACCGCCTGGTCAAAGCCGGCCTGCTGGAACGGACCTTCTGCGAGACGGACCGCCGCGTCAGCTACGCGACGCTGTGCCCGGCCGGTCGCGACCTCCTTGCGGAGATGCGGCCGGTGATCGTCCGCGAGCTTGAGCTCGCCTTCTCGGCGAACCTCACCGTCAAGCAGGCGAACGAGCTGTGCGACAACCTCGAGCGCATCCGCTCCACCGCCTGCGGCACCGCCTGACCAAGAACCCGTCCCGGTAGGGGTGGAGCGTCTTGTACTTTTTCGCCGCTCCCCAACTCGAACGGCCACAGCCACCCGTCGAAAAAGTTAAGCGAAACCCCTACCGGGACGGGTTCTTGGTCAGGCCAGCGCCGCCGCCGCCCGCTCTTTGGCCGACTCAACGATCGCCAGCACCGCCGGCTCCTGCCCTTCGCGCAGCAGCGTCACCGGGTCGGGCTCGCCGTTGACGATCCCCTCGAAGAACTCCTTGCGGTCCTGGTAGGTCGGCAGCGTCCCCTTCGCCCAGCCGCGGGCGTCGTTGAGGATGATCGCCAGGCGCGCGTACTCCTCGCCGAACAGCTCCGAGACCTCGCGCTTCATCCGCTTCGCCAGGGCGGGGGAGGCGCCGGCGGTGGAGATCGCGATCGCCAGCGGCCCGGTGCGGACGATCGCCGGCAGGATGAAGTTGCAGAGCGGCGGCACGTCGACGATGTTCACCAGCATCGCCCGCCGCTCGGCGTCGTCGAAGACGGCGATGTTGACATCGGTGTCGTCGGTGCAGGCGATCGCCATGAAGACGCCCTCGAGGTCGGCCGCCCCCGCGTAGGCGCGCTTCTCCCAGGCGATCGAGCTCTCCCGCGCCAGGTCCTCCAGCTCCGGGTGGGCGACCGGCGCGATCAGGGTCACGTCGGCGTCGCAGGCGAGCAGCCCCTCGACCTTCTCGAGGCCGATATCGCCCCCGCCGACAACCACGCAGCGCCGCCCCTTCAGTTTCAGGCAGGCGATGTAGAACGGCGTCTCCAGCATGTCCCGCACGCAGGACTGGTCGCAGATCCCCTTGCGGAGCTGGCAGACGCACTCCTTGCCGGCATAGGCCTGGGCGGGCATGGATCGAAGGCTAGCGACCTTGTGTGGGGAGCCGGGAGAGGGTCTCGCCGGACAAAAGCGGGGAGCGTCCGGCGAGACCCTCTCCCGGCTTCTCTCCAGCGGCTAGATCGAATTCAGCGTGCGGCGCAGGCCCTCGTCGAGGCCGGTCAGCGGGCGCCAGCCGAGCTCGCGTTCGGCGCGGGAGGCGTCGAGGGCGATCCGCTGCACCTCGCCGGCCCGCGGCGGCGCGAACTCGGGCTCGAAGCTCTCAGCGCCGCCGAGCCGCCCCAGCGCCTCGGCCAGCTCCAGCACGTTGGTCTCGCGACCGGTGCCGATGTTGAGCGGCCCACTCACGGCGGACTCTGCTGCCGCCAGCGCCGCCGCGACCACATCGCCCACATATATGTAGTCGCGGGTCTGGGTGCCGTCGCCGTAGGCGGTCGGCCGCTCGCCGGAGCGCAGTCGGCCGCAGAAAATCGCGATCACCCCAGCCTCGCCGAGCGGGTCCTGCCGCGGTCCGTAGACGTTGCCCAGGCGAAGGGAGACGCCGGACAGCCCATAGAGCCGCTCGTACAGCGCCAGGTAGCCCTCGGCCGCGAACTTGCTCTGGCCGTAGGCGGAGAGCGGTGCGATCGGGGCGTCCTCCGGCAGCGGCAGCTGCTGCCCCTCACCCTCGCCGTAGATGGCGCCGCCGGTGGAGACGAAGACGACCCGGCCGGCCTCGGCCGCGCGCGCCGCGTCGAGCAGGTTGGCGGTGCCGCCGACGTTGACCGCGGCGTCGAAGGCGGGGTCGGCGAGCGACTTGCGGACGTCGATCTGCGCTGCCAGGTGGAAGACGGTCTGCGGCCGCCTCTCGGCAACCAGCGCCGCCAGCGCCGCGGCGTCGCGGATATCGAGCTCGGCCAGCTCCGCTCCGTTCGCCAACGCTCCGTCGAGGTTGCCGCGGCGGCCGGTTGAGAGGTCGTCGACCACCGTCACCTCGTCGCCGCGCGCGATCAGAGCGTCGACCAAGTTCGAGCCGATGAACCCCGCGCCGCCAGTGACCAGGCACCTCATGGAGCCGCCGATCCTAGTGGTCGGTGGGCCGATTTCGGGATGCATGGTCCTGTTTTCGGCCCGCCGGCCGCGCAGCGGGACAGCCGAACGCCCCTGCTACCCTCGCCGACCCATGCGCCTCATCGTCACCGAGAAGAACAACAGCGCCAAAAAGATCGCCGAGGCTTTGAGCAACGGCAGCAACGGCGCGGACAAAAGCTTCAAAGTCCCGTTCTACACCTGGAGCGACGCCGACGGGGACCACATGACGATCGGTCTCAAGGGCCATGTGCTCGGACCCGCCTTCCCCGAGGGCTACTCGAACTGGCAGAAGACGGATCTGCACGACCTGATCGACGCCGAGCTGATTAAGGAGCCGACCGACAAAAACGTCGTCAAAGCGATCAAGAAAGTCGCCAAAGAGGCCGACGAGCTGGTGATCGCGACCGACTTCGACCGCGAGGGCGAGCTGATTGGGCTCGAGGCCCTGGAGGAGATGCTCGACGCCAATCCAGAGCTCGGCTCCCGTGAGGGCGCCGCCGACGGCAGCCTGCGGATCAAGCGCGCCCGCTACTCGGCGCTGACCAAGGAAGAGATCGAGCGCGCCTTCAACGACCTCGACGAGCTCTCCTACCCGCTTGCCAACGCCGGCGCCGCCCGCCAGGACATCGACTTGCTCTGGGGTGCGACCCTGACCCGCGCCGTCTCCCTCGCCAGCCGCCGCTTCGGCTCCAACTTCCTCTCGGTCGGGCGCGTCCAGAGCCCCACCCTCGGCCTGATCGTCGAGCGCGAGATGGAACGCCGCGCCCACGTCGCCAAACCGTTTTGGGAGCTGTTCGCCAAGTTCGAGCACCCCGACGGCAGCTTCGAGACCCACCACAGCACCGACAAATTCTGGGACAAAGCCGAGGCCGACAGCGCCCTCGCGGGGACCAGCGCGCCGGGCGTCGTCAAGTCGGTCACCGCGCGCAAGAACACCCGCCGGCCGCCGACCCCCTACAACACCACCGCCTTCAGCACCGACGCCTCCAGCCGCCTTGGCATCACCCCCGCCAGCGCGATGCGGATCGCCGAGGACCTCTACATGGACGGTTTCATCTCCTATCCGCGCACCGACAACACGGTCTACCCGCGGTCGCTGCCGCTGCGCGAGCTGGTCTCCTCGCTGGTCAAGGTCAGGGAGTTCTCCGCCGCCGCCGGCCTGCTCGACGGCGAGCTGAAACCGACCCGCGGCAAAAAAGAGACCACCGACCACCCGCCGATCTACCCGACCCAGGCGATCCACCCCGGCGCCCTCGAGGGACCGAAGAAACGCGTCTACGAACTGGTCGTGCGCCGCTTCCTTGCCACCTTCAGCCCGCCGATGATCACCGAGTCCACCCGCGCCGACATCGAGGCCGGCTCGGAGACCTACTTCGTCCGCGGCTCCGTCGTCGTCGACCCCGGCTACGCCGGCATCTACACCTACGCCCGCTCCGCCGACGACGAGATCCCGGCCCTGCAGGAGGGTCAGCAGCTTGACCTTGACGGCGCCCCCTGGATCGTCGACAAGGAGACGCAGCCGCCGGGCCGCATCTCCCAGGCCAAACTGATCGAGATGATGGAGGAGCGCGGCCTCGGCACCAAAGCGACCCGGGCCGACATCATCCAGAAGCTGTTCGACCGCGGCTACGTCTACGGCAATCCGCCGGTTCCCTCGGAGACGGGGATCGCCCTGTATGAGGCCTTCAAGAACTACGTGCCGGCGATGGCGACGCCGGAGATGACCGCGACGCTGGAGGCGGAGATGGACCGGATCGCCGCCGGTGAGATGACCAAGGGCGCCGTCGTCGGCGAGAGCCGCGACCTCCTGCACAAAACCTGGACCGAAATCGACGGCAGCCGCGAGGACCTGGCCAAAGTGATCTGGAAAGGGATGGACGAGGACCGCATCCTCGGCCCCTGCAAGGTCTGCGAGGAAGCCGGCCGCAAGAAGGAGGACGGCTCGCCGAACATGCTGCGGATCATCCGCGCGAAAAAATCGGGCAAACGCTTCGTCGGCTGTCAGGGCTGGACCCTCGACGACCCCAACTCCTGCGACCAGACCTTCCCGCTCCCCCAGCGCGGCGACGTCTTCCGGCTCGAAGAACGCTGCTCGATCTGCGACCAGACGCCGCGGCTGAAAGTCGTCCCCTTCCGCGGCCGCGCCTGGAACCTCTGCCTCAACGACGACTGCGAGTCGATGCAGGAGATGAAGAAACGCCGAGCCGAGCGCGAAGCCGCGAAAGCCGCCAAGGCGGCGATGGAGAAAAAGCCGCCGGCGAAAGGCGACGAGGACGCTCCCGCGAAGAAGAAATCGAAAGTGAAAGCGTCCAAAGCGGACACCGCCACGCGGGGGCGCAAACGCGCCAAAGCCGCAGCCAAAGGCTGATGCACGTGGCCACAGGCATCTGAGGCTGGCGGCGTTGTTCATTTCCCTGGAGGGGGTCGACGGCTCCGGGAAGAGCACTCAGGCAGGGCTTCTAGTCGAGGCACTCGGCGCGGACACGGTGGCGATCCGCGAGCCGGGGGGGACCGAAGCGGCGGAGCGGATCCGCGAGCTGCTCGCCGATCCCACCGTTGAGTTGGAGCCGCTGGCCGAGCTGATGCTCTTCTGCGCCGCCCGCGCCGATCTCACCGAGCGGGTGATCCGGCCGGCGCTGGAGGCCGGGCGCACCGTCGTCTGCGACCGCTTCTCCGACTCCAGCGTCGCCTATCAGGGCGCGGCGCGCGGGCTCGGCGTCGGCGAGGTGATCGGCCTCTGCGATACCGCAACCGACGGCCTCTGGCCGGACCTGACCCTGCTCCTGAAGATCGACCCGGAGACCGGCCTCGGCCGCGCCGCCGGCGAGGATCGCTTCGAGTCCGAGGGCCTGGAGCTGCAGCGTGCCGTCGCTGAGGCCTACGACGAGATCGCGATGATCGCCTCAGATCGCGTTGTCGTGATCGATGCAAGTGGCAGCAGCGAGGAGGTCCATGAGCGGGTGATGGATGCCGTAAGGGACCATGCGTCCTGACCGCGGGTCCTGCCGCGTGGGCCACCCCCACGGTGCTCGCCGCTGGACGCGGCTCCGCGCCGCGGGGGTCCCCCACCCACGCGTCACCCGCGGGAGAGACCAATGAGCCTCACGCTCGATCATCAACCGCGCGCGGACGTCGCGCTGACCGCGGCGCTGGCAGCGGGACCGTCGCATGCGTATCTGTTTCGAGGCCCTCGTGGAGCAGGCAAGCGGGTGGCGGCGCGGGCCTTTGCGGCGGAGATCCTCGCCACGGGGGCCGATGACCCCGATGACGCTCGCCGCCGCGCTCTGCTCGATCCCTCACCGCATCCGGACCTCGTCTGGCTGACCCCGCGCGGCGCTCAGCACCTGGTCGAGGAGGTGCGCGAGCGGGTGATCCGCGCTGCCGCCTACCGACCCTTCGAAGGGGCGAAGCGCGTCTTCGTCGTCGAGGCGGCGGAGGCGCTGCGCGACGAGAGCCAGAACGCACTGCTGAAGACGCTCGAGGAGCCGCCCGGGTACGCCCACCTGATCCTGCTCAGCTGCGAACCGGAGATCCTGCTGGAGACGATCACCTCCCGCTGCCAGCCCGTCGACTTCGCCCCGCTTCCTCCAGCGGTCGTGGAGGCCGAGCTGTCGGATGCCGGCCCGGCCGAGGAGGTCGCAGCTGCCGCCCGCCTCTCGGCCGGAGACGTCACCCGCGCGCGCTTCCTGCTCTCCGAGCCCGGGCGGGCGCTGCGGGAAACCGCGATGCGGTTGGTAGGGGCGGTGGGTGCTGGCTCGCCGGACACTCAGCGCGACAGCGCGTCCGCCGAGTCAGCGCCCACCGCCCCCCAAGCCCCGTGGCTGGACCTCCTCAAAACCGCCACCACCGCCGGCGAGGATGTCGAAGAGGCGACTCGCGAAGCCCTTGAGGAAGAGTCGAAAGCCGGCCTCAAGCGCACCGCCCGCGACATCGGCGACGAGTCCAAACGCGCTGGCCGCCGCCGCCGCACCGAGATCCTCGACCTCGGCCTCGAGCTCTGCGCCGCCTGGCTGCGCGACCTCGCCGCCGTCGCGGCTGGCGCCGAGGAGGTCGCCTTCAACCGTGACCGTCTCGAGCAGCTCCGCTCCCAGGCCTCCAGCCTGGACCCCGCCAGTGCCCGCCGCGCCGCCGAGACCGTGCAGGAAACTCGCCGCAGCCTCGACCTCAACGTCTCCGAGGAGCTAGCCCTCGAGGCGCTCTTCTTTCGGCTCGCGCGGGAGCTGCGCTAGAGAGGTCATAGAACCGGGGCATCTGGCGCACCACGCATGCGCTCTCGCTCCATAGGGTCGGGCGCATGACGCTTCGCCTTCCAGGGGTCTCACTTGCGGGTGTGGTGATCGATGTCGTCTCCGAGGTCGCCGGAACGATCATCGTCTTGACCGGGTTGTTGGCCGCCATGCTCCGAACCGTTGCGGTGTTGACCAGGTCGTCACCAGAACGAGTTGAGTGGCTGACCGCGATCGGATTCCTCAGCGGTGTGATGTGTGCCGCCGCATCGCTTGCCCTGGATATGGCGTTGAGCTAAGGTCCCGCCATGATCAGATCGCTGACAATACGTTTCGGCCTGATGTACCTCGGGTTGGTCCCTTTGATCGGCTTTCTCAATCGCGTCGAGCCAGCCCCCGGCATCGTGGCCATATCGATGATCTTCTATGTGTGTGGCGGCGGGCTCCTCATTGGCCTCTACTGCGTTGCCCACGAGGACGAGATTCCCCCCCGCCAGCCCCGGGACACCGACCGTTCCTGAGAGGCCCCTAGCTAGGTGCGTTCGTGGCTGGCTTTGCCGGCCTCGCCTGAAGCGCCGTCGCCGTTCCGCGCTTCCCTCGCCTGCTCGCGCGCCTTTTCGAGCGCCCGCTCCTGCGCCAAGCGCGTGATCTGCTCCGCCTGGCGGGACATGATCACGCTGAAGTTGAGCGCCAGGCCGAGCAGCAGCAGGAGGACGATCGAGAAGAGGGCGACGTTGGTGTCGCGGACCCCCATCAGGTCGGCGACTAGCTCGAGCAAACCGGGGAAGGCGGCGCCGGCGAGCATGCCGAGGCCGGCGATGAACCAGATCACGCTGTAGCGCTCCTGCAGGCGGTCGCGGCGGATCATCTCGAGGATCAGCAGCATGAAGGAGACCGCGATGATCGCCGCGAGGATCCGCGTCTGTGAAGTCAGGTGGACCTGGGTGGGGTCCGTGGCCGCCAGCCAAAGCGGGCTCATCGCTCCGCCTCCGCATGCCGCGGCCGGAACTGGCCGACCAGCAGGACCACGACTCCCTTGAAGATGAAGAAGGCCGAGCGCAGCGGCGTCAGGAAGGAGCTGCCGCCGGCCCGCTCCAGCATCCGCACGGGAACCTCCTCGACCCGTAGCCCCTGGCGCACCGCCAGCTGCAGCGACTCGATCTCGGCGAAGTCGGGCGAGTAGTTCTCGCTGAACAGAGACATCACCCGCCGGTTCGCCGCCCGCATGCCGCTGGTCGTGTCGGTGAAGCGCTGGCGCGTCGCCAGGGTGAGGAAGAAACGGAAGACGCTGGTGCCGATCCGCCGCGAAAAGGTCGGCCGGTAGTCGTCGCTCTCTGCCGGCACGTCCGGATCTCGGTAGCGCGAGCCGATTACCAGGTCGGCGCGGTCAGCTTCCACCTCGGCCAGCAGCCGCGCCACCTCGGCAGCCGGGTGCTGCCCATCGGCGTCGAGGTGGGCGCAGCAGTCGTAGCCCTCCCGCAGGGCGTAGAGGTAACCGGTCTGCAGCGCCGCCCCCAGCCCCTGGTTAAAGGGAAGGGTGGCGACGAGGACGCCGCACTCGCGTGCCCGCGCCGTCGTCGCATCGGTCGAGCCGTCGTCGACGACGAGGATGTCGGCCGCGGGCAGGTGCTCGCGCACGTCGGCGATCACCGCCGCGATCGACGCCTCCTCGTTCCAGGCCGGGATGAAGACGAGAGTCCCCACGCGGCGATTCTCCCACGGTGGCCCAGCGCCGCCTTCCCATCTCCGGAGCCGAGATTGGTTTTGTGTTAGTAAACGTTCATGAGTTCTCAGAACGAGGCGCCCCCTGCCGGGGCCCCCGGCCCCCGGATCGGCATGCGCCTCTGGCTCACCGCCGCCTTTGCCGCCGTCAGCCTGATCACCGCCAGCGCCGTCTACCTTTTCGGCGACAATGAGGAAGCCCTGGTTGCCGCGGTCCTGATCGGCGTCCTCGCTGGCTTCCTGATCGCGGTCGCGATATCCCACCGGGTCGTCCGCCTCGCCCGCGCCGCCGGCGAGATGGCGCAGGGTTCCTTCGACGCCCCGCTCAGCGTCCACGGCCCCGACGAGATCGGCGACCTTGCCCGCGCCCTCGACTCAATGCGCGCCTCGTTGAAGGAGAGCTTTGGCGTGCTCACCGCCGACCGCAACAAGCTGGCGGCGATCTTCGACGGCCTCACCGACGCGGTCATGGTGGTCGATTTCGAGGGCCCGGTGCGCTTCTCCAACAGCGCCGCCACGCGCCTGCTCGACGCCGGCGGCAAGCCACCGCAGGTGGTGCGCTCGCAGCTGCACCGCGCCTCTGAGCTCGGCTTCTCCGCCCACCCGGCCCTGCGCATCGGCGACCGCGCCTACGCGCTGAGCGCCCGCTCGCTGCCAGACGAGCGCGCCGTGCTGGCGGTGCTGCGCGACCGCACCGACGAGCTGCGCCGGGAGCTCGCCGAAGCCGACTTCGTCTCCAACGCCGCCCATGAGTTGCGCAACCCGCTGGCCGGCATCTCCGGTGCGATCGAGGTGCTGCAGAGCGGCGCCAAGAATGACCCAGACGATCGCGACCATTTCCTCTCCCGTCTCGCTGACGATGCCGACCGCATGGGCCGGCTGACGCAGTCGCTGCTGACCCTGGCCCGGGTTGAGTCGCGCGGGGCTGCCGAGAGCGAGGTGGTCGACGTGCCAGCGGCAGTTCGCGATGTGGTCGAGGCGGTCGAGCCGCCGCGCCACGTCGCCCTCGAGGTCGAGGTTGAGCCTGATCTCGCCGCCACAGGCGACCCGACGCTGCTGCGTCAGGTGATGATCGGCCTCTTGACGAACGCCTTTAAGAACACGCCCCCGCCCGGGACCGTTACCGTTCGCGGCCGCCACGATGGGGAGGGGGAGATCATCTTGGAGGTAGTCGACACCGGCACCGGTATTCCGGCAGCGGAGATCGAGCGCGTCTTTGAGCGCTTCTACCGACGCAGCGAGTCGCGCAAGCAGGAGGGCTTCGGCCTCGGCCTGGCAATTGCCCGCCGCATGGTCGACGTGATGGGCGGCCAGATCGGCGCCGAATCCGTCGAGGGCGAGGGCAGCACTTTCTGGGTCCGGCTCCCGGTTGCCCAACCGAGCCCGACCCCGGTGGCCTGACCGATGTCTAGGGAGTCAACAAGCAGGGGGGAGCGGAGATGAGCAGCGGACGCATCCTCGTCGCCGACGACGAGCCTTCGGTCCGCGACTCGGTCGGTTACGCGTTGACGCAGGAGGGCTTCCAGGTCGATGGCGCCGGCGACGGCGAGGAGGCCGCGCAGATGCTCGGCCGCGGTATCCCCTACGACCTGCTGATCCTCGACATCATGATGCCGGGGCCGAGCGGCCTCGACATCTGTCGCGACGTCCGCTCCCGCAGCGCCGTGCCGATCATCGTCCTCACCGCCAAAGACGCCGAGGTCGACAAGGTGGTCGGACTTGAAGTCGGCGCCGACGATTACGTCACCAAGCCTTTCTCGGTCCGCGAGCTGCTCGGCCGGGTCCGGGCCCAGCTGCGCCGCCGCGAACTCGACCGCTCCCCGCTCGCGCAGGCGGTGAAAATCGAGTCGGGCCCAGTCTCGATAGACCTCGTTCGCCACGTCGCCACCGTGCGCAGCGTGCCCGTGAACCTCACCCGCTCCGAGTTCCAGCTGCTGCGCCTCCTGGTCGGCCGCCCCGGCGAGGTCTTCCCCCGTGCCAAGATCATGGAGGAGCTCTGGCAGACCGAGTTCGATGGCGACGAGCGCGCCTGCGACGTCCACATCTCCAACCTGCGCCAGAAGGTCGAGCGAGATCCTCAGAAACCCGAGCTCGTGCTGACCGTCCGTGGCGTCGGCTACAAGTTCAGCGGCAACGGCAGTTGAGCAGCTTCGCACCGGCCTCCAGGTCCGCGAGCCCATAAGAACTCAGACGTTCCTAACGGGAACACTTGACTATCCTAAGGCTATGGCTTCGCCTCCAGAGCATTTGATGCCGAGCCCGATCGGGCGGGAGCCATTTCCTCCCCAAGTGGTGGCGGAACACCAGCGCGATCGCGTGATCGACGCCGCGATCGAGGTATTCGCCAAACGTGGCTACCGAGGTACGACCGTAGGGCATCTCGTCTCCGGGGCGAAGGTCGGAGTCAACAGCTTCTACGCGCTCTTCGACGGCAAAGAGGAGTGCTTCCTCGCGGTCTACGACAGGATCGTCGTCGAGAGTCGCGAGCGGATGGCTGCCGCTGTGCCCGCCGCCACCCCCTGGTCCGAGCAGGTCACGGCGGTCCTTCGCGCCCTTTTGAAACTCATCGAGGAGAAGCCCCTGGCCGCCCGTATCGCCCTGATCGAGGTCCACACCGTCGGCCCGACCGCGTGGGCGCGCCACGAGCGCGATCTCGATGAGCTTGCGAAGCTACTTCGCGACGGGAGGGGACACAGCTCGGTTCGCGAGGAGCTGCCGGACACGCTCGAGGTCGCCACGGTCGGCGGCCTCGCCTGGCTCCTCCAGCAGCGGATCGCGATCGGAGAAGCCGCGGACATCGGCCAGCTGCTGCCGGAGGTGCTGGAAATCGTCCTCGAGCCTTACCTGGGCGAGCGGGCAACCGCCGAGCTGATCGAACAAGCCTGAGGCGCGGATCCTGGTGCGCGACGATCAGGACAAGCGCATTCGCGAGGCGTTGTTGGAGCTGGTCACAGAGCGCGGCTACGAGGAGGTCACGGCAACCGACGTCGTCGAGCGAGCCGGCGTGGAGCAGGCCGACTTCGACCGCCTCTTCAGCGGCCCGGAAGAGCTCTGCGTTGCCGTCTTCGAAGACGTGGCCGAGGCGGCCGCGACCGAGGCGATGGCGGCTTTTCGGGCTCATCGAACCTGGCGGGACGGCTTGCGGGCAAGTGCCTACGCGATGGTTCGCTTCATGCGCGACAACCCGCGGAAGGTCGGCTTCGGCGCACTCCACATTCTCGCCGCGGGAGACATGGCGCAGGTCTACCGGGAGCAGCAGCTGCAGCGCTGGGTCGATCTGATCGACCTCGGCCGGGGGGAGCTGGACGACCCGGACTCGATGGGCCGCGCCGTGGCGGAAGGGGTGTTGGGCGCGATTCACGGTCGCCTGCTCAAAGAGCTCGAGGGCGGTGGTGGAACCGGCTCGCTTGAACAGTTCGTGCCGGAGCTGATGTACATCGCGGTCCGCCCCTACCTCGGTCACGAGGTGGCGCGTGAGGAGCTGAAGAGGCCGGCGCCGCCGGAGCCGGACGCGGCGAAGGCGGAGCATCCCCCGCCAATGCCAGAGGCAGGGACCAACGGTGTGGGTGCAGCGCCGCGGCTAGCGCGGCTGCCTCGTGGCCGTCATGGCCTGCCGCGGGAATTCGTCAGCAAGAACCAGCGCGACCGGCTCACCGCCGCGACGATCGCCGTGGTTTCCAAGAACGGCCTCAACGAGACCACGATCGCGCAGATCTGCGCGGCCGCCAGCGTCTCCCGGCGCACCTTCTACGCCTATTTCTCCTCAAAGGAAGAGTGCTTCCTCGTCGTTTATGACACCGTCATCAAATATCTGCGACTGGAGACAGATGCCGCTGCCGCGGAACAGCTCACGTGGCCCGGAAAAGTCGCCGCCAAGTTGCAGGCTGGTCTGGAGTTCTTCGCCGGCAATCCCGACCTGGCGAAGTTTTGCTTTGCCGTCCCCCAACATGCCGGCGAGGGCGTCGCTGCCCACTACCGCATGGTCACCGATCGGATTCTCGGGGACCTCTGCGACGGCATGCCGCCACCGCCGGCCACGAAGTCCCCTCCACAGGCCGTCGCCGCGTCGTTGGCCGGCGGGATGGTCGCCCTCGTCATGCGCAAGGTCAACCGCGGCGAAGGCGAGAGCCTGCCGGACTTGCTGCCCGATCTGCTGGAGCTGTTCCTGGCGCCATATCTGGGCCGCCCGGAGGCCGTGCAGGTCGCGCAGGCCGCTGCCGGCTAAGCTACTGCCATGGGCAGGAGGACTATTCGTGCGCTCGCGCTGCTTGCCGCCGCCGCACTCGTACTCATCGCCGCCGGCAGCGCGCTCGGCGTCAAAAAAGTGACGAAGATTCGGATCCAGGCTGGCGACATCGTCGTCGTTGGCGAAGGGGGCTTCAGGCCGACGGCGCTGCCGAAGAACGTCGACGCGCCGATCACGCTCTTCGGCCGCGGCAAGATCAGCACCGCCAGCGGCGACTATCCGCCGATTTTGCAGACGATCGAGTTCGAATTCGACAAGCACGGCTCGGTCGACACCACGGGCCTGCCCAAATGCACCGCGGCCAAACTGCAGGCGACGACGGTGCCGGTGGCGCGCAAGCTCTGCCCGGGCGCGATCGTCGGCACGGGGCGTGGCAGCGCCGTCGTCCTCTTCCCCGAACAGGCGCCGATCCCGGCCAGCTCGCCGATCACCCTCTTCAACGGCCCCCGCATCGGGGGCGACCCGAGCGTTCTCGCCCACGCTCATCTGACCGTCCCGGCCCCGACGACCTTCATCGTCCCGGTCCGGATCGAAACGATCCACAACGGTCGCTACGGGTACAGGGTCGTCGCCCGCATCCCGAAGATCGCCGGTGGCGCCGGCGTCCCGATTTCCGGTTCCCTCACGGTTGGCCGCAAATGGACCTTCAAGGGCAAGAAGCACAGCTATGTCAACGCTCGCTGTCCCGACGGTCGGCTGCAGGCGGTGGGCAAGTTCGGTTTCAAAGACGGCACCCGCATGTCCGGCACCTTCCTCAGCCCCTGCCAGACGCGCGGCTGAGCGTTAGGCGGTCACGGTAGGACGAGCCCCGCCAGCGGGTCCCGGCCATCCCAGCTCCCCTGCGACGCGTAGGGACGGAAGCGGACGAAGGCCGATTCGTGGTGGAAGGGCCGGGCCCGGTCGGCCTCCATCGCCGCCCGGTGGGTGCCCCCGCCGCCGGTCGCGTAGCGGCGCATCGCGCCGGCGCCGCGCCAGAGCGTGAAGGTGGCGACGAGGCGAGGGGGACGCGCCAGGCCGGTCCCGGCGAGCAGCGCCGGGCTGGCGATCGCCTCCGCCTCGGCAGGGCCGGCGCTGCGGCGGAAGGCGCCGGTGCGGAGCAGCCGCAACCGGCCCAGGGTGAGGATCCCGACCGGCTCCTCTTCGTCGACCGGCAGCGGCCGCGCCGGCAGGCCCGGCATCCCGGCCCAGGCGCCGGCGATGCGCAGTGGCTGGAGACGCACCTGCCAGCCGCCGGCGAGGCGGCGGGCGAGTGGATGCCTGTCGGAGAACTCGTCGAGCGCGGCGTCGCCGTCCCAGGCGGCGATCATCGCGACGCGCCGCAGTCCCCTCGGTGGCAGCAGCGGCTCGCCGAGAGGGGCGGTGGTCGTCGTCTCGGCGTAGGTGAGGCCGGGGACCCGGTCCGGCTTCGGCGGCCTCAGCAGCACTTCCGCCGCCCCCCGCGGACCCACTTCGGCGATGTGCACCGACACGATCATGCGTTGCCTCGCAACGGTAGCGAGCGCCCAGCCAGCGCCCGCCGTCGGTCGCCGAGCAATCGGTCTGGATAAGGTCAGGGACGCAGTCCAACCCGAAACGGAGGTCGTATGCCACTGGTCCCGATGGTCGTCGAGCAGACTGCTCGCGGCGAGCGCTCCTTCGACATCTACTCGCGCCTGCTGGCGCAGCGCATCGTCTTCCTCGGGGAACAGGTGACCGAGGACCTCGCCAACCTGATCATCGCCCAGCTGCTGCACCTGGAGTCCGAGGATCCCGACAAGGACGTCAGCCTCTACATCAACTCGCCCGGCGGCTCCGCCTACGCGGGTCTGGCGATCTACGACACGATGCAGTTCATCAAGCCCGACGTGCAGACGATCTGTTACGGGATCGCGATGTCGGCCGGCTCGCTGATCCTCACCGGCGGCGCCAAGGGGAAGCGGATGGCGTTGCCAAACAGCCGCATCCTCATC
Source organism: uncultured Solirubrobacterales bacterium (assembly GCA_963705365.1). Taxonomy (GTDB): domain Bacteria; phylum Actinomycetota; class Thermoleophilia; order Solirubrobacterales; family 70-9; genus VAYN01. The sequence goes on along the minus strand of OY970074.1, from coordinate 2,170,919 downwards.
CACCAGCCCAGCGGCGGCTTCGAAGGCCAGTCGAGCGATATCGAGATCCATGCCAAAGAGATCCTCGAGCTGCGCGAGCGCCTCGATGGCATCTACGTCCGGCACACCGGGCAGTCCAGCGAGCAGATCAAGCAGGACATGGAACGGGACAAATTCTTCCAGCCGCCTGACGCTGTCGAGTACGGCTTGATCGATCGCGTGATTGAGTCGCACGACTTCAAAGCGTTGCCGGCCTCCGGCTTCAGCCAGAACGGCAGCGACTAGGAGGGCCTAGCCCAGGCGGCGCCAGGCCCAGGCGCCGACCAGCGCGGCGCCGCCGCCAGAAGCGACCCCGCCGAGCCCGGCGAGGCGGGTTTCGCCATCGCGGGCGGCGAGGCCGAGCGAGAACGCGTCGGCGGCGTCGAGCACGGCCGACGCGAGCACGAGGGTGCGCAGCGCCTCGCGGTCGTCGCGCAGCGCCAGGGTCAGCAAGCCGAGGGCGAGGTCGCGCCCCCCGGCCAGTTTCGTCAGCGCCCGACCGACCCCGTCGGTCTCCCCGAACAGCAGCGCCCTCAGCGTCGTGCGGGTGGCGAACAGCGCCCCGACGCCGAGCGTAACGCGGCTGCCACCCAGCACCAGCGCGACCTGGCGGGCCTGCGGATCCATCCCTCGCCGGAACATTGGAGCCAATCTACCCGGGGCGGGGCGAAACGGGACGGGGCGAAATAGCCGGCCGGAGCGAACTCGAGCGATTAGCGGGCCTATAGACCCCAAAATCGCTCGAGAACTGGTCTGGCGGTCATCATGAGGCGATGGCAGAGGGGGACACGATCCTGCGCGCCGCCCGCCGTATCGACGCCGCCCTGACGGGCGAGACGGTCACGGTCGCCGCCCCCAACCCCCGCGGTCGCGCGGCCGGCGTCGAGCGCCTCGACGGCCGCCGTCTCGAGCGCGTGGAGTCCCACGGCAAGAACCTGCTGCTGCACTTCGGCGACCTGGTCCTGCACAGCCACATGGGGATGAACGGCTCCTGGCACGTCTATCCGCGCGGCGGCCGCTGGCGCAAGCCGCGCCGCGCGGCCTGGGCCGTCCTCGCGGGCGAGGGCCGGGAGGTGGTCCAGTTCGGCGGCCCCACCCTGCGGCTGATCCCGGCCGCGCGGCTGACCCGCGACCCGCAGCTGGCCCGCCTCGGCCCCGACATCCTCGCCCCCGACTTCGACCCCGAAGCTGTAATCGCCTCCCTGCGCCGCGACCCCACCCGCGCCCTCGGCGACGCCGTGCTCGACCAGACCCTCGTCGCCGGCATCGGCAACATCTTCAAGAGCGAGGCCTGCTTCGCCGCCCGCCTCGATCCGTGGCGTACAGTCGCTGACTTCAGCGACGACGACCTTCTCCGCGTCCTCGAGGCCGCCCGCTCGCTGATGCTGGAGGCGGTCGCGACCGGCCGCCACACCTACGCCGTCTACCGCGCCCGCCGCCCGTGTCCCGACTGCGGCGGCCGCATCGTTTCTCGTGGCCAGGGGGACGCCAACCGCACGACCTACTGGTGCCCGCAATGTCAGAGCGACTTGCCGTGACTACCGCTGTAAGGGTGAAAAGCTTCAATTAACCGTTTAGCGGATATTTAGGATACCTTTCCGCATCCTTGTCCCATCCAGTGGCGGAACGGAGAGTCACGGATGTATCGCATCGCGTTGGTTCAGAACCAGTCCGAGATGGCGCATTACGGCTATGCCGATGCAAGGTCGCTGTTCGCCGAACTTGGATACGACGTAACGCTTTACACGGCCGAGAATGTCGGTGAGCTGTCTAATGTGCTGTACCACCGTCGTACCGATGGCCTGGTGCTCGGCTCGAACGCCCTCAACGATAAGACGATTCGTGCCTACTTCGAGACGAGCGAGACCGCGGCAGCGATCCACCATTTCCTGAAATGCGGAGGCGGGCTGCTTTCCTTCCATCAGCTCCGAGTTGCCAGCATGGAGGACGCCGGGCTGCCTTTCCTGCCGGAGTCCCTCGGGGGTATCAAGCCGGTTGTCCGGTCGACCTCTGAGGCGTCCGCCGATGGCGACTTGGCTGTTCCAGGGGGCGCCGAGTCGCATGCGATCCTGCTCTACCCCAACCGGATCGACGCCGCGAGCCTCCAGCAGCGGGCGCTGACATTTAATTCCCTTCAGGGTCTCTACTGGCACTACTGGGAGAGTCCCGAGCTGGCGGGCTGGGATGTGTTGCTGGCCGATGTCGCGATGCGCGACTCCCCGCGCAGCCTTCTGCTTGCCAGTAAGGAAACGGCGCCCTATCGGGTGGTGCTCTCAGCTCTGACGCTCGACTGGCAGCGGCAGCGCGAGGCGCTTCAAAATATGCTCGCGTACGTCGTCGAGGGACGCCACAACACTGCCATCCTCACCCAGGACAGCAGCGACAGCCAGGCGATCGCCTATCTGACCGCAACGTTGAAAGCGCGCCGGTTTCCTTTTCGTCGCTATCACCTGAACGAAAGCCTGGCGAGCTTTGACTCACACATTGAAAGCGGTGTCCATACCACGGTGGTTCTCGGTGATGATGTTTCGCTTGCGGCGCTGCGCAGCGTCTCGACGGTTCCCGTGGACACTCGCCTGTCCGCCGGTACGGTCAAAGTTCTGTCGATAGAGGCGGGCGACGATCCCAGCAGGCTCGCTGGACTCTCTGTGCTCAGCCATCAGACCGAGGCGCATCGGTTTCTCTCCGTCGCCGAGCTCGCCATCCAGGCCGAGCTGAGAACCGGCAACGTGGATGGGAGCTTTTGGGGGACCGTGGAGACCTTGCAGGTTCTGGAGTCTCTGCCTGAGGTGGCCACCGACTTCCGCACCCTCGCGAACCGGGCGCTCGATCTCGCCGCGTCACATGACCGCGACGGCTCCTATGACGAGACCTTCGGAGTCACCTGTGCCCTCTACTGGATGCGAGCGACCTATCTCGGCACGGAACATCCAGAAAGCCAGGCAACCGAGCAGTGGATTCGTCCGCGGCTCGACCGCTACGAACCGCGGGAGCGCATCCTCGCCTATCGCACCTTTGCGCTCGTTGACAGGCTGATTCCTGAGGACAGAGCCGCGCTGGGAAAGCTGCTGGAGGCGCTCTCCCACGAGCGCGTGTCGGAGATCGACCTGATCGCATACGTCAAGGCAGCGATTGCCGCGAACATCTCAGGCCCGCTCCCGGCACTGGTCAACCGTCTGCTGATGAGCCTGGAAGATGGCTGGGTCGATCTGGCCACTACCGCCTCGGCTGCAGCTGCGCTTCTTGACGCCAGGGTCATGATGCGCAGCGATCCCGCCCTAAGCGCCCCGGTCCGGCACGACTTAGACGACACCATTCGGCGGGCGGTGGTGTCACTGCAGGATGGGATGAGCCACTTCGGTTCCGCCGGTGACTCCCCATACCCATGGGAGGGCAAGGCGAGTACCACGGTGCGCTGCCTCGAGGCTTGGGCAAAGTTCGACACCCAGGTGGCGCCCCCGGTCTATGAGGTGATCGATCAGCTCGTGGGATGGGATCGGGTGGCGGGGGAGATTGCCAGCACCCGTACCTCCCTCGCCGTACTCGACGAACTCAAGGAGGAGAACGATCGGCTGGCGGACCGGGTCGTCGCCCTCGAGCCTCGTGTGCGCGATGCGGAGCGGGACCTGAAGAGCCGCCGGATCCTCGCCGGCGCGCTGGCCCTCAGTCTCTATTGCATGCTGGCCCTGCTCCTGGCCTCGATAGGGCTGGCCGAGGGAGGAATCAGAGAATTGCTGGATCGCGCCTTCGTCCAGCCGTTGGCCATACACCTCACCGTCGCGGCACTCCTGGCCGCGATCGCCGCCATTCCCTGGGTCGACCGCTTCGCGCGGCCGCGACGCGGCTGATGGCAATCGGCGTCCCATGTCGCCCGGTGCACCAGAGAGGATGGCGGCGAACGCCGGGGCGGGTCCTACTACGCGAGGAGCAGGAGTGCTGACGCTGACGAATTGCGACGTGTATTCGGGAGATGAGGTCCGCCACGACAGAGCGGTCGTCGTCCGCGGCGGTCTGATCGCGGACCTCGTGCCGTTCGACGCGATCCCCGAGGGCGGCGAGATGGTGGATCTCGGTGGCGCCAGCGTAGTCCCCGGCTTTGTCGACCTTCAGGTCAACGGCGGTGGCGATCGGCTCTTCAATGACGATCCCAGCCCAGAGACGATCGAAGTCATCGTCGCCGCCCACCGCCGCTTCGGGACGACCGATCTGTTGCCGACCTTTATCACTGGCTCTGAAGAGATGAGGGCGAAAGCGATCGCCGCCGTCGGTTCGTGCCTGGAGCAAGGCGTGCCGGGGGTGCTCGGTATCCACCTGGAGGGTCCGTTCCTGAATCCCGAGAAGGCGGGAGTGCACGACCCCGGCTTTATGCGAAGGATGAGCCACGACGACCTGGGGCAGTTGCCTGACTTCGGCGGCGTTGTGCTGCTCACGCTCGCGCCCGAGGTCGTCGAGGCCGGCCTTATCGCCGCCGCCGTCGAGCGCGGCATCAAAGTGAGCGCCGGTCATACCAACGCCCTCTTCGAGCAGATGGTCGAAGCCTTCGACGAAGGGCTCGACTGCGGCACGCATTTGTTCAACGCGATGAGGAACATCGAAAGCAGGGAGCCCGGGGTGGTGGGGGCGATCCTGGAAAACGATCGCATTTGCTGCGGGGTGATAGCCGACTGCTTCCATGTGCACCCCGCCTCCTTGCGGGTCGCCTGGCAGGCCAATGGCAGGGGGCGCACGTTCCTGGTCACCGACGCGATGCCTCCGGTCGGCGGCGAGCTGCTCGAGTTCCAAATTGGGAGCCAGAAGGCGGAAGTCGTCGAGGGAAGATGTCAGACGCCCGAAGGCGTGCTCGCTGGCTCGGCGCTCGACATGGCCTCGGCGGTCCGCAACACCGTCCAGCGCCTCGGCCTGCCGAAGGACGAGGCGCTGCGGATGGCCTCGCTCTATCCCGCCGCCTACGTCGGCGTCGATGATCGCCTTGGCCGGATTGCTCCTGGATACCACGCCAATCTGACCATCCTCGACACGGAGATGTACGTCCGCGGGGTGATGGTGGCCGGAAAGATGGAGTGGGCCTAATCGCGCCCGTCACAGCCGAGAAGCCGACGCCCGGACTTGAACCGGGGACCCCATCATTACGAATGATGTGCTCTACCAACTGAGCTACGCCGGCGGGCTGGGCTCATTCTAGGAGAGCCCGGGTCTTGGTTCGGTCGCGGCCGAAGTTGAACGATGCCGGGGTGCAACCCAGCTGCGCGCCGCCTCCGGCGGACCGAAGAGCTAGCCGGGTCTGGCGGTGAAGGCGATCGACTGCCCCGCGCGAGCGCAGCTGACCGCGATGCCGCGACCGGTCCGGGTGGCGAGGCAGCGGTAGGAACGGGTGAGGCAGGAGGCGCGGGAAGCGCCGGCGGGGAGGGAGCAGGACGGCTCTCGCTGCCAGCCCTGCATCAGCTGGCGGGCCTGATCGCAGGAGATCCCGGTGGCCCGCAGCGCCTCCGCGGCAGCCGAGTGAGCCTCGCAGCTCTCGGCCGCGGCGCCGACCGGCGCTGACCCAGCCGGCTCCTTCTCGGTTCGCGTCGACACGCCCTCGTCCGAGGGCGAATCCCCGCAGCCGCTCAGCAGCGCGATCACGAGAGCGACAACAGCGAGTGGGGCGAGCCGGCGCGGCACGCCGCCAAACCTACCCCTCGGCTGCCTCCACGACTGCCGCGGCCGTGTGCTGCAGGTGCCCGCAAACGGGACATTCGGGCTCCGGCACCACCGGCTCGCGCTCGACTTCCATCGTCCGCAGGTCGAGGATGTGGGCGACGCCGAGCGTGGAGGGCTTGGCCAGCTCGGTCAGCAGGTGCATGATCTCCAGCCCGACCTGGCCGCCGATCAGTTCGCAGGCGGGCCCCAGCGTCGCTGCCGGCGAAGCTTTGGCGCGACGCTGCTCGACCGCGACGTCGAAGAGGGGGTACTGGCGCCGGTAGGCGATCTCCTGGCAGGCGAAGCAGCCGGTCGCACCCGGTACGTAGAGCGGCCCGACCCGCGCGATCGGCGGGAAGTGGCTCATCGTGATGTAGGGGACGTCGGCCTCGAAGCAGGCCGAGTTGCACCAGCGCTCGATGTCGTGGGCGGGCCAGTCGGCCGCGTCGATGACGACGTCGGCGCCGTCGATGAAGTCAGCGATCTCCGCCTGACTCTCCAGCCGCCGCGCCGTCGAGGTGATCCGCATCGCCGGGTTGAAGGCGCGCAGCCGCGCCGTCGCCGCCTCGACCTTGAGCAGACCGAAGTCGGACTCGGTGTAGAGGGTCTGGCGGTTGAGGTTGCTGGCCTCGACCCGGTCGCCGTCGACCAGCCACATCTCGCCGACGCCGATGCTGGCCAGGGACCTGGCCGCGGCGCCGCCGAGGCCGCCGACGCCGAGCACCGCCACCTTCGCCTCGCGCAGGCGCCGCTGGGATTCCGACGGCGTCAGCCCCCGGGGCCCGATGTCGCTGAAATAGCGGAGCTGGCGGTCGAAACGCGCCAGCTCCGCCGCGGGGACGAGGTCGTCGTCTGCTGCGTCCTCGATGACTTCCAGCTCCTCGAGCTGGGCAATCGTGTCGGCGACTTCCTCCTCCCCGAACTGCTCCTGCAGCTGCTCGAGCGTGTGCTCGCCATCGAGCGCCTCCAGCAACTGCCGCTGTTCCTCGTTCGGCTTCTCGATCCGAATGTCGTTGCCGGCGCTCGGACGCATCAGATAGACGTCGCCGTCCGGCGAACCGACCGGCTCCGTCGTGCGCTTGATCCGAGGCCGATGCATCCGGTCCTGCCGATTAGCCGTTCTTGTGGATCGAGGTAATCGGCATAGCGCTGCTGACCCCGTTGATGGTCATGTATCCCCCTACTCGGTATGCCCAGCCGTCCCAGAAACGGCTGAGTCTGTCGTTTGGTGGAGACCAACGCATTGATAGAAAAAGTTACGTTAGTCGATTTTTTCAGCCAAACTTCCCTGCAATTCTCAGCAAAGGATCTATAGAGTCAATGGGGCGGAGCGCTCAGGTAAACACCCAAAGATCGGAGATTCCGTTGGCCACCAAGCCGAAAAAAGCTCAAGATTCAAAGCAGAAAAAAAACAGTCGCCCGCGGGTCTTCATCGATCCGCGGATCGTCCGAGCTATGGGGCATCCGGTGCGCAACGACGCCCTTTCCATTCTCAATGAACGGGTCGCGAGCCCCAACGAAATCTCCAAGGAGCTGGGGGAGTCGGTCGGGCACGTCAGCTACCACATCAAAGTGCTCAAGGAGTGCGACTGCATCGAACTGGTGGACACCGCGCCTCGACGCGGTGCCATGGAGCACTACTACCGGGCAACCTCTCGCGCGTTTCTGAGCGCGGAGGAATGGGCCGCGATCCCTGGGTCGATACGGCCAGGCCTGAGCGCCAGCTTGCTGCAGACGATGGTCAACGACGCCTCGGAGGCGCTGATCTCCGGGAGCCTCGACCGTCGCGATGACCGCCACATGAGCTGGACCCCGATGATCGTCGACGAGCAGGGCTGGGAGGACGCGACGAAAGCCCTCGAACAGGCTCTGGAGCGGGTGCTGGAGGTTCAGGCCGAAAGCGTCGACCGTCTGACGAACGCCAACGAAGAGGGAGTGCCGGTGACTATCGCCATGCTCGGTTTCGAGGCGGCCGGCCCACATAAGCAGCGGGTCGTTCCTGACAAGGGCAACTAACCCGCCAACTCTCTCGCCCTCGCAAACGTTGCGTCGATCATCGGCACGGTCAGCTTGCCGGTGAAGGTGTTCTGCTGGCTGGGGTGGAAGCAGCCGAGCAGTCGCCAGCGGCCGAGGTCCGCTTCGGCGCCGTGGCCGAAGCGGGGGCGGGGGCGAGATACCTCGGCCCCGAGGGCGCGGGCAGTCCGCAGCACGCCATCCCAGGCGAAGGCGCCGAGGGCGACGATGACGCGGCAGCGCTCCAGCAGCGGCAGCTCGCGCTCCAGGTAGGGCAGGCAGTTGTCGCGCTCTTGCGGGGTCGGCTTGTTGGCGGGCGGAGGACAGCGGTTGACGGCGGTGACGTAGACGTCGCTTAGGCGCAGGCCGTCGCCGCGGTGCTCGGAGTGGGCTTGATTGGCGTACCCGGCCCGGTGCAGCGCCGCGTACAGCCACTCCCCGGAGCGGTCGCCGGTGAACATACGGCCGGTGCGGTTGGCGCCGTGGGCGGCCGGCGCCAGGCCGACGATCGCGACCCGAGCCTGGGGGTCGCCGAAGCCGTCGAGCGGTTTCGCCCAGTAGTCCTCGCCGCGGTAGCGGCGCGGGGGATCGGCCGCGCTCGCCTCGCGCCAGGCGACCAGCCGCGGGCAGCGGCGGCAGCCGTGGACCTCCGCCGCCAGCGCCGCCAGCGCCTCGGCGTCGCTCTTACTCATAGGCTCCAACTCCTCATGCCCCACAACCCAATCACCCACACCGGCGATGGGCCTATTTCGGGACGCATAGTCCCGTTTTCGGCCCGTCGGCATGGGCGGCGGGTGCTGGTCGGGGTTGTCGCTGGGTTGGCGATCTTGGTTGGGGGCTGTGGCAGCGACGGCGGTGGCACGACGACCGCCGTCGCCGACAAGGCCGCCGACGCCGAGATCCTCAACAACGTCCTCGCCCGCCAGCTGGCTGCGATCCGCGCCTACGAGCGGACGCTGCCGCTGCTGGGCGGTCCCGCTCTCGCCTCCGCCCGCGAATTCCGCGCTTCCGAACAGGAGCACTACGACGCGATCGTCAAGGCGCTCCGCGGCCTTGGCGAACCAGCCGAACCCGAGGAAGAAGAGATCGAAGGCGAGGGCCTGAAGACGCAGGCCGAGGCGCTCGAGTTCCTCTACGAAATCGAAAGCGTCTCCGTCGCCCACTACCTTCGAGCGATCTCGCACCTGACCTCATCCTGGCCTCGTGCCCTGCTGGGGTCGATCGCCGCCAACCAGGCGCAGCATCTGGTCGTCCTGCGCCAGCTGCTCGGCGCCGACAGCGCCGAATCGATCCCCGAGGCATTCGAGGACGGCACCACGCCTCCGCCCGCAGAGCTGGCGGCCGAATGACCGGCCCGCTCTACGCGATCGGACGCTTCTGCTCGCGCCACCACTACCCGGTCATCGCCGCCTGGGTGGTGCTCGCGATCGCGCTGGTGGCGGGCGGCAAAGCCGGCGGCAGCAAGACCAGCGAAAACCTGACGCTGCCCGGCACCGACTCGACGATCGCCACCGAACTGCTCGAAGACAATCTGCCCGAGCAGGCCTACGGCAGCAACCCGCTGGTTCTGGAGGCGCCGCGCGGCGCCAAGCTGACCGAGCCGAAGTACAGCGCCGCCGTCGCCGAAACCGTGAAGCGGCTGCAAGCGCTGGGCGAGGTCAACTCGGCGGTCAGTCCGCTGAGCCCGGCCGGGAAGGAGTTCCTCAGCCGGAGCGAGCAGGTCGGCTACATCCCCGTCGTTCTCGGCATCGGGCCCGGCGACATCGACGAGGAAGAGGCGGAACGGATCCTCGACTCGGCCGAGCCAGCCCGCGCCGCCGGCCTGCACACGGCCGTCGGCAGCTACGTCGGCCAACAGCTCTCAAAGCCGTCGACCGAGGTCAGCGAGGCGATCGGGCTCGCCGCCGCCGTGATCATCCTGCTCTTCGCCTTCGGGACCGCGACGGCGATGATGCTGCCGATCGTCTCGGCCCTGATCGGTCTGGCCTGCGCGCTCTCGATCATCCGCATGCTCGAGCACGTGTTGAACGTGCCCGCCGTCGCCTCGACCCTGGCGACGATGATCGGGCTCGGCGTCGGCATCGACTACGCGCTGTTCATCGTCACCCGCCACAAACTGCAGCTCGCCGAAGGGATGGAGCTGCGGGAGTCGATCGCCCGCGCCACCGCCACGGCGGGTGGCGCCGTCGTCTTCGCCGGCTTCACCGTCGTCATCGCCCTCTGCTCGCTGGCCTTCGCCGGCATCCCGCTGGTCAGCACGCTCGGCTTCACCGCCGCGGTTGCCGTCGTCGTCGCCGTCTTCGCGGCGGCGACGTTGCTGCCGGCGATGCTCGGGGCGCTCGGCCCGCGCATCGACTCGCTGCGGGTTTTCGGGCGCGGCAAGGCCGACCCCGGCGAGTCCGAGCCGCATGGCTGGAGGCGCTGGGCGGAACGGGTGGCCTCGATGCCGTGGCGCTCGGTGGTTGTCGCCCTGATCGTGCTGGTCGTGCTGGCGCTGCCGATCTTCCAGCTCGAGCTGGGCCAGAACGACATCAGCGCCGCGCCCAAGGACACGACCGCGCGGCAGGCCTACGAAGGGCTCAACAAAGGCTTCGGGCCCGGCGTCAACGGGCCGCTGCTGATCGCCTCCGAATTCGAGTCGCCGGCGGAAGCGAAACAGGTGCTGCCCGGGCTGCAGAAGGCCGTCGCCGGGACCAAGGACGTCGCCGCGGTCAGTGAACCGAGCTTCGACGAAGCGGGCACGGTGAGCGTCTTCACCGCGATTTCTAAATCGGAGCCGTGGGCCGACGAGACGGTCGAACTGGTCGACGGGCTGCGCGAAACGACGATCCCTCAGGCGCTGAAGGGAACCGAAGCGGCGGCCTACGTGGGCGGCCAAACCGCCGGCTACATCGACCTCGCGACCCAGATCGCCGAAAAGCTGCCGCTGATGATCGCGATCGTCGTCGCGCTCAGCTTCTTCGTCCTCCTCATCGCCTTCCGCTCGCTGCTGGTCCCAATCAAGGCGGCCGCGATGAACCTGCTCTCCGTCGCCGCGGCCTACGGCGTCGTCACCGCGGTTTTCCAGCTCGGCTGGGGCTCCTCGCTGATCGGGCTCGACCACGCGATCCCGATCGTCAGCTTCGTGCCACTGCTGATGTTCGCGATCCTCTTCGGGCTCTCGATGGATTACGAGGTCTTCCTGCTGACCCAGATGCGCGAGCACTACGGGAAGTACGGGGACGAGCGCCGCGCCGTGGTCGAAGGGCTGGCAAACACCGGTCGCGTGATCACCTCGGCGGCGGCGATCATGGTCTGCGTCTTCACCAGCTTCGTCCTCAACGGCGACCCGGTGGTGAAGGAGTTCGGCGTCGGGTTGGCGATCGCGATCGCGATTGACTCGACCCTGGTCCGTTGCCTGCTCGTGCCGGCGGTGATGGTGCTGCTCGGCAAGCGCGCCTGGTGGCTGCCGGGCTGGCTGGATCGCGTCGTGCCCCGCATCAGCATCGAGGGCGAGGAGTACTTCGCCAAGCGCGACGCGCAGCGCGCCGCCGCCGACCGCGCCCCTGGCGCCGACGCCGCCGATGGGCCGAAAAGTCCTGATATAGACGACTTATCGGCCCATCGGCCCGTGGATCGACCAGACTGAGGGCATGTTTCCGCTCAATCTGCCGAATGCGCTGACGCTGCTGCGCATTTTGGCGGTGCCGGTGGTGGTGGTCGCGCTGCTGGGGGAGACGCCGAACGGCGACGCTCTCGCCGCCGCGGTCTTCGCCCTGGCGGCGCTGACCGACGGTCTCGACGGCTACTTCGCCCGCGCCCGCGGCTCGATCACCACCTTCGGCAAGCTGATGGATCCGCTGGCGGACAAGCTGCTGATCATCGGCGCCCTGCTCTCGCTGGTCTCGCTCGGCCGGCTCGCGGCCTGGGTGGCGATGGTGATCATCGCCCGCGAGGTCGCGGTGACGATCCTGCGCACGGTCGCCGCCGAGCGCGGCATCGTGATCGCCGCCAGCTGGCTCGGCAAGCTGAAGACGGTGCTGCAGATCGCCGCCGTGATCGCCCTGATCGTCGCCGACCCCGCCCCGCTCGGCGTCGACCTGCTCGTCTACGCGGCCCTAATCGTGACCGTGTTCAGCGGCGCGGATTACTTCTTCGGCCTGCGTCGCCGGATTGAGGCCCAGCAACGCGAGCGGACCCGCACGAAGGCTCCCGCCGCATAGCGAGTAGGGGAAGGGCTCGCCGGAGCCTCCCCGCTGTTGCTCCGCCGAGCCCTTCCCCTACTCGCTACGACGCAAACCCCTCGAGCCACTCCCGCCTGGTCAGATGCCGCGGCTGGTGCTCGCCGCTGACCAGCTCGGCCCGCAGCTCGCCCAGGGTCCCGTAGCGCTCGGCCACCACGTTGTGGCGGTGGATCGTCTCCAGGTTCTCCTGGCGTGCCATCACGAACGCCTCGTCCGGCAGGTCGGGGTAGCCCTCGACGACCTGGCGCACCATCTCGCGCACGCAGTCCTCGACGAAGCGCGGATTTTCGTGCGCCTTGACGACGACCGCCATCTCGTCGGGACGCTTCATCAGCTCGTAGATCTCCGAGCTCATCGAGCTCTCGACGATCCGCAGCAGCTCCGGCGCGTCAATCCATGAGGGGCCGCCCTCGGGGCAGCCGACGTGGAGGGTGCCGATGCCGCGCTGGTTGTGGGTGGCGATCGGGACGACCTCGACGACGCGCTCGATCTCCTCCGGGCTGAAGCCCTCGGCCGCCAGCCGTTCGCGTGCGAGGCCGGCGACCATCTCCTGCGCGCAGGGACAGGCGGTCATGCCCTGGGCCTGGACCCCGGTCAACGTCCGCGTGCCCCGCTCGGCCGCGACCGCGGTGCCGAAGAGGACGTAGATCTCCTGCGTGCTCTTGCCGCTCTCGGGAGTGGTGACCGTCTCGGGGTAGTGGGCCGTGACCGAGAGCTCGGCGCGCAGCCCGCCCTGGCGCTCGCGCACCTTCTCGGCGACGTGGGCGGCCAGGACCTCAGCCTTGAAGGCCTCGCCCAACACGACCTCGTCGATCGCCTCGGCGACGATCTCCTCGAAGCGCGACATGTGGACCCCCGCCTGCTGCGGGTTGAGATCGACGAAGCACTCGAACTCCGCGTAGAAGAGGTTCTCGGCTCCGTCGGCCTTGACGCGGATCACCTTCTCGACGCCGGTCACGCCGACCCGGGAGAGGCTGACCTGGGTCGCGGGCGTGGAGGCCTGGACGTCGGGAGCGGCTGGGGTGGCGGTCGGTTGCGTCGGCATCTGCTTATGAAGAGTAAGCGACGGCAGTCGCCCGCGTCCTCAGGTCAATGCGGAGATTTTTCCGCCTATACTTCGGCGGCCGGAGCTTCAGGGCCGGCTCCATGGGAATGGGGAGAGTTGCAGCGGAGGGAGTGACCATCGAACCGTTGGAAACGGGGACGGATGTCATCGAGCGCGACGGACCGGTCGAGGAGAGCCAGGTTGCCGAGATCGAGGAGCTCCGCGGGCTCGTTGCCCTAGGACGCGAGCGGGGCTATCTCACCTTCGAGCAGATCGCGACCACCCTCGAGGAGGTCGAGATCACCAAGGAGCAGGTCTCGGGGCTGCACGCCCACCTCGTCGAGCACGGCGTCGATGTGATCGCCGAGGACGGGGTCAGCGCCTACAAAGAACAGCGCAGCGGCGAGGCGGGGGGCGGACAGTCGAAGAAAGCCGAGCTCGATCTGACGGTCGAGCCGAGCCTCGACTCGCTGCGGCTCTATCTGCGCTCGATCGGCCAGGTCGAGCTGCTGACCGCCGGCCAGGAGGTGCAGCTGGCGAAGCGGATCGAGCGCGGCGACATGCTGGCCAAGCGGCAGATGGTCGAGGCCAACCTGCGCCTCGTCGTCTCGATCGCAAAAGGCTATCTGGGCCGTGGCCTCAGCTTCCTCGACCTGATCCAGGAGGGCTCGCTGGGATTGATCCGGGCGGTCGAGAAGTTCGACTACCGCCGCGGCTACAAGTTCTCCACGTACGCGACCTGGTGGATTCGCCAGGCGGTGACGCGGGCGATCGCCGACAAGGCGCGGACCATCCGCATCCCCGTCCACATGGTCGAGAAGCTGAACCGGGTCGCCCACGTCGAGCGCCAGCTGGTGCAGAAACTTGGGCGTGAGCCGGAGCCGGCGGAGATCGCCGAGGAGTTGCGCTGGCCGGTCGCGGACGTCCGCGACATCCTCCGCGTCTCGCAGCTCCCCGTCTCGCTGGAGAAACCGGTGGGCGATGAGGACGAATCCGAGCTCGGCGACTTCGTCGCCGACGACGCCGTGCTGGAGCCGTTCGAGGAAGCGAGCGAGCACCTGCAGAAGGAGGGCGTGCGCAAGGCGCTGGATGCGTTGCCCGAACGCGAGCGCCAGGTGATCGAACTTCGTTACGGCCTTTCCGGCGCCGAGCCGCTGACCTTGGAGGAAGTAGGAAGGACCTTCGGCGTCACCCGCGAGCGCATCCGCCAGATCGAGAACAACACCTTGAAGAAACTGCAGCGCCTGCCGGAGGCACAAATGCTTAGAGAGGCAAGCTGACGAGTCAGGCCGGTTCCAGCACGAAGACGGAGATCTCGCGGTCGAGCTTCTCCTTGTAGTGATCGAAGCCCTCGTACTGCTCGATGTGCTTGCGCCAGAGGTCGGCGCGCTCCTCGCCTGCGGCGACTCGGGCCCGCACGGGGCGGCGCTCACGGCCGAGCTCGACCTCGGCCTCGGGGTTCGCCTTCAGGTTCAGCGACCAGGCCGGGACCTTGGCGTTGCCGGCGTTGGTGTTGATCAGGACGACGTTCTCGCCGTCGGCGAGGTAGACGACCGGTGCCGTGCGCGCCTGGCCGGATTTGCGGCCGGTGGTGGTGAGGAGGAGAACTGGGGCGCGGCCGACTTTGCCACCGATCCGGCCGCCGCTGAGCCGGTACAGCGGCGTGTTCAGCTTTCCCGTCCAGCGCAGCCCGGTCGCACCGAGCGACATCGAGATGCGCGAGTAGAAGCGGTCGCTCGGCATGGGTCGAGTTTGTATCGCATAGCGACAAAAACTCGCCCCGTCGGCGTAGAGTGAGCCGATGGCGCAGCCACATCCCTTCCGCCGAGCCGCCGAAGCAAAGGACGTCGAGCTGATGACCGAGGCGCTGCGCGAGGATGTCGTCCTCCACAGCCCGATCCTCTTCCGCGGCTTCGAGGGGCGGGAGATCGTCGGCCAGGTCCTCACCCACGTCGCCGCCACTCTCGAGGACCTCACCTACACCGACGAGCTCGTCGAGGGCCGCACCGTCTGCCTCCGCTTCAAAGCGAATGTCGGCGACCGCGAGCTGGAAGGCATCGACTTCCTCGAGCTCGACCGCGACGGCAAGGTCGCCGAGCTGACCGTCTTCATGCGCCCGCTCTCGGCGATCACCGCCTTCAACGAGCAGATGAAGATGCGCCTCGAAGCCGCCCAGGCTTAGGCGGCCGCTTCCGGACCCTCCCATCGATTCGTTCGAGAACTACTCGGCCTGGGCCATCGGCGCTGACACGGAGGCGATCGCCGGCGCGGATCCCCGCTTCCTCACAGGGCCTCTTAGGGATCGTCGCCTGCCGTTTCGGTCTGAAAAGAATCTGAACGCTCGTGGGAGATGGGGGAGGCAGGATTCGAACCTGCGTAGGCATAGCCGCTTGATTTACAGTCAAGTCCATTTGACCGCTCTGGCACTCCCCCTCTGATACTGAGGTAATTCTATTGAGGTCGGACGCAGGGTAGATCAGTGAGTCGATGGCCGTTCCCGGCTCGATCTCGAACTCGGAATACTTCACGCCACCAAGGTTGAGCATCCGTTCGCCCTCGACGACCTGTGCCGGCAGGAACCACCTGCGTCCATCGCCGACCAGGACGAAGAGGTAGTCGACGGCGTTCCGATCGAATCGCTTCGTGGTTCCGGTCCAGCTTCGATTTCCGCCGCTCGTCGCTATGGAGATGTTCCACCGAGCGCCTCCCCGGCTCGTGGCCCTCTTCAAAGTTGAGGTCTTGACTTGAATTCGGAGCAGGCGATCGTCCAATTCCGCCATCAGGTCGACGTCGCGACTGTGCCCGATGGGGAGCCAGATGTGCGCCCCCTTGCTCGCCAGCCACTCCATGGCCGAAAACTCGCCGAGGTCGCCTTGGACGCGACGGTTGACCAGCCGTTCTCGGCGGTGGGGCTCGGTCGGCGCCTGCGTCTTAGTCACGAACGCATGTTCGCAGACGACTCAGACAGAAAGTTGCAGGAATATTCCATTCGGTCGACATAGTGGAAGATGGGGCCATGCAAGAAAAGTCCCTCGACGCCCGTGTGATCGCGATCGCCGGCGTCGGCGGCGGGCTCGGGCCGCTGGTGGCGGCGCGGCTCGCGGCGGGCGGGGCGACGGTGGCGGGGACCGACCGGAGCCAGGAGACGCTCGACGCGGTCGGGGCGGAGCTCGGCATCGGCGAGCGCTGGGATGGGCGCGCGGTCGACCTGCTCGACGAAGAGGCGACGCGCGGGTGGTGTGCGGCACTGGTCGAGCGCTTCGGGCGGGTCGACGGACTCATCCATCTGGTCGGCGGCTGGCGCGGCGGCAAGCCGCTGCACGAGGCGCCGCTTTCCGACTGGGAGCTGCTCCATGACCTGCTCGTGCGCACCGTCCAGCACACGACGCGCGCCTTCCATGACCAGCTTTCGGCAAGCGAGCACGGTCGCTTCGTCCTCGTTTCCGCCAAGCAGGCGCAGGCGCCGACGAACACGAACGCCGCCTACGCCGCCGCCAAGGCGGCCGCTGAGGCCTGGACCCTCGCCTTCGCCGACGGCTTCGAGGCGGGCGGCGCCACCGCCAACATCATCGTCGTCGACGCCATTCTCACGCCACGGATGCGCGAGGAAAACCCAAACAAGGACTTCCCGACCTTCACCCCGGCCGAGCAGGTTGCCGAAGCAATCGCATTTATCTGCTCAGATGCAGGGGAAAAGATGAATGGTCAGCGACTGCCGCTTACCATGGCTGGATGAGTCCTCGGCCCAAACGCCAGCAGGCGCCCGACGGGATGATGACCATCGGCGAGCTGGCCCGGCGCACGGGAATGACCGTGCGCAACATCCGCGCCCACCAGACGCGCGGGCTGCTGCCGCCGCCGGAGGTGCACGGCCGCACCGGCTTCTACAGCGAGGAGCACGTCGCCCGGGTCGAGCTGACCCGCGAGATGCAGGCGGAGGGCCTGAACCTGGAGGCGATTCGCCGCGTGCTCGAGAGCACCGAGGGCTCCTCCTCGGAGATCGTCGACTTTGCCCGCGCCGTGCGCGCCCCGTTCGAGGACGAGACGCCGGAAATATTTGAGCCGAGGGAGCTGGCCGAGATCTGGGGGGCAAGGGAGCTCGACCCGAAGCTGATCCGCCGTGGCGAGAAGCTCGGCATCCTGCGCGAACTGCCCGACGGCAAGATCGAGACGATCAGCCCGCGGCTGCAGCGCGCCGGCGGCGCGCTGGTCGAGCTCGGCGTCAGTCCAGAGGCCGCTCTCGACACCGCCGACAAGCTGCGCCGCCAGGCCGACGCCGCCTCCCGCACCTTCGTCGACCTCTTCGTGAAGGAGATCTGGGAGCCGTTCAACAAAGCCGGCCGCCCGGAGGAGGACTGGCCAAAGGTGCGCAACGCCCTCGACCGCATGCGGCCGCTCGCCTCCGACGCGGTCCAGGCGATGTTCCAGATCGCGATGGGCGAGGCAACCGAGAAAGCAGGCGAACAGACGCTGCGCAACGCCGCCAAGCCGGCGCGGCCCAAACGAAAACGCCGCGGTCGCTGAGCCGGCGCCCGTTACTTGTAGATCGCCACGGGCAGGATCACGGCGCCGCTCTCGGCGATTGTCGTCTGCCTTTTCAAGGCGTTCTTGATTCGGGCGCGGGCGGCTCGTATCTCCCCGCGTCGCTCCCGGCCGGTCAGCTTGCTCTCACGCACCTTTTCGATGCACTGGGATTCGGTGCGACAGAGGAGCTCGCCCGGAGCTTTCAGCAGTGGCTGTTCCCAGGTCTCGAGCGTCGGCGAGTCGACGTAGGCAGGACTGCTCTCCTGTCCCTGCTGGGGGAAGCGGCGGACGAGCTTGCCGACCACGGTGAACTGGCCGCCGCCGTTCTTGAACAGGCTGCGCTCCTTGGTCAGCCCGTTGGCGGTCAACGGCAGCAGGTACTTGAACGGCACCCGCCCGCCCTCGGGTTCGGAAGCTTGCGCCGGCCGCAGCGCGAAGGCGACGCGCGGATTTTCACCGACATCCTCGTAGAAGGCCTTGGCGGCCTGCCGTCGGGCGGCCGATTTGGGGAACATCGCCTCCAGGGTGCTGGCATGCCTGACTGCCAGATAGGGGTTCAGGTACAGAGGCGACAACAGCGCTTCGGTTTCGAACCTGATCATCTGGCCCTCGTCCAGGTCTTCAAGGGTCTCGAACTCGCGCAGCCCGACCTCGGCGAGCTCGTCACCTTCGAGGCTGTCCTCGAGCGCGAAGAAGTTGCTTGCGTCGGTCGGTTTGAGCACCCGTTCCAGAAAGACCTCGCGAGCCCTGCTGCCGCCAGCCTCGCCGAGGCCCGTCAGGACTACCTTCGCGCTGACGTCGTCGGTCTGCTTGCGCGTGACTTTCTGCTCCTCGAAGGTACCGCCGCTGACCTGGGCCACATAGGAAGAGACGCGACCGGTGTCGAGATAGAGGAACTCAACCGGGTTGCCGCTGGGAACATCCGCTTCCTCGCCACCGCCGTCGTTCGATATGCGGAGGCCAAGGAAGTGAAAGGCGACATAGAGGAGGATGACGAGCCCGAGCAGCAGCGCGGCGAGCATCCACTTCTTTGAACCCTCCGCGGGTCCGGCTGCCGGTACCGTGGACATCGACGACGACCATATATACAAAGCTCACTAATGCAAGAACAGTTCAGTACTGCACTATCGGATCACAGCGGCTTCCGGCAGGTGGCGCGGCGGGAGCCGCCACTTGCGCTGCAGGGCCGGGTCAATCGTGGCGAGTCCGACCGCGAGCTGGCTGACGGCGAGCGAATCGATGGAGCCGATGCAGGCCGACGACCTGCACCCGATCGAAGCCGGAGGCACCGCGACCCGGCCGGACCGCCGCGAGGGCGGCCCAGCCGAGCCGGCGATGTGCGCCTGGCCTATTTGACGAATTCGCGGACCTGGGTGTAGGTCGTTACGTCCTGCATCAGGTTGAGGTGGGAGATGCAGGCGGTTTTGGTGTTGGTCGCGCCGGCCAACGGCACGCTCGAGTCGGGATTGATGATTTCGTCGCAGGGCGACCACCAGGTGCCGTAGTTCACGGCCCCCGGCGTCTCGTCGCCGGCGTTCAGTTCGCCAAGGAATTTGGAGCCCACACGCATCTCCACGCACGAGGTGCTGAAGCACCAGTTGGCGAATTCGGTGCCGTGGTTGGGCCCGCCGAGCGAGACCCAGTCGTCGACGGTCGCTTCGCCACCGAGGGCCTTGATGTACCAGCGGGTGTTGAGGCTGCCCATCGAGTGGGCGACGACGTCGACCTTTGAGGCGCCGGTCGCTTTCAGCAGCGATTCGACTCGCGGTTTCACCTCTTTTTCGGCATCGATCTTGTTGGACTGAGAGGTGTTGTAGCTATAGGCGCTCAAATACGATTTCGCGTAGCCGTCTTTTTCGAAGCGACCGATCATCGTGTTCCAGTCAGAGGCGCTACGCGCGTAGCCGTGGACGAACAGAATCGGATCGACGGCGAATGCCCCCGCGGGGACTACCGCAGCGCCGGCGAGGCAGATGGCAAAAAGCGAAGTAAAGGCAGCGAGCCTTTTCCGCATGCTTCCTCCTTGGTCAGGGGGCGCACGATCCCTGGCGTGCACCCAATCACCAAATAGTGTTACATAATGTTCTGCAGGAGTCGAGTAATCAGGTGTCGGCAGTCCGCAAGCTGCATTCCGCCTCTCTCCCGGGACGCAGCGGCGGACCGCCGACACCGCAGCTGAAGTCCTCGGCCAGGCGCTCGGGGGTGCCGCCACCCGGCTCCGGTTCTGCATTGAGCACCTGGGGGCTGATCGTCAACCAGGCAAGGGCGCCGCCCAGAGCCGCGAGGCCGGCGCAGACGAGCATCGCGACGTGGAAGCCGTCGGTCATCTTCGCCGGGTCGTAGAAGTCGTCGCCGGTCAACCCGGCGACGATCGGCAGCACCGCCACCGCGAGTAGACCGGCGACCCGCGCGACGGCGTTGTTGACGCCCGAGGCGATGCCGGAGTGGCGAGTGTCGGCGGCGGCCAGCACGGTCGCGGTGACCGGGGCGACGACCAGCGTCAGCCCGAGCCCGAAGACCAGCACCGGGGGCAGGATCGAGGTGAGGTAGGCGTCGTCAGGATCGATCTGGGTCATCCAGACCAAGCCGACGGCGACGATCAGCGGGCCGACCGTGAGTGGCACCCGCGCGCCAATCCGCTGGGCAAGCGCACCGGAGCGCGCCGAGAAGAGCAGCATCAGGAAGGTGACTGGAAGCGAGGCGGCGCCGGCCTCGATCGGCGTGTAGCCCATCGAGATCTGTAGGAACGCGACGAGCAGGAAGAAGAAGCCGCTGAGGGCTGCGTAGACGACGAAGGTGACGGCGTTGGCGGCGCTGAACTGGCGCGAGGAGAAGATCTCCAGCGGCAGCATCGGGTTGGGACTGCGGTGCTCGACGACGAAGAAGGCGACGAGCGCCAGCAGACCGCCGACGGCGGTGATGAGGATTGCCGCCGAGGCGCCCTCGCTCGGCGCCTCGATCAGCGCGTAGGTGGTGCCGGCGAGGCCGAGGGCGGCGAGCGCGGCGCCGCCGAGGTCGAGCCTGCCACTCGCGGTTGCGTCGCGGCTCTCCGGGACGTGCTTCGTCCCGGCCCAGATCACGAAGGCGCCGATCGGGAGGTTGATCAGGAAGATCGCCCGCCAAGAGATCGCCCCGATCAGGTACCCGCCCAGCAACGGGCCGAAGGCGGTGGCGA
Organism: uncultured Solirubrobacterales bacterium; assembly: GCA_963705365.1. GTDB lineage: Bacteria > Actinomycetota > Thermoleophilia > Solirubrobacterales > 70-9 > VAYN01. The sequence goes on along the minus strand of OY970074.1, from coordinate 2,150,242 downwards.
CGCCGCCCAGCCCCGACCAGGCGCCGATCGCCCGCGCCCGGTCCTCCGACCTGAAGCTGGCCTCGATCAGGGCCAGGCTGCCGGGGGTCAGCAGGGCGCCGCCGACGCCCTGCAGGAGCCGGGCGGCGATCAGCAGCTCGGCGCTGGGCGCGACCGCGCAGAGCAGCGAGGCGACCGTGAAGAAGCCGACTCCGAAGACGAAGACCCGGCGGCGCCCGTAACGGTCGCCGAGCGAGCCGCCGAGCAGGATCAGCGAGGCGAGCGTCAGCAGGTAGCCGTTGAGGATCCACTGCAGGGCGCTGGTGCTGGCGTCGAACTCGCGGCCGATCTCCGGCAGGGCGACGTTGACCACGGTCCCGTCGAGGAAGGCCATCCCCGAGCCGGCGACGGCGACGGTCAGCAGCCAGCGACCGGCGCCGCTCTCGAAGGCGACGCCGGGGCTCGCCTCGGGAGCCGCCATTGCTCAGCCGCCCAGCTCGGGGGGCAGCGCCTTCGGCCCGTCGGGGTAGAGCTCGCGCAGCTGCTCCTCGCTCATCTCCAGCGTGTTTGCGAGCTCCGGCGGGGCGCCGACGACGAACCAGAGCTGATCGGCGTCGGTGTCGTTGAAGAGCTGGCGCGCCGCGCCGGGCTCGACCAACAGCGAGTCCATTGGCTCCAAAGTCAGCGGCTCCTCTGCCTCGACCCGCACCCGCCCCCGCCCCTCGAGCAGGACGTAGAGCTCCTCCTGCGTGCGGTGGCGGTGCTTGGTCGACGCCTGCCCGGGCTCCAGCCGCCAGAGCCGCGCGCCGAGCGCCCTCGCCTCGAGCTGCTTGCCGAGGTCGGTGTTCAGCACCGACATCTGGTTCGACGGTCGCCAGAAGGCGTCGGCGGACCGGAGCAGGCGATAGGTCATCGCCGGATTATCCCCGAGCGTTTTTGGGGGCTATAGGCCCCAAAAAGGTTCGAGTTCGAGCTCAGATCTCGATCCAGGTGCCGGTTGGGCCGAGGTTGCGCACCGGCGTCGCGCCGACCTGGCTCTGGCAGCCCCACGACTCGTGGATGTGGCCGCAGACGGCCACTCGCGGGCGCTTCTCTTCGATCGCCCGCAGCAGCGCCGGGCTGCCGAAGGAGGTGCCGTCGGCGCTGGCGTCGCAGTGGCCGCGCGGGGGGGAGTGGAGGACCAACACCGCGCCCTCCGGGCAGGGGCCGAGCAGCCCGCTCGCTTCCTCGTCATCGAGGTCGAAGCTCCATTCCCAGGGGGTGACCGGGATCCCGGCGCCGAGGCCGAAGAACTCGGTGCCGGCGATCGTCGCGCCTTCGCCGTGCAGCACCGTCGCGGCGGCCCAGCCGGCGGCCGCCTCGCGCAGGGCGTCGGCGGTCTCGTTGTTGCCGGGCACGAGCACGGTTGGCGCCTCGATTGCCGCCAGGACGCCGAGGGTCTCCTCCAGCCCCTCGTGGACGGAGGCAAAGTCGCCGGCGCCGATCACGACATCGGCCTCGGCCGACATCTCGACCAGCCGCGCGCCCTGCGCCAGATCGCGGTGCAGGTCGCTGAAGGCGAGCAGCTTCACACCCGCAACCTACCCGCTCGCGGCCGGCTGGGGAGCGACTTGCCCGCCCAGCCGCGTCGAACGCCGCCGCCGTTTCGGTATTGTCGCGCCGCATGCCTCCCGTCTTCTGGCTCGGCCTCGGAATTGCCGCGTTCTTCGTGCTCGTCGGCGCCATCTCCGGCGCCCGCTCGCGCTCAACCAGCCTCCGCGGCGGCGCCGCGATCGGCGCCTATCTCGGAGTGATGTCGGCCTTCCCGCTGCTCGCCGTCGGGCTGGCGACCAGCTAACGTCGCGGTCGCCCGAACACCGCGCATATTCGGAGGCCGCGCGGGTAGCGGACAGTTCCAGTCATCCAATGAACGGGAGGCAGTAGATGACGCGCGCGACCTTGATCCCCGCTGTCTCACTCCGGGATGGCGTCGAGATTCCCCAGCTCGGCTTTGGCGTCTTCCAGGTGCCGCCCGAGGACACGCAGGAGGTCGTCGAGGAGGCGCTGGCGGCGGGCTACCACCACTTCGACACCGCCGCCGCCTATCGCAACGAGGAGGGCGTGGGGGCGGCGATCGCCGCCAGCGGTTGCAGCCGCGAGCACGTCTTCGTCACGACCAAGCTCTGGAACAGCGAGCAGGGCTACGACTCCACCCTGCATGCCTTTGAAAGGAGCCGCGAACGACTGGGCCTCGACCGGGTCGACCTCTACCTGATCCACTGGCCGGTCCCGGGCGACGATCGCTACCTCGACACCTGGCGCGCTTTCGAACGAATTCAGGAAGAGGGCCTGGCGCGTTCGATCGGCGTCTCCAACTTCCGGATCGAGGACCTCGAGCGGCTGCGGCGAGAGGCGGAGTACCTGCCCACGGTCAACCAGATCGAGCTGCATCCGCGCCTGCAGCAGGCGGACCTGCGCGCCTGGCACGCCGAGCACGCCGTCGCGACCGAGGCCTGGAGCCCGCTAGCCCAGGGCGCCCTGCTCGCCGAGCCGACGATCGAGACGATCGCCGCCCACCACGAGCGCACCCCGGCTCAGACGATCCTGCGCTGGCACCTGCAGCTCGGCAACGTCGTCATCCCCAAGTCGGTCACGCCGGAGCGGATCCGCGAGAACATCGAGCTTTTCGATTTCGAGCTGAGCGAGGACGACATGGCCGCTATCGCAGGGCTCGACGCCGGTGAGCGAATCGGTCCCGACCCCGCCAGCTTCACGGCGCCGTAGCGGCGCGCCGGCCGGCATGGCCAGCCGGGACCGGCTTGCCGGCCCGCCGGCCTGAGAGGATGCGCGCGATGGCTACCGCCGCACGCGCCAACGCACCGCGCACGGAGAAAGTGCTGCCGGGGATCTGGCGGCTGCGGCTGCCGCTGCCCTGGCCGGGGGTGCCGCACGGGAACGCCTGGGCGGTCGAAGCCGGCGACGGGATCGTCCTCTTCGACACCGGTATGGGAGGAAAGGGACGGTTGCGCCAACTCGATTTGGCGCTGGCGCAGGCGGGCTTCGGGGTCGAAGACATCGGCCTGCTCGTCTGCACGCACTCGCACGTCGACCACTACGGGCTGGCGGCGGGCATCGTCGAGGCCGCCGGCTGCGAGCTCTGGATGCACCCCGCCTGGGAGCACGTGCGGCTGCTTGCCGACGACCCGGCGGCGGCGCTCGAACACCGGCTCGAGGTGGCGCGCCAGAGCGGCGTCCCCGTCGCCGCCCTCGAGCGCTATCGCGAGGCCCGCAGCGGCGACGAAGAGACCGGGATCGACGCGATCCAGGTGCCCGACCGCGAGCTCGTCCCCGGGGTCGAGGTCGAGACCGGTCTCGGCAGCTGGCAGGTCCACGAGACCCCGGGCCACGCCCCCTCGCACGTCGTTCTGCACCAGCCCGAGCGCAAGCTGCTGATCTCCGGCGACCATCTGCTCGGGCGCACGGTCCTCTTCTTCGACTACGGCCACACCCCCGACCCCGTGGGCGAATTCCTCGGCGGCCTGAACGAGGTAGAGCCACTCGAAGTTGAACTCTGCCTGCCCGGCCACGGCCGTCCGTTTCGCGACCCTGAGGCCAAGATCGCCGAGGCGCGGCGCCAGGTCGAGGAGCTGCTCGGCAAGGTCCGCGAGGCGCTCGCCAACAAGGAGCGGACGGCTTTCGAAATCGTCGCCGAGATCGTCGGTGCCGAGAATCTCAACACCCCTGCCAGCGCCTGGGTCCTCCAGATAGTCCTTTCATGTCTCGATCACCTCGCCATCCAGGGCGTAGTGGCCACTGTCGAGGGCACTGACCCTCAGCGGTGGGAACTGTCTTAGGGAGTCGGGCACCGCTCCCCGCGGCTTGTACTTTTTTGCTGGCAACGATCTCGAACGGCTTTCGCCGTCCCTCAAAAAAGTTGAGCGGGGAGCGGTGCCCGACTCCCTATACGCTTCCCGACCGATGGCCAGCTTCACTTTCATGAGACAGGTTGCGGCGCCGCCGGAGACGGTGTTCGCGGTCCTGACCGAACACCATCTGTATGCGGAGATCACGCCGATGCGGAAGTCGATTCTCGAGCGGGAGGGGGAGCCGCCCCCGAATGGCGTGGGAGCGATTCGGGTGCTGACCTCTGCCGGGCCGCCGTTGCGCGAGGAAGTGATTGGGTATGAACCGCCGAGCCGGTTCAGCTACAAGCTGCTGTCCGGCGCTCCTCTGCGCGACCACGTCGGCACGGTCGAGCTAACGCCGCAGGATGGAGGGACCAAGGTGGTCTACGCGGTGCGGACTACGCCGACGTTGCCGCTGGTCGGGGCCGCGGTCGTTGGGGTCGTCAGGCAGGCGATCAAGGCGTTGCTGAACGGCATCGTCAAAGAGTCCGAGCGACGCGCGGCGAATGGCTGAGGGCGGGCCGCAGGCCCGCCGGCGCGACGCTCTCCTGCGCGACTTCGAGCGGCTCCTGCACCGCAACCGGCTGCCGGTGATCGCCCTGCTGCTCGCGGCGATCGTCCTCAGTGGCGCGATCGTCGGCTATGAGCTGTTGAAGCGCCCGGCCGACGTCCACAACCCGGACGCGATCTTCAAACCGCAGAAGCCGAAGAAGGTCAAGAAAGCGAAGACGGTCAACTGGCCGATCTTCGGCTATGACCGCGCCCGCACCCGCTATCTGCCGGTGAAGGGAATCAAGCCGCCGTTCCGCAAACTCTGGCGCTTCACCGACCGGCCGCTGCTCGAGTTCCCGCCGATCTACGTCGGCGGCAAACTCTTTTTCGTCAACAACAGCGGCTACGCCTACGCGCTCGATGCCGACACCGGCAAAGAGTTGTGGAAACGGCGGGTCGGTCGGCTCAATGCCTCCTCGCCGGCCTACTCACGCCATCGTCTCTACATCGTCAACCTCGTGCCCGGCCACGTGCTCAAGCTCGACGCGAAGACCGGCAAGACGATCTGGAAGAAGCCCCTGCCCAGCCGTGCCGAGTCCTCGCCGATCGTGATCGGGCGCACGGTCTACTTCGGCTGCGAGGACGGCAACCTCTACGCGCTCAGCACGATCAGCGGCAACGTGCGCTGGGCGACCGGACTCGGCGGCCCGATCAAGTCGGCACCCGCTTACTACGGCGGCAAGCTTTTCGTCGGCGACTACGGCGGCTACATGAACGCGGTCGACGCAGAGAACGGCAAGCTGGTCTGGCAGAGCGGCTCGCTGGGCCCTGGCTTCGGAGGCACCGGCGCCTTCTACTCGACGCCGGCGATCGCTTTCGGCCGCGTCTACGCCGGCAACAACGACGGCCGCGTCTACAGCTTCGAGACCGGCGGCGGCGAGCTTGCCTGGAGCTACTCGACCGGCGGCTACGCGTACTCCGGCCCGACCGTCGCCAACACCAAGCACAGCCCGCCGACCGTCTTCATCGGCTCCTTCGACGGCAATATCTACGCCATCGACGCCAAGGACGGCGATCTGCGCTGGAGCCGCTCCGCCGGCGGCCAGGTGATCGGCTCGCTCTCGGCGGTGGGCGACATCGTCTACGTCGCCGAGTTCACGAACAAAACGACCTCGGGCTTCATGATGCGGAGCGGCCGCCGCGTCTTCCACTACCCGAAGGGCACCTACACGCCGGTGATCTCCGACGGCCGCCGCATCTACCTCACCGGCTACTCCAGCATCACCGCGCTGCAGCCGTTCAAGCCGAAGCCCAAGCTGGCCGAGAAGAAGAAGGCGAAGAAGGCGGGTGCTAAGGGCGCCCGGGCGCAACGCCGCCGGGCGGGGGTGGCGGTAGCCGAGGCGCACCCGGCGCGTAGGCCGGGAAGAGACCGGAGTGCAGGCGGTCCCTGAGCACGCTGAGGCTGGTCGGGTAGTTCTGGATCCGGTAGTTGCTGGTATCGCCGAAGTCCTGGTAGTAGACGAGCATCTTGCAGCGCGGGTGCTTTTTGACCCAGGCGAAGAGCCTGCTGACAAAGGCCGGGTCGTCGCCGGCTTCGACCCCCCACTCGGTGATCGCGAAGGGCTTGTTCGGATAGCGGTTGTAGAGGCCGGTGAGCGATTTCCATTCCGGATAGGAGGCGTAGAAGTCGGTTCCCGCCCAGTCGACCCAGCGCGAGCCCGGCCAGAAGTTGCGCGGCCGGTTCTGGGGCACGGTCGGTGAGCCCGACGGCAGCGGGCTCCAGATCACCGCGACCGGCGCTTTCGGCAGGCCGTCGACGTCGGCGTTCAGCTGCGGCAGCCCGGCTTCGGCGAGGCGCCGGTTGATCGCCCGGGCCTTGCCGCCCCCGTGGACGATCACGTAGATGCGGCGGAAGGCGAGCTTGTACCAGCGCGGCCTGTGGGCAGAGTCGCGGGCGGTGCCGGCGCAGTCGTAGGCGGCGTAGACGTTGAGGCAGCGGTTGGGCTCGCCCAGCGGGCGCACGTAGGCGCGCATCTCCTTCTCGTAGAAGAGGCGGTTGAGGCGGATCAGGTACTCATCGCCGGCGCCTTTGGCAATCGCCCGCGGGGTGATGATCTCGTGCCCGTCATTGTTGTCGGCGGTGGTGATGTGGATGACCGGTCGCGCCCGCGCCGTCTGCCAGCGTTGGATCGAGTCCGGGAAGTCGGTACCCCAGGTGCGGAAGGACTGGATCACCGCCGGGTGCTTGTTCACGTCGTCCGAAAACTGTCCGAAGTCGGCCGGGTCGCCGGTATCGGAGATCCCGAACCAGACCTTCTTGCCACGCGGTTCCAGCAGACCGGCACTGGCGACCGCCGTGGACGCGAGTAAGAGCGCCAGCGCGAGGGCGAGAACGGCGGCAAGCGCGCACGCCGAGACCTGGACCTTGTGTCCGCGAATCATCCGCGATCTCTTCGACCGGCTGCACGCATGACCTCCTCAAACACGCGCAGGCCTGCACGAACTCGTTGCAACGGCCAGAAAGAAGTTTCAATCCGGTCCTCGTGGGCAGAGAGGAGATGTAAGCAGCCCGAAGGAGGAGAGATGTCGACGCTTGCAGTAATCGCAATTGTGGTCGCGGTCCTGATCGTTCTCGCGATCGTGGTCGTCGCGGCGCGCAAGAAGAGCCGTGAGCGTGAGTTCGCGCAGGTTCAGGGAGAGGCGCAGCACGACGACGTCCGTCACCACCGTGAGCGCGCGGATGAGCGTCGTACCGAGGCCGCAGTTGCCGAGGAGAAGGCGAAGCGGGCCAAAGTCGAGGCCGAGCTCGACGAGGAGCGTGCCCGCAGCCGCGAGGCAGAGCTAGGCGACAGAAGCTGATCTAGAGGAGGAGAAGACATGGCGCAGACTAAAACGCGCTCGAAACCCAAACCGAAATCGAAAACGGGGGCATCGAGCAGATCGAAAAAACCGAAACGCAGGTCGGCCAAACGGACGTCGTCTAAACGACCGTCGTCCAACGGGTCAAGAGCGAGCTCGACGAGCAAGCCGAAAGCGAAAGCCGGCTCTTCGAGCAAACCGAAAGCCCTGGTGAACAAAACCAAAGCCGCCGGTGAAACGGTCGAGGAAACCGCGAAAGACGCGGGCCGCAAAGTCGGTCGGGCCGCCAGCAAAGCGAAAGTGCCGCTGGTTGCCGGAGGTGCAGCGCTCGCCGGTGCGGCCGGGGGCATCGCCGCTCTGAGTGCCCGTCAGTCGCACCGTCATCGCGGTCTCGGCGGTGCCCTCAACGGGGTCAAGTCCAAGGACCTCAAAAAGGCGGCGAGGAAAGCCGGCGACGTCGGTGCTCAGATGGGAGAAATCGCGCTGGAGGTGCGGCGCGCCCGCGAGAGGACGAACAGCAACGGCGCGCATCGATCGCCAATCGAGGTGGTCCTCCAGGGCCTTACCTCGAGGCGTCCGAAGGACTAGGGACGGGCGCGCGCGGGAGCGCGCCCCCGCCTCAAGCCGCCAGCGCGGCGGGGTGCTCGGCGACGATCGCCAGCACCTCGGGCGCGTACTTGGAGATGAAGCCGGGGCCGACGCCGCTGATTTCGATCAGCGCGGCGGCGTTGCCGGGGCGGATGCCGGCGATCGCGGCGAGCGTGCGGTTGTTGGCCACGGTGTAGGCGGGCTTTCCCGCGGCGGCACGCAGGCGCCAGGCTTTCAGCGCTTCGAACAGCGGCGCGTCGGCAGGCGAGAGGTCCGGGGCCGGGGCAGCCGAGCCGGAACCCTTGGGCCGGCGCACCGCGATCGTCTCGGGATCGGGCAGCCACTCGCGCGCGTCGCAGACGTCGCAGCAGCGCTCCAGCGGCGCTCCCGCCAAACGGTCGCCGAAGTGGTCGAGCAGCGCGCGGCGGCGGCAGCGCCCGGAGTAGATGAAAGCTTTGATCGCGTGGTAAGCGCGCCAGCCGCGCTCGTGCGCGATCGCCAGCTCTGGGTCGCCGCGGCGTTGTTCGTTGAAGCGGACCAGGCGCCCGAGGTCGGCCTTCATCGCCAGCAGCACGGCGCGGGCCGAGAGGCCGTCGCGGCCCGCGCGCCCGGCCTCCTGGTAGTAGGCCTCGACGCTGGTCGGGACGGTCATGTGCCAGACCGAGCGCACATCGGCCTTGTCGACCCCCATGCCGAAGGCGTTGGTGGCGACGATCACCTCGACCTCGCCATTCATGAAGCGCTGCTGGACCGAAGTGCGCTCCGCCGCTTCCATCCCGGCGTGGTAGGCGAGCGCCGCCTGGCCGGCTTCGCGCAGCGTCGCCGCCACCTCGTCGGTGTCCTTGCGGGTGCCGCAGTAGACGATTGCCGGCCGGTTGGCCGGGTCGCCGAGGCCGGCCTCGAGCAGCGCCTGGCGCCGCGCCTTTGAGCCCTTGCCCTCGAGCGGGACGACGTCGAAGGAGAGGTTGGGGCGGTCGAAGCCGGAGCGGACCTGGAGCGGCTCGCGCATGCCGAAGCGGGAGGCGATCTCGGCGGCGACCGGCTTCGTCGCCGTCGCCGTGCAGGCCATCACCGTCGGCCGTCCGAGCCGGTCGGCGATCTGCGGCAGCCGCAGGTAGTCGGGCCGGAAGTCATGCCCCCACTCGGAGACGCAGTGGGCCTCGTCGACCGCCAGCAGGTCGATTCGCCGTTGGCCGATCGCATCGAGAAAGGCGTTCGAGGCGAAGCGCTCCGGCGAGCAGTAGACGATCCGGGCGGCACCGCTGCGGACGTCGTCGAGCGCGCACCAGGCGTCCTCCTCGCTCATCCCCGAAGCGATCATCGTCACCGGGTGGCCGGCCGCGGTCAGCCGCGTCCACTGATCGCGCATCAATGCAATCAGCGGTGAAACCACGATCGTGAGGTCCTCGGTAGCAAGTCCCGGCAGCTGGTAGCAGAGGCTCTTGCCGCCTCCCGTCGGCATCACGATCAACGAATCCCGCCCCTCCAGCGCGGCTTCGACCGCCTCCTTCTGCCCCGGCCGCCAAGCCTCGTAACCAAGCTGCTCTAGAAGCGAGTCTGCTCTTTCCCCGGCTGAGACCATGAAGCTAGTCAGCCTAAGCGGCTGACCGGCGGGTGGCAGGGAGATCTGGGGTCTTCGCCCGCAGCTTGCGAGGACGAAGACCCCATCTCCCTGACAGGACCCGCCGGCCTGCCCGTCCGTGACCTGACAGGACCCGCCGGCCTGCCCGTCCGTGACCTGACAGGACCCGCCGGCCTGCGCCGCCTGTGACCCGACAGGACCCGCCGGCCTGCGCTTCTAGAAACCGAGCACGTTGGCGGAAAGCGGTTCCGGCAGCCACGGCTCCGACCACTGGGCGACGCCGCGGGTGAGCTTCTTCGCCTCCTCCGGTCCCCAGGTCCCCGGCGCATAGGGGTGGACCGGACCCGGTTCGTCGAGTAGCGGCTGCACGATCCGCCAGGTCTCCTCGACCGTGTCCTGGCGGGTGAAGAGCTGGTGGCGGCCGGCGATCGCGTCACCGAGCAGGCGCTCGTAGGGCTCGGGGTCGTCGCCCGGCTTTTTCTCGAACAGCACCTCGAGGTCGGCCGGCTCGAATGCCTCCTCGCCGGCCTTCTTCGCGTAGAGCCGCATCCGCGAGCCCGGTTTGGGCTCGATCCGGATCGTCATCTGGTTCGGCTCAGGCGTCCGACCGCCGCCGATGCCGAGCTGGGGCGGGCGCTTGAAGACGACGGTTACCTCACTCGACTTGGCCGGCATGCACTTGCCGGCGCGAACGAAGAAGGGGACGCCGCTCCAGCGCCAGTTGTCGACCTCGAGCTCGAGCGCGGCGAAGGTCTCGGTGGTCGAGTCGGGAGCGACGTCCTTGACCTCGCGGAAGCCCTCGTACTGGCCGCGGACGTAGCGCCTCGGATCGGCGCTCCGCATCGCCTTGAAGAATTCGAGCTTCTTGTCGCGGATCGAGTCGGGGTGGTTGCCGGTCGGCGGTCCCATGCCGACCAGCGCCAGCACCTGCAGGGCGTGGTTCTGAACGACGTCGCGCATCGCCCCGACTTCGTCATAGAAGCGGCCGCGATCGTCGACACCGAAGTCCTCGGCGATCGTCATCTGCACATGGGAGACGTGCTCGCGGTTCCAGACCGGCTCCAGGATCGAGTTGGCGAAGCGCAGGTAGTTGATGTCCATCACCGGCTCCTTGCCGAGGTAATGGTCGATCCGCAGGATCTGCCCCTCGTCCAGCACCGCGCAAAGCTCCGCGTTGAGCTCGCGGGCGGACTCGAGGTCGTGCCCGAACGGCTTCTCGATCACGACGTGGGCGTTCTCGGTCAGGCCGGCCTTACCGAGCCCTTGAACCACGGTGGCGAACAGCGAGGGCGGGATCTCCAGGTAGAAGACGGGGTTCTCGGCGTCTCCAAGTGCCTCCTTGACCCGCTCGAAGGTCGCCGAGTCGGCGTAGTCGCCCTGGACGTAGGTGAGGCGGGCGGTGAGGCGGGTGAGGACCTTCTCGTCGGGGTCCTCGACGGTCCCCACGATCGACTCACGCGCGTGCCGGCGCAGCCGCTCGTCGTCCCAGTCGTCGATCGCAACGCCGACGATCGGCGCTTCCAGTTTGCCGGCGGCCTCGAGCCGGTAGAGCGCCCGGAAGGTCATTTTCTTCGCCAGGTCGCCGCTGATCCCAAAGATCGCCAGCACGCCAGCGGCGGTGTCGGAGGCCTTCCCCATCGGCGCGCAGGCTACTCGCTCGCGCTCCCGTCTCACGAGTCTGCTGTAGACCGTCCATAACACGGTCAAGTGCAGACTCGTGGAAGTAGGATGCGCGAATGGAGCTGGGAATCGTCGGCCTCGGCCGCATGGGGGCGAATATGGCGCGGCGCCTGATGCGGGACGGTCACGAGATCGTCGCCTACGACGTCAACCCCGACGCGGTCGCGACGCTGGCCGGCGAAGGAGCCGACGGCGCTTCCTCGCTCGAGGAGCTGGCGGAGAAGCTGAGCGCACCACGCTCGGTCTGGGTGATGGTCCCGGCCGGTGAGATCACCGAGCAGACGGTCGCGAAGGTCGCCGCCGTGCTTGACGCCGGAGACGCGATCATCGACGGCGGCAACTCCTACTACCGCGACGACATCCGCCGCGCCGCCAAGGTCGGCGAGGGCGGGGTTGACTACGTCGACTGCGGGACCAGCGGCGGCGTCTTCGGCCTCGACCGCGGTTATTGCCTGATGATCGGCGGGCCCGAGCGCGCCGTCGAGCGGCTGGATCCGATCTTCGCCTCGCTCGCCCCGGGCGTCGAGTCGGCCGAGCGCACGCCGGGGCGCTCCGGCGATCCGTCCCCGGCCGAGAACGGCTACCTGCACTGCGGTCCCAACGGTGCCGGCCACTTCGTGAAGATGGTCCACAACGGCATCGAGTACGGGCTGATGGCCGCCTACGCGGAGGGCCTCAACATCCTCAAGAACGCCAACGCCGGCAAGGTCCAGCGCGAGGCCGACGCCGAGACCGCGCCACTCGACCATCCCGAGTACTACCAGTACGACCTCGACCTGCCGGAGGTGACCGAGGTCTGGCGCCGTGGCAGCGTGATCGGCTCCTGGCTACTCGACCTGACCGCGGCCGCGATGCAGGAATCAGCCGATCTGGCCGAGTTCGAGGGACGCGTCTCCGACTCCGGCGAGGGCCGCTGGACCTCGATCGCCGCGATCGACGAGGGCGTGCCCGCACCGGTCCTGACGGCGGCGCTGTACGAGCGCTTCGCCTCCCGCGATCTCGACGACTTCGCCGACAAGGTCCTCTCGGCGATGCGCAAGCAGTTCGGCGGGCACGACGAGAAGCCGAGCTAGCTGGTGATCACCAAACTCGAGGTCGTCGCCGACGAGAAGGCGGCGGCAAGGCGAGCAGCGGAGCTGATCGCCGAGGCGGGCGCTGCTGCCCGCGCGGAGCGCGGCCCCTTTGCGATGGCGATGAGCGGCGGCCGCTCGCCCTGGGCGATGCTGGCGATCCTCGGCGAACTCGAGCAGATGCCGTGGGCGGAGACCGAGCTGTTCCAGGTCGACGAGCGAATCGCCGCTCCCGGCAGCGAGGACCGCAACCTCACCCACATGGTGCTCGGGCTCTCGATGGACCACCAGGCGGCGCTGCGGCCGATGCCGGTCACACAGCGCGACCTCGAGGCGGCCGCGCGCGACTACGAATCCGCGTTGCCGGAGCGCTTCGACCTCGTCCACCTCGGCCTCGGCCCCGACGGCCACACCGCCTCGCTGGTCCCCGGCGACCCCGTGCTCGAGGTGAGCGATCGCCGCGTCGCCCTGACCGGCGGTGAGTACCAGGGCCACCGCCGCATGACCCTCACCTACCCCGCGCTCGCCGAAGCCCGCCGCATCCTCTGGCTCGTCACCGGCGCCGACAAGCGCGACCCCCTCGCCAAGCTTCTTGCCGGCGACCCCTCGGTCCCCGCCGGCCGGGTGGCGAACGTGGACATGACTGTCGTGGCTGACGAGGCCGCGGCGCATGGATTGTCTCAAGACCGTTAGCGAATTCGCTAACATAAGAGCCTATGCACCTATCTGCCGCCTCGCTGATCGAGGACATCCAGCGCCGCAGTGGGCTCAGCCAGGCGGAGCTCGCCCGTCGTGCCGGAATTCCCCGCTCGGTCCTCAACGTCTACCTGCGCGGGCGTCGCGAGCCCGGGACCGACACCCTCCTCAAGCTGGCGAGCGCCGGCGGTCTCGACATTCGGCTCGGGACGCGAGAGCCCCCCGTCGATCCTGAGCGCGCTAGCCGGATCCTCGTGCAGGTCTTGGAGCTGGCCGAGGCGCTTCCGTTTCGTCCGCGGGCGGAGAACGACTACCCGCCCCTGGTGGAGAGGCTGAAAGCGGAGGCAGCAGAGTCGTGAGCGAGCTTGTCGACAAGCTGTTCGCGGTCCACGACGCGCTCGCGGCGCGGTCGTTACCGCACGCGTTCGGTGGGGCGATAGCGCTGGCGTATTGCGTCGAAGAGCCCCGCGGGACCCGTGACCTGGACGTGAACGTCTTCTGCGATGCCGCTGACGCGAGAAAAGTGCTGGAGGCGTTGCCCGACGGTGTTCGCGTAGAAGACGGCGATATCGAAAAAGTCGAACGCGACGGCCAGACCCGGCTCTTTTGGGAGGGTGTTCCAATCGACGTCTTCCTCAACAACGTTCCGCTTCACGATGCGGTGTCGCGCGCGGTTGTCTGGGTGCCGCTTGAGGGCCGTCAGGCCCCGGTGCTCGACTGTGCCTCGTTGGTCGTCTTCAAGTCCTTCTTCGATCGCACCAAAGACTGGGCCGACATCGAGGCGGTTGCCCTCGCGACGCCGGAGGACATCGACACCGCGACCGAGACGGTCGCAGAGCTGGTCGGCGAGGACGGCGAGCCCTACAAGCGCCTGGCCGCGATTCGAGCAGCTAATCCGGCTTAAGCCGCGGGCCTGAAGCTGTCGCTTCAGCTGACCGGGTCGAGCGCGACGACGTGGTTGGCGACGATGCGGTCGTCAGGATCCCAGCGACGCTTGACCTCGGCGAGGCGGGAGCAGACCTCGGCGGGCAGGATCGAGTCGGCGTCGCAAGCGCGCTCGGCGAAGTTGAAGTAGCCGCCGTCGGCCGCCCACGGTTTCAGTGCGCCGTCGAGACGGTCGAGGTGGTCATCGATGGCGAGCGCCAGGTCGGGCGTCATCGGCATGCCGATCCCGAGCATGACGAAGGCGGCGTCGAGATGGGTGAGGGCGCCGCCGTCATCGTCAGGGCGGCCCAGGGCGCCGCCCAGCTGCCGCAGCTCGGTCAGCAGGAGCGGCGAGGCCTCGGGGTCGGCAAGCTCGCAAAACGTCTCGATCGCCTCATTGGGGAGCTCGCGCAGGACCCGGTGGTGGCCGAGGCCGGGGACCGGCTGCTCGGGATCCATGTGGATGCGGCAGAGGTCCGCGGCCGGGATCTGCCCGAAGGTGTCCATCATCGGCTCGCCAAGTGCGGCGCGCAGAGGCGCGAAGGCAGCTTCGCCATCGGCCTGATCGCCGATGCAGGCGCCGTCGATCGTCAGCAGCGGCGTGTTGCGCAGCGGCTCCGGGACGTCGGGCAGGTCAGGGGGACGGATGAAGCGGACCACCGAGGTGACGTCCTCGCTGACCGCCGCCGCCCAGTCGCGATAGGTGCGGACCGCAGCGGCGCCCAGCGCGGCCGGGTAGAGGAGGGCGCCCGCGTAGGCATCGGCGACCGGAACCAGGTCGAGGTGAAGCGCGGTCACGATCGCGTAGCCGCCACCGCCGCCACGCAAGGCCCAGAAGAGATCGGCGTCGCTCTCGCGGTTGACCGTCCGCGCCTCGCCCTCGGCGGTGACCAGCTCGATCGCGCGGACGCGGTTGCAGGCGAAGCCGTAGCGCCGCCCCAGCCAGCTGAGCCCGCCGCCCAGCGTGTAGCCGGCTACGCCGACATCGGGGGAGGAGCCCGGCAAGGAGCCGAGCCCGTGCACCTGTGCCGCCTCGCTGAGCTCGATCATCAGGGCGCCCGCCTCGACCCGTGCGGTCCGTGCCTGCGGATCGACCTCGATCCCGCGCATGCGCTCGGTCTTGATCAGGATCGTGTCCTTGAGCGAGCCGAGCGCAACGGCGCCATGGCCGGTGGCCTGCCCGGTGACCCGGAGGTCGTGGGCCGCGGCGAAGCGGACCGTCCTGGCGACGTCCTCGGCGCCCTCGACGAACGCGACCGCGCTCGGGCGCTGGTCGGCGACGAGGTTCCAGGCGGCTCGGGCCTCGTCCCAGTCGGGATCGCTCGGGGTGGCAAGACGGCCGGTGATCGCCAGCTCGGTGAAGTCACTCATCGGGTCTCCTTGGTCAGCTCAGCGTCAGACGGTCGACGGTGCCCTCGGCCCCCACTAGCACCTCGCTGACCATATCCGGCGGGAAGAGGCCGTGAGCGGCGACGCCGGGGTCGGCCTCGAGCCGAGCGGCCAGCGCGGCCGGATCGCCGATCTCACCGCGGTAGTCGGCGATGATGCCGGCGTCAGGGCTGGGCGGGACGTCGCGCAGCTCGACCTCGGCGCCGAGCCGCGCCAGGGTCGAGGCGGCGCCGAAGCTGAAGAGCTCGAGCGGAACCGGGCCGCGCAGGGCGTCGACTGGCTTGCCGGAATCGGCGATGACGACGAAGCGCTCGGCCGCCGCGGCGACGATCTTCTCGCGCAGGTGGGCGCCACCGCCGCCCTTGATCAGCCAGCCATCCGGAGTGACCTCGTCGGTGCCGTCGATGGCGATGTCGAGCCGCCGCAGCGAGTCGAACTCCTCGACCGCGATACCCAGCTCGCGCGCCTGCTGTTCAGTCGCGACCGAGGTCGCGACGCAGCGGATCCCACCCAGCCCGCGGGCGGCAATGGCCGGCAGCAGGTGGGCGACCGTCGAGCCCGTCCCTAGGCCAACCGTCATCCCGTCCTCGACCAGCTCCGCCGCGGCCTCGGCCGCGAGCCGCTTCTCAATGTCCGCCCCGCTCATCGCGCGCACTCTATCCGCGCCGCCGATGGGCCGAAAACGTCCATATAAGGGACGTTTGCGGCCCATCGACCTATAGTCGCCGGGATGGATGCACGCCTGTGGGTGTCGAGCGGCGGTGGGGCTCCGCGGTCGGTGGGGCTGAGTGGCGAGCGAACCGTGGTCGGACGCTCGCCGGAGGCCGATATCCGACTCGAGGACGAGGCGGTCTCCTGGAACCACCTCGAGATCGAGCGTCGCGGCGACGTGCTGATGGCGACCGACCTCGACAGCCGCAACGGCACCGCGCTCAACGGCGAGCCGCTGGATCGCCCGCGGCGGCTGCGCGACGGCGACACGCTGATGGTCGGTACCCACCGGCTCGAAATCTCGACCGGGCCGGCGACGCCGGTCGGGGCGACGGTGCCGAGCGACGCGCCCTCGGTGGCGCTGAACGAGGAGGAGCGAGCGACCGCGGCAGCCCTGGTCGCTCCCTACCGCAGCGAGGGCGCCTTTGCCGGCCGTCCCGCCACCCGGGCTGAGATCGCCGAGGCCCTGCACGTCAGCGAGCGCACCGCCCAGCGCCGCCTCGACGCGCTCGCCGCCAAGCTCGAAGTCTCCGGCGAAGCCGGCCGCGACCGCCCGCGCCAGATCGCCGCCCGCGTGATCGAGCTCGGCCTCGACCGCTAACCGCCCGCCGATGGGCCGATAAGTCGAGCCTGGCTCGACTTATCGGCCCATCGGTCCGGTGCCGGTGGCTCGGAGCGGGCCAGACTTGGCTCGGGGGGTGGCGTGGGTGGCGTTGGCGCGCACGGGTTCAGGGCGCAGGATCGGTTGGCAGCAATCACCAACCGAAAGGAAGCAAGCCATGCACCGCACCATCGTCATCTCACTGATCGCAATCGTCAGCCTCGCGATACCGGCTGCCGCTGCGGCGGCCCCGTCTACGGGAGTCTGTCGTCTTCTCCAAATCCACGACCGTCGAAGGCGTCTCGAAAGGCGGCCTCTTCGCCGTCCGCGACGGCCGCCTCAACCAGCTGACCGAAGACCCGACCGACACCGAACCGGCCTTCTCTCCGGACGGCAGGACGATCGCCTTCGTCCGCGGTGGCGACCTCTACTCCGTTCGTCCTGACGGCACCGGCCAGCGGCGACTGACCAGCGGCTCCGAGCTCGACTCGGCTCCCCGTGTCTCGTCCGACGGCCGGCTGGTCGTATTCGAGCGGCGGGCCACCGATGGCAGCGCCGCGGATCTCTACAAGGTCCGGGCCAAAGGTGGCGGCGTCCGCGCCCTGACCAGCGGCGAAGCCGACGACCACGACGCCGACTTCGCCCCCGACGGGCGCGCGATCGTCTTCGTCCGCGGCATCGCGCAGGGGCCGAACAACAGCGCTGAGGACCTTTACTCGATTCGCCTCAGCGGCGCCGGCCTGGCACGCCTCACTAGGACTCGGGGCATCGATGAGTTCGAGCCACGCTACTTCGCCGGCGGCATTCTTTTCAGCCGTGGCGAGAGCAGCCCGGGCCCGGCCGCCTACGCCGACATCTACACGATGCGCCGCAACGGCACCAAGCTGAAGTCGCTGGTCGCCGGTGTCGGCTCGGCCTTCGTCGAAGACGTCTCCGGCGACGGCCGCCTGCTGGTGTTCCGCCGCGAGCAGGGCCTGTGGGCAAAACGGATCGGCCCGCTCAAGGCCCGCAAGCTCTGCCAGCTGCCGGACGAGTCGGAGACCAACGGCGTCTTCTCCTCCGACGGCAAGCGGGTTGCCGCCTTCGTCGCCGTGGAAGAACGGCAGTCGCTGGTCTCGATCGACGTCGCCACTCGCCGCCAGTCCCAGCTGGCCGAGGGCTTCGACGTCGACACCAAAGACGGCACCACGATCGGGCCGGTTATCGCATGGCAGCCGGTGCCGCAGCGCGGCAACTGATCGCGGGCTGAGGACGCTCGGGGGTCCCTCGCCGGACGCGGGGGATCCTCGACGCCTGGTGGCTAGCTCCGCCCCGACTCAGATGTTGTATGTACCTCTGTCGAAGGGATTCTCGAATCTCCATATCCCTTTGACTTGCATCGTGACTGTCATTTGGCTCATCGGCGGGGGTGTCGCGCTGTAGAGGTGAGCTTGGAGGGTGCCGCTGAGGTCGAAGTGATCGACTGTTTTTCCTGCGTTGACTTTGTTTTCTTCGTCTGTGGGTTGGAACACCACGTCGCTTCCTGTAACTGTGAGATGCCGGTACGGGCAGAACAGGCCTGTCTGTTCGATGTGAATGTCTCCGAATGTGCCGGTGATCGTCGGAGTTTCTGCGGTTCCGGTTGTGTGCAATTGCCACGGCATCTCCAGAGGTTGCACGCCGTGGATTTGGCAGCCAACGAACCCGCCGCTGCCAGAACAATCGAGTGTCGGTTCTTCCTCCGGAGCTGAAGTGAGCGAACTCAGCTGACCTGTTGTTTGGAAAGCGAAGAGCAGGGCTGTGGATGTCACTTGGCAGCCGACTTGACCGGATCCTGATGACAAACCAAGTGAGCCTTCGAGTTCGAGGTCGACGTTTTCTTGGATCTCGCCTTTTTCGTGGTGCGTCCATTTTGCTGAGGCCGTGAATGGCAGCGCGAATGCGGCCACGAGGCCGACAGCAATCGCCAGCACCATCGTCTTCTTGAGCATGTGTATTGCCCCCTGGGTATGCCCCTTCCGAGCTGCCTTGAACGGACGGCCCGGGTCGGAGGTGGATGCTGCAATGAATAGCCGAGCACCTACCTATTAGTCAAGAAAAACTAGGTGAAGGCGCTAACCGCGGCGGCGGAGCCGATCCTCAATAGCCGCAAATCGCTGGATGTCGGGATCGTGTGGGCGCGGAATCGTGTTTGTGCCCGATGCCGCTCTACATCTCGCGGATCGGGTCGTGGGCGATATAACCGCCGTGTGCCAGAGTTCTCAGTCGGCTCTACCACTGCCGGTTACCGCATCGACGCGCTGATTGCTCGGGGCGGGATGGGGGTCGTCTACCGAGCGACCCACCTCGGGCTCGAACGGCCGGTGGCGCTGAAGGTGATCGCCCGTGAGCTTGCCGACCGCGAGGGCTTCCGCGATCGCTTCCTGCGCGAGTCCCGCCTCGCCGCCCGACTCGACCACCCGGCGGTGGTGCCGGTCTATGACTCGCGCGAGGTCGACGGCGAGCTGATCGTCGCGATGCGCCTGGTCGAGGGCGGGGACCTGCGGCGGACGATCGAGCGCGAGGGGCCGCTGCCACCGGCCCGCGCGATCGCCCTGCTCGCCCAGGTGGCGGAAGCGCTAGATGCCGCCCACGCCGCCGGCATCGTCCACCGCGACGTCAAGCCGCACAATGTCCTGGTCGAAGGGGACCGCGCCTACCTCACTGACTTCGGTCTCGCCAAGGCATTGGGCGAGAGTGGCGCCGCCAGCGGTGCCTCGGTGGTCGGCACCGTCGAGTACATGTCGCCCGAGCAGTGGCGCGGCGGCAGCGTCGGGCCTGCTGCCGACGTCTACTCGCTCGGCTGCGTCCTCTATGAGGCACTGACCGGGATTCCCCCCTTCGCCCGCAAGGAAGCCGACACCGAGCCGGAGATGCCGGAGGGCCTCGATGCGGTGATCGAGCGGGCCGTCTCCAAGGACCCGGACGATCGCTACGCGAGCGCCGGAGCGCTGATCGCCGCCGCGCGCGAGCGCGAGGGCGCCGGCCTGGCGGCGACCCGGGTCCTCTCCGGGTCCGGCGAGGACCCGACCGCGCCGCTGGGAGCGGGCGGCCGCCTCGATCTCGGTCGCCTGCGCGGGAGCAGGAGGCTGCAGTGGGCGGGCGCCGGCCTGGCGCTGGTTGCCGGCATGGTCGTCCTGTTGCTGGCACTGCTCGGGGACGAGGGAATCGACGTCTCCAAACCGATCCCGGTGGGGCGGGCGCCGCTGCGGATCGCCGCCGCCTCCGACGCCGTCTGGGTGACCAGCGAACGCGACGGCACCCTAACCCGGCTCGACTCCGAGAGCGGCGAGCGGACCGGCAGGCCGGTCGAGCTCGGCGCCGGGGTCTCGGGCGTCGCCGTCGGCAGCCGCTGGCTCTGGGTGACTAACACCCGGCGCGGGGAGCTGCTGCGGATCGACAAGAACGGCGGCCGCATCCTCGAGAGGATCGAGCTCGGCGGGGCTCCAGGCCCGATCGCCCTCGGTGGCGGCCGGGTCTGGGTCGCGGACGACGAGCGGGGCGGAATAACCGCCGTCAACGCCGAGGGGGGCCGGATCTACAGGCGCGGCCTGCCGCCGGACGCGGCGCCGCTGCGCCTCGCCGTCGGCGCCGGCGGCCTCTGGATCAGCAGTGCCAGCACCGGCACCGTGCGGCGGATCGACCTCGGCACGCTGAGGGCGACCGAACCGATCCCGGTCGGCCGCGGCCCCGCCGGCGTCACCGTCGCCCACGGGCTCGTCTGGGTTGCCAACAGCCGTTCCGGCACCGTCTCCAAGGTCGACCCCTCGATCCACGCGATCCTCGGCGACCCGATCGAAGTCGGCGGCCGGCCGGGCGGCATCGACGCCGGCACCGACGCGGTCTGGGTTGCCAGCGCCACCGAGGACGCGGTCAGCCGCATCGATCTCGCGACCGCCGAGCGGGCGGGAGCTCCGATCAAGGTCGGGCCCGAACCCGGAGCGGTCGCGATCGGCGGCGGGGCCGTCTGGGTGGCGAACAACGGCGACGGCACCGTCACCCGCATCGAACCCTGATGCCGGTGGGCCGAAATCCGGTCATATAGACCGGGAATCGGCCCGCCGGCCACTCTGGCTAGGATCGGAGACCGCATGTCGCAGGACATAGATCAGCTCGCCATCGACACCATCCGCACGCTCTCGATCGACGCCGTGCAGAAGGCCAACTCGGGGCACCCGGGGACGCCGATGTCGATGGCGCCCGTCGCCTACGAGCTCTGGCAGAACCACCTCCGCTACGACCCCGCCGACCCAGTCTGGCCCAACCGCGATCGCTTCGTGCTCTCGGCCGGTCACGCCTCGATGCTGCTCTACTCGATGCTCTTTCTGGCCGGCGTGCGGCGGGTCGACGAGGACTATGTCGTCCATGACGAGCCCGCCTGCAGTCTCGGGGAGATCGAAAACTTCCGCCAGCTCCACTCGCGCACGCCCGGCCATCCCGAGTACCGCTGGACCTCCGGCGTGGAGACGACGACCGGGCCGCTCGGCCAGGGGATCGCGACCTCGGTCGGGATGGCGCTGGCCTCGAAGTGGCAGGGAGAGCGCTTTGGCACCGAGCTTTTCGACTTCGATGTCTACGCGCTGGCCGGCGACGGCTGTCTGATGGAGGGCGTCTCCCACGAATCGGCCTCGTTGGCCGGCCACCTCAAGCTCGACAACCTCTGCTGGCTCTTCGACAACAACCACATCACTATCGACGGCGCCACCAGCCTCGCCTACGGCGATGACGTGCTGACCCGCTTCGAGGGCTATGGCTGGAACGTGCTGCGGGTCGGCGACGCCGAGGACCGCGGCCTGCTCAGCCGCGCCTTCGAGGAGTTCAAGGCCGAGACCGGCCGCCCGACCCTGATCGTCGTCGACAGCCACATCGGTTGGGGCTCGCCGAACAAGCAGGACACCGAGTCCGCGCACGGCGAACCGCTGGGCGAGGAAGAGGTTGTGCTGACCAAGCGGGCCTACGGCTGGCCCGAGGACGCGCAGTTCCTCGTTCCCGACGGCGTCCGCGAGCGCTTCGACGCGGTGATCGGCAGGCGTGGCGCCACCGAAAGCGCGGCCTGGAAGGAGAAGCTCGCCGCCTCCAAGCACGCCGCCGAGATCGAGCAGATGCAGCGGCGCGAGCTGCCCGACGGCTGGGACACCGGCATCCCCTCCTTCGAGGCCGACGAAGAGAAGGGTCTGGCGACGCGCAAGGCCTCGAACAAGGTCGAGAACGCAATCGCCGAGCGGGTGCCATGGCTGATCGCCGGCTCCGCCGACCTCACCGACTCGACCTCGGTCCGGCTCAACTTCGATGGGGTCGAGAACTTCGAGCCGGGCAGCCTCGGCGGCCGCCAGATCCACTTCGGGATCCGCGAACACGCCGCCGTCACCGCCTGCAACGGGATGTCGCTCTGCAAGATGCGGCCGCTCTGGTCGACCTACCTGACCTTCTCCGACTACGGCCGCCCCGGCATCCGCCTCTCGGCCTTGATGGAGCTGCCGGTGATCCACCTCTTCACGCACGACTCGATCGGGCTCGGCGAGGACGGGCCGACCCACCAGCCGATCGAGCAGCTCGCCTCGCTGCGGGCGATGCCCCACCTCGACGTGATCCGCCCCGCCGACGCCAACGAGACCGCCGAAGCCTGGCGGATGGCGATCGACCGCACGCACTGCCCGGTCGCCCTCGTCCTCACCCGTCAGACCGTGCCGGTCTTCGACCGCTCCCGCTACGCCTCCGCCGAGGGCGCCCGCCGCGGCGGTTACGTGCTGGCCGATCCCGACGACGGCGACCCGGAGTTGATCATGATCGCCAGCGGCAGCGAGGTCCAGCTCGCGATCGGCGCCCACGAGCAGCTCAAGGCCGACGGTATCCGCTCGCGCGTGGTCAGCCTGCCCTGCTGGGAGATCTTCCTCAAGCAGGACGAGGCCTACCGCGACGAGGTGCTGCCGCCGGAGGTCACCGCCCGGGTCGCGATCGAGGAGGGCTCGACGCTCGGCTGGGAGCGTTGGGTCGGCGATGAGGGGGTAATCATGGGAATGAGCACCTTCGGCCAGTCGGCGCCGTTCAAGGACGTCGAGACCGAGTTCGGCTTCACGCCGGAGCGGGTCGCCGAGGTGGCGCTCGAGGTCGCCCGCGGGGCGACCGTCAAGTCCACGACCTGAAGGGGGTCGCTGTGAAGGCAACCGCACGACTGCACGAGTTGGGGCAGAGCCTCTGGCTCGACAACATCACCCGTCCGATGCTGCGCGAGGGGGTGCTGCAGGGCTACATCGAGGAGCTCTCGGTCACCGGCCTAACCTCCAACCCGACGATCTTCGACAAGGCGATCTCCGGCGGCGAGGCCTACGACGAGCAGATCGCCGAGCTGGCGCCGAAGGCGGCGGCAGGGGATGGCGTCGGAGCCAACGACCAGGAGCGGATCTTTTTCGATCTGGCCTTGACCGACCTGCGCGACGCCGCCGACCTCTTCGCCGACGTGCACCGGCGCACCGCCGGCGTCGACGGCTTCGTCTCGCTCGAGGTCTCGCCGCTGATCGCCGACGACGCCGCGGCGACGATCGAGGAGGCGAAGGCGCTCCACGCCAAGGGGGAACGCGACAACATCTACATCAAGATCCCCGGCACCCAGGCCGGCCGCACGGCGATCGAGGAGTCGATCTTCGCCGGCGTCCCGATCAACGTCACCCTGCTCTTCGACGACAAGCAGTACCTCGGCGCCGCCGATGCCTACATGTGTGGGATCGAGCGGCGGATCGAGGCCGGGCTCGATCCCGACGTCGCCTCGGTTGCCTCGATTTTCATGAGCCGCTGGGACGTCGCCGTCTCCGAACAGGCGCCTGAGAAGCTCATCAACCGCCTCGGCATCGCCGTCGGCGGCCGCGCCTACCGCGCCTACCGCGAGCTGCTCGCCTCGCCCCGCATGCAGCGCCTGATGAACGAGGGTGCGCGCCCGCAGCGGCTGCTCTGGGCCAGCACCGGAACCAAGGACCCGAACGCCTCCGACACGCTCTACATCGAGGCCTTCGCCTCGCCCTTCACGGTCAACACGATGCCGGAGCCGACCCTGCTCGCCTTCGCCGACCACGGCGAGGTCGGGGACCTCTTGCCGGCCGACGGCGGCAACGCCGAGCAGGTGCTGAAGGAGTTTCAGGAGGCCGGCATCGACGTGGCCGCTCTCGGCGCCCGCCTGCAGGAGGAGGGCAAGGAGAGCTTCAACAAGTCCTGGGGAGAGCTGCTGAAGTCGATCGAGTCGCAGACCGCCGCCTCGCGCGCGTGAGGCTGAAGGAGACCGACGCCTGGGGGAAGCTCGAGCGCCACTTTGGCGAGATCCGCAACGCGCACCTGAGGGACCTGTTCGCCGCCGATCCAGAGCGCGGGGAGCGCCTCGTCGCCGACGGCGCCGGCCTGCATCTCGACTTCTCGAAGAACCGGATCAGCGACGAGACGCTGACGCTGCTCGGCGCGCTGGCCGGCCAGCGCGGCGTCGAGGAGCGCCGCGAAGCGATGTTCGCCGGCGAGCACATCAACGTCTCCGAGGATCGCGCGGTGCTGCACGTGGCGCTGCGGATGCCGCGCAACCGCTCCTTGGTCGTCGACGGCGCCGACGTCGTCAAGGAGGTGCACGAGACGCTCGACCGCATGGCGGCGTTCGCCGAGCGGGTCCGCTCCGGCGAGTGGCGCGGCCACACCGGCAAGCCGATCCGCAACGTCGTCAACATCGGCATCGGCGGCTCCGACCTCGGCCCGACGATGGGCTACGAGGCGCTCAAGCACTACTCACGCCGCGAGATGAGCTTCCGCTTCGTCTCCAACGTCGACGCCACCGACTTCGCCGAGTCGACCCGCGACCTCGACCCGGAGAAGACCCTCTTCGTGGTCTCCTCGAAGACCTTCACGACGCTGGAGACGATGACCAACGCGCGCAGCGCCCGCGAGTGGGCGCTGGCGGCGCTCGGCGACGAGGCAGCGGTCGCCAGGCACTTCGTCGCCGTTTCGACCAACGCGGAGGAGGTGTCGAAGTTCGGCATCGACACCGACAACATGTTCGGCTTCTGGGAGTGGGTGGGAGGGCGCTACTCGATGGACTCCGCGATCGGCCTCTCGACGATGCTGGCGATAGGCCCCGCCCGCTTCGCGGAGATGCTGGCCGGCTTCCACGCCATGGACGAGCACTTCCGCGAGGCGCCGGCGGCGCAGAACCTGCCGATGGTCATGGGCCTGCTGGCGGTCTGGTACGCGGACTTCTTCGGCGCCGAGACCTGCGGCGTCTTCCCCTACGACCAGTACCTGCACCGCTTCCCCGCCTACCTGCAGCAGCTGACGATGGAGTCAAACGGCAAGCACGTCACCCTCGACGGCGCCCACGTCGACTACGAGACCGGGGCGATCTACTGGGGCGAGCCGGGCACCAACGGCCAGCACTCCTTCTACCAGCTGCTCCACCAGGGGACGCGGCTGGTCCCCTGCGACTTCATCGGCTTCCTCCACTCCAACAACCCGCTCGGCGACCACCACGACCTCCTCATGTCCAACGTCTTCGCCCAGGGCGAGGCGCTGGCCTTCGGCAAAACGCCGGAGCAGGTGCGCGCGGAGGGGACGCCGGAAGACGTCGTGCCGCACCGGGTGATGGAGGGCAACCGGCCCTCGAACACGATCCTCGCCGAGCGGCTGACGCCGGCGACGCTGGGCGCGCTGGTCGCCCTCTACGAGCACAGCGTCTTCGTCCAGGGCGCCGTCTGGGGCATCGACTCCTTCGACCAGTGGGGGGTCGAGCTGGGCAAGGTCCTGGCCAAGGCGATCATCCCCGAGCTGCAGGCTGACGAGCAGCCGCGGCTGCGCCACGACAGCTCCACCAACGCGCTGATCCGCCGCTACCGCGCCGCCCGCCGCCAGGCGTGAGCAGTTTCACTGTCAGCGCCCGCCCCTGGCGCTAGCCTCAGCCTCATGCTGCCGTTCGACCCGCTCCTCGCAGCGGCGTCAGAGTCGAATCTGCTTGCCGCCCGCGAGCAGATGGCCTTCACGCTCGGCTTCCACATCGTCCTCGCCTGCCTCGGTGTCGCCCTGCCGGCGACGATCCTCGCCGCCAACTACCTGGGGTTGAAGCGCGGCGACGGCGACGCGATGGAGCTGGCGCGGCGATGGTCGAAGGCGATGGCGGTCACCTTCGCGGTCGGCGCCGTGACCGGCACGGTGCTCAGCTTCGAGTTCGGTTTGCTCTGGCCCGAGTTCATGGACCGCTGGGGAGGAGTCTTCGGCGTCGCCTTCGCGATCGAGGGGATCTTCTTCTTCATCGAGGCGATCTTCCTCGCGATCTACATCTACGGCTGGAAGCGGCTGGGAGGCTGGGCGCACTTCTGGTCCGGGGTGCCGATGGTGATAACCGGGATCGGCGGCGCCTTCGCGGTCGTCGCCGCCAATGCCTGGATGAACCAGCCGCAGGGCTTCACCCTCAACGGCGCCGGCGAGGTGATCGACACCGACCCGCTGAAGGTCCTCTTCAACCCGGCGACCGGCTACGAGGTGCCGCACATGATCCTCGCCGCCTACATGGTCACCGGCTTCCTCGTCGCCTCGATCTACGCGGTCGGGATGCTCAAGGGCCGGCGCGACCGCCTGCACCGGCTGGGGCTGCTGATCCCGCTCACGATCGCCTGCATCGCCACCCCGATCCAGCTCTTCGTCGGCGACACGGCGGCGCGCGGGATCGCCGAGCACCAGCCGGCCAAGTTCGCGGCGATGGAGTGCATCGAGGAGACCGGCAGCCACCAGACCGAGTACGTCGGCGGCATCTGTACGGAGGACGGCGTCAAGTGGGCGGTCGGCATCCCCGACCTCAACTCTTTCCTGGTCGGGTGGAGCGCCGACACCGAGGTGACCGGTCTCAACGACATCCCGCCCGACGAGCGGCCGCCGGCGAACACGCTGCTGCACCTCTCCTTCGACGCGATGGTCGGGATCGGGACGGGGCTGATGCTGCTGGCGACCTGGCTCGCGATCGCCTGGTGGAGGCGGCGCGAGATTCCGGCGACGCCGTGGTTCCTGCGCGCTGTCTCGGTCTCCGGCGCCGGTGCGATCGTCGCCCTCTGGTGCGGCTGGATCGTGACCGAGGTCGGCCGCCAGCCCTGGATCGTCCAGGGCTACATGCGGACCTCCGAAGCGGTGACCGACGCGGAGGGGCTCTGGTTCGCCTTCGCCGCGGTCCTCCTGGTCTACGCCGCCCTGGGGACGACCGCGATCCTCGTCCTGCGCGGCATGTCCCGCCGCTGGCGCGAAGAGGGCGCCGAGCCCGAGTCCGAAGGCCCCTACGCGCCGCAACGCGAGGGATCGGTATGAGGTCGATGGGCCGAAAACGGGACCATGCGTCCCGAAATCGGCCCGTCGGCGGGAGGTTCGGGGGATGAGTAAGGCTGATGTGGCGGCGGGGATCCTCTGGGTGGGGGCGACGTTCTACGCGCTGTTCGGGGGCGCGGACTTCGGCGGTGGGTTCTGGGATCTGATCGCCGGCGATGCCGAGCGGGGCGAGCGGCCGCGGGGGCTGATCCAGCGCTCGCTGACCCCCGTCTGGGAGGCCAACCACGTCTGGCTGATCTTCATCCTCGTCGTCCTCTGGACCGCCTTCCCGCCCGCCTTCAGCGCCGTCTTCTCGACGCTCTACGTGCCGATCGCGCTGGCGGCGCTGGGGATCGTCCTGCGCGGCGCCGGCTTCGCCTTCCGCAAGTCGATCGAGGGGCTCTCGGGGCGCCGCGCCATGGGCGCCACCTTCGCGCTGTCCTCAGTCCTCACCCCGTTCTTCATGGGCACCGTTGTCGGCGCGATCGCTTCCGGCAACGTGCCGGCCGACGGCAACGGCGACGCCTTCTCGAGCTGGTTGCAGCCGTTGCCGCTCCTGACCGGGGCGATGTTCGTCGCCACCGGCGCCTATCTCGCCGCCGTCTTCCTCGTCGGCGACGCCCGCCGCGCCGGCGAGGCGGACCTCGAGCGCTACTTCGTGCGGAGGGCGCTGGCCGCAGCGGTGGTAGCCGGCACCGCGGCAGCGGCCGGCCTGGTCGCGCTGCACGCCGAAGCCCGCTACGTCTTCGACCGCCTCACCGACCAGGGCCTCCCCCTCGTAATCGCCTCCGCCGCCTGCGGCCTAGCCCTTCTCGCCCTCCTCCTGCGGCCGATGGGCCGAAATGTCGACCTTGGCTCGACTTATCGGCCCACCGGCCGCGGTTTGCTGCGGCCGCTCGCGGCTGGGGCTGTCGTCGCGGTGATCTGGGGGTGGGGGGTCGCGCAGTTCCCCTACCTGCTGCCTACGTCGCTGCGGATCGATCAGGCGGCGGCGCCGGACCCGACCCTGGTCATCGTCTTCATCGTCTTCGCCGCCGCGGCGGTCCTCGT
Organism: uncultured Solirubrobacterales bacterium; assembly: GCA_963705365.1. Classification (GTDB taxonomy): domain Bacteria; phylum Actinomycetota; class Thermoleophilia; order Solirubrobacterales; family 70-9; genus VAYN01. The sequence continues at coordinate 2,122,408 of OY970074.1, read as the reverse complement.
CTTGCCCTCGCTCGCCCTGCTCTATGCGCTCGGCCAGCGCGACCTGCTCGAGGCGGAGCATTGATCAAGGCGGTGCTGTTCGACATCGATGGGACCCTGCTTGTCACCGGCGGCGCGGGGGCGGTCGCCTGGCAGCGTGCCTTTCGCGAGCTTCACGGCGTCGACGCCGATATTCGCGAGCACACCCACGCTGGCATGACCGATCCCGAAATCGCCGAGATCGTCTTCCGCGAGGTGATGGGACGGGAGGGCAGTGCCGAGGAACGGGCGGCGGCAATCGCCTGTTATCTCGGCCACCTCGACGACGCTGTCGCCGAGTCCGAGGGCTACGAAGTCAAGCCCGGCATCGAGCAGCTGCTCCCACGGCTGGTCGAACAGGGCGTGCTGCTCGGCATCGTCACCGGCAACATCGAGGCCGCCGCCCACCTCAAGCTCGCCCGCGGCCACCTCAACCGATATTTCGCCTTCGGTGGCTATGGATCGGACTCCCGCGACCGCACCGAGCTGACCAAGAGGGGGATCGAGCGCGGCGGCGAGGTCTCCGGCGCCCCGCTCGACCTTGAGTCGACGATCGCCGTCGGCGACACCCCTCGCGACGTCAAGGCCGGCCACGGTGCCGGCATCGAGGTCGTCGGCGTGGCCACCGGTTCCTACTCCGTTGAGGAACTTCAGAGCGCCGGCGCCGACTGGACGGTGCCAGACGTCAGATCTGGATTCCCTCTCTAAGGCTGACTGACCAAGCAGGCTCAGGACGCAGGGAGCGTGGCGTGCTCTGCACGCGAGCGACCGAGGACGCCGGCATGCGCCGCGTCAGCCAGCCTTAGAGCATCTGGCCTGGTAGATGTTCGTGAAGCCGTTGAGAAAGCCGTTGCGCGCCGCCCGCAGGTAGAGGCGCCAGACGCGGACGCGTTCGGGCCCCGCCAGCCGGATCGCCTCGTCGAGATTGTCGTCGAGGTTCCGGGCCCAGTGGCGCAGGGTCTCGGCGTAGTCGGGGGCGAAGTCCTCGACGTGGTGGGTGACGAATCCCGCCCGTTCCAGCGCCCGCAGGTTGCGCGAGAGGTGCAGCGGGGCGGCGTCAGGGAAGACGTAGCGCTCGGAGAAGGCGCCGGCCTCGGCGTCAGTGTGGCGCAGGCGGGTGATGCCGTGGTTGAGCAGGCGCCCGCCGGGCTCCAGCAGCACGGCCAGGGTCTGCGCATAGACCTCGATCTGCGAGGCGCCGACGTGCTCGACCATGCCGATGCTGGCGATCGCGTCGAAGCGCTCGCCCGAGCCGGCGAGGTCGCGGTAGTCCATGACGCGGATCTCGACCCGGTCGGCGACCCCGGCCTCCTCGGCCCGCTGCCGCGCCTTTTCGGCCTGGGGAGGGGAGAGGGTGATGCCGACGACGCTGGCACCGTGCTTGGTCGCGGCCCAGAGCGGGAAGCCGCCCCAGCCGCAGCCGACATCGAGGACGCGGTCGCCCTCCTTCAGCGCCAGCTTGCGGGCAACCGTCTCCAGCTTCTCCTCCTGCGCCTGCTCAAGGGTCTGCGCCCCGCGCGAGAAGATCGCGCAGCTGTAGACCATCGTCGGGCCGAGGAAGAGCTCGAAGAACTCGTTGGAGACGTCGTAGTGGTGGCGGACGGCGCGGGCGTCGCGCTCCTTGCTGTGGCGGCGGCCGCTGGGGCGCAGCTCGGCCTGGGGCCGCGGCGGTGGCTTCGTCACGCCGGCAGCGCGGACGGCGCCGAGCAGCAGCGCCCGCTTGTCTGCTCCCTCCAGCGCCGGCGGCTGCCAGCCGTCGAGCAGCGCGATCACCGCGTCGATGTCGTCGACCTCGAGCTCGCCGCTGACGTAGGCGCGCCCGAGCCCCAGCTGACCGGGCGCCCGCAGCACGTGGGCGGCAGCGCGGGGCGAGCGGACCGAGAAGGTGGGACCGTCGCCGGAGGTGGAGGGAAGCCGCGTCCCGTCCCAGAACTCGACCGTGAACGGGCGCTCCGGTATCCGCGCCTCGATCTCACGTCGCAGCGGTGCGGTGGTGGCGAACGGCATCGAGGCTGAGCCTATCCAGATGAGCCGCCTGGCTGCGAGGCCAGGGCAGGCGTGCCTATCATCGAGGGAGATGGCAACCGCAGGCCCACTCCCGTCCGACATCCAGCCGGTCGAGAACGAGACGCGCGACCGCATCATCACCGGCCTGGTGACGCTGATCCCCTTCCTCGCGATCGGCCTCGCCGGCTGGCAGGTCTGGGGCAGCGCCCTGCACTGGAGTGACGTCTTCCTCTTCCTCGGCCTCTATGTCCTCACCGGGCTGGGGATCACCGTCGGCTTCCACCGCCACCTCACCCACCGCGCCTTCAAGGCGAAGCCGTGGCTGCACGGCCTGCTGGCGATCCTCGGGTCCGCCGCGATCGAGGGACCGGTCATCTCCTGGGTCGCCGACCACCGCAAGCACCACGCCTTCTCCGACGAACTCGGGGACCCGCACAGCCCCCACGTCGACCACGGCCAGGGCTGGAGCGGCGCCCTGCGCGGCTTCTACCACGCCCACATGGGCTGGCTCTTCATCCACACCCAGCGCGGCAACAAGGAGCGTTTCGCGCCCGACCTGCTCAAGGACCCGATCATCAGCTGGGTCGACCGCACCTTCATCTGGTGGGCGATCGGCGGCCTGCTGCTGCCCTTCTTCCTCGGCTGGATCATCGGCGGCACCCTCTTCGCCGCGCTCACCGGCCTGCTCTGGGGCGGGCTGGTCCGCGTTTTCGTCCTCCACCACTTCACCTACAGCATCAACTCCCTCTGCCACGTTTTCGGCAAGCGCGAATTCGAGACGACGGACGAGTCGCGCAACCTCGCGCTGATCGCGATCCCGACCCTCGGCGAGGCCTTCCACAACAGCCACCACGCCTTCCCGACCTCGGCCACCCACGGCCTGCGCTGGTGGCAGGTCGACATCTCGGCCCTGGTCATCGACGGGTTGGAGAAGACCGGACTCGTGTGGGACGTGGTGCGGGTGCCCCCAGAGAGACTTGCCGCCAAGGCGGCCTGATCAAGCAGGTCAAGGACGCAGGGAGCGAAGCGTGCTCCGCACGTGAGCGACCGAGGACACAGAGATGCGCCGATCAGGGCGCGTTGGGGGATTCGTACCAGTCGATCCAGGCGTTACAGGCGCTTCCGAGCGGCACGATGCGGCGCGGCTTCGCCGGCACGGCGACGAGCTCGCCGACGTAGGCTTTGCCGTCGTAGCCGCTGAGGCGCTGCAGGCCGCTGGCCTCCGCGGTGGAGAGCGTGAACCGCACCTTGCCGCCCTTGCTCTCGTAGCGGCCGGCGGGCCAGAACTGGCCGTTGTTGCCGAGGCTGATCGTGTTCGGCCGCTGTCCGTCCAGCGCCGCCTTCAACGGTTCGCGGAAGCCCGGCGCGGAGAGGGTCAGGTCAAAGGGGGAGAAGTACTGGATCGAGAGGTTCCAGCTGCCCGGCGGCAGGTCGAGCACCTGCGAGGTGCTCTCGCCGGTGCCGAGCGTGCTGCCCTCCTCCCAGGCCGCTTTGGTGCCGATCGCGACTTCCGGGAAGAGCGAGGCCCGGCCGGGATTTGCGAGCAGGATGCGAACCTCCGGCGCGGCGCAGTTGGCGAAGGCGGCGGCCTCGGTCCCCTCCAGCAGGACGTGGCGGTCCTCGGGCGTGGTCCCAGTCCGTTTCCAGAGCACGTAGGACGGCGTCATCGCCACCGGCTTGAAGTTCTCCGGCGCCTGGCTGTTCCAGGTGGCGCGGCTGGTGATCACGTATTCAAGGCGTTCCAGCGTCCCGTGCGAGAAGGAGTCGAAGTCGATCGGGCTGTAGGCGTCGCCGGTATCGAAAGGCTTCTCGGGGTTGGGCGAGACTTCGGGATCGGCGAACTCGACCAGCGGCACGTGGGTGTCGGCCCCGAGCAGCTCGTGGGCCGCGTAGCGGTCCTGTCCGGCGTAGAGCACCGGCTTGCCGTGGACCACCGGCAGGAACGCCTCGAGCTCGGAGCCGTGCCCGGCAGGCCCCACCGGCGCGTCGCGCAGGACCAGCAAACTCGAGTAAACCCCGCCGCCGATGAAGGCCGCGGCGAGCAGGGTCCAGGCGATCCGCGGTAGGCGAGTCGGGGAAGGGGTCGGCGGAGCAACAGCGGAGAGGCTCCGGCGACCCCTTCCCCGACTCGCCATGCCGGGGAGCTCCGCGAGCAGTGGCCGGACGGTGACGAGCATGGAGAGGGGGGCGGCGATCATCAGGGCCTTGGCCTGGGAGTAATCGCCGCTGAAGGGCAGCGAGGCGAGGTACAGGAGGGCGCAGGCGCCGAGCGCGACCGGGATCGCCAGTTCCCGGCGCCGAACCCACCAGGCGACTCCCACCAGCAGGGCCAGGGCCGCGATTGCGCCGGCGAGGCCGGGCAGCTGGGCGCCGCCGGCGGCGTCGAGGCGATAGTTCGCCGCCGGCCAAATTCCCAACGTCTCGATCGGTGAGACCGGGCCGTAGGTGTTGCTGCCGGCGACCTTGTTGAAGCCGTGGGCGAAGCCGAAGGGGCCCACGATCGTAACCACCACCGCCAGGCCGCCGAGGACGAAGATCGTCAGCAGCGTCAATGGTCGCAGTAGGAAGCCCAGCAGTGCCCGCGGCTGCAGGGCCCGGCGCACGGCCGGCTGGGTAAGGCTCCAGAGGGCGGCGATCGCGACCGGCCAGGCTAGGCCGGCGAAGCTGTAGGAGAAAAAGATGCCGCCGGCCAGGGCGAGCCCTGGCAACAGGACCCCCACCCCAGACACAGCTCGCTGCGCTCGCTGTTGAGTGTCTGGGGTGGGGGTCCTGTTGCCAGGGCTGTCCGGGCCCTCCGTTTGCTTCTTCGAGATGGTGGCCAGGAGAATTGCGAAGGCGAGGACGAAGAGCGCCTCGGCGGTCTCCTTGAAGGCGGCCTGGGCGAAGTAGGAGGCGGCGAGGTAGGTGAGCGCGACCAGCGCTGCGCCGAGGGTTCGGCGGCCGGTCCCCAGCTCGCGCAGGGCGCCGAGCGCGGTCAGTCCGGTCAGCACACCGATCGCGACGATCTCGCCGATGAACGCCTGGCCGAGGCCGATCTTCGGGACGGCCGCGGTGGCGACCGCCAGCCCGTGCGGTCCGAGCGGGTAGCCGGCCTCCGGCGTCGGCCCGAAGCCGCTGCGCAGCCACTCAGCCCAGGCGAGGTGCAGGCCGAGGTCGTTGTTGAAGCCGACGCCGAGCAGGCCCCAGCGGCCGCTGACCACGAAGGGGATCGAGAGCGCCAGGACGATGACGACCGCCACCGGCCACCCCGCTCGCAATGCCCCCAGCGCCTCGTAGGGGACCCACCAGACGACCAGCGCCGCCGCGATCAGCAGCGCCACCACACCCACCGTGGCGCTGGTGCCGTGGCCGGGCGCCCGCGCCAGCACGCCGGTCACGGTCAGCACCGCCGCCAGTCCGACCGCCGGCTCCAGCCACGACCAGGATCGCCGCCCGGCGACGGACAGCAGGGCGCGCCCGACCAGCAGCGAAGCGGCGCAGATCAGCGCCGCCGAGGCGTAGGTCCCGATCATCAGGACCGGCAACTTATGGCAGCCGCACGGCGAATGCGCCCGCGCCCGCGCCGCCGGGCGTCAGTACTTCTCGGCTGCGCGCTCAAGAGTCGCCCGCAGGCTCTCGCCGCGCAGCGGATGCTCGTGGCCGGCGCCGACCACCCGCGGGTTCAGCGCCGCCAGCCGCCGCAGCGACTCCTTCGCCCGCTGGTGGTCCCAGGCCCAGGCCGGGTGGGGGACGCTCGCCTCGCCCTCCGGCAGGGGTTTCAGCCGCCCGGAGTCGACCAGGTAGACGACGTCGCTGACCAGCGCCACGCGGTCGCTCTCGCGCCAGAGCCCGATCAGGCCGGGCGCATGGCCGGGGAAGTGGAGGACGCGGAAGCCGGCCACCTCGTCGCCCTCGGCAACCGTGCCGGCGATCCGCACGGCGCCGCCGTCCCAGCGCCTCAGGAGGAAGGGGTAGATCCAGCGCACCCAGGCCACCGGCAGCTGCGAGAGGTCGAAGTAGGGCGCGATCGCCGCGTCGCTTTCTGCGTCGGCGACGTCGTCGGCGTGGCAGAAGACGGGCGCGCCAACATAAGGGGCGGTACCGCGGTGGTCGGCGTGGGCGTGGCCGAGCACGACCCGCTTGATCCCGCCGAGCTGCTCCCCGGCCGCTTTCACCGCCTTTCGCATCCCCTTGGTGCCGGCGTCGAACTGGACGACCCCATCCCCGTCCTCGAGGAAGTACACGTTCATCGCACCGCGAAAGTCGCCCCGCAACAACCAAACCCCCTCGGCAACCCTCTCCAGCCCCATGCGCCCACCCTAACCGCCGACGGGCCGATTTCCCACGATGTGCGTGGGTGTTCGGCCCGTCGGCCGGCAGTAGGGTTGCGCCCGTGCCGTGGATGTGGAAAGCGGGGATGGTGGTGCTGATCGTCTGCCTGGTTGCCTCGATGGCGATCGCGATCGTGCGACTGGCGACGACGCCGACCGAGATCCTCGGCGACGGTTATCGCGGCCTCTCCGCCAAGCAGCGTTAGTATCGCGGCGTGTTCACTCGCATCGTGGTTGGAACCGACGGGTCTGAGACCGCCGCCGAGGCGGTGCGCCAGGCCGTCGACCTCGCCAAGCTGGCGGGAGCGACGCTCAGCGTCGTCAGCGCCTACGCGCCGATCCCCGAGCGCAAAGTCAAAGACCAGCAGCGCGACGCCCCGGCCGACGTCCAGTACGAGCTCGGCCCGCGCGAGGACGTCAACCTGATCCTCGACGCAGCCGCGGCGGACGCGCGCAAGGAGGGGATCGAGGTCCAGACCCACCCGGTCGAGGGCGACCCTGCCGAGGCGATCCTCAACGTCGCCGAGGAAACCAAAGCGGACCTGATCGTCGTCGGCAACAAGGGGATGACCGGCGCCCGCCGGTTCCTGCTTGGCAGCGTGCCGAACAACATCTCGCATCACGCGCCGTGCAGCGTGATCATCGTTCGTACGACCTAGGGGCTCACCGCCGGCTGGGGGCCGCGGGGCTCGGTAGCTCTAGCGGCGTCGAGCAGGCCGGCGCCCTGCTGGAAGCGAGGTAGGCCGAGGTCGCGGGCGGTTTTGCGCAGGCGCTCGGCGACCTCGTTGACGCGGATCTTGGCGCCCTGTCCGGCATCGGGGGAGAAGCGGGGGCCGCCGTAGGTGTCGGCGGCGATCACCATCGCGGCGACGCCGCTGACGTGGGCTGCTGCCATCGAGGTGCCAACGTAGTTGCCTGGGATGCCGAAGGTGCGGGTCGAACCGGCCCGCAGCGTCACCTGGTAGATCGGTCGGGCCGAGACGGACTGGCAGCTCGCCACCGGGGTGCCGCCACCGGGCGCCAGCAAATCGATCCTCCGGCCCGCCAGGGCGTAGTCGCCGAGGCAACCGCCCTCCGTCGTCCCGCCGACGCCGATCACGCGCGGGCCGGTCGCCGGCTCCGAGACGCAGGTCTCCGAGCCGAGGTTGCCAGCCGAGGCGACGGTGACGACGCCGCCGGCGTAGGCCTCTCGCAGCGCTTCGTCGACCTCGGGCACCTTTTTGCCGCAGCCGAAGTTGAAGCTCATGTTGATCACATCGGCGCCACGGGCAGCGGCGAAGCGGATGCCCTTGGCGATGTCGCTCGCCCGCCCCCGCCCGTGGCGGTCCAGCACCCGTACCGGCATCAGCTGCGCCCGGTAGGCAAGGCCGGTCACCGCGATCGAGTTGTCGGTCTTCTCGGCGATCGTCCCGGCGATGTGCGTGCCATGGCCGTTTTCGTCGAACGGGAAGCGGTCGTCGTCGATGAAGTCGTGGCCTGCGGTGAACTGCTTGGCGGTGAAGTCGGGGCTGCGCACGAAGCGGCCGCGGTCGCGGTAGGCAATGCCGGTGTCGAGCACGGCGACGGTGACGCCTTCGGCCCCAGGTCGGCCGGCCCGCTCGAGGTTCTCCCAGGCGCCGATCGCGTCGATCCCGCCCGGGGAAGTGGGCAAGCGCCCCCCGCTCTCCTCCCAGGGCAGGAAGTTCCACTGCTTGAAGGTCCAGTTACCGGCCGACGCGGCCGCTCCGGAGGCGCCGTCAAGGGTCCCTGGATCGTTGGGGAGAAGGAGGGAGCCGGTGGCGGTCGCCGCGGCGGTGGCGATGTAATCGGGCTCCGCGTACTCGACCCGCGGATTGCTCCGCAGCGCCGCGGCGGCCTCGCGCACGCCGGTGCCGGCCGGCAGGCCCAGGGTCCGAGCCTGCCGCTCACCGCTGAGCTTGACGACCACCTGCCGCGGCGCGAATTCGCGCGCCGGAGAGATCGTCGCGGCGGCAGCCGCCGGGCTCGCGCCAAAGGCGAGCGCGAGCAGGGCCACGGTGGCGGGTATCGGAAGCGGTCGTCTCATCGGGTCATCGCTCGCCGAATCCCCTGCGTTCGTGCGAGCCCTAGAGCTAACACCGGCATGGCGGCGAAGTTGTAGGGGACATACTTCCGGATCGATGAGCGAACTCCCTGGATCGACCGGTGCCGAGAGCGCCGCCGCCGCGCACGCGCGGGGTATGGGCCTGGCGCTCGAGCAGGCGCGCCGGGCCGAGGCCCACGGCGATGTGCCGATCGGCGCCGCGATCCTCCACGCCGGCGCACCACTGGCCGCGGCCGGTAACGAGCGGGAGCTGCGCCGCGACCCCACCGCCCACGCCGAGATCCTCGCGATCCGTGCAGCCGCCGAGGCACTCGGCGGCTGGCGCCTCCCCGGTACGACCCTCTACGTCACCCTCGAGCCCTGCGCGATGTGCGCCGGGGCGATCGTCCTCGCCCGCATCCCGACCGTCGTCATCGGCGCCCTCGATCCCAAGGCGGGCGCCGCCGGCAGCGTCCTCGACGTCCTCTCCGAGCCGGCCCTGAACCATCGCCCCGAGGTGCTGACCGGCGTCCGCGAGGAGGAGTGCGCCGCTTTGCTGCGCGAGTTCTTCGCCGCCCGCCGAGCGGCGGACAGCCCGTAAGGCGCAGTGCTGACGGTTCAGTTTGCTGAGAAGCGTTTAATACTCGGCTGAGTAACCGGCAAAGGGTCGAATACGGAGGAGCAGATGAGTCCAGTCAAAACGCCGAAACGCCGCACCTGCGCGCACATGGTGGTGCATGAGCTGCTGGCGGAAACGAATCCCGACTACCGCAAATACAGGCTCGAGGCCGAGGACGCGACGCGCCGCAGCATCGAGAGCGGCCAGGCCATGCGGGTAGTCGACAAGTTGATCACGATCCCGGTCGTCGTCCACGTCGTGCACGGGGACAAGGGGCAGAACATCTCCGATGCCCAGGTGAAAAGCCAGATCACCTCCCTCAACAAGGACTTCCGGGCGAAAAACCCGGATTTCGCCAAAGTCCCGAAAACGTGGAAAAGCCTGGCGGCCGACGCCAAGATCCAGTTCGCGCTGGCGACCAAAGACCCGCGCGGCAAAAAAACCTCCGGCATCACCCATACGGCGACCAAAGCAGCCTCCTTCGGCCCCAACGACACGGTCAAGTCGCGCAAAACCGGAGGTGTCGACCCCTGGCCGACCGACCGCTTCCTGAACATCTGGGTCTGCAATCTGGGGCAGGGCCTGCTCGGCTATGCGCAGTTCCCCGGCGGACCCGCGAAGACCGACGGCGTTGTGATCCTCCACACCGCCTTCGGAACGCGGGGGACCGCGAAAGCGCCGTTCAACAAAGGTCGGACGGCGACCCACGAGGTCGGCCACTACCTCGGTCTGCGCCACATCTGGGGCGACCGCAACGACTGCAGCGGCGACGACTTCGTGGCCGACACCCCTCGGGCCCGCGCCGCCAACTACGGCAAACCGAAATTCCCACAGTTGACCTGCAACAACGGCCCCGGCGGTGACATGTTCATGAACTACATGGACTACGTCGACGACGCCGCGATGTTCATGTTCACCACCGGCCAGGTCGCGCGCATGAACGCGACGCTGGCGGGTCCGAGGAGGAAACTGGCGGGCCTCTGAGATCATCGCCGGGTGGCCGGTGATCGCAAGAACGCGCTTCAGGGCAAGTGGGTCCACGCTCACGAGGAGGACACCACGGAGGAGATCGTGTTCCGCCCGGCCACCCACCCGCTCCCGCCCTCGCGGGGCCGTACGTCCCTCGAGCTCAGCCCCGGCGGCGGCTACTTCGAACGTGCTCCCGGCGCCGCCGACGTCCCGGAGGAGCGCGGCGGTCGCTGGTCGCTCGACGGCGACTGCCTCGTCCTCGACGCCGCCGCCGGGGAGGGGCGGGCCCTTGAGATCGCGTCGGTCGAGGACGACCGCCTCGCGTTGAAGAAGCCCAGGCCCTGAGCCGCGAACGGAGAGGGTGGGATTCGAACCCACGAGGCGGGTTAACCCCGCCCACGCGATTTCCAATCGCGCTCCTTAAGCCACTCGGACACCTCTCCGGGGTGCTGAGGGAAGCCTAGCTATGAGGGGCGGGGGTCTGGGGCTACGGGGCCGTTGCCGGAAGAGCGGCTGCCGCGGCGACGGGCGAAGTCTCGCGGTAGTCGTCGAGGGAGACGACGATCGCTTCGGACTCCGGCACGGGAGCGGCCACGGGGCGGTGGCCGCGCAGGCGCTCGTGGCTGCAGACGACGTAGCACCACTCCATCAGCCGCAGGCGCGATTCAGGATCGATTTCGGCGATCGTCGCCCCGACCAGGAAGCGGCCGTCGGCCTCGCGGCAGCTGCGCACCTCGACCTGGGCGGTCACTTCGTGTGGCACCCCGCTGGCGTCATCCAGCTTCAGCAGCAGCGCCGGCCGCGCGCCGACCTCGAGCGGCGCCTCGGCAACCAGCCCGACCCCGGCGGCGCTGGCGTCGACCAGGCGCGCCGGCACGTGGCCGTCGTCGGAGAAGCACTGGGCCTCGGCGTCGCCCTCGAAGCGGTAGACGAGGCGCCGCTGGCTTCGCCGGCCGACCGTCCACAGGGTCTTGCCCAGGCGGCGCAGCTCGATCAGCCCCAGCAGCGGCACGATCACGGCGGCGATCCCCGGCATGTCCGGCAACGGCCCGACCCCGGCCAGGTCGAGCAGGCGCATCAGCGTGCCCCCAGCGAGTAGCACGGCGCAGAAGGCGACCAGATGCAGCTTGCGTACCGCCTCGAAGCCGCCGCCGTCGGCCCCCTGCTTCGGCGTCACCTTGAAAGCAGTCCGCCCTGGTCGCACGATGCAGCGCAGGGCACGGGTGTAGATCTCCATCGTCAGCAGCTCGTAGTGGGCGGTCTCCGGGATGCGCATGTAACCGCGCGCGAGCGCCGCGCCAGCGGCGAGGTTGAGCAGCACCGAGGGCAACCACAGGGCCGCCAGGGCGACGACGCTGATCTTCAGCGGCAGTGCTCCGGTCCACAGCACCGCACCCAGGGTCAGCAGCAGCAGGAGCCGCATCGGCGGCGCCAGGTAGGCGAAGAGGCTGGCGAAGTAGGAGAGGCGCTGCAGCGGGGTCAGTTCGCGGGCGCGCAGGGGGGACTCGGGCAGGGTGAAGACGGCGAGGTTGCCGCGCGCCCAGCGGTCGCGCTGGAGCAGGTAGCCATCGAGGTCGTGCGGAGCCAGGCCCTGGACCAAGACCTCGTCGTGGTAGCGCGTCTTCCAGCCGTGGCGCAGCAGCCGGATCGTCGTGTGGAAGTCCTCGGCGATCGTCTCGGTGGCGACGCCGCCGATCTCGAGCAGGGCACGGCGCCTGATCAGCGCCGCCGAGCCGCACCAGTAGGCGGCGCCGTGGCGGTCCTTGCCGGGGCAGATGACGCGGTAGAAGAGCGACTGCTCGTGGCGGCCGACGGAGTAGTGCTGGGCGGAGTCGTGGTTGAAGAAGTCGTGCGGGGTCTGGACCAGCGCCATGCGCTCGTCGTCGAAGTAGCCGACCAGGGCATCAAGCGCGTCTGGCATCGGCACGTGGTCGGCGTCAAGCATCAGCACCAGGTCGCCCTCGGTCCGCGGCAGCGCCGCGTTGAGGTTGCCGGCCTTCGCGTGCGAGTTGTCGGGTCGGACGAGATAGCGGGCACCGGCCAGCTCCGCCAGCTCCTCCATCTCCGTCCGGCGCCCGTCGTCGAGCAGGTAGGTGGTGTGGGGATAGGTGAGGGCGCGGCAGCCGGCCAGCGTCGCCATCACGACCTCAGCCGGCTCGTCATAGGTGCAGACGTAGACGTCGACCGAGCGCCCCGGCGTCGCCAGCGGCCGTACCGCCGGCGGGCGCGACCAAGAGAACCAGGCCAGGACCGCCAGCGCATAAAGCCCGTAGACCTCGGTCACCAACAGCGTCGCGAAGAGCACCGGGTTCGCCCCTTCGCCGCTCCAACCGACGCGCCAGGTCAGGTAGCCGAGTCCCCAGACCAGCGCCACCAGCGCCAACCCGCGCAAGAGGCTGAGATGGCGGTCGAAGAACCGCCCGGTCCGAGTCTGCTCGCCATTGGCCACCGGGCTCCATCGACCCGCCTCCTGCTTCGCTTGAGTCGTGGGATGCCTAGAATCGGTTCCTGGTTGATGTCCCGGAGGGGTGCCGGAGCGGTTGAACGGGGCAGTCTCGAAAACTGTTGGCGTCGCAAGGCGCTCGTGGGTTCGAATCCCACCCCCTCCGCTTCTAGAGACGTTTCCCGCTTGGGTCCAAGAAGAGGCATCCGGCGCACGATGTAGCTGCTAGCCTCCTCGGTATGACGCTACATCCACAGGAGAACGAGGTTGGGGTCCGAGAGCTCCACGACCGACTCAGCGAGTATTTGGGGCGAGTGGAGAAGGGCGGCGAGGTTGTGGTTACCCGCCGTGGAAAGCGCATCGCTCGTCTCAGCGCGGTCGAAGCCGACGGTCCCCTCGCAGATCTGACTCGCCGTGGCTTGGTTCGTTTGCCGGAGACGACCAGATCGTCCCGGAAGGCTCGGGTGAAGGGCACCGGCTCGGTGTCCGATCTCGTATCCGAGCAGCGACGCTGACTCTGTACTTCGACACCTCGGCGCTCGTCAAGCTCGTCATCGACGAGGACGGCTCCGAGTTGGCGGCGACGCTGTGGAACAGCGCCTACCTTGTGGTGTCCAGCATCCTCTCCTACTCCGAGGGACGGGCCGCTCTGGCGGCAGCCCTGCGAGGAAAGCGCCTGACGCCCAAAGGGCATGCCCGTGCCCTCGCTGAGTTCGAGGAGGCCCAGCGTGACCTGGTCTTGGTTGGAGTCGATGGGGACCTGGCGCGTCAGGCGGGCGAGCTTGCCGAAGAATTCGAGCTACGTGGCTACGATGCGGTCCACCTCGCGACGGCACTCGATCTGGGTGAAAAGGATGTCGTCCTCGTCACCTGGGACGGTGATCTGAGTAGCGCCGCTGAAAAGAATGGCTTAGGCGTCGCCGGTACGGAGCCCTGGTGAGGCTCTAAGGCCAAGTTGCATTCCCCCTGGCAGGGAGTCTCGTTCTGGCGTTCGGCCTAGGAGGGCTGTGGCTCCTCGAGGGCTTCGACCGCAGTTCGGAGTCCAGGAGGATCGACCGCCGGGAATTTGTACAGGTCCGCCTCGATCCCCTCGAACAGCTCCCGCAGTTTTGTCGGCTTGACCTGGCCTGAGCTCACCATGCTGCGAACGTCGTCGAGGTCGAGCTCGAAGCCGCGCTCTAGCTTGGACAGCGCCTGCGAGTAGGGATCGAAGTCGAAGACCTCCAGGTTCCCTTCGCGGAAGCGGAAACGTGAGCGCTCCTGCCACCCAGGCAGAGGCGGCAGGAAATCGAGTGGCGATGCCAGCTCCACATTGACGCCGAGCCTCTCCTTGATCTCTCCAATCCTGCTCAAAGCAGCGTCGGAGTCGGGCTCGAAACGCACGTCGATGTCAACGGTCGAGTCCCGCCAGCCCTCCAGGACGGCCGTCGCACCACCGGTCAGGTACATCCTCGTCCCCGGCGCAACGGCGCGACCGAGCTCGCGGGCGAGGTTGCGGATCCGCTCGGCGTCAGCCGCGCTGCGCACGCTCTGCGGCTCCCGCGAAGCTGGCGACGCGAGCAAGGATCGCGTTGTAGCGGGAGTGGGCTCGGTTTCCCAGCTCCTCGCTCAGCTGCTCGTAGAGCCGGTGTGCGGCCGGGACGTCTCCGTCGGCGCTGGGTGCGTTGAGACCGAGCCCACGCAGGCGCGTCGCCGCACACTGCACCGCGATCGCGTTGAGGCTCCGACGGCCAGCTTCGAGGTCAAGGATTCCGGGGAGCACGATCTCCGCTCCCGGCAGGTTTTGTAGATCCGCCGCGGACACGATCCGAATCTACCAGCGCGAAATCAGGTGCCGATCTGAATGCTCTCAGCGCACGGCTGCCGTCGAGCTCTTTGCTGGCGGCCTCGTGGCCCTCATAGGGCAGGATCAGGAAGTACATCATCGAGGGGAGCAGCGAATCGAGATCGTCGAGTTCTCCCTTGTTCAGTCGCGAATAGAGGAGGGCTTCGCAACCGCCGACGATGCCGGCCGATGTGATCGGCGAGTACGCGGGGGCATCGGGGAAGTGGGCGCGAACCTGGGCATCGATGCAGCTGGCGAAGTGGTCGAGCAGTTCGTCGCGCCGCAACACCGCTTCGACGCTGGCCGCGCGAGCCTCGACGATCAGGGTGCGGGCAGCCTCCGGTTCGGTGGCGACGAAGTGCAGCAGTGTTTCCAGCCCGAAGCGCAGGCGCTTGCGCCAGTCGTCGCCACCTTTCTCGACGGCGGCGGCGATGCGTTCCTGCAATCGTGCGGCGGTGGTGTCGAAGGCGGCGAGAAAGCAGTCTTCTTTGTTGGCGAAGTGCTCGTAAAAAGTGGGGCGGGAAACCCCGGCTCTTTCGATCACGTCCTGGACGTTGGTTCCCCGATAGCCGAGTTCGGCTGCGGCTCGCAGCATCGCCGCGATCAGCCGCTCGCGCTGCACCGCGCTGACCAGATCAGACGGCAGCTTGCGAACTCCGGAAGGAAACTTGCCGTCACTGCTGCTCAGAAGTTCGACCGCTGCGTCGACTTCGGCAGGCGGCCAGCTATCGCCAATTGCGGCGACCAGCTTCTCCTCGCTCAAATGAATTCGGTCGAATGGCACAAGGAAACCCGCACGTTTCCAATGAGAACTCGTCAGTTCTTTCAAGGTACCAGAAGAGTTGCTGTCCTGCGCGGTTTTCCAGTCACCGCGGCTATTCTTCAATCGATGCCACCCCCATCGAGGGGAGCCCCGGTGAAGCCGACTCGGCCCGAGCTTCCAAGAGAATTCGTAGCAGCAGGTAAGCGCCATCGCATCATGAATGCGATGGCCGAGCTGTGTGCGGAACAAGGTTACGAGGCGACGAAGATCGCCGACCTTGTGCGGCGGGCCGGGGTCGCGCGGAAAACGCTCTACGACAACTTCGACGGCAAGGAAGAGGTTTTCCTCGCCGCCTTCGACCGCGCGATCGCAGAGGTGGCCCAGCGAACAGAAGATGCCTGTGAGCAGAGCGAGGGGGAGTGGATTGACCGCATTGCCGCCGGTCTCCGCGCTTTTCTCGTCTACGTCGCCGAGAACCCAGCCGTCGCGCGGATGTGCCTGGTCGAGGCGGTCTCGGCGACGCCGGCGGCGTCGAGCTCGCTACGACGATGCACTGCAGCGTTTCGTTGAGCTGTTGGGGCGGAGTGCGCCAGCAAACACAGGCCTGCCAGACACCGTCGAGGAGACCCTGGTCGGCGGCGTGGTTTGGATCATCCACCAGCAAATTCGTCAAGGTGGAGCCGAGCAGGCGGTGGATCTAACGCCCGAGCTGCTGGGCTTTTTGCTGGCGCCATACCGGGGTGTAGCGAAGATCAAAGGCTGACGTGGTGACGAAAGTAACAGTACGGTGGCAGACTTCATTAGGTAATGGAGCGACTACCACGCGGACGCCACGGCCTTTCCCCCGAGTTTGTTGCCCGAAATCAGCGTGAAAGGCTGATCGCGGGTCTGACCGAAGTTCTCTACGAAGTCGGCTATCAAAAGACCACCGTTTCGCTGATCGGCCAGCGAGCGTCAGTTTCGAAGAGTGACTTTTACAAGCACTTCGAAAGCAAGGACGATTGCTTCTTTGCGGCCTACGAAGCAGCCATTGCCCGGGTCCGCAAGCAGGTGGAGGACGCCTGCATCAAGTACGACGAGCAGGAGTGGGCGCCGCGGATCCGCGATGGGATCGCGTCCCTGCTCGAGCTCTTCGCCCGTGACCCCGCCCTGGCCAGCATCGTCCTGGTCGAGGGACTGCGCGCCGGGCGCGGCGTCTACGACCGCTATCAGGCCGCACTCGAAAGCTTCGTGCCGAAGCTGCGAGCCGGCGCTCCCGAAGCGCCCGACGGCGAGCCGGTGCCGGAAGCGATGGACGAGGCCGTGGTTGGGGGTATCGCCTCGCTGCTGGGGCGGCGCGTCCTGGCCGGCGAAGTGGAGCGGATCGAGGAGCTGCTGCCGCAGGTTCTCGAGTTTGCCCTGACGCCTTACCTGGGCGCCACCGGGGCGAGGCGAATAATCTCTGCTGGATGAGCGAGTCGACCCCGGGCGTCTTTCCTTCGCAGGAGTTGAACCGGGCGATTGAGGCGGAGTGGGTCAGCTCGGGCGACTACCGCATCCGCCCGGAGGCGGTCCAGCCCGCCAGCATCGACTTGCGGCTCGGCGACTTCGCTTGGGCGCTGCGCTGCTCCTTCCTCCCCGACGTCGATTCGACAGTCGAGGAAAAGATCGAGGACATCGCCTTCCAGAAAGTCGACCTGCGCGACGGCGCCGTGCTGGAGCGCGACCGCCCTTACCTGGTGCCGCTGATCGAGGACGTGGCGCTGCCCGACGACGTCCGCGCGAAGGCCAACCCGAAGAGCTCGACCGGCCGCCTCGACGTCTTCACCCGCGTCATCACCGACCGCCATCACCGCTTCGACGACATTCGCGCCGGCTACCGCGGCAAGCTCTACCTGGAGATCGTCCCGCGCTCCTTCGCAATCCAGGTCAAGACCGGTCTCTCGCTGAACCAGTTGCGGCTGGTCCGCGGCGATGCCCGATTCAGCGATGCCGCCATCCACGAGCTCCAGGAGCGCTCGCCGCTCCTTTACATGGACTCGACAGCTGTCCCGCAGTCCGACCTCGCGGTCTCCGATGGCCTCTTCCTCAGCCTCGATCTCTCCGGGCCCGGCGATCGCACGGTCGGCTACCGGGCGAAGAAGAACAGCCTCCCGGTCGACCTCTCGCGGGTGCGGGCCTACCGCTGGACCGACTACTGGGACCCGGTCTTTCCCGAGCCGGGGGGGCGGGTCGTGCTCGAGCCCGAGATCTTCTACCTGCTGCTCTCCGCCGAGGGTGTCTCGATCCCGCCCGAGATCGCTGCCGAGATGATGGCCTACGACCCAACGGCCGGCGAGCTCCGCACCCACTACGCCGGCTTCTTCGACCCGGGCTTCGGATACGACCCCGAAGGCGAGCGGCACGGCAGCCGCGCCGCGCTCGAGGTGCGGGCCCGCGACGTCTCCTTCATGGTCGAGCACCGCCAGCCGGTCTGCAAGCTCGGCCTCGAGTCGATGGCAGAACCGGCCGAGCGCCTCTATGGCGCCAGCCTCGGCTCCAATTACCAGGGCCAGGTGACGATGCTCAGCAAGCACTTCGAGGAGCAGAGGGCTGGGGGAGAGGGAGGGGACACCCCCTCCGAAACGCGCGGCAGGGGCCGCGCTTGAGTGTTTCGGAGGGGGTGTCCCCTCCCTCTCCCCGGACCTGGAGCGTTTATCTTGCGGGGGAGATTCATTCCGATTGGCGGGAGCGGATCGAAGCGGGGACGCGGGAGGCGGGATTGCCGGTGTCCTTCTCGGCCCCGGTCACTGACCATGCCGCCTCCGACGATGCCGGCAGCGGCACGCTGGGGGAGGAGGCCGACTCCTTCTGGCGCGATCACAAGGGCGCCGGGGTCAACGCGATCCGCACCCAGACGCTGATCCGCGCCGCCGACCTGGTCGTGGTTCGCTTCGGGGATAAGTACCGGCAGTGGAACGCGGCCTTCGACGCCGGCTTCGCCGCGGCGCTGGGCAAGCCGATCGTCACCATCCACGATCCCGACCTGGACCACGCGCTGAAGGAGGTCGACCGCGCCGCGCAGGGGACGGCGCGCGACGCCGAGCAGGTCGTCGACGTGCTCCGCTACGTGATCCGCGGCGAGCTGCCCTGACACAGCCCTGCGCTTTCTTCCCGCCTGGCGGGAAAAGGCGCAGCGATAAGGTGGGCGGATGTCCGCCGACGCCAACCGCGAGACGATCGAGCGCCTCTACCAGGCGTTCGGGCAACGCAACGGGGCCGCAATGACCGCCTGCTACGCGGTCGGCGCCCATTTTCGCGACCCCGCCTTCGGCGACCTCGAAGGGGAGGACGTCGGCGCGATGTGGCGGATGCTGACCGGCCGCGCCACCGACCTCACGATCGACCTGCGCGAGCACGACGCCGACGATGAGACCGGCCGCGCCCACTGGATCGCCCGCTACACCTTTTCCACCGGTCGCCAGGTCGTCAACGACATCCAGGCCCGCTTCCGCTTCGCGCCCGACGCCAAGATCGTCGACCACGTCGACGAGTTCGACTTTCGCAACTGGGCCAAGCAGGCGCTCGGCCCCAGCGGCCACCTCGTCGCCCTGCTGCCGCCGCTGCGGTCTAAAGCCCGCGCCAAAGCGCTCGACCAGCTCGCCGCCTTCCGCCGCGAGGAGACCGGCTCCAGCGTTTAGGGGGACCCTGGCCCGTCCGCCGGCTATGCGAACATGTGTTCGTGCGCTGGGACGAACAGCGAGTCGAGAACGATCTGCGGTTGCCCGGCGTCGGCGACGGCACCGTCACCCGCACCTTCGATGCGCCGGAGGCGATGGGAATCAACTTCCACGAGGTCCGTGCCCGCTCTGCGCTCAATCATGTGGCGGGAGGGCGCTACGGATTCAGCTACACGGTCAACCAGTACCGGGGATGCACTCATGCCTGCGTATTCTGCTTCGCTCGAAGAACTCACACCTATTTGGATTTCGATGCCGGTCGCGACTTCGAGCGCGAGATCGTCGTCAAGGTCAACGTGCCAGAGTTGCTGCGAGCGGAGCTGGCGCGACCGGGCTGGAAGCGGGAGCTGGTGGCGCTGGGGACGAACACCGACCCCTACCAGTGGGTCGAGAGCCGCTACCGGATGATGCCCGAGATCCTCGAGGCCTTGGAGGCGGCGCAGACGCCCGTCTCGGTGCTCACCAAGTCGCCACTCGTGATGCGCGACGTGAAGATCTTCGAGCGGATGGCGAAGAAGCTGCCGGTCTCGGTCAACCTCTCGGTCCCGACCCTCGACGAGGACGCTTGGCGGGCGACGGAGCCGCACACGCCGAGTCCCGCCGCGCGCCTCGACGCAGTCGCCGAGCTGCGCCGCCGCGGCATCGACTCCGGTGTCCTCATCGCGCCCCTGATGCCAGGAATCAACGACGACCCCGACCAGGTCCGACCGATCGTCGAACGGGCAAAAAAGGCCGGCGCCACCTTCCTCGGAGGCGTCGCCCTCCACCTCCGCGACGAGGTCAAAGACGTCTTCTTCGCCTGGCTGCAGGCCAAACGCCCCGACCTCCTCCCCAAATACGAGCAGCTCTACGCCGGTCGCGCCTACATGCGCCCCGAGCAGCGCAAGCAGACCACCAGCGCAGTCCGCGGCTGGGGCCGATCCCGCCTCCGCAAGTCCCTAACCGACCGCTCCGAGCAACAAGCTTCAGCGCCGCGATCCGCGGCGTCCGCTCCGGCTACGCCATCGGCTCCCTCCGGTCCCCGAACCTCAAGCCAGCCTTCGCTGTTCGAGCTCTAGCCGAAGCGGTTCCTCCAGCGGGTGGCGGTGGGGCGGGGGTCCCCCGCGGCGCGGAGGGGCGTAGCCCCGAGCACCGTGGGGGATGCCGCACCGACAGGACCCGCTGGCCTACCCCCCTTCGTCCAACTGCTCAAAGCGACACTCGTCCGGCTTTTTGTCATCCCGGAACCGATGGAACCGCGCCCCGTGCCGAATCCGCCCCGACGCCGCATGGTCATAGCCGACCTCAATGACCAGCTCCGGCCGCAGCTCCACCCACTCGAGGTCGCGTCCGCCGGTCCAGCGGCTCGGCTCGGCGCTGCCGCTCTGGCCCGTCTCCAGCGGCGCCAGCATCGCCCGCATGCTGCGTTTCGCCGCCGCCGAGAAGCCGGAGATGTGGCCGACCGAGCGCAGTTCGGAGCCGTCGTAGAGGCCGAGTATCAGCGAACCGACCGTGCCCTCCTCTTTGCCGGGGCGCCAGCCCATCACGACGCAGTCGATCGTGCGCTCACGCTTGACCTTCGCCATTCCCTTGCGCTTGCCGGGGACATAGGGGGCGTCGAGCCGCTTCGCCATCACCCCCTCGATGCTGCCGAGCCACTTCTCGGCCTGGGCGGTATCGGGCGTCAGCGGCGTCAGCTCCAGCCCGGCCGGCCCGGCAATCGCCTCCAGGCGGGCCCGGCGCTCGGCCAGGGGCGCCTCCAGCAGCGATTCGTCGCCCTCGGCCAGCAGGTCGAAGACCAGGTACCCGGCCGGGATCTCCTTCGAGAGCAGTTCGATGCGCGACTGCGCCGGATGGATCCGTTCCTGCAGCGAGTCGAATTCGAGCTTGCCGTCGCTGTCGCGGATCACCAACTCACCATCCAGGATCCAGCGTCCCGGCGCGAAACTCGAGCTCCGGGAAGTAGCGATTCAGGTCTTTGCCCCCCCGCGACTGAATGTAGGACTCATCGCCATCGACGAAGACGATCGCCCGGAAGCCGTCGAGCTTCGGCTCATAAGCCCACTCCTTCCCCACCGGCAGCGCTCTACGCGTCAACGCCAACTGTGGCTTAATCGGCGGCGCCAAAGGCAAATCCATCCACCGCGACCATACGCAAACCGTCGAAAGGGGACGCGTGCCCCCCTCCCCAGACACTCAACATCGAGCGATAGCGAGATGTGTCTGGGGAGGGGGGCACGCGTCCCCTTTCACCGGCTCCGTACCCTCTCGCGGCTCTCACGCGGATCCGGAATCGGCACCGCCCCCAGCAGCCTCTTCGTGTACTCGTCGCGCGGCCGCTCGCAGACCTGGTCGACCTCGCCCTGCTCGACGATCTTGCCGTGGTGCATGACCGCGATCCGGTCGGAGACGTGGCGGACGACGCCGATGTCGTGGGCGACGAAGACGTAGGCGAGGCCCAGCTCGTCCTGGAGGTCGTCGAGCAGGTTGATTATCTGAGCCTGGATCGAGACGTCGAGGGCGGAGACCGGCTCGTCGGCGACGATCAGCTTCGGCGTCAGCGCGATCGCCCGGGCGATCCCGATCCGCTGCCGCTGGCCGCCGGAGAACTCGTGCGGGAAGCGGTCGTAGTGCTCCGGCGAGAGCCCGACCCTGTCGAGCAGCCCTTCGACCCGCCGCTTCAGCTCGGCGCCGGAGGCGATGTCGTTCAGCTTCAGCGGCCCGCCGACGATCTGGCCAACCCGCCGCCGTGGATTCAGCGAGGCGTAGGGGTCCTGGAAGACCATCTGCATCTCCCGCCGCAGCGGCCGCAGCTCGCGTTGGCGCAGGCCGACGAGCTCGCGGCCCTCGAAGCGGACCGAGCCGGAGGTCGGCTCGACCAGCTGCAGCACGGCGCGGCAGAGCGTCGACTTGCCGGAGCCGGACTCGCCGACCAGGCCCAACGTTTCGCCGGCCGCGACGGTGAAGTCGACCCCGTCGACCGCCTTGACGCGGTCCACCTCGCGACTGAGCAGCACCCCCGATTTGACCGGGAAGTGCTTGACGAGGTCGCGGACCTCGAGCAGCGGCTCGCGGATCTCGCTCATGGTGCCGGCGCCTCCAGCCCTATCTGACCCTCGACGATGCGCTTCTCGCGCTTCTCCTGCGGCGCCAGCCAACAGCGGTCACAATGGCGGGCGGCCTCCGGCGCGCGCGCCTCGAGCGCCGGGGTCTGCGGACACTTCGAGAACTCATGCGGGCAGCGCGGCCGGAAGTGGCAGCCCTGCGGCGGCGAGATCAACGACGGCGGCATGCCGGGGATCTGCGGCAGCCGCTTGGGCCGCGGTCGGTCGATTCGGGTCAGCGAGCCCAGCAATCCCCAGGTGTAGGGGTGCTGCGGGTCGTAGAAGACCTCGTCGACGGTCCCGTACTCGACGATCCGACCCGCGTACATGACCGCAACACGGTCGGCGATCTCGGCGACGACGCCGATGTCGTGCGTGATCAGCAGTACCGAGAGGTCGCGGCTGCGGTTGAGCTCCCGCAGCAGCTCGAGGATCTGCGCCTGGATCGTGACGTCGAGCGCGGTGGTCGGCTCGTCGGCGATCAGCAGCGAGGGCTCGAGCGAGAGCGCCATCGCGATCATCGCCCGCTGGCGCATGCCGCCGGAGAACTCGTGCGGGTAGGAGTCGGCGCGGCGGGCGGCGTCGGGGATGCCGACAGCGTCGAGCAGCTCGATCGCCCGCCCGCGGGCCTCCTCGCGTCCGACCTCTCGGTGGGCCTGGATCTGCTCGACGATCTGGTCGACCACGCGGTAGACGGGATCGAGCGAGCTCATCGGGTCCTGAAAGATCATCGCCATCCGGTTGCCGCGGATGCCCCGCAACTGCTCGTCGCTGGCCGAGAGGAGCTCGGTGCCCTCGAAGTTGGCGCTGCCGGCGATCGCCGCGTTCGGCCCGCGCGTCAGGCCCATCAGGGTCGTCGCCGTCACCGACTTGCCGCTCCCCGACTCGCCGACCACTGCCAGCACTTCGCCGGCCCCGAGGTCGAAGCCGACCTGGTCGACGGCATGGACGACGCCCTCTTCCGTGTTGAAGGAAACCGAGAGGCCGTGGACGTCGAGAAGCGGCGTCTGAGCGCTCATCGGGCCGCTTTGCCTTCGAGCCGGATCCGCGGGTCGAGCGCGGCGTAGGCGATGTCGACCAGGGTGTTGAAGATGACGATGAAGAAGGCGCCGAACATGGTCACGGCCATGATCGGCGGCAGGTCGAGCTGGCCGACCGCTTCGGCCGCGTACTGACCGACGCCCTGGAGGCCGAACACGGACTCGGTGAGGATCGCGGCGCCGCCTATGACGGCGCCGAAGTCGAGGCCCCAGAGGGTGATGATCGGGATCAGCGAGTTGCGGAGGACGTGCTTGAGTAGCACTCGCCGCTCCGAGAGGCCCTTGGCGCGGGCCGTGCGCACGTAGTCCTCGCCCATCGTCTCGAGCACGTCGGAGCGCAGGACCCGCGAGTAGAAGCCGATGAAGAGGACCGATAGCGCGGTCCAGGGAAGCACCAGGTGCCAAAGCCACTGGAGGGGGTCGTCGAAGAATTCGACGTAACCGCTGCCGGGGAATATCCCCGCCTCGTTGCCGAGGTAATGGGCCATCAGCGCTCCCAGCCAGAAGACCGGCATCGAAATCCCGATCAGCGCCAGCATGTTGAGGAAGCGGTCCGAAAAACGGCCCGCATGCAGGGCGCTATAGAGGCCGAGGGCGATCGCGAACGCCATCCAGATCAGCGCGGCGCCGACAGCCAGCGAGAGGGTGCGCGGCAGGCCCTTCCGAATTTCTTCGGTGACGTCCTGCTGGGTGGAGTAGGAGATCGTCTCGCCGGTGAAGAGCTTCTTCATCATCGTCGCGTACTGAACGTAGAGCGGTTCGTCGAAGCCCCACTCCTCGCGGATCGCCTCGATCTGGGTCTCAGTCGGGATCTTGCCCGCCATCCGCACCGCCGGGTCGCCGTTCGGGATCACGTTGAAGATCAGGAAGACGATGATCGAGACGGCGAAGAGGACGAGCAGCATCGAGAGCAATCGCCGCAGGACGAAGCGGGCCATCTCCGAATTCATCAGTGCTCGATCCTGACCCGGGCACGCGGATCGAGCGCGTCGCGGACTCCCTCGCCGAAGATGTTGAGCGAGAGCACCGAGAGCACCAGCATCGCCCCGGGCACGATCGTCAGGTGGGGTGCGGTGACGATCCGGTCGACGCCTTCGGCGATCATCGTTCCCCACGAGGCGTTCGGGGGCTGTACGCCGGCGCCGAGGAAGGAGAGCGAGGCCTCGAGCAGGATCGCGTTGGCTACCAGCAGCGGCAGGAAGACGACGAGGGTGGAGGCGACGTTGGGCAGTACCTCGGTGAAGACGATCCGCAGCGAGCCCATCCCCTGGGCCCGCGCCGCCTCGACGAATTCGCGCTCGCGCAACGCCAGCGCCTGCCCCCGCACGGGCCGCGCCAGGTAGGGGATGTAGACGACGGCGATGATCAGGATCGGGATCGCCAGCGAGTCGCCCTGGAGCGTGATCGGGCCGATCGAGAGCCCGCCGAGCGCCAGGGCGGTGCCAAGGGCGACGCCGAGCAGGACGACCGGGAAAGCCCAGATCACGTCCATCGCCCAGCGGATGACGCTGTCGGCACGGCCGCGGTAGTAGCCGGCGAGCAGACCGAGTACGAGGCCCAGCGCGATCGTGCCCAGGGCGGCGGCGATCCCGATCAGCAGCGAGTTGCGGCCGCCGTAGAGCAGCCGCACCATGATGTCGCGGCCGTTGCTGTCGGCACCGAGGAAGAAGTGGCCGTTCCAGGTCGGGCCGATCGGCTTGCCGAGCAGGTCGACGACGTCGGTGGGCTTGCCATCGATCGTCACCTGTTCGGAGAGGTGGTTCTCCTCCGGCGTCGTCTCGGCCACCTGACTGGCCCAGAGCGGTGCCGCCAGGCAGGCGGCGACGAGGAGGACGAAGACGGCTCCGGCGGCGAGCGCGACCCTGTCGCGGCGCAGGCGGCGCCCCGTAAGCCGCCATGGACCGAGGCCGGGACGCTCCGAGGGATCGTCGGCCAGCTCCTCCGACGAGTCGAGCGTGAGCTCGGTGCCGGCCGACCCGACCTCTTCGCGATGGGGGCGCACCACGAGGTGATTATCCGCCCCCGCTCCCCGGCAAACCGGGGGCGGGGGCGGCGCGGCCGAATATCAGCCCGCGGCGCGGACTATTCGTCCTTCAGGCACCACTGCGAGTAGTCGTTGTAGATCACCGGGCTGATCGGCGTGCAGTCGGCGAAGTTCATCCGCTCCGACATGAAGGTGGTCAGTTTCCGGTAGCCGTAGGGAACGAGGTAGGCCTTGTCGACGATGTACTCGTTCAGCGCTTCCCAGCGGTCGGTCACTTTCGAGACGTCCGGCTCTTTGCCCAGTTCGTCGAGCTCTTTGTTGACGTGCGGATCGTCGACGTTGCTCATGTTCTGGTTGTTGGTCGGCTGGATCGTCTCCCCGTTGAAGAGGAAGAAGAAGTTCGCCGGGTGCGGGAAGTCGCCGAACCAGTTGAGGAAGCCGGTCTGGGCTTCCGTGCTCTCGTTGCCGATCGTCTGGAAGTAGACGCCGCCGTCGAGGATTTTCGGCTCGGCGTCGAGACCGATCTGATTGAGCTGGTCGGCATAGGCCTGGGTCACTTTCGGGGTCGGGTCGATGTTGTCGCCGAAGACCGTGACCTTGGCGCCCTCCGCTCCCGCTTCCTTGATCAGCTGTTTGGCCCGCTCGACGTCGGGCGCCCCGTTCGGATCGCCCCACGGGCAGTCGCCGGAATCGAGCGACTCGCTGTAGCCCGGCATTCCCGGCGGCAGGAAGGAGCAGCCAGATTCGAGCGTGCCGGCGAAGAGCCGGGCGAGAGCCGGCTTGTCGACGCCGATGTTGACCGCTTCCCTGACTTTCGGGTCGTCGAACGGCGGCACTTTCGTGTTGAGGAAGAAGTAGTAGGTGGAGAGCGTCGTGAATTCCTTGTAGCGCTGTTCCTCGCTGCCGTCGGGGCCGAAGCGCTCGAGGATCTCGGCCACGAAGTCAGCCGCCGGCGGTTCCTCCATGAAGTCCAGCTCGTTGTTGATCACTTCCTGCGTCTGCTGCGGGACGCTCGTGTTGATCACGGTTTTGACCGTGTCGATGTTCGCCACCGGGATACCGGGGATCGTGTTCTCGTCGAAGTTCGGGTTCCTCTCGAGAACGAATTCGCGGTTCGGCACCGATTTCGTGAATTCGTAGGCGCCGACCCCTGGGGGCGGATCTTTGGTCATGTTCTCGAAGGGCGTGTCGCCGGGGACGAGGCTGGCGAAGTTCATCGCCAGCACGAAGCTGAACGCGCCTTCGGGAGCGGTCAGGTGGATCGTGATGTCGCCGGTTTTGTCGTTGGTCTCGATCCCGGAGATGTCGGCGTCCGGGTTGCCGCCGGAGAGGTAGGCGTCGGCGCCCTCGATCACCTCGTAATAGGGGGCTCCGCCCGACTCGAGGTTCAGCACCCGCTTGATCGAGTGCTCGAAGTCGCTGGCTTTGACCGGCGTGCCGTCCGAGTATTTGAGGCCCTTGCGCAGCGTCAGCGTGTAGGTCTTCCCGTCCGGGCTGACGGCGGGCAGCGCCTCGGCGAGTCCGGGGATCAGTTCCGATCCCTCGGTTCCTTCGACGCGCTTATAGGTCAGCAACGGCGTGTAGACGACCCACATCGGTTCCCAGCCGTGGATCGTGTACGAGAGGGCGGGATCGAGGTAGTCGGGCTGCGAGGCCTGCCCGATCGTCACCGACGACGCTTCTCCACCGCCACCTCCGCCGCTGCCGGAGTCCGAGGAGTCGTCGTTTCCGCACGCCACCAGTCCAGTACTTGCGACCGCTGCAATTCCGAGAACCGCTGCAAGAACGCAAAATCTCTTCAAGGCAATACCTCCGAGTCGGACTGGACAGGCCTACTCCCACGCATGCTCCCAGGAAGCAACTCCAGCACAACGTCATCCCCGCCGTCAAGCGAGTTTGAATCAGACGTTGCAAGGCGTTCAGGCCAGTTTGAACCAAGGATCGGCGTCACGATGGCCACAATGGCCAAGACGCCGAGCCCGGCGATCAGGAAGGTGGTCCGGGGGGTCAGCGTGGCCGCGACGATGCCGCCGAGGAGGAACCCGACCCCCGGCATCGCGGCCCCGATCGACTCGAGCACGCTCATCACCCGCGCCTGCATCCCCTGCACCGTCATCTCCTGCACGGCGCTGATCGTCGAGACCCACTGCACGCCGTTGCCAGTGCCGCCGAGGACCGAGGCGGCGCAGGCGAGGACCAGCGTCGGCGCCGCCGCGAGGCCGAGGTAGCCGGCGCCGACGGCGAGCGTGCTGAAGAAGAGCAGCAGCGCCAGCGAGGCCCGCCTGACGGCGGCGAAGACGAGGCTGCCGAGGACCATCCCGGCTCCCCAGCTGGCGAGCATCAGGCCGTAGCCCGAATCGCTGGTCCCGAGCGTCTCCTTCGCGTAGACGACCTCGACCGGGATCACGGCGGCGAAGAAGACGAAGGCTGCGCCCTGAGCGAGGAGCAGTCGCCGCAGCACGGCCTTCTCGCGGATGTAGGCGATCCCGGCGCGGACGCGGTCACGCATCCGTCCGCCTTCGGGCGCGGCCTGGGGCATCGGCCCGGCGGTGAGCAGGATCCAGGCGATCACGTAGAAGGAGACCGCGTCGAGCAGCAGCGCCGTCTGCACTCCGAAGCCGGCGACGATCAGGCCGGCGAGGCCGGGACCGATCGCGGCGCCGCCGGTGAAGGCGACGTTGAGCAGGGCGTTGCCGGCCCGCAGCTCGCCCGTCGGCTCCAGCTGCGCCGCCACCACGGCCCTGGTCAGCGAGCGGCCGGCAAGGGCGAGGGCGCCGTCGATCGTTGCGACCGCGATCACCGCGACCAGCGAGAAGTCGGCGGCGAGCAGGGCGAGGACGCCGAAGGCCGCCGCCTCGCCGCAGTAGATGACCGGCAGCGCGTAGCGCGGCGGCGGCCGCTCGGCGCGCGCGACCAGGATCGGCGCCAGGAGGGCGGGGAGGAAGCGCGTCCCGAGGAACAGGGCGGCGGTTGCCAGGGCGCTGTCGGTGCGCTCGAAGACGAGCACCGAGAGCGCCACGATCCCCATCCAGTCCCCGAGCTCGTTGACCGTGTAGGTCGTCGCGAGCCGCCGGAAGAGAGGCCGGCGCAAGGGGTCGATTAGGCGTCGTCTACGCATTGCTCACGAGGCGTACTACTGCATTTCTGCACAAGTTTTCCTGCAGATGCACAACTTTCGGCCAACCTGTGCTACAAACTTGACAAGGCATTTGGAACTTTCAGGATGCAGCGCACGACGTTGCGGGCTTCAACTACCACGGAAGGGGCATAGAACATGGGTTACCGTCACTAGATCTTCTTCAGCGCGAGCAGGTTGATCAGCTCGCACCAGTCTTCTCGAAAGGCGCCCCTGGGGGCGCCTTTCGTATTTTCGGGACCGCGACTCCTGCCCCTGCGCGATCGGCTCCGGTTGCCTTCTTGCACAAGACTGGTCATATGGCCAGGGCCGTTTGAACAGGCACGGGGATGCGATAGCTTCGAATGCCGCAAGTAGCGCCAGTATCGAGGTGGAGGCATGGCGAAGGGAACGGCAAACGGCCGGGGAATCTCTAGTCAGAGCTGCGGCCTCGGGCGCATCTCCAGTCGATCATGAGCGACAACCGCCCCACCAAGGCAGCCATAGGCGCCCAGCTCGCCGGCATCTTGCTGGTCGTCGGCGTTGGCATCTGGCGGGCGCCGGAAGCGAACTGGAACCTGCCGCTGTTCGCGATCCTGCTCGGCTTCTCGGTCTTCAGCGACTTGACCGCGATCAGCACCACCTCGAAGGTGAAGATCTCCGGCAGCTTCCTCGCCCTCGTCCTGGCGATGGTCTTCCTCGGCGGTACGCCGGCCGCCGTGATCGGCGCGATGACGATCCTCGCCGGGTGGCTGCGCTGGCGCGACGAGTGGCACTACCTGCTCAACAACCTGCTCACCTACGCGACCTTCCCGCTGGTCACCGGGATCGCCTTCCACACCGCGGTGGGCGACGAGATCGCCGATTCGGACCCCGCCTTCTACGGGCTGATCTTCGCGGTCTTCCTGCTGGCGCTGGCGATCAACTTCACGATGATCGCCTCTTACTCGTGCTACCTGGATCGCAGCTCCTTCTTCCTCAAGGTCCGCACGGCGCTGATCCCGCTGCTGCCATCCGAGCTCGCGGCGGCGCTGATGGCCTGCGGCATCGCCTATCTCTACGTCGAGGTCGGTCTCGCCGGGGTCGCCCTCTTCGGCGTCGTCCTCGTCACCTTCCAGTACCTGCTCGGCGCCCTGCTGGTTTCCCAGCAGCGGGCCGAGGAGCTGGAGCTGCGCAGCAAGCAGCTGGCCAGCTTCCAGGTAGGGATGTTGAGCGCGATGCTGCGCACGCTCGACCTGCGGGACCAGATGACCGCCCGGCACTCGGCCGCCGTGGCGCGCTACTCGCGGGCGATCGCCCAGAAGGCCGGCTTCTCCCGCCGCGAGGAGGAGCTCGTGCACATCGCCGCCCTGCTTCACGACATCGGCAAGTTCATCCTCCCCGACCGCATTCTCAAGGCCAACGTGCCGCTCACCGACGAGGACTGGATGCTGATCCGCCGCCATCCCCAGCAGGGGGCGCGGGTCGTCTCCTCGCTCGACGGCTACGGCCCGGTGGCGGAGATCATCCTCGCCCACCACGAGCGGATCGACGGCAAAGGCTATCCCCGCGGTCTGGCCGGGGACGACATCCCCGAGCTGTCGCGGATCATCTCGGTTGCCGACACCTACGACGTGATGACTGCCCGCGATTCCTACCGCACGCCGATGTCCAGCCACGATGCGATCCTCGAGCTGCGCCGGGTCGCCGGCAAACAGCTCGACGCCCGCTTCGTCGAGGTCTTCATCGAGCTGCTCGAAGGCAAGGACGTTTCCTTCCAGCATGGCGAGGCTGCTGACTTCGAGAAGGAGCTGGCGCTGGAATCGCGGATTGCCGAGACGGCGAGCCCGGATGGTGAGGGCAGTCGCTTCCAGGTGGCGGGCGTCAGCGTCTAAGGGGCGTCCGTGTCCAGCAGGGGTTTCGCTTAACGGGCGTCGAGGGGCATGTCCTGTCCCGGTGGGGTTCGCTTAACTTTTTCGACGTCGAATGCGGCCGTCCGAGGTCGGAAGCGGCGAAAAAGTACAAGACGCTCCACCCCACCGGGACAGGACATGCCGTCGTTAGCCGGTGGCGATACGGTTCGGGCCGAATGCGCGCTGTCACCTTCCAGGCCCCGGAGCAGGTGAGGATCGAGGAGAAGCCGGATCCGGAGGTTGTTGCTGGCGACGATGCGGTTGTCCGGGTCGAGGCGAGTGGGATTTGTGGGTCGGATCTGCATATCTACCACGGGCGGGTGCCGGTGGAGGTGGGGTTCACGATTGGGCATGAGTTCGTTGGCACGGTGCTGGCAGTTGGGGGCGATGTGGAGCGGGTGGGGGTTGGGGACCGGGTGCTTGGGACCTTCCACACGGCCTGCGCGACTTGCTCCTCCTGCTTGCGCGGCGACTATCACCGCTGTCGCAACGGTCGGACCTTTGGGCATGGCGCCAACCTCGGCGACCTGCAGGGCGCGCAGGCCGAGCAGCTGCTCGTGCCCCGGGCGAATCTGACGCTGCGGCGGGTGCCGGAGGGGATGTCGGCGGAGGTCGCCCTCTTCGCCGGCGACGTGATGGGGACCGGCTATCACGCCGTCGCCCACGCCGGCATGCGCTGCGGTGACACCGTGGCGGTACTGGGGTTGGGCCCGGTCGGGCTCTGCGCCGTGCAGGCGGCGCTGGCCGGCGGTGCGGTCGAGGTCTTCGCGGTCGACACGGTGGCCGACCGCCTGGAGATGGCCGCCTCGTTCGGAGCGACGCCGTTGCACCTGACCGAGCAGGAGCCGAAGAAGGCGGTCCGCGCGGCGACCGCCGGCCTCGGCGTTGACGTGGCCGTTGACGCGGTTGGGGATCCCGGACCGCTGGCGCTGGCGATCAGCCTCGCCCGCGACGCCGGCACGGTCTCCGGGATCGGTGCCTACGCCGGCAAGGGCGAGGTGCCGCTGGGGCTGGCGTGGCTGAAGGGTCTCGACCTGCGCCTCGGGCTGGCCAACGTGATCGCCCACGTCGACCGCGTCCTGGCCCTGCTCGAGGCCGGCAAGCTCGACCCGGCGCCGCTCGTCAGCCATCACATGTCGCTCGACGAGGCGCCCGAGGCCTACGAGATCTACGACCGCCGCGAAGCGCTGAAGATCGTCCTCACGCCCTGATCGCCGCGCCCGGTTCGGAATCCACGCATTTCGTGGGCGAGGAACCGCGAAATATAGGAAAGCTCTGTGCTAGTTGACTAGAACAGCAGGCTCAGGTACTGTGCGGTTTGATGGCACAGCATGGCGTCGCCGCGCGGGCAGAGCCCAACCCCTTCGCGATTGATCCCAGCGACGAGCTCCCGGTTGGGCTGCAGCTGACCTGGCGGCTGCGGGCGCTGATCTCAACTGGGCAGCTGGCACGCGGTGAGCGCCTGCCCAGCTTTCGCCGCCTCGCCGAGTGGGCGGGGGTCAACCTCAATACCGTGCGCGCCGTCTACGAGGGCCTCGAGGCCGACGGCCTGGTAGTCAGCCGCCAGGGCCAGGGCACGTTCGTCGCTGACGGCGTCGAGGCGGCACCCGAGTTGGAGGAGATTGCCGCCGAGGCGCTGCGCCGTGCCAGCGACGCCGGTCTCGGACCGCGTGACCTAGCAATCGTCGCGATGGCCTGCGCGAGCATTCCCGGAGACGTCGAGCGGGAAGCCGCCGCGCCGACGCCTGGCCTCCCCGATCCCGGGGAAGAGAGCGAGGCGATCGAGGTGCGGCAGGAGCTGCGCCGGCAGATCGCCCGGCTGGAGGCCGAGCTGGCGAGCTACACCCGCCACCTCAGCGCCGAGCTGCCGACGGCGCCGCGCCGCGCCGTCGCCCACGTCGCCGGGGTGCAGGAGCTGGAGCAGACCCGCGACACGCTCATCGCCCAGCTTTCGGAGGCGCAGAAGGCGGCCGAGCAGCGGGTGCGCGAGGAGGCGCGGGCGCGTGGCAACGGCCCGCTCGGCAGGGCGATGAGCTGGTGGCACTCGAAGCCCTGACGCGCAGAGCAGGCTCCGTCGGGGAGCTGTTCGTCGAAGTGGGGAACATGACGATCCTCACGATTCGGACGATCGTTTCCGCGGTCAGGCCGCCCTATCCCTACGGCGACGAGCTGGTCTGGCAGTTCCTCTTCGTGCTGAAGCTCTCGTGGTTCCCGCTGTTGGTCTCGACCTTCGCCCTCAACCTCGGTGCCCCCGGGCTGCAGGCCGCGGGCATCCTCTCGCTGTTCGGCGCGCTCGATCGGCTGGGCGGCTTCTTCGTGCTGACGGCGGTCCGCTGGATCGGGCCGCTGGTGACCGCCGTCGTCGTCGCCGGCGTCGCCGGCACCGCGATCACGGCCGACCTGGGAGCCCGCAAGATCCGCGAGGAGCTCGACGCCCTGCAGGTGCTCGGCGTCGACCCGATCAAGAACCTGGTCGTACCGCGTTTCCTGGCGCTGATCGTCGTCACCGGCCTGCTCGACATCTTCGCGATCATCTTCGGGCTCTCCGCCGGAATCGCCGCCGAGCTGCTCTACAACCAGTCGCTTGGCGGCTTCTTCGCGACGCTCTTCTCCAACGCCACGGTCACGGACATCTGGTCTTCGGTTCTGATGTGCACGGCGTTCGGCGCGATCATCGCGATCGTCTGCTCCTACAAGGGGATGTCGGCGTCGGGGGGTGCGGCGGGGGTCGGCCGCGCTGTCAACCAGGCGGTCGTCATAGCCATGGTCGCGGTCTTCTTCTTCCAGTTCGTCGTCACCTCGATCCTCTTTGCCACCAACCCGGAGCTGCAGTCGATCCGATGATCGGCTGGCTCGACGTCCCCCGCAACTGGCTCGACTCCTTCGGAGAGATCGCCCGCTTCGGCTCCCGCGTCGCCGGGCTCGTCCTCACCGGCCGCGTCTTCCGCTTCTTCGGCGAGGGCCTGCGTCAGGCCGGGATCCTGATCTTCGGCTCCGCCGTGATCATCTGGGCCTTCGTCTTCATCCTCGGGCTGCAGTGCGGGATTCAGGGCGCCTACTTCAACCGCTCGATCGGCGCGCCCTCGTTGGCGGGCCTCTTCTCCGCCTACTGCGACCTGCGGGAGGGGGTTCCCTACGCCTTCGGCTACATCCTCTCGGCCAAGGTCGGCACCGGGATCGTCGCCGAGCTCGGCGCGATGCGCATCTCCGACGAGATCGATGCGCTCGAGGTGATGGGGATCCCGCCGGTGACCTTCCTCGCCGCAACCCGCCTGCTGGGGGCCTGGATCGCGATCCCGTTCCTCTATCTGGTCGCGATCGGCGTCGGCTACCTGGCCAGCTACTTCGCGGTGATCCAGCAGGTCGGCGACGTCTCCTCGGGCGGCTATCTGTTGATCTTTTGGATGTACCAGGATCCCTTAGACCTGTTCTTCAGCCTAACCAAGGGAATGGTGATGGCGACCGTGATCGTGCTGGTCGGCTGCTACTACGGCTACACCGCCTCGGGGGGCCCGGTCGGCGTCGGCACCGCGACCGCGCAGTCGATGGTGGTCAACGTCATCCTCGTCCACATCATCGGCATGCTCGGCACCGTCATCTTCTGGGGCGCGAACCCGAGGGCACCGATCGGGGGATAGAGGCTTCAGCCGCCTTTGAGGAGGATCGCGGCGATCACGCCCATCAGGCCGACGAACGTGCTGCCGCCGATGCGATTGAGGGTCGTCTGCAGGCCGGCTATCGCCCCTCGAAGTTCGCTGATCTCACTTTCGACCCGATCGAAACGCCGATCGATCTGTTCGAAGCGGCGATAGACCTCGTCGAACCGACGGTCGACCTGGTCGAAACGCCGATCGATTCCGGTGAAGCGCTCCTCTAGCCGCTCGTCGGTCCAAGCCATGCGTTCCATGCTGGCAGCTTACGAAACGACCCGCAACCTATTGTCTGCACATTGTAAATTCTTTGCAACCGACGATCAAAGGCTTGCGCTCGCCGCGGCCGCTCCCGCCGGATGGCGGTGGCGGCGGAACATCTCTTCGACCCAGGTGAAACCGGGGCGGCCGCGGAGCCCGTCGCGGAAGCGCTCGAAAGCGGGCGGCGTCGGCGTCTGCGGTGGCAGCGGCCCGCCCTCGGGGCTGACCACGGGATAGAAGATCGACGCCGCGGTGAGGTCGGCGACGCTGAAGCTGTTACCGACCAGGTACTCGCCGCCGTTTGCCGCCAGCTCGACGTCGAGCCGGTCCATCGCGGCGACGATCTTCTCGCGCGCGATCTCGGCGGCCGCCTTGTCTCTGACCCCGAAGCGCAGGCTGGCGTAGGTGCGCGCGTAGAGGCCGATGAAGCGTTTGGCCTTGCCCAGCGGTCCCGGCACCGCTTCGGAGGCGACCTCGGCGAACATCTCCGGCTCGTTGACCAGCTCGTGGAAGGGCAGCAGGCGCGCGTACGGCCCCAGCTCCTCGTCGAAGAACTCCTCCAGCTCGAGCGCGCGGCGGCGCTGCTCGGGGTCGGCGGGGTAGAGGGGTGGATCCGGGTAGCGCTGCTCGAGGGCGGCGAGGATCGCGGTCGAGTCGCCGATCGTGCGCCCCTCCAGCCGCAGGATCGGGAAGGTCGATTCGCTGCCGCGGGTGAGCGCGAGGGCGACCGCAATGTGCGTTCCCGGCAGCGGCGAGCGGCGGCGGTGCGGTACTTCCTTATGGGCGAGAGCCCAGCGGGCCTTCTCGCTGTAGTGCGAGATCTCGAGCTGCCAGAGAGTCGGTTTGGTGCCGGCCATTTGCGCCTCCGCGATGCGCCTGGCAGCATAAGCGCGATGGCGCTGTTGAACGATTCCGAGATCGAGGAAAAGCTCGCCGCTCTGCCTGGTTGGGAGCGGCGCGGCGACGCGATTGCGAAGGAGTTCGACCGCGGCGACTTCGTCGGCTCGGTCAGGTTCGTCGACAGCCTCGTCGAGCCGGCCGAGGCGATGAACCACCACCCGGACCTGGAGATCTCCTGGGCCACCGTCACGGTGACGCTCTCATCCCATTCCGAGGGTGGGCTCACCGCCGCCGACTTCGAGCTGGCGGCGAAGATCGACGCGCTCGCTTAGCCAAGCGCGTCGACGAGGGCCCGGCCGCAGGCCCGGCCGGGGTCCTTATCGGGGTTGTAGCAACCGAGCGAGGCGCCGATCAGGCGTGGTGAGGCGAGCAGCGGACCTAAGACGGCGCTGAGCTCGTCCCAGGTCAGCCCGTCCGGCATCAGGTAGTCGGTGGCGGGAAAGACCTCCCGGTCGAGGACGTCGACGTCGAAGTGGAGCCAGAACGGCGACTGCCCGAACAGCTCGGCAATCTCCGCCGCGGCCGCGCCGGGCCCCTGCGCCCGCAGGTCGGCGCCCGAGCGCAGCAGCGGCGGCGGCTCGATCGTCTCGGGCTGGCGCATCCCGTACTCGACCGACTCGGCCCGGTCGCGGAAGCCGACCAGCGCCGTCCGCTCTGGCGCGATCGAAGCCCCGCCCGCCACCTCCACCCAGGCGGTGGGCCCGAGCCCGAGGGCGACCGAGACCGGCATGTCGGCCGCCTCGCCGGTTGCCGAGGTCTCGCCGTCGTAGAGGTCGAGGTGGCCGTCGAGGTGGACGAGGCCGATCGTCCCGAGGGCGTCGCGGGCGCCGGCAAGCGCCCCGGGCAGCTGCGCGCAACAGCCGCCGGCGAGGAAGGGCCGGACGCCCTCGCCGACCAGCTCGGCGACGGCACCGCGGATCGTCGCCGTGCTGGCGAGCACGTCGGCGCTGGCGAGGATGCCGGTCGCCGGGTCGCGCTCCTCGCCGCGGATCCGCACCTCGAGGTCGCCGCCGTCCTCGCCGCCGAGCGCAGCGGGGAGGCCGAGCTCACGCAGCGCCGCCGGAGCGTGCTCGCTGCCGCCATTGCGGCTGACCGAGTCGATCGGGACGCCGATGTAGGCGAGTGGCTCCAACGCATCCGACTTTAACCCCACCCCAGTGGTGTCAAACTCGGCTGCGATGGCGAAGCGGAAGAAGCAGCGCCCGGCGCGGCAGAAGGCGCCGACCGTCGACTACTCCGACCCGGAGGGCAACACGCTGACCCTGCGACAGCAGCTCAGCGCCGGCACGATCGCCAAGATCGGCGAGCCCCCGGCCGGCGACGCGGCGACGATGGAGGACGCCTGGCGGCGCCGCTCGGAGGCGCTGTTCGAGCGCCTCGCGGTGCGCTGGGAGATCGCCGGCCTCCCGCTCGAGGACCAGAAGATGCTGCTCGGTCGCTACCGCATGGCCGACACCGAGACCCAGCGCTGGGTGCGCCAGACGATCGCCGAGCACCTCGAGCGATACATCCCGGCGCTGGCCGGGTAGTGCACCCGTGGCCGACGAGCTGAGGATCGACAACCGGCTCTCGATTCCGCTGGCGGAGATCGAGCTGCGCACCAGCCGCTCCTCCGGGCCGGGAGGCCAGCACGCCAACGTCACCGCTTCGCGGGTCGAAGCCGTCTTCGACGTCGCAGCCTCAGCTTCG
This sequence comes from uncultured Solirubrobacterales bacterium, assembly GCA_963705365.1. Taxonomy (GTDB): domain Bacteria; phylum Actinomycetota; class Thermoleophilia; order Solirubrobacterales; family 70-9; genus VAYN01. The sequence goes on along the minus strand of OY970074.1, from coordinate 2,086,101 downwards.
CTCGACGAGGCGACGCGCGAGCGCCTGCTAGCCCGCGCTGGCGGGACCGTCACCGCCGTCGCCCAGGACGCTCGTGGCCAGTACCGCAACCGCGAACTTGCCCTACAGCGCCTGGCCGAGAAGATCGCCGCGGCGCTGACGGTGCCGCGCCGGCGCCGTCCCACCCGCCCGACCAAGGGCTCCCGCACGCGCCGCCTCGAACAGAAGCGGCGGATCGGCGAACGCAAGCGGGGTAGGAGGAGGCCGAGCGGGGAAGGGGAGTAGCGTCGGCCCCAACCAAGCGACCGAAAGGACCCGATCATGCTCGCGGACTCCAAAGCATTTAGCGGCTTCGCAGTCGACGACCTCGACCAGGCCAAGCAGTTCTACGGAGAGACTCTGGGCCTGAGGACCGAGGTGCTCGACGAGGAGCACGGCCTCATCACCCTCCACCTCGCCGGCGACCGCGACACGCTCGTCTACCTCAGCCCCGATATGACCCCGCCCAGCTACACGATCCTCAACTTCGAAGTCGACGACATCGACCAGGCCGTCGACGACCTCAGCGCCCGCGGCGTCAGCTTCGAGCAGTACGGCAACCCCGACATGCCCCAGGATGACAAAGGCGTGATGCGCGAGGGCGGCCCACTGATCGCCTGGTTCAAAGACCCGGCGGGGAACACGCTTTCGGTACTGCAGGAACGGTAGGCAGCCGAGATGCGACCGTCCGGTTGCGGTGCGAAGCTCAGGAAGTGCCGAGCCGCAGGTCTTCATCACCGCTGGGCCGCTCTGCCGCGCCCCGGGCCCTGGTGGCGCGTCGGGCCGGGGGCATCTATGGCACGCACGCCTACCACACGAAGGTTCCCCCGGACGCCATCGGCCTCTGCATCGAGGCCCATTCCGAGCCGGGCGACCTGGTCCTCGATCCGTTCTGCGGCTCCGGGATGACCGGGGTCGCGGCGGGGCAGCGCGACCGCCGCGCCTTTCTCAGTGATCTCAGCCCGGCCGCTGCGCACATCGCCTCCAACTACACGACGCCCTGTGACCCCGACGCGTTCCGCGCGGCCGTCGAGCGGGTCCTGCACAGGGTCGGCGAGAGGGTCGCCACCCTCTATCGGACCGAGTACGAGGGCGCATCCGCGACTGTCGAGTATCTGGTCTGGAGCGACATCCGAGCCTGTCCCGTATGCGGAGTGGAGCAGTCGATGTGGACGCATCGGCAGGCGGGCCTGCGTCGCATCCGCTGCGTGAACTGCGGAGAGGTGAGCTCGAAGTCGGCGATGCCGGTGGCAGGGGAGCTTCCCGTCGAGGCGAACCTCTCGGTCCCCGGACGACGGCGCCTGGTCCGGGAGCCCTGCGATCGCGACCTCGGCCTCGACCGGGTTCCCAGCCGACTGCCCTGGCACCCGCGGATAGTCTTCGACGCCTCGCGGCCGATGTGGCGCCGGGGGCATGAGGAGATGGGTATCGAGACGGTTGCCGACTTCTACTCGCGGCGCAACCTTGCCGCAATGGCTCTGCTTTGGGCCGCGGCCTCACGCGAGCGCGACGCGCGGCTGAAAAGTGCGCTGCGGTTCAGCCTGACCGCGATCGCCGACCGGGCGAGTCGTCGCTACCAGTGGAACTCAAAGCGCCCGACCAACGTCCTCGGCGGCACCCTCTACGTGTCCAGCTTGCGCTACGAGTGGAACGTACTCTCGCTCTGGCGTCGTAAGACCAGCGCGGTGGAACGTCTGTTCCAGCGCAACCAGGTGCCGGATGGAGCCGTCGAGGTTCGGCAGGGAGACGCCGCGAGCCTGCCGCTCGCCGATGCCTCGGCCGACTATTGCTTCACCGATCCGCCTTTCGGGGGGCACATCGTCTACGCCGATTCCTCCCTGCTCTGGGAGGCGTGGCTCGACGACCTCACCGACACTGAGCAGGAAGCGATCGTGGTCAGCAACGGCAGTGCGCCGAAGTCGATCTCCGCCTACCGCGAACTGCTCACCGCCGGGTTCGCCGAGGTGAGCCGTGTGCTCAAGCCGGGCCGGCTCGCGACGGTCGTGTTCCAGGCGACCGACCCGGCGATCTGGGAAGCGGTCCAGGGGGCGACGGGTGACGCCGGCCTCTCGCTCCTCGATGCGACCACCCTGGAGAAGGGTCAGCCTTCGTTCAAGCAGATCAAGGGTCAGGTCGAGGGCGAGCGGGTGGCGACCTCGGACGTCGTCCTGACCCTGCGCAATGGGCCGGCTCGTTCCCGGCGCGTCGATTCGAGTCCGCTCGAGGCTGCCCACAGCGCGATTCGCGAGACCGCGGCCGCGGGACAGCACGCGACGACCGGCCACCTCTATGCCTCGGTCAATGCACGCTTGCTGCGCGATGGCCACCCGCAGGTGCTCGGATTCGAAGAGGTGAGCACGCTCTTGGAGGAGAACTTCAAGCGCAGCGCCGACGGGTGGGTGACGCCAGCATGACCGACTTCGAGGACCTCTATCCAACCGTGGGCCAGGTCCCACCCGACCTTGCGGCCGGGTCGGTGCGGTCGCGGCCGGCCCTCGAGCATGCCTCCCGGGGCGCCAAGAACACCGCCGCCTACAACGTCCATTCCTATCCGACGAAGGTGCCCCCTGAGGCGATCGAGCCGTTCGTTGAGCACTACACGAGCCCGGGCGATTGGGTGCTCGACCCATTCTGCGGTTCCGGGATGACCGGCTTGGCGGCGGTGCGGGCGGGCCGCCGGGCGATCCTCAACGACCTCTCCTACGGAGCCGCCCACCTGGCGTCGAACATGATCACCCCCTGCGATCCCGCTGCCCTCGATGCCGCCGCAGAGGCTGTGCGCGCCGCCTGCCGCGAAGACTTCGACCGCCTCTACCGCGCCGCCGGGCGAGATGGATCGGACGCGCATCTGCACTGGACCCTCTACTCGCAGCAAATCGCCTGCCCTGGCTGCGGGCGACCCTCCTCGGTCTGGGAAGACGGAGCCGACAACGAGCGGGGGGTGGTGGCTGCCGAGTGGGAATGCTCCGGGTGCGGCGAGCGGATCGTCCGCCGCGGCGCCGCCGGGCTTGGGGCGGTTCCGACGCTTGTCTCACTCAGCGACGGCAGCGGGCGCTACCAGCGACCGGTGACGCCTGCGGACCGCGAAATGCTCGCCGCCGTCGCAGCGGAGCCGATCGAGGACTGGTACCCGCGCGTCCCGCTGGGCCCCGACCGGGAGATGTACATCCGCTGTGCCCTGCACCTGCAGGACGTCAGCGAGGTGGCGGACTTCTGGACGGCGCGCAATCTGCGGGCCCTGTCCCGCCTCTGGCGTGAGATTGGTGCTTGGCCCGAGCCTCGCGTTCGCCAGGCGCTGGCGCTCGCGTTCACCAATACCGCCTGGCATGGGACGCGGATGCGTCGCTACAACGCGCGCGGCGGCCAGCGGCCGCTTACGGGAACGCTCTACATCCCGCAGCTCTCGATCGAGGCAAATGTGATGGACGTCTTCTCCCACAAGATCGGTCAGCTGAAGAAGTTCTTTTCCGGCCTCGAGGACGGCGCCTCGGGGTCGGCCGTCCTGCGCGGCTCCGCGACCGAGCTGCCGCTGCCCGACGCCTGCGCCGACTATTGCTTCACCGATCCGCCGTTCGGCTCGAACATCTTCTATGGGGACTGCGCGGTCGTCTGGGAGAGCTGGCTGAAGTCGACGACGCCGACTGCCGAGGAGGCGGTCGTCAACCGCTCCCTTCGTCCCGATGCGGGCGGCCGCACCGTCGATGAGTATGCCGGCAGGATGCGCAGCGCCTTCGGGGAGATCCAGCGCGTCCTCAAGCGCAACGCCTGGGCGACGGTGGTCTTCCAGTCCTCGGACGCCGAGGTCTGGGCGGCACTGCGGTCGGCGGTCGAGGAGGCGGGGTTCGATCTTGCCAACGCCAGCTACCTGGACAAGACGCAGCAGTCGCACAAGGGCTACAAGGGCCGTTCTGGAGCCGAGGACGTGGCGTCCTTCGACATCGTCCTGAACCTCCACAAACCGGGGCGGCGCAGGATGAAAGCGCCGCCCGGGGGTTACAAGGACGCCGCCGAGCTTCTGGGCCGCCATCTCGAAGGTCTGCCGCCAATGGGCTCGGACTCCGGCGCCGACCGGGAACGCACGCTGCCCTTCCTGCACTCATTGCTCGTGCGGGCACATTTCAACGGCGGCATCGGCCTGGAGATAGGTGAGTACGCGCTTGTCCGCCGGATCTGCGAAGAGCGCTTCGTCTGTGACGAGGACGGCAGGTGGGATTTCGCCGCGCTCCACTCCGAGGATGCATCTAGCTGATGGCTCGGCTCTCGAAGAGCGGCTTGCACCAGGCGGTACTCGATGCGCTCGGGGACAGGGTGGAATCGCACGGATCGCTGGAGGCCGTCCCCTTCCGCCTCGAAGCCCGCGGGGTGGTGCCGGTCGCGATCTGGGCCTTCAACGTCACCTCGCCGCCGGGCGGGCGGCACCCGCTCGAGTCGAAGATCCAACTGATCGCGCCCGGGCAGGAGCGCGACGCGCGCGGTCGTCTCGAGCCGCCCGACGACGACTGCTTCTCGATCTTGCTCGGATATAAATCGGAGGAGCGGCTCTTCGTCATGTGGGACGCTTACAAACATGTCGATTTCGCCTTCTCGAAGAACGTGCAGGTGAGGGCGCAGGCGATGGAGGACGCGATCACGTTCGGCATCGGCGAGATGAGCAGGCGGGTTGCGGGGGGCATGGAGACGATCATCGTGGCTCGATCCGACCACCTCGGCGAGGCGCTGGCCCGGCGCATCATCTCGTAGGCCACTTGGCTGCCCCGCGGTCACTTCGGGAGCTCGAGCTGAGGACTCGCTACTCGAGCGGGCGCAATGACCTGACTCGAGAGTTCTTTTCGCCGTGTCTCGAAGCGGCAACCACCTACGACCGCGCAGTCGGGTTCTTCAGCAGCTCCTTCTACATTCTCGTCGAAGTGCCGATTGCCGAGTTCGCGCTGCGCGGGGGGAAGCTACGGCTCGTTTGCTCCCCGCGCCTGACGGCCGAGGACATCGAGGCAATCGAGGCCGGCTACGAGCAGCGCGGGGCCGGGGAGGCGTTGGCTCGCGAGCTCGAGGAGCACCTGGCGGACCCCGCTAGCCGGCAGGCCGCGCAGCTGCTCGCGACCCTGGTGGCCTACGGCGCAGTGGAGATCCGGGTCGCCTTCAAAGAGAACAGTCGCAAAGGTCTCTTCCACGACAAGGTCGGCGTCTTCGCCGACCCGAGCTGCGACCGGATCAGCTTTACCGGCTCTGCGAACGAGACCTGGGCAGCATGGTCAGGTCGCGCCAACCACGAGTACTTCCACGCCTTCGCGTCCTGGCGAGACGGTGACGCCGAGCGGGTGCGCGAGGACAGCGAGTACTTCGAGGCGCTCTGGAGCGGGCAGGAGACGGACCTGGTCGTCATCGACTTTCCCGATGTCGCACGGACGCGGTTGGAGGAGATCGCCGACCCCGAGGGGCCGGCCGCCGCCGAGGAGAAGCTTGCCGACGTCGTCGGCCACCGCCTGCCCCGGCCAACCCCGCGCCCGCACCAGGCAACCGCAGTCGAGCAGTGGGCGCGGCAGGGCCATCGCGGCATCCTCGAGCATGCCACCGGCAGCGGCAAGACGGTGACCGCCCTGAATTGCGTCGAGCGGGGCTTGACGGCAGGTAAGTCGGCGCTGATCTTGGTTCCTACGATGGCGCTGCGGCGGCAATGGCATGACGAGGCGAAGGCCTTCTTCGGAGACGAGGTCGAGATGCTGCTGGTCGACGGAGAGCACGGACGGTGGCGGGACGGCAGCCTGCTACGCGACTCTCTCGCTACCGGCGGCGACCGGCGCCGGGTGGTGCTGGCGACGATGGACACCGCAGCGAGCGCCGATTTCGTGCAGCGGGCCGTGGACCTGCCCAACCTGATGCTGGTTGCGGATGAGGTGCACCGGATCGGCAGCCCTGGCCGTCGCCGGACGTTGCAGATCGAGGCCGACTGGCGGCTCGGCCTCAGCGCCACCTGGGAACGCGAGGGGGACGCGACCGGGAGCGCCGCGATCCTCACCTACTTCGAGCGGGTAATGCAACCCCCTTACACTCTGGCCGACGCGATCGCCGACGGCTACCTGTGCCAGTACAGGTATTTCATCCACCGGTTGGCACTAGGTCCCGAGGAGCGCGATCGCTGGCTCGAGCTCACCACGAAGATCGGTCGCCAGCTGGCCGCAGCCGATGGGGAGATGAGCGAGGGCGTGCGGCAGCTGCTGATCCAGCGCGGACGGATCATCAAGTCCGCGGCGGCGAAGGTGCCGCTCGCGGCGGAGCTACTGCGGGAAAGGTACGCGGCGGGCCAGGCCTGGCTCGTCTACTGCGACGACTCGAGGCAGCTGGGGGAGCTCAAGCAAGCGTGTACGGCGCAGGGCATGCACTGCTTCGAGTACCACACCGGCATGAGTGGGGACTCGCTTGCCGCGCTGGAGGAGTTCGAGCGCAACGGTGGGATCATGCTCTCGATCAGGTGCCTCGACGAGGGGGTCGACATTCCGCGCGTATCCCACGCTCTGATTCTTGCCTCCTCGTCCACTCGGCGAGAGTTCATCCAGCGGCGCGGCCGGGTCCTGCGTCGGCACGAGAGCAAGCACCGAGCCGAGATCCACGATCTCTTCGTTGAGCCGGGCGGCTTCGAGGACCCCGAGACCGCAGGCTTCGTCCGTACCGAGCTGGCCCGGGCCTGGGAGTTCGCCGCGTCGGCGGTCGACTCCGAAGCGACGAAAGCTATGCTGAGCCACATTGCACACGACGCCGGAGTGGCGTTGGAGGAGGCCGCCCCCGGGCTCGGCTTCGAGGACGACAGCGATTGAGGTGGGCATTCGGATGAGCGACGAGGCAGCGCCGAAAAACGCGTTGGACGTACTGAACGAGATCCGGGCGCAGGAGTTCTCCGAGATTCCGGAGGAACTGCTGACGGAGATGTTCGAGATCGAGACCCGGGCCCAGTTCGAGAGCGAGCGCGGGCCGACGGTCGCGAAGCTGCGCGACCTGATCACGGGCAAGGACGCAACGTGATCTTTCGCAGCATCGAGATGGATGATTTCGGGATCTTCTACGGTCCGCAAAAACTCGATCTCGAGTCCGGCTTGTACGTTCTCCACGGTGAGAACGGGCGTGGCAAGACGACGATCCTGAACGCTGTGAAGTGGGTGTTTTTCGGTACCTACCTCAACCGCCAGGGCAAGGCCGTTAACCCCGACCTGATTCTCAATCAGGATGCGAAGCGCGACGGGGTCGACAAATTCGGCGTCACCTTGACGATGGCCGACGGCGGGTCCGAGATCCGCGCCACCCGCACCTGCGAGGTCGCCGGGTCGCCGACCACCAGCCTCTACGTCGAGCGCGACGGCAAGGCGTTGAACAGGACCGATGCCGAGCATCTCCTCCGCACTCTCCTCGACCAGCAGGTCGCACGGTTCTTCCTCTTCGACGGAGAGCAGCTGCAGAAATACGAGGAGCTGCTGTTCGAGGAGGAGGAGGGGGCGGACCTGATCAAGACCTCGATCGAGCAGATCCTCGGCCTGCCAGTGCTCGAAAACGCGATCGACGACCTCTCTGCGGTGTCCAAGGAGATCGGCAAACAGATCACGAAGAGCGCCCGCCGCAGCGGGAAAACCAAGAAACAGGGGATCCAGGCCGAACAGATCGAAACCGAGATCCGCGCCGCCCAGGAAGACCTAGCGGCACTGGAGGCCCAGGGCGAGGAGGCGCGGAAGAAGATCGCGGAGGCGGATGCCGTTCTGCAAAAGGACGAGGCTGCGCGGGAAGTCCTCAGGAAGGCGGAAGCGGTCGAAGTAGAAATCGCCGACCTGCGCGGGCAGCGCGAGGTGGCGGCGGAGGATCGCGCCGAAGCCCTCGCCGAGACCTGGCGGGACGCTCTGGCGGGGGCGGTGGCGGTGAAGCGGGCGGAGCTCGAGGAGAGTCTGGCGGCGCAGCACGAGGCCGAGCAGCAGACGCGGAACGCGACGCAGCTGGAGGCCTCACTGGAGGCGGGCTCCTGTGACCTCTGTGGCCAGGGGATCGCTGGCGGCGTCGAGGCCACCCTGCGCGAGCGCCTGCGCGGCCTGCGCGGCGGCGCGAGCGGCAATGGCTTGCCGAAGCTCCAGGACAGCCTGGTGGCAATTGCGAGGATCACCGAGACGGGCGACCTGGAGCGCGCGGTGAAGCTGGACGAACGGATCTCCGACCGCACCGCGAGCGTCGCCACGAAAGAGCAGGAACTGCAGCGGATTCGTGAATCGATGAAGGGGATGTCCGAAGAGGAGATCCGAACCGCCGGCGACAGTCGCGATCTCGCGCAGCGCGATCTGGGCGAGGTGGAGCACCGGATCGCCGAGCGGAAAGAGGCGATCGCTGCCAAGCAGTCGACGCTGCAGGGCCTGCAGCGTCAGATCAGCGAAGCCGGCGATTCGGAGGAGCTCACTGTCCTCAAAGCCAACGAGGAGCGTGCCGAACAGCTCGCGAGGCTCTGCGAGGCGGCTAAGGCGCGCTACCGGGACAACCTGCGCTCCCGGGTCGAGGCCGATGCGTCGGAGATCTTCATGCAGCTGACGACCGAGCCGTCGCACTCCGGCCTGCGGATCAACGAGAGCTACGGCTTGGAAATTCTCGATGAGAACGACGAAGTGGTGCCGGGTCGCTCCGCGGGACAGGAGCAGATCGTCGCCCTAGCGCTGATCGGAGCGCTGAACCGCAACGCCGCCAGGCGTGCCCCGGTGATGATGGACACGCCGTTCGGCCGCCTCGACGAGAGCCACCGACGCAAGGTGCTCTCCTTTCTCGCCGACATGGCAGACCAGGTCTTTCTTCTGGTTCACTCCGCGGAGGTCGACCGCGAGGATCTCGACGAGATCGCAGCCGACATCACGGCGGAGAAGAAACTCGAGCGACGCTCGGCCTTCCACACCGAACTCCTTCCCTACGCGGCGGCCGTGTGAGCTCCCAGGACAGGATCCAGCTCGGTCTCAGCGACGCGGCACGCGATGCCGCCGACGACGTCGTCGAGAAGGGGGGCTTCAAACAGCGCCAGGACGTCTACCGCCTCGCGATCGCTGCGGCCTTGCGCAAGGGCCTGGATCCAGTCGACGAGGGTCGCAGTCGCGAAAACTACATAAACGTCGGCGGGATGGACCAGGACGGCAGCATACGCACCGCGATCGTGCAGCTGCGCGACGCCGAGGAGCGCCCCTACGCGCTGGCGGAGCGTCTTGCCGAAGCTGGAATCGAGGACATACACGCTCACCTGCTCGCGGGCCGTTCGCTGCGCGAGTACCTGCAGGCGCTGACGGCTGCATCCTAATCCGGGGCCTGGTCCGGAAGCGCCGGGGGGAACTGCTGCGGGGGGTTCGATGTCTTGCGAGACAGCCCGGAGGGGATTCGCGCTCGCGACGCCCTCGCCGAAGTCGAGAAACAGCTGGGGATGACCGAGTTCGAGGCCGCAAACTATCCCGGCACCGACACGGGGCGCGACGGGGTGAAGCTCATGCTTGCTATGGGCACGGCTGGTTTCGAACCAGCGACCTCTCGCGTGTGAAGCGAGCGCTCTCCCACTGAGCTACGCGCCCGGCAGGGTGATCTTACGCGGATCGATCGTCCGCTCGGGCGCTCGAACGATGGTCCACAAAACTTGGTATGGAGGTTGAGAATTTTAAGTATCGGGTCTCTAAGGATCGAGACTTTGAATGGTTGAGGCTTGAGGAAGGAGCATCGTGAATCGGTTCAGAGAAACTCATATTGGGCGGAGGCTGGCGCTGGTCGGGGTCGCCATGGCCGCGTTGCTCCTTTTGGCGGCAGGATCGGCTCGGGCCGCCGTCTACCCCGTCGGCGGCAGCAGCTTCAGCGGCGGTTCGCAGGGGTGGCAGGTCACCGAGGCCGACTGCAACGCCGGGCCGCTCTGCACCGCATCGGGTGGCTACGACGGGGGCGCCGGCAATCCCCCCGGGTCGATTGCCGCCAACACGAACGTCGCGCTCAACTTGCTGACGGTGTTCGAATCGAACGTGACGCTGCAGTCGCCGGACTTCAGAGTCGAGGGCGGCCGCTTGGGCACGCTGCATCTGGAGCGCCAGTTTGCGCCGGGCAGCCTGGTCGACCTGGCGGCGGAGACCTACTACGAAGTGACGCTGATCGACAGGACCGCAGGGAGGGAGTCGCAGCCGCTCGACGAGGTGATCGAAAACCCCTCCGACTTCACCGGCAAGGACGCGGCGGTCACGCTGGTTCCCGGCCATACCTACGCGATCTCGCTCGCTGTGCAAACCAGTTCCTCGGTGGCCGGCACCGGGCTGCTCGGCGGCACCACCAGCACCCGCTTCGACAACATCGAACTCTCCGTGCCGCCCAGCGCCGACGAGGGCGGCGACGGCAACGGCGGCAGCGGCCGCACGCTCACTGACCAGCGACTGCTCGCGACCATTCAGGGGAGCCTGGTCGGGCCGGCTACGCTCAAGGGGAGGCGCCTTTTCGTCAAGGCACGTTGCCCGGCTTCCGTCGGCCATGCCTGTCGCGTAAGCCTCCAGGGCCTGCTGAAGAAGCGCCGGGCCGCGACGACCAAGCGCGTGGTCAAGATCGCCAAGGGCAAGAGCAAGCGAATCGTCCTCAAGGTGAAGCCGAAGGCGAAGGGGAAGGTCGCGCCGCGCAAGCGCCTCCTCTTCAAGCAGACGGTCTTGGCCGGCCCGGCCAAGGCGACCGTCTACAAGCGCCTGAAGCTAATTCGCCGCTGATCCGCCACCCCCCGGGCGGAACGACGGTCCCCTCCCTACGCGGGGAGGGGACCGTCGCCCTGCTCCGCCTCGCTGCGTCTGCGCAGCGCCAGGCCGACGAACGGGAAGACCAGCGTCGAGAGCATCGCGGCGCCGACCAGGCCGGCCGCGGTCGAGGTTTTCATGTGGCCGCTCTCGGTCGCGATCGTCGTGATCGCGACGACGAGGGGCAGCTCGGTCGCCGAGTAGAAGGCGAGGGCGGCGCGGTCGCGGGCGGCCAGCGCACCGCGGTAGAGCAGCAGCGCCGGCGCCCCACGGACGACCAGAAAGAGCGCCAGGAACATGACCAGCTTGGCGATCGCTTCCGCCGAGCCGAGCGCCGCCAGGTCGAACTCGATGCCGCTGGTCACGAAGAAGAACGGAACGAAGAAGCCGAAGCCGACGGCGGTCAGCTTCGACTCGAAAACCGTCAGCTCCTGGCCCCTCAGCGCCAGGCGGGTGATCATCCCGGCGACGAAGCCGCCGAGCAGGATGTCGAGCCCGAGCTGACCGGCCAGGATCACCAGGCCGAAGATGAGGACCACGGTGACCCGCACCGCAAGCTGGCTGCTCGACTCGAAGGTCCGCTCCAGCGCCGGCCAGCCGCGCCAGGCGTAGCGCACCGAGCCCAGCGCGAGGACCAGGGCGAGGGCGACGAAGGCGAGCAGGATTGCCGCCTCGTGCAGCGGGTTGGCGGTCGAGAGGACCAGCGTCACCAGCAGGATCGGCCCAAACTCGCCCGCGGCGCCCGCCGCCAGCAGGTAGGTCCCGAAGCGGGTCTTCAGCTCGCCGCTGTCGCGCAGGATCGGGATCAGCGTCCCGATCGCCGTCGTCGCCATCGCCGAGCCGGTGTAGAGGAAGGAAAGAACGACGCCGGCCGCGGCCAGCGCGCCGCCGATCCCGTAGGCGAGTCCCACGGAGAGCAGCCAGCCCAACGCTCCGAGTTTCATCGGCGCGCCCTTGATCCGGTCGAAGTCGATCTCGTAGCCGGCGAAGAAGAAGAGCATCCCCAGCCCGAGGTTGGAGAAGAAGTCGATGAAGTCGTCGGTGTGGGCGAGCCCGAGGAGTTCGGGGCCAATCACGATCCCGAGGATCAGCTCCAGGACGACCACCGGCGGCGCGAACCGGGTCGGCACCGCGGCGACCGTTACCGCCGCGACGGCCGCGACCACGACGATCGCGAAGAAGGAATCGGTATCGACCGTGATCAAGGGCGGAGTGATCCTACGGCCGGCAGGGTAGGATCGTAAGCGGACCGTGCTAGGCGGGGAATCAGCGGTGCCTTGTAACCCGCAATCCGCTCTAGCGGGGCCGAATTCCCGTTCCGAGGGGCTGGCCGTCGGGGTCAGTGCGTCGCGGCGGCGTTGACGGCCGGGTCCTGCGCGACGTGGGCACGCGAATCAGGTCAGGTCCGGAAGGAAGCAGCCTTAAGCGGATGCCGCGGGTGCCGCAGGTGAGCCCGGCAGGAGCCAAAAACGACGGACACGCCCGGTGACCTCGCTTCGAAGGCGGGTGCACGGTCCATACTTCGATCGTTTCCAGGATTTTGGCCCCCATAGGGGCCCCAATCCTGGAAACGAGCTGCCGTCAATCGATTAGGCGGGACGACATGCGGCGGACGGCGATCCGCCACATCACCAGGGCGAAGAAGACCAGGCCGGCGAAGCGGGCGAGGTCGACCGCCTCGTAGCCGAAGGCGCCGCCGCGGACCAGTTCGACCAGCTGATGCAGCGGGTTGAACTGGGCGGCGAGCTGCACGCCCTCGGGGAGACCGTCGATCGGGAAGAAGGTGCCGGCGATGAGGAACAGCGGCGTCACGAACAGCGCCGTCACGTAGTTGAACTGGTCGATCTTGGCGACGGTGGCCGCCATCGCGATCCCGAAACCGGCGAAGCCGAGCGCGGTGATGAGGCCGAAGAGGGGAACGAGCAGCATTCCCCAGGCGGGGTCGAGGCCGAAGGCGAAGGTGACGACGAGCGGGAAGCAGCCGTAAAAGCCTGCGCGGAGGCCGATCCACAGCATCTCCGCCGTGACCAGCTCTTCAACGTCGACCGGCGCCGCCAGGATTGCTTCGTAGGTGTTCTGGAAGCGGTGCTTGACGAAGGTGCCGAACATCGATGGCAGGGCGCTGGAGAAGATCACCGCGGTCGCGACCATCCCGGTGCCGACGAACTGGATGTAGGAGACGCCGTCGACTTCATCAACCAGGGTGGCCCCGAGCCCGAGGCCGAAGGCGAGCAGGTAGACGATCGGTTCCAGCACGCTGGAGAAGGTCGTCCCCTTCCAGTAGGTGCGGAAGTTCGCCACCTCGCGACTCATCACGCCGGCGATCGCCGCCGGTTCCAGCCGCCTCACTCGGCCTCCTCCCCGGTGAGCAAGACGAAGACGTCCTCGAGCGTGGCGGCGCGGACGACCGCCTGCTCGGGAACGACGCCGTTGCCGGCTTGCTCGGAGCCGACGATCGCGATCGCCGGGCCAGCCGGGCGCACCCGTAAACCCGCTGACTCGGCTTCGGCGCGCAGCTCGGCGAGCCGGTCCGGCGGCGCGTAGATCTCGGCCGTCTCGCGGCCGGCGTGCTGGGCGATCAGGTCCGCCGGCTTGCCGCGGCTGATGATCCTGCCCTTGGTCATTACCGCCACTTCGTCGGCGAGGCGCTCGGCCTCCTCGATGTAGTGGGTCGACATCAGGATCGTCGTACCGCGGGCTTTGAGCTCGCCGATCAGCGTCCAGAGCTCGGTGCGGATCTGCGGGTCGAGTCCGACGGTCGGCTCGTCGAGCAGGACCAGGCGCGGCTCGTGCACGAGCCCACGGGCCAGTAAGAGGCGGCGGCGCATACCGCCGGAAAGCTCGTCGACCGCGTCGCGGCGGCGATCGTGCAGGCGGGCGAGGCCGAGCGCGCGGTCGACAGCCGCGCCGACATCCGGAACCCGGTAGAGACGCGCGTAGACGGCGAGGTTGTCCTCGACCGTGACGTCGACATCGAGGTTGTCGAGCTGGGGGACGACGCCCATCTCGGCCCGGGCGGACTTGGATTCGCGCGGCAGCACGTAGTCGAGCACCCGCAGCTCACCGGCGTCGGCCAGCGCCTGTCCGGTCAGCAGCCGCATCGTCGTCGACTTGCCGGCGCCGTTGGGACCGAGCAAGCCGAGGCAGATGCCCTCCGGCACGTCGAGGTCGAGCCCATCGACCGCGGTGATCGGGCCGAAGCGCTTGACGACGCCGCTGAGTTCGATTGCCGCCACGCGGCGATCTTGGCAATTCGTGGGCGGCGGCTGCGGAGCGCCGGGGCTGAGAGACTGGCGCGGTGCTGGACGAGCGCTGGATCAGGTCGCTGCATGTGGAGACGCTGCGCGAGGAGGAACTGCACGGAGAGTGCGAGCCGCACGTGCTCTTCCAGGCTTCGACGATCGCCGCCCTGCTCGAAGGGGCCTACGACGGCGACCTCAGCTTCGCCGAGCTGGGCGAACACGGCGACCTCGGGGTGGGGACGTTGAACGCCCTCGACGGCGAGATGATCGCCCTCGACGGCGAGTTCTTCCGCGCCGACGTCGATGGACGCGTCGAGGCGGTCGCGCCGGAGGCGAAGACGCCGTTCGCCGTCGTCACCGAGTTCGAGCCGACGATCGAGGCGCAGCTCGAGGCCGGGCTCGATCACGATGGCCTGCTCGCCCGGCTCGACGAGTTGATCCCCGCCACCACCCCCTCCTGCGCGATCCGGCTCGACGGACGCTTCGAGCTGGTCCGCGCCCGCTCGGTGCCTCGCCAGAGCCCGCCCTACCGACCGCTGACCGATGTCGTGGCCAGGCAGCACGTATTCGAGCTGCGCGACGTCGCCGGGACGATGCTGGGCTTCCGTTTTCCCGCCTACGTCGAGGGGATCGAGGTCAGCGGCTACCACCTGCACTTCATCGACGCCGCCCGCGAGCGCGGCGGACACGTGCTCGGCTCGCGGTCCAGTGGGCTGCGGGCACGCCTCGATCCCTCCGATGATCTCCACGTCGAGCTGCCACCAGGCATCGAGCTGGCGGATCCGGATTTGGCGGCCGCCACCCACGCCGCCGTCGAGCGGGTCGAGCGCGCGCGTTAGACCGACGGTGCCGCCGGGGCGCTGACGGCGGCGAGCCGCTCGGCCAGCCAGATCAGCGCTGAACCTTCTCTTCACCCATCGGTCGCCGCTGCGGGGGGAGTCAGGTCGTGGAGGTGTGCTTCGCTGGTAGCCTGCGGCGCTCGATGAGGGAGAATCGGCGGTTGCCGCTATTGCTTGGGAGTGATGCGGCACGAGGTCGTGTGCAGATTGCCGAACGCATTCTTTTGGGGGTTGGGTTGATTTGCGTGGTGGCGTTGTCGCTGAACTGGGCCCCGTCGGCGAGAGCGACGGTGCGCACCAGCACCACCATCGCCAGCTTCGGTTCCTTCGGTGCGGGGGTGTGCCGCGGGGCCGCGGTGGGCATCGGTGGGTACGAAGCTGGTCAGGTGGTCGCGGCGCATCCGGTTGGGGCGATTGCCTCGGTATGGAGCACCAAGCTCCAGGTGACCCCGGTCCCCGGGCCAGCTCCGGATCAGGTCGGGTACAAGGTCTGCAATATCAGCACCTCGACCGTGAGTGCACCTGAGCCTCAGGCCATCTTGCTCGGAGCCATCTCATCCGATTCAGGCCAGGCGACTGCGGTCGTCGAACGGAATTTTGGTTCGATCGCCGCACATGCCTGTCTGAGCTCGGCGGAATCGGTCTCCGGTGCCCAGCCAAACGACGCGGTCACCGCACAGCCCAATGGCGGAATTGCCACTGCTTACGGCGCCAGCGGTGGCCTGCAACTGAGCGCCTACTCGGGAGCCAACGCCGGTCAAGTGACGCTGAAGGTCTGCAACCTGACGGGGGAAGCGATCAATCCACCCACCCAGAGCTTTCTTCTCGCAGCCTTCCCGGCCACGATGCCCGGCGTGGCAACCAACACGTCGACGCTCACCTACGGCCAACTCGGCTCGGGTACGTGCTACGGCCAGACCTTCGGCGTGCCGGGAGCGGCGCCGGGCGATGTCGTGATCGCCAACCCGATCGCTCCGGTTGGGGCGGGTTATGCGGACAAGCTCGTCGTGACCGGCTTGAGCGCCCTGAGCGAAAACCCGAACGAGGCCAGCTACAAGCTCTGCAATATCGGGGCGACCGCGCTGACGCCGCCATCGCAGAACTTTCGAGTCATGGCGCTTCACCCTCCGGCGCCGCCATGCGACCCGGTCCTCGAGGTGACGTGCATGCCAAGCTCGTGCGATCCCGTGCTGGATGCGCTTTGCAATGCGGACCCGTGCCTTGTCGACCCCTCCGCCCGGGGCTGCGCCATGCCTTCCTGCGGGGGCCACGTGGCCACGATCCTCGGAACCGCGAGGTCTGACTCGTTACGGGGTGGACGGAAGAGGGACGTCATCGTGGGTCTGGGCGGGAACGACGTGCTGGTCGGCGGTGGCGGGAACGACCTCATCTGTGGCGGCAGGGGAAAGGACAGGCTCTCCGGCGGCGGAGGCACTGACAGTCTTTTTGGCGGCGCAGGCGACGACCAGCTCCTCGGCGGCCCAGGCAACGATCGCTGTCAGGGCAGTGCGGGGAAGGATCGCGCCAAAGGCTGTAAGCAGGTTCTCAAGGTGCCTTGAGAACCGTCCGTTAACGAACTGAAAGGGATTACATGTCTCGCCTCTCGTTGCGCTTCGGCCCCGGCCTCGCGGCCCTCATCGCCATGGGTCTTCTCATCCTTCCCGTGAGCGCCTCCGCGGCGACGAACATGCTCGTACGGGGCACCGTGGCCTGCTCCGGCGGTCAACCCGCCGTGGGGGTGTGGATCGAGTCGTCCGCCGGCGGCTCCGAGTGGGCGAACGATCAGTCGTGGCAGTACTCCAGTGTCTCACCGAACAGGTCGTACAGGTACTTCGAGGAGACCGTTACGAGTCCCGCGTCGAGGACGTCGATCTCACTGCACGTCGGTTGCGGGGGGACGTCTTTGAAGTGGGGCAAGGACCTATGGTCGGCGAAATACCCCGTGGGGTCCTCGGGCCGTGTGATCAACGTCGCTTGTGACTACTCCAAGGCTTCACGAGCCACGGGCGCCTGCACGCAGGCACCGATCGGCCGCAACGCCGGCTCCAACCCTTACGTTGGAACCGCAAAGTACTGCACGGGGGGCGCGGTATACCAGTGGTACGTTGCGACCGGGTACTGGCCCTACGTCCATCGCAAGCGGGATGGCAGCGGCTCCGGCGACGCCAAGTGGATGGACGACAATGCCGTCAGCAACGGCTTTCGGGTGAGCAGCGTCCCCCACCTCCGCGCGATGGTCGTCTTCAACAATCGCTCGGCCTGGGGCCACGTGGGCTGGGTTACCAAGATCTACCGAATCGGCAGCACGGTCTACTTCGACTACGTCGACCGCAACGGGGCGGGCCCGGTGGATCGCGAGGGACGAGGCCCCGATTACGGCATCGACAGAACCCGGATCCGCCAGGTCTGGGACAGCTCCCAGCGGTTTATCGTCGCTCCCGCCTATCCGAAGTGACGCAACGGCGGTAGACCCGCCACGACTCGTTTGCGGCGACCGGCCGGAAGCCGGGCGGGACCTCGAGCGAGAAGCGGGTCGGGTCGTTGGGATCGAGGATGAAGTTGTGGATTACGAACTCGCTGGCGGGGGCGACGAAGTAGCCGTGGGCGGGGACGCCTTCCTCGCTGGCGCTGACGATCTCGGTCGGGTGCACGTCGAGACCGAAGGCCAGGCGCGGAACGGCGCGGTGGTTGGGGACGGCGACTTTGCCGCAGAGTGGCTCGAAGGCACCGTCGTCGACCAGGTCGCTGAGGTCGGCCTCGATCCGGGCCTGGTTGGTGAGGTCGGTGTCGACGCGGGAGTCGAGGGCCCACTGGTTCGGCAGCCAGACCGCGAACATCAGCGCGACCAGTCCGGCGAAGAGCTGCCAGCGGCGGCGCCAGGGATCGCCGGCATCGAGCAGGCGCCAGCCGAGCAATGCCAGCGCGGCGAAGACGGCCAGCACCGCGGCGGCGAGCATCGTGTAGCGGGGCAGGATCGCGAGACCGGCGCAGGCGAGCAGCGCGAAGGCGCCGAGGGCGAGGACGGCCGCGGCGACGCCAAGGGTCGAGCGCCGGCGTAGGAAGGCGAGGCCGAGGACGACGCCGCCGAGGGCGCCGACCATCCCGGGCCACTGCAGCACCTCGCCGAGCCGGCGCGGCCCGTAGAGGACGAGGTCGACCGGCCCCGTCTGCCGCTCCAGCGTCTCCACCGTTTCTTTGGTCCCGGTCCAGGAGTAGGTGGGGCTGCCGGCGGTGATCCAGTCGAAGAGAGCCCACAGCACCGGGGCGGCGAACGCCAAGAGGATCAGCGGGACAGAGACGGCGAAGAGGGTGCCCCTCGCCCGA
This sequence comes from uncultured Solirubrobacterales bacterium, assembly GCA_963705365.1. GTDB lineage: Bacteria > Actinomycetota > Thermoleophilia > Solirubrobacterales > 70-9 > VAYN01. Next base: position 2,067,933 of record OY970074.1, on the reverse strand, counting down.
ACAAGTGCCGGTCTAAGGAGACCGGCACTTTGAGTATCCGTCCGTGCCAGGGGCACCCTCTTCGCCGTCTCGGACTGCCCTTCTTGATCGAGTCGCCCCGGATCGAATGCCAGGTAAGCGACATAGGCGATGGAGAAGAGCCAGGCCTCGGGGCGGAGGAGGCCGGCGGGGATGAGGAGGGCGAGGACGGGCCAGCCGGCGCGGGGGCGCTTCGCCTCGACCAGCAGGGCGGCCAGGCAGAAGGCGATGTAGGGGAGGTCGATGTAGGCGCGCAGGCCGTTGGATAGATAAGGGGCGCGCGTGAGCACGATCACGGCGGCAACGGCGCCGATCCAGCGGTCGAACCAGATCGCCCCGAGGCGGTAGACGAAGAAGCCGATCAGGCCGAGCGAGGCGTAGGCGATGATCATCGTAATCGTGACCGCGCCATCCCCCAGCGGAGAGGCGAGCAGCCCGATCAGGTCGGTCAGCGGGTGCGGAGTAGGCGGCAGCGCCGAGCCGTAGTCGGGACTCGTCCCATGTGCCAGTTCGCGTCCCCAGACGAGGGCATAAATCGTGTCGTAATTGGGGAAGCCGACCGGGAACAGCGCCAGCAGCACGGCGCTCACGCCGGCGACCCAGGCGGCCGGCACGAGCCAGCTGGAGACCCTCGGTGGCACGCGGGGACCGTAGCTGTCGGGTGTGTCGAGTTGTTGCCGCATACCGGCAATAACTCGACACGGGGCGGCGTGGGAGCGTGGATACACTGGCCTCAGACCCGATGACCGAGTCGACCTCCCTCTACCGCCGCCACCGCCCGGGCTCCTTCGACGAGGTGGTCGGCCAGCAGCATGTGGTCCGCACGCTGCGCAACGCGGTCGAGCAGGACAAGGTCCACCACGCCTATCTCTTCGTCGGCTCGCGCGGTACCGGCAAGACCTCAATGGCGAAGATCCTCGCCCGCTCGCTCAACTGCGAGCGCGGTGGGCCGACCGTCACGCCCTGCGGCGAATGCGAGTCCTGCGTGACGATCGCGTCCGGCACCTCGATCGACGTGATCGAGATGGACGCCGCCTCCAATCGCTCGGTCGATGATGTCCGCGACTTGCGCGAGCGGGTCGCCTACGCGCCCGCCGGCGGCCACTGGAAGGTGTACATCCTCGACGAGGCGCACATGCTGACCAAGGAGGCATGGAACGCCTTCCTGAAGACGCTCGAGGAGCCGCCGCCGAACACCGTCTTCGTGCTCGCCACCACCGAGTCGCACAAGGTGATGGCGACGATCGCCGACCGCTGCCAGCGCTTCGACTTCCAGCGTCCTTCGCTGGAGCAGATCTCCGAGGTGCTGAACCGGGTTGCCACGGCCGAGTCGATCGAGGTCGACGAGGGGGCGGTGGCGATGATCGCCCGCTCCGCCTCCGGCAGCTTTCGCGACGCGCTCGGAACGCTCGACCAGCTGGTTGCCTTCGGCGGCAGCCACGTCGAACTCGACGACGTGCTGGAGATACTCGGCGCCGCCGACGCCGAGCTGCTCTTCGAAGCCGTGGATGCGGTGATCGCCGAGGATCCGAAGGGGGTGCTGCTGGGGGTCGAGAGGATGGCCCGTTCCGGCCGCGACCCCTCGCAGTTCGCCCGCGACCTGCTCGCCCACCTGCGCCACCTCCTGGTGACCCAGACGACCGGCGAGGTGCCGACCTCCTTTGTCGTGACCGCTACCGACTCGGCCCGCATCGAAGCGCAGGCGAGCTCGATCGGCGCCGCGAGCCTCCTTCGCACGATCGATGAACTGGCGTCCGCGCTCACGGCCGTTCGCGAGGGGGACGACGCGCGGATGGCGGTGGAGATTGCGCTCCTGAAGGCTGCACGCCCAGATCTGGATCCCAGCACCGAGGGGCTGCTGCGCCGGATCGAGCGGTTGGAGGGACGGCTGTCTGAGGAGGGGGGTCGGGCCGCGGGTCCTGTCGCCGCAGGGGACCCCCCACCGCCTGCGGTAGCTAAAGCTTCCTCGGCGGTGGGCCCCCCTACGGCGCCACCCGCGGCAGAATCCCCGCAAGCAGACGACGCTCCGCCCGCCGAAGCCGAAGAAGCTGAACCAGTTCGAGCTGACGACCCTCCGGCGGGTGACCCCCGGGCGGGGGACCCCCGCGGCGCGGAGGATCCGGAGGATCCGAGCACCGTGGGGGTGGCCCGGGGGGCAGGACCCGCCGGCCGGGATGCCCTCGATCTCGAGGAGCTGAAGCGGGTTTGGCCAGCGGTGCTGCAGAAGCTGGGGGAGACGGCGCCGGCGTTGGCAGCGACTTTCGAGGGGGCGTATCCGGTAGCGCGAGATGACAGCGGGCTGAAGGTGGGATTTCCAGCGGACAAGACGTTCAACAAACGGAAGGCGGAGGGGCCGGAGCGGCGGGATGCGGTGGCGGCGGCATTCGAGAGCGTCGTCGGGCAGGCACTGCGACCGATTTACGTGTTGCTCGATGACGAGAGCGAGAAGCCCGGCCCAACGGTCTCCGAGGAGAGTGACGACGGGGTCGATGAGGATGCGTTGCTGGCGAAGTTGAAAAGCGAGTTCGACGCGGAGGAGGTCAGTTAGGTGGCACGAGGAGGCGGACCCGGGGGCTTCGACGTCAACGCCCTGATGAAACAGGCTCAGCAGATGCAGGACCAGATGCTGCAGGCGCAGGAGCAGCTCAAAGACGAGACGGTTGAGGCCAGCGCCGGAGGCGGCATGGTCAAGGTGAAGATGGGCGGCGACCTGACTCTGCGCGAGATCTCCATCGATCCCGAGGCGATCGATCCTGAGGAGGCCGAGATGCTGGCCGAGCTGGTCCAGGCTGCGGTCAACGAGGGTCTGCGCGCCGCCCAGGAGCTGGCCGAGCTCGAAAATGGGCGGGATCACCGGCGGCCTGGGGGCGCTGGGGGGTTGAGCACCGAGGGGCCGGCCCCGCTCGCGCGCCTTGTCGCCGAGCTTTCGCGCCTGCCGGGAATAGGGCAGCGCACCGCCCAGCGGCTCGCCTTCCATCTGCTGCGGGCACCGGACGAAGAGGCATTCGCGCTCGGCGACGCGATCCGCGAAGTCAAGGAGAAGGTCGGCCTTTGCGAGGAGTGCTTCAACCTCGCGGAGGGACCCCGCTGCCGGATCTGCGCCGACCACAACCGCGACCGGGCGACGATCTGCGTGGTCGAGGAGCCGGCCGACGTGATCCCGATCGAGCGCACCCACGAATACCGCGGCCTCTACCACGTGCTGGGCGGCGCCCTCTCGCCGATCGACGGCGTCGATGCGCAGGACCTGAAGATCGCCCAACTGACGAGCCGGATCGAGCGCGGTGGGGTGAGCGAGGTGGTGCTCGCCACCAACCCGACCACCACCGGCGAGGCGACCGCCCTCCACATCGCTGAAGCACTGCGCGGCAAGGTCGCGGTGACCCGCCTCGCCAGCGGCCTGCCGGTCGGGGCCGACCTCGAGCACGCCGACGAGGTGACGCTCGGCAAGGCCCTGGCGGGTCGACGCAGTCTCGATTAGTCGCAAACTGGATATTCGTCCTGGACGACCGTCGCTGCGCAAATAGCGACATTTCGCGGCGCCAACGTCCGTTGCTTTCGCCAAGGTCAGGACGTGGCGGACCAGTCGCTTTCAGGCAACGGATCGGAAGCCGGATCGCCCGCGGCCCGGATCGCCCGCGAGGTCTCCTCGCTACAGGCCTCGCTGCTGGCGAAACTACGCCAGGAGCTGGATGGACCCGAGCCGCATGAGTTCGCTGATGCTGCTGAGCGCTTGGCGGCGGACTTCGGTGCGGTCGCGGCGACCGCCATCGATGCCACCTATCAGCAGGCGACTGTTGACCAGGCTGCGGTCCCCGCTCTAGAGGAGCATCGCGAGCTGGCCAGCCTCTACCGGCCTGGACACATGCGGCGCCGGCTCGAACAGCTGGCCGAGACCAACCGCCGCTACGGCCACCCCTTCGGGCTCGCCGTGTTCGATGCCTCCGGACCCGACACCCGCAACGGTGATGCCGCCGGCCAAGAGACAGTGCTGGCGATCGTCGGCGCGGCGCTGCGCGACAGCATCCGCATAGTCGACGAAGTCTTCCGGCTCGAGGAGGACGCGATCTGCGTGCTCGCGCCCAACCTGCGCACGGTCGAAGCGGTGCAGATGGCGGAGCGCCTGCTCGGACAGCTGCAGGACCTAGAGCGGGCGGGGGGGTTGCGGATCGCGATCTCGGCCGGGGTCGCCGCCTGCCCGGAGCACGGCACCGACGTCGAGGGGCTGCTGCACAAGGCCGACGAAGCGATGTGGCGGGCGCGGGCGCTGGGCCAGCCGGTAGGCGTGGGCGCGCTCGAACCCGTGCAAGATCGCTGACAGAATCCGGAAATCTGTCCATAACTGGTGTAAACCCGCGTTTGCGGTGACAGAATTCCCCGCAGATGCCGGGAATCCGAACCAATGCAGCCGCCGAAGTGCTCGGCGTCAGCCCCAACACGCTGCGCAGCTGGGAGCGCCGTTACGGCTACCCGGCGCCGAAGCGCACCGTCGGCAACCACCGCAACTACGAGCTGGTGGAGCTGCAGACTCTGCGCGACGCGCTGGCCCAGACCGGCAACATCTCCTCGGCGATCGAGCTCGCCCGCCAGCGCCAGTCGGCGCCGGCTAGCGGCGGCGAGATGCTCGCCGCCTTCGAGAGCTTCGACGAGAACGCCGCTGACCGCGCGATCGAGGAGAGCCTGGCGCTGCGGCCGCTGGAGCGCACGGTCGAGGAGCTGCTGCTGCCGGCGATCGACGCGCTTGCCGCCGATCCCGACCGCGGGGCCGAGCTCGAGTTCGCCTCGCGCTGGGCGACCGGCTGGCTGCACGGCGCCCGCCGCCTCGCCTCCGCCGCCTCACGCCCGGCCGGGATCCTGCTGCTCGACTCCAGCCACGGCCAGGACGCCGAGGAGGTCCATACCCAGGCCCTCGATCTCGCGCTCCGCCGCGCCGGCTTCCGCGTCCTCGTGCTTTCCAACGAGCTCGGTGACGAGCGGCTCGAGCGCGCCCTCAGCGCCCTCGACCCGACCGCGATCGTCCTCTGCGGCCCTGGCGCCGAGACCCAGGACGCAGTCCGCCTCGTCCGCAAGATCCGCGAGCTCGGCTTCGTCGCTCCCCTCTACGGCTTCCGCGCCGCCGGCCTGATCGGCGCTGCCGTGCCGTCGGCCGGCGAGGCACCGAGCCAGGTCACTGGCATGCTCAACGCCGACCTACGCCGCCGCGCCGCCCAGGCGTTCGCCTAAGTCCTCCCGCGAAGTCCGAGGCGCTCTTTCGTTTCAGGCGCTGGAGCGCTGACTCCCCAGCAGCATCCAGGCCGGGATCGCGGCGAGGAAAGCGACGGCGGCGGCTACCGCGAGCACTGCCTCCAGCCCACCGACCAGATCGGCTCCCCCGTCCGACGCCTGCCCGACCTGGTGATCGAAGATCGCGCCGAGGCCGGCGAGGCCGATCGCGATCCCGAGCTGGCGGAAGGTGTTGTTGATCCCCGAGGCGAGCCCGCTGCGCTCGACTGGGAGGACGCTGACCATCGCCGCCGCTAGGGCCGGGCTGATCACGCCGATCGCCAGCCCGCCGACGAGCAGGCCGGGCAGCAGCGCGGTCCACTCGCCGCCGGGTTCGACCGAGCGCATCAGCAGCAGACCGGTCCCGATTAGCACGAGCCCGGCCACCAGCGGGACGCGGAGCGGCCAGCGGCCGGTCAGCCGGCCGGAGATCGGTGCGACGGCGAAGAGGACGAGCGTCAGCGGCAGCAGGCGCAGCCCGGTCTCGGTCGGCGAGAAGCCGAGCCCGTTCTGAAGGTAGATCGCCAGGAAGAGGAAGAGGGGATAGAGCGCGACCGACTGTGCGAAGGCGACCAGGGCGGTTCCGGTGAAAGCCGGAATCCGGAACAGCGTGAGCGGCAGCATCGGCGCCTCGGCGCGCCGCTCGACCCAGACGAAGGCAAGCGCGAGCGCAAGGGCGCCGAGCAGCGAGCCGGCAATCGCAGGGCTGCCCCAACCGTCCTCATTGCCGCGGATCAAGCCGAAGGTGGCGAGGAAGCACGCGGCTCCGAAGGTCGCCATCCCGGCGAAGTCGAGCGGCCGCGGCCGTTCCTCGCGTGACTCGGGCAGCGCGCGCAGCGTGAGCCAGATCAGCAGGGCGCCAATCGGCAGGTTGACGAGGAAGATCCAGCGCCAACCGAGCCCGTCGGTCAGTAGCCCGCCAACGAGCGGGCCGACCGCGAGCGCAGCTCCGGTGACGCCACCCCAGACGCCGAGGGCAAAGCCACGCTCGGCGTCCTGGAACTCGTTGGCGAGGAGGGCGAGCGAGGAGGCGAACATGGCCGCGCCGCCGACACCCTGGGCACCGCGCGCGAGGTCGAGGACGAGCGGCGAGGAGGCTGCGGCGCAGAGCCCTGAGCAGACGGTGAAGAGAACCAGGCCGGCGGCGAAGACCGCGCGCCGGCCGAGCCGATCGGCCAGCACGCCGGCACCGAGCAGCGTCGCCGCCAGAGTGAGGGCGTAGGCGTCGATCACCCACTGCATCTCTCCGAAGCTCGCGTCGAGGTCCTCGCGGATCGCGGGCAGGGCGACGTTGACCACGGTGACGTCGAGCAGCAGCATCGCCGTCGCCGCCGAGACGACGAGCAGGGTTGTCCAGCGCTCCCGCGTCAACCGGTGGAGCTTGCAGTCAACGTCGGTCGAGTTCGCCGAGCAGCGCCTCGACGCGCTGCGCGATCTCCTCACGCGTGGCGCGTACCGCCGCGAGCGGCTGGCCCTTCGGGTCCGGCAGGTCCCAGTCGATGTAGCGCTTGCCGGGGATGTAGGGGCACTCGTCGCCGCAGCCCATCGTCACCACCACGTCCGCCCACTCGGCGTCCTCGCGGGCGAGGAGCTTTGGACGGCGCTCACTCAGGTCGATGCCCAGCTCGGCCATCGCCTCCACCACCTCTGGGTGGACGCGATCTCCCGGCGTCGTCCCCGCCGAGCGAGCCTCGTGCCGGCCCCCAGCCGCACGCTCGAACAGCGCCTCACTCATCTGTGAGCGGCCGGCGTTGTGCAGGCAGACGAAGAGCGCCCGGGCCATCGCTGAAGTATGTCCTGCCTGCCCGTCAGGCGGGCTCGAGGAAGAAGACCTCAGCCGAGACGTCTTCCTCGGTGTCGACGCCGCTGACGAAGGCGCGCACCTTGCGGTCGAGGACTTGTTCGATTACGCCGCAGAACTCGTTTTTGGTCGCATGCTGGAAGTAGAGCCTGGTGTCGCGCAGGCGCTGGTGCTCGCCCATCGCCGCGAGCCTGCGCTCGGCTGGCGTGAAGCTGTCCTCCAGCGCGCAGATCACCGTGTCCGGACCGGCGTAGTCGGTCCTCGCCTTGGTCGGCCCGCGCCCGAACTGCTCCTTGTAGAGACGGACCATCTGCCGGGAGATCTCCGCCAGGACGGAGACCTGCCCATTGGTGGCGGCCGCTGATGCCGTGGCCTGCTCGTCCATAACTGCCTTCTCGCCCCTCCTCTGAGGTGGCCCGCGCGCGAGTGGAGGAGGTTGAGAACCAACGAACGAGGTGGTCCATCGAGGTTAGCGCGATTCACCCAGCGAGTCGCCAATTGGCGATCACGCCTCGGCACCGGGGGAAACCGGAGCCGCCGGCCCGCCCTCGCTGATCCCGATCCGTTCGTGCAGTCGCCGCAGCGGCGCCGGCGCCCACCAGTTCCACTTGCCGAGCAGCTCCATCAGCGACGGCACCAGGAGCGCCCGGACGATGCTGGCGTCGATTAGCACCGCCAGCGCCGTGCCGACGCCGTTCTCCTTGATGAAAATGATCTGCGAGGTCGCAAAGGCGCCCATCGCGACCGCGAACAGCAGCGCCGCGGCGGTGACGATCCGCCCCGTTCGCTCCAGCCCGATCGCCACGCACTCGCTCTCGGAGGCGCCATTGTCGCGCGCCTCCTTGATCCGCGAGAGCAGAAAGACCGCGTAATCGGTGGAGAGGCCGAAGGCGACCGCGAAGAGCAGGATCGGCATCGTCTGCTCGATCGCCCCCGGGCTCGAGTAGTCGAGGAAGCTCTCCAGCCGCCCGTCCTGAAAGATCAGCACCAGCAGGCCGAAGACGGCGCTGAGGTTGAGGAAGTTCATGATCAGCGACTTGATCGGCAGCACCACCGAGCCGGTCATCAGGAAGAGGATGACCAGGGTGGAAAGGACGATGATCGTGAGCACGATCGGCAGGTGCTCGACGAGGCTGCTCTGGAGGTCGACGAAGTCCGCCGTGGCGCCGCCGACGAGGGCCGTCGTCCGCGGTGGCGGCTGGATAGCCCGAATCTCCTTCACCGTCGCCTGGCTGGCCTCGGAGACGAACGGGTTGGCTGAGATCACCTGCAGCGCGGTGACGTCGCCGCGCAGGCGTTGCGGCGGCAGCACCTCGGCGACGCCGGGGACGCGCTCGACCCGCGCCGCGACCGCCGCCGCGGCCCCCGGCCCGCCACCCTCGACGTCGACCCAGATCGGGGTCTCGCGGTAGGGCGGGAACTCGGCGCTGACCGTCTCGTAGGCCTGGCGGGCGCTGGCCGACTCGGGCAGCACGGTCGGGTCGACGGTGTTGAACTTGATCCCGAAAAAGGGGAGGCCGAGCACGATCAGGAAGAGGGCGCTGAGGGTGGCGACCGGAAGGGGGCGCCGCATCACGAAGCGCGAGAGCCGGTACCAGAAGCCGTTCTCGTCCGGCCGGGCGTCGGCTTCGGCCCGCCGTTGCAGGAACTTGGGCGCGCCGGCGTTGACCCGCGTCCCCAGCATCGTCAGTACCGCCGGCAGCACGGTCAGCGAGATCAGCGCCGCGAACAGAGCCACCAGTGCCCCTCCGAGACCCATCGAGTAGAGGAAGCGCTGCGGGAAGACGAGCAGCGAGGCAAGCGCCGCCGCGACCGTCAGCGAAGAGAAGAAGACGGTACGGCCGGAGGTCGCGAGGACGCGGCGCATCGCTTCCACCCCCGGCCCGCTCTTGGCGATCTCCTCGCGGTAGCGGGAGACGATGAAGAGGCTGTAGTCGATCGCCAGCCCCAGCCCCAGTGCCGTCGTCAGGTTGAGGGCAAAGATCGAGATCGAGCCGAATTCGCTGGCCAGGCGGAGGATCAGGAAGGTGCCGACGATCGCCAGGCCGCCGATCATCAGCGGCAGCACCGAGGCGACGAGGCTGCGGAAGAAGAGCAGCGAGAGCAGGAAGAGGAGGGGGAAGGCAAGCATCTCCGCCGTTTTCAGGTCCTCCTCGACCTGCTTGTTGACCTGCTCCTGGGCGACCGCGGCGCCGCCGACGACGACGCCGGGCTGGGTGGAGAGCTGGTCGGCGATCGCGGCGCCGGCCTCCTGCCACTGCTTGTCCTCGGTCGGGGCCAGGGCGACGGCGAAGTAGGTGGAGTCGCCGTCGCGGGAGACGAAGGCGGGGGAGCGGGTGTCGTAGTAGCCAGTCACCGATTTGACGTCGGCACGGCGTTCGACGCTGCGTTCGAGCGCCACGACCCGCTCACGCGTCGATGCCTTCGCGATCGGAGCGTCCTCGACTACGGCGATCACCCCCGGCGGTCGCAGGCCGGCGTCCTGCAGCCGCTCGCGTGCTTCGACCGTCTCGGTCGACGGGTCGTCGGCGCCGTAGGGGTCGAGGCGGTCGGCGACCGAGCCGCCGACGACTCCGGCGACAAGAAAAAAGGCGATTGCTGCCAGGCCGATACGGCGGGCATTGCCGTCGGCGAAACGGGCCAGGGCGTCGAACATCAGCTGCTCCTTTTCTCGGGGGCGGACTGGAGGACCTGCGCCTCCATCCGCTCGCACCAGTCGGCGAACCACTCGGTGAACTCGATGCCGCCCCGCAGCACCAGCAGCGGGAACGGGTCCTCTTTTTGCGCTGCCACCGGCTCGATGGCACGGAGTTGGGCGGCCACCGCGAGTCGGTGGGCGCGCATCGCCCGCAGGATCTCAGCCGCCTCGTCAGCGGGCAGCGCGTTGGCGAAGAACAGCTTCAACAGCCCTTCCTCGCGCATCTCGTAGGTCTCCGGCGGCTGCCGCAGCCAGGCCTTCAGCTCCTCCTCGCCGTCGGCGGTTATCTCGTAGACGGTGCGGCGCCGGCCACCGGTCGGCGCCTCGACTCCGGTCACCAGCCCCGCCTCCGCCAGCCGTTTCAGCTCGGGATAGATCTGCCCATAGCTGGTGGCCCAGAAGAAGCGGGTCGAGTGGTCGACCACCGCTTTGATCTCATAACCCGATCGCGCTTCATTGCGGACCAGGCCGAGGATCACGTAGGCCGTCGGGCTCAGTTGCTCCATCTCCTTGGCAATATATATCTCTTGGATATATCGCGAGATGTGATCTCGATCACGTATGGTCGGCCGCTCAGGCTCTCACCAACCTCAGAAAGGAGCTCGAGACATGGCGCTTGACCAGAGCAAGATTGGCCGGGTCGTGGCGGAGCAGATGGAGGCGATCGAAGGCGACTACGGCGACGACAGCGAAATCGGCGACGTCTGCACGATCGTCGAGGTGGTCGGCCCACACGGCTCCCACGTCCGCGTCCGCAGCAGCGACATGCGCCCCCACAGCGGCCTCGGCCTGGTACGAATGGCCGAACAGGCGATGCTCGGCAACCTCGGCGGTTCCTAGGCTCGGGCTGCCGCCAGCGCCAGATCGCAGTAGCTCTCCCCGACGAGGTGGTGGGGCTCGAGAGCGAACGCCCGACGCAGATCGTCGACCCGCTTTTCTGCTCCGTCGCGATCGAGGGAGCCATCGACGACGATTGCCTCGAACTCGATGAAGTCGCCGAGACCATCGACGCGGTCCAGGTGAATGCGCACGCCTTCCCATAGAAAGAGACGACGCTCTTTCGCAACGACGACGGCAATTCCGAGCGCCTCGGAGAGTGCCGCCTTCAGTTCATCCGCGTTGTCGACCGCGACGATCCGGTAGCGGCTCTCCCGCTTCTCCACGGCGCTCGATCGCTCGTACGCGATCAACTGGGCCGTCACCCCCTCCTCGCGCAGCTTCAACCGCCCGTGGATCGCTCCGGATCGAGATTACGCGCCTTCAGACTCGATGTTTCGACCCAGCCCAGCGATTGCCTCAGCATATCTCCAGTCTCGCGGCAATTCCGGGGCAAAAGATTGCCTTTCTGCGCACCACAGATGTGTCGCGCGCACCGACGATCACGTGATGAGCGCGGCCTACGATCTGGCCCTTTCTTGGCACCCGGAAGTCATTCTCCGAGTAGACCACAGGACGGAGCGTGGAACGGTGATCGATTACAGCCTCGTGCTGCTCTTTGCCACGGCCGAGGGCACTCAGACGATCCGTGTCTATGACAGTGCCCATGGATTTAACGAGATGCATCGCTATACGCGTGCTTCAGGCAAGCAGACCGGGACGCCATTTCACAGCGGTAGCCTGGGTGAGGGAATGCGAGCGGCGATCAGCGATGTGAAGCGAAATTTCGACGAGATGATCGAGGGGTGGAGGGGATGACGTACGAAGACACTCCGGCGGGAAAGGCGATGAGCGAGGCAATCGAGCTGGACATTGCCGGCAAATCTCCCTACCCCCCGTTGGCACTATTTTTAGATGCCGATGCGTCCTATCGCGAGCAGGCGATGGCACGGGCGTTTGATGAAGGACGCGCAGTCATCCTGGCTTTCGAGGACGGCAGCACCCAGACCGTTCTTCCAAACGGCCTGAGCCACCAAGTGGCTTAGTCCAAGCGCCTGACTATCCTCAGATCCGATGGGAGAGAACGGGTCCGACATCGTCGTGATGAAGTTCGGCGGGACCTCGGTCGCGGGCGCCGAGCAGATCAAACGCGCCGCCGGCCGGATCGTCGCCGCCCGCGAGGCCGGCAGCCGGGTCGTCGCGGTGCTCTCCGCGCGTGGCAAGACGACCGACGAACTGGTCAGCCAGGCGCAGGAGATCTCCGAGCGGCCGGTGGCCCGCGAGATGGACATGCTGCTCTCGACCGGGGAGCGGATCTCCTGCGCGCTGTGCGCGATGGCGATCCACGACATGGGCCACGAGGCGATCTCGCTGACCGGCTCCCAGGCCGGGATCGTGACCGACTCCTTCCACACGAAGGCGCGGATCGTCGACGTCCGTGCCAACCGCATCAAAGAGGCGCTGGAGGAGGACCGGATCGTCCTCGTCGCCGGCTTCCAGGGGATCTCCACCGACAGTCGCGACGTCACCACCCTGGGTCGGGGCGGCTCCGACACCACCGCGGTCGCCCTCGCCGCCGCCCTCGACGCCAGCGTCTGCGAGATCTACACCGACGTCGCCGGCGTCTTCAGCGCCGACCCCCGCCTGGTTGCCGACGCCCGCAAGCTGCCGCGCGTCTCCTTCGAGGAGATGCTCGAGATGTCGGCCTCGGGGGCCGGCGTCCTGCAGCTGCGCTCGGTCGAGTACGCCCGCAACCACGGAGTCCGCATCCACTGCCGCAGCAGCTTCGAGGACGGCCCCGGTACCCTCGTCGTTGCAGAGGACGAGACCGTGGAGCAGCCCTTCGTAACCGCCGTCACCCACTCCAACGCGGAGGCCCGCGTGACGCTGACCGGCGTCCGTGACGAGCCCGGCGTCGCCGGCCGCATCTTCAAGGCATTGGCCGAGGCCAACGTCAACGTCGACGTGATCATCCAGAACGAGCCGGTGGGCGGTGACCAGCTCGCCGACCTCTCCTTCACCGTTGACCGCTCCGACCTGCCGACCGCCAAGGACACGATCGCCGCGCTCGGCGACGTCTCGCTCAAGGTCCGCACCGACGAGCAGATCGGCAAGGTCTCGATCGTCGGCGCCGGCATGCGCTCCCATCCGGGAGTCGCCGCCAAGGTCTTCGAGGTGCTCGGCGAGGAACGGATCAACATCGAGATGATCTCCACCTCGCCGATCAAGATCTCGTGCGTCATCGCCGCCGACCGCGTCCCCGACGCGGTCAAGGCCTTGCACAAGACCTTCGAGCTGGGCGACGACGCGGTCCGGCCCGAGGACCCGACCGGTCCCGAGCACCGGCCCACGGTCGCCGGCTGAGCCCTCGTCATACTCAGGCGATGGCGAGCGACGGATACAGAGTCGGAGTGCTTGGTGCGACGGGGCTGGTCGGAACGACGATCCTCGAGCTGCTCGCGGAACGCGATTTCCCCGCTGCCGAGGTCGTCCCTTTCGCCTCGGAGCGCTCGGCCGGGAGGGAGCTCGAGTGGAACGGATCGTCGCTCACCTGCAGGACTCTGAGCGAGGACTCGATCCGGAATCTCGACCTCGTCCTCTCCTCGGCCGGCGGCGCGATCAGCGCCGAGTGGACGCCGCGCCTGGTCGAGGCCGGCGCCACCGTGGTCGACAACACCAGCTACTGGCGCATGCACGACGACGTGCCGCTGGTCGTCTCCGAGGTCAATCCCGACGCGCTGGAGGGCCATAAAGGCATCGTCGCCAATCCCAACTGCTCGACGATGCAGATGGTCGTGGCGCTGAAGCCGCTCTTCGACGCGGCCGGGATCGAGCGGCTGGTGATCTCCACCTACCAGGCCGTCTCCGGCACCGGCAAGGCGGCGATCGACGAGCTGCACGCCCAGTCGCGTGCCGTTCTCGACGGCGAACGGCCGGCGCAGAGCGTCTACCCGCACCCGATCGCCTTCAACGCGCTGGCCCAGGCCGGCAGCTTCCCCGACGGCGACGACCACACCGACGAGGAGCGCAAGCTGATCAACGAGACGCGCAAGATCCTCGGCGATCCGGCGATCCGGGTCAGCGCGACCTGCGTGCGGGTGCCGGTCGTGACCGGCCACTCGGAGGCGGTCAATGTCGAGACGAAGGGCGAGCTGAGCCCGGAGCGAGCGCGTGAGCTGCTGGAAGCCGCGCCCGGGGTGACCGTCGTCGACGATCCCGCCGCCGCTCGCTACCCGCTGGCCACCGAGGCGGCCGGCAAGGACGACGTCTTCGTCGGCCGCATTCGCCGCGATCCCGGCAACGAACGCGCCCTCGACCTCTGGATCGTCTCCGACAACCTGCGCAAGGGCGCCGCCACCAACACCGTGCAGCTGGCGGAGCTCCTCACCGAGCGGGACCTGCTTCGCGGCTGAGCCTTCGCAGCGCGAACGGGGCCATCAACGTGGTCAAGATCGACATCGCGACCACCACGGCGAACAGCTCGGCGTCGACGACGCCCTCGGCCGCCCCGATCGAGGCGACGACGATCCCGACCTCTCCCCGGGGGACCATTCCGACGCCGACGATCCGGGCTTCCCCGCGCCCGAGGCCTCGCGCCGCGAGGTAGGCCGGGATCAGCTTGGTGACGATGGCCAGGGCGGTCACTGCTGCGAGCAGAAGCAGGGCGTGCCCGCTGAGCAGCGCGTCGAGGCTGAGCTCGATGCCGATGAAGGCGAAGAAGAAGGGCGGGAAGAAGGCGTAGAGCGGCCTCACTTCCTCCTCGATCGAGCTCTGGTCCTTGGTCTCGGCGACGATCATGCCGGCGAGGAAGGCGCCGATCAGCGCGGCCAGGCCGATATTGGCGGAAAAGGCGGCCAGGCCCAAGCAGACGATCACGGCGGGGAGTAACGGCGAGGCGGCGAACTGGGGAGCCTGCAGGAGCTGGGGGCGGCGCTGCAGGAGCTGCGTCCCGCCGAGCGCGACGAAGGCGACAAAGGCCACCGCGACCGCGAGGGCGAGGATGATCTTGCCGGCATCGACCCCTCCCTCGGCGGCCATCCCGACTGCGACGGAGAGCAGGAGCAGGGCGAGGATGTCATCGACGACCGCGGCCCCCAGGACGGTGCGGGCGGCGCGGCTGCGGGCGATGCCGAGGTCCAAAAAGGTCGCCGCGGTGATGCCGGCGCTGGTCGCCGCCAGCGCTGCGCCTAGGAAGACGCTGGTTTCCGTGCTCTCTCCGAGCGCGAGCCCGAGCCCGATGCCGCCGAGGAAGGGAAGGATGACGCCGGCGCTGCCGACCGTGGCCGCGATGCGTCCGACCGCGCGCATCTCCGACAGCCTCGTTTTCAGGCCGACCCAGAAGAGGAGGAAGACGACGCCCAGATCGGCAAACACCCGCAGGACCTCGTTGACCTCGACCAGGCCCAGCACCGCCGGCCCCACCAGCACGCCGCCGAGGATCTCGCCGACGATCGCCGGCTGCCGGATCCGCTTGAAGACCTCGTCTCCCAGCTTCGCCGCGAGCAGGACGAGGAAGAGGTCGGTGAGGACCTCAGCGGTATCGGCTGCGGCTGCGAGCGGGAGCATGTGGAAATTTGGGTCAGCTAGCTGAGTGCCGACCAGTCTTCCCGGCTCACCAGTCGCCAGGCTATCGGAGGGTCGGGAAATTCACATTCTGCGCATCACCCGTCACGTTTTGTCCGCTAGCGTGTGCGGGCAATGGAGGCCGCGCGCACTCACTGGAACGACGGTCGTCTCGACGATCTCTCCAACCGGGTCACGGAGCTGGATCATCGGCTCGGCGATCGAATCGACAAGCTGGAAACGCGGATGGACGCCGGGTTCAACTCGATCGACGCCCGCCTCGATGCGCTCCTGCGAACGATGGTCGTCTCGATGACGAGCATCCTGCTCGTCTTTGCAGCTCAGATCTTCTTTGGTGGCTAGGCAGCGACGCCGGCGAGGCGCTCCTCGACCCACCCGGTCGAGGCGATGTGCTTGCTCATGCCCAGCTCCTTCGGCTCGGCGCCGAGGGCGAGGCCGACGAGCTGCGGCAGGTGGAGGACGGCGAGGCCGAGGTCGCGATTGACGACCTTGGCCGCCTCCGGCTGCTGCATGTCGAGGTTGAGGTGGCAGAGCGGGCAGGGGGTGACGAGGCAGTCGGCACCGGCGTCGATTGCGTCGCCGACGTGGGTGCCGGCCTGCTTCAGCGAGGTCTCGCGGTTCATCGTGATCACCGGGAAGCCGCAGCACTTGCGGGCGCCGTCGTACTCGACGACCTGGCCGCCCAGCGCCTCGATCACCTTCTCCAGGTAGACGTCGCGGTCGGGGAACTCGTCGTAGCCGAGTCGCTCCTTCGGGCGCACGATGTAGCAGCCGTAGAAGGGGCCGACGCGGAGGCCGGAAAGCGGCCGCTGGACCTGGGCGGCGAGCTTGTCGAGCCCGTAGTCCTCGACCAGCAGCCAGAGGAAGTTCTTGTTGGTGAAGCCGTCTTTGCCCTTCTCGTAGGCGAGCCCCTGCCCGGAGAGCGCCTCGTTGACGTGGGCGCGGTAGGCGGAGTCGGCGTCGAGCCGCTGCTGGCACTCCGACTGCGCTCCCTGACAGGTCGAGCAGATGTTCATCATCGCGAGCCCGGTCTGCTGGGCGAGGGCGAAAGTGCGGGCGTTGAGCGTGTCGGCGAGCTCCTGGTTGTGCTCGGCGATGACGCCGGCCCCGCAGCAGTTGGCGCGGTCGAGTTCGACCAGCTCGATGTCGAGGGCATTCGCGACCCAGGCCATCGAGCCGTGCAGCTCGGGGGTGAAGCCGCGCGAGACGCAGCCGGGCCAATAGGCGACCTTGATCTTCTCGTCAGCCATTTGAGCCCTCCTCGTGCGCCGGGGTGTGGGTGCGGGGCGGCTCGAGGCGCTCCTCGATCGCGGCCTCCTCGTCGCCCTCCTCGCCCTTGATGTACAGGTTGAATTCCTCGTTGTGCTCCTCGGCGTGCTTGTAGATCACCTGGACGTCGTCCTGGGCGCTGCCTGGAAGCTTGTGGTGCATGCCCGGAATCAGCTTCCGCAGCGAGCGGGCCTTGCCGGTCTTGATCGCGCGCAGGACGGTCGGGATAGAGCCGATCAGCTCGCGAATCGCCCGTTTGTTTGGTTTCAGCTTGCCTTTGACACCGGGTGCGAACGACTCCTGCAGCAACAGACCCTCGTCCAGGGTCCCCTTCTTCTCGATGATCTTGACGAAGGCGATCTCGTGGTCGTGGCCGCTGTTGGGGTCGCTGATCCCCTCTTCGCCGGCCCGGCGGCGCAGGCGCATGATCTGGTCCATCGGCGCCACGCCCTTGGGGCAGGCGTCGATGCAGCTGAAGCAGTGGGTGCAGTCGTAGATGCCGTGTGGATCCTCGGCCAGGTCGTGCAGCCGCTCGACCGTCTCGGCGTCGCGCGGGTCGCCGACGAAGCGATACGCCTTGGCCAGCGCCGCCGGGCCGATGAAGTCGGGGTCGGCTTCCATCGAGAGGCAGGAGGAGACGCAGGCGCCGCACTGGATGCAGGCCATCGACTGGGTGATGTCGATCATCGACTCCGGCTCGACCACGTACTCGCGCTCGGGCGGATCGCCGTGCGGCAGCAGCCAGGGGGTGACGCGGCGGATCTTGGCCCAGTGCGTCGACTCCATGTCGGTGACGAGGTCCTTGACGACCGGCATGTTGCCCATCGGCTCGATCACGATCGGGGCGGTCGCCTCGGTGGTCGCCGTAGTGAGACCTGGCCCTGCCTCCTCCTGCCCGGCCGCGCGTACTCGGTCCTGGCTTTCCGGCGCCTGCGCGCCGATCGGGCTGCTGGCCTCGGCGGCGGTGACGCCGGTCGCGGCGAGCATCTTGTTCGCCTGCTCCTGGGCCTCGCCGATCTGGGTCTTGCAGCCGAGGCCGGACTGGCCGTTGATCTTCATCCCGCAGGAGCCGCAGATCGCGGCGCGGCAGGAACAGCGCACAGCCAGTGAGCCGTCCTCGCGGTCCTTGGCCTGCAGCAGGCCGTCGAGGACCGAGAGCGAGGGCTCGAGGTCGACGTTGAACTCCTCCCAATAGGGACCCTCGCCGCTCTCGGGCTGGAACCTGCGGACTTTGATCGTGTACTCGGCCATCAGTAAGTCCTCGCTTCCGGTTCCCACTGGGTGATGGTCACCTCGGAGTATGAGATCTCGGGCCCGTCGTCGGTCTGCTCGAGGTCGATGTGTTTGAGCCACTCATCGTCGTTGCGCTCGGGGAAGTCGGTCCGGTACTGGGCACCGCGGCTCTCCTTGCGCTCCAGCGCCGCGAGGCAGGTGCACTCGGCGTTGTCGAGCATGTACCCGAGCTCGATCGCGCCAAGCAGGTCCTGGTTGAAGACGCTGCCGTGGTCGTCGATGTAGGCGGACTTCGCCTCCTCCTTGAGCCGGCGGACGATCTCAATCGCTTCCTGGATCCCCGCCTCGTCGCGGAAGACGGCGACCTTGGCGTCCATCGTCTGGCCCAGCTCCAGCTTGATCTCGGAGACGCGGCGGCCGGAGCCCTTCGCGCGCGATTCGATGTCGGCGATCATCGCCTCCTCGTCCTCCAGCACCTTGCGCGAGGGCCGCGAGCCCCCACTGCGCTTGGCGCGGGCGGCGGCGTCGGCGCCGGAGCGACGGCCGAAGATCAGCGTGTCGAGCAGCGAGTTGGCGCCGAGCCGGTTGCCTCCGTGGACCGAGACGCAGGCGGCCTCCCCCGCGGCGTACAGGCCGGGGATGTCGGTGCGGCCGTCGACGTCGGTCTTGACGCCGCCCATCGTGTAGTGGTTGCCGGGCTTGATGTGGATCGGTTCGCGGGTGATGTCGACGCCGGCGAAGTCGCGGCCGACGAGGACGATCTCGCGCAGCGCCTCGTGCACGCGCTTTTTCGGGACCACGGTGACGTCGAGGGCGACGGTGCCGTCGGGGAAGCCGCGCCCCTCGTTGATCTCGGTCTGCTCGGCGCGGGAGACGACGTCGCGCGAGGCCAGCTCCATCTTGTTCGGCGCGTACTTCTCCATGAAGCGTTCGCCGTTGGCGTTGAGCAGATGCGCACCCTCGCCGCGCGCGCCCTCGGTGATCAGGAAGCCCTTGCCCGCCAGCGTCGTCGGGTGGTACTGGATCATCTCCATGTCCATCAGCTTCGCCCCGACCCGGTAGGCCATGGCGATGCCGTCGCCGGTGCAGATCAGAGCGTTGGTGGTCGGCTTCCAGACCTGGCCGTTGCCACCGGTGGCGAGAATCACCGATTTCGCCTGGAACAGCTCCATCGAGCCGTCGGCGACGTTGCGGGTGACGACGCCGCAGCACTCGTCGTTCTCGTCCATCGCCAGCGCGGTGCAGAACCACTCCTCGTAGCGGGCGACCGACTCGGAGTACTTCATCAGCTGCTCGTAGAGCACGTGCATGATCGCCTGGCCGGTGATGTCGGCCACGTAGTAGGTGCGGGCGGCGGAGGCGCCGCCGAAGGCGCGGGTGCCGAGCTTGCCCTCCTCGTTGCGGTGGAAGGTGACGCCGAGGTGCTCGAGGTGGAGGATCTCCTCCGGGGCCTCGCGGGTCATGATCTCGATCGCGTCCTGGTCGCCGAGGTAGTCGGAGCCCTTGATCGTGTCGAAGGCGTGCGACTCCCAGGAGTCGCCGGGGTTGAGGGCGGCGTTGATCCCGCCCTGGGCCGCGTTGGAGTGCGACCGCACCGGGTGGACCTTGCTGATGATCCCGACCGAGACGCCTTCCTCGGCGGCGGCAAGGGCGGCGCGCTGGCCGGCGAGGCCGGCGCCGATCACTAGAACGTCGTGGGATGGCACGGCGCCGGACTCTATAGCGCCAAAATCCGACTCCGCAGTCGGAATTCCTTGGCTGGGCGGAGTCGGGGGAGGGTCCGCCGGAGCAACAGCGGGGAGGCTCCGGCGGACCCTCCCCCGACTCCGACTCGGCCGGGGAGTTCCTTCTTAGAGCCAGCGTTCGTCGAGGCGGCGGATTGCCGCCTCGACGAGCTTGATGCCGTCGGCGACGGTGTCGAAGTTCACGTTCTCGGCGAGGTCGTGCCACCAGTGGTAGTTGGCCGGCTGCTTGAGGTCGGTGCAGCTTGCAAGCACCGCCGTCTCGTAGCCAGCGGCCAGCGACTCCAGGCCGTCAGTGCCGTTGTGAAGGCGCAGGTTGGGGAAGAGAGGGATGCCGAGTTCCTCGGCGAGTTCGTCCATCAGCGCCAGCGAACGCGGCGGGTACTCACGCATCTTCAGGAATCCCTCGCCGCGCAAGACCAATAGATGAGGAGAGCCAAGGGTCTCGAGGCAGAGGAAGAAGGTCTTGTCCCGCGGCAGGTTCGGGAAGTGGCGCTCGCCGAACGCTTTCATCCCCTCGCTGAAGGACTCCTCGGAGCCCGCGGAGAGCAGGATCACCCGGATGCCCTCGGGCGGCTCCTCGGCGAAGCGCTGCGCCAGCGCCAGGAGGGCGACGACGGCGGTGCCGTTGTCGTTGGCGCCGGGGACGACCTTGCGCAGGCCGATGTCGGTCATCGCCGCGGCCGAGCCGAGCCCGAGAAACAGGGCCAGCTTCGACAGCAGGCGCCGCCCGGTGATGGCGCCGAGCGCGGCCAGCAGCGGACCGCCGATGACCGGCGCCATCAGCGGCGGGCTGGTGTCGCTCTTCTCGATCAGCCCGAGGCGGTCGGCGACCTGCGGGATCTGCGGGTGGAAGACGAGGCCGGAGTGAGCGGCGTCGTGGTGGGCGATGAGGACGACGGTGCGCTCGGCCTCGAGGTTGCCGAGCTCGCAAACGACGTTGTAGGTGGTGCGCTTCGGCAGGACGCGCCGCAGGCGGCGCTGTCCCGGCGGGAAGTCGTCGGCGATCCCGGCGGCGCCGATCGCGCCGAGCAGCGTTCCCAGAAGGCGTCTGCCGCGCAGCGCCGCGACGGCCCCGAGGGTACCGAGCATCGCCCCGGTCCCCAGCGGCCACCAGTAGGTGCCATGCGCCGGCTCGGCCTCGATCCGTGCCTCGGCGCCGAGCTCGGCGAAGCGATCGACCAGCCACTCGGCGGCCCGCCGCTCGCCTTCGGAGGCCGACGGCCGGTCGATCTTCTCCAGTTCCTCGAGGCGCTCTCGCAGCCAATTTTGGTCCGTCGCCATGGACGCGGGAACCTACCCGCATACCATTGGCCAATGCTCGGTGGCGGCTCCTTCACGCTCTTTCGCGTTCGCGGCATCAAGATCGGCGTCGACTGGTCCTGGTTCCTGGTCCTCTTCCTGGTGATCTTCTGGATGTCCGGCTCCTACGCCGACCTCCTCGGCGAAGAGAGCTACGCGACGACGCCCTTCCTGCTCGCGGTTGCCAGCGCGATCGGATTCTTCGGCGCGATCCTGCTGCACGAGCTCGGCCACGCCTTCGTCGCGATGCGCAACGGCATCGGCATCACCAGCATCCAGCTCTGGATCTTCGGCGGCATGGCGCGAATGGACCGCGAATCCGACAGCCCGGCAACCGAAGCGAAGGTGGCCCTGGCCGGCCCGGCCGTGACCCTGGCGATAGTCGCGATCCTGACCGCGGTCGGGGTCGCCGCCGAGGGCTGGACCGCCTTCCGCGAGGCGGCGCTGACCGAGAGCACCGACGTCTCCGGCCCGATGGCGATGATCGCCTGGTTGGCGGGGATCAACTTCCTGATCCTGGTCTTCAACCTGATCCCGGCCTTCCCGATGGACGGCGGCCGCGTTGCCCGGGCGATCGCCTGGTGGCGGACCGGGAACCGCACCTCCGCGACCCGCTTCGCCGCCAACTTGGGCCGGGTCCTGGCCTACGCGATCATGGCCGTGGGCCTGCTCCTCGTCTTCGCCGGCGATGTCTTCGCCGGCATCTGGCTTGCCCTGATCGGGATGGTGATCAACGGCTCCGCTCGCGGGGCCGCGATGCAGACCGCGATCACCAGCAAAATCAGCGACCTCCGCGTCGCCGACGTGATGGATCGCGAGCCGGTCGCGATCCCCGGCGAGCTCAGCATCGAGAAAGCCCTGGACGAGTACTTCCTCCGCTACCAGTGGCCCTGGTTCCCGGTCGTCGACGCCGCCCACCGCTTCCTCGGCCTGGTCGTGCGCGACAAAGCCGACGAGGTGCCCGAGATCTCCCGCTCCAGCTCCCTCGTCTCCGACCTGCTCGAGCGCGACGACGGCACCTTCCAGGTCCGCGACGACACCCCTCTCGACTCGCTGCTCTCCAACCAGAACCTGCGCCGCTTCGGCGCGCTGATGGCGGTGGACGACGAGGGCAAGCTATCTGGCGTGATTACCGTCGAGCAGGTCGGGCGTGCGCTGAGGGACGCGCCCGGGGAGGCGGGGTAGGCGCGCGGGGATCGGGGTAGGACGCGACCCCGGAGATTGGATAGGGGTTCGCTTAACTTTTTTGAGGATCGCCGGTTGGCTGGCGCCCCGAAGCTGACGAGCAAAAAAGTACAAGACGCTCCACCCCTATCCAATCTCCGGGATCGAGCCGCCCAGCTCCCTCTGAGCCAGCTGAGACCTCGCGCACTTCGGAAGCGGTGCGTTCGTCCTTTGTCGCCCTCTGGGACACAAAGCGACAACCGCGCTCCAGTCCTTCGGCGTCAAAGCGAAGCTGTCGTGAGAGCAATCCCGGTAGGGGTGGAGCGTCTTGTACTTTTTTGCCGCCACCGAAGCTCGGACGGCGAGAGCACGCTGTCAAAAAAGTTAAGCGAAACCCCTACCGGGATTGCTCTGGCGAGTGCCTCTCGATGATCCGCGCGAAGTCAGTACCGGCCGGGAGGGTGCCGAAGGCCTGGCCCCAGTCGCCGGAGAGGCGGGAGGCGCAGAAGGCGTCGGCGACGGCGGGGTCGCCGTAGCGGACGAGTAGAGAACCCTGGAGGGCGAGGGCCATGCGCTCGACGATGCGGCGGGCGCGGGTCTCGATCGTCTCGATGTCGCCGGGCAGCTCGTCTTTGAGGGACTGGGCGTAGGTGGCGAGGCGCGGCTCGCCGGCGGCGCCTTCCTCGACCTCGGCGAAGAAGGCGTCGAGCGCGGCGGGCGACTTGATCATCGCCCGCAGGACGTCCAGGCACTGGACGTTGCCGGAGCCCTCCCAGATCGAGTTGAGTGGACTCTCGCGGAAGAGGCGGGGCATGCCGGACTCCTCGACGTAGCCGTTGCCGCCCAGGCACTCGAGCGCCTCTCCCGCATGCATCGGCGCGCGCTTGCAGATCCAGTACTTGAGCACGGCGTTGGCGATCCGTTTCAGGTTCTGGGCCTCCTCGTCGCCAGCGATCGCCTCGTCGTAGGCGCGGGCCAGGCGCATCGCCGAGATCGTCGCTGCCTCGGACTCGAGGCAGAGGTCGGCGAGGACGTTGCGCATCAGCGGCTGCTCGCTGAGCTCACGGCCGAAGACGGAGCGGTGGGTGGCGTGGTGGATCGCCTGGGCGACGCCGGCCCGCATCCCGGTGGCGCCGCCGATGACGCAGTCGAGGCGGGTGTGGTTGACCATCTCGATGATCGTCCGCACGCCGGCCCCCTCGTCGCCGACCAACCAGGCCGTGGCGGAATCGAACTCGATCTCGCTGGAGGCGTTGGAGCGGTTGCCGAGCTTGTCCTTCAGCCGCTGCAGGCGGAAGCGGTTGCGCTCGCCATCCGGGGTCCAGCGCGGGAAGAGGAAGCAGGAGATGCCGCCATCGGCCTGGGCGAGGACGAGGAAGGCGTCGCACATCGGTGCCGACATGAACCACTTGTGGCCACTCAGCTCGTACTCGGCGCCGGGGCCGCCGCCGTTGACTGGGCGGGCGATGGTGGTGTTGGCGCGGACGTCGGTCCCACCCTGCTTCTCGGTCATTCCCATCCCCGCCAGGGCACCCTCCTTCTGTGGCGCCGGCGCGTTGCGGTCGTCGTACTCAGGCGAGAGGAAGCGGGGCTCCCACTCGTCCGCCAGCTCGGGCTGGGTGCGCAGGGCGGGGATCACCGAGTAGGTCATCGAGATCGGGCAGCCGATCCCGGCCTCCGCCTGCGACATGCACATGAAGGCGGCGCCGCGGGCGACGTGGGCGCCGGGCCGCGGGTCCTGCCAGGGGGAGGAGTGCAGTTCGTACTCCACCGCCTTCCCCAGCAGCTCGTACCAGGCGGGGTGGAACTCGACCTCGTCGACCCGGTGGCCGTAGCGGTCGTGGGTGCGTAGCTTGGGCCCGTTCTCGTTCGCCAGCCGACCGAGCGCCTGTGCCTGCTCGGTGCCGGCGTACGCCCCCACCGTCGAAATTCGGCCCGTTGCCCACCCGGCGCCCTCACGGCGGACCGCCTCAACCAGCGGACGGTCGCTCTCGAAGAGGTTGTAGTCAACCAACGGCGGTGGCTGGTTGGCCACCTCGTGGTTGCCGAAGCTCGTCCTCTCCGCAGTTGCCATCGGCCCCGATTGTGGCAGGTAGATAGCATCGCGCGCCGGTGTCCAAGGTCTCGGTCCAGAACCCGATCGTCGAGCTCGACGGCGACGAGATGACCCGCATCATCTGGTCGTTCATCAAAGAGCAGCTGATCCTGCCCTATCTCGACGTCGATCTCATTTACTTCGACCTCGGCATCGAGAGCCGTGACGCGACCGAGGACCAGATCACGGTCGACGCCGCCAACGCGATCAAGCAGCACGGTGTCGGTGTCAAGTGCGCGACGATCACTCCTGACGAGGCGCGGGTCGAGGAGTTCGGGCTGAAGGAGATGTACCGCTCGCCGAACGGGACCATCCGCAACATCCTCGGCGGAGTCATCTTCCGTGAGCCGATCGTGATCTCCAACGTGCCGCGCCTTGTGCCGGGTTGGACGAAGCCGATCGTGATCGGCCGCCACGCCTTCGGCGACCAGTACCGCGCCACCGACATGGTCGTTCCCGGCGAGGGGACGCTGACTCTCACCTACACGCCCAAGGACGGCTCCGACCCGGTCGAGCTCGACGTGTACGACTTTCCCGGTGGTGGCATCGCGATGGCTATGTACAACCTCGACGACTCGATCCGCGATTTCGCCCGGGCCTCGATGCGCTACGGCCTCGACCGCGGTTATCCCGTCTATCTCTCGACCAAGAACACGATCATGAAGCGCTACGACGGGCGCTTCAAGGACATCTTCGCCGAGGTGTACGAGACCGAGTTCAAGACCGAGTTCGAGATTGCGGGGATCAGCTACGAACACCGGTTGATCGACGACATGGTCGCCGCCGCCCTGAAGTGGGAAGGCGGTTACGTCTGGGCCTGCAAGAACTACGACGGCGATGTGCAGTCCGACACGGTCGCCCAGGGCTTTGGCTCACTTGGCCTGATGACGAGTGTCCTGATGAGCGCCGACGGCAAGACCGTCGAGGCCGAGGCCGCGCACGGGACCGTTACCAGGCATTTTCGCCAGCACCAGGAAGGCAAACCCACTTCGACCAACCCGATCGCCTCTATCTTCGCCTGGACCCGCGCCCTCTCCGCACGCGGCCGGATGGATGAGACCCCCGAGGTCTCCTCGTTCGCCGAGACGCTCGAGCGGGTATGCATCGAGACGGTCGAGAGCGGCAAGATGACCAAGGACCTCGCGCTGCTCGTCGGCGGGGGCCAGGAGTTCCAGACCACGCAGGAGTTCCTGGCTTCGATCGACGAGAACCTCCGGCGAGCGATGGCGTAGCGGTCCCCCAAAACCAACTCGAGGAGACGAATTTCGTGAGCACCCCCGTCAAGGTCACCGTCACCGGCGCCGCCGGCCAGATCGGCTACGCGCTGTTGTTCCGGATCGCGAGCGGCCAGATGCTCGGCCCCGACACCCCCGTCGAGCTGAGCCTGCTCGAGATCCCCGACGCCGTGAAAGCGGCCGAGGGCACGGCGATGGAGCTGGATGACTGCGCTTTCCCGCTGCTGAGAGGGATCGAGATCACCGACGACCCCAGGCAGGCCTTCGACGGCTGCAACATCGGCCTCCTGGTCGGTGCTCGGCCCCGGGGACCCGGCATGGAGCGCTCCGACCTGCTCGAGGCCAATGGCGGCATCTTCAAGCCGCAGGGTGAAGCGATCAGCGCCGGCGCGGCCGACGACGTCAGGGTGCTCGTGGTCGGCAACCCGGCCAACACCAACTGCCTGATCGCGATGTCGAACGCAGCCGACGTGCCGCGTGAGCGGTTCACGGCGATGATGCGGCTCGACCACAACCGCGCGATCTCCCAGCTTGCCGGCAAGCTCGGCAAGCCGGTCTCCGCGGTCAGCAACATGACCGCCTGGGGCAACCACTCGCCGACCCAGTACCCCGACTTGGTCAACGCCAAGGTCGAGGGCGGCAGCGCCTGGGACGCAGTCGAGGACGAGACCTGGATCGCCGATCAGTTCATCCCACGGGTTGCCAAACGCGGTGCCGAGATCATCGACGCGCGCGGCGCTTCCAGTGCCGCCTCCGCTGCCAACGCCGCGATCGACCATGTGCGCGACTGGGTTCTGGGTACCCCCGAGGGCGACTGGGTCTCGATGGCGGTGCCGGCGGATGGCTCCTATGGCATCGGCGAGGGAATCGTCTGCGGCCTCCCTTGCGCCTGCAGCGGTGGCGAGTGGTCGATCGTGGACGGCCTCGAGGTTCCGGAGTTCTCTCGCGAGCGGATCGACGCCAGCGTGAAGGAGCTGAGGGACGAGCGCGACGCGGTCAGCCAGCTCGGCCTGGTCTAGGCAGGCCGGACACAAAAGAGGCCGGCCCCCCGAGGCCGGCCTCTCAAAGTAAACGGTGGGAACAGGGCTAGCCCGCCGGGTAGTACTGACGGCCCTGCTTTTTGACCCGGCCCTCTTTCTCCAAGTCGCCGAGCACCCGGTACAGATAGTTCGGCTTGATTTTCATCTGCTTGGCGACGTCCGAGGCGCTGATCCCAGGATCTCTGGTGATCAGGTTGACCGCCTGGTCGGCGCGGGTCCCGCCCCGCCGTTTGCGCCGCCGGCGGGTGCTGCCGGTCGAGGTGGAGGCGGTAGAGGTGGAGCTGGATTTGCTTCCGCGCGGGCGACCCGGAGCGCGTCGGGCTTTGCCGCCGAGCTCGGCCAGGGCGCGCTCGAGGCGCTGACGCTCCTCGTCGAGATCCGCGAGACGCTTCTGAACCAGATCGCGAGCCTCGTCGAGTACGTTGGTCGTTGGCATCATTTCCTTTCCATCCAAGAACGGTTGTTAACTTCTCAGGAGTGTCGCACAGTCACACTCACTGTGAGTATTTATTTAGTCAAAGGCCCTTCAGCCCTGGCCATTTGGATGAAAACTGCTCGGAGTCCAGCTCCCACCGCACAACACGATGGTGGAAGGTCGTCCGTCTCGAGGCGCCTACTGCCGAAGAGGTGACAGAGCGAGTTGACGCTCCACTCGCGCTTCGGGCTTAGCGGTTGCGTTTGCGCGGGAGCGTGCGGAAGACGACGTCCCAGATGGGGGAGGAGACGCCGTAGCCGAAGCGGTGGTCCTGGAAGTGGTGGCGCATGTGCTGCTCGCGCAATTTCTTGCCGAGATTGGACCTGGGCACAAAGTGGTGCACGTAGTAATGCGTGTAGTCGTAGGCGAGATAGCCGAGGAGGAAGCCGCCGAAGAGCGGGAAGGCGGCCTCACCGAAGATCAGCCAGAAGGCACCGAAGAAGAGTGCCGCCAGCGGGATCGAGACCGACGGTGGCATGACCAGCCGCAGCTTGTCATTGGGGTGGTCGTGATGGATGCCGTGGATGATGAAGTGCATACGGCGGCCGAAGGCGTTGTCCGGCTCCCAGTGGAAGACAAGGCGGTGCAGCCAGTACTCCGTCAGCGTCCAGATTCCAACTCCGGCGAGCGAGAGCAGGATCAGCGGCAGGGCGCCGTAACCCCGGTCCGCCCCCAGCCACTCCATCGCGACGACCACCGGCACGAAGACGACGGCCGGCACGGCGGGGTGCACGCGGGAGAAGAAGTTGAGGAATTCGCTCTTGAAGAGCGGGGGGGATGCCGAGAGCTTCTCGGTGCGTTCGTGAGCCTCCATCTGGGGGCAATAGTAGCGACGGCTTCCCGCGCCCCCGCAAGACGCGGGGAACCTGTGACGGCTCTGTGTCAAAGAGGTAGCGATTTGCGGAATTGACCTTCGCGAAAGCGCCGCGACGCTGCCAACATGCCCGCCTCGATGCCGCGCAAGCCAAAGCCCCCCACCTGCGAGGACTGCTACTTCCACAAGAACCTCCTCTGCGCGCTCGAGCTGCAGGAGCCCTGCGCCACCTTCCGCCCGAACCGGCCTGAGGGGCTCGTGCCCCCAAAGCAGCCGGTCCTGCTGATGCGGGCCCCGCGCTGGGCCTCGCGCGCGGCCTGAGGGGCAAGGGTGCGGTAGTCCCCCGGGCGAATTGGGTCGCGCGCCCTGACGGGCGCGGCTCCGGAAGAGAGTGCCCGCCTATGGCGGGCAGACACCAGATTGCATGTCGCCGCCTTCGGCGACATTCGCCCGGGGGACTACCGCACCCTTGCCCCTCAACCGTGCGCAGCCAGCTCGAAAACGAGCGCCTCGGCGTCGGGCCAGAGGAGCCGGTACTCCTCCGCGGGAATGTGGCCGAAGGCCGCGGAAATGCAATCCGATTCCTGCCCGCCATAGGCGGGCAGCATCATCCGGAGCTGCGCCCGAAGGGCGCGCGACTCAATTCCCGCGGAGGAGTACCGGCTCCTCTGGCCCTCGCTGGGACGCGCTAGTTATGTTTTGCCGATGCCACAACGCGACCTCTTTGCCGACTTCGCCCGCATGCGCCGCGAGATGGATCAGATGATGGGGGACGCGTGGGGGCGCAGCCGTTATGTGAGCCGGCGCGGCAGCGGCTTCTCGCCGAACGTCGATGTGTACTACTGCGGCGAGCCGCAGCAGGCGGTGGTCAAGGTCGACCTTGCCGGGGTCGAGCTGAGCGAGGTCGGGATCGAGGTCAGCGGCCGCCACCTGGCGATCGTCGGTGAGCGCCCGGTGCAGGAGACGGAGGGGCGGGTCTACCAGCAGGTCGAGATCCCCTCGGGCCGGTTCCGCCGCGTGGTCGAGCTCCAGGTCGAGGTCGACGCCGAAAGCGCCAAGGCCACCTACGAGGACGGGGTGCTGAAGATCGAGCTGCCCCTGCGCGATCCCGGCGAGACAACGCGCCGCGTGCCGATCGGGCGCAAATGATGGAGGGAGCCCCGGTCCTCGAAGTCGTCGAATCTCCGCTCGACGCCGAGGATGCGATCCGCGCCAACCAGCCGCTTCCCGACGCCCTGCCGGTGCTGCCGCTGCGCGACACCGTCACCTTCCCGGAGACGCTGACGCCGCTGGCGGTCGGCCAGGAGCGCTCGATCAAGCTCATCGATGACGTACTCGGTGCCAACCGGATGCTGGTCATGGTTGCCGCTCGCGACCCCGAAAACGACGAGCCCGGCCCGGACGACCTCTACGAGGTCGGCGTCGTCGGCGTCGTCGCGCGGATGATCAAGGTGCCCGACGACACCCTGCGCATCCTCGTCCAGGGCACGCAGCGGGTCCGGCTCGGTCCCTACGTCGCCGAGCAGCCCTACCTGGTGGCCCGGATCGCCGAGCTCCCAGACGTCAGCGAGCCCAGCCCCGAGCTGGAGGCGCTGACCCGCAACGTCCAGCGCACCTTCTCGGAGATCGTCGAGCAGATCCCGTACCTGCCGGAGGAGCTGCAGATGGCCGTCGCCAACATCGACGACTCGGCGGCGCTCGGCCACCTGATCGCCGGCGCCCTGCGGATCGGCACCGAGGAGAAGCAGAAGCTGCTGGAAGAGGTCGACGTGGTCAAGCGGCTGCGCCACCTGGCCCAGGTCCTCGCCCGTGAGCTGGAGGTGGTGCAGCTCGGGACCCAGATCCAGACCCAGGTGCAGTCGGAGATCGACAAAGGCCAGCGCGAGTTCTTCCTGCGCCAGCAGATGAAAGCGATCCAGGACGAGCTGGGCGAGGAGGACGAGCAGCTCGCGGAAGCGAACGAATTGCGCGAACGGATCGACGCGGCCGATCTGCCCGAGCACGCCCTCAAAGCCGCCGACCGCGAGCTCTCGCGGCTGGAGAAACTGCCGCCGGCCGCGGCCGAGCACGGCGTCATCCGCACCTACCTGGAGTGGCTGGTGGAGCTGCCGTGGTCGAAGCAGACCGAGGACAACCTCGACATCGGCCACGCCCGCGAGGTCCTGGACGCCGACCACTACGACCTCGAAAAGGTCAAGGACCGCATCCTCGAGTACCTGGCGGTGCGCAAGCTGAACCCGGAGTCGCCAGGCCCGATCCTCTGCTTCGTCGGCCCTCCCGGGGTCGGCAAGACCAGCCTCGGCCGCTCGATCGCGAAAGCGCTGGGGCGGGAGTTCGAGCGCATCTCGGTCGGCGGCGTCCGCGATGAGGCGGAGATCCGCGGCCACCGCCGCACCTACATCGGCGCCCTGCCGGGAACGATCGTGCGCGCGCTGCGCGACGCCGGCACCCGCAACCCGGTCTTCATGATCGACGAGATCGACAAGATGGGCGCCGACTTCCGCGGCGATCCGGCCTCGGCGATGCTGGAGGTGCTGGACCCGGCCCAGAACGACTCCTTCCGCGATCACTACCTCGACCTCGAGTTCGACCTCTCCGACGTCGCGTTCATCGCCACCGCCAACGTGCTCGACACGATTCCCGGCCCGCTGCTGGACCGGATGGAGACGATCGAGCTCTCCGGCTACACGGTCGAGGAGAAGCGCCATATCGCCCGCCGCTACCTGGTCCCACGGCAGGTTGCCGCCAACGGGCTGAAGGGGTCGCAGATCGAGTTCGCCGATGCCGCCCTGACCGCCGTGATCGAGGAGTACACGCGTGAGGCCGGCGTCCGCAACCTCGAGCGTCGAGCTCGGCACGATCTGCCGCAAAGTCGCTCGCGACGTCGCCGAGGGCAAGGCCAAGGGCAAGGTCCGTGTCTCCGGCAAAAAGGCGCGGGAGCTGCTGGGCCGCCGCCGCGTCTTCGCCGAGCAGCGCCGCCGCACCAAGGATCCCGGCGTCGCCACCGGCCTCGCCTGGACGCCCACCGGCGGCGACGTCCTCTTCATCGAGGCGACGGCGATGCCCGGTTCCGGAAAGCTGACGATCACCGGTCAGCTCGGCGAGGTGATGAAGGAGTCGGCACAGGCGGCGCTCTCCTGGATTCGTGGCCACTGGTCCGAGGTCGCCCCAGGGCTGAGCGAGGACTGGTTCGCCGAGCACGACCTCCATATCCATGTCCCGGCCGGAGCCGTGCCCAAGGACGGTCCCTCGGCGGGAGTCGCGATGACCGTCGCACTCGCGTCCCTGGTCAGCGGCCGGGCGGTTCGCAACGATGTGGCGATGACCGGCGAGGTGACCCTGACCGGGCAGGTGCTGCCGATCGGCGGCCTCAAGGAGAAGTCACTGGCGGCGCAGCGGGCGGGGATCAAGCGGGTGCTCGTCCCCGGCCGCAACGAGGGCGACGTCGAGGAGATCCCCGAGCACGAGCTCGGCAACCTCGAGTTCGTCTTCGTCGACGAGGTCTCAGAAGCGATCGCCGTAGCCCTCTCTTAACCCGATGGAGGCGGCGACTCTCACCAGGGGTGGCCCCGTGGCATACGCGCAAGCGCTGCGCGAGTCGGCGAAAAGCCGTTCGCGGGCGTTCTGGATCGTCGCCGGCTTGACGTTTCTAGCCGCCGTCCTGCGCTTCGCGACCCTCGGCGTCCAGGCCTACCACCACGACGAGATCGTCACCGCCAGCCGTGTCCTCCGCGGCAGCTTCTTCCACGCGATGGACGCGGTCGGCTTCAGCGAGTCGGCGCCGCCTCTCTACTACGCCCTCGCCTGGATCTGGACGCAGGTGACCGGGACCGGCGAGTTCGGCCTGCGCTCGCTCTCGGCCGTGGCGGGCGTGGCGACGGTGCCGGTCGCCTACCTGATCGGGCTCGAGCTGCGCGGCCGGCGGGCGGGGCTGATGGCGGCGGCGCTGGTCGCGGTCAACCCGATGCTGCTCTGGTACTCGCAAGAGGCACGGGCTTACGCCCTGCTGGCTCTGCTCTGCGCTGTCTCGCTCCTCTACTGTGCCCGCGCCCAGCGGCACGGGCGTCGCCGCGATCTCACCTTCTGGGGCCTCGCCTCCGGCCTCGCCCTCGCCACCCACTACTTCGCCGTCTTCGCCGTCGCCGCCGAGGCGCTCCTCCTGCTGCGCCGCCGCGGCCGCGCCAGCTTCGCCGGCCTCTGGATTGTCGGCCTGTTCGGGCTGCTGCTGGCGCCGCTGGCGATCCACCAAATGTCCTACGGCCACGCCGAATGGATCTCCAACTTCTCGCTCGGACACCGGGTCTGGGAGACGGCGTCCACCTTCGTCGTCGGCGAGACCTCGGACATCATCGCCCGGCCGGAGCGGCCGGAGCTCGCCTTCGTCCCGCTCGCCCTGGTGCTGCCGGCCCTGGCCCTGCTCCCCTTCCGCGGCAGCCGTGAGGAGCGCCGCGCCGCGATGATCCCACTCGCGGTCTCGCTCGCGGCGATCGGCATCCCGCTGCTGCTGGCGCTGGTCCCGTTCGGCAAGGACTTCGTGCTGGCCCGCAACGTGCTGCCGGCGCTGGTGCCGCTGCTGGTCGCGCTTGCGGTTGCCCTCACCCTTCCCGCTGCGCGCCGGCTCGGCATCGGGATCGGCGCCGCCCTGCTCGCCTACTCGCTCGGCTTCTGCGTCTGGGCCAGCGTCTCGCCGGAGCTGCAACGGCCGGACTGGGAGGCCGTCGCGGCCGAGATCGGCGAACCGGAGGCGCCGCGGGCAACCGTCACCTGGGTGCTCGGGGAGGCGTCGCTGCGCTACTACCTCTCGACCGGGGCGATCCAGGTTACGCCGGCCGATGGCTACGACTGGCTCGTCCACGAAGTCGACTTCGTCTCCGACGGCAAGGCTCCGCCCCCGCCAGCGCGCCTCCTCGGTCCGGGCTTCCGTGAAACGGCGCGGGGGAGCGCCGGCCGCCTTTACGTGAGGCATTTCGAGCTCCCCGGCCCCGGCCTGGCGCCGCTGCGGCTGCGCGCGCTCAAAGACGCGCGGCTCGAGTTCCGTAATACGGGTGTCCTCCTCGACGGCATCGGCCCCGGCTGAGCGTGGCCTGCGCCTTTTCGGCGTCCTCGCTCGCTCGCGTGCAGAGCACGCCGCGCTCCCTGTGTCCTTGAACTGCTTGGCCGCGCTCATCCGGGGGTATGGGGCTATTCTGCGTACGCCACGGAATCGAGCGAGGAGATGGTATGACCAAGACGAAGGCGGCCCGCGCCAACGACATTTACGAGACTGCCCGCGAAAACCCGTACGTGCAGCGCCTGATGGAGGACGATGAGCTGCGCGACAGCCTTCGCGACGCCTTCGAGTCCGCGAAGGGCGCCTACGGCCGCGCGACCGGCAACGGCAAGGGTGCGGTCAAGGCCGTGACCAGCGACAAGAAGGTGCAGAAGGACCTGCGCGAGGCGGCCGACAGCCTGCGCGAGGCCTCCGAGCGCCTGCGCAAGCCGAAGAAGCGCAAGGGCGGCATCGGCAAGCTGCTGCTGGTTGCCGTGGTCGGCGCCGTGGTTGCCCTGGCCGTTAGCGAGGGCGCCCGCAAGGCCGTGCTCGACGCTCTCTTCGGCGCCGAAGAGGAGTTCGAGTACACGAGCGCGACCAGCATCAACGGTTCTTGAGGCCTATCCCGGTAGGGGTTTCGCTTAACTTTTTCGAGCAGCGGATGCGGCCGTGCGAAGACGAGCGCCGCCGAAAAAGTACAAGACGCTTCACCCCTACCGGGATAGGCCTTAGGCGGGTTCGTGTAGCTCCCGCCCGTCTCTCTCTTAGACTGAGCTAATGGAGGCGGCTACCAAAGAGCGGGAGCTGAGTGGGGACAAGGCGCAGCGGATCGTTGACGCCATGCGCGACAGCGTCGCCCGCCGCGGGGCAGCCGGCTCCACTTTCGAGCACGTTGCACGCGAGGCCGGCGTCAGCCGTGGCCTGCTGCATTACTACTTCGGGACCAAGGAGCGGCTGCTGGTCGAGGTCGTCCGCCGCGACGCCGAGATTCGCATCTCGCGGCTCGATGAGCGACTCGCCAAGGCGGGATCGGCCGACGACGTCCTCGACGTCCTCGTCGCCAGCCTGACCGACATGATCGAGAACGAACCGGGCTTCTTCCTCCTCCTCTACGAGCTCTTCTCAGCCGGCCGCCGCAACCCAGACATCCAGCGCGAGGTAGGCCAGCTGTTCGAGCGCACCCGCTCGCACGTCGCCGAGGTGCTGGAGGCCAAGCAGAACGAGGGCGTGCTCAAGCTCCGCTTCGAGGCGGAGGCGATCGTCTCCTATCTCTTCGCTGTCGGTGATGGCTTCGCCCTCCAAGCCCTCTCCGATCCCGAGCGCGACAACACCCCCGCGCTTGCCGCCGGCGCCGCCTCGGCCCGGTACCTGCTCGTCGCTGAGTAGCGCTCGCGGCTGGCACCGATGTTCGGAGTGACGCGACTCACAGACCAGTCGCCGCCGGTGCGAAATGCTGGCCAACCAGCCAATGCGCGACGGAATGACTCGACTTGCGGGAGTTCTCGGCCGACGCCGGCATTGGGTTCTGGGCGTCTGGCTGCTTATCGTCGTCTGCGCTCTGCCGTTTGCCGCCCGGCAAACCGAACACCTGACGGGTGGTGGCTTCGACGTCCCCGGCAGCGAATCGAAAGCGGTCGCCGACTCGATGCAAGGCGTCTTCGTCCGCGAGGCGACTGGGGTGGCGGTGCTGCTGCGGGCCGCGTCGGACGCAAGTGCCGCCGAGCGGCTTGCCGCGGTGGACCGGGTCAGGCGCGAGGTCGGCGCGGTCGAGGGCATCTCCCTGCCGCCGGCCGTCGCAAGCCGGGGAGAGCGGCAGCTGCAGCGAACCGGGAGCACCGTCATCCCGCTCTCCAGCACCGTCCCGCCCGACGACCTGATCGACCCGGCGGTCGAGCTGCGCGAAGGCCTCGATCCCGGCACCGCCGCGGCCGGCGTGACGCCCTACCTGGCGGGGCAGCCGACCGTCTGGGCGGGGATGCAGGAGCTCTCCAAGGAAGACCTGGCCAAGGCGGAGGCGGGCGGCTTCCCGATCGTGGCGCTGATCCTGCTGGTCGTCTTCGGTTCGCTCGCCGCGGCGGCGCTGCCGCTGACGCTCGGCTTCGTCAGCGTCATGGTGACCGGCGCCCTCATCTATTTCATCTCACTGCAGATGACCACCTCGGTCTTCGTCACCAACATGGCCTCGATGATCGGGATCGGCGTCGCCGTGGACTACTCCCTCTTCATCCTCGCCCGCTACCGCGAGGAGCGCCGCGACGGGCGCGACTGCGACGAAGCGCGGTCCGAGGCGCTGGCCACCTCCGGCCTCGCCGTCGCCTTTTCCGGCCTCGCCGTAATCGTTTCTCTGGCCGGTCTCTGGATGGTCGACAACCAGGCGTTGCGCTCGATGGCGCTGGGCGCGATGACGGTCGTCGCCGTCTCGATCCTGACCGCGACGACGCTGCTGCCGGCGCTGATCGCGATGCTGGGCGACCGCGTGATGCCCGGCGGGGTCGTCGCCAGGGTCCTCCGTTTCTTCAAGCACACGATCTTCCGCCGACCGCGCACCGCGGCTGCGGCGACCGCCGCAGGGCCCGGCTTCTGGGACCGCTGGGCGCGGCGCGTCATGGCCCGTCCGGTCCTCGCCGCCACCGGCTCCGCCGCGGTCCTGCTCCTGCTCGCCTCGCCGGTGCTCTCGATGCAGACCGGCACCGCCGCCCTCGAGCAGTTCCCCAAGGACAGCGACGTGCGGGTTGGTAACGAGCTCGCCTCCGAGCAGCTCGGCGGCGGCGCCGACCCGATCCAGATCGTCGCCTCCTTTCCCGCCCCCGCCGCCCCCGATCGCGCCGCCGTCTTCGAGTTCGTCGTCGAGCTGCGCCAGCAGCCCGGCGTCAACGGGGTCACCGCTCCCGTTTACGCCGGCGACAGCGTCCTGATCGAGGCCACCTCGACCGCCGCCAGCGACTCCGACGCCGCCACGGCGCTGGTGGATCGCCTGCGCGAGTCCTTTGTTCCCGGCAGTGGCCTCGCCGCGGCCGCGAGCAGCGTCGACATCGGCGGCGAAACCGCGCGCACCGACGACGTCCGCACTCAGATTTCGGGCTCCTTCTGGAAGATCGTCGGCTTCGTCCTCGCCCTCAGCTTCGTCGTCCTGATGGTGATGCTGCGCTCGGTGGTGCTGCCGCTGAAGGCGGTCCTTATGAATTTGCTCTCGATCGGCGCCGCCTTCGGCGTCCTCGTCGCCGTCTTCCAGTGGGGCTGGTTCGACAGCGTGCTCGGCTTCGAAAGCCTCGGCGCTCTCGACACGATCAACGTGCCGCTGATCTTCGCCATCGTCTTCGGCCTCTCGATGGACTACGAGGTTTTCCTGATGTCGCGCATCCGCGAGCGCTACCTGGTCCATGGCGACAACGAGCGGGCGGTTGCCGAGGGCCTCGCCTCGAGCGCACGCACGATCTCCTCCGCGGCGCTGATCATGAGCTGCGTCTTCGCCGTCTTCGTCCTCACCGGGGTGCCGTCGATCAAGGAGCTGGGCCTGGGCTGCGCGGTGGCGATCGCCATCGACGCAACCCTGGTGCGGCTGATCCTGGTCCCGGCGGCGATGAAGCTGATGGGTCGCTGGAACTGGTGGATGCCCTCCTGGCTCGACCGGATTTTGCCGCGGCTCAGCTTTGAGGGGGAGCCTGAGGCTGCTCCGGCCAAGTAAGTGCCTGTCCCGGCAGGGGTTTCGCTTAACTTTTTTGAGAAGCGGTTGCGGCTATCCGCCTTCCGCAGCGCCAAAAAAGTACAAGACGCTCCACCCCTGCCGGGACAGGCACTTAGGATGGGCGCGTGCAGGCTGATGAGATTGCATTTCTGGGGGCGGCGAGGCAGGCGGAGATGGTGCGGAACGGGGATGTTTCGCCGACTGAGCTTGTGCGGCTCCATCTCGAGCGGATAGAGCGACTCAACCCGCGGCTGAATGCTTTCCGGGTCGTGCTCGCTGAGAAGGCGATGCTTGAAGCTGAGCAGGCCGAGGCGCGGCTCATGGGCGGCGACGAGCGGCCGCTGCTGGGCGTGCCGATTGCGATCAAGGACGAAAGCGAGGTGGCCGGCGAGGTGAAGATGCTCGGCACCGACGCCTTTGACGAGCCTTCCGCCGAGGACGCGGAGATGGTGCGGCGGCTGCGCGCGGCCGGGGCGATCGTGGTCGGCCTCACCCATCTGCCGGAGCTGGCGATCTGCGGCTTCACCGAGTCGGCGACCTGGGGGGTCACCCGCAACCCATGGGATCCGCAGCGCACGCCGGGTGGTTCCAGCGGCGGCAGCGGCGCCGCGGTCGCCGCTGGGCTGGTCCCGATCGCCTCCGCCGGCGACGGTGGCGGTTCGATTCGCATCCCGGCCGCTTCCTGCGGTCTCTTCGGACTGAAGCCGCAGCGCGGCCGTGTTTCGCTGGCACCCCTCGCAGAAGGCTGGAAGGGCCTCGCCGTGTTGGGTTGCCTCAGCCGCAGCGTCCTCGACACCGCCCTCTACCTGGACATCGTCAGCGGCGGCTCCGACGAGCCCGGCGCCCCACCGCCGCCCGAGCGTCCCTTCGTCGAGTCGGCGCGGACGGCCCCCGGCAAGCTGCGGGTCGCCTGGTCGACCGCTGCCCCTCGCGCCGCTGCTCCGCCGACCGTCTCCGATGACGCCAAGCGTCCGGTGGCCGAGATGGCTGACGTATTGCGTTCGCTTGGCCACGACGTCGAGCAGCACGATCCCGACTGGGGTGCGATCGGCAACAACATCACCCCGCGCTTCCTGCGCGGCGTCTCCGAGACCGTCGACGAAGTTCCCCACCCGGAGCGGCTGGAACGCCGCACCCGCGGCTTCGGCCGCCTCGGCCGCCAGCTTCCGGATGCCATCTTCGAGCGCGCCATGCGCGGGCGCGACACCGACGCCGCCCGCGTCAACGCGATCTTCGACAGCCACGATGTGCTGATGACCCCGGTGATGGGCGGCACGGCGCTGCCGGTGCGTCGCTGGGAGGGTCAGGGCGCGCTGCGCACGGTGCTCGGGATGAGCCGCTTCTATCCCTACTGCGTCCCCTGGAACCATCTCGGCAACCCGGCGATGGCGGTCCCGGCGGGGTTCAACGCCGACGGGATGCCGCTCTCGGTCCAGATCATCGGCCGCCCGGGTGACGAGGCGACCCTGCTCTCGCTGGCGGGGCAGCTCGAGGCCGAGCGGCCATGGGCGGGGGCTCGGCCGCCGATCAGCTAGTCGCAGCTCATCTCCCGGGAGGGTTAGCGGGGGAGAGGTGCCGGTACTCCCCCGCGGGAATTGGGTCGCGCGCCCTTACGGGCGCAGCTCCGGATGTTGGTGCCCGCCTATGGCGGGCAGGAATCGGATTGCATTTCCGCGCCCTTCGGGCACATTCCCGCGGAGGAGTACCGGCACCTCTCCAAGGCGCGAGCCCCCGCAGACCACCAGATCACGGGAGCTTTTGACAAAGCCGGCGAGCATCGCTTGTCCTAGCTGGGAAAGCTTCCGGACCCTGGGCCGTCCCGATGCTGCGGGTGGAGGAGGGGCCTGGCCGTCCCCCGGGCGAATGTCGCCGCAGGCGGCGAAATGCAATCTCATATCTGCCCGCCATAGGCGGGCACCATCATCCGGAGCCGCACCCGCAGGGTGCGCGACTCAATTCGCCCGGGGGACGGCCAGACCCCTCCTCCGGGCAACGCCAGTCCCGCGACGCACCGGCCTCCGACGCTAGTTGAACACCTTGCGCATCCGCGCCAGCTCGCGGATCGGTCCCCGCGGGCGGATGCGGCGCTGCAGCATCATCTTCAGCTGGTTGGCGTCCGGTTTGCCGGAGGCGACCCAGTCGGCCCAGCTGGACTCGATCGTCACCGTCGGGTTCGGCGCTTCGCCGGGCTCGGCTCGGGTCGAGCCGTTGTCGATCACCAGGTGCCAGGGCTCGGCGTCGCTGAAGCGCCACTGGTAGACGAGCGGCGAGCCGTTCGCCGCCTTCGGGTCGGCGACGCGGGTGATCACGTCGAAGTAGAGGCGCTGCAGCTCCAGCGAGGACTGCGGCGGCGGGCCGTTCGGCGGCCCGAGGATGCCGGCCATCATCAGCTTCACCTGGCGCTCGGCGATCTCCTCCTCGGCGGCCTCGGGGTCGAAGGGGAAGACGCCGGGAGGCATCTCCTCGGTCGGATAGCCGATCGTGCGCCAGCGCTGGCGGATCAATTTGAGGCCGAAGGCGAAGATGTCCTCGAGCGAGAAGCCGTAGCACTCGGTGTAGGAGCGGTCGAGGTTCGGCGGCGAGAAGACGGCGGGACCATAGGGGAGAACTTCGCGCAGCAGATCGGTCACCGCGGCGCGGTTCTCCTCGAAGCCGGGGCGCCCCTCACCCAGCAGCTCGGAGAGCACCTTGACGCCGAAGCCGATGTGGCGCTGCTCGTCCTTGGAGACGTTGGCCATGCCGGAGCTGAACCCCGGCATCGTCTCCTCGGAGGCGAAGAAATCCTCGATGAAGTGCTGGCCGGGCTGGGCCAGGCTGCCCTCGACGATCAGGTGGTAGAGCGTGATCGCCTGCGCGTACTTCGCTAGCGAGCGGTCCTTGCGCAGTTCCTCGGCCATCACGTCGAGGCGGTCGAAGATGCCGCGGTAGCCCCAGTTGAGCTGGGGCAGGGTGGAGGCGAGGGTCGACTGGATCGAGTCGCCGCCGACGCCGATCACCTCCTTGAAGAAGCGATGGAAGAAGACCGAGTGGCGGACCTCGTCGACCTGCTGGGTGGCGAGGAAGTAGGACTGCTCCTCGGTCGGGGCGGCCGTGATGTAGGGGGCGAGGGTGTCGGCGACGCGGTCCTCGCCGTAGAAGAACATCGAGTAGATCCACATCGCCGAGCGCTGCTGGATGTCGCTGAGGGACTCCCAACCGGCCTTGTCCTGGGAGAGGTCGATCTCGTAGGCGCTCCAATTTCCTCCCTCCCAGCGACGGTAGAGATCCTCGTACGTGACGTTGTCCATCAGGCTCTGGGAAGCGACGCTCATCTCTGCTCCTTCTGTTGCATACCCCTGTCGGGGCAGCCTAGCGCGATTACTGGCTGGCTGGCCAAATCCAAGCGAGTGAGGTCGATCACACAGCGGCGGGTGGCTCGATCTCGCGCTTGAGGATCTTGCCGGTCGGGCCTTTGGGGAGGTCGTCGAGGAACCAGACCAGCCGCGGGTACTTGTAGGCGGCGATGCGCTCCTTGACGTAGGCGCTGACCTCCTCCGGCTCGAGCTCCTCCCCCTCGTGGAGGACGATGGCGGCGCCGATCTCCTCGCCCCACTCGTCGTGCGGCACGCCGACCACCGCCGCTTCGCGGATCTTCGGGTGCTCATAGAGCACTTCCTCGACCTCGCGGGGGTAGACGTTGTAGCCGCCGCGGATGATCAGGTCCTTCTTGCGGTCGACTATG
Source organism: uncultured Solirubrobacterales bacterium (assembly GCA_963705365.1). Lineage (GTDB taxonomy): Bacteria > Actinomycetota > Thermoleophilia > Solirubrobacterales > 70-9 > VAYN01. The sequence continues at coordinate 2,027,890 of OY970074.1, read as the reverse complement.
TAGAAGTAGCCCTCCTCGTCGACGCGAGCCATGTCGCCGGAGTGGAACCAGCCGCCACGCATCGCCTCCTCGGTCGCGTCCGGGCGCTGCCAGTAGCCCTTCATGATGTTGTGGCCGCGGATCACGATCTCACCGACCTCACCCTGCGGGACCTCGTTGTCGTCCTCGTCGACGACCTTCATCTCGACCCCTTCCAGCGGGGTCCCGATCGAACCCGGCTTGCGCTCGCGGTCGGGATGGTTGGAGCTGGAGACCGGCGAGGTCTCCGAGAGGCCGTAGCCCTCGAGCACGATCGCGCCGAAGGCCTCCTCGAAGCCGCGCAGCACCTCGACCGGCATCGAGGCGCCGCCGGTGACGCAGGTGCGCAGCGTCGAAGTGTCGTAGTCATCGCGCCCAGGGTGGTGCAGCAGCGCCCCGTACATGGTCGGGACGCCGTAGAAGTGGGTGATGCCGTCACGCTGGATCGTCTCCAGCGCTTCCCCGGGGTCGAATTTGGGCACTAGGGACAGGCAGGCGCCGACCTTGAGGGTCGCGTTCATGCCCACCGTCTGGCCGAAGGAGTGGAAGAGGGGCAGACCGCCGAAGACGATGTCGCCGGCCTCGATCTCGCAGGTCGTTCGGGAGGCGACATCGGCATTGCGGGAGAGGTTGAGGTGGGTCAGCTCGGCGCCCTTCGGTTTGCCGGTGGTGCCCGAGGTGTAGAGGATCACCGCCGTGTCGTCCTCGTCGGTTTCGGCCAGCTCGAGGGTCGGCTCGTGCTCGCTCAGCATCGCAGCGAAGCTCTCCGACTCGACCTCGATCAGCTCCGCGCCTGCATCGTCGGCGCCACCGCGCGCCTCCTCGGCGAATCCGTGCCAGGCCAGCAGCAGCTTGGCGCCGGAATCCTCCAGGTAGAAGGCGATCTCGCGCCGCTTCAGCAGCACGTTCATCGGCACGACGACGCAGCCGGCCCGCAGCACGCCGTAGTAGGAGATCGGGAACTCGAGGACGTTGGGAAGCATGACGCCGACCCGGTCGCCGGGTTGCAGCCCCCGCTCCCGCAGCAGCGCCGCCAGGCGGGCGCTGCGCTCGTCGAGCTCGGCGTAGGTGAGCTCTGCCTGACCCAGCCGCACGGCGGCGTTCCCGGGCACCCGCGCTGCGCTCTCGGTGACGATCGATGCCAGGTTCAGTCCCATCTCATCTCCCTCTCGATTCCTTCCCACACTCCCTGTGCGGCAGTCTAAGCCTCGGCCGGCGCCGTTCGGATGACCTCGTCCTCGTCCGCGTTGCGACGGCTCATCACCCAGGCGAAGGCAGCGCCGGTGAAGAGCATGAAGGAGCTGTAGACGGCGGCCGGGATCGTCACGTCGGAGGCCAGCGAGGCGCCGACGGCGATCGCCAGCGCCGAGTTGTGGATCCCGAGCTCGAGCGCGATCGCGGTCGACTGGCGGTTATCGAGCCGGGCCAGCTTGGCGATCGCGAAGCTGAGGGTCATCGCCGCCACGTTGAGGGCCAGCGCCGCCCCGGCGACGTCGGCGAGGCTCTCGGCGACCGTGTCGTGCTCGCTGACGATCGCTCCGAGGACGACGATGGCGAAGAGGCTGAGGGAGATGCGCCGCACCCGCGGGTAGACGGCGTCGACCCGCTGCGGCCAGCGCCGTCGCAGCTCCATCCCGATCGCGACTGGGATGACCGTGATCGCGAGCACTCGCAGGACGACCCCGAGCATGCTGACGTCGCCGACGTCGGCGTCGAAGTGCGCGGTCGAGAGGCCGAGGAAGAGCGGCACCGTGACAGCGGCTCCCACGCTGCTGATCGCCGTCATCGTCACCGAGAGCGCCGTGTCGCCGCGCGAGAGGTGGGTCAGCATGTTGGCCATCATTCCGCCGGGGGATGCACCCAGAAGCACCAGTCCGACCGCGAGCTCGGGGGGGAGGTCGAACAGCTCGGCCATCGCGAAGGCGAGCAGTGGCGAGATCAGCGCCAGGTTGAGCATCCCGATCGCGACCCCGCGGGGGGCCACCAGAACACGTCGGAAGTCGGCCCGGGTCAGGGTCAGCCCGAGGCTGCACATGATCACCGCGATCGCGGCCGGCAAGAGGACAGAGGTGAGGATCGGAGTGTCGATCGGGGGACCTTAAGCGCTGGTCCCCGCTAGGCTCGGGCCGATGGACGACCTCGGACAGCCCAGCTCCTACCTGGCGGTCAGAAAAGGAGTACCCGTGTACTCCAGCGACGGCGAGAACCTCGGCCGCGTCGTGAAGGCGCTCTCGGCGCCCAACATCGACATGTTCGACGGAATCGTCTTCGACACCACCGCCGGCCCCGGTGGCCACCGCTTCGTCGACGCGCCTGAGGTCGAGGGGATCTACGAGAAAGGCGTGACCCTGAAGATCGACGCTGCGGCAGCGGCCGACCTGCCGAAGCCGGGTGCCAACCCAGGAGCGATCACCGCCAGCGCGGCGGATTTCTCCGGCCGGCGCCGTGGAGCCCTCGGCCGCTTTTGGGACCGCCTGTCTGGCAAGGGCTGATCGGTCAAGCACTTCTTTGGGCCGGTGGGTAGGATGCTCGGCGTGAGCGGGAGGAAAATGCCCATCGCTGTGGTTTTCGCCATCTTCGCGCTGGTTGCCGCCGGCTGCGGTGGCGACGACGACTCGACCTCGACTCAGCCGGCCAGCGAGGGAACGACGACGGAGGCCACCGAAAACTCGCCGCCGGCCGAAGGTGCGGAGGCCACCGGTAAGAAGCCGAAAGTGACGGTTCCCAGTGGTCCGCCGCCGAAGCAGCTGGAGGAGACCGATCTCGTCGAGGGCAGTGGCGCCGAAGCCAAAGCCGGCGATGAAGTCACCGTCCAGTACGTCGGCGTCGGCTATGACAGTGGCGAAGAGTTCGACGCGTCCTGGGACCGGGGCGAACCGTTCACCTTCCCGCTGGGCGCTGGCGCGGTGATCAAAGGCTGGGACCAGGGGGTGGCGGGGATGAAGGTCGGTGGTAGGCGCGAGTTGGTCATTCCCCCGAACCTGGCCTATGGCCCGGCGGGCTCACCACCGGCGATCGGCCCAAACGAAACGCTGATTTTCGTCGTCGACCTCGTCTCCGTCGGCTAGCGCCCTCCTTCCGCTCGGGCTCACCGGCTTGCGGCCACGTCGGGCAGGATAGGCCGATGCGCGTCAACCGACAGCTGATCGCCGAGCGCCTCACCTCGCAGGCGCTCGCGGGCGAGCCGCTGAAGCGGCCCGTGGACGTGGCCGAGCGGCTGCTCGCGGTCCAGGGCCAGGATCCGCGTGGCGCCCGCCTCGCGGTGCGTGCTCGCACGCATGGTTTGAACGCCGCCGACGTCGATCGGGCGCTGACCGAGGACCGCTCGCTGCTGATCACCTGGCTCAACCGCGGCACCCTGCACCTGGTGCGCAGCGAGGACTACCCGTTGCTGCAGGCCCTGACGACGCCACCCCTGCTCACGAGCTGCAGGCGCCGCCTCGATCACGAGGGCGTCAGCGAGACCGCCGCCGAGCGCGCTCTGGACGCGGTCGAGCGCACGCTGGCGGAGGAGGGACCGCTGAGCGGGAAGGACCTGAGAGAGCGGATTGCCACCGAGGCGCCTGTCGCGGGCCAGGCCTTCATCCACCTGATGTTTCTGGCGGCGGTGCGGGGGATCATCGTGCGGGGACCGATGATCGGCAAGCAGCACGCCTACGCGCTCGTGCACGACTGGCTGGGGCCGCAGAAGGCGGTCGACCGCGACGCGGCTTTGGCGGAGCTGGCCCGCCGTTATCTCATCGGGCACGGTCCGGCCGACGACCGCGACCTCGCGCGCTGGGCCGGCCTGCCGCTGCGAGACACGCGCGCCGGCTTCGCCGCGATCGCCTCCGATCTGGTCGAGCGCGAGGACGGCCTGCTCGACCTTGCCAAGCGCCCTCCCGCCGCGCCGCTGCCACCGCCGCGCCTGCTCGGCGCCTTCGACCCGGTGCTGCTCGGCTGGACCTCGCGCGAGGAGATCGTCGGCCCACACAAAATGCTGGTGACGATAAACGGCATCTTCCGCCCCTTCGCCCTCGTCGACGGCCGCGCGGTCGCGACCTGGAGGCTGGCCGGCGGCAAGCTCACGATCGAGCACCTCGGCAAGGTGACGAAGAAAGCGGCCTCGGCGCTGGAGGCCGACGCCGACGAGGTGCTTGGCTTCCTGAGTCGCGCGCGTTCCTAGAATACCCTGAGGAACGCTGTCTAATGAAAGCCGCTACCGCCAGTCTCGCCGCTTCGCTTGCGCTCCTTTCTTTCGCTTGCGGGAACGACACCACGACCGTCCCCAGCGAAAAGGACAGCGGGACGCCGACCGGCACCGATCAAGAGGACCCCGGCTTCACGATCGTCTCCAAACGCAACGACCCTCGCTTCGCAACGATCTCCGGCGGCGAAGGGCGAGCCCTGCCCAAGATCGACCCCGCGGACGGACCACCCCCGAAGCGGCTCCTCGCCAGGGACATCGAGGTGGGGTCAGGGCCCGCTGCCGAGGTCGGCGACCGGGTGGCCGTCTGGTACATCGGCGTCGACTACAGGACCGGTGCACGGCGGTTTCAAACCTGGCCGCCGACGGCGCAGCCCTTTGTCATCCAACTCCGGCCTCCCGGGGCCGCCGAGGCATGGGAGGAAGGGATCACGGGGATGCGGGCGGGTGGTCGCCGCGAGTCTGCTGATCCCATCGCACCGCGCCTTCGGCGACGGAGCGCTCGACTACATATTCGAGCTGGTCCGTGTCGAACCGCCCCCGGGGGGCCCGGAGGCGGCTGAGGCCAAGCCCTGAGTCAGGCCTGGGGCGCGGCGGGCGGCATGGGATCTGCGGCCGGGGGCGCTTCCTGGCCCGGCAGCGGTTCGGCCTCCTGCTCCCAGAGGTCATTCAGCGAGACCTGCAGGTAGGCCCACATGCCGGGGGAGAGCAGCAGGTAGAGGATCAGCGCGATCCAGCCGCTCACCGGCTCCTTGCCGCCGATTTTCGCTGCGCCCTGGACGCGCTTGGTGCCGCGCCAGTAGCTGACCAGCGCCGGGATGATGATCAGCCCGCCGGGGAAGAGCGCCAGGACCGAGTTGGTCGGGTTCTGACCGAGGTCGTAGCCCTTCGCTTCCCCGTACTGCTTCAGCTCCTTGTTGATCTTGTACCACCAGACGAGGTGGTAGATGCCGAGGGTGATGATCGGCAGAAGGGCGACGGCCCAGGGGCTGCGCACCTTTACCTCGTGCTCGGTGCCGCGAATCTTCATCTCGTAGGCCATGTCTCTCCATTCGCCCTGCCGGGTTGCGTATTGGCGCGAGCCTAACCCACGCGGGGTGGCGGGAACGGTTTTCGACGAACCTCAGCCCAACTTTGGGCTGCGCCACGGCTGGCCCAGGCGCATGACGAGCTCCTCGCCCAAGCCCTCGATCGGGACCCGCACCTGCTCGAGCGAGTCGCGGTCCCGCAGGGTGACCGTGTCGTCTTCCATCGTCTGGTGGTCGATGGTGATGCCCCAGGGGGTGCCGATCTCGTCCTGGCGGCGGTAGCGCTTGCCGATCGAGCCGCCCTCGTCGAACTCGGCGGGTAGTCGGCGGCGCAGGTCCTGGAAGACCTCCCGTGCCTTCTCCGGCATGCCCTCCTTGGAGACGAGCGGGAGGACAGCGACCTTGACCGGGGCAAGACGCGGGTGCAGGCGCAGCACGGTGCGCTGGCGGCCCTCTACCTCCTCCACCTCGTAGGAGTCGACGAGGAAGGCGAGGGTGGCGCGATCGGCGCCGGCGGCGGGCTCGATCACGTGGGGGACGTAGCGTTCCTTCGTCTCCTGGTCGAAATACTCGAGCTTCTCGCGGCTGAACTCGGCGTGCTGGGTGAGGTCGAAGTCGCCGCGGTTGGCGATCCCCTCCAGCTCCGACCAGCCGATCGGGAACAGGTACTCGATGTCGCTGGTGGCCGAGGAGTAGTGGGAGAGCTCGTCGCTCCCGTGGGCGCGAACCCGCAGGTAGTCGGGTCGGAGGCCGAGCTCGGTGTACCAGCGCTCGCGCTCATCCATCCAGTGCCGGTGCCATTTCTCGGCTTCGGCCGGCGGCACGAAGAACTCCATCTCCATCTGCTCGAACTCGCGGGTGCGGAAGATGAAGTTGCCGGGCGTGATCTCGTTGCGGAACGACTTGCCGACCTGGGCGATCCCGAACGGCGGCTTCTTGCGGGCAAAGCCGAGCACGTTCTTGAAGTTGATGAAGATGCCCTGCGCGGTCTCCGGGCGCAGGTAAACCTCCGAGCCCTCTCCGGCAACCGGGCCGATGTGGGTCTCGAACATGAGGTTGAACTGGCGCGGCTCGGAGAGCTCGCCGCCGCACTCGGGGCAGCGCAGCTCGGCGCTGGGGTCGCCGCCTTCGGCTTCCACCGCCTCGCGCAGATGGTCCTCGCGCCAGCGCCGCTTGCACTTGCCGAGGCACTGCACGAGCGGGTCGGTGAAGCCCTCGAGGTGGCCCGAGGCCTCCCAGACGCGGGGGTGCTGGAGAATCGCCGAGTCGATCGCGACGATGTCGTCGCGCTCCTGCAGCATCGCCCGCCACCACTCGGCTTTGACGTTGTTCTTGAGCAGGACGCCGTAGTGGCCGTAGTCGTAGGTGGAGCCGAGGCCGCCATAGATCTCGGAGGAGGGGAAGACGAAGCCGCGCCGTTTGCAGAGGGCGACGATCTCCTCCATCGATACGTCCGTCGGGGGTGAGCGTCGCTCGGTCGTGGCCATCGGGGAACCGTAGCGGCTGCGATAATCACGCACCGCCATGCCGATCTACGAGTACAAATGCGAGAACGGGCACGTCTTCGACGTGATCCAGAAGATGACCGACGAGGCACTGACCGAGTGCCAGGAGTGTGGCGCAGCGTGCGCGCGCGTTCTGCACTCGCCCGCCGTTCACTTCAAGGGCAGCGGCTTCTACAACACCGACTACGGCAAGAAGAAGGGCGCCGGCAACGGGGCCGGCGAGGGCTCGAAGGAGTCGAGCGGCTCGGACTCTAGCTCCAGCTCCTCGGACTCGAAGCCCAGCGAGTCGAAGTCGAGCGAAGCCAAGCCCGCAGCCTCAACCGCCGATTGAAGAGTTGACGAGTTGAGGGTCCCATAGGACCCAAAACTCGTCAAACCTCGGCCGACTAGCCGTTGAGGAACTGGTTGACGGCACGGCGGCGGACTGAGTCCGGGACTTCGATGCTGCCTTCGGGACCGGGGGGGCAACCGGCGTTCGCGGAGCCGCAGAGGATGTGGGCGGGGGCGCTGCCACCGATCGCCGCGGCGAGCACCAGCTGCGGCATCGTCAGGAAGCCCATGTCGCTGACGAAGGCTTTCGGCGCGTTCCAGCCGATGATCGGTCCCTTGACGAAGTTGTAGGGGGCGCGGAGGGGGTCGGTGAGGCGCCCCTTGATGCCGTTGATCACCGCCTGCTGTGCCTTCTCGCGATCGAGGTCGTCGTAGCCGAGTGAGTAGGCGCTCTTGCCGGGACCGGGGCATTCGCTCGGCTTGCGGATGCGGGAGTAGGCGAGCGCCTTTTCGCCATCGAGGGTGTTCTCACCCTTGCCGAGACGCAGGGTGACCCCGCCCTGGCCGCCGCCGGCGCCGCCGGAGATGTCGGCGCAAAGCTTCACCGGCACGTCCACCTCGACCCCGCCGACCGCATCGATCAGGTCTTCGAAGCCGGTGAAGTCGACGATCGCCACGTGGTCGATCTGGATGTCGAGGAACTGCTCGATCGTCCTGATCTGCAGGGCGGCACCGCCGAAGGCAAAGGCGGCGTTGATCTTCGTCGGCGCCGAGCCGGGAATTTCGGCGTAGGCATCGCGCGGAATCGAGAGTTTGCGGAAGGCGCCGCCGCCGGCCCGGATCAGCATCAGGGTGTCGGCCCGGAATTCGCCCTCGAAGCAGGGCTCGTGGGGTGAGTCGCCGTGCGACTGCTGCTCGAAGCACTCCTCCGAGGGCGCTGCCCCCGGCTCTTTGGTGTCCGGCGGCCGGGCGTCGGTGCCGAGGACGAGGATCGTCTGCGCGCTCGGCAGCAGCACCGGGTTGCCGTGCAGGGTGTCCTTCGCTTCGCCCGAGAGCTTGAAGGACTGCAGCTGGGCTGAGACGGCGAAGGCGAGGAAGCTGAGCAAGATCCATCCCAAAGCGGCGATGCCGATCCACTTCAGAACGCGCTTAAGAGGGGCGCTGGGAGCGCGAAAGCGGCGGCGGTCCGGCGGCTGGCGATCGCCGCCAGGCCGCTTCCCAGGCAGCTTTGCGCGCTCGCGCAGGCCCGAGAGGTCGGCCGAGCGCAGCCGCGAGAGGAAGCCTCTGCGGGACCGGTAGACCTTGTAGTCGGGCGGTCCCGAAGGCCGCTGCTCTCCACTGTCGGGCATAAAAGGGCTAGAAATCATGGCGATGTGTTCGGTCGCCCGCCTTCCAGCCCCGGTCTGCCCGTGAGCGCGGGCGAGACGATCGGAGTCGATCTGGGGGGGACGAAGATGCTCGTCGGCGTCCTCGACGGCACCGATGTGCTCTGGGAAAGCCGCGAGGCTTCGACCGGCCAGAGCGAGGACGAGCTGGTCGAGCTGCTGGTGCGCGAGGTCGGCGAGGCGCGCGACGCCCGCCCCGACGCGAAGGCGGTCGGGCTGGGGATTCCGGCGACGATCGACCATGAGGCCGGGGTTGCCGTCGCCGCCGTGAACCTGCCGCTGACCGACGTGCCGGTCCGCGACCTTGTCAGCAAGCGGGTCGGGCTGCCGGTCTTCGTCGACAACGACGCCAACGTGGCGGCTCTGGCCGAGTACCGCTGCGGGGCGGCACAGGGCAAGCCGAACGTGGTGATGTTGACGGTGGGCACCGGGATCGGCGGCGGGCTGATCCTGGACGGGGAGGTCTATCGGGGAGCGACCGGCGCCGGCGCCGAGCTCGGCCACACGGTGATCCAGGCCGACGGCCCCCCCTGCCAGGGCAACTGCCCGAACCACGGCTGCGTCGAGGCGCTGGCCTCGGGCACGGCGCTCGGGCGCGAGGGCCGGGCGGCGGCCGAAAGCGCCCCGGACTCGACGATCGGCCGGATGCTGGCGGCTGGCGAGGCGATCGATGGCAGGGCGGTGACGGAGGCCGCGCTCGCCGGCGACGAGACCGCCATCTCCGTCTTCGAGCTGATCGGCAGCCGCCTCGGTGTCGCCTGCTCGAGCTTCGCCAACATCTTCCAGCCCGATGCGATCGTCGTCGGCGGCGGCGTGATCGCGGCCGGTGACCTTTTGCTGGAGCCGGCGCGCCGGGAAGTCCGCGACCGGGCGCTGAACCCGATGAACGCGACGCCGATCCTCGCGGCGACCCTCGGCAATGACGCCGGCATGATCGGGGCGGCGGCCCTGGCCCGGATCGAACTCGAGCGAGGTGAGGGCTGATGCCGGGACGGCTGGTCGTCTGCCCGACGCCGATCGGCAATCTCGACGACGTCACGCCGCGGATGCGCGAGGCCCTTGTCAGCGCCGACTACATCGCCTGCGAGGACACCCGCCGCACCGGCTCACTGCTCGACAAGCTCGGGATCCGGCCGGCGCCGCGGCTGGTCTCCAACCACGAGGGCAACGAAACCGCGCGAGCGACCGAGCTCGCGCAGCGGATCGAGCGCGGCGAGGCCGTCGTGCTTGTCTCTGACGCCGGCATGCCGGCGATCTCCGACCCCGGCTACAAGCTGATCCGCCGCTGCATCGACCGCAACCTCGAGGTGACGGTCCTGCCCGGGCCCTCGGTGGTACCGGTGGCGCTGGTCGCCTCCGGTCTGCCCACCGATCGCTGGCGCTTCGAGGGCTTCCTGCCGCGCCGCGCCGGTGAGATGGAGCGGGTGCTGCGCTCGACCGAGACGGTCGTCGCCTTCGAGTCCCCGCGCCGGGTCGGCGAGTCGCTGGCGGCCCTCGCCTCGCTCGCCTCCGACCGCCCCGCCGCCGTTTGCCGTGAGCTCTCGAAGATGCACGAGGAGGTCGCGCGCGGCACCCTGGGCGAGCTGGCTCGCCGCTTTCGCGGCGAGGTCAAAGGCGAGATCGTCCTCGTGATCGCCCCCGCCGCCGCCGACTCCCACGACAAAGACGTCGGCTTCGCGGTCGACGCCCTGCGCCATCTGGTCCAGTCCGGCGCCCGCCCCCGCGCCGCCGCCAGCGTCGTCGCGGCGCTGACCGGGACCCGGGCCAACGACCTCTACAAAGCGTTGACGGGGCGCGAGGCCAGGCGCTAGCCGGCGCCGGTCTCTCATAACGTAGGCCGGGCAGCCGTGAGCTACTACGTCACCACCCCGATCTACTACGTCAACGCCGAGCCGCACCTCGGGCATGCCTACGCGACGATGGCGGCCGACGTGCTGGCGCGGCACATGCGCCAGCGTGGGGAGGACGTCTTCTTCCTCACCGGCACCGACGAGCACGGCGAGCCGGTCGCGAACGCGGCCGAGCGCGAGGGGATCTCGCCGCAGGCGCTGGCCGATCGCAACGCGGCCAAGTTCCGGGAGCTGATGCCGATCATCGACGCGACCAACGACTTCTTCATCCGCACCTCCGATCCGCGGCACGCCGAGCAGGTGGCGACGATCATGCAGCGGGTCTACGACAACGGCTGGGTCAGCAAGGGCTCCTACGAAGGCTGGTACTGCCCCCGCTGTGCCGACTTCAAAACGGAGCGTGAGCTGGGGCCGGGGAACACCTGCCCGATTCACGAGATCCCGCTCGAGAAGGAACGGGAGGAGAACTGGTTCTTCCGCCTCTCCGCCTTCCAGGAGCGGCTGGAAGCGCGGTACGAGCGGCAGCCCGACTTCGTCGTCCCCGACTTCCGCCGCAACGAGGCGGTCTCGTTCATCAAGCAGGGGCTGGAGGACGTCTCGCTCTCGCGACCGAAGCTGCAGTGGGGGATGCGGCTGCCCTGGGATCCCGAGCAGCGGATGTACGTCTGGTTCGACGCCCTGCTCAACTACTACACGGCGCTGAAGTTCGCCCGCGAGGGGGAGGACCTGAGCGAGCGCTTCTGGCCGGCCACCCTGCACACGATGGCGAAGGACATCCTCAAGTTCCACGCGGTGATCTGGCCGGCGCTCTGCTGGGCGGCCGACATCGAGCCGCCGCGCCGGATGGCGATCTACGGATACCTGATGATGGGCGAGAAAAAGATGTCGAAGTCGCTCGGCAACGTGCTCGACCCGTTCGCGGTGATCGAGCGCTTCGGCGCCGACGCGCTGCGCTTCTACCTCTTCCGCGAGGTCAGCTTCGGCGGCGACGGCTCGGTCTCCACCGCCGGTTTCGAGGCGCGCTACGAGACCGAGCTGGCCAACGACTACGGCAACCTGGCGAGCCGGGTGCTGGCGATGGTCGACCGCTACCGCGACGGCACCGTCCCAGTCGCAGCCGTCGACGCGACCCTGGCCGAGGACTTCGAAGGCGTCGTCGCCAGGTTCAGCGAGCTGCTCGACCGCGCCGAGCTGACCCAGGCGCTGGAGGAGGCCTGGAAGCTGGTGCGCCGGCTCAACCGCTTCGTCGAGGAGACGCAGCCGTGGGTGCTGGCAAAGGACGAGGCCGACCCCGAGCGCCTCGACGAAGTTCTCTACAACCTTGTCGAGGGCCTGCGGGTGACGACGCTGCTGCTCGTCCCCTACCTGCCCCAGGCCAGCGAGACGCTGCTGGCGGCTCTGCGCGAGGAGAGCCGCGAGCTGGCGGAGCTGGGCTCACGGCCGGGCGGCCAGAGCGTCGAACGGGTGCCGCCGCTCTTCCCGAAGATCGAGGCCGGCGATTAAGGCGCTGGCTGCGATCTCCGCGGCCGCGGCCCTGCTGCTGGCTCCCGCCGCCTCAGCGGCCGCTTGGCAGCAGCTGCCAACCCCGCCAGGGGGCGTGCTCGCACACGCAGCCGCCGGCGCCGACTCGATCCTCATCCAGTCGGCCACCTCCTCCTGCTGCGGGGAGACGCTCCACATCACCGCAAACCGTGGTGCCAGCTGGAGCACGGTCGAACTTGCGGGGTTCCAGATCGGACTGCCCCTTGGGGCGGCGCCTGACGGTTCCTTCCGAATCGTCGCGGCCCACATCGGCGGGCCGACCCTGCAGGAACTGCAGGTGTTCCGGCTGGCGACGGGCGGCGCGGCCGAACCGCTTGGCTCGATCGTTGCTGAGGACGACGGCCTCTTCGGCGACCAGTTCGCGATCGACGACGCGGGCGCGGTCTGGATCCCCTATCGGGACGATTCCGAAGGGCGGTTCGAGCTCGCGATCGTCGCCGCCGACGGCTCGAGCGAGAGGATGCCGTTGCCCGACGTGGGAGCGGAACGCTGGGCCGCGCGAAGGACCGCGTTCGGGATCCGGCTGGTCGCCAGCGGCGGAGCAGGGTCCGTGTCGGGGCTGCCCCGCCGCGGCACCTTCAGGCTCGACACCGGCGGGGACATCGTCCCGGCCGAGGCCTATCCGGTCGAATTCGCCGAGGGCGGGTTCTGGTTTTCGCCTGCGACCGAACGCGCCTCATGGGACGGCGGCGCCCACTGGAGCGAAGTCTTCGAGGGCGACGGCATCGTCCCCCGCATCCCTGGCCCACCCCGCTTCCTCGACACGGAGAGTGGTTTGGCCGCGCGATATTCATCCTCTCTCTACCGCGGCACCGGACCCGAATCGCCTGGTGGGCCGGCGCTGTTCGCCGCCGTGGATACCGGTGAGGCTCTCGTCGCGCGCAGCCAGGACGCGGTCTACGTGCAGTCCCTGCCGTTGCCTTCCCCTCCGAGCGAGATCGGCCAGCTGGGCGACGACGCCCGGGCGATGATTGCCCGGGCGAACCTGTTCCGCGCCGACGCCGGGCTGCCGCCGCTGATCGGCGACGCCGGCATCAGCCGGGCCGCCCGCAACCACTCCGCCTACACGGTCGCGCATCCGGACGAGCTGGGAGGGCTGTCGGCGCACCGGGAGACGCCGGGGAAATCGGGATACACGGGCCGAACCCCAAGCGAACGCTGCGAGGCGGTGGGCGCTTCCTGCGGGAGCGAGGTGATGTACGCGCCGGTCCCCGATCCCGTCGGCGGCTGGCTGGCGACCGTCTTCCACCGCTTCCTGCCCGGCTCGCCGGAGGCGGGGCTGGTGGGAGCGGGTCACGTCGACGGCGGCTGGTTCGTGATGAACGGCGGCGCCGACAGTAACGTCCTCCTTCAGCCGTTCGGCTATCCGGTCGGGCGCTGGCGCGGCGAAGCGGGATTTTCCGGCGAGATCCCCGACCCCGTCGACCCCTGCCGCGCCAGCGGCCAGCCGATCGAATACCCGCTCGGGATAGCGGTCACGCTGTTTCTGCCGGAACGCATCGGGACGTTGGGGAAGATCGAAGTTCGCAGGCACGGCGAGGCGCAAGCGCTGGCGGGCTGCCTGCTCACCGACTCGCGGTCGTTCATCCTCGACGATCCTCTCGATCGCGGTGCCATCTACGACGTCGCCGCCACCTGGAATCCGGGCCCCGAGCCGTTGCCCGGGGGTGGGTGGATCCCCGGTCCGGAGTTGAGCTACGGCTGGAGCTTCCGCTTCGAACCCGATCCGATCCGCAGTCCGATCCGCAGGCCGCTTTGCCGCGTCCTCGGCCTGCGGACGATCAAATCGGTGGCGCCGGCGCGTCGCGGGCGCTCGCACAAGGTGCTCGGGATCGAAGAGAAGGTTGTGCTGAAGCAGAAGGCGAGGGTGCGCCTGCGCCGGGCCCGCCTCAACTACTGGGTCGCGGGCGACCGGCACTCGCTGCGGCTGAAGCTCGGCAGGCTGCGCCGCAAGTCGGTCGTCGTCGGCAAGACGTCTTACCTGCGCTTCCGCCTGCCGCGGACGGTTGCGCGGAGGGTGATGCCCGGAGAGGAGGCCGAACTGCGACTCGCGTTCACCGGTAGGCGGGCCCGCGGCTGCCGGCGAGTCGTTCACGTCAGCCGCGTGCGCAAGATCGAGCTCGGCTGGGTGCGGGTCAAGGGGCCGGCCGCCTGGGTCTCCGGCCGGGCGCGCGGCAGACGCTGACTAGACCACGTCGGCGAGCACGTGCAGCCCGATCTCCTCGGGCCGGGTCAAGCCGCACAGCGCCATCGTCAGGTCTAGCTCGGCCAAGACCATCTTCAGCACCGCTTCGACGCCGGCCTGGCCGCCCAGGGTCAGGCCCCAGACGTAGGGGCGGCCGAGGCAGACGGCGTCGGCGCCGAGGGCGAGCGCCTTGAGCACGTCGGCGCCGCCGCGGACGCCGCTGTCGAAGAGGATCGCGAGGTCGTCGCCGACCGCCGCGGCAATCGCGGGCAGAGCGTCCAGCGAGGCGATCGCGCCGTCGACCTGGCGGCCGCCGTGGTTGGAGACGACGATGCCGTCGAGGCCGCGGCGGGCGGCTTCGAGGGCGTCGTCGACGTGCTGGATGCCCTTGACCAGGATCGGCAGCGAGGTCATCTCGCGCAGTGAGGCGAGGTCATCCCAGGTCAGCGATGGATTCGCCTGGACGCCGAGGAAGTGGCCGGTGGCGGCGCCCTGGTCTTCCTCCGGCGTCTTCGCGAGCGCCGCGCGGAAGACCGGGTCCTGGAAGTAGTTGCCGACGCCCATGCCTTCGAGGAACGGCAGCCAAGCCTGCTGTAGGTCGCGCGGCTTCCAGCCGGGGATGAAGGTGTCGACGGTGACGACGATTGCGCCGTAGCCGGAGCGCTCGGCGCGCTCGACGAAGCTCTTGACCAGCCCCGGGTCGTTGGCCCAGTAGAGCTGGAACCAGCGCGGCGCCTCGCCGCCGGCCGCGGCGATCTCCTCCAGCGAGAAGTGGGAAGCGGTGCTGACGATCATCGGCGTCCCGAGCGCGGCGGCGGCGCGGGCCGTGGCCAGCTCGCCCTCCTCGTGCAGGACCCGCTGGACGCCGATCGGGGCCAGCATCAGCGGCGCCGGCAGCGCCGTGCCGAGCAGGGTCGTCGAGAGGTCGCGCGCGGCGACGTCGCGCAGCATCCGCGGCACGATCCGCCGCCGGCGAAATGCCTCGGCGTTGGCCCGGATCGTGTCCTCGCTGCCGGCTCCGGCACCGACGTAGTTGGCCGCCCGCGGCTCCATCGCCTCGACCGCCGCCTGCTCCAGGTCCGCAACCGAGACCGGGATCGCCGGCATCTCGCCGCCGAGGCCGCGCATGTAGATCTCGCGGTAGTAGTCGGCGAGGTCAGCCATGGCGGGGAAGGCTATTGCGATATCGCCGAATAGGCTGGGAGCGGCGATGATCGACTCCCACACGCACCTTTTTCTCTGCGACGGGCCCGAAGCCGAGGTGGTCGCTGCGGCCCGTGCGGCGGGGGTGGAGCGGATGCTCACGGTCGGCATGGACGCGGCGACCAATCCGGCGGCGATCGAGGCGGCGGAGCGCCACGAAGAGGTCTTCGCCGCGGTCGGGCGGCACCCCAACGAGGCGACCGGTTTCGACGAGGAGACCGTGGTCGAAATCGCTCGCCTCGGCGCCCACGGGAAGGTGCGGGCGATCGGCGAGACCGGCCTCGACTTCTACCGTGACCACGCCGCCCGCGACGACCAGCGCCGCGCCTTCGCCGCCCAGATCGAGATCGCCCGCGAGCTCGATCTGCCGCTCGTGATCCACGCCCGCGACCCCGAGGGCGGCAGCGAGGCGATCGACGAGATCTTCGCCACCCTCGATGCCAGCGCCGGCGATCAGCCGGTGATCCTGCACTGCTTCTCTGCCCCGCAGCGGGTCGCCGACGCGGCCGAGCGCGGCTGGTACTGCTCATTCGCCGGCAACGTCACCTATCCCAGCGCCGAGGCGCTGCGCGAGGCGGCGGCGCAGGTGCCGGAGGAGCGGATCCTGGTCGAGACCGACGCGCCCTACCTGAGCCCGCAGGAGCGGCGCGGCAAGCGCAACGAGCCCGCCAGCGTGGTCGCCGCCGCGCGCCTGGTCGCGGAGGTCCGCGGCGTCTCCTATGAGGAGCTGGAGCGCACGGTCGAGGCCAACGCCCGCGAGCTCTTCGGCTGGTAGCCCGGGATCGTGGTCCGGCTCGGGCAGAACTTCCTCGCCGACCCGAACCTGCTCGATGCGATCGTGCGCGACGCCGAGCTCTCACCTGCCGACGTCGTGCTGGAGGTCGGGGCGGGGGAAGGGGTGCTGAGCGAGCGCCTGGCCGCGGTCGCGGCGCATTTGCACAGCGTCGAGATCGACCGCCGCCTCGAGCCGGCGCTGGCGCCGCTCGCCGCCCTGCCCAACGTCAGCCTGCACTGGGGCGATGCGATGGACCTCGACCTGGCTGGGCTGGAGCCGGCGCCGGCGGCGATGGTCGCCAACCTGCCCTATGCGGTGGCGACGCCGCTGATCCTGCGCACGATCGAGCTGCTGCCGTCGCTGGCGCGCTGGACGGTGATGGTCCAGCGCGAGATCGCCGACCGCCTGCGCGCCGCGCCCGGAAGCCGCACCTACGGCTCGCCGAGCGTGCTGGTGCAGCTCGCCTGCGAGGTCGAGCTAGTCCGCAAGGTCGACCCCGCTGTCTTCCGTCCCCGCCCGCGGGTCGACTCGGCGATCCTGCGGTTGCGCCGCACCGGCCCCGCCGCCGACCCGGCGACGCGAGCGCTGGTTCGCGCCGCGTTCGCCCACCGCCGCAAGTCGCTGGCCCGCTCACTGGAGCACGGCGAGGCCGGCTCCCTCGCCAGGGCCCGCGCCGCTCTCGCCGAGCTCGGCCTCCCGCAGGACGCGCGGGCCGAGGCGCTGGCGCCGCAGCAGTTCGCCGCGCTGTCCGCGAAGCTCCAGCCCGACGCCTGACCTCGCGCTGACGATGCTGGTCCACGCTCCCGCCAAGCTCAACCTCTGCCTCTACCTCGGCCTGCGCCGCGAGGACGGCCTGCACGAGCTCTGCTCGCTGTTCGAGCCGCTGGCCCTGGCGGACCTGATTGAGATCACCGAGGCGGATGAGGACGAGGTGGTTTGCCCGGGCGTGGAGGGGGAGAACCTCGCCGCCCGGGCGCTGGCGGCACTGCGCGCGCGCGGCTGGAAGCGGCCGCCGTTGCGGGTTGAGATCGAGAAGCGGGTGCCGGTGGCGGCCGGGCTCGGCGGCGGCAGCGCCGACGCGGCCGCGGTCCTGCGCCTCGCCGCCGGCGAGGTCAACGACCTGCAGGAGCTGGCCACCGCGCTTGGGGCCGACGTGCCCTCGCAGCTGCAACCCGCCCTCGCTCTCGTCCGCGGCGCCGGCGAGCGGGTCGAGCCGCTGCCCGCGCCGGCCACCCACGCGGCCGTGCTGCTGCCCGATGGCGGCGGTCTCAGCACCGCCGAGGTCTTCGCCGCGGCCGACCGGCTTCGCCTTGGGCGTGGGTCGGAGGAGCTCGAGGCGCGCGCCGCCGAGCTGCGCCGCGCGGCCGGCGCTGGCGCCTCGCCGCTCTCCTACCCCGAGCTGTTGGTCAACGACCTCGAGCCGGCCGCCCGCTCCCTGCGTCCCGGAATCGGTGACGCGCTCGAGGCGCTGCGCGCGGCCGGCGCGCCGGTGGCGCTGCTGAGCGGCTCCGGCCCGACCGCGGTCGGGCTCTTTCCCGACCTCGGCGCCGCCCGCGCCGCCGCCGCCGCGATCGACCGCGACGACGCGATCGTCTGCGAGGCTGGGGGGGCACCGTGAAGATGCCGGGAGAGGGAGAGAGCGGGGAGCGCCGCAAACACCTGACGATCGCGGTCGCCGTCGCGATCGTCGCCAGCGGCTACTACCTGATCAGCCGCCAGCTCGGCAGCCTCGACCTGCAGGACCTGCTGGAAGAGATCTCCAACGCGCTTGGCGCCTGGACCTACCTGCTGGTCGGCTTCTTCGCCTTCGCCGAGACCGGCGCCTTCATCGGCCTCGTCGTCCCCGGCGAGACGACGATGCTGCTCGGCGGCGCCGTCGCCGGCCAGGGCGAGATCGACATCTACCTCCTGATCGCAATTGCCTGGTTCGCTGCCTGGCTCGGCGACACGACCAGCTTCTTCATCGGCCGCCGGCTCGGCCGCGAGTTCGTCCTCCGCCACGGCCCCCGTGTCGGCATCAGCCACGAGCGCTTCGAGAAAGTCGAGGAGTACTTCGGCCGCCATGGCGGCAAGACGATCTTCATCGGCCGCTGGATCAGCCTCGTGCGCGCGCTCGCCCCCTTCATCGCCGGCAGCTCGGGAATGCGCTACCGCGGCTTCGTCCCCTTCAGCATCCTCGGCACCGGCCTCTGGGCCAGCGCCCACATCCTGATCGGCTACTTCTTCTCGCGCAGCGTCGAGACCGGGGCCGAGTACGCCGGCAAAGGCGCCTTCCTGCTCGCGACCCTGATCGTCGTCGTCGGCGGCTCCGTCTTCCTCTACCGCCGCTTGCGGGTCGAGGAGAACCGCCGCGCCGCGGTGCGCTGGATGGAGGGCCGCGCGGCGACGCGCTGGCTCGTCATCCTCGGCCGGCGCTACCGGCCGCAGCTGGGGTTCCTTTGGGATCGAGTCACCCCCGGGGGCACCTTCGGCCTCGAATTCATCACTCTGATGGCGACCCTCGCCGTCTCCCTCTTCGTCCTCGTCGCCTACATCGTCGTGATCGGCCGCGAAGTCGGGCCCACCCCAGGTGATGAAACCGCCTTCGAACTCGTCGAACACCTCCACAGCGGTTTCCTCACCAGCATCGCCAAGGTCGTCACCTTCCTTGGCTCGGGCGGCTTTGTCTGGGCGCTGACGGCGCTCTGCGCGGTCTTGCTCGCCGCCCGCCGCCGCTGGACCGAGTTCGGCGTCCTGGTGGCGGGGATGACGCTGACCTCGATCGGCTTCCATGAAATCAAGGACGCGGTCGACCGGCCCCGGCCCGAGGGCGGGCTGGTCGGCTCCTCCGGCTCCTCGTTCCCAAGCGGCCACGCCGCCCACTCGGTCCTCTACGTCTGGATGGCGGTGACGATCGTGCTGCGCCTGCGGCCCGGGATGGCGCGGAAAACGGCGGTCGTGCTGGCCGGGATCGCGCTCACCGCCCTCGTCGGCCTCTCGCGCGTCTACCTGGACGTGCACTACCTCAGCGACGTCAGCGGCGGTTGGGCGCTGGGGGCGGCCTGCTTCTCGTTCTGCGCGACCGTCGGCCTGGTCATCTCCGGAGTTCGGCAGACTCCCGACCGATGACGCTCTACGCGCTGGCGAAAATCGACCATCAGTACGTCCTCTTCGGCATCGCCGGCCTGGTCTGCCTGGTTGCCTTCGTGACCCTGATCCTCAGCCCGGCGTTGAGTGCACACGGGCGGATCTGGGAGAAGGCAGCCGCCGGCTTCCTCTCCGTCTTCGTCCTCGCCGCCCTGATCGTGGTCGGGGTAGTGATCGGGCTTGTGGTCGTCTACTACTACACCGACATCTCGAATTTCATCAACGGCAAGTAGCGCAGTCCCTACGCGCGCTGGGGATAATGAGTCGATGCCGGCAACCTCGGAGGGGGCTGAAATCCCTGCAAAAGCCGAAGATCCAGGGCTGCTCGACGCGCTTTCGGAAGCGGTCGAGTCGGGCGCCGGCCTGCCCGCCGTGGCCCGCGCCGCGGCGCGCCTGCTGGATGCCAGCGTCGCCCTGATCGACCGCTCCAGCGCCGT
The DNA here is from genome assembly GCA_963705365.1 of uncultured Solirubrobacterales bacterium. GTDB lineage: Bacteria > Actinomycetota > Thermoleophilia > Solirubrobacterales > 70-9 > VAYN01. The sequence goes on along the minus strand of OY970074.1, from coordinate 2,008,380 downwards.
GCTGGCGGTGGCCGGGGCCTCGCCGGACCAGGAGCGGAAGCTGCTCTCCGGCGGCGAGGGGGTGACCGCGGTCGAGCTGCGGGTCGCCGACGCCGCGGTCGGCGAGCTGCGCTACCGGGCCAAGGCCCCACCGGACCCGGCGATCGCCCGCATCGTGACGACGCTCCTGGCCCTCGAGCTGGAGCGCTCGCGCTCGCCGGAGTGGGAGAGCGAGGAGGTCGCGAGTGCCTTCGTCGTCGCCGTGCTTGCCCGCCAGGTGACCGACCGCGGCGACATCGTCGCCCGCGCCGCCGAGCTGGGCGCCGACCTCGACCGCGGCGCCGGCGTTCTCGTGCTGCGGGCGGCGCCGCGAGCGGCGCAGACCGGCGAGTGGCGGGAAAGGGTGCTGACGCTGGCGATGCGGACGCTGCGTTCGCTGGCGCCGGGCTCACTGGCTGCGACGGTCGATGGCGAAGTCGCGGCCGAAGTCGCGGTGATCGTCCCGGCCGAGGACGACGAGCGGCTGGCTCGCGCCGCCGCCGGGCTGGTCCGTGAGCTCGACGACAGCCTCGCCGGCTTCCATCTCACGACTGGGCGCAGCCGCCGCTGCTCGGACCCCGTCGACCTCTACCGGGCCGGCAGCGAGGCACGGCTGGCGGTCAACGTCGGCGAGGCCGAGGGGCACGCGCTGCTCGCCTTCGAGGACACCGGCGCCTACCGGCTGCTGCTGCCGGCGATGAGCGAGGATCCGGGTGAGCTCGAACGCTTTTACGCGGAGACGATCGAGCCGCTCTCCAGATACGACGAGCAATATGAGACCGAGCTGGTGGCGACTGTCGAGACCTATCTCGACAACGACGGCAACGTCGCCGCCACCGCCAAACAGCTCTTCACCCATCGTCACACCGTTCGCTACCGGCTCGAGCGGGTGAAGGAGCTCTGCGGCCACGACGTCTCCGCCACCGAGGGCCGCGAGAAGCTCGGCCTCGGCCTCAAGGCGATGCGCGTGCTCGGCATCGCCTCGCCCCGCGGACCGGCACTCGAGCCCGGCGCCAAGGGCGGCAAGGTGCCGCGCACGAGCGGTGAGGAGTAGCCGCCTGAGGAGTAGCCCTCCTAGTTCCGGGGGGAGGGTTCGAACCCCCACTTCCAGGACCAAAACCTGGCGTGCTCCCAGCTACACCACCCCGGATCGGGAGAGGGAGCCTAGCGTTCCGCGTGTCTCCTCTTACGCAGCATTTCTTCAGTAAAAGCGACAAAAGTCGGACTCGTCTGCGGCTCTGCTTAGGATGCGCTCCGTGGAGATCGGAGGAGCGTCCATGGATCCAGAAGTCCGCGCCGGCCTGGCAAAAAGCTGGAAGGCGCTGATGGTCGTCGGCGTGCTCGCGATCCTCATCGGTTGCGTCGCGATCCTGGTCCCGGCCGTCGCCTCGGTCGGGACGGCGATCTTCATCGGCTGGATCCTCCTCGTCGCCGGCGCCTTCCTCGTGGCCGCCGCCTTCTCTGCCCGCTCGGTCGGGACGCTGGTGGTGCGAATGCTGTGGGCGCTCCTGACCGTTGCCGTCGGCGCCTGGCTGATCATCGAGCCCCACAACGGCACCCTGACGCTGACCCTCGTCCTCGGGCTCTACTTCCTCTTCATGGGCGTGACCCGGATCACCGTTGCCTTCCTCGGCCGCGGCCAGCCCAACGCCGGCCTGGTGGGCCTCAGCGGCGTCGCCAGCCTGCTGATCGGCATCCTCGTCCTCGCCGAGTTCCCCAGCTCCGCCGACTGGGCGATCGGCCTCCTGGTCGGGATAGATCTCATCTTCGCGGGCTGGACCTTGACCTCGGTCGCCCTGGTCGGAAAAGACCTTTCACGCACCGCCTGATTCGACAGCACCTCCGCATCGGGCATACGATCCCTGGGTGAGTCAGCCCCTGGTCCTGGTCATGGCGGCGGGCGAGGGCACGCGAATGCGTTCCTCGACGCCGAAGATGCTGCATCCCGTCTGCGGGCGGCCCCTGGTCGCCTGGCCAATCCTCGCCGCGCGTGAGGCGGGCGCGGGTCGGGTGGCGGCGATCGTCTCGCCCGGGCACGACATCTCCGCCGGCCTTCCCGAGGGGGTCGAGACCGTCGTGCAGCCCGAGGCCGACGGGACGGGCGGGGCGATCCGGGCGGCCCTGCCGTTGATCGAGGACAGCGAGACCGTGCTGGTGCTCTCCGGCGACCATCCGCTGATCTCCGCCACGGTCATCTCTGACTTCCTCACCGCCCACGCGTCCTCCGACGCTGCGGCCACGATGATGACGATCGAGCTCGACGTTCCGGGCACCTACGGCCGCGTCGTACGAGACGCCGGCGGCGCGGTCGAGCGTGTCGTCGAGGCGAAAGCCGGAGGCGACGCCAGCAGCGATGAGCTGGCGATCCGCGAGATCAATGCCGGGACCTACGCCTTCGATGCGGGCCCACTCGCCACGGCCTTGGCTGGGCTGTCCAACGACAACGCCCAGGGCGAGTACTACCTGACCGACGTCTTCGAGGCGCTGCGTGACGCGGGGCATTCCGTCGCCGGCCACCTGGCTGAGGACTTCGCCGTAACGATGGGCGTGAACAACCGGGTAGAGCTGGCTGCGGCAGAGACGGAGGGATTGCGTCGCATCCTCGAGGCCCACATGCTGGCCGGCGTTACCGTCGTCGATCCCGGCTCGACCTGGGTCGACGCCGGTGTCGAGATCGGCGCCGATGCCCGTATCGAGCCCGGCACCAGTCTGCGCGGTGAAACTTCGGTGGCGGCCGGCGCCGTGGTTGGCCCGATGACGACGCTGATCGACAGCGCCGTCGGCGCCGGCTCCGCCGTCATCCACTCATACCTGGTCGAGTGCGAGGTCCGCGAGGGCTGTTCGGTCGGGCCGTTCGCCTACCTCCGTCCCGGCGCTCGGCTCGAGGCCGGCGCCAAGGTGGGCACCTTCGTCGAGATCAAGAACTCCCAGATCGGCCCGGGCGCGAAGGTTCCGCACCTGGCCTACGTCGGCGACGCCGACGTAGGCCCCGGCAGCAACCTCGGCGCCGGCACGATCACGGCCAACTACGACGGATTCCGCAAGCACCGGACCGTAATCGGCCGCGACGTGCGCATCGGCGTTGACACGATGCTGATCGCCCCGGTAGAAGTCGGCGACTCCGCCTACACTGGCGCTGGCGCGGTGGTCAAGGACGACGTTCCCGATGGAGCGCTGGCCGTGAGCGAGAACGCGCAACGGAACATTGACGGATACGCGGCTGCCAAAGCCGCAAAGATGAAAGAGGAACAGGAGCCGTGAGCACGATCGAGGAGCGTCCCCAGGTGGGCACCGCCATCGAACACGACTACTCGAAGCGGATGATGGTGTTCGGCGGCCGCAGCTCGATGGACCTTGCCGCCAAAGTTGCCCGCAAGCTCGACCTCGACCTCGGCCAGGCCACGCTGACGACCTTCGCCAACGGTGAGGTCTACTGCCGCTACGAGGAGTCGATCCGCGGCGCCGACGTCTTCATCGTGCAATCGACCTGCGCCAACGAGCAGAGCGGGATGACCCCGAACGACTCGCTGATGGAGCTGCTGACGATGATCGACGCGGCGCAGGGCGCGTCTGCGCACCGGATCATCGCCGTGCTGCCCTGGTACGGCTACGCCCGCCAGGACAAGAAGTCGGCCCCGCGCGAGCCGATTTCGGCCCGCATCGTCGCCAAGTGCCTGGAGGGCGTCGGCGTCGACCGCGTCCTCACCATGGACCTCCACGCCGGCCAGGTCCAGGGCTTCTTCCACGTCCCGGTCGACCACATGACGGCGATGCCGATGCTGACCCAGTGGTTCGTCGACCAGAAACTCACAGAGGAGCTGGTGATCGTCTCCCCCGACGCCGGCAGGGTGAAGACGGCGCGCAACTTCGCCCGCCGCATCGGCACCCACTGGGCGGTGATGGAGAAGGAGCGGCCCGCCCAGCAGGTGGCCGAGATCGGCTACGTGGTCGGCGACGTCAAGGACAAGACCGCGGTCTTGGTCGACGACATGATCGACACCGCCGGCACCCTCTGCGCCGCTGCCGAGACCGTGCTCGACGAGGGCGCCGCGAAGGTGATCGCCTGCGCCACTCACGGCGTCTTCTCCGGCCCCGCCTACGAACGGCTCGCCGACTCCTCGATCGAGCGGATCGTCGTCTCCGACACGCTGCCGCTGCGGCCGGGGGCGCCGGACAACATCACCGTGCTCTCCACCGCGGGAACCTTCGCCGACTCGATCCGCCGCATCTTCACCGACGACTCGGTCTCCGAGATCTTCGCCGGCGAGAACCAGCTCTTTTGAGCGGGCGGCTGCGGTCAGCCATGGCGCCTGAGCGTCCAGGATCGGCGCGGATGCGTCGCCTCCCCGACATCCCGCGTAGCGCTGCTACGCGGGAGTCGTGTCGTCACCGCCCCGCTTGATCCTGAACACCCAGCCATCCATGCCTGACCTTGCCGACCGCTCCGAATTTGGGAATGGAGATTGATGAGAAGGGCCGAGACGGATCCGATGGCCGCGGATGAGAACACTCGACGGCTGCGCTTGATCGGTCACAAGGGGGCCGATCTGATCGCTCCCGGCAACACGCTGGATAGCTTTCGGGCCGCGGTCGAGGCCGGGGTCGACACGATCGAGCTCGACGTGCTCTGGCTGCGAGACGCTCACTTGCCGCTGGAGCAGCGGGCGCCGCTGGTCATCGCCCACGACTGGAGCGATGCCGAACGGCGCCAGCCGCTGACCCTGACCGAGGCCCTCGACGCCTTTCTCGAGCCGCCGCTCGATGATGTCGAGATCGATCTCGACATCAAGCTCCCCGGCCGCGAGGAGGAGATCGTCGACGCCCTGCGCGAGCGCGGCCTGACCGAGCGGGCGATGGTCTCGACGATGGAGCTGTACTCGCTCGGCAAGATCCTCGAGCTGGCGCCCGAGCTGCGGCGCGGCTGGACCTATCCCAAAGTAACCAAGGACTGGACCTCGAAGCGCTGGGCAAAGGCGCCGATGGCGACGGCCCTGGTCGCGATGCGCTACCGCCTGCCGGGGTTGGCCGCGCAGAAGCTGCCACAGCTGGGAGTGGAGGCGATGTGGGTCTACCACCCGCTGGTCAGCGCTCGGCTCGCCCGCATCTGCAGACTGGCCGGGGTCGAGCTGATCGCCTGGACCGTCGACGACCTGGCGCGGATGCAGGCGCTGGTCGCGGCCGGCGTCACCGGCCTCTGCTCCAACGACCCGCGCCTATTCCAAGAGTTGACGAGTTGAGGTCGCTATAGGGACGTCAACTCGTCAACTCTTGTGAGGACGGCTCAGACCGTGCCGGGCGTTGCGGTCGGCGGGGCGTTGCGGCGGCCCTTCTTGGGCTTTACCACCGACTCCATCTCCTCCTGGGTGAAGCCGCCGACCGCCTCACCCTCGAGGGCGTAGCGGTAGAGGGCGACGCCGAAGATGCCGCTGAGCGCACGCGAGACCAGCATCGCGATCGCCAGCACGAAGGCGCCGATCACGACCAGCACGGCTCCGAGGAACGAGGCCGAGGACCAGAGAAGGATTCCGCCGCCGATGAGAAGTGCGGCCGGCAGCAGTCCGGCGAGGAAGATGATGCCGCCGATCGCGACGTTGCCGGTGATCTGCTGGCCCCAGCGCTCGCGGAACATCGAGGCCGAGCGCTTCAAGGTCTCGAACGGGCCGGTGCCCTCGATCGCGATCACTGGCACCGCCAGGAAGGTGACCAGCGACCAGGCCATGCCGACCAGGCGAGCGGCGATGTCGCCGAAGACCCCGCCCTGGTTCTCGAGCACCCCCATCAGGACGCTGATCGTGGTCGAGACGGCGGCCCAGCCGCAGATCTGGCTGAAGCGGCTGCGGGCGACGTCGAGGCCGTCGGAGACGGTCGCCTCCTGACCGCGGAAGATCATGTCGGCGGCGGCAGCAAGGCCGACGCTGAAGTAAAAGCCGACGACGCTGAGCACGTAGACGCCGACTACGAGCAGCGGGATCGCGCCGGCCAGCGAGCCGTCGTCGAGCAGGTAGAGGCCGGGGCCGAGGAAGACGATCGCCAGGAGCATCGTCGCGACGGCCCCGTAGAGCGGGAAGCGGATCAGCTCACGGTGACCGTTGAGCAGCGCCCAGCTTTTCTTCGTCAGCGCCCAACCGCGTTTGATTCGCCTCATCGTCTTCTCCTCTTGTAGTTCGGTCCCACTCAGCTGATCTCGGCCAGGCCCGGCGTTCTCTTGACTCCTCTTTCCTCGAAGTACTCCCATTCCTGCTCACCGAGCTCGGTCGCGGGGGGATCGGCGTAGACCCACTCGCGGAAGATGCGGTGCCAGTTGCGCTTGGCGCGCAGCTGCCCGAGCACGGCGACGACGCCGATTTCCATGCGCCGGCCCATCAGCTCCTCGGCCGGGAGCGACTCGCGCCGCATCAGGTCGAAGTACTCCGAGCGTGGGTCGTTGGTCGACTCGATGATCTTCATCACCCGCTGCGGCGTGATCTCGATCTCGCGGTCCTCGATATACCAGCCGCCGACGGCGCCCACGTGCTCCAGTAGCCGCTCGGCATCGAGCTTGGAGGGCTTCTTGACGAAACCGAGGTCGTGCAGGGCTTGGCGGAAGGCCTCGGGATCACCGCGTGAGGCGGCATCGAAGGCGCGCTGCTCGAGCACGATCTGCTCGCGGTCGAGCTTCTTGGTCATGCCGAAGTCGAGGAAGGCGACCCGCCTGTCCTCCATCAGGAGGAAGTTGCCCGGATGGGGGTCCGCGTTGAAGTGCTGCAGGTTGACCATCGAGCCGAGGCTGCCGCGGAAGACGATCTCTCCAAAGCGGCTGCGCTCCTCGTGCGGCAGCTCCTTGATCTGCTCGAAGCCCATCCCCTCGACGAACTCGGTGACGAGGACGCGGCGGCGTGAGAGGCGGGTTACGACTTCGGGCACATAGATGAAGGGGTGTTCGCGGTAGGCGCGGGCGAAGGAGCGCTGGTTCTGGGCCTCGTACTCGTAGTCGAGCTCCTCCATCACGCGCTCGCGGATCTCGGCGGCGATCGCCTTGGCGTCGAGACCGGGCGCGAGGGCGCGGGCCAGGCGTACGATCGTGCCGGCGTTGCGGAGGTCGGCGTCGAGCGCCTCGGCGATCCCCGGATACTGGATCTTGACCGCGACCTGGCGCCCGTCGAGCAGCTCCGCCCGGTGCACCTGACCGATCGAGGCGGCGGCGAAGGCCTCGGTCTCGAACTCGGCGAAGAGTTCGGACACCGGCTCGCCGTCGTACTCCTCCTCCAGCACCTTCTCGACTTTCTCCCAGGGCATCGCCGGCGCGTCGGTTCGCAGTTTCGCCAGCTGCTCCTGATAGATGTCGCGGTACTCCTCGGGGATGAACTCGGTGTCGATGAAGGACGCGAACTGCCCCAGCTTCATCGCCGCGCCCTTCATCTGGCCGAGCGCGCCGACCATCTTCATCGCCGTCTCCAGGTGGCGCTGCTCGAGCGCCTCCTTGCGGCCCTCCTCGGAGCGGCCGACGTTGGCGGCTTTGGTGCCGGCGTAGCGGGCGCCCTGGGCGCCGACGATCGAGCCGAGCTTAGCCGAGCGCCGAACGCGGCCCTTGGGGATCTTGGAATCGTCGGCCACGGGCAGCCAAGGTTGCCACACGTTCCGAATTGCGTCGGTTCTCTATCCTCTCCCGTCCGATGGCCAGCGCACGCTCAACCCTGAAGGTCGCTCCCCGCGCCGAGTTCGGCTCCCGCACCGCCCGCCGCCTGCGCGGCCAGGGCCTGGTGCCCGGCGTCGTCTACTCCGGCGGCTCGGAGGCGAAGGCCTTCCAGGTCTCCGAACGCGAGGTGCGCTCGATCATCGGCGAGGGCGCGGCGCTCTTCGACCTCGAGATCGACGGCGGCAAAGCAGTCCCGGTGGTCGTCAAGGAGCAGCAGCTGCACCCGGTGCGCGGCAGCCTCCAGCACATCGACCTGCAGGCGGTCAAGCTGGACGAGAAGATCCAGGCCGAGGTCGCGATCGAGCTCGAGGGCGCCGAGACCGCTCCCGGCGTCAAAGGCGGCGGCGTGCTCGAGCACGTCACCCGCGAGATCACCGTCGAGGCGCTGCCGACCGACATCCCGGACGTTCTCGTCGCCGACGTCTCGGCGATGGAGATCAACGACACGCTTCAGCTCTCCGCCATCGCCGCGCCCGACGGCGTCACCTTCATGGCCGACGATCCCGAGGAGGTCACGATCGTCACCCTCTCGCCGCCGCGGGTCGAGGAAGAGCCCGAGCCGGAGGTCGAGGAGGAGACCGAGCTGGTTGGCGAGGGCGAGGGCGACGAGGGCGAGGGCGGAGCCGCCGAGGGCGATTCCGGCGACTCGGGCGACTCCGAGGGCTAGGTCCTTGTCGCTGTTCCGCCGCGGTGACCGCGGCGAGGGGAGCGACCGCTTTCTCATCGTCGGGCTGGGCAACCCCGGTCCCGAGTACTCCGGAACCCGCCACAACGTCGGCTACGAGGTGATCGGCGAGCTGGCCCGGCGCTGGGACCTGCCGCGAGCGCGCGACAAGTTCCGCGGCCGCCTCGCCGAAGGCCTGACCGCTCCCGGCGGACCGCGGGTGGCGCTGCTGCAACCGCTGACCTTCATGAACGAATCGGGTGATTCGGCCGGGCCAGCGCGTGGTTCGCTGAAGGTGCCGCTCGAGCGGGTGATCGTCCTGCACGACGAGATCGACCTGCCCTTCGGCGAGATTCAGGCCCGCCTGGGCGGCGGGCTCGCCGGCCACAACGGGCTCAAGAGCCTCAAACGGGGTTTCGGCGACGCCGAGTTCTGGCGGGTCCGGGTCGGGGTGGGGAGGCCCGACTCGACCGATCCCGAGGTCGTCTCCGCCTACGTGCTCGGCCGCTTCCGCGAGCCGCGGGAGGAAGTCGGGGCGCTGGTCGGCCGCGCCGCCGACGAGGCCGAGCGCTTGCTGGAACGGCTAGGTTCCGGCGAATGAGCGTGCCGGACGGAAGCGGCGAGACGGAGGAGCTGACCAGCTACGCGGTCGACGAGCAGGGCGTCGCGCTGCTGCGCCTGGAGCGGCCCAGGGCCCGCAACGCGATCAACACCCAGATGCTGAATGAGCTGCTGGGGCATCTGGCGAGCGCCCGCGACGACGAGAAGGTGCGGGTGCTGGTGATCAGCTCCGCCGACCACCTCGGGCTCTCCGCCGGCGCCGACGTCCGCGAGGAGATGGACGAGGAGGCCAAGGTCCACCGCATGCAGCTCTTCGCCGACCTCTACGACGAAATCGTCGCCTTTCCGAAGCCGACGATCGCCGCCTGTCACGGCGACGTCGTCGGCGGCGGCGCCGAGATCGCGATCGCCTGCGACATGCGGGTCGGCGGCGCCAACCTGCGGATGCGGTTTCCGGGCGCGGCGCTGGGCGTGCCGGTCGGCCCGGCCCGCTTGGTCACCCTCTGCGGTCTCGCCACCGCCAAGTACCTGCTGCTCTCCTCGCGCACGGTCGGCGCCGACGAGGCGCTGCGGCTGGGTCTCGTCAACCGCGTCGCCCCCGCGGCCGCGACCGAGGAGTCGGCCCTGGAGCTGGCCGCCGCGGTCGCCGCGCACCCACCCGAGGCGGTCGCTCGCCTGAAGCGGATGCTGCACGAGTGGGACGACGTCGTCGGCCGCTCCAAGGTTGAGGGCGTGGGCCAGGTGGAGTGGCAGCGCAGCGGTCCCGGGTTGCCGCAGCCGGACTGAGCTCGGGACTGACCCGACTTGCGAATTCTCATCGCCCTTTCGCAGTTCGGGCTCGGCGGGTCGGAGACTTATTCGGTCACCGTCGCCGAGCAGCTGGAGCGGCTCGGACACCCAACCAGGCTGTTCGCCGGCCGTGCCGACCCCGCGGGTCGGGAGCTGGCGGCCTCACGGGGACTGCGGCTGACCGTCGGCGATCCCGTGGCCCTTGCTGAGCTGGAAGACATCGACGCGGTAATCGCGCAGGACGCGGCAAGCGCCTACGCAGTCGCCGGCTGGAACGAAGTTCCACAGCTGTTCGTGGCCCATGGCCTCGCTTCGTTCGAGCATCCGCCACAAGCCCTTCAGCCATGTCCGCCGGTCGTCGTCCTCAACGACCGGATTGGGGCCCACGCCGAGGCCCTGGCCGCGCGACCACGGGTCGTGCGCCTGCGCCAACCGATCGATCTCGACACGTTTCGTCCCCGGATCCCAAGCCGTTCTCGGGCGCGACGAGTGCTCGCATTTAGCAATTACCTGACAGACGACCGTCTGCGGCTGCTGCAGGAGGCGTGCGAGGACCTCGGTTTGGAGCTGACTCGCCTCGGAGTCCGCGGGGAGGCAAGCATCGTGCCCCATGAGGCGATCCTCGATGCGGACATCGTTGTCGGCTATGGCCGTTCGGTGCTGGAGGCGATGGCGGTGGGGCGGCCGGCGTACGTCTGGGATCGTGCGGGGGGCGATGGCTGGGTGACCCCTCAGACCTACGACGTTCTGGAGGCGTCGGGGTTCAACGGCGGGGCAACCGACGCCGTGATCGACGCCGAGCGGATGCGCCTGGACTTCGCTGCCTATCGGCCCGAGATGGGGACGCTCGCCGTCGACCTCGTTCGCAGGCACCACTCGGCGGCCAAGCACGCGGAGGCGCTGGTGAGCCTGCTCGAGCGGACGGAGGCGCCGAGCTCCGATGTCGCGCCTGAAACGCTGGCGCTCCTGGTCCGAGCCGAGGCGCGGGCGGCCAATCGGGCCGGGCAGTTTGAGGCCCAGATGGGTCTCCAGCTGGGCCGGAGCGCGGAGGAGGCGGAGGCGTTGAGAGCTTCAGCCGCCGCCGAGCGGGATGGTCGTCTTGTCGCCGAGAGGGATCTTGAGGTGCTGAGGAGCTCCACCTCCTGGCGGCTGACCGCCCCGCTGCGATGGGTCTCGGAGCGACTGCGGCGACGCTCGCCCGGCCCGCCGCACGGCGGCTGAGTCCCGGTCGTAGAATCGATCGTCTGCCCGGACCTCCCGTCCGGGCTTTTCCCATGCCATGAGCCTCCGTCCCTTAGTCGAGATCGCCGCCGAGAACGAGCGCATCCACGCGCTCGCCGCTCGCCTGCGTGCGGCCAGCGGCGGCGGAGAGGCGGCAACCGTGCGGACCTCGGCGATGCTGCGGCCGCTGCTCTTGGCGGCGCTGTTGGAGGACGAGCGTGGCCTGGCCGGCCGCCCGGCGCTGCTGGTCAGCGCCGACGATCGCTCTGCCCGCGATCTCGCCGCCGACCTGCGCGCGTATCTGGCGCCACGGCGGGTCCGCTTCTACCCCTCGCGCGGAACCGGCTACGCCTCGCACGTGACGCCGCCGCCGCACCTGGTCGGGCTGCGGATCGACGCGCTCGACGCGCTCGGCCGTGAAGCGGACGCCGTCGTCGTCGCCAGCGCCACCGCGCTCGCCGAGGCGGTCCCCGATGCATCGCTGCGCCCGGCCGGCTTCGCGATTGCCAAAGGCGAGGAGATCGAGCTCGGCGCCGTCGCCGACGACCTCGTCGCCGCCGGTTACGAACGGGTCGAGCAGGTGGAGGAGCGGGGCCAGTTCGCGGTTCGCGGCGGCATCCTCGACGTCTATCCGGCAACCGAGGAGCGGGCGGTGCGGATCGAGCTGTTCGGCGATGAGATCGACTCGATGCGCTGGTTCTCGACCTTCACCCAGCGCTCGCTGGGCGAGGCCGAGCGGGTCGAGCTGGCGCCGGCGGCGGAGCTTGACGCCGAGCACCGGGAGCTGGCCGAGCTGGCGGCGCTGGAGGCCGTCGAGGAGGGGAAACAGCCTTCGAACTTGGCCGAGCTGCTGCCGCTCGAGCACTTCCGCGCCCCGCTCGACTTGGTGCCGGCGAGTGCGGCCGTCGTGCTCGCCGCCGCTGAGGAGATCGAGCCGGCGCTGCGCGACCACTGGGAGGACGCGACCGCGGCGATGCACGCCGACGACGCCCAGCACCTCTACGTGGACGTCGCCGCGCCGCTTGCCGCGCGGGCGGCGCTGGCGCTGACGGCAGTCGGCGAGGACGACGAGGACGCCTTCCGCGCCGCCCGCGCCGAGTCCCCGGCCCGCAGCATCAAGGAGGCCGAGGGTGAGCTGGAGAAACTGGTCCGCTCCGGCTACCGCGCGGTCGTCGCCTTCGACAGCCGCGGCGAGGCGGAGCGTGCCCGCTACGGCCTCGACCGGCTCGACGCGCGCCTGCTCGAAGGCGGCCGGCTCTCGCCCGACCCCGGGCTCTCCTTCGCCGAGGCGCGGCTGCGCGAGGGCTTCATCAGCCCCGAGCTGAAACTCGCCGTCTATCCCTTCCGCCGCCTCGTCCATCGCCGCCGCACGGAGGAGCCGGCGCCGGGCGCAGGCCGCGGCCGGCTCGCCTTCGGAGAACTCCGCGTCGGCGACTACGTCGTCCACGAGGACCACGGGGTCGCCCGCTTCGCCGGCTTCGAGACGCGCGAGGTCGGCGGTGTCACCCGCGACTACCTCTACCTCGAATACAAGGGCGAGGACCGCGTCTACGTGCCCACCGACCAGCTGGCGAAGTTGAGCCGCTACGTCGGCGCCGGCGGCGAACCGTCGCTCTCCGCCCTGGGCGGCAAGCGCTGGCAGAACATGAAGGCGCGGGCGCGCAAAGCGGCCGGCGCCCTGGCCGGGGAGCTGCTCAACCTCTACGCCGAGCGCCGCTCGCGCAGGGGCCACCCCTTCCCGCCCGACGGCGAATGGCAGATCGCGATGGAGCAGGCCTTCCCTTACCGCGAGACCGCCGACCAGCTGGAAGCGATCGAGGCGGTCAAGGGCGATATGGAATCGGAGCGGCCGATGGACCGGCTGGTCTGCGGCGACGTCGGCTTCGGCAAGACCGAGGTCGCCCTGCGGGCCGCCGTCAAGGCCGCCGCCGATGGCAAGCAGGTGATGGTCCTGGTGCCGACCACGATCCTCGCCCAGCAGCACTTCGGCACCTTCCGCGAGCGCCTGGCCGACCTGCCGTTCCGAGTCGAGGGCGTCTCCCGTCTGCGCCCAAGCGCCGAGGTGAAAGCGGTCCTGAAGGATTTCGGGGCGGGCGTGGTCGACGTCCTGATCGGAACCCACCGGCTGCTCTCGCGCGACGTCCGCGCCAAGGAGCTGGGCCTGGTCGTCGTCGACGAGGAGCAGCGCTTCGGGGTCAAGCAGAAGGAGCTGCTGCGGCAGCTGAAGCTGAAGGTCGACGTGCTCTCGCTCTCGGCGACGCCGATTCCACGCACCCTGCAGATGAGCCTGGCCGGGCTGCGTGACATCTCGGTGATCGAGACGCCGCCGGAGGGGCGGCGGCCGGTTCGCACCTACGTCGGCCCTTACGACGAGGACCTGGTCCGCAAGGCGATCGTGCGCGAGGTCGAGCGCAAGGGCCAGGCCTTCGTCCTCCACAACCGGATCGACTCGCTACCCCAGGTGACCGAGCGCCTGCGGGCACTGGTGCCCGGCGCCCGCTTCGCCGAAGCGCACGGGCAGATGGACGAGCACGCGCTGGAGGAGACGATGCTGACCTTCTTGCGCGGCGAGGCCGACTGCCTGGTGACGACGACGATCATCGAGTCCGGACTCGACATCCCGACCGCCAACACGCTGATCGTCGAGCGCGCCGACCAGCTTGGGCTCTCGCAGGCTTACCAGATCCGCGGTCGGGTCGGCCGCTCTCGCGAGCGCGCCTTCGCCTACCTGCTCTATCCCTCGGCCGAGGCGCTAACCGAGGAGGCTGCGGCGCGCCTCTCCACGCTCGCCGACCACACGGAGCTCGGCTCCGGCTTCCGCATCGCGATGCGCGACCTCGACATCCGCGGCGCCGGCAACCTGCTCGGCGACGAGCAGTCGGGCCACGTCGCCGCGGTCGGGTTCGAGCTCTACTGCCAGATGATCGACGAGGCGGTGGCGGAGGCCTCCGGCGGCGAGGACGGCGAGCGCGAGGAGGCACCGGAGCCGGTCCGTCTCGACGTCCCGGTCGACGCCTACCTGCCGGCGAGCTTCGTCCCCTTCGAGGCCGCCAAGATCGATGTCCACCGGCGCATCGTCGCTGCCCGTGAGCCGGGGCAGCTGCGGGCGATCCGCGACGAGCTCAGCGACCGCTTCGGGCCGCTGCCGGCGCAGGCAGAGAACCTGCTGAAGCTGCAGCAGGCTCGGATCGAGTTGGGTTTGGCCGGTGCGCGCAGCGTCGAGTTCCGCGGTGGCCGGCTCAGCGTTACGGGAGTCGAGCTCGACTCGGAGGGAGCCGGGGTGCTGGCCGAGCAGGTCGAGGGGGCGGTGTACGAATGGCGCGAGCAGACCGCCGCCGTGCGCGTTGCCGGCGACCCGGAGGAGCGCCTGGCCGCGGTACTGGCGCTGGCCTCCGGCCTGCGCGAGGCGCGCCGCGCTGTCGAGCCGGCCGCCGCCTGAACCGAGCGTTGGCGACCCGGCGGCAGGCGATTTGACTATGCTGCCCGCTTCGTGGGAGCGAAAAAGGGGCAGACCAACAAGTCGGCTGGCCGCCAGCGCCTGGCCCTGGTCGTCTTCGGCGCGATCCTCGTCGGGCTATTCGCCGGCTTCGCCATTGCTCAGGGCCTCGGCGGTACCAGCGTGCCCTCCGGCGACGTTGCCGTGGTCGAGAGCGTCCCCGATGACATCAGCACGATCAGCGAAGCCGACTTCAAACGCGCGCTGGTGCAGCAGGCGGCCCAGGAAGGCGTGAAAAAACCTCCGAAACCGGGCGAGAAAAAATACGAGGAACTGAAGGAGGCGGCACTGACCGAACTCCTCAACACGATCTGGATCCAGGGCGAGGCGAAAGAACTCGGCCTCGAGGTAACGCCGAAACAGATCGCCACCGAACTGAAACAGATCAAAGACCAGAACTTCAAAACGGACGCCGAATACGAGCAATTCCTCAAAACCTCGCGCTTCACCAAAGAGGACGTTCTCGACCGTGTGAAGCTTCAGGTGCTGAGCACCCAGATCCAGGAAACGATCACCCGCACGGCGCCGAAAGCCAGCAGCGAGGAGATCGCCGACTTCTATGACGCTCAGTTGGAGACCCAGTTCACGACGCCGGAGTCGCGCGACGTCCGCGTCATCGTCAACGCGGATAAGGCGAACGCCGAAGAGGCCAAGGCGCAGCTCGAAAAAGACAACTCGCCAGCGAGCTGGAAAAAAGTGGCCACGAAATACTCGGAAGACCCGAACACGAAATCGAAAGGCGGCCTTCAGACGGGCCTGAACGAACAGCTTCTACAGAGCCAGCCGGAGCTCTCCGCCGCCGTTTTCAACAATCCCGCCGGTGTGGTCGTCGGTCCGACCGAAGTCGAAGGCAAATTTTTCGTCACCGAAGTCGACAAACTCAATCCCGCGAAAGTGCAGTCGCTGAAAGAAGTCAGCGGCCAGATCAAAAGCCAGCTCGACCAGCAGATCTCGCAAGAATTCTTCTCTGAATTTGTCGCCGGATACCAGAGCAAATGGGTGGCGCGGACCTTCTGCGCCGATGACTATCTGATCAAAGACTGCTCCAACTTCGTCGGCTCCGGCCGTCCCGACGGTGCCCCAGCGGCCTGCTATGAAGCTGATCCCAAAGGCGGCCTGCCGGAAGACTGTCCGGCGCCGGTCCAGCAGGTCGCGCCGCAGCTGCCGGGGAGCGCCACCAGCACTAACCCGCAGGGAGAACGGCTGCCCCAGCGACCACGACCCGAGGGCCTCAAAGAACCGATCGAAGAAGCGGGCCTCGGCCTACCCGGCGGTGCTGCGGGCGAAGTTCCGCCGGTCGCCGAATAGACCCTGACGGCTGCGCCGGTCCGACCGGCGGCGCTGAATAGACTGCGGCGCCCGTGAGCGTCATTTCCTCCATTCACGCGCGGCAAATTCTTGACTCGCGCGGAAACCCGACCGTTGAGGTCGAAGTCGTGCTCGAGTCCGGCGCCCGCGGCCTGGCGGCTGTGCCGTCGGGCGCCTCAACCGGCGAGTTCGAGGCGGTCGAGTTGCGCGATGGCGGCGAGGCTTGGGCAGGTAAGGGAGTCTCGCGCGCCGTGGCCAACGTCAACGGCGAGATCGCGGCGGCGCTGACGGGCGCCCGTGCCGCCGAGCAGGGCGCACTGGACGAGACGATGATCGAGCTGGACGGGACCCCGAACAAGGGCAGGCTCGGCGCCAACGCGCTGCTCGGCGTCTCGCTGGCAGCCGCCAAGGCTGCGGCAGCCGACTCCCGGCGGCCGCTTTATCGCTACCTGGCCGAGCTTTACGGCGGCGGCGAGCCGACGCTGCTGCCGGTGCCGATGATGAACGTGCTCAATGGCGGCGCCCATGCCGACAACTCGGTCGACTTCCAGGAGTTCATGGTCGTCCCGGCCGGTGCCTCCAGCTTCTCCGAGTGCCTGCGGATCGGCACCGAGGTCTTCCACGCGTTGAAGAAATCGCTCTCCTCCTCCGGCCTCTCGACGGCGGGCGGCGACGAGGGCGGCTTCGCCCCGGACCTCGCCTCCAATCAGGCGGCGCTGGAGGCGGTTCTGGCCGGTGTCGAGGCCGCTGGCTATGAGCCCGGCAGCGACGTCTTCATCGCCCTCGACCCGGCCACCAGCGAGCTCTTCGAGAACGGCGCCTACGTGCTCGAGCACGAGGGCCAGAGCCTCTCGCCGGAGGAGATGGTCGGCTACTGGGCAGGTGCCTGCGAGAGCTTCCCGATCGTCTCGATCGAGGACGGCATGGACGAGGAGGACTGGGACGGCTGGAAGGCTCTCACCGAGAGGCTGGGCGAGCGGGTGCAGCTGGTCGGCGACGACCTCTTCGTCACCAACCCGGAGCGCCTGCGCCGCGGCATCGAGCTCGGCGTCGGCAACTCGATCCTGGTCAAGGTCAACCAGATCGGCACCCTGACCGAGACCCTGGAGGCGATCCGCACCGCCCGCGAGTCCGGTTACACGGCTGTGATCTCTCACCGCTCCGGCGAGACCGAAGACACGACGATCGCCGACCTCGCCGTCGCCACCGGGTCCGGCCAGATCAAGACCGGAGCGCCCTCGCGCTCGGACCGGGTCGCCAAGTACAACCGGCTCCTCCGCATCGAGGAGGAGCTCGGCTCCGCGGCTGAGTTTCCCGGCCTGCAGGCATTCGTCCAGCGCCGTTCCTAAATGCAGGAATGCGGGACCTGGCAGCAAAGGATTGGACATGGCAGCACGCGCCCAGGCCGGCCGCACGGCGGCGAAGCCGCGCCGTCGTCCCGCCGCGCGCCGCAGGCCCGCCGCCCGCCGCGGCGCCAGTCGCGTCAACTGGGACCGCGTCGGCCGGATCGCGCTGACCCTCGTCCTCTTCGCCGTCCTTTATTCCTACTTACACCCGGCGATCGACTTCGTCAGGACCTACACGGCCACGACCGCGGCCAAAGCGCAGTTGCACGAACTCCAAGACGAAAATACGAGGCTCCACAATCGGATCCAGTCGGCCGACGACCCGATCGTGATCGACCGCATGGCGCGGGCGCAGGGGATGGTTGCCGAAGGGGAGACCCCCGTCGTCATCCGCGGCCTCGGCGGCTGATCCACAGCCTCGGTTCTCACCATGCTTAGCCTCGGCTCCTATCTCCTGGGAGTCGCGCAGGTGGCCCTCGTGGCGATCTCGCTGGGGTTCAGTGCCTATCGGCTGCGGCAGCGGCTGCTGCCGGACTGGGAGGGTGCGCCGGCACGACTCGTCGAGGCGATAGCCGGTGTCGCCCTGCTCCTCTGGCTCTCCGAGATTCTCGGGACCCTCGGGCTGTTCTACGCGGGGGCGCTGGTTGGTGCCAGTGTCTTGGTGGCAGGGGCCAGCGCGCTCTGGCCGGCGGGTCCTGTCGCCGCAGGGGACCCCCCACCCCCTGCGGTAGCTAAAGCTTCCTCGGGGGTGGGCCCCCCTACGGCGCCACCCCCCGGCGAGAGCGTCTGGTCGCTGTTGGTGATGGTTGGTGTCATTGCCCTTGTTGTTGGGCACTGGGCATTGACGACGAAGAGTGCGCTGGACCGGGGGGTCTTCAACTTCGATTCGCTCTGGTACCACCTGCCGTTTGCTGTCGAGATGGTGCAGAGCCATTCGGTGACGGGGATGCACTACGTCGACACGGTGTTCACCAACTGGTTCTATCCGCAGAACTCGGAGCTGCTGCATGGGGTGGGGATGCTGTTGACGGGGCGGGACTTGCCGTCGCTGTTCATTAACTATGGGTGGCTGGGGATGGCGTTCTTAGCTGCTTGGTGCATCGGGCGGCCTTACGGCCGCGGGTCGCTCAGTGTGGCGGCGGCGGCGGTCTTGCTGGAGGCCCATGTGCTGGTCGTGCGGGAGCCCGCGGCTGCCAAGAACGACCTGATGGCGGCGGCCCTGCTGCTCGCCGCTATCGCCATCCTCGTCACCGCCTGGAACTTGCGCCGCCCCGGCGCCTCCTCCACGGCCAGCACCCCGCAAAGCGACAAACAGCCCGCCGATGGGCCGAAAACCCACGCATATGGTGGGAAATCGGCCCATCGGCCTGCTTTGCCGGCCGGATGGGCGCTGGCCGCGGCTGGGCTCGCCGTTGGGCTCGCGGTGGGGACGAAGGTGACGGCGCTGGCGCTGGCGGCGGCGATGAGCGTGGCGGTGGTGGTGCTGGCGCCGGCTGGGAGGCGCTGGGCGGCGGCGGGGTGGTGGTTCGTGCCGGCCCTGTTGGGCGGTGGGTTTTGGTACCTGCGCAACCTTGTGGTCGCGGGCAACCCGCTGCCAGCGGTGGAGAAGCTGGGTCCGATCTCGCTGCCCCACCCCGAGCGCTTGCAGATCGGCAGGCCGGACTTCAGCATCGCCCACTACGCCACCGACACCGGCGTCTGGCGCGAGTACTTCGCCCCGGGGCTGCATGACGGCTTCGGCGCGCTCTGGCCGCTCGTGGTGGGGGCCGCGATCGTCGCGGCCCTGCTGGCGCTGCTCTGGGGACGGGACCGGATGGTGCGGGCGATCGGCGGAGTCGCGCTATTCGGCTTCCTCGCCTACTTCTTCACGCCGCTCAGCGCGGCCGGGGCCGAGGGGGCGCCCGAGGCTTTCAGGATCAACATCCGCTACCTCTACGGGGCCCTGCTGATCGGCCTGGTGCTCGTGCCTCTGCCACGCTTCCTCGACAGGGGGCGCCGGCCCTGGTGGCTGTTGGGAGCTCTGCTCGCCATCCTCCTGCTCAGCGACCGCGCCGACGCCGTCGTGCGCGACCCCGACCGCGCCTTCGCGCTGCTGGTCGTGACCCTCGCCGTGCTCGCCCCGGCGGCACTGCTGCTCGCCCGCGGGCGCGGCGCCAGCCGCGCCATCGTCAGCGGCGGCTTCGTCGCCCTGGCGTTCGCGCTGGTCGCGATCGGCTACCCAGTCCAGCGCCATTACCTCGACGAGCGCTTTCGCAACGAGGTCGCCGACGCAAGCATCCCGGGTATGAACCTCGACTCCGCCTATCGCTGGGCACGGGGCATCGAGGACTCCCGCATCGGCCTCGCCGGCACGACCGCCGGTTTCGCACAGTACGGCTTCTACGGCACCGACCTCACCAACCACGTCATCTACCTTGGCGAAAAGGGCCCACATGCAGCCTTCAACGCGATACCCACCTGCCGGGCGTTCCGCGCCGCCGTCAATGCCGCCGACCTCGACTACCTGGCCACCGCACCCTTCCTCAACTTCATCCACCCCGATGACCCGATTCCCTCGCCCGAGGCGCGCTGGTTGCGCGGCGAGCCCGCCGTCGCGCCGGTCCTGCGCAGCGGCGCAGTTACCGTCTGGAAGGTCCGCGGCGAACTCGACCCCGCCGCCTGCGGCCCCCGCAACGCCCCCCTGCGCGACATCCCCGACAGCTGACGGCCGACGGGCCGAAAGTGTCCAAATGGCGGACGTTTTAGGCCCAGCGGCCGGCTGGGTAGTCTCGTCGGGTGGGGTATCCGCTCGAGAATGCGCTGTTTCAGTGGGAGGAGGGGCATCGCGCCCTGCAGGCGCTGACCGACCCCCGCGCGCGACGGCTCGCCGACCGGGTCGTCGAGGCGATCCGCGAAGAGCTGCGGCGGCGGATCGGCCCGACCTTCACGGCGGCGGAGTTGGCCGAGCTCTACGGCCGCGGCACCGACTGGTGCCTGCAGGTCGCAATTGACGTCGCGCCGGCTGCCGAGGGCGATGCCCAGTCTCTAGCCGACGCGGCCTTCTGGCTGTACCTGCGCGGGGCCGGCGACTTCGCCGGCGGCCGCCAGCTGCTCGTCTGACCGGCGTACAGCGGCGTCCTCGGTCGCTTGTGTGCAGAGCACACCACGCTCCCTGCGTCCTTGACCTGCTCGTCTGACCGGGCGCATAGCGGCGTCCTCGGTCGCTCGCGTGCAGAGCACGCCACGCTCCCTGCGTCCTTGCTCTGCTTGGTCAGACGAACAGCTAGTCGTCCGAGTCCGACTCGGACTCGTCGCGCTCGGGCGCGGGGGAGCCGGCGCGGCGGATGACGATCTGGTCGGCCTCGATACGGACCGTCACGTCGCGCTTGCCGGCCCAGTGCTCGGTGTAGACAGGGTTGTCCTTGACCGCGGCGTCGAGCCAGAGGCCGTAGCCCTCCTCTTCACCGTGGTCGAAGGTCGCCTCGAGCTCTTTGCGGCGCCCGCGTCCGCCGCGACGGCCGCGACGGCGCCTGCGTTTCGGGCGCGTGCCTGCGCCGGGAGCGCTTTTGGCGTCCTCGTCCGACTCCTCGCCCTCTTCGCCTTCGCCCTCGTCTTCCTCTACCTCGGGCTCCTCCTCGGCCGCGGCCTCGATCTCGGCTTCGATCTCGTCGCGCAGGTCGATTTCGCTGGAACCGGCGTTCTCGTCATCGGCGGAGAGGTCGTACTGCTTGCGGAACTCGCGCAGCTCGGTGGTGCTGATCTCCAGCTGGTGGGCGATCCAGGCATCGGTGCGCCCCTGGTGCACCCAGGCGCGGATCTGGTTCAGCTGTGGCTTCAGTGAGCGTCGGGCCATCGGCGCGCGAGTCTATTCAACCGGGAGGTTCGTTCGCGGAGCGCTAAGTCGACTTAAGCCATCAAGAAGGCGAGCGCCTCGAACATGGCGACGACGACGACGATCACGGTCACGGTCAGGCAGACCGCGAGAACGCTGAAACGGACCTTGCTGTGCTGCTCGGTGCGGGTGATTTTCCGCGCCCGGGAGCGGTTGGCGGCCCGCCGGCGCAGCTGCTCGCGGCGGCGACGCTCCAGTGAAGTCTCCTGCTCGAAGGCGGTCTCGAACTGGGAGATGCTCTGTCGCATTCTCATAAGGAAGGTGGCCCGTGGGCCGCCGGGCACCGTAGCAAAGCCGCACAGGAGGTTTCATGGTGGGCAGCCGCCCCAGAGCCCGCGGCCTCCCCGCGCCGCCCGCAGCTCCAGCCGCTCGAACAGCGCTCTGTGGCGCGTGTTCGGAGGGATTGCGAGCGTTCGCGCCAATCCTCTCCGCGCCAGCTCGGCATTGACGAATCTGTGATCGATGTACGCGTAAGCGAGCAGGCGGTCGTAGACGTCGCGACGCTCGACGCCGAAAACGAGCCTGATGCGCCGTCCCTCCACCAGGCGGTGATTGAAATTCGACGCCTGGGGGCCGAAGCACTGGACCGGCGTGTCCGGCTTGACCGTCTCCGGCGTGTCGACGCCGATGTAGCGGACGTCCTCGACCTCATCCCCGATCCGCACCTCGATCGTATCCCCGTCGATGACGCGGATGACGTCGGCGTACGCGGAGGCAGGCCCGCTTTCGCGAGCCCCGGACCCCGCCTCCCACGGCCGCAGGAGGAGGACCGCGACAATCGCGATCAGCAGCAGGCTCCCTATCTCATTTCTCCTCATGAGCAGGCGCCGAAAATCAAGCAGGTCGGGGGACGCAGGAAGCGAGGGGAGGGGAGCGCACTTCTAGGGCGTGACCCGACCCGAGCGACCGAGGACCCCGAGATGCGCCGATTTGCAGGCGCCTACGGCGTACGTCGCACGTTAGTAAGCAGCGTCTCTTTGATCTGGTCGATGATGGTCAGCGCGTCGTTCCACTCGCGCTGCCAGACGTTGCGGCCGAAGATGACGCCGGACCCCCCCGCCTGCATCACGTCCCGGGTGTTCTGGAGGACGACGTCGTCGTTAGCCCGGGAACCGCCGGAGAGGACGACCAGCGCCCGGCCCGCCGACTCGACGCACTGGCGGATCGCCTCGGCCTGATCGACTTCCATCTCGTTGTAGGGAGCGGGGGCGTCCTGGTCCTTGCCCGGATCGATCTTCGGCATGTTGAGCTTGACGATGTCGGCACCCATCTCCATCGCCATCCGCGCTGCGTAGTCGATCGCGTAGAAGGAGTTGGCACTGCCCTTGCTGTCGACGGCTTCGCCGCGCGGGTAGGACCAGATCACCAGCGGCATCCCGAAGCGGTCGCAGTCCTGGCGCACCTGGCGCAGCTGGGCGAGGTCCTCGTCCTGGCGCGGCGAGCCGACGTAAAGGGTGTAGCCGATTGCGTCGGCGCCGAGGCGCACCCCGTCCTCGACGCTGGCGTTGCAGCTGGAGAAGGCCTTGGCCGAGGAGGGGATGTCGGTCTTGCCGTTGACCTTGAGGATCAGCGGCACCCGGCCGGCGTAGTCGGGGTAGTACTTCTCCGCCATGCCGATCTGGCAGGCGAGGGCCGAGTAACCGGCCTCGGCGGCAAGCCGGAACTGGTAGTCGGGGTCCTTGGAGGCCGGGTTGGGGAAGAAGTCTCGCGGTCCGTGCTCGATCCCCTGGTCGATCGGCAGCAGCATCAGGGTTCCGTTGCCGGGACCGAACTCGAACAGCAGCCGGTGCAGGCGGGCACGTTTGCCTGGCGGCAGGGTCGCAAGCAGCGATTTCTGCTCGGTCAGACTCTTCAGCTCCACGTAAATTCCTCCTCGAAGACGGGTGTCCTCGCAGTATGCCACCGGGAAGGGGAGCAGCGCCCCTGACGAGGGGGCTATTCTCGGTAAACCATGAGCGAGACTGAGCTCAGCGTCATCTGCAAGAACTGTGGGTCCGAGGTCAGTCCGTATGTCACCGAGTGCCCCTACTGCGGCACCCGCCTGCGCAAGCGGGCGCCGAAGCTGGAGCGCCGCGGCGACGGGCTCGAGGCGCAGCGCCCACGGCGCCGCCGCCGTCCCCGCCTGCGCCGCCGTCCGGAGTCGGGCGCGCCGGGCCCCTTCCGGCCCTATGCCACGCTCGCGGCCATCTTCGGCTCGGCAGCTCTTCTCCTCGTCTACGAGGCCAGCGGCAACTCACTCTCGGCCTTCGGCGGCCTGGTCATCCCGCTCGAGGACGACTGGTGGCGCCACATCACGGCTCCCTTCGCCTACGCCGACGTCGGCTACCTCTTCATCGTCGCGCTCGGGCTGGCGATCTTCGCAACCGGGATCGAGCGGCGGCTCGGCAGCGTCCCGACCGCGGTGCTGCTGCTCGCCTGCGGCTCACTGGGGATGCTGGCGGCGAGCACTGTCGCCGGCGCCCAGGGCGGTTTTGAGGTGATGGTCGGCGGCAACGGGATGGCGCTGGGCGCGCTCGCCGCCTGGTTCACGCTGCGCCGTGCCGAAGCGCAGGGGGCGATTGACGAGGAGTACGACGTGATCGGGGTCGCAGTCGCGGCGGCGGTCCTGCTTGCCCTGCCGTTGTTCGTGCCCAGCGCCGACTTCTTCGCCGGCCTCGCCGGTGGCGCGGTCGGCGCCCTCGCCGGGTTGGCGGCGGCCGTGCTGCGGCCGGCGGACTACTAGGCTGGGGCGGTGCCCGACGAGAGGGAGCTGGAAGCGGCGATCGAGCGGCTGCTCGACCCGGAGCGGTTCTCCGAGGCCGAGCGCGTCGTCGCCCAGGCAGCGCCGCAGCTGCAGAAGGTGCTTGCCAGCGCAATGGCCGAGGGCGGCTGGTTCGGCGAGCCGCACGAGGCGGAGGCGCTGCGGGCCGCGACCGTCCCCGACCCCGACGAGCGGATCGCCGCCGTCCGTGCCCTGCTCGCCGAGGAGGCGCGGATGGGGATGATGGTTGGCGTCGCCGTCGGCTGGGCACTGAAGGAAGAGATGAGCGACCCCGCAGCCGCGGAGGGCGAAACCGCACCCGAGAGCGAAGGAGAGCGTTGACGATGGAGATCAAGTTCCACGGGCAGTCGTGCTTCGAGCTGAGCGAGGGGGAGATCACCGTGCTGGTCGACCCGTTCTTGAAGCCGAACAACCCGGCCGCTGTCCACACCGCCGAGGAAGTCGAGCCCACGCACATCGCGATCTCCCACGGTCATGCCGACCACATGGCCGACGCGGTTCCCGTCGCCAAGCGCACCGGCGCCCACTGCATCGGGATGGTGGAGCTGGCGGAATGGCTAAAGGGCCAGGGCATCGAGAACGTCAGCGACCCGAACTTCGGCGGCACCGTCGAGTTCGACTGGGGCTACGTCAGCCTCGTCCCCGCCTGGCACACCAACACCCTTCCCGGCTCTGAACAGGCGCCCTACAGTGCCGAGCACGGGATCGTCCTCGGTCCCGCCGCGGGGCTGGTAATCAAGATCGGCGAGACGACCGTCTACCACGCTGGCGACACCTGCCTCTTCGGCGACATGAAGCTGATCGCCGAACGCAGCGACGTCGACGTCTTCCTGGTCCCGATCGGGGGCCACTACACGATGGATCGTCGCGACGCGGTCGTCGCGGCCCAGTTCGTCGGCGCCGCGACGGTGATCCCGATGCATTACGACACCTTCCCGCCGATCGAGACCGACGCGGAGGCGTTCAAGGCGGACGTCGAGGCCCAGATCTCCTCCCAGGTCGTGGTGCTGAAGCCGGGCGAGACGCACTCGGTCTGAACTCGAAGCATTTTGGGGGTCAGGGACCCCAAAAAGGTTCGAGTTCCGAAACTGGCTGGCTGGCCAGGCCGCTGCTAACCTCGCCCAGACCCGCAGCCGACCGGAGGAGAGTCTGACGATGGAGGCCAAAGAGCTGACCGGGACCCAGTCCCGGACGGAGCGAGCCGATTTCCAGGAGACCGCCGACCCCGCGCTGATGAAGGCGGCGGACCGCACGGCCGACGTCAAGCTGCTCACCTATGCGGAGCTGTACCTCCTCTGGGAGCGGCAGCAATGGCAGACCCAGGAGCTCGACTTCAGCCGCGACCGCGAGGACTGGCACGAGCGGATCAGCCCGGAGGAGCGCTTCCAGCGCATGTACGGGCTCTCCTCGTTCTTCATCGGCGAGCAGAAAGTGGCGGAGGAGCTGGGGCCGATCATGCGCGCCGCCCCGACCGAGGACCAGAAAATCTTTCTCTGCACGCAGATCGCCGACGAGGCCCGCCACGTCCGCTTCTTCGAGCGCTTCTACCGTGAGGTCGGCGTGCTGGAGTCGGACGGGCTGAGCGAGATGCTGACCGAGACCTCGGCCCACCTGAACGACAAGTTCGGCGTGCTCTTCGACGAGATGTTGAAGCAGCGCACCGACCGACTCTCGACGGAACCGGAGGACACCGAGGCGCTGGTCGAGGCGGTGACGCTCTACCACATGGTGATCGAGGGGATGCTCGCCCTGACCGGGCAGCACTTCATCATGGACTTCAACGAGCGCGAAGGGACCTTGCCGACCTTCGTCGAGGGCTTCGGCAACGTCACCCGCGACGAGCACCGCCACGTCGCCTTCGGCTCGGTCTTCCTGCGCGAGAAGGCGCACGAGGACGAGCGCTACAAGCGGGCGATCCAGCGCACGCTGGAGGAGTCGCTGCCCGTCGCCGACGGCGTGCTCTCGCCGCCGTGGGCGGAAGAGGAGGACTTCGAGCTGTTCGGCTACTCGCTCGAGGAGACCCGCCAGTTCGCCGGCACCTGCTTGATGCGGCGGCTCAAAGTGATCGGGCTCGGCTAGGGAGCCGCCCGGCGTGCCGTCGGGCGGCTAGTCCGCTGGATCGGTTGGGGGCACTTCGGTTTCGCCGCCGCTGACCGGCGCCGTTTCGACCGGCGGTTCCGTGGGCGCGGGCGCCGGAGCTGGAGCCGGGGCCGGGGCGGGTTCGCTCGGCGCCGGGCTGGAGGCGGGCGGCGCTTCGGCGGGTGGGCTGCTGGGTGGTGCGCCGCCGACCGTGACGACGACCGTGCCGCCGCCGCCGTGGGCGCCCGCCGCGGTGCCGGTCTGCGGCGTCGCCTCGGTCACCGCTTCGGTCGCCGGGTCGCCGCTGCCGATCGTCTCTTCGCCGGTGGACTGCCCGGTCGCTTCCTCCTCCGAAGCGATGGGAGTAGCGTCGGTCTCGGCCTGCGCCGGGACCGGCTCGACGGCCGGGATGCTTTCGGGAGCCGGGACCGCGGGCGCGGTGACGACGTCGGGCTCGGTCGCCGGCGCCGGCGCGGCGCTCGGGCCGGGGGACGTCCGTGAAATCGTTGCCGGCGAGTCGACCGGGCCGCCGGTGTACTGCTTCACCTCGACCGCGCCGGCGGTGATCACCGCCGCGGTGACGACTCCGGCCACCGCCTTGGTGCCGATCGCGCCGCCGATCGCGCCGAGGCCGCCGGCGGCGCTGCCGCCGCCGATCGCGGCGCCGACGCTGCCCATGGCTCCGGCACCGGCGGCACCCGCCCCGGCCGCCCCGGCGCTTGCCGCGCCCGCACCGGCGGTTCCGGCGCTGCCCCCGCCAAACCCAAGCTTGGAGGCGATCAAGCCCTTGAGCGCGAACAGGCCGCCGACCGGGAAGAGCGCTGCCAGCGCCTTCTCGTTGGAGCGGACCTGCGAGCGGAAGTCGGCGCATTCGTCGCACTCGCGGACATGGCGGCGGACGGGGCCGGAGACCTTGCGCAGGCCCTCAGCCGCTTCGGAGAGCTCGATGCGGACCTCGCCGCAGGTCAGCAGTCGCGCCTGACTCGCCTCGGCGAGTGAGATTCGCGCCCGCACCAGCAGCGACTTGACTGACGGCACCGTGGTGTCCATCGCCGTCGCGATGTCCTCGTAGGAGAGGGCGTCCATCTCGCGCAGCAGCAGGGCCGAGCGCTGGGTCTCGGGAAGCTTTTTGACGTCGCTGAGGAGCTGGCGGAACTCCTCGCGATTGTGGACCTTCTCGGCGGTGGAGGCGGCGTCGACCTCGGGCACCATGTCCATCGATTCCTGGGCGTCGGCGGTCGGTTTGCGCAGGTGGTTGAGGCAGCGGTTGCGCGCGATCCGGTAGAGCCACGGCCGCAGGTTGATCTCACGCTCGTCGGCGAGCATCGCTTTGTAGGCGTTGACGAAGACCTCCTGCAGGACGTCCTCGGCGTCCTCGGTGGAGCGGAGCATCTGGCGGCAGAAGCCGAGCAGGCGGCCCTGGTAGCGGTCGACGATCGTCTCGAAGGCGCCGGGGTTGCCGCTGCGCGCCATCGCGATCAGCTTCGCGTCTCCCTGCAGCTTGAGCAGGGGGGAGCGCCGGGCGAGGAGTCCGCGGCGACTGGCGTGCGTTAGGGCTGATGCCTCCAAGCTCTCCTCCAGGGAAGGCGTGTTTCCAAAGCTAAGGACACCGTAACAGCGGCGGAGTTGCGCCCTCACAACATTTAACGCGCTTTTAGCCCTGCTGTCAGGCCGGATACCATCGCCTGGCCCGGGTGGCGAAACTGGCAAAAGCGGCGCCCTTAAAAGGCGCTGCCCCTTAGGGGGCTTGCGGGTTCGAGTCCCGCCCCGGGCACTCGCTGTCGGCCCCAGGTTGCCGATACTGCGTCCTCGGTCGCCTGAATAGCGCTGCTATTCAGGCTTCCTGCGTCCTTGTCTCGGCTGCCCTGGACCTCGTCAGCGAGTGCCCGGTTCCCGGGCAGGAACTACCTATAAGGTCCGGCCATGGCGGAGCACGGGGGAAGGATCGTCGCGAAAGCTTTGAAGTCAAGGGGGGTGGAGCATCTGTTCACCCTCTCCGGCGGCCATCTGTTCTCGATCTATGACGGCTGCAAAGAGGAGGGGATCGGGCTCGTCGACGTGCGCCACGAGCAGACCGCCGCCTTCGCCGCCGAGGGAGTGGCGAAGGCGACGCGGGGGCTGGGCGTGGCGGCGCTGACGGCCGGGCCTGGGGTGACCAACGGGATCAGCGCGATGGCTGGCGCCCAGGCCAACTGCTCGCCGGTGTGCGTGCTCGGCGGGCGGGCGCCGGAGATGCGCTGGGGGTCCGGCTCGCTGCAGGAGATCGACCACCTCCCGTTCGTCTCGCCGCTCGTCAAGTCGGCCGAGACGGTGAAGGAGCCGGGCCGGATCGCGGCGGTGACCGCGGCGGCGCTGGACCTGGCGCTGGAGGCTCCCAGCGGCCCGACCTTCGTCGACTATCCGCTCGACGTCGTCTTCAGCGAGGCCGAGCCGGAGGTCCCGGCGCCGCCGCAGGCGCCGGCGGCCGAGCCGGCGGCCGGCGTCGAGGAGGCGGCGGCGCTGCTGGCCGCCGCCGAGCGGCCGGCGATCATGGCCGGCACCGGCCTCTACTGGGGCCACGGGGAGGGGGAGCTGCGGGCGCTGGCCGAGGCGCTCGGCATCCCCGTCTTCCTCAACGGCCTCGGCCGCGGCTGCTTGCCCGCTGACCATGAGCTGGCTTTCAGCCGCGCTCGCGGCACGGGCCTGAAGGGGGCGGACGTGGCGCTCGTCGTCGGCGTGCCGATGGACTTCCGGCTCGGCTTCGGCGGCAGCTTCGGCGAGGAGACGAAGATCGTGCGGCTCGACGTGGCGCCGAACGCGCTCACCGCCAACCGCGCTCCCACAGTCGACCTGGTCGGCGACGTGCGGGCGAGCCTGGCGGCGCTTCGCGAGGCCGCCGGGGGCGGCGATCCGCGCAGCGGACGCTGGCTGGAGGAGCTGCGCGCCGTCGAGTCGGAGCGGCGGGCGGCGGAGCGGGAGGAGCTCGACGATCCGCGCTCGCCGCTGCATCCGGTCCGTGTCTACCGCGAGCTTGGCGACGTGCTCGAGCGCGACGCGATCGTGGTCGGCGACGGTGGCGACTTCGTCTCCTACGCCGGTCGCTTCATCGACACCTACGAGCCCGGCTGCTGGATGGATCCGGGGCCCTTCGGCTGCCTCGGTGCCGGGCCGGGGCAGGCGATCGGGGCGAAGGTTGCCCATCCGGACCGCCAGGTCTGCCTGCTGCTCGGGGATGGCGCCTTCGGCTTCGCCGGGATGGAGTTCGACACGATGGCGCGGCACGGCCTCGGCGTCGTCGGCGTGATGGGCAACAACGGGATCTGGGCGCTCGAGCACCACCCGATGAAGTTCCTCTACGGCTACTCGGTCGCCGCCGAGCTGTGGCCGGAGACCCGGTACGACCAGCTAGTGGAATCGCTCGGCTGCGACGGCGTCCTCGTGCGCGAGCCAGAGGAATTGCGCCCGGCGCTGGAGAAGGCGTTCGAGTCGGGCCGGCCGACGCTGGTCAACGTCCTCACCGACCCCGAGGTCGTCTACCCGCGCAAGTCGAACCTGGCTTAGAGGGCCAGACCTGGCTGTCTAGCCAAACCGTATAACGCGGTAGCCGTAAAAACCAGAATCGGCCGCCATCTCTGGCGGCCGATTCAAGCTGATCCCTCAGGACGGGCAGGGGTACGTCTTCAGGGACCAATGTTTATTCGATGGGCCCAGACGGCGGGAGGCGCCATGATGCGGCAATCGCCTAAGCCCTGTGTCGGGGTCGAAATGCGGGTCGATCCCGATGAGGCGATTATGCGCTCGACTGTCCAGTACGTCTAGGCAGCCGCAATCTAGCTACTGAGAATCAGGTAGGTCCAACCTACCGATTTCTTGGGGTTAGACCGAAGGTCTTACCCAACTGTCCTGCGCGCCGGTACGGACCTGTCCAGTTGGTACCGCGAAGGCTTTCGAGGAATGGGAAACCGGCGCGTCAGTCGCGCTTCGCGGCGGCGATCGCGGTCCCGTAGAGGATGTCGTGCTCGGAGACCTCGATCTGCTCGAGACCGAATGCGCGCATCGCCTCGACCAGGATGACGACGCCGGCGACGATCGTCGGGGCGCGGTCGGGGTGCATGCCGGGGATCTCCACGCGCTGGGCCAGCGGGGTCGAGGCGAGTTGGGACAGCATCCGCTGGATCGCCGGCAGCGAGAGGACGTGGCCGTGGACGCGCACTGGGTCGTAGGGCTCCAGCCCTGTCTCGACCGCGGCCAGAGAGGTTGGAGTGCCGGCGACGGCGATTCCAGCCGCGGCCTCAGCGCGGGTGCCGACCGCCGCCTCGATCAGGCCGCGTACGTCGGCGGCGAGGGATTCGAGCTCGACCGCGGTGGGGGGGTCGGTGGCGACGTGGCGCTCGCTGTGGCGGACGACCCCCGCCTGCATGGAGGTGTGAAAGGAGATCTCAGAGCCGGTGCCGACGATCAGCTCGGTCGAGCCCCCGCCGATGTCGATGACCAGTGTCGGCTCGGCCGGAGGGTGCTCGGAGGTCGCGCCCATATAGGTGAGCCGCGCCTCCTCCTCGCCGTCGAGGACGCGCGGCGAGAGTGCGAACCGCTCGCGCAGCTCGGCGACGAAGGCACTGCCGTTCTCGGCGTCGCGGACCGCGCTGGTCGCGATCGTGTCGACCGCCTCGGCCCCCAGATCGTGCAATGTCGTGACGTACTCGCCGATCGCCTCACAGGCGTCCTCGACGGCTTCCGCCGAGAGCCGCCCCGACAGGTCGACCCCCCGGCCCAGCCGCGTCACCGTGCTGCGCCGCTCGACCGGCGAAACCCTGCCCCCGGCGACGTCCGCGACCAGCAGCCGCGCCGAGTTGGTGCCGACGTCGATCACCGCAACCCTTGGGGAGCCCTCCGCCATGAAGCCGGCACTCTAGACAGAGGCAAAGCAGGGAAGTCCCTTGCGCAAACACTCCACTCCTCCGCCCAGCCACCCCACCGTTGCTAGGATCAAGAGACCGCCGCGGGGTGGAGCAGCCAGGTAGCTCGTCGGGCTCATAACCCGAAGGTCGCAGGTTCGAATCCTGCCCCCGCTATAGAGAAAAGCCCCGGAAACGGGGCTTTTTCTATGCGTCAGCCAGTGTGTAAAGCCGGTGCGCGGGTACCAATCGGGTACCAATTTCTCAAACTCTGGTGCTTCGTCGAGGCTCCTGCCGCCTATTTGGAAAGGCCAATCCGGATGCTTTGCGAGCATTGGGAGCTGATCGCAGAACGGAGCCACGACGACATTGGCTAGGCAGGAGCCCAGAGGAAAGCGGATCGGCAACCGCGGCGAGACGGCAGCGATGCTGGCCTTCGAACGACTCGAGTGGGCGGCGACGTTCAATGCCCGCCACGACATTGGCACGGATCTTCTGCTCGGCCCTCGGACCCCGCAAGGCGTCGATCTCAACCTGCTGGTCGCAGCGCAGGTGAAGAGCGGAAAGACCGCCTTTCGCAGCAAGACGAACATCGCGAAGGGTGAGCCGGAGGGCTGGTGGTTTCGAGACGACAAGCGCAGCCACGTCGACGACTGGGCCGCGCATGTTCTTCCCTTCCTGATCATCCTCCACGACGAAGAGCGGGAAGAGACATATTGGGCCCATGTCACTCCCGAGGCGATCCGCACTACAGGTAAAGGCGCCAAGGTCCTTGTCCCCAAGGAGAACCGAGTCAATGAGGGAAATCGGGAAGCGCTAGTCGCAGTCGCCGAGAGCATCAGGTCGGGGCCGAACTGGGAAGGCAGCGCCTGGAACGGCACGGCGCCGCCACGAGCAGAGGACGGCCTGCGTTACGCACTGATCGCCCCCCGTCTTGTTGCCCCGCACCCGAACATAGGCACCAAGGAGCCGATCGAGCCTGAGCAGGGAATCGCCTTGTTGGTTCAGGGCAGGGTCCGAAACTATGAGTCGTTTTCCGAGGCCCACGCTGCAGTCCCGAGCCTCAACGAGGCAGCGACGTCCAAGGACTGGGGATGGCGCTTCGTCGGCGCCCTGGCGCACCGTCTCCTTGAGGACGACCTCACTCCTCTTCTCAGCCTGATCGACTCCGCGCCTGATCCCTCGAACCATGCAGCCGCAGTCGTCGTCTCAGCCTGTGGTCTGCTCGACCAAGACCAAGTCGATCAAGCGGTGGCCATTCTCGAGAAGGCGCTTGGCGAGGGCAAGGCCGACGCCATCGACAAGGCTTGGCTTGCCGTCCAGCATGCCCGCTTGTGTATCGAGGTCGGTCGAATCGATGAGGCTCGCCGCACGGCCCTCGAGGTTCAGGAGATCGGCACCAGCGCCGGCCATGACGTCACCGCCGCCGCGCTCGCTGGTGCCGCCGCCGCCCTACTCTTCAACACCTCGCGCTGGGGGCCCGAGGAGCTGAAGAACGCGATCTCCTCCGGAGACACGGCCGTCACCTGGTGGCGCTCCCAGACGACACGGCAGGGGCTAGATGCCCTGGCCGATCGCAATTTCAAGGACTGGGCACGACAGGCCGGCGTCACCTTTGCCGCCGAGGACACGGTTGCCATCCAGCTCCTCTCGGCATCGATGCTGGCCAACCATGCTGCAGACCACGGAGGCTGGCGGCGTCTGACTGCGTTGCAAGCGCAGGCAAGCCTGTTCGAACTCGACCGTCACACCAGTGGTGCCGACGCCGCTCCCGGTCTCGTTTCCTTGATCCGAGCTGGTGAAAGCAAGGCCGTTGAGAACGCAGTTCGCCATCACTTTGCTGATGGCCCGGCAGAGGCAGTTGCCATGGCCGCTCAGGAGCTAAAACTCGACTCTGGATCGCGAACGACAACTCATGCTGAACTGACACTGTTGCAGCATGGTGGCGCGGCCCTCGATCAGGAGGTTGCCGATCGCACGGCGAGGCTCCTAATGAAGTGGATCTTCGACGATGCCTTCTACAGAAAGCAGGCCAAGCGAATTAGCCCGACCTTCTTGGTCGATGTTCAGTTGCTCGAATCGTTGGCCGGAGTGATCCCGGCCAGCGGCTTGCGGGTGCAGCGCGAACTGATCAAGCGCTTGGTCAGGCTTGAGCCGCAGAAACAACAGATACTGGCCACCGCTTGGCGCAAGGTCGTTCTGGCGATCCCACGCAAGGCTTGGACGGAGGAGACGATGCGCCAGGCCAAGCCGAAGCCACGTCAGCACGAGAATTCCCTTCAGCTCGCGTTGCTCGGAATCGCGGCAGCAGTCGACGTGGGAGCCAGACGCTCGCTGATCGAACGCGCCCGTCGAGGGTCGCTCGGTGCGATCTCAGCGATCGGCGATGTCACGGATCTCCCGCGGTCAGCTGTCAAAGCCCAGATCCGAAAGCTGGCTAAAGCCGTGAAAGGCCAGGCTGAGGAAGCGCGGCATGGCAGCTGGGGTATGCCGGTCTTTGATCTCGGGCACGCCCTCGTTATTCTCAACATGTGGCATCCGCAGCTTGCCAGGTGGGACCCGTTGCTAGAGCTCTTGGCCGAGCCGCGGGCCAGTGGTGAGCATAAGAGCGGAGCGATCACCGCCATGGCCCGCAGTCCCGAGCGGATCCCGCAGAGACTCCGTGAGCAAATCGGCAAGATCGCCCTCGGGATTTCTGCTGGGGATATCACCACTGGACCGGTTCTCTTCGAACCAGGCGAAGGTCTTGTAGGTCGGGCGACGGTCTTGGCTTTGGCGCTGGGCGCCATTGATGTCGAACAGAGCGCCGACCCTTATGTCGAGCTACTGGCAGGCGAACATCACGAACGGGTATGGGCAGCTCATGTTGCGACCAGGCTGGCCCAATACCGAGACGTCGGAGTTCTCGCCGTTCTCTGCCAAGACAGGCACCCCTCCGTTCGCGCCGCCGCCGCCGCCGGCCTTGCTCGACTGTGCGCCAGTGGGGAGGGAGGCAGCATGGCACTCAGTGCTCTTCGTCACGGTGCCGAAGATTCTGGGATCTGGGTGCCGAGAGCTATCGCCGGTCAGCTGGCAGCGACTGATTCGCGAGACGAGGAGGCCGAAAATCTCCTGAGGAACCTGCGCCAACATCGTTTCGTTCCGGTTCGGGAAGCTGCCGTGAGCCCAGAGCGATGAGCCTCCTGTGCCGGTCGCCTGGACCTCGACGTTTAGGTCGGGCTCGCGGCCACCGCTGAAGTTCCTCTTTCGTTCTGGCCTCGCACTTTCCTAAGTGCGATTAGCCTCCATACGTGAACCTAAGCGCCCATCCGCCGAATATCGAGGTCCAGCTCAGTTGGCGTGAGCTGTATCTCGATGGGGCTTTCGCACAGCGGGAGTTGATAGGCGATGGTCCTCTATCTCGACAGGCAGGCGAACGATCGATCCGCCTCGGTATCGGACAGGCGCCAATCGAGGAGCTCGACCTCGCTGGTGCGCTGCAGCCCATCGGCTTCGCCGACGGTGGTTACTGGTCGGGGTTCGAGCTGCCGGCGATCCCGCCCACGGCTATGACGTTTCGAGAGGAGCGCAAGCCGCTCGTGTGGAAGGAGAACTACGCGTGGGACGGCGATGGCTTTCCGACCACTTCTCCCCTCTATTCACCTTGGCAGTTGCTCTATCTGGACGATGTCGTCCAAGAGGGCAAGGCGACGTTCGGGCTCGACGTCCTCCTGCTCTCGAAGGACGAGCGCACAAGGGCCCTGGAGTCAGTGCGTGGCTTCTATGAGGCCCAGGAAAGTAAGTGGCGGCACCTCGACGAAAGCTGGCGCGGCCTGATCAAGATGCTCGTTCTCCTACAGAATCACTACTGGCCGCAGGTCAGTGGGCGGGTCGCACTGCTGCCGGATCCGAAAGGCGAGAGCGACTGGATCGAGGCGGGCGGGGAGGAGAGCGACTTTGAGCCACAGACCGCTCTCCGGCGGCTCGGTTGTAGCGCCGAGGATCTAACTGCCTCCTACCAATTCCTCGTGATGCGCGGCTTTGATCGGAAGCCGCTCGACCCGCTCGGTGCCGATGCCGCGACGGGTCGTCGCGGAGCTCAGGCGACTCCACGACCGCTCCGACTACACGGGAGACACCGATCTCGTCTTCTGTCACCCGGACACCGGCAATCCCTACGACGCCTCGAAGATGAGAAAGCGCTTCAAAGATGTCGTGGCCGACGCCGGCATCCGGCCGATCCGCTTCCACGATTTGCGCCATACCTTCGGCACGAGGATGGCCGGCGCGGGCGCGCCGCTGCGGTTCATTCAGGAGTGGATGTGCCACCGCGACTACAAGACGACCGAGATCTACGCCGACTTCGCCCCCGACCCCTCCCAGGAGGCCGGCTGGGCGGAGGCAGCGTTCGGGGACGAGAGCAACGAGGAAGGCGATACCCCGGGCGATCGCGATCCGGACTCGCCGCCCGAGACTGACGGATGAGGAGCCAGTCTCCCGGTGATCCTGGCGAACGACTCCTTAGCCGGTACCCTTAGGTCAGATGGCCGATGATCAAAGACATATCCTCGCGTCTTCCGCCGACCCTGGGCAGGCGGTTGAGGTGCCGACGGTGATCGACGCAGACGAGCTTGCCAAGGCTCGCCTCGATGAGCGCTGGCGCGAGTTCTGCCTGAACGCCGAGCAATACGTGGCGGAAACGACGCGGCCGAGCGTGCGCACCAGGCAGCCCGCCTAGTCGCCCCTGCTTTCCCCTTCGGTTTCCGGGTCCGGCGGGCGGCAGGCGAGATTTCTCTTGTAGGGCGTTACGGTCCAGGGGCCAAACAGCTTTCGCACTAGTTGCACTTCTAGCCTCGCCTCGACCCTGACGGGGACACACGCCTGCGCGGAGGGATCTTTATCCGCCGCGTAGCGGAAGTTGATCCCTCCACGCAAGCCGAGGGTGGCGGCGGCGGCGAGCTTTCCGAGGCCGGGTGCCTTCCAACCGGCCTCGATGCTGACCGCGGGGAAAACCGTGACTTCGGCATTGGCCTTGAGCGTCAGCTCCGGGTCGAATTCTCCCTCCAGCATCGGTGGCACGAATTCCCCGATCCGTTCGGTCTCGCCGCCTTTCCTCGCCACGCCGATCGTTGCGTTGGATGTGATCGAGGCCTTGATCGAGGTCTCTTCTTTGCCCCATGCGGATGCCGCCAATTCGACCGGCAGACCAATCGTGACCGGTACCGGCACCTGCCCTACGAAGACAACCGTTCTCCATCTCTGCCTCACGAGCACGATCGGGTTGGGTTCGCAGTGAAGCTCTCCCGAGATTCCGGCGGTGATGCTTGCCATCGCATTGCCCTCCACCCAGGCGGCGGCGTAATCGACTCCAATGGGAAAGCGCCCGCGCTGCTTCCATTCGAGGATGAGTTGGGGCTTGAGGGAGGTCTCGACGGCGGTGTCGACGCTGATTTCCCCCGGGCTTCCGCAGCCAAGCGTCTTGCTGAAAAATTCATCCATCCCGCCGACCGGGTCGGGTTCTACGCCCCTGTCCGTTAGCGATGCTCGTGCTAGGGCAGAGACCGGAGTCGAATCCTCGACTTGGCTCGCTTCAATCGGGGAAAAGGACTCGTCGATCATGTTGAGGGTCCCTTCCGGCTCGGCTTCGAACAGAGAGGCCGATTTTACGTCCACGGTGGTGACGCCATCGGCGACGGCGACCTTTTCCACCTTCAGCAGGAAGCCTTCCGGAACATGCGGGTCGGGATCTGTCCAGTCTGGTTCGGCGGTGAGGAAGTTACCGGCGACAAAATCCGAATGAGTGCCCTTGAGGACGAGCTGCGGATCGGTATCGGTCGGCAGCTCGAGCACTTCTGAAGGTTCGACGACGACGACACGGGGATGTTGATCGTCGGGTGACGATTCCGATGAGGAGCCGCAGGCGATGACCGCTACCGCGAGTACCACCGCGGTCACGCTAGCGCCGGCTTTCCCCCGCGACGCGGAGGTGAGCCAACTGTTGTCCTGCATCAGTCGCATGGGCTAGATCTCAGAGAAGAGCGGCAGCCAGAGTCGGCTTCGCTCCTGGCCGTCCGCGTCGTATCGCTTGGTGAGCGATGCCCGAAAGCCGAAGTGCTGGCGCCAGTAGTCCTCCGTCGCGGCGTCGAAGGGATCGACGGCGATCACCGCCGCCCCGACTCTCCGCGAGCCGATCTGGGCGATGCCGACTGCGTGGCGAAGAATGGTCGCGGCGTCCACGTCCGCATTGGCCGCTCGCGCAAGCCAGAGGATGAGCACGGCCCCTTGGCGCGGATGGCTGGCCGATATTCCCTTGCGGTGCTGGGATCGCAGCTCGACTTCGCTCATCCCCAGCGAGTAGAAACCGGCGACATCGCCCTCTACGAGCAGCACGTAGGTGGCGATGTGGCTCGTCTCCCGGAGCGCCCGCTCCCTGAGCCAAGCTGCGGCGGCATCGCCGGCCCGGCCAGGGGGCGCTTGGAAGCCTTCGTTCGCACGGACGAGCGCTGGGTCGGCGCTGAGCTGCTCTCCCGTCAGATGGACCCACTCGTGCTCGATCACGGTGGCTCAGGCTATCCGCGACTTCGGGGGACCGGACGCGCTCCGAGGGCGAGAAGGACGGGAGCCAGGACAACCGACGAGGGTTGAGGCTCCGATGAGGACACTCAAGAGGCCGGCGTACCAGGCTGACGCGCGCGCCTGCCCTTCGCCCCTGGACCCTCAGTTCGGCAACCTGTCCAATAGGAAGCGGGACTCGCTGGTTACGGTCATGAGCCGAAAGGTCGACTCCCGTTGATCGCTAAGGCCGGGGTGGGACCCCCGTGGTTGGCAGAGGGTCCACAGACCCTTGAGCAGCTCAAACTCTCCATCGACGAGTATTTCCTTGTGCAATGCGTCAAGTGCGGCGCGCACCGAGCCGGGGCGCCTGCCCGTCGCAGTCTCCGCCGCCCGTGGAAGCATGTCCTCAAGGAAGCTTCGGAGTTGGGAGTTGACGGTCGCCCAGTTCTTCGCGCCGAAGCCATCAACGGCCTGTCGGTAGTGGCCGATGGCGGTATTCCAGCCCAGCTTGCTCAGCTCTGCTTCGAGACCGTTCAGCTGATCGGCAACGCTGACGCCGGGAATCGCTGCCGTGAGTCGCGCTGACTCGATGTCGTACTCCCATCCGTCTGCCGCAACGGCGTCGCGCAGCGGCTCCCACCAGACGATC
Source organism: uncultured Solirubrobacterales bacterium (assembly GCA_963705365.1). Taxonomy (GTDB): domain Bacteria; phylum Actinomycetota; class Thermoleophilia; order Solirubrobacterales; family 70-9; genus VAYN01. Next base: position 1,970,534 of record OY970074.1, on the reverse strand, counting down.
CGCGACTTTCCACCTGGCGACGGGGCCCCCGCCTCGAGGGCGAGCCGCGCCAGCTCCAGCGCGGCGGCCTCTGCCTCTGGGTCCTCTGCGGCGCGCAGGCCCTTGAACAGATCCTGAATACGGCGCTCCTTATTCGGCCACGACTCGGGCGCCCAGTCGTCGGCACCGGCCTTCAGCAGCAGCGTGCCGATGTTGGCGTCGCTGTATCCAGTGGAGATTGCCTCGACCAAGGCGCCGATGCTTTGCGATCTGAAGGGAAAGGCCACAACGCGCACAGCCTAGGTGAGACCCGCACCGGTTCCGCACGGCGAGCGGCGTCAATCTGCTCGGTTAGGGTCGCGGCCACATGGCCGACGCTAGGATCAGAAACGCGATCAACGCCCAGCAGGCCCGCCTGCTCGCTGACTTGCAGACGGCTCGCAGCAAGTTCGCTCAGGGCACCGACCGCGGCACCGCCGGCTTCGAGGTTCCCTTCCGCGAGTTCCTTGCGGCGCATCTTCCTCGCCGCTTGGCCGTCGGCCAAGGTGAGGTCATCGACGTGGCGGGCAGGGAATCGCCGCAGACCGATGTGTTGATCCTCGATGAGGACCACCCTTCCACGTCGACGCCGACCGCCCGAGCCTCGCGTTCATCGAGTTCGTCGCGGCCGGCGGCGAGCTGAAGACGAGGCTGACCAGCGAGGGCTTGCGGGACACGCTTGAGAAGTCGGCGCGCTTCAAGGCGCTCCGTGCCGAAGAGGTCGAGGGGGCGATAATCATGTCCAACCCGAGCGACCGCTCGCGCTTCGTCGATCACCGCCCCTACTTCTTGGTCGCGGCCGAGTCCGAGCTGAAGCTCGACACGGTCGCAGAGAGAGTTCGCGCCTTCGATCTCGACACCGGAGGACAGATCGTCGACGCGATCTACCTGCTGGACAGAGGCTGGGTCGTCAACTTCGGTGACGGCCAGGGCGGCTTTCAGTTCGTCACGTCGGCTGGGGGGTCGGTTCAGGCATGGGTAACGCGGGCGATCGAGCCGGGCGAGGTCCTGTTCGATTTCTTCGTCTGGCTCTCTGCGGTCCTGCCGCGGTTGCTGCGGCTGAGCTCGCCGCTCATGAAGTACCTGTAGGACCGTGGTCACCGGTCGATGTGGTGACGGTCGGAAAGTCTTCGCCGCTGACGCGCCCCCGGATGCCGGCAGTGCCCAGCGTGCCCTTCACCTGCTCCGCCAGCGGCTCGGCATTCTTCGAGGCGATCGGGAGGCGCACCACCATCCGGGTATCTCCCCAAGGCGCGTCTTGGGGCGGAACCGGAATCCGGACCGAGCCGCCGGGCGAGAGGTGCGCCGCTCTGAGCAGCCGGCTGGCGCGGTCGACATCGGCGTCGTTGATCAGCAGTTGCGCTTCGGTCTCCTCCCCGACGACAGGATGCTCCCATGCCCAAAGTCGATGCGGGACCAAGAGTCGCACTCCGCGCTTGATTCGCCACCCGGTTCCAAGGCGATCCAGCGTGATCGCGATGCAGGCCCCGAGGAAGACGGTTGCGGGGCGGGAGAGGTCGACGATGTAGGCGCTGGCAACAGCCCCCAGGATGGCGGGGAGAGCGGGGGCGGCTCGAAGCAGGAGATCAGCGGCGACGCGCCAGGAGCAGACCCAGGGCTCGTATTGCCAGAGGAGCTCCAACTGATCGCGGTAGCTGGCCTCCTGCACGTACCACGGCCACGACTCTTGATCCTCGCCCCCGATCACGGTCCGTCGTAGCCTACGTGGCCTATTTCGCTTCGGGTCAGCGACGTCGCGAAAGCCCCGCTGGCAAAGCGGGTACCAAATCGGGTACCAATTTGAGCGAAAGTGCCCCCAACTCGGGGCAACTGAGACCCCCTCCACAGGCACAAATCAGGCCAGATCCAGAAGCTGGACAGACCTCATACCCGAAGGTCGCAGGTTCGAACTTCGCCCCCTATAGGAGAAAGCCCCGCAAACACAGCTTTTTGCTTGGTTGGAGAGCGAGGCTGACGACTTCAGCGGGTACCAAGCGGGTACCAGTTTTGAAGTTCGCTGCGCCTTCCAGGTGCCGTGACGAATCCAAGACTGGCGGTCTCGGTTGCGCCGTAGCTACTCCCTAACGCGTGTATTCACCGCCGCAATCGCTGGGTCGCGTTCGCTTCACCCCCTCGGCGGCATTGCCTCCATAGGGGCGGGCGTGACGCAGCAAGGCCTGCACCTCCGTCGCGCGGCCGGGCTCGGCGACGCTGATGGGTGCAGGCGACAAACTGCCCGCCCGCGACCAGCTGCGGCGGGGGTCGCCGAGAAGATCGTCGGCTCGACGCGGTTCACTGTGTCCTCGTGATCTTCTATTCCATGAGCCTGTCGGCCGACGGCTACGTCGCCGGACCCGATGGAAGCTTCGACTGGGCGGTGCCCAGCCAGGAGCTGCATCGGTTCCATAACGAGCGGGTCGCCGCGATCGATGCTCAACTGCTCGGCCGGCGCCTCTACGAGACGATGCTCGTGTGGGACACCGAGGATTTCACCGACCCCGTGATGGCGGAGTTCGCCGAGATCTGGCGCCCGCTCAAGAAGGTCGTGTTCTCGACCACGCTGACGAGCGTCGAGGGCAGCAACCGCCTGGCCACCGGAACGCTCGAGGAGGAGATCGCCGCGCTCGGGGACCGGAGGATCGGGGTCGGCGGCGCCGGTCTTGCGGCGGAATGCATGCGGCGCGGGCTGATCGACGATTTCGAGATGTTCGTCGTCCCGATCGTGGTCGGTGGCGGCACGCCGTACTTCCCGCCGGACGTGCACATCGACCTCGAGCTGGTCGAGACCCGCACGTTTGGCACGATCGTGTACTTGCACTACCGCCGGCGCCGCTAGAGGTCAACTAGCCGCAGCACGCGCCGGCTCCGGCTCTCGGCGTCAGGTTTCGGATGAGGATTCTTTACTTGTCCTAGGAGCCGGCTAGGGTCTTCATTGGCGAGCAGCTTCCAAGGCTGCCGGCTCAAAATGGGAACCGAGCCGTACCGCCCTTCCCAAAGGAGATTTTCAGATGGAGGCTGGTCAGGGTTCTAGGCGACCTGTCGGGAGCGAAAACTCGACCTGGATCGCGTTCGCGGGAGTGATGATGGTGATCCTCGGCTCCCTCGATGCAATTTGGGGGCTGGCGGCGATCCTCAACGATGAAGTCGTCATAGTCGGCGGTCACGGTGCCCTGATCTTCGACATCACCGCCTGGGGCTGGTTCCAGCTGATCCTTGGTGCCGTAATCGGACTCACCGGCCTCGGCCTGCTCGTCGGCAATGAAATGGCTCGCGTCCTGGGCATCTTCCTCCTGGCGATCAACGCCGTGCTGCAGGTCGTCTGGTTCCCGGCGGCGCCGCTGTGGGCGTTCCTGATGATCGTGCTCGACGTCGTGATCATCTACCAGTTGACGGTCAACTGGACTGAGGAGGCATGACGATGCTGCTCGCAGACATCAGCTTCGGCGAAGGACTTCTCTTCATCTTCGAGTTCTTCCTTCTGTTTGCCTGGATCTGGATTCTCATCTCGATCATCGGCGACCTCTTCCGCGACCACGAGCTGTCGGGAGTGGCGAAGGCAGTCTGGGTGTTCTTCCTGGTCTTCCTGCCGTTTCTCGGGGTGTTCCTCTATCTGATCGTGCGCGGCAACGGGATGCGCGACCGCATGATCAAACACCAGGCTGACACGAAAAAGGAGTTCGATAGCTACGTCCGCGAGCAGGCGCACGCCGGCTCCCCCGCGGAAGAACTCCACAAGCTCGCCGAGCTGAAAGACAAGGGAGCGCTTTCGGCCGAGGAGTTCGATCGGGCGAAGGCGAAGCTGCTGGGCTGAGTGACGAGGTTCGCCTGCGGCGGTATGCGCTTTGAGGTTCGGCTTCCCGACGAGGACCGAGGCCAGCTGCGAGAAATCGACTAGTCAACCCACCAGTCGCGCTGGCCCTCGACGTCCTCGCGCGGAGACCCACCGAGATTGGGCGCGCCGATGACGAGGATCTCCAGGCCCTCCGGCCCGGCCTCGTAGCCTCGCCACGTACCGGGCGAGACGCGTACCGCGTCCCATTCCCTGAGCTCGACGATCTCGTCGTCGAGCTTCATCCGCCCGCTCCCGCGCAGGACCACGTACACCTCCTCCTGCTCCTTGTGCGTGTGGCCGTACGGAAAGCGATAGCCCGGTGGGATGCGCTGGTGGCCCAGGCCTGATTTCTCGAGCTCGAGCGCCTGGGTCGCCAAGCGGAACTCCAGGTCAGGCGAGCCGTCGAAGTTGGACCCGACGTCCTCCAGGTCCTCCTTCAGGTTCCTGAGGGTGAACGACACGGCGCAAATCCTATGGCACCCCTGGCTGGGGGTTGCCGATCTTCAGGGCCCCGTATTTCCGGGAGCGCCGCGCAGCGGCCTACGCGTTCGCCGGCGAAGGCGTAGGCGGCTCGAGCTCCGCCTGCGCCGCACTCAGATCGGCGGCGATCCTCACGGCGGCGGAGAGGAGCGGTGCCGCCAGCACCAGGCCGACGGTGCCGAACAGGCAGCCGCCGGCGATCGTCACGATCAGCACCGCGAGCGGGTGCAGCTTCAGCGCCGCGCCGTAGGCGATCGGCTGGACGAGCTGCTGGAGGACGCCGTTGGCGAGGAGGACCACTACGCCCATCGCGATGGCCACCTCCGTCCCCTGGCCGCCGAGGGCGATGAGGACGGCGAAGCCGCCGGCCGTCCAGGCGCCGATGTAGGGGACGTAGCCGCCGAGAAAGGTGACGATCGCGATCGTCCCCACCAGCGGCACGTCGAGCAGCAGCGCGCCCGCGCCGACGATCAGCGCGCTCCAGGCGGCGACGATGGTGACGCCGAGGAAGTAGCCGCGCATGCTTCCGGCAACCCGGCCGAGCATCGAGTGGGCAACCGGAACCGGGACGCCGAGGTGACGCTCGACGAAGCCGCCGATCTGCGGCCCGTCCTTGAGCAGGAAGAAGAGGCTGAGCGCGGTGAAGGAGAGGAAGACCGCCAGGGAGGCGAGCCTCTCGATCCCGCCCAGCAGCCCATGCGTGAGCGCCTGAAAGGCGGCGCCGATCGAGGCGCTCGCGTCGGACTTGGCGTCGGCGGCGGTCGGCGCCTCCACGCCGAGGTCCCGAGCCCACGACTCGAGCGCGCTCGCGCCTTCCTGGAGCCGGGTGGAGAGGCTGTCGGCCTGGCTGGTGATCCCGCCGAGCACGATCAGGCCCACCGCTATTACGACGACGACGATCGCGACCAGGACGAGAGCGGCCCCGATCCCGCGGGGGAGGCCGCGGCGATGGAGCCGGTCGACCAGCGGCGAGGCGACGGAGGCGATGATCCCGGCGGTGATCACCGGCATCACGATCGCCTCGGTGAGGGCGAGGAGCCAGATCGCCCCGACCAGCGCCGCCGCGACGCCGACCAGGAGCCAGGCCGAGAAGCCCAGGTCCCGTAGCCAGCCAGGCGCCGCGAATATCCCGCTGAGGGCGCCGGGCTCGATCTCGATGACTTCGTCTTCGGCCGGCTCCTTCCCGCTGCCGGGTCGTCGCAGGCTCCTGCGGAATATCGGGCGGCGCTCCCTCATCCGCCCACCCTTTCACCTGGGGCGGACTTTCGCCCATACTCGACGGCAGTATGAGCGACCCCGGCAGCGTCACCTACGTCGGCCACGCCACGGTCCTGATCGAGCTCGACGGGGTTCGCCTCCTGACCGATCCCGTGTTGCGACGGCACGTCGGCCCGCTGGTGCGCCACGGTGCCTTGCCTTCGCCGCAGGCGACGGAGAACGTCGACTCCGTGCTGATCTCCCACCTGCACCGCGACCATGCCGACCTCGGTTCGCTGCGCAAGCTCGAACGCGAGGTGCGAATGCTGGTTCCGCCCGGCTCGCGGCGCTTCTTCGAGCGTCACGGCTTCACCAACGTCATCGAGCTGGAACCCGGGGAGTCCGCCGGCGTCGGCGACCTCACGATCACCGCGGTCGAGGCCGATCACGACGCCGGCCGGCGCCGGCACGCTCCCCGCACGCCGTCGCTTGGCTTCCTGGTCCGCGGCCGGCGCAGCGTCTATTTCGCCGGCGACACCGACCTCTTCGAGGGCATGGCAGACCTTCCCCGCGGCCTCGACCTGGCGCTGCTGCCGATCTGGGGATGGGGCCCGACGGTCGGCCTCGGCCACCTCGACCCGGAGCGAGCCGCTCGGGCCGCCGCGCTGCTCTCCCCTCGAGTGGCGGTGCCGATCCACTGGGGCACGCTCTATCCCCTCGGCCTCGCCCGCTTCCGCGGCGACCCGCTCCATCTCCCGGGCGAGGAATTCGCCGCCCGGGTGCGCGAGCTGGCTCCTCAGGTCGCCACCCGCGTGCTTTCCCCGGGAGAGTCGACCTCGCTCGCGTAGGCGTCCTGGCCGAGCCCGGCCAGCCAGCCGCGGAAGATCCGGTGCACCTGTTCGGCCCCGACCACCTCCCGCTGCGGCCACTCCAGCTCGGCCGGGTGGAGCACGAAGGGGAAGCTCTGCATGCCGCCCATGCCGCCGTGCGAGCCGACCAACTCCTCGAAGGCGGCGACCTCGCCGAAGCCGGGCCAGTAGGTGCTGTTGATCATCAGGTCGGCGCAGTGGGGGAAGCCGTCGGTGCGGCGCAGGTGATCGGCGGCGTTCTCCCCGAACGGCGCCAGCGGGTCCTCTCCCACCACGCGATCCCCGTCGAGGAAGTGAGTGCCGCCGGCGCCGACCGCCATCGCCCCGTCCCGCTCGGAGCGGACGAGGATGAAGCCGATGCCGGGGTGCTCGCGCAGGGCCGGGACCAGGCGCGGGTAGAGCGCTTCGATGCGCTCGAGGCTGACCCGCCCCGGCTCGCGCGGGAAGCTGATCAGCCCGAGACAGCCCGAGGCCATCACCGAGAGCTCCGGCAGCTCGCCGTCGTGGGTCTCCTCGACCTCGCGACGCGCGTCGGAGTCCAGCGCGACGACGCCGTCGGCCCGCCGATCGCGGGTCGCCGCCCTGACGGTGCGGGCGGCGAGGGTGTCGTCCCGGGCCACCTCGGTCAGGCCGGCGCTCAGGTAGGAGAGGGCGTCGTCGTCGCCGGCTTCAGCGGCGACGACGCTCTCTGGGTCGCAGGCCTCCCGCACCAGCTCCTCGAGCGTCTGGTCGTAGCGGTCGCGGAAGGTTTCCCCCTGCGACTGCCCGTGGTCGGAGAGGACCACCAGCCGGTAGGGACGCGGCGCCTCCTCGCAGGCGCCGGCGATCCGCGCGATCTGGCGGTCGAGGTCCCGCAGCACGGCCAGCGCGTCGTGGCGCTCGATCCCGGAATGGTGGGCAACCTCGTCGTAGGCGAGGAAGGTCGTGTAGACGACCGGGCGCCCGCGGAGGACGTCGCCGATCACGGTGGCGACCTGGAGGTCCCGCTGGATCACCGTGCCCCAGGCGCGGGCGAAGACGTAGGAGCGGCCGCGGTGGATGCGCGGGCGCACGTTGTCGCGCACCTGGTTCCGCGCCGCGCGCCGCTCGCGACCGATGTCGGCGAGTGAGAGGACGAGGGTCCGCGCCGCCGCGTAGGGGCGGGCGAAGTAGGCGGCGTAGTCCTTGCCGATCGGACGGCGCCGGTGCAGTGCCGTGCTCATCGTCAGCATCGAGTGCGGGGCGTCGCCGGAGAGGATGTTGGCGCGGCTGGCGCCATCGGCGTGCAGGAGCCCGCGGCCGTCCGAGTGCCGCCGCTCGATCTCCTCGGCGTCGCGGGGATGGTTGGTGACGATCGCGGCTCCCCGCTCCTTCTCCCACCAGCGGAAGGCCGGCATGTCCTCGTTGTCACCATGCAGCAGGCCGGCCTGGCAGGCGCCCGTCTGCGAGGACCAGTCGGTCTCCCAGCGCCGCAGCCGGTGCGAGCCACCACGCACCCAGGAAGCCAGATGCGGCGCGCTGCCGTCCTGCAGCGCCCGCATCAGAACGTCGTGGGCGAGGCCGTCGATCTCGAGGAAGAGCACTCCCGGGACGTCGGTCTCGGCCACCTGCCCGCGGCGGCGTGCCTGGCGGCGGACGACGTTGCGGTGCCAGGCGTCGTCCTCGTCGATCGCCAGCAGCGAGTAGACGGCGGCGGTCAGCGCCGCGACGACGATCGTGATCACGATCCCGTCGAAGAGGCGGGAGATCTCGGCTCCCGGGATGAGGTTGACGGCAAAGGTGACGAGCAGCCCGTTGAGGACCAGGGCGGCGAGCCCAAGCGTCAGCACCGTCAGCGGCAGAGCCAGCCGGGCGAGGACCGGCCAGACGACGGCGTTGAGGAGGCCGATCAGGGCCGCGGCTCCGAGGGCGGTGCCGGCGCCGTCGAGGACGAAGCCCGCCAGCACCTCGGAGAGCAGGAGGAGGATGGCGGCGTCGAGCACGAGGACGAGGGCCCCCCGCCGGATCGTCGTCAGGCTCATCGCCGCTCCACCTCGATCTCCCCGTCGGCGGCCGCCCGGGTCAGCCGCTCGTAGTCCCTCTCGTTCTGGTCGGCGTAGTCCTCGGCGAAGCTGACCAGCGCCTTGTCGAAGACCTCGCCGCTTCCCAGGTAGGCGGCTATCCCGACCCGGTCGCCGGAGCGGGCATGGGCTCGCGCCAGGGCTTCGCCGCAGAGGGCGCCGTAGGCGACGAGGTCCCGCGCCGACATGCGCTCGACCTCCGCCGACCCCTTGCCATCCCACATCTGGCGCACGTAGAAGCAGCGTTCCTCGCCGTCGGTCCCCTTCGCCGTGACCCAGCCGAGGAAGACATCGCTCGCCGCCTGCATCAACCGCTGTCCCTCGACGACGCGGCGGCCGTGGTCGGTGTAGGGGCTCTCGCCGACGTAGGGCTCGAGCACCGAGGCCTGCGCTTCCTTCGCCTGCAGGAAGAGGGGGTCCTCGGAGTCCTTGCCGAGCAGCAGCACGATCCAGGTGCGGGTGCCGACGCTCCCGACCCCGCCGACCTTGCGGGCGGCGTGGACATAGCGGTAGGAGGCGGCGAGTTTCCTGCGGTCGGGGGCGAGCGATTCGCGGTAGGCGGCGAGCACCGCCTGCAGCTGCTGCTCGGCGTCGGCGGCGTCGGTCAGGTTCTCCAAGGGCGTGATCAGCGGCGGATCGCTGACGATCCGGACCTCGCCGTCCACTTCGTGGCTGAGCTTGTCGAGGGCGCGGATGCTGTCCCTGGTCCGGGCCTTGGCGAGGTTGCGCTCGACCCGGTCGAAGCGGCGCTCGTCCACCTGCGAGCGGAGGGCGCCGAGCGTCGGCTCGACGTCGAGGCGGGAGTACCAGACGTCGAGGTTGCACATCGCGGCGAAACCGCGCATCGACCGCCGGTAGGAGCCGACCGCTGAGAGAACCGTGCGCCGCCGCTCACGCCTGCCGAAGCCACGCTCCCGGCCGGCGACGGCGATGCTGGCGGCTAGCCGCTTCACGTCCCACTCGAACGGTCCCGGGCAGGTCTCGTCGAAATCGTTGCAGTCGAAGACTAGGCGCCGGTCCGGAGCGGAGAAGACGCCGAAGTTGGAGAGGTGCGCGTCGCCGCAGAGCTGAGCGCTGAAGCCCGTCACCGGCGTTCGCGCGAGATCGGCGGCCATGATCGCCGCCGCCCCGCGGAAGAAGGCGAAGGGCGAGGCGAGCATGCGGCCGTAGCGGATCGGCACCAGCTCGGGAACGCGACTCTCGTCCTGCCGCCGGAGGATCTCGAGCGGATCGCGCGGACCGACGCTCAGCTCGGCCTGCCCGGAGCGCGGGCGATCGCGACGCGCAGCCCTGCCGTCGGCCGCTCGCTGAGCGGAATCGTCGTTGGCATCCCCAGTCTCCACGCTGCGAGTGTCCACCCCCGAAGCTCACAAAGCAACAGAGGCGCTCGAACTGGAACGATCGAGAAGGGCGCCGGCACTGCCGATTGAATCTGATAATCTGATTTCATGAAGCAGCTGAGTGCGACCGATGCATCCCGCCGGTTCTCGGAGGTGCTGGACGATGTAGAGCGGGGCGGGGAGTCTTACGTCGTGGTCCGCCACGGCCGGGCCGTGGCGACCATTGGCCCTGCGAACGGCGGCACTGGGAAGGCGCTCAAGGAGGTGCTTCGCGACAATCGGCCCGACGCTGCCTGGGCGGGGGAGCTGCGAGAGCTTCGCGAGGGCATGGAGCCTGTGACGGACCCCTGGCGCGACTGATCCTCGATACGACGGTCTTGGTCGATGCCGAGCGCGGGGGCGAGTCCCTCGCCGATGTGCTCGACGACGGTGATGACGTCGCGGTTGCGGCGATCACCGTGGCGGAGCTGAAGGTTGGCGTTCAGCTGGCGAAAGGGGATCGGCGGGATAAGCGCGAGCGGTTCGTCGCCGCGGTTCTCGACGCCGTCTCGATTGAGCCCTACGACCTTGACGTCGCCGAAGCGCACGCCGCGCTATTGGCGCATGTCCGGCGGACGGGCACGCCACGCGGCGCCCATGACCTCATCATCGCTGCGACGGCACGAGCCCGAGAGCGGCAGGTCGTCAGTTCCGACCGCCCCGGCTTCGTCGACCTGCCCGGCGTCTCGATCTCAGGTGGTTCTGGCTAAGCGGTTGGCGATCGCTGGGGAGCAAAGGGGGCAACATGCCCCGGGCCTGCCTCAATCGGTCGGCGCGCGTCGGGATATCGTCCCGTTGTGTCCGCAGGCGTCCGATGTCCGCACTGTGGTGGCGATTCGGTCCGCCGGATCACGCCGAACTTCTACGAGTGCCTGGAAAGCGTCGTTGTCGGCGGGGTACCGCCGAGCGTGACTGGGCTGCCGCACCCGATTCCCGACCGACGCCCGTGCGGCACTCGGTTTCAGATCGGTGGCACCGCTCCGACCCCCTCGTGTGCCTTCTGCGGTCTCGATTCGATCGGCACCTGCGAGGGGGGCTGTGGGCGCCGTCTTTGCGGCAGCCATGGCACCGTGAAGCCCCCTTTTCTCTGCCGGGAGTGCATCGCCGGCATCAAGGCCAAGCGTGAGCGCGCGGAGCGCGAGCGCATGGTCCAGGGGGAGCGTGAGCTCGCTGACATCGCGGCACGGCTGCGGAAGGCCACCGTCCCGAGCCATATCGCGGATTTGATCCGGCGCGGGGGCCCAGGTCTGCCTCGCGAGGCGATCGCGGACGCATGGGCACGCTTGATGGCAGCGGCAGCGCTGAGTCCGGCGCCGCGGGAGATAGTCACGGTCAAGCTCAGCTACCGACGTCCCTTCGGAAACGCGGCGAAGGAGACCTCCCGAAGGACTGGCTGGCTCTATCACCCACGCCTCCAGCTTCAGAGCGATTGTTTCCTGATCGATCCGCAGGGGGTTCTCTGGGATGACTACGGCCAGGCACCGGGTAGCTCGAAGAGCATCTTGCTTCCGTCGATGGGCGGGGGTCAGGCCGTCGATCACATCGCGGTAGCTGCCGGAACCCCTGTCGACGCACGCTCCCGACGCAGCGACGGCCCCGGTTGGCACCTTCGCGCTGGAGTGCCCGTGAGGCGGGTCGAGCTGGGCGATGTGGAGAGACTTGCGGAAGCGGTTGTCGGCGCCATCGAGGGCAGCGCCGTAGGCGGGTCTTGAGTGGCAACGATGACCCATGCTCTCGCCTGGCCGAGACCGGGGGTGTGGCGGCGCACTCCCGCCGCGCAGCCCGTCGTCGCCTCGCCTTTGGTGCTACGGCGCCGCCGCGCCGGGCTGGGGTATTGGCCGGGGCTCGTCCCAGAGCCCGAAGCGGCTGCGCCAGTAATCCGTGAGGAAGATGTTGTTGGGATCGCGCTCGGCGCGGAGGGCGAGGAAGTCGTCCCAGCGCGGGTACTGGGCGCGGAAGAACTCGACCCAGTCGCGGTCGCCGTCGGGATAGAGCGGCTGGAACTTGCCCCAGTGCAGGCGGAAGGGGATCTCGGCCTCTCGCAGCAGCGACCAGAGGCCGGCGAACATCGTCTCCGCCGGGTCCTCTTCGTTGTCGACGAACCAGTAGGGATCGACGCGTAGGACGCCGTCGCGCCACTCGTCCGCGCCGTCGCTGTAGGAGGCGTTGAGCCAGAACCGCTCCGGTCCCGCGGCATAGAGCTCCCAGGAGAAGGTGCCGGTCCGCCGCAGCGCCTCGCCGTCGTCCCGGGGGGCTTCGAAGTAGTCGCGCAGCAGGCGCATCGTCTCGGCGCTGCGGGAGAGCGGAATCCAGGCCTCGGTGAACTCGGCCGGGACGAGCACGTCACTGACCCCGTTGTCCATCGGCAGCCCGCGCCAGCTCCAGTCGCTGAATTCCTGCGGCTTGCCGCGCTCCGCGCCCTCTTTGTCGGCGTCGAGCTCGACGAAGGCCGAGAGCAGGCGCGGGAAGAAGTCCGGCAGCTGGCGCTCGATCAGCGACGACATCGGCTCGAGCACCGTGATCGCCGCGTCGACCCCGAACTCGATCGCCGCTCCCAGCGCCCTCGCCAGAACCTCGCCGACCGTCCCCAGCTCCTTCTCACCGAGCTTGCCCAGCACCGCTTCGAGCTGGTCGAAGCTCTCGTCGAGCTTCGGCTTCGCCGCCGCGAGGTCGCCCAGGTTGCCGATGATCGTGTAGAGCACCCCGATCAGGTGCTGGGTCGTCTCCGGGTCGTCCCCGAAGCGCTTGTAGGGGACCGGCTTGAAGTTGGGGTCGGCGGGGCGGCGGCGGGCCTGCCAGGTGACGATCCGGTCAACGCCGCGCTGCGGCCACCATTCGAGGCGCGAGAACTCGGTCTCGCGCAGGAACTGGGCGAGCGAGGGGCGGCCGTCCTCCCCCTCGCCGAAGACGTCGACGGGACAGGTGGCGATCGTGTCGGTTGCCTCGGTGCCGTCGACGTCGAACGCGTCGACGCACTCGAAGATGACGGTAGAGACGACGCCGAGCAGGCCGAGGTTCGGGCACATCGCGTGAAAGAGGTCCGGGTCGGCGTCCTCGCGGGTGACCTCATGCACCTCGCCGCGGCCGTCGATCAGGCGGAAGCCCCAGATGTTGGCGTTCGCCGAGAACTGCACCGAGCCGCCGGCCGAGCCGGTGGCGGTGAAGCCGCTGACCGTCTGGTGGGTGATGCCACCGGTGTCGAACAGCGTCCAGCCCTTCTCGCTCGCCAGCTGCGCGAGCAGGCTGGTGTCGAGGTCGGCGCCGCCGGTCGGGTCGCTGGGATCGGGACCGAGGTGGATGCCGGCGTCCGCCTCGACCAGCTTGCGAGCCTCCTCGCGCACCCGCCAGCCGCGGTGACGGTCCAGCATCACGTCGATGCCCTCGCCCGTTGGGGGCGACTGCTGACCGACGTGGTTGCGCCGCTCTCCCTCGGGGTCGGTGTAGATCGCGTGCGAGATCGAGTGGCAGGCGCCGCGCACCCGCAGCTGGCGGCCCTGCCGGTAGGCGGCCTGGACGAGGGCAACCAGCTCCCCCTCGCCGGCTGGGTGGTGGAAGCCGTCGGCGGCGGGGGCGGGGTCGGTCATGCCCGGGCCGGCTCCGACCACACCTTGCGCAGGACCCGCAGCGCGTTGCCCGAGGTCATCCTCGCGGTTGCCTCGTCGCCGTACCTCTCGCGCAGCTTCGCGTCGAGTGTCGCCAGGTCCGCCATCTCCTCGAGGCCGCCCATCGTCGGTTTGATGAAGCCGTCGAAGTCGGTACCGAGGGCGATGTGGTCATAGCCGTCGGTGATCTCGGCGATCCGGTCGATGTGCGCGCAAATCACCTCGAGCGATTCGGCGAGGGTCTTGGTGAAGTCCCTGTGCTTGCGGAGGCCGTCGTTGAGCTGGTGCTGGGCCATGATCAGACCGATGACGCCGTCGCGCTCGGCGATCCTCTCGACGATCCGGCGATCGCACATGTACTGCTGCCCGCCGAAGCGGAAGCCGGCATGGGTGGAGACGACCGGGAACCGCTTCCCCGGGTCGAGCTCATCGTCGAGCAGGGCGAAGACCTCGTCGATTCCGCCCGGATCCATGTGGCTGAGGTCGATCAGGATCCGGTTCTCGACCAAGCCTTTCACCACGGCCTCCCCACGCGGGGTGAGGCGGTCTTTGCCGCGCTGTGGAAAGAAGAGGTTGTAGAGCCGGTCCGGTAGGAACGGCAGCGCCGGCGCGTTGGTCGCGACCTGACGGAAGAAGAGGTGGGCTACGGTCACGTAGCCGACGCCTTTTTCGGCGAGCGTCCTGCAGTTCGCGGCGATTTCCTCGTCGCTGTCCCCCAGGGTGTAGCCGCCCTCAACCGCGTGGATGAGGCCGATCGCGCCGCTCTGCAGGCAGGCGTCGAGCTGGTCGCGATCCCTGACCATGCGGATCACGTCCGCGGGGTGGGTTTCGACCTCGGCTTCGATTTCTTCCATTTCCGAGATCAGGCTCTGGAAGTAACCGGGTGTCGGTGCCGCCGCGTAGCGCTTGCTCAGGTCGACCTCCGTGAACTCCTGCATCAGCACCGACATCGCCAGCCGCACGTCGCCCTTCTGCATGCTCTCGATCGAGATCCGCGGGCCGCTGTCGAGCGTCCTGTCGTTGGCCAGCTTCATCGCGCCCCAGAGGATCAGGCCCTGGACCCGCCCGAGCAGGCCGCGGCGCTTGCGGATCCTGCGCATCCGTTTCAGGCTCGGCTCCGGTCCCTCGTGCGCGTCGAGGTCGCCGGCGATGTGCATCGGGTAGTGCGCGTGCAGGTCGAACCACATCGTTATTCGATCCTCTCTCGGTTCACCGCTTCGCCACCGTTCTGGTCGTAGTAGGCGACGTCGATCCCTGGACCGTCGAGGTCGAGCACCGCGAAGCCGAATAGCTGCCAGAGGTTTTCGAAGATCTTGCGGTGCTCGCGGGCGCGCCAGCTCACCTCGGGATGCGGTTTTTCGGCTCGTTCGAGCAGCGCCGGCACGCCGCCGTGCCCGATGCAGGAGCCGAACCTCAGGTAGGGCCGAGGCTGCGGCTGGTAGACGCAGGCGAGGTGCTCGTGGCCCCACAGCCAGGCGTCGATCGGGCGCACCTCGAATGCCTTCTCGAGCCGTCCCAGCAGCGGCGGCGGTCGTTCGAGCGCGGCGTAGGCGCTGAACGGCTCGTGGTGGGTGAGGAGCATCGTCTTGCGGTCAGAGGCCATCTGCTTCTTCGCCACCCACTCGCCCTGCTCGCCGGCCAGGTCTTCGTCGCGGTAGGCGCTATCGAGGCCGAGCAGCTGCCAGTCGCCGTTCTGCAGGCAGAAGTAGCTCGAGCCGTTCTGCCGGGCGAAGCGCGGGTCGCGCAGCAGGTAGCCGAAGTAGCCGTGGCCGCCGGAGTACATGTCGTGGTTGCCGTTAAGGGCCCAGGAGGCGACGTCTTCGTCGCCGGGCTGGACCGGCCAGAAGGGAAGGAAGCGCGAGCGGTACTCCTCCTTCCAGCCGGAGTAGTAGACGTCGCCGACGTGCAGGACGTGGACCTCGCGGCCCTCCTTCTTGGCCGCGTCGACGTGCTTGGCCATCTCCCGCCCGACCGCCTGCGCCCAGGTGAGGCCGGTGCCCCAGTCGCCGACCACGACCAGCCGCGCGTCGCCGGCGATCTCGACCTCCGGCGCCCGTCCGTCGACGAACTTCGGCCGGCTATGCAGCAGCGAAAGGCCCTTGGAGATCACCGACTCGACCCAGCCGGCATCGCAGGGCCCGAACTTGCGGAAGACGTCGAACTCGCGCAGGACGAAGTCGCCGAAGGAGTCGTTCTCGGGCGGCAGCGGTTTGACCAGGTCCTCGACCCGCGAGAGGACGCAGTCGGTCAGGGTGGACTGCAGCAGGCTGATCGCCGGGGAGCGAGGCAGGTAGGCCTGCCGGCCCTGGGTCGGATCGGCACCCGAGACCGGGCTCGCCTGGTCGCGCTCGAGCTGCGTGAACATCTGCTCGTACTGCTCGTCGGAGAGCAGGCCCGGTCCCATCTCTTTGATCTCGCCCAGCCGTTCGCGGAGGAAGGCGGGATCGAGGACCTCGTGGATCACCGCGCCGGCGGCGTTCGGCACCGGATCGCCCTGCTCCGGAGACGCGTGGTCCCAGAGCTCGCGGATCTCGTCCCAGAGGCCCACGCTCAGGTGGCGTCGAGGTGGGCGGTCATCAGCGGGTAGACGTCGTGGGCGGCGTCGCGCCCGAAGATGCAATCGATGTGGCCGTAGGCGGGGATCTCGTGGTGGGTGTAGAGCTCGGCGCCGTTGGCCTCCGAGAGACGGTCGACAGCGCGCTCGATGCTCTCGGTGAGGAAGCAGGCGTTGTCGGCGCCGTGGACGAAGGCAATCGGGATCGCCATCCGCGCGACGTTCGGCAGGTAGACGTCCTCCCCGTCAGCGTCGACCAGGCGCTCGGCGCGAACCATCTCCGCCAGCTGCCCGAACGACTCCATGTTGGCGACGCCGAACATCTCGTGCAGCGCGTCGTGGGTCGGCCGGTTCAGCTGCTCGTGCCGGTACAGCGGCGCGTACATGAAGCTGATCCGGCGGCAGACGTCGCTGTCGCACGGCTGCTCGCCCTGGGCTGGGACGATCCGCGCCGCGGCGTCGAACAGCTTCGAGCGCCAGCCCTGGTGGCGGTTCGCGTCGGCGTCGAGCTCGTCGACCCCGATCGCGTCGAGGAACTCCGGCAGGCGCAGGCCGGCTTTGACCTCCGCCCCGGTCGGGACGACGACGTCGGTGGCGATCTGCGAGATCACCGCCGAACGCACACCCTGCAGGCCGGCCAGCATCGCGCAGCAGAAGGTGGTGGCGCCGAAGCAGTGGGCGAGCACCTGGACGCTCTCGGCCCCGGTCAGCGCGCGGACCTTCGCGACCGTCGCCGGGTAGTCGCGGGTGGCGACGTCATCGGCGTTGAACTGGGTGCGGGAGCTGGGCAGGTCGATGCTGGCGCGGTAGTCGAGCAGCCAGACGTCGTACCGGTTCGCGAACAGGTACTCGAGCAGGTTGGTCTCGATCGTGTCGATAGTGAAGATGCCACTGGAGACTCCGAGACCGTGGGTGACTAGCAGTGGCCCCTTGTCGCCGCCGCGGTAGCGGGTCAGCCGCAGCTCGACGCCGTCGTCGGTCTTCACCGTGTGCAACTCGGGCGCGGTGACCCGCAACTGGCGCCGTTTGCGCGGCGGTGCGTCCGGGTCCAGCTCAGCCCCTCCGGAGAAGAGGCCGCCGTAGATATCGACCAGCGAGCCGGCGAAGAACTTGCCGAACTTCGCTTTCACCGCGACCGCCTCCGCCGCGTCGTCGGCGCCGATCGCGCGGATCGTCGTCAGCTGGCGCATCAGGTCGGTCGGGCCGATGTGGAGGATGCCCTTGCCGACCACCGGCCCGTCTTCGCTCGGCCCCTCGTGCAGGGTGACGTAGAGGGTCACCGTGTCGTCCCAGACGTCGAAGCCGGGGTCATCGTGGACCAGCTTCTTGCCGTGAAACCAGAATTCGCGGCCGTCCTCGGCGCTCAGCTTCATCCGGTACTGGAGGTTGTGGGTGGCGATCTCCTCGACGTCTTCGTTGAAGAGGTTGAAGGTCGCTTCGCTGACCGTCAGCGGCTTGAATGAGATTGCGGGGGCGCTGACCGTGCCGCTCATCGGCGCCGCGTGGTCGCGGTCGGCGATGAAGCGGTCGAGGTCGTCGACGTGGACGGTGAGGATGAACTCCAGCGATTCGCCCGCTGCCTCAGCGGCCGCCGCGCCCAGCTCGAAACTGTCGGTCTCCTTGGTCGAGACGAAACCTGCCATCCGCTCGGTGAACTCGGCGCCGACCGGAGTCGGCGGTGGCGCCGGCGGCGGCGTCGACGGCAGCGCGTAGTCGATCGCCCAGCCGTGGTCGGCGGCGATCAGCTCGCAGCAGCGCTCGGCCAGGGCGGAGATCGTGAACAGCGGGTTGACCCCGAGCGAGCGCGGCACGACGGAGCCGTCGGAGACGTAGAGACCGTCGTGGACCTCGCTGCCGAGCGGCCCGGAGAAGACCCGCCCCTTGTGGTCGACGGCGCCGCTGCCGGCGTCGCTGCCCATCGGACAGCCGCCGAGCGGGTGCACGGTGATCAGCGCGTTGCCGAGCAGCTCGGTCCAGATCGGGTCGCGCACGTAGGTCGCGCCGAGCGCCGCGCTCGCTTCGCGCAGCCGCTCGTCGATCCGGTCGAAGATGGCCTTCTCGCCGACTCCGGGCCAGTGGATGCGCAGGCGGTCGTCCTCGAGCCGCAGCTCCCCGTCGGCGTCGTCGTGGCTCATCACCAGGAAGGTCAGGGTGTTGCGCACGGCCCCACGCCGGGAGCCCAGCAGCAGGCTTTCCAACTCGCGCCTGCGCTCGGGGACCTCGTCGCCGGGGTCGGTGTCGTCGCCGACCAGCGCGGCGGCCGCGGCGAGTAGGGCCGGCATGAAGCCGTCGAGGCCGCCGGGGACGGCGCCGTCCTCGATCACCATGCCTTCCTCGACCGAGGAACGCTCGCGCAGGTCGATGATCCCGGCAATGGTCGGCCCGACCGGCTCGCGGTCCTCGGTCCGGCTGCCGAAGCCGACCCCGTCGACCTCCTCGTCGGCGTTGTAGGCGAAGCCGAGCACGTCGCCGTTGCCGCTGAAGCCGGTGCCGACGCGGTCGGAGACCGACAGCCCCCGCTGCTCGGAGCGCAGCAGGATCTCGGTCGAGCCAAGGGCCCCGGCGGCGAGCACGACGACGTCGGCGGCGACGAAGCTGGTCGGGCCGTCGAAGGCCTCACGGCCGCTCTCGAGCTGCTGGTAGTGGACGAGCCAGCGCTCGCCGGAGCGCTCGACGCTCTGCACCGCGACCCGGGTGAAGATCTCGGCGCCGTTGTTGCGGGCGTCCGGCAGGTAGTTCATCAGCGTCGTGTTCTTGGCACCGTGATTGCAGCCGGCGACGCAGTCACCGGCGAGGATGCAGGCCCGCTGCTCCTCGCCGACGTGGTTGACGCCGTCCTCGAAGGTGACGTTGATCGGCGGTCGGTAGAAATCGTCGCCCCCGTCGAGCGCGGCGGCCGACTGGGCGAGGACGTCGAGCTTGGGCAGCTGCGGAAAGCTCTCGGGGTAGGGCTGTGGCCTGAGCATCTCGGCAGCCCGGTCGAAACCGGCGGCGAGGCGGGTGTCGAGGTCGGCGCGGAGGTCCGCCGGCCAGCGCTCGTCTTCGAGCACACGCCGCTCCGGCGGCAGCGAGACGTTCGCGTTGACCAGCGAGGTGCCGCCGAGTCCACAGCCGAGGAAGACGCTGAGGTCCTCGTTGACGCGGACGTCGTACATGTCGGTGCGCGCGCCGGTGCGACCGTAGGGAGTGTCGACCTGCATCGCCCCGATCATCTCCAGCTCGGTGTCCGGGTACTCGCCGGGCCGTCGCTCCTCGCCGCGCTCTAAAAGACACACGCGCCGACCGGCGCGCGCCATCCGCGAGGCGGTGATGCCGCCCCCGTACCCCGATCCGACGACCACCACCTCGTAGTGGCTGGCCATGCTTGCGAGTGGGGAGGAGAGGCGGCTCATAGGAAACCTGACTATTTCAGTTAGCCTCGATAACTAGTGCGCCGCCAGTCTAACCACAGTTCAAAAAACCCTGACGTGAACCGTTCGGATACGCGAGGAAAAACTGTGATGCGGTGGATGCGGGCGGCGGCAGTCGGCGCGCTGGTCCTCTTCGGGCTGTACGGAGTCGCGGACGCGCTCAACGTCTGGGCGGCGCTGGGTGTCGGAGCCGTGGCATTGCTGGCGGTGTGGCGTTACTCCTGGCGCGACGTGACCGTGGTCGTCCTGCGGGTGGTCGGTGCGGCGCTGGTCGCCTTCCTGGCGATGGCCGGGGCGGCGATTCTGCTCAACCTCCTGCTCGACTTGATCCACCGGATTCACCTGCTCCGCAACGTCGAGGTGCCGATCGCGGTGGGGTTGCTGATCGCGATGGTGGTGTTCGGCCTGGCCGCCTACTGGTTCTTGCGGCGCGCCGAATGGGAGACCAAGTGGTCGGTGCTGGCTGCCGCCGGGCTCGCGGCCATTGTCGTGCTGGCCGCCCCCTACGTGGTCGGTCGGCTGCACGCCGACGACACCACCACCCCGGTCGACGACGAAAAGCCCGTCCACTCGCGGCTCGACGTCCTCATCGTCACCGATGGCAGCCCCCACCGGGGTGAGGTGACGCCGCCGCCGAGCCCGGCGCTGGGCGAATTCGACGTCACATACTCGGTCGGTTACGCCGCCGCCGACGACCGGGTTCGGTGGACGCTGCTGGACGGCACGGACCCGACGGCGGCACTGCAGGCGATCGCCGAGGGCGAGCGGCGACCGTCGCAGACGGGACAGCCGACCGCGCGGTCAGAAGCCGACCACGTCCTGCTGCTGTACGTCGACGGGACGCCGCCGGTGCTCGTCGGCGACCCGGAGAAGCTGCCTGACGTGGCTGCCCAGAAGGGCGAGGTGGAGCGCTGGCGCGAGGTGGCACGGAACGTCGTTCTGCAAGCCGAAAGCCGCCTCCCGACATTTGCCCTCCTGCAGACGACCGCGAAAGGGCGGCTCGCCCAGTGGAAGGGCTTCGCACGGGCCGGCCGGCCGGTCTCGGTGCAGGCGCTCGGAAGCCAGACTGCAGCCGACGCGGCGGTGCGTCTGGCGATCGCCGCGCCGACCGCGCAGCAGGACCTGGCGCTGGCGATACAGCACCAGCCGATCCTGCTCTTCGACCGGCGTGAGACGGCGCCACGGCCGCTCTCGATCACGGCGCTGTTCAACGAAGGGAGGGTCCGGCTCTGCCACGACGAGGGGCTGGCGGGGGCGACCTGCGACGAGCCGAGCTCCGACCCGAAGCTTCTGAAAAGCGGTGGCACCCACCTGCGCCTCGACCTGCCGGAGGCGGAGGAGCTGCGCCGGATCGCGGAGAAAGAGCACACTGCCGCGACAGAAGCCGCGGCGAAACCCGTGGCGGAAACGGGTGCGGCCGCCGCGGCGACGCTCCCCGACGGGCTGCCTCCGGCGGGGACCGTAGCCCGCCGGGAAGACGAGCGGGTCGGAGCCCAGAGCGCGATCTACGTTCACCCGGTCTCGGTGTTCCGCGAAGGCAGGGAACTGCTGTACCTCGACTACTGGTGGTACCTCCCCTACAACCCGGTCGAGCTCGGGGGCGGAGCGCTGTGCGGCGCCGGCCTGGTCATCGCCGGAGTCACCTGTCACACCCACGAATCCGACTGGGAGGGGGTCACCGTCGTCGTCGACCGCACCGAGAAGGTGCCGCGGCCGGTGGCCGTGCACTACGCCCAGCACAGCAGCGTCGTTCGCTACTCCTGGTCGCTGCTACGGGAAAAGTGGAAAGGGAACGGGGAGGCGAAGCGCCGGATCAAGGAACTGGGCGACGCCTCCCTGCGGCCGCTGGTCTTTGTCGCGGTCGGCAGTCACGCCAGCTACCCGCTGCCCTGCGAAGACGATTGTGACCAGTTTCCCCATCCCGATCGCGGGGAGGAACCCCACCTCGGCGACCTTCCCTGGGGCGGCAACGACACCAACGCCTGCGGCAAGCAGAGCTGCCTGCAGATGATCCCGACCCACGAAGGCGGCCTGAGGCCGGCGCTGTGGAACGGCTACGACGGTGCCTGGGGCGAGCCCCACTGCTTTCTCACCTACTACTGCGACTCCGGCGCCCCACCGAAGTCGCCCGGGAACCAGCGCCGCTACCAGCACCCGACCTGGTTCGACGGCTACACCGGCACCGACTGGCGCTTCCACGACGCCCCTTCAGCGGAATAGGCGCCGCGACCGACGCCGGCAGCTAGCCGCAGCCGGCCTCGACGATGCAGATCACGCCCGCGCCAGGATCGCTGCGAGCGTCCGCGGCCGCCGGGTGCCCGTCTCCACGGTGCAGCCGGGCTTGCTCGAAACCGGCGCTGTGCAACGCCGCCAGGGCCGCGGCCTCGTCGCCGCGATAGGCGTGGACCTTCCCCCGCACGAAGGCGCCGAGGATCACGTCGAAAGCCCGCTCGGGGAGCCCCCTGTCCGGCTTCGCAAAGCGCAGGTCCGATAGGTAGGCCCCCTTGCTGAACGGCCCGAGTGCCCTGGCAAACCGGGTCCACAGCGCTTCTACGGTGTCGTCGTCGAGGTAGGTCAGCAGGCCCTCGGTGACGATCGCCAGTCCCTTGGCCGGATCCAGGGTCTCGACGAGAGCCTCGAGGCTGTTCGCCCCACCCTCTTGGAGGACGTTGAAGCCGACCACACGATGGCGGTCCGTCAGCGACCCCATCCGGGCCAGCGCCTCGCGCTTTCGCTGTGCCATCTCCGGCAGGTCCGCCTCGACATAGGTGAGCCGCTCGCCGAACCGCTCGCTGAACCGCCAGCCCCTGGGAGACATCCCGCAGGCGATCTCGATCACCTGGCTGACGCCGCCGCGAATCAGATCGTCGAGGAGCGAGTCGATGATCCGGTGACGTGCGAGGAGCAGCCCGTCCAGGGTCGGCCCTCCGAGCGTCTTGCTCGCCGCGAGCGGCAAAGCGAGCCCGCGATGAAGCATCCGTCCCTGCCACGTCGCAAGCTGAGGATGGGAGAGGCCGTTCCGGACCCAGGTCTCCCCGGTGTAGTGAGCCGTCGGCGAAACCGCCCCCGATCCTTCGCTTCCGCTCATGGACGCAATTACGCGGTGAGCTTGACCGGCAGGGTTTTCAGCTGGCTGAGGAAGGCCGACTCGACGAAGGCCGGCTTGCCGGCGAGGGAGATGTCGGGATAGCGGGCGAGGGTCTCCTCGAGCAGGATCTTCAGCTCGAGGCGGGCGAGAGCGGTGCCGAGGCAGAAGTGGCGACCGCCGGCGCCGAAGGCCTGGTGTTCGGGATTGCGGAGGACGTCGAAGCGGTCGGGGTCCTCGTAGCGGCTCTCGTCGCGGTTGGACGAGGCGTACCACATGACCACCTTCTCGCCCCGCTTGATCTCCTTGCCGTTGAGGACGGTGTCCTTCGTCGCGGTGCGGCGGAAGTGAGCGAAGGCCGGGAACATTCGCAGCGCCTCCTCGACCGCGCCCGGGATCAGCGAGGGGTCGTCGCGGACCAGCGCCAGCTGCTCGCGGTCTTCGAGCAGCGCCCGCATGCCGCTGCAGTAGGTCGCCTTGGTGCTGTCATTGCCGGCGGCGACGAGCAGGAAGAAGCCCATCACGATCTCGTGCTCTGCGAGCTGCTGGCCTTCGACCTCGGCATGGACGAGGACGCTGGTCAGGTCGTCGGTCGGGTTCTCGCGCCGCGCGGCGATCATCGTGCCGCAGCGAGCGAAGACCTCGGCGATCGTCTTCTGGATCGTCTCTTCGATGTTGTCGATGCCGTCCGGGCTGTAGTCCGGGTCGCTTGCCGCGAGGGCCGAATTCATCAGCTCGGCCCAGACCGCGTCGTCCTCCTCGGGAATGCCCATGAAGCTGCCGATCACGCGGGAAACTGCGGGCTGGGCGACGTCGGTGACCAGGTCGCAGGTCTCGCGGCCCTCGAGCCGGTCGAGGACGCCGACCACGATCCGCCTGATCTCGTCCTCGTGGGCGGCGATCCGCTTCGGCGTGAAGCCGGCCTGGAACAGTGCCTTGAGGCGATCGTGCTTGGGCGGGTCCATGCCGATGAACATCGCCCGGGCCAACTCGATCGGGAAGACCTCGTCGATCACGACGACGCCGCCGAGTTCGGAGGAGTACGTCTCCCAGTCGCGGCTGACCGCATGCACGTCGTCGGCCGTGGTCACCGACCAGAAGCCGGCGGCGGCCGGCACCTCGGTCACTTCCGGGGTCCAGTGGACCGGGCACTTGGCGCGCATCTCCTTGAAGAGGGCTTGGGGCGGCCCCTCGGCCCAGTGCTCGCGCTCGAGCACCATCTCCTTCTCGATGTCGCGTCGCGAGGGGTTCGTCTCGGTGCGGTCGGTCACGACTGTGGATCGTACTGGCTGGTTGGCCAGTTGGTCCAAAGCAGCACTAGCGTTGCTTGGGGCACCGGCCACCTAGTGTTGAGGGCGTGAATCGCGATCAACCGCCAGCGGCGTAGAGCCGGACCGATCGCGCACGCTGCCGACAGCCACGACCTGATCCGCGTGCACGGTGCGTGTGTGAACAACCTCAAGGACGTCAGCGTCGAGATCCCGAAGCGCCGGCTGACGGCGGTCACCGGCGTCTCGGGCTCGGGCAAGAGCTCGCTCGTGTTCGGCACGATCGCCGCGGAGTCGCAGCGGTTGATCAATGAGACCTACAGCGCCTTCGTGCAGGGCTTCATGCCGACGCTGGCGCGGCCCGAGGTCGACGTGCTTGAGGGGTTGACGACCGCGATCATCGTCGACCAGGAGCGGATGGGCGCCGATGCCCGCTCCACGGTCGGCACCGCCACTGACGCCAACGCGATGCTGCGCATCCTCTTCAGCCGGCTCGGGAAGCCGCACGTCGGCTCGCCGAGCGCGTTTTCCTTCAACGTCGCCTCGGTTCGGGCGAGCGGTGGGATCACGATTGAGCGCGGCGACAAGACCAGGACCGAGAAGGCGACCTACAGTCGCACCGGCGGCATGTGTACGCGCTGCGAGGGCCGGGGAGCGGTCACCGACTTCGACCTCACCCAGCTTTACGACGAGGGCAAATCGCTGAACGAGGGGGCGCTGACGATCCCCGGCTACAGCATGGACGGCTGGTACGGCCGCATCTTCAGGGGCTGCGGATTCTTCGATCCCGACAAGCCGATCAAGAAATTCACCAAGAGGGAACTCGGCGACCTGCTCCACAAGGAGCCGACCAAGATCAAGGTTGACGATGTCAACCTCACCTACGAAGGCCTGATCCCGAAGATCCAGAAGTCATTCCTGTCCAAGGACCGGGAGGCGATGCAGCCGCACGTCCGGGCGTTCGTGGATCGGGCTGTCACCTTCACCACCTGTCCCGAGTGCGATGGCACCCGGCTCAGCGAGGCAGCCCGGTCGTCGAAGATCGGGAAGGTCAGCATCGCCGACGCCTGCGCGATGCAGATCACCGACCTGACCGAGTGGGTCCGTGGCCTCGATAAGCCGTCGATGGCGCCGCTGCTCGAGGCGCTGGGGGAGACCCTCGACTCGTTCGTGGAGATCGGGCTGGGGTACCTCTCGCTCGAGCGGGCGTCGGGCACGCTCTCGGGTGGCGAGGCTCAGCGCACCAAGATGATTCGCCAGCTTGGCTCCTCGCTGACCGACGTCACCTACGTCTTCGACGAGCCGACGATCGGGCTGCACCCGTACGACATCGAGCGGATGAACGAGCTGCTGCTGCGGTTGCGCGACAAGGGCAACACCGTGCTCGTCGTGGAGCACAAGCCCGAGGCGATCGCGATCGCCGACCACGTCGTCGACCTCGGTCCGCGCGCCGGCGCGGAGGGCGGGGAGGTGGTGTTCGAGGGCAGCGTCGAGGGCCTGCGTGCCAGCGACACGCTCACCGGGCGGCACCTGGACGACCGCGCTTCCCTGAAGCCTGCGCTGCGGGCGTCGTCGGGGGCACTGGAGGTGCGCGGCGCCGGCACCAACAATCTGCAGGACGTCGACGTCGACGTCCCGCTCGGGGTCCTGGTCGTCGTCACCGGGGTGGCGGGCTCGGGCAAGAGCTCGCTGATCGGCGGCTCGGTGTCCGGGCGGGATGGGGTCGTGACGGTCGACCAGAGCGGGATCCGCGGCTCGCGGCGGAGCAACCCGGCGACCTACACCAAGCTGCTCGACCCGATCCGCAAGGCGTTCGCGAAGTCCAACGGCGTCAAGCCGGGGCTGTTCAGCGCCAACTCCGAGGGCGCCTGCCCCAACTGCAACGGCGCCGGCGTCGTCTACACCGACCTGGCGATGATGGCTGGCGTCGCCACCACCTGCGAGGAGTGCGAGGGGAAGCGGTTCCAGGCGTCGGTGCTCGAGTACCGCTTCGGTGGGCGCGACATCAGCGAGGTGCTGGCGATGTCAGTGGCCGAGGCCGAGAGGTTCTTCGACGACGGCGAGGCCCGCATCCCCGCCGCGCACAAGATCCTCGGCCGGCTCGCCGACGTCGGACTCGGCTACCTCGGGCTCGGCCAGCCGCTCACCACGCTCTCCGGCGGCGAGCGTCAGCGGCTAAAGCTGGCCACCCAGATGGCCGCGAAGGGCGCCGTCTACGTCCTCGACGAGCCGACCGCCGGTCTCCACCTCGCCGACGTCGAGCAGCTGCTCGGATTGCTGGACCGTCTGGTCGACTCCGGCAAGTCGGTGATCGTCATCGAGCACCAACAGGCGGTCATGGCGCACGCCGACTGGATCGTCGACCTCGGCCCCGGCGCCGGCCACGATGGCGGCCGAATCGTCTTCGAGGGCACCCCCGCCGACCTCGTTACCGCCCGCTCCACCCTCACCGGCGAGCACCTCGCGGCCTACGTCGGCGCCTGACTGCGAAAGGGCGTCCTCGACGCGCTAAGGCACTAGATCATTCGTTCTCGGCGACAACCTGTTCCGCCAAGCTGATAGCTGCCGTTGCTGCTTCGAGGCCCCCGGTCACGCCCAGCGTCACCGGGCGATCGCGAACGGCTTCTTCAGCTTGTTGTAGCTCGCCTTCCCGGCGGGCGATCGAGCGGTGACGACGAGGACGTACCGACCCGGGGCGAGCACCTTCCCCTCGAGTTGACCGTTGAAGCGCAGTACGTTCTTGCCAACTCTGTCCCGACGAGCGAAGGAACCGACGCGCCGCAGCCGCGTGCAACTCGCCTTCCTGCCGTTCGACCGCCTCGGCCGCACACACTTTCCGTTGGCCCCCACCCTTCCGGTGAGGCGCGCGAAGACGGTCAGGCGAGCCAGTGAAGCCTGGGAGTCGAAGTAGGAGACGGTGGCCCCCACCGGAGCGGGCCCGGCGCTGATCCTCGCCTCTGGCCGGCGCGCGTCCTTCCTCTGAAGCGCACGGAAGCGGTTGGGCGAGATCTTCAATCCGAAGAGTCGCGGGGGCTCCGGCTCGGCGAGGATCAACGGTTCGGGACTGAGGGGGTGGGAAGGTCCGCAGAGAACGAGATCGATGCGGGAGACAAAGCCCGTTTCCCCCACCGCGTTGTCGCGCGCGACCAGGCTCCAAATCCCGCCGGCCTGCTGGCCGTTCAGCCAGTTGACCTCGTTGCCGACCGGCGGCTGCAGGAACACGGGGTTCATGGTTGCGACCCCTGAGTCGGCAGCGTAGAGATCGAAGCCCGTACGCATGTGCGAGTCGAGCTTTTCCCCGCCTTTGCCCTGGAATAGGGGAACCTGATGACCGCTGGGGGCTCGCAGGGAAAGGGCGAGCTCCCCGAGGCGGCCATGGGTCAGGTCGAGCCCGACCGCGGCCCGCTCGATGATGGCGGGGTCGGGCACGCCGATCGGGAAGACGGTCTCGCCGCCATCCTGAATCGCTCCCGGGGAGGGAGCGACCGAGTAAGTGCGGCAGTTCGGTCGAGCCGCCGGCAGGACGGTGGCCGACAGCCTGTAGGTCGCCTGTGGACCGCCTTCCGCCGGGTCCACCGTGTTTACCTCGGCGTAATAGGTCCCGTCTTTCGCAATCGTGATCTCGTAGGCGATCGACGGTGATCCGGACGGCACTTGGTTGCGGACGCCGAGGCGATACTGATTGCCGGGCTCGCCCAACACCCCAAACCCCAACCGGCCGTTGAAGCCGAGGCCGTCGCGCTCGGGATCGAAGTCCAAGGAGAGGAAGAGGGTGTCCCCCGCCTTCAGCTGCATGGCGTAGAAGTCGAGGCCCACCGGGCTCTGGACCCCGGAGACGTAGCCGCCGGCGATCGAGTCGGCCTCCGCCGCGGAGTTGTTCGGCTCGGTCTCGCCGACGGGAGCGCCCGATCGCAGCTGCAAGTAGAGGTCGTAGGGGCGCGTCTCCCCGCTAGGCGAGGGGTGGGTGACCATCAGGTAGAACGTCCCGCTGGCCGGGATCGTCGCGCCGGCGATGCTGGACGAGCTGAAGGTGCCGTCTCCGAGATCGGTCTCGATCACCGTGGTGCCGTCGGAGCCCAGGAGAGCGAGCTGCGTTTCACCGTTGCGGCCGAGCATCTGCGTTGCCGTCCTCGCGTAAACCAAGTCCCCGGCCGCCGCGCTGAAGCGGTAGTAGTCGACGTCCCCGGCGGGGAAGATGCTGCCGCGAACCCGCTCGCCGCTCGCGATCGGACTCGCGTCCGCCGGTCCGCCGTTGGGCTCTAGCTCAGCGCCTGGCCGCAACGGAAGGATCGTGGGAACCGGGACCGCTGCAAGCGCCGGGGCAAGCGAGAGGATCAGGGCCGTCGCCCCGATCAACCCGCCCAAGCGCAAGCGTTCCCGGCCCATTACGCGGTCGTACCTTAATAGCTGAAGCTTTCTCGACGGGGCGGGCTGGTCCGGACGAGGGGCTCCAGCCAAGCGCGAACCGAAGACCCAGGCTCGCTTTCGGCCATCCAGCCCCACCTACTAGATGGTTGATCCACGGCACACCGTGATCGAGGGATTCAACGCAGAGGCTGAAGTCGGCGGCGCTGAAGCAACCGTCGACCGAAAGGCCCCGATGCACGCCGACCTGCTCTGCGTCGCCCAGGCGATCATGGGACCTTTCCGATCGCCGCTTCCCGCCGTCGCCCGCAAGCGCCTTCGCGATCTCTTCCTGAGCTGCCCCAGCAACCGGGTTTCCACAACGCGCCGAGCCGGCCTGACCGAGCGATCGAGTGGCTCATCGGCGTCTTCGCCGTCGGGTCCCCCGGCTTCCACGACGAATCCGCCAGCGGATCGAGTCGATCTTTTGGACCTGCAAGGAAGGACAGTCTCACCCTCGAGCGCCATGGTGCTCGCACCCTGCACAACCGCTTGTTCGCATCGCCCAACGCTTCCTGGCACTGGCTGCGTGCACTGCGCTCAACCACAGGCTCGGGCGTCCGAGCCGCGCCCTGGTCGACTATGTCGCCTGAGGGCGTGGAATCAACCATCTAAGACTCGTGCGGCGCTGAGATCCTCGCGAGCCTTCTGAAGCAGGAGCTTGGCGACCTCCCGGTGCTCAGGCGTTGACAAGAACTCGGCCCTCGCGAAGCGCTCGCTCCACCATCGTGCCCGCGACCACTGAGCGGCGGCGAGCGAGGTTCTCGTCCACGACGATCACATCTGCCGGTACGCCCAGGCCTCGGAGGGTCCGGCGAAGCCGCACCGACTCCATGGCTGCGTTTTCGACCTCGGGCTCGATCACCAGAAGGTCAAGATCGCTCTGGTGATCTGCCTCATCGCGTGCGTGCGACCCAAACAGGATCACCCTCGCGTCCGGCGCTGCCGCAGAGATCCTCCGTCCTGCCTCTGCGATGGTGGCCTCGTCAATCATCGGCAAGAAGGTAGCGCGAAGACCCGTTGGGAGGTGCAAGCCGCCTACCCTGCTGTAGGCGACATCCCGCCCCCAGCGCCTCATCGCTCGCTCAGAGGTCGCGGCGGCGGAAGGCCAGGGCCGCCAGCGCCAGCACCGCGGCGGACCATGCCACTGCCCACGGCCAGATCGCCATGCCGACGGAGCTGGCGCCGCCGAACGGGCCAAGCTGCACGATCACGCCGGCCGCGCCGCCAATATCCGCGGTCAGCGCGTGTAGTCCGTTCTGGTAAAGCGCCTCGAACGGGACGATCCAGGAGATGATCGAGCTCGCCGTCGTCAGTCCGTCGACGTCGAGCGCTTCGCCGATCTGACCCAGTAGCCCGGCGGCGAGCCCCGTGGCGAAGACCATGAAGATCGCGATGCCGTTGGCGGTGGTCCCGAGCACGGTCGAGCCAAGCAGGGAGATCGCCACCACGGTGACGACCCCCAGCGCGAGGCTGGCAGCGGGGACGACGAGCGACCCCGGGGTGAAGTCGCCGGCGGCCCGCGTGATCAGCGCGGCGACGAGGAAGACGGTCACGACATAGGGCGCGCAGACGGCGGAGGCGGCGAGCAGCCGGCCGGTCAGCAGCGTCGTGCGACCCACCGGACGCACGACCAACGGCTGCAGCAGACCGCGCTCGGCGTCGCCGCGGACCGCCCCGAGCGTGAGGAAGACGGCCAGCACGACGCCGAGGAAGAGGGCGACGAACATCGCCAGGCCGAGCAGCGTCCCGCCCGCCAGCGCCCGCTCGTCGACCGGGATGAGGCCGCCGCCGCTTTCCCGCTCGAGCGAGTCGAAGGCCGCGAAGGCTGCCAGCGCGTAGAGCCCGAGGAAGACCGCGGTGAGCAGCGCGACGACGAGCAGCACCCGGCGGCGAACCGCCTCCCGCAGCGCATGGCCGGCGATGGCGATCGCGTCGCTCACCCGTCGCGTCCCACCACGGCGGCGAGATAGGCGTCCTCGAGGGTGCCGCTGACGACGCGGACGCCGTATACCTCGGTACCGGCGTTCACGAGCTCGCGCACGATCCGCGGCACGTCCTCGCGCCGCGCGTCGGGCAGGCGCTGCACCCCTTCGGAGGTCTCGATCTCGACGCCGCCGGGCGCGGTCAGGTCCCGCGGCCGTCCCTCGGTCACCACCCGGCCGCCGTCGATGATCACGACCCGGTCGCAGACGAGCTCGATCTCGCTGAGCAGATGAGAGTTCAACAGCACTCCAACCCCTTGGTCGCGCAGCCGGACGAGCAGATCGCGAACCGTGCGCCGGCCGCCCGGGTCGAGCGCGCTCGTCGGCTCGTCGAGCAGAACGAGCCGCGGGGCGCCGATCAGCGCCTGGGCGATTCCCAGCCGCTGCTGCATGCCCTTGCTCATCGTTTCCACTCGGCGCCGGCTCTCGCCCGCGAGGCCGACCCGCGCCAGCAGCCCCTCGCGCTCCGCCGCTCCGCCGTCGGAGCGGGCCAGGCGCTGGTGCAGCGCGAGCACCTCCTCGGCGCGCGCCCAGCCGGGGAAGCGGAACAGCTCGGCGAGGTAGCCGGTGGACGCTCGCGCCGCCCGGCTGCCGGCCGTCGCCCCGGCGACGTGCGCCTCGCCCGCCGTCGGCCGGACTAGACCGCAGGCGATCTTCACCAGCGTCGACTTACCCGCCCCGTTGGGGCCGAGCAGGCCGACAAGCTCTCCCGCCCCGACCTCGAGATCGACGGCGTCGAGCGCGGCCGTCGCGCCGTAGCGCTTCGAGAGGCCACGGGCAGACAGGGCGGCGGTCATCGGAACAGTCTTGCGATGTGCTCGGGAGGATGGTGTCCCGCAGGAAGCTCCCACGCGCGTTTTTGCCGCTAGGGTGAACGCGTGAGCAAGCGTGGCTCGCGTCCCTCCGTCGATGGCTCTCGCCTTGCCGTCGCAGGGCGGTCCCGCCGAGCAGCGCCCTCCTCCGATGAGGCGCGTTCGGCACTCGCGTCTCGCCTTCGCGCACGTCTGCCTGAGATTCAAGCGGCGATCGCGACTCGCGTTTACGCGATCTCCGATCCCCACGAGGTCGCCGACCCCGCTTACCTCCAAGGCCTCGATGCCGCTCTCGCCGCCGCCATCGACCATCGGCTTGTCGTGCTCGAACTCGGTGAGCGCCGCGCCCCAGCCGTTCCAGCGGTCCTGCTCGCACAGGCCCGTCTCGATGCACGCGACGGTGTCACTCTCGACACCGTTCTGCGTCGCTACCTCGCGGGCAGCGCCCTCTTCGGGGACTTCCTCGCCGAAGAGGCGGAGCGCGCGGAAGTACCAAGCGCGGTCCTTCGTCGCCTGCTCGGCGCGCAGGCGACGCTCGGCGATCGCCTGATCGCCGCCGTCAGCGCTGAGCACGCCCGCGAGGCGAAGAGCTGGCCGAGCAGCTCCGCGGAGCGACGCCGCGAGTGTGTCAAGAGCCTCCTGGCCGGCGAGCTGGTTGATTACTCCGAGCTCGGATATGACCTCGACGCCCACCACCTCGCCCTGATGGCGAAGGGAGAGGGGGCGCCGGAAGCGATGCGCGTGCTGGCGGGGAGACTGGACCGTCGCCTGCTCGCCGTCTGCCGTGAGGAGGAGCCCGTCTGGGCGTGCTGGCTCGGCGGCGGGCGCCCGGTCGAGCCCGAGCGGGCCCTGCGGGCGCTTGGCGAAATCCCCCTGGACCGGGTGTTCGTGACCGTCGGCGAGCCCGGCGAGGGACTCTCGGGTTGGCGGCTCAGCCACCGCCAGGCCAAGGCGGCGCTGCCGATCGCCGAGCGCAGAGGGCAGCCGATCCTGCGCTACGCGGACGTAGTCCTGCTTGCATCGCTCCTCCGCGACGATCTCGCCGCCGCTTCGCTGCACCAGCTCTAC
Source organism: uncultured Solirubrobacterales bacterium (assembly GCA_963705365.1). Lineage (GTDB taxonomy): Bacteria > Actinomycetota > Thermoleophilia > Solirubrobacterales > 70-9 > VAYN01. Next base: position 1,938,532 of record OY970074.1, on the reverse strand, counting down.
CTCGAGCCGCTCGAAAGAGCGCGGGACGGGGGCGAGGTGGCGCGAGAGACCCTGCGCGCCTACTTCGCCGCCGAGCGAAACATCTCCTCGACCGCCGCCGTGCTGGGCGTCGACCGTCGCACGGTCACCAATCGCATTCGTGCCATCGAAGACCTGTTCGGCCGCCCCCTCAAGGACTTCGCGACGGACCTGGAGACCGCCCTGCGGCTGGACGCTTGACGCGCCTTCCCGGTTTGCTGAGTCTCGGCTGAGCAAGACCCCATATTGGGGAGGCGGCAGCCGCCTGCAGCGGGAGATGATCGACTCGATCCGTTTCCCACGAGGCAGGGGGTAAGAGCATGAGGAAACACCTGATTCGCATCACGTCCGTCGGGATACTGTTCGGGCTGATCGTTGTGGGGAGCGCCTTCGCCGAGTTGAAGGAAGTGAGGGTGGGGAACATCTTCGTCAGGGATGACGGAGGCATCTCGCCTTCCAAACTGCCCAGGCACGAGCAGGCGCCGATCGCGGCTTACCTGAATGCGCAAATCGGAACCATCGACGGGAGCCATCCCCCCGCGCTCGAGAGCGTGAGGGTCGACTTCGACAAGACCATTCATGTGAACGCAAAGGGCTTGCCCGTCTGCAGGCGGGGCCAGCTCACTGCGCGTTCCACCAGGGACGCGAAGAAGGCCTGCCCCGATGCGATCGTCGGCAGCGGGAAAGGCGAGGTCGAGGTCGCCTTCCCGGAACAGGCGCCGTTCGCCGCCACCGGCCCGATCTTCCTCTTCAACGGCGGAGTCATCGGCGGGACCACCCATCTATTCATCCACACCTACGTCAACGTCCCCGCACCGACCGCGGTCATCGTTCCCGTCCAGCTCACCCGCATCGATCGAGGCCACTACGGAATCCACGCAGAGGCACAGATTCCAGCGATTGCCGGCGGCGCTGGCTCGGTCACCAAGTTCAAGCTCGCCATCGACCGCAAATTCACCTACAGGGGCAAGAAACAGAGCTACCTGACCGCAAGCTGTCCAACTGGTCGCTACTACGCCGAAGGGAAACCCCTTTTCGCCGACGGTACCTCGGTGAAGATAACCCACGTTCTGCCCTGCACGCCGAAGGGTTAGCCTGCGAACGATTGCTCTGGGGACCGGCCGGATAGCGTTCCCCCGTGGACGCCGTCTGGACTCTGCTGGGAATCGCGCTGATCGCGCTGGCGCTGCGCGACATCTTCGACGTCCTCTTCCATCCACTCGGCCGCGGGGCGATCGCGCGGCTGATCGTCGCCGGCGCATCGGCGCTGGCGAGGCGGTTCGGGGGGAGGGGCATCGCCAGGCTGGTCGGGCCACTCAGCTACATCGCCGTGGTGGCGACGTGGGCGACGCTGCTGGCGGTGGGCTGGGCGTTGGTGTTCATGCCGCAGCTGCCCGGCGGCTTCACCTTCGACCCCGGCCTCGACCCCGCCGAGCACACGGGTTTCGTCGACGCGCTCTACGTCTCACTGGTCAACCTGACGAGCCTAGGTTACGGCGACATATCGCCGGCCTCGCCGCTGCTGCGGGTGCTGGGGCCGGTGGAGACGATGTTCGGGCTCGGCCTGCTCACGGCGAGCATCTCCTGGCTGATCTCGATCTACAACGCGATCTCGCGCCGCGACTCGCTCGCCCACGAGGTGCACCTCGCCAAGGAGGCGGAGGGGCGACTGGGGGAGGAGCTGGCGGACGCCGATCCGGAGCTGCTGGAGACGATGCTGGCCTCCTTCGCCGAGCAGCTGATCCGCACCCGCCGCGACCTGATCCACTTCCCGATCGTCCACTACTTCCGCACCGAGGACGACGAGCGCGCCCTGGCCGGCCTGCTGCCCTTCCTCGCCTCGCTGGTGGAGGAGGCGAGCGAGCACAAGCGGCCGCACGCGCTGCGGGTGCGGGCGGAGATCCTGCGGCTGGCGATCGACGACTTCGCCGAGACCCTGCGGACGCGGCTGCGCATGCCCGGCGAGAGCACCGACGCGACCCTCGAGCACTACCTGGCGGACCACGGCTCGCCGCGCCGGCAGGCCTAGGCAGCGGGGCGACCGCTCCACACGTTTGCGCTCCCAGATCGTGGGAATTGGGAGAGCGGGAGCAGGGGCAGACGAGAGGAGAGGTACGAGATGGCGCGTGAACAGACGAAACGGCGGGCTCCCCGCAAGAGCTCGGGCAGCTCGAAATCGGAAAGCTCGCAGAGCCGCCGGCGCGCTCCGAGGAAGTCCGGTCAGGGCTCGGGCGGCGGCGGCAACTCGGGCGGCAGCGGCAACGGAAGCAGCCGCAGCCCGCTGCGGAACCAGACCGCGGAGGGGACGGTTCCCGAGCGCGAGTACCAGGACTACACCCTGCTCCATCCGGGTTCGATCAGCGACAGCGACGAGCCGGACGTCCTTCTCGACGTGCCGGTGGTCAAAGTCGACGAGATCCATTTCGAGCTGGACAACCTCGAGGCGCGGGTATCCCTGCACGCCGAGGTCCTCGATCTCGTCAAGCTGAGCGTCGGCGTCCATGCCGAGCTCGGCAAAGTCGAACTGAGCATCAAGGGCGTTGAAGCGCAGGCGCTGCTGCGCGCTCGCCTCGACCACGTCACCGCGATCATCGATCGCGTGCTGACCACGCTCGACCGCAATCCGGCGCTGCTCGAAAGCATCGGGCACTCGCTCGAACAGGTCGGCGCCGGGGCAGGCAAAGGCGTGGGCCAGATCGGCCAGGGCGCCGGCCACGCCGTCGAAGATGTCGGCGAAGGCGCCGAGGGAGCTGTGAAAGACGTCGGCAAAGGCGCCGGTGGCGCCGTCGAAGACGTCGGTGGAGGTGCCGGGCAGGCCGTGGGCGACGTCGGCGAAGGCGCCGGCCAGGCCGTCGGCGGCCTCGGCCAGGGCGCGGGCCAGGCGGTCGGCGGGCTCGGCCAGGGCGCCGCGCAGCTGGCCGGCGGAGGCGGCGGAGCGGGGGGCGGCAACGGCGGCGGCGAAGGCCAGGGCGGCAACGGGCTGACCGCCGGCAAGCTGGCCAAGGAAGCGGCGAAGCTCGTCGCCAAAGAGCTCGGCGCCGCGGCCAGCGACGAGGCGAAAGACCTGGGCCTCGCCGCCACGCACAAGGCCGCCGAGCTGGGCGAGCGGCGACGACAGCGGCGGGCGATGAAGCACAACGCCACTGACGCGGCGCTGCGCGAGGCCGAGTCGGCTGGAATCGACCTCGACGAGGTCGAGGGAAGCGGTGCGGACGGCCGGATCACCGTCAACGACGTCAGGGCGGTGAGCGAATGAGCGGCGACGGCGCCGGGGAGCGCGCGGAAGAGCTCGCCGAAGACGAGACGCCCGACGTCGAGGTCTTCACCTCGGTGCGCGCCCGCGAGCTGCGCTTCGGGATCGTGCCCGAGACGAAAGTCTGGTTCGAGGGCGAGCCGGGGGTGAAGTCGAGCTTGCGCACGCGACGCGAGAACCTGCCGGAGGAGGTCGAGCCCGGGGTCACCTATCGCGACGTGAAGGTCCTCTGGGGGGCGCGGGCGAAGATCGACCATCCGACCGACCCCTGAACTATTCCGGCCGGCGGGTTGCAGGAGCGCCTCGGCGTTTAACCGTCCTCCCCAGGGGGGAGGCTCTAGGCATGCGAGCGATGGCTTTCGTCTGGGCCGTGATCCTCGTCGGCGGGATCGCCTATTTCTCCGTCATCGGCCTCTCCCACCAGTGACGCCGATGAAGCGATTCGTCAAGGAGAACTCGCTCTCGCTCTTCTTCCTGACGATCTTCCTGCTGGCACTGCTCGGCCAGGCGATCTCTGGGCACAACCTCTACAACGAGGAGCAGCTGGCACACGGGGAGAACGCGATCGGCTTCTGGCGCTACCTCAGCACCTCGAACTTCGGGCAGGCGGTGATGGAGAACTGGCAGTCTGAGTACCTCCAGTTCGCGCTCTTCGCCCTGGCGACGGTCTGGCTGCTGCAGAAGGGCTCGCCGGAGTCCAAGGAGCTCGACAAAGCGGGCACCGAGTCCGACAAAGACCAGCGGGTCGGCAAGCATGCGCGCCAGGACTCGCCACGCTGGGCCAGGGTCGGCGGGCTGCGCACGGCGGTCTACTCGAACAGTCTGATCATCGCCATGGCGATGATCTTCTTCGCCTCCTGGTTCGCCCAGTCTGTCACCGGCATGACCAACTTCAACCAGGAACAAGCGGTGCACGGCGATCCCACGTTCTCCTGGTGGAGCTACGTGGGCAGCTCGGACTTCTGGCAGGCGACGTTCCAGAACTGGCAGTCGGAGTTCCTCGCCGTGGGGTCCTTCGCAATCCTGGCGGTGTACCTGCGGCAGCGCGGCTCGCCGGAGTCCAAGCCCGTCGGCGCCCCGATCACGGACGCGACCGGCCAAGAGGGCTAGGCGACTCGTGAGAGAGGCGCTCTGGCCAGCGACCCGGGTGGCCGTGAACCTGATCCTGATCGGGCTCGCGATCGTCCTCGGGCTCTGGGTCCTGGCCCGGCTCCGGATCGTCGTCGTGCCGGTGCTGGCGGCACTGTTGATTGCCACCTTCCTCGTGCCCCCGGTGGACCTGCTGCGACGGCATGGCTGGCCGAGCGCGATTGCCACCTTCGTCGTGATGCTGGCGAGCGTGCTGGTGCTGGCCGGGGTGGTATGGCTGATCGTCCCCCTCTTCATCGACCAGTTCGACCAGCTCGAGACCACCGTCGACGAAGGCGTGGAAGAGGTCGTGCGCTGGCTCGTCCAGGGCCCGCTCGACCTCGAACGCCGCGAGATCGACGAAGCCGTCGAAGAAGGGCTCGACTCGCTGCGCGAGCACGCTGGGGACATCGGCCAGGGTGTGCTCAGCGGCGCCTCCCTGCTCGCCGAAGTCCTCGCCGGCCTGCTGCTTCTCGTCGTCCTCGTCTTCTTCTTCGTCCACGACGGCCGCGGGATGTGGGCGTGGACGGTCTCGTTCGCACCCGAGCGCCATCGTCAGCTGATCGAGGGCGCCGGGCGGGAGGTCTGGCAGTCGACCGCCGGCTACATGCGCGGCGTCGCCCTGATCGCCGTCGTCGACGCGGTGCTGATCGGCATCGCCCTGGCGATCATCGGCGTGCCGCTGGTCGTGCCGCTGATGGTCGTCGTCTTCCTCGGCGCCTTCATCCCGCTGATCGGGGCGATGCTCGCCGGCGCGATCGCCGCCCTGGTCGCGCTGATCAGCGACGGCGCGCTCGCCGCCGCCCTTGTCGTCGCGGCGATCTTCACGATCCAGCAGGTCGAGGGCGACCTGCTCTACCCCAACATCGTCGGGCGGGTGATCCGGCTGCACCCGGTCGTGATCCTCCTCGTTCTCGCAGCGGGAACCGTCGTCGCCGGCCTACTCGGGGCGCTGCTCTCGGTCCCGATCGCGGCCGCGGCCTGGACGGCGGTCGACTACGTGCGCCGCGAACGGGCCCCGGACGCCACGGACGCCAGCGACGCTAGAGCCATCCCGCCCGCTTGAAGCGCCGGTAGAGCAGCGCGCAGGCGACGATGACCACGACCAGCACGGTGGGATAGCCGAAGCGCCACTCCAGCTCCGGCATGTGCTCGAAGTTCATCCCGTAGACGCCGGCGATCATCGTCGGCACCGCGAGGATCGCGACCCAGGCGGAGATTTTGCGCATGTCCTCGTTCTGACGCACGGAGACCTGCGTGAGGTTGGCCTGCAGGGCGTTGCCCAGCAGCTCGCGGAAGCTGGCGATCCGCCCGCTGGCCCGCCGCAGGTGGTCGTGGACGTCGCGGTAGTACTCGCGCAGCTCCTCCGGCACGACCTCGTAGTGGCCGCGGGAGATCTCGTCGACCGAACCGGACAGCGGCGCCACCGCCGCCTGGAAGTCGAGCACCTCGCGCTCGAGCTTGTAGATCCGCTCCGCCGGGTTACCGCGGTCCTCGGAGAAGACCTGGCGCTCGACCTGCTGGATGTCGACCTCGATGCCTTCCGCCGCCACCTCATAGCCGTCGACGACGTGGTCGAGGATCGCGTAGAGGACCATGCCGGGGCCGTGCTGGAGCAGGTCGGGGCGGCGCTCGATCCGCGCGCGGACGGGGCCGAGCTCGCCCTCGCCGTGGCGGACGGTGACGACGAAGCCGGGATTGACGAAGAGCAGCAGCTCGCCGATCTCGATCACCTCCTCGGGGTCGACGTAGCGCGCGGTCTTGACCACGACCAGCAGCGTGTCTCCGTACAGCTCCACCTTGGGACGCTGGTGCGCCTTGATCGCGTCCTCGACCGCCAGCTCGTGCAGGTCGAACTCGCGGGCGATCGCCTCGAACTCCTCGGCCGAGGGCTCGACGACGCCGAGCCAGACGAAGGCGCCCGGCTCGCGCACGGCGCTGCCGGCGCGCTCGAGCGGGAGATCGCCGTCGCGACGGCGGCCGCGCTCGTAGACGGAGCAGTTGGCGATCACCGACGCAGTATCTCCTCTTGTCCAGCGTGTTGTCCCTGGAGGTCATGGCCCGCCCCGGCCCTGCTTTACTCGACGGCGGTGGTGGAGCCGAGCGAAGCCGAGCTTGACGGGCTGCTCGCCTACTGGGAGGCGGCCAACTACCTCACGGTTGCCCAGATCTACCTGCGAGACAACCCGCTGCTGCGCGAGCCGCTGCGGCCCGAGCACATCAAGCCGCGGCTGCTGGGCCACTGGGGCACTTCGCCGGGGCTGAACCTCGTCTACGCCCAGCTCAACCGGCTGATCCGCGAGACCGGCGACGACGTCCTCTTCGTCGCCGGTCCCGGCCACGGCGGCCCGGCGGTCGTCGCCAACGTCTATCTCGAGGGCACCTATTCCGAGGTGTACCCGCAGGTGTCGAGGGACGAGGCGGGCCTGCTGCGGCTGGTGCGGCAGTTCTCCACCCCTGGCGGGATCCCGAGCCACGTCAGCGTGCCGACGCCTGGTTCGATCCACGAGGGCGGCGAGCTCGGCTACGGGCTGGTCCACGCTTTCGGCGCCGCCTTCGACAACCCCGACCTGCTCGTCGCCTGCGTGATCGGCGACGGCGAGGCGGAGACGGCGCCGCTGGAGGGATCCTGGAAGGGGGTGCGCTTCCTCAACCCCGCCCGCGACGGCGCGGTGCTGCCGATACTGCATCTGAACGAGAACAAGATCTCCGGCCCGACCGTGCTGGGCCGGGCGCGCGAGTGGGAAATCGGCGACCTGCTCGCCGGCCACGGTTACGAATGCCGGATCGTCAGCGGCGAGGATCCGCGCCAGGTCCACCGCGACTTCGCCAAGGCGCTGGCCGAATGCCGCGAGGGGATCGCCTCGATCCAGGCCCACGCTCGCGACGGCGGCGGCGCGGTGCGGCGACCGCGCTGGCCGGCGATCGTGCTGCGCACGCCGAAGGGTTGGACCGGGCCGAAGCAGGTCGACGGAGTGGCGATCGAGGGGACCTTCCGTTCGCACCAGGTACCGCTGAGCGGAGTGCGCGAGAACCCCGAGCACCTGGCGATGCTGGAGGAGTGGATGCGCCGCTACCGGCCGCAGGAGCGCTTCGACGGCGACGGACGGCTGGTCTCCGATCTGGCGGCGCTCGCGCCCGCGGGCGAGAAGCGGATGGGCGCGACGCCGCACGCCAACGGCGGCCGCCGCCTTGTGGCGCTGGAGCTCCCCGACCCGGCCGCCTACGCGATCGAGGTCGCGCGGCCCGGGTCCGAGCACGCCGAATCGACCAGGCGCCTCGGCGAGCTGCTGCGCGACGTCTATTCGGCCAACTCCGAGGCCGCCAACTTCCGCCTCTTCTGTCCCGACGAGACGAACTCGAACCGGCTCGGCGCCGTCTTCGAGGTCGAGGACCGCTGCCTGATCGACGCCCGCCCGGACGACGAGAACGTCTCCCCGGACGGTCGCGTGATGGAGGTGCTCTCCGAGCACAACTGCCAGGGCTGGCTCGAGGGCTACCTGCTGAGCGGGCGCCACGGCATCTTCGCCACCTACGAGGCCTTCGCGATGGTCTCGGCTTCGATGGCGATCCAGCACACGAAGTGGCTGGAGGAGATGCGGCGGCTGCCGTGGCGGGCGCCGGTCGCCTCGCTCAACGTCCTCCTGACCTCGACCTGCTGGCGCAACGACCACAACGGCTTCAGCCACCAGGGCCCGGGGCTGATCGACACGATGATTTCCCTGCGCGGCGAGGTCGTCCGCGTCTACTTCCCGCCCGACGCCAACTGTTTGCTCGCGATCGCCGACCACTGCCTGCGCAGCCGCGACTACGTCAACCTGATCGTCCAGGACAAGCAGCCGCAGCTGCAGTACCTCGGCTACGAGGACGCGCTCGCCCACGCCGCCGCGGGGGCGTCGCGTTGGGGCTGGGCGGGCACCGCCGGCGGCGAGGACCCCGACGTGATCCTCGGCTGCGCCGGCGACATCCCGACGATGGAGACGCTGGCGGCGGCCTGGCTGCTGCGCCGGGACGTGCCGGAGCTGCGGGTGCGGGTGGTCAACGTGATCGACCTAATGGTCCTGTTTCCGCGCGAAATGCACCCGCACGGCTTGGCGGAGGAGCACTTCCTCGAGCTCTTCGGCGAGGACGACGAGGTCGTGATGGCGTTCCATGGCTACGCCCGCGCCCTGCACCAGCTCCTGCACGGCCGCCCGCATCCCGGCCGCTTCCACGTGCGCGGGTTCAACGAGCAGGGGACGACGACCACCCCGTTCGACATGGTCGTGCTCAACCGGATGAGCCGCTACCACCTGGCGCTGGAGGCGCTGCGCCGGACCCGGCGCCGGCCCGACGGAGCCGCGGCGCTGGAAGCGCACTGCACGGAGATGCTCGATCGCCACCATTCCTACGTGCGCGAGTACCTCGAGGACATGCCCGAGGTCCGCGACTGGACCTGGGACGCGGCCTGACGTGACGGCGCCGCCGAGCCGGATCCTCACCGTCAACGCCGGCTCCTCCAGCCTCAAGCTGCGGGTGCTGGATCGGGAGGAGCGGGTCGTCTGCTCGCGCGAGAGCGGCGCCGTCGCGGGGGCGGACGAGTTGCGCGCGGATCTGGAGGCGGTCCTCGAAGCGGGTGCGCCGGTCGATGCAGCCGGGCACCGGGTCGTCCACGGCGGCCCCGACTTCACCGGCCCGATCGCCGTCGACCCGGCCGTCGAGGATCAGCTCGAGCGTCTCGCCGACCTGGCGCCGCTGCACAACCCGCCGGCTGTCGCGGCGATGCGGGCCCTGGACGAACTGCGGCCGGGCTTGCCGGCCGTCGCCTGCTTCGACACCGCCTTCCACGCGACGATCCCCGCGGCGGCCTCGACCTACGCGGTGCCGGCCGCCTGGAGCGAGCGCTGGTCGCTGCGCCGCTACGGCTTCCACGGCCTCTCGCATGCGTATGCGAGTCGGCGCGCCGCGGAACTGCTCGACCGCCCCGTCACGGGGCTGCGCCTGGTCACCGCCCACCTCGGCGCCGGCGCCTCGCTCACCGCGGTGCAGGACGGCCGCTCGGTCGATACGACGATGGGCTTCACGCCGCTGGAGGGCCTGGTCATGGCGACGCGCTCCGGCTCAGTCGACCCCGGCCTGCTGCTCTGGGCCCAGCGCCACGGCGGAATCGGCGCCGAGGAGATGGAGCGTGCGCTCGACCGTGAAGCCGGCCTGCTCGCCCTCTCCGGCCGCTCCGGCGACATGCGCGAGGTGATTGCCGGTCTCGACGGGGGAGACGAGCGCTGCCGCCTCGCCTTCGACGTCTATATCCACCGCCTCGTCGCCGGCGTCGCCGCGATGGCGGCGTCGATGGGCGGCATCGACGCTCTCGTCTTCACCGGCGGCGTCGGCGAGAACTCGCCACGGGTGCGCGAGGCGGCGACCGAGAAGCTCGCCTTCCTATCGCCCGCTGTCCTCGTGGTGGACGCCCGCGAGGACGTCGAGATCGCAGCGCAGGTGCGACGGCTCCTGACCTAGCACCGGGCTCAGCGTCACGAAACACGACGCTAGTGCGTGTCAGTCGTGTGACGCCGAAGGGAAGACCATGATCTCGATCAAGAGCCTGCTCATCGGCGGGGAGTCGGAGGAGTTCGAGTCCGCCTCCAACGGCGCTCGGAAGCGGGCGGGCGCCTATACCCCGGAGTCTGCGCACGGGGAGCTCTTGGCCAGGGTGCGGGGGGAAGCCGAGGCCGACTCGCTCCGTCATGCCGAGGACATGCTCGGGCGCGAGTTCCCCATCGGCGCCGAGGCGGAGGGCATCGCCGAGGCGCGGCTGGCGGCGTTGCGAGTCGCGTTCGTGGCCGCGGACACCGACCTCAACGAACGACGGCAGGTATGCGAAGCCGGCATCGATGCGGGGCAGGCGCAGATCGCCGGCACCGAGAGAGCCCTTCTGGCTGCCGGTATTCCGGAGGCCGAGCTGGGCCTGGCCCCGCTCCACAACCGCTCGCTCGCGGGCTGGTGGGTTGGTCTCGGCGCTGGCCTGGCGGCGGTTGCCGGTTTCATCATCGCCCGCCTCGGTTTCGACCCCCTGGCGCTCGGCTGCGCGATCGCAGGGGCCGTCGCGCTCTCGATCCTCCTGCTTGTCGTCTCGGAGGAGCCGATTGAGGAGCGCAGGGTGGCCAGCTTGCGCAGAAGCCGTAATGAAGAGGCCGAGGTGCTCGAGGAGCTGACGGCCGAGTTGTCGCGCAACCAGGCGGCGGCACGGGGCCTGCGGGAGGAAACCCGGGCGGTCGCAGAGGGAGAGATCGCTTTCGCGAAGCGGCTCGTTGCCGCCTACACGAGCGCGGCCTTCGGTGCCCTTCCCGCCGGATCGCTGGCCGGCGGTCGGAAGATGGCCGACCAGGCCGAGCCGACCGTTGCCCTTCCTGCGTGGGTTTCTGAGCTGGAGGTCGTCAGGTGAGCAGGCACTGGGGGTCGGACCGGGAATCGACGCTGCGGATTGCCAGGGTGATCGAGCGCAGCGCCGTCCTCGGCCCCGGGACACGAGCCGTCGTGGTGGTGCAGGGATGTCACCTGCGGTGCGGAGGTTGCATAGCCGAGGAGACCCACGCGCTGGACGCTGGGAGCGAGGTCGAGGTGGCGAGCCTCTGCTCGCGCCTGGCGGCGATCCCGGATATCGCGGGTGTCACCTTCAGCGGTGGCGAGCCGTTCCTGCAGGCCCCCGCTCTGGCGCGACTCATCGACATGCTGCGAGCTGAGCGGCCCACGCTCTCGACGATGTCGTATTCGGGCTACCGGCTCGAGTGGCTGCGCAATCACGGCAGCCCCCGTCAGCAGGACCTGCTTACCCGCCTCGACCTGCTGATCGACGGGCCCTATGTAAAGCGGCAGCACGCGCCGCTGCGCTGGCGCGGGTCGAGAAACCAGCGCGTGCACGTCCTCTCGCCGCGCCACCGCGCCGATGTCTCGTTCTCACCCGACGCTCCGGCGGGGATGGAGTGGGTCATCGACGCGGACCTCGCCTTCGAGTGGGTCGGCGTGCCCCCGATCCCCGATTTCCTCGCACGGCTGGAGGCGCAGGCTTCCAGTGGAAAAGACGATGGCGTTCCTTTCGACGCCCGAGAAGAGGTGGAAAGCAGATGAGTGCAAGCACGGTCCGAGCGACCGTTCGGTTGGGGGAGGGCGCCCTCCGTGAGCTGAGGGCCGCAGAGCAGAAGATGCAGGCCAGCCGCGCCGAAGCGGCGCATGGCGGGGTCGCCAGACGCACTGAGGAATACGCCCAGCTCGGCGTCTCCGACGCGGTTGGCTTCGGCAAGCTCGCTGCCCGTTGCGACGCTTTGTCCCAGCAGTTGCCGGTGGCCGAGCTCGAACGAGCGCAGGCAGCGCTCGCGACTGACGCCGCCGAGGGTGCGCTCGGCGCCGCGGCGGCGCGGATCGACGATCTGGAACGGAGCGCCGATCTTGCCTACACGACGAGCGCTTCTCAGCAGGCCGTCATCGACGCCATCGTGGACCGCACCGGCGCCATGTTCGACGCCCATTCGGGCTCGGAGGGAGCTTCGCGCATCGGAACCCTCCGCTTCGAAGGCGGTGAGCGAATGCCGCTCACGATCCACGCCGACCCGGCTTCCCCCGAGGGAAAGCACGGAGCGGAGCAGCGGCTGGTCTTCCACACGGCCAACAGCGATATCGACGACCGGGTGACGGCCTCGGGACGGCAGAGCGCCTGCGAGCGCCAGCACGCCTACGTCAGAAGGATCGCGGCCGAATTCGGCGCCGAGATGGCGATCGAGCAGCCGCCTTCCGCGTTCGGGAGGGCGGAGGATCCGGCGCGCGCCCAGCACGGCGATACGAGGGGGGCAGGGTGAGCGAGACCTCGCGGCATCTGCGCGTATTGGCGGACAACGTCCAGTCGGGCGCGCACGTCGTCCTGCGCGGGCATCTCGGCGATGAGGTACTGGTCGACGGCGAGATCTATGAGGAGCTTTGGGCCGTCGCCGACCTGCTGGCGCGAGAAGTAGGGATAGAGGCCGTATTGGTCGTCAACCAGGCGGATGGACTGCACTGCCTCAAACCGGAGCAGGATGAACGTGTGGCGGAAGTCCTCAGAGCCGAGGTGGTTAACGCGGTGGTGCCCGAGCTCGGAGCGGAACTCGGCGCCAGCAGTCCATTCCACATCTCCAGCGCGATACGCGCGCTGCTGCGGCAGGAGGAGATGGCGGTGGCAATCGTCCTGCAGGATCCCGCAGCCCTGCTGGGAGCGCGGGAGGAGCAGGATCAGCGAGCGCTTGGCATCCTGCTCGAGGCGATGGCCGAGGCCGGCTTTCCGAACCAGCGAGGCGACGCCTCGGTGAAGAACGTCCTGATCGTCTACGGCAGCCCCACGAGCGGTGTCTCCAACCTGGTCGCCGCCGTACCGGGAGTGGTCGAGCAGACCGTTGACTTGCCCGATCGCGCCGAGCGCTTGGCGGCCCTGCGCTGTCTGGCGCCTGGCTTCTATGGCTCCGACGGCAGGAACTCCGCCCTCGAGGACCTCGAATCGCTGGCGCGGATCACCCACGGCTATAGCCTCCGAGGTCTCGATCAACTCCGCCGCCGTTCGCACGCGGTCGCAACCCCGCTTTCGCGGCCGGAGTCGCTGTATCGCAGGGCGCGCCGCGAACGCCGTGGAACCCCGATCAACCGCGTCGGCGTCGGCACGATCATGGCGATGCTCGAAGACGAGATCGCCGGACAGCCGCGGGCGATGGAATCGATCAGGGAGCTTCTGGAGCAGGGGAGGTGGCGTTCGGCAAACCGACCTCCTGGCTCGACCGTCACCCGTCCGATGGCGACGATGGTGTTGCACGGCCCGACCGGGGTGGGCAAGACCGAGACCGGCTACATCCTCGCGGAGGCCATCGTCGGAAGCCGCAACGCGGTGCGGAGAATCGACTGCGCAGAGTTTCACCAGGACCATGACACCGCGCGGTTGACTGGAGCGCCCCCTGGTTACATCGGCTACGAGGACGGGGGGGTGCTAACCGAGGCCCTGGAAGAGGAAGCGGCGATCATCGTTCTCGACGAGTTCGATCGCGGCCCGCCGCGCCTGACGGAGATGCTGCTGGGAATCCTCGACGCCGGCCGCTTGACCGATGGCAGGGGCCGAACGGTTAGCTTCGAGAACGCGATCCTGATCCTTACGACCAATGCAGGCACCGGGCCGCAGAGCAGCGCCGCCGGCGAGCTCCCCGGCGCCGAGGAGGTGGAAGAGTTGATTGGAGAGAGCCTGGCTCCGACCGGCTCGGAACTGACGGTTGAGGCCCTGCCGGAGACCGACGACCTGCTCACCTGCAGCGCGAAGGTGCTCAAGCACAAACTCGAGACGGCAAGCAAAGGCGGCGGCCTGGGCTCGCCTGCGCTGTGGAGTCGGTTGCAGGACTCACTGGTCGGGTATGACTACCTCCGGCGCGACGCGCTCGAGACGATGGTGCGAAAGTCATGCCGGCACCTCGCGGCAAACCTCGGAGACGAGTTTGACCTTCGCATCAGTTTCGCGGTTGAGCGGTTCGTCACCGTGATCTCAGACCGCCTGCCACCAGACGGCAGTTGGGACGGGCGCAAGGTGGCGCCGTACATCAACCTGCTGTTGGAGCGGCCAGTGCGCGATTCCATCGACCAGGGCGGTCTCAACCCCTGCCAGGAGGTGACCTTCATACCCGACGAGGAGGGGTTGGCGACGCTTCGCTAGCTGTGTGCCGCCCTCGCCAAGCCCTGCTCGGCGAGGGCTTGGCGAAGAACCTGACGGCGCCGGGCGCATATCTGCCTTACGTTGGCGACGCCGAGTCCCATCGTCCCAGCGACCTCTTTCGCACTCCACTCGTCCACGTAGCGGCGGGTGAGGATGGCGAGGTCAGCCTCGCTGAGGCTGCCTTCGCCGACCAGCCCGAGCATGGCGGTGCGCAGGGCGTCGCCGCGGCGGGATGCTTCCACGTGGTCCTCGAGCGACGTCTCTTCGCCGAGGTGAAAGCGGTGGAGCTGGGCATCGGTCAGTTCGGAAAGCCGCCCCCGCTGCCTGCAATCGGTCAGGAAAAAGCGGCGCGCGGTGGTCCGGGCCAGCGGACGCAGCGGCCGATCGAGGTCGACCTTGCCGTCCGCGATGTGAGCGGCCAGCGCGAGGTAGGCGTTCTGCCAGGCATCACTGTTCTGCCATGGGTCGCGCGACGGCCAGGTCGATTTGCCGCCCTGCTCACAGATGCGCGCCAGCTCGGCGATGCCTGTACGCGTGGTAGGCGAGCGATCGCAGCGGGAACTGCCCCAGTCCTTACTAAGCCCCTTTGTCGGAAACACTGTTCTCCCTGACTCGGTTGCCCGCATTTCATAGCAAGAACTGTCTCAATTGATCAGGGCAGGCTCATCAAACATAAGTCCATATGGCTATTGAGGCTCTCTGACGGTGAGCTCCGCGTCGGTCCATTCGGCCCAGGCATCCCAGAACCTTCGTACCTTCACAGTGTTTTCGTCGAGGCCGCCGGGGTGAAAGAACATGTAGGGGAAACTGACTTCGATGCCGTGAAGGTCTGGCACGTAGCCTTCGCGATCGAGGCGGGCGAGGAGGGCGGCAGTGCTGGCCGGCGTCAAATCCATTTCGATCAGGTGGCCGACCTCTCGGGTCCACTGCAGACCGTCGGAAAGGTAGAGAAGCCGATCTCCTGGATCGAGCGCTTCAGCTGCCACGGTCGCGGCCTCGACGAGCGCCGAGCCGCGTTCTTCGACTTCGGGATCCGCGAGCAGGTTGGAGAAATCGTCGGTCGCGTTGATCACCTTTTCTTCGATGCTCGCCCGTTCGTCAACCGATTCCTTCGTCTCCGGGTCCGGCCCGACGAAGGAGGATCGAGGCAGTCCTTCGGCGATGGGATCGGCGGCGGCGAGGATCACGCAGAGGTTCCCCGAGCCTTCGGTCCCGATCGCCGTGGCGAAGCGTGAGAACTCTTCCAGGTATTCCTCGCGCGCTTCCCGCGTGGACTTCGAGACGTCCCCGATCACGCACCCGGAGGGCCGGTGCGTTGAGTCGAGGGAGAAGGCCACGGTCCCGGCAATCAGCACGAGGGCCACTGCGCAGCCGCCGATGATGAGCAGCCGCTGCCGCTGTCGTTTCTTCTTGATCGCTCTTGCTGATCTGGCCATGTTCTTGGTCCCTTCCTTCTACTCGTCTTCGCGGCGCCCGCTTTGCGAGTACCACGAGGGCTTGCCGTCGTTTGACCGGCGACGCCTCGGTCGGCCGCGGTGCGGGCTGTGTTTTGACGGCGGCGGTGGTGGTGGTCGTGGCGGCTCGTCCGGCTCAGGGGACTCGGGCTCGGCGGTCTCCTCCGAGGAGCTCGAGGGATCGTTCGTGGGCGGAGCCTCGGGGCCGAGGTCGCTGGAGGGACGCTCGGGGCGGGGCTGGCGCAGTCCGCCAGGGTTCAGTATGCGCACGAGGACATCGCCCAGCTGCGGGGTCGGGGGCGCCTGAATTGAGCAGGGGGATTTGCCTCTCACGGCGCAGAAGCGCTGGTACTCGGCCTGGAAGCGGGCAATCCAGAGATCGAGCAGGGCACGTTCGCGCTCGACGTACCCGGCCAGGTCCAGGAGGGCCGTGTCCTCGGTCTCGATCGCCTCGACGATTTCCTGCCTTGCCTCCTCCTCTACGGCCCGTTCGTCGGCGGCGGCCAGCACTGCTTCCTCTATGCCGACGCTGAGCTCGTTCCACTCGTGAGCGGCCTCGACGCGAAAGGCGACGAGCGTTGACGTGGCGAGCACGAGGATCGAAAGGGGGATGAAGAAATCGAAGTCGGGCGCCGGTGGAGCGCTTGCGACCGTCTGGGGCGGTTCGGAGCTCGGCTCGGTAGCTGCTCCGCTGGAGCCATCGCTGAGATGGCCCCCGCCGTCGTCGGGAGCTTTGCTCGCGGCGAGCGCGTCCTTGTAGGCGAGATTGGTCGCCCGGCTTTCAGCGAGAGAGACGATCGCCCAGATTCCGGCCGCTACGGCGACCAGCGTGACCAGCCCGGAGAGAAGCACGGTCAGTCGGCGAGAGCTGCGGCTGGAGCTCGCCAGTGCATTTCCCAACTGCTCTGCAGTGAGCACGAGGACCGCCGAGATCGCCGTCGCGAAGGCGGCGGCCACAGTCCAGGGAAGTCCGAATGCCTGCTCGATCGAGGGAGTCGATCCGAATACCTCGATCGCGATTGCCGGTAGGAGGCAGGCGGCCAGAACCCACGGACGGCTCAGCGTCACCCCGGTGACCGGGTGGCTTGAACGCGTCTGCTGGGATTCCAGCTCTCGCTGGCGGCGCTCTTCGCCGGACCGGTTCTCGCGGGCGATGGTCTGCCTGATCGCGGCCAGCCCGGACTCCACACCATGCCGAGCGAGCCGGCTCCTGTCCACGTTCAGGTCGCGGTAGAGGCGATGCCAAAAGATCCCCACCAGCTCCGAGAGGACTGGCGGCTGAACCGTGCCGATGCCGTCGGTCGCCGCGAGGTCGGCCGCACAGGCGACTATGCGCGCGTCGATCTCGTCGAGGGTGTAGGGGTGGGTTCCCCCCTGCCGGTGCTGGGAGTAAAGCGACGCGTCCTCACGGTAAGGCCGCTGTCGCGCATCGTTGACCCGCTGCTCGGTGCCGGTCGTGGGAGGTACTTCGCGCGGGTTGCTCACCCAATTGACACGCACGGCGGGCCGCGGCTGTGACAGCCAGGGCGCCGGCGAGCGAGGAGGCGAGCCGTTACGGTGTCGCCATGCCGAAGCTCAAGTTCGAGATCTCGATCTCCGTCGACGGCTACGTCGCCGGGCCGAACCAGGGCGAGGAGCATCCGCTGGGTGAAGGTGGGGAGGACCTGCACCGATGGGTGGTGAAGCTCGAGGCCTGGAGGAAGCCGCACGGTCGCGAGGGCGGCGAGGTCAACGCCAGCAGCGAGATCGTCGAAGAAGCGATGGAAAACGTCGGCGCCGTGATCATGGGGCGCAACATGTTTGGCGGCGGCCCCGGGCCGTGGGCAAACGACCCCTGGAAGGGGTGGTGGGGAGAGGACCCGCCGTTCCACGTGCCGGTCTTCGTCCTCACCCACCACGGGCGTGAGCCGCTGGAGATGGAAGGCGGCACGACCTTCCACTTCGTCACCGACGGCATCGAGTCGGCGCTGGCGCAGGCCCGGGAGGCGGCGGGCGGCCAAGACGTCAAGCTCAGCGGTGGCGCCAGCGCAGCCCAGCAGTACCTGGCCGCGGGCCTGGTCGACGAGATGCAGCTGAACGTCGCCCCGATCCTGCTCGGTGCCGGCGAGCGCCTGTTCGAGAACGTCGGCGCCGACCTCGGGCTGACCCAGGAGCGGGTAGTGCACACGCCCGAGGTGACCCACATCAGGTACCGCGTCTCCTCGTGACCGCTTAGGAGGGCCTAGCGCGGTTCGAGCAGCCCGGCGACGGCTTGCGCCAGCTGCCGGCCGCGGCGGGTCAGCGCGTACTCGGTGTGGGGGGGACGACCGGCGACCAGCCGGCGCTCGAGGACCCCCGCTGCCTCCAGCTGCTCCAGGCGCTCCGAGAGCGTCGTCGGCGAGACGCCGGGCAGCGACTGGCGGAACTCGTTGAAGCGGGCGGCACCGCTTGAGCAGGCGTAGATCGTCGCCATCGTCCAGCGGCGCTCGAGCAGGCCGGCCGCCGCCCGCAGCTCGGGCGGGACCGGCGCGCAGCTACGGCATCGCGGCGACACCGGCGCCCTTCTCGGCCGGCTCCAGCGCCCGCTCGATGACCTCCTCGATGCTCATCACCGGGTGGAAGGTCATCTCCTCCGCCACCTCGTCCGGGACCTCGGCAAGATCGCCGCGGTTGCGCTCGGGCAGGATCACCTCGGTCAGTCCGGCCGCGTGCGCCGCGAGCACCTTCTGCTTGAGGCCGCCAATCGGCAGCACCCGGCCCTGCAGGGTCACCTCGCCGGTCATGCCGACGGTGTGCTTGACCGGGCGCTCGCTCAGCAGCGAGACCAGCGCCGTCGTCATCGCGGTGCCGGCGCTGGGTCCGTCCTTGGGGATCGCTCCGGCGGGGACGTGGAGGTGGAACTCGCGGTCGAAGCGGGCCGGGTCGATCCCCAGCTGCTCCGCGTGCGAGCGCACGTAGGAGAGGGCGATCCGCGCCGACTCCTTCATCACGTCGCCGAGCTGGCCGGTCAGCACCAGTCCCTTGTCGCCCTCCATCGCCGTCGCCTCGATGAAGAGAACGTCGCCGCCGGTGCCGGTCACTGCCAGCCCGGTCGAGACGCCGGGGATCGCCGTGCGCTCGACCGACTCCTGGAAGAAGCGCTGGCGCCCGAGCGACTCATGGACCGCGTCGGAGTCGAGGACGATCGGCAGCTCGGCCTCGCCGGAGGCGATCCGGGTCGCCGCCCCGCGCAGCAGCTTGCCCAGCTCGCGCTCGAGCTGGCGCACGCCGGCCTCGCGGGTGTACTCGGTGACGACGTTGCGCAGTACCTCTTCGCTGACCTCGACCTCATCGGCGTCGAGCCCGTTCCGCCGCAGCTGTCGCGGCAGCAGGTAGCCGTGGGCGATCGCCAACTTCTCGGCGGTCGTGTAGCCGTCGAAGGCAATGACCTCCATGCGGTCCAGCAGCGGGCCGGGGATCGTGTCGGTGAGGTTGGCGGTAGCGATGAAGACGACCTCGGAGAGGTCGACCTCGACGTCGAGGTAGTGGTCGCGGAACGAGTGGTTCTGCGCTGGGTCCAGCACCTCGAGCAGCGCCGCCGAGGGGTCGCCGCGCCAGTCGGCGCCGACCTTGTCAACCTCGTCGAGCAGGATCACCGGGTTCATCGTCTTGGCGTCCCGCAGGGCACGGACGATCCGCCCCGGCATCGCGCCGATGTAGGTGCGGCGGTGGCCTCGGATCTCGGCCTCGTCGCGGACGCCGCCGAGGCTGAGGCGGACGAACTCGCGCCCGAGCGCGCGGGCAATCGACTCGCCGATCGAGGTCTTGCCGGTGCCGGGTGGCCCGATCAGGGTCAGGATCGCGCCGTTGGCGCGAGCGTCCTCCTCGCTCTTGCCGCGGTCCTCGCGCAGCTTGCGGACAGCGATGAACTCGGTGATCCGGCGCTTCACGTCCTCGAGGCCGGCGTGGTCGGCGTCGAGCACCGCGCGCGTGTGGACCGGGTCGAGCCGCTCCTCCGAGCGCTTGGCCCACGGCACCGCGATCAGCCAGTCGAGGTAGCTGCGGATCATCGACGACTCCGGTGACTGCTCGCCCTGGCGCTCGAGCCGCCGCAGCTCCTTCTCGGCCTGCTCGGCGACCGCCTCCGGCATCCCGGCCTCGGCGATCTTGCGCTCGTACTCCTCGATCAGATTGCCCTCGTCCTCGCCCAGCTCCTTGCGGATCGACTCCATCTGTTTGCGCAGGAAGTACTCGCGCTGCTGCTGCTGGGCACCGGACTCGACGTCGTCGCGGATCTTGCTGCGCACCTGCAGCTCCGCCAGCCGCTCGCGCTGCAGCTCGACGGCGACCCGCAGGCGCTCGGTCACGTCGAGGATGTCGAGCAGGCGCAGCTTCTGCTCGGCGCTGAATTCGGGGCTGAGGCCAGCCGTGTCGGCCAGCGCCCCGGGCTCCTCGACCGAGCGCAGGAAGGCGGAGATGCGGCCGTCGTCGCCACGCAGCTCGAGGATCTCCTCGACCACGGCGCGGTACTCGCGAGCCAGCTCGCGCGTCTGCTCGTCGTCGGGATGGCCGTCGTGGAACTCCTGCACCTCGATGCGCAGCGAGTCGCCGTTCTCGCCGGCGACGGCGGCTCCAGCCAGTCCGCGGTGGAGGCCGAGCACGGTTGCGAGTGGGGCGCCGCGGCGCGAGTGGCCGCGCTCGATTACCTCGGCGACGACGCCGACGCGCGCGAACTCGCCGTCGCTGCGCGGCAGTAGGAAGACCCGCTCCTCCTCGCCGACGTCGATCGGCAGGGTGGCGGTGACGGTGGGGAAGACGATTGCCTCGTCGTCGAGTGGAATGAGGAGATACGCCATAGCCAGATCCACTTTCTGTAGTTAGTCTTCAAACAGGATAGCGAGCGAGCAGCGCCAGCTGGCGAGTTCGAAGCTTTTTGGGGCCTATAGACCCCAAAAATGATCTGGCTTGGGCTAATCGACGCCAGGCTCAGGCGCCGAGCAGCTTCGCCTTCTGGGCGGCGAACTCCTCCTCGGTGAGGATGCCCTGGCTTTTCAGCTCGCCGAGCTGTTTGAGCTGGTCGATCACCGAATCCTCGCCACCCGCCGGCGGGGGCGGTGCGGCGGCCGCCTGCGGCGCCTGCTCCGTTTCCTGCTGGGACCAGCGTTCGCTCTGGCGGCGGGAAACGCGGTTGCTGACGCTGGTTGCCGTGCCCGCGATGACGGCGGTGCGGGCGACACCTCTAAGTAGTCCTGGCATTCTGTGCTTCTCCTTTCAGGCGGCGTCCTCGGCCGCGTCAAGGGCGGCGAGGAGGTCTTGGACGGGGATGCGGCCGGAGGCGACGAGCTGGCCTCCGGACCGGCGCACGGCGCCGGCGAAGGGTGCGGCCCAGCGGTTCTCGTAGACGAGCAGTGCGGCCGAGGTTCCCGGCTCCAGCGCCGCTCCCGCCTCGGCGACGTCGTCGTCGGACAGCAGGCCCGAGGAGGCGCCTTCGAAGACAGCGACCTCGGCGACCGCGTCGCCGAGGTCGGCGATCTCCAGCCCGGCGACGCTCCCGTCCTCGCCCTTGGCGATGAAGGCGAGGTCGAGGACCCGGATCAGCCCGCGGTCGACCAGGTCGACCAGATACGGCATCGCCTCGCCGGTCGGCTGCCGCCCCGGCCACTCGACCAGTAGGTAATCGATCGGTCCGATCTCGTTCAGCTCGCCCTCTCCCACGTCATTCCCTTCGTCGTTGAAAAAGAATCCCGATGCAACTGCTCGCACCTTAGCGCCCCCACCCATAAGCTCAGCGCTGTGACGACGCCAGGGAATGACGCCGCGAGCCTGTTTGGCAACCGCTTCCTCACCGAGAACGCGCCCGCCCGCGATTTCCCGGAGAAGGGCATGCCGGCGCTCGACGCAATGCGGCTGGTCGACGAGGAACTGGCGGTGGAGGGGGACCCGCAGCGCAACCTCGCCACCTTCGTCACCACCTGGATGGAGCCGGAGGCGCAGCGGATCGTCGCCGAGAACCTGCACCGGAACTTCATCGACCACGCCGAGTACCCGATCTCGGCTGAGATCGAGCAGCGCTGCATCCGCATGCTCGCCGACCTCTTCAACGCCCCCGGCGAGACGACCGGCGCCCGCACCCAGGGCTCGTCGGAGGCGATCATGCTCGGCGCCCTCTCGCTGAAGTGGAAGTGGAAGCAGCGCCGCGAAGCGGCCTCGCTCCCCGTCGAGAAGCCGAACCTCGTCTTCGGCGGCGACGTGCACGTTGTCTGGGAGAAGTTCTGCCGCTACTTCGAGGTCGAGCCGCGGATCGTGCCGCTGCAGGAAGGCAAGTACACGATCGGGCCGGAGGACGTGGAGCCACTGGTCGACGAGAACACGATCGGGGTCGCGGCGGTGCTCGGCACCACCTTCACCGGCCACGCCGACGATATCCCGGGCATCAACGAGCTCCTGCTCCGCCTCAAAGCCGAGCGCGAGCTCGACGTGCCGCTGCACGTCGACGCCGCCAGCGGTGGCTTCGTCTGGCCCTTCCTCTACCCCGACTCCAAGTGGGACTTCCGGCTCGAGCAGGTGCGCTCGATCAACGTCTCCGGGCACAAGTTCGGGCTCGTCTACCCAGGCGTCGGCTGGCTGGTCTTCCGCGAGGAGAACGACCTCGCCGAGGACCTCGTCTTCTATGAGAACTACCTGGGCAAGAAAGACGCCACCTTCACCCTCAACTTCTCCACCGGCGCCTCGATGGTCCTCGCCCAGTACTACAACTTCGTCCGCTACGGGCGGGCCGGCTACGCGTACGTGATCGAGGCGATGGAGAAGAACGCCCGCGCCCTCGCCGACCGGCTCGAGGCCTGCGGCGATTTCGAGCTGATCGGCACCGGCGAGGAGCAGCTGCCGCTGGTCGCCTTCCGCCTCGTGGAGGGAAAGAGCTACGACGAGTTCGACCTCTCCTGGCAGCTGTCGGCCGAGCGCGGCTGGATGCTCCCCGCCTACACGCTGCCGCCGAACGCCGAAAACGAGAAGGTGCTGCGGGCGCTGGTCAAGGAGACGCTCAGCCGCGAGCAGGTGGACAGGCTCGCCGACGATATCGAACAGGCCTGCGCGACGCTGGAGAAGAAGGGCGGCGCCCACCCCTCCGAGCGCAAGCAGGTCAAGACCGGCACCGGGTATTGAGCGGGGCCGCGCCGCATGATTGACCGCCGCGAGCGCGGGTAGCGTCCTCCGCATGAGACTCAAAGCCTTTCTCGCACCCGCCCTGCTCATCCTCGCACTCACCATCTCCGCCTGCGGCGGTGACGACGATGACTCGACCGAGCCCGCCGCCACGCAGACGACGACCGAGACCACCGAATCGGGCGGCAGCACGCCTGCTCCCAGTGGTGAGGCATCAAAGTCCGAAAAAGTGTCGATTGTCGAATTCACCTACCAGCCCGATCCGGTCACGGTCCAGGTCGGCGGCAAGGTGATCTGGCAGAACGAGGACGCGGCTCCGCATACGGCGACCGCCGATGACGGCAGCTTCGACACCGGGACGATCGAGCAGGGCAAGATCGGGTCGGAGACCTTCAAGGAGGCGGGCACCTACCCGTACTTCTGCGAGATCCACCCGGATATGCGAGCGACCTTGGAGGTCGTCGAGTAGGCAGAGCCCCCGCCGGGTCGGGCGCAAGGCTCTATGTTGCGCCGATGAGCGATGGCGAGCGGCGCGACGACCTGGCCGAGCTGCTCGCGCGCCGGGCGCTGACCGACGACGCCGCTCGCACCGGCGCGGTCGAGCGGCGCCACCAGGCCGGAGGTAGGACGGCGCGGGAGAACCTCGCCGATCTGGTCGATCCCGGCTCCTTCGTCGAGTACGGCCGCTATGCGATCGCGGCCCAGCGCGGCCGCCGCGAGGTCCAGGATCTGATCGAGCGCACGCCCGCCGATGGGCTGATCGCCGGCACCGCGCGGATCAACGGCGATCTCTTCGGCGAGCGCGCGGCCTGCGCCGTCCTCTCCTACGACTACACGGTGCTGGCCGGAACCCAGGGCGCGCTCGGCCACCGCAAGAAGGACCGCCTCTTCGAGCTGATCGAGCGCCTGCGGCTGCCGACCGTCTTCTATGCCGAGGGCGGCGGCGGCCGCCCCGGCGACACCGACTACCCGGCCGTCTCGGCACTCGACACGCGCGCCTTCGCGCTCTGGGCCAAGCTCTCGGGAGTGGTGCCGCGGATCGCCGTCGTCGCCGGCCGCTGCTTCGCCGGCAACGCGGTGATCGCCGGCTGCTCCGACCTGATCGTCGCCACCGAGAACGTCTCGCTGGGGATGGGCGGCCCGGCGATGATCGAGGGCGGCGGCCTCGGCAGGGTCGAGCCGGACGAGATCGGGCCGATCGCGATGCAGGCCGGAAACGGTGTGGTCGACGTCGTCGTCGCCGACGAGGAGGAGGCGACGGCGGTGACCAAACGCCTGCTCGCTTACTTTCAGGGACCGACGCCGGCCGACCCCGAACCCGACCAGGAGCGCCTGCGCGAGGCGGTGCCGCAGCGGGCGCGCCGCGCCTACGACCCACGCCCGATCGTCGAAACGCTCGCCGACGAGGGCTCGGTCACCCTGCTCCGCGAGCGCTTCGCGCCGGAGATGGTGACCGGCCTGGCGCGGATCGAGGGCCGGCCCTTCGGCTTCATCGCCAACGACAGCCGTCACGTGGCGGGGGCGATCACCAGCGACGCCTCCGACAAGGCGGCCAGGCTGCTACAGCTCTGCGACGCCTTCGGGCTCCCCGTCGTCTCGCTGGTCGACACCCCCGGCTTCATGGTCGGGCCGGACGCCGAGGCGACCGGCCTGGTCCGGCACGCCTCGCGGCTGCTGGTCGCCGGCGCGGCCCTGCGGGTGCCGCTCGTCGCGGTGATCCTGCGCCGCGGCTACGGCCTCGGGGCGCAGGCGATGACCGGCGGCAGCTTGCACGAGCCGCTCCTGACGGTGGCCTGGCCCAGCGCCCACCTCGGCCCGATGGGGCTCGAGGGGGCGGTCAGGCTGGCGCTGCGCAAGGAGCTTGAGGCGATCGCCGACGAGGGCGAGCGCGAGCAGCGCGTGCGGGACCTCACCGCCGCCGCCGAGGAGAACGCCCGCGCGCTCAACGCGGCGGCGCTGTTCGAGCTCGACGACGTGATCGACCCGGCGGAAACGCGCGCGCTGATCGCCGCGACGCTGGCGGCGGCGGCGGGGCCGGGAGACGGACGCGGCGACCAGCGCTTCGTGGACACCTGGTGAGCCAGCGGCTCTAATGGGGCCACCCGACCGGAGGAGACGACGTGACCGAGCTGACCCCACTGCAGGCCGAGCTGTGCGAGACGACTGAGACCGACTACTCGGACCTGAGGGCGTTCTTCATCAATTGCACGCTGAAGCGCAGCCCCGAGGTCTCGAACACCCAGGGGCTGATGGACATCTCGATGGAGATCATGCGCCGTAACGGCGTCGAGGTCGAGTGCATCCGCGCCGTCGACCACGAGATCGCGACCGGCGTCTGGCCCGACATGACCGAGCACGGCTGGGAGCGCGACGAGTGGCCGGCGATCTTCGAGCGCGTGATGGCCGCCGACATCCTCGTCCTCGGCATGTCGATCTGGCTGGGGGAGAAGTCTTCGATCGCGACCCAGGTCGTCGAGCGCCTCTACGGCAACTCCCACCTGCTCAACGACAAAGGCCAGTACGCCTACTACGGCCGTGTCGGCGGCTGTCTCGTCACCGGCAACGAGGACGGCGTCAAGCACTGCGCGATGAACGTCCTCTACTCGCTGCAGCACCTCGGCTACACGATTCCGCCCCAGGCCGACTCGGGCTGGATCGGCGAAGCCGGTCCCGGCCCCTCTTACCTCGACGAGGGCTCGGGCGGTCCCGAGAACGACTTCACCAACCGCAACACCACCTTCGCCGCCTGGAACATGCTGCACCTGGCTCGGATCCTCAAGGACGCCGGCGGTATCCCCGCTCACGGCAACCAGCGCACCGCCTGGGACGCCGGCTGCCGCTTCGACTTCCCCAACCCAGAGCACCGCGCCTGAGATCGTTTCCAGGATTTTGGCCCCCATAGGGGCCCTAATCCTGGAAACGATCACCAGACCGCGTCGTGCTCCTCCATGACGCCGAAGCCCTCGGCGAGGGGGAGGCCACCGAGCGAGCCGGAGAAGGTGCCGAAGCGGTGGCGGTAGCGGGAGCGGATGAGGAGGAAGTTCTCGTCGCGGGCGTGCGCCGACTCGGAGGCGAACTCGAGGCCGTCGCCGCCGGCCAGGTCGATGCCCTCCATGCCGCGGAAGGAGACCGGCGCGGGCTCGGTCGGCTCGCCGTCGACCCAGATCGCCCGCTCGCTGTTCTCCGTCGGGTCGTTGACTCCCTCGACCAAATTCCAGGCGAGGCGGCGGCCGTCCTCGGCGCGCCCAGCCCCAGCCGACCAGCGCCAGCTCGTACGGCGCCGGTGGTAGCCGGCGGACTCGTCGTCGATGCCGCGGCCGGAGATCTCCCAGCGTTTGCCGGGGACCTCGATCGTGCCCTCGATCGGCACCCCGGCGCGCTTGCGGGTCCAGCCCCAGCCGGAGCCGCTGGGGCAGATCGCTTCGATCGGCAGGCACTGGCCGAGCCGCAGGCTCGCCCGGAGCCCCGGCGAGTCGATCTCCAGCCTCGGTCCTTCCAGCGTCACCTCGTGGCTGCCCGGACGCATCGTCGTGCGGGCGTCGTGGCGCCGCCCCTCGCGATCCCACATCACCCAGAACGACTGGCCAAGCGGCCCGACCTCGGCCTTCGCTGCGCAGAGCATCAGCTCCGGCGCGAAGACGCCGACATAGCGCCAGCGCTTGCGCAGCTGTCCGTCGCGTCGCAGCGGCATCGGGCCAGGGGGGAGGGGAAGATCGGGCCGGTCGCTGCCCGGCCCGCGCCAGGGAAGGTTGGAGGACATCGGTATCCAGCCCACCGTACCCCTCGCCGGGTGGTTGAGGTTGGTTCCGGATAGCGAAACCAACCTCAACCACATGGCCTAGGGTCGTCGCGTGGACCAGGTCATCCAGATCGTCGGCGCCCTCCTGATCCTCGCCGCCTTCGCCGCGGTCCAGTTCGACCGCATGCGCCCCGACTCCCGCCTCTACCTAGCGCTCAACCTCATCGGCTCGTTGGTCCTCGCCGTTCTAGCCTGGGCCGAGTCCCAGTGGGGCTTCCTCCTGCTGGAGGGCGTCTGGGCCATCGTCTCCGCCTGGGGCCTTGCCACTGCTCTGCGCGCGACGAGCCGATCCCAGTAGGGGTGGAGCGTCTTGTACTTTTTCGCGGCCGCTCGCCCTCGGACGGCCACTGCGGATCTCGAAAAAGTTAAGCGAAACCCCTACTGGGATCGGCTCGTCCCCTCCAGCCGCTCTGCAAGCCGGTTCATGCCGAGAGCACGGGCGGCGGTAGCGGCGCCGGCCCAGTTGGTCGACGCGTCTGCGGGTCGATCGACGCCTGCGTCGCGCAAGGTGGCGATGTCTTTGAAGGCGAGCAGGTCGTCGCGGGCTTCGATCAGGGCAGCGCGCAGTTTCGGCCGTTGCTCACGGATCGCGTTCTTGAGCACACCCTCCAGCGAGCCGTGGCGTTTGAGCAGTTCGGCGGCCGTCTTCGGGCCGACCCCCTTGGCCCCGGGCAAGCCGTCGGAGGGATCGCCGCGCAGGGCGATGAAGTCGGGGACGAGCTCGGGGCCGATGCCGTAGCGCTCGCGTACCTCGTCCGGCCCCACCTCTTCCGCCCCTTTGCCGCCGGTGCGGACGTAGAGGACCGTGACCCCGTCGCCGGCGCACTGGTACATGTCGCGGTCGCCGGTCAGCAGCAGGGCCTGGCCGCCCGCCTCGGCCTCGCGCCGCGCGTAGGTACCGAGCAGGTCGTCGGCCTCGAGGTCGTCGCTGGTAGCGACCGTCCAGCCGAAGGCCTCGAAGAAGTCCCGGCAAGCGGCGAACTGCGGTACGAGGTCGTCGGGCATCGCCGCCTCACGCTCGGCGTGGTAGGCGGGATAGAGCTCGGTGCGGTAGCTGGCCGCGTCGGGGCCGAAGCAGAGGACCACCGCCCGCGGCTGGTGCAGCTCGACCTCCTTCAGGATCAGGTTCGCCGAGCCCAGCAGCGCGTTCACCGGCTTACCGTCCGGGCCCTTGATCGAGTCCGGCAGCGCGTAGAAGGCGCGGAACAGCATCGAGGGCGTATCGACGGCGAGCAGGGGACCGGCCACCCGGCACTTATATCGCTCGGCTGGCGGTCTGCCTCGCTCCATGGCGGCCGGCGGTCGCGGCTCAATAGATTGGGCGCCATGCACGCCCTGCACATCGAGGACCTCGCCAAGCGCTACCCGACCGGGGTCGAGGCACTGCGCGGCGTCTCGGTCGACATCGAGCCGGGAGAGCTGTTCGGCCTGCTCGGCCCCAACGGCGCCGGCAAGTCGACCCTGATCCACTGCACCACTGGTCTCGCGCAGCCGACCGCCGGCTCGATCGAGGTCTTCGACCACGACGCCATCGACCACTACGCCGAGGCACGCCAGGCCGTGGGGCTGGCACCGCAGGAGCCGAACCTCGACTGGTTCCTGACCGTCGCCGAGACGCTCGACTACCACGCCGGCTACTTCGGGATGCCCAAGCGCGAGCGCCGCGAACGCACCGACGAGCTGCTGGAGACCTTCTCCCTGACCGAGAAGCGCGACGAACGCACCCGCACCCTCTCGGGCGGGATGAAACGGCGCCTGATCCTGGCCCGGGCGATGATGCACCGCCCGCGGCTGCTGATCCTCGACGAGCCGACCGCCGGCGTCGATGTCGAGCTGCGCCTGGAGCTCTGGCACTACGTCCAGAAAATCAACCAGGAGGGGACGACGATCCTGCTCACCACCCACTACCTGGAGGAGGCCGAGCAGCTCTGCGACAAGATCGCCTTCATCGCCGAGGGCCAGAT
Organism: uncultured Solirubrobacterales bacterium; assembly: GCA_963705365.1. Taxonomy (GTDB): domain Bacteria; phylum Actinomycetota; class Thermoleophilia; order Solirubrobacterales; family 70-9; genus VAYN01. Next base: position 1,910,103 of record OY970074.1, on the reverse strand, counting down.
CGTCGCCGAGGGCACGAGCACCGAGGTCGCCAACCGCTTCGGCGTCTCCAGCCTCGAGGACGCCTACCTGGCGCTGGTCGGCCGCAAGGAGCTCTCGCGCTCGCACGCCGAGGTCGAGGTGGCGCCGTGAGCACCGCCCAGATCCGCTTCGCGACGCTCTGGCGTCGCGAGGTCAACCGCTTCATGAAGATCAAGAAACAGACGATCGGCGCGCCGCTGCTGGAAACCTTCCTTTACATCTCGGTCTTCGGCGCTGCCCTCGGCTCGCGGATCGACAAGCTGCACGGGATCGACTACGTCGTCTTCGTCATCCCCGGCCTGATCATGATGGCCTGGTCGATCAACGCCTTCACCAACAACTCCTCCTCGATCCTGCAGCAGAAGTTCCAGGGGGCGATCCAGGACCAGCTCTCCTCGCCCGCCTCGCCGCTGGAGCTGCTGCTGGCCTTCTCGCTCGGCGGCTTCATGCGCGGGCTGATCGTCGCCCTGCTGACCTTCACCGCCTCCTCGTTCCTGGTCGACCTGCCGATCGACCACGTCCTGGTCTTGGTCCCGTCCCTGTTCCTGGTCGGCTTCTTCTTCTCGCAGCTGGGAGTGCTGATCGGCGTCCGCGCTGAGCAGTTCGACGACGTCGCCTTCGCACAGACGTTCGTCCTGCAGCCGCTGATCTTCCTTGGCGGCGTCTTCTACTCGGCCAGCCTGCTGCCGGAGCCGTTCCAGACGCTGACCCACTTCAACCCGATCTTCTACATGATCAACCTCGTCCGCTACGGCTTCGTCGGCTTCTCCGAAGTCAGCATCGCGCTCTCGCTGTTGGCTCTGACCGCGGCCACGGCGGCGCTCTTCGCCGTCAATCTGCGCCTCTTCAGCGACGGCTACAAACTGCGCGCGTAGCCACCGCCAGGGCGAATCGAAATTAATTTTCGCCGGTGTCGATCTGGGCCTCTCCCGTTCGTCGTTAGGGTGAACGGCGGCATTCGGAACCGCCCCGACAAGGAGGTAATGCCATGCAGTACATGTTCTTGCTGATCGGCGAGGAGCCCAACTGGGAGGACGTCTCGCCGCAGGAGATGCAGACGACCCTCGACGAGATGGAAAAGTACAACGACGAACTCAAAGCGGCGGGCGCGATGGTGGGAGGGCACGGTCTGCGGGAGCGGGCGACCGCCAGCGTCGTGCGCTTCTCGGAGGGAGGGGAGACCACCGTCACCGACGGTCCCTTCGCCGAGACCAAGGAGCAGCTGATGGGCTTCTGGATCATCGACGCCGCAAACCTCGACGAGGCCCTCGCCTGGGCGAAAAAGGCGCCCCTGCGGGGAGAGTCGATCGAAGTCCGGCCCCTGGTCGAGGAGGAGGGCGAGGAGGACATCTCCGGCGAGGAGCTGCTCCGGCGGGTCCAGGACAAGGACCGCTAGCGGGGGCAGTTGGCCGAGGCCGAGCGTCTCAGCGCCGTCGACCGCACGTTCCGGCAGGAGTCGGGACGGGCGGTCGCGTCGCTGATCCGCGTCCTCGGCGACTTCGACCGCGCCGAAGAGGCGGTGCAGGACGCGTTCGTGGTCGCCCTGGAGCGCTGGCCCCGCGACGGCGTCCCCGCCAACCCCGGGGCCTGGATCACCCAGGTGGCCCGCAACCGGGCGATCGACCGCCTGCGCCGCGATCGCAACCTGCGTGAGAAGACTGCGATCCTCGAGAGCCTGGAGGCGCTGCGCCCACCCGCGATCTCGCCGGCGGAGCAGGTCGCGTCGGAAGAGATCGAGGACGACCGCCTGCGGCTGATCTTCACCTGCTGCCATCCGGCGCTGGCGCAGGAGGCGCGGGTGGCGCTGACGCTGCGTACGCTCGGCGGGCTCACCACGGCGGAGATCGCCAGCGCCTTCCTGGTTGCGGAGAGCACGATGGCGCAGCGTTTGGTCCGGGCCAAAGCCAAGATCCATAAAGCCGGAATCCCATACGTGGTCCCGGGCACGGCACAGATGCCGGAGCGCCTTTCCGGCGTGCTGGCGACGCTCTACCTGGTCTTCAACGAGGGCTATCTCGGGTCCGCTTCGTCCGCTCTGGTTCGGGTCGAGCTTAGTGCCGAGGCGATCCGCCTCTGCCGGCTCGTCGTCGGCCTGCTGCCGGCGGAGCCGGAGCCGAAGGGACTGCTGGCGCTAATGCTGCTGAACGACTCGCGGCGCCTGGCCCGGGTCGACGAGAACGGGCTGGCGGTGCCGTTGGAGGAGCAGGATCGAGGACTTTGGGACCGGGGCCGGATCGCCGCGGGCCTCGAGCTCTCCGAGCAGGCAGCGGCTGCCGGACCGGTTGGCCCTTACACGGTGCAGTCGCGGATCGCTGCCGCCCACGCCCGCGCCGAGCAGCCCGAGCAGACCGACTGGGCACGGATCGTCCGGCTCTACGAATGGCTGGAACGGGTGGCTCCGGGCCCGGTCGTGGAGCTCAACCGGGCCGCCGCGGTGGCGATGAGCGCGGGCCCCGAGGAGGGCCTGGCGCTGATCGAGGCGATCGACGGGCTCGAGGACTACCGGCCGCTGCACGCGGCCCGCGCCGATCTGCTGCGCCGGCTTGGCCGCGACGCGGAGGCGGCGGACGCCTACGCCCGGGCGCTGGAGATCCCCGGCAACGAGGTCGAGACCGCTTTCCTCGAGCGGCGGCTCGCCGAGGCGCGGCTCAGGGCCTCAGGTTCGCACTGACCCAGTCCAGGTAGCCGCGGCTGCCGGCGAGGACCGGCAGCGCCAGGATCTCCGGCTCGTCGTAGGAGTGGGCGCGGCGGATCGCCGCCTCGACCTCCTTGTAGAGGCGGGCCTCGGTCTTCGCCAGGCACTGCCACTCCCGCTCGTGCTCGAGCTTCCCCTGCCAGCGATAGGTGCTCGAGACCGGGCCCGCCACCTGTACGCAGGCGGCGAGCCGGTTCTCGACAAGCGCGTCGCAGATCCGCCGCGCCTCCTCTTCCGAGCAGACGGTGGTCAGGACCTGGACGTAGTCCGTCATCGCCCCGCGCTACCCCGGATTGGCCACCGGAACTTCGGTCGGGCGGTCGTCGCCGTCGGGCATGACGAGGATCGCGCCCTCGCCGGTGACGTAGGCCTCCTCGCCGTGCTGGACGACGTCCATGCCGACCGCCTCGTCGTGCGCCGTCGCCCGCAGCGGCATCACCGCGCCGACCAGCTTGAGCAGGATGAAGGTCGCGATGAAGGCGTAGGCGGGGGTGACGACGGCCGCCAGCGCCTGCGACCAGAACTGACCGGCATCGCCGTAGAAGAGACCGTCGGTGACGCCGTTCCAGCCGACCTGGGCAACGAGGCCGAGGAAGAGGATGCCGGTGAAGCCGGCGACGCCATGGGCGGCGAGCACGTCGAGCGTCTCGTCGACGCGGGTGCGCGGCCTCCACATGATCAACGCGTAGCAGGGCAGGGCGCCGACGAAGCCGAGCACCATCGCCCAGCCCGGGCTGATGAAGCCGCCGGCCGGCGTGATCAGCACGCAGCCGACGATGATCGCGGTGGCGGCGCCGATCGCGGTCACTTTGCGGCCGCGGATCAGGTCGAGGACGAACCAGGTAATCAACGCGCAGGCCGGCGTCAGCAGCGTGTTGACGAAGGCGAGGATGCTGGAGTCGCCGACGCCCAGGCCGCTGCCGCCGTTGAAGCCGAACCAGCCGAACCAGAGCAGGCCGGCGCCGAGCAGCACGTAGACGGCGTTGTGGGGGAGCAGCGCCTGCCGCCCGTAGTCCTTGCGAGCGCCGACCACGAGCGCCGCGGCGAGCGCCGAGAAGCCGGAGCCCATCTCGACCGGGACGCCGCCGGCGAAGTCGAGCGTGCCCTGCGCGGCCAGCCAGCCGCCGCCGAAGGCCCAGTGCGCCAGCACGGCGTAGACGACCACCGACCAGAGGGCGGCGAAGACCATGAAGGCGCCGAAGCGCATGCGCTCGACCACGGCGCCGGAGATCAGCGCCACGGTGATGATGCAGAAGGTCCCCTGGAACGCCATGAAGAGGAGGTGGGGGATCGTCCCTTCGCCGCGCGGCTCGAAGCCGACGCCGTCGAGGGCGAAGTGCCCGAGCCCGCCGATCAGCGCGCCTTCGCCGTCGAAGGCGAGCGAGTAGCCGACGAGGGCCCAAGTGACGGCGGCGATCGCGATCGCGGCGACGCACATCATGAAGGTGTTGAGGGTGTTCTTGGAGCGGACGAGGCCGGCGTAGAAGAGGCCGAGGGCGGGCGTCATCAGCAGGACGAGCGCCGTCGCGGCCAGCATCCAGGCGGTATCGCCCGTGTCGATCGCGGCGATCATTTCGCCACCGGGGTCACGGCGGCCTCGTCGGGCTCGCCGGTGCGGATGCGGACCGCCTGCTCGAGCGGCACGACGAAGATCTTGCCGTCGCCGACCTCGCCGGTGCGGCCGCCCTCGCAGAGGGCTTGAACGGTGGTCTCGACGAATGAGTCGGAGACCGCGACCTCGAAGCGGACCTTCTCCGAGAGGCCCATCTTCACGGTGGTGCCGCGGTAAGTCTCGACCCGGTCGAGCTCACCGCCGTGTCCCTGCACGCGACTAACCGAGAAGCCCTTGACCTCGGCCCGGTAAAGGGCCTCGAGCACCTCGTTCGCCTGCTCGGGACGGACTATGCCGATCACGAGTTTCACAACGCTCCCTTCCTCTCCCAACGCCGCCTTGACTGGTAACTGGCGCGAGCCTATCCGCTCGGCAAGGCGGATTGCGGTGTCGCCGAGGCGTCCAGGCTGCCAGCCACCTCTCTCTACAATCGCTGGCCCGATGGCGACCCGTACTCGCAGGCGGCGGCGCAAGCCGCCAGCTTCCCGCTGGCACAAGTTTGCGATCCCGATCGTCATCATCGGCAGCATCGTCGCCGTGGCCACCGGCGTCGGCGCCTCCTGGGCGCTCAGCGTCTACAACAGCGGGCCGCCGCTCTCGAGCCTGCAGCCGGTCCAGAAGGGCCGCTCCTCGGCGATCTACGCCGCCGACGGCAGCCGGATCGGCTTCATCCGCTCGGACAACATCCGCCAGCCGGTGCCGGCGGAGGCGCTGCCGCGCAGCCTCCAGGAGGCGACGATCGCGATCGAGGACAAGAACTTCTACGAGCACGGGGCGGTCGATCCGGAGGGGATCCTCCGCGCCGCCTGGAAGGACGTGCAGGCCGGCGCGCTGGTGCAGGGGGCCTCGACGATCACCCAGCAGCTGGTCCGCAACCTCTACATCCAGAACCCCGAGGACACGATCGAGCGCAAGCTGCGGGAAACGCGGCTCGCGGTCGAACTCGAGGAGGAGCACAGCAAGCGCTGGATCCTCACCGCCTACCTCAACACGGCGCCCTACGGCACGGTCGAAGGGCAGACCGCGGTCGGCGCCGAGGCGGCCGCGCAGACGTACTTCAGCAAACCCGCCAAGGAGCTCGAGCTGAACGAGTCGGCGCTGATCGCCGGCCTGCCCCAGGCGCCCTCGGAATACAACCCCTTCCTCGATCCGTCGGCGGCGACCGAGCGGCGCAACGAGGTGCTGCGGGCGATGGAGGACCAGGGCTACATCACCACCGAGCAGTACAGCGAGGCGATTGACAGGGGACTGGGTCTCGACCCCGGCAACAAGTACCAAGTGATCAAGGACCGGTTCCTCTTCGACCTGGTCCAGCAGCAGCTGATCGATCGCTACGGGATCAACACCGTCCGCAACGGCGGCCTCAAGGCCTACACGACGATCGATCCCGACCTCCAGGCGAAGGCCGAGGAAGCGGTCGAAGGCTGCTACGTCTGCTACCCCGAAGGCGGCCCCGCCGCCGGCCTCGCCTCGGTCAACCCGGAGAACGGCGAGATCGTCGCCCTCGCCTCGACCGAAGGCTACGCCTCGGAAGCCCAGTTCAACTACGCCTGGCAGGCGCACCGCCAGCCCGGCTCCTCCTTCAAGACCTTCGTTCTCACGACCGCAATCAAGCAGGGGGTCGATCCGGATTCGACCTACTACGACGGCAGCTCGCCGAAGACTCTCGACCTGCCCGGCGGCGGCACCTGGACCGTCAACAACGCCGAGGGGGAGGGCGGCGGCACGATGGACCTGACCAGCGCCACCTGGCACTCGGTCAACGTCGTCTACGCCCAGCTCGACCTCGACGTCGGGCCCGAAAACGTGACCGAGACCGCCGAAGAAATGGGCATCACCTCCTCGCTGGAATCGGTGCCGGCGGAGGGGATCGGCGGTCTCGCCGAAGGCGTGACGCCGCTGGAGATGGCCAACGCCTACGCGACCCTCGCCAACGGCGGCATCCATCACGACCCTACCGCGATCAGCAAAGTCGAATTCCCGGACGGCAAGGTCGACGACCTCGGCTCGGACGCCGGCGAACGCGTTCTCTCGCCGGGGGAGGCATACGAAGTGACGCGAATCCTGGAGGGCGTGATCACCTCCGGGACCGGCGCCGGCTACACCTCAACCGCCTGCACCTCGGCCGGCAAGACCGGCACCTCCGAGGAAGAGTCCGACGCCTGGTTCGTCGGCTACACGCCGCGCTTCTCGACCGCGGTCTGGGTGGGCCATCCACAGACCCGCGAATACACCGGCTACGGCGGCACCACCGCCGGGCCGATCTGGCAGTCCTACATGGAATCCGCCCAGGAAGGCGAATGTGAGGAATTCGAAGTGCCGGAGGGGCTGCCCGAGCTCTCGGGCCTCGACAGCGAACACACCTCGTCATCCGGTTACAGCGAATACGAAGGCTACGAAGAAGAAAGCTACGAAAGCGAAGACGAGGAGTCCGGCGACGAGAAGAGCGGCGACGAAGCTGAGGGCGACGACGAACCGGCACCGGAGCCCGAAAGCTCCCCGGCCCCGGCACCGGAATCAGCGCCCGCCCCCAGCGCCCCGCCCCCGTCCGGCGGCGGCATCAGCCCGGGCTAAGGGAGCGGACCAGGGGGGTTGTGGCGCCTTTCTCGGGATATAGCCGAGTAAAGCGCCCTGCGGGGCTTCTCCTAGTGTCGACGCGGATGCACGCGACCCCAATCAGTCCGCCGCGCCGTATCGCTCGCGCGCCCGGTCCAGCTTGTCGGGCCCGTAGAAGCGGTGCGCCCACCAGGAATCAGGTCGTGCCAGTCGCAGGGACGCGATCCACCACACGAGCCCGACCGTCAGCCACCCCGCGAGGAAGAGAAGCCACTGGCGCTTCAAGGCGGTGACGGTCAGCGGTATGAGGATCAAGAGGACCCAGAGCCCCACCACGTAGGCCGCTGCAACTCCCGTCGAGGCCGCCACCGAAGTCAGCACTACTCGCCGATCAGCTCAATTCTGTACCCGTCCGGGTCGCGGACGAAGCAGATGCGGTGGCCCTCGCTGCGGCCGCCGGGCCGGTAGGGGGGCTTTTCCGGCTGGATCCCTTCGGCGGCGAGGCGCTCGAGGGTGGTGTCGAGGTTGTCGACGGCGAGGGCGATGTGGTTGTAGCCGCTGCCGTGGTCGTAGGAGTCGATGCCGTGGTTGTAGGTCAGCTCGAGGCGCGGGTCCTCGCCGGGGAGGGCCATGAAGACGTTGATCGCCTCGTCCCCGATCGGCATCCGCCGCACCTCCTCGAAGCCGAGCTTGCTGTAGAAGGCGACCGAGCGCTCGATGTCGCCGATTCGGTAGCAGGTGTGGAGAAAGCTGGTCATCGGCCGCCTGAAAGGCTACATTGCAAAACCTTCGAAAAGCTTGTGCGGCCGGGACGGTAATCCGGTGCGCAGAAAGGAATTTCTCTTGAGAAAGCATCTCGTCGCGGTTGCGGCAACCGCAGTGCTCGTCCTCGCCGCATTCGGCCCCGGGCTGGCCGGCGCGGAGGTTGCGCCCACCGGCACCACCGAGACGGTCTACGCGAAAGAAGTCAAAGGCGCCCTGAAGTTCGTCGCCCCGGCTTCGGTGCATCAGGGCGACAACCTGACGTTCCTCAGCGAGACGGATCCGAAAAAAGTCGGTCCGCACACGTTCTCGCTGGTCACCAAGGGCGTGCTGCCGAAGACGCCGGGCGCGCGTAGAAACTGCTTCGCGCCAAAACACATCTGCATGTCGATCGCCAACTGGCACGGCTTCAACCCGAAAACCGAAAAGATCACGAAAAACCCGGTCAAAGCAGGGCCTGAGGGTTGGAGCACGCTCGGCAACAACTCGAAGACGGGCGACTCCTGGTTCAGCGGCGAAACGAAGAAGGGCACCTCGATCACCCAGCAGGTGACCGCGGACCCGGCGACGACGCCGACGCTCTACTTCGTCTGCGCGATCCACCCGTGGATGCAGGCCAAGACCACGGTCCTGCCAGCGCCGGTCGTACCCCTCGGCTAGCAGCACGTCTGGGAAGTCCACATCCTCGCCTCGCCTGGGGCGCCGAGCTTTCCTCGGCGCCCTGGGCGGTGGTGCCCTCGCGCACCTGCTGCCTCTGAAAGGCGGTGGCGGCGGGCTGCTGCCGTTTGGGACGGAGCCCTCGGAGGCGCTGGCCGCGGTGCCGTTTCAGGCCGCGCTGCCGATTCCGCGCGAGCTGACCGACCCCGAGATCCATATCCCGATCCGCGAGGCCGAGGCGCAGATCCTCCGCGGGCCGAAAACGACGCTCTGGACCTACGGTGGCACCTTCCCGGGACCGACCGTGCGCCGACGCGCCGGCCAGCGGACCAAGGTCACCTTCACGCACGAGCTCCCGGCCAAGGTCGGCGAGCTCTCGGTCCACCTGCACGGTGGCCACAACGCCAGCCGCTTCGATGGCCAGCCTGGCGGCCTGACCAAGCGCCAGCCAATCTCAAACTTCTGCCGCATCCCCCTGGGCCTCTCGGCCCGGGAGTCCGGCAACGACCTGCTGATCCCGCCCGGCGGCCGCAAAACCTACGTCTACGACCTGACCGAGGACGGACGGCCGGAACGGGCCGCCTTCCAGTGGTACCACGACCACCGTCTCGATCGCACCGCTCCGCACAGCTGGCGCGGCCTGGCCGGGATGTGGATCGTCGACGACGACTTCGAGGACTCGCTGCCGCTGCCCCGCGGCGAGCGGGACATCCCGCTGATGATCGCCGACCGCAGCTTCGACCGCCGCAATCAGCTGACCGATCCCTTCCGCGGCGGGCTGCAACCGCCGGCCGACGGCATCGCGGGCCAGGCGATCCTCGTCAACGGCGTCTTCATGCCCCACCACGAGGTCAGCGCCCGCCGCTACCGACTGCGGATCCTTAACGTCTCCCAGTTCCGCTCCTACAACCTGCAGCTCTCCAACGGCGCGCCGATGGTCCAGATCGGTAGCGACAGCGGCCTGATGCCGAGGCCGGTCCGTCGCCGCGAGATCCTGATCGGGCCGGCGGAGCGGGTCGAGGTGGTCGTCGACTTCGCCGGTGCCGGCGGCGAAGCGGTCGAGCTGCGCAGCGGTCCCCAGGGCGGCCCCACGCCGGACGGCTCCCGCACCTACGCCGGTGCCCTGATGCAGTTCCGCGTCTCGCGCGGCCGCGTTCCCGACCGGACCCGGATTTCGCACCGCCTGCGGCCGCTGCCGGGCTGGGCGGAGAGGGCGAAGAGGAGGCGGCACGGCGAGCCGGACCAGCGCTGGGAGATCTCGATCGGCGGCCTTTTCAAAACCACCTGGCTGATCAACGGCAAGACCTTCAACCCCGCCCGCGCCGACGCCTTCCCGGTCCTGGGCACGACCGAGGTCTGGGAGTTCGCCAACCGCACGAAGGTCGCTCACGTGATGCACATCCACCACAACGACTGGTACCTGCTCAGCCGCGACGGCAAGCCGCCCCCGCCCTGGGAAGACTGTCTCAAGGAGACCTTTTTCGTCATGCCCGGAGAACGGATCCTGCTCGCCGGGAACTTCGCCGATCACCCCGGCAAGTTCGCGATCCACTGCCACATGTTCGACCACGAGGACCACGGCCTGATGAGCCAGTTCGAGGTCGTGCGTCGCTAGAAATCCCGGGGTTCCCTAAAGGTCGGACGCCCCCTGCCGATGTGTAGTGCACATTGGCCCCGATACTTAAAAAAGAGGGGGAGTTGCGGACCCCCGGACGGTCCGAGGCTCGCGCCTCCGGAGCGCTGCTGCTGGCCGGTGCGGGCCTGGTGGTCCTTTCCCTCTCCCTGCCGCATCCGAGCGGCGCCAACGGCCCGGTCCTGATCGCCCTCGCGGTCGCCATGGCGGTTGGCGGTCTGGCCCTCTGGTCCCTCGGCCGCCGCGTGCCGCTGCCCGTAACCCACCTGGCCCTCGCCACGGCCGCCGTCATGGCCGGGCTCCTGACCTACGAGAGCGGCGTCGCGGCCGGCCAGTACGGCTCGATCAACGTCTGGATCACCTTGGTCGTCGCCTACTTCTTCCCCCGCCGCGTGGCCATCGCCCACGTCGCCTGGATCCTGGCGGTCTATGCCGTGACCCTGGCCGTCGTCGAGAACACGGCCGGCTACTCGCCGCTCACGCGCTGGCTCTTCACCGCCATCTCGCTCACGGTGGTGATGACGCTGACCAGCGCCATCGTCGCACGCCGTGCCAAGGCCGACCAGCGGGCCCGCAGCTTCTTCGACCTCTCGCACGACATGCTCTGCACCGCCAACATGGACGGTTACTTCGTCGAGCTCAACTCGGCATGGAACTGCCTTGGCTACACCCACGAGGAGTTGCGAGCGGTGCCCTTCGTCGAGCTCGTCCACCCCGACGACCGCGAGCGCACCGAAGCCGAGGCCGCCGGTCTCTTCGAAGGGCAGGACACGGTCGGCTTCGAGAACCGCTACCGGGCCAAAGACGGCAGCTGGCACTGGCTGCGTTGGAGCTCGACCCTGGCGCCCGACGAACAGCTGATCTACGCGCGCGCCACCGACGTCACCACGCTGAAGCGGGTCGAGGCCGAACGCGAGAGGCTGCTCACAGAGGTCGAGGCGCTCGCCCGCAGCGACTCGCTCACCGGGCTGCCGAACCGCCGCACGCTCGACGAGCAGCTACCGCGGGAGATGGCGCGGGCCCGGCGAGCGGAATCAGACCTCTGCCTGGCGATCATCGACCTCGACCACTTCAAGGCCTACAACGACACCCACGGCCACCTGGCCGGCGACGAGGTGCTGCGCCGCTGCGCGATGGCCTGGGACTCCGAGCTGCGCGGCGAGGACACGATCGTGCGCTTCGGCGGCGAGGAGTTCCTCGTCGTCCTTCCCGACACCTCGCCCGAGCAGGCGTTCGAGATAGTTGAGCGCCTGCGGGCGGCGACGCCAGACGAGCAGACCTGTTCCGCCGGCCTCGCCTGCTGGGACTTCGTCGAGAGTGCCGAGGACCTGGTCGGCCGGGCCGATAGCGCCCTCTACCGGGCCAAGGCCGCGGGCCGCGACCGAGTGATCGAGTCGCCGCGGGTATAGGGCCTGCAGTCATGATGCGCCGATGGGCGATCACGATCGCACGGTCCGCTTCCGCAAGGCGCGGCGCGACCCTGAGCTGACCGTCGTCGAGGGCTTCCACGCCCTCAAGCACGCGTTGCGCTTCGGCGCCGAGCTGGTCGAGGCGGTGGCGGTCGACCCCGGCCGGCTCGAGGAGCTGGCGCGGGAGCTCGCCCCCGACCTCGCGGGCCAGGTGGGGGAGAGGGTTGAGCGGGTCGACACTGAGACGCTCGCCGACCTGACGCCGCTGGTGCCGCGGACGGGAGTGGCGGCGATCGCCCGCCGGCCGCGGGTCGACGTCCCGGCGGTGCTGGCCGACCCGCGCCCGGCGCCGGTGGTCCTGCTCGAGCAGCCGAAGAACATGGGCAACATCGGCGCCTGCGTCCGGGTCGCGGCGGCCGCCGGCGCAGCCGCCGTACTCACCACCGGCGAAAACGACCCCTGGTTCCCCGACGCTGTACGCGGTGCCGCCGGCCTGCACTTCGCATTACCGGTGACCTCGATCGAGGCGCTGCCGCAGAGCGACCGTCCGCTGCTGGCAATCGACCCCGAGGGGGAGGATCTCCGCCCCGAGCGCCTGCCCGCTCGCGCCGTGCTCGCCTTCGGCACCGAGCGGCACGGGATCAGCGCCGAGCTGCTGGCGCGGGCAGACGCCCGCGTCGCGATCCCGATGCGCGCGGGGGTCTCCAGCCTCAACCTCGCGACCTCGGTCGCGATTGCGCTCTACTGTCAGCGCTTAGGATGACCGCGCGACTGAACCGTCGCGCAACCGTCGATTGACGAAAGGAAGCACCCCTTGTCCCTGCCCATTGCAGACATCAGCTTCGGAGAACTCCTCCTCATCGCCCTGGAGGTCTTCTTCTTCGTGATCTGGATCTGGATCCTGATCACGATCCTCTCCGACCTCTTCCGCGACCACGAGCTCTCGGGCTGGTCAAAGGCCGCCTGGGTCCTGTTCCTCGTCTTCATCCCGTTCGTAACGGCGTTGATCTACCTGATCGCCCGCGGCGCCGGCATGCGGGACCGGACGATCAAAGCCCAGGCCGAGGCGAAACAGCACTTCGACGAATACGTCCGCCAGCAGGCCCACTCGACCCCCGCCGACGAACTCCACAAACTCAACGAGCTGAAGGAAAAGGGCGCCCTCAGCGCCGCCGAGTTCGACCAGGCCAAGGCCAAACTCCTCGCCTGACCTCCGCCGACGGGCCGATTTCCCACGATATGCGTGGGATTTCGGCCCATCGGCCGTCGCGCCGGGGGCTTGGAGTCCTCTGGAAGTGGCCGATTTGCAAGGGAAGTTGCAAGTTATTAGCAACTCCTCACAGTCTTTAAGTCGCTTCGCTAGCCTGCGCGTTCGCTGCCGAGCCCTCTGGGACGGCGCGGACCTCGATGCGGGCTTCCCTCCTTGACACCCAGCCGGGAGCGTCCAAGCGGCGCGCGTTGCTCTTCGCGGCGCTGCTGCTGGCGGCGCTCTGCGCCTTTTCCCTCTCGGTAGCAAGCGCGCCGGCGGTGGTGACGCCGCAGGAAAAGCTGGAAGAGACCCAGGGCAAGCTCGACTCCGTCCGCGAGGACCAGAGTGCGCTGGCGGAAACGATCGCCGAACAGAACGCCGCGATCGACTCGATGCTCGGCGAAGTCTCGGCGCTGCGCCAGGAACAGGAAGCGCTCGAGGCCGAACTGGTCGAAAAGCAGGCCGAGCTGGAGCGGGCGACGGCGGCTCTGGAGAAGGAAAAGGAGCACCTGGAAGAGGTGCGTGAGCAGCTGCAGCGCGCACTCGACGTCCTTCGCGAGCGCCTCGTCGCGATCTACGAAACCGGCTCCCCCGACATCGTCAACGCCATCCTCGACTCCGGCAGCTGGTCCGAGATGGCGGCCCAGACCGAATACCTGAACCGGATCCAGAGCTACGACGACTCGGTCGTCGACCGGGTCAAGACGCTGCGCGACCAGGTCACCGGCGCCGTTGCCCGTCTCGCCGACACCCGCGCCGAAGTCAAGGAGGCCCGCGACTCGATCGCCGCCGCCGAGCGCGAAGCGGCGGCGGCCAAGGACGAGGCGGAGGCCCGCTTCGGCGAGCTGAAGGCCGCCCAGGCCGAGCGCCAGGAGGCGATGGACGCGCTTGAAAGCCAGGAAGAAGCGCTGAGCAACAACCTCGCCTCGATCACCAACCAGATCGCCTCCGAAGGCGGTCCGGTCCCGACCGGGGAAGTGCCGGCGCCGCTGACCCCCGGCCAGACCGCCGGCTTCATCAGCGAAAGCCAGGCAAGTGCCCCCGCCTCGGCGCCGGACGCGGTCAAGGCCGTGATCTCGGCCGCCAACGCGATCGCCGACACCCCCTACATCTGGGGCGGCGGCCACGGCTCCTTCGAATCGTCGGGTTACGACTGCTCGGGCGCGGTCAGCTACGCCCTGCATGGCGGCGGCCTGATCGAAAGTCCGCTCGACTCGACCGGTCTCTCGACCTGGGGCGAACCCGGTCCCGGCAAGTGGATCACCGTCTACGCCAACTCCGGGCACGCCTGGATGATGGTCGCGGGCCTCGCCTTCGACACCTCCGGTGGCGCCGGCCCGCGCTGGCACTCCTCGCCGCCGAGCTCCACCGAAGGCTTCATAGCCAGGCATCCCGCTGGATACTGAGGCCGGTGGGCCGATAAGTCGCGCTGGGGTCGACTTTTCGGCCCATCGACGGCTGGGGTAGGTTTGGGGCTATGGATCTTGAGCGGGAGCTGGAGGAGCTGCTCGAGGTGGAAAAGTTCGAGCCGCCGGCGGAGTTCCGCGAGCGGGCGCTCTGGAGCGACCCGGCGATCTACGACGAGGCGGCGGCCGATCCCGAGGCCTGGTGGCTGCGGCAGGCGACCGAGCTGCTCGACTGGGACACGCCGCCGAGCAAAGGCCTGAACGACTCTAACCCGCCCTTTTACAAGTGGTTTGAGGACGGGCGGCTGAACGCGTCCGCCAACTGCCTCGACCGCCACGTCGAGGCCGGGAACGGTGAGCGGGTCGCTTACCACTGGCGCGGGGAGGAGGGGGAGGAGCGCGACATCACCTACGCCGAGCTGCACCGGGACGTCCAGCGCTTCGCCAACGGGCTGAAGGACCTCGGCGTCGAGAAGGGCGACGTGGTCGGGATCTACCTGCCGATGATCCCCGAGGTCGTCGTCGCGATGCTCGCCTGCGCCCGCATCGGCGCACCGCACAACGTCGTCTTTGGCGGCTTCTCGGCCGAGTCCGTGCGGGAGCGGATGGAGTTCTCCCAAGCGAAGGCGCTGGTCACCGTCGACGGCGCCCGCCGCAAGGGCAAGACGGCGCCGATCAAGCCGGCGGTCGACGAGCAGATGGCGGATCTGGGCTCACTGGAGACGATCGTCGTCGTCCGCCACACGGGCATCGAGTGCCCGATGCGCGACGGGCGCGACGTCTTCTATGACGAGGTGATGGCGGCGGCCGAGCCGGAGTGCCCGGCCGAGCCGATGGAGGCTGAGCACCCGCTCTACATCCTCTACACCTCCGGCTCGACCGCGAAGCCGAAGGGGATCCTGCACACCACCGGCGGCTACATGACCGGGGTGACCGCGACCCATCGCTACGTCTTCGACCTCAAGCCCGAGGAGGACGTCTACTGGTGTGCTGCCGACGTCGGCTGGGTCACCGGCCACTCCTACATCGTCTATGGGCCGCTCGCCAACGGCGCCACCAGCGTGATGTGGGAGGGAGCACCCGATTATCCCCACCAGGGGGTGTGGTGGGAGACGATCGAGCGCTACAAGGCGACGATCCTCTATGCGGCCCCGACGGCGATTCGCACCTTCATCAAGTGGGGGGCGGAGATCCCGCGGAAGTTCGATCTCTCCTCGCTGCGCCTACTGGGCTCGGTGGGAGAGCCGATCAACCCCAAGGCCTGGCTCTGGTACCACAAGGTGATCGGCGGCGAACGCTGTCCGATCGTCGACACCTGGTGGCAGACCGAGACCGGCGCGATCATGATCACGCCGCTGCCGGGAATCACCGCGGCCAAGCCGGGCTCGGCGATGACGCCGTTCCCCGGGGTGGCGGCGGAGGTGGTCGATGAGGGTGAGGGCGAACCGCTCGCCGAAGGCCAGGGCCTGCTCGTCCTGGAGCGGCCGTGGCCATCGATGCTGCGCGGCCTCTACAAGGAGGACGACCGCTTCGTCGAGACCTACTTTTCCCGCTTCGGGGTGGAGCGCTACCTGGTCGGCGACGCCGCCCGCCGCGACGCCGACGGCTCCTTCTGGGTGATCGGCCGCATCGATGACGTGGTCAACGTCTCCGGCCACCGCCTCTCCACGGCCGAGGTCGAGTCGGCGATCGTCGCCCACGAGAAGGTTGCCGAGGCGGCGGTGATCGGCCAGTTCGACGAGGACACCGGCCAGGCGATCTGCGCCTTCGTCACCCTGCGCGGCGACACCGAGCCCTCCGACGACCTGGTCGAGGGGGTACGCGGTGCGGTCGCCCTGCACATCGGCAAATTCGCCCGGCCGAAACGGATCATCTGGGCCGACGACCTGCCGAAGACGCGCTCAGGCAAGATCATGCGGCGGCTGCTGCGCGACATTGCCGAGGGCCGGGCACTGGGCGACGTGACCACGCTGCGCGACCCCGGCGTGATGGCCAAGTTGGAGGGGAAGATCGCCGAGGAGCGCGACCGCGAGGACTAGGTCTCGCGCTGCGCGGCCATCCGCTCGACCGCGACCTCGAGCGCCTGCAGCTGCTGCTGCACGTTGCGCAGCTCGCGCAGGGCGACCTCCTCGGCCGTCAGCTCCTCCTCCGCCAGCTCTTGCTCGATCTCGGCGAGTTCCGGGGCGAGAAAGCGCTGCGCGAAGGAGCCGGTGAGCAGCGCGACGAAGCTGATCCCGATCAGGAGAACGGTGACTGAGACGATCTCGCCGCCGGTGGTGGCCGGCTCGATGTCCGATCCGAGCGTGGTCATCGTCGTGATCGTCCAGTAGATGTCGTCCCAGAAGTCGAGGCCCTGCCGCTGCTCGAAAGCGTCGAAGAGCGCGGCGCCTCCGACCACGGTCAGCACCGCGAGCAGGGCGGCGTAGCGGACTCCCTCGAGCGAGAAGACCTCGCGCGAGAGCTGGGCCAGCCGCAGCAGGCGCAACAGCCGCAGCAGGCGCAGGACCCGCAGGCTCTGCAGGCCGGCCGGCAGGACCGGCGGGGTGAAGAGGACGATGACGAGGTCGAGCGGGTGGTGCCGGATCCACTTACCGCGGTCGGGGACGATCGACAGCATCACGACGAGCTCGACCAGGAAGGCGGTCCAGGTCACCCAGTTGAGGACGATCGCGACGTCCTCCAGGGTGCCGCCCGGCTGGGACTCCGTGATCGCCACCGTCGGCAGCGTCAGCGCCGCCGCGATCAGCATCGGCGTCTTCAGTCTTTCCGCCACGCGGACGCTGCGGGCGTCCATGCCTGGCGGGTGCTGCGCCGGTTTCACCGCTGCGTCGGAGCTCACCGCGACTGATTCGACGCTGGCCGGCCGACCCCCTTCGCGTACCATGATCCGAACGCTCAACCAACTAGGAGACATTTCTCGATGACCGTCAGCACCGCCACGCAGGACTACAAGGTCGCCGACATCGGCCTCGCCGATTTCGGCCGCAAGGAGATCTCCCTTGCCGAGGTCGAGATGCCCGGCCTGATGAAGACCCGCGATGAGTACGCGGCCGAGCAGCCGCTGAAAGGCGCGCGCATTACCGGCTCCCTGCACATGACGGTGCAGACGGCGGTGCTTATCGAGACCCTGGTCGCGCTCGGCGCCGAGGTGCGCTGGGCCAGCTGCAACATCTTCTCGACCCAGGATCACGCCGCCGCCGCGATCGCCGCCGCCGGCATCCCCGTCTACGCCTGGAAGGGCGAGACGCTGGAGGAGTACTGGTGGTGCACGGAGCAGGCGCTGCTCTGGCCCGACGAGGAAGGCCCGAACATGATCCTCGACGACGGCGGCGACGCGACGCTACTCGTTCACAAGGGGGTCGAGTTCGAGAAGGCCGGCGCAGTGCCGGACCCCGCCTCGGCCGAGTCGGAGGAGTTCCGGATCGTGCTCGCGACCCTGCAGCGCTCGCTGGAGGAGGACTCCGGCCGCTGGACCCGTGTCGCGGCCGGCATCAAGGGCGTCACCGAGGAGACCACGACCGGCGTCCATCGCCTTTACCAGCTGGCCGAGACCGGCGACCTTCTGTTCCCGGCGATCAACGTCAACGATTCCGTCACCAAGTCGAAGTTCGACAACCTCTACGGCTGCCGCCACTCACTGGTCGACGGCATCAACCGCGGCACCGACGTAATGATCGGCGGCAAGGTCGCGGTGATCTGCGGCTATGGCGACGTCGGCAAGGGCTGCGCCTCCTCGCTGCGCGGCCAGGGCGCCCGCGTGATCGTCACCGAGATCGACCCGATCTGCGCCCTGCAGGCGGCGATGGAGGGCTACGAGGTGCGGACCCTCGACGAAGTTGTCGAGACCGCCGACATCTTCGTCACCGCCACCGGTAACAAGGACATCATCACCATCGACCACATGGCGCGGATGAAGCACAACGCGATCGTCGGCAACATCGGCCATTTCGACAACGAGATCGAGATGGCGGCGCTGGAAGGTTCCGACGCCGAGCGGATCAACATCAAGCCGCAGGTCGATGAGTGGCGCTTCCCCGACGGCCACTCGATCATCGTCCTCTCCGAAGGACGGCTGCTGAACCTTGGCAACGCGACCGGGCACCCGAGCTTCGTGATGTCGAACTCGTTCACCAACCAGGTGATCGCCCAGATCGAGCTCTTCGGCCAGAGCATCCAGTACGAGGCCAAGCAGGTCTACGTCCTGCCCAAGCACCTCGACGAGAAGGTCGCCCGCCTTCACCTCGACGCGCTCGGCGTCAAGCTGACCGAGCTGACCGACGAGCAGGCCGCCTACCTCGGCATCCCAGCCGAGGGCCCATACAAGTCGGACCACTACCGCTACTAGGAGCGAGCCATGTGCAGGAACATCCGCACCCTCCACAACTTCGAGCCGCCGGCGAGCGAGGACGAGGTCCGCGCCTCGGCGCTGCAGTACGTGCGCAAGATCAGCGGCTCGAGCAAACCCTCGCAGGCCAATCAGGAGGCGTTCGAGGAGGCCGTCGACGCCGTCGCCGAAGTCACGAGCACCCTGCTCGACCGCCTGGTCACTTCGGCGCCGCCGAAGAACCGCGAGGTCGAGGCCGAGAAGGCCCGCGCCCGCTCAGCCGCGCGCTTCGCTGCCTGAGCCGAGTCCAGAAACGACAAGACCCGCCGGAGCGGGTCGAGTCTCTGGTGAAGCGGGGAACCACCCCGCGCGCAGCTGACAACCACCTCCAGGCTAACAGGGTGGTCTGCGCCAGACCTCGACCTCGTCCCAGCGAATTGAACTGCGGAGGGCGCCGGACTCGAACCGGATCCAGCTGGTTGGGCTGGACGCAACAGTTGTCAGCTGTTCGGAGTACGCCTGTCTCCTTCACCCTCCTGCGCGCGATCCTAAGCGCGAAATTGCGGGTCCGAGCTGGCGTCAATCAATTGGCACAGCCTTTTTTCGAAGACTTGCGTTCTTGCGTAGGGTTTGCCAGATAACTAGTTTGCTAAACTAATTACCAAGGCTAATTAATGACCCCTAACCCCACTGAGACCTCGCTTACCGACCTTGCCGCGCAGCTACGGCTGGGGATCGTGCGCACGGCGCGGCGGTTGCGGCAGGAGGCGGCGGCGGAGGCAAGCGGGTTGACGCCGACCTCGACCGCGGCGCTGGCGACTATCGAGCAGCATGGGCCACTGACGCCGAGTGAGCTGGCGACGATCGAGCGGGTGCGGCGCCCGACCATCACCCGCACGCTCGGCTGTCTCGAACGCGAGGGGCTGATCGAGCGCACCCCCGACCCGACCGACGGCCGCAGCGCCCTGGTCAGCGTCAACGCGGCCGGCCGCGAGCGGCTGCGGCGCCTGCGCCGGCGCAAGAACGCCTACCTGGCGAAGCGGATGCGGGATCTGCCGGCGGACGACGTCGCGACGCTGGAGCGGGCCGCGGAAATCCTCGAGGGCATGCTGGAGAGTGAGGGCGCGCCGGCCCGGCGCGCCGTCTCGTGAGCGCCGCCCTGCGCCGCTCGTTCGACTCGCTCGAGGTTCCCAACTACCGGCGCTATTTTGCCGGCCAGCTGATCTCCCTCTCCGGCACCTGGATGCAGACGGTGGCGGCGATCTGGCTGATCCTCACGCTCACCGACAGCGGCGTCGCCGTTGGCCTGACGACGGCGTTGCAGTTCCTGCCGATGCTGCTGATCGGCGCCTGGGGCGGGCTGCTCGCCGACCGCATCCCGAAACGGCGGCTGCTGATGACGACCCAGGCGCTGATGGCGATCCCCGCCGTCGGCCTCTTCGTCGTCACCGCGACCGGCGTGGTCACCCCGTGGATGGTCTATCTGGCCGTGTTCGCGATGGGAGCGGTCAACGCGGTCGACAACCCGACCAGGCAGAGCTTCGTCTACGAGATGGTCGGGCCCGACCGGGTCGTCAACGCGGTCAGCCTCAACAGCGTGATCGTGCAGATGGCGCGGATCCTCGGCCCGGCCCTGGCGGGGGTGCTGATCGCCCTCTTCGGCGTCGTCCTCTGCTTCGCCCTCAACGCGCTCACCTTCGTTGCGATGATCGCGGCGCTGTGGGGGATGGATCCGCGCCGCCTGCACACCGAGCCGGTCGCCCCGCGCGCTCCCGGCGCGATCCGGGCCGCCCTGCGCTACGTCGCCCGCACCCCCGAGCTGGCGGTGCCGTTGGCGCTGATGGCGCTGGTCGGCACGCTCGGTTTCAACTTCCAGGTGGTGCTGCCGCTGCTGGCCAAATTCAGCTTCGGCGGCGGCGCCACCACCTACGCGGCGATGGTCTCGGCGATGGCCGTCGGCTCGATCGCTGGCGCCCTGGCGACCGGCGCCCGCGGCCGCACCGGCCCGCGGCTGATCGCCGGCGGCGCGCTCGCCTTCGGCGTGCTCGGCCTGCTCGCGGCCTCGATGCCGGTCCTGGCACTGGAGATCCCGATGCTGGCGCTGCTCGGCGCCGCCGCCGTCATCTTCGCGGCGACGATCAACTCGACCCTGCAGCTCGCCGTCGCCCCGGAGATGCGCGGCCGCGTGATGGCGCTCTACTCGGTCGTCTTCCTCGGCTCGACCCCGATCGGCGGCCCCCTGACCGGCTGGCTCGCGGAAACCTACGACCCCCGCCTCGCCCTGCTCCTCGCCGGCCTCACCGGCCTCTCCGCCGCCTGGGCCGCCCACGTCAGCTTCGCCCGAATCCGCGACCGCGCTGCTAGTACCGGGGTCGTCGCCTAGCAATCGACGGGAGGCCGGCGGGAGGGGCTCGCCGGACACTCCCCGCTGTTGTCCGCCGAGCCCCTCCCGCCGGCCTCCCTACGGCCTGGGCTAGCTAGCCCGTATACCCCGCCGACTTCAGGTAAGCCGCCGCCGCTTCCTTCGCCGTCTGCTTTTCCAGTTCGACCCGCGCGTCAAGCTCCTGCATGACTTCGAGCGTCAGCCCTTCCTGGACTTCGACAATCGTCCCTTCGAAGTCCGGCCCTGCTTCCTCGGCGACCGACTTCTCGGTTACGAAGATGACGTTGCCGGCCGGGAAGACTTCCTTGTCGTCTTCGAGGATGACGAACTTGTCTTTCTCCGCCGACAGCTGCGGGTCGGTGGTGAAGAGGATCGAGAGGTCGGCCTGGCCTTTTTCCAGCACGGTGTAGCGGAGGCCGATGTCGACAGGTTTGAAGGACTTGAATTTGAGCCCGTACAGTTTTTCGAGACCGGCCAGGCAGTCGATCCGCTGGCGGCACTCGGGTGAGCCGTAAAGGGTCATCTCTTCGGAGACGCCTTCGAGGTCAGAGACGGTTTCCAGGTCGTTTTTCTCCGCCGTGGTTTTGAGCGTCCCGACCGCGTTGGCGCTGGCGAACGGGGTCGGCGGGAAGGCCGTCAGGTCTTCCTTTTCGAATTCCGCTTTCGCTTTTTCGTAGGCGCCTTCGGCATCAGAGGGGACTTCCTCCGGTTCGAGGCCGAAGAAGGAGGTCAGCGCCGTGCTGGCGTACTCGGGGTAGCCGGAGATCTGTCCTGATTTCAGGGTCTGAAGCGCCACCGTTTCCGAGCCGAGGTTGAGGTCGGTTTTGACCTTGTAGCCGGCGGCCTGTAGGGCCTGGGCGTAGATCTCCCCGAGAATTTCCTGTTCGGGGAAGTTCTTCGAGCCGATCATCAGGGTGACTTCAGCGTTGTCCGGATTGGAGACGATCGCGCCGCCGCCGTCACCGGCTTCGTTCGAGTCGCTGTCGTCGTCGCTGCCGCAGGCAGCCACGCCGAGGCTCAGCGCCAGGGCGAGCAGCATCGCCGCCGCCGCTCGCAGCCGGTTCTTCTTGGTCCTCACTTGCTTCCTCCTTCGTTGGTGGTCAAATCAAGCGCTCCTCAGCTTCAGGCCCCTCGCGGTGAGTAGGCGCTGCAGCCCGGCGAGCGACAACTCGAGTACGACCGCCAGAAGGGCGACCACTATCGCCCCCGCCAGTACGCCGTCGTCGCCGTAGACATTGCGGTTAAGGATGAAGTCCCCAAGGGTCAGAACCCCGGCGATGGGGGCGATCGTTGCCGTTGCGACGATCGCGATCGTGGCGCCACGGATGCCGGCGAAGAGAGTTGGGATTGCCAGCGGGATCTCAACCCTCCGCAGGACTTCGAGCTCGGTCATGCCCATGCCACGGGCCGCGTCGACGGTTGCCCGATCCACCTGACGGATGCCGACGAAGGTGTTGGCGAGGATCGGCGGGATGCCGAGCACGGCGAGCGCGATCGTGAGGTTGAGGACCCCCACCCCTATCAGCGCGGCCATGAAGGCGATAAGCGCCAGCTCGGGAATGGCCCTGCCGACGTTGCCGATCGCGACCGCGAACACTTCGCCGGTTCCCCGGTGCCCCAGGTAAAGCCCAATTGGGAACGCCACCAGGAAGGAGAGCGCCATCGCCAGCAGCGTCAGTTCCAGCTGGTTGAGGGCAAGTTCGACAACCTGATCGAAGCCGCCGACCTTCGCGCCACCGGTCACGTTCGAGCTTTGCGGCTCGAGGATGAATTCGAAAGCGCCCTCGATCGAGGCGAGGACGGGGTTGGTGAGAAAGGCATGGGTCATGACGTCAGTGCCCGCCGCCAGGGCGTCAGCAGCCGCTGGATCGCGAAGAGGACGAGGCCGAAGGCGATTGCCATCAGAAAGGCGATGCCGCCGGCGATGAGGATGTTGGTCTTGAAGTCGATGCCCTGACGCAGGATCGGTTCGCCGAGCCCACCGCCGCCGGCGAAGGTTGCCAGCGTCGCGATCGCCACCGTGCTGACGGTGGCGATCTGCAGGCCGGCGAAGATCTCCGGCCGGGCCAAGGGCAGCTCGACCCTCCAGAGAATCTGGCGCTCCGTCAGCCCCATCCCCCGCGCGGCCTCCTTCACCGAGTCCGGGACGTTGGCGAGCCCGACGATCGTGTTGCGGTAGAGGATCTGCAGCGTGTAGGCGCTGAGGGCGACGATGGCGGTGTCCCGTCCGCGGCCGGTGATCGGCAGCAGCAGGAAGAAGAAGGCGATGCTGGGGATCGTGAAGAGAACGCCGGTGGCAAGGAGCAGCGGCGGCTGCAACCAGCGGCGGCGATGCGCCAGCAGCGCCAGACCGAAGGCGACCGCGAAGCCGAGCAGGACGGAGATGACGACCAGTTCGACGTGCTCAACGGTCGGGGTGCCGTAGCGGTCGATGTTCTCCCGCGCCCAGTCCCAACAGAAGAGCGCGTCGGTCGCCTGGCAGGGAAGCGTGTCGGAGCTGCGTTCCTGGAAGAAGTCCTTGCCGACTTCGCCGACCGCCGCGGTCAGCGTCGGATCAGTCATGCGGCCGCTCCACGGCGCTGCGCTCCTCTTCCCTCGCCCGCGGCGAGCCGAGGAACTCGGAGATGATCTCGACCGAGAGGACGCCGTCGATCCGGCCCTCGGCGTCGACCACCGCCGCGTACTGGGCCTCGCCCTGGAGCAGATCGGCGAGGGCGTCGCGCATCACGTCGTCGCGATCGAGCAGCGGCCCCAGCGGCGAGTCGGGCCTGGCGGGAACCACGTCGGCGGTGAGGTCGCGCTCCGAAAGCCAGCCGAGCGGCCGCCGCTCGCTGTCGACCAGCAGCGGGTAGGGCACTTCTACGTCGGGTGCCGCCAGCTTCGCCCGCACCTCGGCGGTGGCCTGGCCGACATGGGCGAGCGGCGCCTCCCAGAGGTCGATATCGGCGACCCGCATCAGCGCCAGCCGCTTCAGCGCCCGGTCGGCGCCGACGAAATCCTCGACGAACTCATCGGCGGGGCTCATCAGGATCTCGGCCGGAGTCGCGTACTGGGCGACTTTGCCGCCTTCGCGCATCACCGCGATCCGGTCGCCCATCTTGATCGCCTCGTCGATGTCGTGGGTGACGAAGAGGACGGTCTTGCCGACCTGGGCCTGCAGGCGCAGGAACTCGTTCTGCAGGCGCTCGCGGTTGATCGGATCGATCGCGCCGAACGGCTCGTCCATCAGCATCACCAGTGGGTCGGCGGCCAGCGCGCGGGCGACGCCGACACGCTGCTGCTGGCCGCCGGAGAGCTGTGCCGGGTAGCGGTCGCCGAGGTCGGGATCGAGCCCGATCAGCTCCAGCAGCTCGCTGGTGCGGGCCGCGATGCGCTCCCTTTGCCACCCCAGCAGCTGCGGCACGGCGGCGATGTTCTGGGCGATCGTGCGGTGGGGGAAGAGGCCGATCTGCTGGATCACGTAGCCGATCTCTCGCCGCAGCCGCGCCGGCTCGCGCTCGCGGACCGACTCGCCCCCGACGAGGACGTCCCCTTCGCTGATCTCAACCGTGCGGTTGACCATCCGCATCGCCGTCGTCTTCCCGCACCCGGAGGGGCCGACGAGGACGCAGATCTCGCCCGCCGGCACCTCGAGCGTAAGGTCGTCGACCGCCGCGACGTCGGAGTCGCCGTAGCGCTTCGTCGCGCCCTCGTAGCGGACGGACGAGGCTCCGGGCTGGGACTGCGGGGCGCTGGTGGCCTTTGCCTCAGGCACTGGGGTCGAGCCTATACCCCGTTTCTACCGGGCTTATCCGCGTGCGCGGATCAGAGGCCGAGCCGTCGCGCCCGCTCGACCGTGCGGGCGACGATCTCCTCCATTTCGGGTACCTCGCCCCCCCGCATCAGCACCCGGCCCGCGCTGACGACGGTGTCGATGGCGGCGCCGGAGGCGGCGTAGACGAGGTTGGAGGCGAGGTTGCCGATGGCGAGCTCAGGGGCGCCCGGGCGAAGCAGCAGGAAGTCCGCCGGGGCAGCGGTGGCGAGCTGCTCACCACCACCGAGCAGTGGTGCCCGCGCCCCGGTCGCGATCTCCCAGGCCTCGGCGGCGGCAATCGTGGTCGCGGTGGCGGCAGCGTGCTTCTGGGCGAGCGCGAAGAGCTTCAGGTCGCTGAACAGGTCGAGCGAGTCGTTGGAGCCGGCGCCGTCGGTTCCGAGCCCGACCGCAATTCCCGCCGCCCGCGCCGCCGGGTAGGGGAAGACGCCACCGACCGCGAGCTTCATGTTCGCGACCGGGTTGGTGACGACAGTGCAGCCGCGGGCCGCGACCAGCTCCAGCTCCTCGTCGTCAAGCCAGACGCCGTGGGCGAGCACGGTGCGCTCCCCCAGCATCCCCAGGCGATCGAGGTAGGCGGCCGGCCGCAAGCCGTGTGCGGCGAGGCAGTCCTCGACCTCCTTCTCGGTCTCGGAGAGGTGAATCTGGATCGGCACACTCCGCTCCGCGGCCAGCTCGGCGATCCAGCGCAGCGAGGCCTCGCCGACCATGTAGATCGAGTGCGGGGCGAGCGCCGGCGTCACCGCCGGGGCGAGCTCGGAGAGCCGGTCGAGGCTGCGCAGCGCCGTCTCGCGCATTCCCTCGGCGTTGCCGTCGCGGTCGAACAGCGGCGCTCCGATCGTCGCCGTCATCCCCGCCTCCGCGACGGCGCGCGCGGTTGCCTCCGGGTGCCAGTACATGTCCCAGAAGCGGGTCGTGCCGGTGCGGGTCATCTCGGCGCAGGCCAGCCGCGCGCCCCAGTAGACGTCCTCTTCCTCGAGCTTGGCCTCGACCGGCCAGATCTTCTCTTCGAGCCAGGGCATCAAGGCCAGGTCGCCGCCGCTGCCGCGGAAAAGCGTCATCGCCGCGTGCGTGTGCGCGTTGAGCAGCGGTGCCACCACCGTCGCCCCGTGCGCGTCGATCGTCTCGTCGCCTGGTGCGGCTACCACCTCCGGCCCGAGCGCCGCGATCCGGCCGTCCTCGCAGCGCAGTCCGACGGTCTCGCCGTCGAGGACGGCGCCGGTCACCGTCAGCGCCATCTCAGCGCCCGACCGCTCCGAGCTGTGGGAGCACGGCGGCGAGCCCGTCGCGCAGGCGGGCCGCGTTGGCGATGCGGTCGTCCTCGAGCGCGGCGACGTCGAGCGTGTCCGCGGCGAGCCCGTTGGCGAGGTTGTCGACGACGCAGAGCGCCGCGTAGTCGAGGCCGAGCTCGCCGGCGATGACGCACTCGGAGGCGATCGTCATCCCGACCACGTCGGCATGCGGCGCGATCAGCCGGATCTCGGCCTGCGTCTCGAAGCGGGGCCCCAGCGTCTGCCAGTAGACGCCGCCGTCGCGCAGCGCCTGACCGCCCGCGGTCCAGGCCTCGATCACCTCGCCGCGCCAGCGCGGGTCGAACGCCGGTGCGGAGTGGGCGCGGGCATCGGCGAAGACCGAGACGCCGACGTGCAGTGCGATGAAGTCGTCGGGACAGAGGAGGCTGCCGACCGGCAGCGCTGGGCTGAGGGAGCCAACCGAGCCGATCGCAAGCACACGGTCGCAGCCCTGCTCGAGCAGCGGCTGCAGGTTGGCGGCGTGGTCGATCGCATGGGGGAGGACGTAGCTTCCCTCGACGCCGCCGTGGCGCTGGACGATGGCCGCCCCGTGCTCGGCTGCCGCAGCGGCGATTTCCCCGCCGCCAGGGCCGAGAGCGTTGCTGCCGAGGATCACAGCGAGCCGTCCCATCGGCTCGATCCTATGAGCCGGGACCAGGCGGTGTTCATCTTCTGAGCCCGGGGGTAGGGTGACGGCCATGGGGGAACGGCCGTCAGGGCGAGAAGAGAGTGAGGCCGAACGCCTCGATCGCAACCTCGGCGAGCTCCTGCAGGAGCTGCGCGTCGCCCTGCCCGGCGTCCAGGTCCTCTTCGCCTTCCTGCTGGCGGTCCCGTTCCAGCAGAACTTCACGAAAATCACCGAGTTCCAGACGGACATCTACTTCGCGACGCTGCTCCTCACCGCGATCTCGGCGGCGCTGCTGATCTCGCCCTCCGCCTACCACCGGCTCACCTTCCGCATGCAGCAGAAGGACCACCTCCTCTTCCTCGCCAACCGCTTCGCGATCGCCGGCCTCGCCGCGCTGGCGCTGGCGATGACCGGCGCGATCGTTCTGATCACCGACGTCCTCTTCAGCACCACCGCGACGATCGTCACCGGCGGCGCGTCGCTCTTCGTCTTCGCGCTGCTCTGGTACGCGCTGCCGCTGAAGCGCCGGTTCAGCGCCGACGCGAAGCCGGATCCGCCGACGAAGTCGTCCTAGCGCGGGCCTCGCGGAGCTTCTCCAGCTCCGCCGCGAGGTCGTCGACGAACGGCGGCACCGAATGATGCCCGCGCAGCATCTCCAGGTCGCCTTCCCAGATCTCCATCTTCACGTCCAGCGGCGCTTTGAACTCTTCGCCGGCCGGCTCCCCTTCGTTCGCGTAGGCGCGACGCAGGACCCGCACGTTGGAAAGCTTGTCGGCGGCGTAAATCGCCACCGCCTCCCCACCGGCCTCCTCGATGCGGCGGCGGTGCTCCTGCTTGCGGCGCTCGTACGGCTCGACCGATTCATCGTCGGTCATCGCCGCGACCAGCTTCGCCACCGGCTGCCCGAAACGCGCCTCGATCTCCTCTACGCTCGTCTCGCTGTCCTCGACGACGTCGTGCAGCAACGCTGCTGCCACCGTCTCCTCTCCGCAACCGTGCTCGGCCAGCAGCTCGGCGACGGCGACGGGGTGGTGGATGTAGGCCATGCCGCCGCTGCCGCTGCGGACCTGTCCGGCATGGGCCCGCTCGGCCCACTCGAGAGCGTTGCGGATCAGCTCCGATTCGGCGGCCGCGGCCTCGATCTCGGGGGACGGCATGCGCGCCAGCCTAACGCCCCGCCAACGTCCCGTCAGGCAGGGGCGGCGGATCGCGGGGAGGGGACATGCGCCGGCAGCTCGAACTCGGCCCGCTCGACCCCGAGCTCGACCGCATCGGCCTTGCCGCCCATCTCCCGCCAGCGCTCCCCGGCTTCGCCGCCGAGGCGGTCGAGGAAGTCATCGGAGTGCATCGGGTCGTGGTGGAACAGCACCGTTCGCTCGGCTTCGGCACGGCGGGCGAAGAAGAGCGAATGCCCCAGCGCCGAGTGCCCCCAGCCGACGTGTTTGGGGTACTCGTAGTCGGCGTACTGCCCGTCGTGGATCAGCAGTGAGGCTTCGCGGGCGAGGGCGAAGCCGGAGATCCAGTCGTCGTCGAGTTGCTCGAGATCGGCGCCGAGGGCGGGCTCGTGGTCGGGGATGTAGGCAAGCGAGGAATCGCCGTCGTCGATCCGGTAGCCGAGCGTCGGACCGCGGTGGGCAACCGAGGCGGCGCGGATCCGCGCCGAGCCGATCTCCCACTCGGTCTCCGGGCAGTGGCGGAAGGAGACGTCGCAGGGCAGCTCCCGCACCTCTACCGGAGAAAGTGGGGCGGAGATGTAGCGGGCGATGCGGTCCCGCAACGAGGCCTCCGGGGAGGCCGGGCCCCAGATCACGATCTCAGTCTGCGGCCGGAAGGCCGGGGCGAAGAAGACCAGGCCCTGGATGTGGTCTAGGTGGAGATGGGTGAGGAGGATGTGCAGTCGGGCCGGCTCGTCGGCGAGCGAGAGGCCGAGGCAGCGGATGCCGGTACCGGCGTCGAGGGCGAGCAGCGAGCCGTCGGAGAGGGTGACGCCGACGCAGGAGGTGTTGCCGCCGTAGCGGATCGTCTCCGGCCCTGGGGAGGGGATCGAACCGCGCGTTCCCCAGAGCTTGACCTTCATGCCGGGCTGGGTCCGTTGCCGTTCAGCGAGGTCGGCCAGAAGATCGCGATGCCTCCCTGGGAGCCATGCGCAGTGAGGATCGGGAAGGCGGAGACCTCGACCTCGTGGCTGGCGCCGTCGGTGGAGTGGATCTCGAATTCGCCATGGGCGGGGCGGCCATCCCGCACCGCTGCCACCAGGGGCAGCTCGTCGTAGGGGATCGGCTCACCGTTCTCATCGAAGGGCCCGAACAGCTGCCCCCACTCGTCGGCCCCGACGGTGCCGAGCTCCTCGAAGCGTTTGCCGAGCATCATCCCCGCCGCCTCGTTGTAGAAGACGAGGAGTCCGCCCTCGTCGACCAGGAATGCCGGGGTCGAAAGCGCCGACATCAGGTTGCGGGCGAGAATCAGCTCTAGGGGTCTCTGCGTCACAAATGACACTTTAGTTCGTCGTGTGCATGGTGCTAGGCATCGGCCGGATTGCCCGCAGAGAGCGGAAGCCGCCAGCCTCTTCCGCTGGCGTACCCAGGAAAGTGAGCTTGATCACATTTATCCCTTCTCTGTAGAAACGAAGTACGCCCGAACCCAGTCCTAGCTTCCTCGCCTCAATCAGAAAGGCGCCGGGAGCGCCGCCTGAACGGCGTCCCGGCTGGCACAGGAAGGGCTACTTCCCATGCGAGACGAGGATATGCGCTCCCCGTGGAGCAGGATCGGGAGATACGCAGCAGTTATGGGGCTGTTGCTAGAGGAGCGGTTCGACCTCTGGGCGGTGGCTGAGGTCGAGCGCGAAATAGGCAACGCCGTCGCCGTCCGCGACAGCCTCAGGAGCCT
Source organism: uncultured Solirubrobacterales bacterium (assembly GCA_963705365.1). Taxonomy (GTDB): domain Bacteria; phylum Actinomycetota; class Thermoleophilia; order Solirubrobacterales; family 70-9; genus VAYN01. The sequence goes on along the minus strand of OY970074.1, from coordinate 1,880,781 downwards.
TCACGGAGCCGGACTGATCCACGAGATCGACATGGGCGGATTCGTCATGCCGAGTCGCGCCGCTCGGGGCTGGCGAGATACCGCAGTGACGTCGCGGAGCGCTTCGGCGACAACCTTGTCCGCATCCACAAGCTGGCTGGCCTCCCCCAGGACGAGTTGAGCGTCCGGGCCTCTGTCCACAGGACGGAGGTCAGTCAGCTAGAGCGGGGCTTGCGGATCGCCCGCATAGACACGCTGGTGAAGCTGGCGGCGTCGCTGAAGCGAGTCCAGCCGAGTTGCTGGAGGGGGATCGACTGGGAGCCAGGAGAAACCTGTCTTGGCAGCCTCCGGGCGTCTGAGGATGAAAGTAGGGTCGGCTAAATGGGGGAGCCCGAGCGGGAGGCGGTCGAGGAGAAAAGCAGCGGGCCGGTCAGCACGGCGTTTGCGGTGCTGCTCATCCTCGCTTGCCTCGTAGGGGTTGTGCTGCTCATCAAGGGGCTCTATCCCGCCGACCTGCCTTCCGCCAAGAACCCCGATTTCATCGATAACGTCTTCGACAATCGAGCCGTGGTGTGGGCGGCCCGGCTTCTGCTTGTCTCAGCCGCAGCCGTCCTCGCCTTTGGCGGCCTCTTCATCGTCATTTCGACCGGCATTCGCATGGCGAATGGAGAATGGCTGCGCAAGGCAGGTCCCTTCGAGATTTCAGAGACCGCAGTGAGCGAGATCGAAGGTCAGGTGGACTTCTGGCGGCAGGCCGCTTTGGCGGGGCAGGAGGAAGTCGCCGAGCTAACGGAGCGTTTAGAGGAGTCAGACGAGTTGATTGAGCACCTGCACAACATGCTCGATGATGGGTAGAGCTTGGGAAATACCGTCCGATGCCCCTTCTAAATGGGTCTATCCTTGAGGAGCACGCATGACGCAAGAGCAGATCAACAAGCGCGTTGAGCGGACGCTTAAACGAAATCAGGCGGCAGTCAAACAGGCCAATAATCGTGGCCAGAGGCTGAATCGGGCGGCAGAGCGGTCAACGCCTGTCATCAACCGCGCCTTCAAGCAGCTTCGCCAGGGTAGCTAGCGCTACTCCGGTTCCCCCCATGTCTAAGCGTCCCGCTAAGGGCAAGCAGAAGACGGAAAAGGCTCGAGATTCCAGTCCCGACCAAAGGCGACGACGCCGCTATGAAGAAGGTCGCCCCGCCAGCAGGTCGTAAACGCCCTGGCGGGAAAGACCGGCCTCCTGAGCGATCCGAGTGATCGGCACTCCCGCCTTCTGGGCTTGCTGACAGAAGCCCCGTAGGTCTTCGGTTGCCTGCCGTTTAGCCGCATCTGCGTTCTGCCGGCGAGTAGCCGCACCCCGGATGCTTCGCAAGATCCGTGCCTCGCTCACTGCGCCGCCGCTCTGTCAACGAGCAGGTGGAACATCGACCGCTGACCTCGAAAGCATTGGTTGTAGCGCCAGGCGTACTCGTCCAGGTAGGACTGGAGCCACTTCTTGGAGACCTTCTTATAGGTGCCGCGCATCCGGGTCTTGAGGTTGCCGAAAAAGCCCTCGATGGTGTTCGTATGCACGTCCCCGAGGACGTAGACGCCGCCGGAGTGATTGATCACGCTATGGCCCGCGCACTCGGGACCGAGCGGCCGGTAGGGGCGCCAGTCGTCGGTAAAGAGGATCGCTTCCGGGTTGACGTTGGCCCGCACGGCGCCACTTAACGGCTCGCCTCGGCGGGCCGCGATCACGCGCAGGCGGACTCGGCCGCCGCGCTCGACCATGCCGAGTACCGTGGTCTTCGCTTCGCGGAACCGGGCGGCCTCCTGCATCCCTTTGAGCTTGTTGCGCGGTTTCCCGCCCCAGGAGGTCTCGTCAACCTCGACCTTGCCGGTGAGCAGCGTGGCCGGCTCCTTTTCGGCCATCAGCTCGTTGCGTATGCAGTTGAACATGCGCCAAGCGGTCTTGTAGTGGACCCCAAGCTCCCGCTCTAGCTGCTTGGCAGATATGCCGCACCGAGTGCTCGTCATCAGGTACATGGCGTGGAACCAGAGGCGCAGCGAGGTAGAGGAGCGGTGGAAGATCGTCCCGGCCGTGGGATGGACGTGGTGGCCACAGCCGGTGCAGGTCCAGGACTGGCGCGGCTGCTTGGTCGCGTAGCGCCTGAAGACGCGCTCGCAGTCGCAACGCGGGCAATGGGCGTGTTCCCCGTCAGGCGAGTACCGGGTGCGCCACAAATGCTCCAGGCAGGCGGCGTTGTCGGGGAAGTCCCGAAGGAACTCGGTCACCGAGTAGTCGGAGGTCGAGGACTTCGCTCGACGCGGTTCGTGGCGATTGGCCGGTGGCATGGTGTAAACCTACTTGACAGCGCGGACGTCTGTCAAGTCGGTTTACACTGGTTAGCCATGGGAGACGAGTCGGCCTCACTGAAAGGTCCGAAGCTAAAACTCAATCGGGCCAAGCACCACCTCCGCGACCTCGAAGCGGCGCGCAAACGGTTCTTCGATTCCAATCCTTACGACCTCGGGGAAAACGAGAATCACGAGACCGGCCAGAGAGAGCTTGTTGTCAAACGGGCTGCCCCTGTGCCGGATTCACTGACCCTCATCAGCGGGGACGTTATCCACAACCTCAGATCGGCCCTGGACCACCTGATCTGGCAACTGGTCATCGCCAACGACCGTAAGCCGAACGACACGACCGCTTTCCCAATCTGGCGATCCGAGGCCAAGTACAAATCCGGCAGACCGGGTTATGCAAAGGGAATCAGCAAGGCGGCACTGGAAATCCTCGACGGTCTCAAGCCTTACGAGGGAGGGAATGACGCCCTCTGGCGACTGCACAAGCTGGACATCATTGACAAGCACCGCCTGCTCCTGACCGTCGCCGCCAGACAGGAGCACGTCACCATTGACTTTGGGTTGCTGGCCGGTGAATTGCTCGGTAAAGACACCTGGCCCTCGATGCCCGTCACCCTCAATCCGGCCGAGCGGGACATGATTGAGGTCGGCACCGTTGTCTTCGCCGCTCCCCTTGAGGACGAGAACAAGGTGCACCTCGAGCTCGCCTTTCAGGTAGCGCTCTACGAGCCGGAGATTTCCATCTATGAGCCGGTCATGAAAGCGCTCCACGAGCTGGCCAGCTTTGTGGGCGAGGTCATCGACCTCTTTGCCCCCCTGATCGGCGAGTAGCGCTTCCCTAGCTGTAGTTCCTAACCACGTTGTTCATCCGGCTCTCCTTGGAAGCTGGCGGTGTCGAAGCCCCAGCAACAAGGAGGAACCGGATGAAGCTCCACGCTAACGCGCCCCTCGGCCCGAAGGGCAGGGCGACCATGGTGAGACGAGTGCTCGAGGAAGGGCTCGCGCTCACTCAGGCGGCCGAGGCCGCCGGAGTGAGCGCGAGGACCGCCGGCAAGTGGGTGCGCCGCTACCGCGCCGAGGGCGAGGCGGGCCTGCTCGATCGCAGCTCCGCCCCTCAGACCGTCCACAACGCCACCCCAACCGAGCGCGTCGAGGCGATCGCCGCCCTGCGGCGGCTGCGTCTGACCGGGCCCGAGATCGCCGAGCTCCTGGAGATGGCGACCTCGACCGTCTCCGCGGTGCTGAAGCGGATCGGTCTCGGCAAGCTCAGCCGCCTGGGCGCCGAGGAGCCGGTGCGCCGTTATGAGCGCGCTCGCCCAGGTGAGCTGATCCACATCGACGTCAAGAAGCTAGGGCGGATTGGCCACCATGGAGCCGGCCACCGCATGCTCGGCCGCAGTTGGGCCAAGAAGACCGCCACCCGCACTGACGCCGCCGGCGTGCGCCGCCACCAAACCGGCTGGGACCGGGTCCACATCTGCGTCGACGACGCCACCCGTATGGCCTACGCCGAGGTTCTGCCCGATGAGAAGACCAAGACAGTGGTCGCCTTTTTGCGGCGGGCAGTCGCCTTCTACGGCTCTCACGGGGTCGCGGTCAAAGGACTGATGACCGACAACGGCCCCGCCTACCGCTCCGCCGCCCATTCACTCGCCTGCAGGGCGATGGGGATCAAGCACATCCGCACCCGCCCCTACCGGCCCCAGACCAATGGCAAGGCCGAGCGTTTCATCCGCACGATGTTGCGTGAGTGGGCCTATGCCGCGGTCTACGGCAGCTCGCCCGAGAGGGCCGCAGCCCTCTCGGGTTGGATCGAGCGCTACAACTACCGAAGACGACACGGCGCCCTTGGCCACCGGCCGCCGATTCAGCGGCTACGGGAACTGACCGAGAACAACGTGGCTGGTATCTACACCTAGCCACGACTCAAACCGCCACGAAGCGGCGATTCGCTTCTACAGAGAAGGGATAAATGTGAGCTTGACCAACACGGGTTGGCTTTTCGGGTACAACTCACGCCCCCGATGCGCGAGCGCACCCGCACCTACCGAGTCGCCATGGCCGTCAACCGGCCGGTCGCCCTGTGGGGGCGGTTGCGGGTCGAGGGCTTGGAGGCGCTGCCGGAGAGCGGGCCGCTGCTGGTCATCGGCAACCACGACAGCCACTGGGATCCGATCATGGTCGGGATGGCCGCGGTCAAGCGGCGTCAGATCCGCGCCCTGGCGAAATCGGACCTCTGGAAGGTGCGTGGCCTTGGACCCATCCTCGATGGCATGGGGCAGATCCCGATCGAGCGTGGCAAGGGCGACGCGCAGGCACTGGTGCGGGCGATCGAGGCGCTGCGCGCCGGGGTCTGCATCGGCGTCTTCCCGGAGGGCACGCGTTCGCGCGGCGAGGTGCTGCGCGCCCGTAGCGGTGTCGGCCGATTGGCGCTCGAGGTTCCGGAGGCCCACGTCACCCTGGTCGCGATCGAGGGAACCTCGGACCTGAGCGGCTTTCCCCGGCGGCCGCGGATCCGCGTCCGCTTCTTCGACCCGGCCGGCGGCCAGCCCCGCCCCGACGAGGACCCCGGCGAGCTCTCAGCCCGTCTGCTGGCCGAGGTCCGCGAGCTCGTCCCACCCTCGATCTCCTACCGCAAGCGCTCCTAGTCGTTGACCGGGGCGAGGAAACTGCGCTTGCCGGCGCGGACCGCAACCGCGCGGGTGCGCGAGAGGTCGAGCGCCGAGCTCAGGACAGCGGTCGAGTCCTCGCCCCACCGGTAGCGGAAGGTTCCGGCCGGGACCCGTTCGCCCCTCGGCCCCTGCAGATAGACGCGACAGAGGGTGCCGGAGCGGATGCCCTTCACGTACATGCGGATCTCGGTGCCGTAGGCGTGGGGCTCGAGCGTGGCGTAGATCTTGACTCCGGCCGGCAGCGCGGCGAACTCGACGTGCTGCTCGGGCCCCTCGCCGTCCCCGCCGGGGAAGACGAACAGCGCCAGGATCGCCGCGGCCGTTGCCCCCACGCCGCTCAACGCCAGGCCGAAGCGCCGGCGCCGGCGTCGCCGGCCCGTCCGTTCCTCGCCGCCGATCGCCGCCATCACGCGCCCGCCTAGCTCCGGCGAAGGTTGCGGGGCGGGATGGCCGAAGCGCTGCGGATCGGCGAGCGGCAGCAGTCGCGCGACGTCGGCCAGTCCCGCCGCCTCGGCGCGACACTCGCCGCAGCCCTCGAGATGCGCCTCGAGGCCGGCGCGCTCCTCGGGTGCCAGGTGGCCGAGCGCGTAGGCGCCGAGCAGCGGACTCCACTCGCGGCAGGCCTCAGTCTTCATAGCCCATCTCCTCCAGTACGACTCGCAGCGCGCGCAGGCCGTAGTAAACGCGGCTCTTGACGGTCCCCTCCGGCACGCCCAGCTCCGCCGCGACCTCGGCGTAGGGGCGGCCGCGGTAGTGGGTCTCGACGAGGACGTGGCGGTGGTCCTCGCCGATCCGTCGCATCGCCTCCTCGACCTGCCACGAGAGCAGCGCCTGCTCGAGCGGTTCGACCGATGGCTCGACGCCGCCCTCGGCGACGCCGGGGCGGGAGGCACGGGCGCGGCCGAGGTCGATGACGACGTTGCGCAGGATCGCGAACAGCCAGGTGCGAAGCGAGCCGATCTGCTGGTCGAAGCGGTCTCCGGCCCGCCAGGCACGGACGAAGGTCTCCTGCACCGCCTCTTCAGCCAGCCCGGCGTCGCCGAGCGAGCGCATCGCGAACCCGTACAGCTCGCCGGCGTGCGCGGCGTAGGCCTCGCGGACGTCGCGCTCGCGTCTCAATGCCCCGGGCTGCATCCGCCTCCGTCTACGGGGCGGACGCAGCCCGGGTTCAAGCTTCTATCCCTCGAGTTTCCCGATCTTGAAGATTTTCGTCCCGCAATCGGGGCAGGTGCCCTGGATTGCCGGGCGACCGTTCTTCATGGTCACCTGTTTGGCGTCCTTGATCTCGACCTTCTTGCGCTCTTTGACGCAGTAGCCCTCCGGCATGACGGGCCTCCTTTCGGCTGCCGCTTCGCGGCAAGACTCGCGTTGCCGCGAGGTGGATTGAGGCGAATGTAACGCAGCTAGGGGACACGACCGTGAAATATTGTGTGAATACGCACTAAACGCCCGGGGCGTCCGGTCAACTACCCTCCGGCCCGCACTGCTACTAACCAGCGTTAAGGAGATCCCGCATGCCCGAGGCAGTAATCGTCGACACCATCCGCACGCCGATCGGCCGTGCCTTCAAGGGCTCGCTCGCCCAGCTGCGCCCGGAGGAGATGGGCGCCTACGTCGTCGATCAGCTGCTCGAGCGCAACCCGGGCGTCGACCCGGCCCTGGTCGAGGACGTCTTTTGCGGTGTCGGCATGCCGCAGGGTCTGGAGGCCTTCAACATCGGTCGCATCATCTCGCTGCTCTCCGAGAAGCTGCCGCAGGAGGTCAACGGGGTGACCGTCTCCCGCTACTGCTCCTCCAGCCTCGACGCGATCCGCCACGCCGGCAACGCGATCAAGGCCGGCGAGGGCGACGCCTACCTCGCCGTCGGGGTCGAGTGGGTCAGCCGCTTCAACGAGCGCACCGAGCCAGCTGGCGCCGACGACCGCAACCCCAACCTGATCGGCGAGAACGGCCAGCCCAACGCCTACATCGACATGGGCCTGACCGCGGTCAACGTCGCCGAAAAGTACGAGGTCAGTCGCGCCGACATGGACAAGTTCGCCCAGCGCTCGCAGGAACTGGCGGTGAAGTCCCAGGAAGACGGCTTCTTCGACCGCGAGATCGTGCCGGTAAAGCTGGAGGACGGGACCGAGGTCGCCAAGGACGACGGCCCGCGTGCCTCCTCGACCCTCGAGAAGCTCTCCGAATTGCCGGAGGCCTTCGGCGGCGGCGGCGTCACCGCCGGCAATTCCTGCCCGCTCAACGACGGCGCCGCCGCGGTGCTGCTGATGAGTGACACCAAGGCCCAGGAGCTTGGCCTGACCCCGCGTGCCCGTATCGTCACCGCCGCCACCTACGGCAACGAGCCGGAGCTGATGGGCGTGGCTCCGATCGGCGCGATCAAGAAGGTGCTGGACCGGGCCGGAATGACGATCGAGGACGTCGACGCGGTCGAGCTCAACGAGGCCTTCGCCGCCCAGGTGATCCCGATCATGGCCGAATGCGGAATCGCCGAAGACAAGCTCAACACGCACGGCGGCGCGATCGCTCTCGGGCATCCGTTCGGGATGACCGGCGCCCGCGTCATGGGGACGCTGCTCAACGTGCTCGAGACCGATGACAAGCAGGTGGGGCTCGAGACGATGTGCGTGGCCGGCGGGCAGGGTAAGGCCATGATTGTCGAGCGGATGAACTGAGGCGGGCCGCAGAGCCTGTCCCCGAGCAGGGGTTCGCTTAGTTTTTTGGACAGTGTTTGCGGGCGTTCGAGGTGGAGCTCCCGCCAAAAAACACAAGACGCTCCACCCCTGCTCGGGGACAGGCTCTAAGGTCGGCTCGTGCAGACGCTGACCTATGAGACGGCTGACCGGGTGGCGCGCATCACGCTCGATAGGCCCGAGCGGGGGAATGGGATTACTCCGGCGATGCCGGTTGAGTTGGCGGAGTGCGTGGAGCGGGCGAATCTTGATCCGGGGGTGCATGTGATTGCGCTGGCCGGTAATGGCAGTGGCTTTTGTGGGGGGTATGACCTGGTCGCTTCGGCTGAGGGGGATATGAGCGAGCTCGGAGGGGTCGAGGCGCCCTCTGGATCGCCGCTCGACCCCGCGGTGATCGGCAGGAACCACGCGCCGGAGTCGAACTGGGACCCGGTCGTCGACTACCAGTTCATGGCCCGCAACGTGCGCGGGTTCATGAGCCTCTTCCACTCCGAGAAGCCGGTGCTCTGCAAGGTCCACGGCTACTGCGTCGCCGGCGGCACTGACATGGCGCTCTGCTCGGACCTGCTGGTGATCGCCGATGACGCCAAGATCGGCTACCCGCCGGCGCGGGTCTGGGGCTCGCCGACGACGGCGATGTGGGCATTGCGGATCGGCCCGATGCGGGCCAAGCGGCTGCTCCTGACCGGTGACTCGCTGACCGGCGCCGAGGCGGCGGAGTGGGGGCTGGCCACGGAGGCGGTGGCGCCGGAGCGGCTCGACGAGCGCTTCGAGCGCTTGCTGGAGCGGGTGGCACGGCTGCCGATCAACCAGCTGGTGATGATGAAGCTGCTGGTCAACCAGACGGTGGAAAGCCAGGGTTTGCGGCAGGCGCAGACCCTCGGCACCTTCTTCGACGGCATCGCCCGTCACACCGAGGAGGGTCACGCCTTCGTCCGCCGCGCCGCCGAGTCGGGCTTCCGCGAGGCGGTGCGGGAGCGCGACGAGCCCTTCGGCGACCACGGCCTCGAGGGCTTCGGGCTCCGTTAGGGTGCCGCGACGATGAGCGAGGCTCCGACCCATCCCAGTTCCGCGATCACGGCCGAGACGGCCCGCAACTTCCTCCCGGGCAGCTTCCCCGGCGATCTCGGCATCGAGCCGCTGGAGATCGAGGACTCCCACTCCCGCGGCAAGATCGTCGTCGACGGCCGCCACCTGCATCCCGGCGGCTTCGTGCACGGCGGCGTCTGGACCGCCCTCGGCGACACCGTCGCCGCCTGGTCCACCTTTCGCAGCATCCCGGCCGGCCACAACTTCACCACGATCGAGCTCAAGCTCAACGTCTTCGCCGCCGGTCTCGACGGCGACGAGATCGAGGCAATCGCCGAGCCCCTGCACGTCGGCAAGAGCACGGTCGTGATCGAGGTCAAGATCGAGCGAACCCGCGACGGCGGAAAGCCGAAGCTGGCCGCAAATCTCATAGTCACCCAGTTCGTCCTGCCACCGCGCGAGTCCTAGCCGCAAGCCAAGAAGGCGCGCTCATGCCACCTCGCGGTCGCTGCGGCGCTGGAAACCGGCGCCCTCGCGGCGACAGGCTTCGACGAAGCGGCGGAAGAGGGCGGCCTCGTAGGGGCGGTGCACGAGCGTCTCCGCGTGCCACTGGACGCCGATCAGGAAGGGGCGGGTCGGGTCCTCGACCGCCTCGATCGTGCCGTCGGGGGCGCGGGCGACGACCACCAGGCCGTCGCCGAGGCGGTCGATCGCCTGGTGGTGGAAGGAGTTGACGTCGATGTCGCTGTCGCCGAGCGCCTCCGCCAGCTTGCTGCCGGGATCGATATCGACCGGATGGCTGGCCTGGTTGCCGGGCGCATGCTGTCGGTGGGCGATCTCGGCCGAGATATCCGGCAGGTGCTGGTGCAGGGCGCCGCCGCGGACGACGTTGAGCGCCTGGGTGCCGCGACAGATCGCCAGGATCGGCATCTCGCGGGCGTCGGCGCGCCGCGCCGCGGCCAGCTCGAAGCGATCGAGGTCGGGCTCGGTCTGGCCCAGCATCGGATGGGGCTTGGCGCCGTAGCCCTCCGGGTCGAGGTCCGGCCCGCCCGAGAGGCAGATGCCATCGAGGCGGTCGAGCAACGGCTCGATCGCCTCCTCGTCGAGCGGCGGCATCACCACCGGCAGGCCGCCGGCGGCCTCGATCCCGCGCAGGTAGGGGAGCCCCAGCGCCATCTCGAAGCGGGCGGGCGGCTCGGCCTGCGGAATCGGCTCCATGCTCTCGGTGCGCCTTATCTCCGAGGTGGTGACGCCGATCAGCGGTCGCTCGCGGCGGGAGGCGAGGGAGCGCGTCTTCATCGCCGGCTCATCTCAGAGGTCCCGACGACCCAGGTGTCCTTGCAGCCGCCGCCATGGGAGTTGTTGACGATCATCTCGCCGGCGCCGCGCGCATAACGGGTGAGGCCGCCGGTCATCACGGCGCCGCCCGCGGCGGAGCTGACGACGAAGGGGCGCAGGTCGATCCGGCGCGGCCGTAGGCGCCCGCCGCAGACGGTCGGGTGGCTGGAGAGCTGGACCGTCTCCTGGGCGACGAAGCCCTCGGGGCGCCTGCGCACCAGCTCGATCGTGCGCCGCCGCTGCGAGCCGCTCGCCCGCGGCATGATCGTCACGCCGTGGCCGCCGAAAGCGTCGCGCGGCTTGATCACCAGCTCGTCGAGGCGCTTCATCGCCTCCTCCCGGGCCGTCGCCTCGGAGAGGTCGAAGCTGGGGACCGAGCGCAGCAGCGGCTGCTCGCCGAGGTAGAAGCGGACCATGCTCTCGGCGTAGGCGTGGGCGAGCTTGTCGTCGGCGAGGCCGGTGCCGAAGGCGTTGACGCAGCGCAGGCGTCCCGACTCCAGGGCCGGCAGCAGCAGCTCGCCGAGCGCGGTGAGGGAGCCGTCGGAAGTGCTGAGGCGGTCCTCGTCGAGGCGGCGGTAGAGGACGTCGAGCCGACGCCGGTCGCGGCCGTGGCGGGCGAAGAGGCGCCCACGCTCGACCTCCAACTGCTCCGGTCGCACGACGGGAAGGCCGAGCTCGCGGCTGAGCCGTCGGTGCTCGTACCAGGTGCCGCTCTCCGGCCCGTCGGAGAGGATCGCCGCCGTCGGGTCGTCGCCGCCGTCGGGGGTGGCGGCGCGGATCGCCGCGCCGAGCATCGGCAGGTAGGACTCGAGCGGCCGCGGCTGGGCCGCCGCGCCGAGGGCCGGCTCGACCGCTTCGCGGACCGCGATCGCGTAGGCGGCTCCCGAGGGCATCCGCAGATTGTCCTCCAAAACCAGCAGTTTGCCGTCCGCGTCGCGGACCAGGTCGAGGCCGGCGACGGTTGCCGGCGGCACGCCCTCCTCGAGCAGACCCCGCATCCGCGGCTCGTACCCGGAGGAGCTCGCAAGCAGGCGCCGCGGGACGACGTCGGCCTCGAAGATCCGCTGGTCGCCATAGGCGTCGAGGAGGAAGGCGTTGAGCGCCCGCGCCCGCTGCAGCAGCCCGTCCGCCAACGCCTCCCACTCCGCGGCCTCGATCAGCCGCGGCACCGGATCGACGGCGATCGGCTGGCCAGGCCCGAAGTCGAGCCCGAGCTCGGCGGCGCTGTCCTGGACGCGCTTGCGCAGCGCTTCCAGTCGATGCCGCGCGAGCGCGTCGAGCACCTCCGCGTAGGGACGGCGCGGGCTACCGTCAGCGGCGTACGCCTCGTCGAAGCAACCCGGGTCCAGCGGGTACTTCCCTGCTCCGGGCGAGGGGCGAGCCGGATCCAACGTCATCGCCATGAAGGGACGCTACCCGCGAACAGCGGTCTCTTCACATGGCGCTGGAAAGTACGACTGACCTCGGGGGGCCTGCTAGTCCGAAATCGCAGGTAATTCAAACTGAAGGACGTTCACGCGTGCTTCAATCCCTGCATCATCCGACTCACCCAGCCGCATCGCCGCGCTCTCTTTGATAGCGAGTACGTCCTCTAGCGTTTCAGCCAGTCGGGAAACGATTTCTTCCCATCCCTGCCTGTCAAGCCTCATGGCTACCCGGCTCATGTGATTGTCCGAAGAGTCCAGGGTCGCGGCTTTTGCGGCTACCGCGACCTCGCTAGAGATCAAATTTATGAGGTCAATCCGCATCCGCTGTCGATCATCCTTCGGCACTTTCTGCCAGGACTCCACGTCGAAGAAGTGCTGATCGGGGGACGCCGTTTTCTTCGTGGGGCAAGAAGCCCTACAGACTCCCATCCCAGCCGAGCCCGATCTCCCCAGCCGAGCCACCGCTTCGGTCTACGAAACCAAAGGTCACAGGTTCGAATCCTGTCAGGCGCGTTAGCGCGAGTCCGCTTGGGAAGCGAATTTGCGACGCTTCGATACTCGGCCAGGAGGCCGAAATGGGCGCTGGGGCAAGCTCTGGGGCAAGGTGAAGTTGGAATGAGGTCGAGCCCGGCTCTTGTGCGGGCTGAACCTCGTCCCCTCTGCCGTCGTCGTCCCGGCTGGCCTTTGCCGCTTTGCATCTAGGTGCCGCTCTCCGCTTTAAATAGGGCGGAAGGTGCCGCCTGAGGGCTCATTTGGCGGAGGCGTCCAGCGAACGTCAGCGATCAGATCACAGGGCTCGATCCCAAGGGCGCCGGCGAGCTTAATCAGCGTGTCCAGTCGAGGGGTATGTCGGCCCAACTCCAGCAGACTGATCTCCGTTCGATGAACGGAACTTAGGTTCCCTAACGCTTCCTGGCTGAGGTTTGCCCTTTCTCGAGCGGCAAACAGCTTCGCGCCGAAGCCTTGGGCCACGCTTTCGTTGAGCTCGCTCACTAGCGGATCGTGTCGGTTCCGCAGCAGAGCGTCTACACGACAAACGCTGGAGTGTATTTTCTGAATCCAGTCTATACTGACCCAGCAATCATGAAATCGCCGAACAAACAAGCGGTTTTGTAGTAGATGAAATAGGAGGCGGAAATGGGAGGAAACCCCAACGTGGAGATGATGCTGAAAGCCGTCAGTCACGAAACGCGACGCCGAATCATGAAAGCGATCCTTGAACGACATTCGGCCGCGAGTCCCCTTGAATTTGCGGAGTGGCTCGGTGAGAGGCTCTCGAATGTCAGTTACCACGTCCGGGTGTTGGCTGATTGCCACGCCCTTACCCTCGACCACACCAAGGCTGTTAGAGGTTCGACTCAGCACTTCTATCGTCCTTCCGAGACGTTTCAAGGGCTGACCTGGGTCTCGACCATGTTGAGCGCAGGCGGCGAGGCAAAAGCGTAGGAGCTGCAATCAGGGGGGCCATCGAGCCCTTGCGGAGCACCACTCCCCCTGACCGCAGGACCGTTGACGCCAAAGCGAAGAGGATTACCCCGATCGTTCATGTTCGACGTAATCGCCACTTTCAATGCCACTGTCTCGCCACTTTCAATGCCACTGTCGGACCTTGCACTCGCATCCGATGGTTACGCACCTGGTCGCACTTGTCACTCAAACCCCTGAACCGTTGCGGTCCCCTCACCACACCCGAAAACCATTTCGCCACTGAAAGGGGGCGAGCCCGATCCTTAAGCTCCAAGTCGGCCCCACCCCCTTGCCGGCTCCCTTAGGAGCCCTTGCGGATGCTGGCGTGCGGTATCGCAGCGCCGGTATCGATGATCTGCATTCTGGCCTCACCTCCCCTCTCCGGTCGCGATGGGGGCCGTTTAGGGCGATGAGCCGCGACCGCGGGTCTCGGAGCCCCGGCCAAGAATTGCTAAAGATCGCTCATTCGGTTCAGAGGTTTGAACCGAGTGGAGAGGAGCGAGACAGATGGACGCGGTTTAATAGGTCGCGATCCCCGATTATTTTCAAGGCCATTGCCTAAAGAGCCACAGCTAACTCCAGCCTCTTATCTCGCCGCCTTCACCCACGAGACGAGAGTCCATGCGATATCCGTTCTGACCGATCGGACGGCCAGTCCCGCAGAAATCGCAAGGGAACTCGCCCGTGAGATACGCCACGTCACCTACCACCTAGAAGTCCTCGAGGAACTCGGGATGGTCGAGCTTGTGAAAACGGAGCCGGCCGCTGGCGGAAGAACCGTCCAGAAGTTCTACCGAGCGACCCAGCGGGTCTGGTTCGACCGGGAGGCCTGGACGAAAATGAAAGGCCCCAAAGCGAAACACACCGCGGCAATCATGGGGCTCATCAACCAAGACATCGCTATCGCAATGGGCGCTGGCACGTTCGACGGGGACGAAAACCACATAAGCCGAACGCCAATGCTCCTTGACGAGGATGGATACGAGGAATTGATCACCATGCTTGAGGGTGTCTTGAACGAGATCTTCAATATCAAGGCCCGTGCGGCAGCCCGCATTACCAAAGACTCGAAGACGGTCGTAACCATCGCGAACATCATCCAGTTCGATATGCCTGAGTCGGGCTGGACTCTCCCGGAGACCGATGTGGGGCCGCCGCAGACTTAACTTTAGCCCTTCGACGGTTCAAGGGTTTGTTTGACAGCCTTGCTGTTCCGAGACAAAGTACAGGTCAGGGTGTGTTGAGTAACACACAGCTTCCTCGCCGCTTTAACACCCTGCCCTCTAATGAAGATCGCGCCCGTCCGAAAGATTCTGCCGCCTGGCTTAGGAGGCAGACGAGATCAAGCAAAGGCAGTATGCCCGGCTGCCGACACGCTCCGCTGCGCCGCCATGCTGCGTTGCGTTCTAGAGCATCCCCCCCTGTCGAGACCGGAGCTCATACTGCGAATGGAAGGTTCGAATGTCAGTTCCACAGGAAGCAATGCGGACTGGAGTGACACCTTGGCGCAGCTTTATCGAGAGGGGGTCGTCCGTCGCGGAAGCGATCAAGGCGTTGTTCCGACCCAGGTAGCCCGGCGGGTCTACGAACTGCTTGAGGTGTCGCCATCGTGACCATCACGGCCAGTCGCCTAGAACTTGTTCCGGCTGGCGTGTATCCAACTTGTAGGGCGGCCGCCCCAGCTACCCAGGCCTTCGAGCGAGGGTCGATAGGGCGCCCTGTGGCGGCGTACCGAAAGATTCAAGAGGGATCGTCGCGGCGCCCAATAAGCGCTTACTCGGGGTTGGTGATCCTGTGAGGGAAGAGGCCACCCGCGTCGCCCAGCCGGATACCCCGACAGTGGCTGCCTTGGTCCAGGCACTGGTCCACCCTCTGCGCCGCGAAATCCTGCGGGCGCTCCACGAGGCGGAGGAGGCCCGAAGCCCACGCGAGCTGTCGTTAGCGCTCGACTGCCCCCTGTCCAGTGTCAGCTATCACGTCGGGCTGCTGGCAGAGAGTAACGTCCTCGTCCGCACCCACGCCAGAGACTCGACGGAGCACTACTACGCCTCGACGGTCGGAGATGACGGCGGCCTGCTGCTGGTGCTCATCGCCACCCAAAGGTCCGACCGGGGCCAGTGAGGCCGGCCACGCCTCCGATGGTCCACCGCCGTTTGAAAGAGGCCAAGCGCTCGGCTGTGACCGGAGAGATCGCCTGTCCCTCCTATGACGACATGCGTACCCAGGCCGCCGTCCTCGGCCTCGTCGTCGGGGAGGGCCACCACGGCCTGACGATCTACGAGCTGGCGCGAAGATATTCCGCAGCCGGCGATGGCGATGCCGTCGAGCGAGCCGTCCGCGATCTCGTCGGCCAGGGTTTGCTCAGCATCGACGCAGGAAAGGTCGTTCCCGGCCAAGCCACTCGCGGTGGCACGGAGACGGGATGAGTGCTCGGCAATCCATCGCGGAGGAGGAGTGGAGGCAGGAACGCGTTGTGCTGCGCGAGGTGCTCGAGCAGCACCCCGCCCTTCTCTCCGAAGTCGAACTCATCCGGGCGGTGGGCGGCAACCTCGCATACGCCCGCGAGAGCGAACCCTGGGAGCGGGCAATCCGCGAACTCAGTCGGCAGGGCCTGCTTCGAGTGGACGGCGAGACCGTCTTCCCTACCTTGGCGGCGCTGTGTGCCGAGGGCCTGCTGGAGGAATAGCGGGTGAGCCTCATGACTGCGGCCTCAAGGTCCGAGTGAACGAAGCTACACAGCAGCACGCCGACGGCGCGTCAGTGCTCTGCACGCGAGCGACCGAGGACGCCGATATGCGCCGGTCAGGGTGCTTCCCATTCTTCGACAACAGGCAGCTTCCAGAGCAGGCTGGCGACCGTCAGGCCGATCGCGGCGGAGATCAGCGCCAGGAACCACTCGGCTGCCGTCAGCAGCTCCATCTCGAAGAAATCGCGGCATGGCCCGATCGCAAGAATCCCGGCGAAGAGGGCGCCGAGCCCGGCGACGAGAGCGAGCATGTAGCTCTGGATCGCGATGTGCTCCCGCCCCGGTCCGCGCTCCAGCAGCAGGACGAAGGAGAGGCCGAGGACGATCAGCGTCGTCGTCGCCGCCGTGCGGCCTGCCTCCAGCGAACCGCCGAAGACGGTGTCGACGAGGAAGAAGGAGAGGATCGAGCCGAGTGCCGTCGCCAGCCCCGCCGGCACCGCGAAGGCGGCCAGCGCCCGCAGCAGCCGGCCCCGGTAGAGCGGCCCGTCGGACGGCATCAGGGCCAGCACGAAGGAGGGGATCCCGATGGTCAGGAAGGCGGCCAGGGTGAGGTGGCGGGGCAGGAAGGGAAAGGCGAAGCCCGGCACCGCGACGAGCAGGATCAGGGCGGCGGCGTAGACGGTCTTGGTCAGGTAGAGGCGGCCGAGGCGGTGGATGTTGCGGGCGATCCGCCGCCCCTCGCCGACCGCCTCGGGCAGGCGCGAGAACTGGTCCTTCAGCAGGACCACGTCGGCGACCCCCTTGGTCACCTGCGTGCCCGAGCCCATCGCCACCGCCATCCGCGCCCGCTTCAGCGCCGGCACGTCGTTTACCCCGTCGCCGATCATCGCCACGTAGCGACCAGCGCCGACCAGCGCCGCCACCAGCGCCTTCTTCTGCTCCGGCTTGATCCGACAGAAGATCGTGTTCTCGAGTGCGACTGCCGCCAGCTGCTCCGGATCGTCCGGAAGGTCGGCGCCCTCGACGACGCCCGCCTCGCGCGGTACCCCGACCGCATAGGCGACGGCGGTGACGGTGGCGCGGGCGTCGCCGGAGATCAGCTTCAGGTCGACCTCCTCCGCGCGCATGGTCGCGATCGTCTCCGCCGCGTCGGGTCGCAGCGTCTCCTCCAGCACGACCAAAGCCAGTGGCGTCAGCCGCGGCGGCGGGTCGGCTGCGGCATCGCTCGGCAGCCGCTCGCCGCTCTCGCCGAAGACGACGACCCGGCGGCCGGCCGCGGTCTCGTCCTCGAGCTTGCGGGCGAGGCCGGGGGGGAGGGTGAGGGCGCCGGCCTCGGCTAGCACGTCCGGCGCGCCGAGCACGTAGGTGGAGTCGCCGCCGGCGCCGTTGGCGAGCGTCGCGCCGCTCCACTTCCACTCCGAGGAGAAGGGGACCTCGGCGCTGACCCGGCCGGCCTCGCCGGGGAAGCGCCCAGCGATCGTCTCCAGGGTGCGGTTGCGGTCGCCGGCGCTGGCGGCGAAGCGCGCCAGCGCCGCCTGCGCGGCGCCGGCGTCGGATCCCTCGGCGACCTCGATCCCGGTCAGGCGCAGCTCGCCGGCGGTCAGCGTCCCGGTCTTGTCGACGCAGATCGTGTCGACCGCGGCCAGACTCTCGCTGGCGCTCATCTGCTGGACCAGCGTGTCGCGGCGCGCCAGCCGCACCGCCGCGACCGCGAAGGTGACGCTCATCAGCAGCACCAGCCCCTCGGGGATCAGGGTGATCAACCCCGCGATCGCCGTCTGGGCGGCCTCGTGGAGCTCGACGCTGCGGAGATTCAGCGACAGAAGCAGGACCGCTGCCAGCGGCAGCATCACGTAGGTGCAGGCGAGGATCACGCGGTTGACCTCCTCCTGCAGAGGCGAGGGCGGGTGGCGGAAGGCCCGCGCCTCCCCGGCGAGGCGGCCGGCGTAGCTCTCCTCTCGCACCGCATCGACGGCGTAGCGCCCCGAGCCCGAGATGCAGAAGGAGCCGGAGAGGGCGCGGTCGCCGTCCTGCTTGCGGATCCCGTCAGCCTCCCCGGTCAGCATCGACTCGTCGAGCGTCATGCCGCGGCTGCCGATCACTTCGCCGTCGGCGACGAGCTGCTCCCCGGGACTGACGTCGACGACGTCCCCCGGCACCACTTCGGTCGCCAGCAGCTCGACGACGGCGCCGTCTCGCACCACCCTCGCCCGCGGTGCGACCAGCACTGCCAGCTCATCGAGGATCGCCTTTGCCTTCAGCTCCTGGCGGATGCCGATGTAGGAGTTGATGACGGCGATCAACCCGAAGAGGGCGTCAGCGAAGAGGCCGAGGGCGAGCGCCAGCACGAAGAAGGCGCCGATGATCGCGTTGAACAGCGTGAAGACGTTGCCGGCGACGATGCTCGAGGTCGAACGCGAGGAGTTCTCCGGCGGCGGGCCGAGCCGGCGCAGCCGCTTCGCCGCCTCGGCGCTGGAGAGTCCCTGCTCGGCGGTCTGCTGGCTGGTGGCCATGGCGACTATTCAATAGGGTCCGACGCAGATGGCTCTGAAGCTCGGACTCAACCTCGGTTACTGGGGCATCGGCCCCGCCGGTGAGGACGCCGTCGAGGTGGTGACCGCGGCCGAGAAGCTCGGCTACGAGTCCGTTTGGGCGGCCGAGTCATACGGCTCCGACGTGGTCAGCGTGCTCGCCTGGCTGGCGGCCAAGACGGAGACGATCAACCTTGGCGCCGCGATCCTGCAGGTGCCGGCGCGACCGCCCGCCGCCGCCGCGATGGCCGGCGCCACGATCGACAAACTCTCGGGCGGCCGCTTCCTCTTCGGCTTCGGCCCCTCCGGCCCACAGGTCTCCGAGGGCTGGTACGGGGTGCCGTACGCCAAGCCATGGGGTCGCACCCGCGAGTACATCGAAGTCGTGCGCAAGATCATCGCCCGCGAGGGCCCGCTCGAGCACGACGGCGAGCACTACACGCTGCCGCTGCCCGGCGGTGAGGGCAAGCCGCTGAAGCTGAACTTCCATCCGCTGCGCAACGAGATCCCGGTCTTCGTCGGCGCGATCGGCCGCAAGTCGGTCGAGCTGGCGGCGGAGATCTGCGACGGCTGGATCCCGATCTTCTTCAGTGTCGACGCCTTCGAGGCGACCTGGGGTGAGCACCTGGAGGCCGGCTTCGCCAAGGGCGGCCGCCAGCGCTCCGACCTCGAGGTCAGCCCCTCTCTGCAGGTCGCGATCGACGGTGACCTCGAGGCGGCGAAGAGCGTCGTCAAGGCCGGCCTCGTCCTCTACTTCGGCGGCATGGGCAGCCGTAAGACCAACTTCTACGTCGACCTCGCCCATCGCTTCGGCTTCGGCGACGTCGCCGACGAGGTGCAGCAGCGCTTCCAGGACGGCGACCGTGCCGGCGCCTTCGAGGCGATGCCGGACGAGATCGTCGAGGCGACCTCGCTGGTTGGCACCGAGGCCGAGGTGAGCGAGCGGGTCGAGCGCTTCCGCGGCGCCGGTATCGACCGCCTGATCGTCTCTCCGGTCCACGTCGACCGGGCCCAACAGCTGCACACTCTCGAACGCCTCGCCTCCATTTCCGGGGTCGAGGCGCGCGGCTGACCCGATCCCATAATCTTCCGCGCCGCGTGAAGATCGGAGTACCGAAAGAGTCCGCTGACGGGGAGCGCCGAGTCGCGCTGGTCCCCGACGCTGTCAAATCGCTGCAGAAGAACGAGCACGTGAAGGTGCTGGTCGAGCGCGGTGCCGGCGAGGCCGCCGGCCATCCCGACTCCCAGTACGGGGAGGCCGGCGCCGACGTCGTCGAGGGTGAGGTTACGTGGGGCGCCGACGTGGTCCTGCGCGTCGCCGCCCCTTCCACCGCCGAGATCGGCAAGCTCAGCTCGAACCAGCTTCTGATCGGCCACCTCGCGCCGTGGACCGCGGCCGAGTCGAACCGGGCCCTGGCTGCCTCCGGCGTCACCAGCTTCGCGATGGAGGCGATCCCCCGCACCACCCGCGCCCAGGCGATGGACGCGCTCTCCTCGCAGGCCGCGGCCGCCGGTTACGCCGCGACCCTGATCGGGGCGCGCGAGTCGGGCCGCTTCTTCGGGATGATGACCACTGCCGCCGGCACCGTGCCTCCGGCCAAGGTGCTCGTGCTGGGCGCCGGCGTCGCCGGCCTGCAGGCGGTCGCCACGGCGAAGCGGCTGGGCGCGATCGTCACCGGCTTCGACATCCGCCGCGCCGCCTGGGAGCAGATTGCCTCGCTCGGCGGGCGGCCGCTGGAACTCGACTTCATTCCCGACGCCGAGGGCGAGGGCGGCTACGCCCGCCCGCTGACCGAGGAGGAGAACGGACAGGTGCGCGACGCCCTCACCGAGAACGCGGCCAAGCAGGACATCATCGTCACCACCGCCGCGATCCCCGGTCGTCCAGCGCCGCTGCTGATCACCGCCGACGCCGTGCGCAACATGGCTCCCGGCTCGGTGATCGTCGACCTCGCCGCCGAGACCGGCGGCAACTGCGAGCTGACCCAGGCCGGGCAGACGGTGGTTGAGAGCGGCGTCAAGATCATCGGCCCGCGCAACCTCGCCAGCGAGATGCCGGCGCCGGCCTCCCAGCTTTACGCCAAGAACCTGGAGAACCTGCTCGGGCTCCTGATCACCGAGGAGGGCGAGCTCGAGGTCGACTTCGAGGACGACATCGTCGCCGCCGCCTGCATCACGCAGGGCGGGGAGATCCGCAACGAGAGGGCCGCGAAATGAGCTTGATGACCGAGATCACGATCTTCGTCCTCGCCGCCTTCGTCGGCTTCGAGGTCATCTCCAAGGTGCCGACCACCCTGCACACGCCGCTGATGTCGCAGACCAATGCGATCCACGGCATCGTCATGCTTGGCGGCCTGATCGTCCTCGGCTTCGCCGACGACGGGCTCGAGTACACGATCGGCACGATCGCCGTCGCCTTCGGTGCGATCAACATCGTCGGCGGCTTCATGGTCACCGACCGGATGCTGGGGATGTTCTCCAAAAAGCCGAAACCCCAGGTCAAGTCCGCCTCGCCTCCGGGGGAGGACGGGGCGAGCGGAGGCTCGCGATGAACCCGATTCTGGCCGTCTTCGAGCCCGGCGGCGACGCCGCCACCGCGCTCTACATCGTCGCCTTCTCGCTCTTCATCGTCGGGGTCAAACGCGGCACGCACCCGACCACCGCCAAGCAGGGCAACCTCGTCGCCGCCGGCGGCATGGCGATCGCCGTCGTCACCACCCTGCTGCTCGACGGTATGGGCAACTGGGGCCTGATCGCGCTCGGCCTCGCGGTCGGCACCGCGGTCGGCGTAATCGCCTCCCTCCGCGTGCAGATGACCGAGATGCCGCAGATGGTCGCTCTCTACAACGGCGTCGGCGGCGGCGCCGTGGCGCTGATCGCCTGGTCGGAGATCCGTCACGGGATCTCGCTCGGACATGAGATGCCGCTCGACGAGCTGATCCCGATCCTCTTCGCCGCCGTCGTCGGCTCGGTCTCCTTCTGGGGCTCGAACATCGCCTTCGCCAAGCTCCAGGATCTGATTCCGACCAAGCCGCTGGCGGTGCCCGGCCAGCAGGTGATCAACGCCGTTCTGCTGATCGGGATCCTCGCCGCCTGCATTTCGATCGCCGTCAACAACGACGACCCCAATCAGGCGATCTTCATCGGCATTCTGCTCGCTGCGGGCCTGCTCGGCAACCTCGTCGTGCTGCCGATCGGCGGCGCCGACATGCCGGTCGTGATCAGTCTGCTCAACGCCTTCACGGGCCTCTCCGCCGCGGCCGCCGGCTTCGCGCTGGACAACGTGGCGCTGATCGTCGCCGGGACCCTGGTCGGCTCCTCGGGAACGATCCTGACGATGGAGATGGCGACGGCGATGAACCGCTCGGTCGCCAACGTCCTCTTCGCCGGCTTCGGCGGCGCCCCGTCCGGTGGTGGGGGCGGCGGGGGAGAGGAACGCCCGCACGTCTCGATCGGCGCCCAGGACGCGGCGATCAAGCTCGCTTACGCCGATTCGGTCGTGATCGTGCCCGGCTACGGCCTCGCCGTCGCCCAGGCCCAGCACGCGATCAAGGAGGTCGGCGACGAGCTCGAGAAGCGCGGCGTCACCGTCAGCTACGCGATCCACCCGGTCGCCGGCCGCATGCCCGGTCACATGAACGTCCTCCTGGCCGAGGCCGACGTGCCTTACGAGCAGCTGAAGGAGATGGAGGAGATCAACCCGGAGATGCCGCGCACCGACGTCGCGATCGTGGTCGGGGCCAACGACGTCACCAACCCGGCGGCGAAAAACGATCCCGACAGCCCGATCGCCGGGATGCCGATCATCGAGGTCGACGAGGCCCAGCAGGTGATCGTGATCAAGCGGTCGCTGAGCCCGGGATTTGCGGGGATCGACAACGACCTGTTCTACGAACCGAACACGTCGATGTTGTTCGCTGACGCCAAACAGGCGGCGGCGGATATTGCGGCTGAGATTCAGAGTCTGTAGGGCTCGGAGGCGTGGGGAGGGGTCGGGTGCCCCTCGCGCTTGCTGTCGTTTTCGCCTGGATCGGGTCGTGCCGTCCGAGTAGCGGGTGGGCGAAAACGTAGCGCCGCGCGCGCGAGGGGCACCCGACCCCTCCGACGTGGTCCGGGTCCCTTGTTTTAGAGGGGAGAGGTTCGTTGTCACTGGGCTTGCCCTTGGATGCGGTCGGAGGAGGGGCAGGGGACGGTGGAGTGGGTCGGGACGCTGTGTTGCGTTGCGCTGTTGATGGCCGGGCTGGTTGCGGTGGGGGTGCGGGTGCCGGGGGTGGGGTTGGCGCAGGTCGTGGCTTCGCGGATTCTTTGTGGGGTGGCGCTGGCGGAGGGGTGTGGGGACGAGCCGGTGTTGGTTGCCGCCTACGGGACGGAGATTGGGGAGCTGGTTCGGGAGCAGATGCCGACGCTCGTCTTCGAGCCGGGGTCGCGGGCGATGCCGGTTGATTTCCGCCTCTGTCGCAGCGCGGTCTGCGGCGACGGGCCGGACCGGGGTTTGGTCCATCGGACCGATTCGCGGTTGCCGGTGACCGCCTTTGTCCATGTCGTCGACTGCAGGGAAGGGGCGGCGGAGCGATCCGAGGCGGGGGGCGCGGACTGCTCCGGGTCACGCGCCGACAACCTCTACCTTCAGTACTGGCTGTATTACGCGGACTCGGCCACCCTCCGGGGCGTTCCCGTCGTCGGCGAGGAGGGCTACCACCGGGACGACTGGGAGAGCGTGCAGATCCGCATCGGCCCCGACGGTCGCATCGACCAACGAGCCTCCTCCCACCACGGCTACAACTACACCCGCGGTAGCGCCAACTGGGGCGCGGACGCCGGCCTCGACGTCATCAGGGGCCTAACCGAAGTCGCTGGCGCGCGAGACGATGACGGCTGGGGCCCCCGCACCGGTCTCCTCTTCGTCTCCGGTGGCAGCCACGCCGGCAACGTCAGGGCGCTTGCGGAGATCTCGCGTCTGACCTCCGGCCGCCGCGTCCACCTGATCCCGCTCGAGCCGATCGCCGCGGCCGACGGCTCGACCTTCGCCGTCGACCCACCCTGGCGCAAGCGCGTCTGGCGCGACCCGGAGGCGGCGGGTACCGACTAGCTATTTCCCGGTGCGTTCCCGTCGGCGAACCGGTCGGCGAGGGTCGCGATCTCTCCGACGTGCGTCTTCAGGGCGCCGGCGAGGCGGACGAGCGTCGAGTAGGTCGGGTTTCTCGTTCCACGCTCGATACCACCGATTTGGGTCAAATCCGTGGCGGCGCGGTCGGCCAGCAACTCCTGGCTGAGTCCGGCCTGCTCGCGCAGGTGGCGGATTGCATTTCCCAGCGCCCCGAGCTCGGCGGTGCGCGGCGGGCGTTTGCGCGGCGGAGGCACCGCATCCAGCTTTTCCGCTCAGCGGTACAAGTGTTAGGGTATTTATGCCCTAACACCTTTCCGAGTGCGAGCAGGGGCGTCGAGAGGTTTATGCCTTCTCGATAGAAGCTTGCGCGACAACCAAAGGATTGCCGCCCCCCCGATGGCCGCCGATACGACCCAGTGGATCATGGCTTTGAACCATCCGCTCCGGCGGCAGGTTCTGCGGGTGGTCAAGGAAGACGGGACTGCCAGTGCGACCGAACTCTGCCATCTCTTCGAGCTGCCGCTCAGCAACGTCTCCTACCACGTCAACGTACTGGTGGATCTCGGCGTACTAAAGCTGGTGCGAACGCGCAGAGTGCGAGGCGCCAAAGAGCGCTTCTACCGCGTTGCATCCGAGGGGCAGGCGCAGTGGGTGCGCGTTGTTCTCGAGGACACTCGCAACAGCGACAGGAGGTTCAGGCACCTGGCGAGGCGTTAAGGCATATATGGCCTAACATCGGCACGACAGGGCGGGAAGGCTCCGCAGGATGCCGCCCCGTCGCCGACTGAAAGCCCGCTCGCCGGAGCACGCCGCCCTCGGTGAGGCAATCAGGCGCACGCGTGAGCAAGCCGCGCTGAGCCAAGAGCAACTCGCCGACCGCGCCGAAATCAATCCCAAGCAGATCGGAATCCTGGAGCGCGGTACGGGCAACCCCTCATACACAACTCTGGCTCGCGTCGCGTCAGCCCTGGACCTCCGGATCGGCGACCTGACGACGCTGGCCGACCGGCTTCACGATCAGCGTCGGCTGGGCTGAGCGACCACCAGCAGAGATCACTTCGGGGGCATTCGCAGGGCGCCGTCGAGGCGGATCGTCTCCCCATTGAGCATCGGGTTGGCGGCGATCTCGAGGACAAGGCGGGCGTACTCCTCCGGCCGGCCGAGGCGGGACGGGAAGGGGATGCCGGCGCCGAGCGCCGTACGTGCCTCCTCGGGCAGGGCGGCCAGCAGGGGCGTGTCGAACAGGCCGGGGGCGATCGTCACCACACGCACGCCGCGCCCGGCCATGTCGCGCGCCGCCGGCAGGGTCATGCCGACTATCCCGCCCTTCGACGCGGCGTAGGCGGTCTGGCCGATCTGGCCGTCGTAGGCGGCGATCGAGGCGGTGTTGATGCAGACACCCCGCTCACCTTCACCGTCCAACTCGTTGCCGCTCATCGCCGCCGCCGCCAAGCGCAGGACATTGAAGCTGCCGACCAAATTCACCTTGACGACGTTGGCGAAGTATTCGAGGTTGTGGGGGCCTCCTTTGTGGGCGACCCGCTCGGCCCAGCCGATCCCTGCGCAGCAAACCGAGACGCGCAAGCCGCTCACCGCGGTGGCCGCCCGCTCGACCGCCGCCTGGACTGCCGCGGCGTCGGTGACGTCGGCGGCGACGAACGTGGCGTCGATCTCGGCCGCCAGCGCCTCGCCCTTCTCAGTGTTGAGATCGGCGATGGTCACGCTTGCGCCGGCCTCCGCCAGCGCCCGCGAAGTCGCCGCTCCAAGCCCCGACGCTCCACCCGCGACCAACGCACCTGCCCCCTTGACGTCCATAGGTGAGCCAGCGTATTTCACATGGTGCTAATCCGATCGCTATAGGGTTTTCGTATCGCCACCGAGGTGACGGCAAACCCCAAGGCAGCGATCGCGGAAGCTCTCTCCGAGGCGCGGGCACGCACGCTGAAGCTGATCGAGCCGCTCGACGACGAGCAGCTCAACACCGTGTACTCGCCGCTGCTCAGCCCGCTGGCGTGGGACCTCGGTCACATCGCCAACTTCGAGGAGTTGTGGCTGGTGCAGACGATCGGCGGCCGCGAGCCGCTGCGCGGCAACCTCGGCCGCTTCTACGACGCGATCGAGAATCCCCGCAGAACTCGGGGCGAGTTGCCGATCCTACGCGACGCCGAGCTGCGCTCCTACATGGCCGACGTCCGCGAACGCACGCTCGAGGTGCTCGACTCGGTCGACATCTCACCCGATGCCGACGAGCCGCTCCTTCGCGAAGGCTTCGTCTACGAGATGCTGCTCGCGCACGAGTACCAGCACAACGAGACGATGCTGCAGCTGCTGCAGATGGTCGACGGTTACGAGCCGCTGCTCAGGGTCGGCACCGAGCCAATCGAGATCGGCGGCGGCCCGGAGATGCTCGCGGTCGATGGAGGTGTCCACACGATCGGGGCCCCGCCCACCGGATTCGCCTACGACAACGAGCGCCCCCGCCACGACGTCGAACTTGCCTCATTCGAGATTGATCGAACCCCCGTCACCAACGCCGCGTACACCGAGTTCATGGAGGCGACCGGAGCCGAGCCGCCGTTGTACTGGGAGCGCGACGGGGAGGGATGGGTCCGCACCGCGATGGGCGGGCGTTCCGCGGTGGAGCCCGACCATCCTGTCGTTCACGTCTCGTGGGATCAGGCCAATGCATTTGCGCGCTGGGCGGGGAAGCGGCTGCCGACGGAGTTCGAGTGGGAGGTCGCTCACGATCGGCTCGACGCGGTCGGCCTGGCCTGGGAATGGACCTCGTCGGACTTCCTCTCCTACCCCGGCTTCGAGGCCTTTCCCTACCGCGAGTACTCCGAGGTCTTCTTCGGCGAGGAGTACAAGGTTCTGCGCGGCTGCTCCTGGGCAACCCACCCGCGGGTCTTCCGGCCCAGCTTCCGCAACTGGGACCTGCCACAGCGGCATCAGATCTTCGCCGGCCTGCGCTGTGCGAGGGACCTGTGATCGCGATCGACGTGCATCTCGACGCCGACGCGGCGGCGACGATGGCACGAGACGTCCGCGCCGGCCTCTGCTCTTATCCGAAGGAGCTGGCGCCGAAATACTTCTACGACGATCGCGGATCGCGGCTGTTCGAGCAGATCACCGAGCTGCCTGAGTATTACCCGACGCGGGCTGAGCGCGAGATCCTCGGCAGGCGCTCGGCCGAAATTCTGGCTGCGGCCGGCGGGCCCAGCACCCTGGTCGAGCTCGGTTCCGGCTCGGCGGCGAAGACGCGTCATCTGCTCAGCGCGATGCGCGACGCCGGCAGCCTCGAAACCTATGTGCCGGTGGACATCTCGGAGGAGATCACCCACCGCACGGCTGCCAGTCTCGTCGACGAGTACCCGGGGCTGGCGGTTCGCGGCCTCGTTTGCGACTACGAGCAGCATCTCGAGCGGATTCCCGAGAGCGCTGGCAGCAGGCTGGTTGCCTTCCTCGGCGGCACCATCGGCAACCTCTATCCGCGACCTCGGCAGGCCTTCCTCGAGCGGATCGCCGCGCTGCTGGGCCCGGCCGATCATCTCCTGCTCGGCACCGACCTGATCAAGGACCCGGCCCGGCTCGAAGCCGCCTATGACGACGCGGCCGGGGTCACTGCCGAATTCAACAAGAACGTGCTGGAGGTTCTCAACCGCGAGCTCGGCGCCGACTTCGACCTCGAGGCGTTCGAGCACGTTGCCCGCTACGACGCTGAGGCAGAGCGGATGGACATCCGCCTACGCTCGGTTGCCGCGCAGGACGTACGCGTCGGGGGCCTCGACCTGGAGATCTCCTTTGCGGCCGGCGAGGAGATGCGGACCGAGATCTCGACCAAGTTCACCCGCAATCGACTCGAATCCGTCTACGCCGGCGCCGGCCTGGAGCTGCGCGGCTGGTTCACCGACGCCGCCGGCGACTACGCGCTCAGCCTGGCGCGGCCGGTACCTGCTGCGTGATGCAGTGGACGTTGCCGCCACCGAGCAGGATCTCCCGGGCGGGGACCCCGATCACTTCGCGCTGAGGGAAGCACTCGCGGAGGATTTCCGCCACCTCGTCGTCGTAGCGCTTGTCCAACAGCGGCAGGATCACACGCCCATTGGCGAGGTAGAAGTTTGCATAGGAGGCGGCGAGGCGATCGCCGGCCCGGCGCGGCTGGGTGCCCGCGACTGCCTCGACCCCGGCGGCCTCCCCGGGGGTGATCGCTAGCGGTCCCGGTGAAGGGAGGCGCACCACCTCGAAGGGACGGCCGCAGGCGTCGGTCGACGCCTGCAGGCGCGCCAGCGCTTCGCGTGAAATCGCGTGCTGGGGATCGGATTCGTCCTCGCTCCAGCTCAGCAGGACGACGCCGGGCCGCGCGAAGCAGGCGAGGTTGTCGACGTGTCCGTCGGTCTCGTCTTCGTGGACCCCCCGGTCCAGCCAGACGATCTTCCGCGCTCCGAGGTAGTCGCGCAGCGCCTGCTCGATCTGCTCACGCGAGAGCTCCGGATTGCGGTTCGGGTTGAGCAGGCACTCCTCCGTGGTCAACACCGTGCCCTCCCCGTCGACGTGGATCGCGCCGCCCTCGAGCACGATCGGGGCGCGGTAGCGGTCGGCTCCCTCCACCTCGAGCACCCTGGCGGCGAGGCGGTCGTCGCGCTCCCAGGACGCGTAGAGGCCACCCTCGTGCCCGCCCCAGGCGTTGAAGCGCCAGTCGACGCCGCGGCGGCCGCCGGCCCCGTCGACGACGAAGGTCGGCCCGGTGTCCCGCACCCAGGCGTCGTCGGTGGCGGCCTCGACCACCCGCACTGCCGGCGAGAGCAGCGAGCGGCAGCGCTCGAACTGGGTGTCGGAGACGGCCATCGTCACCGGCTCCGACACGGCGATCGCCTCCGCCACCGCCGCGAAGGCCTCCTGCGCCGGGCCGGCCCCCAGGCGCCAGTTGTCGGCCCGCTCCGGCCAGGCCATCCAGCAGCCGCTGTGCGGCTCGAACTCGCCCGGCATCCGGTAACCATCGGCCGCGGGGCTGGAATCGAGGATCGCGCTCACTGACCCATCTTTGCGCGCGGTTGCGGGCGGCTACAGTCGCAGGATGGAGGAGATCCGCCTGATCGTCGCCGCGGAGCCGCCGGAGTCTCTGGCCCGAACCCGCCCGCCGAGCCGGCCTCCCTTCCGGATCGCCGCGGTGCAGCAGCGCTGGCACCCCGACCCCGACGAGCACGAGGCCTCGCTGGCCGCCGGAATAGAGGTGGCCGCCCGCGAGGGCGCACAGTTGGTCTGCCTACAGGAGCTGACGCTCAGCCGCTACTTCGCCACCGACCCCGCCGGGCCGCAAGCGGCCGGCGCCGAACCCGAGCAGCTTCCCGGCGGCCGCACCCACCGCTTCGCCTCTCGGATGGCAAGCGAGGCCGGGCTGCACGTCCACGCTTCGCTCTACGAGCGCGCGGAGGCGGACGACGGCCTCGGCTTCAACACCGCAATCGTCGTCGCCCCGGACGGCGACCTAATCGCCCGCACCCGCAAGCTGCACATTCCGCTCACCGCCGGCTACCACGAGGACCGCTACTTCCGCCCCGGCCCGGCCGGCCCCGAGGCCTTCCCGGTGATCGCCTTCGGCGACGCGCGGCTCGGCCTCCCGACCTGCTGGGACCAATGGTTCCCGGAGGTCGCTCGCGCCTACAGTCTCGAGGGTGCCGACGTGCTCGTCTACCCCACCGCGATCGGTTCCGAGCCCGACCATCCCGCCTTCGACACCCAGCCGCTCTGGCAGCAGGTCATCGTCGCCAACGGGATCGCCAACGGCACCTTCATGGTCGCCGTCAACCGCTTCGGATCCGAGCCCCCGCTCGAGTTCTACGGCAGCTCCTTCATCTCCGATCCCTATGGACGCGTTTTGGCCCAGGCTCCTCGTAACCAGCCCGCGGTTCTCGTCGCCGACCTGGACCTGGACCAGCGGCGGGACTGGCTGGAGCTCTTCCCGTTCCTCAGCACCCGTCGCCCCGATGCTTACGGGTCGCTGGCGGACGCGCCCGAAGGATCGGGGTAGGGGTGGAGCGTCTTGTACTTTTTCGGCGCTTCGCCCCCTCGAACGGCCGCAAGCGACCCTCGAAAAAGTTAAGCGAACCCCTACCCCGACCCTTCGGGCGCCAGCGCCTCGATCGTCTCACCCAGTCTGTCTGGCGTGACGATCGGCGTCAGGATCGGCAGCGTGATTCCGCCACTGATGAAAGCTGCCAAGCGCTCCTTCATCTCCTGTGGGGAGCCGAAGATGAACATGTCTTCGATCAGGTCCCAGGGGGCGGCGGCTGCGGCGGCCTGGCGGTCGCCGGACTCCCAGGCGGCGATCATCGGGTCTATCTGGTCGCCGTAGCCGAGCCAGCGGTAGAAGGCGGCGTAGACGGGGACCGTGATGTAGGAGGAGAACATGAAGCGGGCGAGGGGCTCGACCTGGTCGCGCTCGCCGGGGATGCAGAAGAAGCGGCAGAGGAGCTCGAAGTCGGCTGGTGCGTCTTGCAGCTGGGCGGTCACCTTGGGAAGGCCGCCAAGTGGAAGGAAGTTGGTGAAGGCGCCTTGGGCGCGCTCGACTGCCAGCTGCAGCATCTTGCCGCGCAGTGCGGCGAGGACGATCGGGATCGGCTCCGGCGGGGGCGCTTCCAGCTTGAAGCCGGTGCTGGTGCGTTCGCCGGCGAACGCGGTCTGCAGGAAGTCGAGCGTTTCGCGGACTTTGCTCAGCGGCTTCTCGAAGGGGATGTCGTTCCAGCCTTCGACGATCCGGTCCGAGGACGAGCCAAGTCCAAGCACGAAGCGGCCGCCGGACGCGCTGGCGAGGGCCGTCGCCTCCTGCGCCAGCAGCGCGGGACCGCGCTGGAAGACGCCGACGATGCCGGTACCGAGCCGCATCCGCTCGGTCCAGGCCGCGCTCAGTGCCAGCGGCGTGAAGCCATCGGGGCCGGCGGTCTCGCCGCTCCAAAGGTCGGTGTAGCCGGCGGCCTCCGCACGCACCACGTGGTCCTTGTGATCGGCCAGCGTGATGCCCGGCAATGGCAGGGTCAGTCCCCAGCGCTGAGACATGGCGCGACCCTATAGCCTGCGGCGCCGATGGCCGAGAGCCCGGCACAGGCCCAGGACAACTCGATACCCGATCGCAACCTCGCGCTTGAGTTGGTGCGGGTAACGGAGGCCGCGGCGCTTGCCGCGGCCCGCTGGGTCGGTCGCGGCGACAAGATCGCCGCCGACGGGGCCGCCGTCGACGCGATGCGCTTCGTGCTCGACTCGGTCGCGATGGACGGAGTCGTCGTCATCGGCGAGGGCGAGAAGGACGAAGCGCCGATGCTCTTCAACGGCGAGCAGATCGGCGACGGCAGCCCGCCGGTCGTCGACATCGCCGTCGACCCGCTCGAGGGGACCCGCCTCTGCGCTCTGGGGATGCCCAGCGCCCTGGCCGTGATCGCCCTGGCCGAGCGCGGCACCATGTTCGACCCCGGGCCCTGCGTCTACATGGAAAAGATGGCCGGTGGAGAGGACATCGCCGATCTGCTCGACCTCGACCGGCCGCTGCCGGAGACCCTGAAGCTGATCGCCGAGCGCAAGGGGGGTAACGTCGGCGACGTCACCGTGGTCATGCTCGACCGCCCCCGGCATGAGGAAGCGATGCGCGAGGTCCGCGAGGCCGGCGGGCGGATCCGCCTGATCACCGACGGCGACGTCTCGGCGGCGCTGCTGGCGGTCAGCGAGCGCTCCCCCGTCGATCTCCTCTGGGGCATCGGCGGCACGCCCGAGGGCGTCCTCTCCGCGGCGGCTCTGAAGTCGATGGGCGGTCAGCTGCTCGGGCGTCTTTGGCCGCGCGAGGATGGTGAGCGCCAGGCGGCGATCGACGCCGGCTACGACCTCGACCGCATCCTCACCGCCGATGACCTCTGCTCGGGTGAGGACGTCTTCTTCTCCGCCACCGGTGTCACCGACGGCGACGTCCTCCAGGGTGTCCGCTACCGCGGTCCTGGCGCCACCACCGAGTCGCTGGTCATGCGCTCCCGCTCCGGCACCGTCCGCCGCATCCACGCCCGCCACGATCGCTCGAAGCTGCGCACGATCATCGGCTCCCGCTACGGCTGACCAGACGGCTGCAAACCGGCGCCTGGCGGTGTCCTCGGTCGGCCGCCTGCGGGTCACGCACTGATGTGCGCTCCCCTTGTCGGCCTCCCTGCGTCCTAGCCAGGCTTGGTTTTCGCCGTCTGGGGCATAAGTGGGGCGTGATTGCAGTTGCTGGGAGCACGGGCTACATCGGTGGCTTGCTTTGTCACCATCTGCGCGAGGAAGGCCGCGAGGTGCGGGCGCTGGCGCGGACGCCCGAGCATGCCCGCGACCTGAAGCAGGCGGGCTGCGAGGTTCGCAGGGCCGACGTGCTCGAGCCGGAGACGCTGGGGCCGGCCCTGGAGGGGGTAGACGTCGCCTATTACCTCGTGCACTCGATGGGCCGCGGCGGAGATGGCGACTTCGCCGAGCGCGACAAGGCGGGGGCCGAGAACTTCGCGCAGGCCGCTTCCGCGGCGGGCGTGCAGCGGATCGTCTACCTCGGTGGTTTGGGAGAGGGGTCTAAACACCTGGCCAGCCGCCACGCGACCGCCGAAACGCTGCGCGCCGGCGACGTGCCGGTCTCCTACTACCGCGCCGCCGCCGTGATCGGTGCCGGCAGCGAGTCCTTCCTCACGGTTTTCTACCTCGTGCGCCGCCTGCCCGTAATGGTGACGCCGCGCTGGGTCTCTACCCGGACCCAACCGATCGCCGTCGACGACGCGGTCTCGTATCTCGCCGCGGGCGCCGACCTCGACCTCTCACTCGACCGCGAGCTTCAGATCGGCGGACCAGATGTCACGACCTACGGCGGAATGATCGACGAACTGGCACGGGCCCTGGGCCGCCGGCCTCCCTTGCGCCTCACGGTCCCAGTGCTAACGCCCGCTCTCTCTTCGCTTTGGATTGGGCTGGTGACGCCGGTCGACGCCGGCGTAGCCAAGCCGCTGATCGAGGGCCTCAGCGCCGAGACGGTCGTCACCGACCCCTCTGGAATGACCATTCTCCCTGCCTCGTCACGCACGCCGCTCAGCTGCGCGCTGAAAATTGCAGTTGAGAACTCGACTGTTCGTGTGTAGAACGTATACGTTCCAAAACAAAAACTCTTTGATACTCTGACGAGTGGAGGGTGTGAGTGTGGGCAGCCCTGATGTAGAGCCGATCAGCGACGATCTCGCAGCAACTGACGGGGGCGCCGCCACCATGGAGGAAGCTCCGCCGCCGCGATCGCAGGTCCGCGCCGGCGGAAAAGCACTTTCGCTACTTGCCGCACCTCTTAACCTCCAGGTCCTCCGGGCCCTCTCCGAGCGCCCGATGAGACTCGCCGAACTTCGCAAGGCGACTGGACTACCAGCGCAAACGACCTTGCGAGGGCACCTGGCGACGTTAGTCGAGAGCGGCGTTCTCTCGAAGCGACCGACCCAGCAGATGCCGTATGCGGTGGAGAACGAGCTGACGCCTTTGGGGCAGGGCCTCCTTGCCGTTGCTGATCGCCTCGAAGCCTGGCTGAGCAAGGCCCCTGAAGGATCGATCCCGCTCGAGAGCGCGGCCGCCAAAGGTGCGATAAAAGCCCTCGTCGACGGCTGGGAGTCGAAGATGATCCGTGCTCTCGCTGCCCGCCCACTGTCGCTGACCCAGCTCGACAGGCTGATCTCCGACTTCAGCTACCCCGCGCTCGAGAGGCGTTTGGCGAGCATGCGGCTGGCCGGCTTGGTTGAGGGACAACGTGGCCAGGGGGGTGGGAGGCCATATTCGGTCACCGAGTGGGCGCGCCTGGGAGTGGCACCGCTGGCTGCCGCCAGTCATTGCGAGAGGGTCCACATGGGAGAGAACAGCGCCCCCGTTACTCAGATCGATATCGAGGCCGCCTTTCTCCTCGCCACTCCACTCGTCGGCCTTGCGACTGACGTCGCGGGTTCCTGCCAGCTGGAGGTTGAAGCGAGCCCTGGAGGCGTGCCCCGCGCCGCAGGAGTCCAGGTCACGTTCGACCACGGTCACGTTATCTCCTGTGTATCTCGACTGCAGCCGAGTCCCGGCGCCTACGCAGCCGGGACCGCGATCAAATGGTTCCACGCCGTGAAAGATGGGGACGTAAAAGAGCTTCGCTTCGGGGGCAGTGACCAACTCGCCGAAGAGGTCGTAGGAGGCCTCCATACCGCTTTCGCTCGGGCCGCAGTTGCTTCCTGAAACGACGTAACGCACGGTTCTCGACTATGGGCGGATCCGCGCGCGCGCGGATCCGACATCTTGCGATTTGCAGGGCTGATTACTGGCGGCAATCGCGTTCGGACGGCCTCGGCGAACCGAGTTGCGATAGCCGCTTGACTGATCCCGGTCGGTCCCTGTATCACCTTGGGTCTGGGTCGCCCGGGAGGCGCCTGGAACAAAAAGACCTTGTGCCTCGGCACAAGAGGCGGGGCGCCTTTCTTATGGATGGCCCCCTGTCGATGAGGAGCGGCGGCGGGTCCCCATCCACCCGTCGCCGCTTTTCGTTTCACTGAGGCCGTTTTG
Source organism: uncultured Solirubrobacterales bacterium (assembly GCA_963705365.1). Classification (GTDB taxonomy): domain Bacteria; phylum Actinomycetota; class Thermoleophilia; order Solirubrobacterales; family 70-9; genus VAYN01. Next base: position 1,846,946 of record OY970074.1, on the reverse strand, counting down.
CACGACTCGATACGAGCGCGTACTTGCGAGCTCGCGAAAATTGTTTCCTTGCATTTGCAGCACAAAGTGGAGGGTCTTTCGATTCTCTGCATCGAAGTCCCGCCGCTAGTTGACCAATCGCCTCGCGATGGCTATTCCATGGGTGAATTACCGATGGTTCCTCGGGCAAGCGCGGAACCCCGGTTGCTGTTGCCGGGCCCCTGAGGTTTCCAAACTCCTTCCTCGGGGGCCCGGCGGCTTGTCAACTCGCGGCGATCATCGCTGCGGCACGACGTTGCTCGGCGCGAGCGGCGTCTTCGCCAATGAAAGGCACCAGCACCTCGAAGGTCAGTTCCGGCAGCAGGCTAGGGAGATCCGCAGCTCGACCGCGGACAACCTCCTCGAAGACGCGGGCGAGCCCGACCCCGACGGCAAGTTCAGATGCGTGCGGGCGGTCGGGCCTCGGTTCTCCCTCGTTCCGTCCTTCCTCCAGCACTTTGCTGAAGCGGTCGAAGACCTCCTGGAAACGGGCCCGCGAGACCGGGCCGACCGCGGCCAGCTCGACGATCGCGACCCGTGCGGCGGCGGGGTCGGCCGCAAACCAGTCGAGCATCGCCGCCATGGACCCGCGGACGCGATCGACCCAGGGCCCCGGTTGATCGTAGATCGCCCTTATCGTGGATTCGAGATGGTCGATCAGGAGGCTGTGGGCTGCCAGCAGGCAGTCCTGTTTGTCGTCGAATAGGTCATAAAACGACTCGCGCCCGACTCCGGCCTCGGCGAGAATGTCCGCGACCGACATCGCTTCGTAACCCTTGGCGGCCGTGACCCGCACCACAGCGGCGAGCAGCCGTTCCCGCTGAGAGCGGACTACAAGCTCTCTCGGAAGCCCATGACGACCCCTGGGCAGTCGCCACTTGCGCAGGTCTCGGTTCTCCTCGCTCACCGCCGCTCGGCACCCGTATCTTCTGCCGCGAATTGCGCCTGGCGAGTGGCTTCCTCGTGGCCGGCGAACGGAAGTAGCGCGATGTAGACGATTTCGGGCAGGAGATCGGGAAGCTGGCTCGTGCGCCCGGCCGCGATCTGATTGAAGATCAGCACCTGGGCTCTCCCGAAGGCGAGGCGCGGATCCGAGCCGCCGAGCCGTGATTCCCCCGCCTGCTTCCAGAGGTTTTCGAGAGCGGGAATCAACAGCGATCGGTAGCGCTCGAGAATGATCGGTTTAACCGTCGCCGCATCGGCCATCACCACGTACGCCAATGCTGGCTTTGCCGCCATCAAGTCGAGCGTGGCAGCAGCCGCCCGGCGGACGCTGTCGGGTGGAGAATCAGAGGGATTGAGCGCCGCGGCCGCTGCATTCTGCAGCTCTGCGATACAGGCCTCGAGCGCAGCGTCGAAGCAGGCCCGCTTGTTTGAAAAGCGCTTGTAGAAAGTGGTCCTCGAGATGCTGGCTCGCTTGACGACGTCGGCGATCGTGGTCGCGGCGTATGTCTTCTCGGCGCAGCTCTCAACCATCGCGTCGACGATCCGCCGTCGCTGCAACTCCTCGCCGGCGTCGGCTGAAAGGGAGGGATGGCGAACCTTGGGCGCGCTTTCAGAACCCGGCTGTTTTTGCATTAAAACGATTGTTTCAATTCTTGCCGTACCCACGGTACCTGCCGCAAAAACCCCATCGCTAGAGCCGCGGAAAAGAAACCGAAGCGGACTTAAATATGACAGTTTTTATTACTCGCCCTGCGCAGCGGAAGGCGAGTCGCCCGCGTTCCCCGGCTCTGGGCAGTCCCGGCAGGGCCGGCTTGCATACGGCAGCTCGCCGGTGTCGTGGAGCTCGTGGCGCAGCGAGTTGACCACGGCGCCGACCATCAGGGCCAGGCTGAGGACGTAGAACCAGAGGAGCGCAATCAGGATGAAGCCCAACGTGGAGCCGAACTGGGAGAGGCTGGAGACGTTGGAGAGGTAGACCGGAAAAAGCCAGTTCGCCAGGCCGGCCGCGATCGTGACGAAGGCGGCGCCAGGCCAGACCGCCGGCCAGGGCATGTGGCCTTTCGGCACCGCCCAGAAGATCACGCAGCAGATCCCGAAGGTCACGAGCAGCGCGGCTCCCAGCAGCAGGACCGTGTCGATCGCCTTGATGTCGGAGAGGCCGAGGGGCAGGCGGTCGGTGCTGGAGAGCAGGGTGCTCTCGATCGTCGGCACGAAGATGCTGGCGGCGATGAAGAGCAGAACGACCCCCAGCATCGCGAAGGAAAAGCGCTTCTGCTCGACCCAGCCCCGGCATTCGACGTGGTAGATCCGGCAGAACGCGGTGTCCATCGCACCCCAGAACGAGGCGCCGATCCAGAGGGAGCCGATGAAGGCAGCGATCCCGATCGTCGTCGAGTTGTCCTGAATCCGGTTGAGGACGTCGGTCAGCGTCGCCTGCTCAACGCTTGGGAAGAGGCGCTCGAGGTCGTTGACGACGCTGGTCTCGACCCCTTCGATCTTCAAAACCTGGCCGAAGACGAAGAGGACCAGCAGAGCGAAGGGGAACACTGCCAGCATCAGGTTGTAGGCGACCATTGCCGAGAGGCCGGTCACGTTCTCCCGGTACGCGCGCTCCCAGAAAGCTCTGAGCCAGGGTCTGGGATGGCGTAAGGGGCTCGGCATTGACTTTACAAAATGAAGCGCTAGGATGCGAACAGGCGTTTGACTCCGCGATCTTCGCCGTCGCGGGGTCTTTTCATGCCATGACTAAACACCACGCGCGAGGGAAATGAGTAGATCAGGATGCTGGTAGCAGAGCTTCAGGAGTTGGAGGAGGTCAAAAACCTCATCAATCGCGGGCAGCAGCTCGGCGTGTTGACCTTCGGCGACATCGCCTCGGCGGTATCCGAGGTTGATCTCGACGAGTCGGATGTCGAGGACCTCTACGGGCACCTCGAGAAGTCGGGAATCGAGCTCGTCGAGGACATGGACCCGGCCCAGAAAGCCGCGGCCGAAGCGATGCCCGTGGACACCGGCAAAAAAGGCCGGCGCCGCCAGAAACAGGCGCTCGACCTGAAACCGGACATGACGACGGATTCCCTGCAGTTGTTCCTCAAGGACATCGGCAAAGTCCGGCTGCTCACCGCCCAGGAGGAGGTCGAACTCGCCAAGCGCATCGAGCGCGGCGACCTCGACGCGAAGCAGAAAATGGTCGAGTCCAACCTGCGTCTGGTCGTCTCGATCGCGAAAAATTATCGGAATCAGGGCCTTCCCTTTCTCGATTTGATCCAGGAGGGGACGCTGGGCCTGGTCCGCGCGGCGGAGAAGTTCGACTACCGCAAGGGGTTCAAGTTCTCCACCTACGCGACCTGGTGGATCCGCCAGGCGATCGCCCGCGCGCTCGCCGACAAGGCGCGGACGATCCGCATCCCGGTCCACGTGGTCGAGAAGCTGAACAAGATCGGTCGCGCCGAGCGCAAGCTGGTCACCGAGCTGGGCCGCGAGCCCACCCCGGAGGAGATCGCCGAGGTGACGGGGATCGATCCCGAGGAGGTCGACTCGATCAAGCGCTCCGCCCAGGCCCCGGTCTCGCTGGAGAAGCCGGTCGGAGACGAGGAGGAGTCGGAGTTCGGCCAGTTCATCGCCGATGAGAAGGCCGAGTCGCCGTTCGACCGCGCCGCGGACCTGCTGACCAAAGAGGCGCTGAAGGAGGCCCTCGAGAACCTCTCCTACCGCGAGCGCCGCGTGCTCGAGCTCCGTTACGGGCTCGGCGGCGAGCACCCGCGGACGCTGGACGAGGTCGGCCGCACCTTCAACGTCACCCGCGAGCGGATCCGCCAGATCGAGAACCAGAGCTTGAAAAAGCTGCAGAGTCTCGGCGAGGCACAGAAACTCCGCGAGGTCGCCTGACGGCGGCGTAGCGCGCCTGGCAGCGTCCTCGATCGCTTGTGTGCGGAGCACACGGCGCTCACTGCGTCCTTGCCAGCCACGCTACGCCACTCGTCAGCACGGGGTTAAGGGACTCAGACATCCCGGCCGATACAGGCCCGGATGTTTGAGATCGATTCAGCGTTGCGGACGCTCGTTGAGCGGCAGGGCTCTGACCTGCATGTGAAGGTTGGGGTGCCGCCGACCGTGCGGCTGCATGGCGAGCTTTCGCCGCTCGAGGGCTACGAGCCGCTCACCCCGGAGGACACGGAGAAGGCGTTTCACGACATCTCCGAAGTGCGTTCGCAGACGGAGTTCGAGGAAGCCGGCGAGGCCGACTTCTCGTACTCGATCCCCGGCATCTCGCGCTTCCGCGTCAACACCTTCAAGCAGCGCGGCTCGATCTCGATCGTCTGCCGCGCGATCCCCTTCGAAATCCGTTCGGTCGACGAGTTGGGGCTGCCGCCGGTCGTCACCAAGCTGGCGGAAGAGCGGCGCGGGATCGTCCTCGTCACCGGCACCACCGGCTCCGGCAAGAGCACGACCCTGGCGGCCATGATCGATCACATCAATCGCACCCGGACCGACCACATCATTACGCTCGAGGACCCGATCGAGTACCTGCACAAGGACAAAAGCTCGATCGTCAACCAGCGCGAAATCGGCTCCGACACCGAGAGCTTCAACCGGGCGATGCGGCGCGTCCTGCGCCAGGACCCCGACGTGATCCTGATCGGCGAGATGCGCGACGAGGAGACGGTGCGGACCGCACTCTCGGCGGCCGAGACCGGCCACCTCGTGCTCTCCACCGTCCACACCCTGGACGCAACCGAGACGATCAACCGCATCATCGACTTCTTCCCGCCGCACCTGCAGCACCAGGCGCGGGTGATGCTCTCGGCGACCCTGAGGGGCGCGATCGCCCAGCGCCTCGTCCCCGACGTCAGCGGCGACGGGCGTGTCCCCGCCTCCGAGGTGCTCGTCGTCACCGGCCGCGTCCAGGACCTGATCATGAACCCGGAGGAGACCGGCAAGATCACCGAGGTGATCGGCGAGGGCGAGTACTACGGCATGCGGACCTTCGACCAGTCGCTGCTGGGCTATGTGATGGAAGGCAAGATCGCCGAGGACGTCGCCCTCGACTTCGCCTCCAGCCCGCACGACTTCAAGCTGATGCTGGCCGCCGGCGGCCAGCGTGCCAGCGGCATCGAGCAGCTCGCCGGCCAGCCGGCCGAGTAGGCGTACTCGCGCCAGGAATCGGTAGGACGAGCGTCCAGGCGGCCGGGCGCCTGACCCCTTTGCTCAAGCAAGCGAGCTCAGGCGCCGATCAATTCGCGATGGTCGCGATCCGCCGTTTCCTCCTGCTCGCTCGCGCTCTGCCTCGCGGCGAGCGCGGCATTGCCGTGCCGACGGCGCTGATGGCCCTGATCGCCAGCTTCGGACTCGCCAGCGTCGCGGTGATGTCGACGGTCGACGTTCAGCAGGGGACGAAACGCGATCACGACTCCAAGGAAGCCATCGCCGCCGCGGACGCGGGGGCGAACATCGCGCTGCTGCGGATGAACCGCTTCCTGCCCAGCCTCACGACGGCCAACCCCTGCGTCGGGCCCAGCGGGGAATCCCAGACCCCCACCGGAGGCTGGTGTCCGAGCACGGCCACCGAACAGGTCGGTGGTGCCTCCTACAGCTACCGGGTCAGTGCCTTCACCGAAAGCGGCGCGATCGAGGTCGTCTCCGTCGGCTCCTCGGGGGCGGTGAGCAGGCGAGTCAACGTCAGCCTGATCGCCGGAACCCCGAAAAACATCTTCGCGAAAGAGCGCCTGATCGGCCAGGACAGAATCGAAATCAACGGCACCGGGACGCGGATCGAAACCGACATGGGCACCAACGGGGACATCGTCACCAGCGGCAGCCCGACGATCTGCGGCAACGACCGGCACGGCGTCGGCAAAACCGGCCCCACCCCCAGCTGCGGGAAACAGAAAACCGAAGGCAACCAGCCACTGCCGCCGATCTCGCCCCCCTCGAACATCGCGACTGTGAACGACAACTGCCGGCTGGCGCAGAACTGCACCGACGTGACTCACGTCGACACCTACAGCAAGAAAGTGACTCAAAACAACCCGTGGGTCGGCGATATCCGCAAGATCGACATCGCCTCGAAAGAGCAGCTGACGATGGGAGGCTCGATCTACTGGGTCTGCCAGGTCGAAATCCAGGGCAAGCTCTACATGCCGGCCGAAACGGCGGTGCAGATCTTCGTCGACACCCCGGAACACTGCGGTCTCGATCCCGGCGACGTCCAGGTCAGCATCGGTGCCCAGGCGGTGGTCGAATCGAGCAGCTACAATCCCGACCAGGGCCTCTACGAGATCCCGGCCATCTACGTGCTCGGCGATGGGGCCGTGAAGATGGACGGCTCGCCGGGCAGCACCAACGAGGTGATGATCTACGCGCCCTACAGCGAAGTCGACCTCGGCGGCAGCGCCAACTGGATCGGGATGATCGCCGCGCGCACGCTGAAGATCCACGGTAACCCAACGGTTAAATCCGACCCCGATCTGAAACTGCCGGAAATCACGCTCGCCAGCCTCTTCCAGCGCACCCGCTACGTCGAGTGCACCGGCGCCACCGCCTCGCCGCCCAACGCCAGCTGCTGAGCCGCTCGCGGCCGTCGCCTGCCGGCGCTCAAGCTCTCCGCGGAGCCTGTCGAACAAGTAGTAGGCGAACGTATGAGAGAGAAGCTGAACGAAAACCCGATCGCGCAGGTCGGCCTGATCGCCGTCCTGCTCGTCCTCGCCGCCGTCTTCCTGCTCGGCAAAATGGGCGGTGGCGGCGAAGCGGAAGAAGAAGGCGGCGAATCCGCGGCCGGAACCGCCGCTGTGGCCGCCGTGGCAGCCGAACTGGAAGCCACCGGCGCTCCGGTCGAGCTTCCCCCACCGGGGTCCGGCATCGGCGCCCCGCCGCCGCCCCCGCAGCCGGTCGTCTCCGCCTTCGACGCGGGTAACACCGTCGTCCTGCTCTTCGTCCGCGACGGGGGGATCGACGACCGGGCTGTCAGCCAGGCGGTGCAGCGGCTGGGCGCGATCGGCGGCGTCTCCACCTTTGTGGTCCCCTCCCGCCAGCTGGCCCGCTACGTCTCGATCGCTCAGGGAGTGGACCTGAACCGGGTGCCGGCATTGGTCGTCTTGCGCCCGAAGGCACTGGCCGGGGAGCTGGACAGCGCCTCCGTCGACTACGGGTTCCAGAGCGCCGAGAGCATCGTGCAGGCCGTCGTGGACGCCCGCTACCACGGCGGCACGCTCGCTTACCACCCATGAGCATGGAGCACCGGGACTATCCGAACCACCTGCGGCCGGTTCCGGAATCGGGTGACTCGACGGCACCGGCACTCGACCCCGACGCTTCCGGCACGCCGGGTCTCACGCCTCCGCAGACCCGCGGACGTTCCAGCGGCTTCATCACCGACGTCGTCGTCGACCTCGGTTACGTCAACGACGAGCGCGCTCGCCAGGCGATCGAAGAAGGGCGCACCTCCGGCCGTCCAGCTGAGCGTTTGCTGCTCGAGCAGGGGGCGATCAGTGCCGACCAGTTCTCGCGGGCGCTGGCCGAGCGCTACGGCCTCGACCACGTGGACCTCACCGCCTACCAGGTCGACATGGCGGCGGCCAACCTGATCGCCGTCACCACCGCGCGCCGTTACCAGGCGCTGCCGATCGGATTCCTCGACAAGGAAACGCTGCTGGTCGCGATGTCGGACCCGACCAACGTCCTCGCGATCGACGACATCCAGATCGCCACCGGCCTCGATTGCCGGGTCGCGGTCGCCGCCGAGGATGACATCGAGGGGCTGATCGGGCGCCTCAACACGCTTCAGAGCGCCGTCACCGAGGCGACGATCGAGGAGGAGGAAGAGGACGAGCGCCTCGCCGAGGTCTCCGACATGCAGGTCGGGGCCGAGGATGCGCCGGTGATCAAGCTCGTCTACAGCGTCCTCGGGCAGGCCGTGGGGGAGGGGGCCTCCGATATCCACTTCGAGCCCTCCGAGGACGAGATGCGGGTCCGGTTCCGGGTCGACGGCGTGCTGCGCGAGGCCGCCCACGTGCCGAAGCGGATGGTCAACGCGGTCGTCTCCCGGGTGAAGATCATGAGCGATCTCAACATCGCCGAGAAACGGGTTCCGCAGGACGGTCGTGTCAGCGTCTCGGTCGAGGACCGCCGCGTCGACCTCCGTATCACCACCCTGCCCACTCAGCGCGGGGAGGGGGCGACGATCCGCATCCTCGACAAGGACAACGCCCAGCGCTCGCTCGACGACTTGGGAATGGAAACCGCTCCCCGCGAGCGCTTCGAGCGCGCTTTCGGCCAGGCCTACGGAGCGGTTCTGGTCACCGGGCCGACCGGCTCAGGAAAGTCGACGACCCTCTACGCGGCGCTCCAGGACCTCAACGACGTCGAGAAGAAGATCATCACGATCGAGGACCCGGTCGAGTACCAGCTCGACGGCATCAACCAGATCAACGTCAACCGCAAGGCGGGTCTCGACTTCGCCACCGGTCTGCGCTCGATCCTCCGCGCCGACCCGGACATCGTGATGGTCGGCGAGATCCGCGACGGCGAGACGGCACGGATCGCGATCGAGGCCGCGCTGACCGGGCACATGATGCTCTCGACCCTCCACACCAACGACGCTCCCGGCGCGATCACCCGCCTGACCAAGATGGGGATCGAGGCCTTCCTGATCGCCTCCGCGGTCGACTGCGTCGTCGCCCAGCGCTTGGCGAGGAAGCTCTGCAGCCACTGCAAGCGCCGCACGGTGATCCCGGTCCAGGCGCTGACCGAGGCGGGCCTGCGGGCGGCGCTCGACCTCGAGGCCTACGAACCGGTCGGCTGCGGCCGCTGCAACCAGAGCGGCTACAAAGGCCGGGTCGGCCTCTACTCGGTGATGACGATGAGCGAGCGGGTCAAGGAGATGGCCGTCGCCCAGCAGCCCGAGGCGGAGATCGCCGCAACCGCCCGCGCCGAGGGAATGCTCACCCTCCGCGAGGACGGCATCAGCAAGATCCAGGGCGGCCTCACCAGCCTCGAGGAGGTCCTCCGTGTCACCGCCTGACCTTGCTGTGGCTAATTGCTTTCAGGTATCGAGGGTTCGCGGCCGGAGGCCGATCTAAGGGCCATGGAGTTCGACTTCTCAGAGGTCCTGCGTCGCATGGTCGAGGCCAGGGCGTCGGACGTGCACCTGACCGCCGGCTTCCCGCCCGCGATCCGCGACAAGGGCAAGATCGTCGCGATGGACGGCTTCCCCGTCCTCGGCAGTCAGGAGACCCGCGAGGTCGTCTACAGCATCCTCAACGACGACCAGCGCAAACGCTTCGAGATGCACAAACAGCTCGACTTCGCCTACGCGATCCCGAACGTCGCCCGCTTCCGCGTCAACTGCTTCTTCCAGCGCGGCGCCGTCAGCGCCGCCTTCCGCCTCGTTCCCCAGGAGATCCCCGCCCTGGACTCCCTGGGCGTCCCTCAGATCCTGCGCGAGCTGACGCAGAAACCGCGTGGCTTCGTCCTCGTCACCGGCCCCACCGGCTCGGGCAAGAGCACGACGCTGGCGGCGATGATCGACGTGATCAACTCCGAGCGCCAGGACCACATCCTCACGATCGAGGACCCGATCGAGTTCCTGCACCAGCACAAGAAGTCGATCGTCAACCAGCGCGAGGTGGGGTCCGACGCAGAGGACTTCGCGCTCGGGCTGCGGGCCGCCCTGCGAGAGGACCCCGACGTGATCCTGGTCGGCGAGATGAGGGACCTGGAGACGATCGCCACGGCGCTGACCGCGGCCGAGACCGGCCACCTCGTCTTCGCCACCCTGCACACCCAGTCGACCGCGCAGACGGTCGACCGGATCATCGACGTCTTCCCGCCCGAGCAGCAGGGGCAGGTGCGGACCCAGCTCTCGATCGCCCTGCAGGGGATCGTCACCCAGCAGCTGCTGCCGACGGCGGACGGCATGGGACGCGTCGTCGCCACCGAGGTGCTGGTCCCGAACCCGGCAATCCGCAACCTGATCCGCGAGGGAAAGACCCACCAGATCTATGCCGCGGTGCAGACCTCCGGCGCGATCGGGATGCAGACGATGGACGCCGACCTCGCCCGCCTCGTCAGGGCCGGCAAGGTCAGCCGCTCGCTGGCCGAACAGCGCTCGTCGGTTCCGGAGGAGCTCAAACGCGTGCTCGGGGGCGATGGCGCGGTTATGCCGGGAGCGACGCCGGCATATGCCGATGCACCCGCATCGCCCGGCACTCCCGGTCAGGCTCCGCCCCAGCCGCCCTCCTACGTCTCGGGCGGGTAGGTCATGGCCAGCGCGACGACCTTCACCTTCCGCGCCATGGACCTCGCCGGGACGGCGACGGCCGGAGAACTCGAGGCCGAGTCGAAGTCGCAGGTCTCCGAGCAGCTGCGCCAGCGCGGCCTGATCGTCCTCGAGGTCAGCGAAAAGAGCAATCCCTTCAAGATCGAGGACGTGATGCGGCGCTGGAAGAGCGTCGACATGCGGGAGCTGGCCGTGTTCTCGCGCCAGTTCGCGACCCTGGTCGCCTCCGGGATGCCGATGCTGCGCACCCTGCACACGCTCGAGGAGCAGACCAAGGACGAGGAGATCCGCGAGGCGACCGGCGGCATGCGCGCCGACGTCGAAGCCGGCAGCACCCTCGAGCAGTCGATGGAACGCCATCCCCGGGTCTTCGACCGGCTCTTCCGGGCGATGGTCCGCTCTGGCGAGCAGTCCGGCCGGCTCGAGGAATCGCTCGACCAGATCGCCTTCCAGGTGGAGAAAACCGACGCTTTGAGGCGCCAGGTCAAATCGGCGCTGATGTACCCGGCGCTGGTCTTCGGCTTCGCGGTCGTGGTCCTGGTGGCGATCGTGATGTTCGTGATCCCGACCTTTGCCAACATCTTCGAAGAACTGGCCGCGGAAAACCCGGAGGAAGCGGGTGGGTTGCCGGCGCCGACGCAGCTCTGCGTCAGCTTCTCGAACCTGCTCACCGGCTACTGGTTCATCCTGCTGCCGGCCCTGGTCCTCTCCTTCTGGCTTTTCTTCAAATGGAAGAAGACGGAATGGGGCAAAGACCAGTGGGACCGCCTCATCCTTCGCCTCCCGTTCAAGATCGGCGACGTCATCCAGAAAGTTGCCCTGGCCCGCTGGTCGCGCACCTTCGCCGGCTCTGTCTCCTCCGGGGTGCCGATGCTGCAGGCGATCCAGCTGACCGGGGAAACCGCCGGCAACGTCGTCGTCGAGAAGGCGATGGAGGACGTCTACAAATCGGTCAAGACCGGCGGCTCGCTGGCGGGGCCGATCGAACGCAACGACATCTTCCCGCCGATGGTCGGCCACATGGTCGCGGTCGGCGAGGAAACGGGCCAGCTCGAAAACATGCTCAGCAAAATCGCCGACTTCTACGAGGCCGAGGTCGACGCGAAGGTGAAGGCGCTGACCGCGCTGATCGAGCCGGTGATGATCTGCTTCGTCGGCGGCATGGTCGGGTTCATCGTCATCTCGATGTACCTGCCGCTCTTCAGCATCTACGAAAAGATCCGCTAGTCGATGGCCGCGATGCTGCCGCCCCTCAAGCGGTCGGGCCTCTACTTGGCGGTCGCCTGCCTCTCCGCCTGGCTGGCGTCTCAAGTGGGCAACCCCGGGGACTGGGACGTCGACGCTGGACCCGCTGTCGAAGCGCTGGCGGCCGGGGACATCGCGGGCTACCTGACCTGGGCGACCCTGGTTGGCCCGTTCGCGACCCTGGTTCAGGCCCCGTTCGTGGCCCTCTCCGGGGAGTCTGGCGCGGTCGCCTACCAGTGGGCCACGTTCCCCTGCCTCCTGATGGCCGGAATCATCGGGGTTCAGCTCGGCCGGATCGCCAGGGGTCGGGGTGCGCCTCCGCTCACCGGGCTCCTGATTCCGCTGCTGTTCCTGCTTAACCCGCTCACTTTCGAGGCCCTCGACAACGGCCATCCCGAGGAGATCCTCACCGCCGCCCTGGCGGTCGCAGGGGTTGCCGCGGCGGCCGAGCGGCGGCTGTCGCTCACCGCGATCCTGCTCGGACTTGCCATCGCCTCCAAGCAATGGGCCGTGATCGCGGTTCTGCCGGCGCTGCTGATGCTGCCCGCCGCTCGAAGTCAAGGTCGGCCTCGGGGCCGTCGCGGTGGCAGCCGCCCTCTTCCTCCCCGGCATCGTTGCCTCGCCCAACGCCTTCCAGGACGTCCAGCGGGCGGCCTCGGGCACGCCCGGGGTGGTCACGCCGTGGAGCGCCTGGTATCCGTTCGCCACCTCCCGGACCGAGATCTACTCCGTCGACGGCGAACGGCTGGTCGCAGAGGTAGAGGAGCCACCGCCGCTTGTCGCAGACCTATCGCATCCGCTGGTAGTTCTGCTGGCGCTCGCGATCCCCGTCGCCGTCGCCCGGCACCGAAAGATGCCGCTCTCTGCCGCCGACGGATTCGCGCTGCTGGCGCTGGTCTCCCTGCTGCGCTGTGTGCTGGACCCCGTCGACAACCTCTACTACCACGCGCCATTGCTGCTGTCGGTGTTCGGCTGGGACGCATTCTCGAGTCGCGGCCTGCCGCTGCGCAGCCTACTGGCGGTGGCGGCGGCCGCGCTCTTCTGGCAGGGCTGGCACGACCTTTCCGACCCGGTCGCCTTCAATGCCGTCTATCTGGCCGTTGCGTCGGCGCTCGGGATCGGCCTGGTCTCATCGCTTTTCGGGACCAACTCCTGGACGGCCGTTCCGGTTCCTCCAGTTTTCGCCGGACGTAACTCGAATTTCAGGGATCAAGGAACTTAAGTCGCTGTCGATGTAGGGCAGGTGATGAATCTGCCAGTGCTTCGGTGCAAAAGGCAAACTCGCTGCGAGGCGGGGGCGCAAAGCCGTCGGGACTCCCATCCGGGAGTCAGCCGGGCTACCACCGGGGTCGACAGACACCACGTGGCTGTAAGCGACGGGGCTCTGGCGCAAACGATTAGGACCATAGGAGGTCACTAATGTTTCTCCAGAATCTCCGGGCCAAAGTTGGCGCCCGGCTCAACGGCGACAGCGAGGCGGGCTTCACCCTGATCGAGCTCCTCGTCGTGATGCTCATCCTCGGAATCCTGGCCGCGATCGCGCTGCCGGCGTTCTTCAACCAGAAAGACAAGGCCGGCGACGCCAAGGCCAAGGAGTACGCGCACTCCGCGCAGGTCGCGATGGAGACGTGCTCCACCGACAACGACGGCAGCTACGCGACGTGCGATGAGACGGCACTGATCGCGATCGAGCCGACGCTTTCGAGCGCGGACTTCACCGTCGACAAACATCTGGCTACGGAATACGAAATCACCTCGACCTCGAGCAACGAACACGAGTTCCAGGTGATCAACGAAGCGGGAGTGCTCACCTTCCCGTGCACGCCTCCCGGCGAGGGCGGTTGCGGCACCGAAGGCTGGGGCGGTTGATCCCAGTAGCACAACCGCTTTGGCCTAGCCAAGCATGAGTTCGAAGGGCGGGCCGTCGGCCCGCCCTTCGCTTTTCTCGGCCACAGATCCCATGACGGCTAAACGGATGGCCGATCGCCGCCGATACCTCAATTCAATGCTCAAGCCCCTTCTCAAGCCTCGCCTCGGCAAAGCAGCTTCCGCGCTGCTGCTCTTGCTGATCGCCGTGTTCGTCTCGACTTCGGTCTCGGTCCAGGCTGCCGTCGCGGCCCCGGCCTTCTACGGCGGTATCTCCTCCGATGGCGAGGTCGCCGCCTTCAGCACCAAAGAGCAGATGGTGCCCGGGGACACCGACCAGGAACTCGACGTCTACGTGCGGGAGCTCGACGAAGACCTCGGGGAATACGTGACCCGGGAGGTCTCGATCGGCCCGAGCGGGGGCAACGACACGCTGCCGGCCCACTTCGACGGTATCTCCGCCGACGGGATAGAGGTCGTCTTCTCGACGACCGAGCCGCTGGTTCCCGGGGATGCCGACCAGAAAGAAGACGTCTACCTTCGCGACCTCTTCGAAAACAGGACCATCCTGATCTCCCAGGGCGACGAGAGCTGTGATGAAGGGGGCTGCGGCAACGGTCCGGAGGGCGCCGGCTTTGCTCCGCGCGGCGCGGCGGCGCAGGGGGGAGTCATCTTCTTCTCGACGACGGAAGTCCTCAACGGCCTCGACCACGACAGCGGAGTCGACATCTACGCGCGTGAGGTAAGCGGCGGTCAGACCCTGCTCGTATCGGCGGGGAACGACTCCTGCGTCGCGGGTGGATGTGGGGACGGAGGCGAGGGAGCGGCCTTCCTGGGAACCAATCCAAGCGGGAGCAAGGCCTTTTTCGCGACTTCCGAAAGCCTCGACTCGGGGGATTCCGACGCGGGCCTAGACATCTACGCTCATGACCTCGGCACCGAAACGACGACGCTGATCTCGACCGCGGGCACCTGCCCCCCCGATCTGCCGGCCGGTCAGAACTGCGAACCCTCCTTCGGCGGGCTCTCGGCCGACGGGTCGCACCTCTTCTTCGAGACCAACGAACGGCTCCCGGGTGGGGATACCGATAGCGTCCAGGATGTCTACGCCTGGTCTGGGGGCGCACCTGCTCTCGTCTCGATCGGCCCTGACGGGGGCAACGGAGACGGCATCGTCACCTACGCGGGCAGCTCCCCGGACGGCAGGGCGGTGTACTTCGAGACGGACGAGAAGCTCGTCCTGCCCGCCGACGGCGATGCAGTGCAGGACGTCTACCAGCGGCTCGAAGGCGCCACCGCATTGATCTCGGCAGGCGCGCCCGGCCACGGCAACGGCCTTGAGCTCGCCTCCTTCGATTGGGCGACGCTCGCCGGCTTCACCGAACACGTCATCTTCAGCACCCGGGAGGCGCTCGCGGACGGCGACACCGACTCCGCCCAGGACCTCTACGAACGTTCGGCCGGCGTCACCACGCTCGTCACCGTGCCCTCGGGGGGAGGGGAATTCGACGCCAGCTTCGCCGGCGCCTCGGCCGACGGCGCGAAGATTTTCTTCGTCACCTCCGAACCGCTGCTGCCGTCGGACACCGATCTCGGCTCCGACGTCTACGCGAGGTCCGGGGGCAGCACCGTTCTGATCTCGGCGGGTCAGGTCAACGGCAACGGGCCGTTCCCGGTCGGGGGCCTGCATGGCGTCACCGCCGACGGGTCGCGGGCCTTCTTCGTCACGCTGGAGCGATTGACGGTCGACGACGACTTCGCCGGCGAGCAGGACGTCTTCGCCTGGAGCGCCGCCGGCACCCTGCTCGTCTCCGTCAAGAACCCCGCGGACCTGGTCCTCGGCCCACCACCGCCGGCCCTCGAAGCGACGCTGCCGGCCTCACCCGGATCGTCGACCATTCCGACGATCGTCGGCCAGGCTACTGCCGGCGCCCTGATCAAGATCTACAGGACCTCCGGCTGCTCCGGCGACCTCGTCGCCGAAGGGACGGCGGAGCAACTGGCCTCGCCCGGCCTCACCGTGAAAGTGGCAGTCGCCCTCGGTTCGACCACGAGCTACCGGGCGACGGCCGAGTCGGAGGGGATCGTCTCCGCCTGCTCCAGCCCGATCTCCTACACCCAGCAGGATCCGCTGCCCCCGCCCGCCGGCGGAGGAGGGGGCACGGGTGGCGGTTCGGGTGACACGGGCGGGACCGGCGGCGGCACGGGGTCGACCGGGGGCGCCACCGGCGGCACCGGGGGAAGCTCCGGCGGCCGCACCCACCGTGGCGTCTCCTACGTCACCCCGCTGCCACGCATCACCTTTGGCCCCGCCGCGAAGACGCGGCTGCGTCGCCCGACCTTCCGCTTCGTCGACTCGACCGAACAGCCCGGGACGAGCTTCTTCTGCCGGGTCGACAGGCAGCGCTGGGTCAAGTGCACCTCGCCGTTCAAGGCGAAGGCGCTGAAGCCCGGTCGCCATCTCTTCTCCGTCAAGGCCGTCAATGCGGTGGGCATCTCCAGCGCGTCGCCCGTCAAGCGCCAGTTCAAGGTGGTGAGCTGATGGGCGCCATGCCGCGCTGGCGCCGCTCCGAGGCGGGCTTCACGCTCGTCGAGCTGCTCGTCGCCTCGGCGATGGGGGTCGTCGTGATGGGGGCCGTCGTCTCGCTGGTGATCAGCGCCGTCCGCTACCAGCCGAAAATCAGCAAACAGGCCCAGAACATCACCACCGCGCGCTGGGTGCTGGAGCGGATGACGCGGGAGATCCGCAACGGGATCGCGATCAAAGGGGAATCGACCGCCAGCAGGCTCTCCTTCGAAAGCTACGTCAGGCACAGCACCTGTGGCGGCACGATGGTCCTGCCGAGCTCCAGCCCATCGATCAGGTGCCGGGTGACCTTCGAATGCTCCACCACGGCCTGCTCGCGGATCGAGTCGGACCCGACCACCTCCGTGGGGACCCCTCATCAGATCTTCAGCGGAATCGACAGCAGCCAGGTCTTCACCTACATCCCCGCGAACCAGCCCACCTACGTGAAGGTCATGCTGCGACTGCCGAACCCGAGCGGCCCCGGAGCGCTGACGGTCTCCAGCGGGGCGAGCCTGCGAAATGCGACGCTGGGGTACTGAGATGCCGCCTCCGCGCAGCAACGAGGCCGGTTTCACGATCGTCGAGGTGGTGGTGGCGATCTTGATCCTGGGAATCGGCGCGATGACCACCTTCAGCCTGCTCTCCGCGGCGACGCGAAACGCCCAGCGGGCCAAGGCGAGCCAGGTCGCGCTCGAGCACGCCGAACAGGAGCTCGAGCTTCTGCGCAACATGGAAAACAAACAGCTGGCGCTGACCGACACTCCGGAACACGAGAACAGCCCGTTGAGCCCGAACTACCGCGTCGTCAACGGCACCTTCGCGCTCACCCGCGCTCCCATGGGCAACCCGGGCACCCTCGTGGTCAATGAAGGCAGCCTCTACGGCGAGAGCGAAAAAAAAGTCGAAGGGGGGACCGTCGCTCCGGGGCCGACCGCGTTCACGAGCGGCGACGTCAGCGGCAGGGTCTATCGCTACATCGTCTGGCGCAACGACGAAAGATGCTCCGAAGCCGACTGTCCCGGCAAACAGGACTACAAACAGATCGTCGTTGCCGTGAAGCTCGACACGCCTCCCAGCCAGGCGGGCGAGCGCGGTTACGTCGAAGTCCAGTCCAACTTCATCAGCCCCACCGACAACGCCGAAAGCGACCCGGCGCCGGGTGGCGGCGGCAGCGTGGTCACCGCCCAGCAGTTCTTCCTCTCGGACACCCCCTGCTCGCCGACCGGATTCACCGTGCGCCAGCAGATCGTCGGCAACCACCTGCTGCACAACACCCGGGGAACCTGTGCGAGCGGCCTGCAAACGGGGACGACGCTCGGCGCGCCTGACGCTCTCGTGCTCGGCAGCCCGCCCGACCCCGACCCCGAAGACCTGAGCAACCCGCCCGAATACGACTACGCGAACGACACCTACCTCGATACGACGCCGGATACCGGGACCGGAGTGCAGATCCGCAAGGACGACACCAACGGCTGCCACTACGAACCGAGTGGGACGAGCAATCCGCAGTCCCAGATACACCGGTGGGTCACCGATCCGATGGCCGAAGATTTCATGATGACCGAGAAGGCGACGCTGCAGTTCTACACGAAGTCGATCAACAACGCCAAAGCCCCCGGCAAAGCCTGCGTCTATCTCTTCGTGCGCCACGAAGAAGGGTCGCCGCCGGAAGCCACGGATACGCCGCTGACCAACACCATGGGTGCGACCGCGTACTGGTTCCACATCCCACCGAAAAACGGGAACTGGCCATCGGAATGGGAACGAGTCCGGCTCCTCATGTTCTTCAACGACGCCCCCTACGAAATCCCGGCCGACGACAGGCTCGGGGTCGCGATCAGCGTCGATCGCCTCAACACCCAGTCGGTGGACGCGCTCTCATTCATGTACGACCACCCGAAATACCCGGCCCGTCTCGAGGTCGACACCAGCACTCCGATCGACGGAGGCTAGGCGGATGGCACCCGCGCTTCTCGTCGCCCTTTTTGGGGGCCTCGTCGTCGGCAGCTTCGTCACCGTCGTCGGCTACCGCGTGCCCCGCGGCGAATCGATCCTCGGCCCCCGCTCTCGCTGCACCAGTTGCGGTGTGCAGATCGCCGCCTACGACAACGTCCCGGTCTTCTCCTGGGCGATCCTGCGCGGCCGCAGCCGCTGCTGTGGCGAGCGGATCTCCGCTCGCTATCCGCTGACCGAGCTGGCGCTGGGGGCTCTCTATGCGACGACGGTCGCGGTCCTCTGGGAAGACCCGACCGAAATCCTGCTCGGCCTCGTCTTCGTCACCACCCTTCTCGCGATCACCCTCACCGACCTCGACCGCAGGGTGATCCCGAACAAAATCCTGCTCGTGGCCGCAATCGCCGGTGTGGCGATCGCCGCGGTCGGCGATCCGTCGAGCCTGCCCGAGCGCGCGATCGCGGCCGCCGCCGCGGGTGGCGGTCTCTTTCTCGTTGCCCTGGCTTACCCGCGGGGGATGGGACTCGGCGACGTCAAGCTGGCGGCGGTGATGGGCCTCTACCTCGGCCGCGACGTGGCGCCGGCGATCCTCGTCGCCCTCCTCGCCGGCTCGGCGGTCGGCCTGCTCCTGATCGCCCGCCACGGCGCCGAGGCACGCAAGCGCGCCATCCCCTTCGGTCCCTTCCTCGCCCTCGGCGGAGTCGTGGGCCTGCTGGCCGGCGATCAGCTGATCGACTGGTACCTCTCGACCTTCTCCTAGTTCTCGGTAATTGCAGGACGAAAGTTTTAGGCCGTTTCTGCCGATTGAGAGAGTGCGCGCCTTCTCAGGGCGCTTGAAACCGCGCTTCCAATGCAGCTGACCAAGCCAATCAACCTTCCCAAGCCCTCGTTCGGCTCGCTGCCCTCGCTCTCGCTGGGCAAGCCCTCGCTCGCCCTGGGGCGGAAGAAGCCGACGAGCCTGGCGGGTCTCAGCATCGAGGCGGGCAGCATCGCCGTCGCCGAGGTCTCCCTCGACGGCACGGCGAGCCTTGCCTCCTCCGCGATCCAGGCCCTGCCGCCGGGCGTGTTCCACGAGGGGGAGGTGATCGACTCCGACGGCCTGGTCGCGGCGCTCAAGGACCTGTACTCGAAGGAGAAGCTCTCCAAGCGTGTGCGCCTCGGCCTCGGCAACCAGCGGGTCATCGTCCGCACCCTGCGCCTGCCGGCGATCGAGGACCCGAAGGAGATGGAGGCTGCGATTCGCTTCCAGGCCCAGGAGCAGATCCCAATGCCGCTGGAGCAGGCGGTGCTCCAGCACCAGGTGGTCGGCGGTGTCCCCGCCCAGGAGGGCGCCGGGCCGCAGCTGGACGTCGTCGTGATCGCCGCTCGCCGCGAGATGATCACCTCCTTCCTCGAGCCACTGCGCCGGGCGGGGCTCGAGCCGGCGGGAATCGACCTCTCCGCCTTCGGGATGATCCGCGCCCTCGCCCCGGCCACGCCCGCGCTGGAGCCCCGGGAAGATGGAGACGCTCCCGCGCAGGAAGCGATCCTCTACTGCAACGTCGGCGACGTGATGAACCTGGCTGTCGCCCGCGGTGGCGCCTGCCTCTTCACGCGCGTGTCGGGGACCGGGATGGAGGCGATAACGGCTCGCCTCGCCACCGAGCGCGGCCTCAGCCCCGAGTACGCCGAGCAGTGGCTGCTCCACGTCGGGCTCGAAGCGCCCGCCGAGTCGATCGGGGGGGACGCGGAGACCATCGCCGCCGCCCGCCGGGTGCTGCAGGAGGGAACTGCCGGCCTCGTCGACGAGCTGCGCCGCTCGCTGGACTACTACCGTGCTCTCGAGAGCGCCGTGCCGGTTTCCGGCGTGGTTCTCTGCGGAACCGGCAGCGCGATCCAGGGGCTGGCTCCCGCGATGGAAGAGCAGGTTGGGCTGCCGATCTCAGCCCCGCGGCCCGCGGTGCTCTCGGCGCTCGACGACTCCCTCGCCGCCCGTCTCGTGCTTCCGCTCGGACTGGCCCTGGAGAGCTGAGATGCGTCCGGTCAATCTCATCCCGCCGGAGCAGCGCCAGGGCGCCAACGCCCCGATGCGAACCGGGCCGATTCCCTACATCCTCGTCGGGGCGCTGGCCGCGGTCCTCGCCGGGGTCGCCCTGCTGGCGATTACCGGCAACCAGATTTCAGAACGCAAGGATGAGGTCGCGCAGCTGAAGCGCGAAGACGCGATCGCCGTGGAAGAAGCGACGAGACTGGCCGCCTACACCCAATTCCAGACTCTGCACGAACAGCGACTGGCGACCATCACCAGCCTCGCCGACAGCCGCTTCGACTGGGAACGGGTCATGCGCGAACTTTCCCTGATTCTCCCCGGCGACGTCTGGCTGACCGAACTCACTGCTTCGGCGTCCGCGGAAACCGACACCGGCGGAGGAGGTGGGGATCTTCGCGGCGCGATCCTGGGGCCGGCTCTCGTCCTCGGCGGCTGCGCCGCCGGCCAGGAATCCGTCGCCGGATTCGTCACCGCCCTCAAGGACATAGACGGCGTGACCCGGGTCGGGGTCCAGTCCTCGGAACTTCCGAGCCAGGAAGAAGGGGCCGGGGGTACCGAGGGCGGATCCGGATCCGAAGGCGGCGGAGGCGATTGCCAGACGCGCGACTTCATTGCCAAATTCAGCCTTGTCGTCGCCTTCGACGCCGCACCGGTTCCGGTTACCGCGGAAGGCGAAGAAGAAGCCTCGGCCCCCGCGACCGAAACGGCGCAGACGACCTCCTCCGAAGCCGAGCCGGCAGGAGGCGAATGAGATGAGCGCGAGCAACAGGGTCATCGTCGCGATGCTTGTCGTCGCCGCGCTCGCGGTCGCTTTCTGGATGATGCTGCTGAGCCCGAAGCGAGATGAAGTGAGCAAACTCGACCGCCAGGTTGCCCAGCAGGAGGAATCGCTTTCGATCCACCGCTCCGAAGTGCAGCGAGGGCTGGAAGCGGAGCGCGCCTTCCCCGCCGAATACCAGAACCTCGTCGTGCTCGGCAAGGCGGCGCCCGCCGAAGACGACACCGCCTCGCTGTTGGTGCAGCTGAACCGGATCGCCGAGCATGCCGGCGTGCACTTCGAGACGTTCGCCCTCGCTGCGGGCGGCGAAGCGCCGGCGCCCGCAGCGCCGGAAGCCCCGAGCGCCGAAGGCGAACCAGCCTCCTATCCGTCGCCGACGGAGGTCGCCGCCTCGACGCTGCCACTTGGAGCCTCGATCGGGCCCGCCGGTCTGGCGGTGATGCCGTACACGCTCACCTTCAAAGGCAGCTTCTTCGACCTCGCCGACTTCATTCGCGGCCTCGACTCGCTGGTCGAGACCAGGAACTCGGAGGTCGACGTCACCGGCCGCTTGATCACCATCGACGGCTTCGACCTCGCGGCCGACTCGAACAAGGGCTTCCCCCAGCTCGAAGCGAGCTTCAAGGTCACCACCTTTTTGGTGCCGCCCGACCAGGGCGTGACGGCTGGGGCGACTCCGACGAGCCCGGAACCCTCGACTTCGACTCAGGTTGCCACGACGACTGGAGGCACCCCGTGAAGCGCCTTGGCCCGGAGCTGAAGATGCCGAAGCTGAAGGGCTCGGAGATGAAGGTCCCGCCCTTCCTCTCCGACCTCTACGTCGACCTGCGCGACCGGCGCCTGCTGCCGCTGATCGCTCTGCTGCTCGTCTCCATCGTCGCCGCCCCGATCCTTCTCGGCGGCGACTCCGGTGACGTCGAACCGGCGCCTGCTCCCGAGCCGATCGCCGGCGCAAGCGCGGTGCCGGCCGGACAGAGCCTCAGCATCGTTCGAGCACAGCCTGGCCTGCGCAACTACAAGAAGCGGCTTGGGCATCGCAGCCCAACCGACCCATTCGAGCAGCGGTTCGACGGTCCGCAGGTCCAGGGCGCTCAGCTGAACGAGCCGACCACGACCACCACGACGACTACGACGGCGACCCCCGAAACCAGCGGCGGCTCCGAACCCTCCGGCTCGGCTCCGTCGGGAGATCCGGTGGAAATTCCGTCCAGCAGTGGTGGTGGCGGTGGCGACGGTAAGGGGAACGGTAACGGCGACTCAGCCCCGCCCGGCGGCCTGACCTATTACACCTTCGCGGTCGACCTGCAGATCACCCGCACCGAGACGAAGAAGGACGGAACCGTCGACAAAGGGGAGCCGACCGTGCGCAGGGAAGTGCTGCCGCCAGCGGCCCTGCCCGGAGACAAGGCGCAGGTCGTGACCTACATGGGCACCAGCTCGAAGACGCACAAGCCGCTCTTCCTGATCTCGCCCAAGGTCCAGTCGGTCTTCGGCGAAGGCAAATGCGTCGCCGGCGAAGAAAGCTGCCAGCTGATCGAACTCGAGCCCGGCTTCCCGCAGATCTTCGTCTATGGGGAAAACCAGGTCCGCTACAAGATCAACGTGCTGAAGGTTGCTCCGGTGATCACCGGTCGTTCCTGATTACGCCTGGGTTTCTCCAAAACTTCAGTTAGTGAAGCCATGTGGCTACACTTGGTGAGCGAGGAGGTCCGATCGCCCCCTCGATTCGCCGATGAGCGCCCTGAGCAACTCAACCTGTCCCGTCTGCCGCACCGCGGAAGTCGTCTGCGGGAAGTGGACGCTTCTGCTGATTCGCGATCTCGCCGCCGGCAGCAGCCGCTTCTGCGAGCTCGAGCGCTCGCTGGAGGGGATCAGCCCGCGTACGCTCTCGTTGCGTCTGCGGGCGCTGGAGGAGGAGGGGATCGTCGAGCGGCACACCTATCCCGAGGTTCCACCGCGGGTCGAGTACGCGCTGACCCAGAAGGGCGAGGCGCTGGTGCCGCTGATCGACGACATGCGCAAGTACGGCACCCGCTGGCTGCTGGCCGAAGAGGCCGAGGCAGAGCCGGCGGCCGTTGCCTAGCCCCGCCGGGGCTCCATAACCTGCAAGGCGCCGTGCAGCCGCAGGAGCGGCGGGCGACGGGCGGAAGCCTGAGCCGTGCGTGATTTTCTCCTCAACGAAGCGCTGAAGCGACTGGCCACCGAGGCGGCGACGCGCTTCAGTTCACTCGTCGCCAGCGGTGACCCGATTCCCTTTGACGTCGCTGCCGAGGATGGCGACCAGTCGGCCTTCTACAGCTACGTGCCGCTGACCTCGCGCTTTGTCGAGGAGCGCACGGGGGAGCTGCGCGCGCTGCCGAGCTTCGGGCCGGCACGTGAGGCCGCGGTCGAGGCCGGCGTCGCCGCCCCTTACCTGGAGGCCCGCGGCGAGTCCGTCCCCGCCGATCCTGGTCAGCGCGCGGAGCGGATGCTGACGATCTTCATTTCCGCACTCTGGGAGGGCAGCACCGAGTTCTCGCTCGACCGGGCGCGGCTCGACAGCGCCCTCTCGACGCTCGACGCGGAAGCCCGCGACGCCGACGACGCCGAGGTGCTGATCGTGCCCGTCGTCGGGTTGCGCATGTCGGTCGCGCGCCTGCAGCTGCCGCACGGCGTGCGCGTGGTGCGGGCCGACTCGATCGACGCTCCGGTCGACGCGATGCGCAGCGAGGGCATGGGCCGCGCCTCCTGGGAGCCCCAGTACCTGGCGGTCGCCGAGCAGGATCCCGAGGAAGGCGCCGAGGCGGCCTTGAACCAGCTGCGCGAGCTGATCAGCGTGATGAGGCTCTTCAGGGGCGGTGGCATCGGCCTCGGTCCCTACGCCTTCGCCCCGACCGGCGAGGGTTGCTGGCGCCGGATCGCCACCGGCGCGCCGGCGACGCGGGCAGGCGGCTACCGCCTCAGCGAGGAGGAGGCCGGCGAACTTGTCGCCCTGGCGAGCACGCTCGAGGCTCGGCCCGATCCCGACAGCGCCCTCAGCTGGGCGGTCGCCCGCTTCGAGATGGGCTGCGAGCGCGAGAGCGCACTCAACGGCCTCAGCGACCACCTGCTTGCCCTGCGGGCCGTGCTCGAGGGTCACGGCCCGGTCGGCGCCTCACTTCCCCTTCGCGCCGCAGCGTTGATCGCCGACGACTCGCTGGATCGGATCGAAGCGCGCGAAAAGGTCGAGGACACGCTCGAGCTGGAGCGGGCGCTGATGAACGGGCGCTCGCTGCCGAACGCCGTCCAGCTCGCCGCCTGGGCCGAGGAAGGAGTGCGCAGGCTGCTGCTGCAGGCGGCTCTCGGCGAGCTCGGCAACGACCTCAGCGCCACAGCCGACGAGACCCTGATTGCGAATGGCCTTGCCGAAGGCGACGCCGAGATCACGGTTTCGGTCGAGGAGAGCGAGGCTCCCGTGGAGCCGGCGCTGCCGCTGGAGCCGGTCGAGCCGCCGTCGGAGATTCGCATCGAACAGCTTCCGCCCCCCGCTGTGCCCCCCGAGCCCATCGAGTCAACCGAGGAGAGCCACATGGAGCAGGAGACCAGGATCATGGAGCCGATCCCGGCCGAGGACGAGATCAGGATCACGGCGACGCCGTGGCTCGACGAGGTCTCGGACGAGCGCCGCGGCGACTCGCTCGAATGGCCGGCGGCCGAGGAGCGCGACATCGAGCACCGCGAGCGGATCGACACGCCCCGCGTGCGCCACCTCTTCCCGGTTCCGGACGACGCCGACTGGGAGGTAAGCCACCTCGAGTTCGAGTACAACCGCCGCGCTGGCTAGGCTCGCCCGGCGGCCATGGCGACCCGTTCCCTCCCCGTCGCGAAGAGGTAGCGATTGATCTCGGCCAGGCCGGCGAGGTCGTGGACGTCCTCGTCGAGGTAGGGGACGCGGATCACGCCCCGGGTGCTGAGCTCGTTCGCGAGGCGCTTGATGTTGCGGGCGTCGCGCTCGGCAAGGGCCTGGTAGTCGGAGAAGTTGGCCGCGACCCGCCGCGCCAGGTCCTCGTCCTCCAGCTTCTCGGCCAGTGCCGCCGGTAGGTCCTCGACCTCCCCGGGAAACCCGTCGGCCGGGTAGTGGACCTTGTTGACGATTACCCCCCCGAAGGGCAGCTTCGCCTCGACCAACTTGCGGTGGAAGTAGACGGCCTCGTCGATCGGCTCGCCCTGGGGCCCGCAGACGACGAGGAAGCAGGTGCCGGGGTCGGCGAGGAGCTTGTCGACCCGTTTCGCTCGCGCCTGGAAGCCCTCGACCATGCCGCTGAAGGCGTTGAAGAACTCGGCCAGGTCGGCCAACAGGTCGAAGCCGACGATCCGCTTGAAGACGCCGAGCGCGACCGAGGCGCCGCGGCCGGCGACCCTCGCCGCCAGCCCGGTAGGCCGCATGAAGACGCGCAGCGACTTGCCCTCGATGAACTGGGTCAGCCGTTTCGGCGCGTCGAGGAAGTCGAGCGCGTTGCGCGTGGGCGGCGTGTCGAGGACGAGCAGGTCAAAGCGGCCTTCGGTGTGCAGCTCGAACAACTTCTCCATCGCCATGTACTCCTGCGACCCGGCCAGGGCGCTGGAGATCTGCTGGTAGATGCGGTTTTCGAGCACCCGGTCGCGCGACTCCTCGTCCGGCGCCTGGCGCGCCACCAGCTCGTCGAAGGTCGCCTTCGCATCGAGCATCATCGCCCACAGCTCGCCCTTCATCTCCACGCCCTGCTTCTCGAACAGGGCGGGGTCGACCCGCCGCGCCTCGTTGCCGAGCTCCTTCAGGCCGAGTGAGTCGGCGAGCCGCTTCGCGGGGTCGATCGTCAGCACGCACACTTTCAGTCCCTGCGCCGCCATCCCGGTCGCGATCGCCGCCGAGGTGGTCGTCTTGCCGACGCCGCCGGAACCGGCGCAGATGCAGATCCCCTTGTCCTCGAGGATCTCGGCCAGGGTTGTCATCAGGACAGCCTCCGCGAGAGTCGCCGCGCCGCCTCCGGGCCCAGCTCGGGCTCGAAGAGGAAGGGCAGGCTCTTGACCGGCGCCTCGACCCGGCGCCGCAGGCGGGCCAGCTGGGCGCGCTGGCAGCGGGCGCGCTCGTGCTCGGACAGCGCCGCCCGCGCGGCCGCCCTCACCGCCCCGTTCTCGCTTGCCGCCACGGCCGCGAGGCGCTCCGCCGCGGCCTTGGAGAAGCGCTCCGGGTAGAGGCCGTTGAGGTAGACGCGGTCGACCGCGACCCCGACCTCGTCGCGCAGGTCCTTCTCCAGCGCCGCCGACTCGTTGACCGGCATCTCCTCCGGCAGGGCGACGATCGCGGTGCCGGTGCTGTCGTGGTCGGTGATGAAGCGGTCGAGGGTCTGCGCCTGCGAGTGGATCGGGCCGACGCGGGCGATGTTGGCGAAGGTCCGCGGCGTCTGCAGGAAGCCGACGCCGTGGCCGGTGGCGGGCGCGTCGACGATCACCAGGTCGTACTTGCGCCCCTTCTTGACCTTGCGGTCGAGCTGCGCGAGCTCCCAGATCTTCCCGATCGTCACCAGCTCCTTGAGGCCGGGGGTGGCGGCGGCGAGGTAGTTGAAGATGCGGCTGCGGAAGAGCATGTCGCGCATCGCCCGCACCTTGAGCTGGAGCAGGACGTACTCGCGCATCGACTCATCGGGGTCGATCGAGATCGACCAGAGGTTCTCCTCCATCTCGACCTCATGGAAGCCGACCTCGGTGTGGTCGAACATCCGCGAGGCGTTCTCCTGCGAGGCGACCTCGCAGACGATCGTGCGCTTTCCCTCGGCAGCGGCGCGCAGCCCGAGCGCCACGGCGACCGTCGTCTTGCCGACGCCACCCTTGCCGGTGACGATCACCAGTCGCTTGTCGAGAAGTTCGGGGATCGGGTGATTCCTAGCAATTTCGGGAGCCGGCAGGAAAAGCCGGCCCCCATACGAATATCCGCGCAATGGGATTTCTAAGCCGCAAGCCCAAGCCCGCCCCTGTCCAGATCGACGAGGAGCATCCGATCGTCGAGGAGCTCCAGCGTATGGAGGAAGCCGTGCCGGAGCGCCGCCCCCCCGATTCCGAGGGACTTAGCGGTCAGGCCGCGGGTCCTGTCACGGGGGACGACTCCTCGTCCTCGCAAGCTGCGGGCGAGGAGCCATCCCCCGCGCCACCCGCGGCAGAGACCGTTGAGGACTCGGGACCGGGGGAGGCGGTTGAGGTTGAGGCTTCCTCCGTTGAGGAGGGGGTTGAGGTTGAGGCTTCCTCTGCTGAGGAGGTTGAGGTTGAAGAGGAAGCGACTCGGTTGATGCCGCGGGATTTGATTGCGCCTAGCAGGCTCGATGGGGTCCGGATGCCGGAGGAGGCGGAGGTGCCGGTGAAGGGGCCGGAGGTGATTGCGTTTGCGAACCAGAAGGGTGGGGTGGCTAAGACCACGACGACTTTGAACCTGGCCGTGGCGTTTGCCGAGTCTGGCTACCGGGTGCTCTGCGTCGATCTCGATCCGCAGGGCAACCTGACGATGAGTCAGGGCATCGATCCGGACAAGGTGGAGAAGAGCCTCTACGACGTGCTCGTCAACGACATGCCGCTGAGCGAGATCATCGTCAAGCGCGAGATCGACATCGCCGTGTCCTCGATCGACCTGGCCGGGGCCGAGATCGCGATGAGCACCAAGATCGGCCGCGAGCGCTCGCTGGAAAAGGCGCTCAAAGAGGTCGCCGCCGACTATGACTTCGTCTGCATCGACACGCCGCCGAGCCTCGGGCTGCTGACGATCAACGCGCTGACCGCGGCGAACAAGGTGATCGTCCCGGTGCAGTGTGAGTATCTCTCGATGCGTGGCCTGGTCCAGCTCCAGAACACGCTGCGGATGATCCAGGAGAACCTCAACCCCGACGTCAAGATCGAGGGCATCCTGCCGACGATGCTCGACTCGCGGACCGTCCACGCCAAGGAGGCGGTGGAGATCCTCGAGGAGAACTTCGGCGACCTCGTTTTCCGCTCCCGCATCAAAAAGGCGATCAAATTCGCCGAGGCGCCGGTGAGAGGCGCCTCCGTGCTCAAGTACGATTCCGGCAGCAGCGCCGCGAACTACTACCGGGAGCTGGCGAAGGAGGTTCTTGCCCATGAGTCGCCGTAAGCGCGCGAGTATGCGCGAAGGTCCGCTTTCCGACCTCTTCCGTTCTACTTCTGAGGACGCGCCGGGGGATCCGCCCGAGGCGCCTCGGTACGGGCGCGAGGATCCAGCGGAGGCAAGAAAGGCTGACGAAGCGACCCAGCCCGCGGGTCCTGTCGCGGGGGACGACTCCTCGTCCTCGCAAGCTGCGGGCGAGGAGCCGTCCCCCGCGCCACCCGCGGGAGGAGCCGCCCCCCCGAGCAGCCAGGCCCCTTACGACCAGACGTCCGAAGGGTCGATAGCTGAGGAAGGCTCTACTGAGTCACCGCCCGAGAGGTTGAAGAGGGTCTTCTCGGAGGAACCGAAGGCGCGGGGGGAGCGGCGGGGGGAGCCGCAGGTGAGCAATCCTCGTTATGGGCGCGAGGAGCCGGCCTATGAGCCGCCCGGGAGCGGGGAGCCGCACCAGCCGGTGATCAAGGTCGTCGGCGTCGGCGGGGCCGGCGTCAACGCGGTCAACCGCATGGTCGACGCCAGCATCCCCGGGGTCGAGTTCATGGCCGTCAACACCGATCTGCAGTCGCTGCAGCTCTGCGTCGCCGACGTCACGGTCCACATCGGCGACGAGCAGACGCGCGGCCTCGGCGCCGGAGCCGACCCGGAGGTCGGCCACCGTTCCGCCTTCGAGGAGCAGGACAAGATCAAGCGCCTTCTGAAGGGTTCCGACATGGTCTTCGTCGCCGCCGGCGCCGGCGGCGGCACCGGCAGCGGCGCCGCCCCGGTGGTCGCCCGGCTCGCCCGCGAGGTCGGGGCGCTGACCGTCGGCATCGTCACCAAGCCGTTCAGCTTCGAGGGCAGCCGCCGCAGCGGCCAGGCCAGCAAGGGCATCGAGGAGCTGGCGGCTGAGGTCGACACGCTGATCGTCGTTCCCAACGACCGCCTGCTCGAGGTGCTCGACCAGCAGACCTCGATGGTGGAGGCCTTTCAGGTCGCCGACGACGTCCTGCGCCAGGGGGTTCAGGGCATCTCCGACCTGGTCACGCTTCCGGCCGTGATCAACCTCGACTTCGCCGACGTGCGGACGATCATGTCCGACGCCGGCCGGGCGCTGCTCGGAATCGGCATGGCCTACGGCGACGAGCGCGCGATCCTCGCCGCCGAAAAAGCGATCTCCTCGCCCCTGCTGGAGACCTCGATGGAGGGTGCGCGCTCGATCCTGCTCTCGATTACCGGCGGCTCTGACCTCTCGCTGGTCGAGGTCTCCGAGGCGGCCAAGGTGGTCGGCGAGGCCGCCCACCCCGACGCCAACATCATCTTCGGCGCCAACGTCGACGAGGAGCTCTCCGACCAGGTCTGGGTGACGGTCGTCGCGACCCGCTTCGACGGCCGGCCCAGCACGCCGCGTCGCGCGGCCGAGCCGACCATCCGGCGCACCAAAGAGAGCGGCCGCGGTCGCGCGCCTCAGCGCAGCGGCGAGCTCGGCATCGACGTTCCCGAGTTTCTCCCCGGCTGAGCGCAGGCGGCCCATGACCGGGGTCGTCGCGGCAGGTCATCCACTCACCGCCGAGGCGGGCGCCGGTGTGCTGCGCGCGGGTGGCAACGCCGTCGACGCTGCGGTTGCCGCGGTCCTGACCTCCTTCGCGGTCGAGAGCCCGTTGACCGGCTTCGGCGCCGGCGGCTACATGATGGTCCACCGCGGCGAGGAGACGACGCTGGTCGACTTCTTCGTCGCGGCCCCAGGCCTGGAAGGGACCGAGCGCCGCGCCGAGCTGGTCCCCGTGCCGGTCCACTTCGATGCCGAGACGGTGCAGACGTTCTACGTCGGCCCGGCGTCCTGCGGCGTCCCCGGCACCGCAGCCGGGTTGGAGCGGGCGCTGGAGCGCTTCGGGTCGGCGCCCCTGCCCGAGCTCGTCGGTCCCGGCGTCCGGCTGGCCAGGGAAGGGGCGGCGGTCAATGCCGAGCAGGCCTACATCCTCGACATCCTCGCCCCGATCCAGGAGCGGCTCCCCGGCACGCGCAAGCTCTACGCGCCGGGGGGAGGGACGCTGCGGGAGGGGGAGACCTTCCGCTTCCCCGAGCTGGCCGAGGCGCTCGAACGGTTCGGCGCCGAAGGGGCGGAGCCGTTCTACCGCGGGGAGATCGCGGCGAGGCTGAGCGAGTTCGTCGTCGAGCAGGGCGGCACCCTGGGGAGAGGCGACTTCGCCGCCTACGAGGCGATCGAGCGCAAGCCGATCCACGCCCGTTTCCGCGGCGCCGAGGTGCTGACCAACCCGCCGCCGTCCTCGGGCGGCATCCTGATCGCCTTCTGCCTCGGCCTGCTGGAGCGCCTCGGCTCCGAGAGCGGCCCGGAGCAGCTCGTGGCGGTCATGGACGCCGCCAATCAGCGCCGCGGCGCCGAGTTCGCCGAATCGCTCTACGAGGAGGGGATGGACGCCAGCTTTCTCGACCCGGCCGGCCTCGACCTGGTTGCCGCCGATCTGCTCGGCTCGACCACCCACATCTCGGTGCTCGACGGGGAGGGCATGTGTGCCAGCGTCACCTGCTCCAACGGCTCGGGCTCCGGCGTCCTCGTGCCGGAAACCGGCGTGATCCTCAACAACATGCTCGGTGAGGAGGACCTCAACCCGCTCGGGTTCCACCGCATCGCGCCGGGGCGCCGGGTGCCGTCGATGATGGCCCCGACCGTCGTCCTGCGCGATGGGGAGATCGTGCTCGGAGTCGGCAGCGCCGGTTCCAACCGGATCCGCTCGGCGATCCTGCAGACGGTGGTGCGTGCCATCGAGCAGCGGATGCCGGTGGCGGCGGCGGTCGACGCACCGCGCCTGCACTTCGAGCAGGGGGTCCTCCAGGCCGAGCCTGGAATCGACGAGGCAGCCCTGGGGCGGCTGGAGGCGCGCGGGCTCGCGGTCGCCCGCCGGCCCGCGATCAACCTCTTCTTCGGTGGCGTCCAGGCCGTTGCCTGTGACCCCCGGACCGGGGAGCTGAGCGGCGGCGGCGATCCCCGCCGCGGCGGCGCCGTCGCCTACGCCTGACGACGTTCTCGAAGCATTAGTGGTGCCAGGGCAACACAAATCCTTCGAGCTGGAGAGAATGCGCCGATGGCCGCCGCCCCTGAGATCGATTTCGCGACAGAGGGGCTGCTCGACGAGCTCAAGGGGGAGGCGCGCCAGGCGCGGCTGACGCTGCTCGAAGAGCTGGCCGCCGAAGGGGTCCCGCTCGAGGAGCTGCGGGATGCGGTCAACGCCGGGCGACTGGCGCTGCTACCGGTCGAGCGGGCCCTGGCCGGGCCGGGGCGCCGCTACACGGCGCGCGAGATCGCCGAGATAGCCGGCATCGACCTGGAACTGCTGCGGCGCTTCAGCGCCGCCCTCGGCGTGCCCTACGCCGACCCCGACGAACCGCGTGGGACGGAGGCCGACCTCGAAGCGGCGCGGCGGATGAAGGCGTTCCGCGACGCCGGGCTGCCGGAGGAAGGCATGCTCCAGGTGGCGCGCACGATCGGGATGGGCACCGCGCGGATCGCCGAGGCCAACCGCGAGCTGGTGATCCGCACCCTGGCCCAGCCGGGCGACACCGAGCGCGACCTCGCCCTGCGCTTTGCCGCCGCGGCCGAGTTCCTGATGCCGCTGGTCGGCCCGACCCTCGTCCATGCCCTGCAGGCGAACATGCTGGAGCAGATCCGCCGCGACGTGATCGCCACCACCGACCTCGCCTCCGGCGCGATCGGCGGCACCGCCAACCTCACCGTCTGCTTCGCCGACCTGGTCGAGTTCACGCGGCTGGGCGAGGAGATTCCGGCCGAGGAGCTGGGCCTGGTCGCCGGTCGGCTGGAGGAGATGGCGAGCGCCGTCGCCGAGCCGCCGGTGCGGCTGGTGAAGACGATCGGCGACGCGGTGATGTTTGTATCCACCGACGCCGAGCCGATGCTGGCGGCGAGCCTGCAGCTGATCGCCGCCGCCGAGGCCGAAGGCGACGAGTTCCCCTGGCTGCGGGCTGGCCTGGCCTGCGGCTCGGTGCTGCCGCAGTCCGGCGACTACTACGGCCGGCCGGTGAACCTGGCAAGCCGGATCACCGGCGTCGCCAGGCCCGGCAGCGTCGTCGTCGACGGCGCCGTCAAAGAGGCTGCTGGCGAGGAGGCTTTCAAGTACACGTACATCGGCGAGCGGCGCTTGAAGGGGATTGACTCGAAGGTGAAGCTGTTTCGGGGGCGGGTGAGGGACGGTTAGTTCGAAGGGTTGGGGGAGGAGGAGTCGGGGTGCCCCTCTCCCTCGCTGGGCTATTCGCCTGGGAGACTCGCTGGCCGTTTGAGAACCAGCTCAGGTGCGAATAGCTAGCGCCGCTCGTACGAGGGGCACCCCGACTCCTCCACTCACGCCCGCTCGATTCCGTCCAGCGACGCGTCTGCGCTAGGTGTAGTTCCTAACCACGTTGTTCATCCGGCTCTCCTTGGAAGCTGGCGGTGTCGAAGCCCCAGCAACAAGGAGGAACCGGATGAAGCTCCACGCTAACGCGCCCCTCGGCCCGAAGGGCAGGGCGACCATGGTGAGACGAGTGCTCGAGGAAGGGCTCGCGCTCACTCAGGCGGCCGAGGCCGCCGGAGTGAGCGCGAGGACCGCCGGCAAGTGGGTGCGCCGCTACCGCGCCGAGGGCGAGGCGGGCCTGCTCGATCGCAGCTCCGCCCCTCAGACCGTCCACAACGCCACCCCAACCGAGCGCGTCGAGGCGATCGCCGCCCTGCGGCGGCTGCGTCTGACCGGGCCCGAGATCGCCGAGCTCCTGGAGATGGCGACCTCGACCGTCTCCGCGGTGCTGAAGCGGATCGGTCTCGGCAAGCTCAGCCGCCTGGGCGCCGAGGAGCCGGTGCGCCGTTATGAGCGCGCTCGCCCAGGTGAGCTGATCCACATCGACGTCAAGAAGCTAGGGCGGATTGGCCACCATGGAGCCGGCCACCGCATGCTCGGCCGCAGTTGGGCCAAGAAGACCGCCACCCGCACTGACGCCGCCGGCGTGCGCCGCCACCAAACCGGCTGGGACCGGGTCCACATCTGCGTCGACGACGCCACCCGTATGGCCTACGCCGAGGTTCTGCCCGATGAGAAGACCAAGACAGTGGTCGCCTTTTTGCGGCGGGCAGTCGCCTTCTACGGCTCTCACGGGGTCGCGGTCAAAGGACTGATGACCGACAACGGCCCCGCCTACCGCTCCGCCGCCCATTCACTCGCCTGCAGGGCGATGGGGATCAAGCACATCCGCACCCGCCCCTACCGGCCCCAGACCAATGGCAAGGCCGAGCGTTTCATCCGCACGATGTTGCGTGAGTGGGCCTATGCCGCGGTCTACGGCAGCTCGCCCGAGAGGGCCGCAGCCCTCTCGGGTTGGATCGAGCGCTACAACTACCGAAGACGACACGGCGCCCTTGGCCACCGGCCGCCGATTCAGCGGCTACGGGAACTGACCGAGAACAACGTGGCTGGTATCTACAGCTAGGCATCCAGAGCAAGCCCCACAGCGGATGCGTGCCCCCTATCTCCTTGGTCGAGAGCTGGTTCCGGACGTTCCGGAGGGTGGGGCATCCTCCGTACGAGCGGCGCTAGCTATTCGCCCCAGAGCTCCGTCTCGAATGGCGACCCAATCTCCAGGCGAATAGCCCAGCGAGGGAGGAGGATGCCCCACCCTCCCCAGCGGCCCCGAGGTAAGTGAGTTAGACCGGCTTACGCCCCGACACCAGCAAGTTGTAGAAGAGCTCCGCCGGCAGGTTCGGCTCGAGCAAACGAGTGTCGACCTTCTGCAGGGCGATGTAGCTGCGGAAGGCGAAGTTGCGCCAGCCCCAGGAGACCGAGTCCGGCTCGGCGGTCGACTCGACGGTGCGCAGTCCCCAGCCCCAGGCGTTGGAGAGCAGCTCCTCGCCGCCGACGTGGCGGTCCTCGAAGCCGCCTTCGCGCAGTAGCCGCCGCAGGTCGGCGGGGGCGAAGGCGTGGACGTCGACCTCGCCCTCGAGCGAGTGGCCGTGCGAGAGCTCCGACTCCGCGACGGCGCGCTCCCTGGCGCCGGTCAGCCGCCGCCAGGCGGGCGCTACCAGCATTCCGACCCGCTTCGGCAGCGCCGCCAGGCGGTCGCCGTAGCGCGAGGGCTCGCCGGCGAAGGCGATCGCGCCGCCGGGGCGGAGGACACGGCGGAATTCGGCGAAGGCGCGGTCGAGGTCGGGGATGTGGTGGAGGACGGCATGGCCGAAGACGAGGTCGAAGCTCTCGTCCGCGAAGGGCAGGCTCTCTGCCTCGGTGCGCACGGTTTTGACACCGACCAGGCCGAGCGCTTCGGCGGTGCCGCTCAGGCGCTCCAGCATCCCGGGCGAGATGTCGGTCGCGGTCAGCCGCTCGATCGCGCCGAGCTGAACCAGGTTGAGGGAGAAGTAACCGGTGCCAGAGCCGATCTCGAGGGCGTCGCCGAAGCGCCCGCCGTCGCGTCCGCCGAGCGCCTTGACCAGCTTCAGCCGCACTTGCTCCTGGCCGGTGGCGCCGAAGTCGATGCCCCACTTGGCGTCGTATTCGGCGGCGGCGGCGTCGTGGTAGCGGGTGTTGACGTCCTTGATGTGGTCGTGGGTGGCGGTGGGGGAGGCCGGCATGCGGCGCGGAACTCTACGCGGAACGGCGCCTAGAAAGGCCCGATGCCCAGTGCCGCCCTGGTCGCGGCAGCCGCAGCGACGGCGATGGTGAGGCTGGCGAGGCTGCCAATCAGGAAGTACTCCGCGAACCCCTTGTGATGGTCGCTGAGGGCGGGGAAACGGGCGAAGGACTTGGCGGCTAACGCGACCGCCGCCGCCTCGGGCTCACCGCCGATCACGAAGGCGAACAGCACGGCGCGCTCGAACCAGCCGATGTAGCGACCGGCGTCGGCAAGGCCCTGCAGCTTCGAGGCTCCCTCGCTCTTTGCCAGGACGCGGGTGAAGGGCCTGAGGATCCAGGCAACCACTGCTCCGCCGACGAAGACGGCGGCGATCAGGCCGGTGGTGGCGAGGGCGACGCGATCGCTGTCCACCACCGTGGCCACCGCATCCCAGCCCTGCTCGAAATCCACCAGGGCCACTGCCGCCAGCCCGAGCAAAAGGGGTGCGAGGACTGGGCTGTGTGCGAGCAGGCGGTCTTTACCCGGGAGCCCTGTCGTCGGGGCATCGTCGGCGGGTGACCAGAGCGCGAGGGGAATGCCGATGGCGGCGAGGAGAAGGACGAGGGAGGGGGCGCTGGGGATCTGCGGGGCGAGGATGTAGAGCGCCGAGGCAGCCGTCGCCAAGGCGACGCGCAGGCGGGACGCCGCGAGATAGGGAACCGCCAGGGGCCACACGCATGCGACCGGGAGGCCGGCGGCGATACGCGCCAGCTCATCCTGCATTTCTGGCTCCCAGCGCTTCGCCCAGCAGGCGCTCGGCGATCTGCCGGCCCCTGATCTCCTCGTAGAAGCCGGCGTTCAGCAGTCGCTTCGAGGCGGCCTGCTGGGTGATCCCCAGGGCCTTGCCGATCCGGACGGTGGAAGCCCCTTCCCTCGCCAGTTCGACTGCCTGCCACCGCTTGGGGTCGTGCCCCCGTCGACGGATCACGAACGCGAGCAACTCTAGGATCGTTTGGAGGTCCGAGGCGATGAGTTCGTCCTCTCCCCGCACCGCAAATCCGTGGTGGGACCTCTTCGCGGCTTCGACTGCACCTCTCGCTTTGTAGAAGGCCGGCCCGCGAGAGCGCGCAGCCGTTTTCTCGAGGGGAGTCTCCACTGCGCCGATTCCCACCCCAAGCCACCAGGGCTGTTGTCTCACCCCCCTCAACAGGATCTCGACCACGACGGGAGGGGCTGCCAGCACCCCCTGGATCTCGTCTCCCAGAGTGGGGGTGAAGGGACGGATCAGCTCATCCCGGAAGTCCTCGTTCAGCTCGGCGGCCCACTCGTCCGCTCGGTTTTCGGACGCTCCCCGGCTCTTCCGCTGATCGATGGTGATCACAGCAAGCATTTCTACAACCATAAGAAGTTGTAAGCCCCAGAACAACTTCCCACAGTTGTGAAACAAAAAATTCAATCCACCGCGAGAACAGCGAAAACCGGGGGAAGGAGCCTCTTCACGCTCGGGCGTTGTAGGTTGAGGCACAACTCTCAGCAGTTGTGCCTTTCAAGTTCTCGCCTTCGCCAACGGCTCGTCCGACCGCTGGCGGGTTCGGAGGAATACGGTTCGCGCATCGACGAGGAGTACCTGCAACTGGACCAGCCCCCGGGCGTGCCGCCGCTGCCGCTGACCGGCGAGCGGACGCTGCCCGACGTGCCGGAGGAGAACTACTGGTACCGGCGCCATCTCGTCGTCTACGAGTGGATCGCGGCGCGGGTCGGCGGTCTGCGGGTGGTCGACATGGCCTGCGGCGAGGGCTACGGGTCCGACGTGCTGGCCGGCGCCGCCGCCTCGGTGGTCGGCGTCGACGCCAACCCGGAGGCGCACGAGCATGCCCGGCTGCGCTACAACCGGTCCAACCTGCGTTTTCAGCGCGACCTGGTCGAGAGCTTCGCCGAGCCCTGCGACGCGGTCGTCTTCCTGCAGACGATCGAGCACGTTCAAGACCCGGGCGCGATCCTCGAGCACTTCAAGTCGATGCTCGCTCCCGGCGGCGTCGCCTACCTCTCGACCCCGAACCTGCTGACGCTGGCCCCGCCGGGGGCGGAGAAGTCCGACAACCCCTGGCACGTGCACGAGTACCGCGCCGAGGAGTTTCGCCAGCTCTGTCGGGACCACTTCGCCACGGTCGAGCTCCACGGCCTCTTCCACGCCCGCAAGCTGCGAGCCCACGAGCTGGCGCTCAAGTTCGGCTGGGACAGCGTCCACAAGCGTCTCGGCCTGACCAAGCGCTTCTACGACCGCTTCACGCCGGCGATCGCCGCCTCCGACTTCCGCCTGCGCGACCGCGACCTCGACCGCGCCCTCGATTTCCTCGCCGTCTGCCACACGGCATGAGGTGGCAGCCGGCATGAACCGGCGCGAGAGCGCCGGCGACCTGGCTCTGGTCCTCCACTCCCACATGCCCTACGTCGAGGGCTTCGGGACCTATCCCTTCGGCGAGGAGTGGCTGTTCGACGCGGTGATCCGCTCCTACCTGCCTGTGCTCGAGATCGCCGAGCGGCTGACGATGACCGTGACGCCGGTGTTGGCGGATCAGCTAGAGGATTCCGGGGCGCGGGAGCGCCTGCGGCGGTTCCTGATCGAGTGGCGGATCGGCGCCGCCGAGGCGGACCTGCCCGAGGTGCCGGCGGAGTGCCGGCCGGCCGTCGAAGGCGAGCTCGACCGCTACCGGCACGCCCTGGAGCTGCTCGACGGCGCCGGGGGCGACCCCTTAGCTCCTTTTCAGCAAGCCGCCGCTGAGGGGCGGGTGGCGCTGGCGGCGTCGGCCGCAACCCACGCCGTGCTGCCGCTGCTGGCGACGCGGGCGGGAATGCGGCTGCAGCTCGACGCCGGCATTCGCTCCCACCGTCGCCGCTTCGGCTGGGACGGTGGCCTGTGGCTGCCGGAGTGCGGCTACGTCCCCGGCCTCGAGTGGCGCCTGGCGGAGGCGGGGGTGCGCTGGTTCTGCGTCGACCAGAGCGCCCACGAGGAGCCGCTGCAGGCGCTTGCACCGGTGCGCACGCCCGCCGGCCCAGTGGCGCTGCCGATCGACTGGGAGGCGATCAGCTGGCTCTGGTCGCTCGACGGCTACCCCTCCGACCCCGCCCACGCCCAGTTCGCCGGCAAATCGCTGCGCGGCATCCGGCTATGGAGGGTCGGGGGAGGGGCGTACGATCCGGCCGCCGCCGAGGCCGCGGCCCGGCGCCAGGCGGACGAGTTCCTCGCCGCGACTGCAGCGCGCCTGCGCGAGTACGCGGCGACCAGCGGCCGCCGCGGCCTGCTCGTCTTCGCGATCGACACCGAGCTGCTCGGGCACTGGTGGTCGGAGGGCCCGGTCTGGCTGCGGGCGGTGCTGGAGGGTGCCGAGGCGGCGGGCGTCCGTACGGTCACGGTGCCGCAGGCGCTGGCCGAGCACGAGCCGGTGGAGCGGGAGCTGGCGTCCTCGACCTGGGGTGAGGGCAAGGACTTCGCCACCTGGGACTCGCCCGCCGTCGCCGACCTCGCCTGGGGGGCGCGGCGGCTGGAGCTGCGGCTGCTCCGCGCCCTCGGGGAGGGCCTGCGCGGCGACGCTGCGGCACGGGCTGCCCGCGAGCTGCTCGCGGCTCAGGCCAGCGACTGGGCCTTCCTCGACAAGCGCGGCCAGGCGGGCGACTACGCCTTCCAGCGGACCACCGATCACGCCCGGGCGCTCCTGGAGGCCATAGACTCCCGCCCCGTCACTGACTCGCGTATGCGCTCTCTCGCCCCGGACCTCAGCCTCGCTCCCCTGCTGGAGCCCTAGCGCCCCTCACGATGACCCGCGTTCTGATCCTCTCCTGGGAGTACCCGCCGCTGATCGAGGGCGGGCTCGCCCGCCACGTGCGCAAGCTTTCCGAGGCCCTGGTCGACCGCGGCGTCGAGGTCCACGTGCTGACCCGCGGCGGCGAGGAGTCGCCCGCCGAGGAGGGCGCCAACGGCGTGATCGTCCACCGCATTCGCGAGCCGAAGCGCCCGACCGATCTCGGCGAGTTCGTCGCCTGGGTCGAGCGGATGAACTCGGACATGCTCGCGGCGGGAGTCGAGCTCGGCGACAGCTACAGCTTCGACCTCGTCCACGGCCACGACTGGCTGGTCGCCAACGCCTGCGACCACCTCGCCAAGCGCTTCCAGGCACCGTTGGTGACGACCATCCACGCGACCGAGTACGGCCGCCACCAGGGCTGGGTCGACAAGCATCCGCAGACCTACATCCACGGTGTCGAGCGCTGGATCACCAATCGCTCGCAGCGGGTGATCGCCTGCTCGCACTACATGCGCGAGCAGATCGCCGACATCTTCGGCGTCGAGGAGCGGCGGATTAGCGTCATCCCCAACGGGATCGACCCCGACGACCTGCAGGCCACGGACCCGGTCGAGCTGCGGCGGCTGCGCTCGGAGTTCGCCGCGCCCGAGCAGAAGCTGGTCCTGCTGATCGGCCGGCTGGTCTATGAGAAGGGCTTTCAGCTGGCGCTGGAGGCGATGCCGAGCGTGCTCGAGGCGGCGCCGAACACCCGTTTCCTGGTTGCCGGCTCCGGCACCCATGAGGCCGAACTGCACCGCCAGGCCGAGGAGCTGGGCCTGATGGACCACGGCACATTCCTCGGCTGGATCGGCGACGACGTGCTCCACTCGCTCTACCGGATCTCCGACCTCACCGTGGTCCCCTCGATCTACGAGCCCTTCGGTCTGGTGGCGCTGGAGGCGATGGCCTCCGGCTGTCCCTGCATCGTCGCCGACACCGGTGGCCTGCGCGAGGTCGTCCCCCACGAGGAGGCCGGGCTGCGCTTCCGCGCCCACGATCCCGAGGCGCTGGCCGAGGTGGCGATCCGCGTTCTCTCCGACGACGAGCTCGGCCGCCGCCTGGTCGCCGAAGCCTACGAGCACCTGCGCCGCTTCGACTGGGGCGATGTCGCCGAGCAGACCGCCGCCGTCTACGCCGATCTCGTCGGCGAGGCGAGCCCGGCCTAGGAGATCGCGCGGTTGAGGAAGTCGACCTGGTGCTGCTTGCGCAGGATCAGGTGCTCCATCAGGTGCTCGAGCGCCTCCGAGCGACCGTCGCGGCCGGTCGGCTCGATCGCTTCCTGCAGCGCCTCGACTGCCGCTTCCTCGCACTCGGCGAGCCAGCGGACCGCGTCCTCGGTGGCGGACTCGAAGCCCAGCTTCGCCACCTCCGTCGTCGGCTCGCCGCCGAAGGAGACGATCTTTTCGATCAGCCGGCGGGCGTCGCTGAGCTCTTCGTCGCCGAAGCCGGTCAGCTTGTCGCCCAGCGCCTGCGCCTCGATCCCGACCAGGCTGGCGGCGGCGATCGAGTACTGAAGCGCCGAGCGGTACTGCAGCGTCAGGGCCGCGTTGAGGCGCGCGATCGCCTCCTGCGCGTCGAGCTTCTCTTCGGAGCCGGGCATGGTCGGGGAACCTCTACCCGCGGGCCCTGCCCCTAAGCGGGAGGTGCGAGGGTGGTCTCGGCGGCGGGGTCGGGTTCGACCGGCTCGGGCCAGCGCAGCCGCTGCGGCGCCTCGCGCATGCGGATGATCCTGGCCGGGATGCCGGCGACGACGGCGTTGGCCGGGACGTCCTTGGTGACCACCGAGTTGGTGCCGACGATCGCGTTGTCGCCGACGCGGACGCCGCGCAGGACGCAGGCGCCGTAGCCGATCCAGACGTTGGAGCCGACCTCGACGTCGCGCATGTAGATGCCCTGGAGGCGGATCGGCCGCTCGACTTCGACGACGCCGTGGTCGAAGTCGATGAACATCGCGCGGTCGGCGATCACGCACTGCTGCCCGATCCGCACCCGGCGGTAGGCGGAGATCGTGCACTCCTGGCCGATCACGGTCTTGGCGCCGATCTCGACCTCGCCCTCGTGGCAGCGGATCTTCGAGCCGTCGCCAATCCAGACGAAGCGGCCGAAGCGGACTTCGGCGTTGCGGGCGATCTGGATTTCCAGCCGCCGCCCGAAGAAGACGAAGCCGTCGGTGCGCCAGCGCCAGCCGGCTCGGGTCAGCAGGCGCCGTCGCAGGTAGCGCCACAGCAGCCGCCCGTAGCGGCGGTTGAGCATCCGGTGGCGGGCGAGGAAGCGGATCACGGCGGCGGGGACTCTAAAGTCTGGCGGGGAGAACGCTGCACCGACTCGTAGACTGGCCCGCCCATGCCCGACGCCGCCAAGTCAGCTCCGCTCGCCGAGCGCCTCGTCGCCGGTGACAAGCGAGCGCTGGCCCGGGCGATAACGCTGATCGAGTCCGACGACCCGGCCGGCTGGGAGCTCGTCCGCGAGGTCTATCCCCGTACCGGCAAGGCGCGGATCGTCGGCTTCACCGGCCCCCCGGGGGTCGGCAAGAGCACCCTGATCGGGGCGCTGACGGCGGAGCTGCGCAAGACCAAGCGCGAGGTCGCGGTGCTCTCGATCGACCCCTCCAGCCCCTTCACGCAGGGGGCCCTGCTCGGTGATCGCGTGCGGCTCTCCGACCACTTCCTCGACCCCGGCGTCTTCATTCGCTCGATGGCCTCGCGCGGCGCCCTCGGCGGCCTCTCCGAGGCGGCCCTGCAGGTGGCGCTGGTGATGGACGCGGCCGGCAAGGACGACGTCCTGATCGAGACCGTCGGCGTCGGCCAGGCGGAGATCGACATCGTCGACCACGCCGACACGATCGTGCTGGCGCTGATGCCGGGCTCGGGTGACTCGATCCAGGCGCTGAAGGCGGGGGTGATGGAGATCCCCGACGTGATCGTCGTCAACAAGGCCGACCACCCGATGACCGACACGATGGTGCGCGAGGTGCGCGGCGTGCTGGCGCTTTCGCAGGATCCCGAGGGCTGGAAGGTCCCGATCCTGCGTACCGAGGCGGCTCGCGGCGAGGGCGTCGAGGAACTGGCGGCGAGGATCGACGAGCACCGCGCCTTCATCGAGGCGGCGGGCACGCTGGCCGAGCGCCGTGCCCGCAATCTGCGCAGCGAGGTGCTCGGCATCGCGACCTCGCGCATGCGCCGTCGCCTCGAGGCGACGGCCAGCGCCGACCCCCGCACCGCCGAGTTGCTGGAGCGGGTGGTGCGGCGCGAACTCGACCCGGCGAGCGCCGCCGGCGAGCTGCTGGGGCGCCAGGCCGATGGCTGAGGCGGCGGCGATGCCCTCGCTTGCCGAGGCGATGAGCTGGGTCGGCGCCGAGGTCAGTGACATCGGCGCCGCCCCGGTCGGCCACGTCCACGGCCTCTTCGTCGACAGCGCCAGTGGCGACCCCGCCTGGCTGATCGTGAAAATGGGTCGCCGGCGCAGCGTTCGCCTGGTCGCGGTGCCGTTGCGCGACTGCGCCGGCGCCCGTTTCGGCGTCTGGGTGGCCCACGAGGGCACCGCCCTGAAATCGGCTCCCGTCGTCGACCCCACGCGCCCCCTCCGCCGCGAGCACGAGCTGACGATCTGCGCCCACTTCGGGATCGGCGAAGAGGTGGGCCGGGCGGCTGAAGTTGAGGGGCGGGCGGAAGGCGATGTGACTGCGGAACCGGCGCGGTAGGGGAGCCGGTCACGCCCTTGGGCGAATTGAGTCGCGCGCCCTGACGGGCGCAGCTCCGGATGTTGGTGCCCGCCTATGGCGGACAGGAATCAGATTGCATATCGCGGCCTTCGGCCACATTCGCCCAAGGGCATGACCGGCTCCCCTCCAACACGAGCACCGCAGCGATCGAGGAACGACAGCTATAACCGGAAGCTTGGGATCAGCCGACTCCCTCGTGAGCTAGCTGGCGATGGACGGCGCCTGCTGGGGAGGGATGGGGGCCTCCTCCGGCGGAATGTGCGCGAAGCGCGCGGAAATGCAATCCGATTCCTGCCCGCCATAGGCGGGCAGCATCATCCGGAGCCGCACCCGCAGGGTGCGCGACTCAATTCCGCCGGAGGAGGCCCCCATCCCTCCCTCCAGGGAGCTCCTCAGCAACCCAGCTGCCGCGCAATCACCATCTGCTGAACCTCGTCGGTCCCCTCGCCGATCGTCAGAATCTTGGCGTCGCGGTAGAAGCGGCAAACCGGGTACTCCTCGATGTAGCCGTAGCCGCCGTGGATCTGCACCGCCTCCTCGGTGGCGCGGACGGCGAGGCGGCCGGTGATCAGCTTCGCCTGGGCGGCGGTGAGGGTGAACGACTGGCCGGCGTCCTTCTCCAGCGCCGCCCGCCAGGTCAGCAGCCGCGCCGCCTCGATCTGGGCGGAGAGGTCGGCGATCTTGGCCTGGATCGACTGGAACTTGGCGATCGGCTGGCCGAAGGCCCGGCGCTCCTTGGCGTAGGCGATCGCCTCGTCGAGGGCCCCCTGGGCGAGGCCGACGCCCATCGCGGCGACGCCGATCCGGCCGCCGTCGAGGATGTGGAGGAAGTTCTTGAAGCCATCGCCGCGGCGCCCGAGCAGGCTCGACTCCGGCAGCCGGCAGTCCTCGAAAGAGAGCGGTCGGGTGTCGGACGCGTTCCAGCCCATCTTGCGGTAGGCCTCGCCGACCTCGTAGCCGGGCGTGCCGGTGGGAACGATCAGGTTGGAGATCTCCTTGCGCCCGTTGCCCTCGCCGGTGACCGCGGTGATCGAGACGCAGCCGGAGATATCGGTACCGGCGTTGGTGATGAACTGCTTGGCGCCGTTGACGACCCACTCGCCGTCCTCCAGCTTCGCGGTGGTGCGGACGTTGCCGGCGTCGGAGCCGGCCTCGGGCTCGGTCAGGCCGAAGGAGGCGAGGCGCTCGCCGCTGCACAGCCGTGGCAGCCATTCGTCTTTCTGGGAGTCGCTGCCCCAGAGATAGATCGGCATCGTCCCCAGCGAGGTGTGCGCCGCCATCGTGATGCAGACCGAAGAGTCGATCCGCGCCAGCTCTTCCACCGCCAGCACATAGGAGAGCGTGTCGGCGCCGCCCCCCCCGTACTCCTGCGGAAACGGAATCCCCATCAAGCCCAGCCCCCCGAGCTTCTCGACGATCTCGTAGGGGAACCGCTTCTCCCGATCCAACTCCTCCGCCACAGGCTGCACCTCCTGCCGAGCAAAGTCCCGCACGGTGTCACGCAGCAACCGCTGCTCATCGGTCAGGTCGAAGTCCACGGCGCCAGCCTATTGCGCTCCTCGCGCGGGTGGCGCGGGGAGGGGGTCCGAGGACGGAGCCGCTGCACCGCCCGCAGGACCCCCTCCCCGCGACAGGACCCGCGCGCCGGAACTCTAAAGCTGCAAACTCTTCACCTGCAGCAGCTCTTCGAGCCCATAACGGCCGTTCTCACGGCCGTGGCCCGACTGGCCGTAGCCGCCGAACGGAGCGAGCGGGTTGAAGGCGCCGCCGTTGATCTCGATCTGGCCGCTGCGGATGCGCTTGGCGACCGCGATCGCCCGCTCCTCGCTACTGGACCAAACGCCGCCGGCAAGGCCGTACTGGCTGTCGTTGGCGATTCGCACCGCATCGTCCTCGCCGTCGTAGGGCTGGATCGCCAAGACCGGGCCGAAGATCTCCTCTTGGGCGATCGTCATCTCCGGCATCACCTCCGAGAAGACGGTGGGGCGGACGAAGTAGCCGCGGTCGAGTCCCTCGGGCGCCTCGGCGCCGCCCGCCACCAGCTTCGCACCCTCTGCCTCGCCCTTCTCGATGTAGCCGCGCACCCGCTGGCGCTGGACGTCGGAGACGAGCGGCCCGAGCCGGGTCGAGCCGTCGAACGGGTCTCCGGGCGTGAAGGCCTCCGCCGTCGCGGCGGCGATCTGCTCGGCTTCGGCGAGCTTGTCGCGCGGGACGAGCATCCGGGTCAGGGCGCTGCAGGTCTGTCCCGAGTTGAGGAAGCACTTGGCGACGCCGTCCGGGACCGCCCTGGCGAGGTCGGCGTCGTCGAGGATCACGTTGGGCGACTTGCCGCCCAGCTCCATTGCCACCGGCTTCACCGTCGCCGAGGCGAGCTCGCTGACCCGCTTGCCGGCCCGGGTGGAGCCGGTGAAGGAGACCATGTCGACCCCGGGGTGGGCGGCGATCGCCTCGCCGACGACCGGCCCGGTCCCGGTGATGAGGTTGAAGACGCCGGCGGGGAGGCCGGCGGCCTCGATCACCTCGGCGAGCAGGAAGGCGTTGAGCGGCGTCACCTCGCTGGGCTTGAGGACGACGGTGCAGCCGGCGGCGAGGGCGGGGCCGACCTTGGCCGCGATCTGGTTCAGCGGATAGTTCCAGGGCGTGATCGCGCCGACCACGCCAATCGCCTCGCGCAGCACACGCGAGTTGCCGATC
Organism: uncultured Solirubrobacterales bacterium; assembly: GCA_963705365.1. Lineage (GTDB taxonomy): Bacteria > Actinomycetota > Thermoleophilia > Solirubrobacterales > 70-9 > VAYN01. The sequence continues at coordinate 1,802,319 of OY970074.1, read as the reverse complement.
TGCTCTTCCCAGGCGACTTCCTCCATCAGCTGTGGCATCGCCGCGAACTGGCTGGTCGGCAGCCCGACCTGGATCATCTGGCTCAGTTTCAGCGGCATCCCCAGCTCCTGCGTGATCGTCGCCGCGATCTCCTCGCTGCGCTCGCCGAGCCCGGCTGCGATCGCGGAGAGGTAGCCGGCCCGCTCCTCGCGGGGCGCCTGCGACCAGGCGTCGAAAGCCTCGCGGGCAGCGGCAACAGCGCGGTCGGTGTCCTCCGCGGAGCAGGCCGGAACGGTGCCCATCACCTCCTCGGTGCTCGAGTTCACCACCTCGATCGGCTCCGTTCCCGCCGGCTCCACCCACTCGCCGCCGATGAAGACCTTGTCCCGCACCTGAAGCTCCGCCGCAGTCGCCATGCCCTTCCTCCTCAACGCTCGCTCACCCGGATTGGCTGTGTAGCCAACGCTAGCGCTTTGAAAGAGCGAGATTGCTTATAGCGAATAACAATAAGTACAAATAAGCTATTATTTCCGTGGTGGCGGTGATGGACCCACGGAATCGGCGCGCCGGACTCGCCCCCGGTGATCTTTTGCGGGAGGCTCGCCACCGCCACGGCGTAACGCAGGAATTGCTGGCGAGCCGAGCAGGTACGACGCAGTCGGCGATCTCGCGCATCGAGTCGGGCCGCGTCTCTCCCTCAGTCGACACGCTCTGGGAATTGCTCTATCTCCTGGGCGAGGACCTCGAGCTGTCCGCGCAAGCGCGCGACTCGGGCATAGACGTCACGCTCAATCGATCGAATCTCACCTTCACCCCCGCCCAGCGGGTGCAGCGCGGCCTTGCATTTGCCGACCTCGTTCGACGGAACAGGGGGAAGAGACCGAGTGACCTGGAGACTTGGGGTGATGTGGACGGACCCCTGCCTCTACGTGCTCATTCCTTGCTGAGCGCTCTGGTCCGCCACGGCGTCGATTTCGTCCTGGTCGGCGGAATGGCCGGTATCGCTCTTGGTTCTTCCTATCCGACCTATGACCTCGACGTTGCATATGCACGTGACGAGGCCAACTTGGAGCGACTCGCGAGGGCACTGGAGGAGTTGCGGGTCTCTCTGAGGGTGAAGGGTGAGGCGGCAGATCTCCCGTTCCTTCCCGAGCCCCGTTCACTGGCGAACGGGGCCAACTTCACCTTCATGACCGAGTTCGGGATGTTCGACGTTCTCGGCGATCTCGCCGGTGTGCGGTCCTACGAGGACCTGCGTCACGACGCGACGATCGAGACGGTCGAAGGGCATCGGATTCGCGTCGCGTCGATCAGTCATCTGATCGCAATGAAGCGCGCAGCAAACCGGCCGAAGGACAAATTGATGCTCCTGGAGTACATCGTCCTGGCCGACGAGCGCAGGGAAGGGAAGGAGGGAGAGGATTAAGCGCTTTTAACCGCACTGCCGGCCAGCGCCGCCGCCCGTCCCGGCCCCGGAATCTGGATCGCGTCGCGGGCGTGCAGGACCTTGCCGCAGTCTTCGCAGATGCCGCGGTCGCTGACGCGGCCGCCGCAGACCTTGTGGACGATGATTTTCGGCGGGCCGTCGGGGCTGGGGGAGTAGCGGTCGCCCCAGTTGAGCAAGGCGATCAGCGCCGGCCAGAGGCCGAGGCCCTTCTCGGTCAGAAAGTACTCGAAGCGGGCGGGCCCCTCCTGGTACTGGCGGCGTTCGAGGATGTCCTCCTCGACCAGCCGCTGCAAGCGGGCGGACAGCACGTTGCGGGCGACGCCGAGCGAGGACTGCAGCTCGCCGAAGCGGCGGTTGCCGTTGAGGACGTCGCGGACGATCAGCAGCGACCAGCGCTCGCCGATCACCTCGAGCGAGCTGGCTATCGAACAGACCTGGCCTGGATAGTCGTGACGCAGCATTCGTGTGATCTTTGCACACTTGGTTGCATCAAGCAACTGACTCGGATAAGGTGGCGAAAGCACAGTTGCTTGAAGAAACCTTGTCGCACCTAGCCGAACGGAGGCTCCCAAATGAGGTTGATCCCGAGACATCGGAACCGGAACCGGAACCGGATCAAGGCTCCCCGCATCGCGATAAGCCAGGCCGAGATCACCGCAGACCTGCACTACCCGAGCGCGCGCCCGGCCCGGGGCTTCGCAACCGCCGAGCGAGCCGGCAGCCGATGAGCGCAGACGGAGTCGTTTTCGCCCCCGACGCGAGCGCGGCGGACGTGGCCGTGGCGTTCGCCGCCTCCAGTCCCGAGACCTCCCGCAGCCGCACCCTGGTCTGGCAGGATCCGGTGGCGACCGCAGCGGCGGGAGCGACGATGACGGGCCTGGAGTACATGACGGCGATCGTTAGCGGCGAGATGCCACCGCCGCCGATTGCGGTGACGATGCGGCTGCGTCCGGTCGAGCTGGAGGAGGGGCGCGTCGTCTTCGAGGGCGAACCGGGGGAGGAGCACTACAACCCGATCGGGGTCGTCCACGGAGGCTACGCGGCGACGTTGCTCGACTCGGCTCTGGGCTGCGCCGTCCACACCACCCTGCCGGCCGGCGTCGGCTACACCTCGCTCGGCCTCGAGGCGAAGTTCGTGCGCCCGATCAGCCGCGATACCGGCCGGGTGCTGTGCGAGGCGAACGTGCTCTACCGCGGCCGCAAGCAGGCGACGTCGGAGGCCAACCTGCGCGCCGCCGACAGCGGCAAGCTGCTCGCGCACGGCACCGCGACCTGCATGATCCTCGGCGGTCAGCCGGCCTGATGACGCGCCAGCGCGACCAGCAGGCGGACGCCGAAGCCGCTGGCTTCGCCGCCGGTGTACTCGCGGCCGACGTCCCAGGCGGTGCCGGCGATGTCGACGTGCGCCCAGGGCGTCTCGCCGACGAACTCCTCGAGGAAGGATGCGGCGGTGATCGTCCCCGCCTTGCGCTTCGAGGCGAGGTTGGAGAGGTCGGCGACCTTGCCTCTCATCAGCTCCTTGAACTCGGGATGGAGGGGCAGCCGCCAGACGAGCTCGCCGCTCTCCTCGCCGGCCCGCGTCACCGCGGCGGCGAGGTCGTCGTCGTTGGCGATCACCGCGGCGTAGGTCGAGCCGAGCGCGATCGTGACCGCGCCGGTCAGCGTGGCGAGGTCGACAATCCGCTCCGCCCCCAGCTCGACCGCGTAGGCGAGAGCGTCGGCGAGGATCAGCCGACCCTCGGCGTCGGTGTTGTTGACCTCGACCGTGACGCCGTTGTACTGGGTGATCACGTCGCCCGGCTTGACCGCCGTCCCGGAGGGCATGTTCTCGGTCGAGGGTACGACGGCGACGACGTCGATGGCGAGCCCGAGCTCGGCGATCGCGGCGACCGACTCCAGCACCGCCGCCGCTCCCGACATGTCGTACTTCATCTCGTGCATGCCGGCACCGGCCTTGAGCGAGATGCCGCCAGTGTCGAAGGTGACGCCCTTGCCGACCAGGCCCAGCGTCGGGCCGGAGCCGCCACCGGCGTAGCGCAGGACAATCAACCGCGCCGGCTCGCCGCCGCCGCGGTTGACGGCGACCAGCCCGCCCATGCCCTTTGCGGCGATCTGCTCGGGCCCGAGCACGTCGACGTTGACGCTCTCGTGCGTGATGGCGATCTCCTCGGCACGAGCGGCCAGGAAAGTCGGCGTGGCGACGTTTGCCGGAGTCATCTGCAGGTCGCGCGCCCGGTTCTGCGCCTCGGTGTAGATCCGCGCTCCCTCCGCCGCCGAGGCGATCGCCTCCGGTCCCACAAGGGTCAGCAACTCGACCTGCGGCGACGGCGGGACGCCGTCAGGATCCTCGCCCTTGAAGCGATCGAAGCGATAAGAGCCGAGGATCGTGCCCGTCACGAGGGCTTCCGCCGCTGCGGCGCCCTCGCCGGCCTCAGGCAACGTCCACGCCACCGACTTCGCCTTCAGCCCTCCGGCTTCCTGCGCCGCCAGGGCAGCCGCGACGCGCAGCCGCTCAGCATCGGCCTCCGCCCGCTTGCCGAGGCCGATCACCAGCAGCGGGCCGGACTCATCGGGGTGCAGCAGCAGTCGCCTCTTGAAGTTCCCGTCAGCACGGTCGGCGCCGCGCGCAGCCGCAATCGCCGCCGGGAGCGCCTCCCCCTCATAAAGGCCAACGACCGTCAGGTCGGCCTCGACCTCGAGCAGCTCCCCCTGGCGGACTTCGACCTTCATCGGGCGCGAGTCTACGGAGAGCGGTCGGTATCGTCACCGGCCGAACCCGGCGCCCGCTGGATCAGACCACACGACCTCGGAGAAGAAAGGCAGTAGATGCCCAGCTCAGTCATCCTCGGAACCGCGCGCACTCCCTTCGGCAAGATGGGCGGCGGCCTGTCCTCGCTCGAAGCCACCGACCTCGGCGGCCAGGTGATCGAAGCGGCGCTGGAGCGCTCCGGCGTCGATCCCGAGCAGGTGCAGCAGGTCGTCTTCGGCCAGGTCCTGCAAGCTGGCCAGGGGCAGATCCCCTCGCGGCAGGCACAGATCAAGGGCGGCATCCCCAAGGAGGTCCCCTCGGAGACCGTCAACAAGGTCTGCGCCTCCGGCATGCGCACGATCGGCCTCGCCGACCAGGCGATCCGCGCCGGCGACACCGACATTGCCGTGACGGGCGGCATGGAGTCGATGAGCCAGGCCCCGTACCTACTGCCCGGGGCCCGCTTCGGCTTCCGCATGGGTGACGTCCAGGCGATCGACGCGATGACCCACGACGGCCTCACCAACCCCTTCACCGAGAAGCAGATGATCAACGAGGCCAGCGAGGTCTCCAACGAGCTCGAGATCACCCGCGTCGACATGGACCGCTTCGCCGAGCGCTCACACCGGCTCGCCGCCGAGGCGACCGATGCCGGTCGCCTCGCCGAGGAGATCGTCGGCGTCACCGTCAAGTCCCGCAAGGGTGAGACCACGGTCGAGGCCGACGAGGCGATTCGCCCCGACACGACGCTGGAGACCCTCGCGAAGCTGAAGGCGATCGGCGGCGACGATGCCACCCACACCGCCGGCAACGCCCCCGGCGTCAACGACGGCGCCGGCGCGATCGTCGTCGCCTCCGAGGAGTGGGCGCAGCGCGAGGGCAAGACCCCGCTCGCCCGGGTCCTCTCGTATGGCACCGTCGCCGACGACTTCCCCTACCTGGCGAAAACGCCCGCCAACGCCGCCAAGCAGGCGCTCGAGAAGATCGGCAAGAGCCCCGAGGACGTCGACCTCTGGGAGATCAACGAGGCCTTCGCCTCCGTCGCCCTCAACTCGGTGCGGATGCTCGGCGTCGACGAAGACAGGGTCAACGTCAACGGCGGCGCGATCGCCCTCGGCCACCCGATCGGCGCCTCGGGCGCCCGCATCGTCGGCGCCCTCGTCCACGAGCTCGGCCGCCGCGGCGGCGGCCTCGGCTGCGCCGCGATCTGCTCTGGCGGCGGCCAGGGCGACGCGATCGTGATCGAAGTCCCCGGCACCTAACCATGAGCCGCGGTGCGGCCTTCTTCGATCTCGATAAGACCCTGATGGCGGGGTCCTCCGGGATGCAGTTCGCCCGGGTCGCGGCCCAGCAGGGGATCGTCAGCCGCCGTCAGCTCGCCAGCTGGGGAGTCGAGCACCTGCGCTACCGCCTGCGCGGCACCACCGACGCGCGCACCGAGGAGGTGCTGCGGGCAGCGCGGGAGCTGATCACCGGCGTCGAGGCAAAGCGGATCGAGCGGATGGGTCCGGCGGTGATGACGGCAATCCTGCCGCGGGTCTTCCCGGAGATGCTGGCGGAGGTCCATGCCCACCAGGACGCGGGCCGCCCCGCCTTCATCGTCAGCGCCGCCGGCAACGACGTGGTCGAGTCGCTGGCCCGGGTGCTGGGCATGGACGGCGGCATCGGCACCTGTTACGAGGTCGATGCGGATGGCAGCTACACCGGCCGCTTCGACGGGCCCTTCGTCTACGGGCCCGGCAAGGTCGAGGCGATGCAGAACTTCGCCAGCGCCCACGACATCGACCTCGCCGCCTCCTACGCCTACTCCGACTCGCTCTCCGACCTGCCGATGCTGCGCGCGGTCGGCAACCCCGTCGCGGTCAACCCCGACCCGCCGCTGGCGGCGATCGCCAGGGACGAGGGTTGGCAGACCCTGCGCTTCGAGCGCCTCGGCCGCCGCCTTCTCGCCGTAGCCGTGACCGCGCTGGCGACGGCGGTCGGCGTCAGCGCTCGCCGGGCCGCTACGCGACGCAAGCCGCCGCCGCGTCGTTTTTACCCGCACCGGAAGCGCGGTGCGACTTAAGGTCGCTACAGCGACCAAAACTCACAGCGATCCAGGTTCTAGACTGGCCCAATGGCGACCGAACCTCGGGCGCGGCCCGAGTTCACCCAGCGCGACGCCGAGTTCTCGACCATCTCCGGCCAGGAGATCGAGCCGCTCTACACCGAGGAGGACCTCGACCCCGGGCTCGAGGAGCGGGTCGGCCGCCCCGGCGAGTATCCGTTCACGCGCGGGCCCTACCCGTCGATGCACCGTGGCCGGCTCTGGACGATGCGCCAGTTCGCCGGCTTCGGCACGGTCGAGGAGACCAACGAGCGCTTCCAGTACCTGCTCGACCACGGCCAGACCGGCCTCTCGACCGCCTTCGACATGCCGACCCTGATGGGCTACGACTCCGACCACGCCCGCAGCCTCGGCGAGGTCGGCCGCGAGGGCGTCGCCGTCGACAGCCTCGAGGACATGGAACAGCTCTTCGCCGGGATCCCGCTCGGCGGCGTCACCACCTCGATGACGATCAACGCCCCGGCGGCGATCCTGCTCGCCTACTACGTCCTCGTCGGCGAGAGCCAGGGCGTGCCGCCAGAGAAGCTGGGAGGGACGATCCAGACCGACATCCTCAAGGAGTACATCGCCCAGAAAGAGTGGTGCTTCCCGATCGAGCCGGCGCTGCGCCTGGTCACCGACATGATCGAGTGGTGCACCGAGAAGATGCCGCGCTGGCACCCGGTCTCGATATCTGGCTACCACATCCGCGAGGCCGGATCGACCGCCCAGCAGGAGCTCGCCTTCACGCTCAAGGACGGCTTCACCTACGTCGAGCGGGCGCTCCAGCGCGGCCTTGACGTCGACGACTTCGCCCCCCGCCTCTCCTTCTTCTTCAACGCCCATGTCGACTTCTTCGAGGAGATCGCCAAGTACCGGGCGGCGCGCCGGATCTGGGCGCGGGAGATGCGCGACACCTACGGCGCCAAGCGCGAGGAGTCGATGCGGCTGCGCTTCCATGCCCAGACCGCCGGCGTCTCGCTGACCGCGCAGCAGCCGCTCAACAACATCGTCCGCACCTCCGTGGAGGCGCTGGCGGCGGTGCTCGGCGGCACCCAGTCGCTGCACACCAACTCCTACGACGAGGCGCTGGCGCTGCCGACCGAGGAGGCGGTGCGGGTGGCGTTGCGAACCCAGCAGATCATCGCCAGCGAGTCCGGCGTCACCAGCACCGCCGATCCGCTCGGCGGCTCCTGGTTCGTCGAGAAGCTGACCGACGAGATGGAGGCTGCGGCGTACGGCTACTTCGCCCGCATCGACGAGCTGGGCGGGATGGTCGAGGCGATCCAACGCAACTTCCCGCAGCGCGAGATCGCCGACGCCTCCTTCACCTATCAGCAGGAGGTGAACGAGCGCAAGCGCATCGTCGTCGGCGTCAACGACTACACCCAGGAGGACGAAGTGCCGACCCCGATCCTGAAGATCGACCCGGGGCTCGAACGCAAGCAGATCGACCGCTTGGCGGCAACCCGCGCCCGCCGCGACGGCGTCGCCGTCGAGAGCGCCCTGGCGGAGCTGAAACAGGCCGCCGCCGGGGAGGCCAACCTGATGCCGCCGATCCTCGCTGCCGCCCGCGCCCACGCCACCGAGGGCGAGATGATCGCCGCGATGCAGGAGGTCTTCGGGACCTACACCGAGTCTCCGGTTTTCTAAGCAGGCGCTACGCTTCCGCCGCCTATGAGTGCGGAACGAGCAAGCAAGATCGCCGGTGATGAGGAGTGCGCGCGAGTGAAGCGCGAAATTTTGTGATGGAGGCCGCCACCGCCCGCAAGATTCGCGTCGTCGTCGCCAAGCCCGGCTTGGACGGGCACGATCGCGGCGCCAAGATCATCGCCCGCGCTCTACGTGACGCCGGGATGGAGGTCATCTACACCGGCTTGCACCAGACCCCGGAGCAGATCGCCGAGACGGTGATCCAGGAGGACGCCGACGCGGTCGGCCTCTCGATCCTCTCCGGCGCCCACATGACCCTGGTCCCGAAAGTGGTGGCGCTGTTGGCCGAGCAGGGCGTCGACGACGTCCTGGTTACGGTCGGCGGCACGATTCCCGCCGACGACATCCCGGAGCTGAAGAAACTTGGCGTGGCCGAGGTATTTACGCCGGGAGCGGGTACCGACGAGATCGTCGACTTCATCCGCGCCGGCGCCGCTGAGCGCCATGCAAACGAGTAAACGCTTCGTCAGCGAAGCTAGATAAACTGCTCGACTCACCTGACTGACTGGTCAATCAACCAGCCCAAGGAGGCTTCAACTTGAAGATCTGCGTCCTGGTCAAGGAGGTTCCGGACGCCGCCGTTCAGAAGCGCATCGACCCCAACACGATGCGACTGGACCGCGGCGGCGAGAAAAACCTCAATCCCTTCGATACGCACGCCCTCGAGGCGGCCATGCAGATCAAGGAGGGTGGGGCGATCCCGGTCGAGGAAGTGGTGGCCGTGACGATGGGGCCCGGTTCCGCGGTCCGCGCCCTGCACAAGGCGGTCGCCCTCGGTGCCGACCGCTCGGTGCACCTCTCCGACGACGCGCTCGCCGGCTCCGACGTCTGCGCCACCGGTTACTCGCTGGCGAAAGTGCTCGAGTCCGAGAGCCCGGATCTGGTCCTGCTGGGCCAGCAGTCCGATGACGGCGAGTGCTACACGATCGGCGCCGTCGTCGCCGACCACCTGAAGATGCCCTCGCTGACCCAGGTGATCCAGATCGACGTCAGCGACGGCAAGCTGCGCTGCGAGCGCCAGGCCGAGTACGGGTACGACACCGTCGAGGTCGAGCTGCCCGCTGTGATCAGCGTCGGCGACGCCATCAACGAGCCCCGCTACCCGAGCCTCAAGGCGATCATGGGGGCGAAGAAAAAGCCGCTCGACACCAAGGCCACCGGCGACGTCGGCATCGAGGCCGGCATGGTCGGCGAAGACGGTTCGAAGACGAGAGTCCTCGGGCTCAACCCGCCTCCCGCCAAGGAAGCCGGCGAGATCATCGAGGACGAGGACACCAACGAGACGGTCGAAAAGATCGTCGCCTGGCTCGACGAGAGGAAATTGATCTAGATGGCAGGCATTCTGGTTTACGCCCTCCACGACGACGAGGGCAACTTCAACAAGAACTCGCTCGGGGCGATCTCCGAGTCGGCCAGGCTGGCCAGCGAGGTCGGCGGCGAGGCCGCCGCGCTGGTGGTCGGCGACGTCGCCGACGATGCCTGTGCCTCGCTCGGCAACTGGGGGGCGACGAAGGTCTACCGGGCCAAGAGCGTCCCCGAGGGGCTGGCCCAGCCGATCGTCGACGCGATGGCGAAAGTCATCAACGAGAACGACATCTCCTACGCCCTCTTCGGCGGCGGCCTGCTCGGCTTCGAGATCGGTGCCGGGCTCACCGCCCGGCTCAACGCCGGGGTGACGATGGAGGTCACCAACGTCAAGGTCCAGGACGGCAAGCTGGTCGCCGAGCGACCGATCCTCCAGGACTCCGAGATCGCCGACGTCGGTTACGTCAGCGAGCCCGGGATCATCATCAGCCGCCTCAACGCGTTCGACGCCAACGAGAGCGGCGGCACCGCCGAGGTCGTCGACGTCGACGTCGAGCTCTCGCCCTGGTCGTCGAAGGCGACGATGGTGCAGCGCGGCGAGCAGCGCGGCGCTGACGTCAACATCGAGGACGCCGACATCCTCGTCGGCGGCGGGCGAGGCCTCGGCGCCGCCGAGGGCTTCAAGCTGGCCGAGGAACTGGCCGACTCGATGGGCGGCGCCGTCGCCGCGACCCGTGCGGTCGTCGACGCCGGCTGGTACCCCTATGCGGCCCAGATCGGCCAGACCGGCAAGACGGTCGCGCCGAAGCTGTACCTGGCCGCCGGTGTCTCCGGAGCGATCCAGCACAAGGTCGGGATGCAGAACTCGGAGAACATCCTCGCGATCAACAAGGACCCGAACGCGCCGATCTTCGAGTTCTCGGACCTCGGCGTGGTCGGCGATCTGCACAAGATCGTCCCCAAGCTGACGGAGGCGATCAAAGCGAAGAGGGGCGGCTGAGCCAGTGCCCGCCGTCGCGCCGAGCGAGTTCCCGCCGCCGTTCGATCCGGCCGAGGCGATCGGTCCCCCGACCGACGCCGCGGACGAGCGAATCGAGGTGGGAGTCGCGATCGTCGGCGGCGGGCCCGCAGGCCTCGCCTGCGCCAACAAGCTGATGCAGCTGCTCGAGCACGAGCCCGAGCTGATCGAGAAGCTGGGCGAAGTCCCGGTCGCGGTGATCGAGAAGGGCAAAGTCGCCGGAGCGCACCTGCTCTCCGGGGCGAACATGCGGCCCTCGGCGATGGAAGAGCTGTTCCCCGACCTCGACAAGTCGGAGTGGCCGGTCTACCAGGAGGTGACGAAGGACGCGGTCTACCTCTTGACCTCGAAGGCGGCGCTGCCGCTGAAGCCGATGCCGCCGAACTTCAAGAACCACGGCAACTACGTCACCTCGGTCTCCAAACTCGGCCGCTTCCTCGCCGACAAAGCCGAGGAAGCCGGCGTCTACATCCTTTCCGAGACCGCCGCGACGAAACTGCTGGTTGAGGATCGCGTCGTCAGAGGCGTCCGCTCTGGCGACCGCGGCCGCGGCAAGGAAGGCGAAGAGCTCGGCAACTTCGAGCCGGGCTCCGACGTGACCGCGAAGGCGACGGTGCTCGCCGAGGGCACGGTCGGCCACCTCACCTACGCCGCCTACGACTACTTCGACCTGCACGGCGCCGACCCGATGCGCTGGGAGCTTGGGGTCAAAGAGGTCTGGGAGGTGAAGGAGCCACTCGACCGGGTGATCCACACGATGGGTTGGCCGCTGCGCAAATCGCCGCGCTTCAACGAGTTCGGCGGCAGCTTCATCTACCCGATGGGCGAGGACAAGATCTGCATTGGCCTCGTTGTCGGCCTCGACTACACCGACGCCACCTTCAGCTGCCACGACGCGCTACAGCTACTCAAGACCCACCCCTTCATCAAGAAGATGCTCGACGGCGGCAAGCGCGTGGCCTGGGGCGCCAAGACGATCCCCTCCGGCGGCTACTTCTCGATGCCGAAGCGGCTCGCCGTGCCGGGGATGATGATCGCCGGCGACGCCGCCAGCATGGTCAACGTGCCGACTTTGAAGGGCGTCCACTACGCGATGCACGCGGGGATGTACGCGGCGGAGACGATCGTCGAGACGCTGAAGAAAGACCCGGAGTCGGTCAACTTCGAGGCCTACGACGAGAAGGTCCACAACTCGCTGATCGAGAAGGAGATCTTCGAATCGCGCAACATGCGCCAGCCCTTCTCCAAAGGCTTCTTCATCGGCGGCGCGATCGCCTCGGCGATGACGATCACCAAAGGCAACTTCCCGGGCGGTCACTGGAGCCAGGAGGACGACGCCGAGCACGAGATGGACCTCGGCAAGGCGGGGAACACTTACCCCAAGCCCGACAATGAGCTGACCTTCAACAAGCTCGACTCGGTCTTCCTCTCCGGCAACGCGACCCGCGACGACGCCCCCAACCACGTCCGGGTCCAGACCAAGGTCCCGCGCGAGATCGCCCAGACCTGGGTCTCGATGTGCCCGGCTCAGGTCTACGAGATCCCCGACGAGCAGCTCGAGAACGGGACCGCCACGGTCGACGTCCACGTCACCGCCTCCAACTGCGTCCAGTGCGGCGCGATCACCGCCAAGGGCGGCCGCTTGACCCTCCCCGAGGGTGGCGACGGCCCGCTGTACCAGGAGACGTAGCGCGAGGTTTCTGAACTGCTTCAGGGCCGGGACAATTTGCGCGCCAGTTCTGCGTTTTCATTTTTTAGGGTAAGCGGATGTTTCCACTCGCCTCCATCGCGAGCGATTTTGCCGCCGCCGTCGGCCTCCTCGCCGGCATGATCGCTGTAACCGGGTTTCTCGGTCACGCCGGACCAGTGCTACGAGGGGCCGCTGATCGGGAGGTTCAGAAGGCGACCGTGATCGGCGGCCTGGTCGGATGCGGTCTTGGTGCGCTTGTAGTTGTTTTGTCTGCAACGGCGGTAGACTGATCTCATGACGGAAGCGAAGGCTTTAGTTCTCGTCCTCGTGGGTGCCCTGTTTCTCGAGGCGATCGGCATTCTTGGCTTGGCCCTATTGGGGGTCGAGGGGATCGGCCTAAGCCTTGGCGCAATTGTTCCCATGTTGGTCGCCGGCGATAGCGTCGCGCGGGTAGTCATGCACTATGGGGATACGCCGAAGCGGCCGCGCTGAGCGCTCACCTTGCAACCCCGCCAGGCGATACAAGGGCGCCGCACTTGATAGGACCTGAGTATCAAGCAGCGCGCGGGAGGCGGTCTTCGCCTTCCGCAGCACGGTGGGGCAGCGAATCCGCACGTGACAGCCAGGGAGCAATCTCCAGCGTGCTGCGGCGCTGGGGAGCAGCAATGACGGTCCATTGATCACAGCCGGCGAAGGCTTCGTCGAGGCGCTGAGCCATCTTGCTGCGGGGGCGGTCCTGGTCGAAGATTTGCCTGGTCACTAGCTCTCCGTCCTCTAGGGGTTTGAGAAAGACTCGTTCCCCCGTCGGACGAAAAATCTGCACTTTGCGCGTTTTGGGAACGCTTGTTCGCTTAGGTTGCGGGTACGAACTTGGCGATCTCATCGGCCAAGCGCTGCGGCTGGTCCATTGGCACGAAGGTTCGCGAGTCCGGGATCTCGACCAGGCTTGCGTTCGGGGTCTCCGCGGTGAGCCGTTCCGCGTACTTGAGCGGGAAGACGCGGTCGCCCGGGGCCCAAGTGAGAAGCACCGGCAGGTCGGAACTCTTGAGCTTCTCCGCTGCCTCCAGCGTGTATCGCTTGCGCATCCCCATCGTCACCTTCTTTAGGTCATGTTTGACCCCCGGGTCGTGCAGTCCGGGCTGCATCCAGGAGGCGATCAGCTCGGGCGGAATTGGGTCTCTCGTGAACGGGCGGAAAGCAGCGCGCGCAACGGCACCGATCCGGAACGGAGCCCCGATCACCGCCATCCCACCTGGCAGCTTGGCGATCGGCACGAGGGCCTTGAAGGGTCCCGGAGGGAAGTTCGCGTGGGTGTCGCAGTTGGTCAGCACGAGCCGGCCGATCCGCTCCGGATGGCGGGTCACGAGCACCTGCGACATCGCTCCTCCTGAGTCGTTGCCGACGATCGTCACGTCCTCGAGGTCGAGCCCCCTCAGGAAGCTGTCGATCAAGGCTGCAATCCCGTAGGGGGAGAGATCGGCGTCGGGCTTCATCGCGACCTGCTGGGCGCCGATCGGCCAGTCAGGGGCGATGCAGCGGTAGCGGTCGCCGAGGCGGTCGACGACGCCGTCCCAGAGGCGGCCGTCGACCAGATATCCGTGCACAAAGACGATCGGTTTGCCGCTACCGGTCTCGCGGTAGCGGACCCGGCCGGCGGGGAGGTCAATCTCCTTGCGTTCGCTTGTCCCAGTCATATCGCGCTCCTAGGTCGTCGGCCGCTGCGCGTTTGGGCGCCGCGGATCTATTCGTCTGTGAGATCACAAGTAACATACAGACTGTATGAATGTAAATCCAGAACGCCGGAGCCAGGCTGAGCGAACGGAGGTCACCCGGGCTGCCCTGATCGCCGCTGCGCGCCGGCTCTTCACCGACCGCGGCTACCACGATGTCGGCACCGAGGAGATCGTGCGCGCGGCCGGAGTCACCCGCGGCGCGCTCTACCACCACTTCGGCGGCAAGCCCGGCCTGCTCGACGCGGCCTATCAGCAGCTCGAGGCGGAATCGACCGAGCGGGTGGCGAGGATCGTGCTCGGCTCCGAGCTCGAGAGCCCCCTACAGGCGATGAAGGCCGGCGTTGAGGCTTTTCTCGACGAGTGCGCGGAGCCGGAGCTGCGGCAGATCGCGCTGCACGATGCCCCCGCGGTGCTCGGCTGGGATCGCTGGCGAGAGATCGGCGCCGCCAATGGCCTCGGCCTGATCGAGGCAAGCCTCACGGCCGCGATCGAGGCGGGAGAGATCCGTGAGCTGCCAGTCAAGCCGATGGCGCACCTGCTCCTCGGGGCGCTCGACGAGGCGGCGATGCTGGTCGCGCGCTCGGACGATCCCGGTAACCGCGCCGAGGTGACTGCGGTTTTACTGGCCGTGCTCGAGAGCTTTGCTGTCGCGCGGTCTGGCTAACCGCACCGAGACGACGCCGCCCTCGATCGCGATGCCGTCGTCGTGGGCCAGCCGGCGTGACTCCTTCTGGGCGTACATCCGCACGTCGGCGAGCTGCATCGCCGCCGCCGGCGTATCGGCCTCGCGCGGTACCGAGACGGCGCCCCAGGCGGCATCGATCTGAAAACCCTTGCCGGTGGCCGTCAGCGCTTCCGCCGCGCGCACTTTCACCTCGTCGGTGCGCGCCTCCTCGCAGGTGACGATCACCGCGAACTCGTCGCCGCCGATCCGGTAGGCGCCGCCGTCATCGCCGACCGCGAGCTTCAGCTGCTCGCCCAGGCGGGCCAGAAGCTCATCGCCGGCAGGATGGCCGAAGGTGTCGTTGTAGCGCTTGAAGCCGTTGAGGTCGAGCAAGAGCAGCGTCAGCGGCTCCTCGGCCGCATGCGCGACACGAGCGGCGAGGTCGACCTGCATGTGGCCCTGGTTGCCGAGCCCGGTCAGCTGGTCGGTGCGCACCTGCTCCAGCAGCCGCTTATTTTCCCGAACGGTGATCCCGAGGCGGGCTATCACGGCGATCATCGTCGCCGTCCAGAGCACCGTGGTGAGGCCGCTGGCGTGGCTGAAGTACTGCATCGCGAAGAGGGCGATCATCACCGCGGCGAAGAAGGCGGGCACCATCAGCTCGCGCCAGCCGTCGAAACGCGCTCCCCCCTGGATCGTGTCGGCCTGGGGCTGCCAGGCCTCCGCGCCGAGGAGCGCGGCGGACAGCAGGTAGATCGGTTCCACCCAGTCGCCTCCCGGCAGGCTGCCGCCGGTCGACTGCAGGGTGTAGGCGACGTCGGCGACGACCATCGCGGCCAGGCCGGCCAGGAGCAGCGACCAGGTGCGGCCCGGCCGCCAGCGGGTCAGACCGACGACGCCCACGACGAGCGCGAGGAGCAGGATGTCCCCCAGCGGATAGGCGAGCGTCGTCGCGACTTCGATCGTCGTGCCGCTGGTGTGGTCGGCGACGAACTCGAAGACAAGCGCCGCCCCGAGGGCGGCGGTCCCGAGCCCGGCGATCAGGCCGTCCATCCAGAGCCGCCAGTCGAGTTCCTCGGTGCGGGCGCGGACGAGCAGGTAGACGCCGGCCGCGGCGAGGGGGTAGAACGCGAGGTAGCCGATGTCAGCCGGCGAGGGGTAGGGAGGTTCGGGGTTGTTGAGGATCTCGGCGGTCCAGTAGATCTCGGCGGCGGCCCAGGAGAGGATCGCGGCCGCGATCGTCAGCCAAGCCGCGCGCTCGGCTCCCGCCCCGTGCGCCCGCAGCAGGCAAGCGAGGCCGGCGCTGACGATGACGGCGTCATACAGAGGTCCGTTGGCGAAGTCATCGAGGCCGCTGCCGCCGAGCCCGCCCCAGACATGGAGCATGACCAGGAGGGTGCCGCCGAACAGAACGGCCCCGATGCCCGTGCGCAGCACGCGCCTGGCCAGGGGTTCCGCTTCCGCTCTCGATGCCGCCACATGGGGGTATCGGCACGGCTTGACCAGTTCTCTAGACTGAGAGGAGAAATGAAGGCAGGAATCCACCCCGAGTACACGCTTGCCAACGTGCATTGCTCGTGCGGCAACCAGTTCTACACGCGGTCGACCAAGGACGATCTGCATGTCGAGCTCTGCTCCGAGTGCCACCCGTTCTACACGGGCAAGCAGAAGCTGGTCGACACCGGCGGCCGCGTCGAGCGCTTCCAGCGCCGCGCGGCCAAGCACAGGGCTGGGAAGTAGCCCATGAGCCCGCCGGCGGGCTCGGCACAGGCATCCTCCGTCCCCTCAACCAATGGAGGGGACCCGCTTCGCATGCCCGACGGGGCGCTGGTTGCCAAGCGCGACGCGCCGGTCGGCGGTCAGGCGGTGCTGGAGGGAGTGATGATGCGCGGGGTCTCGACCTGGGCGGTGGCGGTGCGCACGCCCGAGGGGCAGATCGATATCGAGTCCGAGCCGCTCAGGCCCTGGGCGCAGCGGCACCGGATCTGGCGCCTGCCCGTGATCCGCGGCGTCGTCGCCCTCGGCGAGTCGATGAAGATCGGCTTCAAGGCCCTGGCGATCTCCGCCAACGCACAGCTCGAGGAGGACGAGGAGGGGGAGAAGGAGGAGATCGGCGGCTGGCTCTGGGGCGTGACGATCTTCTTCTCGCTGCTGCTCTCGATCGGGCTCTTCTTCGTCGTCCCGGTCGGGCTGACCAGCCTGATCAAGGACCAGCTCGGCTCGGCTCTGCTCTTCTGGCTGATCGAGGGGATCCTGCGCACGGCGATCTTCATCGGCTACATCGTCGCGATCAGCAAAATGCCGGACCTGCGGCGCGTCTTCGAGTACCACGGCGCCGAGCACAAGACGATTTCCTGCTACGAGGCCGAAGACGAGCTGGTGCCCTCGCGCGCCAAGCTCTACTCGCGGCTGCATCCGCGCTGCGGCACCAGCTTCCTGCTGATCGTGATGGTGCTGGCGATATTCGTCTTCGCCCCGATCGGCCTCCCCGAGTGGTACTGGCTGGTGCTCTCGCGGATCCTCGGCATTCCGCTGATTGCCGGTCTCTCTTACGAGGTAATCAAGTGGGCGGGGAAAAACCGGCGCAAACGCTGGGTGCGGGCGGTTATGTGGCCGGGACTGATGCTGCAGAACCTGACCACGCGTGAGCCCAGCGAAGAGCAGCTCGAGGTGGCGATCGCCTCGCTCGAGGCGGTCCTGGCGCGGGAGAATCCCGAGGACGCCGCCAAGCAGCAGCACATCGAGATCGTCGCCTAGACGGCTGCAAACCGGCGCATCTCGGGGTCTTCGGTCGGTTGACTTCGGGTCACGCACTGGAGTGCGCTCCCCTCGTCTCCCTCCCTGCATCCCCCGACCTGCTTGGTTTTCGCCGTCTAGGGTTGGTGTCGATGATCGAGCAGCTGGTGGAGCAGATACAGGCTCGGTTTGCCGAGCTGGAGGGGCAGATGTCGGATCCGGAGGTCATTTCGGATCGGGAGCGGTATGCGGAAGTTGGGCGGGAGTACCGCGAGCTTCAACCTGCTCGGGAGCTTGCGGTGGAGTACGCGACTTTGAAGGACGATCTGGAAGGGGCGCGGGAGTTGCTGGCGGAGGGGGAGGACGAGGAGTTGCGCAAGGTGGCCGAAGAGGCGCCGGCGCGGCTGGAGCAGCTGGAAGAGGAGATTCGGCTGGCGATGGTCGAGCGCGACCCCAACGACGACAAGAACGTGATCGTCGAGATCCGCGCCGGCACGGGCGGCGACGAGGCGGCGCTGTTCGCCGGCGACCTCTACAAGATGCTCACTCGCTACGCGGAGGAGCGCGGCTTCGCGACCGAGGTGCTCTCACAGTCGGCGGCAGAGGTCGGTGGTTTCAAGGACGTGACTTTCGCCGTCAAGGGCGATGCGGCCTACTCGGTCTTCAAGTTCGAGGGTGGCACCCACCGCGTCCAGCGCGTTCCCGAGACCGAGTCCCAGGGCCGTATCCACACCTCGACGGCGACGATCGCGGTTCTGCCTGAGGCGGAGGACGTCGAGGTCCAGGTCGATCAGAACGATCTCCAGATCGACGTCTACCGTTCCTCCGGGCCGGGCGGGCAGTCGGTCAACACCACCGACTCGGCGGTGCGGATCACCCACAAACCGACCGGGATCGTCGTCTCGATGCAGGACGAGAAGTCCCAGCTGCAGAACAAGGAGCGGGCGATGCGGGTGCTGCGGGCCCGGCTCCTGGAGCGGGAGATCGCCGAGCAGCAGGCGCAGATCGCCTCCGAGCGCAAGGCCCAGGTCGGCAGCGGCGAGCGCTCCGAGAAGGTGCGCACCTACAACTTCCCCCAGGGCCGGGTCACCGACCACAGGATCAAGCTGACCTCGCACAACCTCGACGGCGTGCTCGGCGGCGAGCTCGGCGAGTTCACGGACGCGCTCGCAGCCGAGGAGAAGCGGGAACGGCTCGAGGCCGCGGCGGCTTCGACCGCCTGAGCGGTGGGCGCGGTGACGCAGGCGAGCGTGCGCGAGGCGCTCGGGGCCGCGGTCGACGGGCTGAGCGCGGCGGGGATCGAAGACCCGCGGCTGGATGCCGAACTGCTGCTGGGTGAGGCGATGGGGTGTGGGCGCGCGACGCTGGTTGCCGGCCCCGAGGCGGAGGTGCCCGCCGCGGCAGCGCGGGCATTCGGTGAGATGGTGCGGCGGCGGTTGCGTCGCGAGCCGGTCGCATACATCCTGGGACGCAAGGGCTTCCGCCGCCTCGATCTTGCCGTTGACCGCCGGGTCCTGATCCCGCGGCCCGAGACCGAGCTACTGGTGGAGCTGGCGCTGGAACGGCAGCCGCGGACGTTGCTTGATGTAGGCACGGGCTCCGGCGCGATCGCGCTCGCGGTCGCCGACGAGCTCCCGGAGTGCGAGGTGACGGCGACGGATACCTCAGCGGCGGCGCTGGAGGTCGCGCGAGCGAACGCGGGCCGTCTCGGTCTCGCTGACCGCGTCCGCTTTCTCGAAGGCACTATCCCCGAGGGCGAGACCTTCGACTTGATCGTCGCCAACCTGCCCTATGTCTCAGAGCGCGACTGGCCCTCGCTCCAGCCCGAGGTAACTCAGTGGGAGCCGAGCGAGGCGCTGCTTGCGGGCCCCGACGGCCTCGATGCGATCCGCACCGTCGTCGACGAGTGCGGCAGTCTTTATGTCCGGATAGCGGGCATAAAGGCTGCCGCGCCCTTGGCACTCGCGGTCGAGGTGGGGGAGGGGCAGGCGGAGGCGGTCGCTGGGCTGATGGGCGGGGCCGGATTCGAGCGCATCGAGGCGCGCCGGGACCTGGCGGGGATCGAGCGAGTCGTGATCGGAGAGCGGTGAGCGCGGGTCGCGGCGCGACGGAGATCGTCAGCCTCGCCGGCGACGGTGCCGGCGCCGCCCGCGCCGCGCTGGAGCGCTGCATCGCTGCCGGTGGCGTCGCGGTGTTTCCAGCCGACGGCCTCTACGGGCTCGCCTGCGACCCGCTTGACGCGGCGGCGATCACGCGGATTCACTGGCTCAAGGGCCGCGACGACGGCAAACCCTCGGCGGTCATGTACTTCTCGCCGCTGGCCATGCGCGAGCTGCTCGCCGGCCTCGGCCCGCGCACCGCGGCAGCGGTCAGCGCCCTGCTGCCGGGGCCGGTCACGCTTGTGGTCGCGAACCCCGAGCACCGCTATCCGCTCGCCTGTCGGGAGGATCGGGGGCGGCTGGGCCTCCGCCTCCTCTCCGGACCGTTGTCCGGCGTCATGGCGCCGCTCTTCCAGACCTCGGCGAACCTCAGCGGCGAGCCGGCGCCGTCTCGCTTCGCCGAGGTGCCGGAGGCGATCCTCGCCGGTGCCGACCTGGCGATCGACGGCGGCGAGCTGACCGGCCTGCCCTCGACCGTGGTCGACGTCACCGCGATCGAGGCGGACGGCGGCTGGACGATCCTGCGCCAAGGCGCGCTCTCGGAGGGGGACCTGGCAAGCGCCCTCGCAAGGGTCGGTCTCGGCTAGGCGTCCTCCTAACAGCCGGTCTCGCCCGTGAAGGGCAAGCGCACCGTACGGATTGAGGTGTTGTCGTCCTCGTTGGACTCGAAAAGCAGTTCCTGGGGGTCGACGGTCATCTCGAAGGCGAAGCAGCCGCGCAGGCCGGCGACGTTGATCCACTGCTTGTCGTAGCTGGCGGGGTAGATGTCCGACCAGCCAACCGAGGTGCCGAGCGTTACCCGGTCCTGGTAGGGGTTCTGGTTGCAGCCGGGGTAGTGGCGGCCGTTCGGCGCACGCCGGCCGGGTCGCGTCGAGCTCCAGGTCGCGCAGGCAGTAGTTGAGCTTGGGGCTGGTGCGGACGACTCCGCCGAGCGCCCCGTCCGGGCCGACCCGGCGGAGGTCGAACCGCGCCAGCTGGTGCACCTTCCAGTAGAAGCCGCCGAAGTAGGCGCCGACGCCGGTGAAGCGGAGGGTGGCCCGGCTGCGCACGTCGATGTGGCCGCCGCCGGCTCGGTAGATTCGCTGGTTGGTGCGCATCGTCCGCCAGCCGTTGCGCCGGCCGCGCAGCTCGATCGGACCGCGGCCGCGACTGCGCACGTCGCTGGTTGCCCGCAGCAGTTGCCTGCCGGGGCCGTTGTCCTGCACATACATCTCGCTCGCCGGTCCGATCCGCAGATTCGGGCACAGCAGCGTGAGAGCCTGGGGGCCGCTGCATGGATCCGCGGCCGAGGCCGGAGCGACGCTCAGCGCGCCGGCCAATGCCACCGCCACCATCGTCAGTCTGGACGCACCCATCCGGGCCGGAGGCTATCCCTCGCCGCCGGTTTCCTGCTGGGAAATCCGACCAACTGCCGCTGGTAGCATCGCCTCAGTGAGTCATCCCACTGAGATCGCCGATCCAGAGCTTGCCGACCTCCTGCGGCGGGAGGACGAACGTCAGGCCGATTCGCTCTGCCTGATTCCATCGGAGAACTACTGTTCCGCATCGGTGCTGGAAGCCAACGGCTCGGTACTCGTCAACAAGTACTCCGAGGGCTATCCGGGGCGTCGTTATTACGAGGGGAACGAGGTGATCGACGAGGTCGAGAGCCTGGCGATATCGCGTGCGAAGGAGCTCTTCGGCGCAGAGCACGCCAACGTCCAGCCCTACTCGGGGTCGCCGGCGAACCTCGCCGTCTACCTGGCCTTTCTGAAACCGGGCGACACCGTGATGGGGCTGTCGCTGCCCGCCGGCGGGCATCTGACGCACGGCTGGCAGGTCTCGGCGACCGGGATCTGGTTCAACGCGGTCCACTATGGGGTCGATCGGGACAGCGGCCAGGTCGATATGGACGCGGTCAGGGAGCTGGCGCTCGAGCACCGGCCGAAGCTCCTGTTCTGCGGCGGTACCGCGGTACCGCGCACGATCGATTTCGCTGGCTTCGCCGAGATCGCCCGGGAGGCCGGCGCGCTGATGGTCGCCGACGTATCTCATATCGCCGGCCTGATCGCGGGCGGCGCCCATTCCTCCCCGATCCCGCACGCCGACGTCGTCATGACGACTACCCATAAGACCCTGCGCGGCCCACGGGGCGCCCTCCTGCTCTGCCGGGAGGAGCATGCCACCGCGATCGACCGGGCGGTATTCCCGGGCCTTCAGGGCGGACCGCATCAGCATCAGACCGCTGCAATCGCGGCGGCCCTCGGCGAGGCCCTCAATCCGGAGTTCCGCGAATATGCCCATGCCGTCGTCGCCAACGCAAAGGCGCTGGCGGCGGCCCTGATCGATCGAGGCTTCAACCTCGTCTCAGGCGGTACGGACAATCATCTGATCCTGCTGGACATCTCCGCCAAGGGCCTCAGCGGCAAGGAGGCCGCCAGCGCCCTGTCTCGCGCGGGGATCGTCTCCAACGCAAACTCGATCCCCTTTGACGAGCGCAAGCCGTTCGATCCGTCGGGGGTCAGGATCGGTACGCCCGCCGTGACGACCAGGGGGCTCGACCAAGATCACATGGTGCAGGTCGCCGACTGGATGGACGAGATCGTCTCCGCGCCCGAGGACGAAGCCGCGGCGGAACGGGTCCGCGGCGAAGTCCATGAGCTGATGCGGCGCTACCCGGCCCCCGGGTGTCGGACCGTCAGCGGCGAAGTCGTCTGAGCTCTCGCTAGGGTGAGGATCTGGGTCGACATGAGCGCGCCGGCGCACGTGCTGGTGCTGCGGCCGATCATCGAGCGGCTGCAGGGGGAAGGGCACTCGGTCGAGGTGACCTCGCGCGACTACGCCCAGACGCAGGCGCTGCTCGACCTGCACGGCATGCCGCACACGCCGATCGGGCAACACGGCGGGGCGTCGAGGTTCCAGAAGGCGTACCGGCTCGGCGCTCGCACCGCGGGGATGCTGAGGTTCGGCCGCGGGCGCTCCTTCGATCTGGCGCTCGCCCACGGCTCCAACGACCTGGCGATCGCCGCTCGTTCCCTCGCTGTCCCCGAGGCGAACATGCACGACTACGAGTACGCCGTCACCCAGCACCGGATCGGCTGCCGCCTCGCCAGGCGGGTGATGTTCCCGGACTCGGTCCCCGCCGAGCGGCTGCGCCGCTTCGGGGTGACGCCAGAGAAGCTCTTTCCCTACCCGGGCCTGAAGGAGGAGTACTACCTCTTCGATTTTGAGCCGGACCCCGAGGCACTGCTGCGACTGTCGGTCGAGACCGACCGCGTCGTCGTGATCGTCCGACCGCCGCCCGACGTCTCCCTCTACCACCGCAAGTCGAACCCGCTCTTCCCCAAGGTCCTCGACCGCCTCGGCCGCGACGGCGACGTGCACGCTGTCGTCTTGCCTCGCACCCAGGCCCAGCGCGAGTTCATCACGAACCTGCGGCTGCCCTCACTGATCGTCCCCGAGGGCGCGGTCGAGGCGCAGAGCCTGGTCGCGCTCGCTGATCTCGTGCTCTCCGCCGGCGGCACGATGAACCGCGAGGCCGCCGCCCTGGGGACGCCCGTCTACACGACCTACGGGGGGCGCCTCGGCGGCGTCGACGAAGCGCTGATCCGCTCGGGGCGCCTGCGGCCGCTGACCGATCCGCGCGCCCTGGAGCTGGCGAAGAGGACCTCGGAAGCTGCGCCGACGAAGCGCGACCCAGCCGCTCTCGTCGAGACCATTCTCGGTACGGTCGGGGCCTCACCATCGCGCGCCGAGCCACACCACGCAACGCCCTCCTAGAGGAGTTCGACGGAGCCCAGTCCAGCTTCGACGAGCTGGTCGGACTTGCCGCCGAAAGCGAGCACCGGCCGGTCGACGCGGTGCTGCGCGCGCTCGACGTCCTCATCTCCGCTTCGGTTCTCCTCGTCCTCTCGCCGCTGCTGGCGCTGGTGGCCGCGGCGATCGCCCTCGACTCGGGCCGGCCGGTGCTCTACCGCGGCGCCCGCGTCGGCCGCGCCGGGCGGCTGTTCTGGATGTACAAGTTCCGAACCCTGAAACCCGACGCAGAAGAGCGGCTCGGTCCCTACCTCGGGGAGGAGCTCACCCGCCGCACCGAAGCCGAGCGCACCCGGATCGGCGGTGTCCTTCGCGCCACCCACCTCGACGAGGTGCCGCAGCTCTGGAACGTCCTCCGCGGCGACATGGCGATTGTCGGCCCGCGCCCGATCCGACCCGCCTTCTTCGCCGAGCTCTGCCGCGAGATCCCCCAGTACTGGCAGCGGCTGGTCGTCCGCCCCGGCGTCACCGGCTTCGCCCAGACCCGCGTGACCCGCGAGGAATCTTGGGCCAACAAGCTCGCCCACGACATGGAGTACATCGCCGACCGCTCTGTCGGCCTCTACCTCAGCGTTCTGTTCGCGACCGTTTCCAAGGTGGTGGGCCGCGGTCCGGCTGCCCCGCGGAAGATCTGATTCGCTGGACCTTGAGCCGCTGGGGAGGGTGGGGCATCCTCCTCCCTCGCTGGGCTTTTCGCCTGGGGAGAGCAATGGCAGGTCAGTAGGAGCTCTTAGGCGAAAAGCTAGCGCCGCTCGTACGGAGGATGCCCCACCCTCCGGAACGGTCGGCCCCGCTCCTAGAGCCGACGATCAGGTCTAGCGGCGACCGCTCGGAGGGACTGAGAGCGCTTGCCTTTGCGCTTCAGCATCGATTCCCCGTTGGAGCACTGCGGCGCTGCTGGCCGGTCATTGACCGAGAGCCAGCAGCGCTGTGAGCGTTGCTTGCTCGTTGCAGTTCGGCCGCCCCTCGCCTTGCCTAACACCTTTCTGAGGGGCGGCCCGCTTTCTCTCCGCTGACCTTGTTCCTGACCCGGCCGGGGCGGCAGGCCTTTGGGCTTCGCTTCTGGTTTGACCCCGACCGGTTCTCTCCTAGGGCTTAGATCGGATGGAAAAGCGCTCTAGAATGGGAAGCCCTGGGGAAATTATGCCTGCTTGATTATGTCGTGGTTGCAATGATTCAGCAGCACGATCACGCCGTCTTCCCAATGCCAGGTGACGCGATTCTTCTGATCCACATAGGCCTCGAAGACCTTCGGATTCTTGGTGCCCTGGATTGGGTGCGTGTGAAGCCCTGGGTGTGAAGGATCGTCGCCCAGGCGTTTGACGGTCTCCAAGATGGCGCCCTGGAGGTCAGTCTCCTTCTTCTTCAACCGCTTCCCGAAGGAAGGGTCGAGGCGAATGCCCGGCATTCAGCAATCGTCAAGCAAGTGCCGGATGGCATCCATGGGGTCATCGAACGTCCGGGCGTTACCAGCGTCCAAGTTGGCCTTGGTCTCTGCCTCGCCCTTCTGCCAAGTGCCCGACCAGTAATACGCCTGATCTGCCGGAATGAAGAGAGGAACCTGTCGGCCCTTCTTGGCGGTCCTGCCAGTCGTGGCAACCCGCGAAGCGCGAAGCGAGGCAACGCGCGTGCTCCGCGCGCGGAAAATCGGTTCCCTGCTCTCGACGGCGAGCGAAGTCATGGTCCGTTTCCTTCCAACTCTTTGGTCAGCTTCCGGTGGTTAGCTCGAACAACTTTAAGCGCCTCAATTAGTTCGTCAAGTCCTGCCGGGGAAAGCGCGAGCCGGGCGACCGGCCTGACAGGGATATACCCCCGTTCTTTGAGTCGCTCAAGATCCTGCTGGGTCGTAATTTCCGGCGGAACCTGGGAGCCGATATTGAGGAAGATCGCGTTTGGTCCAGGGGTCCCCGTGAATGCATTTGCAAAATGCACAGGGAGATCTTCGGCGCCAATCCACGCCTGATCCAGTTCAATCTCTTCAGGGCCTTTGGGCATTGCTCTTTCTCCTCGACAAGATCCGCCGAAACCTGAATCCGGCGTCCCCCCAGCATACGGGAGCTTGGTTAAGGGGTAGTCAATAGGGCAAACCGGGGTATCGCCGACCCAGCAATCTCCGCGAACTCGCCCCCAGAGCGGGCTAGCGAGTTTCGCTAGACCCTCCTAGGAGGCTCTCGCGAAACGACTAGCGAAAGTCTTGATCTCCATGGCTGAGCCCTCCTAAGTTCGCCGGGACAAATCAAGCGGCCGGGGCGCGGCGCGAACCGCCCCCGGCCTGGCACAGGAGGGATTAGCTCCCATGCACGACCAAGTATCCCCTGCGGGCGAAGACGCGCAGGCTCAGGCAGCCGTTCTCACGCTCGTTCTCACCCAGCATCCGACCCCCCTCACCCTCGCCGACCTGGAGCGCGAGGTAGCCTCCGATCAAGACTTCGCGGGCCGTGACGCCGTTGCTCGCGCCGTTCACGATCTGAGTGCGGTTGGCCTACTTCACCGCTACGGCGATCTCGTGCTGCCGACCCGAGCCGCGATCCACTTCGACGGCCTGGACTGCGGGAACCGGTGAGCCTCGCAGAGCGGTTCGGGACGAACCTGGTCCGCTGCCGCAAGCGCGCCGACCTCTCCCAGGAGGGGTTGGCGGTACGCGCTTCCCTTCACCGCACCGAGATCGGGAACCTGGAGCGAGGGTTGCGCGTGGCGCGCATCGACACGCTGCTCAAGCTGGCCGGCTCTCTGGAAGTCACTCCCGGCGAGCTACTGACCGGCCTTGAATGGCTGCCGGGGGAGAAGCGGGACGGCCGTTTCGCCTTCTCGGGTTGGGCCGGGCGGTAGAGGTCCGCGCCCGAGAGAGAGCACAGGCCAGCTTGGTCAAGATGGTCAGGTCGGCATGGAGCCGCACCCGGTCAAGGCCGCGAACCCGCAGCGGCTTCAACCCCCACTGATTCTTGAGCCTGCCGAACTCGCGCTCGACTGAGGCGCGCTTTCGGTAGGCAGCCTTCCACCGCTTCGACTCGCGCGGGATCAACGGGTGCAGGCGACTGGCCGCAACCCACGTTGACGCCGGAGCGCATTCGCCGGTCGGGCACCGCCACTTCGACGCTTCCCGTTTCCGATCCGCTCCGGCGAACTTCCAAGTGCCGTGCGAGCAGGTCGGCGGGCGATGCTCGCCGTTCTTGACGGCCGTGGTCTGTCGCAGCGGAATCAGCGGCAGGCAGTCGCGCTCCATGCACTCGGCGTAGACGCGGTTGTTGTCGTAGCCCTTGTCGAGGGCGGCGGTCACGACCATCGCGCCACGCCGCTTCGCCGTGTCGATCAGCGGAGCGACGGACAGGGTTTCGTGGTCGCGCGCAGTCTCGACCGTCCACGCCACCGGCAGGTCCGTCGCAACATCGACGGCGAGGTGAAGGCGATAGCCATAGAAGCCGCCGCCCTTGCGAGTCGAGACGGCGGAGCGGTGGCCCCACGTTGCGTCGGGGTCAGAGAAGTGCTCGCGTTCCGGCCCGCCGTTGGAGAGGAACCGCTGCCCGTTCGCGTAGGCAGGCATATCGCTCGCGTCGATGGCGAGGTCCGTCCCGTACTTCGGCAGCTTGTCTTTGAGACCGGCGACCACGCCGTCAATGCAGCGCTCCAGCTTGTCGCCGTGGCGGCGCAGCTTTTCGGCGAAGCGGTACGCGGCGTAAACGCTCGGCGGCTTCCCCTCGCAGCCGAGAACCCGTTGCAGCTTCCAGTGCTCGCCGACCAGGGCGACCGTCTTCGTCCAGGTCGGGATCGCGTAGAGGGACTTCGCCAAGCAGAGCCCGACCATCGTCCTGATCGGGTAGCCGGGACGGCCCGTCCAGCGGGTAGCTTCAAGTTCCTCGATCAGCCGCCCGATCTCGGGCGAATCAAGGACAGTTTTCAGGGCGGCAGAAGTTGCCGCTCCCCCTGCTACTTTGGGTGGTGCCAAGCGAGCATTCCCTCGTTTGGTCTGGCCCTCGGACGCTCCAACGTCGCGGGGGCCTTCTCTTTGACTTGTGCCCGGCCAATCTATCCCTTGGATCGGACGGGAAAACCGCTCTGGAAAGCGGAAAGTGCCGAAGTGCTACGCGACCTGCGCAAGGCCGAATGGGTTCGCTAAGGTACGCCGCGATGCCTGACTCCGGCGGCCCATACGTGATGATCGCGGCGCTCTGCGAAACCATCATCATCGGCAACGATGGGCGCGTCAGCGTCATCAATGTCATCGAGCAGGTCTCCTCAGCCCAGCGCGGCCCAGACGTTCCCGACGAGATGCCGCCCTTCGTTTTCCCAGTTCCGTTTTTGTTGGATCTGGTCGCGGGCGCGGCTCAAGGCCGGTTCGCCGTCAAACTTCAGCCCGTAGACCCGTCGGGTCTAGAACTGGATTCCCATGAGTATCCAGTTCAGTTCGGCGAAGGAACTGGCTGCCGAGTGCGGGGCAGCCTGCCGCTTGAGTTGACCAAAGAGGGGCGGTATTGGATCGACGTTTACCTCGTCCGCGGCCGTGGAGAGACCCAAGCCGACGACCTCCTTACGCGACTACCTCTGAACGTCCAGTACCAACCACAGAAGATTTGATCAGGTGGCTGGAGGAGCTGATGTGTTCTCCTTTGCTGCCGGAGTAGACGAACTCCAGCCCGGAAGAGACCAGTGGCGAGAGAGCAGGACGACGCAGTTCGGCAAGGGCAACCTGAAGCTCGTCTTCGCTCCAGTCTCCGTTGGTGAACTCTGCAATCCGTAGCGTGATCGCAGTCGCCAACTCGTGAGCGGCGCGATCCTCCTGCGGAGAGAGATCCCAGGTCTCCGGAACAAGCCACGCCTCGAACTCCGCGAGCGATTCTTCGCCGCAGAGATAGCGCTCAAGATGCGCTTCGATTGCCTGGGTCAGTGAGTCCGCCATGTCTCGTCCTCTCAAACGGGTTTCCAAAAAAGAGTTGCGCGACCTCTTCAATCGCGGAGCCTATTGCGAAAAAGGCCAATTGGGGGTCGAAGAAGATATTGAACGATCTAGAGAGATTGCGCAAGATCTTTGTCGCAAACTGCAAATGCCGCTTGGTTCGCAGTCTCAGATCGTGGCATATCGGGTGCCTGGGCTTGGGAAGGTGGCCATCGTGCATCAGTACGTCCGTCCAGACGGAACGGTTCGCGGTCGCCCCGATCCCAAGTACCTCGTGATCGACGGCGTGATGTACATGCTCCATCTCAAACCGCCGCAGGCGAAGGGGTAGATTGCCCGCGAAAGCGAGGTATCCGTGATTCAGCTACTCCCGCAAACCCGCTTGGCGACTCGCACTGCGAGTTTCGCTAATCCCTCCTAGGAGAGATTGGCGAAACTCGCCAACCCGGTCGTGGTGCGGGTTCTGGAAGTCGGGTGCATCGGCGATACCTCGCTTTCGGGGGTGAGCTACCCCATAGGATCAGTCGAGCAATCGACTGAAAGGCAGGCAATGGCGACGAGAATCCTCGCCCCCCATCCGAACGGGACCAAAGAGCACCCGTGGGATGTTGAGGAAGACTTCAAGATGGTGACGGCCAAAGTGAATTACGCCGTCAAGAAGGAGGAGAAGTTCGTAACCCTGAAGGTCGAGGGGAAAGACAGAGCCTTCATCGCGACGGATATCACCTCGATCATGGAGGTGTAGAGCGACCGGAAGCATTCTCGCTTTCGGGTGAGGTTTACCCCGCCTGCCCTGAGTCGCCGAAGACGTCGGCCTCTATGCCCTCATCCAGGGAAGCGCTTCCGGGCATCGGCTCGCGTCCTTTCTGAGAAGGCGGGGGTTTCGAACCAGCCTTCACGGACCTGAGCACGAATTTTGGATCGCGCGGGGTTGCAACCGTCTCGGCCCTCTCACGCTCAAGGTGGACCTCTGCCTCTACCTCTTTGCCCCACAGGCCGCGTTCCTTAACGAGATCCCCTACATGCTCGTCAAAGGTTCCGCGAATCACCTGTTTGCCTTTGACCTGTGGAGGTCGCGGAGCATTTTTGAAGAGCCTGAGCACGAAGCGATTCAGATGATCATCGGCCATCGACAGGTGGCCGACCACCACGAAGTCATCGGTTTCGCTCTCTCCCTCTCGGCTGAGGGTGCGGTGCGCTTTCGCGGCCTCGATGCTGGAAACGGTGACGCCGGGGCGACCCGGCGCCTCCCAGGTGACACTCGCGTCGTCGGCGTCCCCAATGGCTTTGAGTAGCTTGCGGTAGGCGACAGCGCCGTCTGGGCCAATCTCTCGCGCCAGCTCGATCAACTCGTCATCGCGAGCCTTCATTAGGTCGGAGACGACGCGGGCTGCCTTGATGGAGGGCTGAGAATCCTCGTCCATGGCAATGGCTTCGTTCGCGCCGACGACGAAGTCAACGTGGGCGGACGCGAGACGGAATTTCGTCACGCCTGGATGCGCCGGTTGATCGCCGGGCCGCATTCCGTGCTTCGCGACCTCATAGACCGTCGTCGCATATGACTTGATTAGAGCCGCCAGGGCAAGTGCATCCGCCTGTAGAGGCCCGAACAACTTGCCCTTCGCGATCAGGGTGCCGACCTTCCGCTGGTCGTCGGCCTGCATATGGACATCAGTCTCTAGCCCGGAATCGTCAGTCTCCGTGAACTCGGGGATTGCGTCGGAGTCTTTCTCCGCTTCCCCATTGCTCAGTTCGTCCGGGTCGGGCGGAGGGTTGTCCATTGAGGATTAGGAAACGCGGGTGAGCAGCGAAACAATTAACTCGGCCGTCGTTGCTGCAATCGCAAGAAGGCTGAGTACTGCCGCGACGTAATACTGCCTTACGCGGCCTTTGTTCGCTTTGTGGCGGCTTTTGGTCACACCGCCGTAATGCTCGGCAAGCTTTTTCAAAGCCTCCCGCTCGTTCTCTTCGCTGCCCGGCCCATAGAGCAGTTTCAGAAGCTCCTGGCCAATTTCCTTCGTGGGGAGCGAACCGTGCTTCCTGGGCCAGTGCTGACGGATCGCGGCGGCAATGGCGAGCGCCAAGAGACCGACGGCAGCGATGGCGAGGCGAATCGTCCACTCCCGTCCGCCACCTTCCAGTTTCCCGAGCGTGTCTGCGCCTGAGAACGTAACGGTCTGGACGATGGCGAAGTAAGCGCCTGCAACGGTGACGATCCCGCGCGTCTTTCCCTCCAGCAGTTCCTCCTTATGGCTCTCATGCTCAGATGCCTCACGAAGGGCAGAGAGGAAAGGGGACGGGTCGGGCGAACGCGAAGATGGGCCACCCGTGTCGCCTGGCTGATCCCCCGATCCAGATACTGCCCGGATGTGATCACGCGGCGACTCCATTAGTCAGAGAGTAGCCACCATCTCGGGCGGGCGCACCTCGGATTATATGCGGTGAGAGCGGGATTTCTCCCAGCGAGAAGCGCGGACAGATTGCCGGACATAGCGCCTTTCGATTCTGAGGCCCAGGCCGAGTTTTCGGCTTTGCAGAGCGGTTTTACGTCCGACCGAACCCATAGAGTCGGCCTCAGCGAATACGAAAGTGACCCCCGCGACGTTGGCGCGTCCGGGGGTCAGACCATCCGAGATAAGGACTCGTTTGGCGCCATCCAAATTACCACCGGACCCGGCATGTTCCGAGGTCCAAAAACTCCTCGATTTGCCGGAGATTGCGGCCCTGATTGGCGAGCTTCAAGAGACGCGCTGGACGGGGCGTCCGGGATACCCAATCCGGACCATGATCGGGCTCTGCATCGTGAAGTCGCGGTATGCCCTCCCCACGTGGACCAAAACGGTCGCCCTGGTCCGCGAGCATTGGGGCTTGCAGCGGGCGCTTGACTGCGAAGGGGAGCCGCCGAGCGTTTGGGCGGCGTACCGCTTCCAAGAGAAGCTGCGCGACCAGGCCGCGATGGTCGAGCGCTGCATCGACTCGGTGGTCGCCGGTCTCAAAGCGAAGCTGCCGAGCTACGGCACGGACCTCGCGATCGACGCGAGCGACATGCCCGCCTACGCCAACGGGCAGCGCTACCTGTCGAAGGGCGGCAAGGAACGCGAGCGCTATTCCGACCCCGACGCTTCATGGGGCCACCGCTCCGCCGTCTCACCCGAAAAGGCGGCGGGTTCTACGGCTACCGGCTCCATGCCGCCGTCTGCACCGCGACGGACCTTCCGGTGGCTTGGACGGTCGAGACGGCGCGCGACCACGAAACCCGGTTCTCCGCCCCGCTGATCGACACCGCGAAGCGACGCGGGGCTTTGGCTGCCACGGCAGCGCTGGACAAGGGCTACGACATTGAGCGCATTCACTCCGAGTGCATGGAGCGCGACTGCTTGCCGCTGATCCCGCTCAAGCAGACGCCCGACGTGAAGCGCGGCGACCACAAGCCACCCTGCTGCGAGCATGGCGAGTGGAAGTTCGCGGGGTCCGACAGGAAGCGAGGCCGTTCAAAGTGGCGCTGCCCGACTGGCGAGTGCGCTCCGGCGTCAACGTGGATCGCGGCTTGCCGCCTGCACCCGCTGATCCCGCGCGAGACGAAGCGCTGGAAGGCTGCCTACCGAAAGCGCGCCTCGGTCGAGCGCGAGTTCGGCAGGCTCAAGAACCAGTGGGGTCTCAAGCCGCTGCGGGTGCGCGGCTTGGATCGCGTCCGGCTCCACGCCGACCTCACCGTCCTTACGAAGCTGAGTTGCGCGCTGGCGCGCGCCCGGTCTACAACCGGAGCGCGTCCCCATGCAGGGCAGCGCGGCTCGCCCAAACGAAGCTGTTGAGCCGGTGAACTAAACCGGCCCCGGCGAGACGGGCGAGGCCATCGGTGACGGTGAGCCGGTCGCCGATCTCGCGGGCGATCTCATCGTCTGACCACGGTCGCTGGGAGTCCGGTTCAAGCAGAAGTCCGAGGATCGCTGCGTCTGCCTGATCGGGGTCAAGGTTAGGCTGGTCGTGCATGGGAGCTAATACCTCCTGTGCCACGGCCCCGGGCAGTTTGCGCTGCGCCGGGGCCATTTGTTGTCTGGACCCGACGAACCTAGATCGACTTAAACCAAGAGGGCAAGCGTTTCGCTAGCCGTTTCGCTCGACCCTCCTAGTAGTAGTAGCTGACGGGGAAGCCCGGGGGCCGCTCTGGTCAAGGAGGTGGCTTCGTCTAGAAGGGATCGGTGCTGCGGTTCGTTGGAGAGGGATTGGGTGCCCCTCGTACGAGCGGCGTTAGCTATTCGCATCGGAGCTGGCTCTCGAATGGCCGTCGACTCTTCAGGCGAATAGCCCAGCGAGGGAGAGGGGCACCCAATCCCTCTCACGCCACCGCTACTGCGAGACTGCCCGCCTCATGTGCGGGATATGTGGCATTGCCAAAGCCGACGGGTCGCCGGATCTCGAGGCGGTGGCGCGGATGAGCGCCAAGCTGGTGCATCGCGGGCCGGACGACGAGGGGCTGTTCAACCGCGGCCCGGTCGCGCTGGCGGCGCGGCGGCTTTCGATCATCGACCTCGACCACGGGCATCAGCCGATCGCCAACGAGGATGGCAGCGTCGTCGTCGTCCAGAACGGCGAGATCTACAACTACCGGGAGTTGAAGCGGGAGCTTCAGGGCAGCGGCCACCGCTTCGCCACCGACTGCGACACCGAGGTCCTCGTGCACCTCTACGAGGAGCACGGCGAGGGGTTCGTCGAGCGGCTGCGGGGGATGTTTGCGGTGGCGCTTTGGGACGGGCGCGAGCAGCGCCTGCTGCTGGCCCGGGACCGCTTCGGGATCAAGCCGCTCTACTACCGCCTCGCCGCCGGCGAGCTCTCGTTCGCCTCGGAGCTGAAGGCGTTGCTCGAACAGCCCGGCTTCTCGCGTGCGATCGATCCGCAGGCGGTCTCCGCCTACCTGGCGTTCAACTCGGTCCCGGCGCCGCTGACGATCTTCGCCGAAGCACGCAAGCTGCCGCCGGGGTTCCTGCTCTCCTGGCAGAACGGGGTGATCGAGCAGCGCCGTTACGCGCGTCCGGCTCCAGTTGCCGCCGACCGGGTGCGGAGCGAGCCGGCGGGTGTGCTTGCGGCGGAGCTACGCGAGGTGCTGAGGGACTCGATTCGCGCCCACCTCGTCGCTGACGTGCGGGTCGGCGTCCTGCTCTCGGGTGGGGTCGATTCCGGCGGGATCACCGCCCTGGCCGCCGCCGAGTCGTCCGATGCGCTGAAGACCTTCTCGATCGGGTTCGAGGAGAGCGGCTTCGACGAGCTCTCCCGGGCGCGCCTGGTTGCCGAGCGCTTCGGCACCGACCACCACGAGTTGATCCTGCGCCCCGACGCGGTCGACCTGCTGCCGAAGCTGGTCGAATCCTTCGACGAGCCCTTCGGCGACTCCTCGGCGCTGCCGACCTACCTCGTCTCCGAGCTCGCCGCCGGCGAGGTCAAGGTGGCGCTCTCCGGCGAGGGCGGCGACGAGCTCTTCGGCGGCTACTACACCTATGTCGCCGACCAGCTCGCGCCGCGGGTCGGCCGTCTGGCGGCGCTCGCCTCACCGCTGGTCGAGGCGCTGCCCAGCTCCGACCGCAGGGTCGGCTTCGACTACAAAGCGAAGCGCTTCGCCCGCGCCGCATCGAAGCGGGACCCGCTGACTCGCCACCTTGGCTGGAAGGAGATCTTTTCGGGCGAGCGGCGGCGGGCGCTGCTGGGCGACGGCGACCCTGGCTGGGACCCGATCGACCTCTACCGCGAGCGCTACGCGGAAACCGCCGCCGCCGAGCCGCTGGCGCGGATGCAGGACGTCGACCTCGGCATCTACCTGGTCGACGACCTGCTGGTCAAGACCGATCGCCTCAGCATGGCCCACTCGCTGGAGCTGCGAGTCCCCTTCCTCGACCAGCGTGTGGCCGAGTTCGCGCTGGCATTGCCAACGCCGCTGAAGGTGCGCGGCTTCGCCAAGAAGCGCCTCCTGCGCCAGGCACTGGCGCCGTTGCTGCCGCGGGAGGTCGTGCGCGGCCGCAAGCAGGGCTTCTCGATCCCGCTCGCGGCCTGGCTGCGGGGACCGCTGGAGCCGTTCGCGCGCGAAGCGCTCTCTGCCGCGACCCTCGAGCGCCAGGGCTGCCTCGACCCAGCCACCGTGGCGCCGCTTCTCGACCGGCACTGTTCCGGGCGCGAAGACCTGAGCCGCCGAGCTCTGGGGCCTGATGGCCTTCACGCTCTGGTTCGACCGCTACGCGGTCTAGCGTCCCTTAGGCTGAGCACGCAGTTCCCGGAGCCGAATGGAGCAGACGCCGAACTCCCTGGACGCCCTTTTCGCCTTCCTTGTCGCGGGGATCCTGACGCTGCTGCTGGTCCCGCTGACGACGCGGCTGGCGGTCCGCATCGGCGCGATCGACCAGCCCAACGAGCGCTCCCTGCACACCGCCCCGATGCCGAAGCTGGGCGGGCTGGCGATCCTCGCCGGCGTCCTCGTCGCCGGCTTGATCTGGCTGCCCTGGGATGCGGAAAGCCGGGCGATCCTGCTCGGCGCCGTCGCGATCGCGCTGATCGGCGTCGTCGACGACATCGTCGAACTCGGTCCGGTGCCGAAGCTGCTCGGCCAGGCGGCGGCGGTGATCATCCCGGTCTCGGCCGGGGTCACGGTCGACAACTTCACCGTTCCTTTCTTCGGGCGGCTGACGCCCGGGACCGTCGACCTGGTGACGCTTCCCTGGGACGGCATCGTCCACCTCGGCGATGTCGGCACTGTGATCGGCATCGTCGCCGTGATCAACGTGATCAACCTGATCGACGGGGTCGACGGGCTGGCCGCCGGCGTCTGCGTGATCTCGGCCCTGACCCTGGCGATCGTCGCCCTCTCGCTCGACCGCACCGCGGCCGGCGTCCTCGCCGCCCTCACCGCCGGCGCCTCGCTGGGCTTCCTGCGCCACGGCTTCCCGCCCGCCACCACCTTCATGGGGGATACCGGCTCCAACCTGCTCGGCTACCTGCTCGGCGTCCTCGCCGTCCAGGGGGCGCTGAAGACGAACGCGGTCATCGCCTTGTTCCTGCCCCTGATCATCCTCGCGGTGCCGATCCTCGACACCGGCTTCGTCGTCGCCAAGCGGCTCAAGTACCGGCGCCCGATCTACAAAGCCGACCGCTGGCACTTCCACCACCGCATGGCCAACATCGGCTTCTCGCAGCGCCGTACCTTGCTCTACCTCTACGGCTGGACGCTGGTGATGGCGGCGCTCGCGCTGGCGCTTCGCTTCGTCCCCTACAGCGACGACCACGGCAACTTCGACCCCGTCTGGACCGCGGTGATGGCCGTCTTCGGCCTGCTCGCGCTCGCCGCCAGCTTTTATCTGGTTTCGGTGCTGGAGATCCTCACCCTGCGCCAGATGCGCCTGCGCCAGCTGATCGGCGCCCGCCGCCGCGCCGGTCGCGCAGCCCCGGCTGCCCAGGAGGTTGATAGGGCGGTTGCCCAGGAGCTGGAGACCGGCAGCTTCCCCGCCGTCGATCCGGAGACGGGGGAGTTCGAAGCAATCGACTCACGGCCTCCTCCGGGGTAGTGGCAACCCTCACGAAGTGGCTTCACAAAGCCATTCTCGGCACCATTCGGATATAGTCGCCAGTCCGCCCGCTCGGTCCGAGCCGGGCGGCTTTCTGTCTTGATGGCTCCTCCGAAATACGCCGACCTCTTGGTCCTCGCCGTCGCCCTTGCAGTCTTTTTGGTGGCTGGTCTGTCGCTGCTCGGCTACGCGGCCGCAGCTGTGGTTTGGCTGCTTCAGCGCGGCGTACAGATGATCGTCGCGGGGCGGGTCAAGAATGAGCTCAAGGCCGGTAACCGCCAAAAAGCGATGGGCCTCGCTGCGATGACGACGCTCGGTCGCGTTTGGCTGATGGCGACCGCGGTGCTCCTGGTCGGTCTCGCCGAACGCGAGGCTGGACTGGCCGCCGCCGTCCTCGTCCTCGTCCTTTTCACGGTTTCCTTCGCCGCGCAGGGCCTTTCCCATCTCTTCGCCTCACCCGAGGGACAGGGGGCATAGTGGCCGGCGAGGCGACGAAGGGGGGCCTTAGCACCAAGGCCAAGGTCTTCATCGGCCTCGGCGTCTACTTCGCGATCGCGATCCTGCTGCTGCTGATCTTCGGCAGCTCCGGCAAAGAAGAACACTTCCAGCCCCAGAACGAGTTCAAACTCGAGCCCTGGATCACGCTCGAACTGGGCGGCATCGACTTCTCGATCAACAAGGCCGTCCTCTACCTGCTGCTGGCCAGCGGACTGACGATCGGCACGATGCTGTGGATCGCCAAACGGATGCAGCAGAAGCCGAACCGCGTCCAGACCGCGATCGAGGTCGCCTACGACATGACCAAGAACACGATCACCGGCGGCAACATGGAATCGAAGATGGCCAGCCGCTGGTTTCCCTTCCTGGCCGCCCTCTTCTTCTGGATCTGGTTCTCGAACATGATCGGCTTCCTGCCGCTGCCGACCAACACCGAACACTCGGTCGAGGTCTTCGGCCTCGAGA
This sequence comes from uncultured Solirubrobacterales bacterium, assembly GCA_963705365.1. GTDB lineage: Bacteria > Actinomycetota > Thermoleophilia > Solirubrobacterales > 70-9 > VAYN01. Next base: position 1,765,847 of record OY970074.1, on the reverse strand, counting down.
TTCCATCCTTCGCGATCTACGCGGCGACGGCCAACCTCTCGATCCCACTGGTCCTAACCTTGGTCGTCTGGATCGCCTACCACGTCGAAGGGGTGCGGGCGAAGGGGCCGGTCAAGTACCTCGCCAGCTGGCTGCCGCCCGGCCTCGAGGACATGAACCCCGCCGCCAAGGCCTTCATCTTCGTGATCGAGGCGGTCTCGCACTTCGCCCGGCTGATCTCGCTCTCCGTCCGGCTCTTCGCCAACATTCTCGCCGGCCACCTGCTGCTGCTCTTCATGGGCGGCGGGCTGGCGGTGCTGCTGGGGATCGCCGCGCTCGGGGCACTGACCTTCCCGCTCGCCTTCTTCTTCTTCATCCTCGAGGTCGGGCTGATCGCAACGCTGCAGGCATTTATCTTCTCGACCCTCACTGCCATCTACCTCGGCGGAGCAACCTCCGCCAGTCACTAGAAAAGGAGCACTGTTCCAATGGACCTGTCCCCTGTCGTCGCGGCCATATCCGACGAAGGCATCGAATCTGCTGGTAAGGCGATCGCCCTCGGCGTCGGCGCCGGCCTCGGCTCGATCGGCGCCGGCATCGGCATCGGCATCATCTTCGGCAAGGAGATCGAGTCGGTCGCCCGCCAGCCCGAGATGAAAGACGAGCTCCAGAGCATTCGCTGGCTCGGCTTCGCGCTGACCGAGGCCGTGGCCTTCTACACGTTCATCTTCGGCCTGATCGCCTTCTTCCTGTAAGGCCATGGAGCTGCTCGGCTACATAGGCGCGCTGCCGCTGGCGGCAGAGACGGCGGGCGAGGAAGGCGGTGGCAGCTTCCTCGTCTCGCCCGGTCTGGGTCTGATGATCTGGACCCTCGTCCTCTTCCTCTTCACGATGTGGGTCCTCAGCAAGTTCGCCTTCCCGAAAATCCAGGAGGCGCTGGACAAACGGGCGAAAACGATCGCCGAGTCGCTCGACGCGGCCGAGCGCCAGCGGCGCGAATCCGACGAGCTGCTGGCCGAGTACCGTGGCCGCTTGGCGGAGGCGCGCGAGCAGGCCGACGACATCATGGCCCGGGCGCGCAAAGCCGCCGAGACGGCGGAAGCAGAGGCGACCACCGCCGGTAGGGAGAAACGCGAGGAGCTTGTGGCCCAGGCGAAGCGGGACATCGAAGCCGAGACCCGCCGCTCGCTGGACCAGATCCGCAGCGAGGTCGCCGACCTGACCGTGCTGGCAACCGAGAAAGTGACGCGGAAAACGCTCTCGGCCGACGACCAGCAGAGGCTCGTCGAGGAGGCCCTCTCCGAGGTCGACTTCTCTTCGCTGTCGGGGGCGGAGAAAAACTAGATGCCGGAGGCGGCACGCGTATACGCCGAGGCCCTCTTCGAGGCCGGCAAGGACAAGGGCAAGCTGGATTCGATCCAGTCCCAGCTCGCCCAGTTCGCCGACGCGGTCGACGGCAACCGCGAGCTGCAGGTTTTCCTCTTCAGCCCCTATCTCTCCTCCGCCGACAAGCGCGAGGGGCTGGGACGGGCGATCTCGGGCGCCGAGCCCGAGCTGACGAATTTTCTCGAGCTGCTGGTGGAGAAACACCGGATGCCGGAAATCTTCCGCATCCGCCGCGAGCTCGACGAGCTCTGGAAAAAGGAGAACCGCCGGCTCGACGTCACCGTCGTCAGCGCCGTCGAGCTGGACCCAGCAGTGGTCAGCAGGATCGGCCAGGAGGTCGAACGCCAGACCGGCGAGGCGGTCGAGCTGTCGAGCCGCGTCGACGACGACATCCTCGGCGGCATCGTGCTCCGAGTCGGCAACATGATCTTGGACGCCAGCATCCGCAGTCGCCTGGACAAACTTCGAAAGACCGTCGCGACCGCGGCGTAAGGAGGGACGAGCACCCGATGGAGATTAAGCCGGACGAGATCGCAAGCATTCTGCGTGAGCGAATCGAGGGACTGGAGACCGATTCAGCCGATCTGACCGAGGTCGGGACGGTCCTCTCGGTTGCCGACGGCATCGCCCGTATCCACGGCCTCGACAACTGCATGGCCCTGGAGATGCTGGAGCTGCCGCACGGCGTCACCGGGCTCGCCCTCAACCTCGAGGCCGACAACGTCGGCGCCGTGCTGTTCGGTGAGTGGGACCAGATCGTCGAGGGCGACACGGTCAAACGGACCGGCCACCTGCTCGAGATCCCGGTCGGCGAGGAGCTGCTCGGCCGCATGGTCGACCCGCTCGGCCGGCCGCTCGACAACCGCGGCGAGGTCGCGACGACCGAGACCCGCCCGGCCGAGTTCAAAGCCCCCGGCGTCGTCGAGCGCCAGCCGGTCGAGGAACCGGTCCAGACCGGCCTGATGTCGATCGACGGGATGATCCCGATCGGCCGCGGCCAGCGCGAGCTGATCATCGGCGACCGCCAGACCGGCAAGACGGCGATCGCGATCGACACGATCATCAACAACAAGGACAAGGACCTGATCTGCATCTACGTCGCGATCGGGCAGCGGATGTCGACCGTGGTCCAGCTCAAAGAGACGCTGGAGGAGAACGGGGCGATGGAGAACACGATCATCGTCGCCGCTCCCGCGGATGAGGCGGCGCCGATCAAGTACATCGCCCCCTACGCCGGCTGTGCGATGGGCGAGCACTTCCTCTACAACGGCAAAGCCGCCCTCTGCGTTTACGACGACCTCACCAAACACGCTGCCGCCTACCGGCAGATGTCGCTGCTGTTGCGGCGCCCGCCCGGCCGCGAGGCATACCCCGGCGACGTCTTCTATCTGCATTCGCGGCTGCTGGAGCGGGCGGTCAAGCTCAACGACGACCTCGGTGGCGGCTCGCTGACGGCGCTGCCGATCATCGAGACCCAGGCCTCCGACGTCTCCGCCTACATCCCGACCAACGTGATCTCGATCACCGACGGCCAGATTTTCCTCGAGTCCGACCTCTTCTTCTCGGGCGTGCGGCCGGCGATCAACGTCGGCATCTCGGTCTCACGGGTGGGCGGCAACGCACAGACCAAGGCGATGAAGAAAGTCGCCGGAAAACTGCGCCTCGACCTCTCCCAGTACCGCGACCTCGAGGCCTTCGCCCAGTTCGGCTCCGAGCTCGACGCGGAGACGCAGAAAGCGCTGACCCGCGGCGAACGGCTGGTCGAGCTGCTCAAACAGAAAGAGCGCGAACCGCTCAGCGTCGGCGACCAGGTCGCCTCGATCTACTCGGGCACTGGCGGCTACCTCGACCGGATCAAAGTCGAACGCGTCAGCGAGTTTCTCGCCGACCTGCGGGTCCGCCTGCACTCCGAGAAGGCCGATCTGCTGAGCCGGATCGAAGACAGCGGCAAGCTCTCCGACGAGGACGAGGAGGAGCTCGGCAAGGCGATCGCCGACTTCGTCGACGACTTCGGTCCCGACTTCGACGAGCACGGCGACCCCCTCGAGGCGGGCGAATCCGACCGCATCAAGTCGAAAGAGGAGCGCGAGGCGCCAGCCCGCACCGAGGAGACCGCCGCGGCCTAGTCGAGCCCGCGTTCCACCATGGCCAGCCAGAAGGAAGTCAAGAGCCGCATTGCGTCGATCAAGAACATCAACAAGATCACGCGGGCGATGGAGATGGTTGCGGCGGCGCGCCTGCGGCGGGCCGAACAGCGGATCGACCACCTGCGGCCCTATGCGGAGGGGATGCGCAAACTGACGCGCGAGGCATCGGAGCGCGCCGGGGGCATTCCCCGCGTCCCGGTGATGGAAGAGCGCGAGAACGTCAAACGGGTCGGGATCGTCCTCGTCACTGGGGATCGCGGTCTGGCCGGCGCCTTCAACTCGAACATCATCCGTGAGGGGATGCGGATGGCGGCCAAGGTCCGCAGCGACGGCGCCGAGCCCTCCTTCGCCGTGGTCGGCCGCAAGGGCGTCTCGGCGCTGACCTTTCGCAAGCAGGAGATCAGCGGCTCCTACGTCGGTTTCACCGATCGTCCCGCCTTTGCGAACGCGCGTGAGATCGGCGAGGAGATGACCGCTCGCTACGTCGACGAGGATCTCGACCGGGTCGAACTGATCTACAACCGCTTCGTCTCGCCGCTGACCCAGCACGTCTGGCGCCAGACCCTGCTGCCCCTGCAGCAGGCGGAGGTGATCGGCGAGGGCGCCGGCGAGGACACCGAGGCCGAGGAGGAGACCGAAGCGGAAGGCGCCCAGAGCCGCTCGCAGTGGGAATTCGAGCCGGAGCCCGAGGAGGTCCTCGCCCGGCTGATCCCGGAGTACGTGACGATCTCCGTGTACCGGGCTCTGCTCGAGTCCGCCGCCTCTGAGCTGGGGGCGCGGATGACGGCGATGCGCAACGCCGCGGAGAACGCGGAAACGATCATGGACGATCTGACGCTCGAAATGAACCGGGTGCGTCAGTCGGAGATCACGCAGCAGATCTTGGAGGTCGTCGCCGGGGCCGAGGCCCTCGGTTAGGCGGCGACACAGTTTGGAGACGAGAAAAGGAACCCATGGCTGAGAACGGAACGAACGGAACCAACGTAGGGCGCGTCGAGCAGGTGACGGGAGTTGTCATCGACGCCGTCTTTCCCGACAAGCTGCCGGAGATCTACTCGGCGGTGACGATCGAGACCGGCGGCGACGGCGACGGCGAAGCGACGCACCTGGTCTGCGAGGTCCAGCAGCACCTCGGCGACGACCGCGTGCGCGCGGTGGCGATGGACGCGACCGACGGCATCCAGCGCGGCGCCGCCGTCACCGACACCGGCGGGCCGATCACGGTCCCGGTCGGCGACGCGACGCTCGGGCGCATCTTCAACCTGCTGGGCGAGCCGATCGACAACGGCGAGGAGATCGGCGACGGCGAGCGTTGGCCGATCCACCGCCCGGCTCCCAAGGCCTCCGACCTGACCCCGACGCAGGAGATCCTCGAGACCGGGATCAAGGTCATCGACCTCCTCGCTCCTTACGCCAAAGGCGGCAAGGTCGGGCTGTTCGGCGGCGCCGGCGTCGGCAAGACCGTCTTGATCCAGGAGCTGATCCGCAACATCGCCGAGGAGCATTCGGGCCTCTCCGCCTTCGTCGGCGTCGGCGAGCGCTCGCGCGAGGGCAACGACCTCTGGCTCGAGATGAAAGAGTCGGGCGTGCTGGAGAAGACCATGCTCGTCTTCGGCCAGATGAACGAGCCCCCCGGCGCGCGCCTGCGCGTCGCCCTCTCCGGGCTGACGATGGCCGAGTACTACCGCGAGCAGGGCGGCCAGGACGTGCTGCTGTTCATCGACAACATCTTCCGCTTCGTCCAGGCTGGCTCCGAGGTCTCGGCGCTGCTGGGCCGGATGCCCTCTGCCGTCGGCTACCAGCCGACGCTGGAGACGGAGATGGGCGGTCTGCAGGAGCGGATCACCTCGACCGACCGCGGCTCAGTCACCTCGATCCAGGCGGTCTACGTCCCCGCCGACGACTACACCGACCCGGCTCCGGCCTCGGTGTTCGCCCACCTCAACGCGACCACCGCGCTCTCGCGGGCGATCTCGGAGAAAGGGATCTACCCGGCGGTCGACCCGCTCGACTCGACCTCGACGATCCTCAAGCCCGATGTGGTCGGCGACGAGCACTACCGCACCGCGACCGACGTCCAGGAGGTCTTGCAGCGCTACAAGGAGCTGCAGGACATCATCGCCATCCTTGGCATCGACGAGCTCTCCGACGAGGACCGCCAGACGGTCTCCCGCGCCCGCAAGATCGAGCGCTTCCTCTCGCAGCCATTCTTCGTCGCCGAACAGTTCACCGGCCGCAACGGCGAGTACGTGCCGGTGGCCGAGACCGTCCGCGGCTTCCGCGAGATCCTCGACGGCGAGCACGACGAGCTGTCGGAGGGTGCGTTCTACATGCAGGGCTCGATCGACCAGGTGACCGAGAACGCCAAGTCCAGCGCCGCCGCGTAGGGAGACCGATGGCCGCGGAGCACATGGTCGACGTCGAAGTCCTCACTCCCGAGGGGGAGGTCTACAGCGGCGAAGCGCGCCAGGTCTCGACCCGGACCGAGGTCGGCGAAATCGGCATCCTCGCCAACCACGCGCCGCTGCTGGCGGCGCTGCGGCCAACCGAGCTGCGGCTGCACGTCTCCGACTCCGAGACCAAGCGCTACGCCCAGGCCCACGGCTGGCTCCAGATCTTCGGCAACCGCGCCCGCCTCCTGGTCGAGGAGGCGATCGCGCCCGAGGACCTCGACGCGGGGACGCTGAAAGAGCAGCTGGCGGACGCCGAACAGCGGCTCTCGGAGTGCGATGAGGGGAGCGCCGATCATGCTCGGGCGCAGAAAGATCGCGATAGGGCTGAAGCGTTTCTCTCGATCGCAGAGGGATGAGCGAGGGGAGCCGGTATGCCCTCGCGGGAATTCAGTCGCGCGCCCTGACGGGCGCGGCTCCAAGAGATGCTGCGCGCCTATGGCGCGCAAATGACAGATTGCATATCGCGCGCTTCGCGCACATTCCCGCGAGGGCATACCGGCTCCCCTCGCTCGAAACCGCTGCGGAGAGATCGCTCAGGACTAGATCGCCTCGTTTGCTTGAAGCTTCCAGAACCGAGGCCTCGTCCCGACAGCTTGAAGCTGGCGGGAGCTCGATGGGGCAGGGGACCCGGTCGTGCCCCGCGGGAATGTGGCCGCAGGCCGCGAAATGCAATCTGATTCATGCCCGCCATAGGCGGGCAGCAACATCCGGAGCTGCACCCGCAGGGTGCGCGACTCAATTCCCGCGGGGCGTGACCGGGTCCCCTGCCCCACGGAGCACCCGATGAGCGAACTTGTAGCGCTCGCCGAGCGCCTGATCGGGTACGAAACCTGCGACCCGGAAACGATCTCGGAGGCGGCGGGGTTCGTCAAAGGGTGGCTGGAGGCCCGCGGAATCGAGGCGGAGCGGGACGAAGTGCGGGGGCTTCCTGTGATCAGGGCCGAGGTGGGGCCGGAGGGGGCGCCGACGGTGGTGTTGCACGGGCATCTGGACGTGGTGCCGGGGCTGGCGGGGCAGTTCGACGCGCGGGTCGAGGGGGATCGGCTTTATGGGCGCGGCGCCTATGACATGAAGGGGGCGCTGGCGGCGATGCTGGTCGTGCTCGCCGATATGCGCGACCAGGGCGGGGTGCGGGTGCGGCTGGGGATCGTCGGCGACGAGGAGTCCGAGGAGGAGGCCGAGCGCGGCAGCGATCATCTCGTGGACAGCGGCTTCATCGGCGACTTCGCGATCACCGGCGAGCCGACCGACCTCCACATCGGCATCGAGGCCAAGGGCGTGCTGGCCTTGCGGCTCGCGGTCGACGGGACCGCCGCCCACGGCGCCACGCCGTGGCTGGGCGACAACGCCGTGCTCAACGCGATCGACGTTTTCCGCAGTATCGAGTCGCTACCGTTTGCGCGGCACAGCTCGGAGCTGTTCGACCGCCCCTCGATCAACCTGGGCCGGATCTGGGGCGGCGACGCGCTCAACAAGGTGCCCGACCGATGCGTGATCGACGTCGACATCCGCTACCTGCCCGATCAGAGCCCTGCCGCGATCCTGGAGGAAGTGCAGGGCCTACCCGCAAGCGAGGCCGTCTCATTGTTCACACGGCCGCCCGCCACGGTCGACCGCGATTCGCCCTTCGTGCGGGCGCTGCGCTCCTCGGCGGCGGCGCACCACGACGGCGAGCCGATGAGCGTCGGCCGCGACGGCGCCTCCGACGCGGTCTCCTTCCTGCGGGTCGGTGTGCCGGCGGTCGAGTTCGGCCCGGTCGGCGCCGGCCACCACGGGCCCGGCGAGTGGGTCTCGGTCTCTTCGTTGGAGACTTACCGCCAGGCGCTCGACTCGTTCCTGCGGGCGATCCCGGCTCAGCTCGGCGATGACTGACCTCGCCGGGGCCGGCTGGGCTCCGAAGAAGCCGCCCCCGACGGGCGACCCGGAGCCGGCGCCGAAGCCGAGGCGGTACTGGTGGCGGTTCACGCTGGCCTCCTTCCTGATCGTCGCCGTTTCCGCCACGGCGACGGCAACCAGCATCCTCCTCTACCTCGACAGCATCGCCGAGGCGCTCTCGCACAACGACGTCTACAGCAACAAGCTCAACCGGTACCTGGCGACGGTGGACGGCGGCGAGGCACAGAACATTCTCATCCTCGGCTCCGACAAACGCGCGGGTGCGGAATTCGAAGAAGATCCAGGCCGCTCGGACACGTCGATGCTGATTCGCCTCGACCCCGACCGCAACGCGATCGCGGTGTTTTCGATCCCTCGCGACCTCAAGGTCGAGATCCCGGGCGTCGGCACCGGCAAGTTCAACGAAGCCTATGCATACGGCGGGCCAAAACTGACCCTGCAGACGGTCAAGCAGCTGACCGGGCTGCCGATCAACCACGTCGTCAACGTCGACTTCCTCGGCTTCGTCCGCGCCGTCTACGCGATCGGCTGCGTCTACACGGACGTCGACCGCCGTTACTACCACTCCAACGAAGGACTGGCGGCCTCCGAACAGTACGCTGAAATCAACGTCAAGCCGGGCTACCAGCTGCTCTGCGGGAAACGTGCGCTCGAGTACGTGCGCTACCGCCACACCGACACCGACATCGTCCGCTCGGCTCGCCAGCAGGACTTCATCAGCGCCGCACGCCAGCGGATCACGGTTCAGGACCTGGTCTTCGACCAGAGTGGCCTGATCGACATCTTCACCAAATACACCACCTCCGACATCAACGACAAGGAAACGATGTTGCAGGTGCTGAAGCTGTTCCTCGCCTCCCGCAACGCCTCGCTCAAGGAGGTCCACTTCCCGGCCGAACTGGGGCCCAGCTACGTCTACGCCTCGCCGCAGGCGATCAACGAAGCGGTGAACCAGTTCCTCGGCATCGAAGCGAGCGGTGGGGCAACGGCCAACCTGGAAGGCGTGGAAGAGAGCGAACAGGACAAGGCGGCGAAGAGGAGCGCGAAGAAGAAAAGGAAGAAGCCGAAGAAAGAGCCGATCGCGAAGCTCAAGCCGCGGGGCTCCGACGAATTGGTACCGGCGCGCGAAGCGGGCGAGACGGAGGCTGAGATCGCCGCCCGTCGCGTCAACGGTCATTTCCCGATTTTCTTCCCGACGCGACTTCCGTCCGGCGCCTATTACGCCGAAAGCGATCCCGCCGAAAAGGTGGTCGACCCGTTCGTCTATGGGATCAAGGACGAGAGCGGCGATCGCCACGAGGCGTACCGCATGGTTCTCGTGCGCGAACTGTCCGACGGGACGCACTACTTCGGCGTGCAGGGGATCCGCGGCTGGGAGGATCCGCCGATCCTCGACAACCCGAGCGAAACGAAGACCATCAAGGGCCGTGAGTACGAGATCTTTGCCGACAGCGGCCGCATCAAACGGATCGCCTGGCACCGGGGCGAGAACAGCTACTGGATATCGAATGACCTGTTGCAGGGCCTGAGCAATGACCAGATGGTCGGGATGGCCCGGTCTGCCGACGTGATCGTCGCCAAGAAGCCGAAAAAAGGTGGGAAAAAAGGATGAGCGAGCAGCGCGAGCCGGTGGGCGTGATCGGAGTCGGCTGGGTGGGCCTGGTCACCGCCGCCTGCTTCGCGGAGCTGGGTCACCGGGTGATCGCGCGTGACATCCTCCCCGAGAAGGTCGAGGCGCTCGCGCGTGGCGAGCTGACGATCCACGAGCCGGGCCTGGCCGAACTGGTGCGGCGTAACGCCGAGCGGCTTACCTTCACGACCGAGATGTCGGAGTTGCTGGAGGGGGCACGGCTGCTCTTCGTCTGCGTCGATACGCCGCCGACCTATTCCGGCGACGCCGACCTCTCGCGCGTGCGCTCGGTGGTCGAGGAGCTGCCGGCGGATGGCGGACACGTGTTGGTCATGAAGAGCACCGTGCCCGCCGGCACCGGCGAATCGATCCGTCGCGACCTGCCGAGCCTCTCCTACGTCTCCTGTCCCGAGTTCCTCAAGGAGGGCTCGGCGGTGGCCGACTTCATGCACCCCGACCGGGTCGTGATCGGCGCCGATGCGGGTGACGAGGACGCCGCCGCCGCGGTCGCCGCCCTCTACGAGCCGCTCGGGGGCGAGATCCTGCGCACCGACGTCGCCAGCGCCGAGATGATCAAGCTCGCCTCCAACGCCTTTCTCGCGACCAAGATCTCCTTCATCAACGAGATCGCCAACGTCTGCGAGGAGGTCGGCGCCGACGTCGGCGAGGTTGCCCGCGGGATGGGGCTCGACGAGCGGATCGGCCAGTCCTTCCTGCGCGCCGGCATCGGCTATGGAGGCTCCTGCTTCCCCAAGGACGTCAGCGCCCTGAAGATGCTCGCCGGCAACACCGGCTACCACTTCCAGCTGCTGACCGCGGTGATCGAAGTCAACGAGCTGCAGAAGCGGCGCGTGGTCGGCAAGCTGCGGGCGCGCCTCGGCTCATTGCAGGGCAAGCGGATCGCTCTGCTCGGCCTCGCCTTCAAGCCCGATACCGACGACATGCGTGAGGCCTCGAGCCTGGTGCTGGCGGCGCGCCTGCAGGGCGAGGGTGCCGAGGTCGTCGCCTACGACCCGGTCGCGAGCGCGCGCGCCGGCGAGCTGCTCAGCTCGGTCGAGCTGGCGGACTCGGCAATGGCGGCGCTCGCGGGCGCCGACGCGGCCGTCCTGGTCACGGAGTGGGGCGAGTTCGCGCAGCTCGACTGGAGCGAGGCGGCCGGGCGGATGGCACGGGCGCTGATCGTCGACGGCCGCAACTTCCTCGATCCGGCGAAGCTCATCGCGGCGGGCTTCGAGTACGAAGGCATCGGCAAGGCTCCGGCGGCCCCCGCTCCGGCGGCCAGCGACTAGTGCAGGCGATCGTCCTGGTCGGCGGCGAGGGGACGCGGCTGCGGCCGCTGACCGATGACGTGCCGAAGCCGGCGCTGACCCTGGTCGACCGCCCCTTCCTCGCCTACATGATCGAGTGGCTGGCGGCGCACGGGGTGAGCGAGGCGGTGCTGGCCTGCGGTTTCCTGCCGGACGTGCTGCGCGAGGCGCTGGGCGAGGGGGAGCACGCCGGGGTCCGGCTCACCTACGTGACCGAGCCGGACCGCCGCGGCACCGCCGGCGCCATTCGCTTCGCCGCCGAGGCTCTTGGCGACAGGCTGGAGGACCGCTTCCTCGCCCTCAACGGCGACGTGCTCACCGATCTCGACCTGACCGCGCTGAGGCGCGCCCACGAGGAGCGCGACGCGCGCGCGACGATCGCCCTCTACCCGGTCGAGGACTCGGCCGCCTACGGCCTCGTCAGCGTCGACGGCGACGGCGGGGTGACGGAGTTCGTCGAGAAGATTGGCGAGCCGGTGCCGGGGGAGATCAACGCCGGTGCCTATTTCCTCGAGCGCTCGGTTCTGGACCTGATCCCACCGGGCCGCGAGGTCTCGATCGAGCGCGAGGTCTTTCCACGCCTGGTCGGGGACGGGCTCGGCGCCGTGCGCCTCGACGGGTACTGGATGGACATCGGCACGCCCGAGCGCTATCTGCAGGCGAGCTGGGACATCCTCGAGAGCCGCGTCGCGACGCGAGTCCGGCCGACCGCGCCGGGCCTGCTCGTCGGCGCCGGGGCCGAGATCGAGAGCGGCGCCACCGTCGGCCCGCGGGCGGTGATCGCACCGGGCTGCCGCATCGCCAGCGGGGCCGAGGTGCGCGACTCGGTCTTGCTCGACGGCTGCAGCGTCGGTGCAGGCGCCAGGGTCAGCGATTCCGTCCTTGCCGCCGGCGTGGCGGTCGACGCGGGGACCGAGCTTGCCGGCGCCATCGTCGGCAGGAATGAAAGGGTGCCCGCACAGTGATCGACGACGTCCTCGGCATCCCCGACCAGCTCCGCGACGCCCTCTGGCGGATCGAGTCGGCGCGCCTGGAGCCCGCCGACGCCGCCGGAGTGATGGTCTGCGGCATGGGCGGCTCGGCGATCGGCGGTGACCTCGCCGCCGCGGCACTCGGCGATCGCCTCACGCGCCCGCTGCTCACTGTGCGCGGCTACGAGCTGCCGAGCTGGGCGACGCCGGAGTGGACCGTGCTCTGCTCCAGCTACTCGGGCAACACCGAGGAGACCCTGGCCTGCTTCGCCGCGGCCGAGGCGCTCGGCGCCCGCCGCATCGTCGCCAGCACCGGCGGCGAGCTGGTCGACGGCGCCCGTGAGGCCGGCCTACCGGTGGTGGGCCTGCCGGGAATCTTCCAGCCCCGTGCTGCCGTCGCCTATATGTTCGCTGTTGCCGCCGAGGTGGCGGCGCTCGCCGGTGCCGGCCCTCGGATTCACACCGAGATCGACGCCGCCGCCGCTTTTCTGGAGGCTGAGTCGGTGCGGCTGCAGGCGCGCGCCGCCGAGGTCGCCGCCCAGCTCGACGGCGCCTTCCCGATCGTCTACGGCGCCGACCTAACCGCCCCGGCGGCACGCCGCTGGAAGACCCAGATCAATGAGAACACCAAGCTCCCGGCCTTCTACTCGGAGCTGCCCGAGGCGGACCACAACGAGCTCTGCGCCTGGTCGGTGCCCGAGGCCCGCCTCGGAGCTGTCCTCCTTGAAGACTGCGACCAGCACCCCCGCGAGCGCCGCCGCTTCGAGCTGACCGCCGCCGCGGTCAGCGCCGGCGGCGCCCCCGCGGTGCGGATCGAGACCACCGGCGAGACCAGGGTCGCCCGCCTGCTCTGGACGACGATGCTGGGGGACCTCGTCTCGCTCGAGCTGGCCAAGGCCCGCGGGGTGGACCCGCTGCCGGTCGAGGCGATCGAGCGCTTCAAGCAAAAGATGGGGCGCCCGTGAGGGCGATGGTCCTCGCCGCCGGTCTCGGCACCCGCCTGCGTCCGATCACCTACGAGATGCCGAAGCCAATGGTGCCGGTGCTGAACCGGCCGGTGATGGAGCACATCCTCCGCCTCCTCTCCCGCCACGGCTTCACGGAGACGATCGCCAACCTGCACTGGTTCCCGGACGTGATCGAGGCCTATTTCGGCGATGGTCGCAAGTTCGGGGTCGAGCTCTCCTACAGTCCCGAGGAGCAGCTGTTGGGCACGTCCGGCGGTGTCCGCAACACTGCCGGCTTCCTCGGCGATTCCTTCCTGATCATCTCCGGCGACGCGCTCACCGATCTCGACCTGACCGCGATGCGCGAGTTCCACGAGTCCCACAACGGGATCGCCACCCTGGCGACCAAGCGGGTCGAGGACACCAGCCAGTTCGGGGTCGCGATCACCGGCGCCGACGGGCGCATCCAGGGCTTTCAGGAGAAGCCGGATCCGGCCGAAGCCCTCTCCGACCTGGCCAACTGCGGCATCTACATGTTCCGTTCGGAGATCTTCGATTTCTTCCCCGAGCCGGGGACGAGCAAGGCGGCGGGGCCCGGCGACCCGCCCGGCTTCGCCGACTGGGCGATGGACGTGTTCCCGCGCCTGCTCGAGGGCGACGTGCCCTTCTACTCGCACGAGATCGACGCCTACTGGAACGACATCGGCAACCTCGAAGAGCTGCGCGTCAGCACCCTCGACGCCCTCAACGGCGCCGTCGAGGTCGAGCGCGAGGGCGAGCTCGTCGAGGGCTTCCGCAGCGGCGCCCCGGTCGGCGACGAGGGCCCGCAGAGGGGCCCGGTGCTGCTCGGCGAGGGCTGCGAGATCGGCGACGACGTCCGCATCGACGGGCCCTCCGTGATCGGCGAGCGGGTCAGCATCGGGGCGGGCAGTCGCCTGCGCGAAGTGATCGCCCTGCCAGGGGCCGAGATCCCCAGCGGCTCCGTGCTAATCGGCGCGATCGCTGGGCAGCGCGGCTGACGACGCTGTGGGGGGAGGGTGCCGATACTCCCCCGCGGGAATTGAGTCGCGCACCCTGCGGGTGCGGCTCCGGATGATGCTGCCCGCCTATGGCGGGCGGGAATCGGATTGCATTTCGCGGCCTTCGGCCACATTCCCGCGGAGGAGTATCGGCACCCTCCCATCACACCGTCGCCATGATCTGCTGGAAGCTTCGAGCCGCGGACAGCTTCTAGTCCCAGGTCTCGGCGCCCGTCGTCGCCCGAGCTTCCGGACCTCCTGGCCGTTCCAGTGATCGCGAACCCTCGGGCGTCCTGATGCGCGTGTTGGGGAGGGATCCGGTCGTCCCGTGGGCGAATGTCGCCGCAGGCGGCGATATGCAATCTGTCTTCTGCGCGCCATAGGCGCGCAGCATCATCCGGAGCTGCGCCCGATAGGGCGCGCGACTCAATTCGCCCGCGGGACGACCGGATCCCTCCCCAAAGACTTTGCATCTAGCGCGCCACGCGTGCGCTCGGGACATCAAGGATCGGGGCATGGAGAGCCTGCGGGCAGTCAGCATCGCCATCGCGCCGCCGCTGTGCGCCGCCTGCGGCCGCTCGTGCCGCCCCGAGGCGATCGTCTGCACCCGTTGCGGGCGGCGGCTCGCTTCGGCGGAGCCGTTGCTGGGGAAGGGGCCACCGGGGCTTGATCGGGCCTGGTCGTCGGCTCCGTATGAGGGCGTGGCGCGGAATCTCGTCGCGGCGCTGAAGTTCCGGCGCTTGCTGCCGGTCGCCGATTTGATGGCGGACCGGATTCAGTGGCTGGCGCCGGCGCACATGTTGAGCGGCGCGATCGTGCCGGTACCGCCGGCTCCCGTGCGGATGCGGCGACGTGGCTTTGATCCGGCTGGTGAGTTGGCGGCGGCGTTGGCGGAGCGGCTCGGTTCGCCGCTCGAGACCTGTCTGGCCCGGCGCGGTGGGCGGCGGCAGGTCGGGCGGCGGCGATCGCAGCGGCTCGGGCAGCCGCCTCGCATTCACGTCAGCGGCACCGTCCCCCGCAGCGTCCTCCTGGTCGACGACGTCCTCACCACCGGAGCGACCATGACAGCCTGCGCACAGGCCCTGCGAAGGGCCGGAGCCGCCCGCATAGTAGCCATCACCTTCGCCCGCCGCCTCTAGACGGCTGCAAACCGGCGCATCTCGGGGTCCTCGGTCGGCCTCCTTGGGTCACGCACTAGAAGTGCGCTCCCCTCGTCGGCCTTCCCTGCGTCCCCCGACCTGCTTGGTTTTCGCCGTCTAGGCAGGGAGCTAAGGGTGCAGCTCCGCCGGCCGCCCGCGCATCCGGTCGACCAGGTGTCGCGTCTGGCTGCGCTTGCGCCGCAGCTCGCGATGCTTCTTGACCTGGCGCCGCACGTCCTCGGCCAGCTCGCGCACGGCGTGGGTCATCTCCGGCGCCGACTCGCGCGCGTGCAGGGTCACGCCCTTGAGGTAGAAGGTCGCCTCGGCCACCTGGCTATCGGCGATCGAGGGGTTTCGCTCCTCCGAGAGCACGACCTCGAGCGTCGCCAGCGGCGATACCTGCCGGCCAAGGCGCTGAAATCGTTTCCGCACCATCTCACGCAGGTCATCCGTCATTTCGACGTTCCGTCCCCGAATCTCAATCCGCATGAGCGCCTCCTTGTGGTTTCACACCGATCGTACGCCTGCTACCCACTCGGGGCAAGGACAACGCGCGCGCTCTCGCCCTCCCCACACCGCTACCCTTGACCGATGCCTGCAATAGACCTTGTGACCAAGGCCTTGCGCACCGGGGAGGGGCGCAAGTTCAAGGCCTACCAGAAGCGCGCCGAGGCGATCAACCGCTTCGAGCCGGAGATGGAAGCGCTCGCCGACGACGAAATGCGTGAGGAGGCCGACGGGCTGCGCGAGCGTGCACGCAACGGCGAGTCGCTGGACGAGCTGCTGCCCGAGGCGTTCGCGCTGACCCGTGAGGCCGCGCGCCGCACGCTCGGTCAGCGCCACTACGACGTGCAGCTGATCGGCGGCATGGTCCTCCATGACGGCGCGATCGCCGAGATGCGCACCGGCGAGGGCAAGACCCTGACCGCGACGCTGCCTGTCTTCCTCAACACGCTGGCCGGCGAGGGCGTCCACGTCGTCACCGTCAACGACTACCTGGCCCGCCGCGACTCGGAATGGATGAAGCCGATCTACGACGCGCTCGGCGTCAGCGTCTCCGCGGTGCAGGACGCCGACGACCACGCGACCAGGCAGCGCAAATACTCCGGCGACGTCACCTACGGGACCAACTCCGAGTTCGGCTTCGACTACCTGCGCGACAACATGTCCGCGACGCTCGAGCACTGCGTACAGCGTGGGCATCACTTCGCGATCGTGGACGAGGTCGACAACATCCTGATCGACGAGGCGCGGACGCCGCTGATCATTTCCGGCCAGCCCGAACAGGCGACCCAGACCTACTACACCTTCGCCCGCCTCGCCAAGCAGCTGACCGGGGTTCCGGCCAAACAGAAACTGAAATCGCTCGGCGAGTCGAAGGACACCTCCGAGGTCGACTACGACTACGAGTACGACGAGAAACACAAGACCGTCGCCCCGACCGAGCGCGGCGTGAAGAAGGCCGAGCAGTTCATCGGCGTCGACAACCTCTACCTCGGTGAGCACGGCAGCCTCGTCAACCACCTCGTCCAGGCGCTGAAGGCCGAGTCCCTCTACAGGAAGGACAAGGACTACGCGGTGATCGACGGCGAGGTGATGATCATCGACGAGTTCACCGGCCGCATCCTCGAGGGCCGGCGCTGGTCCGAGGGCCTGCACCAGGCGGTCGAGGCGAAGGAGGGGGTGGCGATCCGTGAGGAGAACCAGACCCTGGCGACGATCACCCTGCAGAACTACTTTCGCCTCTACGACAAGCTGGCCGGGATGACCGGTACCGCGCTGACCGAGGCAACCGAGTTCATGAAGATCTACAAGATGCCGGTGGTCGAGGTTCCGACCAACCAGCCGATGGTCCGGGCCGACCACAACGACCAGATCTTCAAAACCAAAGACGGCAAGTGGAAGGCCGTGCTCGAGGAGATCTTCGCCCGCCACGAGCAGGGGCAGCCGATCCTGGTCGGGACCGCTTCCGTCGAGGTCTCGGAGATGATCTCCGAGGCGCTCAAGCGCGAGGGGATCCAGCACGCGGTGCTGAACGCCAAGCCCGAGCATGCCGAACGAGAGGGCGAGCTGATCGCCCAGGCGGGGCGCAAGGGCGCCGTGATGATCGCCACCAACATGGCCGGCCGCGGGGTCGACATCAAGCTTGGCGGCGACCCCGAGCAGCTCGCCGTCACCGAGCTGAAGAAGAAGGGAATAACGCCGGACAGCGAGGGCTACGAGGAGGCGCTCGCGGCGATAACCGCGGAGTTGGAGCCCCAGTGCCAGGCCGAGGCCGACGAGGTCTGCGAGCTCGGCGGGCTCTTCATCTGCGGCACCGAGCGCCACGAGTCGCGGCGGATCGACAACCAGCTGCGCGGCCGTTCCGGCCGTCAGGGCGATCCCGGCGAGTCGCGTTTCTACCTCTCCGCCGAAGACGACGTGATCCGTCTCTTCGCCGGCGATCGCATCTACAAAATCCTCGATCGTCTGGGTCCGGTCGACGAGGAGGGGACTGAAATGCCGCTCGAGGCGAAGATGCTGACGAAAACCGTCGAGAACGCTCAGAAGAAGGTCGAGGAACAGAACTTCCTGATCCGCAAACGGGTGCTCGAGTACGACGACGTGATGAACGAGCAGCGGCGGGTCGTCTACAAATACCGCCGCGAGATCCTCGAAGGCCGCGACATCTCCGATACGGCTCGCGATGAGGTCGAGGGTGTGATCGAGCGGCTCGTCGACGAGTACACCTCCGCCGACCTGCTCGAGGAATGGGACCTTGGCGAGCTGGAGACGCAGCTACGCCAGATCTGGCCGGTCAGCATCGAGGTCTCGAGCTTGGCGCCGGAGACGGTCGACCGCGAGAAGCTGAAAGACGCTCTCGATGACGACGCGATGAACGCCTACGACGAGCGGGAGCAGCAGCTCGGCGAGGAGCTGATGCGCTATCTGGAGCGCTCGATCCTGCTGCAGGTGATCGACAATCGCTGGCGCGAACACCTCTTCGACATGGACTACCTGCGCGAAGGTATCCACCTCCGCGGCTTCGCCCAGATCGACCCCTTGGTTGCCTACAAAAACGAAGGCTTCGCGATGTTCGAGGATCTGATGCACTCGATCTGGGATGAGTTCAGCCGCCTGGTTTTCCGCGCCGAAATCGAAATCGACCCCACGCAGGCCGGCAACGGCGCCGCCGCGAGCGGCAACGAGCCGACCGCGCTCGACTACTCCGGCGGCACCCTGGACGGACAGCCTTCGGCGCTCGAACAGGTCGCTGCCGGAGGCGGTGGCGCCGCCGTTGTCGACGCCGCGGCCTCGCAGGCGGTCGGCGGCGACACGGTCGAGACCGTGGTCAAAGACGAGCACGACAAAATCGGCCGCAACGATCCCTGCTGGTGCGGCAGTGGCAAAAAGTTCAAGAAGTGCCATGGGGCCTGACGGGGATCCCGGCAGGGGTTTCACTTAACTTTTTCGACGTCCACGGTGGCTGACGCAATGGGCCGTGGCGGCGAAAAAGTACAAGACGTTCCACCCCTGCCGGGATCCCCGTCGTGATCCACGATCCGGTTCGAGAGTTCATCCGGGCGTTCAACGAGCGGGATCTGGATGCTTTCGTAGCTGTGTTGGATCCGGAGGTTGAACTGCACGCCAGTCGCGGGTTGCGGAAGGGGCGGGAGGCGGCGCGGGTGTGGGCGACGCGGGCGCCGGGCGGCGTTCAGCAGGAGATCGAGCTGGAGCAGCTGTACGAGGAAGGCCTGGAGGGGGGCGGGGGGACCGCCGTGGCGCTGATCCGCCGGCGCTGGCACTGGGACGAGAGCGGCGAGCCGGCCGGCGAGGAAGCGATGGCCTGGCACTTCGAGCTGCGCGGTCGCCTCGTTCGCGCCTGGCGCCCCTACGAGGACCGTGCCCAGGCGCTGCGCGACGCCGGCTTCAGCCACGGGTAGTCTTCGGCCATGGCCGACGCCGCCTCCACCGAATCGATCGCACCGCGTTTGGCCGCCGTCCGCGAGCAGTTGTCCCTGCTCTCGGACTACCTTTGACCCCGCTGCGCTGGAGGCTGAGGCAGAGCGGCTCGAGCAGGAGATGCAGCAGCCGGGGTTTTGGGATGACCAGGAGACGGCGACCCGCACCTCGGCAGCCCACGCCCGCGCCCAGAAGCGGCTGAAGATTTTCCGCGGGCTCGAGTCCGACGTAGCGGACCTTGACGAGCTGGCCGAGCTGGCGGCCGAGGACGAGGAGATGGCGAGCGAGCTGGAGACGCAGCTCGCCACGGCGGAGCAGCGCCTCGCCGAGCTCGAGGAGGCACGGCTGTTCAGCGGCGAGTACGACGCCGGCGACGCCGTCGTCACGGTCCACGCCGGCGCCGGCGGGACCGACTCCCAGGACTGGGCCGAGATCCTCCTGCGCATGTACCTGCGTTGGGCGGAGCGGCGCGGGTTCGAGGTCGAGATGAAGGAGGCCTCGCCGGGGGAGGAGGCAGGGCTCAAGTCGGCGACCTTCATCGCCAAAGGCGAGAACGCCTACGGCCTCTTCGCCGCCGAGCGCGGCGTCCACCGCCTGGTCCGGATCTCCCCCTTCGACTCCTCCTCGCGCCGCCACACCAGCTTCGCCCAGGTCGACGTCGGGCCGCTGGTCGAGGCCGGGCCCGAGGTCGAGGTCGACGAGACCGAGCTGCGCATCGACACCTACCGCGCCTCCGGTGCCGGCGGCCAGCACGTCAACAAGACCGACTCGGCGGTGCGGATCACCCACCTGCCCACCGGGCTCGTCGTCCAGTGCCAGAACGAGCGCTCGCAGACGCAGAACAAGGCGGTGGCGATGCAGCTGCTTCGCTCGAAGCTGATCGAGCTGGAGGAGCGCAAACGAGCCGAGCAGATGGCGAAGGCACGCGGCGAGGTCAAAGACGTCGCCTGGGGGTCGCAGATCCGCAGCTACGTGCTGCACCCCTACACGATGGTCAAGGACCACCGCACCGAGCACGAGGTCGGCGACGTGCAGCGGGTGCTCGACGGCGACCTCGACGAGTTCGTGCGTGACTACCTCAACAAGACCGCCTCGATGAACGCTTCCAATTAGCGCACCCGCGGATGACACGCCTGGCACGGCGTCCATCTCGCCGGTCCCACCCCGACGGCAGGACCCGCGGTCGAGGGCCCCGCGGCCCTCGCCGTCTGAGCGCTATTCGGACTGCAGCCAGGTCAGTCCGCGCGGCGTGGCGCGCCTGACGTCTAGGTGGCGGTCGAAGCGGGGGCCGCACCAGCGCGGCGCCGCCAGCGGGCGGATCCGCACCGTGAAGTCCCGCGCCGCCATCACCTTCGCCATCTGGGCTTCGGTCAGGCTGCGGTTCAGGCGCAGGACGCCCTTCTTCCCGAAGCGCTTTTTCGCGCTGCCGAGGTAGAGCGAGCCCTTGGAGCCGTGCAGCCCGTACTCGACGAGGACCGCGGTCGGGAAGGTCGTGGCGTAGCGGATCTGAAGGCGGACCTTGTCGGCGCTGCCGGAAGCGAAGACGATCGCCTGCGCATCGGTCAGCAGGCACTCGGGCGGGGCTTCGGCGCCGCCCTCCTCCTCGCATTCGCCCGCTTCTTCCTCTTCGCATTCTTCGGCGGCGATCTCTTCCTCTTCGCTGGCCACCGCTTCGCTCTCTTCTTCCTCTTCCTCGGCGGGGGCCGCCAGTACCGGCGGAAGGCCGGGGACATCGGGCGCGATCACTGCCTGCGCCGACGCGGCCAGGCCGAGCAGCGCGATCAGAAGGACGAGGAGCGTGAAGAGGGACTGGCGGCGCATGCCCTGATGGATCGACCGCTGCCCGCAAACCCTTTAGCCATGCGGGCTCAGCCGCCGAGGATGCCCTCCAGCCGCAGCAGGCCCTCCTTCATCGGCAGGCCGCCGCCATAGCCGCCGAGGGCGCCCCCGGTCCGCAGCACCCGATGGCAGGGCACAATGAGCGGAATCGGGTTCGATCCGCAGGCCGTGCCCGCCGCCCGCACCGCGCGCTCGTTGCCGGCGCTCCTCGCCATCTCGGTGTAGCTGCGGGTCTGGCCGTAGGGGATGCGGGCGATCGCCCGCAGCACGCGGCGGCGGAAGTCCCTGCTCAGCTGCCAGTCGAGTGGAAGGTCGAAGTCGGTCAGCTTGCCCTCGAAGTAGAGGTCGAGCTCGCGCCGGGCCTCCTCCAGCTGGGCGGGAGCCTCGAGCACGCGGGGCGAGACGCGCGTCGCCAGATCGGTCAGGAGCGCGTCGGAATCCTGGTTGGGGAGGCCGACCCGGACCAGGCCGTGCGGCGTCTTCGCCAGCAGCAGCGGCCCGAAGGGCGAGTCGGTCGTCGTGTAGGCGACGTCGAGCAGGCCCTCCTCGGCGGCGTGCTCGGTCAACCGGTTCAGCGTTGCCTTCATGCCAGCTCCTTTCTCAGTCGCTTGATTCCCTCGTGCAGGCTGCGCCGGGCGGCCTCGGTCGAGCAGCCGAGCGCGGCGGCGATCTCGGCGTGGGGAAGGTCGCTGGCGTAGCGCAGCGTCACCGCGGCCCGCTGTTTCGGCGGCAGGGCGCCGACCGCTGTCCAGATGCCCTCGCCGGGCTCCGGGTCGCCGGCCGCCACCTCGGCGACCTCGGCCACCGGCACCGGCCGCCGCCCCCTGGCGCGGTGGTGGTCGACCGCCTTGCGGTGCGCGATCGTGATCAGCCAGCCGCGCAGGTTGCCGCCGTCGTTCAGCTTTGGGTAGGCGCGCAGGGCGGAGAGGAAGGTCTCCTGGAAGCAGTCTTCGGCGTCGGCTCGCCCCACGGCTCCACGCAGGACCGCCATCACTTCACCGGCGTGCTCGTCTATCAGTGTCTGGAACGGGGGCAGCTCGCTCACCTCGGGGATTAAACGCTGTGGCGACCCAGAACGTGAGATGGCTAGGCTGGCGCGATGCCCGATCCCGGCGAGACGCTGAGCGAGGTCGTCCGCAGTGCTCTGGCCGAGGACCTCGGCGCCGGTGACGTCACCACCGCCGCCACGGTGCCGGCGGGCGCGCTTGCGCGGGCCCGAATCATTCAAAAACAGCCGGGGGTCGCCTTCGGCTTCGAGGCGGTCGAGGAGACGCTGCGCCAGTGCGGAGTCGAGCACTTCGACAGGCTCGTCGTTGAGGGGCAGTGGCGCGAGGAGGTGCCGGCCGACGTGATGCTGGCGAGCGGCTCGGCCGCGGCGCTGCTAGCGGCCGAGCGCACGGCGCTCAACTTTCTCGGCCACTCATCCGGTATCGCAACCCTCACCGCGCGCTTCGCCGAGGCGGTGGCAGGCACCGGGGCCCGCATCCTCGACACCCGCAAGACGACGCCGGGGCTGCGGGCGCTGGAGAAGGCCGCGGTCGCCGCTGGCGGCGGCGAAAACCACCGGCTCGGGCTCTACGACGCGATCCTGATTAAGGAGAACCACATCGCCCTCGCCGGCGGCGTCGCCAAGGCCGTCCACGCGGCGCGGCGGGCGGAGCCGGGGATGCCGATCGAGATCGAGTGTCGCGATCTCGAAGAGGTCGCCTACGCCCTCGGCGTCGGCGCCGAGCGCCTGCTGCTCGACAACATGGACACCGACGCTCTGCGGGCCGCGGTAAAGCTGCGCGACGAAAACGCCGCCGGCGACGGTCCCACCCTCGAGGCTTCGGGCGGCGTCGACCTGGACACCGTCCGCGCGATCGCCGAAACCGGCATCGACTTCATCTCCATCGGCGCCCTCACCCACTCAGCTCCCACCCTGGATTTCAGCCTCCTGCTCGAACCCGTCTAGCGGCGGCCTGGAACTAGGCCGAAATCAGATTCGGGCGTCGTAGGGGCGGCGAGGGAGGGTCCGCCGGAGCCTCCCCGCTGTTGCTCCGGCGGACCCTCCCTCGCCGCCCCCTACTTCAACAATCTGGAAAGCCGCCGATCTTTCAGCACCCGACCCCCGGTCTGCTCCTCAGGGCAGTAATTGGTCTGGTGCTCAGAGAAGAAGACGGCCTCGATCGTGGTGCCGCAGCGCGGGCACGGCTCGCCCTCGCGCTTGTGGACCTGGAGCGGCATCGGCACTTTGTCGGGGACCTCGTCGCCGATCGTCTCCTCGTAGTGCTCGATCGCGTCGCCGAGGACGTGCAGGGCGGCATGTAGCCGTTCCACCTCCTCGGCGTCGAGCTCCGAGCCTTTCTTGAAGGGCGAGAGCCGCGCCTCCCAGAGGATCTCATCGACCCAGGAGCGGCCGATCCCGGCGATGTCTTTCTGGTGGCGCAGCAGCGGGTGCAGGTGGCGCGGCTTGTCGACCGCGGCCGCGAAGGCCTCGAGCGGGGGAGGGGGCCAGGCTTCCGGCCCCAGCGTCTTCACCATCTCGTCCTCGGCGACCGCGTCGGCCGGCAGCAGCTTCGCCCAGGCGCGCTGCTTGGTCCCGAACTCGCGCAGCCGCAGCTCGCGTCCGTCCTCGAGCCGCACCAGGACCCGCGAGGCGCGGTCTTTGACCGAGGCCCGTTTGTCAAAGACCCGCAGCCGACCGGCCGACATCAGGTGAATCAGCAGCGCCAGGTCACCGAACTCGACCACGGGCATCTTGCCGATCCGCCGCACCCCCGTCAGCTCGCGCTCCGCCAGCGCCTCCAGCGGTGGCGCGAACGTCTTCATCACGTTCATCCCCGGCGCCAACGCCGATTCCACCGCCGCGCCCGCCAAGCTAGAGCTAAGGCGCCGCGCCACGATCTCGACCTCCGGCAGCTCGGGCATTCGACAAGTCTGCCGCCTCGGCGACGCGAGCCGGGACCCGGCTCTCCCACCGGATAGACTTGTCGTACGTTCATTCGACTGGATTGAGGCACGCGCCCAACCAGCGAACATCAGGAAAGAGAGGGCTCATGCAGGAGCTCCCGACGATCCAACCTACGCTCGCACCGGAACTCTCGCCGGAGCAGATCGCTGAGCTCAGCGAAGAGGTCCGCGTGCTCGCGGCCCAGCGCAACGCGGTCATCCTCGCCCACAACTACCAGCTGCCTGAGGTCCAGGACGTCGCCGACCACATGGGCGACTCGCTCGGGCTCTCACGTCAGGCAGCGGCCACCGAGGCCGAGGCGATCGCCTTCTGCGGTGTCCACTTCATGGCCGAGACGGCCTCGATCCTCTCGCCCGAGAAGACGGTGCTGATCCCCGACCTCGACGCCGGCTGCTCGCTCGCCGACTCGATCGACGCCGATCAGCTGCGCGCCTGGAAGGCCGAGTTCTCCGGCGCGCTGGTCGTGATGTACGTGAACACCTCGGCCGAGGTCAAGGCCGAGACCGACTACTGCTGCACCTCCTCCAACGCGGTCAGCGTCGTCGAACACATCTGGGCCGAGCACGGCCCCGACACCGAGATCCTCTTCGGCCCCGACATGTGGCTGGGGGCTTTCGTCGAGCGCGAGACTGGTCTGATCGACGACCAGGAGCGCCGCGGCCGCTTTCACATCTGGGACGGCGAGTGCCACGTCCACGCCGGGATCCGCCCCGCCGACATTGCCCAGACCCGGGCCGAGAACCCCGAGGCCGAGTTCCTGATCCATCCCGAGTGCGGCTGCTCGACCCAGGCGATGGAGTACGTGGCCTCCGGCGACATCGAGCCGGAGGGTGTCCACATGCTCTCCACCTCGGGGATGCTGGAGCACGTCGAAGCTCACCCCGACGGCGAGTTCATCGTCGCCACCGAGAACGGGATGCTCTACCCGTTGCAGCAGGCGGCGCCCCAGGCCAACCTGATCGAGGCCAACCGGATGGCCTTCTGCAAGTACATGAAGATGATCACGCTGCCGAAGCTGCGCGACTCCCTACTCGAGATGAAGTTTGAGGTCAGCGTGCCGCCGGAGATCGCCGAGCGGGCGCGGATCCCGATTGAGCGCATGGTCGCGATCGGCTAGCTCCGCAGGCGCCGTTGGCCGATCTGGGCGCGGTCTTGCGTGGCCGAGGGGGCGAAGGAGTCACCCTGTATCCGCAGAACTCACCCCCGGCATGGCCAGATCGAAGAAGAAACACGCCCGTGAGGAGCAGCCGCGGCGGCCCGGCGGCCGTCGGGCGCCGATCATCGAGCTCAGCGACGTCACCAAGGTCTATCCCGGCGGCCACATGGCGCTCGACCGGGTCAACCTTGCGATCGGTCGTGGTGAGTTCGTCTTCCTCGTCGGCCCGACCGGCTGCGGCAAGTCGACCCTGATCAAGATGCTGATCCGCGAGCTCGCGGCCACCGAGGGCTCGGTCAAGATCGCCGGCCGTGACATCGGTGCCCTGCCGGAGAAGAAGATCCCGCAGCTGCGGCGCAACATCGGCACCGTCTTCCAGGACTTCAAGCTCCTTCCCAACCGCACCGTCTACGACAACGTCGCCTACGCGCTGCAGGTGATCGGCGCCAGCCGCGCCGAAATTCGTGAGCAGGTGCCGGCGACGCTGCGCTTGGTCGGCCTCTCGACCAAGCTCAACAGCTACCCGGACGAGCTCTCCGGCGGCGAGCAGCAGCGCGTCTCCGTTGCCCGCGCCTTCGTTAACCATCCGCCGCTGCTGCTCGCCGACGAGCCCAGCGGCAACCTCGACCCGGTCACCTCGATCGGGATCATGCAGCTGCTCTACCGGATCAACAAGACCGGCACCACCGTCGTTGTCGTCACCCATGACCGCGAGATGGTCGACAGCATGCAGCGTCGCGTGGTCGAGCTCTATGAGGGCCGCGTCGTCCGCGACGAGGTCAGCGGCGGCTACACCGAGGAGTCGACGACCGAGTTCGGGCTGCGGATGCGGGCCGAGATGGGGGTCGGCCCCGAAGGCGAGGGCCTCTCCAACGGACACGACCAGGGTTCGCTGCTCTGATGTCGCGCTTGATCTTCTTCCTGCAGGAGGCGCTGCGGGCGCTGCGCCGCAACGGCGCGCCGACGCTCGCCGCCGTCGTGACCACGGTCGTCACCGTGATCCTGCTCGGCGTCCTGATCCCGATCTTCCAGACCACGCAGGCCAAGAGCGAGCAGGTCCGCAGCGAGCTGAACATCCACGCGGCGCTCTACGACGACGCGACGCCGGCCGAAACCGCCGCCCTGAAAACGAAGCTCGAAGCGCTGCCTCACGTCGCCGAGGTGACCTACATCAGCAAGGCAGATGCGCTGAGCACCCTGCGCAGCGAACTGAAGGACAAATCGATCGTCGAGCAGCTGCACACGAACCCGCTGCCGGCCAGCTTCGAAGTCAAGGCCGACGACGCCGCCAACCTGCCCGGCATCCGCGATGCGATCCTGCCCACCGGGGCGAACGGCAAGTCGCAGCCGATCTCCCCGATCATCAGCAACCTCTTCGACCGCGAGCAGGCCACGGCGCAGATCGAGGAGGTGACCAGCGCCCTGAAGATCGTGCTCTCGGTGATGACGGCGCTCCTCATCCTCGCTTCGCTGATGCTCGTCGGCAACACGATCCGGCTCTCGATCTACACCCGCCGTCGTGAGGTCGAGGTGATGCGGCTGGTCGGGGCAACCCGCTGGTTCATCCGCTGGCCGTTCATGATCGAGGGCGTCGTCGTCGGCTTCGTCGGCGGCCTGGTGGCCATACTGGTCCTGTGGCTCGGCAAGATCACGGTCGTCGACCCCCTCAGCGACTCCTTCTCCTTCCTCGCGGCGCAGAACAGCAGCACGCTCTCGTTCCCCGCTCTGGTCGCGATCCTCTTCACCGCCGCGGTCCTCGTCTCGACGATCGGCTCCGGCGTCACCTTGCGCCGCTTCCTCAAGGTCTGAGGCCGGCGGCGTGAGCGTGCGCGGGGCCGTGGCTTACGCCGTGGCGCTGATCGCGTTTCTCTGCGCCGGCCTTTGGCTGGGCGGTCACCCGACCACGCTGCCGGAATTCATCCGCGAGCCGTTCGTCGGCGGGGCGGCCGGACTGAGCGCCGAAGCGGCGGAAACGATCGAGGACAGCTATTACCGTCCGGTCGACGAGGCCGAGCTCGGCAACGCCTCTCTCCAGGGCATGGTGCGGGCGCTGCGCAAACGCAACGGCGACCGCTTCTCCGAATACTTCTCCCCGGAAAGCCTCGAGAGCTTCAACGAGGCGATCGAAGGGCGCTTCTCCGGCGTCGGGCTGTCGATCGTCCAGGTCAAACGCGGGCTGCGCGCGGTCCAGGTTTTCGCCCGCTCGCCCGCTGACCGAGCCGGGATCGTGCCGGGGGACACGATCGTCTCGGTCGATGGCAAGTCGATCGCGGGCGAGAGCAGCACCGAGGCGAGCGCCAAGATCAAAGGCCCGGAAGGAACCGAGGTGACCCTCGGGGTCCGCGACGCCAAGAGCGGCAAGACCCGGCATCTGCGGCTGACTCGGGCAGAGGTGCAGCTGCCCAACGTCAGCAGCGAGGTAGAGGAGGTCGACGGGCGCAAGCTCGGCTACGTGCGCATGCTCAGCTTCAGCGAAGGCTCCCACGGCCTGCTCGCCGCTGCCGTGCGCAAGGTGCAGCGCGCAGGAGCGGAGGGAATCGTGCTCGACCTGCGCGGGAACCCCGGCGGCCTGCTCGACGAGGCGGTACTCGGCGCCAGCCTCTTCCTGCCCGAGGGCGAGGTCGTCGTCTCGACCGAGTCCCGCAGCCAGGGCGACAGCGTTCACAAGACGCTGGACGGGAGGGTCACGCAGCTTCCGCTCGCCGTCCTGATCGATCGCGGCAGCGCCTCGGCGGCGGAGATCCTCGCCGCGGCGCTGGCCGACAACGCCGGCGCTCCGGTGGTCGGCACCCGCTCGTTCGGCAAGGGCGTCTTCCAGCAGGAGGAGCCGCTCTCCAATGGCGGCGCCCTGAAGCTGACCGTCGGCGAGTACTTCACCCCTGACGGAGTGAACCTGGCCCGCAGTCGCGGCATCCATCCCGACGTCGAGGTCAGCGACGACCCCGAAACGCCGGCGGACGAGGGGAAAGAGCGGGCGCTCCGTGTCCTCGCCGGTCAGGTTCGCGGGTGAGCCGGCGCCGCCAGGCACGGCCCGGCCGTGGCCGCCGCGCCCAGGCCCGCCGCGACCACGCGCGGGCGCAGCCGGGCCGCCGCGACACGGCGCCCAAGGCCCGCGACGCGGTCGAGGCGCTGCTGCGCGAGCAGCTCGGCTTCCGCGGCTTCAGCGCCGCGCTGGAGATCGAGGCGGCGGAGGTGGCGGCCATGGTGGAGCGCGAGCCGGGTGCCCGGCGCGACCTGACGGCGCTTTCGACCTTCACCGTCGACCCGGCCAGCGCCCGCGATTTCGACGACGCTGTCTCCGCCCAGCGCGAGGGCGACGGGGCCCGGGTCTGGATCCACATCGCCGACGTCGCCGCGCACGTGCGGCCGGGCTCGCCGCTCGACCTCGAGGCACGTCGACGCGCCAACAGCACCTACGTCCCCGGCGCGGTGGAGCCGATGCTGCCGCACGCGCTCAGCAGTGAAGCCTGCAGCCTCGCCCCCGGCGTCGAGCGGCTGGCGGTGACGGCGGAGATCGAGCTTGGCCCAGGCATGGAGCCACGGCGGACGCGCTTCTATCGCAGCCGCATCCGCTCCGACGCGCGCCTGGACTACGACCAGCTCGACGCGATCTTCGCCTGCCGCGTCCCGCCCATGGAGGAGGTCGCCGAACCGCTCGCCGCGGCCCGCGACGTCGCCGCCGGGCTCGGCGAGCAGCGTGGCGCCACCAGCCTCGACGTCGACTCGGCAGAGCCGGAGTTTCGCTTCGACGCCGACGGCAAGGTCGTCGCCGCCCACCGGGTCGAACAGACCGAGGCCCACCGCCTGATCGAGCGCCTGATGATCCTCACCAACGAGCAGGTCGCCGAGCGGCTCGAGCGGGCACGGGTGCCGGCGGTCTACCGCGTCCACGCTCAACCCGACCCGACCCGCGTCGAACGCCTGGTCGAGCAGCTGGCGGCGCTCGGCGTGCCGACGCCGGCGCTGGGCCAGGGACTCTCGGCGCAGCAGGCCGGGAAGGTGGCCGCCGAGGCGAGCCGCCTGGCCCGCCGCGAGGCCGCCCGGCGCGGCCATGGCCACGAGGCGTATACCTCCCTCGTGCTCAGATCGCTCAAGCAGGCGCAGTACAGCGAGCGCAACAGCGGCCACGCCGGCCTCGGCAGCGCCGCCTACACGCACTTCACCTCGCCGATCCGCCGTTACCCCGACCTGCTCGTGCACCGGGCGCTGCTGGCTGCCCTGGGGGAGGGGGAGGAGGCACCGCGCCTGGCCGAGGCTCGGGCAGTCGCCGCCGACTGCTCGGCCCGCGAGCGCGAGTCGGCGAAGATCGAGCGTGAGGCCGACGACGTCTGCGCCGCCTACCTGCTCGAACGCGAGCTCGGCGAACGCGGCCTCGATGCCGAGTTCGAGGCGGAGGTCTCGGGTGTGATCCGGGCCGGCGCCTTCCTCTCCTTCGGCGGCGAGCTGGGCGACGTCTACGAGGGAATGCTGCCGGCGCGGCGGCTGCCCGGCGGCCGCTACGAGCTCGACAAGGCCGAGGTCGCTCTCGTCAACCGCGGCTCGAAGGCCTCGCTGCGGCTCGGAGACCCCGTCACGGTCCGTGTCGGCGGCGTCGACGCCCAGCGCGGTCGCGTCGACCTGGTGCTCGCCGGTGGCTAAGAAGACGAAGAAGCCACGCCTGCCGTCCTCGGGCGACGTCGTCACCAACCGCCGCGCCCGCCACAAATTCGAGTGGGTCGAGAAGCTGGAGGCGGGGATCGTCCTGACCGGCTCCGAGGTGAAGGCGCTGCGTGGCGGCAAGGCGCAGATGACCGATGCCTACGCGGTGGTCGACGACGGCGAGGTCTGGCTGCGCAAGCTCCACATCCCGCCATACGAGTTCTCCAGCGTCGACGCCCACGACCCTGAGCGGCCCCGCAAACTGCTGCTGCACCGGGCTGAGATCGAGCGGCTGATCGGCAAGACGGCGCAAAAAGGGTTGACCCTGATCCCCACCCGGATCTACTTCAAGGGCCCGCGGGCGAAGGTGGAGCTGGCCCTTGCACGTGGCAAGGAAGGCCGGGACCGGCGCCGTGAGATCGCCGACCGCGACGTGCGTCGCGAGGTGGAACGGGAGTTCAAGGGCCGCATGCGCTGAGGGTCCCGCCGCGTCTCGAACGTAGGTCCGTTGCAGCGGCTCTTGCAGGCTTGCATCGGCCGCGTCACATGCAAGGATGCACGGGCATGCGGATCCGTTCGCTTCTTTCTTCCTGCTTCCTCGGGCTCGTCGCCGTGGCCCTTGTTGCGCCCGCGACCGCTGGGGCCTCCTTCACGGACGATGCCAGCGACTACGTGAGCGATCACACCGAGTACTTCGTCGCCGCCCTGCTCGCCGCGATTCTCCTGCTTTTGCTGGTGGTGAGCATCAGCCAGCGGCGCAGCAGAAAGGCGAAAAGAGGCGCGGCTGGACCGGGCGCACCACCGCCAGGGCCGCCTCCGGCGCCTCCTGCCGCGATGGCCCCACCCGCGGCGCCGGGCAGCACTCCACCTCAGGCGCCGACCCAGGCGTCGGCGCCGACCGCCGAAATGGCGGCCGTGCCGCCAGCGCCGGTCGCGGTGCCTGGCGCGGCGCCGGGGCCCCCCGGCCAGCCGGAGAGCTCAAAGGACCGGCGGCGTCGTATGAAGGAGGAACAGCGCGCCAAACGCGAACAGCAGCGCCAGCAGCGCCGCGAGCAGATCAAACGTCGCAAGGAAGAACGCGCCGCCAAGCGCGGCCGCGGCCCGCAGCCGGCCGCCGCCGCCGCTCCGCCGCCGCTGCCGGGCCAGCCGCCCGTCGCTGCGCCTGAGCCCAAACAGAAGAGCTTTTTCGGCATCAAGTACGGCGGTGGCAAGCAGAAGCGGGAAGCGGCTCTGGCCGAGCAGCGGCTCGCTGCCGCCCGCGCTGCCCACGAACGCGAACTCGCGCAGGCGGGCGGGGCGCCGACGGCGGTGCAGCCGCCGGGAGCCCCGTCGGCTGCACCGATGGTCCCGCTCGAGGAAGCGCCGCTCCAGTCGGTGCCGCCGCCGATGCCGCAGATGCCGCCTCCGGTCGGCACCCAGGTGACGCCCGGTCCGACCGAGTACGACACGGCTGCGGCGGAACAGCGCGTCCGCGACAAGGTCGAGGAGGTGCGCCAGGAAGAGCAGCGGATACGAGCTGAGGCCGAACGCCGGCAGCAGGAGGGACAGCCGCAGCAGGCAGCCCCCCTGGCACCGGTCCCGGATCTACGCAGCGCCGAGCAGAAGCTGCAGGAAGAACGTCAGGCGCAAGAACGCTCCATGGCCGAGGCCGAGGAGCGCTTGCGACAGATCGAGGAGCGGACCAAGGCGGCCGAACAGCGGGCCGCCGAGGCCAGGCGCCTGGAAGAGCTGCGCTCCGAGGAGGAAGGCCGCCAGCAGCGGCTGCGGGAGATGCAGCAGAGCGTCGCCGAAGCCGAGGAGCGCGCCCGCGAGGCCGAACGACGGGCCGCGGAAGCCGAGCAGGCGGTCGTCCGCTCCGTACAGGGCTCCTCAGGGCCGCAGCTCCAGCCGCAGCCCCCGGCACCGCCCGCTCCCGGGCCGACTCCGCCCCCCGCGGCAGCACCGTTCACCCCGGGGCCCGAGCCGACTCCATCCCCCGTGCCGGCCCCGTCTGCGCCTCAGCCGCCACAGGTTGCCGAGCCACCGACCCCGCCACCAGCACCGACGCCGATGCCACCGCCGCCTCCGACTCCCGCGCCGGAGCCACCGGCACCGACGCCGCTGCCGCCCCAGCCGGAGCCGCCGACGCCGCCGCCAGCCGCGAGCGCCGTCAACGCACCCGGTCCAGTTGGCGGTGGGGGGATCAACCTCAACACGGTCACTTTCGAGCAGCTGCGTGAGCAGAACCTCTCGGTCACCCAGGCAACCCGCCTACTCGCCCATCGCGAGCGCCTCGGTCGTTTTCAGTCGGTCGAGGATCTCGACCAGGTGCCCGGCTTCCCGGGGGATGTGCTGGCGGACCTAAAGTCCCGATCGACCGTCTGAATGACGGTCCCAGGCCTCTAGCAGCTTCAGCCATACCTCGCTGCGGCTGGGGTAGGGCGCGATTGCGTGGCGCAGGCGCGAGAGCGGCACTGCGCCGACGATGGCGACGGTCGCCGCCTGCAGGAAGTCGGCCGTCTCGAAGCCGGTGAAGGTGGCGCCGACGATCGTTCCGCGGGCCTGGTCGACGACGAGCCGCGAGGTGCCACCCGTGTCCTTGCCCTGGAAGCTGGCGCCGGGAGTGCCGTCGGTTGGAACGTCGACGACGACCGCGTCCAGCCCATCCTCACGGGCCTGGGCGAGGGTCTTGCCCGCCGCCGCGACCTGCGGATCGGTGAAGGTGACGCGCGGCGAGCCGATTCCCTCCGCCACCGCCTCGGTCTCGCGGCCGAGCAGGTTCTCCGCCGCGACCCAGGCCTGGTACTTGCCCATGTGCGTGAACAGGGCGCGGCCGTTGATGTCGCCGATCGCGTAGAGCCAGTCGCGGCCGCCGACCCGGAGCCGGTCGTCCGTCTCGAGGAAACCGTGCTCGCCGGGCTCCACCCCGGCCGCCCCGAGGGCAAGATCGCGCGTGTTCGGCACCCGCCCGACCGCGATCAGGATCTCGGCTCCCTCGACCGTGTTGCCGTCGTCGAGTCGGGCGACGACACCGGCGCCATCGGCCTCGACCTTCTCGGCCTGGACCCCGATGCGGACCTCGACGCCGAAGCTGTGCCGCAGGGCGCCGGCGACTTCCTCGCCGGCGAATGCCTCCTCGCGCGAGAGCAGCTGCCCGTTGCCCTCGATCAGCGTCACCCGCGTCCCCAGCGTCGCCCAGGCCTGGGCGAGCTCGCAGCCGACCGGGCCGCCGCCGAGCACGATCATGCTCTCCGGCACCTGCTTCGACGTCGTGCCCTGGCGGTTGTTCCAGGGCTGGACCGTGTCGAGGCCGTCGAGCGGCGGCATCGCGGCGCCACTGCCGGTAGCGACGATCACCGCGGTCCGCGCGGTCAGCAGCTCGTCGCCGACGGCCAGTCGGCGCTCGTCCTCGAAGCGCGCGTCGCCGCGGAAAAGGTTGATGTCGCGTTCTTCGAGCCAGGGGATCTGGCCGGAGTCGTCGAGGTCGTGGATCACCTCGTCGCGACGGTCGAGCACCGCCTGCGGCTCGAGCTCGTTGCCGACAGCCGCGGCCACACCCGGGATCCGCTGCGCCTCGCCGAGCACGTCGGCCGGGCGCAGCAGCGCCTTCGAGGGCATGCAGGCGTAATACGAGCATTCGCCGCCGATCAGCTCGCGCTCGACGATCGCGACCTTCATCCCGCCGTCGGCCAGTCGTCCGGCGCAGACCTCGCCGGCGGGGCCCGCCCCGACCACGATCGCGTCGTACGCCCGCTCGCTCACAGGGCCACCATGCCCGACACCGTACAATTCCAAGCACATAGCACGGGGGCGACAGGCTTCGACGTGGTCGACTCGTGCGAACGGTTGCAGGTCGAGGTTGCCGGAGGCCTCGTTAAACACCGGCAAAAACCAATACGTGCGGACCATGAGTTCGCCCTCGCCGCTTAGCTAGAAACTAAGCGCTGTGAGAGTCGGTCCTCCCTCGCTCGCAGGGAGGGCAGCCGGCTTCAGAATGCGGGCTCACCCAGGCGGATCGCCCCGTCCGCCAGGGGAAATTTCAGAGGGCTCTGTCTCCCGTAGTGCCCGCCGGCGCGGACCCCGGGAGACGAGACTCAAGCGCCGGCTAAACCTGTAGACACCTTCGCACCGCGTCCGCGGATCCGAGTTCGAATCTCGGCGCCTCCATCGAAGGGACTCACTCGCCCAGGCCGGGCGGGTGAGTCGCGAGCCGGCAGGAATTAGGCTTCGCGCGGTGGAGCGCTACGTGGCCTTCTTGCGCGGGATGAACCTCGGTGGGCGGCGGATAAAAAACGAGGATCTGCGGGCCGAGTTCGAGGCGCTGGGATTCGAGGACGTGGCTACGTTCCGCGCCAGCGGCAACGTCATCTTCGGCGCGGAAAGCAAGAGCGAGGACACCCTGACCAAAACGATCGAGGTCGGCCTCGGCGAGGCGCTCGGTTACGAAGTCCCGGTCCTCTTGCGCAACTGCGCCGAGGTGACGACGATCGCCGCCGAGGAGCCGTTCGAGGCGAAGCTGGTCAGGGCGTCGAAGGGCAAGGTCCAGATTACGTTCCTGTCGGAGAAACCCACGGCGACGGCGCGCAAGAAGGCCGAGGCGCTCGCCACCGAGGCGGACCGTCTGGTGATCGTCGCCCGGGAGCTCTACTGGCTGCCCAGCGGCGGCATCAGCGAATCCGACCTCGACCTGAAGGCGATCGATGCCGCCCTTGGCAAGGGAACGATGCGCACCAAGGGCACGATCGACCAGATCGCTGCCAAGTACTGCTCAGGCTGAGCACTATCTGAGCACTATCGATGACCGGGCTGGCGGCGAGCCCAGCTGCTCAGTGCGGCTCCGACGGCTGCGGTTAGGTAGGTCACAGGCACAATCATCTGCTCGGGTGCACCGAAGCCGATGATCGCGATGCCGGTTGCTATCGCGATCGCGCTGCTGAAAGCAAACAGCGTCCAAGGGGTTCGGAACAGCCTTACCATCAGTTCCACGCTTCGATGATAGACACGAGAATCGCGAGGGGAAAACCGGCCGCGAAACCCGTTCCAAGACCTTCGTTGATGCTCTGTCCGACGACTTCCGGTGGGTCTTCTTCCGCTAGCGCCCTCGCAGCGTTGAACCCGCTCGCGTAGGCCATCGCGCCGCCCAGGATCGAAACCGCCGTGATGGCGGATTGCAAAAGCTCCCCGAGTCCAGCCGCCCCGATTCCCATTGAGCCGCTGACCCTAGCTCTGGAGATCGCACAGCTTGTGCGCACGAGCGAAAATTTCTGTCAAAGAACAGCGACGGCATCCGAACGGGGCAGTGCCGCCACTTCGATGTCCCGGCTGACGGCGCCGATCTCCTCGGGCATCTGAGCGAGCTGGACGTTGGCCACGAACTCGAGGCGCCGGCCGAGTGGGCGGAAGAAGTTGTCGTAGTGCGTGGGAACGACGGCGCGGGGATTGAGGCGGGGGAGGATCCGCTGCCAGTAGCGGTCGGTGAAGCTGCGGCCGGCGACGCCGGCGAGGAAGACGTCGACGTCGCGCTCGCGAACCGCATCGTCGAGCAGGTTGGCGCTGCCCTGGTGGTAGAAGCGCAGCCCGGCGACGGCGATCGAGATGCCCCAGACCTGGCCGCAGCGGTAGGCACCGGGGGAGAGCGAGTCGAGGTGGTCGCAGCTCAGTTCGCCGTCGTAGGGGACGGCGAGGCCGAGCAGCAGCTTCGAGTGGGCGCTGGGCGTAAAGGAGACCTCGAACGGCCCCAGCTCGTAGGTCCGGTAGGGCTCGACCTCGACCGCCTGCTCGGCGAGGCCGTGCAGGGCCATCAGGTTGAGCAGCGATCGCGATCCGTAGGCCTGGCAGCCGCTGCGCCTGGCGATCGCGGGCGCGTCGACCGCGTGGTCGAAGTGGGTGTGACCGACGAGCACCCCGACGGTCTCGCCCGGGGCGCCGCCGAAGCGGTCGATGGCCGCAGGGTCCGGCAGCGCCTGGCGACGCAGCACGAGGTCGCGGAAGGGGACGCGGGAGAGGTAGGGATCGATGAAAAGCGTGCGTCCCTCGTAGCTGAGGCGGTATCCCGAGACGCCCAGCCACTCGACCTCCAAGCCCGGCGGCAGCGCCAAAGGCCTGGCCTCCAGCTCCGCCAGCGCCTGGCTGTCGGCACGCTCGGAGGAGCGCCGCGTCGCCCGGGCCTTCGCCAGCTCCCCCAGGTGTCGCAGCGGGCTGGCCACCGAGGAGATGTTAGAGAGGCCACGCATCCGACATTGACCACGGCAGGGTGTAGTCGATGTCGGATGCGCGTGATCTAACTTGGGACGCGATGGCCATCGCAACCGCCACCTCACTCGACGTCCACGTCGGCGGCAAGCTGCTCTTCGCCGAGGTCTCCTTCAAGCTCGAGGCGCGCGAGCGGATGACCCTCTCCGGTCGCAACGGCGCCGGCAAGTCGACTCTGCTGCGGGTCCTGGCGGGGGAGCTCGCTCCCGATGGCGGCTCGCTGGCGATCCAGCGCGGCGCCCGGGTCGCTCTGCACGACCAGCGGCCGCCGCGCGAATCGAGCGCCAAGCTCGGCGACTACGTCTTCTCCGGTCGCACCGACATGCTCGAAGCCGAGCTGGAGCTGGAGCGGCTGGAGGCGGAGATGTCGCGCGACGCGAGCGAGGAGACGATGGCCGCCTACGCCGCCGTCCAGCAGCGGCTCGAAGCCGGCGGCGGCTACCGCTGGCGCGATCGGGTCCTTGAAGTCCTGCGCGGCCTCGGCTTCGACCCCGAGCAGGCCGAGCGACCGCTCTCGACCTTCTCCGGCGGCGAGCTGACCCGGGCCTCGCTGGCACGGGCGCTGGCAACCAAGCCCGACCTGCTGCTGCTCGACGAGCCCACCAACCACCTCGACATCCCCTCGCTGGAGTGGCTGGAGTCCTATCTCGTCGACTTGGATGCAGCCGTGGTCCTCGTCGCCCACGACCGCTGGTTCCTGGAGGCGGTTGGGACCTCGGTGCTGGAGATGGAGGCACAGCGGGCGCGTTTCTTCGCCGGGCCTTGGCACGCCTGGCGCCAGGAGCAGGCGGCGCGCCAGATCGCCCTCGGCAAGGCGATCGAGCGCCAGCAGGCGGAGATCGAGCGAATGGAGCGTTTTGTCGAGCGCTTTCGCTACAAGGCGACGAAGGCGAAGCAGGCGCAGTCCCGCGTCAAGCAGATCGAGAAGAAGAAGCGAGGCGGCCCCGCCGCCGAACGCCGCGACACCCGCAAGCTGCGCTTCTCCTTCAAGCCGCCCGAGCGACCGGGGCGGGTGGTCCTCAACCTGGTCAAAGGACGGATCGAGGTACCGGGACGGATTCTGCTCGAGAGCGCCAACCTCGAAGTCGAGCGTGGCGAACACGTCGTCCTGGTCGGCCCCAACGGCGCCGGCAAGACGACGCTGATCGAGACTCTGACCGGCGAGCGGGCTCTCGCTTCCGGCAGCGTCCGCAGCGGCCACAACGTCAAGATCGGCTATCTCTCCCAGCACGCCGACACCGCGGCCGGGGAGGGGACCGTCCTCGATGCCGCCCAGCGCGAGACCGGGCTGACCGGGCCGAAGGCGCGGTCGCTGCTAGGTGGCTTCCTCTTCTCCGGCGCCGATGCCGAGAAGCAGCTGAGCGAGATCTCCGGCGGCGAGCAGCGACGGCTCTCGCTGGCGATCCTTGTTGCCTCGGGGGCCAACGTGCTGATCCTCGACGAGCCGACCAACCACCTCGACATCGAGAGCCGCGAGGCGCTCGAGGACGCGCTGACCGAGTACGAGGGCGCCGTCGTCCTCGTCTCGCACGACCGGGCGCTGCTGGAGGCTGTCGGCAGCCGCACCCTGGTCTGCGAGAACGGCGAGCTGCAGAGCCACCGGAGCGGCTGGGCCGAGTACCAGCGCCGGCGCGACGAGCGCGAGGCGGCCGCCGCGGCGGCGGCAAGGCCCAGCCCAGCGGTGGGTGGCCGCAAGTACAGCGCGACCAAGCCGGCGCAGAAGGCGGCGAAGAAAGCGGCCCGACTGGAGGAGCGGATCGAGCTGGCCGAAGCGGAGCTGCGAGAGGTGGAGGAGGAGCTCGCAGATCCCGCCGCCTGGGCGAGCCCGGGTCGTGCCAAGCGGGCCGAAGATCGCCATCGTGCGGCCAGGCGCACGGTCGAGGAGCTGACCGAGCAGTGGGAGGAAGCTCAGGCCGCGGCCGAGTCGGAGCCCGCCGCCTCCTAGCTAGGAGGGGCTTCCGAGCGGACGCTCGAGGACGACCCTGGTGTCGTTGCCGGGGGCGAGGGTGATGTGGCGGATCTTCACCCGCTCGGGCTTCGGGTCGGGAGCGGAGAGCTGGGCCTGCTGGACGAACTCGCGCAGCACGATCCGCATCTCGAACTCGGCGAAGGCGGCCCCGACGCAGCGGCGAATGCCGCCGCCGAATGGGATCCAGGCGTAGTTGTCGACCTTCTTGCCGAGGAATCGCTCCGGCCGGAACTCATGCGGATCGGGATAGACGTCGTCGCGGAAGTGCAGCGCCGCGATCGCGGCCAGGACGAAGCTGCCGGCTGGCATCTCATAGCCGCCGATCGTCGCCGGCTCGACCAGCTTGCGGACGACGTCGATGATCACCGGCCGCGCCCGCAGCGTCTCTTTCACCGTCGCATCGAGGTAGTCGTCCTCGCCGGCGGCGACCGACTCGCGCAGGCGTTCGAGGACCCGCGGCGTGCGCAGCAGCCGCTCCATCGCCCAGGCCAGCGCGGTCGCCGTCGTCTCGTGGCCGGCGCCGATCACGGTCAGCAGCTCGTCGCGCAGCTCTTCGTCGCCCATCGGGCTGCCATCGTCATGGCGGGCCTGCAGCAGTAGGGAGAGCACGTCGTCGCGCTCACCGCCGCTCGCTTCGGCGCGGCGCAGCGCGATCTCCTCGTAGAGGAAGGCGTCGAGCTCCTTGCGGGCACGCAGGAATCGGCGCCAGGGGCTGAACGGGCCGAGGTCGCGGCGTAGATTGGGGAACTTGGTGATCAGGGTGACGCGGTCGCTGAAGGTGTCGATCAGGGCGGTGGCACGGTCGATCCGCGCCTCGTCCTCGATGCCGAAGACGGCCCGCAGGATCACCGCCAGCGTTATCCGCTGGGTGTGCGGGCGCAGCGCGAACGGCTCGCCGACCGGCCACGTCTCCATGTCGCGCCGGGTTATCTCGCGGATCAACCCGCCGTAGCGCTGCACCCGCTCGCCGTGGAAGGGCGGCAGCAGCAGCTTGCGCTGCTGCAGGTGCGGCGCGTCGTCGAGCATCAGCACCGAGTTCGGGCCCAACGCCGGCTCCAGCACGGTGCCGTTGGCTTCGCCGGCGTGGAAGACGGCCGGCGAGCCGGTGAACACCTCTTTCACGAGCTGCGGGCTGGCGACGTAGACGATCTTGCCGAAGAAGGGGAAGGAGACGGTGAAGATGTCTCCGTAGCGTCGGTGGAAGCCGCTGAGAAAGCCCAACGGGTCGCGCACGTAGCGCAGGCCCTGGAACAGCGCCGGCGATTTCGGTCCCGCCGGCTGGGCTTGAATGGCGCTCCGGGGGCGTGGAAGAGTGGCCTGCTCCATCACCGCCACGATACGCCATCACCTGGCTGCACAGCCAGTTTCGGTCGTTTCCAGGATTTGGGCCGCTATAGCGGCCCAAATCCTGGAAACGATCAATCCCTGGTTAGAAAACGACGGTGCGTTCGCCGTCGAGCAGGACGCGGTCGTCGAGGTGGGCCATCACGGCGCGGGCGAGGACGAGGCGCTCGATGTCGCGGCCGATCCGGACCAGGTCCTCGATCTCGTCCCTGTGACTGACCCGAGTCACGTCCTGGTCGATGATCGGGCCGGCGTCGAGCTCGGCGGTGACGTAGTGGGCGGTGGCGCCGATCAGCTTGACTCCCCGCTCGTGTGCCTTGCGGTAGGGCTCGGCGCCGACGAAGGCCGGCAGGAAGCTGTGGTGGATGTTGATCGCCGCTGCGTCCAGCTCCGTCAGGAAGCCCTCGGAGAGGATCTGCATGTAGCGGGCGAGGATCAGCAGCTCGAGATCGGCCCCGAGCAGCTCGAGGATGCGGCGCTCCGCCTCCTGCTTGCCGGCGGTGGCGACCGGGACGTGGTGGAAGGGAAGGCCGACCGCCGCCACCTGGTCGGCGTGGTCGGGGTGGTTGGAGATCACCGCCGTCAGCTCGCAGTCGAGCTCGCCGCTGCGCCAGCGCCAGAGCAGGTCGGAGAGGCAGTGGTCTTCGCGCGAGACCATGATCGCGGCGCGCTTGCGCACGTCGGACTCGGCGAAGCGGTGCTCCATCTCGTAGGGCTCCGCCAGCTCCTCGCGAAAGCGTCGCTGCAGCTCCTCCCGGTCCTCCACCGGCACCGGGTCGAAGACCATCCGCATGAAGAAGCGCCCCTCGGCGGTCGAGTGCTGGTCGGCGTCGACGATGTTGAGGCCCGCGTCGGCGAGGAAGCCGCTGACCCGCGCGATCAGCCCCGGGCGGTCCGGGCAGGCAAGCAGCAGCCGCGTGGTGGGATGCTCGGCGATCCGCTGA
Source organism: uncultured Solirubrobacterales bacterium (assembly GCA_963705365.1). GTDB lineage: Bacteria > Actinomycetota > Thermoleophilia > Solirubrobacterales > 70-9 > VAYN01. Next base: position 1,725,957 of record OY970074.1, on the reverse strand, counting down.
TCTTGACGCAAGACCGGCTGCAGAGAGGGCGGCGGCGTAGCGGATCCGTGCCTGAGCTAGTGCGAATCGTCTCTTTCACGCGCCCTTGTGTGCGCGCGGTCACCCAAGCCGTCGGCGAATGCCGCCACGGTCCGCCGCTTGCTCACAAAACGCACACATATCTCTGTCCTGTTCCTCAGCCTCGCCTTCCCCGCCGCAGCTCTTGCTGCGAGTGGCCCGGATGGCGAGGACTCCGAGCCCGCCGTTGCTCCCGCCAAAGTGGCTCAATTGGCCCCCTTGCAGCGCCCAATCGCTCGCTTCCACCACGTCATCGACACCATCACCCACCAGATCCGCGCCGAACACCGCGCCGCCCTCCGCAAGCAGCGCCGCGAGCTCTTCGCGACCCTGCCGGCCGGCGTGACGATGGCTACCCTCGAATCAATCGCTGCCTGTGAGTCCGGCGGCGACCCGACCGCGATCTCCTCCGATGGCAGCTACCGCGGCAAGTACCAGTTCGACTTCGGCACCTGGGAAGCCGTCGGCGGCTCCGGCGACCCTGCCGCCGCCAGCGAGCGCGAGCAGGACTACCGCGCAGCACTGCTCTACTCGCAGTCCGGTTCCAGCCCCTGGCCCGTCTGCGGCTGACGCCGACTTCGACTCAGTGTGGGGAGGGGCACCCGATCCCTCCCCTACGATGACCGCCGATGACGGACCCTGTTCCAGCGCCTGATCCGCAGGGGCCGACGCGCAAGCCTCCCAAAGAGGCGATAGCGGAAGCGAAAGTCAGGGCGCCGACGCGCGGGAACCGCAAGCTGGAGAGCTTCCTAGGGGCGATCAACTCCGACGAGCAGGTGCGGACCTGGTGGTACATGGCACAGGTCAACGCCGAGCGCCTCGGCATGTCGGACCACTCCTGGGTCCACATGCAGATCGTCCTCAACATCTCGCTGCGGCTGCTGCGGCTGCTTATGAAGGCCGGGGTCGAGCCGGCGATCGTCGGCGACCACGGGATGAAAGACCGCGACGCCGAGGTGGTTGTCGCCGCAGGGGCCCTGCTGCACGACGTCGGCATGTCGATCCACCGTGCCGACCACGAGGAGTACAGCCTCTTCCTCGCCGAGGGCGCCCTCGGCCGCCTGCTCGCCGAGTCCTACAAAGAGCCGCTGCGCACGGTCGTCGCCAGCGAGGTCCTGCACGCGATCATCGGCCACCGCCGCCGCGGCGAGCCCTACACGGTCGAGGCCGGCGTCGTCCGCGTCGCCGACGCGCTCGACATGGCGCAGGGACGGACCCGCATACCGCTCGAGTCCGGCCACGAGGGGATTCACTCGATCTCCGCCGCCGCGATCGACGAGGTCCGGATCGAGGCCGGCGAGGAGCGGGCGGTGCGGATCGAGATCGAGCTCAACAACTCCGCCGGCATCTTCCAGGTAGACGACCTGCTCGCCACGAAGATCCGCGGTACTCCGCTCGAGGGCCGGATCGAAGTCGTGGCAAAAATCGAGGGGGAAACTGAGAAACGTCTTTTGAGCGGCTTCCGGCTCTCCTAAGGCATCAGGCCAGGACGCAGGGAGCGTGGCGTGCTCCGCACGCGAGCGACCGAGGACGCCGTATGACGCTTTAGGAGAGCCTGGAAAGGTCGCTGCGGCGCTGTTCCTTCCGCCTCTCCAGCTTGCCCTGGATCAGCGACATCACGATCGGGATCAGGGCGAAGAAGGCGATCACGCCGAAGCAGAAGAAGGTGACCATCTTGTCGTCGGTCGGCCCGGCCAGACCGACGCCGTTCTCGGCCATCGCCACCGGCGCCAGCACGAGCATCGTCGCGAGAATCGAGACGAGGGTTGCCGCGATGCGCTTCACAGGCGGGAATCTAGCGCACCCGGCCGGCGCCATAGGATGCGCCGCCATGAGTGCCCTCGAGGCCATCGTCCTCGGCCTCGTCCAGGGGCTGACCGAGTTCCTGCCGATCTCCTCCAGCGGGCACCTGCGCATCGTCCCGGCGCTGCTCGGCTGGGAGGATCCAGGCGCCGGCTTCACCGCTGTGATCCAGCTCGGGACGATGGCGGCGGTGCTGATCTACTTCCGCGCGGACCTCTGGCGCATCACGCTCGCCTGGCTGCGCGAGCTGCGTGTACCGATTCGCCGCGCCAGCCAGGACGCCAAGCTCGGCTGGTTCATCGTCCTCGGCACGATCCCGATCTCGATCTTCGGCTTCGCTTTCAGCGACCAGATCGAGTCCGGGGCCCGCAGCCTCTACCTGATCGGCTCCGCCCTGATCCTCTTCTCCTTCGTGATGGTGCTGGCGGAGCGGGTCGGGACCCAGCGGCGCGACCTGACGGCGATGAACGGCCGCGACGGCCTCTTCGTCGGCATGGCCCAGGCGCTGGCGCTGATTCCCGGCGTCTCGCGTTCGGGGGCAACCATCTCCGCCGGCCTGCTGCGCGGCTTCGACCGGGTCGCCGCCGCCCGCTACTCGTTCCTGCTCTCGGTACCGGCAGTGGTCCTCAGCGGCCTCTTCGAGCTGCGCAAGATCGGCGAGGACGGCAGCGCCTCGGCCGGGGCGACGGCGATCGCCACCGCCGTCGCCTTCGTCTCCGGCTACGTCGCGATCGCCTGGCTGCTTCGCTACCTCAGCACCCACAGCCTCGGGGTCTTCGTCGTCTACCGGATCGCCCTCGGCGTGCTCGTGCTCGGTCTGGCGGCGAGTGGAGCCATCGCCTAACCCCCAAATTGGGGTGACCCTGTTGTGAAAATCCTGTAAACACCAGCAACCGCACCCGTTCGGCGGCATACAATGCCTCTCGACGTGCCGGCAGAGCGCCACCCCACCGATCCGGCGCTGCCCGACTCTTGAACCCGCACCAGACCATCCGACTCGCCGTCCTCGATAGCGACAGCGGCTTTGTCACCGTGCTCTTCAAGCGCGCCGAGGCGGCCGGCTGGCAGCTGCGACAGCTCGGCAGCGCGGTCCCTCCCGAGGAGCTGGTGGCGATGAAGCTGAACGCGTTGCTGCTCGATCCGGCGGTACTGGGCGACGAAGGCGCGACCTACCTGGAGCGGGTATGCGGGATGCTGCCCGATCTCGGCATCGTGGTCTGCACCGGCCGCTCAACCGTGGCCCAGCGGGTCCGTGGGCTCCGGCTCGGCGCCGACGACTGGATCACCAAGCCCTGCCATCCGGAGGAGGCGATGGCGCGGATCGAGGCGGTCTCCCGACGACGGCGGCGCGGCCGGGTCGAGACCGATGCCGGCCCGCTCGTGGCCGGCGAGCTGGAGATCCGGCCGGATCAATTCCAGGCCTTCGTCAGCGGCGACAGCCTCGACCTCACCCGGCGCGAGTTCGAGCTCCTGCAGCTGCTGGCCGAGGCCAAAGGGCAGGTGCTGGAGCGAGAGGCCATCTACCAGCGCGTCTGGGGTTACGCAATGGCTCACGGCGACCGCTCGGTCGACGTCTTCATCCGCAAGCTGCGACAGAAGTTGGAGAAGCGCTCGCCCGCCTGGGGCTACATCCACACCCATTTCGGTGTCGGTTACCGCTTCGACCCCGAGCTGACCGCGGGAATCGCCGCCGAGCTCCCGACCGAGCCTGCGTTCCCGGAGACCGGGCTGGAGCCCGAGCCCGCTTCACAGGTCGTTCACACCAGCTTCACGGCGGGATAACCGACTTCGCGTCCGCGATCGCCATGCTCGGCGATCATGGCGATCGGTAGTGGGCATCCTTCGCAGCGGCTCGAGAGCCGGCTCGAGATTCGACCCCAGGAGCACGCCGCCCTGGTCGACGGCCGGCCGTTGCGCCTAACCATGCGGGAGCTGCAGCTGCTGATCACCCTCGCCTCCCATCCGCAGCGGATCATGACCCGCGAAGAGCTCTTCGCGGAGGTCTGGGGCGCCGAGCCCCGCCGCGACGACCGCTCCGTCGACGTCTACGTCAGCCGCCTTCGCGCCAAGCTGGGCGAGGCGCTGCCGGAGACGAGCCTGATACATACCCACAACGGGATCGGCTACCGCTTCTCGCCCGACGGTTGAGCGCTCGGGTCTTCCACCAGCCTTTTACATCTTTTTTACATCCTCGACACACGCGCGTAACAAGGTCCCTGGTGCCCGCTGCGAGTGTCCTTCCGACCTCGGCCTCTGGCCGGCAACCTGAGTGAACCAACCAGAAGGAGACAGAGTGACTAGCTCTAAGTGGCTCGCGGTGCTTGCCTCCGCGGCCGTCCTCGTACTAGGGGTGGCGGCCTGCGGAAGCGATGACGACAGTTCCAGCGCCAGCGGCGGGGGGGAAGACCTTTCGGGCTCGATCCGCATCGACGGGTCCAGCACCGTGGCGCCGCTGACCGAAGCGGTCGCCGAGCAGTTCATGGCCGAAAACTCAGGTGTCCGGGTGACGGTCGGGACCTCTGGCACCGGCGGCGGCTTCGAAAAATTCTGCGCTGGCGAGACCGACGTCAGCGACGCGTCCCGCGCGATCGAGCCGGAAGAGGAAGACGCCTGCAAACAGGGCGGGGTCGGCTACCAGGAGGTTCACGTCGCCACCGACGCGCTGACCGTGATGATCAACAACGAGAACCCGGTCGCCTGCCTCACCGTCGAGCAGCTCGCCGACGTCTGGGGCCCCGACTCGAAGATCGACAGCTGGAGTGAAATCCCCGGTCTCGAGGAGGACTTCGACGAGGAGCTGGCGCTGTTCGGACCCGGCACCGACTCAGGTACCTTCGACTACTTCACCGAATCGGTCAACGGCGAAGAGGGTGTCAGCCGCAAGGACTACAACAACGTCGGCGAGGACGACAACGCCACCGTCAAAGGCGTTGAGGGCTCGCCCGGCGGCATGGGTTACGCCGGCTTCTCCTTCTACACGGAGAACGAAGGCAGCCTGAAAGCCCTCGAAGTCGACAACGGCAAAGGCTGCGTACCGCCGTCGGTCGAAACCGCTCAGGACGGCTCCTACGCACCGCTCAGCCGGCCGCTGTTCATGTACCCGAGCGAACAGGCGCTGAAAAAGCCCGAGGTGAAGGCGTTCATCACCTACTACCTCGAAAACGTCAACTCGGTGGCTGAAAACCTCGGTTTCGTGCCGCTTACCGACGTCCAGCTCGAAGAATCGGAAGCGGCCGCCGAAAAAATCGGGGCCTAGCGGACACGAGTCCCCCTAGATGAGTCCGGAGGCCACGATCGCGACGGAGCCGGCGGGGGGACCCCCCCGCCGGCTCCAGGCGCAGGGCAAGCGCTATGGCGAGCGGCTGATCAAGTGGCTGCTCGCCTTCTGCGCTCTTCTTTCGGTCCTCACCACGACCGCGATCATCCTCTCGCTGATCGGACCAACGGTCGGCTTCTTCGAAATCGTCCCGGGCACTGAATTCTTCTTCACCTTTGACTGGACCCCGCAGTTCGAGCCGCCCAGCTTCGGCGTCCTCGGGGTCGTGGCGGGGACCGTCAACGTAGTCATCTGGTCGATGCTGGTGGCGATCCCGCTCGGCCTTGCGACGGCGGTCTACTTGAGCGAGTACGCGTCGCCGCGGGTCCGCAAAACGATCAAGCCGATCCTCGAGGTACTGACCGGAATACCCACGGTCGCGATCGGATTCTTCGCGGTCAGCTTCATCCTTCCGGAGATCATCGTGCCACTCTGGCCGGGCGAATTCCTCGGCGGCGCCGACGGCAAACCGTTTATGGCTTTGGCGGCGTCTCTGGGTATCGCTTTGATGGTCGTGCCGATCATTGCCTCGCTGTCCGACGATGCGATGAGGGCGGTTCCACGCGGCCTCCACGACGGCGCCTACGCGCTCGGAGCGACCAGGGTGAAGGTGGCGACGCGGGTGATCTTCCCAGCCGCGCTATCGGGGATAGTCGCCTCGGTGGTGCTGGCGGTTTCCCGCGCCGTCGGCGAGACCATGATCGTCCTACTCGCCGCTGGCAACACGCCAAACCCCACGCTGAACCCCGTCGAATCGGTGCAGGTGATGACCTCCTACATCGCCACCACCGCCACCGGTGACATCGCGACCGGATCGATCGACTACAAGTCGGTCTTCGCAGTCGGCGCCGTCCTCTTCGTGATGACGCTGATCATGAACGTGATCAGCATTCGCCTCGTTCGCAAGTACCGCGAGGTCTACGAGTGATGGAGGCCGGGGGGGCGAGCTCGCCACGCAACCGGCTTGCCGTAGCGGGCGCCCGAGCGACCACCCAGGCGACGCTGCGAGCCCAGCCGCGCGGCGACGTCATCCGCAACGCCGTCTTCGCCGGGCTACTCCTCCTCGCTGTCACCATCGCTTTGGCCGGTCTGCTGGCGCTGATCCTTCAGGCTCTCGCCAAGGGATCGTCGGCGCTTGGCCCCGACCTGGTCAACAATCCGCCCTCGACCGCATTTCCCGACAAAGCCGGCTACCGGCCCGCGATCATCGGGTCGCTGCAGCTGATCGCGGGGGTGCTGCTCTTCATCGTGCCCGTCGGAGTTGGCGCAGCCCTCTACCTCGAGGAATATGCGGACAAGTCGCGCTGGTGGAACACCGTGATCGAGGTCAACATCCAGAACCTCGCGGCGGTCCCTTCGATCATCTACGGGATCCTCGGCCTCGCGTTCATCGTCCGCGGGCCGCTCGACCTCGGCTTCATCCTGGTTGCCGGCTCGCTGACCCTGGCGCTGCTGGTGCTGCCGATGGTGATCATCGCCTCGCGTGAGGCGTTGCGGGCGGTGCCGGGCTCCATTCGCCAGGGCTCCCTGGCCCTGGGAGCGACCCAGTGGCAGACGATCCGCCGGCAGGTGCTGCCGGCCGCGATTCCGGGGATAGCGACCGGGGTCATCCTCGCCGTCTCCCGCGCCATCGGCGAGACCGCGCCGCTGCTTTTGGTTGGCGCCACCGTGTTCGTCACCTTCGACCCGACGCCGTTCGGGACCGACGGCTACTCGGCGATGCCGGTTCAGATCTTCAACTACGCGCTGCGGCCGCAGGAGGAGTTCCAGGCGCTGGCGGCCGCGGGAATCATCCTCATGTTGGTGGTGCTGCTCGCAATGAACTCCTTTGCGATCTGGCTACGAAATCGTTACGAGCAAAGGTGGTAGGTGGTCTACTGTGAGCGAGAAGATGGCGCACGACGATAGGGCCCGGACGGGCAGGGACACGCGCGAAGAAGCGGCGGTGCGGGCCGGTATTGCCGTGCGCCCGGAGGAATTCCAGCCGCAGCGCGTCAGCGGCGAGCGCGAAAAGGTCTTCGAGCTGAAGGGGGTCGACGTCCTCTACAGCGGCGTCACCGCGGTCAAAGGCGTCTCCATGGACATCCACCGCAAGGACGTGACGGCGCTGATCGGGCCTTCGGGCTGCGGCAAGAGCACCTTGCTGCGCTGCTTCAACCGCATGAACGACCTGATCCCGGGCGCCGAAGTGAGGGGGGAGATCCTCTACCACGGCGAGGACCTCTACGGCCCGACCGTCGACCCGGTACAGGCCCGCAAGCTGATCGGGATGGTCTTCCAGAAACCAAACCCGTTCCCGAAGTCGATCTACGACAACGTCGCCTTCGGACCACGCGTCCTCGGACGCAAGGACGATCTCGACGCGACCGTGGAGAAGGCGCTGCGGGGAGCTGCGCTCTGGGAGGAGGTCAAGGACCGGATCGGCGACAACGCCTTCGGCCTCTCCGGAGGCCAGCAGCAGCGCCTCTGCATCGCCCGCTGCATCGCGGTCGAGCCTGACGTGATCCTGATGGACGAGCCCTGCTCGGCCCTGGACCCGATCTCGACCGGCAAGATCGAGGACTTGATGATCGAGCTGAAAAATGAGTTCTCGATCGTCATCGTCACTCACAACATGCAGCAGGCGGCCCGCGTCTCCGACCGCACCGCCTTCCTCATGGTCGAGCTCGACGCCGAGGAGCACAACCGCTGGGGCCGCCTGGTCGAGTACGACGAAACCGAGAAGATCTTCACCAACCCGGGAGACAAACGAACGGAGGACTACGTCTCCGGGAAGGTCGGCTGATGCCGGAATCGGTCCGCATCCACTACCAGGAGGAACTGGAGCAGCTCGAGGCGAGCGCGCTCGGCGGCCTCGACCTGGCCAACACAGCCCTCGAACGGACCCTGGAGGCGGTCGAGCACACCGACGTCGAGCTGGCGCAGATCGTCGTCAACGACGACGATCGCATCGACGGCCGCTACCTGGAGGTGCACCAGAGCCTGATCACGCTGCTGGCGACGCAGTCTCCGGTGGCAACCGACCTGCGGCTGATCTCGGCCCTGCTGCACGTGTTGAAGAACATCGAGCGGATGGGCGACCAGTGCGTCAACGTCTGCAAGCTGATTCCGTTGACCGGTAACGAGCCGCCGGCCGACCAGGAGATGGTGAAGCGAATCCTCACCATGGGCGGACAGACGCGGACGCTGATCATGCAGTCGAAGCGGGCCTTCCACGAACGCGACGTCGAGATGGCGCGCGACCTGGTCCGCCAGGACGACGTCGTCGACAACCTCAACCGCGAGTGCTTCCACCTCGCACTCGAGATCGGCGACGACGCCGACAGGCGCGAGTGGGCGATGACGATGCTGCTGGCGGCGCGGGCGATCGAGCGGATCGCCGACAACGCCGTCGACATCGGCGAGCAGGTCGCATTCGTCGTCACCGGGCTCTTTCGCGAGTTCGAGGACGCCTCGCACCCGAGCGCCTAGCTGCCGGCCAAGGCGGTGCGGAGGATCCTCGAAGTGGGCCCGGGAGGGACCGGCGGTGACCCTGCCGTCACCAGCTGGAGAAGATCTGGTGACAGCACGGATACGGAGTTGTAACGACTTCGTAGAAGTTCGGTGAACCGCTTGACAGAGCCATATGCGGCCGACAACGCTGGCGCCGAAATGGTTCAGCCGATGAAAGGAATCACTCGCATGAGCGACACGACGAGTGCGCCGAGAAGCGGCGCGCGCGCGGTCAGGGCGGGGCTGCTCGCCCTGGCGCTGGCAGTACTGATGGCGGCGGGTCTCTCCTCCCAGGCCAACGCCGACTTCACCACGGCCAAATGCGCCGGGAGCAACATCGACGGCAACGGCGCCAGCTTCGCCAAAGGCGCGCAGGAAGTCTTCAATTTCAGCTTCAAGAACAACTACTGCGCAGGGTCGGGGCTCAACGTCGCCTACAACGCCAACGGCAGCGGGGCCGGGATCAAAACGGCGCAGCTGCGCAACAACGCCTCGCGCTTCTCCGGCACCGACGACCCGCCGACCCCGGCGCAGGTGGCGCTGATGAACTCTGGCGGCATCGAAGTCGGCGGCAAAGTCGAAACGGCTGACGCCATCTCCACCAACGACGGGAAAATCCACGTCTTCCCGATTGCCGCCGGCGCGATCGCCCCGCTGGTCAACCTCCCCGACGGCTGCAGCCCCGAACCGCTTCCCGACCAGTACCGCACCGTCTCGACCGCGAACACCAACGCGTCGACCAAAGGCATCCTGCGGGTGCGCTTCACGAAGAAAAAGTTCGAGAGGATCTGGGCTGGCGTCGAAAACACGAAATGGAGCGACGCGCTTCCGCTCGGCTCCCAGCTCGGCGCCTGCGACGTGCCGATCATCCGCGTCGTGCGCTTCGACAATTCCGGCACCACCTTCGGGTTCAAGGACTACCTGCGCACTATCGAACCGGCTCGTGGCTGGACCACGACCTACGAGAGCGGCCCGAGCGGCGAAGGTAACCACGCCTGGCCGAATGCCCAATTCGGCACCGGTGGTCAGTGTGGCGCCACCGCCGCCCCTGGCAAAGAGGCCGACAACGTCGACTTCCTGACCTCGGCGTGCGGCAACGGCAACGGCGAACTCGTCAAAGCACTGGTCAGCACCGAGGGCTCGATCGGCTATTCGGACATCGCCACGGCGCGCAACAACAGTGCCACGCTGGCCGTCAACGCGGCGCTGCCCACGGCGCCGACGACGCCCTACTGGACCCAGGTCCAGAACGGCAGCGTCGCCGTCGGCTCCCCCCAGGAAGAAGCCGGCAACGGCTTCACGGAGCCGACCTTCGACGAAGTCAACGGCTTCAAAACGACGGCAGCCAGCAACCCCACCCAGAAGGGCGCCAACTGCCTCTCGCCGGCGATATTCCAGAACACCCCCGCCACCTCGTTCGGCGACTGGTCGAAAACCAGCGGGGTCAACGCCAGCACCGGCTTCGGCATCTGCACGCTGACCTACGCGCTCGTCTTCGACGACAACGCGGCGGTCTTCGGCAACACCACCGAAGAGGAGGCCAAAGCTCGCACCGTCAAGGATTACGAGGAAAGCATCGTCAGCGCGACCGGCCAAGCGCAGCTCTTCGCTGCGGACTACGCACCGGTCCCGCCCTCGCTGATCTCGATCTCGCGGACGGCGGTCGCTGAAATCGGCTGGAACAAGGCCGGCTCGGCCGGCGGTTCGGGCGGCGGCTCCGGCGGCGGCGGTGGCGGCGGCTCGGCCGGCGGCGGTGGCGGCACGGTCGTCGTCAGCAACCAGTTCTCGATCCCGAAAAAAACGATCTCGTCGAAAACCGGGAGCGCGACCTTCTCGGTCAAGCTCCCCGGGGCCGGCAAACTCGGGGTTCTGGGCACCGCCAAAGTAGGCAAAAAAACCATCAAAGTCGGCAGCACGACCCTTACGGTCGGCAAAGCAGGCACCTACTCGGTGACCTTCAAACCGACCGCCGCGGCGAAGCAGCTGCTGAGCAAGAAAGGCGCGCTCAAAGTGAACCTCACGTTCACCTTCTCGCCGGTCGGCGGGGCGGCGAAAACCATGACCAGCGCGGTGACGCTGAAACTGGTGAAAAAAGGCAACGGCAAAAGCTAGCCCGGCCCTGCTTATTGCCGGCGCAAAGCGGTGCCCGGGCTCCAGGCGAGCCCGGGCGCCGTGCCGGTGGTGGGTTTCCGGGCAAGACGCAACTCCGAACCGCAGCGAAGGAGCAGATGAACGACCAGCAGCAAGACCAGCCGGCGCGTAAGCGCAGCACCCGCCTGCCGATGCGACCGCCGAAAGTCGACTTCAAGGACGCGGCGAGCGCCGCCGGAGAGCGCCTGGCGGCGATCGGCCGCTGGTTCCTCAAGGATCCCCTCAACACGCTGCTGATTGTCGCCTCGGTCGGGCTGACGGTCCTCTTCTTCTCCCTGCTGGGGCAGATCCAGCCGAGCTCAGGCGGCGAAAAGGTGCCTTTGAGCAAAGTCCTGAAGTTGACCCAGGACAAGCAGATCAATGTCGCGACGCTGCTCGACCAGGACTCCCGCGTGGTTGCCGACACGGTCAACGGGCGCCAGGTCTACGCCGCCTATCCGAGCTCTGACGCCCAGACCAACTCGCTGGTCAAAGCGCTGACTGAAAGCGGCGCCGTGGTGACGATCGACCAGCAGGCCGACAAGCCGACCAAGCAGATCCTGGTCCAGTTCCTCATCCCGATCCTGCTGCTGGTCTGCCTCTTCGTCCTCTTCACCCGGCTCGGCCAGGACGGCGGCGCCGGTGCCTTCGCGGGCTTCTCCAAGTTCACCGGCAAGGGCCGCAAGCGCAACGCCGACGCTCCCGACCGCACCACCTTCGAGAACGTCGCCGGCGCCGGCGAAGCGGTGGCCGAGCTGCGCGAGATCCGCGACTACCTCGCCGACCCGAGCAAATACGCGGCGGTCGGGGCGCGGGCGCCGAGGGGCGTGCTGCTGGTCGGCCCGCCGGGGACCGGCAAGACCCTGCTGGCGAAGGCAACCGCCGGTGAGGCGGACGCCGCCTTCTTCTCGCTCTCCGGTTCGGACTTCGTCGAGTCGCTGGTCGGCGTCGGCGCCGCCCGCGTCCGCGACCTCTTCGCCAAGGCCCGCAAGCAGGCCCCGGCGCTGATCTTCATCGATGAGCTCGACGCCGCCGGGCGCAAGCGCGGCGCCGGCGTCGGCCAGGGCAACGACGAGCGCGAGCAGACGCTGAACGCGATGCTGGTCGAGATGGACGGCTTCGGCGGCGACGCCGGAGTCGTCGTCCTCGGCGCGACCAACCGCCCCGACATCCTCGACCCGGCGCTGCTGCGGCCGGGGCGCTTCGACCGCCAGGTCACCGTCGACGTGCCCGACGTCCACGGCCGTCTCGACATCCTCACCCTGCACTGCGGCGGCCGCCCGCTCGCCCCGGGAACCTCGCTGGAGGAGATCGCCAAGCTCACCTCCGGCTTCAGCGGCGCCGAGCTCGCCAACGTGATCAACGAGGCGGCGCTGCTGACGGTGCGCGAAGGCCGGACCGAGATGGACCAGCCGACCCTCGAGGAGGCGATCGACCGCGTCGTCGCCGGGCCGGCCCGCAAGAGCCACGCCCTCACCGACGAGGAACGTTGGGTGATCGCGATCCACGAGTCCGCCCACGCTGTAGTGATCCGCTCGATCGGGCAGAAGACCTCGGCGCAAAAGCTCTCGATCGTCGCCCGCGGGCGCCAGATGGGCACCGCGGCGAACCAGCTCACTGACCGCGACGCGGTGGTGATGCAGGAGCCGGACATGCGCCGACACCTGATCGCGATCGTCTCCGGCTTCGCCGCCGAGAAGGTCGAGTTCGGCGTCGTCTCGACCGGGGTCCACGACGATCTCCACGCCGCCACCGCGCTGGCCCGGCAAATGGTCTCCTCATACGGGATGTCCGAGGCGCTGGGGCCGGTGACGATCGGCGAGAAAGCGGGCGAGGTCTTCCTCGGCGCCTCGCTGCAGGAGCTCGGCTCGGTCGGTCCGGCGACGCTGGAGCTGATCGACCGCGAGGTCGAGCGGATCGTCAAGGACTCGGTGGCCAAGGCGGAAGAGATCCTTGGCCGCAACCGGAGCGCCGTCTATGAGACCGCCAACGCCTTGGTCGAGCACGAGACGCTCTCCGGGCACGCGCTCGACGCGGTCCTCGCCACGGTCCAGCCGACCCTGCTCGACTTCGGTCAGGTGGTCGAGGAGGCGACGCGCGAGTTCGAGGCGCAGCCGGAAGGTGAGTAGGGCCGCGACAGCGGCGCTGGCCTCCTGCCTGGCCTTGCTGATCGCGGCGCTTGCCGCTGCCGGGGCGCGTGCCGATGCGCTGATCTGGCGCCTCGAGCAGCCGTCGCCGCCGGCGGGCGTTCCCTTCAAAGTGCCGCTTGGCGCGCCCGGGGACCTCTCCTTCTGGGAAGCCAACCGCGGCCTCCTGACCGTCGAGGGCAACAGCACGATTCCGCGTGGGATCTTCAGCTGGAACGGCCAGAGCTGGCACCAGCTCGCCACTGTCTGCGGCGGCCCGGCGGAAACGGCGCGCATCGCCTGGGCCGGGCCGACCGAGTTCTGGGTCGTCAGCGAACCCAGCCTGCCGCGCGCCGGGTCCGGGCTGGCGCTGTGTCGGTTCAAGGACGGCCAGGTGGTCGGCTCGTGGAGCACCCGGCCCGACGCGCCCGATCCGTTCCGCCGCATGCTTTCCGCCGCCTGCCACGGTCCGGACGACTGCTGGTTCGGCGGCGTCGGCTCCCAGGATGCGCTGGGAACCCGGATCGGCGCCTTCCATCTGCACTGGAACGGCTCCGATCTGATCTCCGTCTACGGCCCCCAGGGACGGGGGGTCAGCGACATGGAGTTCCACGCCGGGGCCCTGTACGAGAGCACGCTGGTCGGCCGCGCGCCCGAGAACCGCAGCGATCCCGTCTTCCTCGCCGCGCCGGAGCCGGTGCCGCGCCTGATCCACTCGGTCCACGGCGGCAGCTTCACCAGCGACCCGTTCGCTCCCAAACCGCTGCTGGGAGTGCCCGCCGACGGCACCGAGATGCTCGCCCTCGATAGCGACGGCACCGACCTCTGGGCGGTGGGCGGCGGCGCCGCCTCCGGCCCGGCGGCACCGCCGGAAGGCGCGGTCGCTCGGCCGCCGCTCGCCGCCCGCCTCGTCGGCAGCGCCTTCCAGGAGCTGAGCCTGAGCGGCGCAGAATTCGGATCGGGCGACCGCTTCGGCGACGTCGCGGCGATGCCGGGCAGCGACAGCGCGATCGCGACCGTGGTCCCCTTCGCCGAGCGCCGCAGCGCCAACAGCAAGGCGATCGTGGCGACGATCGCGGATGACGGGACGACGACGACCACCCGCCTGCCGGCGTCCGGCGCCGGCCGCGGCAGCGCCGCGCGGATCGCCTGCCCGGCGCCGAACGATTGCTGGATGGTGACCTGGGGCGGCTGGCTCTTCCACTACAGCGACGGGAGCCCGCTGCCGCTCGACACCGATCCCAGCTTCCAGGGCACGATCGATTTCCGGCCCAACGAGGCGGCCGAACAGTTCGTGCCCGACGCCCTCCCGGTCGACGACTCGGAACTGTTCGCGCCGCCTCCGATCGAAGACGCGAAAGCCAAGGATCCCCGCACCCGCAAGCTGCCGCCGCTGCTGAAGCGGATCCGGTCGCGCCTGCACCGCTTCACCCTGACGGTCAGCTTCACGCTTACGCGGCGCGCCCGGATCGCGTTGATCGCCAAGCGCGGCAGCCGCACGGTCGCGCGCACGCCGAAGCGGACCTTCGCAAAGGGCCGCCACTCGCTCGCGCTCCACCTCAGCCGCGACCGCTACCCGACCAAGCTCGCCTTCGAAGCGAAGGAGATGGAAAAGAGGTGAGCCGCGTGCAGGCGAACCGACGCCGTCTCCAGGTCGCGATCGCCGTCTTCGCCGGCTGCGTCGCCCTCACCACGCTGGGGGCGTCGAGCGGCCGCGGCGAACCGCTGGCCCCGGGGGTCGGGCCGCTGCCCCTGCTGGGCACGGCCGACCCGATCATGAGCCTGATGGGGGCGGCTCCGGCGGGCGAGGCGGGGGAAGCCTGGGGCTACAGGCAGCTGCCGCTTGCGGTCGGGGCGGCCGAGGCCGGCTCTCGCTCGATCCCCTTCGGCCCCCCGGTGGAAGCCGCCAATCCGCGCCCCCAGCTCGCCTTCCTGCGCTACGCCGACGCCAGCGGCTGGCAGGTCTACGCGACGCCGGTCGACGCCTCCGGCAACCCCTACCGGGGACCGGTCCCGAACCGGCTCTCGGCGCGAATCACCCGCGAGGGCGGGGGAGTCCTGGTCGGCCGCGACTCCACCCGGCCCGCCGGCGAGCAGGTCGTGGTCCTGCACCACGACCCAGGCGGGGTCTGGCGGGCGCTGCCCGCGCCGCCGCCGACGGTCCTCCTCCCGGTCGAAGGCGAACGTCCGGCGGAGGCGCTGGCCGGCGACCTCGGCGCGGGCCAGGTCGCCGACGCCGCCTTCGACGAAGGGGATGGTCACGCCGGCCTCTTCTTCGCCCCGATCGGCCGCTCGGTCGCCGATGGCATCGTCCGCTTCGACGGGACTAAAGCGGAATGGACGCGGGAGCCGGTGAAAGTCCCGCTCGGCTCCGAGGCGAAGTTCCACATCCTCGCGATCGACGCCACCGGGCTTGGCAACGCCTGGGCGATCGCCGAAGCCGACGACACGCTGGGCCGCGCGGTCGTCCTGCTGCAGCGCACCGCCACCGCCGCAGGCCCGCTCTGGGTGGAGAAAGGCCTCGGCGCTGCCAGATTCGCCGACCGCGACACGCCGGCCCTTGGCATCTCCGGCCTGGCGCCGATCGGCGGCGCCGCCCAGCCCCTCACCGTGACCGCGGACGGACTCTGGATCGACCTCGCCGGGACGATCGCGGGCGCCAGCCGCGACCTCACCGTCTTCTACGACAGCGGCGCCGGCGCCGTGGCCGGCTCTTGGTGCGACGTCGAAGCGGTCTGCGACGCCCCGCTCGGTGTCTCCCTCTCGCGCCAGATCGGCTACCGCAGCTTCGCCTGGCCCGGCAACGGTGCCGGCGGTCGGATCGTCACCAACCCGCTCGACGTCGGCGGCGGCGAGGAAACGAACCGCGGCACCTACCTGCGCCTGGACGGGGGAAGCTTCGTGCGCATGCCCGGCGGCGGCGGCAACTTCCGCGCCGGCGGCGCTTTCTACAGCGACCAGGCCGGTTGGCTCGACGGACCGGTCGAGATTTCCGGCAAGGCTGCCCCCGCCCTCCTGCATCCCTGGCCGGTCTCGCTGCGAGCGCCGCTGACCGCCGCCACCGCCGGCCCCGGCTCCGCTCCCGGCTCGATCTCCTCGCCCGCCCTGGCGGTCGGCGTCGACGGCGGCGTCGCCCGCTACGCGCCCGGCCGCGGCTGGCGGCGCGAGTTCCTGCTCAGCTCCAGCGGCGCGGTGCGGAAGCCGATCCTGCGCGGCGTCGCCTGGCCCGAACCCAGCCGCGCCCACGCGGTCGGCGACCAGGGGGCGATGTGGCTGTGGAACGCCAGCGACGACCTCTGGATCGCCGACCCCGGCATCCCGATCGGCTTCGAGGGCAACCTCACCGGCGTCGCCTTCGATCCCGGCGACCCCAGCCGCGGCTTCGCGGTCGGCAAGGACGGGGCACTGCTGCGCTACGGCAAGAGCTGGGACCAGGAGCCGCTGCCCGCCGGCTTCTCCGGCCGCAGCTTCACCTCGATCGCTTTCGCCGGCGGCGAGGCGATCGTCGCCGCCGGCGACGACCTCCTGGTCGAAGACGGCGGCGGCTGGCACGTCGACGCGTCCGCTCACGCGCTGCTCCACAGCGCCCCCGGCGGCCAGCCGTACGTCTACGCGGTCGCCGGCCTCCCCGACGGCGGCGCGGTCGCGGCTGGGCGCGACATCGTCATCGAGCGCGACGGCGGTCCCGGCGCGCCCTGGCGCTTCTCGAAGCAGCCGATCCCCGGCTCGACCGCGATCGCCGCGGCAGCCGTGCGCGACGGCGGCGGCGTGCGCGCGGTCGTCTCGGTGATCCCGCAGCTCTCCTTCCCGCCGGCCGACGACCTGCCGCCGCCGGACCCCACGGTGCCGCCGCCGATTCTGCCGCCCTTCGCCCTCCCCGGCGACGGCTACCTGCTGCGCGAGACGGCAAACGGATGGGAGGACCAGCAGCGCACCAGCTTCGCCAGCTCCAGCGCAGACCGGCCGCTGAAGAGCGACCCGGTCCTGGCCCTGCTGCTCGACTCCGGCGGCAGTGGCTGGGCGGTCGGCGGCTGGAGCGGCTACGCCGACGCGACCGGCCGCGGCACCTCGGCCAGCGGCGGCGGCGGCGGGGCGGTCCGCGCGCGGGTGCGGACCGCCGCGATCGCCCGCTTCGGCGCCGCCGACGCCGCCCCGGTCGCGGCGAAGCGCACCTCGATTCCGCTGCCGGGCGGCCCCGTCCGCTTCGCCGTCGCCGGCAACGCCGCCTGCGAGGAAGCCTGCGCCGACCTCGCCCCACAGGCGATCGGCCCCGACAGGACGCTCGCCGCGGCGCTGCGGCTGGTCGGCTCGATGCGCTCCGGCTCCGGCCCGCGGGCCCTCCTCTACACCGGCAACCGCGTCGTCACCGGCCTCGGCCCGGCCGACGGCGAACGCTACGCCGCCCTGCTCGGCTCCGAACCGAGCCTGCCCGTCTTCCCGGCGCTGGGCTCGGGCGATGTCAGCGATGGCACCGGCTCGGCGGTCTTCCAGGCAGCGTTCGCGGGCTTTCCGGCTCCCTTCGGCGCCGGCGCGGCGCCGGCCGGCGTCTCCACCGGGGGGATCCCGGGCGCCGCCGCGGGCGCCGGCGCCCGCACCCACTACGCCTTCGACAGCAGCGGTCCCGGCGGGACCGTGCGCGTGATCGTGATCGACAACTCGCACGGCTCGCTGGCCGCCAGCGACCCCTTCCAGAATCCACCGGAGGCCCAGCTTCCCTGGCTCGAAGCGGTGCTGGCCGACGCCCGCGCCAGGGGGATCCCGGCGATCGCGATGGGCAACCGCAGCCTCAATCCCAACTTCACGCCGCGCCTCAACGTCGCCAGTGACGGCGACGAGGTGGCGCGGACGCTCCTCGCGGGCGGCGCCTCGGCCTACCTGTTCGACCGGCCCGAAGAGAACCGGGCGATGCGGATCCCTTCGGGCGCGGCGACGACCATCCCCAGCTTCGGGACCGGCACGCTCGGATATCGCTCGCAGCTCGCGGGCGTGGTTGGAGCCGACGTGGCCGACTCGCTGTTCGGCGACAGCGGCGTGATGCTGCTCGAGCTCGACGCCTCCCAGCGCGACCCGAGCACGAACCGGGCGCCGGTCCGGGTCAGGCTGATCCCGGTCGTCGAGGACCTCTCGCTCGAGGCGACGGACGGCACCTTGCTGCGGCGCTCGATCCCCGCCCTGTTCAGCGGTCTCGGCCGGCGACCGCTCGGCGGCGATCGCTGGGGCGCCACCGCCGCCGGCTCGGGGATCCCAAACCCCTCGGGCAGCACGCCCTACACCGCCTTCCCGCCGGATCCGTGCCTGGTCGCCGGCTGTGCCGACCGGCTCGCCCCCGAGTACGCGTTCACGTCCTCGGACCCGGACATCGCCGATTTCGTTCGCCAGGACCCCGCCTCGACGAACCTGCACAAGCCCTTTCTCGATGCCCACGACAAGGTCGTCACCGACAACAGCTCCGGCCTGCTCTGTCCCTTCAACGCCGGCACCACGACGGTGACCGTCAGCGCCGGCGGCTTCTCCTACTCCGACCAGGTCACCGTTCAGGCCGGCAGCGTTCGCCGTCCCTGCGGCACCCGGCCGCTGCGCCCCGACCGCTTCAAACGGGCCGCTGCGACCGCCACGCCGCCGCCGCCCCCGCCGCCGCCCGCCGGCGGTCCGCCGGTTGACTTCACGCCGCCCCCGTCGTCGCCGCCCGCCGGCGCCACCCCGCCGCCCAGCCCACCGCCGAGCCCACCGCCGACCGTGATCCCGCCGGCGCCGCTGTCGCCGGCGCCGTTCATCACGCCCCTGGTCGGCCTCGCCGCGGTCCCGGCGGCGATCCTGCCGCCGCCGCCTCCCGCCGTGCGGCCAATGCCTCCCGGAGGGGCGCCGGCACGGAGCTATCAGGTCGAGGAAAAGCGCGAAGAGGAGGCGGCGATCGAGGAATCCCACGCCTTCTCCCGCTACGAAGGCGAAGAGGAGGGCTCGACCGTGCCGCCTTATCTGCTGGGGCTAGTCCTGATCGCCGCGATCGGCGGCGCCTCGATGCGCGGTGGGCCGGGACGCGGGCGGCGGGTCACTCCCGCGGCGGCGACCGCCGAGCGCCGCCGCGGCTGAGCGGCGCCTACGCGATCCGTTCGGGAGTGAAGCGGTAGCCGATCCCGAAGTGGGTGTGGATGTAGCGCCACTCGGGCGCCACCTGCTCGAGCTTGCCGCGCACCTTGCGTACCAGCACGTCGACCGAGCGGTCGCGGCGCGGCATCTCCCCGCCCCACATCAGCGCGTAGATATCGGGTCGCTGGACGACGCTGTCGAGCCGCTCCGCGAGCAGGAAGAAGAGCTCGAACTCGCGCACGGTGAAGCCGGTCCGCCTGCCGTCGACGAGAACCTGCAGTTCGGCCGGGCGGATCTCGACGTTGGCGATCTGCTCGGGGCCCCCGGACGGGCCGGACGTCGTCGGTTCTGCCAGCATCCGCGCCAGCTTTTCCCATGGCTGCTACAGCCCGGTAAAGCTGTTGTGTCGATTTGGAGAAGATTTGGTAAACGGCGGATTGCGGCGGCAGACGAAGAGGGCGCGGGCCATCGCCGCTAGTCGGCGAACGTCACGGCGGTGGACCCGTGCAGGCGCCTGCCCCCGGCGGCAGGGCTGAAGGCGACCTTGACCCGAGCGTGGAGCTCGTGGCCGTCGCGAAGGGCGGCACGGAAGCGGCCGCGGACCCGCATGACCACGTTGAAGGTGCCCTTGCCGCGGGCGTGCGTCCTGCGCCTGGCGATCGCGCGAGGCTTGGCCGGCTTGCCGGTGCGCGCGACCGCGACCGCTTCGACCCGCCCCGCCGCGGGAACGGTGATCGTCAGGATCGCGACGCCGCCCGCCTTCGTTTTCGCGCGCACGATCACGCGTGGCCCGGAGCGGCTGACGGTGAGCGAGCTGACCCCGTCCTGGGCACCGCCCGCCGTCGCGCCGTCAGCCGGCGGCTCGGGCAGGCGGGTGGCGACGAAGGCGTCCGGGCGCTGGTTGGCGTCGCCGAAGAAGAGGTTGCCGGCGAAGGAGCTGAAGGCGACCTGCGAGCCGTCGGCCGAGATCGTTACCCCGTCCTGGGCGCCGCCGTCGACGTCGCCGCCCAGGACCGAGCGGGTTGCGCGTTCGAGGGTGCGGCCATGCAGGTCGACGACGTACATCTCCTGCGGTCCCGGCACCGCCCGCGGGGGGCCGAGCAGCTGCAGCGCCGGGAGGGAGAATTTGGTGCGGCCGGTGGTGAGGGCGAGGTAGCGTCCGCTCGCCGACATCGCCAGGCTGCCCAGCGGCAGGTTGGTCGCGAGGTCGCCGCTGGAGTCTGTCGCGGGTCAGCTCGACGGTTCCGGCCTTGCGCGTCACCCCGGGCCGCATGTCGGTCAGATAGAGGTCGAGGCCGGGGCCGCTCTGGACCAGCGGGCGCGGGCCCGAGCCGGTGAGGAAGGCGACCGTGTAGCCGTCGCTGCTGAGGGCCGGCAGCTGCGAGCTCGATGTCGGCGCGGTTTCCCTCCTGGTCGGTCAGGGGGCCGAAGCAGGGCCCGTGCGAGTTCGGGTCGAAGACGGTGGTCATGCCCGGGTTTTCCTCTTCGGCCTGGCGGCAGACCGGGTCGTCGGGGTCGGCGAGGCCGGTTATCCGGCGCGTCGGCTCCCCCGGGCCGAAGGGGGCGCGGCGCCAGAGGTAGTAGTTGAAGCTGGGGTCCGGGTTCTCGCCGGCGAGCAGGCGCGTCTGCGTCGCGGCGCCACGGCCGGTCCAGGCGACGGTGGTGCCGTCGGCGCTGATCGCGGCACCGAGGCCGACCCCGGCCGGCGTGGCGGTCATCGACCCCGTCCCCGGGTCGCGGGCGGCGCTGACCAGGGTCGTCGTCTGGCTCGCCAGGTCGCGGACGAAGATCTGCCCGGCGGGGGTATCGACGCCGCCGCTCGCCGGCAGGTCCGATTCCGTCTCGGTGCGGAAGGCGACCTTGGTCCCGTCGGCGCTTAGTGCGACCCCGGGCGAGACCTCGGCGCCCGGGTTGGCGCCGGATGCCGGGAAGGGGGGAGGAGCGTAGCTGGCCGCGGCCTCGCCCCCGTCCCGGGCGGACGCCAGGACGTATGACCCCGCCGCCCCCGCCGCAACGCTCATGTCGCGCACGTATACGTCCATGCTGCCGTTGTCGTCGCCGGGCACCAGTTGCCGTCCGGTGGCAAAGGCGACGAAGCGCCCGTCGGCGCTGATCGAGGGATTCGAGGCCCCGCGCAGGAGCAGGGCTTTGTCGCTTTCGCGCAGGAGGTCGCCATCGGCCACCTTGACCAGGCTGCGGGTCTGGAGTTCGAAGCGGAAGATGCCGCCGGTCCGGAATCCGCCGGCTGGGTCGGGATCGTCGTCGGCGAAGAAGTTGCGGGAGCGGGTCTGGATCGCGACGTGGCGACCGTCGGCCGAGATCGCGGCGAACCTGCTGGCGTCGTCTCCCTGTTCCAGCCGGGCGTAGTCGGCCGAGACCAGCAGGGCTCCTTCGATGCCGCCGGCTGCGTTGCCGTAGTGGGCGGCGGCGGCGGTCGGCAGGGCCAGCGCGCCGAGGCAGGCGGCGGCCGCGGCGAGGCGGGCGGCCGCGGCGAGGCGGGCAGGCGAAGGGGAGCTCATCCGACCCGCACTCGGCGCTCGAAGCTGGTGGTGTTACCGGCGTGGTCGCGGGCGGTGACCGTGATCCTGTAGGCACCGGGGCGCGGGTAGGCATGGCGGACCGTCTTCAGGGCCGGCTTCCCCTTGCCGCTCTTGCTGCCCCCGCCCGGCGCGGTCGAGATCGTCGTCGCGCCCCCGCCCTTGCTCCCTCCCTTGGCCTTGCCGTCGCCGTCGCCGAAAGCGATCTGGAGCGTGCTGCCCTTGACGCCGGAGCTCTCACGGCGGGCTCCGTCGGAGACGACGACGGCGACGCGGTTGCCGCGTTGCCTCAGCTTCACCTTCGGCGCTCGCCGGTCGACCAGGAGGACGGCGTTGCGCGAGCCGGTCTCCTGACCCGCCTCGTCGATCGCGAAGACCTGGATCCGGTGCCGGCCGTCGCCGATGCGAGCGCTGCGCAGCCGCGTGAACAGCCGCCTGGTCGGCTTGCCGACGGGCTCGTCGTCGACGCTGACCGAGTAGGTGAGGCCGCCGATCGCGTTGATCGCGGCGGCCCAGTGGATCGCGATCGTCGCCTGGCGGAGCCAGCCGCTCGGCGTCTGCACGAAGAAGGGGTCGGGGGGAGCGTCGATGACCGCCGCGGCCACCTGGGCGTTGGCGCCGCTGCCCTGAGTCCAGGCGACGATCGCGTCGCCGAGGCCGGAGCCGCCGAGCTGCACGGCACCGACCCCGCCGCCGCGCGGTGCGCTCAGCGTCGCGGGTTCGGTCACCCCGTCGGAGCGGCGCTCCTGCACCGCGACCAGGCCGGAGCCGCCGCGCTGCTCACGCCAGGCCGCGACCGCGGCGCCGGTTTCGGCCAGGTCGACGATCGGTTCGGCGGGAATCGCGCTGCCGCCCTGGTCGAGCCGCGTCACCGCTTCCACCGTCTCCAGGTCGCCGGACCCGAGCAGGCTGGAGCTGCCGGAGCCGAACCCGGCGACGAAGGAGCCGTTGGGTTCGACGCCGACGCTCGGGGCGCTGAGCCCGCCGGCCTCGCCGCCGTCGACCAGCCGCGCCCCCCTGAACGTCGAGGCCCCGGCGGCGAAGGCGTCCGGCATCTCGTTGACGAAAAGGCGCGGCGCGTTGAGCCGGCTCGACTGCCCAGGCTGCTGGCGGAAGGCGATGGCGGCCTGGCCGAAGCCGGCGACGTCGAGGGCGAAGGCATCGGCCGCGCCCCGCAGCGGCCCTCCATCCCAGCTCGAGGGGCTCACCTGGAGGGGGATCCCGACACTGGTGCCGAAGAGGCGGCGGGACCAGACGCGGTCGACAAATTCGTCGTCGGGCTCCTGCCAGGCGACGACGCCGTTGCCGTTCGCGTCGATCCCGATCCGCGGTCCGCTCGCTGCCGTCGGCAGGCGCAGCCGAGCCGCCGGATTGCGGTTGACCGGGCTGCCGAGCAGCGACCAGAGGCGGTTGTTGTAGCGGGCCACACGCACGCTGGCGCCGACGTAGCCGGGGGGGTTGGCGGGACTGGTGTCGGTGACGACGAGGTAGACGAG
Source organism: uncultured Solirubrobacterales bacterium (assembly GCA_963705365.1). Taxonomy (GTDB): domain Bacteria; phylum Actinomycetota; class Thermoleophilia; order Solirubrobacterales; family 70-9; genus VAYN01. The sequence goes on along the minus strand of OY970074.1, from coordinate 1,702,913 downwards.
GTAGGCCTGGCCGCCGGCGTTCATCGCCAGGTCGGGGAAGCTCGAGGTCGCCTCGCCGACGTTGAAGTCGATCGGCACCGGCGCCTGGAACTCGTCGGCGCCGGGGTCGAGCGTCGCCGAGAACATGCGGTCGGTGCCGACTCCGAACTCCTGCACCCAGGTCGCCACCAGCCGGCCGCGATTGGCGGCCGCGATCCGCGGCCAGCTGGAGTCGAATTCCTGCCCGGCGTCGACCCGCAGCGGCGGACTCCAGGCGCTGCCGTCGAAGCGGCTGACGAAGACGTGGCTGCGGCTGCCCGCTTTCTTCAGGTAGACGACGCCGCCGCTTCCGTCCTCGGCCATCGCCGCATCGGCGGCTTCGACTACGTCGGCGCTGGGGCCGTCGACCAGGTGCGGGTCGGAGACTTCGCCGCCGGCCACCGCCGGCCAGGCGAGCAGCAGCGCGCAGGCGATTGCGGCGAGTGGCGAAGCGGATGCGCGCATGGACTGGAAACCCTCTCGCCCGCCCGCGGCCGAGTTGTAACCAAGGCGCTACCAGGTGGTTAAGCGGGGCGAGCGGGGTGGGGGCGAGGGTCCGGTGGTCCCTCGGGCGAATTCAGTCGCGCGCCCTGACGGGCGCGGCTCCAAAAAGATGCTGTCCGCCTATGGCGGACGGGGATCAGATTGCATGTCGCGCCTGCGGCCACATTCGCCCGAGGGACCACCGGACCCTCGCCCTCAAGCCGTGCGCAGTCAGCTTTAAGCAAGCGGCTGGGGGTCGGCCGGAGGGGCCGGTAGCCCTCTGCGGGAATGTGCGCGAAGCGCGCGGAAATGCAATCCGATTCCTGCGCGCCATAGGCGCGCAGCATCTTCCGGAGCCGCACCCGCAGGGTGCGCGACTCAATTCCCGCGGAGGGCTACCGGCCCCTCCGGCCTTGCTGCCCGCCCGCGTTACCAGTTCTTATCCAGACAGTCACGTCGCGTTCACCTTGGGGCGGGGGCGGGGCCGGAGACTGGCCGAGTCCCGAAACTCTCGAACCGTCACCAGGAGCGATCTCCCCTATGACTTGGAACCGTCCCCTGGCGGTCGTGGCCGCGGTAGCGCTCAGCGCCGCACTCGCTGTCCCCGCCGCCGCGACCGCCAAGCCGACCATCACGATGAGCGGCTCGACCAGCGTGGCTCCCCTCGCCGCGCTGCTGGCCAAAAAGTACGTCGCCGTCTGCAACCACTGCGTCAACTTCAAGTTGCTGCAGGGCGGCTCTGACGTCGGCATCTCCGACGCCGCCTCCGGCCGGGTCACGATCGGCAACGCCTCGCGCGACCCGAAACCGAGCGACCCGGGCGGGCTCGTCTTCAACAAGATCGCCCATGACGCGGTCTGCATCGTCACCAACAAGTCGAACCCGCTGCCGGGTATCGACGAGGCCGGTGTGCAGGCGATCTTCGGCGGTAGCGTCCGCAACTGGAGCAGCGTTCCGGGGTCGAGCGCCAGCGGTACGATCGACACCTTCGTCCGCAGCCCCGCGTCCGGTACCCAGGACGCCTTCCAGAAGATCTTCCTCGGCTCGACCAAGGTCTTCTCCGGCGCCAGCCAGAAGGCGTCCAACGGCCTCGTCCAGCAGTCGGTCAAGGCCGACCCGAACGCGATCGGCTACGTCTCGCTGTCCTTCGCCGGCGGCCTGCACACGATCCCCTACAAGGGCGTCGCCTGCACCGAGCGCAACGCCAAGTCCGGCCAGTACGGCGGCCAGCGCAACCTCTACATGGTGACCCGCGGCCCCGCCAAGGGCGCCGCCAAAGCCTGGATCAAGTGGATCACCAAGAGCGCCGCCGCGGCTGCGGTGATCAACACCGAGTGGGTATCGCTGCAGTAGTGGCCGCTCGCGGGCCCCAGACCGCGCCGCAAAGCGACCGCACCGACCAGCGCGCCGAGCTCCTGCTCGGCGCGCTGGCGGCAGCGGTCCTGGTGCTGATCGCCTTCATGATCGCCTTCGTCTTCGCCAAGGCGTGGCCGTCCTTCGCTCACAACGGCCTGGCCTGGTTCGGTCCCGGCGGCAACGTCGACGAGCAGCTGACCAACGTCTTCAACTCGCCGGCGAACCCCGACGACTACGTCTACACCCTGCACGCCTGGCCGCTGGTTTACGCGACGGCGCTGATCACCGGCGCCGCGGTTTTGCTGGGGACGCTGATCTCGCTGCTCTCGGCGATGTTCATCGTCGAATTCGCCCCGGGCTGGATCCGCTCGATCCTGCAGCCGGTGGTGCGGCTGCTGGCGGCGGTGCCGTCGGTGATCTACGGGCTGATCGGGATCCTCGTCCTCGTCCCCTTCTTCGGCAATCAGGTGATCAGCGCCGAGCGCAAGGAATCGGTCCAGTACGTGATCCAGCTCGACGGCTCCAGCATCCTCGTCGGCATCCTCGTGCTGACGGTGATGATCACGCCGATCATGGTTGCGATCTCCGTCGACGCGCTGCGCTCGGTGCCGCGCACCTGGACCGAGGGCGCGGCGGCGCTCGGGATCAACCGTTGGCGGGCGCTGCGCACGGTCGGCCTGCGGGCGGCGCGGCCGGCGATCGTGGCGGCGGCGATCCTCGCCACGGCGCGGGCGCTGGGGGAGGCGATCATGCTCTCGATGGTCACCGGCTCGGTCGCCTTCGCGCCGAACCCGCTTGACGGCGTCACCTTCTTTTTCGAGCCGGCCCGCACCCTGGCGGCGCAGATCGTCGAGGGGTCCGAGGGCCTTTCGGTGAAACCGTTCGGGCAGACGATGTACGCGTTCGCGGCGCTGCTGCTCGTCTCCAGCGCCTTCCTCTCCTTCGGCGGCTGGCTCGCCCGCCGCTCGATGCGCAAATACACCCTCGCCCCGCGATGAGCGCGCACGCCCAGACCCGTGGTCCCGCCGGTCTGATCGGGCGCGTCCGTAGCCCCGGCGGCGAGTCCTGGAGTCTCGGCGACCGGATCGGCCTCGCCTCCGCCTGGGCGGCCGGGATCCTGCTCTGTCTGATCGCCGCCGCGATCGTCATCTACATGTTCCTCCGCGGCATCCAGTACCTCAGCCTGGACATGGTCTTCAGCCATCCGCAGGCCGGGCTGGACCAGAGCAAGAGCGGCGGCTTCCTCGACCCGCTGCAGGGGACGCTTGCCCTGACGGTGATCGCCACCCTGATCGCCGCCCCGGTCGGCGTCGGGATCGCGGTCTGGCTGACCGAGTACGGCCGGCCCTCCTTGCTGGCGCGGGCGGTCGAGTCCGGGGTCGAGATCGTCGCCGGCACGCCCAGCATCGTGCTGGCGATCTTCGGCCTGCTCGTCTTCCAGGAGGGCTTCTTCAGCTTCCTCTCCTATGAGGCGACCCCGGGCGTCGCCTTCGGCCGCTCCTTCTTCGTCGCCGGCGCGATCATGTCGCTGATCGCGCTGCCGCTGGTCGTCGGCGCCAGCCGCGAGGCGCTGCACTCGATTCCCCGCCACGTCCGTGAGGCCTCCTACGCGCTCGGCAAGGACCGGATCTCGACGATCCGCCGGGTGCTACTGCCGGCCTCGCGGCGCGGCATCGGCACCGGCGTCGCCTTGGGCATGGGGAGGATCGTCGGCGACACCGCGATCGTCGTCGTCCTGCTCGGCGCCACCTTGCAGAACGACCCGCAGGGGGGGATCCCCGGCCTCAGCTTCCTCCAGGGCACCGGCAGCACCCTGACCACCTACGTCTACAACAACTCGCCGGTGGGTGAGGGCGGCTCGCCGGAGAAGGCCTACGCCGCCGCCTTCGTGCTGCTGCTGATCGTAATCGGGCTCAACTTCGCCGTCGACCTGATCACCCGCGGCAGGGGACCGTCGTGGACTCGCTGAGCGACGGCCAGGGAATGGACGCCTCGCGCACGCTGCTGGCCGGGGCCGGGCAGCTGCCGCCGCCGGTGCGGCGGATCGCCCCCGAGGCGGCGCCGACGATCGTGCAGCCGCCGCCGAGCGGCAACGGCCAGGCGGCGGGCGCGACGCTGGCGCCGCCGAAGCTGCAGCGCCTCGAGCGGGCCGAGGCCCCGGCAATCGAGCGCATGCGGACCGAGCGACTCAGCATCGCCTACGGCGAGAAGCTGGCCGTCAACGGCGTATCGCTCGAGGTGCGCCAGGGCGAGGTGCTGGCCCTGATCGGCCCCTCCGGCTGCGGCAAGACGACCCTGCTGCGCTCGCTCAACCGCCTCGTCGACCTGACCCCGACGGCGGTCCGCGGCGGCCGCATCCTGCTCGACGGCGAGGACGTCGACGGCTTCGACGTCACCCGCCTGCGGCGCCGGGTCGGGATGCTGTTCCAGCAGCCGAACCCGTTCCCGATGAGCGTCTTCGACAACGTCGCCTACGGGCTGCGCGAGCGCGGCTCAAAGAAGCCGTCGCGCCGGCAGCTGGAGCCGGCCGTGACCGAGGCGCTGCACCGCGCCGGCCTCTTTGAGGAGGTCAAGAACAACCTCGAGCACCCGGCGCTCGCCCTCTCCGGCGGCCAGCAGCAGCGGCTCTGTATCGCCCGCTCGCTGGCGGTTCAGCCGGAGGTGCTGTTGCTCGACGAGCCCTGCTCGGCGCTCGACCCGATCTCGACGGCGACGATCGAGGAGACGATCGTGCAGCTGCGCACCGAGGTCGCGATCGTGATCGTCACCCACAACCTGCAGCAGGCCCAGCGCGTCGCCGACCACGTCGCCTTCATGTACCTGGGCGACCTGATCGAGTACGGCGAGATCGAGCAGGTCTTTTCGGCGCCGAGCGCCGAGCGCACCCGCGAGTACGTCAGCGGTGGGTTCGGATGAGCGCCCGCCCGATCCTCGTTAGCGGCCTGGCGCTGCTCGCCCTCGGCACGCTCAGCGCCTGCCAGTCGACGCAGAGCCGCAGCGCCGAACTGGAAGAGGAGAACTCGACGGTGCTGCTCGAGGAAGACGGCGTGACCGTGACCGAGGAGGATCCGAACATCAAGGTCGTCTCGACCACGGTCCTCTCCGAAGCCGAAGGCAACGCGGTCGTGGTCGAGCTGCACAACGACTCGAACGACGACCTGGTCGACGTGCCGATCTCGGTCGACGTGCTCGACGCCAAGGGCCGCAGCGTCTACAGGAACGACGCGCCGGGGCTCGAGCAGGCGCTGGTCGCGGTGCCGTTCATCCCCGCGCGCGGCGACGCGGTCTGGGTCAACGACCAGGTGCTCGCGGTCGGCAGGCCGGTCTCAGCCAAGGTCAAGGTCGGCGTGGGGGGGATCCCCTACGACGGCGAGCAGCCCGAGATCGAAGTCTCCGCGCCCAATCTCGAAGGCGACCCGACCTCGGGGATCGTCGCCGACGGCGACGTCGTCAACCGCACCGGCGAAGACCAGAACCGCTTTCTGATCTACGCCGTCGCCCGCCGCGGCGACGAGATCGTCGCCGCCGGGCGGGCGGCGATCGAGCACCTCAAGCCGGAGACGAAGAAGGTCCCTTACCACGTCTACTTCATCGGCGACCCGCATGGCGCCAAGCTCAGCCTCTACGAGTACCCGACCCTGCGCTCGGAGGGGTGACGTGAGCGAGAGCGAGATGCCGACCCAGCCCCTCACACACGACGGGCAGTCCCTTGGCCAGGCCGGCGAGCCCTGCGCCCAGTGCGGCTCGGCGCTGGCGGCCGACCAGCGCTACTGCCTCAACTGCGGCCGGCGCCGCGGCGGGCCGCGCGTCGACTACCGGCAGCGAATGCCCGCCGCCGCGGGTCCGGTCGAGCAGGGGCCCGCGCAGGGCCCGCAGCCGCCGGCAAGGGACCCCGAGCCGGCGCCCGCGAAGGCGGAGCGCGACTACGCGCCGCTGGCCGCGGTCGGCGGCATCGCCATCCTTGGCCTGATGCTGCTGGTCGGCGTTCTGATCGGCCGCGGCGACGGCGAGGCCGCGCCGGCGCCGGCCCCGGTCGTCGTCCAGGGTGGCCAAGCGGAGGCCGGCGGCGGCGGCGAAGAAGGCGGCGGCGAAGAAGGCTCCGGCGGCCTCGGCAGCGGCGGCTCCAGGAAGGGATCGAAGCAGAAAAACGTCAAGGGCGGCGGCCAGAGCGAAACGGCGGCCGAGGCGGGAGCGGTGACGGCAAGCGAGAACCAGCTGGAGGAACTGGAAAGCGAAACCGGCGAAGACGCGGCGAAAAAGGCGCTGAAGCTGCCCGACAAAATCGCCACCCCGGGCAAGCCGCCGCCGATCGACAAATCGAAGCCGCCGGGAGGCGGCGAAGGCGGGGGAGTGGTGATCAAGTGAGCTCCGACCTCGAGCGCCGCCGCGACCGCCTCGTCCAGCAGCTCGTCGACCTGCAGTGGGACCTAGGCGGAGTCGCCTACGAGATGGCGATCCGCGACCACTTCCGGCTCGACGTCCTCAACAGCCAGGCGGCGAAGCTGCAGCAGGTCGACGCCGAGTTGGCCGAGGTGGAGCGGATGCTGAAGCTGGGCCAGGCCGCCGCTGCGGGCGCCTGCGCCGACTGCGGCGCCCTCTACGCGCAGGGGGCGGTGTTCTGCTGGCAGTGTGGCCGCGACCTGATGCCGCGCGGGGACGGGCGAGGGCCGGCGGCACAGTCAGGGGCGGCGACCCGGTGAAGAAGCATCTGACCCGCCTGCTCGACCGGATCGCTCCCGTCCGTCCGCCCGGCGCCGACCGCGGCTATCGCCGGCTGCTGCGCTGGGCCGCCCTGCCAGTCACCGACCGGCGCTGGGCCGCGCCCCTGGCGGCGCTCGCGCTCGGCTTCGGGATCTTCGCCGGCGTCGCGATCGGCCCCGGGGCTAGCGGCACCTTCGCTGGCGGGGTGCCACAGGTGATCGAGCTCCCGGGCCTGCCGGCCGGGGGCGGTGAAGACGAAGCGGGCGCAGCAACTGGCGAGGAGGGCGGCGGTTTTGCCGAATCCGGCGAGGAGGGCGGCAACGCCTTCCCCGAAGAAGAAGCGAGCACCGCCTTCGAAGCCGGCTTCCCGGAAGAAGAAGCGCCGGCGGGGCCGGCGCCCGAACCGCAGCCGCAGCCGACCGTAGAGGAACCGGAAGACCAAGCTGAGGAGAAGGAACCGGCGCAGACGATGGGCGGTTTTGTCGTTCACACCAACCCAGCCGCCGGCAGCTACACGGTGGTGGAAGCGGGCGGGCTGATGAACGCGATCCACGCCCCCAGGCTGCCGGCCCCCGGCACCGAAGTCAGCGTCCCGGTCCGCACCCTCGCCAACGGCACCTTCGCCGAGGCGGGCAGGCGGAAGCAGACCGGCAAGGGCACGGACGCGACCCTGGCCGGCGTCGTCACCTTCGTCGACCCCGACCCGGCGACCCCCGCCTATGCGGTCTCCAAACGCGGCGTCTCGGTGCTCGTTCGGGTCCGGCCCGATCCGGCCGGCACCGCGCTGGCTCTGCCCCAGCTCGGGGCCTACGCGGTGGCGACGGTGGAGATCGAAAAGACGCAGCCGGAAGCGACCCCGCCGCCTCCCACCTCGCCGCCGCCGGTCGCGACCTGTGCGCCCGACCCCGCTCAGCAGCTCGCCGTTCCGGCTGCGGCCACGGTGCTCTGGCAGACCGAGCTCGAAGCCGACGGGGCGCCCTTCGCCTCCAGCGACTTCGCCGGTGTGGTAGCCGCGGTCTGCGCGGCCGAAGCGAAGCTCTCGGTCTCCGCCGACGACCTCCGCCAGGCGGGCAAGGACATCGTCTTCACGGTGCCGAAATCGATCGACCTGGCCGGCCTCGCGGTCGGCGACTCGGTCGCCGCCACCGCCGAGATCGCCGCCGACGGTGGCCTCCGGCTGACCGGCCTGGCCAGCGACGAGCGCGCCAAGGGCGCCGACGATGCCGCTGCGGCACAGGGCGACCTCGCCTCGCAAGCGCCGAAGTGAGCGGCCCCGTTTTCCTTTTCTTCACATCCGTGCTGCGCCGAGCGGACAGGATGAACCCTGTTCCATGAGCCTGCCCGACCCTGCTCCGCTGCCCCGCCGCGACCCGCTGCCGCGCCTACTCTCGGCCGCGGCGCTGCTGACTGCCCTGATCGCTCTCGTCCTCTCGATGGGCGGGCTGGCGCCGGCGAAGAAAGGCGGCAAGCAGGTGGTCTATCTCGGCAAGAACGGCAAGATCCCCGCCAGGTACCTGCCGATCGTCAAGGCCGCCAAAAACGCGAAAAAGCTCGGCGGGGCCAGCCGCGGCAAGCTCTCGGTCAACTGCCCGATCCCGAACGCGATCGACCTCGGCACCTGGTGCCTGGAAAGCGGCCTCTACCCGGTGCCGCCGAAGGACACCGGCAAGAACGACTACCTCTACGCGACCCAGGCCTGCGTCAAGGCGGGGGGCTGGCTGCCCAGCGCCGCGCAGCTGATCGGGGCGGCGCCGCGGGCGAAGCTGCAGAGCACGATCGACGACAGCATTCTCACCTCCGGCGCCGAAGAGTTCCCCGACCCGAAGAACGGGATCAAGGACAAGCGCGAGATGAGCGGCGACCTCACCACCACCGCATCCGGCTCCCGCGCCGCCGGCTCGGAGGGCGTCACGGTCGGTTCCAAAGGCAACGGCAACCTCGGCGAGCCCGACCCGGTTCCGATGCCGGCCGACCCGCTGCCGGAAACGCTCAACTACGTCACCGTCTACGACAATCACAACCTCGGCGGTTTCGCCGGCGGCGCCCCGGTCGGCCGCGCCGAGAACTTCCGCTGCGCCTACGCCAAGGGCTCGCAGGGCCGCAAGCTCGGTGACTGATGGAGCCGGCGCATCTACCGCTCTGCCGGCCTCGACGTGTCCCTGTGAACGCAGCGTCACGCGAAGTTCACTTCGGCTAAACGTTCGCGGCATCGCGTCTCCATAGAACGTCGATTGAGTCGGGGGAACAGCCCCCGGCAAGAAATCGTCTCGAAAGGAGACCCCTTTGAGCACCCGACGACTCAGAGCATTTGCTCTGGCTGGGCTGATCGTAGCTGCCACGGCTTCCGTGGCAGCCGCCGCCCCGGGCGGCACCAGCACCGGCCCCAACACCAGTACCAAACCGTACGTCTTGCCTGTCGGCGACGGCGTCAGCGTCAAGTCGTTGCTGACCGTCGGCGACGGCTCGGCCTCGAACGGCTACAAGATGTCCGGCATCCCCGACGGCCTCGGCCTCGTTCGCTCCGAGACCGGAAGCGAGGACTTCGCGCTGTTCATGAACCACGAGCTGCGCGGCAACCAGGGGGTCGTCCGGAAGCACGGAAAAATCGGTGCGTTCGTGTCAGAGCTGGAAATCGACTCCGGCAGCTATGAGGTGGAGCAGGGGCGCGACCTGATCGATTCCGATATCCGCTACTGGAACTACGTCAGCCAAGCCTACGGGCCGAGTCCGTCTCCGGCGGGCCTCAACCCCCGCGACCCGAGCGACACCTTCCTCGCTCAGTCGGCGGAGTTTCAGCGCTTCTGCTCGAGCAGCATCACCGTGTGGGGACAGCTCTACAACCAGAGCACCAAGCGCGGGTACAAGGGTCAGATCTATTTCGCCAACGAGGAGAATGGCGACGAGGGCAGGCTCTTCGGCGTCACCACCAACGGCCAGGCGCAGCAGTTGCCGCGGCTCGGTCTGTTCTCGTGGGAGAACACGATTGCCGCCGACAATGACAGCGACAGGACGGTCGTGATCGGCAACGAGGACGCCGCTGCGGGGCAGCTCTGGGTCTACGTCGGCGCCAAGCAGAGTTCCGGCAACGCGTTCGACGAGGCCGGCCTCACCAACGGCGAGCACTTCGTGCTCGATTTGAAAGACGAGGCGGTCTCCTCCGACGCCCAGTTCCGCACCAAATTCGGCAAGGGCAAAGCCGTTCCATTCACGCTCGGCTCCGATGAGCTCGTCGATTGGGACAGCTCCGGGGCCCGCCAGAATGCCGATGGCGCCGCCCGGGGACTGACGCTGAACCGGATCGAGGACGGCGTGTTCGACCCCCGGCGCCCGAACGACTACTACGTCCTCACGACGGAGGGCTCCCCGGGCGTCGTCCCGTCTGAGCCGGCGGTGACTCGCGACGGCGGAGGTCTCTGGAAGGTCCACTTCAACGACGTGGACAACCCCCAGAAAGGCGGCACGATCGAGCTGCTGTTGGACGGCTCCGAGGCTCCCTATCTGAACAAGCCGGACAACATGGGCATCGACGACAAGGGCAACTTGCTGATCCAGGAGGATCCCGGCAATAACGCGATGCTCGCTCGGGTCGTCGCCTACGACGTGGATACCGGCGACCGCGGCGTCCTCGCTGAGTTCGACCCGGCGCTGTTCCGAAAAGGAAGCCCCGGCTTTATCACCGAGGACGAGGAGTCAAGCGGCATCATCGACGCCAGCGAGGCGCTCGGCAAGGGCTGGTTCCTATTCGACGCCCAGGTCCACAAAGCCTCAGCGGACCCTGCTGCGGTTGAGCTGGGTCAGCTGATGGCGATGCACGTCGGCAAGTTCAAGGACGTCTACACGATTGACGAGTAGTCATCGCGGGATACGCGCATGCATGGTGAGGGGCCCCCTGGCGGGGCCCCTCATGCGTAATGCCCTGGTCCTGTCTACGGCGCGATCCGACGTGTTTGGAAAGATGAGGACTCCCGCGATGCTCTGCGCTGCCATAGATATCGGCTCGAATACGACGCGTGTGCTCGTGGCAGAGCCTGTCGACGGCCAGCTGAAGAAGGTGATGGAGCAGCGCGCCTATACGCGCATCGGCAAGGCGATCGGCGAGGACGGCGCCATCTCCGACGAGAAGATTGCCGAAGTCAGCGAGGTCGTGGCCACGCAGGTACGGTTGGCCAAGGAGCTGGGCGCGGAGACGATCCGCGCCGTGGCTACGGCGGCTATCCGCGAGGCCGCGAACGGTGAGCGGGTCGCCGTCGAGCTCTCCGAGGCCGCCGGGGTGACGATCGACGTGCTCAGCGAGGAGGAGGAGGGCCGGCTCTCCTTTATCGGCGCGACCAAGGGGCTCGGGCACCCGGTCGAGGGCAAGATCGGCGTCGTCGACGTCGGCGGTGGCTCGACCGAGGTGATCCTCGGCACTGTCGCCGGCGGCGTCGAGAAGGTACGTTCCTGGGGAGTCGGCTCGGGAGCGCTCGCGGATGAGCTGATCGCCTCCGACCCGCCCTCGGCCGCGGAGATCCGCCGCATCCGCGACCGCATCGAGGACGTCTTCGAGGGTGTCGAATTCGAGCACCCCGCCCAGGCCGTCGCCGTCGGCGGCAGCGCCACCTCGCTGCGGCGGCTGGTCGGCACCGTGCTCGAGTACGAGACGCTGGAGCGGGGGATACGCGTCCTCTGCGGCGATCCCTCGGCCGAGGTTGCCCGCCGCTTTGAGCTGGACCCGGTCCGAGTCCGCATCCTCACCACCGGCGTCCTGCTGCTGGAGAAGGTCTCCGAGCTGCTCGGCCAGCCGTTGCAGATCGGCAAGGGGGGGTTGCGCGAGGGGGTCATCCTCGATCTGCTCAACGGTGACGCCAACGGTTCGTCGCCAGCCCGCGTCGCTGCTTAGCGGCGGCGGTGAGGGGAGGGAGCCGGTCGTGCCTGTGGCGAATTGAGTCGCGCACCCTTCGGGTGCAGCTCCGGATGATGGTGCGCCCCTATGGGGCGCAGGAATCGGATTGCATTTCCGCGGCCTACGGCCACATTCGCCACAGGCACAACCGGCTCCCTTCCGACACGGTCACCGGCAGTGACGAGGGACGGGAGCTTCCAGTTAGCTGCCGGACCTAGAAACCTGAAGGCATGACGCCCGCGCTTTGAGCAGCTGGTGTTAATCGAGATCGCTGCGTGGGGAGGGATGCCGACCCTCCTCCGGCTGAATGTCGCCGAAGGCGGCGAAATGCAATCCGATTTCTGCCCGCCATAGGCGGGCACCATCATCCGGAGCTGCGCCCGAAGGGCGCGCGACTCAATTCCGCCGGAGGAGGGTCGGCATCCCTCCCTCTCTGCGACCTCGAAGTCACTGAATCTTCACGGCCCATTCCCCAGCAGTTCACAACTTTCGCCTGCAAATAGCGAAATCTGCCAGCGACCGACAGATTGCGAGAGGGAGACACCGATGACTTCCCGAGTTGACATGCACTGCCATTCCACCGCCTCCCAGCTTTCGCGGCTCGGGGTCCAGAGGTCGCTTGGACTGCCCGAGTGCGCGACTCCGCCGCAGGAGGTCTACGAGCTCGCCAAGCGGCGGGGGATGGACTTCGTGACGATCACCGACCACGACACGATCGCGGGTTGCCTGGAGCTGGAGGGCCGCCCGGACTGCTTCGTCTCCGAGGAGCTGACCGTCCGCTTCGCCGGCGAGTCCCAGGCGGTTCACGTCCTCTGTTACGGGATCACTCCCGGAGACCACGAGTGGCTGCAGGCGAACTCCGGCGACCTCGAGGCCTGCGCCGCGTACCTGCACGAGAGCGGGATCGCCTGCGCCCTAGCGCATCCCTTCTTCAACGTCGCGGCGCCACTGACCCGGCGTCACCGCCGCCGCCTGGCGGAGCTGTTCCCGGTTTGGGAGGTCCGCAACGGATCGCGAGCGGCGGAGCTGAACATGCCGGCAGCCGTCTACGTCGACACCCACGGCGGCACCGGCGTCGGCGGCTCCGACGACCATGCCGGCGTCGACATCGGCCGCACCTTCACCGAGGTGCCGGCCGTGGAGACGCCGGAAGAGTTTCTCCAGCACCTGCGCCGGGGCGACGCCGAAGCGGGCGGCGAGCAGGGCAGCGCCGCCAAGTGGACGCACGCGGCGATGGCGTTGGCCACTCGCGCCCTCGTCCTCGGCGACGAGGAGGCTGAGACCGCCCCACCGGTCGGGCCGACCCCGGCGGCGGTGCTGAAAATGGCCGAACGGGCGATCCGCGAGGGGACCGCCCGCGAGGGCAAGGTCGCGGCCGACATCGGTCCCGACGATGCCCGCTGCCTGCTCGAGGCCTGGCTCGCCAGCATGGGCCTCGACCTGCGCGGGCGCGAGCTGATCGCCTACCTGCAGTCGGACGACTTCTCTCACGCCGACCTCTACCGGCGCGCGCGCCGCATCCACGACAGGCGCCTGCGCACCGCGATCGAGCGGGGCACCGCGGCGGTCGCCGCCGGCGATCTCGGTGGTGCCGTCAACGGCCTCTTCGAGGCGATCGTCCCGGCCGTGCCCTATGCGCCCTCGACGGTCTTTCTCGCTGCCGAGAAAGCGAAACTCGCCAGCCGCCAGGGCGAGCGGCAGCGGGTCGCCGTGATCGCCGACGGGATCGCCTCGATGCACGGCGTCACCCACACGATCGAGCAGATCCGCGAGCGCGGCGTGCCCGGCTTCGAGATCGACGTGATCGGGACCGATGCCGGCGTCGACCGCCGCCTGCCGGCGGCGACCGAGCTGCAGATGCCTTTCTACGACGGGCTGTCGATCGGCGTCCCAGGCCTGCCCGACATGGTCGAGGCGCTGGCTGATGGCCGCTACGACCTCGTCCACGTCACCGCCCCCGGCCCGGCCGGCGTTGCGGCGACGCTGCTGAGCCGTCTCGCCGGCTTGCCGCTGCTCGCCAGCTACCACACTGAGCTCGCCACCTACGCCGGCATGCGCAGTGGCGACGGCGGTGTCGAGACGATCGCGCGTGGCGCCCTTGGCACTTTCTACGGCGCCCCGGGCATCGTCCTCTCGCCGAGCCCGGCCGCCGACGCTTCGCTGATCGACCTCGGCACCGACCCGGCCCGGATCGGACGCTGGGAGCGCGGCGTCGACACCGATCGCTTCGACGCGGCGAAGGCCGATCGCAACGCCTTCCCAGGAGAGATCAAGGTCCTCTATGCCGGCCGGCTGACGCGCGAGAAGGGCGTCGGCCTGCTCGCCGAGAGCTTCCTGCGGGCGCGACGCTCGGACCCCCGCCTGCACCTGCTGCTGGCCGGCGGCGGCCCGGAGGAGGAAGAGCTGCGGGTCCGGCTCGGTGCCGACGCGAGCTTTCTCGGTTGGCTCGGAGGCGAGGATCTGGCCCGTGCCTACGCCAGCGCCGACGCCTTCCTCTTTTGCAGCAGCACCGACACCTACGGTCAGGTGATCCTCGAGGCGGGGGCCAGCGGCCTGCCGGTCGTCGCGGTCGCCGAGGGCGGCCCCGCCGCCCTGATTGAGAACCGCAGCACCGGCCTGCTCTGCCGCCCCGACCCGGACCACCTGGCCGGCTGCCTGCTCCAGCTCGCCAGCTCGCCGCAGCTGCGCCGGCGTCTCGGCAGCGCCGCCGCGCAGGCCGCCCGCGATCGCTCCTGGGAGCGCGCCCTCGGCCAGCTCGCGGTCGGCTACCGCCGGGCGTTGGACGCTCGTACGGCGCCCCTCGCAAAGGTCGCTTGATTACGCATATGCACTTTGTCGCCCACAGGGCTACAAAGTGCATAAGCGGTCGGGGGTGACCCCCATGGGGCCTCAGTACGATGGCTCGATCGACGATCCCGCTCTCTATTTCAACCGCGAGCTCTCCTGGTTGGACTTCAACCAGCGGGTTCTGGAACTGGCCGAGGACACCGAGGTGCCGCTGCTCGAGCGGCTGCGTTTCTGTGGCATCTACGCATCCAACCTCGACGAGTTCTTCATGGTGCGGGTCGCCGGTCTCTTCGACCAGCTCGACGCCGGCATCGACGCCCGCGGCCCCGACGGTCTCGCTCCCAGCGAGCAGATCGACGCGATCCAGCCCCGCGTGCTGGAGCTCGATCGCCGCCTCCACGTCTGCTTCGGCGGCGATCTGCGGCCGGCCCTGGAGCGGGAGGGGATCCGTATCGTCACCCTCGACGGCGCCGACGAGGCGGAGCGGCAGGAGATCGACGTCCGCTTCAACGAGCAGGTCTTCCCGGCGCTGACGCCGCTGGTGATCGGCCTCGGCCGGCCCTTTCCCTACATCTCCAACCTCTCGCTCAGTCTCGGTGTGCTGCTGCGAGATCCCGAGAGCGGGGTCGAGATCATCGCCCGCGTCAAGGTGCCGAAGGAGCTGCTCGGCCGCTTCCTGCCGCTGGGCAGCGACGGCAAGTCGTTCGTGCCGCTGGAGGAGGCGATCGCCGCCAACCTCGACGTCCTCTTCCCCGGCACCGAGGTCATCGACCACGGCTATTTCCGGGTCACCCGCGACGCCGACTTCACGGTCAGCGACGAGGCCGACGACCTCCTGCAGGCGGTCCAGAACGAGCTCCGCCGGCGCCGCTTCGGCGAGGTCGTGCGGCTCGAGATCGCCGCCGGCATGAACCCGAAGCTGCGTGAGCAGCTGGTCGAAGCGCTGCGGCTCGAAGACCGCGAGGTCTACGACGTCGACGGGCTGATCGACCTCGGTGACCTCGGCGACATCGCCGACGTTCCCGGCCACGCCGAGCTGCGCTATCCGCCCTGGTCCCCGGTGACGCCGCCGCGGCTGCAGGGCGAAGACGAGGAGCCGGTCGACATGTTCGCGGCGATCCGCAAGGGCGACCTGCTCGTCCACCATCCCTACGACTCCTTCGCCTCCTCGGTCGAGCGCTTCGTCGCGCAGGCGGTGGCCGATCCGGACGTGCTGGCGATCAAGCACACCGTCTACCGCACCAGCGACGACTCGCCGCTGGTGCCGTCGCTGATCCGGGCCTCCGAACGCGGCAAGCAGGCGGTCTGCATGGTCGAGCTGAAAGCGCGCTTCGACGAGGAGGCCAACATCCACTGGGCGAAGTCGCTGGAGGAGGCCGGCGTCCACGTCGTCTACGGCATCCCCGGCCTCAAGACCCACGTGAAGGCGATCCTGGTCGTGCGCCGCGAGGGCGAGCGGGTGCGCGAGTACGTCCACATCGGCAGCGGCAACTACCACCCGAAGACCGCCCGCCTCTACACCGACTTCGGCCTCTTCACCGCCGATCCCGACATCGGCGCCGACGTCGCCGAGATGTTCAACTTCCTCACCGGCTACGGCCGCCCGGCCGAGTACCGCAAGGTGCTGGTCTCGCCGACGACGATGCGCGACCGGATGATCGCCGAGATCGAGCGCACGGTCGCCGCCCACGAAGACGGCGAGGAGGCGCGGATCGCGCTGAAGATGAACTCGCTGGTCGACGCCGGCTGCATCCAGGCGCTGTACAACGCCTCGCGGGCGGGGGTGCGGGTGGACCTCAACGTGCGCGGCATCTGCTGCCTGCGGCCCGGCGTGCCCGGCGTCTCGGAGAACATCCGCGTCGTATCGATCGTCGGCCGCTTCCTCGAGCACTCGCGCGTGTACGCGTTCCAGCGGGGCGCTGAGACGCGGGTGCTAACGGGCTCGGCGGACCTGATGCCGCGCAACCTCGACAGCCGCGTCGAGCTGGCGGCCCCGGTCGAGGACCCGGACCTGCGGATGGAGATGCTTGACGTCCTGGAGCGCTGCTTCGCCGACAACACCAACGCCTGGGAGCTCGACGCCGACGGCCGCTGGACCCGCACCGTCGTGCCGCCGGACGAGCGCCGCAGCGTCCAGGAGGAGCTGCGCCTGCGCCACGCGGTCCGGGCCGCCGAGCATCTCGCTGCGGCAACCAGCTGACGCCACTCCGAGCCGCCCCTCGCGCGACTAGGATGCGGTCCTTGGCGCGCTTCTCGCTCCTCCCTCGCGACCGCACCTTCTTCGACCTCTTCATCGAGGCCGGCAAGAACACCGTGAACGCGGCGCGCCTGCTCGACCAGATGATGGAGCAGTGGCCGGAAGAGGGCGGCCTCTCCCGCCAGATCGTCGAGGCCGAGAACGAGGGCGACCGGATTACCCACGAGATCGTCAAACGGCTCAACTCGACCTTCGTAACGCCGATCGACCGCGAGGACATCTACGGCCTGGCCACGCAGATGGACGACATCGTCGACTTCACCGAGGAGGCCGCCGACTTTCTTGGGCTCTACCAGATCGAGGCGCCGATGGAGCAGGCCGGGGCGCTGACGAAAGTCCTGGTCAAGGCCTGTGAGCAGCTGGCGATGGGGCTGGAGAACCTGCGCGAATTCAAGGACCTCGACAAATACTGGATCGAGATCCACCGGCTCGAGAACGACGGCGACCGGATCTCCCGTGACGCGGTTGCCTCGCTTTTCTCCAACGGGATCGACCCGATGGTGGTGATCCGCTGGAAGGACATCTTCGCGGTGCTCGAGAACGCGATCGACGCGACTGAGACCGCGGCGCAGATACTCGAGGGCATCGTGATCAAGAATTCGTGACCTGCCCCCGTGGACTCTGATCTCATCTTGGTAATCGTCGTCGTCACGGCGCTCGCCTTCGACTTCACCAACGGCTTCCACGACACGGCCAATGTCGTCGCCACCTCGATCTCGACCGGGGCGGCGCGGCCGCGGGTGGCGATCGGGATGGCGGCGCTGCTCAACTTCGCCGGCGCCTTCATCTCGATCTCGGTTGCCGCCACGGTCGCCAATGACGTCGTCAACGCCGACGTGATCACGCCCACCATCGTTTTCGCCGGCTTGATCGGGGCGATCGCCTGGAACCTGATCACCTGGTACTTCGGCCTCCCTTCGAGCTCTTCGCACGCCTTGATCGGCGGCGTCGTCGGCTCCGCGGTCGCCGCCGCCGGTTTCGATGCGGTGCTCGCCGAAGGCCTTGTCGGCAAGGTGCTCGCCCCGGCTGTCATCGCGCCGCTGTTGGCCTTCAGCGTCGCCGGCATCTCGATCGCGCTGATCTACCGCATCGTCGGGAAACAGCGGCCCGGAACTGTGACCCGCGGTTTCAAATATGGCCAGGTCGTCTCCGGCGGCCTGCTGGCGCTGGCCCACGGGACCAACGACGCGCAGAAGACGATGGGCGTGATCACGCTGGCGCTGATCGCCAACGGCAGCCTTGCGGCCGGCGCCGATCCGCCGTTTTGGGTGATCGCCTCGGCGGCGGCGGCGATCGCGCTCGGTACCTACAGCGGCGGCTGGCGGATCATCAAAACCACCGGCACCAAGATCATCAAGATGGATTCGGCCCAGGGCTTCTCCTCGCAGGGCGCCGGCTCGGCGGTGATCCTCGCCTCCACCCACTTCGGCTTCCCGCTCTCGACCACGCACGTGATCAACGGCGGCATCATGGGCGCCGGAGCCGCCAAACGCTTCTCAGCGGTGCGCTGGGGCGTCGCCGGCAACATCTTCGTCGCCTGGCTGCTGACGCTGCCGGCTGCCGCGGCGATCGGCGGACTGACCTACGGCGTGACGCGGATCTTCGGAACCGGCGCGCTGGGGCCAGTCCTGGTCAGCCTCGCTGCGCTTTCGCTGATCGCCGCCCTGTTCGCTCGGCGTGCCGAGCGAGGCGCTCCCGTCACGGCTTCCGGCGGATGATCGCGACCATCGTCGAAGGCAAGGCACTGTGGGAGACCGTGGTCGCCTCCGTCGTCGCCGGCGTCGGCGTCACCTTCGTCTTCTCGATTGCGATCTGGGGGGTGGCGCGGTTCGTCGACCTCAGTCGCGGCGAACGGCCATTGGCGGCGGGCGCGGCCGCTGTGGTTGCCACGCTCGCCCTCGCTGCCACCGCGGCGGCGCTGGTGATCGGGATACTGGTCATGACCGGTAAGTAGCCGGCGTACACTGGATCCGTGCGTACCGCTCGCAACGTCGCCATCATCATGGTCCTGGCGCTTGGCGTCGCCTTCGTCCCCGGCGGAGGCAATGTCGCCGACGCGGTTTTCGCCGCCCTGACGATGGGCTTCCTCGCCGGGATCGCCTGGCTGCTTTACACGTTGAGCCGTCAGAACCAGCTGACGCTGGCGACCCTGAGCGATCGCCGCCGAGTGATCTTCTACGGCGCCTTCGGCATGCTCGCGCTGCTCGTCGCCGGCTACGACAAGCTGCGCTCGACCGGCGGTGGCACCCTCCTCCTGATCCTCCTGCTCGGCGCCTCCGTCGCCGCGATCTGGCGGGTCTGGACCCAGGCGAACACCTACTGAGGTAGGAGAGCTCTGACCTAGTTGTGACTCTGCGCGCGCCACGCGTGCGCCTTTGCCTGGGACGGTCAGCCTGTGCCGCCGGGAATCGTCAGCAGCGAAGGCCACCGGGAGCGGGGAACCGCGTCGGTCGAGTTGGTCGCCGTGGTTCCGTTCCTGCTGCTGGCGGTCCTGGCGGCCTTCCAGATCACCCTTGCCGGCCACTCGCTGTGGTCGGCGGGCGTGGCCGCCCGGGCCGGGGCACGGGCGGCGCTGGTCGGCGCAGACGCGACGGCGGCGGCGCGGCGGGCGCTGCCGCCGTCGCTGCGGGCAGGTGCCAGGGTCGAGGCCTCAGAGGAGATCGCGGTCCGCGTCCCGGTGCTGCGCTTCTTCCCCGGCCTGCCGCGCGTGATGGTCGGGGCAGAGGCAGATTTGGAGCCCGGCGATGGATAGCGAGCGCGGACAAGCGGCCATCGAGCTGCTGGCCGCGCTACCGGCGCTGCTGCTGGCCGCGCTCGTTGCCTTGCAACTGCTGATCGCCGGCTATGCGATCACGCTTGCCGACGGGGCGGCCGAGGCAGGGGCGCTGGCACTCGCCTCCGGGGGTTCGGCGGCTGAGGGCGCACGCGGAGCGCTGCCGGGCTGGGCCGAGGACGACGTCTCGGTCTCGGTTCAGGGTGGGCGGGTGACCGTGCGCCTGCTGCCGCCGGCGCCGCTGCACTCGCTTGCCGACCGGCTCGCCGTCACCAGCTCGGCGAGCGCGAGGTCGGCGCGGTGAGCGCGGATCCGAGGTCTGACGCGCCGACCGTGCTGGTCACTGCGGTCGGCAGGGCCGAGGGCTCTCGCGGCGCGGCCGCCGCGCTTGCGTGCGCAGGGGCCGATCTCGACCTGGCGACGCTCCTGGTCGATGTCGGCGGGAAGGCGCCGCGGCCGACGTTGCTCGCCTCCGCCGCCGCCCAGCGTCTGGAGGAGCGACTGGCGGCACACCTGCCCGAGGCCCGAGTCGCCGCCCGCGGGCAGATCTGCCACCTCGCGGTTGCGGCGGAGGCCGAGGGCTTCGAGCTCGCGGCGGCGGCGGTAGCCGTCGCTCGCGGCGCGCTCGCGGTGCTGCATCTCGCGCCGGGGCTGTTGCAGCCGCTGCTCGCGAGCGCCGAGGGGCCGGAGCCGTCCGCTGTGCTCCTCCGCGCCGACATCGCGACGGACCGGCCACTGCTTGCCCTGGCGGTCTGGGATCTGACCGATCGAGAACTCCAGGTCGGGGTCCTCAAGCATCGACTTGGCTGGGTCGTTGAGCGTCGTGCGCTCTTTGGCGCGCTGCCGCCTGAAGCTAGCGGCGGTCTGCCCGTAAATCTCCGTCGCCGGCTCGCGCCGTCCTGATCGCTCGTGTTCATCCGGATACGACCAGGCCACGAGTCCGGGCAGGCGCTGATCCTGGCGATCGGCGGCGTCTTCGTACTCCTCGCGAGCACCCTGGCCCTGGTGGCGATCGCCGGCGCCGTGACCGGCAAGGGGAGGGTGCAGCGGGCAGCGGACCTGGCCGCGATCTCGGCGGCGCGCTCGATGCGCGACGACTTGCAGCGCCTGCTGGCCCCGCCGACTCTTCCCAGCGGGCTGCCCAACCCGGCCCACCTCGACAAGACCGCCTATCTGGCGCGGGCCAGGGCGGCGGCCGTCGACGCCAGCGAGGCGAACGGCGTCGATGCCGGCCGTCTCGAGCTCTCGTTTCCGGATCGGGCCTCTTTCGCTCCAGTTCGGGCGAGTGCGGTCGTCGTCGCCAAGCTCGAGGTCGGCGGGGTGCCCGAGCGGATAGAAGCGTCTGCCGTCGCCGAAGCCGCCGCACCGATGGGCACCGCGAACAGCCCACCCACGGTCGCCAGCGGCGGCGGCTACAGCGGCCTTCTGGTTTACCGCGACGGCGAGGGGATGCGACCTGACGTGGCCACCGCCTTCGACCGCCTGGCGACCGCGGCCGCTTCCGACGGTGTCGACCTGATGGTCGTCTCCGGCTTCCGCTCCGATGCCGAACAGGCGGCGCTCTTCGCCGCTCACCCCGACCCGCGCTGGGTGGCGCCGCCGGGCCAGTCGCTGCACCGCTGCGCGACCGAGCTCGACCTGGGGCCGGAATCGGCCTACGCCTGGCTGGCCGCCAACGCCAGCCGCTTCGGCTTCGTCCAGCGCTACTCGTGGGAGGCCTGGCACTACGGATTTGGCGTCGGCCCGCCCCCTTGCTCGGCCGCGGGCAACTCCGTGAACGCGTCCGGCGCTCCCGTCACGAGCACGGCAGCGAGCCTGCCCGCATTCGTCCCGCTCCAGTACCGGGAGCCGCTGCTCAGATCTGGCGTTCGCTGGAATGTCTCGCCGGCGCTTCTCGCCGCCCAGCTGATGGCCGAGAGCGGCTTTGATCCCAACGCCGGCTCGCCGGCCGGCGCCCAGGGCATCGCCCAGTTCATGCCGAGCACGGCCGCCGCCTACGGCCTCGGCAACCCGTTCGATCCCATCGCCGCGATCGACGCTCAGGCGCACCTCATGTCCGACCTCCTGCGCCAGTTCGGCTCGCCCGAGCTCGCCCTTGCCGCCTACAACGCCGGACCCGGAGCGGTCGAACCCTGCAACTGCGTCCCGGACTACCCGGAGACGCGCGCCTACGTCAGCCGCATCCTCGCCCTGCTCGGTGGCGCCGGGTCGCTGGCACTTCCCGATTTCGAAGTCAGGCTCATCCGTTAAGGGGTAATCTTATGCACATGCGTTTGCACATTAACTTGGACGACGAGATGGCCAGGGAGATCGACGAGGTCGCCGGCGCGCGCAAGCGGAGCCGGTACATCCGCGAAGCGATCGAAGCGAAGCTCGAGGTCGATAAGCGCGTGGCAGCGCGGCGGCGACTCGTGGGGGCGTACCCCGATTTCGCCCCCTGGATGACGGCCGAGTGGATCAGCGAGAACCGCAAGCGTGAAGGAAGGGAACGCGACGAGCAGCTGCGAAAGTACTGGCGACGCGGGGAGGAGTAGTGGGCCTCGTCCTCGACACCTCCGTCGTGGTCGATCTGCTGCGCGGCGACGTGTTCGACGAGTCGGTGCTCGACCCAGCCCGGGAGCCGGTGATGATCTCGACCATGACCGTGCACGAGGTCCTCGTTGGCCTTCGCCCCGACGAGGCCGCTTTCACCGAGGCCGTCCTTTCCAGCTTCGCCGTCGTTCCCGTCGGGATTGCTGAGGCGGAGCTGAGCGCGCACTGGCGGAGGGAATACGGGCGGCGTGGCCTGACCCTCGAGCTTCCCGACACGGCGATCGCCGCGACGGCGGCGATTCGCAACGTCCCGCTCGCAACTGGGAACGTGAAGGACTTTCCGATGCCCGAGCTTTCGATCGAGCAGTGGCGGGTAGGCGTCTAGATATGGCTAATCCCTTTACCCACAAAAAGCTCACCGACGTCAAAGACTCCGCCCCGGAGTTCGGGATGGAGGACGTCCAGGAGGCACGCTTCGCCAAGGGCGATCTCGAAGCCGAGGAGACGGGCGTCAGTCACTACAAGCTGAAGCCCGGACAGCGCACGCCGTTCGGCCACAAGCACGAGAATGCTGAGGAGGTCTACGTCGTCATCGGCGGGTCGGGCCGGCTCAAGCTGGACGAGGAAATCATCGAGGTCGAGCGGCTCGACGCGATCCGCGTCGCGCCCGAGGTGGTTCGCGCCTTCGAGGCCGGTCCGGAGGGGATCGAGGTGATCGCCACGGGCACCCGGCACGACGGCGACGGGGAGGTCATCCCCGGCTGGTGGAGCGACTGATACAAACCCTATTGTTTCTTGAGTAAGGTGTAAGACTCAACCGCTTGATGGCGGTTGAGCAGGGGTACCTCTGCTGGTTTATGGCTTCAGCCTGCGCGCTCGCGCTGGCGGGCTGCGGCCTGGGGGGCGACTCGCCGCCGCGGCAGAGTGCGGGTAAAGCCACGGCTTCCGAATCCCCGACCCATGGTGCTGGTACGGCCGAGGGCGGGCCGGTCACGATTGCGGCGGTCGGTGACACGATGCTGGGGATGACGCCGGTCCTCCCGGCCGATCCCAAGCATTATTTCGATCCCGTCCGGCGCAGCCTCCGTGCCGATGTCGTCTTCGGCAACCTCGAGGGCACGCTTACCGACGTTGCCGAATCGCCCAAGTGTGGGGTCGAATCGACCGAATGCTTCGCGTTCAGGGTGCCGCCGGAGTTCGCGGGAGCCCTGCGAGTCGCGGGCTTCACGGTGATGTCGAACGGCAACAACCACTCTTACGACTACGGCGAAGCGGGACAGGAAGAGACCCGCGCAGCGCTCGACCGAGCGGGAATCGCACACACTGGGATGCCCGAGGAGATCGAGGTGGTTCACGCCGGGGGCCAGCGAATCGCCTTCGTTGCCTTCGCTCCCTATGAGAACACGGCGTCACTGCTCGACCTGGATGCCGCCAGAAAGCTGATCCGCCGCGCGGCTGCTCAGGCCGAGATTGTCGTCGGCGCGTTCCATGCCGGGGCCGAGGGCAGCGAAGCCCTCCACGTCACCGGCGAAGAGGAGGTCTACCTAGGTGAGGATCGGGGCAATCCCGAAGCCTTCGCGCACATAGCTGTCGATGCCGGGGCCGACCTGATCCTCGGCTCCGGTCCCCACGTCCTGCGTGGGATGGAGGTCTATCGCGACCGGTTGATCGCCTACAGCCTCGGCAATTTCGCCGGCTACGAGAACTTCTCCCTCGAAGGCGCGCTGGGCCAGTCGGTCGTCCTTCGCACCAGCCTCGCCGCGGATGGCAGTTTTCGGTCTGGGCGGCTGGACTCCGTGCTGCTGGTGGATGAGGGCCAGCCGGTCCCCGATTCCGAAGAAACCGGCGCCCAGCTGGTGGATACGCTGTCAAGCGAAGACTTCGGTTCGACGGCGGTGCGTATCGGCCAGTCCGGCCGGATCCGGCCACCGCGCTGAAGCGGTCCTGGCATAAGCTGGGAGCGAATGGCAACCGTCGAGGTAAACGGGGTCGAGGGCATGCAGGCGTTGGCCGGAGAGGAGATCGGCCCGAGCGAGTGGCGCACCGTCACCCAGGACGACATCAACACCTTCGCCGAGCTCTCCGGCGATCACCAGTGGATCCACGTCGACGTCGAGCGGGCCAAGGCTGAGAGCCCGTTCGGGACGACGATCGCCCACGGCAATCTCACCCTCTCGCTGGTCGACGGCTTCCGCACCGAACTGATCTCCTCCACCGGCTTCGCCCTCGGTGTCAATTACGGCTGGAACAAGATCCGCTTTCCGGCCCCGGTCCCCGTCGACTCGAGGGTCCGGGCCAAGGCCGAGGTCGTCTCCGTCGAGGAGGTCGGCGGCGGCTGGTGGCAGGTCGTGACCCGCTTCACCCTCGAGGTCGAGGGCAACGAGAAGCCGTGCTTCGTGGGCGACAGCGTCACCCGCGTGATGGCGCCCGCCGGCTGACGGGCGCCATCACGAACCGCTCGCCTACTTGACGGTCAGGGGTCCTTCCAT
The DNA here is from genome assembly GCA_963705365.1 of uncultured Solirubrobacterales bacterium. GTDB lineage: Bacteria > Actinomycetota > Thermoleophilia > Solirubrobacterales > 70-9 > VAYN01. The sequence goes on along the minus strand of OY970074.1, from coordinate 1,678,635 downwards.
GCCGGCCTCGCGGTGACCGGGCACAGAGCAGAAGAAGGTGTATTTGCCCGGCTTGAGCTCGACCACGGCTGAGTCGGAGCCTTCGGCGATCACTTCGGTCCCGCCGACCTCTTTGCCGCTCGCGTCTTCGATCACGACGTCGTGGCTGAGCGGCTGCGGGTTGCTGAAGTCGACGGTCACTTTCCCGGCTTTCGCCGTAGCGCTTTTGGCGGTGTAGGCGAGGCCGCCGCTGGGATCGGCTTCGAAGGCAAGAGCGGTGGCGCTGCCGGCCGAGCCGCCTTCGGCTTCCTTGCCACCGCCGCCGGCTTCGGCACCGCTTTCGGTGGTGGTTTCGGCACCGCCGGTGGTGGTCGTCTCGTCATCGTCGCCGCCGCATGCAACCAGGGCGAGCGCGGCGAGGATGAGGGCGAATCCAAATGCAGCTTTCTTCATGGGGTCCTTTCCCGCTGGGGCCTGACTTGACGGCTTCTGACTGTAACTCGGATACGGCCCTGCCGTAGCCGCGGTTCAGCGGCCGTGGAACTGAGGCGTGTCACCTCCGAAGAAAGCCTCGACGCCGTTGCGGAGATCCTCGGTGGCCATGCTGTCGGCGATCCCGTGGCGCTCCAGCTGCAGGTGCTCGGTGAGGCTGTTCTCGATGCTGACGCCGCAAAGCAGCTTCGACATCCGCACGTAGTGGGGCGCTTTCGCGGCCAGCTTCTCCGCTTTCGCCCGCGCCGCGTTCATCAGCTCGTCGGGAGGGACCACCTCGCGCACCAGTCCCTCCGCGAGGGCCTCCGCCGCGCCCAGGTTCGGGTCCTCGAGCAGCAGTTCCAGCGCTCGGCTCGGACCGACGACGCGGGGCAGGAAGTAGGTCATGCCGCCGTCCGGCGAGGCCCCGATGCGGCCATAGGCACAGGCCAGGAAGGCGGCCTCAGAGGCAATCCGAGTGTCGCAGGCGAGCGCCAACGAGAAGCCGGCGCCTGCCGCGGGACCGTTGATCGCCGCGATGACGGGATAGGGGATCCGCCGCAGGTCGATGATCGCCGCGTGCAGGGCTTCGGCCCCGCGCCGCACTTCCGAGGGCAGGTCCAGCTCCTCCGACTCGACGCCTTTGCGGAACCAGGTGACGTCGCCGCCGGCGCAGAAGGCCTTGCCGGCACCCGTGAGGATCAGCGCTCGTAGCGGCGCCCGGTCGGCCAGCCAGGCGAAGGCCACGGTCATCTCGCCGATCATCTCCGGGCTCATCGCGTTGAAGGCGTCGGGGCGGTTGAGGGTGAGCGTGCCGACCTCCCCGTCGATCTCGATCTTCAGGGTGTTCAGCTGCGGGGGGCTCGGGGGCTGGCTGGTCATCTCACTCTCCGTTGGCATCTGTTTGGCCGGGTGGCCAGCAGCCTACCCTTAGGGCGATGACCGCAGCAGGGGACAACGGCAGCCTTTCGCGGGCCGAGCGCCTCGCCCAGCAGCGCCGCTCGCTGCCCGACGCGCCTGGCGTCTACCTCTTCTACGGAAAGGGCGACGAGCTGCTCTACGTCGGCAAGGCGCGCTCGATCCGCAAGCGGGTTGGCGGCCACTTCTCCGGCGGCGGCTCCCGCCTGACCGCGCGGGTCGATCGCATCGACACCCTCGTCACGGCCAACGAGGCGGAGGCGCTGCTGGCCGAGCAGAGCTTCATCAAGCGCCACCGGCCGCACTTCAACATCCGCCTGCGCGACGACAAGTCCTACCCCTACGTCTGCGTCAGCCTCGACGAGGAGTACCCGCGGGTCTACTTCACCCGCGAGAAACACCGCCCGCACCGGGCCTACTTCGGCCCCTTTTCCAGCGCCAAGCGGGTGCGCGAGACGCTCGACCTGCTCGGCAAGCTGTTCCAGTTCCGCACCTGCGAGGGGGCGGAGCCGGGTCGCCGCTCCGGCAGTCCCTGCCTCGACTACTACATCAAGCGCTGCGGGGCCCCCTGCGTCGGCCACATCAGCCAGGAGGAGTACCGCCACAACATCGACGCCATCGTCGACTTCCTCTCCGGCCGCTACCGCCAGGTCGAGGCCGAGGAGCAGGCGAAGATGGAGGGCGCTGCCGGGGCCGAGGAATTCGAGCGCGCGGCGCTGCATCGCGACCGCCTGAAAGCGATCCGCTCGCTGTTCGAGCGCCAGCGCATCGCCGGCGGCTCGGTCGGCACCGCCGACCTGATCGGGGTCGCGGTCGAGGGGACCGACGCCAACGCCCAGGTCTTCCAGGTCCGCGACGGGATCCTCGCCGAGCGCCAGAGCTTCTACCTCGAGAACGAGGCCGAGCGCGACCAGGCCGAGGTCGCCGAGGAGTTCATCGGCCAGTACTACTCGGCCTCGCCGGCCGTCCCGAAGACGATCGTCGTCGGCCCCTACCTGCGTGAGCGCACCGCGGTCCTCGCCCAGGCTCTGAGCGAGCGCCGCGGCTCCCCGGTCGAGGTCCGCGCCGCCGAGCGCGGCGACAAGCGCCGCCTGCGCGAGCTGGCCGAACGCAACGCCCGCCTCGCCCTCGACCAGGACCGGCTGCGGCGCGAGCACCGGCGGGCCCGCCGGGTCGAGTCGCTGGCCTCGCTCAGCGAGGCCCTGGGGATGGAGGAGCTGCCGGTCCGCATAGAGGGCTTCGACATCTCCAACATCGGCGGCGAGCACACGGTCGCCTCGATGGTCGTCTTCGAGGGCGGCGCGACCAAGAAGGCCGACTACAGGCGCTTCAAAGTGCGCGGCGACCTGCGCCAGGCGGCGAGCGCCGGCCCCGACGACTTCGCCTCGATGGAGGAGGTGTTGGCGCGGCGGGTCGCCCGCTACCTCGAACAGGTCGACCTCTCGCCGCACGACGGCAAGCGCGACGCCAGCTTCGCCTCGCTGCCCTCGCTGGTGATGATCGACGGCGGCAAGGGGCAGTTGGCGGCAGGCATGAAGGCGCTGGCGCCGTTCGTCGAGCGCGGCGTCACCGTGATCAGCCTCGCCAAGCGGTTGGAGGAGGTCTACGTCCCCGGGCGCTCGGCCCCCGTCGACCTCTCCGCCGACTCCGAGGCCTCGAAGCTGCTGCAGCGGGTCCGCGATGAGGCCCACCGCTTCGCGATCGACCACCACCGCGGCCGCCGCGACCGGGCGATGACCGGCTCGGTGCTGGACGAGCTGCCGGGGATCGGCCCCGCCCGCAAGCGCGCCCTGCTCAAGCACTTCGGCTCTCCCGAGCGCTTCCTGGCGGCGACCAGGGAGGAGCTCGAGGCGGTGCCCGGCCTGCCTGGCAAAGTAGGCCGCGAGATCCACGAGCAACTCAACAGGACCAGCTAGCGATGGCCGACGGCGCGAACGGCGGGGTGACCCTGGTTGTCATCACCGGTCACTCCGGGGCGGGTAAGTCGGAGGCGATCGCCGCCTTCGAGGACGGCGGCTACTTCTGCGTCGACAACCTGCCGCCGCGGATGATCGACAGCCTCGGCGAGCTCTTCCGCCACGAGGGCAGCGGGGTGGAGCGTGCTGCGGTCGTCTCCGACGTGCGCGGCGGTGACTACTTCGACGATCTCCTGCAAGTGCTCGAGGACCTCGGCGGCGACGGGCTGAAACCGCAGGTCCTCTTCCTCGAGGCCGACGAGGAGACCTTGCTCGACCGCTACAAGGAGACCCGCCGCCGCCACCCGCTGGCGCCGGAAGGGCGGCTCGTCGACGGCATTCGCGCCGAGCGCGAGCTGCTGGCGCCGCTGCGCGAGCGCGCCGACGTCGTCATGGACACCAGCGACCTGACCGGCGCCGAGCTGCGGCGGCGGATCGCCGAGGAAATGCTGGGCGGCGAGGAAGGAGGGGAGCTGGCGCTGACGCTGCTCACCTTCGGCTTCAAGAACGGCCCCCCGCGCGACGCCGACCTCACCCTCGACGTCCGTTTCCTGCCCAATCCCCACTACGTCGACGAGCTGCGGCCGCAGACCGGGATGGACGAGGAGGTCCGCGCCTACGTCGAGTCGGGGACCCAGGCGGGCGAGTTCTACGGCCGGCTGCTGCCGCTGCTCGAGTTTCTCGTCCCGGCCTACGTCGCCGAGGGCAAGAGCCACCTGACGATCGCGATCGGCTGCACCGGCGGCCGTCACCGCTCGATCACGGTGGCCGACCGCATCCGCCGGGACCTGGCGGCGCGCGAGGACGTGATCGTGCGGGTCAAGCACCGGGACGTCGCGCTCGATTGACGGTGTGTGGGACGGGGAGCCGGTATCCCCCCGCAGGAATTGGGTCGCGCGCCCTTCGGGCGCAGCTCCGGATGATGCTGCGCCCCTATGGGGCGCAGGAATCGGATTGCATTTCCGCCGCTTCGCGACATTCCCGCGGGGGGATACCGGCTCCCCGCCCCAAAGCGCGGTCGCTCTCGCTTGAGCTGGTGTAGCCGGCACTACGAAAGCTGCATTGGCTGGTCCCTTGGCTTCCCAAGCTGATTTAGCTCGCGTCGTGGGGAGGGTCCCGGTCATGCCCTGGGGCGAATGTGGCCGAAGGCCGCGACATGCAATCTGGTGTTTGCCCGCCATAGGCGGGCAGCAGCATCCGGAGCTGCGCCCGCAGGGCGCGCGACTCAATTCGCCCCAGGGCATGACCGGGACCCTCCTCGCCCCGCCACCTACAATCGCCCGCCTTGAGTGACACCGTCATATCCGTCCGCGGGCTGCGCAAGAGCTACGGGGACAACGAAGCCGTGCGCGGCATCGACCTCGAGGTGCGCGCCGGGGAGGTCTTCGCCTTCCTCGGGCCCAACGGCGCTGGCAAGACGACCACGGTCGAGATCCTCGAGGGGTACCGCAAGCGCAGCGGCGGCGAGGTGACGGTGCTGGGGGAGGATCCGGAGCGGGCGCGGCGGAACTGGCGGCAGCGGATCGGCATCGTCCTGCAGAGCTGCCGGCTCGATCCCTACCTGACCGTGCGCGAGTCGCTCGAGCTCTACGCCGGCTACTACGAGAAGCCGCGCCCGGTCGGTGAGGTGGTCGAGTTGATCGGCCTTGCCGGCAAGGTGGACGAACGCACGGGCAGGCTCTCCGGCGGCCAGCAGCGCCGCCTCGACGTCGGCATGGCCCTGGTCGGCGACCCGGAGTTGCTCTTCCTCGACGAGCCGACGACGGGCTTTGATCCGGCGGCGCGGCGGCAGGCGTGGGAGGCGATCGCCGGCCTGCGCGAGCTCGGCAAGACGGTCTTCCTCACCACCCATTACATGGACGAGGCCCAGCGCTTGGCCGACCGGGTGGCGATCCTCGCCGGCGGCGAGGTGGTGGCCCGCGGCGCCCCGGAGGAGCTCGGCGATCGCGACAGCCAACCGACCGTGATCAGCTACCGCGGCCCCGAGGGCGAGGTCTCGCTCAGCACCACGACGCCGGTCGCGACGCTCAACGATCTGACCGGCAAGGCCCTGGCCCAGGGCTTCGAGCTCGAGGGCCTGGAAGTGCGGCGCCCGTCGCTCGAGGACGTCTACCTGGATCTGACCGAGCAGGTCGACGTCCCGGCCGAGCAGGGAGCGCCGCCGCCATGAGCATGGTCCTGCACCAGTTCCGTTACGACCAGAAGACCTTCTGGCGCAACCCGGCTTCCGTCTTCTTCACGGTCGCCTTCCCGGTCGTGCTGCTGCTGATCTTCGCCACCGTCTTCGACGACCAGACGATCGAGGTCGACGGCGGTATCGAGATCACCGCCTACTACGTGCCGGCGATCATCACCCTGGCGGTGATCTCGGCGACGATGCAGAGCCTGGCGATGTCGCTGGTGATCGCTCGCGAGGACGGGCGGCTCAAGCGCGGCCGCGGCACGCCGATGCCGGCCTGGGTCTTCATCGCCGGCCGGGTCGGCAACTCGATCGTCGTCGCGCTGCTGATGCTGGCGCTGATCGCCGTGCTGGGCCGGGTGCTCTACTCGGTGCCGATCCCCTGGAGCGAACTGCCGGCGATCCTCGTCACCCTGGTCATCGGCGCCGCCGCCTTCAGCTGCCTCGGCATCGCCCTGACCGCGGCGATTCCCTCGCAGGACGCCGCCGCCCCGATCGTCAACGCACTGCTGCTGCCGCTCTACTTCCTCTCCGGCATCTTCATCCCCGACGACGAGTTGCCGGACGGCGTGATCGAGTTCGCCAACCACTTCCCGATCCGTGACTTCTTCCAGGCCTTCTTCACCGCATACCTGCCCGGCGGCGACTCCGGCCTCGACTGGGGCAACCTCGCCGTGGTCGCGATCTGGGGCGTCGCCGGCCTCCTTCTCGCGATCCGCTTCTTCCGCTGGACCCCCCGCGGCGGCTGAACCGCCGGCCGGTGGGCCGATTTCGGGACCATGCGTCCCGAAATCGGCCCATCGGCGGGCATTCCGGGGAGGTACCCGTATAGCCTCTTCGCCGCAATGCTCCACCACGTTCTCCTAGAGGTCTCCGACCTCGATCGCAGCGGCGCCTTTTACGACTCCTTACTCGCGCCGCTCGGCTGGCGACGCCATTTCGAGCAAGACGAAACGATCGGCTGGGGCATCGCCAAGCCGGTCTTCTTCGTTGCCGCCCACCACGATCCCCAGCCGGGCTTCGGGCTGCTCAGCTTCTCCGGCCTCGGCATCGTCGCCGTCAAGGCCGCCTGGGAGAATGGGATGAAAGCCGGTGGCGTCAACGTCAGCGATCCCGGCGAGAAGCGCTCGCATGGGTCGGGCTCCTACTCGGCGTTCCTCAAGGACCCGGACGGGTACGAGATCGAGATCACCATCGGGTCCGACTAGTCCGCCGACTCCCTAGGATCGGCTCCCCACAACGAATTCAGGAGGCATGACTTCATGGCTGTGAAGGTCGGCATCAACGGTTTCGGACGCATCGGGCGCAACGTCTTCCGGGCCGCCAAGGCGGCGAGCGCGGACATCGACTTCGTCGCCGTCAACGACCTCACGGATCCGGCCACCCTGGCCCACCTGCTCAAGTACGACTCGATCTTGGGGCGCTTCCCAGGCGAGGTCTCGGTCGAGGGCGACGTGATCATGGTCGACGGCGACGAGCTCAAAGTCCTCTCCGAGCGCGACCCGGCGGCGCTTCCCTGGGGAGACCTTGGCGCCGACGTGGTGATCGAGTCGACCGGCTTCTTCACCGCCCGCGACGATGCCGCCAAGCACCTCAGCGCCGGCGCCAAGAAGGTGATCATCTCGGCCCCGGCCAAGGAGCCGGACGTGACCGTCGCGCTCGGAGTCAACTTCGACAGCGAGTACGACCCCGACAGTCACCACATCATCTCCAACGCCTCCTGCACGACCAACTGCCTGGCGCCGCTGGCCAAGGTGCTGAACGACTCCTTCGGGATCGAGCAGGGGCTGATGACGACGATCCACGCCTACACCGCCGACCAGCGCCTGCAGGACATGCCACACAAGGACCTGCGCCGGGCCCGCGCCGCTGCACTGAACCTGATCCCGACCACGACCGGCGCCGCCAAGGCGGTCGGGCTGGTGCTGCCGGAGCTGAACGGCAAGCTGAACGGGCTGGCGATGCGGGCGCCGGTGGCAACCGGCTCGGTTGTCGACCTCGTCTTCAGCACCCCGGACCCGGTCGAGCCCGACCAGGTCAACGCCGCCGTCGAGGAGGCGGCCGAAGGCCCGCTGCAGGGGATCCTCTCCTACACCGAGGACCCGATCGTCTCCACCGACATCGTCGGCGACCCGCACTCCTCGATCTTCGATGCTGGCCAGACGATGGTCATCGGCGATGGTCGCCTGGTCAAGGCGGTCAGCTGGTACGACAACGAGTGGGGCTACTCGAACCGCTGCGTCGAGCTGACCGGCAAGGTCCTGGCGGGCTCCTAGCCCAGCTGGGATCGGACGCCGTGAGCTTCGACAAGGCAAGCGTTCGCGACGCCGAGGTGTCGGGCCGGCGCGTCCTCGTCCGGGTCGACTTCAACGTCCCGCTGGACGACGGCGACGTCGCCGACGACATGCGGATCCGGGCGGCCCTGCCGACGCTCGAGTTGCTGCGCGAGCGCGGCGCGGCGCTGGTCCTCGCCTCCCACCTGGGGCGGCCCAAGGGCAAGCCCGACCCGGCGCTCTCGCTGGCGCCGGTCGCGAAGCGGCTGGGGGAGCTGCTCGGGACCGAGGTGCTGCAGGCGCCGGCCGTAATCGGTGGCGACGTCGAGCTTCTGGTCCGTGGGCTCGGCCCCGGCGACGTGCTGCTGCTCGAGAACACCCGCTTTGAGTCGGGGGAGACCGAGAACGATCCGAGGCTGGCGGAGGCGCTGGCCGAGCTGGCCGACCTCTACGTCAACGACGCCTTCGGCGCCGCCCACCGCGCCCACGCCAGCACCGAGGGCGTGGCCCGGCACCTGCAGGGATACGCCGGGCTGCTGCTGGAGCGCGAGCTGACCGAGCTGGGAGCGGTGGTCGATTCGCCGCGGCGGCCCCTGGTCGTCGTCCTCGGCGGCGCCAAGGTCTCCGACAAGATCGGCGTCATCGACCGCTTCCTGGAAATCGCCGACCAGATCCTGATCGGCGGCGCCATGTGCTTCAGCTTCTTTCGCGCTCAGGGCATCGCCACCGGGAATTCGCTGGTCGAGGAGAAAGGGGTGGATCTGGCGGCGGAAGCGCTGGAGCGGGCGAAGGACTCCGAGTGCGAGCTGGAGCTGCCGGTCGACCTCGTGCTCGGCGAGAGCTTCGACGCCGGCGCCGAGCGCCGCGAGCACGACGACGTCGAGGTGCCCGACGGCTGGATGGGCCTCGACGTCGGCCCGCGCACGACGGCGCGCTACGCGAAGGCGATCGCGGCCGCCGGCACGGTTCTCTGGAACGGGCCGATGGGCGCCTTCGAGCTGGAGCCCTTCGCCGCCGGCACGCGCGCCATCGCCGCGGCAGTCGCGGCAGCGCCGGGCACGACCGTGATCGGTGGCGGCGACTCGGTCGCGGCACTGCGCAAGTTTGGGCTCGACGACCAGGTGGACTGGCTTTCGACCGGAGGAGGAGCATCCTTGGAGCTGCTGGAGGGAAGGAAGCTGCCCGGGGTCGAGGCCCTGCTTGACAAAGACACCATCAAGGAGAGCGCCGATGCCTGACCGCACGCCCTACATCGCCGCCAACTGGAAGATGCACAAGACCGTGGCCGAGGCGGCCGAGTTCGTCGACGCGCTGCTGCCGCGGATCGCGGCGACGCAGTGCGACGTCGTCGTCTGTCCGCCGTTCACGGCGCTGGCCGAGGTGGTCGAGCGCCGCCGCGGAACCGCCGTCCGCGTCGCCGCCCAGAACATGCACGAGGAGGAGACGGGCGCCTTCACCGGCGAGGTCTCGGCGCCGATGCTGGCCGAGCTCGACGTCGAGGCGGTGGTGCTCGGTCACTCCGAGCGCCGTCAGTACTTCAACGAGACCGACGAGGCGCTGGCGCGCAAGGTGCCGGCGGCCCTCGCCGCCGGCCTCGAGCCGATCCTCTGCGTCGGCGAGAGCGAGGCGGCGCGCGACGGCGGCGAGACCGAGGAAGTGCTCGAGCGCCAGTTGCAGGCGGACCTGGCCGGCCTCGAGTCCGGCCAGCTGGCGCGGGTCGTGATCGCCTACGAGCCGATCTGGGCGATCGGCACCGGGCGCACGGCGACGGCCGAGCAGGCTCAGGAGGTATGCGCCTTCATCCGCGACGTCCTGCGCATGCGCGGCGCCGCGGCGAACGAGGTCCGGATCCTCTACGGCGGCTCGGTCAAGCCGGACAACGCCGCCGAGCTGATGTCAAAGCCCGACGTCGACGGAGCCCTGGTCGGCGGCGCCAGCCTCGACGCGGCCGACTTCGCTTCGATAGTGGAAGCAGCCGGTTGACGCTCGTTCCCGCTCTGGCGCTGGTCATCCTCGACGGCTGGGGGCTGGCCGAGCCGGGGCCGGGCAATGCGATATCGCTGGCGCGGACGCCGGTCTTCGACGGCCTCTGGGAGCGATTCCCGCACACCCAGCTCTCGGCTCAGGGGCGCGACGTCGGCCTGCCCGACGGCCAGATGGGCAACTCCGAGGTCGGCCACCTCAACCTCGGCGCTGGCGCCATCGTCAAGCAGGACCTGGCCCGGATCGACGACGCCGTCGCCGACGGCAGCTTCTTCGAGAACGAGGCCCTGCGGGCGGCTTGCGAGCGCGCCCGCAACAGCCCCCGCGGCCGCCTGCACCTGCTCGGCCTGGTCTCCGACGGCGGCGTCCACTCCGGCTGGGAGCACATTGAGGCCTGCATCGAGCTCGCTTCGCAGGAAGGCGTGCCGGACGTCGTCTTCCACGCCTTCACCGATGGCCGCGACACGCTGCCGCACGGCGGCCGCACCTACCTCGCCGAGCTCGAGCGCTGGCTGCGGCAGGCGGGGCGGATCGCCACGGTCAGCGGCCGCTACTACGCGATGGACCGCGACACCCGCTGGGAGCGGACCAAGCTCGCCTACGACGCGATCGTCCACGCGCGCGGGCTGCACGCGGCCAGCGCCGCCGAGGCGATCGAGGCCTCATATGAGCGCGGCGAGAGCGACGAGTTCGTGAAGCCGACCGTGATCGGCGACTACGACGGCGCCGCGCCCGGCGACGTCGGCATCTTCATCAACTTCCGTCCCGACCGGGCACGGCAGATCACTCGCGCGCTGGCCGAGCCGGGCTTCGACGAATTCCCGCGCGCCGGCGGCGCGGTCCTCGACCTGACGACGATGACTTCCTATCGCAAGGGTTGGCCCTATCCGGTCGCCTTCCCCGAGGCGCGCCCGAAGACGACCCTGGCCGAAACGATCTCCCAGATGGGTGGCCGCCAGCTGCACGTCGCCGAGACCGAGAAGTACGCCCACGTCACCTACTTCTTCAACGGCGGCCGCGAGCAGGAGCTGGAGGGGGAGGAGCACTGCCTGGTCGAATCCCCGCGCGACGTGCCGACCTACGATCACAAGCCGGAGATGAGCGCTCGGGCCGCCGCCGACACCTTCACCGAGCACTGGGAGAGCGGCGGCTACCGCTTCGGGATCATCAACTTCGCCAATCCGGACATGGTCGGACATACGGGCGTGATCCCCGCCGCGGTGGCCGCGGTCGAGGCTGTCGACTCCTGCCTCGGCGACGTCGTCGCTGCGGTCGAGGCCAAGGGCGGTGCCTGCATCGTCACCGCCGACCACGGCAACTGCGATCACATGCTCGAGCCGGACGGCTCGCCCAACACCGCCCACTCGCTCAATCCGGTGCCGCTGATCGTCAGCGCGGAGGGCCTGGAGCTGCGCGACGGGGGCATCCTCGCCGACGTCGCGCCGACCGCCCTCGACCTGCTCGGCATCCCGCAGCCGGAGGCGATGACCGGCCGCTCCCTGGTGAAGGGCAAGAGTTGACGAGTTGATGTCCCTATGGCGACGTCAACTCATCAAAACAGCATGAGGGTCGACCGGCAGCGGCTCAGGTTCGAGATCGACGCCCGTGACGGCAGCGCCCGCGCGGGCGTCCTGCATACCGGACATGGGCCGATCGAGACGCCGGCCTTCATCCCCCTGGCAACCAAGGGGACGGTGCGGGGGCTGGAATCAAGCGAGGTTGCCGGGCTCGGCTACGAGCTGATCCTCGGCAACACGTACCACCTGTTCGTCTCGCCGGGGCCGGAGCGGATCGCCGCCGCCGGTGGTCTGCACGGCTTCATGGGTTGGGAGCGGGCGCTGATCACCGACTCCGGCGGCTTCCAGGTCTTCTCGCTGGCCCACGGAGGCGTCGCCAGCGAGGTCAAGGGGAGCGGCCGCTCCGGCGGCGAGCACGGGTCGAAGGTGGAGATCACCGAGGAGGGGGCGCGGTTCCGCTCCCCCCGCGACGGCTCCGAGCTGTTCATCTCGCCGGAGGTATCGATGCAGGTCCAGGCGGCGCTCGGCTCCGACATCGCCCTCGTCTTCGACGAGTGCACCCCCTTCCACGCCGACCGCGATTACACCGCCCGCTCGACCGAGCGCACCCACCGCTGGCTCGATCGCTGCCTCGCCTGGCACGAACAGAAGGGGCCCGCGCGCCAGGCCGTCTTCGGCATCGTCCAGGGCGGCGTCCACGAGGATCTGCGCCGGGAGTCGGCCGAGGCGGTCTCCGCCGCGGCGGTCGACGGCCTCGCGATCGGCGGCACGCTGGGCCGCGACAAGGCGGAGATGCACGACGTGCTCGCGATGACCGCTCCCCTGCTCCCCACAGAGGCGCCCAAGCACCTGCTCGGCATCGGCGAGGTCGACGATCTGCTCGGCGGCATCGCCCTCGGGCTCGACGTCTTCGACTGCGCGGTACCAACCCGCCTCGCCCGCCACGGGGTCGCCCTGGCGCCGGATCCCGAGAACCGCTTCCGCCTCGACCTGCGCAAGTCCCGCTCGGTCGGCGACCGCGACCCGATCGTCGCAGGCTGCCCCTGCCCCGCCTGCCAGCACCACGACCGCGACTACATCAGCTACCTGTCGAGAGCCGAGGAGCTGACCGCCGTCCGCCTCATCGTCCTTCACAACCTCACCTACATGCACGAGCTCACGACTCACGCCCGCGCCGCGATCGAAGCCGGCCGCTTCGACGCCTACCGCGCCGCCGTCCTCGCCGGCACCACTCCCTGGGAGGCGTAATTCCGGAGAGGCCCGGAGGAGGGGCCGAGCGCCCCTCAACCGAACCTCCCCGCTGTTGTGAGGGCGAGGGGCGCTCGGCCCCTCCTCTCGCACCGCCCTATTCGGTGTTCCGCTCGACCAGTTCCTTCACTTCTTCGACGACCTTGTCGACGCTGTCGCCGGCGACCTTGGAGACCCTGACGCCGGCCGCCTTGTCCGTAGTGATGATCACGGCGGCCGCAACGGCCGCCGCCACAAGCACCAGCGCGACCAGCGCCAGCACGAAGCGGACAAAGCGGGAGAAGGCCGAGCGCCGGCGAGCGGCGGGTGGGCCGGCCGGGGCGGCGGGCGGGGGAGGGGAGACGCGCGGTGCCGGGCGCCGAGTCTGCGACTGCGCCGGGCGGTACTCGGTCTGGGCGGTGGTGCGATCGAGGTGGCGGGTGGCCGCGGTCTCGCCGCCGAGGACGTTGGTCGCGGCGGTTCCATCCTGCAGCGGCAGGGTCACGTCCTCGCCCTGCAGCCCCAGTCGCAGTCCGGAGGCCAGCTCGTCGGCCGAGGCGTAGCGGCGGTTTGGGTCCCCCTCCAGCGCTCGCAGGACGGCGCCGCCGAGGGTCTCCGGGACCTCCTCGTTGTAGGTGCTCGGCGCCAGCGGCTTCTCGTTCTGCTGTCGTACCGCCAGCTCGGCCAGCGAGGAGCCCTCGTAGGGCAGGCGCCCGGTGAGGAACTGGTAGAGGACGACGCCGAGTGCGTAGACGTCGGTGGCCGGCGTCGCCTCCTCGCCCCGCACCTGCTCAGGTGCCAGATAGGCGGCGGTTCCCACCACCGAGCCGACCTGGGTGATCCGGGTCTGCTCGATCGCCCGGGCGATTCCGAAGTCGGTCAGCTTGATGGTCATCTCACCGCCCCCGACGGGTCCGCCGACGACCATCAGGTTGCCCGGCTTGACGTCGCGGTGGATGATCCCGCGCCGGTGCGCGTAATCGAGGCCGGCACAGGCCTGAACGCCAAAGTCGGCGGCGATCTCGGGTCCCACCGGACCCTGTCGCTGCAGGATCTGCGCCCCGGAGCGCCCCTGGACGTACTCCATGACGATGTAGTGGCGCCCTTCGTCGACGCCGGTGTCATAGACCTGCACGATGTTGGGATGGATCAACTTCGCGACGGCCAGCGCCTCGCGCCTGAAGCGGGCGACGAAGCGCTCGTCGTCGGAGAGGTGCTCGGCGAGGACCTTAACCGCCACCGTCCGCTCGAGGATCAGATCGGTCGCCTTGTAGACATTCGACATGCCGCCGGAGCCAAGCCGCTCACTCGTCTGATAGCGGCCGGAGAGGGTTCCCGCCTCCATCATTCGCCTTCCGCCGGCGTGGCCGGCCCGACCCCGCCCGATGGCGTCCCGCCACCTTCGCTGGGCGGGACTTCTTCCTCTTCTTCGTGCCCTTTGGCTTCGCCTTCCGCCTGGGGCGGCAGGCTCGGATCGGGCTCCTCTTCCTCCGGTTCCACCGCTTCTTTTTCCACCTTCTCGGGCTTTTCCCCCTTCGCCTTCTCCTCCTCGTCTTCCCCAGCCGGCTCTTCGGCATCTTCGATCGCCGGCTCGGTTTCTTCTTCGGTCGTCGTTTCTTCGCATTCGACGACGACTTCGTTGAGCCTGGTAGCGCCTTCTTGCAGCGCCTGTTTCAGCTTCGCGTCGACGCCGCCCAGATCTTCGACCTGCAGGCTCACCGCCTGGGCGGCGTCGGATGCCCCGGTGCAGTTGCCTTCATCCGCCAGCTGCTCGACCTGGTCCAGGTTGGAGGTGATTTCGTTAGCGGTGTCGCCCGGGAGCAGGTCGGCATCGCTGCCGCCGCCACAGGCAACCAGCCCCAGCGCCGCCGCGGCGGCAAGGGCGATGGCAACCAGGAATGCGCTTGAGCGAGCCATGAATTCGAGTCTAGACAAAGGCCGCGGAGCCGTATTTCCCCTGCATTTAGGCATCACCGTCCCACTTCCAGACGCTCCGCCAGCTGGCTTGGCAACCCGGCCGCGAGGATCGTCTCCGCCGCCAGGACCACGTCGTAGGGGACGCGGTGGAAGCGGGCCGTCCACTCCTCCGTGTCCAGCTCCATCCAGGCGGCCCGCGGGTCGCCGTCGCGCGGCTGGCCGACGCTGCCGGGGTTGAGCAACCAGACACCGCTCTCGATGCTCAGCAGCGCCCCGTCTCCGGCCTGCGCGCCTTGGGTCTCCCCGGGCCGAGCCTGCGGGGTGCGGCAGAAGAAGAGGGAGACGTGGGAGTGACCGATCAGGGCAATTCGCTCCTCCTGTGCGTCCAGCCCTGCTTCTGCCTGCTCGATCGAGAGCACGTACTCCCAGATCGGGTCACGGGGCGACGCGTGGAAGAGACCAACACCGTCGCGCGACCCAGCCGGATCGAGGCCGCGCAAAAAGTCGAGCGTCCCCGCGCTCGCCTCTGCCAGCGTCCACTCGACCGCTGCTGCCGCCGTCTCTGAGAAGGAGGAGATGTCCAGGCCGCCGAGCACCGCCAGGTCGTGGTTGCCGACTAGGCAGATGTCGCAGCGCTCGCGGATCAGCTCGGCGCAGGCGTCGGGCTGGGCTCCGTATCCGACCACGTCGCCGAGGCACCACAGCTCATCGACGCCGGCATCGTCGATTGCTGCGAGAACGGCCTCCAAGGCGGGTTGGTTGGAGTGGACATCGCTGAGGACGGCTACGCGCAAGCGGCCAGCGTACCCGCCGCCAGCCCATGGCCTCGGGCGCCTAACTCATGTCAGCGCTCGGGTCCATACGATTGGGCCGTGACTGCCACCGATTCGATCGCCGAGCTACGGGGCGCCGTTGAGGGGGCGGCGAGGGCCCTGCGCGACGGTGAGCGCACTGAGCCAGCGCCCTCGCTCGACCGGCCGCCGAAGCCGGAGCTGGGCGACTACAGCTCGAACGCGGCAATGCTGCTGGCGGCTCCCCTCGGGGACAACCCGCGCGCCGTCGCCGAGCGCTTGCGAGCCGAGCTGGAGCGTGATCTCGGCGCTTCCGGCAGCCTCGATCGGGTCGAGGTCGCCGGCCCTGGCTTCGTCAATCTTTTCCTCTCGGCTGCCTGGTACCGGCGCGCCCTGGCCACCCTTACCGCGGCCGGCGACGATCTCGGCCCGGCTCCTGTCGAGAATCCGGAGCGGGTGTTGGTCGAGTTCGTCTCCGCCAACCCGACCGGCCCGCTGCACGTCGGCGGCGGCCGCCACGCCGCTTACGGCGATTCGCTCGTGCGATTGCTGGAGGCGGTTGGGCACGAGGTCGAGCGCGAGTACTACGTCAACGACGCCGGCAGTCAGGTCGGTCGTTTCGCCGCTTCGATCGCCGCCCGCATGACCGGCGCTGAGCCGCCCGAGGACGGTTACGAGGGCGAGTACGTAATCGAGATGGCCGAGCGGATCGCCGCCGAGGGCGTTGACCCGGCCGACCGCGAGGCCGTGGGTAGGCGTGGCGTCGAGCTGACCCTGGAGGGTGTGCGGGCGACCCTCGACCGCTTCGGCGTTCACTACGACACCTGGTTCTCCGAGCGCGATCTCTATACGCGCGGGGAGGTGGAGTCGGCCCTCGCGGACCTCGACCAGGGTGGTCACACCTACCGCCACGAGGACGCGCTCTGGCTGCGCACGACTGACTTCGGCGACGACAAAGACCGGGTCCTGATCCGGGCCAATGGCGAACCGACCTACCTCGCGGCCGACGTCGCTTACCACTGGGACAAGCTGCAGCGCGGCTTTGGCCACCTGATCAACGTGCTCGGCGCCGACCATCACGGCTACGTGGGGCGGATCCGAGCGGCGCTTGCGGCGCTCGGTGCCGACTCCGATGCCTTCGAGGCGCAGATCATGAACCTCGTCCATATCGTCGAAGGCGGCAAGCGGGCGCAGATGTCCAAGCGCAGCGGCGACTTCGTCTCCCTGGAGGAGCTACTCGACGACATCGGCGTCGACGCGGCCCGCTGGTTCATGCTCTGGCGCAGTCACGAGACGACGGTCGACCTCGATCTCGAGCTGGCCCGCAGCCAGTCCAGCGACAACCCCGTGTACTACGTCCAGTACGCCCACGCGCGGATCGCCAGCATCCTCCGCAAGGCGGGGGCTGCCGCCGAGCAGGCCGCCGCCGGGCCTGACCTGGAGGCGCCGCCGGCTCCGATGGAGCCGAGCGAGAGGGCGCTGATCAAGCGCCTGCTGGAGTTCCCCGAGGAGGTGCGCGAGTCAGCCGCGCGGCGGGCGCCGCATCGGATCTGCGCTTACTCGACCGCCGTCGCAGCTGACTTCCACGCCTTCTACCGCGACTGCCAAGTGGTCGGTGCCGAGGGCGAGGGCGTCGAGCGCTCCCGCTTGGCGCTCTGCCTCTGCGTGAAGCGGACGATCGCAGGCTCGCTGGGGCTGCTCGGTATCTCCGCCCCCGAGCGGATGTGATGCTGGGCGGGCGTCGCAAGCTGCCCGTCCTGGCCGAAATCTCCGGCCCGGCCCCCGGCTCGACGCGCGCTTGGTCGCTGCGGCGGGGAGACCTCCAAGCCCTCTCAGAGGCACGGCGATCGCTGGACGGCCGTGGCGTCGTCCTCGTCACCGGTGAGGAGGGGTTACCGGGAGCGATCGCCATCGCCGGCGCCGCCGCTGCCGCCGGCCGGCGCACCGTTCTACTCGAGTGCGACCTCGTGCGGCCGCGGCTGGCGACCGACCTCGGCCTCGCGCCCGCCCCCGGGCTGCACGAGTACCTGCGCTGGGAGGCGACGACTCCCGAGATCCTGCAACCGCTGGTCCTGGCGGGGCCGGCCTCGCGGGGAGCATCGGACCCGCTCGTCTGCATCGTCGCCGGCAGGAGGGCCGCCGACCCGGCAACGCTGGTCAACCTCGCGAGCTTCCGCCACGCGCTCGCCAAGCTGCGCAGCGCCTATGACCTCGTCGTCCTCGCCGGCCCGACGCTCGATTCCAGCTACGGCTCGCTGGACACGCTGGCGGCCCAGGCAGATGCGCTGCTGGCCGCTGTTCCCCCCGCCGCGATCTCCGGGCGCCCGCGCCGCGAGCTCGAGTTCAGCCTTGCGCCGGCTTCCCGTCACCGTCGTCGGGGCGATCGTCGTCGGCCCGTAACGGATTCGGTCATAAATCCCGGCCGCGGCGAGCTCTGCAAGACGAACTCGAAGGATTAGTGGGGCTATAACCCCACTAATCCTTCGAGTTCGTCTCAGAGGTCGTACCTGGCGAGGTCGGCGTCGAGCCGTTCGCTGTCCTCGGCGCTGGGGCCCACCGGCGCCGGCCGGTCCCCCTCGGCTGGCCCTCCCGCGCGCCGCCACCGGACCACGCCGATGGCCAGCGCAATCACGGCGATGATGAAGGCGACGATCGGGACCACGTAGGCGGAGAGGTCGAAACCGGAGCCGCGCGGCAGTGCCAGCACCTCGTCGCCGTACTGGGCAACCAGCGCGTCCTTGATCTGCTCCTTGCTCCTGCCCGCTGCCACCAGCCGCGCGATGAAGGCTTTCTGGCGCTGCGCCTGCGGCGCTTCGGCCAGCTCCAGCAGCGTGCCGCAGACGGGACACATGACTTCGGAAGAGATCTCGCTGACCGAGGTCTGCGGCGCCGGCGCCTCGGCACCGAGGGCCCCAGCGGCCGGAAGCGCGAGTGCGACCGCGAGGACGACCGCGACCAGTGGCATCCGCACCCTCACGACTTGCCGCCCGCCAGCAGGGGAGCGACTTCCTCGTTCAGGTACTCCTCGCTGATCGGGCCACGGACCAGCAGGCGCACCCGGCCGGCTGGGTCGACGAGGAAGTTCTCCGGCACGCCCGTCGTCCCGAAGTCGCGGGCCGCGGAACCGTCGCCGTCGCGCAGCTGCGGGTAACTGAGGCCGAAGCTGCGGACGAAGGCGCGCCCGTCGCCGCTGAGGTCGCGGCTGTCGATGCCGAGGACCGTGAAGTCGGCGTCGCCGTGACGGCGCTGGAAGCGCTCCAGCGCCGGCGCCTCCTCGCGGCAGGGGCCACACCAGGATGCCCAGAAGTTGACCAGCACCCAGCGTCCGCGGTAGTCGGCCAGCGAACCGCTGCCGCCGCCTTCGAGGCGGGGCAGGGGAGCGGCTGGCGCCGGCTCCCCGAGCGCAACTCCCGACGAGCCCTTGCTGAGCAGGCCGAACGTGAGCAGGCCGACGATGGCCAGCACGGCGAGCACGGCTATGGCAGAGCGGACGCTCACGGGGCCGCCCAAGGTTAGAACCCCCTCGCTCCCGGCAACCGCCCGGCCGCCGTAGAATCAGCGCCGCGCGGACGTAGCTCAGCTGGTAGAGCGCGAGCTTCCCAAGCTCGAGGTCGCGGGTTCGAGACCCGTCGTCCGCTTCTCAGTCTCTTACGGGTCTAACCTCAAAATTCCGAACGCCCAAGCGGCGGCGGCGTCGTCGAGTCCGCTGCTTCTAGGCGATCCATCTATTGGCCAAGCATGGATTGACTATCGGGGCAGCGACAACTACACCTGGCAGCTGTGGCGCAACCCGAGCACGGGCATCTGGGCCAATGGCAAATTTTCTTCGTCTCAGATGTAGCGGACCGCCGAGATCAATGCCAGGGAGGGCAAGCATCACGCCGCATCAATTCCGCTCCCGAGCGCGGGAAAAGCGCTGTCGTGACTCTGGGGATCGGCCTAACAGCCGCGAATCTCGACGTGCAAGCCCGTCGTTTCGCCGTCGCGGTCAACGAAGACGCCCGTTCTCTCTGAGCTCGAGCACGGCAAAGACCCCCCCTGGAACCCACCTGCCGCAAGCAGTTCAAACGATGAGCCGGGGGTAGCGTCTTGGGCACGCTCGCAGCTAGCGGAGAAACTCCCATCGGAACGGCTCCGCGCCAGCAGCACTACCTGATTCGAATCAGATGCCTGAAAGCCGAGGCGGACGTTTGCCAACGGGGTGCCGGAGAAGGATGAAACTACAGTCCCTGCCATGTTGCACTCCTTGGCTTGTTCGTTCTTGAAAAGGTCGCCTTCAAGAGTGACCCACGCCACGATCAGGCCGATAGCGGCAGCGCCGACACCGATCCAGGTTGAGAGCTTCCCAGGTAGACCTCCCTTACTGTCGTTACTGGCCTCCAAGGGGGCCAGTCTACGGCTACGGGCGCTCTCCACGCAAGAGTCCTCCTTGTCCGGCGAGCCGCCGGACGCGGTTCGTGGTCGCCTCGAATTCAAGCTGGAGGCGGAGTCGCCGCCCCTTCGCGGAAGTCGCCGCCGTTGAGAAAACGAGCGCGAGATTTACGAGTTGCCTTACACGGCGAGTACCCGGTTGAACGGATCGCGTCAGCAGTTACGCAGACCGAGTCCTCCGCGGAAGTCCGCCCTGATCCAGACCTCCGAGATGTAGCCGAACCGTCCGTCTCCCCAACGGATGCCATACCAGCGCGTTGACGTGTACAGCCCCGGGTTGCCGTCGTCGATCGTACTGTTATCCTGTCCGTTGGTGGTGCGATTTCCGATAACGGTGTACTCGGCCGTGATCACCGCCCCCGATCCCATGTCGGTGCCGGACAGCGCGCAACCGTCACGCTTGCACGCTTCCTCCGGGCTAAGGTCCGGGAGGCCGCGCGGCAGATAGTCGCTGAGGAACTCACCGGGATAAAGCCGTGCCAGATTACCCTTTGCTATCAAGCAGTCGTATGCCTTGAACGTGGTGACTCGTCGGCGCGTGCTGTCGTGGATCACCCAAGTCTCGGAGTGATCATCCTCCTCGAGGCTGGATCGGATGTGCTGCCCTTGCGCCGTGCGCATGAAGCCGCTGATCGCGCCGTCGCTCGCCGCGAGCCTGTCCCATTGGCACCCATTAAATGGGTTCAATACGCGATGCCATGGCACATCTTGAAGCCAGAACCGGGTGAACGGCCTGTCGATCCTGACCATCGTGCCTCCCTCCTCGAACGCGGTGCGACCAGCTAATGACTAAGTCCTGATTTGAGGTGACGACCATATAGCTGTGCAGATCGCAAGGCTCGGATGGCGAAGATCGTCAAGAGCTAAAGTTCTCTAGTCCCATATGGGACAGCGAGGACTAGTTTCGCGGCGGACGCCATCGGAAGTGGAGATACCGATCCTCTGGGACTTTGCTTTGCTGTTTGCGCTGGGGGCGGTCTTTTGGGGACTGCTACTCGCGCCGTTCAATTCGTACAGCGAGGACCACGTTCGCAGCTTCATCATTGGCGCCGTGCTCGTGGGCGCGTGCCTTGTCGCCTGTCATAAGGCCGATCGGCTATTTCGCCTGACGGCGCGGCATCATTCAGTCGTCTGGGTGGTGGCCATCTTCATGCTCTCCGCCATCTGGATCGACGGGGGGTGGCGGAGCTCTTTTTACCTCGCTTCCTACTGCGCGCTCGCGATCGCCATGGTTGCTACGGATCAGCGTTTCACGCTGTCTTGCGCGGCCCTGCTGGCAGCCGGATATCTCCTCGGACTAATTATTAACGGCTACTCGTTAACGGACCTCGAGGCTCTCCGCGATGTCGATTCTGTAATCGCTAACGCAGGCGGTTACTTCGTCGTTGCGGTGTTTGTCGGAGTTCCTCTGGACACGGTCCAGCGAACCGGGCGCCATCCGTTTCGCGGCCCTGGCTTCTGGGCGGATTTGACGAAGAACTCCATAATCAGCTTGGGTTCTGGCATAGTTCTCGCGGGATTGCTGGCAGTACTTTCCAATAGCAGCTAGGTACGCGTACGCTGCGGAGTGATCTTGAGGCGGCCGGTCGCTATCCTCGGCCGTGCTTGCACGTTTGGAGCTTTTTGAGTGACATGGGAGGTTCGATGGCCGGGTGCTTTCGGTGTGAGACTGTGACCAATGGCGCGGGCGGGGCCGTGGGTGCGTGCCTGGAATGCGGCGCTTTTGCCTGTAAGGAAGACGGCGACCGCGACTCGGTGAACCTCGATTTCATCTGCGGCATGTGCCAGCCGTCGCGCCTGATTGCCTCCGCCCTGCCCCCGCCCCCCGAAGACCCCGGTGGGCCAACCTTCCAGCCTTCCCCGACCCCAAAAGACCCGTCCGGCGGCCCTGGCAGCGGCGCTGCGGCACCGTTCTTGAGCGCGCCCGACTACGAGTCGCGCTGTCCCAACGTCGCTGCCAGTTCGCTCCGGCACCGGGAGGGCTTCCGCGACCAGATAGAGGCTCTGCTGGGCAGGCTGCGTGAGCAGGCCACCAGCGAGACCTCGCAAGCCCTCGCCGGCGTCGGCGCCGCCGAGCTCGACCCCGACGAAGTCGCCGCCACGGTGAGGCTCCTTTGGTTCCAGGTCGCCGAGGGGATGGAGCAGGGAGACTTCGAACCCAACTTGCTTGCCGATGCCTTTGGTGTCGCCGCCTGGTCGATCGGTGTTGAGGTGGGCAGGGAGCCGGACAAACGGCGGCTCAACCTACTCGCCGACAAGCGTCTGCAGGTCGCCATCGCCCGCCTGCAGCAGATGTACGCGTGAAGCTCGCACGGCGCGCGAAGCGCACCGCAATCAAGGACGCCCTGCCCGAGCCCCGATCGGTTCCCCTGCGCACCAAGGACGGCATCCCAGAGGACATAGCGCTCTTCCCGATGCATGCCTACTCCGGGCAGCTTCCTGCCATGGTCAGCATGCGGGTCGGCGAGAGTGACAAGGCGGTCATCCTCGCCACCGGCTGGTGGGGCACGCCCAAAACCAATCCGGAGGCCAACGCAGTGCGGGTCAGCGCCAACACCTTGAAGCAACTGGTGCAGGAGCCCGCGGGGAACGTCGAAGCCAAAGTCGAGAAGGCTGGGATTTGGCAGATCCTGCGCCGTCGGCGCGGCTTCTTCTTTAGCCTGGCCACCGTTCTGATCGCCACCGCCAGCGCCGTCACTCTGGCGGTGGTCGGGGTCGTCCTCGATGAGCAGCCGTTCGTCTGGGTGGCGATCGTCGGCCTCCTCGCCAGCGTTGGCGAGTGCGCCAGAGCAGCGACCGACATCCGCGGCGCATTCTCGTCAGGGGGCGACTAGGAGCGAGCGATCTCGCGCATCGGCAGGATCAAGCTGATCTCTACCTTCAACAAAGCGGGAACCCTCCTCTATCGGACTGACAGCGAAGGAGACTTCTTCTATTAGATGTGAGGAGTCAAGAACCGAGGTGTAACCTTTCGCACGCCGTCTTTCAGAGCCGAAAAAATCCTGTTCATATTTACACCGGTTTTAACCCTTCCACCTTCCAAAAAAAATCACATAGAGATTAGGTACACGTCAGGTCCTCACACCTGTTAAAGATGCCGTGAGGACGGGCTGACTGCGTTCACTACGGACGTGCCGCAGCACACGACGGGGAGGAAGCTTGATGGCAAGGGGAACGCGGTTTCGGTGGTTCGCGGTGTTCGCGGTGGTGCTCTTCGCAAGCTCAGCCGGACCCGTTCTGGCCGATCCCTCGCTCGAGCCCCCAGGCGACGCGTCACAGCCAGCCATCGAGCCATCGCTCCCTGACACCGAGGACGTCCTCCGGGGAATAGCGATGGCCGAGAAAGAAGAGCGCGAACGCGAAGAAGCGCTCGCGACGCCCGCGGCGATCCAGGAACGTGTGGAATCGAGCGAAGCTTTCTCAACGAGCGACTCCCCAACCGACGTGGCGGCGCTCCTGGCATCCACCTTCTCCCAGCAGCTGGAAGCGCTCAACGACGACCCCGGCCGCTTTCTCAGCGACGCGAAACTGGTGCAGCCTCTCGATGAGACCACGGCGACCGTGGAAAGCGAAGGCGATCGGCAACTGATGGACGGTGGGATGCCGCTTCGCGCCGAGGAAGAGGACGGCCAGCTCCGTAAAGTCGATCTCACCCTCCAACCCGTGGCGGACGGCTATGAGACCACCAATGCTTTGGTCGAGGTGAGCGTTGGCAGCTCCGCTGCGGAGGAGATCGAGATCGGCGCAGATCTCGCGATCTCCCAGCTGGGCGCAGCGCCAGAGAGTGCAGCGCATCCCTTTGGCGACGAGAACGTGCTCTTCGCCGACGTCGAGACTGACACCGATCTCCTCGTCTCGCCGATAGGCGCCGGGGTTGAGCTCTTCAGCCAGCTGCGTTCGGTCGACAGCCCCGAGGCTCTGCATTTCGATCTCGACCTGCCGGAAGGAGCCGAGCTGCGAGCCGATGGCCACGGTGGGGCGGAAGTCCTCAAAGGCGAAGAGGCGATCGCCTTCATTCCCTTCCCGCACGCCGTCGATGCCCAGGGCAGCGAAGTCGAGGTGCAGATGAGCGTCGAAGGCAACACGCTCACCCTCCACGTCCCCCATCGCGAGGCCGACGTGGCCTACCCCTTGCTCGTGGACCCAGCCATAGTCGAGGACTGGGTCAACCCCGGGACCAGCTGGGCCAACAACAACAACCTCGACGCCCTCACCAACGGCTCCTGGCAGTACAGCGAGAGCCATGCCTGGATCGAGAGCGGCACCTCCTGCCTCTACACCCTGGCCTGCTGGGGCGGGGGGCGCGGTCTGTTCGTCGGTATGCCGAGCGGGGCCCATTGGGGCGCTCAGGCCGGCCACTGGGTCTACTCCGCGCCCAACCCCTCCAGCTACCTCGTCAACGCCTGGGCAAGTCCGTTTTGGCGTGCGAACCAGAGCTGCAATCCCAGCCAGTATCCAGAGCCCCACGACTACGTGGGCATGTGGTACCAGGGGAAATGGAACCGGGTCTTGATCAACCAGGCGCTCGTCGGCTCAGTCGACATTCAGTCCTGGGGGGAAGCCTTCATCCTCGGCCTCGGCACGGGCAACGGCAGCGCCACCCCGTGTCGCCGCGACATCTGGGTCGGCGGCGCGGCGATCTGGCTCGACGATTGGCAGCACCCGGCCGTCGATTCGGTGACCGGGCAGCCAAGCGGCTGGGTAAACGGCACCACGCCGTTCACGATCACCGCCAACGTACGAGACGAGGGGCTCGGGGTGCATCGCGTGACGATCTACCCAGAAGGAGCGCCAACGCTTGAAGACAACGTGGGCGGTTGCACCGGGGGCGGAGGCAAACGTTGCCCGACCAGCTACAGCAAAGGCTTCAACCTCACCGGCGCCAGCTTTGACCAGGGAGAAAAAAACGCGTACCTCAGCGCCAAGGATCCGACCGGAAAGCCCTCGAACACGTGGCAGTGGCTGATGAAGGTCGACCGCACTCCGCCGGAGGTCACCTTGGGGGGCCAGCTCGCGCAGGAAACCAACGAGGCGGGCAGCGAAGAGAAACCGGCCGGCGAAGGCGACGAGCTCACTTTCCCCGTCTACAACCTCGAAATCGTGGCCAAAGACGGCAGCGCCGACAGCCCGGCCAACAAGCGCTCGGGCGTAAAGAACATCGAGGTCTTTCTCGACGAGAGCTCGACGCCGGCGCCGGTTTCCTGGGAAGCGCAGTCCTGCCCCGAGAGCAGCTGCGGAATGACGGAGGTCTATCCGCTGCGCCTGCTCGGCTTGGCGGCGGGCAAACACACGCTCAAGGTCATCGTGGAAGACCAGGTCGGCTACAAACGCGAGCGCAAAATCGAGTTCGAATACTTCCCGGCCGGCACCGGGATGAAAGACGAGTACGTGATGCACCACTTCCCCCTGCCCGACGGCCAGGGCAACGAAGCCGAGGAAGAGCATCCCGACCGACCCGAACTTGCGGTGAACGTGATGAACGGCAACCTCGTCTACCGTGAGCAGGACGTGGAGGTCGAGGGCTCGGCCGTCGATCTCGAAGTCGAGCGCTACTACAATTCCCAGCTGCCGACCGCGGAGAACACCGAGTGGGGCGACGGCTGGACCCTTGCGCAGACCCCTGACCTCCAGCCGAGCGATACGGGCGGGTCTTCAGAGCCCGATGAGGCTGGGCTGATTGATTCCAGCGGGGCCATCGATGAAGAGGTAGAGCTGCCGACGACGGTCGGGAACACGAGGTTCGACCCGGCCCTTCAGGCAACCATCACCAAGGAGGCCGACGGCTATGAGATGGTCGAGGAAAGCGAGGGCAACGACGATGCGGTCGTCTTCGACTCGACGGGGCAGACGACCGAGCTGCGCACCTCCGGATACGCAAGGGTCGGTTACTCCTACCTGGGAAACAGTCTTTCTGAAATCGCCGTCGATGATCCCGGGAGCGTCGAGCTGCAGAGCGAAGAAATCGATGGAGCCGCCTACCTCACCTCCTTCGGCTCCCCCGGCACCGCCAACGGCCAGTTCAAACGGCCCGACGACCTCGTGCTGGACCTCAAACGCAACATCTGGGTCGTCGACCAGGAAGACAACCGGGTCGAAAAGTTCGACGGCAACGGCCAGTTCCTGCTGTCGATTGGCGGTGCGGGCTCGGCCAACGGCCAGTTCAACTCGCCGACCGCGATCGCGGTCGATCCCGAGGGCGACGTCTGGGTGCTGGACAAGGGCAACTGCCGGGTGCAGCAGTTCAACGAGAAAGGCGAATTCCTGAGCAAGTTCGGGTCCGGAGGTTTCGCCGCCGGAACCTTCCTGGCGCCCGAGGGGCTGGCGATCGATCCGCAGGGCAACCTTTGGGTGGCCGATGCCACCACCAACCGCATCCAGAAGTTCACCCCGGGCGGCGAATTCCTCAAAGCCGTCGGCAGCGCCGGCTCCGGGCCAGGGCAGTTCGAGCTCTCCGGCCGGGCTCGACGTCGATGAAGCCGGCAACGTCTGGGTCGCTGACAAGAACAACAAACGGATCCAGGAGTTCGACAGCTCCGGCACCTTCCTGCGCCAGTGGCAGGGCACGGGCTCGGCGGCATTCAAGCCGGTGGCCGTCAAGGTCGGTGACGACGGCACCGTCTGGGTCGCCGACAACGAATACAACCGGGTCCAGGGTTTCAGCCGCTCCGGTGACCTCCGCGTCCAGTTCGGCACCCCGGGTAGCGGGGCCGGCCAGTTCAAATTCGCCGGCGCCGCCGGCCTCGAGCTCGATCCCAGCGGCGACATCTGGGTCATCGACGCCGACAACGACAGGGTGCAGGAGTGGCAGGAACCGCCCTCGGCGCCCCCAACCGATTCCGGTGATCCCGCGGTCCAGGTCGAGGTAGCGGCAGGTCTGGTGGAGAGTGTCGATGGGGAGGAGGCGGGAGAACATCTCTACGAGCACGACGGTGAGTCTGCTGACCTCCCACGTGGGTCCACAGGGCGAGACCCACTACGAATACGACGCCGCCGGCCGCATGACGGCCGTCGAGCTGCCGAACGAAACGACCGGCTCGATCGCCTACACCGTCGACGGACGGGTCGAATCGGTGACCGTCGATCCAGCCGGAGCCGATCCGGCGAAGACCACCCACTTCGACTACTCCGAGGAACCGCGCCGAACCGCGGTCACGCCGCCCGACAATCCCATCATCACCTACGACATCGCAGCCGACGGCTCCATCTTGCGGTGGTGGAACACGCCCCAGCCACCCGATTTCGCCGATCTCGCCGGCACCCTTTACGCGAACAAGGAAACCGCCGCGCCGATTGCGACGGGCGACCACAACTTCGTGGTGCAGGCGCATTCGGAGGAGGGCATCGCCTCGATCCAGCTGATCGCAAACGGCAGCACGCTGGTCGACGAGAAGTACTGCGAGCAGGATCTCCAGACGCCTGGGGTCGAGTGCGTGGATCTGATCAACGAGTGGGTGACGCACACCGCGGACCTCTCACCCGGGATCCTCTACCTTGAAGTACTCACCACCGATCGGATCGGCGATACCGCAAGTCAGCGCTTCTGGGTCAACATCCCCTACACGCCTCCCCCGGCTATTGGAGCACCGGTGCCGCCAAAATTCTCCGAAGTCCTCCGTTTTCGCGAGGAGCACGGCCTCGATCTCGATCTCGATCCAGCGACCGAGGAGCTCGAGATCAACGACCGCGTTTTCGATCTCATCGGTTGGTGGCACAACCCATACACGCCGCTCGGCGAAGTCGCCCGGGCTTCCTATGAGCGCTGGGGGGTGCCGCTGCGCCCGGTGGACGTGGGGGAGCTTGAATATCGCCTGGCCTACCAGGCAGAGGCAGCAGCTGCTATTCCCGCTTGGGCTGAAAGCAACGCGCTATCGACCTACGCAGGTTATTACATCGATGAACGTGCCGGAGGGCTAATCCATGTGGGATTCACCGCAAACCAGCCGGCGCAGCTTAACGCGCTAAAGGCAGCGACGGCTCTCCCGGCACCTGCCCGTATATATACGTTTCAGGCAACTCCAGCAAATTCACTGTCGGGGCTTCGATCACTTCAAAGCCAGGTAGCAACTCTTGCTACCGGCTCGCAGCCCGGTCTAATCACCGATGCTGCAATTGACGTGCAGGCAAGTAAGGTGGTCGTGGGGTCCAGTAACGTCGGGCAGGCAACGAGTCTGTTAGCCAGCAACTTCGGTGCCAGTGCTCCTCTTGCCGTCACCTTTCAGGCAGTGGCGCGGCCACGCCGCGAGGGTCGCGAACGGGTTTCGGGTCCCATCAAGGCTGGCGACTGGATTCGGTTGCTGGACAATGCCACTGGTTCGGTCAAAGAAAAACTCGTCGGAAGCGAATGCACCGCAGCTGTCGGAGCATTTGACCAGGCTCAGTCACCACAGGGCGTGCCTTTGAAGAGGATGTTCGTGCTAACGGCCGGACACTGCATGGAAGCTGGTCATGAAGTGATACGGAGGAGTGACCCTAGTCAGGCAGAGAAGCAGTGGATCGGCACTGTCAGACGTGAGGGTCTTGACGAAACTGGCTCATCCACCGATGTCGACGCGGCGGCAATCCGGCTCGAGAACCCGGAGATCGTTCCTCGTAAGATCTATACGGCGGCCAATTCCGCTGCGATTCCTGTCAAGTCCATTGGCGTTGGCCCCGGAGTCGGCACGAACATTTGCTTTTCCGGAATTACTTCGAACGAGGTTAGATGTGGCCCCATCTATACGCAGCCTATATTCGGGTCCTTCGGAGAAGGAACCAACGCGAATACCGTCGAAGTCTGCTTCACCGAATACATCGCGGACGGGGACAGCGGCGCTCCGGCATGGATTGAAGGGACGGGCACCGTCGTCGGATTAATGACCACGGGGTTCGACGCGACGGAAAGCCCAATACCCGTGGCTTGTTTCGAGCCTCTGAAGCCGTACCCGGGATATGGCCCGGATTCTGCGGCACTTACCAACGACGGGATGGCACCGCTACATTTGGTGATCAGTCCATGACCTTCTATCCTGAGGCTGGTTCTCGACGATGCATTTCCTAAAGCCAATAGTTATGGGTGCGATATGCGCTTGGGTGGCGTCTGCCTTCTGTTTTGTCACGTCATCGCAGGCTTCCAAGGTGTCTGACCCGCGACTGGGCTTTTGCGGCAAGGCCCTTTCCCACGACTACCGGGAGCCACTTCACGGAATGCCGTCGGTACGTCATGCTCCTAAGTCGGGCAAACTTCCCTTTGGTCCCCGAGGACTCTCGTTTTACGCTCTTGGGAGTGGGTTGCGCGTCGGCCAGGGAAAGATCGGTTTCGCTTTCAGCGATACGGCAATCGATCAGCCTCGTCGCCTCAACTGGCTTATCAAAAGCGAGTTGACCCGCGTCGATTCGATGGGTCGAAGTAAAGGACTACTCGCAAGCAAAACGAGTTACATAGGAACGCAGAAATTTGACCAGATCAAAACCCAGGCCTTTGTCGTCACCGGCAAGCCCTCGTTCTACCGCGTCGACATCGTCATCGGTAGACGAAGTGGTGCCATTCTTGGTCGGTATAGCGAATACTTTCGTGTTGTACGTCCCCGGTTTCAGGCTCAGCTAGCGATCAGCGACGAGTCGGCTGCGCCTGGTGTCACCGTCTATGCAAGGGTCGAGAACCTCGGCACCGAACCTATTGTTCCCAGCAGTCGAACGATGGTCGAACGCTACGATGGAGCCATCTGGATAGAGGAATCTGCGTTATCGGTGCCCGGTCTCCGCTCTCACATCAGGGCGTTGCTTCCTGCCGGTCGAGCCGCCTCGTGTGTCGCATACCCCATTCCAGAGAACCAGCCATTGGGACTCTATCGGGTTACGAATAGCGTCTCTCGCACCCTCAGTCCTGACACTGGATCGCAGACTGCACTCTCGGCAGAGTTCCAGATCGGCCCGTAAAGTCCTCCTGTTGCTGCCATTGTGCGATAAGCGTGGAAATGCTGAGAGGAAGAAAACAAAGGGGAAGCTCGATGGATCTGCCGGCCGGATGCATTTCCTAGCCAATCGCCATCGGTGCCATTTGTGCTTGGGTCGCAACTGAGTTCTGTTCTGTCAAGTCATTCCAGCAGGCGTCCAAGGTGTCTAATCCGTGTCAAGACTTGTGCGGCAAGCTTTACTCACACACGGTCATGAAGCTGATCACTGGTCTAAGGGAGCAAACATGAGCTTTGTGTTTCACTGGTTCGGGACCCGCGCATTCCGTTGGGGCCTTGTCGCGGTGATTGGCGGGATAGTGGGCCTCAGCACCCCTCAAGGCGTCTGGGCTTGTGGACAAAAGGTTGTCGTCCGCGACTATCTGGCGCCGTTAAAAAAAGCTGCGCCGCTTAACGAACCGCTGATGTCGGGCAGGATACCGTTTGCACCCAGCGGGATGAGCCTTGAGATCAATGGGGCCGGACTGGTTGTAGGAGGCGGCGAAGTCGGGTTTACGCTCGCCGACGAAGCGATTCAACCCCCCCGGCGTCTCGACTGGATCGTTGAAACGAAGCTCCTCAGGACTGATGCTAGGGGGAAAGTCATATCTAGCGCTAGTGTCAAGCGGCGGAGGATTGGGTGGGTTCAGGGCGACGCCACCAGAAATCTTTTGCACGAAGTGCCTAGAAGCCCGGCCTACTATCGCCTGGAAATTCGATTCATCCGTAGGGGTACCGATCACATTCTCGGGAGGTACGGGACGTATGTCCGCGTGATGAAGCCGCGTGTCGACTTGCGGGTAATCATCGAGACGCCAAGCGTGCTGCCCGGGGAGCTCGCCACCGCGAGGCTCGTCAACTTGGGGACGGTGCCGCTCATCACGCCTTCCTATGACTTTGGATTTGGCGTGCAGACTTTTACGAGCGAGAAATGGATTCGCGTGCCGGACAATCCTCAGAGGCTGGTCCCAAAACGAATGGGGCCGTGGACGCTCCCGGCAGGCATGGAGACCCGCGGCTGCCTTCGCTATCTCGTCCCGACTGACCAGCCACCTGGGTTGTTTCGGTTCGCTGCGCTAGGCCCCTCTGGAGAGGACTTGCTAACGGCCGAGTTTGAGGTAAGAGCGGCCACCTAGTATGCGAATGCCGCCCGTCCATCGAGTGACCGGGTCCGGTCGGCTGCTCTTCGCACGTGATCGGAAACGGTTTTCAGGTGGGCAGAGTGCCGCGTGCATAGGCTAATCCGATTCAGACGGCATGGTTCTGAGATGGAACACTCCCCCAACAGCGCAGCATTAAAGATCGCGGGTCTATCAGCTGCGGTTGTCAGCCTGGCTCTGGGTGTCACGCTCGTCGCTTCAACCTCAGCCTGGGCGGTGACCTTCGGTAGCAACCTTTCCACCACGGCGAACGACGCGGTCTGCAAATTCCAGTCGCTTGAACCCGAAACTCACGTCTGCATTGTCGGCCAAAATGACCTCCTGGTTGGCCACACGGCAACTGCAGGGCTTGTAGCGCCATTCGCCGGAGTCATCGTCCGCTGGTCAGTTCTTAGCGGCACGGCTCTGCCTGGCACTGGCACGGTCAAGCTCGCGCTTCGCCTCCCGCACGGCCCCGGCTATCTGGAAAGGGGTCCAGAGGTTGAACTCACGCCGAGCCCTCCCGGGACTCGGCACACCTACGCCGAAAGGATGCCCGTCTGGGCTACTCAGCCAATCGGTGTAAAGGTTACGGTCGGCAACCGCAGCACCCAAGAAGCCGGCGCACCGATCGCCTTCCGCGAGGAGGGGGTCGGCACGGTCGATACCTGGACCGGCGAGCCATGGGAGGGAGGGACCATTTGGACCCAAGAAGAAGACGTCGAGCTGTTGCTCGACGCTGATGTCGAGCCGGACGCGGATGGCGACGGCTACGGCGACCTGACGCAGGACTGCTTCCTCAACCTGGCCCTCAGCCGGGAGCTCTGCGGGCGGGACTTAGAGGCGCCGACGATCCGACCCCACTTCACGGCGCGACAGGCCTTTCTCGGATCGGGAGTGGTCCTCATCCGGGTCGAGTCCAGCGAGACCGGCCTCGCGAGGGCCGAGGGCAGGCTCTCAGTCAAGGGACGGGAGGGCTGGACCTCTCGCTTGCGCGGCGCCTACAGGCCGGTTGTGGCCGGCCGTCAGGCGACCCTGCCTCTGCGAGTGCGAAACCGGGCATTGGTAGCGGCCAGGAGAGCTTCGCGCCAGGGCCGGAGGATCCTGGTCACGGCGCGCGTCGCTGTTACTGATGCGGCGGGGAACGAGCGTCAGGCAACTGCCCGCGTTCATCCCGCGCGGTAACCCCGAGCGTCGGGATCGCTTGGAGGGAAGTACGCGCTCGGCTCCACGGCTCTCGCCCGCTTAGGAAGGCTCGACTAACCTTTTCTCGATGGAGCGCTCAGCGGAAGGCTCGGGAGACGACGCTATCGATCCAATGCGCGCAGCGGAACGCGCGATCGAGGAGCACGAAGAGGAGCTGCTCAACGAGTTGTTCGCCCAAATGGAGCGGGGCATTTCCGAAGGCGCCACGGTTGCCGAGGCGGTGGCCGAGATGCGCAAGGCGGTGTTCGAGGACCCGGAGACCCGGGAGCTCGCCGAGCGAGTCTGGACGCTGATGTTCTTTGGCGATGGCGAGTACCTCCGCTCGAAACTGCTGCCGGCACCCGGTTTCGAGCCTCCGGACGTCGAGACCAAATACACGTTGCGTGGCGGCCCCGACCGCCATCTGTTGAGCGAGGAAATCAAGCTCCTCAAACGCATCTCCGACGCGGTCCACGAGCGCCTGCCTGCAGATTTACCCGAGGACGAGAAGCTGGCCCAAGCGCAAGAGCTAGTCAGCGAGGACCCGGAGCTCAGCGCCATCATGGACCGCCTCGAGGAACTGGCCGAGGGCCGCAAGCCATTGTGGAGAACCCAGGAGCCGGAAGACGAAGACGATCAGGGGGTGTGACCATTTAAGGTGCGCGAAAAGCCATGAGCGCGACGGTCGTGGGGATCGGCTCCTCACTACTTTCAGCCATGCGCTCCGAAGATTGCAACTCGAGTCTCTCGACTAAAGCTAGGACTTCGTCTAGTCGCGAGACATATTCGGTCCAGGCTCGTCGGTCTAGCAAGACCGCTTTCCAGGAAAGGTGACGGTCTTTCTCAGCATCGAACGTATCCGCCTCGACCGCCTGATGAATCCGCACGATCAGTTTGTCCAGGACAGCACCTGAGCATTCACTCCTTAACTCCAGCGGCAACCCTTCCCAGGTAGCGGTGTCGAAATGAACGCGCCGGATCGCTCGGTACACCTTCTCCACTGCGCCGCGCCGCTTGCCTCCTCTCAGCTCTTCGGCTACCTCAAGGTAGCCCGCCGCTTTGAGCTGGCGGAAATAGCGTGCGATGGTCGCCAGGTCTGGACCGCCATGCTCCTCTATGAATTGCTTGGGGCTCATCGGCCGAAGGTGGAGCTCCATCAGGATGCGGTTGCGCCAAGGATTGGCCAGCATGCGGGCCATCTGGGCGCTCATAAGAAAGGGCGGCAAAGGAGGATCCGCTGCGGATGCCTGCTGCTGGACTTGCAGCCGACGCTCTGGAGCGCTAGCGGGCTCTGACGGTGAGCGGAAAGCCAGGAGCGCCACGGTGGCCAGTATGGGATTTTCCCCACTCGTCGCGATGCGCGCGGCTGATTCAGCCTCCAGCTCGCTCACCCAGTCCAATATTTCGTCGAGTTGCTCGACGAGCTCTGTCCAAGCCAGCCGATCCAATGAGAGTGATTTCCAGGAAAGATGCCGGTTCCCCTCAGCGTCAAACGTCCCCGCTCGAACGGCCTGGCTGATCCGGAGGAGCAGTCCCTCCAGAATGACTGCCGAGCATTCGCTTCGTAGGTAGCGAGGCAATCCTTCCCAGGTAGCGGTGTCGAAATGAACGCGCCGGATCGCTCGGTACACCTTCTCCACTGCGCCGCGCCGCTTGCCTCCTCTCAGCTCTTCGGCGACTTCCAGAAAGCCCCAATCTTTAAGTTCACGGAAGTAACGCGCGGTGCTCGTAAGGCTGCCACCGAACTCCCCTACGAATTGCTTCGGGCTCATCGCTCGCAGATGAAGCTCCATCAGGATGCGGTTGCGCGAGGGATTAGCGAGCGCCTTGGCCAGCTTGGCGCTGATTAAGAACGGCGGCGCATCCACTTTTCCTCCTCGCTCCACGTCCTCCGCCCTCAGCGAGATTTGAATGCCTGTCTCAGCGACAGTAATCGGTTTCCCTCCCAAAATGGTGGGTCTAATCGCCATCGCTGTCCAGAGACGCCACCAATCGGCGATTCTTGTCTGAGTCCAGACAGGCAAGGGAGGTGAGCAAGGATGAAGTTCGGCGCTACTGACGCAACGCTGCCCACCGTGGGAACCACCAAGGGCAATTAGAGCAATCCGGATGGGGCTCCGAGGCTGTGAAGTTGAATGCGGGCCCTTCCACTGACCTCACCGGGTAACAAAGGGGGTGAGCAGGATCAGGTTGGACGCTACGCAGGCGACGCTTCCCGCAGTCAGCACTTCGAAGGGCGGGTAGCGTGAGCGAGGCGCCCCTCCCTCGTCCTGGGTACCCGGGGAGGGGCGTCAGCTCTGGGGTGCTGATCCTGTTAATCAATGAGTTCTCAAGTCACGTGGCCTCGCCTGAAGAGGACTATCGAGCAGATTGACGTGCCCAACGGCGACGTCGTTCTCATGCGCTCGAGCGCCGAGGACATCCGCATCGAGCGCCCTGACGAGGAGGAGCGGCGCTTGCTGCGGGCTCTCGACGGAAGCAGCTCGAAGGCCGAGCTGGAAGGACGCTTCGGAGCGCTCGAGGTCGAAGACGTGATCGCGCAGATGCGGGAGCTGGACCTGATCGAGGACGCTGCGGACGACGAGTTGGTCCCGCCGCCCGACCGCGAGCGCTTCGATCGCCAGCTTCGCTACTTCAGTGACCTCACCCACGACGGAGGAGTCACCCCTTCGGAGTGCCAGGCGCGGCTGCGTGAGGCGCGCGTGGCGGTGCTCGGGGTCGGCGGGCTCGGTGGGCGCGTGGCCTGGGAGCTCGCTTGCTGTGGAGTGGGGGAGCTCTGGCTGATCGACGGCGACCGCGTCGAGGAGAGCAATCTCAATCGCCAGATCCAGTACACGGAGGCGGATATCGGCCGGCTCAAGGCCGACGCGACGGCGGAACGTCTGCGGGCCTTCAACTCGCGGATCGAGACCAAGCCGGTTCCACGCCGCGTGGAGAGCAAGGCAGAGCTGGCCGATTTGATCGTCGGAGCCGACATCGTCGTCGACGCCGCCGACTGGCCCGCGCATGAGATCGAGTACTGGTGCAACGCCGCCTGCTTCGAGGCAGGCATTCCCTACATAGCGATGAGCCACTTTCCGCCGGTGGCGCGGGCCGGGCCGCTCTACGTTCCGGGAGAGACCGGGTGCTTTGCCTGCCAGGACATCTCCTACCGCCGCGAATACCCCCTCTACGACGTGGCGATCGAGCAGCGGCGTTCGCAGCCGTCGCCGGCTGCGACCCTTGGCCCGGCCTGTGGGTTGGTCGGAGGCCTGGTCGGAGCGGAGGTGATGCACTTCCTAACCAAGCTGACGGTCCCGGCGATGCTCGGCGCCGGCTTCATCTACGACCTGCGGACGATGGAAGTCGAGCGCTTCGAGGTCGTGCCGGAGCCCGAGTGCACCGTTTGCTCGCACCTGCTGCAACCCGCCGTGACCCGATGACCGCCCCTTGGCAGGCCGGCGACTCGGCGCGCGAGGCCTACGACGCCTTCGCCCCGGCCTACGATCAGTTCAATCGCGGCTATATGTACGAGCGCTGGACCGGTCGCCTCCTCGAAAAGGCCGAAGAGGCGGGCCTGGATGGTGATCGGCTCCTGGACGTCGGCTGCGGTACGGGTCTGAGCTTCATCTCGATGCTCGACCGTGGCTGGCGCGTCACCGCTTGCGACATCTCGCCGGCGATGCTCGAGATGGCCCGCTCCAAGGTCGGCGATCGGGCAACGCTCCTGACCGCCGACATGCGCGAGCTGCCGGCACTCGGCGAGTTCGACCTCGTCTGGGCGGTCAACGACGCCGTCAACTATCTGCTCACGACCGCTGAACTCGAAGCAGCCTTGATCGGAATGCGGCGCAACCTCGCACCCGACGGAATCGCGCTTTTCGACGTGAACACGCTGGCTACCTACAGGGCTTTTTTCAGCGGCGAGCATGTGGTCGAGGAGGGGGGAAGGAGCTTCCTCTGGCGTGGGCAGACCGCGCCGGAGGACGTCTCGCCGGGCTCGATCAACGAGGCCCGGTTCGAGGCGAAGGGCGAGACTGGTTCAGCGCACGTCCATC
The DNA here is from genome assembly GCA_963705365.1 of uncultured Solirubrobacterales bacterium. Classification (GTDB taxonomy): domain Bacteria; phylum Actinomycetota; class Thermoleophilia; order Solirubrobacterales; family 70-9; genus VAYN01. Next base: position 1,642,704 of record OY970074.1, on the reverse strand, counting down.
GCCAGCGCCACTTCCCCGAACGGGAGGTCGCAGCGGCCGTCGAGGCGGCAGGCCTCGAATGCATCGACGTCCTCGGTGAGTCGGACGGCGAGCTTCACCGCGGGCTGGATGAAGAGACGCACACCAAGGCGGTTTATCTCTGCCGCCGCGGCGAGCAGACGCCCAGTGCCCCTCGCACATAATTACTGCCGCAAGTTGCCTTCGTAAAGCGCTGCAGACGCACCTAGACTGGCGCAACTGTCGCTTATTGCTCATGACGTTTAGGGCAGTTGACGAAGGAGACCGATGGGCCGGCCAGTTACCAAAACCAGCGAAGGCGGATTGCCCGCTGAGCTTGCAGCCGCGCTGGAGCCGCGCCTTCGACGCGCGCTCGACAATCCCACCCGGCGGGAAATTCTTCGCTTGCTAACCGGCAGCGGGCGCGCGTGGGGGGTGCGGGAAATCGCCCAGGAGCTGGTCGATTCCACTGTCAGCGAGGTGGCCTACCACACCCGAGTGCTGGAGAAAGCAGGGGGCCTGATCGTTGACGGTAGTTCCCCGAGTTCCGACGTTGCACACCGACGCTACGTGCTCGGAGTAGAGGACGATCTCCAAGTCCTTGCGGCTTTGCAGGCCACCCAGCAGTGGGACCGAGATCGCCCGCGCGCGACCGGCCCTCGTTCATCGAAGTTTCACACCATGTTTCGAATTCCCCGGCCCGTTTTCACTATTCGACTCGGCGATCGCGAGAGGAGAGAGGATGAAGGGTGAGGGTAAGCGTCAGTCGAAGCCGAGAAGGCAGCTCTCCGGGCAACCAGGCCAAACTGCGACCCCTCCGGAGCTGCTCAAGGCCTTGAACCACCCGCTGCGCCGCCGGATCTTGAGGGCGCTCCACGATGCCGCGGAGGCTCGAAGTCCCGGGGAGCTCAGTAGGGCATTTCTCCTTCCCGTCAGTCACGTCAGCTATCACGTCCGGGTCTTGATGGAAAAGAACGCAGTTGCCCTGACGGACGTGAGGCCGGTCCGCGGCAGCACCGAGCATTTCTACGCCTCGGTGGTAGCCGTCAACGAGATGGCGGTCCAGCTCCTCGACTCGACTGAGGAAGAGGACGCGTTGCTGCCCTGATCGGGCCCATCAAAATGAGCACCCTCAGAAGTCTTGCCGAGGAGGACGAGAACAGGGAATGCGCGGTGTTGACCGAGGTGTTGCGCCTGCATCCGACCAATCTCACCGTCGCCGAACTCACCCGTCTGATGGGCGCTGACCCCTCTGTCTTCACGCAGGTCGACCCCTGGGAGCGCGCGATAGGGGAGCTCTGCCAGTACGGCCTCTTACGACGGGACGGTCAGGTGGTCGCTCCCACGATCGCCGTTATTCGGTTCTCGGAACTACTCGAGACGCCATGACCTAGCGCTGCCCCTAGGCCATCGCCAGCACCCGCTCCTCGCCCGTTACTTTCTCTGCCTTGTCGCCCACCGGTATCCGATAGAAGTGCTCGGTGGCGCCGCGGACTTGGCGCTGGCCGATGAGCTCGATCAGGCCGGCTTTGGCCAGCTCGGTGACGTGGTAGTTGGTGTTGCTGAGCGGGATCTGCAGCTCTTGACTTAGATCGCTGGGCGAGAGGGTGCGCCCGCCGTCCAGGCCGAGGATTTCCAGGATCGAGATCCGCAGCGGGTGCGCGGTCGCCCGCGCGAGGTGCTCCCAGTCGAGCGGCAGAGAGGAACGCTTTCCGTTCCCACTGCCATTGCTGTGGATCCCGTTCTGACCGTTGGGGGAATGACCATTACGAATTTTCATGAGCAGAAGATACCAAAAATTATTGATTCAGGTCATCAATTTCGGGTAGCATGCTTCCCGGATGAAGCGGGAAAGAGGGAGATTCATGGGAGGACGTGCCAGGTTCGTTGCGGCGATGACGGCTGCCTTGCTGGGTCTTTTCGTGTCTGCCGCTCAGGCCAGCACCGACGACATCATCGCCCCCAGCGATCCCGCAGACCCACAAGTCGACTCGGGTTGGCAGGCGGGAACCTGCAAAACCGAACCGCCCGAACCCGGCGCGGCAACCTGCTCCATCGCGACGAAAGACCAGTTCTTCGAAACCGCCGCCGCCCACCCCAAATGGGGGTTCACCCAGTTCATCGTCAGGAGCGAACCGGCGCCGGTGGGAGAACTCAAACACGTTCGCGTCGATCTCCCGGTCGGGCTCAGCGTCAACCCTGGCGCGACTGAGAAACAGTGCTCGTTGGCGGAGTTCAAAGGCGATGCCTGTCCTCCTGAGTCAAAAGTCGGTGTCAGCCTGGTCACGGCGGCGCTGCCGGTCCTCGGTACCGAGCTGCCGCCCCTCGAGGCCGACGTCTTCAACGTCGAGCCGGTCTTCGGCGAGGCGGCCCGTTTTGGCCTCAAACTGGTTGACAAAGAAGTCTTTTTGCGCGGTGACGTCGCCTGGGACAGCGATTACCACGAGGGATTCACGATCGACGTGCCCGAGGCGCTGCCTCCAGAACTGGGCGGCCTGGTCAAGAAAAACCGGCTGGTCTTCGAAGGCGTGGCCGGCGACGGCACGTTCATCACCACCCCCAGCACCTGCCTGGGCGAAGGCTTCCCCGGCGGCCCCTCCGGGCACGTCTACTCGACCTACCTGCTCGCAGGTTCCTACGAGGAAGCGGCGCAGTCGGGTTACGTTTTCCCCCAGAGCGCCCAGCCCCCGCTCGAGTCGCCGATCCCACCCGGAACCTCACCGAAAGAATGCGAGACGATCCCGTACGACCCGAAACTCGGGGTCGATCCGCAGACCGCGGTCACCGATTCGCCGGCCGGCGCCAAGGTGGACGTCGACGTCCCGCACATCCTCGGGGGAGACAAACAGGACAACTCCAATACCAGGATCGCGAAAGTCGCCCTGCCGACCGGGATGGGTTTCAACCCGTCGGCCGCCAACGGGTTGCAGGCATGCAGCGACGAGCACTTCGGTAAGAAAACCAGGGACCCGGTCACCTGTCCGGACGCCTCGAAAATCGGCACCGTCACGATCGACTCGCCGCCGCTGCGGGACGAGGACCTGACCGGCAACGTCTACGTCGGCACCCAGCAGGGCCGGGACCCTACCTCCGGGACCCTTTACAGGATTTTCATCAGGGCGCTCTCGGCGCGCTATGGCGTCGACGTCCGGCTCGTCGGCAACGTCCGCGCCGATCCGATCACGGGCCAGCTGACCACCACGATCGCCGAGGCGCCCCAGGTCCCGTTCACCTCATTCGAGCTCGACTTCGACGACGGGCCGAAAGCGGTCCTCAGCAGCCCGCCGACCTGCGGCCCGAACCCAGCCACCAGTCAGATGACGCCGTGGTCGGGCAACCCGCCGGCGGCGCCGAGCTCGCCGATCGTCCTCAGCACCGCCCCCGGCGGTGGTCCCTGCGCCAAGACCCTCGCCGAGAGGCCCTTCGGTCCTGGCTTCGAGGCGAAACCGCAGGGCACGAAAGCAGGAGCCTTCAGTCCTGTCTCGCTCAACATCGCCAGAGGCGACGGCCAGCAGGAGCTGAAAGGCGTCGACGTCACCCTGGCGCCGGGGATGACCGGCAAGCTGGCCGGCATTCCCTACTGTCCGGAGAGCGCAATCGCGGCCGCGGCCGCCAACGCCGGCACGGCGGAGAAGGCCGCCTCCAGCTGCCCCGAGCGGAGTCAGGTCGGGACTGCCTCCATCGCCAGTGGCACCGGTCCTTCCCCGATCCAGATCAGCGGCAAGGTCTTCCTCTCAGGCCCCTATCGCGGGGCTCCTCTCTCCCTAGCAGTGCTCACCCCCGCCACGGCTGGACCCTTCGACCTGGGTACGGTCGTGGTGAGGGTGGCGCTGTTCGTCGATCCGGAGACGGCTCAGATCCGAGCCGTCTCCGATCCCATTCCCCACGTCTATGGCGGCGCCCAGCTCAGCATCCGCTCGGTCGACGTCGACGTCGACCGCAAAGGCTTCACGCTCAACCCGACCAGCTGCGGGCCGCTCAGCAGCGGTGGCATTCTCAAAGGCGGCGGCAGTGACCCGACCACCCCCGCGGCCTTCATCGCCTTCCCGGTCAGCACTCCGTTCCAGACCAGCGACTGCGGCGCGCTCGACTTCAAGCCGAAACTGTTCACGCGGCTGTTCGGAGGCAGGAAAGCCATGCGACGCTCCGGCCACCCGAAATTCCGCGCCGTCCTCCTCGCCCGCAACGGCGACGCCAACATCAGCCGCGCCGCGCTCACCCTGCCGCACTCCCAGTTCCTCGACCAGAGCCATATCCGCACGATCTGCACCCGGGTCCAGCTCGCCGCGAATGCCTGCCCGCAAGCGGCGATCTACGGGCATGCCCGGGCCAAGACCCCGCTGCTCGACGACGAACTCGCCGGACCGGTCTACCTGACCTCCTCCAGCAATCCCCTCCCGGACCTGCTCGTCGACCTGCGGGGCCAGGTGAACGTGCGGCTGCGTGGCGTCATCAGCGCCTCCAAGGCGCGGATCAAGAACGTCTTCTCCTCGGTTCCAGACGTCCCGGTCAGCAAGTTCGTGCTGACGATGAAGGGCGGCAAAAAGGGCCTGCTGGAAAATTCCCGCGACCTCTGCGCCCACCCGTCCTTCTCCTTCCTGAACTTCAAAGCGCAGAACGGCAAAAAGCTGCGCAAGAAGCGCCTGCCGCTGCGGGCGCCCTGCAGAAGCCCGAAGCGCGCGACTCCACGCCGCTGAGTGGGTTATCGAAGCTGAGAAGTCGGGTACCGCTCCTCCCAGGGAACGAGCAAGCGGAGGCCGAGCGGGCCGGAAGGAGTTCGGATGCGGAGGAATTCGTCGTGACGCGTGCCCTTGGGACCGCGCTGGTGGCATTGACGATCGTCCTCGCGGTGCCAGGCGCCGCGCTGGCCGGGGAAGTCGTCTTCGCGCCGCAGAACAATCCGCCAAGTTCCGCCGACGGCTGGCAGGCAGGCACCTGCAACACGCCGACCTGCGGCCCCGACAGCCCTAAAGCCGAGTTCTTCGAAACCGCCGCTGGCCATCCGCCGTTCGGCTTCACGCAGTTCATAGTCAAGAGCAAAGCCGTGGTCCTCAACGAAGAACCGTTGGTGGACATGAAGACGCTGCGAGTGGACCTTCCGGTCGGTCTCAGCGTGAACCCGGGCGCCACGCCGCAGTGCGAGCTGCAGGCCGGCAAACACCCCGATCCGGCCGGATGCCCAGCCAGCTCCCAGGTGGGCGAGAGCATCGTCACCGTCTCGGTCGAAGGGGCTCCGACCCCGCCGATCACCATTCCCACCCCGATCCCGGTCTACAACCTGAAACCCCAATTCGGGCAGCCGGCGCGCTTCGGGTTCAGCGTTCCAAATCCTGTGATCGTCGAGCCGCCGAGCGACGTCTTCCTCGAGGCGGATGTTGCCTGGGACTTCGATTTCCACGAGGGCTTCACCATCAACGTGCCCAAGGCGGGGAGCTTGAAAGCGCTGAAAAACCGGCTGGTCTTCCAGGGCCAGAGCCACGTCCCTCCGGGCCAGGGGTTCTTTCTGACCACGCCGAGCACCTGCTTCGATCCGACCCAGCCCGCGACCGCCCACATCTACTCCACCTACGCCCGCGCGGACTCGATCCAGAACCCTGACCCGGTTTTCCCGAACGGCTCGCCGTTCGTCGAGTCGGCTTTGCCGCCCGGGACGAGCCCGAAATCCTGCGACACGATCCCCTTTAACCCGTCGATCGCCGCCGAGCCCGGCAACACCCAGACCGACTCGCCGGCCGGCCCCGCGGTCGAGGTGAGGCTGCCGGTCGAACCCAACCCGCTCGGCCAGGAAACCGCGACGGTGCGAACCGCACAGGTGACGCTTCCCGCCGGCATGGGGCTAAACCCCGCCGCCGCCAACGGCCTCGTGGCCTGCACCGACTCCCAGTTCGGCAAGGGGAGCCGCAACGCCGTCGCCTGCCCGGCCGCGTCCAAGGTCGGGACCGTCACGGTCACTAGCCCGCCGCTGCCGGAGGGTCCGCTGACCGGCAACGTCTACGTCGGTCAGCAGAAGAGTCGCGTACCCGAGTCCGGTGAACAGTTCCGCATTCTCGTCCATGCCGCTTCGCCGCGATACGGCGTCGACGTGCGGCTGATCGGCAACGTCAGCGCCAACCCCCGCACCGGTCAGCTGACCACGACCTTCGACGAACCGGCGAAGATCGATCCGCTCAAAGGCGAATTGCCGCATGGGCTGCCGCAGGTTCCCTTCACGACCTTCCGCCTCCACTTCGATGGCGGTCCGAAAGCTTCGCTGACCAGCCCACCGGTATGCGGCCCGCACACGACCTCGAGTCAGCTGACGCCGTGGTCCGCCCAGTTCTCCGGCAAACCGCCGGCGACGCCGAGCAGTGTCTTCAATCTCACCTCCGCCCCGGGCGGGGGAGCTTGTGCCAAAACGATGGCGGCGCGGCCCTTCGCGCCGGGCTTCGCCGCGGCACCCGAGAGCAGCAGGGCAGCGAAGTTCACTCCCTTCACGACCCGCATCACCCGCAGCGACGGCCAGCAGGAGTTGAAAGGCGTCGACATCACCCTGCCCCCCGGGGCCACCGCGAAACTCGCCGGCGTCAGGTACTGCCCGCCGGCGGCGCTTGCCGCGGCGGCCGGTCGGTCCGGCGCCGCGGAGAAAGGCAACTCGAGCTGCCCCGACAAAAGTCAGGTGGGGGTGGTCAGCGCGACGGCCGGCAGCGGACCATCGCCCCTGCACATCGCCGGCAAGGCGTTCCTCTCCGGCCGCTACAAGGGCGCCCCGGTCTCCCTCTCGGTGATCACGCCGGCGCTCGCGGGACCGTTCGACCTCGGCAACGTCGTGGTGCGGGTGCCCCTCCACCTCGATCCGGAAACCGCGCAGATCCGCGCCGTTTCCGATCCGATCCCCGATGTCTTCGGCGGCGCCAAGCTCACCCTGCGCTCGGTCTTCGTCAACGTCAACCGCAAAGACTTCACGCTGAATGGAACCAAGTGCGCGAAGTTCGAGACCGCCGGTGTACTGCGCGGCGGCGGCGCGGACCCGACCACCCCGGCGGCGTTCTCGAGCTTCCCGGTCTCGACGCCGTTCCGAGCGACCAAATGCAAACGGCTGCGCTTCCGCCCCAGGCTCCACCTGCGCCTGTTCGGCAAGACCAACCGGGCCCAGCACCCGCGGCTGCGGGCGACGCTGAAAATGCCCCCTCGCAAACAGGCCAACATCGCCCGCGCCTCCGTCGGCTTGCCGCACGCGCTCTTCCTCGACCAGGCCAGCCTGGCGACGATCTGCACCCGCGTCCAGTTCGCCGCTGACAAATGCCCCAAACGGTCCATCTACGGACGGGCGCGCGCCTTCACGCCGTTGCTCGGCAAACCGCTCGAAGGCCCGGTCTACCTCCGCTCCTCGAACAATCCTCTGCCCGACCTCGTCGCGCACCTCGAGGGTCAGGTGGAGTTCGACCTCGTCGGTCGCATCGACAGCTTCCGTGGCGGCATCCGCACCACTTTCGCTCGCGTCCCGGACGTGCCTGTCTCGAAATTCACGATGGTCCTGCCGGGCGGCAGGAAGGGTCTTCTGGTCGCTTCGCAGGATCTCTGCAAACGCCCGGTCAAAGCGCTCGTGCGGTTCAAAGCTCAGAACGGCAAGAAGCTCAACAAACGGCAGACCCTGCGCACGCCGTGCAAAGGCAAGGGCGCCGGTGAGGCAAAACGTGGCGGACGCCGCGGCGGCGGCGGAGGCCGCTGATGGCCATGCCGGCACATTCGTTGCAATTCGCACTTGATTCGCGTTCGGCGGTCTGTACAGTTTTAGTGGGAGAAGGACTGGGCGCTACGCAGGGGAAGCGTTTTCGCTCAACAGAGGAGGGATTTAATGGCTAGGCGCTCTTTGATCGCAATCGCGGTTATGGCGTTGGCGATGTTCGTCGCGGCCCCGTTGGCGCAGGCCGACACGGGCGACGTCCTCGAACCGCAGCATGAACCGCCGACGGCGGCTGACGGCTTCCAGGCGGCGACCTGCTACGAAAACCAAAGAGAAGAAGATCCGGCGAAAGAGTTCTGTTCTCCGGCAACGCCCGACCTCTTCTTCACTCAGGCGGGGGGCCATCCACCGGTGGCCTTCGACCAGTACATCGTCAGGCATGAAACGGTGGCGGCGGGCGTCATCGAACCGCTTGTCGAGGATCCCTCCGATCCGCTTCCATTCGAAGATCGTGTGCTCAGGACGGAGCGAGTCGACCTTCCGCCCGGGTTCACCGTGAGCCCGGAGGCAACGCCGAAGTGCTCGAGGGCCGACTTCGAAGCGATCGGCGAAATTCCAGGTTCGGGCGGTAAACCCGGTCGCATCCCGGCCTGTCCCGACAACACCGTCGTCGGGCGCAACGAAGTTTGGCTCGTCGTCAACACCGCCGACGCGGTACCTGTGCCTGGGGCTCCCCCCACCGGACCCTTTCTGCCGAAAGGCTTCGTAATCAAACCGAACACGGCACAGGGGACGCTTGTCGATGTTTACAACCTCGAACCGAAACCGGGCGAACCCGCCCGCCTCGGTTTTGTCGTCGCCTTCAGCAGAGTGATCGAACTGGAAACGGAAGTGGCTTGGGAGAACGACTTCCATGAGAGCTTCACTATCCACCTGCCTCCCGCCTCGAGGCCGTTTTCGACGCTGAAAAGTCGTCTACTCGCCTACGGGCAGGCCGGCGACGGCACTCACGTAACCCTGCCCACCACCTGCTTCGACCCGAACCAATGGCCGCGCCTCTACTCGACCTGGTTCAGGGGCGACTCGTGGGGCGAACCGAACCCGACCTTCCCGCACGGCTCTACGCCATGGGAGGCGAAACTGCCCCCAGGGGCGGAGGTCACGGGCTGCGACAAAGTTCCGTTCGATCCCGGCGTCCAGGTCGATCCGGGCACGAACGCCGTCGATTCGCCCTCGGCGGCGACGGTGACGACGACGCTCCCGTTCAACCCCGCCAGAGAAGGCGGGGAAGTCAGGGTCAATGCAAATGGTGAAACCGAAGGAATCTCGCAGTCCCATGTCCGCAAAGGGGAAGTCACCCTGCCGAAGGGCATGGGCCTCAATCCGTCCGGGGCGCAGGGCCTCGTGGCCTGCACCGATCCGGAGTTCCGGAAGGGTGTGCGCGACTACAACAACGCCTGCCCGGCGGCGTCGGTCATCGGCACGGTTGAGGTCGACTCGCCGCCGCTTGCCGAACCGCTGAAAGGGAACGTCTACGTCGGCACGCAGAACAGCCGCGACCCAGAGTCGGGCGACCAGTTCCGGATCCTGCTTGAAGCTAAAAACGAGAACGAGGGAATCGCCGCTCGCCTGATTGGCCGAGTGAAGGCCGACTCCGATACGGGGCAGCTGACGGCGGTTCTGAACGACAAGCTGGTCGGGCAGTTCGCGGGAGAATTGCCGGAGGGCCTGCCGCAGGTGCCCTTCGAGTCGATTCGGGTGCACTTCAACGAGTCGAGCCAGGTGCTCACCAGCCCGCCGATCTGCACCGCCGAGGGGACGAGCCATTTCGAACCGTGGGCACGGCTGGGTGAAAACAAGCCGGTGAACAGCGCTGTCACTCTCTCGAAAGACCCGAGCGGCGGCGACTGTCCGAAGACGCTGGCGGAGCGAAAGTTCGCGCCTGGCTACACGGCGAAATCGAAGAAGACGAAAGCGGGCGCCTACAGCCCCTTCCGGGTGAAAATCACCCGCCCGGACGGGCACCAGGAGCTGAAGGTCGTCAACGTCAAGTTGCCGAAGGGACTGAGCGCCAAGCTGGCCGGCGTCCCGTATTGCTCCGAGGCCGCCCTCGCGTCGGCGGAGAAGCGGTCCGGCAAAGCCGAGCAGGCTGAGTCCAGCTGTTCGAGCAAGAGCCAGATCGGCGTCGTCTCGACGGTCTCCGGCACCGGCTCCAAACCGTTGACGATCAACGGCAAGGCGTTCCTGGCGGGCCCGTACAAGGGCGCTCCGATATCGATGGCGACGATTACGCCGGCTGTCGCAGGTCCGTTCGACCTCGGCAACGTCGTGGTCCGGGTTGCCCTCAACGTCAACCCGAAGAACGCGCGGGTCAACGCGATCTCCGACGTCATCCCCGACGTGTTCGGCGGCGTCAAGCTGGACATCCGCTCGATCGACGTGAACGTCAACCGCAAGAAGTTCAGCGTCAACCCGACCAGCTGCCGCAAACAGGGCACCAGTGGCGTCCTGCTGGGAGGAGGCGCCGATCCGACCAACCCGGCGGCGTTCAGCTCCTACAAGGTCAAAGACCCCTATGCGGCGAAGAAGTGCAAGAAGCTCGGCTTCAAGCCGAAGCTGTTCACGAGGTTGTTCGGACCGGTCCAGCGGGCAAAGAATCCGCGCATTCGAGCGGTCCTGGAGGCCCGTAAGGGCGACGCCAACATCAAGCGCACGGCGTTGACCCTGCCGCCCTCGCTGTTCCTCGACCAGAGTCACATAAGGACCGTGTGCACGCGGGTCCAGCTGGCCGCGAAGGACTGTCCGAAGGGCGCGATCTACGGCCGGGCCGCGGCCAAGTCGCCGTTGCTCAAGAAGAAGTTGAAGGGGCCGGTCTACCTGGTCTCCTCCGACAACCCGCTGCCGGACCTGGTTGCCGACCTGCGCGGCCAGGTCAACATCCAGCTGCACGGTGTGATCGACTCCAAGCGGGGCGGTCTCAAGACCGTGTTCAGCCCGCTGCCGGACGTGCCGGTGAAGAAGTTCGTCCTCAACATGAGAGGGGGCGAGAGGAGCCTTCTCGTCAACTCGCAAAATCTCTGCAAGAGCGAGCAGAGGGCCGTACTGAACATCAAGGGCCAGAACGGCAAGAAGGTCAAGAACAACCGGTACCCGCTGAAGATCGACGCCTGCGACGGGAAGAAGAACAAGAAGCGGTAGTGAAGCGCGATGTAGCTCGCACCGGCGCGGACGGCCGAATAGCCTCCGCGCCGGTGCGCCCGTCGCTCTCCGTCCTCATCGTCGCCTGGAACAGCCGCGAGGAGCTGGCCAGGACCCTGCCGGCCCTGCTGCCGGAGCTGGATGACGGCGACGAGCTGATCGTCGTCGACAACGACTCCGCCGACGGCACGCCGGAGGCGGTGGAAGCGCTGGCCCCGCGGGCGCGGGTCCTGCGCACCGGGCGCAACCTCGGCTTCGCCGCCGGCTGCAACGCCGGCGCCGCGGTGGCGAGCGGCGAGCTCCTGGTTGTCCTCAACCCCGACGCGGCCCCGCTGCCGGGGTTTGGCCGGGCGATCAGGCGGCCTTGGCTCGAAGGCCGCGACTGGGCAGCTTGGCAGGCGCTGGTGGCCGACTCCGGAGGGACCGAGATCAACTCGGCCGGCAACCCGGTCCACTTCACCGGCATCGTCTGGGCCGGCGGCCACGGCCGCCCGATCGCCGCGGCGCCGCCGGCCGGCGAGGTCGCGGCTCTCTCCGGCGCCTGTCTGGCGATCCCGCTGCGCACCTGGCGTGAGGTCGGCGGCTTTCCCGAGCACTTCTTCCTCTACCACGAGGACGTCGACCTCTCGCTGCGGCTGCGACTGCGCGGCGGCACCCTCGGGATCGAACCGACCGCCGTGGTCGACCACGACTATGAGTTCGGTTCCAGCGACCATAAGTGGCGCTGGGTGGAGCGCAACCGTCTCGCCTTCCTCGTCCGCGTCTACCCGACCTCGCTGCTACTCCTGCTGAGCCCGGTCCTCATTGCCACGGAGCTAGCCCTCCTCGCCGTATCGATCTCCGGCGGCTGGTTCCGCCAGAAGCTGGCCGCCAACCTCGAAGCCCTGCGCTGGCTCCCCCGCCTCCTCCGCGAACGCCGGGAGCTGCAAGCCACCCGCACCGTCACCCCCACCGAGTTCGCCTCCTGGCTCACCCCCGACCTCGACTCCCCCTTCATCTCACCCATCGCCCGCTCAAAACCAGCGCGCCTGCTCCTCCGCAGCTACTGGCGGGCAGTCTGCCTACTCCTCGGCCGCCCATCCCGATAGGGGTGGAACGTCTTGTACTTTTTCGCCGCCGCTCGACCGCGGACGGCCGCAAGGCAATCTCGAAAAAGTTAAGTGAAACCCCTATCGGGATGGGTGGCCGAGCTACGTCGGCTGACTCGTCGGCCGAATCAGGATCTCGTTGACATCGACGCCCGGCCCCTGCTCGAGCGCGTACATCACCGCCTTGGCGATATCGGCGTCCTGTAGTGCCCACTTACCGGGACGGTTGTCGAAGAAGTCCGTGTCGGTCATCCCCGGCTCGATCAGGGTCACCTTGATCGCCGTGTTCTCGTGCATCTGGCGCAGCTCCGCCCGCAGCGCCTCGCCGATCGCCGTAGCCGCCCACTTGGTTGCCGAGTAGAGCGAGCCGGGCAACGCCCGCCGGCCGGCAACCGAGTCTGGTGATCAGGAAGTGGCCGTCGCCGCGCTCGAGCAGGTGGGGGAGGGTCGCGCGAACGGTCAGCGCCGCGCCGTAGACGTTGGTCAGGACCATCGAGCGCCAGTGCTCGACCGACTCCTCGAGGAAGCCGCGGCTGGCGCCGAAGCCGGCGTTGGCGAAGACGGCGTCGATGCGGCCGAAGCGCTCGAGGGCCGCGGCGGCCATCGCCTCGACCTGGTCCCACTCGGTGACGTCGCAGCGCACGGCCAGGGCCCGATCCTCGCCGCCCAGTTCCTCGGCCAGCCCCTCGAGCTCCGGCAGTCGCCGGGCTGCCAGCACCAGGCGGTACTTCCCCGCCGCTGCGCGGGCGGTCGCGGCGCCGATGCCGCTGCTCGCTCCCGTGATCAGCAGGACGGGGTCAGCCATGGCCGCATTCTCCCACTTGCGATAATCACCGGGCCCGTGGACCCTCAGCGCAAGCGCAAGATCCGGCTCGTGGCCGCGCTCAGCGTTGCCGTGTTGCTTTCGGTGGCCCTGATCTACACCTCCTTCTCGGCCTCGACCGAGGCGAAGGAGCCCTCGCAGCTGCTCAGCGCCGCACCCGGAACCAGCTATGAGATGACCGGCAGGGTCGTCAAGGGCTCGGTTCGGCGCGAGGGTGGCGGCATCGCCTTCCGCGTTGTCGACCGCGACGGTGGCGGACGCAGCCTGCCGGTTACGTACACCGGTACGGTCCCCGACCCGTTCCGCGGCGGCCGCGAGATCATCCTCACCGGCAGTGTCCAGGAGGGCACCTTCGTCGGCGAGCCGGAGACCCTGATCACGAAGTGCCCCTCGAAGTTCACGACCGAGAAGGATGCCTAGCCTCGGCAGCGCCCTGCTGGCGCTGTCCTTCCTCACCGCCGTCGCCGCCGCGGCGCTTGCGCTCGCCGGCCGCAAGGGTGAGCGCCGCTGGATAGACCGGTCCCGTCGCTCCGTATACGCCTTCTGCGGCCTCCTCACCGCCTGCGTCGTGATCATCGAGCTCGCCTTCGCCGCCGACGACTTCTCGTTCAACATCGTCGCCCAGCACTCCTCGATCGAGACGCCGCCCTTCTACAAGTTGGCGGCGATGTGGTCGAGCCAGGAGGGTTCGCTACTGCTCTGGGCCTGGGTGCTGTCGATCGCCTCCAGCGCCGCCCTCTACGCGACCCGGAACAAGCTGCGCGAGATCGTCCCCTGGGCAACCGCGGTGATGATGGGCATCGCTGCTTTCTTCACCGGCCTGATGCTGTTCGCGCCCGGTGTCGACCCCTTTGCCACGCTGAGCCCGGCGCCGGGCGACGGGGTCGGCCTCAACCCGCTGCTGCAGCACCCGAGCATGATGATCCACCCGCCGATGCTCTACTCGGGGTACGTCGCCTTCACCATCCCCTTCGCCTTCGCGATCGGCGCCCTCGTCACACGTCGCGTCGGCGCCGAGTGGATCCGCGCCACCCGCCGCTTCGCCCTGATCGCCTGGGCCTTCCTCGGTCTCGGCCTGCTGCTCGGCGCCCGCTGGTCCTACACGGAGCTCGGCTGGGGTGGCTACTGGGCCTGGGACCCGGTCGAGAACGCGGCGCTGATGCCGTGGCTGATCGGCACCGCCTTCCTGCACTCGATCATGGTCCAGGAGAAGCGCGGCATGCTCAAAGTCTGGAACGCCTGTCTCGTCGTCGCGACCTTCTCGCTGGCCCTGCTGGGCACGTTCCTGGTCCGCTCGGGTGTATTGCAGTCGATCCACGCCTTCGGCGACAACACGGTCGGTCCTTATGTGCTCGGGTTGATCGCCGTTGTCCTGATCGGCTCAACCGCGCTGATCGTCTCCCGCCTCGATGACCTGCGCTCGCAGAAGCGGATCGATTCCCTGGCCTCGCGCGAGTCGGTTTTCCTCGTCAACAACCTGCTCCTCGTCGCGCTCACGGCGGTGATCTTCTGGGGCACCTTCTTCCCGCTGATCTCGGAACTGTTCACCGGCGGCAAGGCCTCGCTGGCTGCGCCCTGGTTCGACCAGTACACGACGCCGCTGGCGATCCTGCTCGTCCTCTTCACCGGCATCGGGCCGCTGCTCGCCTGGCGTCGCGTCAGCTGGTCCTCTGCCCGGCGGGTCTTCCGGCTGCCCCTGGCCGCCGCCGCGATCGCCGCCGCCGCGTTGGTCCTGACTGGCGCCGCCACCGAGCCTTGGGCGTTCGCGCTCTTCGTCTTCGCCGCCTTTGCCCTCACCGGCTTGGCGCAGGAGTTCTGGCGCGGCGCCGCGGCGCGGCGCGCGCTCGCCGGCGGCTCGATGCCGGCCGCGCTGGTCGCCGTCGTCTCCCGCAACCGCCGTCGCTACGGCGGCTACATCGTCCACGTCGGTGTGGTCGTGCTGCTGGTCGGCATCGCCGCCTCCTCCAGCTTCCAGACGAACCGCGACGCCACCCTGCGACCGGGCGAGAGCACCGAGGTCGACGGGCGTGAGATCACCTACCTCGAGCCGACCGTCGACACCGATCCCGCCTACATCGAGCTCGGCGGCCTGCTCGGAGTCGAGGAGGACGGCAGGCGGGTGGCGACGCTGCATCCGAGCCGTCGCTACCACCGCCCGACCGGGCAGGAGGGCGGGACGCTCGGCAGCTTCTTCGAGGGCGAGGCAACCAGCGAGGTGGGGCTCGAGGCTGGCTTCGGCGAGGACCTCTGGACGGCGATGCAGCCCGGCATTGTCGCAGTGCAGCGGCGTGTGCGTGCCGCCGACCAGGGATTCGAAGCCTGCGTCCGGGCGGCGCCGGGATCGCCGCCCGAGTGCAAAGCATTGGCCGCGATGATGCGCGCCGCCGCAGCCGACCCGAGGCTGCAGGCGAGGGCCCTGACCCAGATCGCCAAACTGCAATCGCTGGCGATCGATCGCATCGCCCGCAGCTACCTGACCGACCGCGCTCCGGCCACCTTCCGGGTGATCGTCGACCCGCTGGTCACCTGGATGTGGATCGGCGGCCTGATCGCCCTGAGCGGCGCCCTGATCGCGCTCTGGCCGGCGCGTGGCCGCCGCCGCGGCGCCTTCGTCCGCACCGAGGCCGACGCGCTGAAGGAAGCCAAGTACCGCGAGATCCGTGACGCCGAGCTCGACCACGCCGCCGGCAAGCTCTCCGACGAGGACTTCGCGCTGCTCGACGCGGAGCTGCGTCGCGAGGCGGTGGAGATTCTCGACAGGGTTTAGACTGCCCGGACCATGTATACGCTTCTCGGCCTCCTGCAGGTGATCATGTCCGTCGTCTTGATCTTCCTCATCCTGCTGCATTCGGGGAAAGACGCGGGCCTCTCCGGCGCCTTCGGCGTCGGCGGCGGCGGCAGCTCGATCGGCGGCGGTTCGATGGTCGAGCGCAACCTCACCCGAGCCACTGTTTTCATCGCCGTGGCGTGGGCTGTGAACACCCTCATCCTCCTGAAGATCTAGAGGGAGAGCCCCTCCCTGTTCGAGTGCGGCCCGAGGCGGCCGAGTGACGCTGCGCGGATCCGGCCCCTCCCCGATGGCCGCGTAGCGCTGCTACGCGGCCATCGTGTCGTCGCCGTCCCGCTTGGTCATCGGCCGCCTCGGTCTCGCCCTCAAACAGGTCGGGACTCTCTGTTCGATTAATTGACAAATGGGGCTTGCTTGTCTACGGTGCGTACGTTCGTCAAACTTCTGACAAGGAGGAGGCTGATGGAGGCCACCACCGCGGATTCGCAGCATCATCACCACCATCACGACGACGTCGAGGTCAACCCGGCGGCTTGGAGCGACGGCAAGCGTTACGCGTGGCTATTGGGGATCCTCGTGCCGCTGGCGCCGTTCATGGCCTGGGGCGCGGTCGCGCTGACCGGCTTCTCCGGCTTCTGGCTGCTCGGGCCCGTCCTCGTCTTCGTTGCCTTCCCGCTGCTCGACATCGCCGTCGGCATGGACGCCAGCAACCCACCTGACAGCGTTCTCAAGTACCTGGAGCAGGACCGCTACTACCGCTGGTGCACCTATCTCTTCATCCCGATTCAGTACGCCGGCCTCGTCCTTGCCTGTTACCTGTGGTCGAGCGGCAATCTCTCGACGCTTGACGGCCTTGGCCTCGCCTTTACGGTCGGTGTCGTCGGCGGGATCGCGATCAACACCGCGCACGAGCTCGGTCACAAGCGGGCGAACTCAGAGCGTTGGCTGAGCCGGGTGGCGCTGGCCCAGACCGGTTACGGCCACTTCTTCATCGAGCACAACCGCGGTCACCACGTCCGCGTGGCCACCCCAGACGACCCGGCCAGCTCCCGGCTAGGGGAGAGCTTCTGGGCCTTCCTGCCGCGCACGGTGAAAGGCAGCATCACCTCCGCTTGGGGAATCGAGGCCGCCCGTCTCGACCGTCTCGGCAAGTCGCATTGGAGCCTGCACAACGACGTCCTCAGCGCCTGGGCGATGACGATCGGCCTCTTCGCCGTGCTGACGATCGCCTTCGGTCCGGTCGTCCTGCCCTACCTGCTGCTTCAGGCGGTGCTGGGCTTCTCGCTCCTGGAGGTCGTCAACTACCTCGAGCACTACGGCCTACTGCGCCAGAAACGCGAGGACGGGCGCTATCAGCGCTGCTTGCCGGAGCACAGCTGGAACAGCAACAACGTGGCGTCGAACGTCCTGCTCTACCACCTACAGCGCCACAGCGACCACCATGCGAACCCGACTCGGCGCTACCAGGCTCTGCGCCACGTCGACGAGGCGCCACAGCTGCCCACCGGCTATGCCGGGATGATCGTCCTCGCCTGGTTCCCGCCGCTGTGGCGGCGGGTGATGGACCCGCGGCTGCTCGACCATTTCGACGGCGATGTCAGCCTGGCCAACATCCAGCCGAGCAAGCGCGAGAAGATCCTCGCGCGTTACGGGCGGGCTCCGCTGGGGGAGGCTTCGTGAGCCGCTGGCGCTGCCCGGCCTGCGGCTACGTCTATGACGAGGAGGCCGGGCACCCGCGTGAGGGCTTTCCGGCGGGGACGCCTTGGAGCGAGGTCCCTGACGAGTGGGTCTGTCCCGACTGCGGGGTTCGGGACAAGGTCGACTTTGAGCAGGAGGACCAAGCAGCGTGACCGCCTCCGCTGCGACGATAGGAGGAAGGATGGCAGGCGCCAGAACCCCCTATCCGGAGGCGGCCCGCGAGCTGCTGCGCCAGACCCTCTTCGGCGCCGCCCGCGACGAACTGGAGCACCGTGCCTGGTCCGAGATAACGATGTCGGACATCGCCGCTGCCGCCGGCGTCAGTCGCCAAACCCTCTACAAGGAGTTCGGCAACCGCAACGAGTTCGGGCTCGCCTTCGTGATCCACGAGGGCGAGCGGTTCCTCGACGCCGTCGAGGCCGCGGTATTGGAACACCGCGACGATCCCCGTGCCGCGATCGGGGCCGCCCTCGAGCTGTTCTTGCGCACCGCCGGCGAGGACCCGCTGATCCGCATCCTGCTCAGCGACGATGGCGGTGGCGGCATGCTGCCCTTTGTCACCACCCAGGGCATGCCGGTCGTGCAGTGGGCGACCGCGCGCCTCGCGACGACGATCGAAGAAGGCTGGCCGCAAGCTCCGGAGGCGGACGTGCGCCTTCTCGCGGAATCGCTGGTTCGGCTCGCCATCAGCTACATCACGGCGCCGACTGAGTCGCCGGAGACGACCGCCGCAGCGGTAGCCGACCTGCTCGGCCCCTTCATCGACCGAGCACTGGGCTCGACGAGCTAACAGAATCCTAGAGAGGGGGGAGAACTGACCCCCGCTGGGCACTTAAGGACCTCGTATGCCCACGCTCGCCCTGCCGTCCACTCTTCTTGGTACCTTTCATGGCATGAGAACTACCATTGATCGTGCCGGAAGGATCGTCGTGCCAAAGAGCCTCCGCGCGGCCCTAGGGCTCAACGGCGGCGACGAAGTCGAGATCACCTTCGAGGGGGAGCGGATCGAGCTCGTTCCCGCCCCCCGGAAGGTGAACCTGCGGAAAGATCGGAGCGGTCTCCTCGTCTCCGACCTCGACCTGCCATCGCATGGGCCGAACGAGGTTCGCGAGGCGCTGGAGCGGGCCCGGCCGTGATCGCGCCGGACACGTCGGTGTTGGTCGCGGGCTTCGTTCCCGGCCACCTCTTTCATGCCGAGGCGGTCTCGGCCCTCGTTGAAGTCAAGGCAGGGGGCTCCCTCGTCGCTCACACGATGGCCGAGACGTATTCGGTGCTGAGCTCACCGAGCGGGCCCTACCGGGTCGAGCCCGGCGCGGTCGTCACCTACCTCGATCAGTTCCTCGATCGGGCCGAGCCGATCCAGCCGCGCCCGCGTAGCTACCGCGAGGCTCTCGGCTTGCTTGGCGAGCGCGACCGTGCCGGCGGCGCCGTCTACGATGCCCTGATCGCGCTGGCTGTCCGCGACGCCGGCGCCACTCTGGTCAGCCTCGACCGTCGCGCCGAGCGGACCTACGCCGCCTGCGGTATCGAGGCGAGGCTCCTCGCCGCCTAGATTCGTGGCGAGAGGGCACGGCGAGCGCTCTCAAGCACCCTGCTCACCGCTCCCTACCGCCGTGGTCTCCGCGGACCGCAGCGGCGCCGCGCCCTTGATCAGGTCGGCGGCGCGCTCGGCCACCGCGATCACCGGAGCGTTGGTGTTGCCCCGCGGAACGGTCGGCAGCACCGAGGCGTCGACGACGCGGATGCCGTCGAGCCCCTGTACCCGCAGGTCGGCGTCGACGACGGAGCCGATGGCGCAGGTGCCGACCGGATGGTAGATCGGGAAGGTGGTGCGGGCGATGTGGGCTCGGATGTCGTCATCGGAGTTGCCGGTCGGGGTGGTGAATGGCTCGGCGCAGTAGGGACGCATCGCCGGCTGGGCGCAGACCTCTTCGACCAGCCGTACCGCCGCGACCGCCCGCGGCATGTCCTCGGGCGCGGTGTAGAACCCATTGCGCACGATCGGCTTTGCGGTCGGATCGCTGGAGGCGAGCCGGACCGTGCCGCGGCTGCCGGGCGTGAGGAGGCAGGGGGAGACCCAGACCCCGTGCGCCTGTGGATCGCCCATTCCCTCGTCGACGATCTGGACGGGAGCGACGTGGATCTGGACGTCCGGCGCCTGCGCGCCGGCCTCGACCCGCGCGAAGCCGCCCGACTCGGCCAGGTTGGAGGCGAAGGGCCCGGTCTGCGAGGCGGTGAACTCCTCCAGCGCCGCCGGCTCCAGCGCCAGCAGCAAACTCTCCGGCTCGGGCGTGGTCCAGACGTTGAAGGTGGCGGCGTGATCGCTGAGGTTCTCGCCCACCGCCGGCTGATCGAGCAGCACCTCGATCTCGCGCAGCATCAGGTGCTCGGCCGGGCCGACGCCGGACAGCATCAAAAGCTGCGGCGAGTTGAAGGCGCCGCCGCAAAGGACGACCTCTCGCTCGGCCCGCAGCTCCTGCGCCTGTCCGAGCTGGGTTGCCTCGACGCCGACGGCGCGCACGCCGTCGAAGAGCACCCGCGTCACCTGCATGTACGGCATCACGGTCAGGTTGGGTCGCTGCATCGCCGGGTGCAGGTAGGCGACGGCGGCGCTGGCTCGCATCCCGCCCCTCTGCGTCAGCTGGTACATGCCGACGCCGTCCTGCTCGGCGCCGTTGAAGTCCTCGTTGCGCGGCAGCCCGGCTTCGGCTCCGGCCTCGACGAAGGCAGGGGTGATGACGTTGCCCGAGCGCTGGTCGGAGACCGGCAGCGGCCCACCGGTCCCATGCCACTCCGAGGCGCCGCGCTCGTTGTCCTCGGACTTGAGGAAGTAGGGGAAGAGGTCTTCCCAGCCCCAGCCGGGTATGCCCCACTCGTCGTAGTCGAGGCGGTTGCCGCGGATGTAGATCATCGCGTTGATCGAGGAGGAGCCGCCGAGGACTCTGCCGCGAGGCAGGGAGATGCGGCGGTCGTTGCAGTTAGGCTCGGGCGCCGTCGAGTAGTCCCAGTCGACCTCGGTGCGGGCGAGCTTCAGGTAACCGAGCGGCACATGGAGGTTCTCGTTGACGTCCGGGGGTCCGGCCTCGAGCAGCAGCACACTGACGTTGGGGTCCTCGGAGAGGCGCGCCGCCAGCACGCATCCGGCGGAGCCCGCCCCGACGATCACGTAGTCGTACATCGGATCTCCTCCTCCGGTTGGAGCCGATCCCACTCGGCTCGCTCCTCGAGAGCGTACCCGGCATCAACCGCCGCGCCGAACTATTCTCGGGCCGCGTGCCCGAAGACGACCCGATCCGCGAGCTCGACCGCTGGATCGAGGACGCGCGGGAGGGCGAGATCCCGCTGCCGGCCTCGGTTGCCTTCGTCACGGTTGGCGAAGACGGCCATCCCTCTGCGCGGACGGTGACGCTGAAGCGCCTCGAGGAGGATGCCCTCCTCTTCACCTCGGCGCTGTGGACGCGCAAGGCCCGCGAGATCGAAGCCAACCCCAACGTCGCCCTGCTTTTTCACTGGCCGGCGCTGGGCCGCCAGGTTCATGTGACCGGTAGAGCCGAGTTCGCCGAGCGCACGCTGGCCGAGGAGCTCTTCGACGAGCGCGACCCGGTCCACCGGCTCCAGACCGTCGTCTCCAGGCAAGGCGAGCCGATCGACGACCTCGACCACCTCCGAGATCGCCTCACCCATCTCGCCCGGGTTCAGGAGACGCCGCCAGTCTGCCCCGACGACTGGGGCGCCCTGCGCGTCCGGCCCGAGGCGATCGAGCTCTGGAGCGAATCGACCGATCGCCTCCATGAACGCCGCCTGTTCACCCGCGCCGGCGACGGCTGGGAGCTCGACGCTGCTCGCGCCGTAGCTCGGTCTACGGGATCGGACTGTGCACGCTCGCGACCTCAAGCTCGAAGGACGCGAAGTCGCGACCGATGACCGGCAGCGAGACGTTGTGCACCGGGGTCTCCCCGATCCGCCCCTGAGGCGAGCCGACGTGGGCGTGGCCGTGGACGACCAGGTCGGGGCCGTGCTCGAGGATCGGGGCGGCCAGGCGGTCGCTGCCGAGGAAGGGGAAGATCTCCGGCGGCTCCCCTTCGACCGTCGCCTTGAGCGGCGAGTAGTGGAGGACGACCAGTCGCACCGGACAAGTCGCCACCTGGCACAGCCCCTCGTCGAGCGCCTGCACCTCGGCTCCGGTCTCCGCGTAGACGGCCCGCAGTGACGGCTCGCCGAAGTCAGGGAGTTGGTGTGGCGCGAAGCCGCCGACCGATCCCTTGCAGCCGACGACACCGATCTCGACGCCGCGCACCTGCGTGGTGGCCGCGGCACCGTCGAGCAGCTCGACGCCGGCCTCGCGCAGCACCGCGACGATCTCCGGCGCCTCGCCACCGTGCCAGTCGTGGTTGCCGAGCACGGCGAAGATCGGCAGCGACGTTCGCTGCGCGGCGCCGGCGAGGATCTCCGCCTCCTCGGCGGTGCCGTGATTGGTCAGGTCGCCGGCGAGCAGGACGAGGTCGGCGGTCTCGTCGAGGATCGAAAAGGCGGCGAGGATTTGCTCGCGGTTGGCATCGTGGCAGTGGATGTCGCCGGCGGCAGCCACCCGCAGCCGCGGAGCCGGCATGCTCGACGGGGTCTCGGGCATGAGCCGCTTCTACCCGGGTAAGCGAGGCTCATGCTCGACCAGCTGACCGAGAGCCTGAAGAAGGCAGCTGCCGCTCTGGAGCGGAACGAGGTCCCCTATCTTCTCGCCGGCGGCCTCGGCTGCTGGGCCCGCGGCGGCCCGCCCTCCTCGAACGACATCGACCTGATGCTCGCGCCAGCCGACGCCGAGCGTGCCCAGGCCGCGCTGAAGGAAGCCGGCATGCGAGCCGAGCGCCCCCCGGAGCAGTGGCTGCTGAAGGCCTGGGACGGCGAGATCTTGATCGACCTCATCTTCGAACCGGTCGGGCTGGAGATGAACCGCGAGGTGTTCGAGCGCAGCGAACAGCTGAACGTCG
Organism: uncultured Solirubrobacterales bacterium; assembly: GCA_963705365.1. GTDB lineage: Bacteria > Actinomycetota > Thermoleophilia > Solirubrobacterales > 70-9 > VAYN01. The sequence goes on along the minus strand of OY970074.1, from coordinate 1,620,464 downwards.
CCGGGATGGACGTCCCCGTGATGGCGCTCGACGACATCATCGTCACCAAGCTGCTGGCGATCGACGAGCACACCGCCGCCTACGGCCAGATCCTCGCGATCACCCGCGCCCTACGCGAGCAGATCGACTGGGCCGATGTGCGTGCCCGAACCTCCTCCAGCCCCTTTGCCCGAGCCTTCTTCACCCTCGCCGACGGCCTCGAGATCAGCATGGGCACCGATTCGGCCCGAAAGCCGCGGGGCTCTGCCCGTACGGCTGAGGCTGAGGGCGGTTCGGTATCGGACCTCGTGTCCGAGCAACGGGCCTGATCCTCTACGTGGACACAGTTCAGCCGGAGGTTCTCCGAGACGACACCATAGGGTGTATAGTGATGCTATGAGCAGAACGCAGGTCTATCTAGGCGAGGGAGAGCTTGAGCTTCTCGAGCGCGCCTCCCGCGACACGGGTGCGTCGCGTTCGGAGCTGATCCGCCGCGCGGTGCGCACAACCTTCGGCGAGCAGGGAGCGGACGAGAAGCTTCGCGCCCTCAAGGCCAGCGCCGGCTCCTGGAAAGGCCGACGCAGCAGCGGCGCCGAGTACGTCGACGCGGTTCGCGGCGGCGACCTCAACGACCGCTTGGCCCAGCTCGGCGTCAAGTGAAGCTGCTCGACACCAGCGTCGCAATCGATCACCTACGCGGCTCGCCTCCCGCCGTCGATCTCCTAACCGATCTACTGCAGGCCGAAGACTCCATCTTTGCCAGCGAGGTCGTGCGCTTTGAGTTGTTGGCCGGGGTGCGCGAGAAAGAGGTCGACGCGCTGGAGCAATTCTTCTCGGCGATTTCTTGGGTGCCGGTGGGGGAGGAGGTGGCCCGGGCTGCCGGGTCCCTTGCTCAGCGCCACCGCCGGTCCCACAGCGGCATCGACGGCGCCGACTACATGATCGCCGCCACCGCGCTCCTGCTTGAGGCCGATCTGCTGACGACGAACGTGCGCCACTTTCCGATGATCACTGGATTGGCTCCTGCATATTGAGTCCGAGCGGTCCCTGGCGGGCGCAAAGTGGGCAGTTAAGTCATGAGACCCATCGACCAGAAGGCGGGGCGAGGCTTCTGCGCCGCGATTCGCGGCGCAGAAGTCGCTTATTTCCAGGGGCTTGGTAATGCGGCTGAATGGAGTCGAACCATCACGTCCCGTTAGGGACACAAGGCCCTCAACCTTGCGCGTCTACCAGTTCCGCCACAGCCGCTCGAGGGCGGCCGATTCTAGATGTTCGGGGGGCTCGGGAGCGGGTGGGTTGAAAGCATCCGTGCTGGGCGGTAGCCTGCGAACAAGTGTTCGAGCACGTTCGCGCCGCCGATTTGGGAGAGAATAGGACTAGCGATGGTTGACCTGGATCTGACGAAAAGGCAGAAAGAGATCTTCGACTTCATCCGCAAGTACGCGGCGAAGACGGGGTACCCGCCCACGGTGCGGGAGATCGGCAAAGCCGTCGGCCTGCACTCGTCATCGACGGTGCACGCGCACCTGGCCAACCTGGAGAAGATTGGGCTGCTGAAACGCGACCCCTCGAAGCCGCGGGCGATCGAGCTGCTCTTCGACAAGGCGAAGCGGACGATCCGGTCGGAAAGCGGATTGCCGTTGGTCGGCCAGGTCGCCGCCGGTGAGCCGATCCTGGCCGAGGAGAACATCGACGAGTACCTCGAGATTCCAGACGTGATCGGCGGCGAGGACGGCGACTACATCCTCCAGATCCGTGGCGAGAGCATGAAGAACGCCGGCATCCTCGAAGGCGACTACGTCGTCGTCCGCCCCAGTGACGACGCGGCCAACGGCGAAATCGTCGTCGCCCTGATCGGCGAGGAGGCGACGGTGAAGCGGATCTATCGCGAAAAAGACCACATCCGTCTGCAGCCCGAGAACGACGAAATGGACCCGATCCTCACCACCGAGGCCCGTGTCCTCGGACGCGTCGTCGGCGTCTTCCGCGCGGTCTGACGGATCCGTCAGTTCGGCCACCGGCCGCTCTGAATCAGCCTCTTGTAGCGCCGCTGCCGACGGCGGGCGTCCCACATCACCGCCGGCAACAGGCGTAGCGCCAAACGCGGGAAGAGATCGAAGAGCCGCAAGAGCGGACCGCGCCAGCGCGGGATGACGAGGACGGGACGGGGGCGCTCGGTCAGCTTGCCGATCTCTGCAGCGACCTGGTCCGGCATCAGTAGGTGGCCGGAAAACGAGCCGGCGGCGTCGGGGTCGTCGAGTCTGCCCTCCAGCATCGGCGTCCAGATCCCGTCCGGACAGACAGCGGAGACATGGACCTCGGCGTGGCCGGCGCGCCGCAGGTCGAAGAGGGTGCCGAGCGTGAAGGCCATCGCTGCATGCTTGCTCGCCGCATAGGCGACCTCGCCGGGCGCGGCGACGATTCCGGCAAGGGAGATCACGTTGACGACGTGGCCGCGCCCGACGGCGACCATCGGCTCCAGCGCGGCGACGGTGCCGCTCATCGTCCCGGCCGCGTTGATCGCGAGCATCGCGCTTCGGCTCGCCTCGTCCTGCTCCCAGGCGAGCCCGGTCGCGAGCACGCCGGCGTTGTTGACCCAGAGGTCGAGCGAGCCGCCCTCGTCGGCAACCGCGGCGGCAAGGGCTCGGCAGGCCGGCTCGTCGCACACATCCAAAGCCGCGGCCCTTGCTTCGCCGCCGATCTCGGACGCCACTCGCGTGGCGGCTTCGGCGTCGACGTCGGTTGCCCAGACGGCGTAGCCGCGCCTCGCCATCTCGACGGCGATCGCTCTGCCGAGTCCCTTGCCCGCTCCGGTAATGACCGCCGTCCGCACCAGCGCCACCATATCCGGCAATAGCTTGGCCTCCAGCGGCCGGAGGCGTACCATCAATAAGGCGGGCTGAGCGGACCGCGGGGGGAGAGAAAACCCCTCGAGGAAAGTCCGGACACCACAGGGCAGGGCGGTGGGTAACGCCCACCCGGGGAAACCCGCGGGAAAGTGCCACAGAAATACACAGCCGATGGCGCGGCCACACGTGAGTCGCGTACAGGCAAAGGTGAAATGGTGCGGTAAGAGCGCACCGGCGTCGCGGTGACGCGGCGGCCAGGCAAACCCCGCCCGGTGCAAGGCCAAGCAGGACCGTCGACCCGGCTCGGCGAGGTCCAGGTAGGCCGCAGAGATAGATGGCCGCTCACGACAGGATCCGGCTTACAGGCCCGCTAACGGAAAGGCCCCCGCGAGGGGGCTTTTCCCATTTAGGGGGCGGCGCGAGATCTATGCACGTTTTTCTGTCTTAGCCTTTGCTAATCTGCCGCCAACTTCCGCTGAATCTCCGCCTACATACCGCGGGGAGCGGGGGACCCAATTGGTTGGGGCGAATCGCCGGCATCAGCCGCGTAGCGCAGCTCTTTCAGCGCGAGCCCGACAGCTAACCCCGCAAGCGCCCGGAAAGAGCATGGACCACAGCAGACATCCACACGTCCCCCTGCGCCTGCGCTGGAGCGCCGCGCTCGTCGCGCTCGCGATCCTCGCGAGCAGCGCTGGCACGGCTCAGGCGGTCACCGGTGGCGCCTCCATGGCCTACGGCGGCGCCTCGCCGGTCGGCCAGGACATTGTCTTCAGCCCCTTTCGCAGCGCCGGCGCCAGCTGGTATGGGCCCGGACTCTGGGGTAACAAGACGGCTTGCGGGCAGATTTTGGGGCGGGCTACGCTGGGCGTCGCTCATCGCAGCCTCCCCTGTGGCACGGCGGTCAAGTTCGTCTACCACGGGCGCGCCCTGATCACCCAGGTGATCGACCGCGGGCCCTACCTGAAGGGCCGCGCCTGGGACCTGACCGCCGCTGCCAGTGAAGCCCTGGCCTTCAAGGGCGTCGGCATGGTGCGCTACGCGATCGCCGTCGACTACGCCCGCCCCGGCACCAGGCCTTAGCCTCTCCCTCCGCTTCCTCCGGCCGGGTGGCTACTCTGCCCTGCTCAGAGCCCATTTTCTACGAGAGGAGCACGGGTATGTCGAGGTCTTCGCACGGGGCAGTTGCCGCGGACGCGTCAGGGAGGGGTCGCTGGTCGATCCTGGCGCTGGCCGTGGTCTCCCTTGCGACCTTGACCGCGCTCACGGTCGGCACCAGTGCCGCCAAAGTGGCCAGCACCACCGTCATCCTCGGCCAGACCTCGACCGTCCCGGACCCATCCTGCCCGGGCCTGCCCTGTCAGGCGGTCGGCAGCGTGACCGGATTCCAGGTCAGCAACGGCCAGACCCGATCGCCCTTCCTGGTCCCGCACGACGGAACGATCAAAGCCTGGACCCTAACCCTGGCCCAGCCGACCGACAAACAGCGCAGCTTCTTCAACAACTTCTTCGGCACGCCGCCGGAGGCTCGCCTCTCGATCCTGCGGCGGATCCCGGCAACCAACCCGCCCCGCTACAGCCTGCGCAGCCAGGGCTCGGTCAAGGTCCTCACCCCTTATATGGGGCAGACGGTCAAATTTGGCTCCTCGCTGAAAGTGGAAAAAGGCGACATAGTCGCGATCACCGTCCCCACCTGGGCCCCCGCCTTCGCCCAGGACCTGCCAACGAACAACGTCTGGCGCGCCAGCCGCGCCCCGGGCACCTGCACCAACTCCACCGACATCCGCCAGGGCGAGCCACTGGAGCAGCTAAACCGCCGCGCCACCTTCGGCTGCAAATACACCACGGCAAGACTGCTCTACACCGCCACCCTGGTAGAGGGGTAGAAAGCTTCTAGCCCTCAGCTGGGGGAGGCCCGGGGAAGACTCGGCGGAGCAACAGCGCGGAGGCTCCGGCGAGTCTTCCCCGGGCCTCCCGAGCCCGTTGGGTTCTCGTTCTCAGCTCAGCAGTGGGGAGGGGCCGGACACCCCTCCGCGCGGCTTGTACTTTTTTGCCGCCGAGAACCTCGAACGGCGAGAGACGATCCTCAAAAAAGTTGAGCGAGGAGGGGTGTCCGGCCCCTCCGCGCCTACGCAGCTGCCGAAGGCAGAACCCTTGGGGTGGCCTGGTCTTTAGGCAGTGCAGCGGCACTGGCGATGAGGCTCTGGAACTCGTTCAACGCCAGATGCCCAACCGCCTCGAGGATCTCCTCGTCGGTCCAGCCGATCTCCCGCGCCTCCTCGTGCAGGTGGAGCGGGGGAGGGCCGTCGGCGTCGAGGGTGTCCTTGAGGAAGGCCAGCAGCGCCGCCTCCTTCTCGTCGGCGGAGCTGAAGCTACGGGCGCGGGAGACCTCGTCGAGGCCCAATCCCGCCCGTCGCGCCGACTTCGCGTGCTGGGCGATGCTGTAGTTGTCCTCGCGGTGCTCGGCGACTGCCAGGGCGATCCGCTCGCGCGTTGCCTGCGGCAGGACGCCGCCGCGCAGCTCGGAGCGCATCCGGGTGTAGGCCCGCAGCACTGCCGGGGAACCGGCCAGCACGCCGACGAACTTCGTCACCGCGCCGCCCGCGGCCTGGATGCTCTTGATCAGCGGAGCGCTCTCGTCGGGAGCGGTCAACTCATCGTGGATCTGGAATCTGCTTACTGCCGTTTTTACAGTCACGTCGCTTCTCGTCTCTGCCCTGCTGAAAGCGATTTCGCTTTACAGAGCCTTTACGTGGCCTTTACTTTACTTTCAGCCGATAACTTACGCGAAGTAAGTTATACCTGATTCTGAGCCTTTTCGCAAGCTCACGGTGAGCGGTCGAGAATCCTGTTCTCTACCCGGTAGTACGTCGTTCTGCACCTGTTCGGTTCATTCGCCTATCGTTGCGCCCTCTCGCGGACAAGCCGAGGAGGCCCGAATGGCAGATCAGTCCCGCAGTGCCGCTGACGTCATCGAGATCGTCAAGCAGAACGACGTGCGCTTCGTCCGCCTCTGGTTCACCGACGTGCTCGGCCAGCTGAAGAGCTTCTCGATCAACGCAGCCGAGCTCGAGGACGCCTTCGACGGCGGCATGGGCTTCGACGGTTCCTCGATCACCGGCTTCAATCCGATCGAGGAGTCGGACATGATCGCCATGCCCGATCCGACCACCTTCGCGCTGATCCCCTGGCGCCCGGAGGACGAGAACGCGGTCGCCCGCATGTTCTGCGATATCCGCGTCCCCGGCGGGGGCCCCTACGAGGGCGACCCGCGCTGGATCCTGCAGCGGGCGATGAAGCGCGCTGAGGAGCTGGGCTTCGACGCCTACAACATCGGCCCCGAGCTCGAGTTCTTTTACTTCCGCTCGGCCAAGCCGGAGGGCGGGGTGCCCGAGGTCCTCGACGAGGGCGGCTACTTCGACCTGACCACGCTCGACGCTGGCTCCGACGTGCGCCGCGACACCGTCCTGGCCCTGGAGAAGATGGGAATCCACGTCGAGTACACCCATCACGAGGTCGGCCCCTCCCAGCACGAGGTCGACATGCGCTACAAGAACGCACTCGAGATGGCCGACGACTGCATGACCTACCGGATCGTCGTCAAGGAGTACGCGATGAAATACGGCTGGCACGCGACCTTCATGCCGAAGCCGCTGTTCGGCGAGAACGGCTCGGGAATGCATGTCCACCAGTCGCTCGCCAAAGACGGCAAGAACGCCTTTTACGACGAGGACGATCCTTATTACCTCTCGCCGACCGCGAAGTCGTTCATCGCCGGCCAGCTCAAGCACGCGCGCGAGATCTCGCCGCTCTTCGCCCAGTGGGTCAACTCCTACAAGCGGCTCGTCCCCGGCTATGAGGCCCCGGTCTACCTGGCCTGGTCGCGCCGCAATCGCTCGGCGCTGATCCGCGTGCCGCTCTACCACCCCGGCCAGGAGGGCGCGACCCGGGCCGAGCTGCGCTGCCCCGACCCCGCCGCCAACCCATATCTCTGCTTTGCCGGCATGCTTCAGGCCGGTCTGGAAGGGATCGAGAAGGGCTACGAGCTGCCCGAGCCGATGGAGCAGAACCTTTACCACCTCTCGCAGGAGGAGCTCTCCCACCAGGGGATCGAGCAGCTGCCGGCGACGCTGGGCGAGGCGATCGAGGTTGCCGCCGACTCGGAGCTGGTGCTGCGGACTCTGGGCGAGCACACCTTCCGCCGCTTCGTCGAGATCAAGCGGCAGGAATGGGACGACTACCGGGTCCAGGTCACCCCGTACGAGATCGAAAACTTCCTGCCGATTCTCTGAAGGTCCGATGGCGAGGCTGCACGTCCTCCGCGTCTTCACCGACGAGGCCGGCGCCTGGGGCAACCCGCTGGGCGTCTTCCTCGACGGAGCCGAGGTGCCTGCCGACCGGCGCCAAGCGGTTGCGCACGATCTGGGCTTCTCGGAGACGGTCTTCGTCGACGATCGCGCGCGCGGAGAGATTCGAATTTTCACCCCTGGGTTGGAGCTGCCATTCGCCGGGCATCCGACCGTAGGTACCGCCTGGCTGTTGGCGAACGAGGGCGAGGCGGTCGAGGCGCTGCGTCCACCGGCGGGCGAGGTGGCAGTGAGGCGGCAGGACGAGTTGACCTACGTCGCCGGCCGGGTTGAGTGGTCGCCCCCGTGGGACCTGGTCGAGTTGGGATCGCCTGAGGAGGTCGAGGCGCTCGACGGGCCGCCTGGCGGGCGCGAGGACGAAATCTACCTCTGGACCTGGGTCGACGAAGGGGCCGGCGTGGTGCGCTCGCGCTGCTTCTCACTCGCCGACGGAGTCGGCGAGGACGAGGCCACCGGCTCCGCCGCGATCATGCTCGCCGCCGAGCTCGGGCGGGAGCTGACGATCCACCAGGGCGAGGGCTCACTGCTCCACGCCCGACCACTTGACGCGGGCCGCGCCGAGGTCGGCGGCCGCGTCGTCCTCCGCGATCTTGTCGATTGGTGAGTTAAGGGGCCTAGGGCGCCCCTAAGTCACCAATCGTTCGCGGGCGCGGGCGCGAGAGCGCCGACGGCCACCAGAACCTGTCGCCGAGGGCGAGGGCGATCGAGGGGACGAGGATGCTGCGGACGAGGAAGGTGTCGAGCAGGACGCCGAAGGCGACGACGAAGCCGAGCTCGGTGAGGAAGGTGAGGGGGAGGACGGCGAGGACCGAGAAGGTGCCGGCGAGGACGATGCCGGCGCTGGTGATGACTCCGCCGGTGACGGCCAGGGCGCGCAGCATTCCCTGTTCGGAGCCGTGCTTTTCGGTCTCCTCGCGGGCACGGGCGACGAGGAAGATGTTGTAGTCGACGCCGAGCGCGACCAGGAAGACGAAGGCGAAGAGCGGCAGCGAGGGGTCGGAACCTGGGAAGCCGAAGATCACGTCGAAGACGAAGTAGCCGAAGCCGAGGGCGGCGAGGAAGCTGAGGATCACGGTGCCGACCAGGACCAGCGGCGCGGCGACGGCGCGCAGCAGGCCGACGAGGATCAGGAAGACGACGAGGAGGATGATCGGCGGGATCACGATCGAGTCCCAGGCGGCCGCGTCACGGACGTCGAATTCGACTGCGCTGGGGCCGCCGACCAGCGCCGCGGAGTCCACGCCCTGGGCCGCGTCGCGGATCGGTTCGATCAGGTCGAAGGCCTCGGTCGAGTAGGGGTTCGGTTTGAGCGTCGCCTGGATCAGGGTGCCCGGCGCGCCGGTGGCGACCGGCCCCGAGACTTCGTCGACCCCGCCGACGCCTTCGACGGCGCTTTTCACCGGCCCGATGTCGGCCGCGGTGGGAACGACGATGTCGGTCGGCGCCGTCTTGCCGGACGGGAAGCTCTTGTTGAGCAGCGTCTGGCCTTCGACCGATTCGACTTCCTCGCGATAGGTGTCTTCGCTGGTCAGTTCGGTCGAGAAGAAGGCGAAGCCGGCGCAGAGGATCAGCAGCACGGCGGCGGTGCCACCCATGATCCGACGCGGCGAGACCGCGACCCGGTTGCCGACCCGGGCCCAGAAGCCGTGGGTGGCGTCGGCGGCGTGCTCGAGCCGGTAGCGGCGCATCTCGTAGGGAGTGAAGACGGCACGGTCGAGCGGGCCGACGATCAGTGAAGGGATGCGCCTGCCGGTGATGATCCGCAGCACCCAGTTGAGCAGTACCAGCGGCAGAAGGATGAGGATCAGCAGGCAGGCGAGGATCACCTGCAGCAGGGCGGCGAAGCCGGAGCCCTCGACGATCCGCCGGCGAGCGCCCTCGGATACTGCTTCCGCCCGGGGCGCGGTCTCCGGCGTGTGGGGGACGAAGGGCCAGAAGGCGCGGCGACCGAAGATGGTCAGCAGCGCCGGCAGCAGGGTCAGCATCGAGAGTGCCGCGCAGGCGATGCCGATCGCGGCGATCGGGCCGAGGCCGGAGGTCCCGTTGACCTTCGCGATCAGGAGGCAGAGCAGGGCGGCGATCACGGTCAGGGCCGAGGCGAAGATCGCCGGTCCGGCCGATTCCAGCGCCGTCCGCATCGCCACGTGCTTGTCGGTGGTGTGATGCAGCTCCTCGCGGTAGCGGGCGACGAGGAGCAGGGCGTAGTCGGTGCCGGCCCCGAGCACGAGTACCGACATGATCGAGCTCGACTGGCCATTGATCGTCACCCCCAGCTCGGAAACGCCGTAGCCGATCGAGCGCGAGAGCATCTCCGCGAAGATCACCGCGATCAGGGGAATGAAGAGGAAGATCGGCGAGCGGTAGATGACGATGAGGAGGAAGATCACGAGGCTGACCGCGGCCAGCAGCAGGGTGCCGTTGATCCCTTCGAAGACTTCGATCGCGTCGGCGGAGAAGCCGGCGCCGCCGGTGATCTTCACCTCGAGCCCGCCGCCCGGGTCCTCGATCGCATCGCGCCAGGCCTTGACGGGGTCGACGATCCGGTCGCCCTCGCCTTCGGCGTTGATGTAGGCGGTGACGATCGCCGAATTGCCGTCCGGCGAGCAGACCGGGCCGACGAAGGGTGCGTAGTCGGTGGGCTGGCCGGGGATGGTGGAGGTCGGCGTGCCGCAGCCCGGCTCGCCCCCGCCGGGCGCGCTGGCTTTCCCTTCACCCGTCGCGTTCGGTCCGCCCTCTCCGCCGGAGGCGGCGGTTTCGCCGTCGGCGATCACGCCTTCGAACTTCTCCCCGGTCATCGCGGCGACATCGGCTTCGATCTGCCCGAAGTTCGCCGCGGTCATGCCCGCGTCGTTGCGGTAGACGATCACCGCGGAGGCGATTTCTCCGTTCTGCAGCGTCTCGGTGGCGTCGAGGGCCTTGGTCGACTCGGCGTCGCCCGGCAGGTAGGAGGTCGCCTCGTTGTTTTCGGCTTCTTCGAACTTGGTCGGCAGTTCAGCGATGCCGACGGCGCCGATGATGACCAGGAACCAGAGAGCAAAGACCACCCACTTGGCTCGACGTCCGGACGGCAAGGTGAAGAGCGAGCCGCGCACTGCGGCATTCGTATCAGAGAAAGGCGGCCAGATCCTTGGAGTCGGTCACAGGCGCCTGGCAGGCGAAGTTCTCGCAGACGTAGGCGGTCGGCTGGCCGTCCACAAGAGGACGTTCGCGCAGGAGCGGCGGCTCCTCGGACCCCTCGGGCCCGCCGGCGAGGACGAGGTGGGGGCGGAAGGCGGAGCGCACGGTCGCCGCCAGCTCACCGACGTCGTCGCCGACCAGCGCCACCTCTTTGGTCGGGGAGAGGTGGAAGTCGAGGGCCCGGAGCAGGTGGGCGAACGACTCGGGGTGCTGGGTCGCGGGTTTGGCGAAGAGCGCGAAGACGCCTTCGGCCTGACGCTCGTACTCGCGCTCGCCGCTCAGCGCCGCCAGCCGCAGCATCCCCATCGCCGCCGCGCTGTTTCCGGAAGGGATCGGGTGGTCGCCGATCTCCTTGCGGCGGGCGATCAGCTGCTCGTGGTCGGCGGAGGTGGAGAAGAAGCCACCGCGCTCCTCGTCGCCGAAGCGGGCGACGACCTCATCGGCGAGCGAGCGGGCACGCTCGAACCAGCGCGGCTCGAAGCTCGCTTCGTAGAGGGTCAGCAGGGCCTCGAGGAGAAAGGCGTGGTCCTCGAGGTAGGCGTTGAGGCGGGCGTCGCCGTCCTTGTAGGTGCGCAGCAGGCGGCCCTCGGCGTCGGTGAGGGAGTCGAGCAGGAACTCGGCGCACCTGCGGGCGGCGGCGAGATAGTCCTTGCGGCCGAGCACGGCGCCGGCCTCGGCCAGGGCGGCGATCGCGAGCGCGTTCCAGGAGGTCAGCCGCTTGTCGTCGAGCCCCGGCCAGACTCGCTGAGAGCGCGCCTCGTAGAGCGCGCGGCGCGCCCGGTCGAGGTCGGGTGGGGCGCTTTCTTGCCGATATGCGGCAGAAAAGCGCCCCGGCCCACCTGGCAGGTGAAGAATGTTGGCGCCGTCGAAGTTGCCGCGCTCGCTGACGCCGTAGTACTCGATCACCGGGTCGGCCTCGTCGCCGAGGACCTCGCGGATCTGGGCCGGCGTCCAGACGTAGAAGCGCCCCTCCTCGCCCTCCGAGTCGGCATCGAGGGCGGAGTAGAAGCCGCCCTCCGGGCCGCGCATCTCCGACAGCATCCAGTCCAGGGTCTCCTCGCAGACGCGGCGGTAGCGCTCGTGCCCGAGTGCCTGCCATCCGTGCAGGTAGGCGCGCGCGAGCAGGGCGTTGTCGTAGAGCATCTTCTCGAAGTGGGGGACGAGCCAGTTGGCGTCGACGGCGTAGCGCGCGAAGCCGCCGCCGATCTGGTCGTAGATGCCTCCCGCGAGCATCGCGTCGAGCGTGCGCTCGACGATCTCGCGCTCACCGCGGGCCAGCAGCAGCTCCAGCGCTGAGGCCGGCGGGAACTTGGGGGCGCTGCCGAAGCCGCCGCGCTGCATGTCGGCGGCTGCTCGCAGTCGGCCCACCGCTTCCTCCAGCTGCGCCGCCTCGGCGGGCTCGGCGCTGGGCTCGACCAGGCCGATCGCACCCAGCTGCGCCTTCGTCCTGGCGGCGCGCTCGCGGATCTCATCGCGTTTGCGCTCGAAGGCGTCGACGACCGCTTCCATCACCATCCGGAAGCTGGGCATGCCGCGGCTCTCGTCGGGCGGGAAGTAGGTGCCGCCGTAGAACGGCACCCCTTCGGGGTCGAGGAAGACGGTCATCGGCCAGCCGCCCTGGCCGCTGATTGCCTGCACCGCCTCCATGTAGATCGCGTCGACGTCGGGCCGCTCCTCGCGGTCGACCTTGACGTTGACGAAGTGCTCGTTCATATAGGCGGCGGTCTCCGGGTCCTCGAAGGACTCGCGCTCCATCACGTGGCACCAGTGGCAGGCGGAGTAGCCGACCGAGAGCAGGATCGGCCTGTCCTCGGCCCGCGCCCGCTCCAGTGCTTCGGCCCCCCACGGATACCACTCGACCGGGTTGTCGCGGTGCTGCAACAGGTATGGACTGGTCTCCTCAGCGAGCCGGTTGGGCATCGAATTGAGACTACCCGGGAGCCCTGGAAGTCAATTATTTGCGGGCCGCGCTCACCGATATTCGAGTCCCCTGGCGGAAACGCGGAGGTTTCCCGACCTACGGCCTCGACAAGCGAATACCTTTCATCGGTGGCGAACGTACGTACCTCTCCGAAGCGCGATCCTGAAGTCGAGGCGGTTCTCGAGAAGCTCGAGCCGGAGGATCGCGAGGTGGTCGAGGGAGCGCTCGAAAAGGCCGAGAAGACCGAGGCCGAACTGCGCTACCTGGCCGACCACGACTCACTAACCGGCCTCTTGAACCGGCGCCGATTCCGCTCAAAGCTCGATCGCCACGTCTCCTTCACCGCTCGCTACGGCGGCCAGGGCGCGGTGATGATCATCGACATCGACGGCCTCAAGGAGGTCAACGACAAGCTCGGCCATCAACCCGGCGACAACCTGATCCGGCAGGTCGCCGAGATCCTGCGGGAGCGTGTGCGCACGACCGACATCGTCGCCCGCCTCTCCGGCGACGAGTTCGCCGTACTGATGCCGCAGACCGATACGGGCGGGGCGCTGCAGCTCGGCGAGGACCTGCGGGCGCAGGTTGCTGAGGGCTTTCCGGAGGGCTCCGAACTCGGCATGGCGACGATCAGCGTCGGCATCACGATGTTCGGCGGCAAGGGCGACGCCGGCTCCGAGGCAGTTCTGGTCGCGGCCGACCAGGCGATGTACCGGGCCAAGGAAGAGGGGCGCAACCGGATCGCCCTCTTCCACGGTCCCGAGGATCCACAGCGCCTGCCCCAGCGCGCGCAGACGACCAGCGCCAGGATTCGCGACGCCCTGACCCAGGACCGCCTGCGGCTTGCCACCCAGCCGATTCGCAGCCTCGCCTCGGGCGGCATCGAGCGCTACGAGTTGCTGCTGCGGATGACCGGCGACGACGGCGAGCTGCTGCCGGCTGCTTCCTTCATCGACGTCGCCGAACGCTCCGGGATGGTCCAGGAGCTCGATCGCTGGGTTGTGGCGCGGGCACTGGAGCTGCTGGCCGAGCGCGAGCGCGCCGGCGAGCCGGTCTCCCTCCACGTCAACATCTCCGGCGCATCGCTGACCGACATCTCGGTGCTGGAGTTCATCGAGCGCCGCCTCGACGAAGGCGACGCTGACCCGAGCCGTTGCACCTTCGAGATCACCAAGTCGGCCCGGGTCGAGGACTACGAGACCGCCGTCGGCTTCGCCGATCGCCTCTGCGAGTTCGGCTGCGAAGTCGCGATCGACGACTACGGCGCGGGGTTCAGCCCCTTCCATCACCTCAAGCAGCTTCCCTTCGACGTGATCAAGATCGATGGCTCCTTCGTCCGCGACATGCCCCGCAACGACGCCGACCAGCTGACCGTGAAGGCGATCGTCGAGATCGCCCGCGGCCTCGGCAAGACGACGATCGCCGAGTTCGTCCAGGACGACGAGACGACGCGGATGCTGCGCGAGTACGGCGTCGACATGGCCCAGGGCTTCCACCTCGGCCGCCCCGTCGACGCCGCCGAGAGCCTCTTCTTCTCCCAGACCGCGTAGCGGTCAGGCGCGGGTGAGATCGGCGGCGAAGGCCTCGAAGGCGTCGAGGTAGCGCTGCAGGTCCTCGTCGGAGTGGGCGATCGAGAGCGTCCACTCCTCCTCGGTGCCCGGCGTCATGAAGACGCCGTGGTTCATGTGGTAGAGCCAGGCGAGGGTGGAGAGCTCGTCGTCGACCTTGGTCAGGTAGTCGCGGTACTCGTACATCCGCCGCGGCGAGAAGATCACGCAGCCCTTAGCGGCCAGCCCCTCGGTGTAGGCGGGCAGGCCGTGGGCGTCGACGATCTCCTGGCAGCCGTCGAGCAGGCGCCGGTTGGTTGCTTCGAAGCGCTCGTAGACGTCGGCGGTCAGGACCTCGGTCAGCGTCGCCTCGGCCGCCGCCATCACCAGCGGGTTGCCGTTGAAGGTGCCGTACTGCTTGACGGTGCCGTCGGCGACGACCGCCGCCAGCTCCTCGCTCATCCCGATCGCGCCGCCGGGATAGCCACCGCAGCTGGCCTTGGCAAGCGTGATCATGTCGGGCAGCACGCCGAAGCGGGCGGTGGCGCCGCCGGCGGAGATCGTGACGCCGGTCTTGACCTCGTCGAAGATCAGCTTGACGCCGTAGCGGGCGGTCAGCTCGCGAACCCGCTCCAGGTAGCCAGGGCCGGGCGGGATGATGTTGATGTTCATCATCGCCGGCTCCATGATCAGCCCGGCGACCTGCTCGCCGATCTTCTCCAGGACGCTCTCGAGGGCGTCGGCGTCGTTGAAGGGGACGGCGCGGGTGAGCTCGCTGAGGGCGGTGGGGACGCCCCCGCCGTAGGGGACGCTGACCGGGTCGTCGCGGGCGCCGAGCGCCTCCAGCGGCGGGTAGACCGAGACCATCACGCTGTCGTGGTGGCCGTGGTAGGAGCCCTCGATCTTCAGCATCGTGTCGCGGCCGGTGGCGCCGCGGGCGAGGTGGACGGCGTCCATCGTCGCCTCGGTGCCGGAGTTGTTGAAGCGCCACTGCGGCAGGCCGAAGCGCCGCTTCAGCTCGGTGGCGACGGCGATCGAGCCCTCGGTGGGCGCGGCGAAGTGGGTGCCTTCATCGATTCGCGCCTTGACCGCGGCGCCGACGGTTGGGTTGGCGTGGCCGATGCACATCACGCCGAAGCCGTTGTGGAAGTCGACGTATTCGTTGTCGTCGACGTCCCAGACGCGGCTGCCCTGGCCGCGCTGGAGGTAGACCGGCCAGGGGTCGTTTTCCTGGAAGGAGGACGGTACGCCGCCCGGCATGACCTGCACCGCCCGCGCGAAGGTCCGGGCCGAGGCGCCGGTACGGTTGCGGAACCGCTCCTGCTCGGCCTCGGTCAGCGCCGCGAGCCGCTTGCGGTCGATTGTCTCCATGGCTCCAGCGTAGCCCGGCGGGTTGGCCGGTCTCAGCGCCTGCGGCTGCGGAGCGAGGCGGCGAGCCGGGTCTTGAGATTGAGCGCGGCGGTCAGCGCGCGTTCGGGCGGCGAGCCCTGCGGCGGCAGGGCGCCGAGCTGACGCGCCATCTCGGCGCCGTTCATGTAGGCGTCGTTGTGGACCACCTTGCCGTCGCGGACGGTGAGCACGTCGCAGCCCTGGACGTCGACCCGGCCGCCGTTGGGCATCAGGCCTTCGAAGCGCGCCGTGCCGTCGAAGGTTCCCGTTGCGTGCCAGTGCACCGCTGCCTTCTCGCCGCTGGCGATGACGTCGAGGATCTCGAAGCTGAAGTCGGGGAAGGAGGCGAAGAGGCTGCCGAACCAGGAACGAAGGTCCTCGGGCACGCGCATGTCGGCGACGCCGTGGATCACGTCGCGGGTGCCGGGTTCCCAGCAAGCCACCATCCCCTCGACGTCGCGCCGGGCCACCGCCCCGAAGTAGGCGCGGGCGACGCTCGCCGCCTCGGTTGCCTCGTTCGCGGACACCAAGTCAGGTTACCCCTGTCGCAACTGCGCGCGCTTGATCTTGCCGCTGCTCGTCTTCGGCAGCTCGTCGACGAACTCGACCAGGCGGGGGAACTTGTAGGGGGCGGTCTCGCGCTTGCAGTGCTCCTGCAGCTCGCGCGCCAGCTCCTCGCTCGGCTCGCGTTCGCGGGGGACGACGACCGCCCGCACGACCGAGCCGCGCTCGGGGTCGGGGGCGGCGACCGCGGCTGCTTCGGCCACAGCCGGGTGAGACTGCAGCGCCGACTCGATCTCGAAGGGGCCGATCCGGTAGCCGGCGGAAAGGATGATGTCGTCGTCGCGCCCCTCGAAGAAGAGGTAGCCGTCCTCGTCTTCGCGAACCAGGTCCCCGGTGGGCCACCACTCGCCCTCGAAGCGCTCGCCGTCGAGGTAGCTGGAGAAGAAGGTGGGGGAGGAGGCGCGCAACTGCAATTCACCCAGATCAGTCGCCGCCTCCTCCACCTCGCCTCCGGGGGCGGCTATGCGGACCTCGATGCTGGGGAGGGGTTTGCCCATCGAGCCGGGGCGGACCGGCTCGCCGGCGAGGTTGGCGGTGACGTGGCCGGTCTCGGTCTGGCCGTAGCCGTCGGCCGGCTCGAGGCCCATCGCCTCGCGGAAGGCGGCGATCGTCTCCGCGTCCAGTGGCTCCCCGGCCGAGACCATCCGGCGCAGGGCGGGGAGGGGGCGCAGGGCGGTGCGCTTGGCCAGCATCCGGTACTCGGTCGGCGCCTGGCAGAGGACGTTGACGCTGAGCGCCGCGGCGAAGTCGAGTCGCTCGGCCGGATCGAAGCGGTCGTCGTGGATGACCGCGGCGGCGCCGGTCAGCCAGGGGGCGAGGAAGACGTTGCGGGCCGACTTCGACCAGCCGGTGGCGGTCGTGCACCAGACCAGCTCGTCCTTGCGTGAGCCAAGCCAGTGCTCGGCCTGGATCCGCTGCCCGAACAGGTAGCGGTAGGCATGAACCACCCCCCGCGGCTCCCCGGTCGTGCCGGAGGTGAAGACGATCAGCGCCGGATCCTCCGGGTCCATGCCCTCGACCGCCGCCGGCGTCTCCTGCGGCCGATCCTCGTCGAGCGCCGCGGCTACCTCAGTCAGGGTCATCGCCGGCACGCCGCCGGGCAGCTCGGCCAGCAGCTCCTCTTCGCCCACGCATAGGGCGGGGTTCGCCGCCGCAACCCGCAGCTCGATGTCGTGCCGCCGCAGCTGCGTGCTGCACGGCAGCGCCACCGCCCCCATCCGCCAGCAAGCGAGCAGCGCCAGCACCCACTCGACCCGGTTCCCCACCAGCGTCATCACCACATCACCCCGCTTCACCCCCCGCGCCGCAAACGCGCCGGAGAGCCCCGCCGACTGGGCAATGAGTTCTCCGAAGTACCAGTCCCGCCGGTTCGCCTCCCCATCAACAGCAACGATCCCCAGCCGCGATGCCGGCGATCGCTCCATCAGCTCCTCGATCAGGTTCACGCGGCGGAGTCTGCCGAAACGACCAGCCGGGGGCGGGAGCCCCTCCCCAGACACTCAACATCGAGCCATAGCGAGATGTGTCTGGGGAGGGGCTCCCGCCCCCGGCTGCGCGCTACCGCAGTTCGCTCGAGTTCTTGCCGAGCAGCTGCCGCGCCACGATCAGCAGCTGGATCTGCTGAGTCCCCTCGAAGATGTCGAGGATCTTGGCGTCGCGCGCCCACTTCTCCAGCAGCTCGTGCTCGCCGTAGCCGACGCTGCCGCAAAGCTCGACGCAGCCGAGCGTGATGTCGACGCAGGCGCGGCCGGCCTTGGCCTTGGCCATTGAGGCCTGCAGCGAGTTCGGCTTGCTGTTGTCGGCCATCCAGGCGGCCTGCAGGGTCAGCAGCCAGGCGGCCTCGTAGTCGGCCTCCATCTCCAGGAAGCGCGCCGCAGCGGCGTGCTGGGAGAGAGCGGGGACCGAGTAGTCGACCTCGACCCCGGCGCTCTTCAGCCGCGTGCGCGTCTCTTCCAGCGCCGCCCGGGCGACGCCGACCGCCATCGCCGCGACCAGGGGCCGCGTGTTGTCGAACGTCTGCATCGCGCCCGCGAAGCCCTTCTCGACGTTGACGTCGGGGTCGCCGAGCAGCGCCTCTTTCGGCACCCGGCAGTCCTGCAGGGTGAAGTTGGCCGTGTCGGAGGCGCGGATCCCGAGCTTGTGCTCGAGCCGGTCCAGCTTCAGGCCGGGGTTGTCGCGCTCGACGATGAACGACTTGATCGCCGCCCGTCCCTTCGAGCGGTCGAGCGTCGCCCAGACCACGATCAGGTCGGCACGGTCGCCCGAGGTGACGAAGATCTTCTCGCCGTTGAGGACGTACTCGTCGCCGTCGAGCTCGGCGGTGGTGCGGATCGAGGCCGAGTCCGAGCCGGCTTCCGGCTCGGTGATGGCCATCGCCGCCCACTTGCCGCCGTACTTCTCAAGCTGCTCCTCGGTCGCCACCGAGGCGATCGCCGAGTTGCCGAGCCCCTGGCGCGGCATCGAGAGCAGCAGGCCGACGTCGCCCCAGCAGAGCTCGATGATCCCGAGCACGGTCGAGAGGTTGGAGCCGTTGCGGTTCTCGGCGCCGTCGCCGTTGCTCTCCTCGCGGCGCACGCCGGCGGCGCCGGCGCCGCCGATGTCGGAGCCCTCGTTCATGCCGTCGATCAGCGACGCCAGCATGTCGAGCTCCTTCGGGTACTCGTGCTCGGCCTCGTCGTACTTGCGCGAGATCGGCCGGAAGACCTCGGTCGCGACCTGGTTGGCCTGGCTGGCCAGTGGCTTGAACTTCTTGGGAATCTCGAGGTTGATCATGTCTGCCTTTCGCTTCGAATCTCGGCGGTCGCCTAGACGAGCAGGGCGCCCTCCATCACGCCCGCTGCTCTGAGGTCGCGGTACCAGCGCTCGACCGGGTGCTCCTTGACGAAGCCGTGGCCGCCGAGCAGCTGCACTCCCTGCGAGCCGATCTCCATGCCCTTGGCGGCGCAGAGCTTGCGCGCGATCGCCGCCTCGCGGGCGAAATCCTGGCCGCGGTCGGCGCGGCTGGCGGCCCGGTAGGTGGCGAGGCGCATGCCTTCGGTCTCGATGCCGATATCGGAGACCGCAAAGGCGACGCCCTGGCGGTTGGAGATCGGTTCGCCGAAGGCCTGGCGGTCGTTGACGTAGGGGATCACGTAGTCGAGGACCGCCTGGGCGGCGCCGGTCGCGAGGCCGCACCAGGCGATCCGCGCGCGGTTGACGCAGGCCGCGTAGTCCTTGGCCTTGGCGTCGCCCTCGCCGAGCAGGGCGCTCGCCGGGACTTTGACTTTGTCGATCAGCAGGCGGCCGGTGGCGGCGGGGCGCAGGCCCATCGCCGGTTCGTCTTCCACGGAGAGACCTTTGGCGCCGGACTCGACGACGAAGAGCGCTGGGCCGATGCCCTCGGCCTCGGCCGCGATCACGAACAGCTCGCATTCGGTGGCGCGGGCGACGAGCGACTTGGCGCCGCTGAGGACCCACTCCTCACCTTTCTTCTTCGCCGTGGTCTCGAGCTGCAGGGGGTCGAACAGCGGCCGCGGCTCGAGGATCGCCAGGGCGGCGGCGGGGACGTCCTCGCCGGTGAAAGCCGGCAGGTAAGTCGCCTCCTGCTCCGCGCTGCCCCAGAGACCGATCGCGGTGGCTACGGCGCCGGGGGCGAGCGCGGCGTAGGCGATGCCCATGTCGCCATGGGCGAGCGCCTCGCCGATGAGCACGCTGGTCACGGCGGACTGCTCGTGCATGACGCCGCCGAGCTCCTCGGGGACGCCGAGCATGTTGACGCCGAGCTCGGTGGTTTCGGCCAACAGCTCCGGCGGCGTCTCGCGCTCGTCGTCGGCCTTCAGCGCCGCCGGGCGGACCTTCGCCTCGGCGAAGGCGCGGCCGGCCTCCTGGAACATCTGCTGCTCGTCGTCGGGCGCGAGGTCGAAGAGGCCGGTCGACTTGCTCTTCTTCTGGCGCGCCGGTTTGCCCAGCTGCTGAGCGGCCTTGAAGCTGCGGCCGGCGGCGGTCGCCGAGCGGAAGCCGCCCTTGGTGCCCTGGAAGAGGGCGCGCTCGACCTGCTTGCGAATGCGGATCCGGTCCAGCAGGTCGGAGCCGGCGAGGCGGTTCAGCTGCCGCAGGCCGAACCCCATGCCGCGCTCGGCGACGCTGGGGTTCTTTCCGTTGTTGGCGGTGGTCGTCACTTGGCCTTCTTCCTTCCGGTTTTGGCTTTCGGTTTGTCCCCGAGCGGCCGCGCGCGGCCGTCGAGATGAGGGGTCTGCCGCTTGGCGTCGCGCACGGCGAAGAGGATCTCCTCGCCCTCCTCGGCGCTGGCGAACTCGACGCGCGCCGGCAGGACGATCGGCCTGCGGAAGCGGACGTCGACGGCGAAGGCGTCGGGCAGGCGGCTGCCGAGCCCCGCCAGGCAGCGGGCCTTGGTCCACATCCCGTGCGCGATCGCGCCGGGGAACCCGAGCGGCTTCGCGGTCAGCGAGTGCATGTGAATCGGGTTGCGGTCGCCGGAGACGGAGGCGTAACGGCGACCGAGATCCCCACCCAGCTTCCAAATGGCGCCCGGGGCCATGTCAAGCGCGCCTTCATCTCCCTCGCGACGGGCCTCACGCGTCCGCGATTTGGACGTTTCAGGCCCATCGGCGGGCTGTTCGGGCTTGCCGCGGCGGAGCATCGTGCTCTCGCTCTGCCAGGCGGTCTCGCCGTCGACCGAGACCTCGGTCAGCAGCGAGAAGGTCTGGCCCTTGGGGTGCGGCTGCAGCTGGGTCGGGCGGACGCGGATCGTCATCTCCTCGTCGAGGCCGATGCGCCGGTGCTGCTCGATCCGGTTCTCGACGTGGACGAGGCCGACCGCGCCGAAGGGGAAGCCGCCGTCGGCCATCACCGCCATGTGGAGGGGGAAGGCGAGCACGTGCGGGTAGGTCGGGGGCAGCTGGTCGCGCAGCCCGAAGCCGCAGACTTTGGCGTAGGCGGAGACGTCGGCCGGGTCGGCGCCGACGCCCTCCAGCCGCAGGTCGAGCTCGGGGATCTCACCGCCGCCGCCGGGGACGAACGGCAGCAGCGAGGCGCCCGGGATCATCGGCGCCGCCGCCCGCGCGTAGAGCGGCAGGATGCTGGGCGAGCTGTCGAGGGTCCGTGCCGCCATCTCAGGCCCCCAGCAGGTTCTGGCCGCAGACGCGGACGACGTTGCCGTTGACGCCGGTCGAGGCCGGGCTGGCGAACCAGGCGATCGTCTCGGCGACGTCGACCGGCAGGCCGCCCTGGGAGAGGCTGCTGAGCCGGCGGCCGGCTTCACGCGGGCCGATCGGCATCGCCGCCGTCATCTTCGTCTCGATGAAGCCGGGCGCGACGGCGTTGATCGTCGCCCCGCGCGCGGCCAGCTCCGGCGCCATCGCTTCGACCATCCCGATCACCCCCGCCTTCGAGGCGGCGTAGTTGGTCTGGCCGGAGTTGCCGGCGATCCCCGACATCGAGGAGACGCAGACGATGCGGCCGTTGCCGGCGAGCAGTTTCTGGCCGAGCAGGGCGTCGTTGATCCGCTCCTCGCTGGAGAGGTTGATCTCCATCAGCTGCGACCAGCGCTCCTCCGGCATCTTCGCGATCGTGCGGTCTTTGGTGACGCCGGCGTTGTGGACGACGACGTCGACGCCGTCGGCGAGCTCGGAGGCAATCCGGTCCGGCGCGTCCTCGGCGGTGATGTCGAGCCCGATCGAGCGGCCGCCGAGGGCACTGGTGACGGACTCGAGATCCGCGGCGGCCTGGGGTACGTCGAGGCCGACGACCTCGGCTCCGTCGCGGGCCAGGGTCGAGGCGATTGCCGCCCCGATCCCGCGCGAGGCGCCGGTGACGAGCGCGGTCTTGCCCTCGAGCGGGCGCTCCCAGTCGATCTCGGGCTGCGGCGCGACGCCGGCGCCGATCTGGATCACCTGGCCGGAGACGTAGGCCGACCTGGGCGAGAGGAGGAAGCGCAGGGTCGATTCGAGCTGGTCCTCGGCGCCGGGTTCGACGTAGACCAGCTGGGCGGTCGAGCCGCGGCCGCCAATCTCCTTGCCGAGCGAGCGGGTGAAGCCCTCCAGCGCCCGCTGCGCAGTGTGCGCGGGGATCGAGCCGGCCTGGGCCGGCGGCGTCCCGAGGACGATCGCGCGGCCGCTGCGCTGCAGGCGCGGCACCGCGGGGTAGAAGAAGCGCTGCAGCTCGACCAGCTCGGTCGAGTCGGCGATCCCGGTCGCATCGAAGACGAGCGCCTTCGCCTGCCCCTCGGTGCCGGCGCGTTCGGCCTTGACGCTGTCGAGGATCGCGGCGATCGGTTTGCCAAGCCGTCCCGACGGGGCGGCGCCGGAGAGCACGGGACCGGAGACAACCGGTGCGCCGGGCTCGTAGCGGTCGAGTGAGACCGGCTGGGGCAGTCCCAGCTGCTTGGCGACGGTCGAGACGACCGGCGCGTTGACGACCTGTGAGTAGCGGTCACTCATCACATTCCTCCTTCGGGTCCCAATCGACCCGGACTCGAATAACCGGAGATCACCGTGTCGATCGGCACCCTCACTGGGCACCTCCCGGGGCCTCGAGGATTGCGACGACGCCCTGGCCACCGGCGGCGCAAATGCTGATCACGCCGCGGCCTTTGCCGTCCTCGTGCAGCTGCTTGGCGAGGCCGGCGACGATCCGCCCGCCGGTCGCGGCGAACGGGTGCGCGGCGGCCAGGGAGCCGCCGTTGACGTTGAGCTTGTCGCGGTCGATCGGGCCGAGCGGTTTGTCACGGCCGAGCTTCTCCTTGCAGAACTCCTTGTCCTCCCAGGCCTTCAGCGTGCAGAGCACCTGGGCGGCGAAGGCCTCGTGGATCTCGTAGTAGTCGAACTCCTGCAGCTTCAGGCCGGCGCGATCGAGCATTCTCGGCATCGCGTAGGCGGGCGCCATCAGCAGGCCTTCCCGCTTGTGGACGTGGTCGACGGCCGCGGTCTGGGCCTCGCCGATGTAGGCGAGGATCGGCAGGTCGCGCTCCTGCGCCCACTCCTCGGAGGCGAGGAGCACCGCGGAGGCGCCGTCGCTGAGCGGGGTCGAGTTGGCCGCGGTCATCGTCCCCTCGGGGCCGCCGAAGACCGGCTTCAGCTTGCCCAGCTTCTCGAGGCTGGAATCGGGACGCAGGTTCTGATCACGTTCGAGGCCGAGGTAGGGGGTGATCAGATCGTCGAGGAAGCCGCGCTCGTAGGCGGCGGCGAGGTTCTTGTGGCTGGCCAGCGCGAGCTCGTCCTGCTCCTCGCGGCCGATCTCCCATTCCTCAGCCATGATCGCGCAGTGCTCGCCCATCGAGAGGCCGGTGCGCGGCTCCTCGTTACGGGGGATTGAGGGCATGATGTGGCCGGGACGGACGCCGGTCAGGGCGCGCAGCTTGCCCGCCGTCGAGCGCTGCCGGTTCGCCTCCAGGAGCGTCTCGCGCAGCTGTTCGTTGAGCCCGATCGGCGCGTCGGAAGTGGTGTCCGCGCCGCAGGCGATGCCGGAGTCGATCTGGCCGAGGGCGATCTTGTTGGCAACCAGGATCGTCGTCTCCAGGCCGGTGCCGCAGGCCTGCTGGACGTCGTAAGCGGGGGTCTCCGGCGCCAGCCGCGTGCTGAGCACGCTCTCGCGCGCCAGGTCGCGGTCATGGGAATGCTTGAGGACGGCGCCGCCGGCAACCTCGCCGAGCGTCTCGCCCTGCAGCCGGAAGCGGTCGACGAGGCCGTCGAGGGCGGCGGTGAGCATGTCCTGGTTGGAGGCGTGCGCGTAAACGCTGTCGGAGCGCGCAAAGGGGATCCGGTTGCCGCCGACGACGGCAACCCGGCGGGTTTTGCTGTTCATGGGCTGGTGGTTCCTTTTTCGGGGGTGTCGGAAGTCGTGGGGCCCGAGCGGGCACGCAGGCCGGGCTCGACCGTCGCAATCAGCAGCTCGGCGGCGGCGTCGGCACCGATTTCCTCGGTGCGCAGCCACCAGCGCGCGAGCGCCTCGGCGGCGCCGAGCAGGGCGGCGGAGAGCGCCTCGGTTTCGACCCTGGCGGCGTCGCGGCGCTCCTGCGGCAGCTGCGCCAGCATCGAGCCGGAGACCAGCTCGGCGATGCGACCACGGTAGTCCGCAACGCGCTCGAAGACCTCGCCGCCGTGCGGGAGGGTCTCGTCGAAGAGCACAGCCCAGGCCGCGCGGTCGCTGTCGAGGAAGGCGAAGAAGGCGCGGACGCCGGCCCCGAGCGCCTCCCGCGGGCTGGCGCTCCCCCCGACCGCCTCGGCCACCGTCGCCGTCAGCGAGTCCCCCGCCCGCTCCATACAGGCGATGTAGAGCTGCTCCTTGTTGCCGAAGTAGTTGTAGAGGAGCGGCTTGGTCACGCCGACCGAAGCCGCGATCTCATCCATCTTCACCGCCGCATAGCCGCGTTCGGCGAAGAGGCCGTGGGCAGCGGTGAGCGTCTGCTCCATGCGGTCCTCGCGGGCGAGGCGGGTTCGGGGCTCGGTGGCGATGCCCTTAAGTTACCCGGATATAAATTTATATGTGAGTAATGTGATCGACCTCACACGAGGCGGGTCGAAGGCGAGGGACCAGCGGAGGTGGTGGGAGAAAAGGTCGCTATAGCGACCAAAAGTCCCAGCGCTTCTGCGGGGGAGGTCGAGCTCTCGGAGAAGCCGAGGCGGAGCTGCAGGCGCCGGAGTGGGGCCGGGGCCCACCAGTTCCACTCGCCGAGCAGGCGCATCAGGGCGGGGACGAGGAGGGCGCGGACGATGGTGGCGTCGATCATCACGCCGACGGCCATGCCGATCGCGATCTGCTTGACGAAGAAGACGCTGCTGACGCCGAAGGCGAGGAAGACGACGGCGATCGCGAGGGCGGCGGCGGTGATCACGCGGCCGGTGCGGGCGATGCCGACTGCGACAGCCTCCTCGTTGCTGTCGCCGGCGTCGTAACGCTCTTTGATCCGGGCCATCACCAGGACCGCGTAATCGGTGGCGAGGCCGAAGAGGACGGCGAAGAGGAAGACCAGGCTCGTCACCTCGATCGCGGCGGGGCCGGTGTAGTCGAGTGGTGACTTCAGCCAGCCCTCCTGGAAGGCGAGGACGAGGATGCCGAGCGTGGCGCCGAGGGTCAGCGTGTTCATTAGCAGCGTCTTCAGTGGCAACAGGACCGAGCCGGTGAGCAGGAAGAGCAGGATGAGCGTGGTGAGGGCGATGATCGCCACCACCAGCGGTGCGTGCGCGATCAAGCTCTCCTTCTGGTCGATGAAGCCGGCGGTGTTGCCGGAGACGAGCACGGTGGTGGCAGCGGGCGGGCTGAGGTCGCGAATCGCGTGCACGGAGTCCTGGGACTCGCCGCTGAGCGCGGGACCGTCGAGGGCGAAGTTGGCGTAGGCGACGCCGTCCGCGGCGGGGGAGAAGGACGTGCCACGGACGACGCCGCCGACCGCCTCGACGCGGCGCTGGAAGGCCGCCAGCTGACTGGGACCGGCAGAGCCGTCGACGGTGACCGTGACCGCCTCGGTGACGTCACGGGGATAGTGGGCCTCGAGGTAGCGGTAGGCGTCGTAGGAGGGCTGGCCGGGGGGAACCGCTTCAGCGCTTGGGCCGGTCAGTGTCGTCCACAAGAACGGTGCCGCCGCTGCCAGCAGCAGGGCCGAGCTGGCGAGGGCTACGGCCACCGGCCGCCGCATCACGCCGCGGGCCAGCCGGTACCAACCATCGGACGCGTCGGAGACCGCCGGCCCACGGCGGATCGAGAGCGCGTCGATGCGCGGGCCGAGCAGGGCGAGCAGGGAGGGCACGACGAGGATTGCCATCAGCGCCGAGAGCAGCGCCACCGAGGCGCCGGCGACCGCCATCGAATAGAGGAAGCGCTGCGGCATGAAGATCAGCGCCGCCATCGCCGCGGCGACGGTGAGCCCCGAGAAGACGGCCGTGCGCCCGGCCGTCTGGACGGTGCGGCGGTGCGCCTCCCGAGAGGCGCCGCCGCGTCCGATCTCCTCGCGATATCGCGAGACCAGGAGCAGCGCGTAGTCGACGGCGAGGCCGAGACTGAGACCGGTGGCGATGTTGAGCGCGAACAGGGAGGTATCGGCGAAGCTCGCCATCACCCGCAGCACCAGCAGCGTGCCGACGATCGAGATCACTCCGAGCAGCAGCGGGATCCCCGCGGCAACCACGCCCCGGAAGACGAACAGCAGCAGCAGCGCCAGGATCGGGAAGGCGATCAGCTCGGCCTTGGTCAGGTCCTCGCGGGTCTGGTCGTTGGTCTCGTTGAAGCCGGCCGCGAAGCCGCCGAGGGCGACGTCGAGCGAGCTCGAGGCGAGCACCGGCTGGACGTTTTCGGCGGCGATGCCGCCGGCGTCCTGGATGTCGTCGGTGGAGAGATAGGCGGCGATTGCCAGCGACTCGCCGTCGCGGGCGATCAGCGCGGCGGCGGCACGGCGGTCGCGCAGCGGGTTGACGACGCGACCGATGTGCTCGACCTTCGCGATGCCGGCGCCGAGGCGGTCGACCTCCCGGCGGACGGCGGGCGCGGCGAGGTCGAGCGGGCCTCCGTCGGGGGAACGCACGACCACGACCAATCCCGGGTTGGGGTCATACCCGAGCGAGTCCCGCAGCAATTGCCCCGCCCGCTCGCTCTCGGAGGCGCTGTCGGTAAAGCCGGCCGCCTTCAGGTGCTGCTCGACGTCGCGCCCGACGGCTAGCGCAAGCACGGTAAAGGCGGCGACGGCGGCGAGGACGAGCTTGGGGTGCTTCCAGGTTAGGTCGGCGATTCGGCCCATTCGGCGCGACTGTACCAGAACTCAAAGCAACTAGTTTGAAAGTCAAAGTTAAGCTACACTCAAGGAATGTCGCGGAGGAGTTACGACCAGGCCTGCAGCGTTGCGACGGCCCTCGACCGGGTCGGCGAGCGCTGGTCGATGCTGATCGTGCGCGAGCTTTTGCTCGGTCCCCTGCGCTTCTCCGAACTGGCGCGCACCGTCGGCGGTGCGCCGACCGACGTGCTGACCCGCCGCCTCCGCGGCCTCGAGGAGGACGGGATAGTTCGCCGCCGCGAACTGGACTCGCCGGCTTCAGGCACGGTCTACGAGTTGACCGAGGTTGGCCTCGAACTCGAAAACGTGGTGCTCGACCTCGGCCGGTGGGGCCTCCATTTCTACCGTCTCGACGACCTCCCGGGCCTGGTCACGACCTCGCTCGCAAATCCGCTGCGGGTGATCCTCGATCCCCCCGAGGACACGGAGACGATCGTGCTGCAGCTGCACAGCGAAGGCCACTCGACCTGGCTGCGGATCGGCGGCGGCGAGAGCAGCGCCGGCCGTGGCGAGGCGGAGCGCGCCGATCTCATCCTCGGCGGCTCCGCCCCGGACGTGATCAGGGCGATAGTGCTCGGCGGCGAGGCCGAGGAGCGAATCGAGATCGACGGGGAACGCGACCTTCTCCTCCGCCTGCGCGACTGGGTCGAGCTGCCCGAGCGCCTGCGGGCTGAAGTCGAGGAGCTCAGCGCGCCCGTGGGTTAGGTTCAAGGCGAAGCCGGGCCAGTCGGAGCATCAAGCTGCCGGGCACGGGCTGGTCGATGAGGCGAGAGCTACTCGCCGACCGCGTGATGTTGCGGTCTCGTCACTGGTGCCTGCGCCCGACAACAAGTGTGAGGAGGACGGGGGACTCGAACCCCATCCGAAGGGCTACTCCGGACTCATGGTTATCAGCCACTCGCGGCACCTCGCCGCTTCATCCTCCATTCCTATAAGGCCGGAGCGGCAGGGATTCCCCCCTGAGGACGCTGCTCTGCGATAACCTCGGTCCACGGTTATCAGTCGCTCCGGGGTAGCTCCCCGCACGAAAAAGACCCGCTTCGGCGGGTCTTCGTGATTCAGGGGCTGGAGCTCGTGGTCAACTCAGACTCGGTGCCGTCGTAGAGCTTCTTGACGTGCACCGTCCCTGGCGGGGACGCTTCGATGCAGAGCTTGCAGAGGACGCACTCGTCGAGGTTCTCCGCGACGACCTCGACGCGGCCGCCGGCGTCCCTGTAGATGTCGACGGGGCAGACTTCCTCGAGCTTCGCGGCCAGGGCGGGATCGCTGGCGACGGAGGCGTCGACCTCGACGTCGATGAAGACCTTGTTCAGCGTCTCTGCCATCAGGCTGCCACCCCCAGTTTCTCCTTGACCGCGTCGGGGATCTCGTCGATCCGCTCGACGACGCGGATGCCAGCCGCTTCCAGCCGGGAGATCTTCTCGGTCGCGGTGTCCTCTTTGCCCTCGACGATCGTGCCGGCGTGGCCGAAGCTCATCCCCTTCATCTCCTCGTCGTCCATGAACTTGCCGGCCATGAAGGCGACGATCGGCAGGCGGCTGTCATTGTCCTTGACCCATTCGGAGAGCTGCGCCTCCATGCGGCCGCCGGGCTCGGTGTAGATAACGATCGCCTTCGTCTCCTCATCGGCCTCGAAGTAGGGCATCAGCTCGGCGTAGGCGGAGCCGATGATCGCGTCGCCGCCGATCGAGACAGCGGTGGAGACGCCGAGGCCGGCTTGCGTCAGCGAGGAGGAGATCTCGGTCGTCATACCGCCGGAGCGGCTCATCACGCCGACCGGGCCGGGTGCGTAGGCCTTGGCGGCGTCTTTGGCCGGGCCACCGATGCCGCCCATCTTGCAGACCTCGGGGACGATCAGGCCGAGGCAGTTGGGGCCGATGATCCGCGCCCCGCGCATGTTCGCCAGCTCGACCATTTGGGCGACGTCGCGGCGCGGGATGCGCTCGGTGACGATCACGATCAGCTTGATCCCGTTCTCGATCGCCTCCAGCACGGCGTCCTTGGTGAAGGCAGGGGGGACGGTGACGACGGAGCCGTCGATCGGGCCGCCGTGGTTCTCGACCGCCTGGGCGACGGTGTCGAAGACCGGCACGCCGTGAACCTCGCGGCCCTTGCGGCCGGGGGTGACGCCGCCGACGACCTTGGAACCGTAGTCGAGGCACTCGCGGGTCAGGTTGACCGCCTCGCGGCCGGTGATCCCCTGGACGATGAAGGTCGTGTTGCGGTTCAGAAGAATCGACATGTCAGCAGCCACCACCCCGGCAAAGCGGACGCGCCAGCGGAGCATTTGCCGGGTTTGATCTTGGGCTCATGCCGGGATGCCCTCCCCCTGGATCTTGGCGACGGCGCGGCCGGCGGCCTCCCACATCGAGACCGAACGGTCGCAGTACTCGACCCCGTAACGCTCGAGGATCTTGAAGCCCTCGTCCTCCCAGGCGCCGGGGATGCGGAAGATCGCGATCGTCTCGCCGGGGTCCTTGCCGAGTTCGAGGCAGGCCTTGATGACGCCGCGGGCGACGATGTCGACGCGGGTGTTGGAGACGATCGACATCATCACCGCGATCTTCTCGACGCCGTCCTTTTCCAGCACCTCCTTGGCCAGGCCGCAGGCCTTGGCAACCGAGGGGTTGCCGCCGATCTCGGAGTAGTTGGCGGGCTTGCCGCCCTGGCTGCGGACCGCGTCGGTCAGGGTCAGCGAGCCGCCGCCAGCGCCGATCACCAGGCCGAGGTTGCCTTCGAAGCCGTGGTCCTTGCCCTGGATCACGCCGCGGTGGTCGGCGGCGTCGATCGCGGACACGTTGCGCTCGAACGCGGAGGGCTCGTAGGTCTCGCGGGTGTCGTCCTCGGCGATCTCCAGCTGCTTACGGAGCAGGCCCTTCTGGCGCCCGACCGCCTCCGCCTCCATCTCCATGTGGGCGTCGAGGGCGACGAAGCTGCCGTCGGTCAGCTCGGCCAGCGGGTTGATCTCGGCCAGGGTCATGTCGTAGTCGCGGAAGAGGCGGGCGAGGCGGGCGAGGATCGGCGTCGCCCGGTTCAGCTGCGAGCCGGTGACGCCGGTCGCGGCGATCGCCTGCTTGGCCTCGAAGTCGGCGATCGGCAGCAGGTTGGAGAGGTGGCCGCGGCCGACGTGGTCGGGGTGGGTCTCGGCTACCTCCTCGATGTCGATCCCGCCCATATCGCTGAACAGCATCAGCGGCCGCTTCGCGGTCCCATCCCAGACGACGCTGGCGTAGTACTCCTGCTTGACCTCGGCTTTGGGGTCGACGAGGACGCCGCGCGGCATGTGGCCGTTGATCTCGAGCTCGAGGATGTCGGCCGCGTGGGCTGCTGCCTCATCGGGCGTGTCGGCGAACTTGACGCCGCCGGCCTTCATGCGGCCACCGCTCAGCACCTGCGACTTGATCACGACCGGTCCGCCGATCTCCTCGGCGGCGGCGCGGGCCTCCTCGGCCGTCTTGCAGAAGCCGTACTTGGTGACCGGGATCCCGGCCAGCTCGACGATCTTGCGTGCCTCGAACTCGTAGAAGCGCATCAGCGGCGCGCAACCCTACCCGACGGCACTTTCGTCCGACTGTCACCCCGGATTGGAATACTCCCCGGCGTGAGCCCCGTCTCGAGGAAGATGAGCTTCCCCGTCCGCTGCGCGGCGGCCCTCGTGCTGCTGGTGATGGCGTTTGCCGCGGCCGGCTGCGGGGAAACCGTGATCGACGACACCAAGATCGAGGATACGATTCGGGCGGACGTCGAAAAAACGCGTGATGAAAAGGTGAAGGCCGTCGACTGTCCCGAACCCGAGGTCGATCCCGGCGCGACCTTCACCTGCGCGGTCGACTATCCCGATGGCAAAGAGGCAACGATCACGCTGAAAATCCGCAATGAGGACGCCGACCTGGACGTCGTCGGCTTCAAATTCAACGACTAGAGAGAGGCGAATGAGCGACTTGACCACGGCACCCTCCGAGCTGACCACCCACACCAGGTTGCGCACCTGGGTCGACGAGATCGCGGCCCTGACGCAGCCCGACTCCGTCCACTGGTGCGACGGCTCGGCCGAGGAGTACGACGCGCTGGCGCAGACCCTGATCGAGGCGGGCACCTTCGAGCGCCTCTCGGACGCGAAGCGGCCCAACTCCTACCTCGCCCTTTCCGACCCCGCCGACGTCGCCAGGGTTGAAGACCGCACCTTCATCTGCTCCGACCGGGAGGCCGACGCCGGCCCGACCAACAACTGGCGCGCCCCGGCCGAGATGCGGGAGACGCTGAACGGCCTCTTCAAGGGCTGCATGGTGGGGCGGACGATGTACGTCGTGCCCTTCTCGATGGGGCCGCTCGGTTCGGAGATCTCCGAAATCGGCGTGCAGCTGACCGACTCCGCCTATGTCGCGACGAACATGCGGATCATGACCCGGATGGGCAAGGCGGCGCTCGACGTGCTCGGCGAGGACGGCGATTTCGTCCCCTGCGTGCACTCGGTCGGGATGCCGCTCGGCGAGGGCGTCGAAGACGTCCCCTGGCCCTGCAACGAGGACAACAAGTACATCGTCCACTACCCCGAGAGCCGCGAAATCTGGTCCTTCGGCTCCGGCTACGGCGGCAACGCCCTGCTCGGCAAGAAGTGCTTCGCGCTGCGGATCGCCTCGGCGATGGCCCGCGACGAGGGCTGGCTGGCCGAGCACATGCTGATCCTCAAACTGACCTCGCCCGAGGGCGGCGTCAAGTACATCACCGGCGCCTTCCCCTCGGCCTGCGGCAAGACCAACCTGGCGATGCTGGTCCCGACCCTGCCCGACTGGAAGGTGGAGACGGTCGGCGACGACATCGCCTGGATGAAGTTCGGCGAGGACGGCCGCCTCTACGCGGTCAACCCCGAGGCCGGCTTCTTCGGCGTCGCCCCCAACACGAGCCACAAGACGAACCCGAACGCGATGGACACGATCGAGCGCAACTCGATCTTCACCAACTGCGCCAAGACCGATGACGGCGACATCTGGTGGGAGGGGATGACCGGGGCGCCGCCCGACCACGTGATCGACTGGCACGGCAACGACTGGACGCCGGACTCCGAGACGCCCGCCGCCCATCCGAACGCGCGCTTCACGACGCCGGCCTCGCAGTGTCCCTCGATCGCGCCCGAGTGGGAGGATCCCGCCGGGGTGCCCATCGACGCCTTCCTCTTCGGCGGCCGCCGGGCGACGGTGGTGCCGCTGGTCCAGGAGGCCTTCGATTGGGAGCACGCGGTCTTCATGGGCGCGACGATGTCCTCGGAGACGACCGCCGCCGCCGCCGGCGCCGTCGGGCAGCTGCGTTTCGACCCGATGGCGATGCTGCCCTTCTGCGGCTACAACATGGCCGACTACTTCGCCCACTGGCTGAAGATCGGCGAGCGCGAGGGCGCGCAGCTGCCGCGGGTCTTCTACGTCAACTGGTTCCGCAAAGACGCCGACGGCAAGTTCCTCTGGCCCGGCTTCGGCGAGAACAGCCGTGTCCTCGAGTGGGTCTTCCGCCGCTGCGAGGATGCGGCCGACGCGGTCGAGACCCCGATCGGCCTGCTGCCGACCGAGGGCGCGCTCAACACCGAGGGGCTCAACGTCTCGCCCGAGGCGATGCAGGAGCTGCTCAGCGTCGACACCGAGCTGGTCAAGCAGCAGCTGCCCCAGGTCAAGGAGCACCTGGCGAAGTTCGGCGACAAGCTGCCGGCCCAGATCACGGCCCAGCTGGAAGCGCTGGAAAAACGCCTGGGCGCCTAGCCCCCAGGTGGCGCGAATGAGCCGGCTCGGCAACCTCAAGGTCCGGGGCGCCGCGGCCGGCGTTCGCGTGCTCGGCCGCGCCCAGGGCGGCCACTACGTCAACCTCGACTACCCGCCGACGGTCGAGAACGCGCCCCGCTACGGGCATGGGCGGCCGTCGCACCGGCGACTTGAGGAGCTGATCCGCGGCCACGAGGCGAGCTACGCGCCGACCCTGGCGGCGATCGGCCGTTACGCGGACGAGCTGGCGCGGATCGAGGTCAGCGCCGCCGACCCGCGCCAGCCCTCCTGGGTCAACGGGATGATCTCGGGCCTCGACGGCGCCTCCTTCTACGCCTTCATGCGCGAGCGCGAGCCGCAGCTCTACCTCGAGATCGGCTCCGGCAACTCGACCAAGTTCGTCGCCCGCGCCAAGCACGACGGCGGGCTCGGGACGCGGATCGTCTCGATCGACCCGCACCCGCGGGCGGAGGTCGACGAGCTCTGCGATGAGATCGTCCGCAAGCCCCTGGAGGCGGCCGACCTCGGCGCCTTCGAGGCACTGGAGACGGGCGACATCCTCTTCTTCGACGGCTCCCACCGCGTCTTCATGAACAGCGACGTCAGCGTCTTCTTCCTCGACGTGCTGCCCTCGCTGCCGGCCGGCGTCCTCGTCGGTATTCACGACATTTACCTGCCTGACGACTACCCGGCCGAGATCGCCGACCGCTACTGGTCCGAGCAGTACCCGCTGGCCGTCTGGCTGCTGGGCGGCGCGGACGTCGAGATCGTGCTGCCGGCCTGGCGCGTCAGCACCGACCCGGTCCTCAGCCACTCCCTCGACGACCTCTGGGACCGACCTGGCCTGGGCCCGGTAGATCGCCACGGCGTCTCCTTCTGGTTCCTGACCCGCTGAACGGCGAGTCAGCGCCTACAGCCCGTAGGACTCGGCCAGCTCCGGGTCCTTCTCGGCCAGCATCTCGGCCAGCTCGACCATCACCTTGCACTGCTTCCAGGTGGCGTCGTCCTGCATCTTGCCGTCGATCATGTGGACGCCGCGGCCGTCGGGGATCGCCTCGAGGACTTTCTTCGCGAACCTGACCTCGTCGGCAGGCGGGCTGAAGACTTTCTTGGCGATGTCGATCTGGACCGGGTGCAGCGACCAGGCGCCGACGCAGCCGAGCAGGAAGGCGGCGCGGAACTGGGTCTCGCAACCGGCCGTGTCCTTGATGTCGCCGAAGGGGCCGTAGAAGGGCAGGATCCCGGTCGCGGCGCAGGCGTCGACCATGCGGGCGATCGAGTAGTGCCAGGGGTCCTGCTGGGCGCTGACGCGGTCGGCCTCGGGGTTCTCGGGGTCGGCCGGGTCCTCCATCGAGCGGTAGCCGGGGTGGCCGCCGCCGACCCGGGTCGTCTTCATCCGCCGCGAGGCGGCGAGGTCGGCCGGGCCGAAACTCATCCCCTGCATGCGCGGGCTGGCGGCGGCGATCTCCTCGACGTTGACGACGCCCTGCGCGGTCTCGAGGATCGCGTGGATCAGGATCGGCCGCTTGAGCTTGGCCTTGGCCTCGAGCTGGGCCAGCAGGCGGTCGACGTAGTGGATGTCCCAGGCCCCCTCCACCTTCGGCACCATCACGACCTCGAGTTTGTCGCCGATCTCGGTGACGAGGGTGGTGAGGTCGTCGAGGACCCATGGGCTCTCCAGCGAGTTGACGCGGGTCCAGAGCGCGGTCTGGCCGAAGTCGGACTCGGTCGCGGCCTTGATCAGCCCCTGGCGCGCCGCCTCCTTGCGGTCGACCGGGATCGCGTCCTCGAGGTTGCCGAGCAGAATGTCGGTTTTTTCGGCGATGGCGGCCGCCTTGGCAACCATCTTCTCGTTGGAGAAGTCGAGGAAGTGGATCATCCGCGACGGCTTGACCGGGATCTCGCGCAGCGGCTCCGGCGCGCCGATCGCCTGCGGCTGGAAGAAGTCTCTGGGGTTTCTCAAGGCACTCCTCGGGTCGTTCGTCTCTCAGGGCCGGGGCGGAATCTAGCCGCCCAGCGCCTTTGCCGCCTGTAGCGACCGTAAATTGCCTGCAATGGAGGCTGCCGAGCGCGACAGCACGCAGGACTGGCTGCTGCCCGAGGGAGCGGCGCCGCCGCTGCTGAGTGAGCTCGAGCAGCGGATCGACGAGGCCCTGATCATCGCCAAGGCCTCCGAAAAGGCGGTGATGACGGTCGGCGAGGCCGCCCTGGACGCGGCTCAGCAGGCCCGTCGTGCCGCCGACCTCGCCGAGCGCGCGACCGCGGCTGTGCTTGCCGCCGGCGCGCCGGAGCCGGCGCGTCCCGCGCCGGAATCGGCGGATGGCGGGCCGGTGTCGGGAAAGCCGCCGGGCGACGCCGCGCTGCGCAGCTTCAGCGAACGGGCGGACCGGGTTGCGGCGCGGCTGCGGGCGCTGGAGCGGCGGCCGCGATGGGGGCGGCCAGCCAGCGCTGGCGCAGTTTCTCGCCGACCCGGCGGCTGAGCCCGCCGGCCGACGCCAGGGGGAGGCCATCCAGCGAGCGTGCCGGCTCGACGCCTCGTACCGATCCAGTCAGGAAAACCTCGTCAGCGTCCAGCAGATCAGCTTTTGCCAAGGGGCCTTCGGCCACCGCGATCCCGGCGTCGTGGGCAGCCGCGATCGCGCCGGCACGGGCGATACCGGGCAGAATGCGGCCGTCGGCCGCGGGTGTGAACAGGGTGCCGCTGCGGGCGACAAAGACGCTGGCGCGCCCCGCCTCGAGCACCTCCTCACCACGATCGATCAGCAGCGGCACCGTCCGCTCCTCGGCCCGTCCGAGCGGCCGACGGTCGGCCCACTTGTGAGGGCCGAGGCCGCCGTCGCAGGGAAGCGATTGCAAGGCGGCGGCGCGCTCCCAGGCCGGGAAGAGGTCGGCGGCGTCGACGTTTTCGGTCGCCAGCGTCGCTGCGGTGCCGCGGGGATCGACGGTGACCCGCATGCGCCCGAGGGCCATGCCCTGGGCTCGGCCGCGCACGTCCTCGGCAAGGCGCGGCGGCAGGTCGGCGCCGAAGATCGTTGCCAGGCTCGCCGCGATGCGGTCGAGGTGGGCGTCGAGCTCGACGGGTTCGCCGTTGAAGATCAGCAGGGTCTCGAACAGTCCCAGCGCTCGGTCGGGGGCGGGCGAAGTCACCATCGCGTAAGTATCTCGGGCAGATGCGCTCGCTGCTGATCGACAACTACGACTCCTTCACCTACAACCTCTTCCAGTTGCTGGCGGAGGAGAACGGCGCCGAGCCGGTGGTCGTCCGCAACGACGAGGCGAGCTGGCCGGAGCTCTCGCGGCTGGAGTTCGACAACGTCGTCATCTCGCCGGGACCGGGGCGGCCGCAGCGGCGGCGGGACTTTGGCGTCTGCGCCGAGGCGATCCGGCACTGCGAGGCGCCCCTGCTGGGCGTCTGCCTCGGCCACCAGGGCCTGGGCTGGGTCTACGGCGGCCGCGTCGGGCGCGCGCCGGAGCCGCTGCACGGGCGCCTGCGAGCGGTCGAGCACGCGGGCGCATCGCTCTTTGCCGGCATCCCCAGGCGTTTCGAGGCCGTCCGCTACCACTCGCTGTGTCTGGAGGGCTCGCTGCCGGCGGAGCTGGAGCCGATCGCCTGGGCAGAGGACGGCGTGGTCATGGCCATCGCGCACCGGACGCGCCCGCAATGGGGAGTCCAGTTCCACCCCGAGTCGGTCGCAACCGAGCACGGCCGTCGCCTGCTGAGGAACTTCCGCGACCTCACAGCGGCGCGATGATGCTGGTGCGCCGCCTCGAATATGCGGTCGATGCGGCGGCAGCCTTCTCGGCGCTGTACCGCGACAGTCCCAGCGCCTTCTGGCTCGACAGCAGCCGGCCCGGAAAGGGCGCGCGCTTCTCGTTCATGGGCGATGCATCGGGACCGCTGGGCGCGACGATCAGCTACGACGTCAACGAGGGCGAAGTGACCGTCGAGCGTGGGGGGGAGCGAGAAACCCACCCGGAGTCGATTCTCGATTACCTGGAGCGGGAGCTAGCGCGGCTGCGTCCACCGGCCACCGAGCTCGACGCCGCCGACCTCCCCTTCAACTTCGACTGCGGCTTCGTTGGCTACCTCGGCTACGAGGTCAAAGCCGACTGCGGCAGCCCCAACACCCACCGCTCGCCGCTGCCCGACGCCGCCTTGATCCTCGCCGACCGCCTGCTCGCCTTCGACCACGAGCTCAACCACACCTACCTCCTCTGCCTCTGCAACCCCGAGACCGAAACTGCCGCTGAATCCTGGCTCTCAACCACAGCTACGCGGTTGGCGGGTCTGGGGGCAGACACTCTTGCCGGGGCGATCGGGGAGGACTCGCCGGAGCAACAGCGGGGAGGCTCCGGCGAGTCCTCCCCGATCGCCCTCCGCCTGGCTCGACCCCGGAACCGCTATCTGGCAGACATCGCCGTCTGCAAGAAACATCTGCTGGAAGGCGAGAGCTACGAGATCTGCTTGACCAACACCGTTGAAGCCGAGGTCGACGTCGACCCGCTCGACCTGTATATGGAGCTGAGGCGGGTGAACCCGGCGCCGTTTGCGTCCTACCTGCGCTTCGGCGACCTCGCGGTGCTCAGTTCGTCCCCCGAGCAGTTCCTGCGGATCGACGGCGAGGGCCGGGTCGAGGCGAGGCCGATCAAGGGGACCGCCCCGCGCGGAGACTCGCCCCCCGAGGACGCGCGCCTGGCCGAGGAGCTGCGCAGCGGTGAGAAGACCCGGGCGGAGAACCTGATGATCGTCGACCTGATGCGCAACGACCTCGGAGCCGTCTGCGAGGTGGGTAGCGTCGAGGTTCCGGCGCTGATGGAGGTGGAGAGCTACGAGACGGTGCACCAGCTCGTATCGACCGTTCGCGGCCGATTGCGGCAGGGAGGGAGCGCAGTCGACTGCGTGCGCTCCTGCTTCCCGCCCGGCTCGATGACCGGGGCGCCGAAGCTGCGGACAATGGAGATCCTCGACGAGCTCGAGGGCCGGGCGCGTGGGATCTACTCGGGAGCGATTGGGTACTTCGGCCTCGGCGGCGGCTGTCACCTCAGCGTCACGATCCGGACCATCGTGCTCGATGGAATGGCGGCGACGATCGGGGCCGGAGGCGCGATCGTCCTGCAATCCGACGCCCAAAATGAGCTCGAGGAGGCGCTTTTGAAGGCACGCGCCCCGCTCCGCGCGCTCGATCCCGTCGCGGCCGAAAACGCATTTCCTGCCTGGGAGTCCAAATTTTCGGGAGGGAACTTGAGCGAAAACATTTAGGTTGGCCAGATGTTGGACTCAAATCCTGAGCAATCGTCCATCTCATCTGTACTTTGCTCCCTTCCCCGGCGGGCGCCTAAGAGTGTCAGTCGCGAAACCACAGCTAAGGGAGAGAGACCCCGGAATGACTGCTCGTTCGCACCCCCAGTTCAAACTTCGCTGGCTGGCGCTGGCCTTGGTGGCGTGTCTTGCCGCCTTCGGCCTGCTTGCCACCACCGCCTCAGGCGCCCAGAAGCTCGAAACCCTCAACCTCTGCATCACTCAGGGAGGGCCGGACGCCGGCAGCATTCGCTTCGTCAAGCCGAAGCAGAAGTGCCTCAAGGGCGAGAAGCTCGTGATCGTGTTGACCAGCAAGAGTCAGCAGGGCGTTCTGGGGGTCCAGGGCAGCAGCGGCGCGACCGGTGCCGCGGGCAATGAAGGTGCGAAAGGCAAAGACGGCGCTCCAGGCCTGGGCGGTAAAGACGGCGCCACGGGCCCGACCGGTCCGGCAGGTCCCACCGGGGCTGATGGCACGGATGGCACCGACGGCATAGATGGGCAGGACGGCGACGATGGCGCCACCGGCCCCGTCGGCCCAGCCGGTCCAACTGGCCCCGCGGGTGCTAAAGGCGCAACCGGCGCGACTGGTGCGACTGGTGCTGATGGCAGCGACGGCCAGGATGGTTCGGATGGCGCCACCGGCGCCACTGGTGCCGAGGGTCCGACCGGCGCGGACGGCAGCGACGGCAAAGACGGCGCGACCGGCCCGGCCGGACCTCAGGGTCCGACCGGCCCCGCTGGCGCCGACGGCAAAGACGGCGCGACCGGGCCGACCGGTGCCGACGGTGTCGACGGCGAAGACGGCGCCACTGGCCCGACCGGAGCCAATGGCTCCGACGGTGCCGACGGTAAAGACGGCGCGACCGGTCCGACTGGTGCTGCTGGTTCCGATGGCCAGGACGGCCAGGACGGCGCCACGGGCGCAACCGGCGCTGACGGTAAAGACGGAGCAACCGGCCCGACCGGTGCTGCGGGGAGCGACGGCAAAGACGGCGCCACCGGTGCCGAGGGCCCGACTGGTGCTGACGGCAAAGACGGAGCCACCGGCCCGGCCGGACCTCAGGGTCCGACCGGCCCCGCTGGCGCCGACGGCAAAGACGGCGCGACTGGACCAACCGGAGCCGACGGCTCTGACGGCAAAGACGGCGCCACGGGCGCAACCGGCCCTGCTGGCACCGATGGCGACGACGGTAAAGACGGCGCGACCGGTCCGACTGGTGCTGCTGGCACCGATGGCGACGACGGTAAAGACGGGGCCACCGGCGCAACCGGCGCCGCGGGCACCGATGGCCAGGATGGCCAGGACGGTGCCACGGGCGCAACCGGCCCCGAGGGCCCGACGGGTCCTGCGGGCGCGGACGGCAAAGACGGCGCAACCGGGCCGACCGGTGCTGACGGTGTCGATGGCCAGGATGGACAGAACGGCGCCACCGGTGCCGAGGGCCCGACCGGTGCTGACGGCAAAGATGGAGCAACCGGCCCGACTGGTGCTGCGGGGAGCGACGGCAGCGACGGCAAAGACGGTGCGACCGGCCCAGCTGGACCTCAGGGTCCGACCGGCCCCGCTGGCGCCGACGGTGAAGACGGAGCCACTGGCCCGACCGGCGCCGACGGCATCGACGGTGAAGACGGCGCGACCGGTCCCGCCGGGCCTCAGGGTCCGACTGGCCCCGAAGGAGCCAAAGGCGCTACCGGTGCGGAAGGTCCGACCGGTGCCAAAGGCGCGACTGGAACTACCGGCTCCACCGGTGCCACGGGTCAGGCTGGTGCTACCGGCTCAACTGGTGCTACCGGCCAGGCTGGAGCCAGCACGATGCTGATTGCCGGGCTGACGAACTCGAACAGCGACTCGACCAGCTCGGCCCGCTTCCTTGGGCCGTTCCTGACCTCCGCGGCCTCCAGTAACGAGAGTTCCGTGCAGCAGGTGATCCCCATTGCCGGGACCGTCTCGGACCTGTTCGTTCGCCTGGGTTCCGCCCCCAACAACGGCGGCGGCGCCCAGAAATGGACGTTCTCGGTGCGCAAAAACGGCTCCAGCACCGGTGCCATCACCTGCGAAATCTCCGAGAACGAAAGCACCTGCTCGAGTGCGACCGATTTGGCGTTCGCCGCCGGCGATCTGATCTCGCTGCAGGCGATCGGGTCGGGATCGCCCAACGGCTGGAGCACGCTCCGCTGGTCGGTCACGCTGAGCGGATAGTTCTCAGCCACCGGGAGGGATAGAGGAGGCGGGGCGGATCGCTCCGCCTCCTCAGCCGACCGGGACGATCTGGCCCGAGTTGACCAGCTGCAGGGCGCGGGTGAAGTTGGGGTCGAAGACCTCGATCTCGACGTCGACGCCGGGGTAGGCGAGATAGACGCTCGTGGGCTGGTTGCGGTTGAAGTAGACGACTCCCTTGCCAGGTGCGGTGCCGAGCACGCCGCCCGATTCCTTGGCCTGGCGGCGCAGCGCCGCGACCGGGGCCGCCTGGACATAGGTCCCGACCGTGAGGAAGTCCGCCCGCTCGTCGCCGGCCTCGGCGCCGCCGGTGAGGTAGCGCACGTAGGTACGGCCTTCACCCGGCTGGCTCAACTCCAGCTCCGTCCCCTCCTGCTCGCCGGCCCAGTAGACGGGCTCCTGCTCGTCGGCGACGGCGTCCTCGAGCTCGTCGGCGCTGACGACCTCGACCGTGTCGGAGCCTCCGCTGGAGGAGTCCTCGTCATCCGACACCAGCCAGGCCACCAGCAGGACCGCGGCAACCGCGACCAGGGCGAGGGCGATGTAGCTGCGGATCTTGTCGCTGCCGGTGCCGGGCGTCTCGGCTTTCGGTTTATCCATGCGCGAAGCCAATCAGAGCGGCCGGCGGCTAGCGGCGATCGGCTCAGCCTTCGCAGCGCGAGCCGAAGTGGGCGGCCCAGACGTGCGCCCCCGGCCGGCCTTCGAGCTTGCCGGTGAGGAGGCCGATGCCGACCTGCTCGTAATCGCCGAGGATGTTCTGGCGATGGGTGGGAGAGCTCATCCAGGCGCGGAAGATCGCCCGCACCGATCCGTATTCCGCGGTTCCCCAGGCGAGGTTCTCGCCGGCGCGCCAGCAGCCTTCGCCGATGTAGCCGGATTCGCGGATCCAGTAGGTGAACTCGCGCCCGCAGGCGAAGTGGCTGAAGCTGTCGCAGCGCAGGACGTCCCCGGCCTTGCCCACGGCCGAGCGGTCCAGCTCATCCGCCTCGACGAGCGTGCCGAGGCCGAAGCCGGCGCGGGCGAAGTTGGTCATGCAGACCATCGCCTGCTCCTGTGCCTCGACCGGCGACGTAAGGCTGTCCTGGTCGGGGCAGGTTGCCGCCGGCGCGATCAGGGGGCTGATCGTCGCGGCCTGGGCCGCTGCCGCTCGCTCGGGCTGCGCCACGGCGCGCTGCTTGCCGATATCGACAGCAGCGGCGTTCGTAGCGAGGACGAGGCAGGCGAGTGAGGCGACGGCGACCACGGTGGCGAGCTTGGGAGCCATCGCTCCCTTGTCGTCATTCGCCCCGCGCTGAGCCAGGCGCCGGAACTGCCCTGGACGCATATATGAGCGAAGCGTCCAAAACGGCCGCGTCGATATCCTTCAGCGCCCGCCGTCAACCGACTTCGAGCAGGAGAAATGGCCGTAGATACCGCCGCATACAGCGAGCAGACCGAGCTTCAGCGCGACATCACCGAGATGGTCCGGCAGTTCGCCGACGAGAAGATCATCCCCAACGCCGAGCACTTCGACCACGAGGACTCCTTCCCGGAGCAGATCGTCGAGGAAATGAAAGAGCTGGGCCTGTTCGGGGTGACGATCCCGGAGGAGTACGGCGGCATGGGGCTCGACCTGACGACCTACGCGATGATCGTCGAAGAGCTCTCACGCGGCTGGATCTCGATCTCCGGCGTCGTCAACACCCACTTCATCGGCTCCTACCTGCTGATGAAGTTCGGCACCGACGAGCAGAAGGAGTACTTCCTGCCGAGGATGGCGACCGGCGAGATCCGCGCCGCCTTCTCGCTCTCCGAGCCGGAGGTCGGCTCCGACGTCCAGGGCATCAAGTCCAACGCCAAGAAGGGCGAGGACGGGAGGTGGGAGCTGAACGGGCAGAAGATGTGGGTCACCAACGGCCTCGGCTCCAGCGTCGTCTTCGTCCTGATGAAGACCGACCCCAAGGCCGAACCCGCCTACAAGGGCATGACCTGCTTCATCACCGAGAAGGAGCCCTGGGCGGAAACCAACTCAGGCGACTTCGCGGGCCTGATCGTGCCGCCGAAGATCAAGAAGATGGGCTACAAGGGCGTTGAGTCGACCGAGCTCGTCTACGACGGCTACCGCTGCCCGCCAGAGCGTGTGCTCGGCGGCGAGGAGGCGGGAGTCGGCGAGGGCTTCGTGCAGATGATGGACGCGCTCGAGGTCGGCCGGGTCAACGTCGCCGCCCGTGGGGTCGGCATCGCCCAGCGGGCCCTGGAGCTGGCGCTGCGCTACAGCCAGGAGCGCAAGACCTTCGGCAAGCCGATCGCCCAGCACCAGGCGATCCAGTTCAAGCTTGCCGACATGGCGACCAAGATCGAGGCCGCCCGCCTCGTCACCCGCAAAGCCGCGCGGATGAAGGACGCCGGCGAGCGCTCGGACCTCGAGGCGGGGATGGCGAAGCTCCTGGCCTCGGAGACCGGCAAGGAGTGCGTCGAGGAGTGCTTTCGCATCCACGGCGGTTACGGCTACTCGAAGGAGTACGAGATCGAGCGCCTCTACCGCGATGCGCCGCTGCTGCTGATCGGCGAGGGGACCTCGGAGATTCAGCGGATGGTTATCGGCAAGAAGCTGTTGCAGCGGCACAAGTTGTAGGGACTATCCCGGCAGAGGTTCCACTTAACTTTTTCGAGTTACGTCGGTGGCTTTGACAATGGCCTGTTGCGAAAAAGTACAAGACGTTCCACCTCTGCCGGGATAGTCCGCACGCCTTCTCGCCTTGGCGATCAGCCGCCGGTCCGGGTCCGGGTCTGGGTGCCGGTGCGGGTCTGGGTGTCGTTGTCGTTGGTGGTGCCCTGGGTCGAGTTGGCACCGCTGGTGTTATCGGTTCCCAGGTTCGTGTTGGTGTCGTTGTCGTTGGTGGTGCCGCGGGTGGAGTGGCCGTTGGCGCTGGTGTCGTCGGTGTCTGCCCTGGCGCCGGTCCGCGTGTGCGTGCCGGTGTCGTCGTCATCGTCGTCACCGCCGCCGCCGGGACCGCTGTTGTCGTCATCGTCTCCGCCGCCCGGGCCGCTGTTGCTGCCCTTGGCGACCGCCGCCGGGGCGTCGCCGATCAGGCCGGCTGCGTTGGCGGCGAAGTAGAGCGGAGTCGCCGCGAGCACGAGGAGCGCCAGGAAGAGCGCTCCCGAGCGCCGCAGGGCCGAAACCTCGCCCGGCAGCAGCGCGTCTTCCGCCTGCAGGCTGCCGAAGACGCGGGCCGCAGGGGACAAAGCTCGCTTGTCGCTGTGCTTGGACATCGTCTGCCTCCTCGTCGTGTCGGTGATCTATCTGTGCCTAGAACCCGAACGGGCAACCAAGATCACGCAGGTCAGGTGCCGACGGCGCCGCGGCGACCGAGCTTGAGCTTGCGCGGCTGCGCGGCAACCAGCGGCTGCAGGCGCTCGACGACCTCGCCGCAGCTCGGCCGGGAAGTCGGGTCGCGGTCCAGAAGTTCGAGGACGAGCTCGCGCAGCTCGGCGGGAACGTGGGACGGCAGCGGTCCTGGCTCCTGCACCAGCTGCGGGAAGCGCTCGGGGCCAGCCTCGCCGGATCCCCTGGGAAAGGGCTTCTCGCCGGCGATCGCGTGGAAGAGCGTCGCTCCCACGCCCCAGGAGTCGGCGGCCGGGCCGATCTCGCCGAAACTGCCGTCGCCGACACACTGCTCCGGCGGCATGTAGGGGTCGGTGCCGAGCGGCCCTTGCGTCCGTGCCGCGCGCTCCAGCGTGCGGGCGATGCTGAGGTCGATCAGCCGCGGTGGCAGGCCCATCACGATGTTGTCGGGCTTGACGTCGAGGTGGACGTAGCCGGACTGCGCCATGTACTGGAGGGCGCCGGCAACGTGGGCGGCCAGTGGCAGCAGCTGTTCGAGCGGGATCGCGCCGTCGCGCTTGATCAGCCGCCGCAGCGAGGGCCCGTCGAGGTGCTCGATCAGCACGTGGGGACGGGGGCCATCGAGGACGGCGTCAAAGCTGCGCACCAGCGTCGGGTGGGCGAGTGAGTCGAGGGCCTCGACCTCGTGCTCGAGGTCTCGCAGAGCCTTCTCATCGGCCGCCTGATCAGGCCGCAGGGCCTTCGCCACGGCGAGTGCGAACAGTCCCTCGTCCCAGACCAGGCAGACCTCGTAGCGGTTGCCGCCGCCGATCGTCTTCAGCACCGCCCGCCCCGGATGGAGCTCCTCGCCCTCCTCGAAGTCCCAGCTCGCGTACTCACTCACGCCCCCAAGGGTAGGCACCTCCGGCTCTCGGCTAGCATCGAAGATCGATGGCCGACACCAAAGCCCTGATCGAGACTGCCGTCACCCGCTTCCAGGCCGAAGTCCCCGCCCTGCAGAAACTCAAGCTCGTCTTCGGCCTGGAGCTGAAAGCCAGACACGACGTCCAGCTCTACCGGGTCGAGCTGCCGGGCCCGAAGATCAGCAAGGACCTGGCCCAGGACGAGCGGGTGCTGGTTGACGTCGACCGCCCGCAGTTCAACGAGCTGGCCGAGAAAGGCACGCTGAAGAGCTACCGCAAGGCCTATGAAACCGGCCACATCAAGGCCAGCGGCGACTCCAA
The DNA here is from genome assembly GCA_963705365.1 of uncultured Solirubrobacterales bacterium. Taxonomy (GTDB): domain Bacteria; phylum Actinomycetota; class Thermoleophilia; order Solirubrobacterales; family 70-9; genus VAYN01. The sequence continues at coordinate 1,576,103 of OY970074.1, read as the reverse complement.
CGTGCTGAAGCTGATCGCGCAAGTGGTCGAGCGCCAGGAGCAGCGCTCGAAACTCAAGAAAGTCCACTGAGGGCGCGCCATCGAGTGTCGCGCGCGGATAGCATCCCGCGCCGTCCAACCCAGAGGAGAACCGACTAGATGAGCGAGCAGGAGTACCAGCTGAGCACCGACCAGGCCGAGCGCGAGGCATCCGGCGCGCACGCCTACGGGCGCTATCTCGAGGAGTTCGAGGTCGGCGCCGTCTACAAGCACTGGCCGGCCAAGACCGTGACCGAGGCCGACGACCATCTCTTCTGCCTGATCACGATGAACCACCACCCGCTGCACATCAACGACGTCTACGCCGGCAAGTCCCAGCAGGGCCGCAACGTCGTCGTCGGGCCGCTCGTCTACTCGCTCGCCCTGGGCATGTCGGTCTCCGACGTCTCCGGCAAGGCGATCGCCAACCTCGCGACCGAAGACCTCAGCCATCCGAACCCGGTCTTCCACGGCGACACCCTCTTCTGCGAGACCGAGGTGCTCGACGTCAAGCCCTCAAAATCGAAGCCCGACCGCGGCATCGTCAAGGTCCACACCCGGGTCCTCAACCAGGATGGGGTGCTGGTGGCGGAGTTCAAGCGCCTGGTGCTGGTGCCGCGGCGTGAGCCGGAGTAGGCCGATCGTGTTCGGCTGATGGCGGCGGGCCTGTCCACCCGCCTCTCCCAGGTCTTCGCCGCGCTGGATCGGCTCTCGGACCGACGCGCGGTCGGCATGCTGGTCATGGTCGGCCTGCTACTCGCCCTGCCCGGCCTGATCGCGGCGGGTGAGCCCAACTCCGACGGCCTCTTCTACGAGGTGCAGGCGAAAGAGCTGCAGGGCGAGTCCCGAGCGCAGGCGATGCACGAGATCTTCGATAGCGCGCAGGCGCGCGAGGTGGCGGCGATCGAGGACGAGCCCTCCGGCGCCTATCGCGTTCTCAACCCGGCCTGGCAGCGCTACAGCGCCCAGTTCTACGAGCGCCGCTGGCTCGTCCCCGGCCTGGCGATCGCCGTCGGGACGGTGACCGGGGAGGGGATTCAGACGGCGGTCAAGACCATCTCGATGCTCGGCTATGCGCTGATCGGGGCGATGCTGTTCCTGCTCCTGCGGCGACGCTTCCCGGTCTCGGTCAGCGTCATCGGAGCGCTCGTCTGCCTACTGCTTCCGCCCCTGTACCGCTGGTCCTTCGGGCAGTTCGTCGATTCCTGGGGCCTGCTGCTGGAGACGCTCGGGCTGCTGGCGCTGGTCGTCGTCGCCGACCGCGGCCTACGCTGGCTGCCGCTCTGGATCGGGGCAATGCTGCTGCTCTCGATCACCCGCGACGCGACGATGATCCTCGGCATCGCCGCCGTTTGGCTGGCGATCGCCCAGTGGCGACGGCGCGAGCTGCTCAGGCGCAACGCCTGGATCCTCGCTTCCGGGGCGGCCGCCTCGATCCCGGCCCTGTTCCTGGGCGGGGCGCCGGTACGAGAGAACCTCGCCTACATCCTCGCCGGTTACGAGGTCCCCGCCGACGCCAGCTGGGGCCATGTGCTTGCCGGCTATCCGGGCCAGCTATGGGCGACGATCGAAGGCAACCTCAGCTACCCGCTCGATCACGGCACGGCGGGACTGATCCTGTATGCGTTCCTCGCCGCCACGCTTGTCGCAGTCGCTCTCGTCGCCCTGCGCCGGCCGCGCGGCGACGCCTTCTGGCTGATGGCGCACGGCGCGATCCTCGGCTGCGTCGTCCTGCTGCTGATCGCCGCCAATCCGCAGGGGTACCGGCTGGAGCTGGTCTTCGTGCCGGTCATCGCCAGCGGCTTCGCGATCGCGCTAAGCCGCCTCGCGGGCAGTCAACCGCCGCTTACGGCGGAGACTGGCAGCGACTCGACGGTGTAGGTGGGCACGGGCCCGTTCGGCTTGATCCCCGGGCACGGGCTGCCGCCGATCGCGTAGATGCGCCCGTCGGTGACGGCGGCGCCGAAGGCGTGACGCTCGACCTCCAGGTCGGGCAGGCGCTGCCAGCCTTCGTCCTCGGGATCGAAGGCCCAGGCGCTCGCCGAGGTAGATCCGCCGCCGTCTTCCCAGCCGAGCTCGTCGTCGCCGCCGTAGACGACGACCTTGCCGCCGGCGCTCACTACCCCCAGCGACGAGTATTTGCCGGACGGCAGCTTTGGCAGGCGCTGCCACTTTTCAGTCCTTGGGTCGTAGCTGAGGAACTCGTCCGAGGAGGCCTGGGGATCGACGCGGCCTCCCGCCATGTAAAGCCTGCCTCCCAGGGCGGTGGCATTGACGTGGTGGACCGCCAGCGGCGCTTTGGGCTCCCTTGACCAGGTCTCGGTCTCGAAGTCGAAGGATTCGAGGCTGTCGTAGGGCCCGGTGGGGTTGCTGACGCCGTAGGTCTGCGGCGCCCCATCGGCGACGTAGAGCCGGTCGCCGATCACCGCGGCGGCCGCGGCCCCGCGCGGCTTGCCCATCGGCGGCAGCTCGGTCCAGCGGTTCGCCCGCGGGTCGTATTTCCAGAAGTTGCTGGTTGCCTCGGCTCCCTCGAGGTAGCCGCCGGCGAGGTAGGCGTCGCCGCGGTAGGCGACCGCCTGGCTGTGGTTGAGCCCGGTCGGGAGCTGCGTCGGCTCGCTCCAGCGGCCTGAGCGGGTGTCGTAGGCAAGGACCCGGTGCAGGTTGCCGGGAGCGCTGCCGCCGAAGGTGTAGATGACCGGACCGATCGCGACCGCGCTTCCCTCGACCTGCGCCCGCGGCATCTCCTCCTCGAAGCGCCAGTGGCCCGGCGGGACGGGCGGCGACTTCGGGCTGTGTCGGTAGAGATCGACCCGACAGGGGTTGTCGGGCGCCCCCGTATCCGCGAGGCCGAGCCTCTCGCGCCATTCGCCCGGCACGTCGATCGCGTCGACAGAGGCGAGCACGCCGGCGGCGAAGACGAGCGTCATCAGGGCGGCCAACAGCGCCAGCAGCTTTTTTCCCTTGCTGTCCATCGGGCCGGGAAGTATGTCGCAGGGCGTCGTCGGATCCCGCAGGCAGGGATTCCCGGGGCACTGGTTGAATCAGTCGTGGCGATGCCGGCCAACCCAGCCACCGACCCGATTCCCGTCTTCGACGTCCGCCTCGAGGAGTCCCACGTCGAGGCTGTGGCCGCGACCCTGCGCTCCGGCTGGTTGACCATGGGACCGCGGATCAAGGAGTTCGAGGCTGAGTTCGCCGCCCACCTCGGCATCGAGCACGCGGTCGCGGTCAGCAGTTGCACCTCGGCCCTGCACCTCGCCTACCTGGCCGCCGGGATCGGCCCCGGAGACGAGGTGATCGTGCCGGGCATCACCTTCGTCGCCTCTGCTGCCGCCGTCCGCTACTGCGGCGGCACGCCGGTGCTGGCCGAGATCGCCGGCCAGGAGGACCTCGGGCTCGATCCCGAGGACGTGGCCGCCCGCATCGGGCCACGCACCAAGGCGGTCTGCGCCGTCCACTACGGCGGCTACGCGGCTCCGCTCGGGCCGCTGCGGGAGCTCTGCGAGGAGCACGGGCTGGCCCTGATCGAGGACGCCGCCCACAGCCCGGAGGCGGTCCAGCCGGGGGGCGGAGCCGGCAAGCTCGGCACCTTCGGACTGGCGGGGACCTTCAGCTTCTTCTCCAACAAGATCCTCTCCTGCGGCGAGGGAGGCCTGCTGGCGACGGCCGACGACGAGGTTGCGGAGCTGGCCCGCAGCCGCCGCTCGCACGCGATGACCTCCGGCACCTGGGACCGCCACCGCGGGCACGCGATGGGTTACGACGTGGTCGAGGTTGGCTACAACTACCGCCTCGACGAGCCGCGGGCGGCGCTGCTCTCCGCCCGCCTCACCGGTCTCGAGGCCGACATCGCCGCGCGGCGAGCGCTCACCCACCGCTACCGCGCACTGCTGGGCGAGGTCGACGGCCTCGTCCTTCCCTACAGCGACGAGCAGGTCGACGCCAGCTCCTGCTACGTGATGCCGGTGATGCTCGAGGACGACTCGCTGCGGGATCCCGTGCGGAAACTGCTCAGCGAGAACCACAAGGTCCAGACCAGCGTCCTCTATCCCTCGATCAGCGAATTCACCGCCTACGGTTCGGGGGAGACGAAGCTGCCCCGCTGCGAACGCGCGGCGCGGACGCAGCTGACGCTGCCGCTCTACCCCCACCTCGGCGAGGAGCGGCTGCAGCGCGTCGTCGCGGCGCTGCGTGAGAGCCTGGCCGAAGCGACTGCCTGACGGCGGTCGTCCTTGGGACGCCCATGCCCTCCTAAGGACGAACGGCGCCGGGATCAGGCGGCGGCGCGACTCGCGGCGACCGCGGCGAGGAAATCGTCCCAGCCGGCGACCCGCTCCGCGAGCAGCTTGCAGAGCCGGCGCAGGGAGGCGAAGTCGTCCTCCAGCTCCCAGCCCCAGTGCAGGGTGATCGGCGCCCAGAGCGCCGCCTCCAGCCGGGCCAGGCGCTCGATCTCGGCCGCCGCCTCGGCGGCGGTGCCGTAGAGCGGCTTGTAGGAGGGGAGGTACACCGCCTCGCCCTGCCAGACCGGAGTCGGCTGCCAGCCGAGCAGCCGCACGCTCTCGGGACCGCCGCAGACGACGTCGAAGCGCTTGGCAAGCGCCGGGTACTGGTCGGCATCGAAGCGATTGAAGGGGGGAACGAAGACCGGCGTCTCGACGCCGTGGGCGGCGAAAACGGCGCGTGCCTCGTCGATCCGCGCCGCCGCGCCGTCTGGTCCGAGGCCGCAGAACTCGGAGTGGCGCCGCGGCGAGGGGTGGCGGGTGCGGTGATCGGCGCCGTGCAGGGCGAAGACGACGCCGTCGTCGCGCAGTGTGCGCAGGGTGGCGATCTCGGCCCCGTCGAGCTCGCGCCGCTCGCGGTCCTCCGGGTCGAGGTAGTCGCGGCAGATCCGCGGCGTGATCGCCAGCAGGTAGGGGATGCCCGCCTCGGCGAGCACCGCGTGGAAGCGGCGGTAGGCGTCGGTGCCGAAGGGGCCGGCGGGGTCCCAGGCGCGGGCGTGGGGGAACTCGTCGACCCGGACCAAGGCGCGCGGCTCGCCGGTGGCGGCTTCGCCGAGGGCGGCGCGGCGATAGGCGGTGACTGGGGCGACGACGCCCTTCTGCCAAAGGTCTGCGCCGAAGCGCGCTGCGAGCGCCTGGGCGAAGCGGAAAGGCTGGGGCGCCGGCAGGCGCGGCGCCAGCTTGCTCCGCGTTCGGCCGCCGACATCAGCGGCCGCGGGTGGGTGCGGCCAGAGGTGGAGCGCCGCGCTGCGCCTCTCGTTCTCGCTCACGGGCGGGATCATCGCGCAGGCGGCGGCGCCGGCCGAACTCGAACTATTTGTGGGGTTATAGACCCCCTAATTGCACGAGTTCGCCGCGGGCGTGGGTAGGCTCCCGCCCGATGAAGCGCGCGGTCGTACTTGCGGGGGGGCTGGGGATGCGGCTGCGGCCGTACACGACCGTGCTGCCGAAGCCGCTGATGCCGGTCGGCGACCGGCCGATCCTCGACATCATCGTGCGCCAGCTGCGCCACCACGGTTTTGACCGACTGACGATCGTCACCGGCCACCTGGCGGAGCTGATCGAGGCCTTCTTCGGCGACGGCGAGCGCTACGGGATCGCGATCGACTACTTCCGTGAGGACGAGCCGCTGGGGACGGTCGGGGCGCTGGCCCTGCTCGACGGCCTCGAGCAGGACTTCCTGGTCATGAACGGCGACGTTCTCACCGACCTCGCCTACGGCGAGTTCCTCGACCAGCACCGCGCCTCCGGCGCCGCCGCCAGCGTCGCTGCCCACCGCCGCGAGGTCCAGGTCTCGCTCGGCGTGCTCCAGTTCGACGACCACGACGATGCCGACCGCCTGACCGGCTACATCGAGAAGCCGACCTACCACTACGAGGTCAGCATGGGCATCTACGCCTTCGCGCCGCGGGCGATCGAGCGGATCGAGCCCAACCAGCGCCTCGACTTCCCCGACCTCGTGCTGCGCCTGCTCGATGCCGGGGAGACGGTGCGGGCGCGACGCAGCGAGAACGACTACTGGCTCGACATCGGTCGCCACGACGACTACGAGACGGCGATGGACGAGTTCGAGCGGATGCGGGACCGCTTCCTGCCCGACTCTCCTTCGGGGTGAAGCTCGAGGGTCGCGACATCGTCTGCGTCGGCTCGGCCGACTGGGCAACCGAGCTGCCGATCAACCAGCACCAGCTGATGGGCCGCTTGGCGGCCACGAACGACGTCCTTTTCGTCGAGTCGCTTGGTTTGCGCCGGCCACAGCTCGCCGGTCGCGACCTCAGCCGCCTCTGGCGGCGCCTGCGGCGCGGACTGCGCGGGGCGCAGGCGGCCGACGGTCTGCACGTGCTCTCGCCGCTGGTACTGCCGCTGCACCACAGCGGCGCCGTGCGCGCCCTCAACCGGTGGCTGCTGCGCTTGCAGGCCGGGCGGGCGGCGCGGCGGCTGGGGATGCGGGCGCCGGTCCTCTGGGCCTACGTGCCGCAGGCGGAGGTCCTGCTCGACGTGCTCGAGCCCTCGCTGGTCGTCTACCACTGCGTCGACGACGTCGCCGCCCAGAAGGGGGTCGACGCCGAGAGCTTCCGCGCCGCCGAGGAGCGCTTCGCGCGCCGCGCCGACCTGGTCCTGGCCAGCGCCCCGGCGCTGGCCGAGCGGATGCGAACGCTCTCCGACCACGTCCTCTACGCGCCCAACGTCGCCGACACGCCGACCTTCGCCACGGCTCTGGAGCCCGGTCCCGTCGATCCGGCGCTGGAGGCGCTGCCGCGCCCACGCCTCGTCTTCCAGGGCGCGATCGTCGCCACCAAGCTCGATGTCGAGCTGCTGGCCGAGCTGGCCCGGCTGCGGCCGCAGTGGAGCATCGTCCTCGTCGGCCCGGTGGGCGCCGGCGACCCCGGCGGCGACCTCTCGGCTCTGGAGGACGCCCCGAACATCCACCTTCTCGGCCCGCGCCCGGCCGGCGACCTGCCACAGGTCCTGCGCGGCGCCGACGCCGGCCTGATCCCATACGCGATCAACGACCTCACCCGCAGCGTCTTCCCGATGAAGGTCTACGAGTACCTCGCCGCCGGCCTGCCGGTGCTGGCGACGCCGCTGCCGGCGCTGGAGGGGGTGGACGCGATCGACACCGTCGCCGATGCCGTGCAGCTGGTCGCGGCGGCGGAGAGCGAGTTTGCCGCCGACACGCTGGAGCGCCGCCGCCAGCGCTCAAGAGATGCCGCCGCCCACTCCTGGGAGGCTCGGATCGAGGAGATCGAAGCCGCGCTTGACTGACTTGAAGGAGGTGGAGATGAAGCTCGTAGAGATCAAGCAGGTAGTACCGGTCCTGTCGATCACGAAGTCCGGCTAGCTGCTGCGGCCTCGGCCAGCACCGCGCGCGTCTGCGCGGCGACCACCGGCCAGCGGAACCGGGCCGCGTGCGCAAGGCCGCGCTCGATCAGCTCGGGCGGGCGGGCGAGAGCCTGCTCCAGTGCCCGCTTCCAGGCCTCGGCGCTGCGCTCGGCGACAACGATCGCGGCGGGGCCGCTGACCTCCTCGAGACCGCCGGAGCCGGCGGCGATCACCGCCGGCGTACCGCAGGCCATCGCCTCCAGGGGGGCGATCCCGAAGCCCTCGTAGAGGGCCGGGGCGGCGAAGGCGCCGGCGGCGCGCAGCAGATCGAGCAGATCCTCGTCGCTGACGGGCCCGAGCAGCGAGCAGGCACCGCTGGCCCGCGCCGCAGCCTCGATCCGCTCGCTCTGGAAGCCGGAGGAGCCGGCGAGGACGACACGCCAAGCCGCCCCCTCGCTCGCCGCCAGCGCCGCCGCATCGATCAGCACCTCGATCCCCTTGCGCGGCTCGTTGGAGCCGACGTGGAGGACGAAGGGTCCCTCGATTCCCCAGCGCTCGCGCACCGCCGCCCTGGCCGCCTCGCGGTCGTCCGGCGCGAAGCGGTCCTCGACGCCGTTGGGGACGACGCGGACGCGCTCGGCGCCGACCCCGTAGAAGGCCTCGACGTCGTCCGCGGTGCTCTGCGAGACCGCGATCGTCCGCGTCGCCCGGCGCACCGAGCGCGCCACCGTCGTTTCGAACAGCTTCACGTGGGCCTGCGGCTTGATCTCCGGGAGGCGCAGCGAGGCGAGGTCGTGGATCGTGACGACGGTCGGCACCGGGCTCCAGCGCGGCAGCACGCTCTCCGGCGCCCAGAGCACGTCGGCGCGGGCGCGGGCCAGCCACAGCGGCACGAAGGCGTTGCGCCAGATCGGCGTGCCTTTGACGCGGACGCCGACCTCGTGCGCCCCGGCCACGCTGCGCTCGAGCCGGCGCGTGTTGGCCAGCAGGTCGACCTCGTCGCCGCCGGCGATCAGCTCCGCCGCGATCCGGCTCAGGTACTTGGGGATGCCGCCCCAGTCGCCGCCGAGGACGTTGGCGTCGATCGCGATCCGCAGCCGCTGCTCGCTCATGCGGCGGCCTCCGGATCCTTGCGATCGCGCAGCAGCCGCCGCAGCTCGTTCAGGTCGAGCGCCCCCAGGGCGACCAGCAGCAGCGGATAGAGGGCGGTCATCGCCAGCACCAGGACGATCGCCCCGGCTCCCGCCTGGCGCAGGCCCCAGATTGCGAGGGCGGCGATCGTGGCGGCAACCAGGGCGAGGCCGATGCTGCGCAGCGAGAGCCGCAGCTCGATCTTGCGCAGGACCATCGCCAGGCTCAGCCCGACGACCACGACCTCGGTCAGCAGCGTCACCCAGGCCGCGGCCTCGATCCCGTACTCGGGGATCAGCACCAGGTTGAGTGGCACGTTGAGCAGCAGTCCCAGCGCGGCGAACCAGATGTAGCGCCGCTGCAGGTCCATCGCCACCACCATGTTGCCGGCGACGTTGCCGATGCAGATCGGGATGAAGGCGGCAACCAGGATCGTCAGCACCGTGGCACCGGAGACGTAATCGGGGCCGTAGAGCAGCTCGACGATCGGCTCGGCGGCGACGATCGTCAGCGCCAGGCCGCCGAGGGCGACGATCGTCAGGTAGTCGATCGCGATCTGCATCATCCGCCGCAGCCGCGGCGGGTCGGAGGGGAACAGCCCGGCCATGATCGGGAAGAGGGTGATCATCACCGCCATCGGCAGGAAGCCGGCGTTGTCGAGGATTTTGTACATCGCCGCGTAGACGCCGACGTCGGTGGCGCTCTCGGCCAGCTCGTAGACGAGGATCTGGTCGATGCGGCCGTAGGCGAAGGTCAGCGTGCCGGCGATCCCGACCGAGATGCCGATGCCGAATATCCGCCGCCAGAGCTGGCGGGAGCCGCGCCAGCGGACGTGGATCGTGCGCAGCGCCAGCACCGCCAGCGCCCCCTGGACCAGGATCGTGATCGCGACGAAGGCCAGGGCGAAGGCGACCATGCCGCCGTCGAGCGCCGCGATCGCGATCACAGAACCGGCCCAGAGGACGCTGTTCACGGTCGTGAAGGCGACGGTGACGTGGTTGCGCACGTGCAGCCGGAAGACGATGCGCAGGGTCGAGAGCGCCGCCGTGAGAAAGAGGACCGAGAGCACCAGGCCGGCAACCAGCATCTCGTGATCGCTCGCCATGACCACGAGGGCGAGGACGAAGGCCGCCAGCATCGGCAGCGCGATCGCCAGCCTCAGGCCGGTCGCCGCCCCGACCCAGGCGCCCTCGCGCTCGGGTTCCTGCGCGGCGAGGCGCACCGCCACGGTTTCGAGGCCGAAGTTGCCGACGGCGGCGATCAGCTCGATTGCCGCCAGAACCGTCGCCCACTCGCCGTAGCGGGTGGCGCCGAGGGCGCGGACGATGATGACCGTGGTGACGATCCCGAGCGCGATGTTCACGACCTGGCCGCCGAGCTGGACGACGACGTCGGCGACGACGCGACGGGAGCCGACTCCCGTCGCGCGGGTGGGCGCGGTCGACATCAGGCCGAGCCGAGCCGAGCCTGCTTCTTGGCCGGCAGGTCGCGCCAGGCGGCCGCGAGCCAGCCGAGGGCGCCGCCGAAGATGAGCGATACCCGCGGCTCGATGCCGGCGAAGGTAGCGGTCAGTTCGACGATCAGCAGCCCGAGGATGGCCCCGAAGCCGGCGATCGCGCAGACCTGGATCGCCTCGTCCGGGTGGCGGCGCCAGATCCTCACCGCCGTCCAGAGGGCGGTGCCGATGATCGCGAGGTAGGCGATCAGCCCGAGCGGGCCGAGTGCCAGCCAGTACCAGAGCGTCGCCACGTGGGCGTAGCGCCGGTCATGGGCCTCGGCCAGCGGCTCGTGGACCTTCCAGGGCACGCCGAGGCCGATGCCGGTGAGAGGGGCCGCCTGGATGTTCTCGATCACGTTGCGGCGCTCGTCGATGCGGTAGCGGTCGCCGCGGTTCGTGCCGAGGCCGCCGGGGCTGAGCGTCTGCGCCCGCTCCGCCAGCGGGCTCGCGGCGGGATCGTCGGAGGAGCCGACCGTGGCCACCGCGCCGAGCGTAAGGGCAAGGGTCATTGCGGCCACGGCGAGCACCGCACGGCCGCGGCGGCGGCTGGCAACGATGACGACGACGACCAGCGTGAAGGCGGCGGCGATCCAGAAGGAGCGCCGGAAGGAGAGGACGAGGGTGAGCAGCCCGATCGGCGCCGCCGCCATCATCCAGAGCGGGATTTTGACCTTGCGCACGAGCGCCGCGACGACGCCCAGCGCCAGCACCAGCACGACCAGATTGGGGACGGGGCTGAGGAAGCTGACCGCTTCCTCTTCGACGGTGTTGCCGACCCCGCCGAGTGCGACGTAGAGCCCGGAAACCGCTTTGACGGCGGCGAGGGCGGCAACCGCGACGGCGAACACCTTCAGGGCGCGCGTGTCGCGCAGGACGTTGACCGCGAGCAGCGGCACCAGGAAGACGTAGGCGACGTGCATACCGCGGTGGAAGAGGTCCCCCTGGCTGACCCCGGCGTGGGCGGTGAGCCCGGTGAGGACGCCGCCGGCCAGGGCCAGGAACAGCAGCAGCAGGGGGATCGTCAGCGGATGCGGCAGTTTCGGGCGCTCGTCGTCGGTGACGAAGCGGAGCAGGACGCCGCCGAGCCCGAGCAGCAGCAGCAGGTCGGGCGGGGTCAGGCTGGAGACGGCGGTGTCGTAGTAGGCGGCACCGGAGGGGACGAAACCGGCGGCTTCGACTTCGGCGAGGACGGCGACGGCCAGGAGCATCCCGAGGCAGAGGCCCGGGAAGCGCAGCAGCACCAGGCAGAGCAGCGCGAGGGCAGGTGCCAGCGCTCCTTTGGGCCCGGCGAACTGCAGCCCCGCGGCGAGTAGGAGGCCGGTCGCCAGGCCGGCGGCCGCGACCCCAACCGCCACGCCGAGATTCGGCATAGCGAGGGTCGGGCGGTTCAGACCCGCGTCTCCTTGCTTCGCCCGGCCGCCTGACGCTGCGGGGTGGCCGGCCGGTAGGCGTCATAGCGCGTCTGTTTTGCGTTGGAGCGGTTGAAGGCGAAGCCAAGCAGCGGCGCCCCGGTGGCGCGCAGCGCCTCGATCGCGCGGCGCGCGTCGCGGCGACGGGTGTGGCGCGAGTCGATCACGAAGACGACCCCGTCGGCATAGCGCGCGAGGACGACCGGGTCGACGACGACCAGCGTCGGCGGGCTGTCGAAGACGACCATGTCGTTGTCGGAGCGGAGGAATCTGACGATCTCTTTCATCCGCGTCGAGGACAGCGACTCGACCGCGTCCTCTGCGTGCGCACCGGCGGGAACCATCTGCAGCTCGCCGCTCGACGCCCCGGCGCTCTGCGTGAGGCGGACGTTTACCGCGACCGCGTCCGGAGCCGGGGCATCGTCCTCGACCAGGAGGTCGCTGAGGCCGGGGGAGAGCGAGGTGCGGAAGGTCTCATGCAGGGTCGGGCGCCGCAGGTCGCCGTCGACGGCGGTGACCCGGCGCCCCTCGGTCGCGAGGGTGCGGGAGATGTTGGTGGAGACGTAGCTCTTGCCGCAGCCGGACTCGGCGCCGGTGACGAGCACCGTCCCGGCCCCGTCGCCGGCGCCGTTGCCCCGGTAGTTGCCGGAGCGCTCGAGCGCGAAGACCATCGCCGTGCGCAGGCTGCGGAAGGCCTCCACGGCGGGCTCGTTTCCGCGTCCCTTCGGAATCTCGCCCAGCAGCTGCAGGCCGAGGTCGCGGGCGGCGTCCTGGGCGGAGCCGTAGCGGTCGAAGAGCAGGTCGCGCAAGTAGATCGCGCAGGCGCCGAGGACCAGCGCCGCGATCAGGGCCAGCAGGGCGTCGCGTTTCGGCTTCGGCGATACGGGGTTCGTGTTGGCGGCGGCGCGCTCGACGATCCGCAGCGAGTCGCCGGGGTTGGAGGTCTGGCTGGCGATCTGCTCCTGCAGCGCCTGCAGCTCGACCTGGAGGCCTGCCCGCTGCAGTTCGCCGGGCGCCAGTTCGGCCAGTTCGGCTTCGATTTCGTTGATCCGCTGCTGGGTCGGCTCCAGCGCTCCTTTCAGCTGATCGACCTGAAGGCCGCTGAGATAAGCGGAGAAGGCCTCCGCGTAGGCGTTGGCGAATTCGGCCGAGAGGACCGGATCACCGGTGATCGCGCTGAAGCTGAGCACCCCGACCCGCGATTCGGGCGAGACCTCGACGCTTTCGTCGAATTCGTCCTCGCGCCCTTTCACCGCGGGCTCCTCGTGGGCGACGTCGAGCACGCTGCGGGTCTTCGCCAGCTGGTTGTAGACGTTGGAGAGGCTGAGCAGCTGTTCCTCGCTGGGGATTTCGCCTTCGGCCTGGCTGGTCGAGACGACCTGGCCGAGGGCGGTGCTCTCGTACTCGTTCTCCCTCGAGGAGGAGAAGGCGTAGACGACCACGGCCGCGATCACGGCAAACAGCGCCAGCCAGCGCTTGCTGGTCCAGATCAAACGGAGGTAGCCGTTCAGTTCCACAGGTAGGTCTGACCTATCGGGCAGGTCTCGGTACGACTTGAATCAGGATAGTGCTCAAGCTAGATGGTTCCCGGTGCGCGGGTGCGCTCCTGCACCGCTTGCACGGTCGCTTCGGGCGTGGTCGAGGGGTCGAGTGGCGCGACGGCTCCGCGCAGCGCCCGCGGCGCCAGCCGCAGGCGCCGGCGCTCGCGGCGGCCGGCGGGGAGCAGGGCGTCGATCGGCCGCAGCTGGTCCTCGGCGTCGAGCGCCCGCACCAGCGCCCCGGCGTCGCTGCCATCGAGGGCTCGTCGGCGCACGCCGGTCCCAAGGCCAGGCCCGGGCGCCGGGCCGATCAGCGCCACGTCGGCACCGCAGCGCGCCGCCGCTTCGAGCCAGGGGCCGAGGCGCTCGGCGCCCGCGGCGCCGAGGGCGACGCCGACGATCCGCACCGGTCCGAGCCGGGGCGGCTCCTGGCCGAAGCCGCTCGTCCCGTTCTCGACCCCGCCGCGCAGCCGATGCAGCGTCGCGATCGAGTCGGCGCCGCACTCCAGCCCGACCTTCGCCAGCCCCCGCCAGCCGTCGCGCCAGGCGCCGTAGAGGAGCAGCCGGTAGGCGAGCTTGGCGGCGGGGCGGAGCAGGACGCCGGTCAGCGCCTCGGCGGCGCCGGGACGGCTGCGCTGCGCTGCCTCGAGGCGGGCGTAGGAGCGGGCGTCGGCCAGTGCCTCGCGCCAGGAGGAGGCGAGCAGGTGCTCGAGGTCGCCGCTGAACGGGTGCGTCGGGCCGTCGGGCCAGAGGCCCTCGTGGACGCTGCGCGACACGTCGTGGCGGAAGGCGCCGCGACGGAAGAGCCGGTGGCGGTAGCGCGGGTAGCGGCTGGCGGGGCCGAGCTCGCAGCCGAGGAAGACGTCGCGCATCGGGATCGCGGTCATCCGCACGTCCTCCGGGGGCGCGGCGAGGAAGGCGCGGATCTCCTCGGCGAGCGCCTGGCTGACCCGCTCGTCGGCGTCGATCTCGAGCACCCAGTTGCCGCCTGCATGATCGAGAGCGACGTTGCGCTGGGCGGCGAAGCCGTGCCAAGGGTTCTCGACGACACGCGCTCCTGCTGCGCGGGCGATCTCGCGGGTGCGGTCGCGGGAGCCGCTGTCGACGACGACGACCTCCTCGCAGAAGCGGAGGCTCTCGAGGCAGGCCGGGAGGCGCTCCTCCTCGTCGCGGACGATCACGCAGGCGCTGAGCGTCTCGCTCAAGCGGGGACCTCGGAGGCGAGCAGCTCGCCGAGCCGCAGGGCGAGGGCCGCGATCGTCAGGGTCGGGTGGACCGGCCCGTAGGTCGGAAAGGCCGAGCCGCCGGCGACGAAGAGGTTCTCCAGGTCGAGGTGGCGCATGTCCGCGTCGACTACGCCCTCGTCCCCGGAGCCCATTCGGCAGGTGCCGAGCAGATGCCCCCCGCGCGGCCCGGCCTGGTGGGAGACGTCGCGTACGCCGAGCGGCGCCAGCCGCTCCCGCAGCTGTTCCACGACGCTGGCGATGCCGTCGCGTTCGTAGCTGCTCGGGGAGGAGTAGGCGATGCGGTTCAGCGGCAGCCCGAAGGCGCCGCGGTTGGGCGAGAGCGAGACGCGGCGCTCGCGCCGCGGCGTGTCTTCGCTGAGCACGTCGAGGGGGAGGGTCCGTTTCCAGCGAGCGAGCGCCTCGGCGCGGACCCGCTTTCCGTCCTCGCGCTCGAGCACACCGGCCGCCGCCAGGGGTCCCAGTGGGGCGCCGGGGTTATAGGGACCGACGATCGCCCCCGCCCGCCGCGCGCGGAACGACCCGTCGCGGAACGCTTCCGATAGGCCGGTGACCAGGGCGGTGCCGTAGCCGGGCTTGACGTCCTCCTCGAGGTCGGCGAAGACCGACGTGTGCCCGTGGTCGGCGAGGTAGCGTCCGACGTCCTCCCGCTCCAGGCCCGAGCGCAGCAGGATGCCGGGATTTTCGAATCCGTTGGCGGCGAGGACGTAGGTGCCCGCCCGCACCTGCACTCGCTCCCCGGCCGAGCCAAACGCCTCGATCGCCTCGATCTCGCGGCCGCCGGGCGCCGCCCGCAGCCGTGCGACGACGGTCTGCTGGCGCAGCTCGAGGCCGGGGTGGTCGAGCACGGAGCGCAGCCCATTGAGGGCTGAGAAGCGCGCGTCGACGGGACAGAGCTCGCAGGTCGCCGTACCGCAGCAGGGCGGCCGGCCCTGGATCGACTCGGAGGGACGCGCCTGCGGCAGCGGTCGGAAGGGCTCCAGATGAGGTGCGACGACCTGGTCCATCGGGCTGTGCGGATGCGGCGGCAGCGCCCGCGCACCGGGCAGCCGGGGGCCGCCGCCCGCCACCTCGCTCGGCGGCGCCCCGGCGACGCCGAGCGCTTCCTCAGCCCGCACGTAGTAGGGCAGCAGCTGTTCGAGCCCGATCGGCCAGTCGACCATCACCCCGTAGGTCGAGCGCATCTTGAAGTCGCTGGCGATGAAGCGGGGCGTGGTTCCCGACCAGTGCAGCGAGGAGCCGCCGACCCCGTAGACGTAGCTCCACGGGTACTCGGGAGTGCCGGGAGCGGTTTCATTATTGGGCGCAGCCCCGGGTACCTTCGCCGCCCACTCCCCGTCGGCGAGCTGTTCGGCGTGGGTCTTGAGGGCACCGCGCTCCAGCATCGCCACCCGGGCTCCGGCCTGCAGCGGGCCCCAGGCGGCCAGCAGACCGCAGACGCCCGAGCCGACGATCGCGATGTCCGCCTCGATCCTTTTCATGCGCCTGGCACCAGGCCCGAGCAGGGGGCGGCACCGCCCGGATCGACGCCGGTGACGGCGTAGGCGAGGTTGGAGGCCGGTACCGAGAGCATCGGCGCGATCAGGCCGTCGACCGCCTTGCGCCGGACCTCCTCCGGCATCAGCGTCGCCGCGGGATCGCGGACGGCGAGGGCGAAGGCGGCGGCGCGGGCGTCGTACTCCGCGTCTCCGTACTGTTCCCGCGCCCGTTGCAGCAGCTGCGCCGCCAGCTCCGGCTCGATCCCCAGTCGCGAGGCGACCAGTTGCTCGAACTCCTCTCCGGGAACCAGGGCGGCGTACGGCGCGGCGAGGGCCACGCCGGCGGCCCCGGCGCCGAGCGCGACGAAGGTCCGCCGCCGCATTCGCAGGCGGCCGACGGCGTCCGGCTTCCGTGCCACAGCGGCGAGCAGCTCGAGCAGGCGCGGCACCTGGATCGCGCTGTCGTAGCGCTCGCGCACCCGCTCGCGGGACGCCTCGCCGAGCCGGCGGCGCCGCTCTGGGTCGGCAAAGCGCCGCAGCGCCGCGGCCAGGCCGTCGACGTCCCCGGGCGCGACGAGCTCGCCGCCGCCACCCAGCAGCTCGCCGATCGCGCCGACGTCGGAGGCGAGGACGGGCAGGCCGGCCGCCATCGCCTCCAACACCGCCCAGGGCACGGCGTCGGCGTGCGTCGGCAGGGCGAAGACGTCGGCGGCGGCGTAGAGCGCCCGCAGCTCCTCGCTGTTGGCTGAGACGCCGCGATGGACTCGCACCAGCTCACGCTCGGGGATCTCGTCGCCGCTGACGACGTCGAGGACTGCCGCGCCATCGAGATGGGAGACGGCCTCGATCAGCGCCTCGAGCCCCTTGCGGCGGGCGTCGTTGCCGACGAAGAGGACCCGCATCGGGCCCCCGTGTCCCGGCTGCCGGCCCTCGACCGCCTCGCTCCACCAGCTGGCGTCGAGGCCGGGGTGGATCGTCTCCAGCCGGGTCGCGGTCACGTCGTATTCCTCGCGCAGGGCGGCGGCGTTCCACTCGGTCCAGGCAACCACGGCGGCGGCGTTGGCGATCGCCCGCCGCTCCAGCCGCGCGATCAGCCGCTGCTGTCGCGCCGAGTGGCGGTCGCGCGGCCCCTGGTACTCGAGCGCGGTGAACTGGCCCACGGTCGCGTCGATGGCGAGCACGCAGGGGAGGTCGCGCATCGGCCCCTTGCTGAGCAGGGCCGAGGCCTGGGTGACGAGCAGCGCCACATCGGCCCAGCGGGCGTTCCGCTTCAGCAGGCGGCGGGCCTGCCAGGACCAGCGCAGGCGCCAGCGCAGGCCGAGCAGGTCAGCGTCGCCGAGTCGCGGTACCCGCCGCAGCGCCAGCCGGCCGAGCCGGCTCGGAGCCGGCACGGTCACCATCCGCGCCTCGACCCCCGGCATCGCCTCCAGCTGCGCGCCGAGCTGGCGTTTCAGCGTCCGGTGGCCGAGCACGCCCTCGTCGACGATAAGCACGCGCAGCGGCTCCGCGTCGCGCTCCGTCTCGTTCACGGCCGCACCGCTTTCGCCGTTTCGATCAGCTGCTCCGCCCGCGCGGCGACGACCGCGCGGTCGAAACGCTCGATCGCCCGCTTCGCCGCCAGGGCGCCCTCGCGACGCACCCGCTCGGGGTCGCCTTCGTAGGGACGCAGCGCGGCGGCAACCGCGGCAGGATCGTTCTCGGGCGAGACGATCGCCCCGAACTCGTCCTCGATCAGGCCGACCACTCCCTCGGCCCCGGTCGAGACGCAGGGGCGTTCGGCCAGCATGCCGAGGATCACCGCCCGCGGCTGGCCCTCGGCGGGAGAGGGGCAGAAGACCGAGACGTCGAAGGCGGAGAGCACGTCGCCGACCTCGGCGCCGGGGGTGGGGAGGAAGTGTGCGCGCGCGCCGAGCGCCGCCGCGCGCTCGCGCAGCTCGGCCTCGGTCTCACCCGAGCCGGCGAGGATCAGGTGGGTCTGCTCACCGAGGGCCGCGACCGCGTCGATCAGGACGTCGTTGCGCTTCTTCGGGTGGAAGCGGGAGATGCAGCCGATCGTGAAGGCTTCCGCGGGGATGCCGAGCTCCTCGCGCACCCGCGCGCGCCCCTTGGCGCTGAAGCGGATCTCCTCGGTCCGCATCGCGTTCGCCAGCACCGCGACCTTGCTCGCCTCGACGCCGGCGTCGATCACCGAGCGGCGCGTGCCCTCGGAGATCGCCAGCACCGGACCGGCGCCGCGCGAGGCTCGGGCGTAGGCCCAGCGGCCTGGCCCCTGGCGCATCTGGAGCGGGACCGGTCCCCACTCGCACCAGGCGATCTGGGGGCGGAGCCGCTCGGGCAGGCCCGGCGCCAGCAGCTGCTCCTTCTTGTAATGGAGCAGCAGCACGTCGTAGGGAGCCTCGGCCTCGAGCGCCTCCTGCAGTGCCGCCGACAGCGAGCGCCAGCGCGTCGCGAGCTGGGGCCAGGTGCGGCCCGAGAGCTTCGGACCCAGCTCCAGCGGGTGGACCTCGACACGGGTTTCGCGGCCGATCTCGGCCGAGTCGCTCAGCATCACCGTCTCGTGGCCGCGCTCGATCATCGCGTCGAGCAGCTCGACGGCGGCGAACTCGGCCCCCCCGGGGGCGGCACCGGTCATCACCGAGACGATCTTCATGCGGCCAGGCGCCGCTCCAGCGCCTCGATCGAGTACTCGTGCTCGGCCAGCTCGCGGCCGGCGGCGGCCAGCGGGTTCCCGGCGGCGGGGTCGAGGGCGGCCTCGATCGCCGCCGCGAAGGCGGCGCCGTCGGCCTCGCCCTCCACGTAGTGCTTCCCGGCTTGGACTTCGAGCCCGGCGGCAGCCAGTGGCGTGGCGGCGACCGGGACTCCGTAGGCCAGCGCCTCGACGAACTTCAACGGTGAGCCGCCGCCCTCGAGCAGGGGCACGACGACGCATCCGGCCGCGAGGTAGAGATCGCGCAGATCCGGCACGAAGCCGCTCGCCTCGATTCGCGGGTCCGGCGGCTCGATCTCCTCGCTGCCCCTGCCGGCGACCACCAGGCGAACGTCGGCCGCGCTCTCCCAGAGACTTGGCATCGCCTCCTCGAAGAGGAAGCGCAGCGCCCCGCGGTTCGGCTCGTAGGAGAGGTCGGCGACGAAGAGGACCACCCGCTCGCCGGTGCGCGCCGGGACCGGCTCGATCGCGGCGACGTCGACGACGTTGGGGACGAGCCGCAAACGGGCGCCGGGCGCCAGCGCCGCCGCACCCTCCATGTCGGTGGGAGAGACCATCCAACTCTCCTCGAAGCGCTCCAGCAGCAGCCGCTCGAAGCGCTCCAGGGCCGACAGCGACATCCCAGCTTCGTCGAGCCGGTGGCGGAAGGCGGACTCGAGGTTGTGGGCGCTGTAGATGGCGGCGCGGCGTGAGGCAAGCGGCAGCAGCGCCGCCGCCGCGACCGGGCCCTCGGCGATCAGCCGCGTCTCCTCATCCGCCAGATCCGCCGCCCGCGCGGCGACGCCGGGCCAGATCCCCCGCGCGAAGTCGTCCGGCACGCGGCGGAGCCGGGCACGGACGTAGGCGGGCAGGCGCGCGAGGGCGCCGGGACGTTCGACCCGGTGCAGCTCCAGGCCCTCGATGTCTTCGTAAGCGGGGTCCGGCGACTCGGCGCCGAAGGCCCCGTAGACGAGGTCAACCGGGCCGGCGGCTGCCAGCGCCCGCACGATGCCGTAGGTACGTCGCGCGCGGCCCGAGTCGAGAGTTGGCGTGAATGAGGTGGCGATGGCGGTCCGCATCGGGCGGGGCCGGCCGTAAGCAGGGCGGCGCGGCGAGTATACGGCGAGGTACGGACCTGGATCGACGCCCGGGGAACCGTCCTTTAGAACCGGTCCTCAGCGGTACAGCTGCATCGCCGCGCGGACGATCGCGTAGGCCGGCTTAGCGGTCCCATCCTCGCGCAAGAGGCCGAACTGCAGCTCGCGGTCCGTGCTGTTGGTGCCGCGATCGAGCAGCTGGAACACCGAGAGCATCTCGACCTTCCAGGCGCTGTTGGCCACAACGGCCTCGAGCATTTCGCTCAGGTGTTCGGCCTGGACCGCCTCGGTCACGCACTCGCTGCCGCAGTTGGCGGTCGACTCGCCGTACTCGGTGAGCTGGATCGGCTTCGCATCTGCCCCTAGCTCGTTCATGCGCTCGCGCAGCGTGTCGAGGCGCTCGAAGGCCCCACCGTCGCCGGAGGCGGCGGGAGAGTGCCCGTACCAGTAGGGGTGGAAGGCGAAGGCGTCGAACAGCGAGTTGAGCGCTGGGATGCGGGCGTAGAGGTTGTCGATCCAGGAGACGTCCTCCCCGTGCAGGTACACCGGCAGCACGACCTTGACCGGCAGGTCGAGCTCATCGATGCGTTCCAGGGTCGGGCGGACGGTGTCCGCGTATTCGGCGTCGGACATCGCCCCGAAGTAGGGCTCGTTGCCGAGCTCGACGGTCGTGATCGCATAGCGCGATTCGTCGAGGCCGGGATGCTCGGCCCAGAAGCTGCCGTCGAGGCCGTAGCGGCGGATGAAGGCGACGACCCATTCGCGGTAGTGGGTCGCGTCACCGAGCCGGTTGCCACCGAGCAGGGCGTGGATGCGGGTATGGATCCTTTCCGCCGCAATCCGGACCTCCTCGTCCTGCTCGTTGACCGGCTGCGCCGGGCTCCACTCGTGGCGGGTGACGGCGGCCCCGAGCTGGGTGCGGTAGCCGACTTCGGTGCCGCTCCAGCCGGCGTAGCCGCCGTCGATGCCGAGCACCAGCCCGCCGGCGGGCGAGGGCTGCGGTTCGAGCGGGACCCCGGGGTCGATGTCGGGGGTGGAGGTTTGAGGCGGCGGCGGGCTGGGTTCCGGTTCGGCTTCAGGAGAGGGGATCGGTTCCCCTTCTTCGACGGGCGGCAGTTCCGGCGCCGGCGGTTCTTCGGGGGCAGGCGGTTCTTCGGGGGGCGCGGGCGGTTCCACGGGCGCGGGCGGTTCTTCAAGGGTCGGCGCTTCGGGCGACGGCGGTTCCGGCGCCGGCGGTTCTTCAGGCGCCGGCGCTTCCGGCGCGGGCGTCGGCGTCGGTGGAGATGCCGGAGCGGGCAGGTCGGGGATCGGCGCTGCGGCGGGAGCAGCAGCTGCCAGTGCCTGTTCGGGCACCCGAGCGGCGGGGGCGGCGGCGACGAGCCCCGGCGACGTGACGGGCGCCT
The DNA here is from genome assembly GCA_963705365.1 of uncultured Solirubrobacterales bacterium. GTDB lineage: Bacteria > Actinomycetota > Thermoleophilia > Solirubrobacterales > 70-9 > VAYN01. Next base: position 1,555,279 of record OY970074.1, on the reverse strand, counting down.
TGGTGCCGTCGCGGGCCTTGCGCTTGGCGCCGGCTACCCGCGCCCGCCCGACGTGGGCCTTCCCCGGGGCCAGGCGCTCCGCCGTGGAGGCGCTCCTGTCGGCTCGGCTGCCGTCGCCGTCGCGAGCGGACGACGCCAGCGCCAGTCCGCTCGTGGCCGCGATGAGCGCGACAAGGGCGAGCAGGACCGGCTTAAGTGAAGGACTGGGAAACCTCATATTTTCGTCCAACAGGCTTGCGTGGACGGATGATCTTGTCAACCGCTACCCAGGTTGACACTTCCCAAGCAAAGAAGCGTTGGGGCTAGCCGCGGAACTGCTGCATGCCGCTGCGGATGATCGAGTAGGACGGCTTCTGGGTGCCGTTCTGGCGCAGGAGGCCGAACTGGAGCTCGCGGTCGCTGCTGTTGGTGCCGCGGTCGAGCAACTGGAAGAAGGAGACCATCTCGACCTTCCATTCGGTGCGGGTGACCGCCGCGTTGAGCATCTTCTGCAGGTGTTCGGCCTGGACCGCCTCGCTGACGCACTCGCTGCCGCAGCTCGCGGTCGACTCGCCGTACTCGGTGAGGAGGATCGGCTTCGCCGAGGCGCCTTTTTCGTTCATCCGCCGGCGCAGTACGTCGATCCGCCCGAACGGCCCCGCCGGGCTGACCTGGGCCGGGTCGTGGGCATACCAGTAGGGGTGGTCGGCGAAACCGTAGAAGAGGGTGTTGAGGTTGGGGATGCGGGCATACAGCGTGTCCATCCAGCTGGTGTCGGTGCCGTATACGCGGCTCGGCAGGATGATCTTCGCCGGCAGGCCGAGGCGCTTGACCTCTTCCAGGGTCGGGCGCACGGTGTCGGCGTAGAGGCTGGCCGACATCGCGCCGAAGTAGGGCTCGTTGCCGAGCTCGAAGGTGGTGATCGCGTAGCGCGACTCGTCGAGCTCGGGATGAGCGGCCCAGAAGCTGCCGCCGGCGCCGTAGCGGCGGACGAAGGCGACGACCCATTCGCGGTAGCGGGTCGCGTCGCCAAGCTGGTTGCCGCCGAGCAGGGCGTGGATACGGGTACCGACCTGGGATGCGGCCTTCAGCACCAGCGCGTCCTGCGCGTTGACCGGGGCGGCCGGGTCCCACTCGTGGCGGGTCACCGCGGCGCCGAGCTGGGCGCGGTAGGTCGTTTCGGTGCTGCTCCAGCCGCCGTAGCCGCCGTCGATGCCGATCACGAGGGCGCCGCTGCCCGGGAGGGGTGCCGGGGCCGGTTCCGGCTCAGGGACCGGCGTGGGGGCCGGGGCGTTGGAGATATTCACCGTCGCCAAGGCCGAACGCGAGTTGCCAGCCGCGTCGTAGGCGATCGCGGTCAGTGTGTGCGAGCCATCGCTGACTTTGGTCGTGTCGAAGTAACAGTTGTAGGGGGCGGCGATCTCGGTGTTGAGCGTGCTGCCATCGACCTTCATCACCACCCGTTCGATCCCGCGGTCGTCGCTGGCGCTCGCCTCGCAGGTGGAGCCTTCGACCTTGCCGCTGAGCGTGGCCCCGGCGGTCGGCACCTTCCAGCCGACGCTGGGCGCGGTGGTGTCGCCGGGTTCGGGCGCGGGTTCCGGAGTCGGGGTCGGTTCCGGCTCGGGGGCGGGCTCCGGCACCGGAGCGGGAGCCGGCGCCGTCGCATTGACGACGCTGACGGTGACCGAAGCGGTGCGCGAGTTGCCGGCCGCGTCGTAGGCGGTGGCACTCAGCGTGTGCGAGCCGTCGCTGACCTTGGTCGTGTCGAAGTAGCAGTTGTAGGGGGCGGCGGCCTCGGTATTGAGGGTGGCGCCGTCGACCTTCATCACGACGCTGCTGACGCCGCGGTCGTCGCTGGCGCTCGCCTCGCAGGCCGACCCTTCGAGCTTGCCGCTGACGGTGGCGCCGGCGGCTGGGGCCTTCCAGCTGACGGATGGGGCGACGGTGTCCTTGCGGCGGGACGTGGAACGGAGAAGGTTGGTCACGCAGCGGCGGGTGGCCGAGCGGCGCTGCGAAGCGGCGCTGGTGGAGACGCTGCGCTCAGCGCGCTTGCTGCAGATCGCCGCGGCGCGCTTGGCCGAGGCTGAGGCGGAGGCCGCCGAGGCGGCGGACGGACCGGCAAGAACGAGCATGCCGACGAGGGCAAGCAGGGGGAGGGCGGTCTGGGCGGCGGCGCTTTTCGCGATTCTCATTCCCGGGTTGTCGGCCGGCCGCTGCCCGACGTGTGCAGAGCGGGCGGTTTTGGACGCATGTCCCAAACTGGTGCTGAAGCGATGCAGGGGAAGTTGCGGGGAGGGCGGGGCGGAAGAGGGGTGTCGGTAGTGCCCCGCGGGAATTGGGTCGCGCACCCTGCGGGTGCGGCTCCGGATGTTGGTGCGCCCCTATGGGGCGCAGATGACAGATTGCATTTCGCGCCCCTTCGGGGCACATTCCCGCGGGGCACTACCGACACCCCTCCACGCACGAGCTCCTGCTGACATCCAGGTCAGGGAAGCTTTGACAACACAGCGAGCTCCCGCAGACATTCCAGGTCACGGAAGCTCCGACAAAGCCGGCGAGCACCTCCCTCCTTGCCTGAGAGCTTCCGAACCTTCGGCCGTCCCGACGCTGCGGGTGGAGGAGGGGTCTGGCCGTCCCCCGGGCGAATGTCGCCGCAGGCGGCGAAATGCAATCTGTCTCTTGCGCGCCATAGGCGCGCAGCAACATCCGGAGCTGCACCCGAAGGGTGCGCGACCCAATTCGCCCGGGGGACGGCCAGACCCCTCCTCCGCAACGCCAGTCTCGCGGCCCGGACGCCCGTTGCTAACCCCGGTACTGCTGCATCGCGTCCCGCACGATCGCGTACGACGGCTTCGCCGACCCGTCCTGGCGCAGCAGCCCGAACTGCAGCTCGCGGTCGCTGCTGGCGGTGCCGCGGTCGCGCAGCTGGAAGACCGACAGCATCTTCACTCCCCAGTCGGGGCGGGTGAGGATCGCGTCGAGCATCTGTTTCAGGTGCGTGGCCTGGACCTCCTCGCTGATGCACTCCTCGCCGCAGCTCGCGGTCGACTCTCCGTACTCGGTGATGAAAATCGGCTTGGTGTTGGCGCCGTGTTCGTTCATCCGCTTGCGCAGCGTGTCGATCCGCCCGAACGGTCCCGCCGCGCTCACCTCGGCCGGGTCGTGCCCGTACCAGTAGGGGTGGTCGGCGAAGGCGTAGAAGAGATCATTGAGGTTCGGGATCAGCTGGTAGAGCGTGTCGATCCAGGTGGTGTCTTTGCCGTAGACGCGGCTGGGGAGGACCACCTGGACCGGCAGCTGCAGGCGCTGTATCTCCTCGAGCACCGGTCGCACCGTCGCCGCGTACTCCTGCGGCGACATCTCGCCGAAGTAGGGCTCGTTGCCGAGCTCGATCGTCGTGATCGCGTAGCGCGATGCGTCGAGCTCGGGATGGGCGGCCCAGAAGCTGCCGCCGGCACCGTAGCGGCGGACGAAGGCGACGACGAACTCGCGGTAGTGGCCGGCGTCGCCGAGGTCGTTGCCGCCGAGCAGCGCGTGGATGCGGGTGCCGATCTCAGCGGCTGCGATCAGAACCTCCTCGTCCTGCTCGTCGACGGGATCCGCCGGGTCCCACTCGTGGCGGGTGACGGCGGCGCCGAGTTCCTCGCGCTGGGCGATTTCGCTGTCGCTCCAGCCGGCGTAACCGCCATCGATCCCGATCACGAGGTTGCCCGGGGCCTGCGTGGTCAGGACGCTTGCCGTCGCTCCCTGACGCTTAGCGGTCCGTCGCAGGCGAGAGAGGCAGCGCCGCCGTACCTTGGCTGCCTTGCGGCGCGCCTTTCTGGTGGTGGTAGTGCTCTCGCGGCCGCGAGCGGCGATCGTGCGGGCGGTTCGGGCCGCTCGCTCGAGGCAGGCGGCGGTTCCGCTTCCTGGCGCCGCCACCGAGATCGAGTTGCCGACGTCGGTGCGGGCGCTCGAAGCGCTGGCGGCGGTCGCGAAGACGCAACCGGCAAGGAGCGCAACCAGGAAGAGGCGGAGGGTGTGGGCGGGAAACCGCATGCCCTCCCGTCATCGGGTGGCGAAGCGGCCTTCGTGGCGTTAGGGCGAGCGCCTGGACGGATGTACTAGACGACCGTTGCCGTCTGCAAATCGGCTTGCGGCTGCCTATTACTCGCGAACTGGCTCTGCGAGCGGCTGGGAGGGTCTAGGGCGTGTTGCGGTGGCGACCGTCGAACGGGTCGCCGAAGGCCTCGGCGTCCAGCCCGCCGGCGATCTCGCGGACGCCGTCAGGCACCCGCATCTGCGGTTCGAAGCCGAGCCGCTCACGGATCTTGGCGAAGGACACCTTGTAGTCGCGGGGATCCTCGTCGCGGTGCACGTAGCTGACGTTGCCGCGCGGGATCTCGGCCGTGATCACTTCGACGAGGTCGAGCTTGCGGTAGTTCTCGTCGCTGTGGCCGACGTTGAAGACGTCGCCGCCGACCTCGTCTGGGCCGGCTTCGAGCACGGTGAGGATGCCGCGAGCGGCGTCGCGGACGTGGACGTAGGGGCGCCAGAACTGCTCGCCGAAGACTTCGAGGTCGCGGTCGGCCCAGAGTTCGCGGGTGAACTCGTTGACGGTGAGGTCGAACCGCATCCGCGGCGCCGCGCCGTAGACGGTGGCGAAGCGCAGGCAGGTCGGGGCCGTCGGCCCGCTGCCGTTCTCCAGCAGCATCTTCTCGATCTCGACCTTCTGTTCGGCGTAGAGGGAGACCGGCGCCAGCGGCGCCTCCTCGTCGACCGGTGTCTCCGGGTCGGCCATCCGCCCGTAGTTGGAGCAGGTGGAGGCGAAGATCAGGTGCGCCACGCCGGCCTCACGGGCGTCGGCGATCAGCGTCCGCGTCGCCTCGACGTTGGTCTCCCGCGCCAGCTCCGGGTCGCGGGCGCAGGCTGGGTCGCCGACGATCGCGGCGAGATGGACGATTGCGGCGGCACCCTCGACGGCGCTGCGGCGGGCCGTGTCGTCGCGGATGTCGCCGATGCGAACGTCGGCGCCCCGCTCCGCGAGCATCTTCGCGATCTCGTCCTGGCCGTGGAGCAGCGAATCGAGCACGCGGACCTCGCGGCCGGCGTCGAGCAGCGCCGTGGCGACTTCGGCACCGACGTAGCCGGCACCACCGGTGATCAGCGTCAGGTCGCTCAACCCACTGCCTCGGAAGCCGGCTGGCGCTGCTCCGCATAGCGGTCGACGAGGGCCTTGAACCGCCGCCGAAAGGAGGCGGCGCTGAAGCGCTCGGCGTTGGCGCGAATCGCCCGCGGGTCGAAGCGGTCGAAGTCGAGGTCGTGCAGCGGAGCGGCGAGCGCCGCCGCGTCCTCGCCGTCGACGAGGACGCCAGTTTCGCCGTCGACGACGGTCTCGCGGACGCCGCCGCGATTGACGCCGACAACCGGCCGGCCGGCCGCCTGGGCCTCGACCGCGGCGATTCCAAACTCCTCGATGTTGGGCACGACCAGGGCGATGCAGCGAGCATAGAGATCGGTCAGGCGGCTGTCGGAGACGTTGCCGAGGAACTCCACGTCCGGCCCTCCGTAGAGCTGCTGCAGCCGTGGCAGGTCGGGGCCTTCGCCCACCACCTTGATTGGCCTGCCGGCCAGGTGTGCCGCCTTCAGCGCGACCTCGACCCGCTTGTGGGGGACGATCTGGCCGACGAAAAGCAGGAAGTCCTCCGGCATGCCGATCGAGAACCGTTCGACCGCGACCGGTGGGTGGACGATCTCGGCCTCGACCCCGTAGAGCTGCTCGATCCGCTCCTGGGTGATGCGGGCGTTGGCGACGTAACGGCTGACCCTGCCGGCCGCCTCGAGGTCCCAGGCGCGGATTCGCTTCAGGGTCCGCCGCATCAACGGCCGGCCCAGCGGCGGCGTCTCTTCGAGTGCTCGCTCGCCCTCGAACCAGGCGTAGCGGAAGGGGCTGTGGCAATAGCAGACGTGGAGGGTCCCAGGCCCGGGCCGCAGCCCGTGGGCAAAGGCGCTGCTGCTGGAGACGAGGATGTCATAGTCGCTCACCCGCAGGCGCTCGGTCGCGGCCGGGAAGAAGGGGAGGAGGTAGCGGAAGCTGCGCTGGTTGACCCCGAGGCGTTGCAGGCCCGAGGTGTGCACGTCGCGCCCCGCGAACCCGTCCGCCACCGCCGGCTCGTCGTAGAGCAACGTGTAGATCGACGCCGACGGCCAGCAGGCCGCGATCTCGGCGAAGGTCCGCTCGGCCCCCCGCATCGTCAGCAGGTAGTCGTGGGCGAGCGCGAGGGAGTTGGTGCTAGTAGGCGCCACGCCCCGACATGACGGCGGGAACGGTCGCGAGCAGGATCTCGATGTCCCGCGCCAGCGACCACCCGGCGACGTACTGGTAATCGAAGCGGACCATCTCCTGGAAGGGGCTCTGAGAGCGGCCGTATACCTGCCAGGGGCCGGTCAGCCCGGGTCGCAGCTCGAGCCGGCGCAGGTGCCAGTTCTCGTCCAGCGCCGCCGTCTCCGGGAAGATCAGCGGCCGCGGGCCGACCAGGCTCATCTCGCCCTTGAGGACGTTGAACAGCTGCGGCAGCTCGTCGAGCGAGAAGCGGCGCAGGGTGCGGCCGATGCGGGTCACCCGGGGGTCCTCGCGGATCTTGAACATGACCCCGTCACCGGCCTCGTTGAGCTCCTCCATGTCCTTCTTGCGCTGCTCCGCGTCGACGTACATCGAGCGGAACTTGATCAACGGGAAGCTGGTGTTGCCGCGGCCCGCGCGAGGCTGGCGGAAGAAGACGGGACCGCGGGACTCGAGTTTGATCGCGATCGCGATCGCCAGCATCAGCGGCGCCAGGACGGTCAGCAGAAGGGCGCTGACGACGATGTCTAGGCCACGCTTGGCGGCCATCGAGGCCGAGGTCAGCATCGGCGCTCCGATCGAGAGCAGGGGCAGGCCGCCGACCTGGTCGAGCGCACGGACGCCGTCGAGGAACTCGAAGAGGCGGGGGACGACGTCGATCGCGACGCCGGCGTCGCGGCAGGCGCGGATCGACTCCAGCAGCTCCTCATGGCTGGCCCGCGAGAAGGCGATGATCACGCGGTCGATGTTCTGCGCCTCGATGATCGCGTCGAGGTCTTTGAAGCGGCCGAGCCAGGGCAGGTCGGGGGTGCCGACGTCGTGCACGTCGTCGTCGACGATGCCGACCGGGACGAGGCCGAACTGGAGGTTGTTGTGAAGCTTTTTGACGACCTGGCCGGCGACGATGCCAGAGCCGAGTATCAGGGTCCGCTGGCGCAGGTCCGGCGCCCGGTGCAGCCCGGCGCGGACGACCGCCCGCGCGCAGCCGGCGAAGGTCGCGGTGGCGGCGACGGTGAGGAAGGTGAGGGCGACGGTCTCGTCGAGGCCGAGCACCGAAGCGACTCCGAACAAGGGCCAGGTAATCAGCAGGACGGCGACGAAACCCCGCGGGATCTCGGAGACGGCAGATGCCCAGGTGGCGAGCTGGTCGCTGCGGTAGAGGCCGATGCTGAAGGCGGCGAACGGCCAGAGCAGGCCGGCGCAGAGGATGAAGCTGAGGCCCGCGGTCGAGAAGCTGGCTAGCAGAGCGACGGCCACCGCGGCGGCCAGCATCGCCGCCAGCGCGTCGCCCGAGTAGAGCATCCGTGCCAGCACGGCTCCCCGCCGCCGCGCCCGGCTCATCGGCTCCGAGCGCGCCGGCCTCGCCTGCTCCAGCGAGAGCGGCGAGTCGGACTCGGCGTGGGTGGCGGTCGGATTCTCCATCGCGGCGTTCGGGTGGGGGTCAGGCTGGGGTCGTCTGGGTTTTGGCAGGAACGATGGACTCACGACATTTCTAAGCGCATCTCAAGTTGTGCGCCGTCTGGGCTATGTCCCTTATCGCGCTGGTGGCACGATCCTTGAGGCGTCCGCACAGACTGAAGATTTCCGCGCACGCTCCTTGCAAAATAGTCCGGTTGGCCCCAAATCTCCATAGCCAAACGGATATCGGTAAACAAAATTCGCTGTTGAGGTCCGCAACGGGCCTTGCGTAGCGGTACGGGACGAGACTAGCGGACATATGTTCGATGCTGGGTTGAAGGGCAGGAGCCAGGGTGCTACGTCCCTTTTGAACACGGGCGCGGGGGAAATCGCTCGGCGCAGCGGCGTGAATTTCTCAGTGCGCCTCGTCGGAGGCGTGCGCGGGCGGCCGCGACTCCTCCGCGAGCGAGGTGATCTCGAGCTGGCCGTGGGCGGCGTCTTCGAGCACCTCGGTCGCCTCCTGCGCCGAGCGCGCGTAGAGCTCGACCAGAAGGTGGACGACGATCTGCTCGTCATCGTGCTTGTGAAAGCGCACGTGGGTGAAGAACTCGCGCACGCCGGCGTCGCCGAAGGCGCCGTAGGTGAGGAACTCGATCGCCTCCGGCCCGGAGCAGGTCTCGACCCGGTCCTGGTCGACGGTCACCGTGCAGGAGGCGACCCAGGGCGTGCCGGCGACCATCCGTTGCCAGCGGTCCTCGATCGGGACCACGCGGTCGTCTTCGAAGGTCAGGTGCGGCTGGTCGTGCATGCAGTCGAGGCACTGGACCACCGACTCCTGCACCTCGTCGACCCCTTCGGTGAGGACGCCCGTGTCCGGGTCGACGCGGCGAATCGCGTCGTAGTGGATCTGGATCTCGAGGCTCTGCGACCAGCAGCGATAGCAGCGCAGCCACGCCGCCCGGTCCCCGTTCAGCTCGCTCATGCCCTCATTGTCGCGCTTTCCCGACCCTGGGCGGATGATCGGAGGAATCGCTGGGACTTATGGTCGCTATAGCGACAAAAACTCACAGCGATTCGCCGAGCCGCCGCTCAGGCGGGCGCGGCGCTGCCGGCCCGCTCGCCGACCAGCTCGACGATCTCGCCCATGATCCGGTTGATGTCGAAGTCCTTCGGCGTGTAGACGCCGGCAACCCCGGCCTCGCGCAGGCGCTTGGCGTCGGCGGCGGGGATGATGCCGCCGACGACGACGGGCACCTCGACGCCCTCGTCGCGCAGCATCCTCACCACTTCCGGGATCAGCTCCAGGTGCGAGCCGGAGAGGATCGAGAGGCCGACGACGTCGACATCCTCCTGCAGGGCGGACTCGGCGATCTCGGCCGGAGTCAGGCGGATGCCCTGGTAGATCACCTCCATGCCGGCGTCGCGGGCTCGCAGGGCGATCTGCTCGGAGCCGTTGGAGTGGCCGTCGAGTCCGGGCTTGCCGACCAGGATCTTGATCCGGTGGCCGATCCGCTCGGAGACCGCGTCGACCTTGGCACGGATCGCCTCGAGCTGCTCACGGTCGGCGGGCGGTGCGGCGCCGCTGACGCCGGTCGGGCCGCGGTAGGCACCGAAGGACTCGCGCAGGACCTCCGCCCACTCGCCGGTGGTGGCGCCCGCCTTGGCGGCGGCGATCGTTGCCGGCATGATGTTTTGGCTGTCGTCGCCGGCGACTTTCCCGAGCTCCTCGAGGGCGGCGCGAACCGCATCGTTGTCGCGCTCGGCCTTCCACTGCTCCAGCGCCTCGACCCGTTCGCGCTCGACCTCCGGGTCCGGCGTGAGGATGCCACCGTCGGCGCCGGCGGTCAGCGGTGAGTCCTCGGTCTCGGTGAAGCTGTTCTGGCCGATCACCTTCTGCTCGCCGCTCTCGATCCGCGCCACCCGCTCGCGATGGGACTCGACCAGGCGCGCCTTCATGTAGGGGACGGCGTTGACGGCGCCCCCGTGCTCCTCGACCACCGCCATCTCGGCCCGGGCGCCGGCGGTCAGCTCCTCGACCAGACCGTCCATCACGACCGAGCCCGCGAAGACGTCGGGGTACTCGAGCAGGTCGGTCTCGTTGGCGAGGACCTGCTGGATCCGCAGGCTCCACTGCTGGTCCCAGGGGCGCGGGAGGCCCATTGCCTCGTTCCAGGCAGGCAGCTGGATTGCGCGGGCGCGGGCGTCGCGGCTGAGGGTGACGGCGAGCGCCTCGAGCACGATCCGCTGGATGTTGTTCTCCGGCTGCGCCTCGGTCAGGCCGAGCGAGTTGACCTGGACGCCGTAGCGGAAGCGCAGCATCTTCTCGTCCGTGACCCCGTAGCGCTCGCGGCCGATCTGCTGCCATAGCGCCGACATCGTCCGCAGCTTGGCGATCTCCTCGACCAGGCGGATGCCGGCGTTGACGAAGAAGGAGATGCGGCCAAAGACCTTGGCGAAGTCCGCCTCCGCGACCTGGCCGCGGGCTTTGACCTCGTCCAGCACGGCGATCCCGGTCGAGAGCGCGTAGGCGATCTCCTGCACGGGCGTCGCCCCAGCCTCCTGCAGGTGATAGCTGCAGATGTTGGTCGGGTTCCAGCTCGGCACCTCGTTGACGCTGAAGGCAACCATGTCGGCGATCAGCCGCATCGAGGGCTCGGGCGGGAAGGCGTAGGTGCCGCGCGAGAGGTACTCCTTGATGATGTCGTTCTGGGTCGTGCCCTTGAGCTGAGAACGCTCGACCCCGTTCTCCTCGGCGACGGTGACGTAGAGGCCGAGCAGCCAGGCGGCGGTGGCGTTGATCGTCATCGAGGTGTTCATCGCGTCGAGCGGGATGCCGTCGAAGAGCTGGTGCATGTCGCCCTTGTGGGCGATCGAGACGCCGACCTTGCCGACCTCGCCGCGGGCGAGGACGTGGTCGGGGTCATAGCCGGTCTGAGTCGGCAGGTCAAAGGCGACGGAGAGGCCGGTCTGGCCCTTGGCGAGGTTGCCGCGGTAGAGCTCGTTCGAGCGCTTGGCGTCGGAGTGGCCGGCGTAGGTGCGCATCACCCAGGGGCGGTCGGGCTCGGGGAGTCGGTGGTCGGGCATGCTGCACATGATATTTGCTGGAGGCCGAAATCCCTCGTTCAGCTTCTCTGCGCCCGCAGCTTTTGCCGGGAGCTGTGTTTAGGTTGCCGATCATGAGGACTCGATTTGCAGCTGTCTTCGGCGTCGCCGCGCTTGCGGCTCTGCTCGTCGCCGTCTCCGCCGGGGGGGCGATGGTCGGGGTCTACCGCAACGTGATGGAGACGACCGCGCAGCGCTCGCAGATGGTCAAGCTCTCGGGCGCGAGCTGCGGCCGGGCCGGCGCCGGCGGCGCCCTGCGGATCACCGTCGGCAAACGCACCGACGCCTGCTCGCTGCGGACGCCGGTGATCGGGCGCGATCTCGAGATCGCGGCAACCGAGCGGCTGCTGAGCGGAACCCCGTCGGCCCTTCGGAAAAAGGCCTTCCTGGGACTGGAGCTGCGGGCGGGTGGGGGTGCCAAGTACCAGCTGCTCGCATTCCCCCTGCAGCGCAAGGTGCAGCTCGTGAAGGTGAGCGCCGAAGGCAGCGAGTACCTGGCGATCGAGAAGGACGTAAAAGGGCTGATGGGCGTCAACAAGGCCAACGCGCTGCGGCTGCGGGCGGTCAACTCCGAACCCGGCAAGTCCCGCCTCTCCGCCTACGTGGGCGGCTCGCTTGTCGCCGAAGCGAAAGACGAGGCAGCGGGCGAACTCAGCGGCCGCGCCTCAGCGGTCGCGATCGGCGCTGCCAAAAACGGCAACGGGATCGTCGGCAGCGTCGACGACCTCGTCGTCCGCGCCCGCGTCCTCTTCAAGTAGCGGGCCTCAGCCGCCGGCCGCCTCGAGCTCGTCCGCGATCAGGCGAGCCAGCGCCAGCGAAGAGGTGGCGGCGGGCGAGGGGGCGTTGCGGACGTGGATCGCTCGCTCGGTGCGATGGACGACGAAATCGTCGACCAACCTGCCGTCGCGGCCAAGTGCCTGCGCCCTGATCCCGGCGGGACCGGCCGCGGCCCTGACGCCGCGCAGATCGGGCACGAGCTTCGCCGCGGCGGCGACGAAGGAGCGGCTGCTGGTGGCATGGCGGAGCTCCTGCAGGCCCGCGCGCCAGTGGCGGCCCATCAGGCGCCAGGTGCCGGGCCAGGCGAGCGTCTGGCCGAGGTCGCGCGCCCGCACCCTGCGCAGCTTGTAGGCGTCCCGGGCGCCCGCCATCAGGGCGCTGGGGCCAATCAGAACCTCGCCGGCCAGCGTCCGCGTCAGGTGGGCGCCGAGGAAGGGCAGCTCGGGCTCCGGCACTGGGTAGACGTTGGCGCGTACGAGGCTCGCCGCCGCCGCCGGCACCCGCAGGTAGCCGCCGCGGAAGGGAACGATCCGCGGGTCGGTCGGCGCGCCGCAGGCGACCGCGAGGCGATCGGCCCAGAGGCCGGCGCAGAAGACGGCGGCGCCGGCGGTGGTGGCGCCTTGGCGGTGGCGGAGCTCGATTCGTCCCGAGCCGGGGCTGGCAGCGCTGACGCTTGCTCCCATGTGGGTCGTGCCGCCGGCCCGTCGCACGTCCTCGGCGTAGGCCTCGGCGACGGCGACGAAATCGACCACACCGGTTTGCGGCGAGTGCAGGGCGGCAACCCCACGGGCGTGCGGCTCGATCGCGGCGATCTCCCCGGCGTCGAGGCGCAGCAGGTCCGGCACCGCGTTGGCCCGGCCGCGGCGCTCCAGCTCCTCGAGCCGGCCCAGCTCGCTCTCATCGACGGCGAGCACGAGCTTCCCGGATTTCTCGTAGGGGATCTGCCGCTCGTCGCAGTAGGAATACAGAGCGGCCGCTCCTTCGACGCAGAGGCGGGCCTTGAGCGAACCCGGCTCGTAGTAGATGCCGGCGTGGATGACGCCACTGGAGCGGCCGGTCTGGTGGCGCCCGATCCGGTCCTCCGCCTCGAGCACGCAGAGCCGCGCGCCGGGGCGCCGCGCGAGCAGCTCCCGCGCGACGGCCATGCCGAGGATGCCGCCGCCGACGACCGCGATGTCGCACTCGCGCGGCGGTTGGCTCATGCAGCGAAGGGTCCGCCGCCGGCAACCCCTGCGGCCGCTACCGCCAGCAGCAGCAAGCCGGAGAGCGCGTAGGAGGCGGCGAGCGCTCGCACCCGCCGCGGCGCCACGCCGCCTGACGCCTGTGCTCCGGCCAGTCGCCGGCGCAGCTCGCCGCGAAAGCTTGGTGCCGGCAGCGGCCTGGCGCCACTGAGCTTCAGTCCCATCTCGACCATCCGCTCGGCCTCCCCCGAATCGAGGTCCGGTGGCAGGTCGTGGCGAATGCGATCGGGATCGGATGCGGTCATGGGTTGAAGAGGGGGGAGCGGGAATTGAGCGATTTGGCCCTGACGTAGGCGCGTACGGCGGCGTCGGCGTGGCCCTGCTTGGCCTCGAGCCGCGAGAGCACCAGCCAGTTGCGCCAGTTGGTCTCCTCGCGCTCGATCGCGGTGCGGGCGGCGGCGGTGGCAGCTGGCAGCTCGCCGGCGGCTTCCAGCAGTAGCGCCTCCTGGATCCGCGGCGAGGCGGCGTCGGGCTGGACGTTCTGGGCGCTGCGGGCCGCCGTCAGCGCCGCCGGCAAGTCGCCCTCGCGGGCATCGGCCTGGCTCTGGCGAAGCAGCGAAGAGGAGGAGAGGGGGATTGCGATCGCGACGATCGCCGCCAGCGAAACGCCCGCGGCGACGATCCGCTGGGGCAGCGGCAAGCCGCTGGGCTCCCCGCGGTGCTCCCGGTTTCCCCCCGTCACCAGCAGCGAGGCGAGCAGCAGCAGCGCCACTGGCAGCACCGGGATCTGCCACATCCAGTCGAAGCCGGCGGTGATGCAGAAGGCGACGCAGCCCGCCAGCGCCGCCGCCAGCCAGGACCGCGCGCCGGGTCCGGCACGGACGACCGCCGCCGCCCCGCCGACCAGGATCGCGAGCAGGAAGGCGCCGAGCAGGGTCAAGCCGACGACGCCGAGCTCTCCCAGCGTCTGCATGTAGAGCGAGTGCGCGTCGTGCACGGTTTCTCCGGTGGTGCCGTCGCGCGACCACCAGTACTCGAAGGTGCCGGAGCCGGTGCCCGTCAACGGGTCCGTCTCCTGCTGTCGCACCGTCGCGCTCCAGAACTGGTACCTGCTCTCGCCGGCGACGCTGCCGAGCCGCTCGTGTCCTTCGCCCGGCCCGGAGTTCGGCTGCTTGAAGTCGTCCCAGGCGTTCGAGACTCGCTGCGGCGCGTCGATCGCGACCAGGGCCACCAGCACCGCCACCGCCGCGGTGGCGGTGAGGGCCAGCGCACCCTGCCGTGAGACGCGGGTCCAGCGTGGCCGCATGTCGTGGACCAGCGCCAGTGAGATCCCCGCCTGGACGAGGCCGACGCCGGCGCAGACGACGATCGTCATCCAGAGCATCTCATCGCCCTGCTGATGGGCGGCCGAGTTCAGCAGCCCTTCCTGCAGGGCGTCGCGCTGGCTCGCGGCGCCGATCAAGATCGCACCGCCGCCGGCCGCGAGCAGCGTCGTCAGCAGCTTCGGCAGCCGGTCCGAGGCAAAGGCCAGGTAGACGGCGACGGCGAGGAACGAGGCGCCGATGCCGCCGCGCGAGATCGTGAAGTAGACGGTCAGCAGCAGCGCCGGCAGCGCCGCCGCGGCGAGGGCGCGCAGGGCAACGGACCTGACGCCCGTGGCGAGCTGAAGCAGCAGCGGCAACCCGATTGCGACCAGCGCCGCCAGGCCGTTCCAGTAGTTGAGCGGGTAGGCGAGACGGTCGTGCGCATCGAGGATCCTCGCCGTGTCGACCGCCTCCGGGAACCAAGCGGGATGCAGGCGCGAGAGCAGGCCGACGGTCGCGACGACGGCGACGGCGGCGCCCATCGCGGCCACGGTGCGGCGGGCGGCGTCGGGGCCGCGGGCCAGCAGCGCGAGCAGGAAGACGCCGAGGTAGGTGGCGATGCGGGCGAGGTCGGCGAAGGTCTTCTCGGCGCTCTCGCTCCAGCCGAGGCTGAGCGCCGTCCAGACCGCGAAGGCGGCAAGCAGCCCGAGCGCGGTCCAGGCAAGCGGGCTGAGCCGCTGCCGTGGCAGTGCCCCGACCAGCACGCCCGCCAGCACGATCCACCAGACCGCGATCCCGACCTGGTCGTGGACGAGCGGGTCGTAGCCGCCGCCCTTGAGTCCGAGGTAGACGATCAGCCCGAAGCCGAGCAGCCAGGCGGGCAGGGCGCTCCAGTCGACCCGGCGGGCGTACTCGAGCGGCGCCGAGCGCGTCAGTGGCTGTGCGGCCTCCATCTGCAGCTAGGTACGCGGCGCTGAGTCCGATCCTGACGCCGCTGTCAGCTTTTCCGCCTGCGATCCGTATGGAGGGTCGTGAACGCAACGCGAATCCTGCTCGCATCGCTGGCCCTCGGGGCGCTTGCCGTCTTCCCGAGCGGGGCGCTGGCTGCGGCCCTGGTTCCGCCTGGGAACTCGGCGGCGAACCAGTACACGGAGACCTTCCCGACCCCCGGCGGCAACGCGGAGGCGAAGGGCAAGAAAGCCACGCCAGGCGACGTGCTCGGCGCCGGCAACGCCAAGAAGCTCGACTCGAAGGGGAGGCAGGGTCGCGAAGCGGCAGCTGTCGTCGCCGCCACGGCGCCTCCGGCGGTCGTAGGCGCCGGTGGAGGCGGCACCAGCCAGGCGCCCGCGGGCGGCGGCGGGGATGGGAGCGCTTCCGGCGGTTCCGGCCAGGCCGGCGGCAGCGGTGAAGGCGCATCCGTCACCGAAGCCGGCTCCGATCGGACGGTTTCCGGCGACACGAGTGGCTCCTCCGGCTTCGGCGAGGTGCTCGGACAGGCAACCGGCTCGAGCTCGTCCGGCGGGACCGGCCTGCTGCTGCCGCTGATAGTCCTCGCCAGCGTCATCGGGGCACTGGCCTTTTTCCTGCGGCGCAGGCGCCAGACCGCATAGATCGGCGAACGGCGGTGTTTGCTTTCAGCGTGAGGCGCAATCGCGGATACCCCAGCGCGTCGGCGGCCCGCCGCTCCCTCGGTGCCGTCTTTGTGGCCTCTCTCCTGCTCGCCGCCATGGCCGCGACGGCCTCCGCCGCGCCGCCGGCGCTGGTCACGAGCGTCACCGGTCTCGACGACTACGACCCCGCCGCCTTTCGCGAGGTGCGGGCGACCGGGGCGACTCAGGTGCAGCTGGCGGTTCCCTGGTACGACATCGCCCCCACCTCGCTGCCAGGAAGCTGGCAGCCCGAAGATCCCGGCGACCCGCACTACGACTGGTCCTACCTCGACAAGGGAGTCAACAACGCGGTCGCGGCGGGGCTGACCCCGGTGCTGCAGGTCGACGGCGGTCCGCGCTGGGCACAGCGCTGCAAAGCGCCGCCAGAGGGGGCCGCGGGAGACTTCTGCGATCCCGATCCAGCGCAGCTGGCGCTCTTCGCCAAGGCAGCCGCGCGCCGCTACAGCGGCGGCTTCAGCGGCCTGCCCAAGGTCATCTTTTGGCAGGCCCTGAACGAGCCCAACCTCAGCCTCTTCTTCTATCCCCAGTACGTCGACGGCAAGCCGACCTCGCCCGAGCTCTACCGCGCCCTGATCAACGCCTTCTACGCCGCGGTGAAGTCGGTCGATCCCGCCAACGTCGTCATCGCCGGTGCGCTGGGGCCGATCGCGGTGCCGAAATACACGATCGGGCCGATGGCCTTCGCGCGCCAGCTGCTCTGCATGAAGGGGCGCGAGGACCCGCGTCCGATCAAGGGCGCCTGCCCCGGCGGCGTCAGCTTCGACGTCTTCGACATCCACCCCTACACGACCGGCGTCCCGACCCACGAAGGCGGCAAAGACGACGTGCAGATGGGCGATCTGGCCAAGCTGACGACGCTGCTGCGAGCCGCCGATCGCGCCGGCCGCATCAACGGCATGTACGAGCGGACGCCGCTCTGGATCAACGAGTTCTCCTGGGACTCGAACCCGCCCGACCCGGGCGGCCTGCCGATGAAGATCGAGACCCGCTGGGTGGCGGAAGCTCTTTTCGTCGCCTGGAAGGCCGGCATCGACCATTTCTCCTGGTACAGCTTGCGCGACCAGCGCATGAGTCCGGGTGACACGTTCCCCGCGACGCTGCAGTCGGGCCTCTACTTCCGCGGCCACGAGATCGGGCACGACCAGCCGAAGGAATTCATGTACGCCTTCCGCTTCCCCTTCGTCGCCTACCCGACCGCCAAAGGTGTCTCGGTTTGGGGCCGCACCCCCAGCAGCAGCACCGGCAGCGTCACGATCCAGCTGTTCCGCAAAGGCGCCTGGCGCAACGCCCTGACCGTCCAGGCCAACCCTTACGGCATCTTCACCGGCTTGATCTCTGGGCGCTACGGACGCAACAAGAGGGGCGCCGCGCGAGCAATTTTCAACGGCGAAATCGCCATGCCCTTCTCGATGCGCCCCGTCCGCGACTTTCGTCAGCCGCCATTCGGCTGAGGGTTGCGGGGGGAGGGTGTCGATACCCCTCCGCGGGAATTGGGTCGCGCGCCCTGTCGGGCGCAGCTCCGGATGATGCTGCGCCCCTATGGGGCGCTGGAATCGGATTGCATTTCCGCGGCCTTCGGCGACATTCCCGCGGAGGGGTATCGACACCCTCCCCACGACACGCCCGCCTCGGGTCGAAGCTCTGGCCCTAGGTCGAGGGGCGCGACTCAGTTCTGGTGGGGCTCTCCAGCTGGGTTCGGAGCTTGCGGAGGGAGCGGGAGAGGATCTGCTGGACGTTTGCGAGGGTGAGGTTGGTCGCGGCGGCGATCTCGGGGCCGGTGAGGTCGGCGCCGAAGCGGAGGGCGACGATTTCGCGGTCGCGGGGGGAGAGGGTGGCAAGCGCGTCCGCCAGGGCTGGGTCGATGCCGAGGTCGGGCTGGGGCGTCTCGCTGCCCAGCTGCTCCTCGGGGACGGCGTCGAGCGGCTGCTGAGGGGGAGCGGCGCCGTTGCGACGGTAATGGTCGACCAGCAGGTTGCGGGCGATCGAGATCAGCCAGACGCCCAGGGGCGCACGTTCCGGGTCAAAGCGCGACCAGGCCCGCAGTGCCCGCTCAAACGTCTGCTGCGTCAGATCCTCCGCGTCGCTCCTGCTTGCGACTCGGTAGGCGAAGAAGCCGAAGACGTTCCAGACCTGCTCGTCGTACGCGTCGGCGAAGTCGCCGTTCATCGCGGCCGATAGTAGTGGCCGGCCGGGTCGCCCCCCGCTCGGCCAGCGGCCTGCATAATCCGCGGCGATGTCGACGTCGACCATCGAGCGACCGCGCAGCGCCGATCCGGGCTCCGGGCTGGGAGGCGAGTGGAGGGTGATCGTCCGCAACGACGACCACAACACCTTCGAGCACGTCGCCGCGACCCTGGCCAAGGTCCTGCCCGGAGTCAGTCTCGACCAGGGCCACCGGCTGGCCGACCAGATCCACAACAGCGGTCAGGCGATCGTCTGGAGCGGGCCGCGTGAGCCCGCCGAGCACTACTGGGCCGAGCTCGACGCCGCCGGCCTGACGATGGCGCCGCTCGAGCGCGCCTGAAACGGGGGCCGCCGAGTGGCGGATTGCCGCTGGCACTACTCGGCGGCGACGAGCGTGTGCCAGGCGGGCAGCAGCGGGAGGTCGTAGAGCTCGATGATCGCTGCCCGGGCGGTCTCGATCTCCTCCGAGTACCAGTAGCGCTCGAAGTCCGAGCGGCTCTCCCAGATCGAGGTCTGCTGGAAGGCGAGGGGGTCGTCCGTCGAGCGGGTAAGCGACCAGCTCTTGGCTCCGTAGGCGGGCATCTTCGCCGCTGCGGGTTCCCAGAGGTCAAGCCAACGATCGGCCCGGAAGGGCGCGATGTGCCAGTCGAGCCTGCAGACCTCCGCCATCAGATGCCCCTTTCCAGTCGTGCCTGCGGTTGCCTCATGCTCCGACCTCCGCCCGGATCGCACCGGGCCCGTCCTCGGTCTTGCCCTCGTCCTCGGCCTCGGCTCCGACCAGGATCGAGATCTTGCCGAGGTGCTTGTTTTCGTGCAGCAGCTGGTGGGCGCCGGGGACGCCGTCGAAGTCCATCGTCTGCCAGAGGACGGGCCGGACCTTG
The DNA here is from genome assembly GCA_963705365.1 of uncultured Solirubrobacterales bacterium. Classification (GTDB taxonomy): domain Bacteria; phylum Actinomycetota; class Thermoleophilia; order Solirubrobacterales; family 70-9; genus VAYN01. Next base: position 1,536,481 of record OY970074.1, on the reverse strand, counting down.
CCCTCGGCCATCAGCTGGTTCGCCCGCATGCACTCATACGCGTTGGCGAAGTGGGAGCCGATGATCTGCTTCTGGCGCATCCACAGGTAGCGCACGTCGAAGTCGAGCTGGAAGCCGGAGGTGGCGCCGCAGATGACGACTTTGCCGAACGGCTTGACGACGAAAACCGAGGTCGGAAAGGTCGCCTGGCCGACGTGCTCGAAGACGATGTCGGGGGCGTCGCCGAGCAGTTCTTTGACCCGCTTGGCGAAGCCGCGCGAGGCCTTGAAGCGCTCCTTGTCGGCGGCCTTGTCGGCGAGGTTCTCCGGCGTCCGCATCATCTCGCCGAACTCGCGGCGATTGATGTAGTCGACGGCGCCGAGTCTGCTTGACCAGCTCGCCCTTCTCGTCGGAGGAGACGACGCCGATGGCGTTGGCGCCGGCCGCCTTGCAGAGCTGCACGGCGAAGACGCCGAGGCCGCCGGCCGCGCCCCAGATGAGGACGTTGTGACCGGGCTGCAGGTTGCACTGGTCGATCAGCATCCGGTAGGCGGTGAAGTAGGTGAGGCCGTAGGAGGAGGCCTCGGCCCAGCTCATGTTCTGGGGACGGGGTAGGAGCTGCTGGGCCTGCACCTTGGTGAACTGGGCGAAGGAGCCCCAGGTCGTCTCGTAGCCCCAGATCTGCTGGCTCGGTGCCGCCAGCGGGTCGAGGCCGTGGACCTCGACGTCCTCGTAGGAGGCCTGGTTGCAGTGGACGACGACCTCGTCGCCGGGCTTCCAGCGGGTGACGCCCTCGCCGACCTTCCAGACGATCCCGGAGGCATCGGAGCCGCCGATGTGGTGGCCGTACTCGGGGTGGTCGCCGTAGGGGAAGACCGAGACCGGTTTGCCGAGCGCCGCCCAGACGTTGTTGAAGTTGACGCCGGCCGCCATCACGCGGACGATCACCTCGAAGGCGCCGGGCTCGGGAACCTCGATCTGCTCGAGCTGGAAGGCGTCCTTGGGCTCGCCCTGGCGCTCCTCGCGGATCACCCACGCCGCCATCGTGTCGGGCAGCGTTCCGGGCTCCACGTCCAGCTTCGAGATCGTGCTGCTATCCACTGCCAAGAGAGTCCTCCGCGAGGTCGTTGATGGGCCGGAGAATCCTAGTTAAAAGAGGACCTTCTCTGACGCCGCCTGACCAAGCAGGCCAAGGACGCACCGAGCGCCGTGTGCTCTGCACACAAGCGAAGGAGGACGCCGGCATGCGCCGGTCAGGCGGCGTCAGAGAGCTCTGGGGCGGTGATCTCGCGCACCGTCAGCTCAACCGGCTCGGGCGGCTCGATCTCCTTGCCGGGGGCGACGCCGAGCCCCTCGACCTTGCGCAGCTGTGGCAGCAGCCTGCGCTCCATCGAGCCGACGGCGGAGTCGTAGGCGCTGGCGGCCGAGCCGAGGCCCTTGCCGACCTTCTCGAAGTCGCCCAGGAACTTGGCGAAGCGGGCGTGCAGGGTGCCGGCGGCGTCGGCGATCTCGGCCGCCTCGGCAACCATCCGCTCCTGGCGCCAGCCGAGCTCCATCGTCCGCAGCAGGCCGATCAGCGAGGTCGGGCTGACCAGCAGGACGTTGCGCTCGAGCGCGTAGTCGAAGAGGTCCGGGTCGGCGCCGAAGGCGGCGTGGAGGGCGGGCTCGTTGGGGATGAAGCAGATCACCAGGTCCGGCATCTCGCCCGCCTTGAACTGGCCCTGGTAGTCCTTCGAGCTGAGGCTGCGGACGTGCTCGCGGGCCTGGCGCGCATGGCGCTCGAGGTGGACCCGTCGCTCCGATTCGACCTCCGACTCCTGGGCGTCGAGAAAGGCATCGAGCGGGACCTTGGAGTCGGCGACGAAGCTGCGGCCCTCGGGCAGCAGGAAGCGGGCGTCGGGACGCAGGCGGCCGTCATCGGTGTGCAGGGTGGCCTGCAGCTCGAAGTCGACGTGCTCGGTCATGCCGGCGATCTCGATGCAGCGCCGCAGCTGCAGCTCGCCCCACTGACCGCGGGTCTGCGGCTGGCGCAGGGCCTTCTTCAGGCCGGCGGTCTCGGAGTTGAGGTTGCCGACGGTCTGTCCCATCTGCTCGAGCAGCGTGCGCGTCTGCAGGTCGGTCTCGCCGCGGCGGCGCACCTCGGCCTCGATCTTCTCCTGGCCCTTGGCGATCCGCTCGGCCAGGACCTTGATCTCCGCCTGGCGCTTTTCGAGCGTGGCCTCGGCGGTCTTGGCGTCGAGCTTGCGCGCCTCGTCGTTGGCCTGGAGCAGGCCCGGCAGCGCGTCGGCGACCGCCCGCGAGGCGGCGTCCTGCACCGCGGCCGCGAAATCGGGCTGCTCGACCGGCTCCTCGCGGCGCGAGACGAGCAGGTAGACGAGTCCCGCGGCGAGCAGGACGACGGCGATTGCGAGGACGACGCTCATCTCGTTCCGACAGTGACAGGCCGGTCAGACGCGTTTCCCCCCTTGAAAAGGCGTTTGCAATCGAGCCTTCCGCGCGCGCAGAACCGCGCACGCTCGAAGTCGTGTGGCTTGATTTTGCAGGGCCAGGCCAGAGGCGCTGTCTCATTGATCCACAAATGATCAGGAATTCTTGCTTACACGCCGTTACGCCGCTACGGATGGGCGGTCCCCGATCGGGACGAAAACGAGCGAAAGGAAGTCAGATGATTCGCAATCTCAAGGCCCTCGGGCTTGCCGTGGTGGCGGTGTTCTCAATGAGCGCGGTGCTCGCCTCGGCGGCCCAGGCGGAAACAGGAGCGCTGACAGCGCAGCAGTTCCCGGCGATCGTCACAGGCGAACAGCCGTTCGGCCAGGTGTTCGACATCGGCGAAGGGCCGCTGCAGAGGATCACATGCGGCTCGAAACTCGATGCGACACTGTTCGGGCCCACCGATCCGGTCACATTCCAACCGACATACAACAACTGCGTTTCGGACCCGGCGCAGACACCGGTCACAGTCACAATGAACGGGTGCGACTACTCAGTCGGGTTCACTAAACCGGGCACCACAGGCACACCGTTCACGACAGGGACGATGCAAGCCTGGATCAACTGCCCCGCCGGGCAGCAGATCGAAATCCACGTCTACCTGGACCAGTTCCAACACGCGGCGAACGTGTCGACATGCACATACGACATCGGACCGCAGGGCCCGGTCCCGGCTGGGATCTACCACAACACATTCGGTGCGATCCCCGACGTCGACGCGACAATCGACGCCAAGTTCACAGCCCGCAGCACAATCGGCGCCGGCTTTGCGCCTTGCGGCGGCGATCCGATCACCCAGCATCTGCCGGTCACCCTGACAGGCAATTACACATTGAGGGGCTTCCAGGACTTCAACGGAGTCGAGGGCGCTCAGATCCCGCTCGACGTCGGCTAGTTCAGGCCGGCTCGTTCGGGTTCGATCGAGAGGGCGCGGGCAAAACGCTCGCGCCCTCCGTTTCAAGGAAGCAGGACGTCGTTCTCCGAGGAGGCGCGGTATGGGCCGACCACGAGTTTGCCGGGGCGGGCCCCGGGGATGCCGGCGGCGGCGATCACGTAGGTGCCGGTTGGGAGGTCGGCCTGCAGGGTGCCGGGGCTGTGGCCCGGGATCGGGCCGGAGCTGGCGCTGCGCGGGCCGCGGATCTCCAGGCGGGTGTCGGTGCCGGTCTGGTTGGCGGCGATGAATTTCACCGTCGCCGGCGCCTTGGTGCGGATCGGCGGCTGGGCCTGGTTCTGATTCTGGGGGATCTGCTGGGTGCGGGCGGCGTTGGTACCGATCGCCGGCGGCTGCACGTCAACCCCGTTGGGGCCGATCGAGACGCTGACCTGCAGCGCCACCTGCGGGCGCGGCTTGTTGGAGTGGCTCTCGGCTCCGCAGCCGGCGCTGAGGAGCGCCAGCGCGCCGAGCACACCGAGGACGGCGGCCAGAGGTGCTTGGCTGAATCTCCCACGGCCCATCGCGGCGGAATCTAGCCGAAGGGCAAGTCGACCACGCGAGCCGTAACGCCATCTTCACCTACGGCGAGCTCGGCTCCCGGCTCGGCCTCGCGCCGCACGATCGCCAGCCCGATCGGGCCGAAGGCAGGGGAGACGGTGACGCCGCCAAGCCGGCCGACCTCCTTCTCGCCCAGCCGCAGCACCGCGCCGGGCTCGGCCGGCGCGCTCAGCCGCAGGCCGCGCAGATGGCGGTTCGGCTTGCCCTTGTAGTGGAGGCGGGCAACCGTCTCCTGGCCGATGTAGCAGCCCTTGGTGAAGCTGACGGCGTCCTCGACGATCCCCGCCTCGGCCGGCATCGTCTCCGTCACCATCTCCGCTCCGAAACGCGGAACGCCGGCCTCGATCCGAAGGATCTCGGCCGCCTCGGGCGTGACCTCGACGGCGCCAGCCGCCAGCAGCACTTCGCGCAAACGCTCGCTCTCCTCCGCGGCGGCGATCAGGTCGATCCCCTCGCGGGTCCCGGCAATCAGGCACTCGACCCCGGCGACGGTGGATCGTTCGCAGGCGTTCGGCGGCAGCGCCGCGGTGCCGGCAACCTCGACGCTGCGCGGGCCGATCAGCGAGAGGATCGCCCGCTCGGCGCTGACATCGGCCACCGCGACCTCGCGCCCGATCGAGTACATCTCGAAGTGGCGCCGGGCGGCGACGAGCGCCTCCGGCTCGGTATCGATCCAGATCTCCTCCTCGCCGCTGCGCAGCACCCGCATGTCCGCCTGCATGTGCCCCTTGCGATCGAGCAGCGCCGCGTACTGACCGTCGCCGACCTCGAGTGCCTCGACGTCGTTGGTCAGCTGCCCCTGCAGATACTCGGCCGCATCGGGCCCGCTGACCAGAAGCTTCCCCCGCCCCGACCGATCCAGCAGCCCGCACTCTTCCCGCAACTGCCGGTACTGGCCATCCAACTCGACCGTCTGTAATTCGCTCATTTGACTAAGTCTAGAAACCCAGCGAGGGGGGCGATGGCGATGGCCCCTCCCTCGCAACAGCTGTGGAGGCTCGTCCGGGGCCATCGCCATCGCCTTCTCGAGGACGACTTTTAGACGAATCGAAAATCAAGTTTAGATATGTCAAAATCGTCGCGATGCCTTCGCGGCCAGACAACAAGGGATTTAGCCGCCGCCACCTGCTCGGCGGTGCCGCTGCGGCCGCGCCGGCCGTCGTCGGGCTGGGTGGTTTGCTCAGCAGCCGCGACGGAATCGAGCGGGCTCATGCAGCCGGGACGCCGTCCGGCAGCCATCTAGGCCACGCCGGCCACGCCGACTTCATTCACGCGAGCTTTGCCGCCGGCGGCACGGTCGACCACCGCGCCAACGGCTTCGACCCGACCGAGCTCCTGCGCGACTTCGACTACGGCAAGACCCGCCGCCTGGCCAGCGGCCGTGTCCTCCGCGAATGGGAGATCGTCGCCCACGACCGGGAGATTGAAGTCGCGCCGGGCGTCAAGTTCGAGGCCTGGACCTACAACGGCCGCGTGCCGGGGCCGACGCTGCGGGCGCGCGAGGGTGAGAGCCTGCGGATTCGCTTCGTCAACGCCTCCGAACACCCGCACACGATGCATTTCCACGGCATCCACCGGGCGGCGGTCGATGGCATGCCCGGCATCGGCGAGCAGCAGGGTGGCGGGCAGGTCGAGCCGGGCGAAGACTTCGTCTACGAGTTCGACGCCTCGCCCTTCGGGCTCCACCTCTACCACTGCCACGTCGCCCCGCTGGCGACCCACATCGCCCGCGGCCTCTACGGCGCCTTCGTCATCGATCCCAAGCAGGGCAGGCCGGAGGCCGACGAGATGGTGATGGTGATGAACGGATTCGACACCAACTTCGACCTCGCCAACGAGGTCTACGCGGTCAATACCGTGGGCTTCCACTACGTCAACGAGCCGATCCGGGTCGAGCGCAAACGGCTCGTCCGCATCTACCTCGTCAACGTGCTCGAGTACGACCCGCTCAACTCCTTTCACATCCACGCCAACTTCTTCCAGCACTATCCGACCGGAACCTCGCTGCAGCCGAGCGAGCTCACCGACACGGTCGTCCAGGGGCAGGGGCAGCGGGGCATCCTCGAGCTCGAGTTCCCCTTCGACGGCGACTACATGTTCCACGCCCACGTCAGCGAGTTCGCCGAGCTGGGCTGGACCGGGTTCTTCCGCGTCGGCGACCCCTCCTCGATGACCGCGGCCGCCGCCGCGGCGGCCTACTGCAAGCTGCCCTGGGGCGGGGAGACGCCCTCCTGATGGAGGCCGGGGCCAGAGCCGAGCGGGGCGCCGGGGGCGGCCTGCCGGCCTGGGCACTGGGCGCGATCCCGCTGGCCCTGATCATGGTCGCGATCGGCGGCTTCGCCCTGCTCGGCGGCCCGGGGCTCGGCGAGCGCACCGGCCCCCCGCTGGAGGAAGTCGCGGTCGAGCGCACCGTGCTGCGGCCCGGAGAGATCGAGCTGACCCTGCGCAACGACGGACCCGACCCGGTCGAGGTGGCCCAGGTTGCCGTCAACGACGCCTACGCGCCCTTCGTCACCGATGAGGGCAACGAGATCGGACGGCTCGGCTCGAGCACGCTGGAGATCTCCTACCCGTGGATCGAAGGCGAGGTCTACGAGATCTTCGTCCTCACCTCGACCGGCGGCACGATCGACGCCTCGATCCCGGTTGCCGCCGAAACGCCGGAGGCCGATGCCGGCTTCTACGGGCTGATGGCCCTGCTCGGCATCTACGTCGGCGTCATCCCGGTCAGCCTCGGGATGCTCTGGCTGCCCTTCCTCGGCCGGCTCGGGCGGCGCTGGATCGGCGCCGTGATCGCCTTCACGGTCGGCCTGCTCGCCTTCCTCGCGATCGACGCCGGCCTCGAGGGGCTGGAGATCGCCGCCGAGGCGCCAGCCGCGTTCGGCGGTGCCAGCCTCGTCTTCGTCGGTGCCCTCGCCGCCTACCTGGCACTGGCCGGAGTTGACGCGCAACTGGCCGGGCGAAAACGCACGGCGGGCGCTGCGGCGGCCGGCGGTGGCGGTGCCTACCTGGCGCTGCTGGTCGCGATCGGAATCGGCCTGCACAATCTCGGTGAGGGCCTCGCGATCGGCTCCTCCTACGCGACCGGGGCCCTGGCGCTGGGCGCCTTCCTCGTCGTCGGCTTCGCGATCCACAACACCACCGAGGGGCTGGCGATCGTGGCGCCGCTACGGGGTGGGGCGGAGGGCAGCGGTGAGCGGCCGCCCCTCTCGCGCCTCGTCGCCCTCGGCCTGATCGCCGGGGCGCCGGCGATCCTCGGGGCCTGGATCGGCGCCTCGGCCTTCAACCCCAGCCTGGCGGCGCTGCTGTTCGGCCTCGGCGTCGGCGCGATCGTCAGGGTGGTCGTGCAGATCGCGCCCTCGATGCGCGACGAGGAAGGGCGGCTGCTCAATCCGACCACGGTCGCGGGGATGCTCGCCGGCATCGCCGTCCTCTACCTCACCGGCCTGCTGGTGGCGGTCTGATGGCCGCGGACGAGGCACCCGCCAAGCGCGCCCCCAGTACGGAGGCGATCGAGGACTACGCGAAGGCGATCTACGCGATCTCCTTCGAACGCGACGGGCTCGTGCTCAACGGCGAGGTCGCGCAGCGCCTGGGAGTGACGCCGGCGACGGCAACCTCGATGCTGAAGCGCCTCGCGGGCCTGGGCCTGGTCGACTACCTGCCCTACAAGGGGGTCAGCCTGACCGCGGCCGGCGAGAAGGTGGCGCTGGAGGTGATCCGCCATCACCGGTTGATCGAGGCCTACCTCTCCGAGGCGCTGGGGATGCCGGCCGACCGCGTCCATAAGGAGGCGGAGGTGCTCGAGCACTACATCTCCGAGGACCTGGAGCTGCTGATCGCCGCCAAGCTCGGCGAACCGAGCCACGACCCGCACGGCACGCCGATCCCCGGGCCCGACCTGCTGCCCCCGGCGGGCGAGGGCAAGTAGGGCGATGGCGCGACGGGCGGAACTCCGCCTCGCCTCCAGCCTGCGCGCCGAGCCGGAGGCGGTCTGGGAGCGGACGACGAGCGCCGAGGGGATCAACGCCGAGCTCGGCCCGGTCCTGCGGATGACCGTGCCGCGCGGCCTCGAGAGCCTCGACCTGCATGCGCTGGAGCCGGGGCCGCTGGGGCGAAGCTGGCTGCTGCTTTTCGGGCTGGTGCCGGTCGACTACGACGACATCGGCCTGGTGCGAATCGAGGCCGGGCGCGGCTTCCTCGAGCGTTCGACGATGCTCTCGCAGCGGCTCTGGGAGCACGAACGGACCCTGGAGAGCGGCGGCGAAGGCACGGTGATCGAGGACCGTCTTGCCTGGGAGCCGCGCCTGCCGCTGCCGGGCCGGCTGCTGCGGCCGCTTATCGCCGCGTTCTTCCGCCATCGCCACCGGCAACTGCGCCGCCACTTCGGCGGCAGGGCGCTGCCGCGGCGCTAGGACCCTCTAGGCTTGCGCCGTGCCCTTAGCCGACGACTTTCAGCGCCTGCTGGATGCGCTGCCGCCCGACTGGACCGACCTCGAGGTCGACTTGCGGATCGCCGACGAGAGCCATTACGTGGACACCGCGGTGGCGCTGAGCGAAGTCAATGCCCAGCCCTACTCGCGGGCCGATTGGCACTGGCGCCTGCTGGTCGCGCACAGCTTCGGCCACGCCGCCGCGCCGGAGACGGTCAAGGGCGTGCTGGGCCGGCTCGACGGCGACGGCGTGACCGGCGAGATGCAGGTTGCCGAGGTGCGCGAGGGCCGCTCGGAGGTCGTGCAGATGTGGGGCCGCCCGGAGAGCGTCCGCGAAGAGTTCCGCCAGCGCCGCTCCCTCTAAGGCCGCCGATGGCCCGCGTTCTGGCGATCTCGACCGATCTTCTCCTTGGCAGCAAAGTCGAGGGGATGCTGAGCGCGGCCGGCCACGAGGTCACGCTCGCGCCATCCGTCCAGGAGGCCGAGCTCGAGGGGATCGAACTTGCGGTTGCCGACCTCGACGCCGGTGCGGCCGAGGCCTTGATCGGCCTCGGCTTCCCGGTGCTCGGCTACTACTCCCACGTCGACGTCGCAACCCGCGAGGCGGCGGAGGCCGCTGGGGTCGACCTGGTGGTGCCCAGGTCACGGATGGCGCGGGAACTGCCGGAGCTGGCCGAGGAGCTGCTTGCTTGATCTGCTGGTGGAAGAGGACGGGCACCCCTCCCCGCTCAACTTTTTTGAGGATCGGGTAGTGCCGTCCGAGGGCGGGTTGCGGCAAAAAAGTACAAGCCGCGGGGAGGGGTGCCCGCCCTCTTTATGGCCGCAGGTCGAACGCAGCGTCGACGGCTAGGGGGCGTTCGAGCAGGCCGTGTGCGAGGTCCCAGGCCGCCCATTCGCGAAGCACCCGGGGATCGAGCGGGGACGGCCGGAGGTCGGGGAGTAGGGCGTCGAGCTGGGCCTGCTGTTCGGCACGGTCGAGGGCGGGGTCGGCTGCAAGGAGATCGTCAAGAGCTCCGGCCGGGTCGTTTTGGACGGAGGCGTAGCCGCGTTCGGTTGCGTCGATGATGGCGTCGATCAGGTCAGGGTCCTCTTCAAGAGTCTGCCGGGAGGTGGTGAGGATCAGCTCGGGGTAGGGCGGGGCGCCGTAGTCGTCGACCTTGAAGACGCGGACGGGGATGCCCTGGCGGCGCAGGGCGACACCCTCGGCGTTCCAGAAGCCAGTTGCCGCATCGACCTTGCCGGCGGCCAGGGAGGAGACCGCGTTGAAGCCGATCGTCACCTGCTCGACCTGCGCCGGGTTGCCGCCGTCGGCACGGACCTCCGAGTCGACCACCGCTTCGTCGGAGGGCAGGCCGGTGACCCCTACCGTGTGGCCCTCGAGGTCGCGGGGGCTGTGGACAGGACCGTCGCCGCGCGCGATCACGGCGGCCAGCGGGCGTTGCACGATCGGCAGCAGGCCGACCAGGTCGAGGCCGCGCTCGCGGGCGATCCCGAGGTCGTGGATGTCGAGGATCGCGAACTCGGCGCGGCCGGCGGCGAGCAACTTCGGCGCGTCGGTCGATTCGCCCGGCTGCCGAATCTCGAGCTCGACGCCGGCCTCGCGGTAGAAGCTTTGCTCCCGTGCGGCGTAGATCCCCGAATGGACCGCGTTCGGAGTGAAATCGAGCACCAGGACCGCGCCTCTCGGCACGCCCGGTTCCGCGCCATCCTCACCGCAGCCGGCGCAGCCGGCAACCAGGAGGACGGCCGCCAGCAGCGCGACAGCCCGTCTCATTCGGCAGGGAACCTATTTCATCCACCGAACATGAGTACACTGCCGCCGCTTACCTGATCACGGGATCGAGGAGGAGAGAGTGCAGGAACGAGGTCTAGCCGCATATCTTGCTGAGTTGATCGGCACGCTTTTGCTGGTCTTCTTTGTCACCAGCGTCGTGGTGCTGTTCGTGTCGACGGGAAGTCAGGCGCAGTTCGGCTCGGACTTCGCGGTGATCGGGCTGGTTCACGCCTTCCTGCTGTTCGGGCTGATCGTCATGTTCGGCGTCGTCAGCGGCGGTCATTTCAACCCCGCCGTCACCCTCGCGGCTCTCGCGATTAGGCGGATCAGGCCCCTCGACGGCGCCATCTACATCTTGGCCCAGCTCGTCGGCGGCGTGCTCGGGGCACTGCTGACCAAGGGCCTGCTGCTCGACGAGGGCCGGGCGACCAACTACGGCGCCGTCGAAGTGAGCGGTCTGCTGGCCGGCCCCTTCGCCGGCTCGATCGTCGAGATGGTGGGCACCTTTTGCCTCGTCCTCGTCATCCTCGCCGCGGTCTACTCCGAGAAGAGCTTCAAGGAGTGGGCGCCGCTGGCGATCGGCACCACCCTGGGCTTCATCGTCATGGTCGGCGGCCCGCTGACCGGTGGCTCCTTCAACCCGGCCCGCTGGTTCGGTCCGGCGCTGGCCGGCGACAACTTCGGCGGCTTCGGCGACATCTGGCCCTACCTGGCCGGCCCGATCGTCGGCGCCCTTCTCGCCGCCGCCGTCTACAAGTTCGTGCTCGAGCGAGGTGGGCTGCCGCCGACCGAACCGCCGGAGCACGTGCGGCCGCCGGTGGCGAAACGCGCCACGCCTGACGACCCGACCAAGCCCGCTTCTCGATAAGGCGGTAAACCGCCGGGCCTGCCTGGCCCGGCGGTTGCAGTAGCTTGGGCGGCGTGCGCCGGGTCACCTTCTCCCGCAACTACACGCTCTCCCTCTCGCGTACCTGCCAGTGCTACTGCAAGTACTGTGCCTTCGCGACTCACCAGGCGCACATCCACGCGCCTGAAAAGGTCGAAGCGCTGCTGGACGAGGCGGAACGGCGCAACGCCAAGGAGCTCTTGGTCCTCACCGGCGAGCGCCCCGAGGTCCATCCCCTCGTTGCCCAGAGGCTCTCCAGCTGGGGCCACGAGGACTTCACCTCCTACGTCGTCTGGGCCTGCGAACGCGCCCTGGAGCGCGGCATGCTCCCGCACACGAACATCGGCGTCCTTGATCGGGCCGATCTGGCGCGGCTGCGCGAGGTCACGGCCTCACAGGGCCTGATGCTCGAGTCGATCTCGGAGCGCCTGATGGAGACCGTCCATGCCGGCTCGCCGACCAAGCACCCGGCTCAGCGCCTGGCGACCATCGAAGCTGCGGGGGAGCTGAAGATTCCCTTCACGAGCGGCATCCTGGTTGGCATCGGGGAGACCGAGAACGAGCGCGTCGAATCGCTTGAGGCGCTTGCCTCTGTGCATGAGCGGTACGGGCATTTGCAGGAGGTGATCCTCCAGAACTTCGTCCCGCACCCGCGCTACTACGGCGCCGAAGTAGCCGACATCGCCAACGAGGCAGCCCGCGAGCGGTGGGGCGCCGGGGACTCCCCCGCGGGAGCAACAGATGGGGAGGCTCCCGCGGGGGAGTCCCCGGCGCCCTCGTCGGACGGCGGGCCCCTGGTGCCGGAGTGGGCGAGCCCGGTCTCGATCGAGGACATGAAGCGGTTGATTCAGGAGTGTCAACGCCTCATGCCGGACGTCGGGGTACAGGTCCCGCCCAACCTGTCCGATTGGTGGCCGGAGTTGGTCGCAGCCGGGGCTACCGACTTAGGTGGGCTCTCGGCAAACGGAGACCACATATCCCCCGAGGAGCCGTTCCCAAGCCCACACCAGGTGCGGAAGGAGCTGGCGCCGAAGGGGTATGCGCTGACCGAGCGGCTGTGCGTCTACCCGCAGTACATGGATTCGGAGTGGATGGAGCAGGGGGTGCTCGACGTGATCAAGTTGAAGTACTGGAGCTTCATCCCTCGCAAGGGGTCCGGGCGCAGAAGCGAAGAGACGCTGGCGCCGGGGCTGGCCGAGGAAGCGATCGCGAAGGGGCGCGACGGGGCCGAGCTGAGCGAGGACGAGCTGACGGCGTTGTTCTCGGAGACGCGGCCCGAGGCAGTCGAGGAGATGCGGGTCGCCGCCGACGAACTTCGTGCTGAACTGCACGGAGACCGGGCGACGTTCGTGGTCAACCGCAACATCAACTTCACGAACATCTGCATCGTCGGCTGCGCGTTCTGCGGGTTCGGGCAGGGGAAGCGGTCTCCCGACGCCTACGAGGTCTCCGAGGAGGACTTCGCGGCGCGGATCGAGGAGGCGGTCGAGTTCGGGGCAACCGAGCTGTGCATGCAGGGGGGGATCCACCCGGACCTGACCCTGGAGGAGTACGGGAAGTGGCTGCGGCTGGCGAAGGAGGTGGCGCCGCAGCTGCACCTGCATGCCTACTCGCCGATGGAGGTCCACTACATGTGCGAGCGCTCGGGCAAGCGGCCCGGCGACGTCTTCGAGTACCTGCTCGAGTGCGGGCTCGGCTCGACGCCGGGCACCGCCGCCGAGGTGCTCGACGACGGCGTGCGGCAGCGGATTTCGCCCAACAAGCTTCCCGCCGAGCGCTGGGTCGAGATCATCGAGGCCTCCCACCGCGCCGGCCTGCGCTCGACCTCGACCGTGATGTTCGGCCACATCGAGGAGCCGCGCGAGCTCGCCCGCCACATGCGGGTGGTCCGCGCCCTGCAAGAGCGCACCGGCGGCATCACCGAGTTCGTGCCGCTCAGCTTTATCCCCTTCAACACGATGCTCGGCCGCACCCACGGGATCGAGGAGATCGCGATGGCCGACAACCTTAAGCACACCGCCGCCTTCCGCCTGGCGCTGGGGCGGACGATCCCCAACCTGCAGGCGAGCTGGGTGAAGATGGGGTTGGAGGGGGCGACCGAGGCGCTGCGCTGGGGCGTCAATGACCTCGGTGGCACCCTGATGGAGGAGAATATCTCCCGCATGGCCGGCTCCCAGCACGGGGTACGGCTGGAGCCCGAACAGCTGATCGCGGCGGCCCGCGCTGCCGGTCGCGAGCCGGCCCAGCGCACGACGCTCTACGAGATAGTCGAGACCTATTAGGAGGCCCGAGCGCCGGCGCGCCATCATGGGCGCATGCGCGCGATGGTGCTGGAGCGTCAGCGCGAGCCGCTGAAGTCGGTCGAGCTCCCCAATCCCACACCCGGCGCCGGCCAGATATTGATCGCGGTCCACGCCTGCGGGGTCTGCCGCACGGACCTGCACATCGTTGACGGCGAGCTGGCCGAGCCGAAGCTGCCGTTGGTGCCGGGCCACCAGATCGTCGGCACCGTGGCCGCGGTGGGGGAGGGCACGGAGCGGTTCGAGCTCGGCGATCGAGTCGGGGTTCCGTGGCTGGGCTGGACCGACGGCAGCTGCCGCTACTGCCGCAGTGGCCGCGAGAACCTCTGCGACCGTGGCCGGTTCACCGGCTTCGATCTCGACGGCGGCTACGCCGAGCTGGCCGTCGCCGACGAGCGCTTCTGCTTCCCGCTCCCCGACGGGTATCCCGACGCGCAGGCGGCGCCGCTGCTCTGTGCCGGGCTGGTCGGCTACCGGGCGCTGCGGCTGGTCGGCGATGCCGAGAGGATCGGCTTCTACGGCTTCGGCGCCTCCGCCCACATCCTCTGCCAGGTCGCCGTCCACCAGGGCCGGCAGGTCTTCGCCTTCACCCGCGCGGGCGACGAGGGGACGCAGGAGTTCGCCCGTGGCCTTGGCGCCGCCTGGGCCGGCTCCTCGGACGAGGCGCCGCCGGAAGAGCTCGACGGGGCGATCGTCTTCGCGCCGGTCGGCGCGCTGATGCCGGCGGCGTTGCGCGCCTCCGCCAAGGGCGCTCGGGTGATCAGCGCCGGCATCCACATGAGCGAGATCCCCGCCTTCTCATATGAGCTCCTCTGGGGGGAGCGGACCCTCGGCTCGGTCGCGAACCTGACGCGGCGCGACGGCAAGGAGTTCCTGGCGCTGGCGCCACAGGTGCCGGTGCGGACCGAGGTCGAGGTCTATCCCCTGGAGCGGGCGAACGCGGCCCTGGAGGACCTCCGCGCCGGTCGTTTCCGCGGCGCCGCCGTGCTCGACGTCGCCCAGGCTTGAGCCGGGGCCGCGGCGGGTACGTGGGCTTCGACAAAGGACTCGAGCCAGGGAGGGATGCCGGATGAACGACGAGATTCGCAACAAGGACGACGCCAAGGGCCGTGTCAAGGAGGCCGCGGGCGACCTGACCGGCGACGATCAGCTCAAGCAGGAAGGCAAGGTCGACCAGGGCGCCGGCAAGGTCAAGGACGGCGTCGAGAAGGTGACCGACAAGATCAAGGACACCCTCCGCCGCGACTAGCGCCGTCGATGGGCCGATTTCCGTTGATATAGGGGGGTTTTCGGCCCATCGGTTAGCGGAAGAGGTCTTCGTCGGGAGGACGGCGCAGGGCCGCGGCGCCGGGTCCGTCCTCGGCGGTGACGTGGCGGCCGAGGCCGCGCACAATCGCCGCGGGGACGCCGCTGGTCTTGTCGCGCACGAGATCGGCGGCCGCCGCGGCCTCGTCCGCTACGGCGATCTCGGTCGCCTCCAGCTCCCGGCCACCAGCGTCGCGCCGCCCCCGCCAGTCGTCCAGCACGGCGAGACCAGCGCACCCAATCGCCACCTCCGCTTGGCCAAGTCGCCACGCCCGCCCGAAGCTGTCTGAAATCACCACCGCGATGGTGGTGGGGGGCCGGGGGTGGGGGTCGCCGGACACTCCATCTTTTCGTCCGCCGACCCCCACCCCCGGCCCCCCACCAACGGCGGCGCCCAGTTCAGCCCGGACCAGGCGGGCGGAGGCGTCGGGGTCTTCCGGCAACAGGCAGACAGTGTCGGGCTCGGGGAGGTTGGAGTTGTCGATGCCGGCGTTGGCGCAGACGAAGCCGTGGTGCGTCTCGGTGATGAGGACGCCGCGCTCGGCTCGCAGCACCTCGCGGCTCTCGGCGAGGATCAACTCGACCACGGCTGGCTCTTTGCCGAGCGCCGCGGCGAGCTCGCGCGCCTTGGCGCCGGGCGCCACCGCGGACAGCCTGCGCACGCGTCCCTCGGCCTTGGAGACGATCTTCTGCGAGATGACGACGACGTCGCCGTACTCGAGCGCCGCCCGCCCAGCGATCTCCTCGCCTACCCGCATCCCCTCGACGAACTCCGGCAGTCCAGCTACCGGCAGCACCCTCACCTCCGGTGCGCCGGAGTCGCTCATATTCCCAGTGCCTTGGCGGTCCGCTTGGCGCGACCGGGGTCCGCCTCCAGCTCCCGGGTGAGGGCGATGACGTCGGCCGGCGTGTCGAGGTCAAGCGCCAGCGAGGCCAGCTGCTCGACCTCGAAGGGGACGCCGGCCTCGCGCGCGGCGGCGACGTGGCGGTCGCGGCTGCCCTCGCCGAAGGCCGGCACGATCGCGCCGGGCGGGCTGAGGACGAGGGCGTTGGTGCCACTGCCGTGGCGGTCGGGGACGATCCCGACGTAGCGCTCGGGAACGCCGGTCAGCAGCCGGTCGAGCTCGCGTGGGTCCAGCAGCGGGCAGTCGCCCGGGAGGAGGACGACGCATCCCGCCCCCTCGACTTCGGCCCGGGCGATCCCCGCCAGCGCCGCCTCCACGTGGCCGCCGTCCGCGGGGTCCGGCACGACCTCGGCGCCGGCCTCGGCCGCGAGCTCCTGTGCAATCGGGTCGCCAGTGACGACGATCGTGCGCTCGATCGTCCGTGCCGCGCCAATCGCCTCGAGGACGTCGGCGAGCATCGCGGCGGCGAGGGTCCGGCGCGCCTCGCCGCCGAGGCCGGCTGCGAGGCGCTGCTTCGCCGCGTGGAACCGCTTGACGGGTAGGACCGCGGTCGCCTTCAAGTCGCTGCGAGAGTAGCGCCGGGGCGGCTCACGCCGCGAGGTCGTCGGCGTAGTCGAGGACGATTCGGGCCAGGCGGGCGCGGCCGCCGGCGCCCTCCATCAGCGTCGGCGCGGCGAGGGTCGCGATCTCGGCCGGCGGCGGGTCCGGGTCGTCCTCGTCGACGACCATGCCGTCGATCACTCCCGCGTAGAGAGAGGCGACGCCGGCCGCGGTGGTCGGCCGGTCCAGCGCCCGCATGAAGCGGTCGGTCGGACCCTTGACGACCTCGCCGGCGACGTAGGGGCTGACGGCGACCACCGGAGCGCGGGAGGCGGCGATCGCGTCGCGCATACCCGGCACCGCGAGGATCGGGCCGATACTGATCACCGGGTTGGAGGGACCGATCACGATCGCCTCGGCGGCGCGCAACGCATCCAGCACCTCGCGGGTCGGCTCGGCGCTCTCGATCCCCTCCAGCTCGACGCCGAGCACGTCGGGCTCGCCGCGGTCGACGATCAGGTACTCCTGCAGGTCGCGCCGGCCGGCCGCGGTGAGGACCTTGGTGCGAACCGGCGAGTCCGACATCGGCAGCACCCTCGCCTCGACTCCCAGGCCGCGGGCGATCTGCGCCTGAGCGTCGGTCGGCCGCCCACCCTCCTCGACGAACTGGCGCCGGTAGAGGCAGGCGGCGAGGTCGCGGTCGGAGAGGCCGAACCAGCTCGGTGCACCGAGCCGCTGTAGGCGCTCGAAGACGATGAAGGTGTCCTCGCGGATTCCCCAGCCGCGTTCCTCGTCGATTTCGCCGCTGAGCCAGTAGGTGATGAGGTCGGGATCGGGGGAGACGCGGACCCCGAGCGCCTCGATGTCGTCGCCGGTGTTGGCGATCACGCTCAGTTCGGCGCCGAGCTCCTCCTGCATCCCGGCGGCCAGTTTGGCGCCGCCGGTGCCGCCGGCCAGGAGCGCGACCCGCATGCCGCGCCTACGCCCAGTGGTCGGCGTCGGGCAAGCCGGTGAGGCGGATTCCGGCGTGCACCTTGTAGCGGCTGTTGACCGAGATCAGCATCGGCGTCAGCTGCTCGACGATGCGGGCCATCTCCAGGGCGCCGGCGTTGACGGCTCGCAGGCCGGGGATCAGCTCGATCAGCCGCGCGACGCGCGCCTTGTCGGCCTTCTTATCGCCACAGACGAGTACGTCCTCCCCAAGCTGGGCCTCGGTGTTGGAGAGGGTGGGGGCGCCAACCGTGTGCAGGGCGGCGACGACGGCGACTCCCGCGGGCACCATCTCCTGCGCCTGCTGCGCCGCGGAGCCCTGCCAGACTCCGAGCGAGCGGGTCGCTTTGCCGCTGACCGCGGCGGCGAGCGGCACCGTGCAGTCGACCAGGATCTGGTCGGGGCGCAGCGCCTCGCGCAGGTTGTTGAGGTTCTCCGACTGGGCGCGGAAGGGCACAGTTAGGAAGACGATCTCCCCCTGCTGGGCGGCCTCGCCGTTCTCGAGGCCGGTGACCTCGGCGGCCGGCACTGCCGCCCGCACCTTGGCCGCCGCCTCCGCGGCGCGCTCAGCCGAGCGCGAGCCGAGCACCACCGGCACCCCTGCCTGCGCCCAGCGGGTGGCCAGGCCGGCGCCGAGGGCGCCGGTGCCGCCGATGATCGGTATCGGTTCGATCGCCGCCAAGGCGCGCCAGTCTATGCTGCTGCTCGCATGAGGCTGGAGGGACGCAAAGCGCTGGTGACCGGCGGCGCCAGCGGTATCGGCGCCGCGATCGCCGCCCGCCTCGCCGCCGAGGGCGCCGAGGTCTGGGTCGGCGACATCGACACCAGCGGCGCCGAGCGGGTCGCCGGCGAGGTCAACGGCCACGCGATCGAGCTCGACGTGACCGAGATCGAGTCCGCTCGCGCCGCCGTCGAGGCCGCCGGCGGAACGCTCGACATCCTCGTCAACAACGCCGGCACCGATGAGTTCGGCTTCTTCACCTATACGACGCCGGAGCAGTGGCAGCGGGTGCTGGCGATCAACCTCGTCGGCGTCCTCAACTGCACTCACGCAGCCTTGCCCGGCATGCAGGCGGCGAAGTACGGCCGCATCGTCAGCATCTCCTCCGAGGCCGGCCGCGTCGGCTCCAAGGGTTCGGCCGTCTACTCGGCGGCCAAGGCGGGCATCGTCGGCTTCACGAAGGCGATCGCCCGCGAGAACGCGCGCTATGACGTCACCGCCAACTCGATCGCCCCGGGACCGATCGAGACCCCGCTGCTGATGGGCGCCAAGGAGTTCGGCGAGATCGGCGAGAAGGTGATTGAGACGATGAAGAGCTCGACCCAGATGGGCCGGCTCGGCCAACCCGACGAGGTTGCCGCCGCCGTCGCCTTTCTCGCCTCCGACGACGCCACCTACGTCACCGGGGAGACCCTGGGCGTAAGCGGCGGCCTCGGCATGGTCTGACCCCGGGGAGAATCTGAAAAGTTGACGACTTGGAGGTCCTATGGGGACATCAATTCGTCAACTCTCCACGGGGGTCTGGGGGCTGGCGGCGCAGCAACATGGAGTGTTGACACGGCGGCAGTTGCTCGAGGCGGGGATCAGCAGCCAGGGGATACGCCATCGCGTTGCGAATGGACGACTGCACCGGGTGGCACGCGGTGTATATGTGGTCGGCAGGCCCGAACTCACGCGTCGCGGGAGGTGGATGGTGGCGACTTTGGCCTGCGGGCCACGAGCGGTTCTCAGTCACGGCAGCGCTGCGGAGCTCTGGGGCATCGGGAGGGAGCCTGTGGGACTCGTCGAGGTCAGCCTCCGTATTTGGTCAGCACGGGAGCGTCCCGGAATCAAGGCATACCGGCGTCCTAAGCTGGCGGACCGGGACATCACCACGTTCTCCCACATCCCCGTGACCGGTGTCGTGCGGACCCTGATCGACTGCTCCAACCAGCTCGACACGGTCGGAATTGAGCGTGCCGTAAACGAAGCCGATGCGCGCAACTTGATCCGCCTGGATGCGCTACGCGTGGAGCTTGACGGCTATCCCGGCCAATGGGGCGTCGGCAAGCTGCGAGACGTGATCGACCGGCGCACCTTCCGGCTCACTGACTCCGAGCTGGAGCGGATCTTTCTGCCGCTCGTGCATCAGGCGAAGCTGCCCGCGCCGTTGACCCGCCAGTGGGTCAGCGGCTTCAAGGTCGACTTCTTCTGGCCGGATCTGCGCCTTGTCGTCGAGACCGACGGGTTGCGCTACCACCGCACGCCCGCCCAGCAGGGGCGCGACCGGGTCCGGGACCAGGCGCACGCGGCAGCGGGGTTGACGTCTTTGCGTTTCACCCACGAGCAGGTCAAGTTCGAACCTGCGCACGTGCGCGAGACGCTCGCAACGGTGGCGGCGCGGCTTGGCTCTTAAGCTCCCGGCATGGCCGACTTGCCTAGCAGCGTCCGCATCCGCGAGGTCGGGCCTCGCGACGGCTTCCAGAACGAGCCGGAGAGGATCGATACCGCGGAGAAGGTGCGGCTGATCGACCTCCTCTCGGCGAGCGGCTTGCAGCGGATGGAGGTGACCTCCTTCGTCCGGCCCGACGTGGTTCCACAGCTGGCGGACGCGGCGGAGGTGCTGATGGCGGTCCAGCGCCGTGACGGGGTCTCCTTCTCGGTCCTGGTCCCGAACGAGCGCGGGCTGGAGCGGGCGCTGGGGATGCGCGACCGCTTCGAGGAGGTCAGCGTCTTCCTCTCCGCCTCGGAGACCCACAACCAGCGCAACGTCAACCGCTCGGTGGAGGAGTCGCTGGCAGGGCTGGAGGCGACGCTCGCGGCCGCCGGTGAGGCGGGGTTGCGGCGCGAGGGCGTGATCGCCACCTCCTTCGGCTGCCCCTACGAGGGCCACGTGCCCCCGGAGCGGGTCTTCGAGATCGCCGAGCGGCTGGCGGCGGCCGGCTGCGAGGAGGTCGGCTTCGGCGACACGACGGGGATGGCCAACCCGCGCCAGGTCCATGGGTTCTTCGCCGCCGCCCGCGAGCGCCTGCAGGGGCCCGAGCTGACCGCACACTTCCATAACACGCGGGGCCAGGGGCTCGCCAACGTGCTGGCGGCACTGGAAGAGGGGGTTGAGTCCTTCGAGTCGAGCTTCGGCGAGCTCGGCGGCTGCCCCGTGCCGCCCGGCTCGACCGGCAACGTCGGCACCGAGGACGTGGTCTCGATGCTGCACGAGATGGGAATCGAGACGGGGATCGACCTCCCGCGCCTGATCGAGGCCTCGCGAGCCGCACAGGAGGTGCTCGGCCGCCCCCTCGGCGCCCACGTCCTTCGCGCCGGCCCGGTCGACTGGCGCCCTGACCCGCCTGGCGGCGGCGGACGCGGCGCGACGCTGTATCCTCAGTCGTCCGAATAGCGCTGCTATTCGGACTCCCTGCGTCCTTGCCTCGCTTGGTCCGACGCTCGCCAGGCACACCACGGTTAGGCTCTCCGCCGTGACCGACTTCGCCAAGGCCCTCGAGGCCGCGCTCGCCGGGGGGCCACAGCGCCACCACGAGAAGACCGCCGAGCAGGGGAAGCTGCCGGTTCGCGAGCGGGTCGAGCGGCTGGTCGACGCCGACTCCTTCGCCGAGGAGGCTGCGCTCGCCAACTGGGAGCAGGAGGGGCTCGGCGCCGACGGCGTGGTCACCGGTTTGGCCACGGTCGACGGCCGCCGCGTCGCCCTGATGGCCAACGATCCGACGGTCAAGGCCGGCTCCTGGGGGCCAAAGACGGTCGAGAAGATCCTTCGCATCCAGGAGCGGGCGCTGAGCCTGCAGGTGCCGCTGGTCTACCTGGTCGACTCGGCCGGGGCGCGGATCACCGACCAGGTGCAGATGTTCCCGGGGCGCCGCGGCGCCGGGCGGATCTTCCACAACGAGGTGCGGCTCTCCGGCCAGGTGCCGCAGGTCTGCCTTCTCTTTGGCCCCAGCGCCGCCGGTGGCGCCTACATTCCCGCCTTCTGCGACGTCGTGATCATGCGCGATGGCAACGCCTCGATGTACCTGGGGTCGCCGCGGATGGCGGAGATGGTGATCGGCGAGACGGTGACGCTGGAGGAGATGGGCGGGGCGAGGATGCACACCGGCGTCTCCGGCTGTGGCCACTTCCTGGTCAAGAGCGACGCGGAGGCGATCGAGACCGCGCGGCGCTACCTCTCGTTCATGCCCGAGAGCTGGCGGCACGAGCCGCCCCCTGCGGAGTCAGCGGCGCCCGCTTCGGACGCCGCGATTGCCGACATCGTCCCCGCCGACGAGAACCAGCCCTTCGACATGCGCGAGGTGCTCGACGCCCTGCTCGACGCCGAGTCCTTCCTCGAGGTCCACAAGCGCTGGGCCAAAGAGCTGATCGTCGGCTACGGACGGCTCGACGGCCGCGTCGTCGGCGTCGTCGCCAACCAGCCGAAGCAGAAGGGCGGCGTCCTCTTCGTCGACTCGGCCGACAAGGCGGCGCGCTTCATCCAGACCTGCAACGCCTTTAACGTGCCGCTGCTCTTCCTCGCCGACGTGCCGGGGTTCATGATCGGCACCGCGGTCGAGCGGCAGGGGATCATCCGCCACGGCGCCAAGATGATCAGCGCCGTCTCCGAAGCGACGATGCCGAAGCTCTCGGTGATCGTCCGCAAGGCATACGGAGCCGGGCTCTACGCGATGGCCGGCCCGGCCTTCGAGCCCGACTGCTGCATCGCCCTGCCGAGCGCCTCGATCGCCGTGATGGGCCCCCAGGCCGCCGTCAACGCCGTCTTCTACAACCAGGTCCAGGCGATCGAGGACGAGGCTGAGCGCGAGCGCTTCGTCGCCGCGAAGCGCGAGGAGTACGCCGAGGACATCGACATCCTCCACCTCGCCTCGGAGCTGGTCGTCGACGCGGTGGTCGAGCCGGACGGGCTGCGAGCAGAGTTGATCCGCCGCTTCGCGCACGCCGCCGGCAAGAACCGCTCCTTTGCCGAACGGCGCAATCCGGTTACGCCGGCTTGAGGGCCTATCCCGGTAGGGGTTTCGCTTAACTTTTTCGAGTCGCGTCTGTGGCGGCGACGATGGTTGGCCGCGAAAAAGTACAAGACGCTCCACCCCTACCGGGATAGGCCCTTAATCGAGCGAGCTCGCCAGGTCTACGAAGTAGTCCAGGGCGGCAGGGTTGGCGAGGGAGTCGCGGCTGGCGGCCTGCTCAACGGGCGTGCCCATGAGGATGCGCTTGACCGGCACCTCCAAGATCTTGCCGCTGAGGGTGCGGGGGACTTCGGCGATCTGGAAGACCTGGTCGGGGACGTGGCGGGGGGAGCAGTGCTCGCGGACGCGGCGGGCGATCTCTTGCGGCATCTCCTCATCGAGCTCAACTCCCTCGCGGAGGACCACGAAGAGGGGCATCCAGCCCTCGGTTCCCGGGCGCGGTAGGTCGACCACCAGCGCATCGACGATGGTGTCGATGCTGAGCACGGCGCGGTAGATCTCGCTCGTGCCCATGCGGATGCCGGAGCGATTGATGGTCGAGTCGGAGCGGCCGTAGATGATCGCGGTGCCGCGCGAGGTGATCTCGATCCAGTCACCGTGGCGCCAGACGCCGGGGAACATCTCGAAGTAGCTGGCCCGGTAGCGGCTGCCGTCCTCGTCGCCCCAGAAGCGCACCGGCATCGAGGGCATCGGCGCGGTCACGACCAGCTCGCCGACCTCGTCGATGACCGCCTTGCCGTCTTCGTCCCAAGCCTCGACCGCGGCGCCGAGCGCCCGGCCCTGCAGCTCGCCGCGGTAGACGGGCAGCAGCGAGACGCCGCCGACGAAGGCCGTGCAGAGGTCGGTGCCGCCGCTGGTCGAGAAGAGCCAGGTGTCGGCGCCGAGGTGCTCGTAGATCCAGTCGAACCCCTCGGGAGAGAGGGGGGAGCCGGTCGAGCCGACGGCGCCGAGGCGGGTGAGGTCGCGGCCGGCCCCCGGCTCGACGCCGGCCTTCATGCAGGCGGCGATGTAGGAGGCGCTGGTGCCGAACATGGTCACGCCGGCGCGCTCGGCCAAGTCCCAGAGCACGCCCATGTCGGGATGGCCGGGGCTGCCGTCGTAGAGGACGATCGCGGCCCGCGTAAGCAGGCCGGAGACGAGGAAGTTCCACATCATCCAGCCCGTCGTCGTGAACCAGAAGAGGCGGTCGCCGGGGTGCGCGTCGACGTGGAGGTGCAGCTTCTTCAGGTGCTCGAGCAGGATCCCGCCCTGCCCCTGGACGATCGCCTTCGGCAGGCCGGTCGTGCCGGAGGAGTAGAGAACCCAGAGCGGGTGGTCGAAGGGAACGCGCTCGAAGCTCAGCTCAGCACCTTCGCCGCTGGCGAGCAGCTCGTCCCAGGTCATCGTTTCGCGCAGCGCCGAGAGGTCCGGCTTGGGGTCGAGGTAGGGGAGGACGATGGTGCGCGCGAGGCTCGGCATCTCCTCCTGCAGGCGGGCGAGGATCTCGCGCCGGTCGAAGTCCTTGCCGCCGTAGCGGTAACCGTCGACGGCGAACAGCACCTTGGGCTCGATCTGGGCGAAGCGGTCGACGACGCTGGCGGGGCCGAAGTCGGGCGAGCAGCTGGACCAGACCGCCCCGATCGAGGCGCTGGCGAGGAAGGCGACGATCGCCTCGGGGATGTTCGGCAGGTAGGCGACGACGCGGTCGCCCTGCTCGACGCCGAGCCCACGCAGCGCCGCGGCAACCGCGGCCACCTGCGAGCGCAACTCGCCCCAGCTCAGCTCGCTCAGCTCCCGCAGCTCCGAGGCGTGCAGGATCGCCGTCTCACCGTCGTCCTTGCCGGCGAAGGCGTGCTCGGCGTAGTTGAGCCGGGTGCCCGGGAACCACCGCGCGCCCGGCATCTCGCGACCGCTCAGCACCTGGCCGCGCTCCCCGTCTGCCTCGACGCCGAAGAAGTCCCAGATCGAGTCCCAGAACCCCTCCAGGTCGGTGACCGACCAGCGCCACAGCCCGTGGTAGTCCTCGAAGCGAAGTCCGCGGTCGGCCTCCAGCCAGCGCATGAACTCGGTCAGGCGGGCGCGCTCGACCAGCCCGGCCGAGGGCTCCCAGAGCTTTTCCGGGCTGCCGGCGGTCACCCGGTGGCGAGCGCGGCGTTCGTCTTCGCCCGCTCGCGCTCCAGCTCGTGCGGGTCGTGGGAGCAGAAGAGGGTGATCTCCTCGCCGTGGCGCCGGGCCAGCTCGCGCAGCCGTTCCTGGTTCGACCTGCGGGTTCTGTTGTCGGCGGCGGTGAGGTTCTGGAAGAAGCGCAACCCCGGCGGACAGGTGGGCGGAGCCTCGACCTCGCCGCGGTTGAAGTAGGCGTCGCCGCAGTGGAGCAGCCATCCCACGCCCGTTCGGATCGCGACGCCGGTGTGGCCGAGCGAGTGGCCGCGGAGCGGCACCAGCGCGATCTCGGCGCCGGCGCCCGGGAGGATGCGGACGCTTTCGAAACCGAACCAGTCGTCGCCGCCGCTCTCGTGCCGGACCCAACGCGGGCCGTGCTTCCAGTGGGCGCCGACGTAGCGCGGTCGGTCGCGCAGGCGGGGGTGCAGGGCCGCATCGAGCTCGGTCGAGAGGACGTGGACCTCAGCCTGCGGGAAGTCGGGCAGGCCGCCGCTGTGGTCGGGATCGAGGTGGGTGGTGACGATGTGGCGGACATCGGCGGCGCCGAAGCCGAGGCCCTCGAGCTGGCGCAGCGCCGTCGTCTCCGGCCTCGGCTTGACGTTCATCACGCCGAAAACCGGGCCGAGCTGGCGCCGGTTGCGCGCATCCTCCATCCCGAAGCCGGTGTCGACGAGGACGACCCCGTCGCCGCTCTCGATCGCCAGGCAGTGACAGACGATCTCAGCGGTCGAGAGCAGGCCGCCCTCGCCGCCGAGCAGGCGTCCCCCGTGTGGGCACAGGGAGCCGCAGCTGAGGTGGTGGATCCGCATACCCGGGCGCAGTCTAGTGTCGCCTCAGCCAGGGCTTGGGTCTATCGTTCCTCCGGCGCCGGAGTGGCGGAATTGGCATACGCGATCGACTCAAAATCGATTGCCCTTGCGGGCTTGAGGGTTCGAGTCCCTCCTCCGGCATCGCCTGACGGCGGCTGACACTGCGCGGTGCGGCGTCCTCGGTCGGTCGAATAGCGCCGCTATTCGACCTCCCTGCGTCCTTGCCCCGCCTGGTCAGACGCCGTCAGGCCGTCAGGCGGGCTGGGGCGCGGCGCCGGCGCCGTAGTCCTCGCCCGAGCCGATCGGGCGCTCCTCCTCGACGTGCCATTCCTGGTTGAAGCCGTAGAGGGCGAAGGCGATGAGGACGATCTGCAGCAGGCCGAGGATCACGACCAGCAGGCCGACCAGCTCCGACGGCAGCAGCGCCTCGTCGAAGCCGGACTTGTCGCGGGCGAACCAGCTGCCGGCGCCAACCGCGCAGAAGATCGCCAGGATCATCGAGAGCGCGGCGGCGACGGGAAGGATGCCGCGGCTCCAGCGGGCGACGAGGAAGCCGAAGAAGGCGTAGAGGATCGCGTAGATCGCGCAGACCAGCCCCATGCTGCCGCCGCCCTTGAGAAGCGACCAGCCGCCGATCGTGATCAGCGCCGCCAGCGCCGCCGTCGCGAGCAGCAACAGGACGATCACGAACTTGGTCGTGACCGACCCGGCTTTTTCCCGATTCGGCCGCCAAAGTTCGTAGCCGGGCCTCACCTCTCCTACCGCCATGCCGTCGATCATAGAATCTGTCAGCGACGAAGCGGCATTGGTCGCGCGTTAAGCCCCCGAGGGGCTGCCACGCGGGCGTGGCGGAATTTGGCAGACGCGCCAGGTTTAGGTCCTGGTGGGCTTCGGCCCGTGGGGGTTCAAATCCCTCCGCCCGCATCGCCGGTCTCACCCGGCGCACGCTCGTTACGATCCAAATCCCCCTCGGGGCAGTGGCCCAACTGGCTAAGGCACCGGTCTCCAAAACCGGCGATTCCAGGTTCGAGTCCTGGCTGCCCCGCTCCTAATGCACATGCTCGCGGCCGCGCACCGTGCGCCATGAGTCCCAGGTGATCCTGAGGATGATGACGGTGATGCCGAGGCCAATCAGGGGATCGGCGAGGGGCGCGCCGAGGGCCACGGCACCGGCACCGGCGACGACGGCGAGGCTGACGTAGGCGTCGGCGCGGGCGTGGTTGCCGTCGGCGAGGAGGGCGGGGCTGTCGAGGCGATGGCCGGCGCGGGTGCGGACGATGGCCGCGATCCAGTTGCCGGCGAAGCCGGCGAGGCCGGCGGCCGCGAGCGCGAGCAGATGAGTTGGGGTCTCAGGGTGGATGAGACGCAGGACCGCCTCATAACCGGCGACGCAGGCCGAGACGAAGATCGC
Organism: uncultured Solirubrobacterales bacterium; assembly: GCA_963705365.1. GTDB lineage: Bacteria > Actinomycetota > Thermoleophilia > Solirubrobacterales > 70-9 > VAYN01. The sequence goes on along the minus strand of OY970074.1, from coordinate 1,510,075 downwards.
AGCGACGACGAACAGGCCGGCGATGCGCTCCGCCCGCGCCGAGCGAAGCAGGAAAGCGATGCCGAGGGGCAGCGCGGTCGCCGCGTCGCCGACGTTGTGGATCGTGTCGGCGAGCAGGGCGACGCTGCCGCTGAGCAGGAAGATGGCCACCTGTATGGCGGCGGTGGCGCCGAGCACCGCCAGCGAGATGCCCACCGCCCGCAGCCCCGCGCGGGAGCGTTTGACGCTCTCGTCGACCAGCCCATGGGAGTGCCCGTGCCGGTGACGATGCCTGGTCGATCCCGTCACATGGGCGTGAGGCCCGCAGTGGGGGTGCGAGTGCGTCAGCCGGCCGCCGTGGCGGTGCAGGTCGCCGCTCAGGGGTTCGTATGCAAGTGCCTGGTCCGCCATTGAAGGAAGGCTATCCATGCCGAAAATTCGTCCGGCCCCACGGTTCGCACTGACAGAACGATCGTTACCCCGTTGTGGGAAAGAAGGCAACAGCCCTACTCTTGAACGGTGGCACTCGATGCGAGCGAAGTGCGCAGGTGAGCGAAGCGGCAGTCCCGGGGGGAATGCGGAGCCGGATCGGCTCGGCCAGCCTGCTTTCGGACGACCGGCTGGCACGGCGTGCCATCAAAGGGGACGAGCGGGCCTTTTCGGCGATCTTCCGTCGGTACCACCAGGATCTCTACCGATTCTGCATGGCGATCGTGGGGAATCCGCAGGACGCTCAGGACGCGTTGCAGAACACGATGGTGAAGGTGCTGCGGGCGCTGCCGGGGGAGCGGCGGCAGATCGAGCTGAGGCCATGGCTCTACCGGATCGCCCACAACGAGTCGATCGAACTGCTGCGGCGACGGCGGCCGACCGAGGAGCTCGATCCCGAGCTGCTGACCCGCGATGGCGGCCTGGCCGACGAGGCCGAGGCGCGGGAGCGCCTGCGGCGGCTGATCGCCGATCTCGACCAGCTCCCGGATCGCCAGCGCGGCGCCCTGGTCATGCGCGAGCTGGCGGGTCTCGACTTCGCCGAGATCGGCTCCGCCCTCGGCGCCTCGCCGGCGGTCGCCCGCCAGACGCTCTACGAGGCGCGGCTGAGCCTGCGCCAGATGGACGAAGGGCGTGAGATGACCTGCGATTCCGTGATTCGGGCGCTGTCCGACGCCGACGGGCGAGTCACCCGCCGGCGCGACATTCGTGCCCACCTGCGCGCCTGCCAGGACTGCCGCCGCTTCCGTGAGGAAGTCGCGACGCGACGCGACGACCTCGCCGCGCTCTCGCCGCTGCCGGCGATCGCCGCCGCCGGTCTGCTGCATGGCCTGGTCGGGAGCGTTGGCGGTTCGGCCGCCTCCGGCGCTGGTCTGACCGGGGTGGCCGGCGGTGCCGCCGCCAAATCGCTCGGCGCGACGGCGGCGATCAAATCCGCCGCCGCCGTGGCGGTTGTCGCGGCGGTGGGTGTCGGCGCGGCAGACCGTGGCGGCGTCGGCGACGTCACGCCCTGGAGCGGTGGTTCGCAGCAGACGCAGAGCGAGCAGCCTGGGGCGGCGGGCTCACCAGGGCCGCAGTCGACTGGATCCGGGGCGACCAACGCCGCCGGGGAGAAGCAGGGCTCTGCCGGCGGCGACTCGGCCGCTGGCCGCGACGGCAAAGCGCAGGGCGGAGGGAAGGGCAAGGGCGACGCCGGCGCCGGTCCTGGCGCGGCGAGAGCCGACAAGCATGCCTCTGCACCGGGAAGCGGCTCGGACGGGTCCCACCCGAGTGGCCGCGGCCACGAAAAGCAGCACCCGGACGCCGCCGCCTACGGCCAGCAGACGGCGGCAGGTCACAAAGCAACCGGGAAAGGCGGCGGCAAGGGTGGCTCGAGCAAGAGCCAGCCCGCGAAACCGACCAAGCCAGCGAAACCGACCAAGCCGGTACAACCGTCGAGTCAGGCGGGCACGGGAGGCGGTGAGCAGGCATCCGCTCCCCCAAAAGCGCCCGCGGATCCGCCGGCGGTAGCCCCTCCACCACCGAGCGCCGCAGCGCCGACGACTGAACCGAGAGCGGTCCCAGTGGCGCCCGAAGTCGCCAAATAGCTCTGGCCGGATGACCTAGTGACCGCGTCTTCGGCCTGACAAATCTCCCGCGTCGGCGTTTGAGCAGCAGCGAAACGTCCGATGGAGCCCTTTTTTGGGCGCCACGAAACGAAGGAGGAACGATGAAGACCCACCTCAAGATCGCTCTGGTGGTCAGCGCGCTCGCCCTCGCCGCGGCGCCCGCAGCTTTCGCGCTTCAGCCCGCGGATCCAGGCAGCCAGGGCAAAGGACCGCATTACGCCCCCGAAAAACCGCAAACGCCGGGCCCCGGCGCGAGCCTGCCGGAAAAGGCGAAGGCGTACGGCGTCTACTGCAGGGACGCCCGCAAAAAACACGTTGAGGGCGAGAAAGGCACGCCGTTCAGTCAGTGCGTGACGGCGATGGCGAAAGCCGCCAACAACGCAAAACTCAGCACCAGCAAAGCCTGCAAAGGGCTGAGCAAGAAGCACGTGAAAGGCGAGAAGGGAACCGAGTTCTCGCGTTGCGTGACCGCCGCCGCCAAGTTGCGGAAAGACCAGAAAGAGGCGACCGTCTGACCTAGCCCCCCGACGCGGTTGGCGAGAGGTGCTCGTGGACGAAACGGACCACGGTCGCACCCTCGCCGATCGCGGTCGCGCAGCGCTTGATCGAGCCGGCGCGCACGTCGCCGGCTGCGTAGACGCCGGCCACACTGGTCTCCAGCAGCCCGTCGGCGCCCGCTTCGGCGCCGGTGAGGATGAACCCCTTCTCGTCGCGCGCGACCACGTCGCCGAGCCAGTCGGTGCAGGGAGCCGCGCCGAGGAAAAGGAACAGGAACGAGAGCGGCAGTCGCGTCCCGTCCGCCAGCGTGACCGCCTCCAGCTCACCGCCGTCCCCATGCAGGGCGGTGATTTCACTGCGGTCGCGAACGGCGACGCCGTAGCGCTCGAGCTCATCGAGCAGGTAGTGGGACATCGTCTCGCGCAGGTCGGCGCGGCGGTGCAGGAGCGTGACCAGGGCGCCGCCGCGGGCCAGCCAGACGGCCGCCTGCGCGGCTGAATTGCCGCCGCCGACGACGCCGACGCGCTGGCCACCGCAGAGGTGCGCCTCGGGCGGGCCGGCGGCGTAGAAGACGCTGAGTCCCTCGTAGTCTTCGAGCCCCTCGACCGGCAGCCGCCGGTATTCGGCCCCGGTGGCGAGCAGCACGGCACGCGCGGCCACCTCGTTGCCGCCGTCGAGTCGGACCACGTGCCGATCGGCCCCCGGCTCCAGCGCCTTGGCCTGGTACGGCGTCGCCGTCCGCGCCCGGAACTTGCGCGCCTGCGTCACGGCGCGACTGGTCAGTTCAGAGCCGCTCACCCCGGCCGGGAAGCCGAGGTAGTTCTCGATTCGGCGCGAGCTGCCGGCCTGGCCGCCGAGCACGGTGCCCTCGACCAGCAGCGTGTCGAGGCCCTCCGAGGCTCCGTAGACGGCGGCGCCGAGGCCGGCCGGGCCGCCGCCGACGATCAGCAGGTCGACCTCCTCGCGCCGGCCGAGCTCGAGGCCGATGCCGAGTGCCCGCGAGAGCTCGCCGTTGCTCGGTGACCGCAGCTCCGCGCCGCCCGGCAGCCGCACCAGCGGCACCTCGGCGGGGTCGAGCGGCTCGAGCAGAGCCGCCGCCTCGAGGTCCTCCTCCGGGTCGCGCCAGGAGTAGGGAGTGCGGATCCGCCGGGCGAAATCGAGCAGGCGCCGGGTCTGCTCCGAGTCGCGGGGGCCGAGGATCTCGACGCCGATGCCCTGGCGCTGCTGCAGCAGCTCGCGCCGCGCCACGAAGGCGGAGAGGAGCAGGTCCGAGAGGGCACTGTCCTCGAAGAGGAGCTCGCGCAGGACTTCGCGGTCGACGGCGATGTAGCGCAGGGGCTCGGTGACGACGGCGGTGAGGAAGACCGTCTGCCCCGAGAGCAGGTTCATCTCGCCGAGGAAGCCGGAGGCCTGGTGGCGGACGATCTCGTGCCCGGCGGCGTCGATCACCGCCGCCTCGCCCTCGAGGATGGCGATGAAGGGGTAGGTCTCGTCCCCGATCTCGAACAGCTTCTCGCCGACCTCGGCCGTGCGCTCCTCGCCGTGACGCGCCAGCGTCTCCAGCTGCGAGCGCGAGAGGATCCGGCTTACGGCCAAGCTTCCTCCACGAAGGCGGCCAGCTCCGCGTCCAGCCGCTGCGGCGAGGTCCGCCACTCCAGCAGCGAGTTGGCCTCGACCAGGCGGGCGTGCGGCAGCTCTTCGGCCAGCATCCCGGAGTCGCTGAACGGGTGCAGCGGGTCGCGCGGGTGGCCGACGATCAGCGCCGGCGTCTTGATTTTCAGACGCTCCTGGCGGTGCGGCGCCGTCTCGCCCAGCAGCAGGCCCTCGAACACGGCGAGCGAGGGGCCGGGGCGCTGCCGGACCCAGTCGAGGCCGATGTCGAGCAAGTAGTTGGTGCGGGGGAGCGCGGAGGTGACACGGGACAGCAGCTCGAAGGCGGGGCGGCCGAAGCGCAGACCGAGCATGACCGGGGTGAAGGCGGCGGCGACGGCCGAGAGCGCGTTGTCGAGCACCGGCATCTCGAGGAAGAGGCCGCGGGCGCGGCCGGCGTCGCGGGCGGCCAGCTCGAGGGCGACGTTGGCCCCGAGCGAGGTGCCGCCGACGACGGCGGAGTCGAGGCCGAGGTGGTCGATGAGGGCGACGACCTGGCGGGCGAACAGTGGCATCGAGTAGAGGCGCAGGTCCTCGGGACGATCGGAGCGGCCGTGCCCGAGCAGGTCGACGCAAACGGCGCGGTTGCCGCGCTCGGCCAGCGCCGGTCCCAGCCGCTCGAACATGCGGCGGTTCATCAGCAGGCCGTGGACGAGGACGATGACCCGCTCGCCCTCGCCGTAGCTGTCGTACTCGATCCGGTGGCCCTCATAGCGGAAAGCGCCCATGGCGGGGCAGACTAGATGGTCGATCCGGCCGACTGGCTCAGCGCCTGGCCGGCTGCAACCCGACCAGGACGTAGTAGCCAACCACGTAGAGGCGGCGACCGTCGGAGACGACCGGGGTGTAGCCGGACTCATCCAGCTCGAACGTCCTCTCGTGGGTGAGGACGTCGTAGCCGAGCGTCTTGCGGGTCTTGAAGCTGGAGGTGTAGACGGTGCGGCCGATGACGACGGCGGTGCCGGGGATCGGACCGCCGACGTCGCGGCGCCACTCGACCTCGCCGGTGGCGGCGTCGAGGGCGAAGAAGCGCCCGTTTTCGGCGCCGATGTAGACGGTCGGGTCGGTGCCGGGCACCTGGGCGACGGCCGGCGAGCCGTAGACGTAGTCGCCGCTGTCGAAGGACCACTCGACCTTGCCGGTCTTCTCGTCGAAGGCGTAGACGGTGCCGTCGTCGCGGGCGGCGTAGACATTGCCGAAGGCGACCGCGGGCGAGGAGAAGAAGCCGCCGTGGCCGAAGGGCGCGACCCTGCTCGTGTTGGTTCGCCAGATCGGCTTGCCGGTGGCGGCGTCGAGCGCGAACATCGAGCTCTGGTAGTCGGCGACGTAGACACGGCCGTCGTGGTGGCTGGGGCTGGCTTTGATCGCGCCTGGGGCGTTGAACCGCCACCTGACCTTGCCGTTGGCGGCGTCCAGCGCCAGCAGGTCGGTCGAGTCGGTACCGAGGTAGAGAGTGCCGCCGACCGCCAGCGGAGACGATTCGAGGTGGGTGCCGAGCCTACGCATCCAGACCCTCTTTCCGGTCTTCGCGTCGCTGGCGACCAAGTGCCCGTCGAGGAAGGCGCCGTAGACGAGGCCGCGGTGGTAGACGGGTGCCGTGACGAAGTTCGGCTTGCCCTTATCGCTCGGCCGCACCATCAGTTCCCAGAGGATCTTGCGATCCCTGAGCCGCACCGCTTTCCCGTTCCCGTACTTGTTGATCACGTAGGCGACCCCGTCGTGGATCGCCGGCGGGAACTCGATCAGCGCGTGCGTATTGATCGACCACGCCTGCTTCAGCGGCGGCTCCAGCAGCCCTTCGGCGGTCGGCAGGTAATGCGTCCGTTCCGGCACCCGGCCGAACAGCGGCCAGTCGACGTAGCCAGCGCCGCTCGTGCTCGCGGTTCCGTCCTCCCCTTCTCCGCCCTCGATCGAGTCGCAGCCCGCGAGCGCCAGGGCGGAAAGGACCAGCGCGAGGCAGGCCGAGACCCGGCGTTTTGCGTTTCCCTGGCGGAGAGACATCGAGAGGCCTATATCGGCCACCTGTTCCGCACCCTGGAGCACTCGTGTCGACTTATGACCGCTATCCGGCAAAAAGTCGACACGCAGGCCCAAGCGAGAGGAGAGCGGCGGACGGGAATCGAACCCGCGTCATCAGCTTGGAAGGCTGAGGCTCTACCGTTGAGCTACCGCCGCGCGCTGATGGGAGCGTAGCCACCGCGCCGACGATTCGTCAGAATGCAAGGACCCACGGGGAGTGGCGCAGTCTGGTAGCGCACTCGGCTGGGGGCCGAGCGGTCGCAGGTTCAAATCCTGTCTCCCCGATCTCAGACAATAAGTTCCGGTCCGTTTGTCATCATGCCGACATGGCCGACTCGGCAGCGGAGAAGGCGGATCTGCAGGTTGTCGCGGCACCGGCGATTGAGAAGCGGATCTTTGTGATTCGCGAACGACAGGTGATGCTTGACGAAGACCTGGCGGACCTATACGGCGTCGAGACGAAGCGGCTGGTCGAGCAGGTTAAGAGGAACCTCGAACGCTTCCCCGAGGACTTCATGTTCCAGCTCCGTAAGGACGAGGCCGCGGCTTTGAGGTCGCAGATTGCGACCTCAAACGCTGGGCGCGGTGGTCGTCGCTACGCCCCCTACGTCTTCACTGAGCAGGGCGTCGCGATGCTCTCCACCGTGCTGCGGAGCAAGACGGCGATTGCCGTCAACATCGAGATCATGCGGGCATTTGTCGAGCTACGCCGCGTAGCGCGCTCCTACGCGGCGATCGAGAAGAGGCTGCAGCAGATCGAACGAGGGATGGGCGAGCACGACGAGCAGTTGGAGCAGATCTTCGGCGCCCTTCGTCGGCTGATCGCTCCGCCACCGCCACCAAAGCGGCCGATTGGCTTCAGGGTTCGGGAGGAGGACGAGGAGCCGAAGCCTCGGTCAGCAACGTAACCCCGGTTCAAATGCCGTCCGGTTAGCCGATACCCCGTAACACCCCAAACGCGATTCGTTTCCTCTTCGATCCGCGAAAAGAGCGGTTAGCCTGTAGTCGATGACCCGACCGGGAGACTCGGCCCCTGCTGCGCCGGGCAACGAAGAGGCCGTGCGGGCATGGGACACGGTGCTCTATGAGCGGTGGAAGAAGAACCGCGAGGTCTTCGTCGGGGCCTTGGACGAGGTGACCCAGGAGCTATTCGACCGTTTTCCACCGCCACAGGGCGGAAGCTGCATCGACATCGGCTGCGGGTTCGGCGAGACGACGCGGCAGCTGGCCGGGCTCGTCGGCCCCGCTGGCTTCGCGCTCGGCACCGACTCCTCCCCTCGCTTCATCGAGGACGCCCGCCGCGAGGCGGCCGAGGCCGGTGTCGGAAACGTCGAGTTCGAAACCGTCGACGCCCAGGGCGCCGAGTGGGAGCCGGTCTACGACTACGCCTTTTCGCGCATGGGAACCCAGTTCTTCGCCGCGCCGGTCCCGGCGATGCGCGCAATCAGGGGAGCCCTGAAACCAGGCGGCGTGCTTCGCAAGATCTGCTGGCGGCGCAAAGAGGAGAGTCCTTTCTGGGCGGAAACCGAGCAGGTGGTCGGGCGCTTCCTCGCGCGTCCGGAGGAGTACGAAGCCGATACCTGCGGCCCCGGGCCGTTCTCCCTCGGCAATCCCGACACCCTGCGGGGCATTCTCGATGCCGCCGGCTTCGCGGCGATCGAACTGCATCAGCGCGACTTCGACTACTTCATGGGCAAGGACATGGCCGAGGCGGTCGAATCCCTGCTCGCGATCGGCCCCGGAGCTGAGCTGATTCGCCTCAACGGCGAGCATGGCGAGGGCCGTCGAGCGGAGATAGCCGAAGCGCTCGCCGACCACTACACCGCCTGGCAGCGGGCCGACGGATCGATAGTCGGCCGCGGGTCCGTCTGGCTGGTGGCGGCGACGAATCCCGGCTAGCGCTCGCCGCCGGGTCGAGCGCCGGCTCTCGGGCGGCCAGGCCCTCAGCGCAGCTCGTCGAGCGAGGCCACCTCGACGTCGAACGGTTCGTCGGCGGAGCGCCGGCGCCGGTATGGCGAGACGGTCACGCGGTGGACCTCGCCACAGACGCAGGGAACCTCGATCGGGCTCGTGTCCGCGGCCGGGTCGACGTCGACCTTGAGCCGGCGGAGGGTGCCGGTGGTTTTGCAGCCGAACGAGATCACCCAGCCATAGTCGCCGCGCTCGGTGCGTTTTTTCGGGCGATAGGGCGGGGGCATCCACCCATCCTCTCTGATCCGCAGGCGGACCGTTCGCCCGACGGTCACGACGGTCCGCAATGCCGCTGAAGCTCAGGCGGTGCGCGTCCTCGCCGGCCTCTCCCGCCCGACCTCCGGGCTGGCGAGCCCGGCGCCGATTCCAAGCACCCCGAGGATCACGTGAAGGATGTTGTCCTCGGTGTTGACGGGGATGAAGCCGAGGATCGACTCGCCGCTGCCGATGATGAAGCCCCAGATCGCCACCACGATGTAGACGGCGCCGAAAGCGAGAGCGTAGGTGCGCGCAGCACGGGCGCCGGCCGCGAAGGCGAGCAGGCCGAGTGCGCCGCTGGCGATGTGGACGAGGTTGTGCCAGGCGTTGACGTCGAGGATGCCGATCACCGCGTCGACGTTGCCCGGGCTGCCGAAGGAAGAGCTGTAGAAGAAGCCGATGATTCCGGCAACGAGGAGTACCCCTCCGATCAGGACGGCATAGAGCTGGGCTGGGGTGGTCGCGTCGTCCCTCATTTCTCCTCCTTCTCTCGTTCCTCGCTCGCTCTCGAAATACCCGATCGGGACCGATTCAAGCCTCTGGAAGCGAGAAGCCGAGCGGCATCGCGCGGCCTGCACCCTTTCGTTTACGGTGCCAGAAGATGGCCGCGCGTCTCAAGTACGTCGATCCGAACCGACCTCGTGGCCTCTTCAGCCGCGCCTACGCCGCCCTCGCAAACACCTCGCTGGGAAGGTTCATGTCGGTCAACGTCCTCTGGAAGCTCGACCCGTATCTGATGCGGGCGACCCGGGGGCGCCTCGGGATGGGCCTCGTCTTGCCCACCGCCCTGCTCGAAACCCGGGGAGCGAGGAGCGGCTCCGTGCGGCGCAACGCGGTCATCTACTTCCACGACGGCGACCGCGTCACGATCGTCGCCTCGAAGCTTGGCCTCCCAGAGCATCCGGCCTGGTTCCACAATCTTCGGGCCGATCCCGAGGTCACCTTCGGTGGTATTCCGATGCGGGCAACGGTGGTCGAGGACGAGGTTGAGCGGGCAAGGCTCTGGGCGCTCGCCGATCGTGTCTTCGCTCCTTACGCGGCGTACCGCCGGCTAGCGGCGAAGGCCAACCGGACGATCCCGATCGTCCAGCTCGCGGCGCGGGAGACCGCCGTCAGGCGGCCTTGACGCTCGCCGAGAGTTCAGGCGAACCGGCGATCGTCTGCAGCACCACGCAGTAGCGCTCGGTCAGCTTCAGCAGCGTCGTCAGCTCCTCATCGCCCGCCTCGGTTTCGAGCTCGAAACCGAGGCGGATCGCTCGGAAGCCGACGGGGGCGTCGCGGTCGACGGCAAGGGTGCCGCGGAAATCGAGGTCGCCCTCGGCGCGGACAGTGCCTCCCATCACTTCGATTCCGAGCGAGGTGGCGACGGCGCGGAGGGTCACCCCGGCACAGGCGGCGAGCGCCTCGAGCAGCATGTCGCCGGAGCAGAGGAGGGAGCCGTCGCCGCCGGAGGCGGGGTGGAGCCCCGCCGCGGCCACGGCTCGACCGGTGTCGACCGAGCAGGAGACGCCTTCGCCAAGGGTGCCGCTGGCCGCGAGGGTGACGAGCGCCGCCTCGGGCTCGCTCTCGTAGCGCTGCTTCAGGGGCGCCTGGACGGCGCGTAGCTCCTCCTGCTCCACTCCGCGGATATTAGGCTCGCGCCGCGGTTCGAGGGCAGCTCGGGTTTAAGTCGCCTCCGTCCCTGGTAAAACAACGGCATGCGGAGTTGGGATCTGAAGAACGTCGAGGCGGAGCCGCACCAGCCGACGATCCTTGCCTCGGGCGAGGACGCGCGAACGATTCTGCTCAACCTCCCCGCCGGCGAGGAGCTGCAGGAGCACGAGGTGCACGAGCGGGCGCGCGTGGTCGTCGTCGACGGCGAGATCGACGTCACGATGGCCGTCGGCGACAGCGTCTCCGCGGGCTCCGGCCACCTCTTCGAGTTCGATCCGGGCGAGCGGCGCACGATCGCCGCCCGCTCCGATGCCCGCCTGCTGCTCGTGCTCTCGCCCTGGCCCGGGGACGGCCATCCCGGCGCGATGAGCCTCGAGGACAAGGCCGAGGCGCGCGAGCGCGCCGCCGGGCGTTAGTCAAGGCGCCTTTTCGGGCAAGATTGCCGTTGTGCCCGGAGGAGAGCACAGCCCCGAGCTCGTTCTCGGGCCCCTGCTGCGCTACGTCGGCGAGACCGAGGCGACCGTCTGGGTCGAGACCGACGCTCCCTGCGAGGTTGAGATCCTCGGCCGGCGCGAGCCGACCTTCACGGTCGAAGAGCACCACTACGCGCTGGTCCGCATCGAAGGGTTGGAGCCGGGGAGCTTCAACGAGTACGAGGTCCGGCTCGACGGCGAGCGGCGCTGGCCGCTGCCTGACGTCGACCTGCCCCCGAGCGCGATCCGCACCCTCGGCCGCGACAAGCCGCTCGATGCCTGCTTCGGCTCCTGCCGCACGGCACTGCCACACGAAGAGCCCTACACGCTGAGCAAGGACGAGCACGAAGAGGGGCGCGAGTACGACGCCCTCTATGTCCTGGCGCTGGAAATGACGCGGACCGAACGCGACAAGTGGCCGGAGCTGCTCTTCCTGCTCGGCGACCAGGTCTACGTCGACGAGGCCTCGCCGCGGACGCGGGAAAGGATCCACAGACGTCGCGGCACCGAAACCCCGCCCGGCGAAGAGGTGACCGACTACGAGGAGTACTCCTGGCTCTATGAGGAGTCCTGGAGCGATCCGCTGATCCGCTGGCTGCTCTCGACCGTCTCGGTCTCGATGCAGTGGGACGACCACGACATGAGCGACGACTGGAACATCTCCGCCCGCTGGGTCGAGGAGATCCGGCAGAAGTCCTGGTGGCACCGCCGCGCCGTCGCCGGGATCATGAGCTACTGGGTCTACCAGCACCTCGGCAACCTCTCGCCCGAGGCGCTTGACGAAGACGATCTCTATCCCCGGGTCCGCGGGAACGTGCACGCGACCAAGGTCCTGCGCGAGTTCGCCGCCAAGGTCGACTCGACCGGCAACGGCAGCCGCTGGACCTTCTGCCGCGACGTCGGCAACAGCCGGATCATCTTCATCGACTCCCGTGCCGGCCGGGTTCTGGAGGAAGGCAACCGCTCGATGGTCGACGAGGAGGAGTGGGGGTGGATCGTCGATCATGCCAACGGCGACTTCGACCACCTGGTGATCGCGACCACGGTGCCCTACCTTCTCTCGCCCGGCTTTCACCATCTGGAGGCCTGGAACGAGCGAGTCTGCGACGGCGCCTGGGGCGGGCCGGGGGCGAAGGTGGGGGAGAAGATGCGCCGGGCCGGCGACTTCGATCACTGGGCCTGCTTCGACAAGTCCTTCCAGCTGCTGCGGGAGTTGATCGAGGAAGTCGGCTCCGGCCAGCGCGGCAAGGCCCCCGCCTCGATCGTGATCCTCTCCGGCGACGTTCATCACGCCTACCTGGCGGAGATCGGCTTTCGTCCCGAGGCGGAGATGCAGTGCGGCGCCTACCAGGCGGTCTGCTCGCCTTACCGCAACCCGCTCGACCAGCGCGAGCGCCGCGCGATCAGGGCCGGGTTCAGCCGTCCGTTCATCGCCGCGATGCGTGCGCTGGGTCGTGCCGCCGGCGTGCGCGATCCCGGCATCCGCTGGCGTCTGGCCGAGGGTCCCTACTTCGACAACCAGGTGGGCACGCTCCGCATCGATGGCCGCAATGCCTTGATCCAGCTGGACAAGACCGTACCCGGCGACAACGAAGAGCGCCGCCTGGAGTGCGTTTTCGAGCGCCGCCTCGCCTGAAAAGGCCCGCGCGCGCTTTCCCGCGGCGCTTTGATCAGGAAATTTGGCGCCACACAAGAATGCTGTTATGCTCGCGCCGGAATCGACCAGTCAAGGGTTGCGCTGGACGATCGACATAGCCAGCACCAGTGCCTTAATCGGTTAAAGGGTCGGCGTTGTAAGCCGAAGATCCGGGTTCGAGCCCCGGCTGGTGCATTCGTAAATCGGGATTGCGAATGGGCTATGAGATGAACATTTTCGACTACATCGAGGACGGGGCGGTACAGGGGGAGAAGGCTCGCTGGTCGGCGCGCTCGCCGTTCCGGCCGCGCGAGGACTTCGACCTGATGCTGGTGCCGCGGGTGCCGGAGTGGCGCCAGGACGACGACTCGCGTCAGGCGCTGGAGCGGATCGAGGCGGAGCCGTGGGTGGAGAGGGTCTCCAGCGACGGCAAGGAGGTTCTGCTGCGTCTCGACAGCGGCTGGATCGAGGAGCGGGGCACCAGGCTCGAGGCGGGCGAGGGGATCGAGGGCGCCAACACCGATCTCGCTGCCGACAGGCGTTACGCCGTCTACTTCTGGGGCGCCAACACGACCAAGGCGCTGCACATCGGCCACCTCCGCAACCTCGCGGTCGGCCACGCGATCGGCGCCTCGCTGGAGCAGGCCGGCGCCCGGGTCGAGCGCCGCAGCTTGATCTGCGACGTCGGCCGCAGCATGGGCGAGGCGATGGCCGGCGTCGTCCACAGCGGCCGTGACCAGCAGGTCTGGCCCGACGGCGAAGAGAAGAGCGACCACTTCGTCGGTGCCTGTTACGCCGATTACGTCACCGCCGGCCGCACCGCCGGCGTCGTCGGTGGCCACGATGCCGATGACGGCGCCGAGGACTCGGTCGCGCGCGAGTCCTCGATGTACAACGACAAGGCCGACGAGCTGATGCTGCGCGTCCTCCGCGGCGATCAGGAAGCGCTCGAACTGTGGTCGAAGACGCGCGCCTGGGTGATCTCGGGCCAGCGCAAGACCCTGAGCCGGCTCGGCATCGCCTTCGACAAGGTGATCTTCGAGTCCGACTTCCTGCCCGAGGTGCTGGAGCTGACCAACCAGGGCCTCAGCGAAGGCAAGCTGACCCGACGCTACGGCGACGACATGGTGATGTACGAAACCGAACGCGAGGAGCTGGAGGAAATGCCGCTGGTCCGCTCCGACGGGCTGCCGACCCAGCACATGCGCGCGCTCGCCTACTGGTCGGCCGCGCCCGAGCTCGACGACTTCATCTCGCTACAGGTCTGCGGCAACGAGTGGGTCTCGCACGTCACCTGCCGCCGCCAGCTGATCGACGAGCTCGGCGTCGTCAACGGCAACGGCAACGGCAGCGTCAAGGGCGGCGGCCCGCCGACCTACGACGTCTTCCACGGGATGGTTGCCCGCGACCGCACCTCGATCACCTCGAGCAAGGAAGGCGCGCTGCTGATCGACGACCTCACCGACTGGGTCGACCGCGAGATCGAGGCCGATCCCGAGCGGGCCGAGGTGCGGCGCAACCATCCCGAAGCCGACCGCCTGCCCTCGCGGATCGCGCTCGCCTTCTTCCTCCTGCAGCCGACCTCCAAGCGGGTCGACTTCGAGCCGGAGAAGCTGCTGCGCGAGGAAAAGGGCAGCCTCGGCTGGGACCTGGCACGGGCTCAGGCGCACCACGGCACCGCGCCGCTGGCGGCCGAGCGCGCGGCCGAGGACGCCGACTACCGCTTCGCCGTCGTCCAGTCCGAGCTCTACCGGCGCCACCTGCGCAGCTCGGTCGAGGGCCTCGACGTGATGCCGCTGGCCCGCTACATCTCCCACTTCGCTCGCTGGTATCGCGACGAGGAGCGCTCGCCCGAGGTCGAGCGGGTGGTGCGGACGGTGCTCGACCAGGGCACGCGCGGCCTCGGGCTGGAGGGCGCGTGATGCGAACGCTGCTGGTCGACAACCACGACTCCTACACCTACAACGTCTTCCATCTGCTGGCGGCCGCCTCCGGTCACGAGCCGGTCGTCGTCAACAACGACGCGGTCTCCTGGCGCGTGCTCTCGCGCTCGGACTTCGACGCGATCGTGCTCTCGCCGGGGCCGGGCCGGCCCGAACGCTGGCACGATTTCGGCGTCTGCCGCGACATCCTCCGCTACAGCGAGATCCCCGTCCTCGGCATCTGCCTCGGCCACCAGGGGATCGGCAACCTGCTCGAGGGGGACGTCAACAGCGCCCCGATGGCGATGCACGGCCGGCTCAGCCACGTGCGTCATTCCGACACCGGCATCTTCGCGGGGATCCCGCAGGACTTCTCGGTCGTCCGCTACCACTCGCTGGCGATCACCAGCCCGCCCGGGCCTGAGGGCCGGGTCACCGCCTGGGCCGACGACGGCGTCGTGATGGGGATCGAACACACCAGCCGCCCGATCTGGGGCGTGCAGTTCCACCCCGAGTCGATCGCCACCGAGCACGGCCGCGCGATCGCCGAAAACTTCTACGCGCTGGCGAGCGAGATCCGCGGCAAGCCCCTGACCCCGAGCCGCCCCCCGGCCGCGGCCGGAAACGGCGGCCGACGGGCCGATAAGTCGGCTCAGGAGCGACTTTCAGGCCCATCGGCGGCGCAGGCGGGGGGGATGCGGTTGCGGATTCGGGAGATCGAGGGGGAGGCGCCGACGGAGCACGTGTTCGAACGGCTCTTCGCCGGGGCAGAGAACGCCTTCTGGCTCGACAGCGCCGACGCCCCGACCAAGCTCGCCCAGTGCTCCTACCTCGGCACCAGCGCGGGCCGTGAGCGCTGCCTGCTCTCCTACGACGTCGAGGCGGGCGAGGTGGCGATCAGCCGCGCTCGCCGCGACACCGTCGAGCACAAGTCGATCTTCGACCTGCTCGATCGCGAAATCGCCAAGCATGCGGTCGAGCCGCCGCCGCAGCTGGAGCGGGGACTGATCGGCGGCTTCGTCGGCTACCTCGGGTACGAGCTAAAGGCCGACTGCGGCTCGCCCAACGTGCACCGCTCCGACATGCCGGACGCGCTGCTGATGCTGGCCAACCGCGTCGTCGCCGTCGACCACGTGCGCCGCCGCACCTATGTCTGCGCGGTCGGCCGCGAGGACGACGCCGAAGCGGAGCGCTGGCTCGATGCCGCTGCGGAGCTCGTCGCCGAGGCGATCGCCGACCCGCCGGCTCCAGTCCCGATCCCCGACCCCGAGGATCCGGAGGACCGGGTCGTCTTCCAGCCCGGCCGCGGCCGCGAGCGCTACCTCGCCGACATCGCCGCCAGCCAGGCCGAACTGGCGGCCGGCGAGTCCTACGAGGTCTGCCTCACCGACCAGTTCTCGACCGATGCCAGCCCCGATCCGTTCACGCTGTACCGCCACCTGCGCCGCAGCAACCCGGCGCCCTTCGCCGCCTTCCTCAAGTTCGGCGAGCGCGCCATCGTCGAGCTCTTCGCCGGAGCGCTTCCTCTCGGTTGACCGCGACCGCCGCGTCGAGGCGCGCCCGATCAAGGGGACGATCTCGCGCAGCGACGATCCCGTCGTCGACGCCTCCCACCGCGACGAGCTCAAGGGCGACGAAAAGACGATGGCCGAGCACCTGATGATCGTCGACCTGCTCCGCAACGACGTCGGCCGGGTCTGCGACATCGACAGCGTCAGCGTGCCGGAGCTGATGAAGATCGAGCCCTACATGACCGTGCACCAGATGGTCTCGACGATCCAGGGCTACCTCGAACCGGAACGGACGCCGGTCGAGTGCGTGCACGCCTGCTTCCCCGGCGGCTCGATGACCGGGGCGCCGAAGCTGCGGACGATGGAGATCATCGACGGCCTCGAGGACGAGGCGCGCGGCGTCTACTCGGGCGCGATCGGCTACTTCGGGCTCGACGGCAGCACCGACCTCAGCATCGTCATCCGCACGATCGTGATGCGGCCGGGGCGGACCACGATCGGCGCCGGCGGCGCGATCGTCATGCAGTCCGACCCCGAGGACGAGTTCGAGGAGATCCTGCTCAAGGCGCGGGCGCCGATGGCGGCGGTGGCACGGGTCGCCACCGGCCGCGACGATGCGGACGCCTGGAGCGTCGACCTGGAACCGGCGGCGCGGAGCGTCGGGGCGGCATGAGCGAGCCGGCCGCAACGCTGCCGGCGACGATCCGGCCGGCGACCGATGCCGATGCCGGGGCGGTGGCTGCGGCCGTCGAGCAACTGCTGGTCGAGCTTGGCGGCAAACGACCGCCGCGCGAGGAGCTGGAGGCGGAGGTGCGGGCGGCGCTGGAGGACCCCGGCATCGGCGCCATCCTCGTCGCCGAGGCCGGGGGGGAGGTCGTCGGTGTGCTCAGCGCCAGCTGGCAGCGCGCCCTGCACGTGCCGGGGCGCTACGCGACGATCCAGGACCTCTGGGTCGATGCCGCGTGGCGCAGCCGCAAGGTCGGCGCCGCGCTGGTCGACGAGCTTGCCGACCTCTGCGAGGGGGAGGGGGTGGCGCGGATCGAGGTCGGATTGCCGCGGGAGAGCTTCGACGCGATCCGTGCCACCGAGGCCTTCTACCTCGGCAACGGATTCGAGCACCTCGGGCCCCGCATGCGGAGGCTCTTGACGTGAGCGAGCTGGTGATGGTCGAGCAGCGCCGCGGCTGCGGCGATGCGGCGCACTGGATCCGGGAAGGCGGCAAGACGATCCCCGGGCAGGACAGCAACCGCCGGCTCGACGAGCTCCGCGCTGGCCTGATTCGCCACGAGGCCGTGCGGGCGGTTCCCGCCGACGCCGCCGACGAGGCGCTGGAGCGGACCCTGGCGGCGATGCACGAGCGCGCTTACCTCGAGGCCCTGCGCGGCGTCAACGGGGAGCCGGTGGTGATGCCCGACTTCGCCCCGCCGGGCCTCGATCCGGACATCCCGGTCGACTCGGCCCTCGTCGCCGCCGCCCGCGAGGGCGTGCGCACGGCGATCACCGCCGCCGAGCGGCTCGTGGAGGGCGCTCGCTACACCTACGCGGTCTGCCGCCCGCCCGGCCACCATGCCGGCCCGGACTTCCTCGGCGGCTACTGCTATCTCAACAACGCCGCGGCCGCGGTGCGCACGCTCGAAGAGGCGGGGGTGGCGCCGGTCGGCGTCCTCGACCTCGACCTCCACTACCCGAACGGCACCGCCGCCCTGCTCGCGCGGACGGGCACCGCGACGCTGCACTCCTTGCACGCCTCGCCGGTGACCAATGTCTCCGCCGACACGGTGCTGCCGCAGGCGAAGGGCGAACGGGTCGTCGCCTTCAAAGAGGGCCCTGATCCGGATGCCTACCTGGCCGAGGTCGGAACCTCGATCGACCAGCTCGCCGAGAGCGCCAGCGCCCTCGTCGTCTCGCTCGGCTATGACACCGTCGCCGGCGACCCGCATGGCTGCTGGGGCTTCGGGCCGGAGATCTTCACCGAGGTCGGCCGCCTGCTGGCCGCCTCGGGCCTGCCCGTCTGCGTGATCCAGGAGGGCGGTTACGCGCTGCCCGTCCTGGCCGAGTGCAGCGAGGCCTTCGCCCGCGGCCTGCTCGGGGGAGGCGAGGCATGAACGGGCTCGAGCCATTCCGCCGCCGCCTCGACGCGATCGACGACGAGATCGCCCGCCTGCTCGGCGAGCGCTTCGAGATCTGCCGCGAAGTGGCGCTCTACAAGAGCGCCCACGGGATCCCGATGATGCAGCCGGACCGGGTCGACGAGGTCCGCGCCCGCTACCTCGCCCGCGGCGCCGAGGTCGACCTTCCCGCCGACTTCACCGGCGACCTCTTCGACCTCCTCATCGCCGCCACCTGCAAGGCCGAGGACGAGCTGATGGAGGCGCGTGCGGCCGCCGCCCCCGAGCCCGGGGGAGGGGCGGCGGCATGAGCTCCCACGGCATCAGGCCCACGTTCCACAGCGCCGGCGCCAAGCTGCCGCGCCGTCAAGGGCTGCCGCCGGGCCCGCGGATGCCGCGGGCGCTGCAGGCCATCGGCTGGACCCAGCGCCCACTGCCCTGGCTCGAGCGCTGCCAGCGACGCTACGGCGACACCTTCACGCTGCGGATCCTGCACTGGGGCGACTGGGTCCTGCTCTGCGATCCCGACGACGTCAAAAAGGTCTTCACCGCGGGCAACGCGGTCGGCGTCGACGTCGCCAACCCGATGCTGGGGCCGGTGCTGGGGCCGCGGTCGGTGATGCTGCTGGAAGAACCCGAACACATGACCAGGCGCAAGCTGATGCTGCCGGCCTTCCACGGCAAGAGCATCGACACCGACGGCGAGATGATGGCCGAGGTGGCGCGCCGGGAAGTCGCCCAATGGCCAGTTGGACAGCCCTTCCCGCTCTGGCCGCGCATGCAGGCGATCACCCAGGAGGTGGTGATGCGAGCGGTCTTCGGGCCCGACGCGGACACGCGGCTGGGACGGCTGCGCGAGCTGCTGCGGGGGCTGACCGAGTGGATGAACGAGCCGCGCAACCTCGCCCTGCTGGCGACCTTCGGGCCGCGCTGGATCGTCCGCAGCCGCCGCTACCGAGGCGCGATGGCGCCGGTCGAGGAGGCGGTCATGGAGGAGGTGCGGCGCCGCCGCGCGGAGGACGACATGCGCGAGGACGTCGTCTCGATGCTGGTCCAGGCGCGCTATGAGGACGGCTCGCCGATGAGCGAGCAGGACCTGCGCGACGAACTCCTGACCCTGCTCACCGACGGCCCGACCTCCTCCTCGCTGGCCTGGACCTTCGAGCGCCTGCTGCGCAACCCGGACAAACTCGAGCGCGCTCGCGAGGACGTGCGCGAGGGCGACGGCTCTTACCTCGACGCGGTGATCAAGGAGACGCTGCGGGTCCGCCCGCCGGTGCCGGTGGTGGTGCGGCGGCTGCTGGAGCCGATGGAGTTGGGCGGGTACGCCCTGCCGCCGGGGACGACGGTCGCCCCCTGCATCCACCTGATCCACCGCGACGAGAGGTTCTATCCCGAAGCGAAGCGCTTCCTGCCGGAGCGTTTCGTCGGCCGCCAGCCCGGCACCTACACCTGGATCCCGTTCGGCGGCGGCACCCGCCGCTGCCTCGCCGCCAGCTACGCCGAACTGGAGATGAAACGCGTGCTGCGCACGGTCTTCTCCGAGGTCGACCTGCGGCCGGTCGAGACCCGCGCGGAGCGGATGCGCAAAAGCGCGATCTCCTTCAGCCCCGATCGCAGCGGACTGGTGGTTGCCGAGCCGTGGTAGCCGCCACCGACCTGCTCATAGTCGGAGCCGGGGCGAAGGCCGCCGGGATCGCGACCAAGGTGCACGTCCTAAACACGCTGGGCCTGGGGCCGATCAGCCTCAAGATCATCGAGGGGACCACGCCCGCGGCCTCCTGGTTGGGGCGCAACGGCATGACCTCGGGCGAGGAGCCGCTCGCCGTCACCCCGATCAAGGACATCGGCTTCCCGTACCAAAGTCACTATGAGTTCGGCGAGGCGGGCGAGGCGATCGACGCCGCGGCGCAGGCCTTCTCCTGGCAGCAGTACATGATCAGCAAGCGGCGCTATGCCCGTTGGATCGACGCCGGTTCCCCCTCGGTGCGCCACCGCGACTACGGCGAGTACCTGACCTGGGTGCTCTCCCGCGCGACGAAAGGGGTGGAGCACGTCGAGGGCCGCGTCACTAGCGTTGCGCTCGAGGAGGAGGGGGATCACTGGTTGGTCGAGGTGGAAGAGCGATCGGGGACCTCGCGACACGCCGGCGGCGCCCTGGTACTGACGGGCCCGGGCACGCACCGCGCCTTCCCGCACGAGCCCAGCGTCTCCTCCCGCGTCTTCCACTGCGACAGCAAGCGCAGCGAGTTCGCCCGCCTGCCGGAGGATGGCTGCGACGTCGCCGTCGTCGGCGGCGGCGAGAGCGCGCTCAGCTGTGTCATGTTCCTGCGCGGCTTCCGCCCCCGCGCCCGCTGCACGATCTTCACGCCGATGCTGCCGATGAGCCGCGGCGAGAGCTTCCTCGAGAACCGCGTCTTCTCCAATCCCGACGAGGTCGAATGGGGATCGCTGGACCTGCAGACGCGGCGGGACTTCGTCAAGCACAGCGACCGCGGCGTCTTCGACCCGCCGAGCCTGGAAGCGATCGCCTACGACGATCGCGCCAACTTCGTCACCGGCCGCGTCACCGACGTCGGCGAGCCGCAGAGCGGCGAAGGGGTACGGCTGGAGTACGAGTCGCCGGAAGGGCTGGCCAACAGCGAGCACGACTACGTGGTCAACTGCACCGGCTTCGACCTGCTCGCGCAGCTGCGCGATCTCTTCCCGCCGCAGGTGCGCGAGCGGGTGGAGAGCCAGGCGGGACCGCTGTGGGACCGCCCGGCGGGCACCGAGATACCGATCGGTCGCGCGCTCGAGCTGGAGGGAATGGAGCCGCGTCTCCACATTCCAGGGCTGGGTGGCCTCAGCCAGGGCCCTGGATTCGCGAACCTCGGCGCCCTCGGCTTGCTCTCGAACCGCGTGCTCCAGCCCTTACTCCAGGAAAAGCCGTCCTCGCAGGGATTTGGAGAAGCGGAGACTTTGCAATATAAGTCTTTATCGCTTGAGTAATCATCGGATGTTTTCAAACGAATCGAGGGGAGTCGACGTGAGTCTGCAGAAAGTTCCGAAGGCGGTAACGCTGGCGCTGTGCCTTGTTGCCGTCGTCCTGGTCGCGGCACTCGCGGGGTGTGGCGGTTCCGACGACGACTCCTCGGCTTCGGGCGGCAGCGAGCCGAAACTCGAAGGCTCCGGCTACCCAGGCGTCGACGCGGTGAACAGTCGCAACGCCAAAGGCACGATCGACAGCTCCAACGTCGGCGAACTGGATGAAGCGTGGTCGATGCCGCTGACCGCGCAGAGCTCCTTCGGCGCCCATGCTTCCTCGCCGGTCATCGTCAACGGTGTGATTTACTCGCAGGACCTCGAATCCAACGTGCAGGCGATCGCCCTCGACTCCGGCGAAGTCCTCTGGACGAACAACTACGAAGAATTGAGCCAGGGCCCGAACGGCGTCGTCGTCGCCGAGGACATGGTCTTCGGCGCCACCGCGAAAGAGGCCTTTGCACTGGACCAGAAAACCGGCAAAGAGGTCTGGTCGACCCCGCTGGTCGTCAAACCGTCGGGCGAAGGCATCGACATGGCTCCCGGCTACGACGAAGGACTCGTCTACGTCTCGACCGTGCCGTTGACCGCGGAAGAACTGTACCCCGGCGGCGGCGCCGGAACCCTATGGGCGCTCGACGCCAAATCGGGTCAGAAAAAATGGCACTTCGACACCGTGCCGAAAGGCCTCTGGGGGGACGCAAAAGTGAACTCCGGCGGCGGTCTCTGGCAGCCTCCGTCATTCGACGGCAAAGGCAACATCTACTTCGGCACCGGCAATCCGGCGCCGTTCCCGGGGACCGCTGAAGAGCCGTGGGGATCGAGTCGTCCGGGCGCGAACCTTTATACGAACTCGATGGTCAAATTGGACGCGAAGACGGGCAAGATGAAGTGGTACTACCAGCAGACGCCCCACGACATCTATGACTGGGACTTTCAGGATCCACCGCTGCTACTCAAAGCCGGTGGCAAGGAACTGGCGATCGGAGCCGGCAAGTCCGGCATCGTCACCGCACTCGACGCGAAAACCGGCAAACCGGTTTGGGAGCGTCCCGTCGGCACCCACAACGGCCATGACAACGACGGCCTGCTCGCGATGCGCGGCGAAACCTCGAAAATCAAGAACGGCATCCTCTACCCCGGAATTCTCGGTGGTGTGATCGCACCGATGGCAACCGACGGCACCAACGTTTTCGTGCCGGTCGTCAACCAGCCCGGGTCGATTTCGGCCACCGAAGGCTTGGGGGAAGGCGGCGGGGAATCGAAAGGGGAACTGGTCGCGATCGACGCGGCAAGCGGCGAGATCCAGTGGGAACAGGAGTTCTCCACCCCCGCCTACGGGGCGCCGACCGTCGTCAACGACCTCGTCTTCGCCACTTCCTTCGATGGCAGCGTCCACGCCTTCGAGACGGCGAGCGGCAACGAAGCCTGGTCCGCGACGCTGCCGGCCGGCATCAACACCGGCGTCTCGATTTCCGGCGACACGGTGATCGCCCCGGCTGGCCTGGCCAGCAGCGAAGGGCAGAAACCGAAGATCGTCGCCTACCGGCTCGGCGGCTGAGCGTTCGCCACAGCCGCACGGTGGGTACCGTGCGGCTGTGGCGGCCAAGCGCAGTGCCGGGATCCTCCTCTACCGCAGAGTCGCGGAGGATCTGCAGGTGCTGCTGGTCCATCCCGGCGGGCCCTACTGGGCGAAGCGGGACCTCGGGGCGTGGACGATCCCGAAGGGAGAATGCGAGGCGGAGGAGGAGCCGCGCGGCTGCGCCCTGCGCGAGCTGGCCGAGGAGCTCGGTGCGGCTCCGCGGCTCGACGGCAACGCCCTGATCGACCTCGGCGCAGTGCGCCAGAAGTCCGGCAAGGTGGTCGAGGCCTGGGCCGGCGAGGGCGAGTTCGACCCGGCCGAGCTGCGCAGCAACAGCTTCGAGCTCGAGTGGCCGCCCCGCAGCGGCGAACAGCGGCAGTTCCCCGAGGTCGACCGGGCCGAGTGGTTCGACCCCGACCTGGCACGGCGAAAGATCCTCGCCGCCCAGGCGGAGCTGGTCGACCGCCTGCTCGCCCAGCTCGGGGAGGATTGATTCCGGGGTAGCCGCGACGCCGGGGCCGGTATAGGCTCGCCGGGCATGGAAAACGGCTCCACTCCGCCTTCCGCAGGCACGAGCGACGAGAGTCGGAACGGGAACCTGCCGCTCTCTGCCCGCCTGCTCGGCGTCGGCGTGCGCGGCGCCCGCAGCGTCGGCAGGGCGACGGGGATCGACCGCGCGGTGGAGCTCGCGGCCGAGGAGGCGATCGTCGCCGCGGTCGAGAGCGAGGCGGTCGAACGGGCGATGGCGCGGGTGCTGCAGGGCCCGGTCGTCGAGGAGGCGGTCCAGGGCGCGCTCGAGAGCGACGCGGTCAAGAAGGCGCTGCTGGAGGCGATGGACAGCGAGCTCGTCGACGAGGTCTGGCGACGCCTGCTCGCCAGCGAGGAGGTACAGCAGCTGGTCGAGCGGATCGCCGAGGCGCCCGAGGTGCGAGCGGCGATCAGCGCTCAGGGCGCCGGCCTGCTCGAGGACATCGGCCGCACGATCGGCAAGCTGGCGCGAGGGCTGGACGACCGCTTTGAGCGGATCGCACGCCGGCTCGCCTTCCGGCGCCGCCGCGCGGTCGTCAGCGACAACGCGGGCGCGGTCAGCCGCTCGCTCGCGATGGCGATCGACGGAGTCTTCGTCAACCTTTCCTTCACCGCGGTCGTCGCCGTCGCGACGCTGGTGGCCAACGCCTTCGGCGAGAGCGGTGGCGCTTCGAATTTCGCGATCGCCGTCGGCTCGACTGCCTGGCTGGCGCTCGGCGCCGTCTACCTGGCCGCCTTCTGGTCGCTGGCAGGGCAGACCCCGGGTATGCGCTTCCTCGGAATCCGGCTCGACCGGGACCGCCTGCCGCTCGGCCGCTGCCTCCGGCGCCTGCTCGGCCTCGGCCTTTCCGTGATCACCTTCGGTATCGGGTTCCTCGGCATCGTTTTCGGCGAGCGCCGGCGCGGCTGGGCCGATCGCTTCGCCGCCACCGACGTGGTCTACGACGAGCGCCGGCCGGAGCCGGCGCCCTGGTCGCGGCCGCCGCCCGCCGTAGCAGCGGCGGCCGCGACGTCGGACCCTGTTTAGAGGGGCTTCCCCTCGGGGCCCTCGGTGAGCTTGTAGATGATGATGATCGCGAGCGCGAAGACCGCTAGCGACCAGAACGGGTAGGCGCCGATCGAGAGCAGCGCGGCGACCGCGTTGAGGGCGGCGATGAAGATGCCGAACCAGCGGCCGAATTCGCCGCCCGACCAGAGTGAGAAGGCGGCGACGAGCTCGAGCACGCCGATGATCAGGGTGATCCAGCCCCAGGTGTTGAGGCCGCTGAGGATGTAGGTCGCGTTCTCGGTGAAGAACTTCGAGTCGCCGATCGCGGCGATGCCCCAGATGATGTTGAGGAGACCAGCTACGAGTAGCAGGATGCCGGCGAAGACCCACCAGCCACTGAGCGTCGATTCCGCGTTCATGAGGAACCCTTTCGTTGCGTTGGACATGGACCGGGCTGGGTTGAAACATAGGCGGCCCCGGCGACGCTCCCGCTGTCGCCGGGGCCGCAGGCGGTCCTCAGGTCAACCGACCTTCGTGACCTGGAGTAGCGGCGCGACCTGCTCGGTCTTGGAAATCGCCACGGGCTCCACCCCCTTTCCCATGTCTCGCAGTGGCGCCAGGGCCGCCACTGCCGGCGGGAGCGAGGTTAGTAGAGCATTTTCTACCAATCTGCTTGAGCAAAGGAAAAAGGCGGCAATTTGCCTTCTTAGCATTTGTTAGTAATAAGGTTGAGCAGTCGTACTCCTCTAATAACTCGGAAAGAGACGGGACATGCCAGGTTCAATTGGCCTAGCTACGAACTGCACCGCCGACCAAACGCTGATCAAGGCCCTCAGCCATCCGGTACGCGCCAACGCGCTGACGATCCTCAACCAACGCGTTGCGAGCCCGAAAGAAATCGCCGGCGAGCTCAGCGAGGAAATCGGAAAGGTCAGCTACCACGTCAAGGAGCTGCGGAACCTCGGCTGCGTGGAGCTCGTCGACACGGCACAACGCCGTGGCGCGACCGAGCACTACTACCGCGGAGTCGCGCAGGCTTACATGGACGACGCGTTCTGGTCCACGCTCTCGACAGCCGTCCGCAACGGCATCTCGGTCACTGGGCTGAAAGTGCTGATCGAGGCCGCCAGGGAGTCGGTCGAGGCCGGCACGTTCGACGCGCGGGTCGACCGACACCTCTCCTGCTTCAGCTTCAGCCTCGATGAGAAGGGATGGAAGGAGGCGAACGGCCTGCTCAACGAGACCCTCGAACGGCTGACCGAGATCGGCACCGAAAGCGAAGGCCGAGCGGCGGGGGAGGGGATTCGCGCGACCTTCGGCCTGCTTGGATTCGAGTCCCCGGCCTGAGCGCCGGTCAGGAGACGAGCTTCAGCACTTTGAAGGCTTTGACGCCGCGCGGGGTCTCCACCTCGACCGTGGCGCCGACCTGAGCGTCCATCAGCGCTTTGCCGATCGGTGACTCGGCGGAGAGGCGACCCTCGGTCAGGTCGGCCTCGGTCGAGCCGACCAGGGTCCAGACGTTGCTTTTGCCGCTCGCTTCGTCGAGGACTTCGGCGCTGCGCCCGAAGGCAAAGAAGTCGCCGTCCCCGTCGACCTCGACGACGACGGCCTTGCGCAGCCGTTCCTGCAGCCGCTTGATCCGCGTCTCCAGGTGCGCCTGGTCCTCTTTGGCGGTGTGGTACTCGGCGTTCTCCTTGAGGTCGCCCTCCTCGCGCGCGACCTTGATCCGCGCCGCCATTTTCTGCCGCGCCGGCCCTTCCAGCTCCTCCAGCTCGGCTCGCAGTTTCTCGATCCCCTCCGCGGTGATCGGCTCCCCGCCTGAATCCGCTCCGTTCATCGGGTCAGCGTGGCAGAAATGCCAGCCGGCCGCCGTCCTGCGGACCCTGGCCGCGGCAAATGGAGGGCGCGTGTCGAGTTTGTGTCGGTATGCGGCAAAAACTCGACACGCCGCTCAGCGATTTGGGCGGGGGAGGGCGTCGCCGAGGATGAGCCGGGCGCGGTAAAAGAGCGCCTCGTCAGCCGCCGACTGGACGGAGTCGCGGTTGGCGACACGGCTGGTCCGGTTCTGACCGGTGCCGGCCGGCATCTCGTCCCTGACCAAGCCGGTGATCCGGCCTCGAGAGGTGAAGGTGGTGCTCTGGACGCGCTTGCCCATTTGCGGCTCCTTTCGTATTTTGTTGAGTATCTAACTCAAGAATACCATCGGCCGACGTAACGTGGGGACGAGGTGGGGCGGGGCGCCACCCGGCAAAAGCGCGCCCCGCCCTGTCGCCCTTCAGACGGCTGCAGGTATCTCTGCGTCGCCCCCGTCCTTCCCCTGGGGAGTCGAGGCCCCGAGGGAGTGGGACGGGGACGAACCGTTGAAGCTCTTTGCCTGGACCGGGCGCAGGTAGGCGATCTGCCCCTCCCGCAGCTCCAGCCGCTGCAGCTCGTTGCGGGTCAGCTGCGCCCAGACCTCGGTCCCGTCGGCGAGCACCAGCTCGACCCGGATCTCGAAACCGAGGGCGACGATCCGCTGCACCATCGCCTCCTCGGTCCGCTCGTCGGACTCGAGCACGACCTCCATGTCGTGCGGGCGCACGAAGCTCTCGCCGAGGCGGTTGACCTCGCCGACGAAGCTCATCACGAACTCGTTGGCTGGCTGCTCGTAGAGCTCGTCGGCGGTCCCCGACTGCTCGACCCGGCCCTCGTTCATGACCACCAGCTGCTCGGCGACGTCCATCGCCTCCTCCTGGTCGTGGGTGACGAAGATCGTCGTCACGTGCATCTCCTCGTGGAGTCGTCGCAGCCAGGTGCGCAGGTCCTTGCGGACCTTGGCGTCGAGCGCACCGAAGGGCTCGTCGAGCAGCAGCACCTGCGGTTCGACCGCCAGCGCCCGCGCCAGCGCCATCCGCTGCCGCTGACCGCCGGAGAGCTGATCGGGATAGCGCTCCGCCAGCCCGTCGAGCTGAACCAGCCGCAGCAGCTCGTGGACGCGGTCGCTGGTCTTGGCCTTATCCCACTTGCGGATCTTGAGGCCGAAGGCGACATTGCCGAACACGGTCATGTGCTTGAAGGCGGCGTAGTGCTGGAAGACGAAGCCGACCTCGCGCTTCTGCGCCGGCGTTTCGGTGGCGTCTTGACCGTTGATGACGACCTGGCCGGCATCGAGATCCTCGAGCCCGGCGATCGCGCGCAACAGCGTCGACTTGCCGCTGCCGCTGGGCCCGAGCAGCGCCGTCAACGAGCCGTCCGGCACGTCGATCGAGACGTCGTCGAGCGCCTGAAAGTCATCGAAGCGCTTATACGCTCCCTCGACTGCGATTCCCATCAGGAACCCTCCTTCGATTTGGATATGGGGATTGGGACTTCGGCCACGCTTGGGATCGCCGCGGCGCTGCTCTTGGTCCTGCGACCGCCGATGCTCATCAGCAGCAGCGTGGTCAGCGCGAGCAGGGCAAGGACGATCGCGCCCGCGTAGGCCGCTTCCTCGTTGAACTGCTCGAAGGCCTTGGCGACGAAGAGCGGCATGGTTTCCGTCTCGCCCGAGATCGAACCGGAGACGATCGTCACCGCGCCGAACTCGCCGAGCACCCGCGCCGTCGTCAGGACGACGCCGTAGGCGACGCCCCAGCGGATCGCCGGCAGGGTGATGCGCCAGAAGGTCTGCCAACCGTTGGCGCCGAGGGTGGAAGCGGCCTGCTCCTGCTCGGTCCCGATCTCGTGCAACACCGGCACCACCTCTCGCACGACGAACGGCAGCGAGACGAAGATGCTGGCCAGCACCATCGCCGGCCACGAGAAGAGCATCTGGATGCCCAGGTCTTCCATGGTCGGGCCGAACCAGCCGGAGTTGCCGTAGAGCAAGTAGAGCGAGAGGCCGATCACGATCGGTGAGATCGCGAAGGGGAGGTTGATGATCGCGTCGATCACCCCGTTGCTCCGCGACCGATGGCGCACCAGCATCAGCGCGCAGCCGACGCCGAAGATCGTGTTCAACGGCACCGCGATCGCCACCATCAGCAGGGTGAGCTGGATCGCGTGGATCGCCTCCGGCGAGGTCATCGCATCGACCGGCGCACCGATCCCGTGCTCGAAAGTCTTGTAGAAGATCATCCCGACCGGGGCCAGCAGCAGCAGGCCGAGGTAGCCGAAGGCGAGGCCGCGCAGGCCCCATTTGGCGGGGGTCGAGGGCGTCATGCGTCCATCGCCTCCGATCGACCCAGGACTCTGCTGACGGTGCGCGCCAGGAGGCCGCCTTCACCGCGACCGCCTGCTCTTGCGAACACGCTGACACCGATCAACATCAGCACCGACAGGCCCAGCAGAACCACCGAGACGGCGGAGGCGCCGGCGGTGTTCCCCCCCTCAACCTGGCTGCGGATGAAGACCGAGGAGACCTCGGTCTCGAAGGGGATGTTTCCCGTGATCAGGATCAGCGAGCCGTACTCGCCCAGTGCGCGCGCGAAGGCGAGCATGACGCCGGCGACGATTCCCGGCAGCAGGTTGGGGAAGATGACGCGGCGGAAGGTGGTGAAGCCGCCGGCGCCGAGCGAGGTCGACGCCTCCTCCATCTCGCGGTCCATCTCCATCAGCAGGGGCTGCACCGCGCGGACGATGAAGGGGAGGGTGATGAAGCAGAGCGCCATCACGATTGCCGCTCTCGTTCCGGCGACATCGAGGCCGATTGGGCTTTTCGGGCCGTAGAGGGTGAGCAAGGTAAGGCTGGCGACGATCGTCGGCAGTGCGAAGGGCAGGTCGATCAGCGCGTTGACCGCCCCCTTGCCAGGGAAGTCGTCGCGGACCAAGACCCAAGCGATCACCGTGCCGAAAACGGCGTTGATCGCGACGACTATCAGCGAGCAGAGGACCGTCAGTTTCAGCGCCGCTACCGACTGCTCGCCGCTGACGGCATTCCAGAAGCCGCTGAGCCCCCTGGTCAGGGACTCGTCCACCAGCGCCGCCAGCGGCAGCATCACGATCAGCGAGAGGTAGAGGACGATCAGGCCTCGACCAAGGCCGGTGCTGACCCCGGGCAGGCGGATGCCTGCCCGGGGTGCCGCTGGTACTGGGGAAACGCTTGCCGGGTGCGCGTCCATCAGCCGCTCGTGGAGACTCCGAGCTCTTTCTCGATCTCGGCAACCGAGCCGGTTTCGTCATCGAAGAACTCATCGTTGACTTTCTCCCAGCCGCCGAACTCGTCGATCGTGAACAGATCCTCGGGGGTTGGGAACTGCTTCTCGTCGATCAGGTCCGGGTTGACCGGCCGGTATCCGTTCTCGGCCCACAGTTCCTGGCCGGCGTCCGACCAGATGTAGTCGAGGAACTTCTGGGCTGCCTCGGGGGCGTCTTTGGTGATCGCGATCGGGGTCTCGATCAGGATCGTGCTGGGCGGGATCACGTAGTCGACGTCTTCACCCTCTTCCTGGGCCTTGATCGCCTCGTTCTCGTAGCCGAGCAGGACGTCGCCCTGGCCCTGGGTGAAGGCGGCCAGCGCGTCGCGAGCGCTGCCCGGCTGCACGGCGGTCTTCTCGAGGACGGTCTTGACCGCAGCGAGTGCCTCCTGCGGTGATTTGCCCTCATGCAACTGCGAGCCGTAGACCGCCATGATGTTCCAGCGCGCGGCGCCGGAGCTGAACGGGTTGGGGGTGACGATCTCGACGTCCTTGGTGAGCAGGTCGTCGAGTGACTCGAGTCCCTCGGGGTTGCCTTTGCGCACGGTCATGACCACGACCGAGTCCTGGGCGATCCCGTCGTATTTCTGCTTGTCCCAGTTGGGCGCGACCTGGCCGGATTCGACCAGCCGGATCATGTCGCCGCCCTGGGCGAAGTGCACGACCGATGCGGGCTGTCCGGCCTCGACGGCGCGGCTCTGGTCGCCGGAGGCGCCGAAGGAGTTGCTGAAGCTGACGCCCTCGCCGGCCGGGGTGCTCTCGAAGGCTGGCTCGAGCGCTTCCTCGTAGACGGCCTCGGGGGTGGAGTAGCCGACGACGTCGAGCTCGCCTCCGCTGGACGAGCCGGTGGCCTCGTCGTCACTGCCACCACAGCCGGCGGCGAAGATCGTGAGCAGCAGGGTGAGAAGCGCGACCGGGAGGCCCGCTTTCAAGCTGTGCCGCCGGGTCTTGCGAGGGTTCCGCATCTAGGGGTTTCCTTCCTTTTTTGACTGACTTACTACTGAATGTGCGCGGCAGGCTAGCACAAAGTCGATAAACAAAGTAGGGAATCTCGATCTGGATTTGCCGGAATAGACTCGGACGCCAATTGGATTGGCGATTTCTGGTCGCTATGCGAGCAAAAGTCGCCACGGGAGAGAGAGGGAGACATGGCCGTAGACGCGGTGCGCACGCCGGACGAGGTGCTTGAGGGATTGCCGGACTATCCGTTCGAGTCGACCTATCGCGAGGTCGACGGCCTCCGCCTCGCCCATCTCGACGAGGGGGAGGGCAAGCCGGTCGTCTTCTTCCACGGCGAGCCGACCTGGTCGTTCCTCTGGCGCAAGGTGATCCCGCCGGTCCGCGACGCCGGCTACCGCTGTATCGCCCCGGATTACGCCGGTTTCGGCCGTTCCGACAAGCCAACCGAGATCGGCTGGTACACCTACGACCGCCACGTCGAGCTGATGGCGGCGTTGCTGGAGGAAATGGACCTGCGCGACGCGACCGCGGTCGTCCACGACTGGGGTGGGCCGATCGGATTACGGCTGGCGGTCGAGCACCCCGACCGCATCTCGCGGCTCGTGATCATGGAGACCGGCCCCTTCACCGGCCACCAGCGCATGAGCGACGCCTGGCTCGCCTTCCGCGAGTTCGTCCGCGACAACGAGGACGTGCCGATCGGGATGCTGGTCCGCGGTGGCTGCAAGGACGATCCGGGCGACGAGATCATCGGCGCCTACGAAGCCCCTTATATAGACGGGCCCTCGAAGGCCGGCGCCCGTGCCTTCCCGCTGATCCTCCCGACCGAGCCCGACGCGCCCGGTGCCGCCGAGGGCAAACGCGTCGCCGACGCCCTGCGCGAGGACGACCGGCCGGCGCTGGTTCTTTGGGCCGACTCGGACCCGGTGCTGCCCTTCTCGGTCGGCGAGCGCGTCTCCAGTCAGCTCAACTTCCCGGCTCCGCGGCGGATCGAGAACGCTTCGCACTTCTTACAGGAGGACGCCGGGCCCGAGATCGGGGCGATCGTGGCGGACTGGCTGGGCTCGGGCGGGAGTCGTGGGTGACTCGGCGGAGCAACAGCGGCGGGGCAGGCACCGGGGGTAGGGGTCGGCGGAGCAACAGCGGGGAGGCTCCGGCGACCCCTACCCCCGGTGCCTGGTGCCGGTAGCTCGTTCGACCGACTCCAGGAGCTGCTCGTGGGGATGGTTGAGCAGGAGTTGGACGCGGCGGGGTGGGGCGTCGTCTTCCAGCCAGGTGACGGTGCCGGGCCAGTAGGGGCCGGGTGGGCGGCCGGGGTGATGGAAGACGGAGGCGAAGATCCAGTTGCCGGTGTTGTGGAGGCGCCCACCACCCGGCAGCTCCCATTCGGCTTCGCCGTCGGTCGGACCGGCGCGGTGGCTGTGGCCGGTGATCACGTGGCCGCCGTCGACGCCAAGGCGGGTTGCCATCTCGGTTGCCGCGGCGACGCCGCTGCGGAAGATCGACTCGGCTGAGATGTCGGCGTCGAAGTTGGCGTGGAGGAGACGGTTGACGCCTTTGACGGCGACGGGGAAGGCGCGGCGGACTGCGGCGCCGATCATTTGCTGGCGGCGGCTTCCCCGGCTTTCGTTGTCCGACAGCCGCCGCCATGCCGCCTCCGAGGGGCGACCGCGCGATTCGGCCAAGCCGGCGGGGCGGACCTGGGCGATCCCCCAACCCAGTCCATATATGGGGCGCAGTACGCGCTCGTAGTCGGCCGGTTTGGCCGGGTCGGGGACAGGGCCCGAGAAGCGCATGACGATCGCTGCCGCCAGGCACTCGGCGCGCGGCAGGGAGAGGTGCGGGTCCATGTAGTGGCCGTGGGTGGCGTAGACGTCCTCGCGCAGCCAGATGCCGGGATAGGCAAGCCGCAGCCGAGCGCCGCCGAGCCAATCCGCCAGCTGGCCGGTGGCACCGGGGGAGGGTTCGTAGACGTGCTCGAGGCCGAGCTCGGCCGCGCCACCCAAGGAGAGCTCGTCGAGCAGCGGCTCGGCGAAGCGGTGGTCATGGTTGCCGGGGACGAGCACGACTTCGCGACCGCCGAGCGCTTCGCCCAACTCCTCGAAGAACGGCCGCGCAGTGGTGAGGGCGACGCCCAGCGGCAGGTCGCGCAGCTCGACCGCGTCGCCGAGCAGGACGACGCGGTCGGCAGCGCCGATCTCCTCCAGCAGCGCCCGTCGCAGCGCCGGCTCGCGCAGCACGTCCTCGCCGGTGCCGGCGCCGAGGTGGAGATCGGAGACGATCGCCGTCCGCATCCGTTGTTTCTACTTCAAGCGTGGTTTGGCTGTGCGGCCAGTCGGGCAAATAGACTGGCCAGATGCACGCATTCGGCGACGAACAGATGGCGCCCGCCAACGGGATCGAGCTCTGCTACCAGGAGCTGGGCGACCCCGAGGGCGAGCCGCTGCTGCTGGTGATGGGGCTGGCGACGCAGATGATCGCCTGGGACGAGGGGTTCTGCGCGATGCTGGCCGAGCGCGGCTTCCGCGTCGTTCGCTTCGACAACCGCGACATCGGGCGCTCGACCAAGATCCGCTCCGCCGGCGCGCCGAACGTCGTCGGCATGATGGTCGGCCGGCGCGGCAGCGCCCCGTATCTGCTCCGCGATATGGCGCAGGACACCTTCGGCCTGATGGATTACCTCGGGTTCGAGTCGGCCCACCTGGTCGGCGCCTCGATGGGCGGAATGATCGCCCAGGCGGCGGCGATCGAGCGCCCCGAGCGCGTCCGCTCCCTCACCTCGATCATGTCGACCACCGGCAGTCGCCGCGTCGGCCATCCCAGTTACAAGACCTTCGGCCTCCTGCTCGGCAAGCCCCCGCGCGAGCGCGAGGCGGCGATCGAGCGCGTCGTCAAGACCTTCCGGGTGATCGGCTCCCCCGGCTATCCATTTGAAGAGGAGCGGGTGCGGGAGATCGCCGGCCGCTCGTTCGACCGCGGCCACAGCCAGGCGGGGGTCGCCCGCCAGGTCCACGCGATCACCGCGTCCGGCGACCGCACCCCCGGCCTTCGCAAGCTCACCATCCCGGCCCTCGTGATCCACGGCAAGAACGACGTGCTCGTGAACCCCTCCGGTGGGCGGGCCACCGCCAAGGCGATCCCGGGCGCCCGTCTGACGATGATCGACGGCATGGGACACGACCTTCCTCGCCAGCTCTGGCCCGTTTTCGTCGAGGAGATCGCGGCGAACGCCACGCGCGCTCACTCAGCGGCGGTCACGCAGCCTGCTTGAACCAGCGGTAGCCTTCGCTCCACTGAGTTTCAATTACTAAGGAGCACTCTGGGATGAGAGTTCGGAGCAGGTGGCGTTCGACCGCGGCCGCGGTCGTTTCCCTGGCGTGCCTGGGGCTTTTCGCGCCGGGAGCGGGTGCAGCGACCATCGTCAACGGCGACTTCGAGACCGGCACGCTCCAGGGCTGGAGTGTCCATCGGGCGACGAGCTTCGGCAACTGGTTCGCCTACAAGGGCACCAGCGAGCCGATCGCCAAAAAACGAGGCACCCAGCCGATCCAGCCGCCGCCGCAGGGGACCTATGCCGCGATCGCCGACCAGCTCAACGCCGACACGCTGGTCCTCTTCCAGGACGTCGCCCTCGAGCCCGGCAGCAGCCACTGGCTCAGCCTGCTCGCCTACTACAGACTCCTATGCGCCGCTCGCGGTGCCGACGCCCGACACCCTCTCGGTCGATGAAGCGCAGCTCGGCGGCCAGGCCAATCAGCAGTTTCGGATCGACGTGATCAGGCCGCAGGCCCCGCTGGAATCGTTGGACCCCACGGACATTCTGGCGACGGTTTTTCGGACCCAGCCAGGCGGGCCCGCGAAACTGCTGCCGACCCAGCTCACGGCCGACCTCAGCGCCTTCGCCGGTCAGACGGTGCGGCTGCGAATCGCCGTCGCGGCCGGCGAGGAGGTTTTGGCCGCCGGCATCGACACGGTGGCGATCTCCCCGCGGCCGCCGACCACGGGCGGGCCCGGCCCTGGCCTCGCCCAGAATCGCTTTCGCATCGGCAAGGCCAAGGCGAACCGGAAGAAGGGGACCGTGACGCTGTCGGTCCAAGTGCCGAGTGCGGGAGTGGTCAGCGCGAAGAGTGCGAGCGCCGGAGCTTCCACCGCAGGTGCGAGCAAAGCCAAGAAGCCGCCCATGCTGATCAAGCCGGCGCAGGTGAGAGCGCGCGCCGCCGGCACCGTAAAGCTGCGCCTGCGCCCGACCCCTGCCGCCCTGGCGATCCTGCGTCAGAAGGGCAAGCTGCGGACCCGAATTGCGGTGACCTTCAAAGCGCCTGGCGCCTCTCTGGCCAAGGCGGCCAAATCAGTTCTCTTCAAGCTCGCGCCCCGGCCCGCCCAGCGGCGCTGAGCCACCTCGATGCGGCTGAAAGGAGTCGAACCTTCACGGAGTTTCCTCCACACGGACCTGAACCGTGCGCGTCTACCAGTTCCGCCACAGCCGCGGGAGCAGCAAATCTACCGGTTGCGCCCCATCCCCCCATCCCCCGCGCGCGAAGCCTCCCGCCGCCCCGTCCCGCTAAAATGCCCGTCCCTCGCCGCTATCGTCTAGGGGACTAGGACGCCGGATTCTCAGTCCGGAAACCGGGGTTCGAATCCCCGTAGCGGTATGGCCTTGACGGAGAAGCCCAAGCAGCTTCTGGGAAGTCCTTTGGAGCCTCTGCGAGCTGCGTTATACTCGGCAGGTATGACTCAGCGAATGGGTGCCAAGGGTCAAGTTGTGATTCCCAAGGATCTCCGTGAGCGCGCAGGTCTTGGGCCGGGCGCGGGCGTCTCGTTCGAGGCTGTCGACGATGGCATCGTGGTGAGGCGAGCAGATGACGCCGCCACGCTGCGAGGAAGGTTTGCCGGCAGCGGTATGGCCGCACGGTTGGTCGAGGATCGCCGTCGCGAGCGTCCTTAGTGAAGGTCTGCCTGGACTCGTGGGCCGTGTTGGCGTGGCTGGACGGCGACGAACCAGCGGCAGCCGCGGTGGCCAAGGTCCTGGAGCGAGAACGACCCGCAATGAGCTGGATCAACTTGGTCGAGGTCAGTTATCGCTTGACCCGAGATCACGGCAAGTATGAGGCCGAGCGGGTTATTTCCGATCTACGCTCACGGATCAACGAGGATCTACCCGGTGTGTCCGCGATGCGCGCGGTCGCGAGCTTGAAGGCAGAGCACCCCATCGCGCTCGCGGATTGCTTCGCCATCGCTCTCGCAGAGGAGGATGGGGCTGTTCTTATGACCGGGGACCCCGAGATTGCCGACCGGGCAGGGGATCTTTCCTGCGAAGTCAAAGACCTTCGCTAGCAGCGGGGCCTCAACGGTCGATCGGCACAGGCTTCGGGTCACCCCGCAGCAGGCGCGCCGTGACTCCCTCGATGGTTTCGATCCCATAGCTCATCGAAGGGTCGCCGTCCGTGAGGACCGCAATCGCGACGCGAGCCCGGGGCCTCTGCAGGCGGGCGGCCTGGTGGACGAGCTGGCCGCGTTCAGTGCCGCGCCAGCCGCCCTTGAAGTAGGTGCGCCAGCCGCGGGCCCGCGCGACGGCGGGGATGCCCCAGCTCTCGTAGTCGACGATGTGGGAGAGCAGCCGGCGGGCGAAGGGGCGGAAGCGGCGCGGGATCGCGCGCTCCATGTGGAAGAAGAACCGCGCCTGGTCGGCGGCGCTGATCTGCGCGTTGGCCCAGTAGCCGCTGACCGAGAAATCGGTCATTGCGGTGTGACGAGCCAGGGAGTTGACGCGCGATTGCCCGACCCGGTACCAGACCGCGGTCGCGGTGTCGTTGTCGGACAGCTCGATCATCGGAGTCAGGAGGGCGCGGCTGCCGGTGTCGAGGCCGCGGCGTTCGCCCGCCAGCATGCGCAGGTAGGCAACCAGCAGCATCGCCTTGACGACGCTGGCGCTGACGAAGGTCCGGTGCAGGTGGGCGCCGCTCATCCGACCCTGGCTGTCGATCGTCGCGAAGGCCGTATGGCCGCTGCGCCGCTTCAGGTAACGAGTCGCGGCGGCGATGGAACCGGATCGCGGATAGCCCGCGGGGGCGATGCCCCTTCCCGCATACGGAGAGTCGGCGGGGCCGCGAAAGTGGTGCCACCCGCAGGGGCCGTGGGAGCCGCCGAGGCCGAGCGCGTTCTGTTTGCGGGCGCTGAAGCAGGCCGCGTAGCGGAACCGGCCGGCCGTTGGGAGGGCGATGGTCGCGCTCATTCGGGTCACGCCGCGCTGCGGTTCCCGAGTGCGTCCCACGGCGATCCGGCGCAGGCGGCCCCGCGCGCGGAAGCTGCGGTACCAGTACACGGTGCGCCCGCCCCAGTGAACGTTGGGCGGGTGACGGGAGACGACCGTGAGCCGCGCCCGGCCGAGTGGCAGGTACTCCACACTGCTGGTAACTCGCTCGCGGCTCGCCGCCGGGGCCGAGTCGCTCCCGGTAAAGGAGCCGAGCGCGACCGTACTGGCCAGGGCCAAAATAGGCACCGCGATGCTCGTGGCTGCTCGAGCCGCCACGCGGAGATCCTACCCGGGGTATGAGTGTGTTACTTGGAGCTCTGCGGCGCGGGCAGCTTCAGCCGCTCCCGGGCGGAGGCGACGGCGGAGACCGAGGAACGGCACGCTTTCGCGATCGCGCCGTCGTTGTGGTCGGGGCGGCGACTGACCTCGAACTCGATCAGGGCGGCGCGGCGCAGCTTGGCGCGGACTTCGATCGGGCTGTCTTCAGGCGCCGACTCCAGCGCGGCCTCGGCAGCGCGATCGCGGCGGCAGCCGAGGCAGAAGGTGCCGCCGCGCTCACGTGCCCAGACCTCCGGGAACGGCACCCGGGTGCCGTCGATCCGGCCGACCGAGACGCCGCAGCGGTCGCAGGTCCACTTCTTGGAGGTTGCGGTTGCCGTGCTCATGCCGCCGCCTTTGCCTGGTTACGGCGACGGCGACGGCGACGCCTCTGCGAGGCGGAGCCTTTGCCGCTGCCATTCGCGGCGGCGGGGCGGGTCGACGCAGTCGCCGTTTCGCCGGAGCCGCCGGGACGGTTGAGGTCGAACTCGCGGCTGAGCCCAAGGTCACGGGCGATGCGGCGCATCTCCCCGACCTGGTCCTCGAGCACGAAGCTGATCCCGGCGCCGCGGTTGCCGGCGCGGCCGGTGCGGCCGATCCGGTGCGTGTAGGCGTCCTGGTCGCCGGGCGCGTCGAAGTTGATCACGTGGGTGACGTCGGCGACGTCGATGCCGCGGGCGGCGACGTCGGTGGCGATCAGCGTGTCGACCTCGCCCTTCTCGAAGCGGGCCAGCGCTCGTTCACGCTGTCCCTGGCTCTTGTCGCCGTGCATCGCTACGGCTTCGAGCTCGCGGCCGCGCAATCGCTTCACCAGCCGGTCAGCGCCGCGCTTGGTGCGGACGAAGACGAGGGTGCGGCCGCGATCGACGTCCTGCAGCTGCAGGGCCAGGTGGTCGAGCTTGGCGCTCTGGGACTCGACGTGGACGAAGCTGTGCTCGATGTCCCGCTTCCTGTGCTCGGTCGGTGCGTGGGTATGGCGCCGCGCGTCGCGGGTGTAGGCGGCGGCGAGCTTGCCGGTCGCGCCCTCGAGGGTGGCGGAGAAGAAGAGGGTCTGACGATCCTCCGGGGTCTGGGCGACGATCCGGCTGACGGCCGGTTTGAAGCCCATGTCGAGCATGCGGTCGGCCTCGTCGAGGACGAGGACCTGGACGCGGTCGAGCGAGATCGTGTTGCGGCCGAGCAGGTCCTCGAGCCGGCCGGGGGTGGCGACGACGATGTCGGCGCGGCGGGCGGCGTTGCTCTGCGGACCGAAGCCGACGCCGCCGTAGACGGCGGCGATGCGGAGGTTGCGGGCGCGGGCGATCGAGTCGAGCTCGTCGACGATCTGGCTCGCCAACTCGCGGGTCGGCGCCAGGACGAGGGCCGAGACGCCCTCGCCGGGCTCGATGCAGTCGACGATCGGAATCCCGAAGGCCAGGGTCTTGCCCGAGCCGGTCGGCGACTGGACCAGCAGGTCGTGGCCGTCCAGCGCGTCGCTGACGACCAGCTGCTGGACGGGGAAGGGCTTGGTGATGTCGCGCTTCGCGAGCGCGCTCACCACAGGGTTAGAGATGCCGAGATCGGCAAATGACTTCAAGTATGTGCTCCTTATATGTGCGCTTGAGGGAGATCCAGCAGCCCCAAACGCGAGAAGCGCACAGAGGAAACGGAACCTCTCGGGTGGCAGAAGGGCCAAACCCGACCGGACAACCGTAGCAGGCCGCTGCTTTTGGCCTGCTCGTGGGCACTTTTCGGCCACCGCGCGCCGGCAGTGCCGTCAGAGGTCGCGAGTCCTAACGCGGTCGCAAGGCCTGGGCCGGTCCCCAGCCCTCCTACACTTCCCCGATGCCCTCGCAGGGGGATACCGAGGCGACCTACACGCTCTACAGGCGCGGGATCGAGCTGCTCGAAGACGGCGACTTCGTCGATGCCACCGAGCCGCTGGCCGAGGCGGCGCGGCGGGCGCCGGAGAAGTCCTCGGTGCGGGAGGCCCTGGGCCGCGCCTACTACCGCGCAGGCCGCTTCGCCCAGGCGGCGACCGAGTTCGAGGCGGTTGTCGAGAGCCACCACGTCGACGACTACGCCCACTTCTGCCTCGGCCGTGCGCTCAGCAAGACCGGCGAGGTCGACCGCGCCCGCCACCACCTGGCGCTGGCCTCGAACCTGCGGCCCGACCGTGGTGACTACCGCTTCTACCGCCGCCTGCTCGACGCCTGAGGCGATCGCGCGCAGGCCTTAGAGGCCGCGGACCAGCTTGCCGACGGTTTCGGTCGCAAAGTAGGGGCCGAAGGTGCGGGACTTGTTGTTGAGGTGGAGGTAGGCGTTGAGGCCGTTGATCTGGGTGCCGTCGCCGATCAGCCAGCCGCCGCCGCTGGCACCGGGCGCCCAGTGGCAGCGAATACCGAGGGTGGGTGGACCGGGGAAGGGGTTGGAGAGCAGGTCGTCGCCGATATAGGGGGAGGTGCAGCCCTGCATCCGCGTCGCTTCGCCCGGGTAGCCAAAGGTGCGAAAGGTCTGGCGGCGGGTGAGGTCGGTGACGATCGTGGCACCGCCACCAACCGCGTCGGCGACGTTCAGGCCTTCGGCGTTGGGCAGCGTGAGAAAGGCGCCGAGGTCGAAGTCCGGGTTGCCCTGCTTCGTCCACTGCTTCGGCGCGAAGACCTTGCTGCGGCGGGCGATGAAGGCGCCGAACGGGGCGACGCCGCTGCGGTAGGCGGGGACGAACTGGAGGTAGTCGGACCAGACGCTGGCTCTGCCCTCTTCGCGGCCGCTGTTTACGCAGTGTCCAGCGGTCAGCACCAGCTGCCGGGTGGGGCTGTTGATCGCGGTCCCCGAGCAGTAGCCCGAGAGTTTGCCGCGGCGGATGAAGATGCGGCCGTTGAACGAGTAGGGCGGCACGTCGGGGGTCGAGATGGGGAGGAAGCTGGCACCGGCACCGGCCTCCTTGGCTACTCCGACCCGGAGCCTTGTCTCGCCGGTGGCGTCGACGGTGAGGTCGAGCGGCCGGGCCTCCCGCATCCGCCGCGGGGTCCAGTAGCGGGCCACCCGCGCCGCTGCAGCTGCATCGGAGGCACTCATCGAGGCATCGGAAAGCTGAGTGCGCACCGCGGCGGCTGCTTCCGAGACGGCGAGAAACTGGGTACGCATCGCCCCGCCGGCGCCAGCGCAGGCGAAGAGGGCCGCGAAGAGGGCGACCGCGGTCGCGAGCGGGCCCGCGACGCGTGAATGGGACCGGTACGAGCGCCGCCGCATCGCTGCGGAGGATAGTCGCCGCGCCCGCGGCGGTCGGTGGGGCGGCGTCGGGAGCAGGCGTCGGCGGAGGCGTCGGGGGTGGGTCCCCAGGCGCGACTTCGCGCGGAGTTCCTGGGGACCCACCCCCGACGCCTCCGCCGGGACCGGCCTCAGCGACTGACGACCGGGATCACGCAGCGGTATCTCCTGGCGGAAGAGGAGAGCGCAGAGCCAATCTCCGCAGCGGCTGACACCGTCGCGACGCTGTATGAATTGAGCGACGTGTAGCTCGCCAGCTCCCCTGTCCACTCATCCCCAGGCGCCAGTGCGATCCCCGGTTGTGCGGAGAAGGCGGCGAGCGTCAGCGCGTCGGGCAGCTCGCCGCCCTGGTTCGCGCAAGAGAGGGCTGCGGCCGGTGCCGTCACCGCCGCATCATTGCCTTTCTCCTGCCAGCAGGCGCCGGCGAAGTAGCGGGTGAGAATTTTGCAGCCGGCGGTGTGGCCGTTGACCTTGACCGCGTCGATCGCGTCGACGGCGTGGAGCGCGGTCTGGGCGTCGCCGGCGCTGTCGGCCGATTCGGCGTGGACGGCGCTCGCCACCTGGCCGATCGTGTCGGCGTCGATCTGGGCGCCGCTGATCGCTCCCGGCACCAGCCGGTTGCCGGGGATCGTCCCCGGCTTCAGCCTGTTGCCCGGCAGCGAAGCCATCGCCACCCGGTTACCCGGCAGCGACTTCACCTTGATTGCCTTGCCGTTCAGCTTTCCTGCCGCGTACACGGTGCCGCCCAACGCGGCGACCAGCGCCACGCACGCGACTGCCAGCGCCGGCGCCTGCCGGCGGAGTGCCCTGCCCATGAGTTCTCTCCCTTTGATCTGGTTGCCTGGCGAACCCGTAAACAAGCGGGTTCTCTGAGGCACCGAAGCTAGCCCCACGGGGCTGGCGTTGGACGAAAATCCGGCCGCTTGGAAGACGGATAGACTCGCCCGCGTAAATACGGTCGGTGGTCAAGGGAAGTCCGGTGCAAGACCGGCGCGGTCCCGCCACTGTGACCGGGTCAAGGAAGTCGCGGGCGCTTTGCGCCGGCCACTGGGGGATGACACAGAACCCCCGGGAAGGTGCGACCGATCTACCCCGGAAGCCAGGAGACCTGTCCCCGGCCGAGCCATGACAACCCTCGAGGAAAGGGTGGCGTAAATGCCAAGACTCATCCCGTTCCGGCTGGCCGCTGCGTGCGCGCTGGCTCTGATCCTGTCCCTGTCGTTGACCGCCGGCGCCGTCGCCAAAGGCTTCAGCGCTGACCTGCGGGTGGTGGGCAGCGGCGGCAAGCTGCTTGCCGAAAAGACGCAGACCACCGCGACCACGTCGGTCAAAACGAGCCCCAAGGCGACTTGCTTCGGTCCCGGCAGCGGCGGCAGCGGCGACTCCGTCTCGATCCCGGGCAACTCTGCCCTCGGGCTGCTCGCCCGGGCCTCGAAGTCGGTCGCGGCGTTGCAGCCGCTCTCGATCAGCGACAGCTTCGACTTCGGCCTCGCCCTCTGCGGGGTCGGCACCAGCATCGCCAAGGGCAGCTCGTCCTGGTACCTGAAGGTGAACCACAAGGCGCTTGCGGTCAGCGGCGACGCGGCGAGGATCAAGCCCGGCGACGAAGTCCTCTATGCGCTGGCGAAGACCACGGCACCGTCCTACAAGTACCCGAACGAGCTGGCCCTGGAGGCGCCCGAGCGCGCCGAGAGCGGCGTCCCCTTCGAGGTTCGCGTCTTCTCCTACGACGAAAAGGGGAAGCGCAAGCCGGTCGCCGGAGCGAAGATCCTCGGCGGGGGCGGTGTCCTCACCGGCGCCGACGGCAGCGCCATGGTCACGCTTGCCGCGGCGAGCTCGGAGTACGACACCCTGCGCGCCACCCACGGCAAGGAAATTCCCTCGGCCGCCGTGCCCGTGTTCGTCTGCACCGGCGGTAGCTGCGTCAAGAAATGAGCTGGAGCCGTGGCACGGCGGTCGCGAGTGCGCTGGCAGCGCTGCTCGCGACCGCCGGCTGCGGTCTCGGCGCCGGGGCAGGCGTCGGCGAGGTCGAGCTGACCGTCACCCGTGAGTTCGGCGCGGTGCCGATGCTCCAGCGTTCGCTGCGGGCAAACGAGTCCGACACCGTGATGAGGGTGCTGGAAGGCAACGCCGAGATCTCCACCCGCTACGGCGGTGGCTTCGTGCATGCGATCGAGGGAGTGGAAGAGGCCGAACGGGTCGGCCATCCCTACGACTGGTTCTTCTACGTCGACGGCGTCGAGTCGCCGGTCGGCGCCGCCGAGTACGCCCTGGAGGGCGGA
Source organism: uncultured Solirubrobacterales bacterium (assembly GCA_963705365.1). Taxonomy (GTDB): domain Bacteria; phylum Actinomycetota; class Thermoleophilia; order Solirubrobacterales; family 70-9; genus VAYN01. The sequence continues at coordinate 1,467,964 of OY970074.1, read as the reverse complement.
GAGCGGATCTGGTGGGACTACCGCGACTGGCTCGCGGTCAACCACGTGCCGGCCGTGGTGGGCTCCTGGCCGGCGCCGTTCGTTGGGGGCTACGAAGGCGAGCCGCATCCGGTGGCGGTCGAGTGCCAAGGCGAGGGCGAGGCTTGCGCGCGGGTGCGGCGGGCGCTGAGAGAGGCCGGGGCGGCTGTCGCCAGTGGCTCACCCGCCGGCGCGATCCGGGTCCTCGTCGGCCCCTGGGCGCGGCTGCGCTCCGACCGGGCGGCGGCGCTGATCGAGACGGGGCCGGAGGAAAGCGGCGTCTTCGCTGACTTCGAGCGGCGCTCGGACGGCTATTCGCTGATCGGGCTCGACCAATCCGGGAGAGCGAGCCGCGAGCTCGGCGCCGAGGCTGGTCTGGTTGCCGCGACCCGGCGCTACGAAGGGCCGCCGGTCTGGGTAGTGACGGGAGGTTCGGCAGCCGCCGTGCGCGCAGCCGCCGGCTTGCTCGATGCCGCGAAGCTGCGCGACCATTACGCGGTGGCGAGTGTGGACGGGACGGAGATGCCGCTGCCGCTGAGAGGCGCCCGATGAGGTCGCCTTTCGCCTACGTACCGCGGCGGCGACCGCTGCAGGCGGCCTCTCCAGGTGCCGCTGTCGCCTACCTCGGCGCGCTGGCGGCCGTCGCTTTCCTCTACTCGAGTCCGCTGGTTCTGACCGCGACCGGCGCGGCGGTGTTGACGGCAGGGCTGCTGGCCGGCGCCCGCGACGCCGTAGGAGCGGCGCTGCGGATGGGCGTCGCTCTGGCGCTGCTGATCGTCGCGGTCAACGCCTTCGTCGTCAACCGCGGCGAGACGGTGCTGGCGCGGCTCGGCCAGTGGCCGCTGTTGGGCCAGGTCGACGTCACCGCCGAGGCACTCGCCGACGGCGCGATCTTCGGCCTGCGGGCGCTCGTGGTGATGATCGCCTTCGCCGTCTACTCGGCCTGCGTCGATCCTGACCGGGTGCTGCGCGCCCTGCGACCGTTCGCCGGCCGCTCGGCGCTGACCGCGACCCTCGTTTCCCGTCTCGTCCCCGTCGCCGCCGCCGACGCCGGCCGCCTGCGGGAGGCGGCACGACTGCGCGGTCCTGGGGCCGCCGCGGCCGGTCGTGCCCCGCTCGCCCGTCGTCTCCTCGCCGGCTCGCTCGATCGCGCCGTCGACGTCGCCGCCACGCTGGAGCTGCGCGGCTACAGCCTCGCGCCGCCGCGATCGGGGCGCTCGAACCGCGAACGCGTGCATTTGGTGGTGTCCCAGCACCACAAATCGCTCGCGTTCGCGTCGCGCTTCGACCGCCGCTTCTATTTGGCAGGCGTCGTGGTCCTCGCCGCCGCGATCGTCGGAGAGCTCCTCGGCGCCGACGCCTTCCACGCCTACCCGACGATCCAGGTCGGCCTCGAGCCAGCGGCGCTCGCCCTCTCGGCACTCCTCGTCCTCAGCGGTTTCGTCCCCCGCCAGGGAGGCCGCCATCTCTGAGCTCGCAATCCGCCGCGGCGCAGCGCCGGCCCTCACCGTCGAAACGCTGACCTACTCGTATCCGCGCGCCGATCGTCCCGCGCTGAGCGACGTCTCGCTGGAGATCGCCCCTGGCGAGTTCGTCCTCCTTGCCGGCCGTTCCGCCTCCGGCAAGTCGACCCTCCTCAAGGCGGCCTGCGGCCTCGTCCCCCACTTTCACGGAGGTGAGATCTCGGGCAACGTCAGCGTCGCCGGCGTCGACGCAATCGACACCGGCCCGGGAGAGCTCGCCGCCGCCGTCGGCTACGTCGCCCAGGACCCCGAGACCCAGATCGTCTCGACCACCGTCGCCGCCGAGATCGAGCTGCCCCTGGAGATGCGGGCGGATTCCCCGGTGTCCCGCGCCCGAGCAGTGGAGGAGGTTGCGCTAGCGCTCGCGATTCCTCATCTGCTGGGAAGGACGGTCGACACTCTGTCCGGTGGGGAGCTTCAACGCGTCGCCCTGGCCGCGGCCCTGGTCACTCGTCCCCGCCTCATTGTTCTGGATGAGCCAACTTCCCAGTTGGACCCGGTAGCCGGCGACGAGCTGATCTGGCTCCTCCGCCGCCTCAACGAGGAGTGGGGTGTCGCCGTTCTCTTGGCCGAACACCGCCTGGAGCGCTGCTTGGCAGCAGCAGACCGTGTCATCGCGATGGACTCGGGCGCCGTCGCTTTCGACGGCTCCCCCAGCGATTTCCTCGCTTGGTCGCAGCGCTCCGATCCCGCCCTGGAGACCCCCGCCGCTCGCCTCTTCTCACTCGCCGGGATCTCCCCACTCCCAATAGGCGTCCGCGCCGCCCGCTCCCTCCTCGAAGCCGAGGACCGGTCTGGAGCCGGGGGCCTGACCCCCTCCGAACGGCTTGTACTTCTCGGTCATCCGAACCTCGAACGGCCGCATCCGCCCCACCCGAGCAAGTTGAGTGAGGAGGGGGTCAGGCCCCCGGCTCCCACCCCGGCCCTCAAGGCAAGAGCCCTATGGGTGGAGCTCAAGAGGAGCGATGAGCCACACGACATCCTGCGGGGTATCGATCTGCGCGTGGGTCAAGGCGAACGCGTCGCCTTGATGGGCCGCAACGGCGCCGGCAAGAGCACCCTGCTGAGGGCTGCGGCGGGCTTGATCGATCCCATTCGCGGCAGGGTCGAAACTCCGGACGGGATCGCGCTGCTGACTCAGAATCCGAGCGACTACCTGGTCCGCGAGCGGGTCGGGGACGAACTGCCGGGCGATGCCGGCATGGCCGCGCTGCACATGGTCGGTCTTGAGCACGCGGTCGACGCCGATCCGCGCGATCTCTCTGGCGGCGAGCGACAGCGACTGGCGTTGGCGATCTCGCTTGCCGGGCGGATGGAAGGCGACCAACTGCCTGGGCTTGTAGCCCTCGACGAGCCCACCCGTGGCATGGACCGCACCCGGAAAGACGATCTGGGCGAGTTGATCGCACGTCTCGCAGGCCGGGGGGCAGGTGTCGTTGTCGCGACCCACGACGTCGAGTTCGCCTCGGCGTTCGCCGAGCGCGTCGTGTTGCTGGGGGACGGCGTTGTCATCGCCGACGGTGCGGCGACGGAGGTGCTCTCAGGCGGTTGGTACTTCGCGACCGAGGTCGCCCGGGTGCTCGATCTGCCGGGTGTGATCACGCCGGAGCAGGGCGCGGCGGCCCTGCGCGCAGAGAGGGGAGACGGCGGGTGAGCTGGCAGCTGACCAGCTTCCTAATCCTCGCCGCCGTCCTCCTCGGCGGCTTCGCCTGGTATGAGCGCTCGCGCCCGCCGGCGCAGGTCGTTGCCCTGGTCGCCGCGCTGGCGGCGCTGGCGATTGCCGGGCGCATCGCCTTCGCCGCCTTCCCCAACGTGAAGCCGACGACCGACATCGTCATCTTCGCCGGCTACGCGCTCGGCCCGGCGCCAGGATTTGCGGTCGGGGCCCTCGCCGCATTGGTCTCCAACTTCTGGTTCGGCCAGGGGCCGTGGACGCCGTGGCAGATGGCTGGCTGGGGGATGTGCGGGATTCTTGGGGCGGCGCTGGCGCTGGGCGTGCGCAACGCCGGCCGGCTCAGCCTTGCCGCGACCTGCGGTCTCGCTGGCATTCTCTACGGCGCTCTGCTCAACTTCTCGCTGATGGCGACCTACGGAGGGGACCTTTCGCTCGAGCGATTCGGCGTGCTCGAGGCACGCGCGGTGCCGTTCGACGCCGCCCACGCGGCCGGCAACATCGCCTTTGCGCTGATCGCCGGGCCGGCGATGGTGCGGATGCTGGGCCGCTTCCGCGAACGCTTCGAGTGGGGAAGAGGGGAGGGAGGACACACCGGTGCACCTCGGCCTCCGCGCCGCTTGACCCCGGGCCTGCGCGGCGGGGGCCTCGCGGTCCTGCTCATCGGCATCCTGACTCTGGGCGCGCTGCTGCCGCGCTCCGCCGAGGCCTCGGAGGTAAGCCGCGCTACGGCCTGGCTGGTCTCGGCGCAGAATCAAGACGGCGGCTTCGGTGCCTCTCCCGACGACAAGTCGGGAGCCGAAATGACCGCGTGGGCGATGCTGGGCCTGGCGGCTGCTGGCCGGAACCCGCTCGACGTCTCCCGCGGCGGCGACACGCCGGTCGACTTCCTGCGCAGTTCCCGCGACGAACTGACCAGTGCCGGCGACCTCGCCCGCACGATCATCGCCCTCGAGGCCACGGGGATCGGTCCGCGTGATTTCGGCGGCGTCGACCTCGTCGCGCGGCTGCTCGAAGAGCGCCGCGGCAACGGCTCCTACGGCCCCGAGAGCATCGGCTGGCCGAATTCGACCGCGTTTGCCACGATCGCGCTACGCGTCGCCGGCGCCACCGGCAGCCTCGGGCCGACCCTCGACTGGCTGCGCCGGGTCCAGAACGACGACGGCGGCTGGGGCGACGTCCCCGGCTCGCCGAGTACCGCGGATGGGACCGGCGCCGTGATGCAGGCCCTCTCACCCTCTTCCAAAGCGGTCCACCGCGGCCTCTCCTACCTGCGTGAAGCCCAGCACAGCGGCGGCGGCTTCCCGCTCGGCGGCAACAGCTCGATCAACAGCCAGTCGACGGCCTGGGCGATCCAGGGCATCCTCGCCGCCGGCGGCGACCCGGCCTCTTTCCGACGCGGCGGCGCCAGTGCCCTCGACTACCTCAGCGCCCGCCAGCAACCCGACGGCCACTATCGCTACTCGAAGTCGAGCGACCAGACCCCCGTCTGGGTCACCGCCCAGGTCCTCGTGGCGGCCTCCGGCAAGCCCCTGCCGATCTCCCCACCCCCGCGCGAGCCCCAGCCAGCTGAGGACAAGGCCAAGACCGGCGGCTTCAGCTCAGTCCCCGAGAGTTCTGCTCCAGCACCCGCTCCGGTCGTGCCCCCGGCCCCCAGCGTCCCATCCGCCTCGCCGCCCCCGCCCGAGGGCGGCGGTGCCGGTTTCCCCCCGAACGTTTTGCGACCCCCGGGCCAGAAGCCTCCCGGGGCGTCAGCCAACCCCCTCCTCCCCGGGGGGCGAGAGCGGGGGGAAACCGGCACCGCCGCAACCGCGCCGCCCGCGCCGACCGAGGCGGACGACCCCGAATCGAGCACGACCGGCGCGATCCTGCTGGGCCTGGCCGCCGGTGCCCTGCTCTTCACCGCCGCTTTCGGCGGCCGCCGCGCCTGGATGCGCTGGCGCTACGGCCTGTAGGCAGGGGCCGCCTATACCCTCGACGCATGGACGTCGAGACGGCGATACGCACCCGTCGCACTCATAAGGCCTTCGGGCCGGAGCCGTTGCCCCGCCGGCAACTGGAAGAGTTGCTGGACCTGGCGAACTGGGCTCCCAACCACAACCTCACCGTCCCCTGGCGCTTCCGCGTCGTCGGCCCGCGGACGCTGTCCCGCCTCAAGCAGGCGGCCGGCCCTGAGGGCGCCGCCAAGCTCGACCGTTGCCCGACCCTGATCGTCGTCTCCGCCGTCCTCGCCGACGACCCTGTCCAGAGCGAGGAGGACCTGCACGCGACCGCCGTCGCCTCCTACATAGTCCTGCTCGCCGCGCACGCCCGCGGTCTCGCCGGCTATTGGCGCACCCCCGGCCTGCTGCGCCGCGAGGAGGGCCGTGCCGCCGTCGGCCTGGCCGAGGGGGAGCGCTTCGTCGGCCTGCTCCACCTCGGCCACCGGCGCCAGGAGAAGCCGCCGCCGCCGCGCGACGCCGGCACCGAAACCACCCTCTTCCTCCCCTGATGCTGCCCCGTCCCGCATCGATCGAGGCGATCGCCGGCCAGCGCTTTGAGGTCGTCGTCATCGGCGGCGGCATCACCGGCGCCGGCGTCGCCCTCGACGCCGCCTCGCGCGGCTACTCGGTGGCGCTCCTGGAGCGCGGCGACTACGCCGTCGGCACCTCCAGTCGCTCCTCGAAGATGGTCCACGGCGGTCTCCGCTACCTGCAGAACTTCGACCTCGGCCTGGTCCGCGAGGCGCTGCTGGAGCGCCAGCTGATGGTCCAGCTTGCGCCCCACCTCGTCTATCCGACGCCGTTTCTGGTGCCGGCACTCGGCGAGGAGCGCCGCGACCGCAAACTCGGCCTCGGCTTGAACATGTACGACGTGATGGCGACCACCCGCGTCGGACGCAGCCGCCGCGAGATGCGCGCCTCCAGGGAGGAGGACGAGGACTTCTACTGGTCCCCCGACCGCCATCGCACGATCGGCCGCGATGAGGTGCTGGAGATGGTCCCGGCGCTGGCCGCCCGTGACCCCAACGACGCTTACATGTTCTACGACTGCCAGACCGACGACGTGCGCCTGACCCTGACCATCCTCGGCGAGGCCGAGCGCTTCGGCGCGGTGATGCTGAACGGCGCCGAGGTGACCGATGTGCTCTCGGCGAACGGCCGCGCCACGGGCGTCGCCTTCGTCGAGTCGGAATCGGGCGAGCGAATTGAGGTCGAGGCCGACCACGTCGTCAACGCGACCGGTGTCTTCGCCGACCGCATCCGCCCGGCGGAGATCCTCGGCGAGGAGGACATACCGCGGATCGCCCCCAGCCGCGGCACCCATCTGCTGCTCGACCAGGCCGACCTGCCGATGGGCCGCGCCGCCTGCGTCGTGCCGGCGGGCGCGGGCCGGATGATCTTCTCACTGCCCTGGTACGGCCGCACGCTGATCGGCACCACCGACAACGACTACGAGGGCGACACGTCCCACCCGCGGCCCGGCGACGACGACGTCGAGTACCTGCTCGACGCAGTCAACGATTTCTTCGGCACCTCGCTGACCCAGTCCGATCTGGTCGGCGCCTACGCCGGCGTGCGGCCGCTGATCTCCAGCGGCGACCCGAAGAAGTCGGTCGACATCTCGCGCAAGGCGGAGCTTTACGAGACCTCCTCCGGGATGCTGACGATCACCGGCGGCAAGCTCACGACCTGGCGGCGGATGGCGAAGCAGACGGTCGATCGCCTGGTCGAGCGCGAGGGCCGCGAGGCGCCCTGCCACACGGCGGAGATTCCGCTCGGGATGGATGCGCGGGCGGAGGATCTGGAGGGTCCGGAGGGCGTTGGGGAGGAGGCGGTTGCCCAGCTTGCCTTCCGCTACGGGCACGCGGCCCGCGCCGTCCTCGACCTTGCCTGGAAGGACCCGAAGCTGGCCCGGCCGATCGTGCCCGGGCGCCCAGACCTGCTGGCCGAGGTGGCGATCGCGGCCCGCCGCGAGCAGGCCCGCTGCATCGCCGACGTGCTCCTGCGCCGCACCCGGCTGGGACTGCTGGCGGCACCGCAACTGCGCGACGCCGCCTCAGTCCGCCCCGTTGCCGAGGTGCTCGGGGCCGAGCTGGGCTGGTCGCGGCGGCAGATCAAGAAGGAGGCTGAGGCCTGGCTCGAAGCCGCTGCTCTCGAGGGCATCGACCCCGCGCGTGCGGGTTGAATAACCTGCCGCTGCGATGACCAAGGCCGAGCTGGAGAAGAAGAGCCTCGCGGAGCTGCACACGCTTGCCGCCGATGCCGGCGTCGAGCGCTACCGAATGCTGCCGCGCGCCGAGCTGGTCTCGAAGCTCGCCGGCGACGACGCCGCGCCAAGTGCCGAGCCGTCCCGCGGCAACGGTGGCGGCACGGGTGGCGAGCAGCGGGAGCGCCCGCCGCGCCGCCGGCGCCGCCGCTCCGGCGCCAAAGCCGATTCCGGCGAGGGCCGCCCGCAGGGCTCCGGCCGCGAACCGCGCTCCGCGCCCGAGCGGGCGCCCGAGCGCCAGCCCGCAGCGCAGCCAAAGGGCGCTGATGCTCCGACCAAGCCCGACGCGCCCACGGAGTCTGCGCCAGTCAGGCCCGCCGCAGCGGCCAGCGAGGCGGCCCCGGCGCGCCCGCGCCGCCGCCGCCGCCGCCGCTTCGGCCGCCGCGGCAAGCAGGGCGTGACCCTGCAGGACATGCTGCTGCCGCCGGCGAGCCGCCAGGCGCTGCTCTGCGCCGAGACCCGGGAGGGCTGCACGGCGCTGCTGCGCGGCATCGCCGCCGACCTGGGCGGCGACTCCAACGGCCCCGACCCGGTTGCGCTCCTGGTCGATCCCAGCCCAGAGGAGCTGGCCGACTGGCGCCGCGAGGCGCCGCAGGCGGAGATCGTCGCCGCCGGCCAGCCCCGCCACGCCAGCGACGCCCTCGCCCAAGCCACCGCCCGCGCCGCCGCGGGAGACGACGTCATCCTCCTAGTCGACTCCCTCACCCGCCTCGCCGAGGCCTACGAGGACGCTAACGCAGCGAAGCAATTCTTCGACGCCGCCCGCACCACCACTGGATCGGGCACCCTCACCGTAGTCGCAGCCCTAGAGCGCCCTTCCTCCAGCTAACGAGACAAGCGGCATCGCGATTACGCTCGTGGGCGGGGGTCCGGGCAGGGCCGAAACGTCTTGTACTTTTTCGCCACCCCGCATCTCGCACGCCCGCGACGGTCGTCGAAAAAGTTAAGTGAAGGCCCTGCCCGGACCCCCGCCTGCACTACCGCCGGTAGGCAATACGGCGCCAGCTCGGCTCTTTGGAGAGCTCTATGAGCTCCGAGCTGCGGTCCGGCTGCACATATCCAAAGGTTTGAGTTCTCTCGTCGAAGACGACATCGAGCTCCCCCTCCTTGACCCGCTGGTCGAGCCAAGCGCCGCGGAAGACGAGGCGGCGGATCCAGTGGACGAGGCTGCGGTTGGCCGGGCCGACCAGGTCCTCCCAGTTCTCGTTGATGTGCTCGCCGAGGCGGGAGCTGGGCTCGGCGATCTCGCCGCTGACGGCGAGGTCGAGGAGGTCGTCGAGCTCCTCCTGGCTGAGGCCCTGGTGGACGAAGCCGAGCTTGACCGCCGCCTGCTCGACCCGCTGTCCGAAGTCGTCCTCGTTGAAGGCGAAGCGAAGCTCGCCGTACTCGAGCACGTAATCCGAACCAGACTCGTAATTCCCTCTGCGGGTCGTCTTCTTATCCATGAGTTGAAGCCCAACTGCACCCGCAAGCCCAGCGGGAACAGGTTCATGATCTTGCCGATCATCGTACGCCGGTGCCTGCCCGGGCCGGTGCCTGAACGGCCGTTTGCACCGGAGCGGGTTCGCGCAGCGGATGGCAGCGCGCCCGCAGGGGAGAGAGGATCTGGCCGGCGACTTGACGTCCTGTGCCAGCTTCCCGCTTCAGCCAGCTGCCGCGCCGCCAGGTCTGCGGGCGGCCCGTCCCGGTGGCGCGTGGCTACCGCGCTCGCCTGCTCGGCCTCGCCTGGTTGGAGGCGGCCGAGGCCGGCCCGGGGCTGTTGATTCCGCGCTGCGCCGGCGTCCACACTTTCGGCATGCGCTTCGAGCTCGACCTGGTCTTCCTCGATCGGCACGATCGTCTGCTCGCGGTCGTCCCTCGCGTGCCGCCGGGGCGTTTGGTCTGGCGGCGTGGCGCCGCCGCCGTCCTGGAGATTCCGTCTGCGGAGGGGGGAGAGTTCGCGACGCCGGCGACTTAGAACGGCCATGTTGCCGCAGCGCCAAGAGATCGCCAGCATCGTCGTCTGCGAGGACGACGCGGTGACCCTGGACCTGCTCTGCGATCACCTCGCCGCTGACCGCTTCGGGGTCCTACCGGCACCGAGCGCGTCCGACGCGCTGCGCCTCTGCCGCTACAACCAGCCGGACCTGCTCCTCCTGGACCTCTCGCTCCCCGACGCCTCCGGACTCGACGTGCTGCGCGAGATCCGCGAGGCCGATGGGATCGAGTCACGCTTCGACCCGCAGCTGCCGGTGATCGTCCTCACTGGCCGTGGTGCCCAGACCGACCGCGTCCGCGGTCTCACCGCCGGCGCCGACGATTACCTGACGAAGCCATTCAATTTGGAAGAGCTGCGGGCGCGGATCGGTGCGGTGCTGCGCCGCCGCGGCAGCCGCCGCGATGGACCGATCCGGATCGGTGAGCTGATCCTCGATCCGCTGCGCCGCAAGGTGACGGTCGGCGAGCGCGAGGTGCCGCTGGCAAAGAAGGAGTTCTCGCTGCTGCGCGTGCTCGCCGGCGACCCGACCCGCGTCTTCTCGAAGGCCGACCTGCTGCAGGAGGTTTGGGGGTACAGCAACCCCGGCAAGACCAGGACGCTCGACTCACACTGCAGCCGGTTGCGCCGCAAACTCGACCCGGAGCACAGCCGCTACGTCATCAACTGCTGGGGTATCGGCTACCGCCTGCTCGACGGCTGAGCTCCGGGTCACTGCCCGGTCGTTACTTGGATCCCTTCGCCTGCGGGGACTCGAAGTGGAGGATCGCCAGCTTGGTGGTGATTGCCTCGGACTTGTCGCCGCTGTGGCGGGTGGCCGCTTCCTCCTGGATCTGAAGCGCCTTCTCGAGCGTGTCGGCGAGCAGCGCGGTGACGTCGGACCAGCCCTGGTCGTCGAGGGTCAGCGGCGTGCGGCTGACGTGGGAGTCGGTGCGGGCGTCGATGGTGCCGGCAACCAGCGCCTCGGTGGCGTCCTGGCCGACCGTCTCCAGCACGCTGCCGGTGATGCCCTTGCGGGCCGAGGCGGGGATCTTCTCCCAGTCGCTGTCGCTGAAGAAGGTGCGCTCGGTCGCACGGTAGAAGTGCTCGACGGCGCCGCGGCGCGGCTCCGTTTTGACCAGTTCGACGCAGTCGTACTCGAGCAGGGTTTTTACGTGGTAGCTGACGTTGCCGAGCGGCTCATCGAGTTCCTGGGAAAGCTGGTTGGGGCTGGAGACGCCCTTGTGCAGCGAGGTCAGGATCTTCACCCGCAGCGGGTGGGCAAGCGCCTTGGCCAGCTGCTGGGTGATGCCCTCAGGAGAAGTTCGAGTTTGGGCCATGGGAATGCTCCGTTCGTTGTAGCCCGGGGGGCCGGGGATGGGGGTGGCATCGGGACGTTTCCATCCCGGTTTGTAAATCAAGTATCACAAAACGCTCCGTCGGTTCCGCGGTCAAAAATCTTTTCCAATCCGAAAAGTTCCGAACGGCTCTGTTTACGAGACCGTCCTACGAACATCTGAACCTGTTTTAACGTTTGAGCGGTCTTATCCATGCGCACCCGCTGACTCGAGGCGCCTGGCCGAGACCGCTTTGAGATGGCGGGTGCGCAATCTCCGCGGAACCGGGGATATGGGGGGAGAGTCTTCGCTCTGGCCGCCTTAGCCCGCCATGGGCGTGGGGCCGGACGGAGACGCGAAGTGAAGCTGGAGCTGGCGCAGGTGGTGGCGGCCTGGCCGCTCGGCGTCTCCCTGGCAGCAGCGGCGGCGGCGCAAAGCCTTTACATGGGGCGGCGGCGCAGCGCGCTGAACGAGGCGCTCCATGAGCTGCGGCGACCACTGCAGGCGCTGGCGCTCGCTGGGGGCGGGGTGGAGTCCCAGCAGAGCTCCCTGATCCAGGGATCCGTGCAGATGGCCGCTACCGCCCTGGAAAGGCTCGAGCGTGAGATAAACGGCGAAACGACCGCGGCGGCGCGCACGCCGGTGCCGCTTCGGGCGCTGCTCGACAGTGCGGTTGCCCGTTGGCGGGGTCGCGTGGCGCTGGCCAGCGGCTCGCTGGCGCTGCACTGGGAAGCGGGCGAGGCGAGGGTCGACGGCGATCGCTGCGAGATCGCGCAGGCGGTCGACAACCTGATCGTCAACGCGATCGAGCACGGTGGTCCCCAGATCGTTGTCGAGGCGTCTGTCCGCCGCGACCGCCTGCGGATAACGGTCGCCGATTCGGGGCGGGGGTCGCGTCCCGAATCGCGGCGCGAGAGTCCGGCGGAGCTGATCGCCCGCCTCTCCGGCCGCAGCCATCGCGGCCACGGGTTGCGCGTGGTGCGGCGAACGGCGGCGGCGCACGGCGGTGACTTCGAGCTGCGCTGCGGTGAGCGTGGGACTGAAGCAGTCCTCGAGCTTCCGCTCGCGAGGGGGTCAGACTGATGAGCCGTCGCGCTCGCGCGCTCGTCTTCGTGCTCGCGGCTCTGATGGCTGCAGCCGCCGCCGCAGCGATCGCCGACGGCTACGGCGCCAGCGTCGCCCGCGGCTACGGCGAGCTGCGCCCGGTGCTTGTCGCCGAGGAACAGCTGCAAGCGGGACGAGAGATCGACCCCGGCCAGGCGGCGGCGCTGGCGCCGCGCAGGATCCCGGCCCGGTTCGTGCCCCCCGGGGCGCTGGCGAATCCGACCGAAGCGATCGGGCTGGTACCGGCCGCAACGATCCCAGCCGGCTCCTACCTGCTCGCCTCGCAACTGCGCCCCCCGCGGGCGCGTTCAGCCCGGCCCTTCGGCCTTGGCCGCGGCCGTCATCCGGTCGAGATCGCGGTCAGCGGAGCCGAGGCGCTGCTGGTCGCGGGCGCGCAGCCGGTCGGGGACCGGGTCGACGTCGTGGTCACCGCGGAACCGAGCGGCTCCGGCCCGGGCCGCACCTACGTCGCCGCCACGGCGGTGCCCCTGCTGGCGCTGGGGCCCGGCGTCGACGGGACGTCGGCCGAAGGGATCGCCGCTGCCACGCTGGGGCTCACCCGCGGCCAGGCCCTGCGCCTGATCGCCGCCGAGAGCTTTGCCCGTCGCGTGACCCTGCTGCCACGCGGCTGAGCGATGGGAGCACGCGAGAGGAACGTGGCGGCGCTGGCGGTCCGGCTGCGCTCCGACCTGGTCGAGCGCCGTCGTGCCGAGGCTGCCCGCGGATCGGCTGGAGACGGGGATCTGCGCGAGGCGGTCCGGAAGCTGGTCGACGAGGAGGCGGTTCTGCTCGGCCCCGCGGACCGCGAGGAGATCGCCGCTCGGATCGTTCGCGACAGCGTTGGCCTCGGCCCGCTCGAGATCCTGCTCGCCGATCCCGCGGTGGAGGAGGTGATGGTCAACGGGCCGGGGACGGTCTACGTCGAGCGCGGCGGCCGTCTCGAGGGAACCGACGTCGCCTTCGCCGACGAGGAGGAGCTGCGCAACGCGATCGAGCGGATCCTGGCGCCACTGGGCCGGCGCGTGGACGAGCTCAGTCCGATGGTCGACGCCCGGCTCGCCGACGGCTCGCGGGTCAACGTCGTGATCCCGCCACTGGCGATCGACGGCCCGCTGGTCTCGATCCGGCGTTTCGCTGCCAGTCGACCGGGGCCCGACGAGCTGGTCGCGCTCGGGACCCTGACCGCGGCCCAGCGACACTCGCTCGAGGTGGCGGTCGCCCGGCGCCGCAGCATCCTGGTCAGCGGCGGCACCGGGTCCGGCAAGACGACCCTGCTCAATGCACTCTCCAGCTTCATCGACGACGAGGAGCGGGTGGTCACGATCGAGGACGCCGCCGAGCTGCGGTTGCAGCAGCCCCACGTCGTCCGCCTCGAGAGCCGCCCCGCCGGCGTCGAGGGGCGGGGCGAGGTGACGATTCGCCAGCTGCTGCGCAACGCGCTGCGAATGCGGCCCGACCGCATCGTGATCGGCGAGGTGAGGGGGTCGGAGGCGCTCGATCTGCTCACCGCCCTCAACACGGGTCACGACGGCGCGCTCTCGACGGTCCATGCCAACTCTCCGGCCGATGCCCTGGGGCGGTTGGAGACGCTGGCGCTGATGGCCGGCGTCGGGCTTCCGCATGCGGCGATCGCCGAGCAGGTGCAGCGTGGAATCGACCTCGTCGTCCACCTCGAGCGCCGGCCCAGCGGCGCCCGGGTCGTCACCGAGGTTGCCGAAGTGGTGCGGGCGGCCGGAACGACCGCGGTGCGCACCCTCGACGCGACCGCGGCGGCGTGAGCGCCGGCCTCGGATTGCTGCCGGCGATGGCCGGTGCCGTTGCCGGCGGACTGCTGGCGCTGGCGGCACGCGAGGCGCTGCTGGCCAGCCCGGCGGCGGCGCGCTGGCTGCAGCTCGCACTGGAGCCGCTGCGCCGCGCGGGGCGCGAGGGCTACGCGCCCTCGACCGCGGAGCGGCGCCGGCTGGCCGCGCTCGCCACCGGCAGCGCCGTGGTCAGCGGCTGGTTCGTCGCCGGGCCGGCTGTGGCGCTGCCGCTTGCGGTCGCGGGACCCGCCGCGGCTGGCTGGGCCGTCGCCAGTCGCCGCCGGCGCTACCGGCTGGCGATCGCGCGCTCGCTGCCGGAAGTCGCGACGGCGATCGCCGACTCGCTCAGCGCCGGCCGCTCCCTGCGCGCCTCGCTTCCGGCCGCGGCGGCCTCCCTGGACGGCCCCCCGGCGGCGGAGCTGGCCCGCCTCGGCGCCGAGCTCGATCTCGGAGCGGCGATGGCCGAGGCGGTCGCGGCCTGGCGGCGGCGAATGCGCTCGCAGCGTGTCGACGCCTTCGCCGCCGCCCTGCTCAGCCAGCGACTCGCCGGTGGCGACCTGGCGGGCCTCTTGCGCCGCTTTTCGGCCGGCGCCGCCGAACGCGACCGCGTCGCCGAGGAGGCCCGCTCGGCAACCGCCCAGGCGCGCTTCACCGGCCTGCTGGTGGTGGCGATGCCGAGCGGCGGCGCCCTCTTCGCCGAGCTGGTCCAGCCGGGCTTCGCCGCGAAGCTGCTGGGCTCGCCGCCTTCCGCTGTGCTGCTCGCGCTCGCCGCCGCGCTTCAAACCATTGGATTCGTCGCGATCAAACGGCTCTCGCGGGTGGTCGAGTGAGTGCCGCCGGGCTGCTGGCGGCGTTGGCGGTGCTGCTCTGCTTCGCGGCTGGCCGCGAGCTGCTTGCCGGCAGGACCGGCAGCTCGCTGCCGCCGCTCCCCTTCGGCCTCAGCCGGCGCTCGGCGGCGGCGGCGTTACGGCTCGGCCTGCCCGAGCGCCTGCGCCGGGCTGGTATCGAGGACCGGCTACCGCTGGCCGCTGTGCTCGTCGCCAAGCTCGCCGCGAGTGCAGCGGGCGGCCTGGCCGCGCTGGGCGCGGCGCCCGCGGCTCCGGGCCGAACCGCAGTGTTGGTGGCGGTCGCGCTGCCGGCCGCCGGCTTCCTCGTTCCCGACGCCTTGCTCGAGCGAGAGGCGCGCCGCCGCCGTCGTCGGTTGCTGGAGGCCCTGCCCGACGCGCTCGACCTGCTCGCGGTCAGCGCCGGCTCAGGACGTGGGCCGGCGGCGGGGCTGGCACAACTGGCGCGAGCGGGGGAGGGGCCGCTGGCCGCCGAGCTGCGGCTGACCGTGGCCGAGCTCTCCTGCGGCGTGCCGCTATCGGCGGCGCTGCGCTCGCTCCGTGCCCGCGTCCCCGGCAGTGAGCTGGCCCGGCTGGTCGCGGCGATCGAGCGCTCGCGCCGCTTCGGCTCGCCGCTCGCGGACCAGCTGCGACAGCAGGCAGGCGCCCTGCGCCGCGACGGCCGCCGCGCCGTCGAGGAGCGCGCCGCGCGAGCCGCCCCGAAGATCCAGCTCGTCGTCGCCCTCGTCCTCGTCCCCTCGGTCCTGCTGATGATCGCCGCCGGCCTGATCGCCAACGCCGGCACCCTGCTATCCAGCTATTAGGAGAGCGGCCTGCGCTACTCCAGCGACTCCTCGCGCAGCCGCTGCGCCACGGCGGCGCTGGCGAGGCTGATCTCCTGCAGCTCCTCGGCCTTCTTCTTGTGGCCGTTGACGTAGCAGCAGAGGGTGCCGTCGACCAGCTCGAAGGCGAACTTCTCCGGCGCCGAGTCGTTCAGCCAGACGATGAAGGTGGGAGCGAAGAGCTGCCGCAGCCAGGTGGCGTCCTGGCCCTTCCCCGAGAAGATCTCGTACCTCTTGTCCAGCGCCTCGCTCTCCAGCTCGACCCGCTCTTTCTTGGTGCGGAAGGCGTCCTCGAATCCCTCCAGCGCCCGCAGCCCGAACTTGCGCTGGCAGTAGAGCTCGGGGACGAGGTCGACGCACTCCGGCACCGGCACCAGGCCGACGGTGTAGCGGTAGTAGTTGGTTTGGCGGTTGCCCTTGCTGTCGGTCGATTCCTCCTCGTACGTATAGAGAGCGAGAATCCCTTCGGTTCCGTCAGCGAAGGGGCCCGACAGCGTGCGCTCCGCGTAGCGGTCGTCGCCCTTGCGCAGCAGCGGCGTGGTCGGCGGCAGCGGCGCCCGACCGCCGAGTTCGAGCCCGTGCTGTTGGGCGTAGGCCTGAAAGAAGGCGTCCTCGGCGCGCGAGTCGGCGATCGCGAAGACGAGCAGCAGCGAGAGCAGGAAGGTCGCCAGCGCGGCGATGGCGCCGACGAAGGGACCGACGAATACGGTGGCGGCGATCCCGGCTGCCAGGGTGAGGATCGCGATCAGGACCAGCAGCGAGGTCTTGCGCAGCAGCTGCCGGAAGTGGAAGCCGCGCAGATCGTCGGCGTCGTCGGGCGGCGGTGGCGCTGCCGTCTCAGCGGTCGGTGCCGGCGCCGCGGCGCTTTCCTCGGGTGGGCTCACGCTCGGAACCTAGCGCGCCCGGCCGGATGCAAATGGGCTTGCAATGGAAGGTCGTGTTGCAAAGTGGGGGACTGTGGGTTATTGTGGCGCCCGAGTTGAAGCCCAGGACCGGGGTGGTGAGGTTCCTCCCACCTCATCACTCCGGTCCCAACTCTTTCCGGCCTCCCCGCTCAGAAAGGACTCGCCGCAGTGGCTTTCAGGGGTCTTTACGAGCACAGTCTCGATTCCAAGGACAGACTCACGGTTCCCTCTCGGTTCCGTGCCTCGCTCTCCGACGGCATCGTTCTCTCCAAGGGCTTCGACCCCTGCGTCTGGGTGCACACCACCGCCGAGTTCGAGCAGCTTTCGGACCGCTTCCTCTCGCCGCACAGCCCCTTCGGCCGCGACGCGCGCCAGCTGCGCCGTCGCTTCCATGGCGGCTCCTTCGACGAGAAGCTCGACTCCGCCGGCCGCATCCGCGTGCCGAAGCCGCTGATCGAGCACGCCGGTCTCGACGGCAACTGCGTCGTGATCGGGGCCGGCGAGTATCTCGAGATCTGGAACGCCGACGCCTGGGCCAAGCAGGAGCAGGAGCTCGACGCCGCCGCTCCCGAGATCGCCGAGGGCCTTGCCGGCGCCGGCGCCGCGTGATCATGAGACTCCATGCCGCTCGCACCCCCGCCCACCACCGCCCGCCGACGGGCCGAAATGCCACGAATAGCGCGGGAAATCGGCCCATCGACCTGGAAACGATGAGTCACGAGCCGGTGCTAGCGTCGGAGCTGGTTTCGCTGCTGGCGCCCGAGCCGGGGCAGACGGCGGTCGATTGCACCTTCGGCGGTGGCGGCCATGCTCGTCGCGTCGCCGCGCTGCTGGGCGAGACGGGGACGCTGATCGCGATCGATCGCGACCCGGCCGCCGAGGCCCGTTTTGCCGAGTTCGCCGCCGAGGTGCCTTGCCGCACGCGCTTTGTCGGCACCGACTTCGCGGAAGGTCTGCTGGCACTGCGCGGCGAAGGCATATGCCCAGAGATGGTTTATGTAGACCTCGGAATGTCGTCGCTGCAGGTGGACTCGTGGGAGCGCGGCTTCTCCTACGCCTACGACGCCCCGCTCGACATGCGGATGGACACGCGTCAGCAGTTCGACGCCGCCGACCTCGTCAACGAGTGGCCGGAGTCGCGGATCTCACAGGTGCTGCGGCGCTACGGCGAGGAGCGCTACGCCGGCGGGATCGCGCGCGAGATCGTCCGCCGCCGCCCGTTGCGGACGACTTCCGAGCTGGTTGCCGCGATCAGGGCCGGGATGCCGACGGCAGCCCAGTTCGGCGGCGGGCACCCCGCCAAGCGCAGCTTTCAGGCAATCCGGATCGCCGTCAACGGCGAGCTCGACTCGCTGCAGGAAGCGCTGCCCCTGGCCTGGGAAATGCTTCCGGTCGGCGGCCGCTTCGGCGCGATCTCCTTCCACTCGCTCGAGGACCGGCCGGTGAAGCAGTTCCTGGCCGCGAAGGCGCGCGGCTGCGTCTGTCCGCCCGAGCTGCCGGTCTGCGTCTGCGAGCACGAGCCGGAGGCGGAGCTGCTGACCCGCCGGGCGATCTCCCCCGGCCCGGTCGAGGTCGAGGCCAATCCGCGCTCGCGCTCCGCCCACCTGCGCGTCGCGCTGAAGATCGCCGAGCCGACCGCGGCCGGAGAGGCCGGCTGATGGCCGTCGCCGCTCCCGCCCGACGGACCGCGCCCGCTCCGCCGCCGTCGCGGACGACGCCGCCGCGGAGGAAAGCCGCGCCGGCGCGTCCAGCGCCGCAGAAAAAGGCAGCGCCGGCACGGCGGCCTCGTTCCCGTCCCGCTCCGAAAGGTCGCGCCGCGGCGCCGGCCCCCGCTCGCGCCCCTGCTCGCCGCGCCCCCGCCCGCCGCACCCCGGCGCGCAAGGCGCCGGCCCGCGCTCCGCGCCGGGTCGGGGGTCAGCTGATCCCACTCGCCGGCCGCACCGCCGTCGCCGTCGGCCAGCTTCCCGACTCGGGCCTGGTCGTACGGATGACCCGTGGCCGCGCCTGGATCGCCGTCCTCGGCGTGCTCCTCGCCGGGATCGTCACCCTCAACGTGATCACGCTCAGCTTCGCCGCCTCCGCAGGCAAGATCGACGCGCAGATCACCGTTCTCGACGAAGAGAACTCGATCCTCGGCGCGCGCGACGCGCGCCTCTACGGGACCGGGGCGATGCGCAACGCCGCCGGCGCGCTCGGCCTGGCGATGCCCTCCAGCGACGAGATCCACTTCGCCGACGCCGGCCCCGACGACGTCGCCGTGGCGGCGCAGCGCCTCGCCGCCGCCGCAGGGTAGGACGGGGCGCCGATGCGCTTGATCGAGCGCCGCATCGGCCTCCTCTTCGCCGGCTTCCTGCTCTGCTTCCTGATCATCGTCGGCCGCGCTTTCTGGCTGCAGGGAGTCCAGGGCCCCCAGCTCGCCTCCGAGGCGATCTACCAGCAGACCGAAACCGTGACGGTGCCGGGGCTGCGCGGCAGTCTGCTCGACCGGCGCGGCAACGAGCTGGCGACCTCCGAGAACGCGGTGACGATCTACGCCACCCCGTACCAGGTGAAGAACCCGCCGCGGGCCGCGGAAAAACTGGCGCCGATCCTCGACCTCGACAAGACCGAGGTACTGGAGAGCCTCACGGCCGATTCCGGTTTCTCCTACGTCGCCCGCAAGATCAGCCTCGAAGCCGCCGGCCGGGTCGAGCGGCTGGAGCTGGAAGGGATCGGCCAACTGCCGGACAGCCGCCGCATCTACCCGCAGGGGGAGATGGCCGGCCAGGTAGTCGGCGCGGTCGGCTCCGAAAATCAGGGGCTGACCGGGCTCGAGTCGGGTGAGGAAGAGGTCCTCGGCGGCGAAGACGGCGAACGGCGCATCGTCAAGGACGCGCTCGGCGAGCCGATCCGGCTGGAAACGGCGTCGGAGGCGAGCGACGGCGAAGACATCCAGCTGACGCTCGACCCGCTGATCCAGCAGAAGGCGGAGCAGGTCCTGGCCGAAGTCGGCGAAACGTACGCACCGAAAGGGGCCACGGCGATCGTCATGGACCCGCAGAGCTCGGAGGTGCTGGCGATGGCCAACTGGCCGCCGGTCGACCCCAGCGACCTCTCCAGCGTCAGCAACGAGGACCTGATCAACAAGGCGACCGGCTTCACCTACGAGCCGGGCTCGACCTTCAAGGCGTTCACCGTCGCCGCGGCGCTGGAGGAAAAACTGGTCACGCCGGCTTCCGAATTCACGCTCGCGCCGTCGATTCAGGTTGCCGACCGGGTGATCGAGGACTCGCACCCGCGCGGCACCGAAACGATGAGCGTCGCCACGATCCTCGCCCACTCCTCCAATGTGGGCGCGGTGACGATCGGCCTCGAGCTGGGGGCAGAGAAATTCGACCGCTGGATCCACCGCTTCGGCTTCGGCCGCCCGACCGGGATCCAGTTCCCGGGCGAGGAGCAGGGGATCGTGCTGCCGCTGGAGGAATACTCGGGCTCGACGATGGGGAATCTGCCGATCGGCCAGGGGATCTCGGTGACGCCGATGCAGATGATGGCCGGCTACGCGGCGATCGCCAACGGCGGCGTGCTCGCTCGGCCGCGGCTGATCAAGCGAATCGGCGAAGAGGAGGTGCCCGAGCCGAAGGGGCGGAGAGTGGTCAAACCAGAGGTGGCGGCGCAGGTGCGGGAAATGCTCGAGGGCGTTCTTGCTCCGGGCGGCACCGCCTCGGAGGTGAGCGTTCCCGGCTACACGCTGGCGGGCAAGACGGGGACCGCGGAGGTTGCCGAAAACGGAACCTACTCGGAGACGAAATTCGTCGCCTCGTTCATCGGTTTCGCGCCGGCGCATAATCCGAAGCTCCTGGCGGCGGTGATCGTGGACCAGCCGCAGGGGGATTACTACGGGGGGTCGGTGGCGGGGCCGGCGTTCGGCTCGATTGCCGGGTTTGCGCTTCCGTACCTCGGTGTTGCTCCCGAATAGTGTGGGGGGAGTCGGGTGCCCCTCGGCTGCGTCTGGGGAAGGAGGTCGGGTGCCCCTCCCGCTGCGCTGTCGTTTTCGCGTGAGGCGAAAGTGGCCGTTCGAGGATCGGGCGGGCGAAAACGTAGCGCCGCTTGCGGGAGGGGCACCCGACCTCCTTCCTAGAATCGAGCGCGATGGAGCTGGCTGAGCTTGCTGCGGAGGTCGTTGACGCCCGAATCGTCGGCGATCCCTCCGTTGGGGTGACTGGCCTGGCGTACGACAATCGAAAAGCCGGGCCTGGCACGTTGTACTTCTGTGTCGTAGGGGAGACGCGAGACGGGCACGAGTTCGCTGCCGGCGTCGTGGAGGCCGGGGCGGTGGCTCTCGTTGTGGAGCGGGAGCTGGCGGTCGAGGTGCCTCAGGTCGTGGTTGCGGACGCGCGGGCGGCGATGGCGCCGCTGGCGGCGCGCTTCTATGGGGCCCCGACCTCGGAGCTGCGGGTGGTGGGGGTGACGGGGACCAACGGGAAGACGACCACGGCGTTTCTCCTGCGCGAGATCCTCGAGGCGGCGGGGATCCAGACTGGCCTGTTGGGGACGGTGAAGCAGGTCGTCGGCGGGCGGGAGGAGGAGGTGGAGCGGACGACGCCGGAGGCGATCGACCTGCAGAGGACGTTCAGGCGGATGTTGGAGGCCGGCGACGAAGCCTGCGCGATGGAGGTCTCCTCGCACGCGATGGCGCTGCATCGCGCCGATGCGATTCGTTGGCGGGTGGCGGTGTTCACCAACCTCACCCAGGACCATCTCGACTTCCACGCCGACATGGAGGACTACTTCTCCGCCAAGCGCCTGCTGTTCGAAGCGGAGCCGGGGACAGCGATCGTCAACATCGACGATGAATACGGCGTCCGCCTGGCGGAGGAATTCGACTGCGTCACCTTCTCCGCCGAGGGTGCCGAAGCCGACTACATCGCCCGCAACGTCTCCTTCGACGCCGCCGGCGCCGAGTTCACCGTCGTCCGGCGGCCGATGGGCCGAAAATCCACGCATATCAGCGGAAATCGGCCCATCGACGGTGAGGTGCGAGTGCGGATGGGGCTGCCGGGGCACTTCAACGTGGCGAACGCGCTGGCGGCGTTGGCGGCGGCGGCGGCGCTGGGGGTCGAGGCGGAGACGGCGGCGGCGGGGCTGGCACGGGCGGCGCGGGTGCCGGGGCGCTTCGAGCCGGTCGACGAGGGACAGGGGTTCGCCGTGCTGGTCGACTACGCGCACACGCCCGACTCGCTGGAGAACGTGCTGCGCGCCGCGCGCCGGCTGACCGCGGGGCGACTGATCGCGGTCTTCGGCGCCGGCGGCGACCGCGACCGCGACAAGCGGCCGAAGATGGGCCGGGCCGGAGCCGAGCTCTCCGACCTCGCCGTCGTCACCTCCGACAACCCGCGCTCCGAGCGGCCGGAGGCGATCGTCGAGGAAGTCGTGGCGGGGGCGGCGGGCGGCGTTGAGGTCGAGGTCGAGGTCGACCGCCGCGCGGCGATCGCGCTGGCGCTCGCACGCGCCGAGCCCGGCGACACGGTCGTGATCGCCGGCAAGGGACACGAGCAGGGCCAGGAGTTCGAGGGAGGCCGCAAAATCCCCTTCGACGACCGTGAGGTGGCCCGCGAGGAGCTGCGGAAGCTGGGCAGCCCGGCGTGAAGCTGGGGCCGGAGGAGATTGCGGCGGCGCTCGGGGCCGAGGTCCTCGCCGAGGGTGCGGCCGGCTCACCGCGGCGGGCGACGATCGATTCCGGCGCGACCGAGCCCGGCGACCTCTTCTTCGGCCTGCGCGGCGAGCGCCGCGACGGCGGCGAGTTTGCGCCGGCAGCGATCGAGGCCGGCGCCTGGGGCGTGGTCGTCGGCGATACGGCGCGGCAGTCCTTTTCACCGGATAGCGGGAAAAAGGACTGCCGCGGGGCCTGGGTCTTCCTTGCTGACGACCCCCTGGCGGCGATGCAGGCGTTGGCGCGGGCTTGGCGACGGGCGCTCGGCGCCCGCGTCGTTGGCATCACCGGCTCGGTCGGCAAGACCTCGGTCAAGGACATCGCCCGCGCCCTGCTGCCCGGCCGCGTCCACGCCAACCGCGAGAACCTCAATACCGAGATCGGGCTGCCGCTGACCATTCTCGAAGCGCCCGACGACACCGACCTGCTGGTCCTGGAGATGGCGATGCGCGGGCGGGGGCAGATCGCGGAACTGGGGGAGATCGCCGAGCCCGACGTCGCCGTGATCACCAACGTCGGCCCGGTTCACGTCGAGCTGCTCGGTTCGGTGGCCGAGATCGCCGCGGCGAAGGCCGAGCTGCTCGACTCGCTGTCCCCCGACGGGGTCGCGGTCGCGCCAGCCGAGGCGGGGGAGCTGGAGCCGCACCTGGAGCGGGCACCGCGGCTGCTGCGCTTCGGCCCCGGCGGCGACGTCGAGGCAACCGAGGTCCACGTTGTTGACGGGGTTACGGAGGCGCTGGTGCGCACGCCGGTCGGCGAGCAGCGCTTCCACTTCCCCTTCGCCGAGGCGCACAACCTGACCAATGCGCTAACCGCGATCGCCGCCGGCGTGGCGCTCGACGCCTCGTTGGTGGAGATGGCCGACCGCGCGGCGGACATAGGATTCTCCCGCTTCCGTGGCGAGCGCATCGAGCTCGGCGACGGGATCGTTCTCGTGAACGACTGCTACAACGCCAACCCGGTGTCGATGCGAGCGGCTCTCGACCATCTCGCGACTCTCGGTGCGCCACGCACGGTTGCCGTGCTCGGCGAGATGGGCGAGCTCGGGCCCGAGGCGCCCGACTTCCATCGCGAGGTCGGCGCGCACGCGCGGGCCGCCGGAATCGACCTGCTGCTCGGCGTCGGCCTGCCGGCCCGCGACTACGACCCCGACGAGCTGGTAGCCGACCCGGGGGAGGCCGCGGAATTGCTGGCGGCCCGCCTGCAGCGCGGCGACGCGGTCCTGGTCAAGGGCTCCCGCTCGGCCGGCCTCGAGGCCGTCGCCGACGAGCTGGCGGAGCTGGTCTGATGGGCAGCCGCTGATGGGCGAAGTCCTGATCGCGGGGATGGCGGCGATGCTGATCTGCATCTTCCTCGGCCCCAAATTCATCGAGTACCTGCGGGTGCGGGAGTTCGGGCAGCACATC
Organism: uncultured Solirubrobacterales bacterium; assembly: GCA_963705365.1. Taxonomy (GTDB): domain Bacteria; phylum Actinomycetota; class Thermoleophilia; order Solirubrobacterales; family 70-9; genus VAYN01. Next base: position 1,444,637 of record OY970074.1, on the reverse strand, counting down.
CGCGAGGACGGGCCGCAGGAGCACCATGCGAAGGCCGGCACGCCGACCATGGGCGGCCTGATCGTCTTCGCCTCGATCTGCGTCCCGTTCCTGGTCCTCTCCGACCGCGACCCCCAGAGCCTGGCCGTCTTCGGTGTCGCCATGGGTTGCGCGGCGCTCGGCTTCGCCGACGACTACATCAAGATCATCAAACGCCGCTCGCTCGGCCTCCCGGGGCGCTGGAAGCTGCTCGGGCAGCTGCTCCTGGCGCTGGGACTGTGGTGGGTCGCCCGCCACGAGGTCGGCCTCGAGCCGATCCTCTACTTCCGCATCGGCGACGCCAGCATCGACCTCGGCCCGGTCCTCTACTTCGTCCTCGTCTTCCTCGTCATCGCCGGCACCTCGAACGGGGTCAACCTGACCGACGGTCTGGACGGCCTCGCCGCCGGCGCCTGCGCGATCGTCCTGCTCGCCTACACGGCGATCGCCTTCGTCGCCAACGAGCAGCAGAACCTGGCCCTGCTCTCGGCCTGCCTGGTCGGCGCCTGCGTCGGCTTTCTCTGGTTCAACGCCTTCCCGGCCTCGATCTTCATGGGGGATACCGGCTCACTTGGCTTAGGCGGGGCGATCGGCGCCCTCGCTGTGATGACCCAGACCGAGGTGCTGTTGATCATCATCGGCGGCATCTTCGTGATCGAGGCGCTCTCGGTCCTGCTCCAAGTATTCGCCTTCAAAACCTTCCGCCGCCGCGTCCTCCTGATGGCGCCGCTGCACCATCACTTCGAGATGATGGCCTGGTCGGAGACCAAGATCATGCTGCGCTTCTGGATCATCGCCGCGGTTTGCTCGGGAATCGGATTCACCCTGTATCAGCAGTCGATCGGGCCCTGAAGGGTCGAGTGGGCGGGGACGCCGAGCTCAGCACCGACCGCTTGCGGCTGCGGCGCTGGCGCGAGGCCGACCGCGCGCCCTTCGCCGCGCTCAACGCCGACCCCCTGGTCATGGAGTTCTTTCCCGCTCCCCTCAGCCGTGAGGAAAGCGATCGGCTGATCGAGCGGATCGAAACGGGCTTCGCGCGGCACGGGTTCGGCCTCTGGGCCCTGGAGTTGCGGGAGAGCGGCGAGTTCATCGGCTTCGCCGGCCTCGCGGTTCCCCCGTTCGAGGCCCATTTCACCCCCGCGGTCGAGGTCGGCTGGCGCCTCGCGCGCCGGGCATGGGGCAGCGGATACGCGACCGAGGCCGGCCGGGCGGCGCTCGCCCACGGCTTCGAGCGACTCGGCCTGGAGGAGATCGTCTCGATGACCGCCATCGGCAACACGCGCTCGCGGGCGGTGATGGAGCGACTTGGGATGACCCGCGACCCCGCCGACGACTTCGATTTCCCGGCGCTTCCTCCGGGCGACCCGTTGCGGCCCCACGTCCTCTATCGGGTCGGACCCTGACGCCAGGCGTCAGGACGCAGGCCCCCCGTCGTCCGCCGCTTCGCTCTCCTCCAGCCGGGCGCGTAGCTCGTCGTGGTACATGCGCTGCCCCTGCGGGGCACGGCCGGCTTGGAGGTCGAGGCCCTCACCTTCGAGTCGCCGCGCGCACTCCTCCGGGCCACGGTCCTCGTCGTCCTTCCAGCCGTCGGGAATCGTGCCGCCCTTTGCGAGCACGCGATGGGGATTCGCGAACGCCGGATTCTTGGCCGCAACCCGGCTCACCGCCCGCGCCGCCCGGATGTTGCCGGAGGTGGCGACGGCGAAGTCGCCGTAGGTCGTCCATCTCCCTCGCGGGATCAGCCGGCTCATCCGCAGTATGCGGTCCCGCCGCTGGTCTCGCGTCAAGCGCCAGTGCTTCGGCGAAACTCCGCCGACCTGCTCGATCAGGCCCGCCTTCTCGAGTTGTCTCAGCACCTTCTCGGCATTTGGCTCGTCCTCGATGCCGGATGCCGAGGAGATCTGCCTGGTGGTCATTCCGCGCTCCAATCCCAGCGCGTCGAGTCGCAGGAACTTGCGACCCCAGACCGATCGAATCGACTTCTCTGGCTCGCCGGTGCCGTCGAGCAGGGCGGAGATGCGCGTGGAGGCGTGCTCGGCGGAGCGGGCCAGATCGCGGAAGAAATCCGCCCATATGCCTCCCATCTCGCGACTGAAATCCGGTTCGGTCATTGTGTCTCCTTGTGCGATCGTTTCTGTAGTAGACAATAACATCTTGTGTCAAGAAATAGATAGTGCACAAGGCACCACAAGCCATGCCATTGGGAAGCGAGGCAGGCAGGCGCCGCAAAGGGACGCTTCGGCCCGAGGCGAACAGGTGACGAGATGAGTTCGCCACCGCCCAGGAAGCCGCGCCCGCCGCTGCCGCGCGGGCCTTTCCTCGTGGTCGGGCTCGCCCGCTCGGGACAGGCCGCCGCGCGGCTGCTCGCCGCTCGGGGAGAGGCCGTCAGGGGCGTCGACTCAGGCGCGCCGAAAGGGGCGAAAAGGCTTCGGGAGGCCGGCGTCGAAGTGTTTTTGGATACGGATGGCCTGGCACAGCTCGAGGGGAAGCGGACGGTTGTCAAGAGCCCGGGGGTTCCTCGGGAGGCGGCGGTGATCGCGGCGGCGCTGGAGCGCGGGATTGAGGTCGTGGGCGAGCTGGAGCTGGCCTGGCGGGCGCTGCCGAACCGCTTCGTCGGCGTCACCGGGACCAACGGGAAGACGACGACGGTCGAGCTGCTCGGGCACGTCTACCGCAGCGCCGGTGAGCCGGTCGCGGTGGCCGGCAACGTCGGCACGCCGCTCTCGGAGCTCGTCGGCGAGGTCGAGCCCGGCGCGACGGTGATCTGCGAGTGCTCCAGCTTCCAGCTCGAGGACACGAGCTCCTTCGCCCCCGAGTGCGGCGTCTTCCTCAACCTCGCTCCCGACCACCTCGACCGCCATCGCGACCTCGAGTCCTACCTGGCGGCGAAGCTGCGGATCTTCGCCAACCAGGGCAACGAGGACCTGGCGGTCTACAACGGCGACGAGCCGGAGCTGTCGGGGGTCGACCTCGGCGGCTGCGCCCGCCGCATCGCCTTCTGCGCGGGCGCCGGCCCAGACTGCGAGGTGGCCCTGGCGGAGGGGACGATCTTCTGCGACGGCGAGCCGCTGCTGGCGGTGGAGGAGCTGGGCCTGTTCGGCGCGCACAACGTCGCCAACGCGATGGCCGCGGCCGCTGCGGCGCTGGCGCTTGGCCTCGACCGCGACGCCGTGCGCGAGGGCCTGCGCAGCTTCGCCGGCGTCCCGCACCGCCTGGAGCAGGTCGCCGAGATCGGCGGCGCGCGCTTCGTCAACGACTCCAAGGCGACCAACGTGGCCTCCGCGGTCGTCGGCCTCAACGCCTTCGCCGGCGGGGTGCACGCGATCCTCGGCGGCAGCGAGAAGGGCGAGCCGTTCGCGCCGCTGCTCGACCCGGTGCGCGAGCGCTGCAGCGCCTGTTACCTGACCGGCGCCACCGCCGATCGCCTGGCCGAGGAGCTGGCGCCTGCGGTCGAGGCCGGCGTCGCGCTGCACCGCTGCGCCGACCTCGAGGACGCGGTGCGCCGCGCCGCCGCCGCCGCCGCTCCGGGCGACGTCGTCCTGCTCTCGCCCGCCTGCGCCAGCTTCGACGCCTTCGAGAACTTCGAACGCCGCGGCGAGCGCTTCCGCGCGGTCGTCGAGGGGCTGCGGTGAGCGCCTTTCCGATCGCGCTCGGCCGGCTCGGCAGGCCCGCCCGGGGCAAGGCGAAGAGGAAAGCGAGGAAGCCTTCGCGCACGAGCGCGGTCTCGGCCGAGTACAACATGCTGCTGACCGCGACCCTCTGCCTGCTGGCGCTCGGCGCGGTGATGGTCTTCTCCGCCAGCTCGACGACCAAAGTCCTCAGCGACGGCGGCCTCTCCGACAGCGCCTTCTACCTGAAGCGGACGCTGATGTTCGGCGCCGTCGGCCTCGTGATCATGCACCTGACCGCGCGCCACGGGCTGACCCTGGTCCGCAGGCTGACGCCGGCGCTGCTCGGCATCTCCTTCTTTCTGCTCTGCGCGGTGCTGGTCGCGGGGACGACCGTCAACGGCGCCAGCCGCTGGATCGGCTCCGGTTTCCTGCAGATCCAGCCCTCGGAGTTGGCCAAGGTGGCGCTGATCCTCTACGGTGCCGACCTGCTCGCCCGCAAGCCGAAACGGGCACGCTCGATCGAGGGCTTCATGCCGTTCCTGGTCGTCGTCGGCCTCGCCGCGGCCCTGATCATGCTGCAGCCCGACATGGGGACGACGATGGTCATCGTCTTTGCCGTCGGCGCCACCCTCGTCGCCGCCGGCGCTCGACCCCGCGACCTCGCCCTGCTCACTGTGGGCATCGGCTCTCTGGCTCTGCTGATGGCGGTCATCGAGCCCTACCGGATGGCGCGCCTCACCGGCTTTCTTAATCCCGGCGCCGACGCCGCCGGGGCAGGCTTCCAGGCGGCGCAGGCGAAGATCGCACTCGGCTCCGGCGGCCTCTTCGGAGTGGGCATCGGCAACGGCGTCCAGAAGGCCTTCTATCTGCCCGAGGCCCACACGGACATGATCTCCGCCGTGATCGGCGAGGAGCTCGGCCTGGTTGGGATTGTTGGCGTCGTCGGCCTCTTCGCGATGTTCGGCTACGCCGGCCTCAAAGTCGCCCAGAAGGCGAAGGACACCTATGGTCGGCTGCTCGTTGCCGGCCTGACCTCTCTGGTCCTCGTGCAGGCCACGATCAATCTCTTCGCGGTGATGGGCCTGGCGCCGCTGACCGGGGTGCCGCTGCCCTTTGTCTCCTACGGCAACAGCAGCCTGATGGCGACCCTGTTCGCGGTCGGGCTGATCCTCAACGTCGCCCGCGGCGGCACCGCCAAGGCGGCGCGTTCCGCGACGGGTTCCCGCGCTGGCAAACTGCGCGTCGTCGATGGCGGGCGCACGCCCGCCGCTGAAAGGAAGCGAGCTAGCGGTGCCAGGAAAGCCAAGGGTCGTGGTGGCGGCGGGGGGAACCGCGGGTCACGTGGTGCCCGCCATGGCGGTCGCCGCAGAGCTTCGGGCTAGCGGCGCTGAGGTCTCCTTCCTCGGCACCCGCGAGCGGATCGAGGCCGAGCTGGTTCCTGCCGCCGGCTACGAGATCGACTTCATCAAAGCGCGCGGCATCGACCGCCGCCACCCGCTGCGCGCGGCCCGCGCGGGCTTGGAGGCACTGGGCTCGGTTGGCGCCGCCCGGGCGGCCCTGCGCCGGCGCGGCGCCGACGTGGTCATGGGCGGCGGTGGCTTCGTCGCCGGGCCGGCGGGACTGGCGGCAACCTTGACCCGGACGCCGCTGGTGTTGACCGAGGCCGACAGCCACATCGGGCTCGCCAATCGCCTCCTCGCCGGGTGCGCACGGCGCGTCTGCCTCGCATTCCCGATCGAGGGAAGGGAGGGCGAGCCCTACCTGGTCACCGGCCGCCCCGTTCCGGCCGCGGTTCTGGAGGCCGATCGCGCTGCTGCTCGTAGCCGCTTCGAGATCGCCGCCGGCGATCGTTGCCTGCTCGTCGTCGGCGGCAGCCAGGGCGCGCGCTCGATCAATTTCGCCGCGATCGAGGCCTTCGCCGAGCGCGATGGCCGCGACTTCCACGTCCTCCACCTTGCGGGGCAGCGTGACTTCGCCGAGCTGCAGCGGCGCCTCGCCGCCGCTTCCCACGGCGGCCGCTACACCCTGCTCGCCTACGAGCCCGACCTCGGCGACGTCCTCGCCGCCGCCGACCTCGTGCTCGGCCGGGCGGGCGGATCGATCTTTGAGGTGACGGCAGTGGGGCGACCAGCGATTCTCGTCCCCTATCCCCACGCGACCGGCGATCACCAGGGCGCCAACGCCGCCTGGATGCAGCGTGCCGGCGCCGCGACCGTGCTGCCGGACGCCGCCCTGGGTGCCGAGGCGGGGGCGGAGCGGCTGCGGGCCGAGGTCGCGGCGATTTTCGCCGAGCGGGGGAAGCTGAATGCGATGGCGGCGGCCTCGCGCTCGCTGGCGCGACCCGACGCCGCTCGCCGCATCGCCGATGAGGTCCTGGCGGCAGCGCGATGACGGCCGCGGCGAGGAAGAGCGAGTGGTCCTCGCGCCGGCTCCACTTCATCGGCATCGGCGGTGCGGGGATGAGCGGGCTGGCTCTGGTCTGCGCTCGGCTCGGCGCGACTGTCACCGGCAGCGATCGTTCGCAGTCCTCTTATATGGAGCGTCTGCGCGCCGCCGGCCTAGAGCCCGTCGTCGGGCACGACGCCGGCAACTTGCCTGAGGGGGCGGAGGTCGTCGTCTCGACCGCGATCAGCGCCGACAACCCGGAGCTGGCGCTGGCCCGCGAACGCGGCGTCGAGCCACGTCACCGCGGCGCTCTCCTGGCCGAGCTCTGCGCCGAGAAGCGGCTGATCGCCGTCGCCGGCACCCACGGCAAGACGACGACGACCGCGATGGCGGTCTGGGCCCTGCGGGCGATTGGCGCCGAGCCGGCCTTCTTCGTCGGCGGCGAGGTTCCCGGCCTCGGTGAGGGCGGCGCGGCGGCAAACGCCGGCTGGGGAGGGGGCGATTGGGTGGTGGCGGAGGCCGACGAGAGCGACGCCAGCTTTCTCGAGCTGCGGCCCGAGGTCGCGGTCGTCACCAACGTCGAGATGGACCACCACACGCGCTGGGGTTCGTTGGCTGAGCTGCAGGCGGCCTTCCGGCGGTTCACGGCCGCGGCCACGGCGGTGGCGGTGCCCGCCGACGGCAGTCTCGATGATCTCGTCGACGGCGCTCGCCAGCTCGGCTTCGACGCTGACGTGCCCGGCCTCGCCAGCCTGCAGCTCGCCGTCCCCGGCCGCCACAACCGCGAAAACGCCCGGGCGGCGCTGGCCGCGATCGAGCTGGCTGGGTTCGACGTCGGGATGGCCGCCACCGCCCTCGCTGACTTCCCGGGCGTGCGGCGGCGGCTCGAGCTCAAGGGCACCCGCCACGGCATCCGCGTATACGACGACTACGCCCACCACCCGACCGAGGTCCGGGCCGCGCTCTCGGCCCTACGCGAGCTGCGGCCGCGGCGCCTGATCGCCGTCTTCCAGCCGCACCTCTACTCGCGCACCAAGGCGCTCGGCAATGAGTTCGGCGCAGCCCTGGCGGTCGCCGACGAGGTGGCGGTTCTCGATGTCTATCCGGCGCGCGAGCAGCCGGTGGGGGAGCTGGCGGGAGTCAGCGGGCTCCAGGTGGCGCAGGCCGCGGCTGAGCGGATGGGGGGGAAACCGGTCTGGTGGCTGCCCGATAGCGATGTCGCCGCCCGCGCTCTCCTCAACCGCCTCGACGGCAACAAGGAGCTCTACCGCGATGCCGTCCTGGTCACGCTCGGCGCCGGCGACGTCTTCGAGCTCGGCGAAACCCTCGTGGAGGAGCGGTGGTGAGCGCGCAACCGCCGGGTGTCAGCCGCGACCACCCACTCTCCCGTCTGACCACGATTCGCACCGGTGGGGCAGCCGACTGGTTCGCGCGCCCGACCTCGCGGGATGAGCTCGTGGCGGCGCTGCGGTGGGCAGCGGAAGAGAAACTCCCGGTAGGACTGGTTGGGTCCGGATCGAACCTGCTCGTAGCCGACGATGGATTCCACGGACTTGCGATCAAGCTCAACGGCGAGCTGGCGACGATCGAGCGCGACGGGGAGCGTGTCACCTGCGGTGGGGGGGCCCGCCTGCCGTCAGCCGCGGCCAAGGTTGCCGGCTGGGGCCTCTCGGGCCTCGAGTTCGGGGTCAACATCCCCGGCACCGCCGGCGGTGCGGTGCGGATGAACGCCAACGCCTACGGCGGCCAGCTGGCGGAGGTGCTCGACTGGGTCGAGATCGCCAGGGCCGACGGCATGGAGGTGCGCTCACCGGAGCAGCTCGGTTTCTCCTACCGGCGCTCCAACCTCCGTCCCGGGGAAGTGGTCGCGCGGGTCGGCTTCAGGCTCAGCCCCAGGGACCCCGACGAGGTTCGCCAGACGCTGGCGGCGATGCGCGAACGCCGGCGCGAGGCCCAGCCTTCGGGGATCAAGACCTTCGGCTCGACCTTCAAGAATCCGGAAGACGAGCGCGCCGGGGGCCGCTCGGCTGGCCAGCTGCTCGACGCCGCGGGTTGCCGCGGCCTCGCCCATGGCGGCGCTCGTTTCTCCGAGAAGCACGCCAACTTCGTCGAGAACACCGGCGAGGCGACGACCGCCGACGTCCTCGAGCTGATGGCGGCAGGCAGGCGGCGGGTCCACGAGCGCTTTGGCGTCGAGCTGGAGCCGGAGGTCCAGGTGCTGGGCGAGGTGCGATGGCCCAGCGGCTGGCAGCTGTGAGGGGGCGGCTGGCGGTAATCGCCCTGGTGCTCGTCGGCATCGCGGCGCTCTGGTTCTTCCTCGTCCGCGACACGGTCGTGGCTCCGGACGTCACCTTCCCGGAAGCCACCGCGACCATCGGCAGCGGCGAAGACGCGATAGCGGTCAGCGCCGGCGGCACGATCGTCCCCTGGTTGCCGTTGCCCGCCGATCCCGAGCTGCCCGAGCTGCCGCTCTCGGCGCCGCCGAAAGGGGGCCAGCTGGCCGGCCCCATGCTCGAACAGGCGCGCGTGCTGGGCGCTGCGCCGGCGCCGCTGCACCCCTACCTCGCGCGCAGCTATTACGGCGAAAGCGGAGTCGACGTCGAAACGACGTCCGGGATCGAACTGCGCTTCGGCGATGCGTCTCAGGCGGCCCGTAAGTGGAAGGCCGCTGCCGCGGTCCTTGCCGACCCTGCTATCGAAGCGCTCGATTATGTAGACCTGCACGCGCCAGCGCGGCCTGCCTTCGGTGGCTCTGGACATACGCTTCCGCCGCCTCCCTGAACCCTCGACCAGAGCCTGAGACTGGCCAAAGTCTCAAGTTAGCCTTGAGACTCCTGCCCTGCACGATGCCTGTCGGCCGTTTGACAGAGGCGCCACAATGCCCTACGTTCAGCGCAAATTCCGCTCTTGCAGCAGATGCTCGAACCCTTGAGCGTTGCTGAAGGCTCGGACAGAACCAAGGCTCAACTCAATCAACAGCTGTCTCGCCAGTCCCCAAGATCGGCGAAGGAGAAATCGGGAGATGGAATCCACTTACCTCGCGGTCATAAAGGTCGTCGGAGCCGGCGGCGGCGGCACCAACGCAGTCAGTCGCATGATCGACGCCGGCATCCGCGGCGTCGAGTTCGTAGCGGTCAACACCGATGCCCAGGCGCTGCAGGCCTGCGACGCCGACATCAAGCTCTCGATCGGGCAGGAGCTGACGCGCGGCCTTGGCGCCGGCGGCAACCCCGAGGTCGGAGCGGGCGCCGCGGCGGAGAGCCGCGACGAGATCAAGGAGGCGCTGAAGGGCGCCGACATGGTCTTCGTCACCGCCGGCGAGGGCGGCGGCACCGGCACCGGCTCGGCGCCTGTCATCGCCGAGATCGCCAAGGAAGAGATCGGCGCCCTCACCGTCGGCGCGGTCACCAAACCGTTCGAGTTCGAGGGCAAACGGCGCATGCAGCAGGCGCTCGAGGGCATCGAGAAACTGCGCAACAACGTCGACACCCTGATCATCGTCCCGAACGAGAAGCTGCTGCAGGCGGTCGAGCGGCGCACCAGCGTGCTGGAGGCTTTCCGCCAAGCCGATGACATCCTGCGCCAGGGCGTTCAGGGCATCACCGACCTGATCACGATCCCCGGCCTGATCAACCTCGACTTCGCCGACGTGCGCACGATCATGCGCGACGCCGGCTCGGCCCTGATGGGCGTCGGCTCCGCCTCCGGCGAGGCGCGGGCGCTCGACGCCGCCAAGGCGGCGATCACCTCGCCTTTGATCGAGGAGTCGATTAAAGGCGCGACCGGGATGCTGCTGAACATCACCGGGCCCGAGGACCTCGGCCTGTTCGAGGTCAACGAGGCGGCGCAACTGGTCCAGGCTGAGGCTGACGACAACGCGAATATCATCTTCGGCTCGGTCGTCGACCAGTCGATGAAAGACGAGGTCCGCGTCACCGTCATCGCCACCGGCTTCGAGGGCTTCGAGCTGCTCGCCCGCTCGCCGCAGCGGGTGCGCCGTCGCTACGAGACCAAGCCGCGGATCGCGGCTGATGACACCGACATCCGCAAACTGCGGGTGAGCGACGACGACATCGACGTGCCGGGGTTTTTGAAGGACTGAGGTCGGCGGGGAGCATCGGGGGTCCCTCCTCCCGCTGCTTCGCAGGAGTTCGTGAGAAGGGGACCCCCGATGCTCCCCGCGGTCGCAGCCAGTCAATAGCCTGCGCGGCGTGAGCGACCCTCGCCGCACGCCCTTGTACGAGCAGCACGTCGACCTTGGGGCGAAGGTTGTGCCGTTTGCGGGGTGGGAGATGCCGGTTTCTTACGAGGGGATTCGGGAGGAGCACTCGGCGGTGCGCAGGCATGCGGGGATGTTCGACGTCTCGCATATGGGCGAGGTCGAGGTCGAGGGGCCGGGGGCGCTTGCGTTTTTGCAGCGGGTCCTGTCGAACGACGTCGCCAAGCTCGAGGTCGGCGGGGCTCAGTACTCGTGCCTTTGCGATGAGACGGGTGGGGTGCTCGATGACCTCTTCGCCTACCGGCTTGGCGGCGACCGCTATCTGATCATCACCAACGCCGCCAACCACGAAGGCGACCTCGCCTGGCTGGGGCGCTGGAGCCGCGACTTCGACGTGATCGTCCGCGACGTCGCCGACCGCTACGCGATGCTCGCCGTCCAGGGCCCGCACGCGCGAGCGGTTCTGGGCCGCACCCTCGGCATCGAGCTGCCGAAGCGGATGCGGGTCTCCCACGCCCGGGTCGGCAAGCGCCCGGCGCTCGTCTGCGGCACCGGCTACACCGGCGAGGACGGAGTCGAGCTGTTGCTCGATCCCGAGGTGGCAGCGCCGATCTGGGCTGAGCTGCGCGATGCCGGCGTCGTCCCCTGCGGTCTCGGCGCTCGCGACACCCTGCGGCTCGAGGTCTGCTTTCCGCTCCATGGCAACGAGCTGAGCCCCGAGCGCAACCCGATAGAGGCCGGTCTCGGCTGGTGCTGCGCCGAGGCGACCGGCTTCGTCGGCTCCGATGCGGTGGCCCGCGCCCGCGCCGAGGGCACGCCGGAGCGCCTGGCGCCGTTCCTGATCGAGGGCGCCGGCATCCCCCGCGACGGCAATCCGGTGCTGAGCGGCGAGGAGCAGGTCGGCACCGTCACCAGCGGCACCTACTCGCCCTCGCTCGAGGTCGGCGCCGGCATGGCCTACGTGCGCAACGAGCTGGCCGAGCCGGGGACCGGGCTGGAGATCGACGTGCGTGGCAAGCGCCGCGCCGCCCGGGTAGGTTCCAAACCTCTCTACCGAAGGAGCTGAGCCGTGTCCGACGCCCACTATCCCGACGACCTGCGCTACCACGACCAGCACGACTGGGCGCGGCTGGAGGGGGATGAGCACGCCGTCTTCGGCGTCACCTGGTACGCCCAGGACTCGCTCGGCGAGGTCGTCTTCTTCGACCCGCCGGAGGTCGGCGCGACGATCGACAAAGACGCCTCCTACGCCGAGGTCGAGTCGGTCAAGGCGGTCTCCGACGTGATCGCGCCGATGTCGGGCGAGATCGTCGAGGTCAACGACGCGCTGCAGGACACGCCCGAGCGGATCAACGAGGACCCATACGGCGATGGATGGCTGGTCAAGGTTCGCCTCACCGCGCCGCAGGAGGCGGAGGCCCTGCTCGGCGCCGCCGAATACCGCAAGCTGCTGGAAAGTTAGGGCGATGGCCCCGCCCCCGGCTTGCGTAGCCTTAGCCGGGTGAGCCGCTACACCTCAGCGACGCCCGCCGACCGGGCCGAGATGCTGGCAGCGATCGGCGTCGACTCGACCGAGGCCCTGTTCGAGCAGATCCCCGAGCCGCTGCGCCTGGGCCGGCCGCTGACGCTGCCGCAGGGGTTGAGCGAGGCGGAGGTATGCGAGCGGCTGTCGGCGCTGGCCGAGCGCAACGCTGACGCCGAGCGGGAGGTCTGCTTCATCGGGGCGGGGATGTACGACCACTACGTGCCGGCGATCGTCGACGCGATCACCTCGCGCTCGGAGTTCCTGACGCCGTACACGCCCTACCAGCCGGAGATCTCCCAGGGCGGTCTGCAGGTGATGTTCGAGTTCCAGACGGCGATGTCGGAGCTGACCGGGCTGCCCGTCTCCAACGCGGGCCTCTACGAGGGCCCGTCGTCGCTGGCCTCCGCGGGCTACCTGGCGATGGGCGCGACCAAGCGTCGTCGCTTCGTCGTCTCGCGTGGTGTCCACCCGCACAGCCGAGAAACGCTTGCCACCTACTCCGAGGGATACGGCGCCGAGTTGGTCGAGGTCGGTCTGGAGGGCGGGACGACCGACGCGGCCGCCCTGGCCGCGGCGGTCGACGGCGAGACCGCCGCCGTCTTCCTCCAGAGCCCCAACTTCCTCGGCGCGGTCGAGGAGGTCGAGGCGCTCGGGGCGGTGGCGAAGGAGAACGGGGCGCTGCTGGTCGTCGCCTGCGACCCGATGACGCTCGGGATCCTCAAGCCGCCGGGGGAGTGCGGCGCCGACATCGCCCTCGGAGAGGGCCAGCCGCTCGGCAACCGCCTCGATTTCGGTGGCCCCTCGTTCGGCTTCTTCTGCGCGACCGAGGAGCAGATCCGCCGCATGCCGGGCCGGATCGCCGGCGAAACCGAGGACGTCGACGGGCGTCGCGGCTTCGTCCTCGCCCTGCAGACGCGTGAGCAGCACATCCGCCGCGAGAAAGCCACCAACAACATCTGTACGGCGCAGGCGCTGAATGCGCTGGGGGCGATGGTCCACCTCGCCTGGCTGGGGCGCCACGGCTTCCGCGAGCTGGGCGAGCTGCTCGCGCAGCGGACCGCCTACGCCCGCGAGCGCCTCGCCGCCGTCGACGGGGTCGAGCTTCTGCACGGGGCGCCGGTCGTGCGCGAGTTCGCCGTCCGCCTCGACGCCCCGGTCGGGGCCGTGCTCGACCGCTGCGCCGAGCGCGGCATTGCCGCCGGCTACCCGCTGGGCCGCGAGTACCCCGAGCATGAGGATGGGCTGCTCGTCGCGATCACGGAGCGCCGCACTCGCGAGCAGATCGACGCGCTCGCCGAGGCGCTCGGCGCCGCGATCGCCGCCGAGCGGGGCGAGTTTGTCTCGGACAGCGACATCGAGTCGCCCCGCGTGGAGGGGGTCGCGTGAGTCTTACCGAGACGCCGATGCAGGCCGAACGCGCGCAGACGATCTACGAGAAATCGAAGTCGGGCCGCCGTGCTGCCGTGCTTCCGGATGCCGGCGTCCCCGAGCGCCCCCTCGAGGAGCTGATCCCGGCTGACCTGCTGCGCGCGGAGCCACCACGCCTGCCGGAGATCGCCGAGCCGGAGATCGTCCGCCATTACAACCGGCTCTCGCGGCGCAACTTCGATCTCGACAGCGGCTTCTACCCGCTTGGCTCCTGCACGATGAAGCACAACCCCCGCCTCAACGAGCGCGTCGCGGCGCTGCCCGGGCACGCTCGCCTGCACCCGGCCCAGGACCCGAAGCGGGCCCAGGGAGCGCTGGAGCTGATGTGGCTGCTGCAGGAGAGCCTGAGCGAGATCTGCGGCCTGCCCCACGTCAGCCTGCAGCCCTCGGCCGGCTCCCACGGCGAGCTCGCCGGCCTGCTTCTAACCCGCGCCTACCACGCCGACCGCGGCGAACGGCGGACCAAGGTCCTCGCTCCCGACACCTCGCACGGGACCAATCCGGCTTCGGTGACGATGGCCGGGTACGAGGTCGTGAAGGTGGCGACGAATGAGCGCGGCGGGGTCGAGATGGACGACCTCCGCGCCAAGGTCGACGACGAGGTCGCCTGCCTGATGCTGACCAACCCGAACACGCTCGGCCTCTTCGACGAGAACATCGCCGCGATCGCGGCGCTGATTCACGAGGTGGGGGGGACGCTCTACTACGACGGCGCCAACCTCAACGCGGTGATGGGCCACTCGCGCCCCGGCGACATGGGCTTCGACATCGTCCACGTCAATCTCCACAAGTCGTTCAGCCAGCCGCACGGCGGCGGCGGCCCCGGCGCCGGCCCGATCGCCGTCTCCGATCGCATCGAGCCCTACCTGCCGCGGCCGCAGGTGGTCCGGCGCGAGGGCGAGAACGGGCACGGACCGTCCTTCGACCTCGATCAAGAGCGGCCGAAATCGATCGGGCGGCTGCGCGGCTTCCAGGGCAACTTCGGCGTCTTCGTCCGCTCCTATGCCTACATCCTCAGCCTCGGCGCCGACGGCCTCGCTGAGGCCTCGGAAACCGCGGTGTTGAACGCCAACTACCTGAAGGCGCGCCTGGCGGAGGGCCGCGCCGGCGCGCGCCTGCCGGTTGCCTTCGACCGCCACTGCATGCACGAGTTCGTCCTCTCCGGCAAGCCGATGAAGCAGCAGCTCGGCCTCGCCACCCTCGACCTCGCCAAGCGCCTGCTCGATTTCGGCTTCCACCCGCCGACCGTCTATTTCCCGCTCCTGGTCGAGGAGGCGCTGATGATCGAGCCGACCGAGACCGAGACCAAAGAGAGCCTCGACGCCTTCGCCGAGGCGATCGAGCGGATCCTTGCCGAGGCGGAGTCCGACCCGGAGATCGCCAAGCAGGCGCCCTACACGACCCCGGTGCGCCGGCTCGACGAGGTGAAGGCGACTCGGAGGCCTGTGGTGAGGGGCGAGGGGTGCCGGTCCGGCGGACGCGCTTCGCGCTGAGTGTCCGGCGGACCGGCACCCCTCGCCCCTCGTCAGAGTTCCGCGGCAGCCCGAGTTGGAGCAATTTGCTACGTCATAACGTGTCTTTTGCTACGCTGAAACGTAGAGAATGGCCCGTTCGAAACATATCCCGACCAACCCATTCGTATTCGCCCGGCCGCTCGAACCAGGCGACCTCGTCGACCGCGAAGACGAGCTGGCCTTGCTTGCCGAGCGACGCACGGCCGGCGTCAACACGCGGCTTGCGAGCCCCCGCGACTACGGCAAGACGAGCCTGCTGCATCGGGCGGTGTTCGATGCGTGCCAGGTCGGAGCGGGAGCCGTGCTCGTCGACCTTTACGGAGTTCGCACGCCGGGCCAGATGGCGGCGCAGATCGAGCGTGCCTACGAGGCCCTTCCGTCAGGGCCGCTGCGACGGGCGTACGCGAGCCTGCGCAAGCGGGGCGGCCAGCTTGGGGTCCAGACGCCGCTCGGCGGCGCCTCGCTGGGGCTTGGGGCCGGCGAGGCCGGCGAGCGGGCGCTGCTCGACGCGCTCGATCTGCCGTTGCAGCTGCATCAGCGAACCGGCCAGCCCATGCTGGTCGCCTTCGACGAGTTCCAGTCGGTCCTCCAGGCCCAGCTCGACGCGCTTATACGCAGTGTCATCCAGCACCACGGCTCCGGCGTCACCTATGTCTTCTCAGGTTCCCACCCCGGAATGATGCTCTCCCTCTTTGCCGACAGGCGCCGCCCCTTCTACGGACAGGCCGCACCGCTGGAGCTGGGAAACCTGCCGCGGGATGCCCTCGCCGGCTACCTGGCCGAACGGTTCGAGCGGTCGGGGCGGGACGCTGGCCGAGCCCTGGAGTGGCTGCTCGACCTGGTCGACGGCCACCCGCAGCGCTCGATGCTCTTCGCCCATCTGCTCTGGCGCCATACCGGCGCGGGGGCAGAGGCCGGCGAGGATCAATGGACCGCGGCGTACGAGGAGGCCTGGGACTACCTCCAGGGTGATTTCGAGGCGACCTGGGACGCTCTTTCGCGGATCGAGGCTGGGGTGGTCGAGGCGGTGGCGGCGGGGATCTCGAGCCTGACGGGAAAGGTGGGGCGCGAGATGTACGGTCTGCCAGCCGGGTCCGCGGCCCCCGATGCCGCCCGGCGACTCGTCGATAGGGGCCTGCTCGCCCGCGTCGGAGGGAGCCGGACCGGCACTCTCGAGCTGGTCGACCCTGTCTTCACCCGCTGGGTGTCCTCCGGGCGCCGCTGGCTTGTCGAGTAGGAGGTTGAGGCAGCTCAAAGCTCTGGTAGCTCCTGCTCCAGCTCGAGGACCGGGGCGAAGAGGTCGCCGTGCTGCTCGATTCGCGCCAGCACGTCGCCGGTTTCGAAGACGAGCTCGGAAGCGTCGCCGCTCGCGAGGGTGCTCTCGACCTCGTCCCAGGTGATCGGGGTGGAGACCGTCGGGCGCTCGCGGGCGCGCAGGGAGTAGACGGCGACGGTCGTTTTGCTGCGGTGGTTCTGGGACCAGTCGACCAGGACCTTGCCCTTGCGTTCGACCTTTTTCATCTTCGAGACGATCTTGTCCGGCGTCTGCTTCTCGAGCAGCTGCGCGATCGCTTTGGCGAGCGGTTTGGTCTCCTCGTAGGAGGTCTTGACGTTGAGCGGCACGTAGACCTGCATGCCCTTTGAGCCGGAGGTCTTGGGGAACGACTGCAGCCCAAAGTGGGCGAAGAGGTCGCGCAGCCGCACCGCAACCTCGCAGCACTGGACGATGTCGGCGGGCGGGCCTGGGTCGAGGTCGAAGGCGAGGACGGTCGGCCGGTTCGGCGCCCGCGAGAGCGAGAGGGACGGGTGCAGCTCCAGCGCCGCCAGCTGCGCCATCCAGATCAGGGTGGAGAGGCTGTCGCAGACGCAGAAGTCGATCTTGCCGGCGTTGGGTCCCGCCCGCACGCTGGCCGTCTTCACCCATTTCGGCCGGTGCTTGGGGCAGCGCTTCTCGAAGAAGGCGGCGTCGAGGTCGTCGACGCCTTCGGGGAAGCGCCGCAGGGTGACGGCGCGGCCGTTCAGGTGGGGCACCATCGTCGGCCCGACCTTGGCGTAGTACTCGACGACCTCACCCTTGGTGAAGCCGGCCTTCGGGTAGAGGACCTTGTCGAGGTTGGTGAGCTTCAGCTCACGGCCGTCGACCTCGACCTGGCGGCTCGAGGCCACTGTCTATTTGGCCGATTTCGCTTTCGAGCGCGAGCTTTTCGCCCGAGTCGAAGAGCTTTTCTTCGGTTTCGTTGCTTTTTTCTTCTTGCCCGCGGCCGGTTTGCCGCCGTCGCCCTTGCCTTTGACCGCGGCGATGCTCTCCTCCAGCGCCGCCATCAGGTCGGGTGCCTTGGTTGCCTTCGGCTCCTCGGCTTTGGAGGCGACGATCTCCTTGCCTTCCGCCTTGCGTTCGATCAGCGACATCAGCTCCTCGCGGTACTCGTCGCGGTAGGCGGTGGGGTCGAAGTCGGTGCTGAGCGAGTCGATCAGCTGCTGGGCCATCTCCTGCTCTTTCTTGTTGACCGCCGGCGCCTTCTCCGGCAGCACGTCCTCGAGCTCGTCGGCGGAGACGACCTCGTCGGCGAAGCGCATCGTGGTCAGCGTCAGCGCGCCACCGCTGGTGCGGATCGCCGCCAGGTGCTCCTTGTTGCGGAAGACGAAGCGGGCGATCGCCACCTTGCCGGAGGCCTCCATCGCCCTCGCCAGCAGCGAATAGGCCTTCTCCGCGCCCTCGGCGGGGCCGAGGTAATAAGGGCTGTCGAAGTAGATCGGGTCGATCTCGTCGAGGTCGACGAAGTCCTGGACGTCGATCGCGCGGGTCTTCTCCGGCGCCAGCGCCGACATCTCGTCTTTGCTCAGCGGCACGTACTGGCCCGGCGTGATCTCGTAGGCCTTGACGATGTTCTCGTAGGGGACCTCCTCGTCGGTCCCTTCTGCGACCCGCCGGTGTTTGATCCGGGCGCTGTCGGATTCGCGGATCTCGCGCAGGGCGATGTTGCGCCGCGCGACCGCGCTGTAGAGCTTCACGGGCACGTTGAGGAGCCCAAAGCTGATCGAACCGCTCCAGATTGCTCTCGCCATCAGCAGATCACCTACCCGGATTGTTCCAGTCCATCCAAGCCAGGGATGAGCGGGCCGGGAGGGCGGGAGCCATCTTGCGCGGACCGGCGAGCGTCGCCACCTACACTCGCCCGCGTGTCCCGGCAGCAGCGACTGACGCTGATCGCGACGATCCTCGGCTCGACCGTCGTCTTCCTCGACGGCACCGTGGTCAACGTGGCGCTGCCGGCGATCAGCGGCGACCTCGACGCCGGCCTGGCCGGCCAGCAGTGGGTTGTCGAGGCCTACCTGCTGACGATGGTCTCGCTGCTCCTGGTCGGCGGCTCGCTCGGCGATCAGTTCGGGCGGCGGCGGATGTACGTCGCCGGGCTGCTCGCCTTCGGCGCCACCTCGGCGCTCTGCGCCGTCGCGCCCTCCGACGAGTTCCTCGTCGCCGCCCGCGGGTTACAGGGGATCGCCGGGGCGCTGCTGGTGCCCGGCTCGCTGGCGATCGTCGCCGCCACCTTCGAGGGCGAGGAGCGCGGCAGGGCGGTCGGCACCTGGACCGCTTGGACCGGAATCGCCACGGTTTTCGGCCCGGCCGGCGGCGGCGCCCTGATCGGGCTGCTCTCCTGGCGGGCGATCTTCTGGGTCAACCTGCCGCTGATCGCCGTCACCGTGCTGCTGACGCTGCGCGCGGTCGAGGAGAGCAGTGACCCCGACGCCTCTCGCGGCATCGACTGGCCGGGGATCGGGCTCTCAGCGCTCGGGCTCGGCGGCCCCGTCTTCGCCCTGATCGAGCAGCCGAGCCGCGGCTGGGCGGACCCGGCGGTCTGGCTGCCGCTGGTCCTCGGGGTCGTCTCCTTTGCTCTGTTCGTCGTCTACGAGGCACGGGCACGGCACCCGATGCTGGATCTCGGCCTCTTCCGCATCCGCAACTTCACCGTCGCCAACCTGACCACGCTGGCCGCCTACGCCGGCTTGATCGGCGGTCTCTTCTTCGTCGCTCTCTTCCTCCAGCAGGTCGCCGGCTACTCCGCGTTCGAGGCGGGGCTGGCGACGACGCCGGTCTCGGTCCTGCTCTTCGTGCTCTCGCCCCGCTTCGGCCGGCTCGCCTCCGGCACCGGGCCACGGCTGCCGATGACCGCCGGCCCGATCGTCGGCGGGATCGGGCTGCTGCTGATGCTGCGGGTCGGCTCCGACGCCGACTACGTCGCCGACGTGCTGCCGGCGGTCCTCGTCTTCGGCATCGGCCTGGCGGCGACGGTGGCGCCGCTGACTGCGACCGTGCTCGACTCGGTCGAGGAACGCCGGGTCGGGATCGCCTCCGGCGTCAACAACGGCGTCTCCCGGGTCGCGGGGCTGCTGGCGATCGCCGTCCTCGGCGCCGCGATCTCGGCCCAGTTCGACGCCAGCGCCGGCGCCGCGGTCAGCGGCGGGCCGCTCACCGCGGCGGCACCGGAGGCTTCGACCGCCGCTTTCCATCTCGGCGTCGTCATCGCCGGCCTGCTGATGATCGCCGGCGGCATCGCCTCCGCGATCGGCATCCAGAACCCAGACCGCCGGGCGGAGCCCATCCCAAGCCGTTCCGCAGTCGCTGGACAGAGCGGTCATGAGGACGAGCTTGCTTAGACCTGGGACGGGGTGCCCCTCGAACGGGCGGATACTCAAAACGGCGGTCTAATTAGACCGCCGTTTGTCCGGTCGAGGGGCACCCCGTCCCAGGTCTCTCAAATAGGCTCCGCCGCTCATGTCCAAGCCGATTATCTTTTCCGGCATCCAGCCGACCGGTCGCAAGCACCTCGGCAACTACATAGGCGCGATCCGCCAGTACGTCGAGGGCCAGGACCGCGGCGACCCGGCGATCTTCTGCATCGTCGACCTGCACGCGATCTCGGTTGCCTACGACCCGGGCGAGCTGCGCGAGCGGGTCTACGACACCACCGCGATCCTGCTCGCCGCCGGCCTCGACCCGGCCCGCTGCATCCTCTTCCGCCAGTCCGACGTGCGCGAGCACAGCGAGCTGACCTGGCTGTTGTCCGCCGTCACGTCCCACGGCGACCTCAACCGCATGCACCAGTTCAAGGACAAGTCGGCGAAGCAGCGCGAGCTGGTCTCAGCGGCGCTCTTCTACTACCCGGTGCTGATGGCCGCCGATGTGCTCGCCTACCGCGCCACCGAGGTCCCGGTCGGCGACGACCAGCGCCAGCACGTCGAGCTGATGCGGGAGATCGCCCGCCGCTTCAACGAGCGCTTCGGCGAGACCCTGGTCGTGCCCGAGGTCCAGATCCCTGAGCTCGGTGCCCGGATCATGGACCTGCAGGAGCCGGAGCGGAAGATGTCGACCTCCAACGCCAGCGAGGCCGGGACCGTCTACGTCCTCGACGAGCCGGGGGCGATTCGAAAGAAGGTCGGCAGCGCCGTCACCGACTCCGGCCGCGAGGTGCGCCGCGGCGAGGGCAAGGCGGGGATCGCCAACCTGATCGACCTCTACGCGGTCGCTCGCGGCATCGACCAGGAGGCGGTCGAGCGTGAGTTCGAGGGCGCCGGCTACGGCGACTTCAAGAAGGCGGTTGCCGAGGCCGTGGTCGAGCTGCTGGACCCGGTCCGCGAGCGCTACGCGGAGCTGCGCCCCGACGAGACGGCGCTCGACACGGCCCTGGCCGAGGGAGCGGAGGAGGCGCGCGCGATCGCGCGCGCCACGCTGGCCGACGTGCGCGACCGCATGGGCTTCGGCCCCGGATAAGCCGACGGCTGTTCCGCTGCCGTCGGGATAAGCGACGGCTGCTCCGCATCGCGTCCGCTGCCGTCGGGCGCATCCGATTTAGTCTGTGGTGATGCCGGTCGCCGACCTCGATCTCGACCTCGACATCTTCGCCGGGCCGTTCGACCTGCTGATGGCGGTCGTGCTGCGCGAGGAGGTGAGCCTGCTCGACCTGCAGCTGGGGGAGGTCGTCGTCGCCTACATCGAGCACCTCGAGCGCGAGGGCGAGCTCGAGCTGGAGGTCGCGACCGAATTCCTGGTCCTGATCGCGGCCCTGCTGGAGCTGAAGTCGCGGCTGATGCTGCCGGGCCCCGAGGAGGGCCTCGACGACCTCAGCCCGGAAGAGGCGATCGAGGAGCTGCTGGCGCGGATGCTCGAGTACCGGCGCTACCGCGACGCCTCGGCGGTGCTGGCCGACCGCTTCGAGAGCCAGCGCGGCTACCTCTACCGCTCGGCGCCGCTGCCGGCGCAGCTGCGGCGGGTCGCCGTCGATGCCGCCAGCGCCGTCTACGACCCCGATCAGCTCGGCGCCGCGCTCGGCGACCTGCTGACCGAGCCACCCAGCGTCGACATCAGCCACATCCGCCCGACCGTCTCGCTCGAGCGCCGCCTGCGCGCCCTGCGCGATGTCCTCCGCCGCCGCACCAGCTTCGACTTCGACGAGGAATTCGGCGGCGAGGACCGGCTGACGCAGGCGGTGACGATCTTCGGGCTGCTGGAGCTGTACCGCAAGGGCGAGATCACCTGGGAGCAGAAGGACGTTTGCGGCCCGATCGAGGTGCGCCGGACATGAGCGACCTCGCCCGCACCGTCGAGGCGCTGCTCTTCCTCTCGGCCCAGCCGGTTGCCGTCGCCGACCTTGCCGAGGCAACCGAGGCAACCGAGGGCCAGGTCGCGGAGGCGATCGAGCTGCTGCGCGAGGACCTCGCCGAGGGCAGGCGTGGCGTCGTCCTGCGCGAGGTTGCCGGTGGCTTCTCCCTCGCCAGCGACCCGGCCAGCGAGGAGGCGGCCCGGCGCCTGCTGGCGAAGCCGCGCACGCCGCCGCTGACCCAGGCGCAGGCGGAGACGCTCTCGATCGTCGCCTACCTGCAGCCGGTCTCGCGCCCGGAGATCGCCCGCATCCGCGGCGTCAGCTCGGAGTCGGCGGTGCAGACGCTGGCCGAGCGCGGGCTGATCGAAGAGTCGGGCCGCTCGCGCTTCGGCGCCGCGATCTTCAAGACCTCAGAGCTGTTCGAGCGGCTCTTCGGCCTCGCCGGACTCGACCAGCTGCCAGATCCGTCGCGGTTTGATCCCAGTCCTGAGGATGAGCGGGAGCTGCGGGAGCGACTGCTGAAGGCCGGGGAACAGCGCAGCGAGTGACACCAGAGCCCGTCCCGGCAGGGGTTTCACTTAACTTTTTCCGATGACCGTTTGCGGCTTTCCGCCGGCCGCGGCGCGGAAAAAGTACAAGACGTTCCACCCCTGCCGGGACGGGCTCTGGTGAGGCTCGCGAAGTTCCTCGCTCACGGAGGAGTCGCGTCGCGACGCCGAGCTGAGGAGATCGTTGCCAAGGGCGTAGTCACGGTTGGAGGGGAGGTTGTGACCGATCCGGCGCGGGACGTGGGGGAGGAGGATGACGTGCGCGTGAACGGTGCTCCCGTCGGGACCGAGGCGCGGGAGGTCTGGGCGGTGAACAAGCCGGCGGGGGTCGTCTCCACGGCGCGCGAGCCGGGGGAGAGGCCGGCGGTGGTCGAGCTGGTCGACTCGCCGGCCCGCCTCTATCCCGTCGGTCGCCTCGATGCCGACTCGACGGGCCTCCTGCTGCTGACCAACGACGGCGAGCTGGCGAACCAGCTCACGCACCCCCGTTACGAAGTCGCCAAGGCCTACCGGGCGCGGCTGCTGCGGCCGCCGGCCGAGCGCGACCTGGAGCGGCTGCGGCGCGGGGTCGAGCTCGAGGACGGTCGCACGGCGCCGGCCGAGGTGGCCCGGCTCGGCCCGCGCGAGATCGAGCTCGTCCTGCGCGAGGGACGCAACCGCCAGGTCCGCCGCATGGCCGAGGCGATCGGCAACCGAGTGCAGGAGCTGCGCCGCGTTCGCTTCGGCCCGGTGACGCTCGGCAACCTCGCCGAGGGGGCCTCTCGCCGTCTCTCCGATCAGGAGGTCGCCAGCCTGCGACGAATCGCGTCGGCAACCTCTTCCGATTCTCGCTCCGCCTGAGGCTGCGCCTTGTTCCCGCTATGCGGGACTAAGGCGCAGCGCAATCTCACTTGCCCCCCGTGCCTCTGAAAAGATGCTCGTGTGAGCTCCCAGGGCAATGGATCGCTGCAGCGGCGTCTCTTCGCCGTGCGCGGGGCCACACAGGTCGAGGCAAACGAGGCCGAGGCGATTGTCGCCGCGACCGAGGGCCTGATGCGCGAGCTGATCGAGCGCAACGGGCTCGAGCCGGAGGCGATGGTGAGCTGCCTCTTCACGACCACCGACGACCTCGACGCCGAGTTCCCCGCCGTCGCCGCCCGCAACCTGGGGCTCGACTCGGTACCGCTGCTCTGCTGCCGCGAGATCCCGGTCCCCAACTCGATGCCGCGGGTGATCCGGGTGATGGCGCACTACTACGCCGCCGAGGGCCACGTCCCATCGCACGCCTACCTCGGCGGCACTCAAAACCTGCGGGCGGATCTCCAGTCGGCCCAGTAGCCGGCCCTCCGTCACAATCGAGGCCATGACCGTCACCTTCGCGGAGAAGCTGGCCCGGATGCCGGGCTACCAGGCCGGCGTGCCGACCGGGCAGGCTCCGGAGGCGATCGCCGCCGGCGGCATCGCCCAGCTTGCCTCCAACGAGTCGCCGTTCCCGCCGCACCCAAAGGTGATCGAGGCGATCGAGGCGGCCGCCGGGGCGATGCACCGCTATCCCGATCCCGATGCGACCCTGCTGCGGGGTCGCCTCGCCGAGCGCTTCGAGACCGAGCCCGGCCGCATCGCCGTCGGCAACGGCTCCTGCGAGATCCTGCTCGCCGCCGCCGCGGCCCTCTGCGAGCCCGGCGACGAGATCCTCTTCGCCTGGCCGGCCTTCTCGATGTACCCGTACCTGCCGGCGCTGACCGGCGCCCGCGAGGTCCGCGTGCCGCTGGCCAGCGGGGACGTGCACGACCTCGACGCGATGGCGGCCGAGGTCACCGCCGCAACCCAGCTGCTGCTCGTCTGCAACCCGAACAACCCGACCGCCACCCACATCCCCGCCGCCGAGATCGCCGCTTTCTGCGAGCGCGTCCCCGCGCACGTCACGATCGCGCTCGACGAGGCCTACGTCGAGTTCCAGACCGACGACGATCCCGACGCTTCGCTGGACCTGCTCGCCGACTTTCCGAACTTGGTCGTCCTCCGCACCTTCAGCAAGTGCTACGGCCTGGCCGGCCTGCGGGTCGGCTACGCGATCGGCTCCGCGAACTTCCGCGCCGCCGTCGATGCCGTGCGCCAGCCCTTCAGCGTCAACGCCCTCGCCCAGGCGGCCGGGGCGGAGGCGATCCTGCACCAGGACGACGTCGTGCGCCGGGTAGAGGGCACGGTTGCCGAGCGCCTGCGCGTCGAGGAGGCGCTGCGTGGCATCGGTCTGAAGACCTCGAAGACGCAGGCGAACTTCTCCTGGATCGATCTCGGTGACACTGATGAGGCCGAGGTGGTCGCCGGGCTGGCCGAGCGGGAAATCGCGGTCCGGCCAGGAACTCCGCTCGGCGACTCCGGTCACATCCGCGTCACCTACGGCACGGGGGCAGAGAATGACCGCTTTCTGCGTGGCCTATCGGAAATCCTCGACTAATCGCACTTGGCGTGGTAGAACGTTCCCCGTGAGGTCGACGGCCACATCCGCAAGCGGCATCAACGCCACCGGGGCCGTCCCCGCCTACAGCTGCGCCTATTACTGGCGATTTAGCTAGGCGTCCGGCCCGGCGGCAGGTGCCGCTTCGAAAGATCGCACTCGGCCCGGGCGCCGACCCACGACGCTTAGGGTCCGCTGCCCAGTCTCGCTTTGGCAGCAAGCGACCAGAAAGTACGATTTCAGCGGTTTGAAGAAAGGCGACGACAAAATGATCATCGGGATGCAGGAGGGCGCCAAACGGGATGGGGTGAGGGACCAGCGGATCGCCAAAGTGGTGGAGCTGGCTCCGCCGGAGAAGCTGCTCGAGGAGTTGCCGCTCGGTAAAGAGCGGGCAAAAGCGGTGGTGAAAGCGCGCGAAGAAGTAGTCGGTGTGCTGCACGGCAAAGACCCGCGACTGCTGGTCGTGGTCGGCCCATGCAGCGTCCACGATCCGAAGGCGGCGCAGGACTACGCCCGTCGGCTCGCCGCCACGGCGAAAGAGCTGAACGACCGGCTGCTGATCGTGATGCGGGTCTACTTCGAGAAGCCGCGGACGACGACCGGCTGGAAGGGCCTGATCAACGATCCCCATCTCGACGGCTCCGGCGACGTCAACGCCGGCCTGCGGATGGCCCGCAAACTGCTGCTCGAGGTGATCGACCTCGGTCTGCCCGTCGGCTGTGAGTTCCTCGACCCGATCACGCCGCAGTACATCTCCGACACCGTCGCCTGGGGTGCGATCGGGGCGCGGACCTCCGAGAGCCAGACGCACCGCCAGCTCGGCTCCGGGCTATCGATGCCGATCGGCTTCAAGAACCGCACCGACGGCAACATCCAGGTGGCGGTGGACGCGGTCCGCGCGGCGGCGGTCCCGCACGCCTTCGCCGGCATCGACGACGCCGGCATGCCGGCGATCCTGCACACGACCGGCAACCCTGACTGCCACATCATCCTTCGCGGCGGCCACGGGATGCCGAACTACCACGTGCCCGACGTCGAGGACGCTCTGGTGACGCTGGGGATCTCTGGCTTGCCGGAGCGGCTGGTGATCGACGCCTCCCACGACAACAGCGCCAAGGACCCGGAAAAGCAGTTCTTCGCCGCTGGCGAAATCGCCGATCAGATCGCCGACGGCAACAAGGCGATCGTCGGCGTGATGCTGGAGTCCTTCATGGTCGAGGGGCGGCAGGACCTGGTGCCGGGAGAGGACCTTATTTACGGGCAGTCGATCACCGATCCCTGTCTCGACTGGGACGACACCGTCAGCGTGCTCGAGCGCTTCGCCTCGGCCATCGAGGCTCGACGCAGTTGACGGAGGGCCAGGCCCCCAGGGTCGCTGTTCTCGGGGTGGGTCTGATCGGGGGATCGATTGGGCTCGCCGCGCGGCGGCGGCTCGACGCCGAGGTCGTCGGCCACAGCCGCAGCCCGGCGACGGTCGAGCGGGCCGTCGCGCTCGGGGCGCTCGACCGCGGCGCTGCCTCGGTCGCCGAGGCCTGCGCGGGAGCCGAGCTCGTCTTCTGCGCCGGGCCGGTCGCGGTACTGCCCGAGCAGGTGGGCGCGGCGCTGAGCGCCTGCGGGCCCGAGGCCGTCGTCACCGACGTCGGCTCGACCAAGGGCGAGCTCGTCGCTGCGCTCGGCGGCGACGAGCGCTTCATCGGCGGCCATCCGCTGGCCGGGGCCGAGACCGCCGGCGTCGGCAACGCCCGCGTCGATCTCTTCGAGGGCGCGCGCTGGTACCTGACGCCCACAGACCGCTCCAGCGGCCTCCTCTACGACCGCCTGCAGCGAACCGTCGCCGGGCTCGGCGCCCGCCCGCAGGCGATCGACCCGCAGGCGCACGACCGCCTGATGGCGACGATCAGCCACCTGCCCCACGTGGTCGCCAATGCGCTCGCGGCCGAGGCGGCGGCGGAGCTGAGCCGCGACTCCGAGCGGATGCCCGAGGCAGGGCCCAGCTTCCGCGACATGACCCGGGTCGCCGGCTCCAACCCGGCGATCTGGGCCGACATCTTCGCCAGCAACCGGGAGGCGGTCGCCGACTCGGTCGCAGCCGTCGCCCGCCGGCTCGACGAGGCCGCGGCGCTGATCCGCGGCGGCAACCGCGAGGCCGTCACCGCCTGGCACGCGGCCGCGGGTGAGGACCGGCGCCGGCTGCTGGAGACCGATCTCGAGGCAGGCCCGCTGCGCGAGCTGCGCATCGTCGTCGCCAACAAGCCGGGGACGATCGCGGCCCTGGCTCTGGCCCTGGGGGAGGCCGGCGTCAACATCGAGGACATGGCGCTCCACCCGGCGCCGGATATGACTTCGGGTGCGGTCACGCTCTGGGTCGCCGGTGAGGAGCAGGCGGCGCGGGCCGCCACGCTGGTCCGCGAGCTGGGCCACACGGTCACGGTGCTCGGCGGCGCGGCGTAGATGATCTAGGGTCGCGCCGATGACCCGCTTCGATCCGGCCGGGCCCCTGCGCGGCTCCCTGCGCCCGCCGTCCGACAAGTCGATCTCCCACCGCGCGGCGCTGATCGCGGCGATGGGCGATGGGGAGGCGCGGATCGAGGGCTATCTCGACGCGGCGGATACGCGGTCGACGCTGAGCGCGATGGCGGCGCTTGGGGCGGAAGTCGAGCCGGGGGTCGAGTCGGCGGCCGCGTCCGTTCCCGCTGATTGGAAGGGGCGGGTGCCGCAGAGCGACGTCGAGCCCGGTCTGGCCGTTCGCATCCGCGGCCTCGACCTGCGCGGCGCCCGCTCCGCCGAGCTTGACGTCGGTAACGCTGGGACGCTGCTGCGGCTGCTCCCGGGCTGGCTTGCCGGGCAGGGCGGCGGCGAGTGGACGCTCGACGGCGACGACTCGATCCGCCGCCGCCCGGTCGATCGCATCGTCGTGCCGCTGCGGCAGATGGGCGCCGACCTGAGCGCGCGCGATGGCCGGCTGCCGCCGCTGGAGGTCCGCGGGTCGGCGCTGGCCGGCGTCGAGTACGAGCTCCCCATCGCCAGCGCTCAGGTCAAGTCCTGTCTGCTCTTCGCCGGCCTGCTCGCCGAGGGGCCGACCACGATCGTCGAGCCGCTCCCGACCCGCGACCACACCGAGCGGATGCTGGCGGCGGCCGGCGCCCGGGTCGAGCGCGGCGAGGGCAACGTCACGGTTCACCCCGCCGACCGCCTCGAGCCCGGCGAGATCGCCGTTCCCGCCGATATCTCCTCCGCCGCCTTCTTCGTCGTCGCCGCGCTCCTCGTCGAGGGCAGCGAGGTGGTGCTGGAGGACGTCGGCGTCAACCCGACCCGCACCGGCATCCTGGCGATCCTCGAGCGGATGGGCGCGGCGATCGAGGTAGAGCCGCAGGATGAGCGCGGTGGCGAGCCGACCGGTCGCCTCAGGGTTCGGTCGGCGCCGCTCCACGGCACCGACGTCGGCGGCGCCGAGGTACCGCTGGCGATCGACGAGCTGCCGCTCGTCGCCCTCGCCGCCTGCTTCGCCGAGGGCACGACGACGATCCGGGACGCGGCCGAGCTGCGCCGCAAGGAGTCCGACCGCATCGCCACCGTGACCGCCGCCCTGACCGCGCTCGGCGGCCAGGTCGAGGCAACCGGCGACGGCATGGTCGTAGAGGGCACCGGCGGCCTGCGTGGTGGCGCGATCGAGTCCCATGGAGATCACCGCATCGCGATGCTCGGGGCCGTGGCGGGACTGGCCTCGCGGGAGGGCGTCGAGGTGAGTGGCATGGACGCCGCGGCGGTCAGCTATCCGGGTTTCGAGTCCGACCTCTCCGCGCTTCTCCGCGGCAGCAGCTCTTAAGCAGGAGGAGCGTGCCGCCAGGGGGGCGGCCCCCGCCCGGGCGCGCCGCGCCTCTACGCTGCCGCGCGATGGTTATCGCGATCGACGGTCCCGCCGGGGCCGGCAAGTCATCTGTCGCCCGCGCCGTGGCGGAGGAGCTCGGCTTCACCTACCTCGACTCCGGGGCGATGTACCGCTGCGTGGCGCTGGCGGCGGTAGAGGCGGGGGTGGGGCTCGACGACGGCGAGGCACTCGGTCCGCTGGCGGCGGAGTTGGAGATCGGGCTCGACGAGCGCCGCGTCCTGCTCGGCGAGCGCGACGTCAGCGCCGCCATCCGCGAACCGGGCGTCACCGCCGCATCCTCCCGCGTCTCGGTTCATCCGGGGGTGCGCGAGGCGATGGTCGCGCGGCAGCGCCGCCTGATCGCCGCCGGGGACTATGTCGCCGAGGGCCGCGACATCGGCACCGTCGTCAGCCCCGACTCGCCGCTGAAGGTCTTCCTCACCGCCTCCGACGAGGAGCGTGCTCGCCGCCGCGCCGCCGAGACCGGCGAGGACTTCGAGTCGGTGCTCGATGCCCAGCGCCGCCGCGACGCTCGCGACACCGAGCGCGAGCACGGCGCCCTGCGCGCCGCCAGGGATGCGGTCGAGCTCGATACGACCGGGCTTGCCCTCGAAGAGGTAGTCGGCCGAGTCGTCGGCTTGGCCAGGGACCGGGGCCTCGCGTGACGCGAGGCGCTTGTGCAGCCCCCGGGCTGACGAAGCCGCCTCGGAGCTTCCGGTGAGCCGGCCGCCACTCGTCGCCGTCGTCGGCTTCCCCAACGTCGGCAAGAGCACCCTGGTCAACCGCTTGGTCGGTGGCACCGAGGCGGTCACTTCGCCGGAGCCCGGGGTCACCCGCGACCGCAAGCGGCTCGCCACCGAGTGGAACGGCGTCGCCTTCGAGTTGATCGACACCGGCGGCATCGACCTCGAGGACGAAGCCGAGCTGGCGCGCGACGTCCAGAGCCAGGCCCGCCTGGCGATCGCCGAGGCCGACGCGGTGCTGATGGTGGTCGACGGCCGTGCCGGCCTGCGAGCCGGAGACGCCGAGCTGGCGAAGACGCTGCGCGGTGGCGACGTCCCAGTCCTGGTCGCGGTCAACAAAGCCGACCGCCCCAACGACTTCGCCGTCACCGCCGAGTTCCACGGCCTCGGGTTGGGCGAGCCGCTGGCCGTCTCCGCCACCCACGGCCTCGGCACCGGCGACCTGCTCGATGCGATCGTGGCGGCGCTCGGCGACCGCCCACCGCGGCCCGAGGACGACGACGCCGTGCGGGTCGCCGTGATCGGCCGCCCCAATGTCGGCAAGTCCTCGCTCGTCAACGCCTTCCTCGGCTCCGATCGGGTGATCGTCTCCGACGCCGCCGGCACCACCCGCGACGCGATCGACACCGAGCTGGAGGTGGACGGGCGGCGCACGATCCTCGTCGACACCGCCGGCCTGCGGCGCCGCTCCAAGGTTGCCGGCACTGTCGACTACTACGCGCAGCTGCGCTCTGAACGGGCGGTCGAGCGCGCCGACGTGGCCCTCGTCGTCTGCGACGCAACCGAGGGGGTCACCGCCGAGGATCTGCGGGTTGCCGAGATGGCGATGAAGGCAGGCTGCGCAACCCTGCTGGTGCTCAACAAGTGGGACGAGACGGCGACCGACATCGACGATGCTCGCGCCCGGGTCGAGCGCAAGCTGCGGCTGCGGCCGGCGGTCATCACCTGCTCCGCGACCCGTGGCCGCAACGTGCAGGCGCTGCTGCCGCGTGCCCTGCAGCTGGCCGACCGGGCCGGCGAGCGCATCCCGACGCCTGAGCTGAACCGTTTCGTCAGCGACGCCGTCGCCAAGAACCCGCCGCCGTCGCGGCGCGGACGCCGCCTGCGGCTCTACTACGCGGCGCAGGTCGGAGAGCGGCCGCCGCGCGTCGCGATCCAGGTCAACGACCGCAAGCTGATCATCCGCGACTGGGCCTATTACCTGGAGAACCGCATGCGCGAGACCTACGGCCTGGAGGGCGTGCCTCTGGTGATCGACTTTGTTCCCCACTCAGGCCGCCGCGGCCGCCCGGACTGACGCTGTGGCGCGGCGCATATCGGCGTCCTCGGTCGCTTGTGTGCAGAGCACACGGCGCTCCCTGCGTCCTTGATCTGCTTGGCCACAGCGTCAGTCCGACGCCTGCGGAAATTCCTCTAGGCTTTCCGACCATGCCTATCAAGCCGCTCGCCGAGAACGAGCATCTCTTCACCTCCGAGTCCGTCACCGAGGGTCATCCCGACAAGGTCAGCGACCAGATCTCCGACGGCGTCCTCGACGCGGTCATGGCCGAGGATCCGGAGGGCCGTGTCGCCTGCGAGACCCTGGTCAACACCGGCATGGCGGTCGTCTCCGGCGAGATCTCGACCGAGGTCCACCTCGACATCCCCGAGATCGTCCGCGAGACGATCCGCGAGATCGGTTACGACCACGGCGACTACGGCTACAGCTGCGACCACATCTCCGTCCTCGTTTCTCTCGACAAGCAGTCACCCGACATCGCCCAGGGCGTCGACGTCGCCCTCGAGACCCGGGTCGATCCCGCCGACGACGACGAGTTCGACATTGCCGGCGCCGGCGACCAGGGAATGATGTTCGGCTACGCCAGCGACGAGACCGAGGCGCTGATGCCGATGCCGATCCAGATCGCCCACCGGCTCGCCGAACGCCTCGCCGCCGTCCGCAAGGACGAGACCATGGCCTACCTCGGCCCGGACGGCAAGACCCAGGTCAGCGTCCGTTACCGCGAAGGGCGTCCGGTCGGCGTCGACAAGCTCCTGATCTCCACCCAGCACGCCGAGGGCGTCGACTCGCAGGCGACGATCAAGCCGGACCTCTGGCAGCACGTGGTGCTGCCGGTGCTCGAGGCCGAGGTGCCCGGCATGTACGACGAGGGCGACCTGCGGGAGAGCTTCCTCGTCAACCCGACCGGCAAGTTCGTGATCGGCGGCCCGGTCGGCGACGCCGGCCTCACCGGCCGCAAGATCATCGTCGACACCTACGGCGGCATGGCCCGCCACGGCGGTGGCGCCTTCTCCGGCAAGGACCCGTCCAAGGTCGACCGCTCCGCCGCCTACGCCGCTCGCTACGTGGCCAAGAACGTCGTCGCCGCCGGCCTCGCCGAGCGTTGCGAGGTCCAGGTCGCCTACGCGATCGGCGTCGCCCACCCCGTCTCGCTGATGGTCGAGACCTTCGGCACCGGCAAGCTGCCGGACTCGCGGATCTCCCAGCTGGTCGAGGCCGAGTTCGACATGCGCCCCGGCGCCTTCCGCCGCTACCTCGACCTCCACCGCCCGATCTTCCAGAAGACCGCCGCCTACGGCCACTTCGGCCGCGGCGACGAGGACTTCACCTGGGAGCGGACCGACCGCGCCGCCGCCCTCCGCGCCGCCGCCGGCCTCGAAACCGCCGCCGCCTAGCGGTACAGCCGCTCCGCACCTAAGCCGGGGGGGGCGAATCTGCCCTAGCTCCGAGCTTTGGGCCCCTATGGGGGACCAAACATCGGAATCGCGGAGTCGGCAGGCGTGGGATCGGGCTCGGAGGCAGCATGGGGTGCTGACGCGGGGGGATTTGCTTGCTCTTGGGTTTAGTCCGAAGGGGATCAAGCATCGGATCGGGATCGGCCGTCTCCACCCGGTGAGCGCTGGTGTCTATGCGGTGGGACGACCGGGCCTTGGTCTCCACGGGCGCTGGATGGCCGCAGTCCTGGCCTGCGGCGAGGATGCAGCGCTGAGTCATCTCAGTGCAGCCGCCCTCTGGGGATTCGGGTCCGAGTGTCGCGGCCTGATCGACATCAGCATCCGTCGCCCCAGTGAAGTGCGCCGTGAAGGGATTAGGGTGCATCGGCGGCCAGGCCTCTCCGCCACGGATGTCGGCTCCCATCGTGGAATCCCCCTTACCCAGCCGGTCCGAACCCTGATCGACGTGGCGACGGAACTCAGCCCGAAGCGGCTCGAGCGCGCAGTCAACGAGGCCGACAAGCGTGATCTGATCGATCCGGGGCCGCTGCGAGACGCTCTCGACGGTTATGCGGGCGAGCCGGGTGTCCGACCCCTGCGAACGCTCCTCGACCGCCATACCTTCCGCCTCTCCGACACCGAGCTCGAACTCCTCTTCCGCCCAATTGCCGCCGCGGCAGGGCTTCCCACGCCGCTCACAAAACAGATGGTCAACGGTTTCGAGGTCGACTTCCACTGGCCGGGCCTTGGCCTGGTCGTCGAGACCGACGGCTGGTGCTATCACCGCACCGCGTCCGCCCAGACGCGCGACGCCCTGCGCGATCAAACCCACACCGCGTCGGGTCTGGTGTCGCTCCGTTTCTCCCACTACCAGGTCAAGTACGAACCCGACCATGTCGAATGCATCCTCACCCGCACCTGCCGCCGGCTCAGGTAGCGACTTCAGCTGCGACCACGGCCAGCCGGAGCGATCCCTCGGGCAGCGACCCTACGCCTGTGGCGAGCCCGGCGGCTGCGCCTCGCCCAGCCCGTGCGTCCCGGCGGCGCTCCTGCCGGTCGCCTGGTCGACTGCGTGGACGACGTCGCCGGGGTCGGCGACGCCGGAGAAGACGAAGTTGTAGTCGTCGGTGGCGGCGGTGTCGAAGTCGACGTCGCCGATCTGCATCAGGCGCTGGTAGACCGACTGGCGGTAGTTGACGTTCTGCACCCGCTCGAGCCGGGTCTCCTGGATCTCGCGGGAGACGATCCCGCGCTTGATGTTGAGGCGGCGGTTGGTGATCGTGTACGTGGTCGCGACGCGCTTGACGAAGCCCGCCAGGACAGTGACGCCGATCACGACCAGGATCACCAAAAACGCGGTCCCGTTGCCGTCGATCAGCTTCGCGATCACGCCGAGGACGATCGCCACGGCGATTCCTTTCAGGTAGAAACCGAGGATCGCGCGCCAGGACGGGTGGCCCTCGAAGATCACCTGCTCTCCGGGACTGAGGTTGAGGCTCACGGCGCGCAGCATACGTCCTCACTACGGTGGCCGCAGGCACTGCACGGGTCGTCCCCCGCCGCGCATACCCTCGCCCGATGGCCATCCTCAAGGTCGAGCCGCTGACGACCGCCCGCGCCCTGCGGGGGCCGTTCGACTACCGCCGCCCGGCGGCGATGGAAGGCTTGGAGGTCGGCAGCGTCGTCCGCGTCCCCTTTGGCCCTCGCAAGCTGCTCGGGGTCGTCGTCGAGCTCGCCGAGACTTCCGAGCTGCCGCCCGAGCGCCTGGCGGAGCCGATCGAGGCGCTCGAGTCCGGCGCCCCGGCCGAGCTGGTTCGGCTCGGGCTCTGGGTTGCCCGCGAGTACTGCTCGACGCCCTCGCGGGGTCTGCAGCTGGTGCTGCCACCGGGGACCGGTACGGGCGGTCGCAGTGTCCGCTCCAAGGTCGAGCTGCGGGCGGAGCTCCTGCCGGCCGGCGAGGCGGCCCTGAGCGGCGGCGGCCGCCTCGGCGTAAAGCAGCGGGCCGTGCTGGAGGCACTCCGCGCCGGCGAGATGTCGAGCGCCGAGCTGGCCACCGCTGTCGGCTCCGATCGTCAGACCCTGCGACGCCTCGAGGAGCGCGGCCTGATCGCCACCCGCAACTCACGCCTGCGCCGCGCGCCCGCCGGCTCAACCCTCGCAGCTCCTGCCGCGCGCCCGCAGCTCCTGCCCGAACAGCAACAGGCGGTGGAATCGATCGTCGCCGCGCTCGACGGGGGCCGATGGGCCGAAAACGGGACCATCGCTCCCGAAGCCGGCCCATCGGCGCCGGGGGCCGAGCGCAAGCTGCTGCTGCACGGGGTCACCGGGTCGGGCAAGACCGAGGTCTACCTGGCGGCGGTCGAGGCGGCCTTGGAGCGGGGGATGGGCGCGATCGTTCTCGTCCCCGAGATCGGCCTCGCGCCGCAGGCGGTGGCGCGCTTCCGCGCCCGCCTCGGCGACCGCTTCGCCGTCCTCCACTCGGCCCTCTCCGCCGGCGAGCGCTACGACGAGTGGCGACGCCTGCGCAGCGGCGAGGCGAGCGTCTGCGTCGGCCCGCGCTCCGCCGTTTTCGCCCCCGTCCACGACCTCGGCCTGATCGTGATCGACGAGGAGCACGACCCCTCCTACAAGCAGGACGGGGACCCGTGTTACGACGCCCGCACGGTCGCCCGCCGGCGAGCCGGGGATTGCGGCGCCGTACTGGTCGCCGGCACGGCGACGCCGCGGCCGGAGTCCTGGCTGGAGCTGCCGCGAGTCGAGCTGCCGCGCCGGGTCGACGGCCTGCGCATGCCGCCGGTCGAGCTGGTCGACATGCGCGAGGCGGATCCCCGCTCCGGCCCGCTGCACCCGGACACCTGGGAGGCGCTGGAGGCCGTCCGCGCCGCCGGCGCCAAGGCGATCGTGATGATCAACCGCCGCGGCTTCGCGCCCTGGCTCACCTGCCGCTCCTGCGGGCACCACTGGAGCTGCCCCAACTGCGACGTCTCGCTGATCGTCCACCGCCACAGCGGCCGCCTCGTCTGCCACCACTGCGCTCACACCGAGCCGCAGCCGCGCGCCTGCCCTGACTGCGCCTCGACGACGCTCTCGCAGGCGGGCGCCGGCACCGAGCGGATCGAGCGGCTGCTGGCCGAGCGCCTGGCGCCGATGCCGATCTTCCGCCTCGACTCCGACACCGCCGCCGGACGCGGCGCCCACGCCCGCATCCTCGCCCGCTTCGGCGAGGCGCCGAGCGGCGTCCTCGTCGGCACCCAGATGGTCGCGAAGGGCCATGACTTCCCCGAGGTGACGCTGAGCGCGATTCTCGACGCTGACGCGACCCTGCGCTTTCCCGACTTCCGCGCCGAGGAGCGGACCTTCGCGATGGTTGCCCAGCTGGCGGGCCGCAGCGGCCGCGGCGAGGCCGGCGGTGAGGTGATCGTCCAGACCCTGGCGCCGACCGCCGCGAGCATTTCCCACGCCGCCCGCCACGACTCCGCCGGCTTCCTCGCCGGCGAGCTGGAGCGACGCCGGCTGCTGCGCTACCCGCCCTACTCCCATCTGGTGCGGATCGGCTTCGCCGGCGAGCAGGAGCCGAAGCTCGAAGCTGCCGTCACCGCGGTTGCCGCAGACCTCCATCAGCAGCTCCCCGCTGGCTCCGAGCTGCTCGGGCCGGCGCCGATGTTCCGCGTTCGTAACCGCCACCGCCGCCGCGTCCTGATCAAGGCCTGCGACCGCGAGGGCACCGTCGCCGCGGTCCGCGAGGTGGTCGAGCGTCGGGCTGCCGACCGTTCCCTGCGCGAGGTCTCGATCGGCGTCGACGTCGACCCGCAATAAGCGATGTCACCACGCCTGCCGCGCGCCCAGCCCGGGCCTTAGACTCAGGCTCCATGAGCGACCGGACCGAGACCGACGAGGGCGAGCGCGACAGCAGCGAGCGGGAGAAGCTCGAGGCGGAGCTGCTGGACCGCCGTGAGGCGGCGCTCGCGCAGGTGGTCAAGTTCGGCGACCCGGTGCTGAAGAGCGTCGCCTCGCCGGTCTCGAGCTTCGGACCCGAGCTGCGGGCCGAGGTCGAGCGCATGGTCGCGATCATGCGCGACGGGATGGGGGTCGGCCTCGCCGCCACCCAGGTCGGCGTGCTGCGCCGGCTGCTGGTCTTCCAGGCGGGGTCGGACGGCGAGCCGACGGCGCTGGTCAACCCCGCCGTCGAGTGGTGCTCCGAGGAGGCGTCGATCGCCGAGGAGGGCTGCCTCAGCCTGCCGCGCGTCTCGATGGACGTCGAGCGCCCACTCTACGTCCGTATCAGCGGTCGCGACGCCGAGGGCGAGGCGATCCAGATTGAGGCGGCCGGCCTGGAGGCGCGGGTCCTGCAGCACGAGATCGATCATCTCGACGGAGTGCTGATCCTCGATCGCACCAGCCGCGACCAGCGCAAGGGCGCCCTGCGCGCACTGCGCGAAGGTGGCAGCTACAGCCCCTCGCCGGAAGAGCAGGAGCCCGGCGAGGACGGCGAGCTGCGCGAGCCGCGCACCGACGCGTGAAGACCGTCTACCTCGGCACCTCGGACTTCGCCGCCACCGTGCTCAGGGGGCTGGCGGGCTCTGAACATCGGCCGGCGTTGGTGGTCACGCCTCCCGACAGTCCCAGGGGGCGAGGGCGCAAGCTGTCGCCGCCGCCGACTGCCGCGGCGGCGCGGGAACTTGGGATCGAGTTGCTGCAGGCTGCAGACGTCAACGGCGAGGGTTCACGCGAGCGGATCGCCGCCGCCCGTCCCGACGCGGTCGTCGTCTGCGCCTTCGGACAGCTGATCCGCGAGCCACTGCTCTCCAAGCACCTGATGCTGAACGTGCATCCGTCGCTGCTGCCGCGCTGGCGCGGCGCGGCGCCGATCGAGCGGGCGATCATGGCCTGCGACCCGCGGACCGGAGTCTGCGTGATGAAGCTGACCGCCGGTTTGGACTCCGGCCCGGTGGCGCTGACGGCGGAGATCCCGATCGACGCCGACACAGAGTTCGAGGCGCTCTCCTCGACACTGGCGGGTCTCGGTGGCGAGCTCCTCGTCCGCGCGCTGAGCCTCACAACCGAGGGCCGCCTCGAGTTCTCCGAGCAGGACGAGGCGGGGGCGACCTACGCGGAGAAGATCGATGCCGCTGAGCGCCGACTCGACCCCGCGCGTCCCGCCGCCGAGCTGGCCGCAGTAGTGCGCGCTTTGACCCCGCATATCGGCGCCTACCTGGAGACCGCAGATGGCGAGCGGCTCGGGGTCCGCCGCGCCCGCGCCGTCGACGTCAGCGTCCAGACCGGGGCCGTCAAGTCGGAGTGGGGAGCGCTGCTCGTCGGCTGCTGCCGCGGCGCTTTGCGGCTTGAGGTCGTCCAGCCACCGGGGGGCAAGCCGATGCCGGTGGACGCCTACTTGCGCGGGCATCCGCTGCCGAAGCTGCCGTGAGTGTGGAGCGACCAAGCGTGCATCTCCGGTTCTTCGCGCCGGGAGCGAAGCGCGAACTGTGACGGGTATCGCACCGGCCCGCGCGCTCGCCTTCGAGACGATCCGGGCAACCTTCGAGGAGGACGCCTTCACCGAGCGCGCCTTCCGCGCCGGGGCCGATCGGCTCGGGGTCGAGGGCAGGGAGCGGGCGCAGGCCCAGCGGCTCGCCTACGGCGCCGTCCAGCGCCGTGGCACCCTCGACCCTGCCATCGAACGCCTGGCCGGGCGCTCGACGCGCCTGCTCGACCCGCCGGTCCTGGCCGCCCTGCGCCTCGGCCTCTACGAGTTGCTCTTCGCCGACGGGACCCCCGATCACGCGGCGGTCGACCAGGCGGTCGAGCTGGTCAAGGGAGCCGCAGCCGCCCACGCCGCGGGCTTCGTCAACGCGGTCCTCCGTCGCGCCATCCGCGAGCGTGCCGAGCTGAGCGCAGCGCTCCTCGAGGACGACTCCAGCGCCGAGTCCGCGGCGATCGCCCACTCGGCGCCCGAGTGGCTCGCGCGCATGTGGTGGGAGGAGCTCGGTCCCGACGGTGCACGCTCGCTGCTCGCCGCCGGCAACGACCCGGCCGGCGTGGCGCTGCGGGTCAACCTGCTGCGCGGCGACCGTGACTCGGCCCTGGCGAAGTTGCGCGAGGCCGGGGTGGATGCGGCTCCGGCCGGCGGGCCCTGGCCACTGGCGCCAGCGGAGACGATCGTGATCTCGGGCCGGACCGGCGACACCGTCCCTGCCATGGTCGCGAGCGGCGAGCTGACGCCGCAGAGCCTTGGCTCCGCGGCGGTGGTCGAGGTGCTCGACCCGCGCGAGGGCGAGCACGTCCTCGACCTCTGCGCCGGACCGGGCATCAAGACCGGCCAGATCGCGACGCGGATGGGCGACCGCGGCGAGGTGATCTCGGTCGAGCTCGACCCTGCCCGGGCCGGCGAAGTCGCCGCCCAGGCCGGCCGCCTCGGCCTGCGCGGCGTCACCGTGATCGAGGCGGATGCCACCGCCGCCGAGGGCGTCGCCACCGGTTTCGACCGGGTCCTGCTCGACGCTCCCTGCTCGGACCTTGGCGCGCTCGCCTCGCGCCCCGACGCCCGTTGGCGCAAATCGCCGAAGGTGATCGAGCGGCTCGTCGACGTTCAGGCACGCGCCCTGCTCGGCGCCGCCCGGGTCCTGCGCTCCGGCGGGGTCCTCGTCTACTCGACCTGCACGATCTCCCGCCGCGAGAACGAGGAGAGGGTCGAGGCCCTGCTGGCCGCCGCGGCAGCCGAGGAGGTGCCGCCGTTGGAGCTGGAAGACCTCGGCGCCCGCGCGCCAGAGCTGGCCTCCCCGGTCGAGCCGCGCTGCCTGCAACTGCGCCCGGACCGCGATGGCACCACCGGCTTCTTCATCGCCCGCCTGAGAAGGCATGATTAGAGGATGAGTGAGACCGGCGACGTGGGCTCGGGGGAAGGGACCACCCTGGGCCGCGCCCCTTGCCCCAACTGCAGCGAGCCTTGGCTGCGGCCGACCCAACTGCCGGGCCGCCTGCGCTGCGTCAACTGCCTCAGCCGCTTCGAACTCGTCTCCCAGTGCCCCAACTGCGGCGAACACGGCACCATCGCCCGTATGAGCAAAACCGAGGACCTCCAGTGTCAGGCATGCGGCTCCTCCATGTTGCGGGCAGCCTGAGCGCGCTCGGACGCGCCTGGCGTTGTCCTCGGTCGCTCGACTTCGGGTCACGCACTGAGTGCGCTCCCCTCGTCTCGCTCCCTGCGTCCTTGCCAGCCACGTCCGAGCGCGCTCAGTAGGGTGGCGGCCATGAGTGAGCGCATGCGGGAATTGATCGAAACCCCGCGGATCGCCCCGTCGATCCTCTCGGCGGATTTCGCCAAGCTCGGGTCGCAGGTCGAAGAGGTGATGGACGCCGGCGCGCGGGTGATCCACTTCGACGTCATGGACGGCCATTTCGTGCCGCCGATCACGATCGGGCCGCTGGTGCTCAGCGGCATCGCCGACCAGGTCCACGAGGCCGGCGGCGCGGTCGACGTGCACCTGATGATCGAGGCACCCGAGCGCCAGATCGAGGAATTCGCGCGGGCCGGCGCCGATTCGATCAGCTTCCACGCGGAGGCGACGCCGCACGCCAACCGGACCCTGCATGCCGTCCGCGAGCTGGGCTGCCTGGCTGGAATCGCGCTCAACCCCGGCACGCCCGCCGAGGCGATATCCGAGCTGCGCGGCGATGCCGACATCGTCCTCTGCATGACCGTCAACCCCGGTTGGGGAGGCCAGGCCTTCATCGAGTCGTCGCCACAGAAGATCGAGCGCCTGCGCGCGCTCGCCGGCGAGGCGCGGATCGAGGTCGACGGCGGCGTCGACACCGCCACCGCCGCCTCAGTCGCCACCGCCGGCGCCTCCCTCCTCGTCGCCGGCTCCGCGATCTTCCACGCCGACGACCCTGCAGCCGCCTACTCAGATATTGCGAGCGCCGTAGGCGCGAGCTGAAGTAAGCCAAGAGGCGCTGAGACCAAGCAGATCAAGGACGCAGGGAGCGTGGCGTGCTCTGCACGCGAGCGACCGAGGACGCCGATATGCGCCGGTCTCAGAGCCTCCGCCCACGTGCAATCAACGCCCCAGTGACCTCCTGCCACCAGGCCCGTTCCGCCTGGTCGACGTCCGGGCGCCCCGCCCTTCGCTCGCACCAGTCCGCCAGGGACCGCCGGCCGCCGATTGCGATCACCTTTTCGCCCGTCACCGCGTAGCGGCCGTCGGCCAGCGCCGCCATCACGCCGGCGCCGTCACGGCGGCTGCGGAGGACTGCCAGCACCGGGATGCCGTCGACCGTTTTCTTTGCGGTCAGGTCGTCGCCCTCGCGGGTCGGCCGCACCGAGAAGATCTGCGAGGAGGCGCGGTGCGGCAGCGGCGGCGGCGCCGGGCGGCCCACCGGCCCTTTCGTCCAGGTCTTCGTCTGCTCCTCGACCTCGTCGCGCAGCTCGCCGCGGACGAGGATGTGGAGCTCGTCGCCCTCGCGAAGTTCGGTCGATCCGCGCGGCGGGATCGCGTGACCGTCGCGGACGATCACGTTGACCAGCGCCTCACGCGGCAGTTCCAGCTCGCGCACGCGGTGCCCGGCGGCGGCGGCCCCGGCCGGCAGCCGGTAGGCGATCACGTCGCCGCCCATGCGGCGGATCCGCCCCGACTCGAACAGTCGCCGCGGCAACGCCGGTTCGTCGGTGGTGAGCCCAAGCCGCTGCGCCAGCGGCTCGAAGGAGGCGCCCTGGACGAGGGTCGAGTCTGACGACGACGAAGAAGACGATCGCGAACAGCTCTTCGCCGCTACCGATCCCGGCCACCACCGGGAAGGTCGCGAGCCAGATCGGTGCTCCGCCGCGCAGCCCCGCCCACCCGAGCATCAGCCGCTCGCGTCCGTTCAGGGGCGCGAAGGCCGTGGCGGCGAAGGCCGCGACCGGCCTCGCCAGCACGATCAGAACCGCCGAGAGGGCCAATCCCTTCAGCGCCACGTCACCGAGCGTGCTGGGGAAGACGAGCAGGCCGAGCAGGATGAAAAGCGAGATCTGGGCGACCCAGCCGAGGCCTTCGTGAAAGGCGACGATCGTGCGCCGGGCGGGAATCCGGGCCGAGCCGAGAGCCAGCGCGGTCAGGTAGACGGCGAGGAACCCGGAGCCGTGCGCCAGCTCGGCCAGGCCGAAGGAGAGGCTGGCGATGGCGATCGTCGCCACCGGATAGATCCCGTCCGTGGGCAGGCGCACGCGGTCGAGCCCGGCGACGGCGAGGCGTCCGACCGCGACCCCGATCGCCGTTCCGATCGCCAGTTTCAGCGCCAGCAACCCGACCATGTCGGCGAGGCCGAAGCCGGGCTCCTGGATCCATTCGATGAAGCCGATCACCAGCAGCAGTGCCACCGGGTCGTTCATCCCCGACTCGCCCTCGAGCGAGCGCGCGAGTCGCTTCTCCAGCGTCGAGCGCCGCAGCACGGCGAAGATCGCGGCGGAGTCGGTGGCGGCGATCGCGGCGCCGACCAGCATCCCTTCCAGGGTGCTGAGGCCGAAGATCTCCTTCGCCGCGAGACCGGCGACGACCGCCGTGACCGCCGTTCCCACCGTGGCCAGCGATGCCGCCGTGCCGAGCACCGGCCGGATCTCCGACCAGCCGGCGGTCAACCCGCCCTCGAAGAGGATCAGGATCAGCGCGATCGTCCCCAGCGTGCGGGCCAAGCCGGGATCGTCGAACTCGATGCCGCCAATCCCCTCTGAGCCGGCCAGCATGCCGAGGCCGAGGAACAGCAGCAGGCCCGGCACTTTCACCCGATCCGCCAGCAGT
Organism: uncultured Solirubrobacterales bacterium; assembly: GCA_963705365.1. Classification (GTDB taxonomy): domain Bacteria; phylum Actinomycetota; class Thermoleophilia; order Solirubrobacterales; family 70-9; genus VAYN01. The sequence goes on along the minus strand of OY970074.1, from coordinate 1,403,257 downwards.
GCCCCGACGATCCCCGCGGCCAGCAGCGAGCCGGCGATCAGGATCAGCTCAGCATCGTGGGCGCCCATCGGGGCGACCCTAAAGGAACGATCCCCGCCTTAATAGTTGACGCGCGTAAAGCGTTTTCTAGACGTTCTCGTCGATTGAGGCCAGCCGCGCCTCGAGCTCCTCCGCGGAACCCGCCCCGGGCACGTCCTCCGCCCGTTCGTGCGGGTGGCGGTAGACGAGGTAGAGCAGGACGAAGAGGACGCCGGCGGTGAGGGCGAAGCCGATCTCGACGCGGCGGAACTCGTTCTCGACCAGCGGCAGAAAGTTCCAGCCGATGAAGAAGCTGGCACAGCCGAGCCAGCGGGCGGCGGCGCGCCGCACCTGCCCCTGCGCCAGACAGGCCTGGTTGAGCGTGACCGAGCCGAGGTAGAGCCCCATCCCCAGCGTGGTCAGCAGCAGTCCGGCACGGTCGTAGCTGAACTTGTCGCTGAAGGCGAGCTGCATCAGCTGCGGGCCGGCGATCAGGACGACGATCCCGGTGAAGGCGGCGAAGGCGGCGACGCCGAGCAGGACGCCGCGCACGGAGCGGTGGAACTCGCGCTCGCTGTCGGGGGCGTCCGAGGTGTGGAGGCTGGTGAGGTGGGGGAGGATGCTGGTCGAGACCGCCTGGAAGAGCTGCAGCGGCGCCCGCGCGATCATCAGCACGTTGAAGATGAAGCCGGCGGCGGCGGCACCCTGCAGGCCGCGGGCGATCAGCGGCCCCGCGTTGAGGAAGGCCTGTTCGCTGAACATGATCACCAGCACGGCTGCCGCGAAGCCGCCGCCGTGGCGCATCGAGAACTCTCCGTCAGCCGGCATGTCCTCCGCTTCGCGTCCGGGCGTGCCAGGCGCGTCACGTTCTGCCTTCTTGGCGCGGCGGGCGAAGGCGAGCGGCACCACGAGTAGGGAGAGGCTCGGCGCCGCGACGATGCCGATTGCCACCCCCGACTGGCCGCTGAGCAGGCCGACCGCGACCAGCACCGCGAACGAGGTGCGGAAGACCGACTCCGAGAGGATCAGCGCCGTGAAGGTGCCGAAGGTGCGCTGGCCGGCGAGGAAGCCGCGGGCGAAGTAGCTGGCGGCGTAGAAGAGGACGGCGCCGAAGAACACCCAGTAGAGCGTTTCGTTGCCTTCCAGCAGGTTGTCCTCGATCGGACCGCGCAGCGCCAGCGCGAGGACGGCGAAGAACAGCGCCAGGCCGAGCTGGATCGTCGCCGCGACCCGCATCTCCTGGGCGATCGGCTCGTTCTTCACCAGCCGTTCGGAGATGTGGCGCGAGAGCAGCTGTTCGACCGGACGGTAGAGGGTCGAGATGGTGATGAAGACGGCCGACCAGAGCACGGTGATCTGCCCGTAATCGGGCTTGGAAAGGACGTGCGAGGCGATCAGGAAGTAGGCGTAGGTGATGAGGCCGGTGAGGCCGACGCCGACGGCGAGGAAGCTCGCGGTCTTCCCGTACTCGGCCGAGGCCGAGCGTCCGCCACCGCGCTCCATCAGCTGCGCGGCTCGCCCGGCTCGTAGTGGGAGGGCTCGACGCCGAGCGCCATCTCGACCCGGCGCACCCGCTCAAAGGTTCGCTGCGCCATCACCCGCTGTCCGGACAGCAGGTCGCCGATGACCCCAAGCGCGAACAACTGCATGGCGGCGATGAAGAGGACGGCGCCGAGGATCAGCGACTGGACGTGACCGTCGCTGTCGCCGTGGAAGATCCAGTCGATCAGGAAGGGCATCCACGCCGCCAGCGCCAGCAGCAGGACGACGAGCCCGGCGGTGGCGAAGGCGCGCAGCGGCTCGTAGCGGGCGTAGATCCGCAGGATCGCCGGGCCGTTGCGGCGCACGTAGGCGCCGGTCGAAGCGAACAGTCGCGACTCGCGCGTCTGCGGGTTGGTCTCGATCCTCACCTCATCGACCGCGATCAGCATCTTGCCCGCCTGGATCAGGCTCTCAAGCGTGTAGGTGAAGTTGTCAACGACCAGCAGCTGCAGCGCCGCCTCGCGGTTGTAGGCGCGGAAGCCGGAGGTCGTGTCCGTGATCTCGGTCCCCGAGAGCCGCCGCACGACCCAGCTGCCGAGCCGCTGCAGCCCCTTCTTCGAGCCGGAGAAGTGGTCGATCCTGGAGACCTGGCGATCGCCGACGACCATGTCGGCCTCGCCGGCCAGGATCGGAGCCACCAGCTTCTTGACGTCGGCGCCGCGGTACTGGTTGTCGGCATCGGTGTTGACGACGACGTCGGCGCCGAGCTTGAGGCAGGCGTCGAGGCCGGCCTGGAACGCCGCCGCCAGACCCCTGTTGTTGGTCAGGCGGACGATGTGCTGGACGCCGTTCTCGCGCGCCACCTCGACCGTGCGATCGGTCGAGCCGTCGTCGACGACCAGCAGCTCGACCGTGTCGAAGCCCTCGACCTGGCGGGGGAGGTCGGCGATCGTCGCGGGGAGCGTGGATTCCTCGTTCAAGCAGGGGATTTGGATGATCAGCTTCATGGGTGCGGCGGTCAGGGTATCCGGGTGCTCTGGCGCGCGGGTCCTGTCGCCGGGGTGGGGTGCTCGCTTGCCCTGCGCGCTGCTCAGGGCAGAGGGATATAGCGGTGTCAGGGTTGGGGTCTCGCCCTTCGCAGCCTCCGGGCTGCGCGAACACCCCACCCCGGCGCCACCCGCGCGACGAAGCGGGCCGAGACCACTCGGCGCCACCCGCGCGAGTGAGCAGCTGGGTAGCCGCCAGCCCCAGGTACCATTGGTTGACTGACCAGTCAATCAGTGATGAATTCCCAGCTGACAGCCACGGACGGGACGCACCTGCGGCGGGCGTTGGAGCTGGCTGAGGGCGGGCGGGGGAGGGTTAGCCCGAATCCGCTGGTGGGGGCTGTGATCGTTCGTGAGGGCAGCGTCATCGGTGAGGGGTTCCACGCCGAACTGGGTGGGCCGCATGCCGAGCGGGCGGCGTTGGGCGATTGCGAGGCGAGGGGGGAGGATCCAGCGGGGGCGACGATGTATGTGACGCTGGAGCCGTGCGCTCACGAGGGGCGGCAGCCACCCTGCGTGGACGCGATTCTGGAGGCGGGAGTCGCGCGCGTCGTGATCGCCTCTGAGGACCCGAGCGAGAAGGCATCCGGGCGCGGCCCCGGCATCCTTCGCGACGGCGGCGTCGAGGTTGTCTTCGCCGCCGGGGCCGAGGCCGCTGCCGCTCGCTTGCTCAACCAGGCGTTCCGCAAGCACGCCCGCACCGGGTTGCCGCTCGTGACGCTGAAGCTGGCGATGTCCCTCGACGGCCGCACCACGACGGCGCCGAGCGACTCGCCCTGGATATCGGGAGAGCAGAGCCGCGCCCTCGTCCACCGCTGGCGCGCCGAATCCGACGCGATCGCCGCCGGCATCGGCACCGTTCTCGCCGACGACCCCCTCCTCACCGCCCGGCCGCAGGCCGACGCTTCCGCTGCGCCTTATTCCCGCATAGCGGGAACAAAGCGCAGCGCTGTGCGACAGCCATTGCGCGTCGTCTTCGATTCTCAAGCCCGCCTGCCACTCGAGTCGCAGCTTCTGGCCACCCTCGACCAGTCCCCGGTTCTCACGGTCGTCTCACCCGATGCGGAGCCAGATCGCGTCGGCGCTCTGCGCGACGCCGGCGCCGAGATCCTCGTCGCCGCCGGCTCGACCTCGGCCGACCGCATCTCCTCAGCCCTCGCCGACCTCGGCCGCCGCAACATCACCAGCCTCTTCCTCGAGGGCGGCCCTACGCTCGCCGCTGCTTTCCTCACCGCCGACCAGCTCGACGAGTCGCGCACCTTCATCGCCCCCGTCTTGCTGAATCAGCCTGACCCGGACCCTCGCGCGGGTGGCGCGGGGGGAGGGGGGGTCGAGGACGATCCCGCCCGCAGCGCCCCCCCTCCCCCCGTGACAGGACCCGCGCGCCGATACGCCCTCGCATCCTCGGTCGAGCAGGTCGGCGAGGATGTACTGATCACGGCGCGATACAAGGAGTGGTGACGTGTTCACCGGACTGATCCAAGACGTCGGCAGGGTTGAAGCCGTGGAGAGCGGGGGCGACGGCGCGCGGCTGCGGATCGCGACGGGGTTGGCGGGCGATATCGCCCTCGGCGACTCCGTGGCAGTCAACGGCGCCTGCCTGACTGCGACCGCCGTAAGCGACACCGGCTTCGAGACCGAGGCGATGAACCAGACGCTGGCGGTGACGGCCCTGGATTCGATCGAGAGCGGCAGCCGCGTCAACCTCGAGCTGGCGATGCAGGCCTCCGACCGGCTCGGTGGCCACATCGTGCAGGGGCACGTCGACGGGGTGGGCGAGGTGGCTGTGGTTGAGGACGACGGCTTCGCTCGCCGCGTCCGCGTCGCCCTCGGTCCCGACCTGCTCCGCTACACCGTCGACAAGGGCTCGATCGCCCTCAGCGGCGTCAGCATGACGATCGCGGAACTCGGCGAGAGCTGGGTCGAGGTCTCGCTGATCCCGGAGACGCTGGAGAGAACCAACCTCGGCGAGCTCGAGCCGGGAAGCAGGCTGAACGTCGAGTGCGACATCGTGGCCAAGTACGTGGAGCGGTTGCTGGCACCATTCGCTGGAAAGGAGCGAGCGTGAGCCAAGAGACTGAGACCGACAACGAGAGCTTGTTGACCGAGGCGGGCGAGAGTCCGTTCTCGACCATCGAGGAGGCGATCGAGGAGATCCGCCGCGGCCGCATGGTCGTCGTCTGCGACGGCGAAGACCGCGAGAACGAGGGCGACCTGGTGATGGCGGCGCAGTTCGCCACCCCGGAGGCGGTCAACTTCATGGCCAAGGAGGCGCGCGGCCTGATCTGCCTCGCGCTCACCGCCGAGCGCTGCGAACGGCTCGGCCTGAAACTGATGGCAGCCAAGAACGAGGCGCCGCTGCAGACCGCCTTCACGGTCACGATCGAGGCCGCGGGCGGCGTCAGCACCGGGATCTCGGCCCACGACCGGGCGCACACGATCCAGGTCGCGATCGACCCCGAGTCGGGTCCGCGCGACATCGTCGTTCCCGGCCACATGTTCCCGCTGCGGGCCAAAGACGGCGGCGTCCTCGAGCGCACCGGTCACACTGAGGCCAGCGTCGACCTCGCCCGGCTCGCCGGCCTCACTCCAGCCGGCGTGATCTGCGAGGTGATGAACGACGACGGAACCATGGCCCGCGTCCCGGACCTGATCCCTTACTGCGAGAAGCACGGCCTCAAGATGATCACGGTTGCCGAGCTGATCGCCTACCGCCGCCGTACCGAGAAGCTGGTCGAGCGGGTCGTCGACACCGCGTTGCCGACGTCCTTCGGCGACTTCACCGCGGTCGGCTACCGCTCGCTTGTCGACGACAAACACCACGTGGCGATGGTCAAGGGCGAGGTCGACGGCGCCGAGGACGTGCTCGTCCGCGTCCACAGCGAGTGCCTCACCGGCGACGTCTTCCACAGCATGCGCTGCGACTGCGGCGAACAGCTCGCCTCGGCGTTGGCGATGATCGAGGAGGAGGGCCAGGGCGTCCTCCTCTACCTCTCCCAGGAGGGGCGCGGGATCGGCCTGCTGAACAAGCTGCGCGCCTACAAACTGCAGGAGGAGGGCGCCGACACGGTCGAGGCCAACCTCAAGCTCGGCCTGCCGGCGGACCTGCGCGACTACGGGATCGGCGCCCAGATCCTCGTCGACCTCGGCCTCAGCAGCATCCGCATCCTCACCAACAACCCGAAAAAGATCGTCGGCCTCGAGGGCTACGGGCTCTCGGTCAGCGAGCAGGTGCCGATCGAGGCCAATCCCAACACCCACAACGAGGCCTACCTGCGCGCCAAGCGCGACAAGATGGGCCACTCGCTGCACCACCAGGGCCTGGCGCTCGACGAGGAGATGATCCGCGACGAGGAGGAACGCGACGCCAGGGACGGCAAGGACGGCGATGGCTGAGGCTGGGGCCTTCCTGGAGGAGTTCAGCGAGGAGGAGCGGGGGGCGCTGGCGCCGCTGCGCTTCGCCGTCTGCGTTGGCCGCTTCTACGAGGACCTTGCCCAGCGCCTGCTGAGCGGGGCGAACGAAGGCTTCGAGGTTGCCGGGGTGCCTGCTTCCTCGGTCAGCCAGGTCTCCGTTCCCGGCGCCTACGAGCTGCCCTTCGCCGCCAAGCTGCACGCCACGAGTGGCCAGTTCGCCGGGATCGCCTGTCTCGGCGTCGTCATCCGCGGCGAGACCGACCACTACGACTTCGTCTGCGCCGAGGCGGCCCGGGGCATCCAGGACGTGCAGCTGGAAACCGGCATCCCCTGCGCCTTCGGCGTCATCACCTGCGACACGATGGAGCAGGCTCTGGCCCGGGCCGGCGGCGGCAAGCGCGACCAGGGCCGCAACGCCGCCCTCACGGTCGCCCGTATGGCGCTGTTGAAACAGCAGGTCAACCCGTACCGCTGGCAGGTCCGCGACAGCTAGCGACGACCTGTACCATCCACGATCCTCATGGCCAAGGTATGTCACAGCTGCGGCAAGGGACCGGCGTTCGGCAACTCCCGCAGCCACTCGATGGTCGCCACCAAACGGCGCTTCGAGCCGAACCTGCAGAAGGTTCGAATCGAGGAGAACGGCCGGCCCGTGCGGGCGTATGTCTGTACTAGGTGCCTGAAGTCCAACAAGGTCATCAAGGCCGCCTAGCTCGGATTCCCTGTCGCTGGAGGGGTCTGACCATCCTCCGGCGGAATTGAGTCGCGCGCCCTGTCGGGCGCGGCTCCGGATGTTGGTGCCCGCCTATGGCGGGCAGGAATCGGATTGCATTTCCGCGCGCTTCGCGCACATTCCGGCGGAGGATGGTCAGACCCCTCCACCAACGCGCAGCTCCGGGACGGCTTAGGTGCAGAACCGGCTCAGGGACGAAAGCTTCTTACAAGCGCCCGATGGAAGCGCCCGGACCCTCCCAGTCGTCAAGCTGGGACGTGTCGCGAAGGGGTGCCGATACCCCTCTCTGGGAATGTCGCGAAGCGGCGAAATGCAATCTGATTCCCTGTCCGCCATAGGCGGACAGCATCATCCGGAGCCGCACCCGAAGGGTGCGCGACTGAATTCACAGAGAGGGGTATCGGCACCCCTTCTCCCCGCACCCAGCTACTTCGCGGGAAGCGCTCTTCGAGCAGGTCGAGAGCTTCCTGGGAGTCCGAGGAAGGCAGCCCAAAGTCTTCGCTGAAATCGGAGCCGACCGAGCTGGAGATCATCCCGACCCCGATCAGGGCCACGATCCAGCCGACGATCACCGTTTTGCGGTGACCGGTGCACCAGGTGGCAAAGGCTCGCATCGGCGCGCCACGCTAGCAACGTCGGTCGCTGGGCTCCCGGCGTCCGCGGCGGGTGGCTAGATTCCCCTGCAGATGCCCGATCCCTCGATCGCCCGGTTCCGACGGGTCATCACCTCCGCATACGCCTCGCTGGAGGCGCGACGCCAGGAGGTCAACGACCTCAACGTCTTCCCGGTTGCCGACGGCGATACCGGCGACAACATGGCGATGACGATGCGCGCCGTGATGGAGGAGCTCGACCGCCTCGACGGCCTCGAGGTCGACGAGGTCGGCCGCACCCGGCTGGTGCAGGCGCTGGCGCGCGCGGCGCTGATGGGGGCACGCGGCAACTCGGGCGTGATCCTCAGCCAGATCGTTCGCGGCGCCGCCGAGGAGCTGGCCAGCCGCCCCGGAGAGCTGGTCGACCCGGTGCTGGTTGCCGCCGCCTTCGCCAGCGCCGCCGACGCGGCCTACGAGTCGGTGCGGGAACCGGCCGAGGGGACGATGCTGACCGTCTTTCGCGAGATGGCCCACTCGCTGACCCGCCAGCTCGCCCACCTCGAGGCCGAGAAGCAGCGGCTCGGTCGGGACGTCAGCGACGCCGAACAGGACGCGATTCTGGCCGAGGTGCTGGAGCGGGCGATCGCCGACGGCGAGCGGGCGGTGGCGCGGACGCCGGAGCAGCTCGACGTGTTGCGCGAATCCGGCGTCGTCGACGCGGGCGGCCACGGCCTGGTTCTGATCCTGGCCGGCGTCGTTGCCGGCCTGCGCGGGGACGGCGCCGCGCTGCCCGAGGTCTCCCATTACGAGGCTCCGCGCATGAGTCTGCCCCACCACGAGGACAGCCGCTATCGCTACTGCACCAACTTCATCGTCGCCGGCAGCGGCCTCTCCTCACGCGAGTTCCTGCCACGGCTGGAGGGCCTCGGCGACTCTGTCCTCGTCGTCGGCGACGAGGCGACCCTCAAGGTCCACGTCCACACCGACGCGCCGGAGGCGGCCGTGGCGCTGTTCGACGGGGCCGGCGATGTCACCAACCTCGACGTCGCCGACATGCGCGAGCAGATGGCCGAGCGCGAGGCCCGCCTCAGCGCGCCCTCCGGCCGCACCGGTGTCATCGCGGTCGCCGCCGGCGACGGCCTCGAGCGGCTGTTCGCCGAGCTCGGTGCCCATGTAGTTCCCGGCGGCGAGACGCTCAACCCCTCGACCTACGAGCTGCTGGCCGGGATCCACGGCGTGCCGGCCGAAGAGGTGCTGGTCCTGCCCAGCTCCGCCAACGTCGTGATGGCCGCCGAGCGAGCCTGTGAGCTGTCGGAGAAGCCGGCCCGGGTGGTGACGGCGACATCGCAGCAGGCGAGCCTGCTGGCGCTGGTCGAGCTCGACCCGGCGGCCTCGGCGGAGGAGAACGCCGAGCGGCTGGAGGCGGCGCTGGAGGGAGTCGCGATCGGCGGCGTCGCCCCAGCCGCCCGCGACGACGCGCAGGGGCGTTTCAAGAAAGGTGACGCGGTCGGCTTTGCCGATGGCGAGATCGTCGCCTGGGGCGGCACCGGCTCGACCCTGACGCGGACGATCCAGCATCTCGCCGCGGGGGCGGAGATCGTCACCGTGATCGGCGGCGAGGAGGCCCCGATCCCGCTCTCGGAGATCGATACCCACGTGCCCGACGGCGTCGAGATCGAGACCCACGAGGGGAGCCAGCCGAGCTGGTGGTGGCTGCTCGCCGCCCAGTAGTGGCTGACTCGGTGCGCGCCTTCGCCGGCGCCCGCGAGCTCGGCCGCGCAGACCTCCTCGGCGCCCCCGTCCACTGGCCGCGCCCTGGCACCCTCGACGTCTCGATCCAGGCACTCGACGGCGTCGGTCCCAAGCTGGCGGAGGCCGCCGCCGAAGCAGGCATCCGAACCGTCGGCGACGTCCTCCTCCGCTTCCCCCACAGCCATCGCGATCGGACCATTCGGCTTCTCGCCGACCTCGAGCCAGGTGAGCAGGGCACCGTCCTTGTCGAGGTTCTCGGGGCCAAGCCACGGCCCTTCCGAAAACGCCGCCTCACTATCACCAGCGTCAAAGTCGGCGACGAAAGCGGCCACATCAGAGCAACCTGGTTCAACCAGCCCTGGGTCGCGGAGAAACTGAACCACGGCGCACGATTCCTCCTCACCGGCAAGCGCGACAAACGCGGTTTCGCAGTCAATGAATGGGAGCTGGTCCCTGCCGGGGGTGGCGAGGGGGAGGAGGGCTCCGGCCCGCGGGTCCTGTCACAGGGGGAGGGGGGTGCTGCGGGCGAGGGCGTCCTCGACCCCCCTCCCCCTGTGCCACCCGCGGGAGGAGCGCTGGTCCCGGTTCATCCGGCGACTGAGGCGTTGAAAGCGCAGCGGATCAGGGACTGGGCGGAGCAGGCGTGCCGCTGGGCGCCGAACGCGATCGAGGGACTGCCGGCGGGGCTGCGGGCGCGGCGGGGATTCGCCGGGGTTGGTGACGCGATCCGGGCGGCGCATTTTCCCGAGACGCCGGAGGAAGCCGAGCAGGCGCTGCAGCGGATCGCCTTCGAAGAGCTCTTTCTCCACCAGGCCCTACTGACCACGCGCAAGCGCACGCACCGCACCGCGCGCCCGGCGCCGCGGCTCGGCAGGCCAGGCGAGGCGGTGGGGCGCTGGCTGGAGTCGCTGCCGTTCGAGCCGACCCGCGACCAGCTTGCCGCCTTCGACGAGATTGACGCCGACCTCGACTCGGGCGAGCCGATGCAGCGGCTGCTGATGGGCGAGGTCGGCTCCGGCAAGACGGTCGTCGCCGTCTACTCGATGCTGCGGGCGCTTGAAGCCGGCTACCAGGCCGCGTTGATGGCGCCGACTGAGACCCTCGCCGAGCAGCACGCGGTGACGCTCGGGCGCTTGCTGGCGGAGGAGGCGATCCCCTTCGCGCTGCTGACCGGGGCGACGCCGGCCTCGATCCGCAAGCAGGCCCTGAACCAGCTCGCCTCCGGCGAGCTGGGCCTGATCCTGGGTACCCACGCCCTGATCGAGCCGACGGTGCAGTTCGCCCGTCTCGGGCTATGCGTGGTCGACGAGCAGCACCGCTTCGGCGTCGAGCAGCGGCGCGCGCTCGACTCGAAGGGGGTGGGGGGGATGGCCCCGCACGTCCTCCACATGACCGCGACGCCGATCCCGCGCACGCTCTCGCTGACCGCCTACGGCGATCTCGACACGACCGCCCTGCACGAGCTGCCGGCCGGCCGCCAGCCGGTCGAGACCTGGCTGGTCGGCGAGGAGCGCCGCGCCGGCGCCTACGAGTTCCTGCGCGAGCGGCTGCGCGAGGGCCGCCAGGCGTTCGTCGTCTGCCCGCTGGTCGAGGAGTCCGAGAAACAGCCCGGTAAGGCGGCCGAGGTCGAGGCGGAGCGGCTGCGGGCGGGGGAGCTGCGCGACTTCGCGGTTGGCGTCCTGCACGGGCAGATGCCCTCGGCCGCGAAGGCGGAGGCGATGCGCGCGTTCGCGGCGGGGGAAACCGATGTGTTGGTGGCGACGACGGTGATCGAGGTCGGGATCGACGTGGCCAACGCGACGGTGATGGTGATCGAGGGCGCCGAGCGCTTCGGCGTCTCGCAGCTGCACCAGCTGCGCGGCCGGGTCGGTCGCGGCGAGCACGCCTCGCAGTGTTTGCTCTTCGCCGAAGATGCGGGGGGGCAGGCGCGCCGGCGCCTGCAGGCTGTGGCGGACGAGAGCGACGGGTTCAAGCTCGCCGAGGTCGACCTCGGCCTGCGCGGCGAGGGCGAGATCCTCGGCACCCGTCAGCACGGCCTGCCGCGCTTCGCGGTCGCCGAGCTGCCCGAGGACACGCCCATCCTTCTCGCCGCCCGCGAGGAGATGTTGGCGCTGATGCGGCGCCACGGTTCCCTCGCCGATCCCGCCCTCGGCCCGCTGCTCGACGCCGCCCGCCATCGCTTCGGTGCCGGCGCCGCCGACCCGATCCCCCTCTAGCCCGCGTCCGTTCCTTGGATCGGGTGTATCCGTCCCAAGAACGAAGCCATCTAGGTTTCCTGCGTGAGAGTGATTGCCGGCGAGCTCAAAGGCCAGCGCCTGGTTGCGCCGCGCGGCTGGAAGGTGCGACCGACCTCCGACCGCGTCCGCGAGGCGATCTTCTCGGTCCTCGGGGAACGGGTCACCGGCGCTGCGGTGCTCGATCTCTACACCGGCACCGGTGCTCTCGCGATCGAGGCGCTCTCGCGCGGTGCCGCGCGGGCGCTGCTCGTCGACCGCGAGACCCGGCCCGCCCTCGGCAACGTCGAGCGGCTCGGGCTCGGCGGGCGGGCGGAGCTGGTGCGGGCCGACGTCGGGCGCTGGCTGAGCAAGGTTTCCCCGCCACCGGAAACGGGCAAGTTCGACCTCATCTTCGTCGATGCCCCCTATAGACTCGCCGACCGCGTGGCGCAGGACCTGAACACCCATCTCCCTCGCCTGCTCGCCACCGGCGGGCGCGCCATCGTCGAGAGTGCCGCCGGCAGGCCACTGCGGATCGACTCCCTGGAGCGGCTGCGGCAGCGTCGCTACGGCGCCGCCGACGTCTCCTTCTACGCGGAGGCGAAGGTGTGAGCGAGCGCAACGGAACCGTCGTCTGTCCGGGCAGCTACGACCCGGTCACCAACGGGCACATCGACATCATCACCCGCACCTCGCAGGTTTTCGATCGCGTCGTCGTCGGTGTCGTCAACAATCCGGTCCGCAAGCAGAAGACGCTCTTCAACGCCGAGGAGCGGCGCGACTTCATCGCCGCCGCGACCGCCGACCTGCCCAACGTCGAGGTCCAGATCTTCGCCACCCTGCTCGTCGAGTTCGCCCGCGACAACGGCGCCAAGGCGATCGTCAAGGGCCTGCGGGCGATCTCGGACTTCGAGTACGAGTTCGAGATGGCCCAGCTCAACCGCAAGCTCGACCCTGGCATCGAGAGCATCTACGTGATCGCCTCGCCGCACTACAGCTTCCTGTCCTCGACCGGGGTGAAGGAGATGGCCACCTTCGGCGGCGACGTCTCCGACCTGGTTCCGGCGCCGGTCGCGGCGGCGCTGGCCGACCGCCTGGACGACAGGTAGGCTTCGCCTCGCTTCTCGTCCCCATGGGCGACGGCTTGCAAAAAGACGGCCTGGATAACGGCATCTTCACCAAATCCCCCGCATACACGTAGGCTTACGACTCGCAAATGGACGTTCTCGTTCTCATAGACAAGCTGGACGACGTCGTCCACAACGCCCGACCCGTCCCGCTGACGGACCAGGTGCGCGTGGACCGCGAGGAGATCTACGACCTTCTCGACCAGATGCGCGCGACGATTCCCGAGGAGATCAAGCAGGCGCGCTGGATCGTCAAGGAGCGCCAGGAGATGCTGGCCGAGGCCAAACGCGAGGCGGAGCGAATCGTCCGCGAGGCTCGCGAGCAACAGGCTCGCCTGATCTCCGACGAGGAGGTCACCAAGCAGGCAGAGCGCGCCGCCGACGAGATCGTCGAGGACGCTCGCACCCGCGAGCGCGAAATCCGCCTCGGCGCCGAGGACTATGCCGACGAGATTCTCAACACCCTTGAAGTGAACCTGCAGAAGTTCCTCGCTGCCGTTCAGCGCGGCCGCGATCGCCTCGCCGGTCGCGAGGACGAACAGCCGGTCGCGGAGTTGGACGAGCAGGCTTAGCGGCGAAGGGGGCGGGGAGAGCGGTACCCCCTCCCGGCTCAACTTTTTCGAGGGACCGCGGCGGTTGTTCCCGAAGGCGGGGTGGCGAAAAAGTACAAGCCGCCGGGAGGGGGTACCGCTCTCCCCGCCCTAGTCGCGCTGCGCTAGGTGGAGTCGAGGGATCGGCCGGGGTGGTTGATTTTTAGGGCTTGTCGGACGGCGGTCGCTACGCGCTGGGGGTGCTTGGTCACCTGGCGGTAGGAGAAGTGGTGGAGGTTGTAGCCGAGGGTGCGGAGGGTTAGGTCGCGTTCGTGATCGTCCTCGAAGGCCTGGGAGCCGCGGTGGTAGCGGTAGCCGTCGGTTTCGACGATCAGGCGCTTGGTGCGCCAGAGGAAGTCGACCTCGTAGGGGCCGATTCGCACGTTGACCTCGGGCTTCGGCAGATCGTGTCGTCGACAGAGCCTCAGGAACAGGTCCTCCAACTCGCTCCGCGTCGGCGCGGTCCTCTTCTCCAGACCGGTGCGAAGGCCAATGACCTCCGCCTGTCGAATCGCCCGCCGCCACTGCGGCGGCGCGAGGAGGCATCGCAGGTCGCTGAGTGTCTGGGCTGGCGTCGTTACCGGGATGCCTTTGCGTGTGGTCGTGGCTCCCGCCGCCAGTGAGCGGCGGCGATGAATGCAGAGGCCTTGGCGACCCTCGCGACCGGAGGTTCCTGCAACCGAGACGTGGACGGGGCCATGGGCCGGCGGCAGAAGCTGCCAGAGCGCGGCGGCGCTGTGATGACTGACGGCTGCCCTCTCGCCGCACGCAAGTACAGCAGCCATCAGCCGGCCTTCGAACGAGAGCCGGGCGTGTCCGACCGCGTAGACACCGCGATGGATTCGATGTAGACGCCCTGCCTCGATCCGGCGAGACACAGCCGAGTAGCCGATTCCCGCCTCCGACAGCTGCCTCGTGCTGATGACGCCGTGCTGGCGCGCCGCCACCGCCGCGACCCTGCGCTCGCGTGTGTCGGTTTCCTTCCGCATACCGGAAGCAAGCCGCCACGGCCCGAGGGTTCTCCCCGGCTAGTCGAGTTTCAGATCGCTGAGAGCGGACCAGCGGGGGTCGGTCGGCTGCTCGTGTTCGTGGCCGGCGGGGTCGGTGTCGTTGAGGGACTCGCCGCAGACAGGGCAGAGGCCGGCGCAGTCGGGACGGCAGAGGAAGCGGGGGGGAAGGGCGAGCATGGTCGCGTCGTGGGCCCACCGGCCGATGTCCAGTTCGTCGTCGCTGACATAGGGGCTGCGCAGCTCTTCGTCCTCGGTCGCCGCCTGGTCGACCTCGCGCGCTTCCACCTCAAGGTCGAGCATGCCCGGCTCCAGACAGCGCATGCAGGGACCGTCGAGGTGCACCGGGAAGCGGAGGCGGAAGGCGTAGCCACCGCTGGGACGCGAGACCTCAAGCCGAGCGGTCGGCGAGCCGGGGTCCGCGACGTAGGTCTGACCGCCCATCTCGAAGGGCTCGAGCTCGACCGGGAGCTCCAGCCGTTTTCCCTCGCCGTGGGAGAGCGAGAGGCGCGCCAAGTCGATGGTCGTCGTACGCGCTTTGGGCATGATCGAGACCTCCGCTGGGGACGGGCTTACGATGACTCCTCCGACGAGATTACGAAATGGGTCAATTCGACTGGAAACCGGAGGTCTACCTGGAGCGGATCCGTGCCGAGATCCCCGGCTACGACGAGCTCCAGGACCAGGCCGTGGCGGCGATCCCGTTCCCGCCCGAGCGCGTGTTGGAGCTCGGCATGGGCACCGGGGAGACGACGCGGCGGCTGATCGAGGCCCATCCCGATGCATGGGTGGTTGGTCTCGACGCCAGCCCCGACATGGTCTTCCGCGCCCGCCAGACCTACGACGACGTCCAACTTGCTCGCATGGAGGACCCCCTCCCCGACGGCCCTTGGGACCTCGTCATCTCCGTCCTCTCCGTCAACCAGCTCAACGACGAACAGCGCCAGAATCTCTGCCGCCAGGTCAAAGGCCAATCCCGCTCCCTCGTCATCGGCGACGTCTTCAGGTCAAGCCAGCTCACCGACTTGGTGGACTGGTCTGGCGGGGAGGTCGCCTGGCAGCAAGGCGACCTAGCCGTAGTACGAGCGACCTACTGAGAGGGACGGATACCCCTCCGAACGGCTTGTACTTCTCGGTTGCCCGAATCTCGAACGGCCTGAGCACGCCCCACCCGAGCAAGTTGAGAGAGGAGGGGTATCCGTCCCTCTCAGCCCCCCCTCGGACCCCATGGCCGCTAGCATGTCCGACTCCGATGGCCGTACCGAAGAAGAGAACTTCCAGCGCCCGGCGCGACAAGCGGCGCGCCAATCACAAGGCGGGCAAAGCCACCTTGAACAGCTGTCCGCGCTGCCACAGCCCGCGGCTTCCGCACCGGGTCTGCCCGAACTGCGGCACCTACGCCGGGCGTGAGGTCGTCTCTCACAAAGTCGCCGAGGCCCCGGCGACTGGCGCCACCGACTCCGAGTAGCCGTGGCGCCTGGGCGCGGCGTCACCGTTGCCCTCGACGGGTACGGCGCTGAGCAGGGCTTCGACGTCCTTGCCGAGGGCGCGCGCCGGGCGGCGGCGGACGGCATCGGCGTGCGAATCTTCGGCCCCGCGGACGGCCTCGACCTGGGCGGCGTCGAGGGGATCGAGGTGGTCCCGACGATGGAGTGGATCGGCAACGACGAGGACCCCGTGCCGGCCGTCCGCGCGAGGCCGGAGGCCTCGGTCGTGCGCGCCGCCCGCGAGGTTGCCGACGACGCTGCCGACGCGATGGTCAGTCACGGTTCGACCGGGGCGGCGATGGCGGCCGCGACCTTCGGACTGCGCCGCCTCAGGGGCGTGCAGCGGCCGGCTCTGGCCGTGCAGCTGCCGGTGCCGGGCAAACCCGTGCTCTTCCTCGACGTCGGTGCCAACGTCGAGGTGCGCGCCCAGCACCTGGTCCAGTTCGCCTTCCTCGGCGCCGCCTTCAGCGCCGCCGTCCTCGATGTCCAGAACCCGAGCGTCGGTCTGCTCACGGTCGGCGAGGAGGCGGGCAAGGGGCGGGAGGAGGTCGTCGAGGCCTATCGCGTCCTCTCCGCGGCACCAGGGATCGAGTTCGCCGGCAACGTCGAGGGGCGCGACCTGCCCGCCGCCGCAGTCGACGTCGTCGTCACCGACGGCTTCACCGGCAACATCGCCTTGAAGCTGATGGAGGGGACGGCGAAGGCGGTCGCCGGCGCAGTGGGCGACGCGGCCCGCTCGAACCCGCTCTCGCTGGTCGGCGGACTGCTGCTCAAACCCGCCCTCGGCGGATTGCGGCGCGAGCTCCACCCCGATGCCACCGGCGGCGCGATCCTGCTCGGCCTGCGCGGCATCGCCGTCGTCGGCCACGGCAGCTCCGGTGCCGAGGGGATCGCCAACGCCGTGCGCTTGGCGGCCCGCTGCGCCGAGGTCGACGCGGTCGGCCGTACCGCGGCGCTGCTGCGCGAGGGCGGCGCTGGCCGCGGCGCGCTCGCGGCCGAGGAGGACGCGTGATAGGAAGCATGGAATGAAGCGCGACGAAGTCCTGACCCTCGTCCGCGAGCACCTGGCCGAGGAGCTCGAAGTCGACATCGAGAAGATCGATGAGCGCACCCGCTTCAAGGAGGACCTCGACGCCGACTCGCTCGACCTCTATGAGCTGGTGATGGAGCTGGAGGACCGCTACGGCATCAGCGTCTCCGAGGAGCAGGCCTCCAGGATCGAGACCGTCGGCGACGCGGTCGGGTTCGTGGTCGAGCACGCTCCCGCCTAGGTGGCGGCGAACTCCGATCCGGCGGTTGCGGCCCTCGAGGGCCTGATCGACAAGCTACCCACCGACCTGCGCACCCAGGCGCTCACCCACTCCTCCTGGACCGAGCGCCGGGTCGACTCCTACGAGCGCCTCGCCTTCCTCGGCGACAGCGTGCTCGGCCTCGCGGTTGCCACCGAGCTCTTCGAGCGCTTCGAGGACCTCGCCTCCGGCGGGCTCACGAAGGTGCACAACCAGGCGGTCAGCGGTGTCTCCTGCGCCGACGTGGGCCGTCGGCTCGGCGTGCCGGAGATGCTGCGCGCGAACGAACCCGAGGACTTCACGGGTGCGATCCCGGCCGCGGTCCTGCTCGACGGCGAGCGGCCGCTGCCGGAGGCGACCGAGGCGCTGATCGGTGCCTGCTACGTCGCTTTCGGCTTTGAACGCACCGCGGACGCGGTCGCCACCGCCTTCGAGCCGCGGATCGAACACGCCTCGGAAACCCGGATCGACTTCAAGTCGGCGCTGCAGGAGCTGCTCGCCCGCCGCGGAGCGCGCGTAAGCTACGAGGTGACCGCCGCCACCGGCCCTCCCCACAAGCGGACCTTCGAAGTGGAGGCGATCGTCGACTCCCAGCGGGTCGGGGAGGGTGTGGGCCGGAGCAAGAAGGCGGCCGAGCAGCTCGCGGCCGAGCAGGCCCTGAAACAGCTCGGCGGTTAGGCACGGTGGTCGCGATCGCGTCCGACTGGATCGCGAGCCTAGGCGTCGCAGGAACGAGGAGCACATGTATCTGAGATCGATCACGATGAAGGGGTTCAAGTCGTTCCCCGAGCGGGTGAGCCTCGAGTTCTCGCCCGGCGTCAGCGTGATCGTCGGCCCCAACGGCTCCGGCAAGTCGAACATCACCGACGCCGTCCTCTGGGCACTGGGGGAGCAAAGCCCCGGTGCGATTCGCGGCGCCTCGATGCAGGACGTGATCTCCGCCGGCGGCAAGGGAGTCGGCCAGCGCCGCGCCGCCGAAGTCGAGGTCGTCATCGACAACTCCGACGGCCGCGCCGCGACTGAGTTTTCCGAGCTCGCGGTCCAGCGCCGTCTCGATCGCTCCGGCGAGGGTGCCTACCGCCTCAACGGCGCCCGCTGTCGCCTCGCCGACGTCACCGACGTCCTTTCCGACACCAACCTCGGGCGCGAGATGCACTCGGTGATCTCGCAGGGCCGGGTTGAGACGATCGTTCACTCCAAACCGCGCGAGCGTCGCCTCTTGATCGAGGAGGCCGCCGGGCTCGGCAAGCACCGCAAGCGCCGCCGCCGCGCTGAGCTGAAGCTGCGCGCCGCCCGCGACAACCTCGACCGGGCGCTCGACGTCGAGCGCGAGGCGCGGGCGCGGCTGCGGCCACTCAAGCGCCAGGCGCAGGCCGCCGAGCTGGGCGCCCGGATCGAGCGCGAGGAGCTCGGCCTGCGCGGCCAGATCGTCTCCGAGGAGCTGCGCTTTGGCGCCGACCGGGCGGCAGCAGCCGAGAAGGCCGCGGCGAAAGCCCGTGCGACGCGGGCCGAGATCGAGGAGCGGCTGGGCGCGGTCGGCAAGCGCCGCCGTGAGGCGGAGGAGCGCTTCGCCGCCCGCGACCGCGAGCGCACCCAGGCCTGGGGCCTGGTGACGAAGCTGCGCGGCGAGCAGGAGCGGATCGCCGTCCGCGCCGTCGGCCTCTCCGGCCGCGAGACCGAGCTGGAGGCGAGGCTGGAGTCGCTGCGGGCGGAGCTCGGCCCGCTGACCCTGGACGTCGGCGCCGGTGGCGCCCCTGCCGAACGCGCCCGCAAGCTCGAGCAGGAGCTGGGCGAGATCCGCGCCGGCCTCGATGCCGCGGCTAGGGGCCTCGGCGTCGCCCGCTCCGACGCGGCGACTGAGTCCGCTCGCGAGTCGGCCCTCGGGGATGTCCGCAGCGGCGCCGAGCGCGCCTCCCGCCATGCTCGTCGGGCCGAGGGGCTGTTGGGAGAGCGCCACCGCGAGGCGCTGCGCAAGCGGGTTGCCGACGGCGAGGCCCTGCTCGACGACGCCCGCGCCGCGCTGGCGGCGATCGAGGGCGTCGGCGCCGCGATCCGTGCCCGTGTCGAGCGCACCGAGGGCAAGGTCCTCGGTGGCGAGGACGACGGCGACGAGATCGCCGAGGAGCTGCGCGCCTGCTCTCAGCAGGAGTTTCAGCTACAGGCCGAGATGTCCGCGGTTGCCGACGAGCTGACCAAAGCCGAGGTTGAGGCCGCCCACCTCGGCGACCGCCGCGCCGAGGCCGAGCGGGAGCTGGCAAGCATCTCCGAGCGCCTCGGCGAGGAGGTGCCGGCCGCGGAGCAGGCGATGAGCGAGGAAGAGCGGGCGGAGATCGACCGCCGGCTCGAGCGTCTGGAGCGCCGCCGCGCGCAGATTGGCCCGGTCAACCCGCTGGCCGAGCGCGAGTACGACGAGGCGCGCGAGCACGTCGAGGCGCTGCAGGCCCAGCGCGAGGACACCGAGCGGGCGATGCGCGAGCTGGAGACGCTGATTCGCGACATCGACGGCGAGATCGAGCGCGCCTTCGAGCAGACCTTCGACGCCACCGCCAAGAACTTCGAGGAGATGGTCGAGCACCTCTTCCCGGGCGGGCGCGGCGTCCTGCGCCGGGTCGCCCTGCGTCCCGTCCGCGACGAGGAGCGGCCGGCCGGCGAGCAGGAGGCTCCCAGCGATGACGCCGAGCCCGAGCCTGAGGACGAGGAAGAGGAGCGCGAGGAACTCGGAGTCGAGATCGAGGTCACCCCCGCCGGCAAGTCGACCCGCAAGCTCTCGCTGCTCTCGGGCGGCGAGAAGTCGCTCGTCGCGCTCGCCTTCGTTTTCGCCGTCTTCCTCGCCCGGCCCTGCCCCTTCTACATCCTCGACGAGGTCGAGGCCGCCCTCGACGACGCCAACATCGACCGCTTCCTGCAGCTGATCCGCCGCTTCTCCGACCGTGCCCAGTTCGTCATCGTCACCCACCAGAAACGGACGATGGACGCCGCCGACGTCCTCTACGGAGTCAGCATGGGCGGCGACGGCGTCACCAAGGTCGTCTCCCGCCGCCTGCCACGTGAGATCGCCGAGGGCGACGAAGACGCGGACCGGTATGAGGACGGCGGCGCCCTCTCCGCCGTGGCCTAGGCACAACACTTTTCCAATATCTCGGCCGTGGTCCAGTCAGTACCCTCGCCTGGGAGGGGGATTTATGCCACAGCGCCACATGGACAGACTGACGTCGTTCGACACGTCGTTTCTGGCAAACGAGAGGTCGAACGGACACATGGCGATCGGCGCCCTGTTGATGTGCGAGGGGAGCGCCCCCAGCGAGGAGGACTTCCTCGTCCACATCCGCAGCCGGGTGCACCATCTGCCGCGGCTGCGTCAGCGCCTCCTTTACCCGCCGCTGGGCCTGGGGACGCCGTTCTGGGTCGACTACCTCGCCTTCGACGTCCACCAGCACGTGCGCCGTGTGACGCTGCCGGCGCCGGGGAGCGAGGAGCAGTTCCGGGACCTCGTCGGCGAGCTGCTGGCGCCCCCGCTGGATCGCGCGAAGCCGCTCTGGGAACTGGTCCTGGTCGAGGGCTTCGAGGACGAGCGTTTCGGGATCGTCTACAAGACCCACCACGCGATGGCCGACGGCATCTCCGCGGTCGACATCGGGATGCTCCTCTTCGACGTCGAGCCGAAGCGCGAGCCGGCGCGCGAGGAGGCGCCGTGGACGCCAGCCCGGTCTCCTTCCCGGACTGCCCTCGTCGGCCGCGCCGGCACGGGGATCGGGGCGACGCTGGCGCGGCTCGGGCGCTGGTTGCGGCGAGCACTGCGAGAGCCGCGGCGCGCCCGCAAGCGCGCCGCCGACGGCCTCGCCGGGATCTGGGAGGTGACCTGGAACCTCGCTTGCCCAGCGCCGAAGGTTCCCCTCAATACCCCGATCGGGACGCGGCGCAGCATGTCCTGGGCCAGCTTCGACCTCTCTGATTTCAAGCACGTCAAGAACGCCCTCGGCGGCACCGTCAACGATGTCACCCTGGCGGTCGTCGCCGGCGCCCTGCGCCGCTGGCTGCTCGAGCGCGACGTTTCCGTCGACGGGCTCGAGATGAAGGCGCTGGTGCCGGTCTCGATCCGGACCGAAAACGAGCACGGCGAGCTCGGCAACAAACTGACCGCGATGAGAGGACCGCTGCCTGTCGGCATCGCCGATCCGGTCGAGCGCCTGCGTGCCGTGTCCGCTGCGATGGACAAGCTCAAGGCCTCCAAGCAGCCGTTGGGCGCGGAGGCGATCTGGGGCCTCAACGACTGGTTCCGGGACTTCGCGCCCCCGGTTCTCCTGCTGCCGACCGCGGCGATCAACTTCTCCACCCGCCTCTTCAACATGCTGGTGACGAACTTCCCAGGGCCGCAGGTGCCGTTCTACGTGCTCGGCCGCGAGCTGACCGCGGCTTACCCGATCGGCTTCCTTGCCAAGAACCACGCCCTGGCGATCGCGATCCTCAGCTACAACGGTCAGGTCGGCTTCGGGCTCCTTGCCGACCCCGACACCGTTCCCGACGCACAGCGGATCGCCGGCCATCTCGATGTCGCCGTCGAGGAGCTGCGGAGCGCCGCCCAAGTAGCCTCTCCGGCCGATGGCAACGAGCTGGCAGGAGATGATCGACCTCGGTTCGCGCGCCAGCGCGAACGCCTCGTCGGCGACTGAGGCAGCCGAGCCTGAGCGCCGCGGCGTCTTCAAGCGCCTGCGCGAGAGCCTCTCGAAAAGCCGCCAGGCGCTGACCGAGGAGATCTCAGCCAGTCTCTTCGATCGCATCGACGAGGAGACCTGGGAGCGGCTCGAGGAGGCGTTGATCCTCGCCGACGCCGGAGCCCCGACCACTGCCGCGGTCGTCGAGCGGCTCGAGCACGAGGTCGATTCCGGGGCCGTCCCTGCCGATGGCGCCGCCGTGCGCGACCGCCTGATCGAGATCCTCGCCGAGGTCGCCGCCGGGGGACGGGCGCCGATTGACCTCAGCGGCGAGCCGGCGGTTCTGATGATGGTCGGCGTCAACGGCACCGGCAAGACGACGACGATCGGCAAGATCGCCTGGCACCTGAGCAAGGAGATGGGCCTCTCGGTCGTCCTCGCCGCCGGCGACACCTACCGCGCCGCCGCTTCTGAGCAGCTCGCCGAGTGGGCGCAGCGCGCCGGCGCCGACCTCGTCCGCGGAGAGGAAGGAGCAGACCCCGGTTCGGTTGCCTTCGACGCGATCTCCGCCGCCCGCGCCCGCGGCGCCGACGTCGTCATCGTCGACACCGCCGGCCGTCTCCACACCCAGGCCAACCTGATGGACGAGCTGACCAAGGTACGGCGAGTGATCGCCAAGCAGCTCCCGCAGGCGCCGCACGAGACGCTGATCTCGATCGACGCCACTACGGGTCAGAACGGGCTGCGGCAGGCCAAGGTCTTCTCCGAGGCGGTCGACGTCGACGGCGTCGTCCTGACCAAGCTCGACGGCACCGCCAAGGGCGGCATCGCGCTGGCGATCGCCTCCGATCTCGGCATCCCGGTGAAGCTGATCGGCGTCGGCGAGACGCTCGAGGACCTGCGGCCGTTTGATCCGGCGGAGTACGCCGAGGCGTTGCTCGCTGAGTAGGCGTGGGGGAGGGTGGCGGTACCCCTCCCCGTGAATTTGTCGCTCCGCGCCCTATGGGCGCGTCGCTCCGGATGTTGGAGCGCGACCTAAAGGTCGCGCAATGGACAGATTGCATATCGCACGCCTCGCGACATTCCCGGGGAGGGGTACCACCACCCTCCCTACGAGCGCTCACCGAAATTCGGAGCAGTTCACCTTGGGGGTCGCTGTTCGCAGCAGCAGTTTCCAGCTTTCGAGCCCTCGGCCGTCCTGAAAGCTGAGCGCTGTCGTCCTGAGAGGGCGTGTCGATGGAGGGATCCGGTGGTCGCGTGGGCGAATGTCGCCGAAGGCGGCGAAATGCAATCTGATTCCTGCTCGCCATAGGCGAGCAGCGACATCCGGAGCAGCGCGCGTAGCGCGCGCGACTCAATTCGCCCACGGGACCCCCGGATCCCTCCCCCGGCAGCCCTCTAAGCTGAGCAACCGTGTTCGACCAGCTCTCAGACCGCCTCCAGTCGACCCTCTCGGACGTCCGCTCGCGCGGAAAGCTGACCGAGCCCGACGTCGATGCGGCGATGCGCGAGATCCGCCTTGCTCTGCTCGAGGCGGACGTCAACTTCAAGGTCGTCAAAACGTTCACGAAGACGCTGAAGGAGCGCTGTCTCGGTTCCGAGGTGCTGGAAAGCCTCGACCCGGGTCAGCACGTGGTCAAGATCGTCAACGAGGAGCTGGCCGGGCTGATGGGCGGCAGCGGCCGCGAGCTGGCGATGGCCTCCAGCGGGCCGACCGTGATCCTGATGGCCGGCCTGCAGGGCTCCGGCAAGACCACCGCCTGCGCCAAGCTGGCGCACCTCTTCGGCAAGGACGGCAAGGACGTCGCCCTCGCCGCCTGCGACGTCTACCGGCCCGCTGCCGTCGATCAGCTGGTTACGGTCGGCAAGCGCGCCGGCGCCCACGTCTACCAGCGGGGTACGGACGCCGACCCGGTCGACATCGCCTCCTGGGCGCTCGACGAAGCGCGCGCCGAGCGCCGCGACGTGCTGATCGTCGACACCGCCGGTCGCCTCCACATCGACGAGGAGCTGATGGCCGAGCTGGCGCGAATTCGCAAGAAGACCAAGCCGCACGACGTCCTCCTCGTCGTCGACGCGATGACCGGCCAGGATGCCGTCGGCGTCGCCGAGTCCTTCGCCGAGGCGGCCGAGTTCGACGGCGTCGTGATGACCAAGCTCGACGGCGACGCCCGGGGTGGGGCTGCGCTCTCGGTCAACGCGGTCACCGGCAAGCCGATCCTCTTCGCCTCGACCGGAGAGAAGCTTGCGGACTTCGAGAAGTTTCACCCCGACCGCATGGCCCAGCGCATCCTTGGCATGGGCGACGTCCTCAGCCTGATCGAGAAAGCCGAGCAGCAGGTCGACGAGAAGGACGCCCAGGACTTGCAGAAGAAACTCGAAAAGGATCAGTTCACGCTCGAGGACTTCCTCACGCAGATGCGCCAGGTGCGGAAAATGGGCCCGCTCAGCGGCCTGATCGGGATGCTGCCGGGCATGGGTGCGATGAAACAGCTGAAGAACGCTGACGTCGACGAGGGCGAGCTGGACCGGATCGAGGCGATCATCCTCTCGATGACCCCGGCCGAGCGTGCGAATCCCGACCTGATCAACGGCTCCCGCCGCAAACGCATCGCCAACGGCTCCGGCACGAAAGTCCAGCAGGTCAAGCAGCTGATCAAGCAGTTCGACCAGATGCGCAAGATGATGCGCTCGATGGTCGGCGGCAAGATGCCCGACATGCAGCAGTTGGCGCAGATGAGCGGCGGGGCGCCGCGCCCGAAGATCCGTCGGCGCTAGGTCCCGATCAACCGGCATGTCCTCCGCTTTGCGTCCGGGCATGCCGGGGCAAGTCCTGTAACCTGCTCGGCCCTATGGCAGTGAGAATCAGACTCAGACGCGTGGGTTCCAAGAAGAACCCGATCTGGCGGATCGTCGTCGCCGACAAACGCTCGCCGCGCGACGGGCGCACGATCGAGACGATCGGTCAGTACAACCCGCAGACGAATCCGTCGCTGATCGAGTTCGACGAGGAGCGCGCGCGCCACTGGCTCGAGCACGGCGCCCAGCCATCGGAGACGGTTGCCGGGCTGCTGCGCACCAAGGGCATCGCCGCCTCCGGCAGCTAGGCGGCCGCGGCGGTGACCGAGCTGATCGAGTTCCTCGTCAGGGCTCTGGTCGAGGATCCCGAGGCCGTGGTCGTCGAGGAGCTCGAAGAGGACGGCGACCTGGTCTACGAGGTGACGGTTGCCGACGGCGACCTGGGACGAGTGATCGGCAAAGGCGGGCGCGTCGCGAACGCGATCAGGACGATTGCCAAGGCGGCCGCGGTCCGCATCGACCGCCGGGTGATTGTCGACATCCTTGACTGAGGGCGCAGGCGGGGTCCGTGGCGGGGTTTCACTTAACTTTTTCGAGGGGCGCCACCGGCCATCCGAGGTCGCGGGCGGCGAAAAAGTACAAGACGTTCCACCCCACCACGGACCCCGCCGAACGAGAGCGCTCATGAACTTCGTGATCCGCAGTCGATCGAGTCGTCCCATCTAGCTGATGAAGCTGGACATCTTCACGCTGTTTCCCGAGGCGTTCGATTGGTTTCGGACGCAGAGGTCGGTTCAGAACGCGGTTCTGCAGGGGAACGAGGTGCGGTTGTTCAACTATCGGGACACGACGCCGTTGACGGCGGGGCAGGTGGACGATTCCCCTTATGGGGGCGGGGCGGGGATGGTGCTCAGGGTCGATGTGGTTGACGCGGCGCTCCAGGCTGCCTACGGAGAAACGCAGAGGCCGCGGGTTGTCCTGCTCTCGCCGACCGGACGATTGCTCGACGACTCGATCGCCGACGAGCTGACGCAGGAGCCGCATGTGGCGCTGCTCTGTGGGCGCTACGAGGGGTTCGATGACCGCGTCCACCAGCACCTCGCGGACGATGAGCTCTCGATCGGGCGCTATGTCCTCGCCGGAGGCGAGCTACCGGCGATGGTCGTCGCCGACGTGCTGATGCGAAAGCTGCCCGGCGCGCTCGGACACGAGGACAGCGCCAGCGAGGAGTCCTACAGCCAGGTCCTGGAGGGCATGCCGGAGTACCCCCACTACACGCGGCCGCAGGTCCACCGCGGCTGGGAGGTTCCCGAGATCTTGCTCTCCGGCGACCACGAGAAAGTCCGCCAGTGGCGGCTGGAGCAGAGCCGCGCCCGGGCCGAGCACCTCCAGTCGGACGCCGAGTAGCTACCATTCCGCCACCGCGCGGTTCCCGCACCTGGGTCCCGGCGGTTTTTTCTCGCACAAATGAGCTCCGTAATCGACAGCATCGAGCGCGCCCAGCTGAAAGAGGGACTCCCCTCGTTCAGCCCAGGTGACCGTGTCCGCGTCCACTTCCAGGTCGTCGAGGGGAATCGCAGGCGCACGCAGGTTTTCGAGGGCGTCGTGCTGCGGCGCCAGGGCTCGGGCGTGCGGGAGACCTTCACCGTTCGCAAGCAGTCGTTCGGGGTCGGCGTCGAGCGGACGTTCCCCCTGCACTCGCCGAAGATCGAGAAACTCGAGGTCGCGGCGCGCGGTGACGTGCGCCGGGCCAAGCTGTACTACCTGCGAGGGCGGATCGGCAAGGCCGCCCGGGTCGCCGAGCGGCGCTGGGGCATCGACGACGACGTCGTCGCCGCGCCGGGGTCGGCGGTGGCAGCGACCGACGCCGACGGCGTCAGCCAGGAGGAGGTCGTGCCGACCGACGCCGAGGCGCCTGCTGATGCCGAGGTCGATGTAACGGAGGAGAAGCCCGAGGCCGAGGCCGAGGCGGAGGCGGAGGCGCCGGAGACCGATGAGGCCGAGGCCGAGGCGCCGGAGACCGACGAGCCCAATGCGGCGGCAGAGACTGAAGCAGCGGCGGACACGGACGCAGAGGCGCCCGCGGCCGGGGAGACCGGAGACAGCGCAGCGTCAGAGGATGCCGAGGACGAGGAGCCGGGCAAGTCCGGCGACTCCGACGAGGATCCAGCCTGAAACCGCTGATTCCGAAGCCGAAGGGCAAAGGCGGCGGGCTGGTCGAGTTGGTCGTCATCGTCGCGCTGGCCTTGGGTCTGGCGCTGGCGATCCAGGCGTGGCTGATCAAGCCGTACCAGATCCCCTCTGAATCGATGGAGCCGACCCTCGACGTCGGCCAGCGGGTCCTGGTCAACCGCTTCATGTACCACTTCAGCGACCCCTCGATTGGCGACATCGTCGTCTTTCACCCGCCGGCCGGGGCCGACAACGGACCTCAGTGCGGCGCCAGGATCCGCGGGCGCGAGCCAATCGAGGTCGGCATGCCGTGCCCGAAGCCGACCGCTGCGGAGTCCGAGCAGAACTTCATCAAGCGGATCGTCGCCGGACCAGGGGACACGCTCTCGGTCAAAAATGGCCATCCCGTCGTCAACGGCGAGGAGAAGACCGACGAGCCCTACACCCTGCCCTGCGGCAGTGCCTCCGCCTGCAACATGCCGCGGACGATCAGGATTCCACCCGACCACTACTTCATGATGGGCGACAATCGTGGAGCGAGCGACGACAGCCGTTTCTGGGGACCCGTACCGCGAGACTGGCTCATCGGTGAGGCCTTTGTCACCTACTGGCCCCCTGACCGCATCGGCATCTTCTAAGCCCGCCACCCACCGTCGCAGGCTGGCGCGCAGCCGTCGCCTGTTCGCCTTCGACCGCGGTCTTCAGAGCCGCTTCGTCGCCGGCACCGACGAGGCCGGCCGCGGTTGCCTCGCCGGTCCGCTGGTGGCCGCCGCGGTTCTAATCGACTACGAGCTGCTCTCACACTCCGACCGCCGCGCCCTCGCCGGCCTGCACGACTCCAAGCAGATGACGGTTGAGCGGCGACTGGAGATGTTCCCTTGCGTGTTGCGAGCTGCGACCCGGGTTAGCGTCGTCGTCCGCTCCGCCGCGGGGATCGACCGCCGGGGCCTGCATGTGACCAACCTCGAAGCCCTCTCGGTCGCGCTCGAACGACTGCGCCCGCCGCAGGGGGCGACGTGTCTCTCGGATGGCTTCCCCCTGCCGCGCTGCGCGGTGCCCCACCGCGCCGTGGTCGAAGGCGACGGCACCAGCGCCGCGATCGCCGCCGCCTCGGTGATCGCCAAGGTCACCCGGGACCGCTATATGCAGCAGGCGGCCGACGAACACCCCGGCTGGGGCTTCGACGAGCACGTCGGCTACTCGACTCCGGAGCACCGCGCCGCAATCGAGCAGATTGGGATTTCGCCGCTGCATCGGCGCTCCTTTCAGTCTGTGGCTTACAGCCAACTGAGCCTGTGACGCGGCTGACCGGCGCATCTCGGCGTCCTCGTTCGGTCATGTGCGGAGCACACTCCCTCGCTCGTCCTTGACTTGCTTGGTCAGGCGCGCCACCCCGCGCTTCAGAAAGCGGCGGGGATGTGCTCGATGTCGAGCACGCGGCCGGCGTGGTCGAAGGTGACGCCGACGGCATCGAAGCGGATCTCGGCGTAGCGAGGGACGTCGCGGCGCTCCGCCATCCAGGCGGTGGCGAGCTTGCGGACGCGGCGCTGCTTGCGAGCATCGACGGCGAGCACCGGGCGCTCGGGTCCGAAGGCGGCGCCCGCCCGGCCCGCCTTGACCTCGACGAAGACGAGGGCGCGGCCGTCGAGAGCGACGATGTCGAGCTCGCCGTAGCGGGTGCGGGCGTTGCGCTCGACGATCTCCCAGCCGGCAGCGACGAGGCGGCGGGCGACCAACTCCTCGGCCCGCTGGCCGGTTCTTTGGCGGGCGACGGTCATCGCCGCAGACGCTAGGGCGGCTGAGCGCGCGTTTGGCGCGCCAGAAGTCACAGCTTTGGCGCGTCCTGCGCGCCACACGCGAAATCTCGCCCCCTAGCGTCCTTGCCGTGCTCGCCACGGCCCGAACCTTCACGCTCGACGGCATCTCCGCCCGCCCGGTCCGGGTCGAGGTCGACGTCCATCGCGGCCTGCCCAGCTTCGCCATCGTCGGCCTGCCTGACGCGGCGGTCAGGGAGGCGCGCGAGCGGGTCCGGGCTGCACTGGCCAACTGCGGCTTCGAGTTCCCACTGCGGCGGATCGTCGTCAACCTCGCCCCGGCCAGCTTGCGCAAGGCGGGACCCGGACTCGACCTGGCGATCGCCGCGGCACTGCTCAGCGCCTCGGGGCAGCTTGAGTGGGAGGGGCTGTCACGGGTGGCGCTGGCCGGGGAGTTGGCGCTCGACGGCTCGACGCGATCGGTCAACGGGGCCCTGGCGATGGCCGAGGCGGCGCGAGAGGGCGGCGCCGAGGCGATCGTGGTGCCAGCCGAGAACGGGCCGGAGGCGGCGCTGGCGGCGGGGATCGACGTGGTCCCGCTCGACGGCCTTGGCCAGCTGCCGGCGCTGGTCGCGGGCGAGTGGGAGCCGCCGCGGCCAGAGGCCCTGCCGCTGCAGCTCGGCGCAACCGCGGGCGGTCCCGACCTCGCTGACCTGCGCGGTCAGCCTCACCTGCGGCACGCGCTCGAGGCCGCCGCCGCCGGAGGTCACAGCCTGCTGATGATCGGCCCTCCCGGGGCGGGCAAGTCGCTCGCCGCCAGCCGACTCCCTTCGATCCTGCCGCCCCTGGCCACCGTCGAGGTGCTGGAGGTGGCCCGCATTGCCAGCGCCTGCGGGCGGCTGAGCGGATCGCTGTCCGGGGGCCGCCCGTTCCGGGCGCCGCACCACACGATCAGTTCGGCGGGCCTGGTCGGTGGTGGCAACCCGCCGCGCCCGGGAGAGGCGACGCTCGCCCACCGCGGCGTCCTCTTCCTCGACGAGCTCTGTGAGTTCCGGCGCGACGTACTGGAGGCGCTGCGGGCGCCGCTGGAGAGCGGCGAGGTATCGATCTCACGGGCGTCGAGTCGCCGTACTCTCCCCTGCCGCTTCATGTTGGTCGCGGCTGCCAACCCCTGCCCCTGTGGCCGCGGCGAAGCCGATCCCGATTGCGGTTGCGCGCCGATCGCGGTGCAGCGATACCAGGGCCGGCTCAGCGGGGCGCTGGCGGACCGGATCGACATCCTCGCCGCCGTGCGGCAGCCGAGCGCGGCCGAGATTGGCGGCCCCCCGGGCGAGCCCTCGGCTGACGTGCGGGCGCGTGTAACCGCGGCCCGCGAGCGGCAAGAGCGCCGACTCGGGCTCGGCCGCTGCAACGCGGAGATGACCCCGGCCGAGGCCCGTGAATGCGCCCTCAGCAGCGAGGCGGCGGCGCTGCTGGCGGAGCTGTATGCGCGGCAACGGCTCAGCGGCCGCGCCCACGACCGGGCGTTGCGCCTGGCCCAGACGATCGCGGACCTCGCCGGGGCCGAGACGATCGGGCAGGAGCAGATGGCACAGGCGCTGCAACTGCGGAGGCGGGACCGTGGTTGAGCCCCATGCCTGCCCCGACTGCCTGCGCCGTTCCTGGCTGCTGGCGTTGCTCGGTCCCTACATCGAGCGAATCGCCACCGGTTCGCCAGGATCGCGCTCGCCGGAACTTCTGCGCCTCTCCAACGATGACCTGGTCGCGGTCGCGGCGCCGAAGGTGGCGACGCAACTGCTCGCCAGGGTCGCGGCCCTCTCCGAGCGGCACCTGACGGACGAGCTTCTGGCAGCGCGATGCTGGGCCTGCTGCCGCCACGGCGACCTCTACCCGGCGGGACTGCGGGACGCCAGCGATGCGCCGTGGGCGCTGATCGGTCGCGGGGACCCCGGCCTGCTCGACGGCCTCGAGCCGTTCGGCGCTATCACCGTCGTCGGCTCTCGCCGTGCCACCTCCTACGGCCGCGAGGTCGCCCGCGAGCTGGGGCGCGAGCTGGCAACCGCCGGCATGGTCGTCGTCAGCGGCCTCGCCTTCGGCATCGACGCCTGCGCCCACCGCGGCGCCATCGACGCCGGGCGCACGGTCGCCGTCCTCGGCTGCGGTCCTGACACCGCCTACCCGGCCGCCCATCGCTCGCTCTGGCGGCGGATCTCCGAAGAGGGCCTGGTCATCTCCGAGTTCCCGCCCGGCGCCGCCCCCTGGCGCTGGACCTTCCCGGCTCGCAATCGGATCATGGCGGCGCTGGCGGGGATGACGGTCGTCGTCGAGGCCGCGGCCCGCTCCGGCTCTCTAATCACCGCCGACCTGGCGGCGGACCTCGGCCGCGATCTCGGCGCCGTCCCTGGTCCGATCACCTCGCGCGCATCGGCCGGTCCCAACAACCTGCTCGCCGGCGGCGCCTGCCTCGTCCGCGACGCACAGGACGTCCTCGACGCGATGCTCGGACCCGGCGCCCAGAAGATCGAACGCACCGGCCCGCCGCTCGATCCCGGTCTCGCCGCGGTCCTGGCAACTGTCGAGGGCGGCGAGGACAGCTGCGACGCCGTCGCCGCCAGCCTCCACCTTTCCGGGCCTGAAGCCGCCGCCGCTCTCGCCCGCCTCGAGCTGCTCGGCTACGTAACCTGCTCGACGATGGGCGTTTACTCGCGCACCCTGACTCCTGCCCCCGGTGCCGGGGGTATTTAGGCTGCGGGCATGGCCAAGGGCAAGACTCCCTGCGTTCTCTCGATCGCCGGCTCGGACTCCGGTGGCGGTGCCGGCATCCAGGCGGATCTGAAGGCGTTCGCGCGTTGTGGGGTGCACGGGATGACGGCGATCACGGCGATCACGGCCCAGAACACCCGCGCGGTCGAGTGGGTCGAAGCGCTATCGCCGCAAGCGGTCTTCAATCAGATGCTGGCGATCGCCGAGGACATGGGGGCCGACGCGGTCAAGATCGGCATGCTCGGCTCCCCGGAGACCATCGACGCGGTGGCGGTCGGGCTGACCTATCTCGGGATCGCGGGCGCACCGGTGGTGATCGACCCCGTGATGGTGGCCGAGAGTGGAGCGGCGTTGATCGACGACGCGACGAAGGCGGCACTTGTGGACAACCTGTTCCTGCACAGTACGATCGTCACGCCCAACATTCCCGAGGCGCGCGAGTTGACGGGGCTGGGGGCGGCGGCGAGCCAAGAGGAGCTGGCGCGGGCCGTGCTGGAGTTGGGGGCGAAGGCGGAGGCTGCGCCGGGGGTCGAGTTGGGGCCGAAGGCCGTGGTCGTCACGGGCGGCCACAGCGAGGAGCTGGTCGATCTCTACTTCGACGGCGAGCGCCTGGTCGAGATTCCCGGCGAGCGACATCCGGACGGCGCCGCCCACGGCTCCGGCTGCACCCACTCCTCCGCCCTTGCCGCCTTTTTGGCTCGAGGCGAGGAGCCGCTCGAAGCCGCCCGTCACGCTCGCGAGATCGCCTCCGCCGCGGTCGGGGCCGGCCTGCGCGACGTCGGCACCGGCCCCGGCCCCGTGAACGTGTTCGGTCAAGCTGACGAGTTGTAGTTGCTATAGGCACCACAACTCGTCAAATCACGCACTTGGACCCGCTCGGTAGATTGGCCAGATGAGCATTAGTGGCGACACCGCTACCGCGCTTCCGCGTCCTCGTTCGGCCACCGTCTTCGACGGGCCCGACCGCGCCCACTCGCGCGCCTACATGAAGGGCATCGGCTTCGACGACGACGCTTTGAGCCGGCCGACGATCGGGATCGCCAACACCTGGACCGAGGCGATGCCCTGCAACTTCCATCTCCGCGGACTCGCCGAGCACGTCAAAGAGGGCGTCCGCGCCGCTGGCGGGACGCCGATGGAGTTCAACACCGTGGCCGTCTCTGACGGCGTGACGATGGGCACCCAGGGGATGAAGGCCTCGCTGGTCAGCCGCGAGGTGATCGCCGACTCGATCGAGCTGATGGCCCGCGGTTACCAGTTCGACGCGATCGTCGCGCTCTGCGCCTGTGACAAGACGATCCCTGGGTGCGCGATGGCCTTGGCCCGGCTCGACGTGCCCTCCGTCGTGCTCTACGGCGGCTCGATCGCGCCCGGCCACTGGCACGGCCGCGACGTCACGATTCTCGACATCTTCGAGGCAATCGGCGCCCACAGCGCCGGCAACATGACCGACGAGGAACTGAACGAGCTGGAGGGGGTCGCCAGCCCCGGCGCCGGCGCCTGCGGCGGCCAGTTCACCGCCAACACGATGGCCTGTGCTTTCGAGGCACTCGGGATCAGCCCGGGTGGCTCGGCGATGGTGCCGGCCGAAGACGCCGACAAGAACACGGTCGCGGAGAAGATCGGCGAGCTGGTGATGCGCGTATTGGTCGACGACATCACTCCCAGCAAGGTGATCACCCGCGACTCGCTCGAAAACGCGATCGCCTGCGTCTGCGCCTCCGGCGGCTCCACCAACGGCGTTCTGCACCTGATCGCGCTCGGCCACGAGCTCGGCATCGAGCTCGAGATGGCCGACTTCGACCGCATCTCGCGCGCCACGCCGCTGCTCGCCGACCTCAAGCCCGGCGGGCGTTTCATCGCCACCGACCTCTACGCCGCCGGCGGCGTGCCGCTGATCCTCGAGCGGCTCGCCCAGGCCGGCATCCTGCACGGCGAGGCGATCACGGTCACTGGCCGCACGATCGCCGAAGAGGCGGCGCTGGCAACCGAAGCGCCGGGTCAGGAAGTCGTGCGCACGCTCGCCGATCCGGTGAAGGCCGAAGGCGGCCTGGCGATCATGGGCGGCAACCTCGCGCCGGAAGGCGCCGTGATCAAGGTCGCGGGCACCGAGCGTCGCGAGCAGACCGGCCCGGCCCGGGTCTTCGAGTCCGAAGAGGAATGCTTCCGCGCCGTCAAGGAACAGAAGATCAACGCCGGCGACATCATCGTCATTCGCAACGAGGGTCCGATCGGTGGCCCGGGGATGCGCGAGATGCTTCAGGTAACGGCGGCGATCGTTGGCGAGGGGCTGGGGGAGAGCGTCGCCCTGATCACCGACGGCCGCTTCTCGGGCGCCACCCGCGGCCTGATGTTCGGCCACGTCGCCCCCGAGGCGGTCAGCGGCGGCCCGATCGCCGCGATTCGCGAGGGCGACCAGATCACCCTCGACGTCGACACCCGCCGCATGGACGTCGACCTCTCCGATGAGGAAATCGCCCAACGCGTGGCCGAATACCAGCCTCCAACTTCACCTTTCGGCTCGGGCGTCATGTCCAAGTACGCCGCCACCGTCTCCTCGGCTTCCAGGGGCGCGGTCACGCACTAGGAGCGTCGGGGCAGGGGGTGGAGCGTCTTGTACTTTTTCGGCGCTGCCCAACTCGGACGGCCGCATCCGCACCTCGAAAAAGTTAAGCGAACCCCCTGCCCCGACGCTCCTAGTGGAGGAACTCGTCGAGTACGGCGTTGAAGCGGGCCGGCCGCTCGAGCTGAGGCACGTGGCCGGTGCGCTCGAAGATCTCCAGGCGGGAGTGGGGGATGCGGCGGTGGTAGCTGAGGGCGGCTGCCATCGGGATCACGCGGTCGGACTGGCCCCAGACGATCATCGTCGGGATCTCGATCTCGGTCAGGCGCTCGCGGATGTCGTGGTGGATCAGCGTCCGCAGGGCGTCGCCGAAGCCGTCGGCGCGCTCCAGGCCGCTGTTGATCTGCTCGAAGAGGAGGTCGGCGCGCAAACGGTTCGGATAGCGGACGAAGGGCCTGAAGACGAGTTCCCGTGCCCGCGGGTGCGTGACGATCCAGCGGCCGCGATCGGCGAAGTGCGGGCCGAAGGTCTTCCAGGCCCAGGCGGTTACGACCGCTCGCTCTTCCGGGTTCCAGGTGTTGAGGATTCCCGCCGCCGAGACCAGCACCAGCCGCTCGAAAAGCCCCGGCGTCGCCGTCACGGCCTCGACCGCGATGAAGCCGCCCATCGAGTTGCCGACGATCGTCGCCCCCTCGATCCCCAGCTTCTCGCAGAAGTCGTGTAATAGGCGCCCGTAGGCGGGCATCTCGATGTCCCAGCTCGGCATCGGGCTGGCGCCGAAGCCGGGTAGGTCGAGGGCGATCGCCCGGTGGGTGCGCGCGAAGTGCGGCAGGTTCTCGAGCCAGTTCTGCCACGAGCCCGAGATCCCGTGGACGAAGAGGATCGGCTCGCCCTCGCCGAGCTCGACGTAGTTGACGCTCGCTCCCGGCAGATCTACGCGCCGCAGCTGCCGGCGCCACTCGACTCGCGGCCACTCGGGGTCCGGATTGCCGTAATCCGAGCCGGCGGCGATGCGCGGGTCGCGTGCGATCGCCTCAGGCATACCCCATGCGTTCGAGCACCGGGATCTCGCGGATCTGCGGCGGCTGCAGGTGGTCCCAGAGGATGCCGCGAGGGCGCTCGTATTGACGCTCGACGTCGATCACCGCCCGTGGCGTCGCGATCAGGTCGACCGGCAGGTCATGTGCGGTCGACATCAGGTGTTGGCGCAGGATCTGAATGGGGTGGACGGTGGTGGCGACCGTCGTCTGGGCGTCGATCTTGCCGGCGTCGACGAGGATGCCGTACTCGAGGTCGTGGTAGCCGCCGCCTTTACCGACCCGCGCCCCGCTCAGGTTCACCGCCACCGAGCCGCAGAGGACGAAGTCGATCTCCGGCAGGTCGTCGAGCGCGACGACGCGGCCGTGCTTGAGGGCGCCCTTGATCGTCGCCGCCTCTTTCACCGCTGCCTTTGAGAGCTTCTTGGGGTTGAGGACGCGGAACGGGTGCGGGTCGCGCAGGCGCGGTACCGCCATGATCACCGTCTTGCCGTCCTCCAGGGCGATCCGCCGCGCGTGCGTCTGCGGCGAGTCCGGGTTTGCCTTGATCGTGCGGGCCCGCCGCCACGCCCGGTGGGCGGCGAGCTTCTCGGCCGCCAGCTTGGCGCCGGCGAAGTTGGGGATCCGTCCCTCGGCGCCGGGGAAGCGGGAGACGCCCTCACGCTCCATCGCCTTCCACACCTCCTCACGAACCTCGTCCTTAGTGCGCACCGGCGAAAGATATCCGGCTCACTGTCGATAGGACCGACGCAAATGCGAAATTGCAGGGAAGACGGCTGCGTTGACCGAATGATCCGTATGCCTACACTTTTCGCAACCCGGTGTGCAAGTCGAGGGAGTTCGAGGGAGACAGTTGGGCCGCAAGACGCAGATAGCAGTGATCACCGCCGTCCTGGTCGTGCTGCTCGGGGCGGCAGTCGCTTACGCCTACGACAGTTCGCAGAAGGACAAGATCGCGGAGGGAGTTCGCGTCGCCGGCGTCGACGTTGGAGGCCTCGACGAAGATGAAGCGACGGCCTTGGTCCGCCGGCGGCTGCTGGCGCCGCTGCGCCACTCGCTGCGGGTGAGCTTCGACGGTAAGACCTGGAAGCTGCCGGGCGCGAAGCTGAAAGTTCGGGCCGACATCGCCGACGCCGTCGAAGAGGCCGTCTCCGAAAGCCAGGACGGCGGCCTCCCTGGCCGCCTCGTCCGCTACGTGACGGGCGGAGAGGTGAGTGAGAGCATCACGCCGCGGGTCACCTACTCCGAGCGCGCGATCAACCGGTTCGTGCGCCGCGTCGCCGAGGACGTCAACCGCGAACCCGAGAACGCCAGCGTCGAACCGAGCGGCGACTCGCTCCTGGTCGTCGCGGGCCAGAACGGCCGCAAGCTGCGCGACAACCTGCTCACGGACGACCTCAATGCGGCGGTGCTGAACGCCAACGCCCCGCGCACGGTCGTCGCCCGCGTGCACGCGACCAAGCCGGAAGTGACGAAGAGCGAGGTTGCCGCCGAGTACCCCACTTACCTGACCCTAGACCGCGGCAGCTACACCCTGCGCCTCTTCGAAAACCTGAAGCTGGTCAAGACCTACACCGTCGCGGTCGGCCAGGAAGGCCTGGAAACGCCCGAAGGCCTCTACGAAATAGAGGCGATGGAAGAAAACCCGGTTTGGAACGTGCCGGAATCCGACTGGGCGGGCTCACTGGCCGGCCAGTCGATCCCACCGGGGCCGTCGAACCCGATCAAGGCCCGCTGGCTGGCTATCTACGAAGGCGCGGGCATCCACGGCACCGAAGAAACCAGCTCGCTGGGCACCGCCGCCTCACACGGCTGCGTGCGAATGTCGATTCCAGACGTGGAAGAGCTATACGACCGAGTGGAAGTGGGCACGCCGATATATATCGGGTAGCGGACGCTGCAAACCGGCGCATTTCGGCGTCCTCGCTCGGTCATGTGCAGAGCACACTCCCTCACTCGTCCTTGAACTGCTTGGTTTTCGCGCCCGCGTGCAGGACGACTGAGATATAGGGCGAGGTTCTCGCGCCCGCTCAGAGGACGAACAGGGAGAAAGGCGAATGAAAGTTCTGTGGACTGGACGGATGCTCTAGCGGAGTACGACCGGGATTTGCGGGCGCGGAGTGCGGCCGAGCGGACCAGGCGGGCCTATGCGGTTGACCTTGCCGGTTTCGTCGAGTGGGTGGGGGGGCGGGGGCTCGCTCCCGGAGACGTCCGCCACCGCGATGTGCGGCGTTACGCGGCGGGGCTCTCTTCGGCCGACGCGGCGCCGGCGACGGTGGCGCGCAAGCTGGCGGCGATCCGCGGGCTCTACGACTTCCTCGTTCGCACCGAGCGCGCCGGTCAGAACCCGGCCGAGCTGGTTTCCAGCCCGAAGCGCGCCGAGAAGCTGCCCAAGGTGTTGACGAGCGAGCAGATGCGCTCGCTGCTGGAGCGGATCCCCGCCCACACGCCGCTCGAGCTGCGCGACCGGGCGATGCTCGAGCTCGCCTACTCGTGCGGGCTCCGCTGCGAGGAGATCGTCAACCTCGACGAGGGCGCGCTCGACTTCGAGACCGAGCAGCTGCGCGTCATGGGCAAGGGCTCGAAGGAGCGCCTATTGCCGGTGGGCGAGCCGGCCCAACGGGCCCTGCGGCGCTACAACGAGCGCGGCCGCCGGGCGCTGGCGACCGATCCGCGCGAGCGGGCACTGTTCCTCTCCAAGAGCGGCAAGCGCCTCTCCAACTCCGACATCACCCGGCGGCTCAGCCTTTGGACGAGCGAGGCGGCGATCGCGGGCGGCGTCTCGCCGCATTCACTTCGTCATTCATTCGCGACGCATTTACTCGAGGGTGGCGCCGATCTGCGTACCATCCAGGAGTTGCTGGGCCACGCGTCGATCTCGACCACCCAGGTCTACACCCGAGTCGATGCGGCCCGCCTGCGTGACACCTATGCCGCCAGCCACCCCCGCGCATGACGCCATCCTGCCAACCGGCCATAGAATCGTGAGCGAGGCATGGAAACTGGCGTAAAAGAGGTCGAGCTACGCGATCTTTGGCGTCGCTATAAGGAGGACGAAGACGCCACCGCGCGCGAGCGGCTCGTCGTCGCCTACTCGCCGATGGTCAAGTTCGTCGCCGGCCGGCTCGGCGCCGGTCTTCCTTCGCACGTTGAAGACGCGGACCTGATCTCCTACGGCCTGGTCGGCCTGATCGGCGCGATCGAGCGCTTCGAGCCGGAGCGCGGGATCAAGTTCGAGACCTTTGCGATGACCCGCATCCGCGGCGCCATCATCGACGAACTGCGTTCGCTGGACTGGGTGCCGCGGTCGGTTCGCTCGCGGGCGCGCGAGATCGAAGCGGCGCAGGCGAAGCTCGAGCACGAGCTGCAACGGGCGCCGAGCGAGAGCGAGCTGGCGGCGAAACTGAACATGTCCGAGGAGGAACTGCAGAGCGCGCTGCTGGAGATCGCCAACTCCTCCGTCTACGCGCTCGACGAGCTCTGGACCGTCTCCGACTCCTCCGGCGATCAGGTCTCGCTGCTGGACACGATCGCCGACGAGGGGGCCGCCGACCCACAGGAGGCGCTCGACAGCAGCGAGGTGAAGGACCGCCTGACCGAGGCAATCGGCTCGCTGCCCGAGCGCGAGCAGCTCGTCGTCGCCCTCTACTACTACGAGAACCTGACCTTGAGGGAGATCGGCGAGGTCCTCGGCGTCACCGAGTCGCGCGTCTCCCAGCTGCACACCAAGGCCGTGATGCGGCTGAAGTCCCACCTTCAGCAGGCGTGATCGCCGCTGCCGCGGACACGTTCGAGCTCGCGGTGACCCGTTTCAACGCCAGCGAGGCGGCCCGGACCGTCGCCGGCCTGGCACGCACCCTTGGCGAGCCGCGAATTTCGATCGGCGCCGCCGCTGGCAGCGCGGACGCGGCGCGGATTACGGTTGCCTGGGACCTCACCTGGTACCAATGGAAGGTCGCCGCTCGTGGGGGAGAGCCGGTCGCCGAGCTGGCGAGGGGCAGCGAGCTCGATCAGCTCGACCCGGCGGCGCGGCAGTGGAATGCGAGATGGCGAAGCTGACGGTCAACGTCGACGGCGGCGCCCGCGGCAACCCGGGGCCGGCGGCGATCGGCGTCGTCGTCCACGGCCCGCGTGGCGAGGTCCTCGAGGAGCGTGGCGAGCGCATCGGCCGCGCCACCAACAACGTCGCCGAGTACAGGGCGCTTTTGCGCGGGATCGAGCTGGCCGCCGCCCACGGAGCCAGCGAGCTGGAGCTGATCGGCGACTCCGAGCTGGTCGTGCGCCAGATCGAAGGCCGCTACAAAGTCAAAGACCAAGCAATGAAGGAGCTGCACGCCGAGGCGACGCGGAGGCTGAGCTCCTTTGACCAGTGGTCGATCCGCCACGTGCCCCGAGCGGAGAACGCCGACGCCGATCGGCTCGTCAACGAAGCACTCGACGGGGAGGCGGCGCCACCGCCGCCCGCGCCCGCGAAGGAGGCGGAAATGGATCCAGAGCAGATCGATCCCGGCGTCGACATCGGCCATGTCCACCTCAAGGTGGCCGACGTCGATCGCGCCCTCGACTTCTACTGCGGCGTGCTCGGCTTCGAGCTGATGCAGCGCTACAGCGAGGACGCCGCTTTCATCTCGGCCGGTGGCTACCACCACCACATCGGCCTCAACTCCTGGGAGTCGAAAGGTGGTTCGCCGCCGCCAGCGGGCACGACGGGGCTCTACCACACTGCGATTCGCTACCCGACTCGCCGCGCCCTGGCCGATGCGCTGCGGCGGCTGAAAGATGCTGGGATCCCCTTGACCGGCGCCTCCGACCACGGCGTCAGCGAGGCGCTCTACCTGAACGATCCCGACGGCAACGGGGTCGAGCTCTACTGGGATCGGCCGCGGGAGGAGTGGCCGCAGCCGCAGCCGGGCCAGAAGGTGGAGATGTTCGTGCGCCCGCTCGATCCCTCCGGCCTTCTGGCCGAGCTGGACTCTTAGAGCCTTAGGCCAGCTAAGCCGCTGGAGTAGCGGCCGCGGTGCCGCTCTCGACCGGGTGGCCGCCGCTGCGCCAGACACCGACGCCCTGGCCGACATGGACGACGTCGGCGAAGCCCTCGCGCTGCAGGATCGAGGCGGCGAGGCCGCTGCGCTTGCCGCCGCGGCAGATTGCCGCGATCGGGCGGTCGCGCGGCAACTCGTCGAGCCGGCCGGCGAGGTCGCCGTAGGGAATATGCAGCGAGCCGGGGATGTGCTCACCCGCGTACTCGGCGTCGTTGCGGACGTCGAGGATCAGCGGCGGCTCGGCGCCATCGGCCCGTGCGGCCAGCGCGTCCGGGTCAATCAGCTCGATTCGCTCCACGGCTCGCTCCTCCGTGCGCCAGGCGGTCATCCCGCCCTCGAGGAAGCCGCGCACCCGCAGTCCGACCGCCGCCAGCAGCTCGGCGGCTTGGCGCTCGTCCCCGTCTGAAGCAGCGACGACGATGATCTCGGCGTCCTCCGAGACGACGCGGGAGACCTTGGTCGCGAAGCCGGTGTCGTAGGCGGAGGTACTGAGGGCGCCGGCGATGTGAGACTCATCGAACTGCTCGTTGGTGCGTCCGTCGATGACCACGGCACCGCTGGTTACGGCCTCCTCGACCTCGTGCGGCGTCAGCGCCTCCGGCGTCCCGAAGCTCTCGACCAGGGGCCCGCGGTTGAGGGCGACGATCTGCTCGATGTTCGGCGGCTTGTCGCCGAGCGAGCCGATGGCCTTCTCGACGAACTCGGCCTCGTCGGCGATCGCCAGCGCCGGGTTGTGGCGACGCTCGAAGCCGATCGTCGAGGAGGTCTTGAGGTCGATCGCCGAGCCGCCACAGAGCGAGCCGCCAAGGTGCCCCGGCCAGATCTCCACCTCGTCGTCGAGGGTCAGCAGGCGCTCGTGCAGGGAGCGGAAGATGTCGGCGGCTCCCTCACGCGGCTCCACCGCGAGGTCGGGCCGGGCGACGTCGCCGATGAACAGCGAGTCTCCGCCGAGCACCGCCCAGGGGGTGCCGCCACGGCCGGCGTCGCGCAGCAGGAAGCAGGTGTGCTCGGGCCGATGGCCGGGCGTGTGCAGCGCCTCGACCGTGAGGTCGCCGAGCTCCAACTTCCAGCCGTCAGCGAATGGCTCATGTTCGTACTCGGCACGCGCCAGCTCGTGGATGTGGATCGTCGCCCCGGTGCTCCGCGCCAGCCGCCCGTGGCCGGAGACATGGTCGGCGTGGTTGTGCGTCTCCAGCACGTGCCCGATCCGCACCCCGTGCAGCCGCGCCAGCCGCCGGTAGGGCTCCACGTCCCACTGTGGGTCGACCACCACCGCCACGCCGCTTTCGCGGTCGGCAACCAGATAGGACGCACAGCCCAGGTCCTCGTGGATGATCTGCCGGAAGAGCATGGCTGAGCGATCAGGCTAGCGCGCAACCCAGGACTGCGCCCCCGCAGGTAGAATCCCGCCCTGTGCGGCTGTAGCTCAGCTGGCTAGAGCGTCTGCTTGCCATGCAGAAGGTCGAGGGTTCGAATCCCTTCAGCCGCTTCCTCCTCCTAGATGCCCGCTCTCCAACTTCGACTGTCGAGATGGCTGAGTCGAATGAAAAAGCGGGGCGGTACCGATGACGATCGACCCTTCGGTACGGCTGACGATCTCTTCGATATCGGCGCCCAGCTAAAGGAGCACGGCTGCTTTCTCACGATGCGCCAGCTAAAGACCATCGCCGGTGACGAAGCTTTCGAGGACGTGCCGGCGCGATTTAGAACCGAGAACAACAGCCCGGCCATAGCGCTCAGCCTGGGTGACGATCTCTATCTCTTTCGCATCGATGAACTAGAAGCTGCGCTTTCGGATCCAGCACCGTCATCAGAGGACGACTTTCCTGTTCCACCTGAAGATCTTCTCAGCCAAGAGGCGTGCCAGAAAGTCCAGGGATGCGTGCTCATGATGCGGTGGGCCGAAGAGATCGAGGATCAGGAACTGTTCGAGCCTATGCCGGGAAGATTCGTGGTTAACGAACGTGGACACTCCGAATTACTTGTGAGGGGCGAGCGTTACGTCTTTCTCCCGGATGATCTTTGGGACTCTCTAACCGATCCCAGGACCTATCGACGGGACGACGAAGGGCCGTTCCCCATCGACGCCCTGCGCGATCCACCGACTCCTTGATGAAGCAGTCGCAGCACTCGGGGCCACTCGGAGACCAACCGCAGCCAGCCTCAGAGCAGCCGCATGAATTCATCCCGACTTACCCCAGACGCGTCCACGATCTGATTCAGGGTGCCCCTAGCAAGGTCTCGAGCGTGGACCGGCACTACGACCCGGTGCGGACGATCATCATGGCGAAAGACATGGTGACTACCCTTGGTTCGATCCAGTTTCCAGCCGCAGCGTTCTAGCGCTCGAATCGCCTTTTTAGGCGAGACCGACGGGAGACGTGGCGTCACGCCTCGACAGTGACGCGCTCGATCTCGACTGGTCCCGGGATGTTGTCGCCATGGGCGACAAGCGACTCGACATAGGCCTCGATCGCCTCGCGAATCATCGCCAAAGCCTCGACACGCGTCTCGCCTTGACTCGTGCAGCCTGGCAATGAAGGCACGGTGACGCTGAAGCCGCCATTCTCCTCGGGCATCAGCACTACCTCAAACTCACGGGGCGCTGCCATGCAGGAAGTTTACGACGCCGGCCGAGGGATCATTGGGCAGCGGGACCGTCCGGCTGCTCAAACCCGGCTGCATCCTGCCTGACTCTGCCGAAGCTGATGTCTCCGTAAGCTTCAATATTGGCTCTAGATGGCGGAAAG
This sequence comes from uncultured Solirubrobacterales bacterium, assembly GCA_963705365.1. Lineage (GTDB taxonomy): Bacteria > Actinomycetota > Thermoleophilia > Solirubrobacterales > 70-9 > VAYN01. The sequence goes on along the minus strand of OY970074.1, from coordinate 1,360,971 downwards.
CTGCCGTTGTGAAGTGCTTGCCATGCAGGAGGTCGAGGGTTCGAATCCCTTCAGCCGTTTGCGGAAGCCACGCCTTGATGCGGGGCTTCTGCGTCTCAGGGTTCGGCTACGCTCGGCTGCGTTCCGCTCGGTTCGGGCCAATGACTTGCCCACTGCCAAACGAATGGCCCGACGGGAGTCGGCCATGACCTGCCGCCAGCGCCATCGATCAGAAGGGCGGCGGGCTCGCCGCTGGCCGGGTGTATGTTCGCACGGAGATGAGCGGCTCGATCCAGTCTCTGGAGAACGTGGGCATCGTCGTTCACGATCTCGCGGCGGTTAAGGCGTTTTTCGTCGAGCTCGGGCTGGAGCAGGTGGGAGAAGCAGAGGTGGCGGGTGAGTGGGTGGACCGTGTCGTCGGACTCGAGGATGTCCGTTGCGAGCTCGCCATGCTGCAGACCGCCGACGGCCACGGGCGGTTGGATCTGATGCGGTTCGACAGCCCGGCGGCGCGCGCGGGCGATACGAACGCACCACCGAACACCCTCGGTATTCGCCGCATCGCGTTCTCGGTCGACGACATCGACACCGCCGTGACCAGGTTGCGGGACCGGGGGTTGGAGCTCTTCGGCGAGGTGGTGCGCTACGAGGACATCTACCGGCTCTGTTACGTCCGTGGTCCGGAGGGGATAATTGTGATGCTCGCCGAGCGGATCGGCTGAAACTTCCCAGTCCGCCGCTTGCGCTGGCCGCGCAGTCCAGTTAGAGGGGGAACGGGACGCCGCCAGGCGTCCGTTCCCCCATCTCCAGGCGTCCTATTCCAGGGTGACGTTCACCTTGGTACCCGGGACCCGCACCTTTTTGGGCGTCGGGTTCTGCTTGACGACCTTGCCGGTTTTCGTGCTGACGCCGTGGCGCCTCTTTACCTTGCCGAGCTTGCAGCCGGCGCTCCTGAGGCGCTTCTTCGCGGCCTTCAACTTGTTCTTCTTCAGATTTGGGACCACACACGCCTTATAGGTGAAGCGGTCGTTTCTAACGGCGGCGCTGGTACCGGCCAGCGTAGTCACGGTGACGTCGACCGAGCCCGCTTTATTGGTGCGGGGTGCGACGGCGGTTATCTCCGTTTCCGAGAGGACCGTGAAGCTCGTGGCCGTCTTGGTTCCGAAGTTGACTTCACTGGCGCCCGAGAAGTCGGTGCCGCTGATTTTCACCGTGGTGCCCCCAGCGATCGAGCCGGAATTCGGCGAGACCGCCGTGATCGCAGGCGCCGGCTGCACTTCGGCGCTGAGCGCGATCTCCTGACCCGCTTTGCTGCCGCTTGGGGCGACGGTGGCGCCGTCGAGCGGAGGCGGGAAGATGAAGCCGAAATTCGCGCCGGCGACATCGGAGACGCCGATTTCGTCGGTCGCACTGGTCGGGTCGATCCCGATCAGGTCGCCGGCCCGGATCGGCAGGTTCGCACTGAAGGTCTGCAGGCCAGCTCCCGCCGGCGCTGCTGGGCTGCTGGTGCCGACCGCCGTGTATCCCCCTGAGCCGTTCGGGCGCAGCACCCGCAGGCGGAAGGGGCCGCCTTTGGCCTCCTGCACTCGCCAGCGAACGATCGCACCGTTGACGGGAGAGACGAGGTTGGCGCCTTTCTCCGGCAGGGCCACATTGAAGAAGGTCTGGATCGTTTCGAACGGTTTCGGCGTCGCGCCGGGCGGAAATACGCTGCCCACGGTCACGGTCGTCGCCTGCGCGCCGGTGGCCGCGAACAGCGCCAGCGCGCTCGCCGCGACCATCGCCCCGAGGCTGAGTCTCTTTCGGTCCTTCATCGACTTTGTCTCCCCTTCTTGTCGTTTCCCCGGCACGGCGTCTGAATGCACGGCGGGATCTCGGCCAGTACAACACGCGCCCCGGCTGATGTTGCGGGTACGGAGCGGAAACGTGGCGTTCGGCGTGGCTCGGGGGGAGACGGAGGTTCTGTGAGAATGCGGGGCGTGGCGGCCGAGCGGAGATACGACCTGGCGCTGTTTGGGGCGACCGGATTCACCGGCGGCCTGACCGCTGAGTACCTGGCGGCTCACGCGCCCGAGGGGCTGAAATGGGCATTGGTCGGCCGCAACCGGGCGAAGCTGGAGGCGGCCCGCGACCGCCTTACCGCTGTATCTCCGGACGCGCCGGTCCCAGACCTCATGGAGGCCGACGCGGCCGACCGCGCCGCTTTGGCCAAGGTCGCCGAGTCGGCCCGCGTGGTGGTCACCACCGTCGGTCCCTACGCGCTCTATGGGGAGCCGCTGGTCGCCGCCTGCGCGGCGGCGGGAACCGACTACGCCGACCTCACCGGTGAGCCGGAGTTCGTCGACCGGATCTGGCTCCAGCATCACACCGAAGCTGAGCGAACCGGCGCGCGCCTGGTCCACTGCTGCGGCTTCGACTCGATTCCGCACGACCTCGGCGCGTACTTCACGGTCAAGCAGCTGCCCGCGGGCGTGCCGCTGAAGGTCAACGGTTACGTGCGCTCGGCCGCCAGTTTCTCGGGCGGGACCTACCACTCGGCGATCAACGGCTTCGCGCGGGCGCGGCAGACGATCGGAGCAGCGAAAGAGCGCCGCCGCGGCGAGCCGCGACCGCCCGGCCGGGAGATCCACTCCACCTCGCCGGGCATCCGCCGCGACGCGAGCCTGGGCGGCTGGGTGGTGCCGTTGCCGACGATCGACGGCGCAATCGTGCGCCGCTCGGCTGCCGCGCTCGACCGTTACGGACCGGACTTCACCTACGGCCACCACATGGTTGCCAAGCGGCTTGCGACGCTGGGGGCGCTGGGGGCGGGGATCGGCACGGTCGCGCTGCTGGCGCCGCTGCCGCCGACCCGGAAGCTGCTGCTCAAGGTCAAAGATCCCGGGGAAGGACCCGACGAGGCCGAGCGTGCAAAGAGCTGGTTCAAAGTCAGGTTTGTCGGCGAGGGCGGCGGCAGCCGCGTCGTCACCGAGGTCCGGGGCGGCGATCCCGGTTACGGCGAGACCTCGAAAATGCTGGCCGAGTCAGCCCTCTGCCTGGCCTTCGACGACCTGCCGGAGACCGCCGGCCAGGTGACCACTGCGGTCGCGATGGGCGATGCGCTCACGGATCGCCTGCGCGGAGCGGGGATCTCCTTCGACGTGCTCGAGCCGGCGTCTTAGCTGGTGGGCACGACGCCGTAGATCGCCCGTACCCAGATGTCGGCGAGGACGTCGAGGAGCCGGTCCTGGCCCAGGGACGGCTTGTCTCCGGCGAGCGTCGTGTGCTGGACGCGCTCGTTCATCTGCAGCAGGGCCGTCGCGAGCTCGCGCGCGGGCTCGCCGGGCGGCGCCGCGCCACGGGCACGCTCTGCTTCGATGATCGCGCTGGCGTCGGCGACCCAGTCCTCCATCGCGCGGGACCACAGTTTGCGAGCCTCGGCGTTGGTGGCACGCAGCTCGCCAGCGGCAAGCACCACGCCGCGGCGTGAGCCGAAGGCCTCGAAGCTGGCGCGCAGCCCCAGCCGCCAGCCGGCCCGCGGGTCCTTGGCCATCAGCGCAACCGCCTCCTCTCGGTTGGAGTCGGACTCCGCAACCGTCTGTTCGACGAGCGTCAGGACCACCGCGTCCTTGGACGGAAAGTAAAAGTAGAAGGTTGGGCGCGAAATGCCGGCACCTTTGGCGAGGTCCTCGACCGAGACCTCGCTGAGCGGCCGTTCCTCGAGCAGGCGGGCCGCGGTCGCAAGGATCGCCTGTTCACGCTCATCACCGCTGGCACGGGGAGTGCGTCGCCCGCGGGCGACCGTCTTGTGCGGTGGTGCGGTAGCAGGCATCGGGTAGGAAGATACACGCCTTTCCTTACGCGGCGTCGATATTCTCAACAACTTGTTGACCCTCTCGACACACCGTTGATAATCTGCCAAACGATGGCTCCACACAGCGGAACGGACTCCCGGGATCACGTCGACGTATTGATCGTCGGCGCCGGTCTATCCGGAATCGGAGCTGCCCACCACCTGCAGGAACGCTGTCCCGGCAAGAGCTACGCGATCCTCGAGGCGCGCGAGCAGATCGGCGGCACCTGGGACCTCTTCCGCTACCCCGGGATCCGCTCCGACTCCGATATGCACACGCTTGGCTACCGCTTCCGCCCCTGGACCGACTCGAAGTCGATCGCCGAGGGGCCGAAGATCCTGCGCTACATCCGCGACACGGCCCGCGAGGGCGGCATCGACCGCCACATCCGCTTCCAGCACCGTGCCGTCGCCGCCGAGTGGTCGAGCGCCGAGGCGCACTGGACCGTCCAAGCCGAGCGCGTCGACACGGGGGAGACGGTCACGCTCACCTGCGGCTTCCTCTTCCTCAACAGCGGCTACTACCGCTACGACGAGGGCTACACGCCCGAGTTCCCCGGCCTCGACCGCTTCGGCGGCCAGGTGATCCATCCCCAGCACTGGCCCGAGGATCTCGACTATGCCGGCAAGCGCGTCGTCGTGATCGGCAGCGGCGCCACCGCAATGACGCTGGTCCCCGCGCTGGCGGAGGAGGCGGCCCACGTGACGATGCTGCAGCGCTCGCCGACCTACGTCGTCTCGATGCCGGGCGAAGACGGGCTGGCGATCTTCCTCCGCCGCTTCCTGCCCGACCGCGCCGTCTATCCGATCGTGCGCTGGAAGAACGTCGCCCTGCAGGGGGTCAGCTACCGGCTCTCGCGCAAGCGGCCCGAGCTGATGAAGAAGCTCTTGCGGCGCGGCCTGATGAAGGCGCTGCCGCGGGGCTACGACGTCGACACCCACTTCAAGCCGCGCTACAACCCCTGGGACCAGCGCCTCTGCCTGGTTCCCGACGCCGACCTCTTCAAGGCGCTCGGGGAGGGCAGCGCCGAGATCGTCACCGACCGCATCGCGACTTTCACCGAGGGTGGGGTCAAGCTCGAGTCCGGGGCCGAGCTGGAGGCCGACATCGTCATCACCGCGACCGGCCTCAACCTGCTCTTTCTCGGCGGTATGCGGCTGAAGATCGACGGCGAGGAGCCGGACGTCTCGCGGGCGCTGACCTACAAGGGGATGATGCTGAACGACTTCCCCAACTTCGCCTACACGCTCGGCTACACCAACGCGTCGTGGACGCTGAAGGCCGACCTCACCTGCGAATACATCTGCCGCCTGCTCAACCACATGGACGCCGCCGGCTATCGCGTCTGCGCGCCGACGATCACCGACCCCGCGGTGACCGAGGAGCCATTGCTGGACTTCAACTCCGGTTACGTCCTGCGCTCCCTCGACCACCTGCCCAAACAGGGCTCGAAGGAGCCCTGGAAGCTGCGCCAGAACTACCCGCTTGATCTGCGCCTGCTGCGCCGCGGCCCGATCGCCGACGGCACCATGCAGTTCTCCAACCCGGCGCCACAGGCGCGGCCGCTGGAGCAGGCCACGGCCTGAGCGCCGTCGCTCCGAGCTTTGGGCCCCCAGAGGGGACTAAAGCTCGGACGCGGGCGATCGAGCCGCCGGACGAGTGCCCCTGGGCGCCGCTAGGCTTGAGCAGCCTGCCCGGCGCCTTGGCGGAGTGGCTACGCAGCGGCCTGCAAAGCCGTTTACACCGGTTCGATTCCGGTAGGCGCCTTTCGGCTGGGAACTCAAGCCGCTAATCCAGTGATCTTGAATCTCTCGGCTTGGCGAGGGGCAATTGAGGGGCTGACCTGACCCTTTGCCCCTCTCACCGATCGCGCCGCCAGTTCGGCCGCAGGTACGCCTCTTCGAACCCGGCCTTGAGGATGTTGCGGTAGCTGGCGCTGGGTTTGTCGGGGACGCGCTCGCCGGTCTCGACCCAAAAGGTGTGGCAGCCGGCTTCGATGGCGTCGAGGATGCGGCGATGCAGGAGGGCCATCTGGCAGCCGCGGCCGCGGGCGGGCTCGAGGGTGGCGGCGGGGCCAAACTCGGCGAGGCCGGCATGGACGTGCATTGCGGCGCAGGCCTGGGGCTCGCCGTTGAGTCGCGCCGCGTAGCAGCGCCAGCCGTCGCGCCCCGGCAGGTCGGCGAAAAAGGCCGATGCCCATGCGGGGAGGCCGAAGCCGCTGGCGACGATCATTCCGAACGGTGCCTGGGCGGGGTCGGTCAGCTCGACCACCTCCACCTCGGGAGCCGTGAACCGCGGCGGGTGGGCACCGCGGATGAACTTCATCCAGGCGTAGCCGTGGGCGAAGCCGTTCGACCCGAGCCACGCCTCAGCGGCATCACTCTCGGGCAGCCCCGGCGTGACCGGGACGTAGAGGTTCACCCCCTGCGACGCGGCCCACTCGGTCGCTGCCGCCAGGTTCCCGCTCTCGACCGCACCCGGCTCGGTGGCCCCGAGGACGAGGTTCATCATCCCCACACGGGGTAGCTCGCGAGCTATGGAGGCGCGCACCGGTCCGAAGTCTCGCGACTCGACGCCCTTCTCCCGCGCGAGTGCGGCGGGGACTGAGTCCCAGACGTCGCGCCAGAAGTGTCGCTCGCACGCATCCAGCGCGCGCGTGTCGTACGCGACTCCGCCTGCCGTCTCACTTCTCATCTCGGCTGCCAGCATATGAGCGTGGCCACCGCAGCTCCAGCGACCGCCCCACTCGAGCAGACCGCGGGCCCGGCTCCCGAGGACCAGGTGATCGTGCTGTTCGGAGCGACCGGCGACCTGGCGAAGCGAAAGCTGCTGCCGGGGATGTTCCACCTCGCCCAGGTGGGACTGATGCCGAAGCGCTTCCGCATCATCGGTGCGGCGCGACGCGAGATCGAGCTCGAGGAGTTCCGCGAGGTCGCGCGCCAGGCAGTCGGGGCTTCGGGCCGTGAGGACATGTCGCCGCCCACCTGGGACCCATTCGCCGATTCGCTGCGCTTCGCCGGAGTAGGGGAGGGGTTCGAGGCGCTCGGCGAGGCGATCTCCACCGCGCGGGAGGAGCTCGGCGGGGAGGCCCGCGTCCTCTACTACCTCTCGCTGCCGCCGAACGCGACGGCCGGCACTGTGGAAGCGCTGGGCGCGGCTGGCCTCGGCACGGGCGCGCGAGTGATCATCGAGAAGCCGTTCGGCACCGACCTGGCCTCGGCGCGGAAGCTGAACGCGCTGCTGCACTCCGTCTTCGAGGAGCGCTGCATCTACCGGATCGACCACTACCTCGGCCGCGAGGCTGTCCAGAACCTGCTGGCGCTGCGCTTCGCCAACGGCATGTTCGAGCCGGTCTGGAACCGCAACCACATCGACCACGTGCAGATCGACATCCCGGAGACGCTCTCGATCGAGATGCGGGGCAGCTTCTACGAGCAGACGGGCGCCTTCCGCGACATGATCGTCACGCACCTCTTCCAGGTGCTCGGCTTCGTCGCGATGGAGCCGCCGACCTCGCTGGAGCCGAAGGCGCTCGGCCTCGAGCGGGAGAAGGTCTTCGCCTCGATGCCACCCCTGTCGCCGCAGAACGTCGTTCGGGGCCAGTACCGCGGCTACCGTGACGAAGACGGTGTCGCCGGGGACTCCGAAACCGAGACCTTCGTCGCGATCAAGGCCTTCGTCGACAACTGGCGCTGGGAGGGGGTGCCGTTCTACCTGCGCTCCGGCAAGCGCCTGGCCGAGCGCCGCCACCTGCTGACGGTCGCCTTCGCGCAACCGCCGCGCCGCATGTTCCCGCTCGACTGCAACCAGATCGCCGAGTCTTTCGGCCACGACCACCTCACCTTCGAGCTCGGCGACCCCGGCAGCATCTCCGCCTCCTTCCTCGCCAAGGTCCCTGGCCCGACGATCCGCCTCGGTGAGGCCCATATGCGCTTCAGTTACGCCGACACCTTCGGCGGCGTCGAGAACGCGCTCGACGCCTACGAGCGCCTGATCTACGACGTGATGGCCGGTGACCGCACCCTCTTCACCAGCTCCGACGCGATCGAGCGCCTCTGGGAGATCTCCGAGCCGGTGCTGGAGAACCCGTCGCCGACGCTGCCCTACGAAGCCGGCTCCTGGGGCCCGCCGGAGATCGACGAGCTGATCGCCCCCCGCCGCTGGCACCTGCCCAGCGACCACGTCTGAGTAGGCGCTCGCAGAACGGAAAAGAGCCCCGTGAGGGGCTCTTTGTTTCCGAAGGACGTACCACCAGAGAAGTTGAAGTCCGCTGGCTCGTCGGTCCTCGAGCTTTGAAGTTCTAGTCGCCGTGGTGAGTGCGACGTATTGATAAACACCGACGGGACTGAAAAGTTGCACTGCTTGCATCGGCACTTGCAGCGAGACCTTTAGCCGGACGACGTCCGCCGCCCGGCTTCCGGTTTCTCGCTGCTAGATTCAGGTCTCCCGGGCGTTTAGCTCAGTTGGGAGAGCGCCAGCTCGACAAGCTGGAGGTCACTGGTTCGAGCCCAGTAACGCCCACTCTCCAGGCGCAGCCGCTCAGGCGGTCGCCGGCAGCTTCACCTCGGTGAGACGCAGGCTGTTGCCCGAGGGATCGCGAAATCCCGAGTCGATGCCGTAAGGCCGCTCTTCTGGCGGCTCGGTGAACTCGACCCCGCGAGCGCTCAGCTCTTCATAGGAGGCCTGACAGTCGTCCGTCGTGAGGAAGACGGTGGCCGCGGCTCCCTTCGCCATCAGGGCTTCGATCTGGTTGCGGGTCTCCTCCTCGAAGACAGGCGGCCCCGGGATCGCCATCAGCACGATCGAGACGTCCTCCTGGCCGGGAGGGCCCACAGTGAGCCAGCGGAAGTCGCCCATCTCCGGCAGCGTCACGTCGGCGCGGACCTCCATGCCGAGCTTCTCGGTGTAGAAGGCGAGCGCCTCCTCCTGATCGTGGACCCACAACTGCGCGTTTGCGATTTTCATCGGTTCCTCCTGGTTGAAATCAGCTTTGCGTCGATGCTAGGTCCGGCCCGCCGGGCTGTCTTCTCGAAACGTGCGGTGTTGGGGACGGCCGTAGGCGCGCACCACGCAGGCTGGGACGACGGCCTGACTGGAGGCGGGCGGGAAGGCGGCGCGGTACTCGGTCGGAGTCTTGCCGTAAGCGCGTTTGAAGCTGGTGGTGAAGGAGCCGATGCCCTGCAGGCCGACTGCTAGGCAGACGTCGGCGACCGAGCTGTCGGTGGTCCGCAGCAGCGCCGCCGCCCGCTCCAGGCGGCGGGTCAACAGGTAGGCGTGTGGCGACTCGCCGAAGGCCCGCCGGAACTCGCGGCTGAAATGCGCGCGCGAGAGCCCCGCCGCCCGCGCAAGGTCATCGACCCCCAGGGGCTCGAAGTAACGGGCGTCGGCGAGGTCCTTCGCGCGCAGAAGGTGGCGGGCGGGCGGTACGAACGCCATGCCCGCAGTCTAGGCTCGCGGCCTGTGATCGGGACCTATGCAGCAGTGCTGGCGGTCTGTGGGGGGTCGCTGGCGGTCGGGCAGGCGGCGATCGGCGTCTGCGGTGGGCGCCACTGGTCCTGGCTGGCGCCGGGGGTGGGGCTAGCGCTGCTCTGTGCGGTCTGCTGGGGAACGGTCCGGCTCGGGGGGGACGGGATCGTCTCGGCGGTCGCAGTGGTGCTGCTTGCCATCGGCTCGGTCGCCTTTCTCTGGGGGCGGCTACAGGGTGGGGCGGAGGCCCTGCGGGCCGGCTGGCCGATTGCGCTTCTGGCCCTGCTCGCCGCCTCGCTGCCCTTCGTGGTTGAGGGCCACTTCGGGATCCTTGGAACCAGCTTCAACCCAGACATGTCCCAGCATCTCTTGGCGACGGACCGGCTCGCGCAGGGGCATGGGTCGCAGCTGCTCCACCAGGGCTACCCGCTCGGGCCCCATGCGGTCGTCGTGGCGCTGAATAAGGGCCTCGGCATCGGCCTCGTCCAGGGCTTCAGCGGCCTCACCGTCGCCGTAGCCGTCTTGGCCCCGCTCACGGCGCTCGCCGCTTTCGCGAACCTCAAGCCGCTGCCTCGCACCGCGGCGGCGCTGGTCGTCGGCCTCGCCTACGTGGTCTCCTCCTACTTCGCCCAGGGGGCCTTCAAGGAGACGATGCAGGCACTCTTCGTCCTCGCCTTCGCTCTCGCCTTGCGAGAGTCGACCCGCTCCTGGCGCGACCTCCCCCTGCGCTTCGCCCCGGCGGCCTTGATCGCCGTCGGCTCGGTCTACACCTACAGCTTCCCCGGCCTCATCTGGCTGATCGGCACCGCGGTCATCTGGGCTTTGGCGGAATTCGGCTTCAGCCGGATGCGCCCACCTGCGGGTGGCGTGTCGGCGGGGGACCCCCGCGGCGCGGAGGCGCGTCTAGCGCCGAGCACCGTGGGGGTGGCCGACACGACAGGACCCGCAGTTGTCCGCCCGATCTTCCTGGCTGTTCTCCTCTTCGCCCTCCTGATTGCCCCCGAGATCGGCCGGATGATCGATTTCCAGAACTTCGAGACCTTCGATCCCAGCGGCCCCGGTCTCGGCAACCTCTTTGGCCAGGTCTCACCGTTCGAGGCGCTCGGGATCTGGCCCTCCGGCGACTTTCGCCTTGCGCCCGGCGACGGGGCTGTGCCGGCGGCCGGCTACTACCTCGGCATCGCCTTCGCTTTCATGCTCCTCCTCTACGGCATCGCCCAATGTTGGCGTCGTCGCGAGTCGGCGCTGCTCGCGGCGCTCGCTGCCGCCGCGCTGGCCTATGCCGCCGCTCGACTCCTCGGCACCCCCTACGCCAGCGCCAAGGCAATCGAGATCGCTGCGCCTCTGGCGACGTTGACGATCCTGCTGCCGCTGCTCGATCGGATCGAACCCAGCTTTTTTGCCCCCAGAGGCGCAAAGAGCTCAGTTCGCCGAGTTGGGCCGCCTGTGGCGGCCGCGGGGCTCTTCATCGCCGCCGCTGGCGCCTGTTCACTGCTCGCGCTTGCCAATGCCCCGGTCGGGCCGACGTCCTACTCGCCGGCGCTGACCAGCCTGCGGCCGCTGGTCGCGGCCGATTCGACCCTCGTCCTCGCCTCCGAGGAGCTGCTCGACGACCAGCACGGCGCTCCCTTCATTGCCTGGGAGCTGCGGGGCGGCCGGGTCTGTATCGCCGCCGATGGAGAACTCGACGCGTCGCCGCCCGGCGTGCGCTTCGTCGTCACCGGCGACACCCCGCAGCCGCCGTTCTCGGCCCTCCGCGTCCGCCGTGTCGCGCCTCCTTACGTCCTCTGGGAAGCCACCGGGCCGGTCCGCGGCCAGAGTCCCTGCCCGCTCATCGCCGTCCGCCAGGCGCGCCAGGGACCGGCGCGCTGAGCGCGTGACTACCATGGCCCAGGTGGAGGCCGCTACGGAGAAACTGACTGTCACGCTGCCCGACGGCAAGCCGCTGGAGCTGCCGGCGGGAGCGACGGGGGCCGATGCCGCCGCGGCGATCGGCCCTGGGCTGGCGAAGGCGGCGCTGGCGATCCGCGTCGACGGTGAGCTGCGCGACCTCTCGGCGCCGCTGCCCGAGGAGGGTGGCGAGATCGGGATCCTCACCGACCGCGACCCCGAGGCGCTGGAGTTGATCCGCCATGACGCCGCCCACGTGATGGCGGAGGCGGTGATGGAGCTATACCCCGGGACGAAGGTGACGATTGGGCCGCCGATCGAGTCCGGGTTCTACTACGACTTCGAGTTCCCCGCCGATACAAAGATCACCGAAGACGACCTGCCGAAGATCGAGGCGGCGATGCGGGAGCACATCGCCGCCGACGAGGAGTTCGACCGCCGCGACGTGCCGGCCGCCGAGGCGATCGAGATCTTCAGAACCCAGGACCAGGACTACAAGGTCGAGCTGATCGGGGACCTCGTTCGCGACGAAGGCGTTGAGACCGTCTCGCTCTATCGCAACGGCCCTTTCGAGGACCTCTGCCGGGGCCCGCATGGGCCCTCGACCGGCCGCATCAAGGCGATCAAGCTCAACTCCGTCGCCGGCGCCTACTGGCGCGGCGATGAGGACCGCGAGCGGCTGACCCGGATCTACGGCACCGCCTTCTTCTCCAAGAAGGACCTCGAGCAGCACCTGGAGCTGCTCGAGCAGGCCAGGGAACGCGACCACCGCCGACTGGGTCCGCAGCTCGGACTCTTCATGCTGCGCAAGGAGGCCCCCGGGATGCCCTTCTGGCTCCCCAACGGGACCCAGCTGTTGCACCTGATCGAGGCCGAGGTCCAAGAGCAGCTGCGCAAGCGCGGCTACCAGGAGATCGCGACGCCACAGGTCCTCGACGAGGAGCTCTGGCACCGCTCCGGGCACTGGGACAACTATCGCGACGAGATGTACTTCATGGAGGACGACGAGCGGCGCTTCGCGCTGCGGCCGATGAACTGCCCCGGTGCCTGCCTCGTCTACGGCGCCGACCGCCACTCCTACCGCGAGTTGCCGCTGCGCCTGGCCGAGTTTGGCCGCGTTTCCCGCAACGAGCGCGAGGGCGTGCTCCACGGCTTGCTGCGCGTCCGCGCCTTCACCCAGGACGACGCCCACGTCTACTGCACCGAGGAGCAGATCACCGACGAGGTGGCGAGCATCTGCGAGGCGATCGACGAGCTCTACGCCCGCTTCGGTTTCGAGGACGTCCACGTCGAGCTCTCGACCCGACCGGAGAAGTCGATGGGCAGCGACGAGCAGTGGGCGAAGGCCGAGGCGGCTCTGGCCGAGGCGCTCGAGCAGCAGGGGAGGGACTACGAGCTGCACCCCGGCGACGGCGCCTTCTACGGGCCCAAGATCGACTTCCACGTCACCGACGCGCTCGGCCGCTCCTGGCAGTGCGGCACCTGCCAGCTCGACTTCCAGATGCCTGAGCGCTTCGATCTCTATTACACGGGTACCGACGACGCTCCCTACCGCCCGGTGATGATCCACCGCGCCCTGCTCGGCTCGATGGAGCGCTTCGCCGGGATCCTGATCGAGCACTACGCCGGCCGCTTCCCGGTCTGGCTGGCGCCGGTACAGGCAATCGTCCTGCCGATCTCCGACCGCCACAACCCATATGGGCACGGGGCCTTCGAGCAGCTGCGCGAACTGGGCGTGCGGGTCGCGATCGACGACCGCTCGGAGTCGATCGGCAAGAAGGTCCGCGACGCGGCGATGGGTCGCTACCCCTACATGCTGGTGGTCGGCGACCGCGAGGAGGAGAACGACGCCGTCGCCGTCCGCTCCCACGCCGACGGTGAGCTGGGGGAGATGTCGTTCGCCGAGTTCGCCGATCGCATCAAGGCCGAGACCGGCACCGCCTGAGCGCGTTTCATCTTGCCAACCGCTCTTCTCCCTCTATACTCCGGCCGACTTGACTGCTGGCACGCCAAATCACCGCCGCCGCTGAGCGCCCGTGCCTGTGTCCCGACCTCTCGTCCTCTTGAAGCTCCACCGCTCCTTTAGATAGTGCCGGTCCCTCGCAGGTTCGATCGGCGCCCACCAGAGCGCGACACCACGCGGATCAACGAGCGCATCCGTGTTCCGCAGGTGCGCCTGATCGGCGCCGACGGCGAGCAGCTCGGGATCGTCGAGATCACCGAGGCTCTCAAACGCGCCCAGGACGCCGACCTCGACCTGGTCGAGGTCGCGCCCGGCTCGAAGCCGCCGGTGACCCGCCTGCTCGACTACTCGAAGTACAAGTACGAGCAGGAGCAGAAGCAGAAGCAGGCCCGCAAGCACCAGCAGCAGGTCAACATCCGCGAAATCAAGCTGCGGCCGAAGATTGCGACCCACGACTACGACACCAAGAAGGGCCACGTCGAACGCTTCCTCAAGCACCACGACAAGGTCAAGGTCACGATCATGTTCCGCGGCCGCGAGCAGGCCCACCCCGAGCGCGGTCGAGCGCTGCTGAAAAAGCTCTTCGAAGACCTCGGCGGGATCGCGGTGGTCGAGTCTCAGCCGCTGCAGGAAGGCCGCAACATGAGCATGCTGCTGGCGCCGAGCAAAGAGGTGGACAGGCTTGCCGAGGTTGCTCCAGAGGATGAGGCTCCGGCTGAGGACGCTGCGGAGACGCCTTCGGCGGAGGCGGCCGACGATGCTTCTGCTGCTGAGGGTTGAGCGCCTGTCCCGGTAGGGGTTCGCTTAACTTTTTCGAGGGGCGATTGCTGCCGTTTGAGGTACGGGGGTGGCGAAAAAGTACAAGACGCTCCACCCCTACCGGGACAGGCGCTCTACGTGCGCGCGAGGATCACGTCGGCGATGCGGTCGGCGGCGTGGCCGTCCCAGAGGGGCGGCGGCTCGTTTGGCGCCTCGCCGCGTCCCGCCAGCGCAGCAGGGATGCTGGCGATTGCGGCGGGGTCGAGGCCGAGGAGGGTGTTGGTGCCGGCGCTGACCGTGATTGGGCGCTCGGTGTTGTCGCGCAGGGTGAAGCAGGGGATGCCGAGGTAGGTCGTCTCCTCCTGGATTCCACCGGAGTCGGTCAGCACGGCGCCGGCGTCGGCGAGCAGGGAGAGGAAGTCGAGATAGCCCAGGGGCTCGATCAGCCGCAGGCCGGGGTGCTCGGAATCGAGGTTCTCCATCATCTTGCGGGTACGCGGGTGGACCGGGAAGACGACCGGCATCTTGCGGGCGAGGGTGGTTAGCTGCGCGACCGTCTGCGGCAGCAGTGGGCCGTCGACCAGCGCCGGGCGGTGCAGGGTGACGAGCGCGTAAGCGCCAGGCTCGACGCCGAGTGTGGCGGCCGCCTCGGCCGCCCGGAAGCGGTCTTCGAGTGCGACCAAGGTGTCGATCATCGTGTTGCCGACCATGTGCATGCGCTCGTCGGGGATCCCTTCGGCGCGCAGGTTCTCGACCGCCTCCTCGCTGTGAAGGAAGAGCAGCTCGGAGAAGCGGTCGGCGACGATCCGGTTGACCTCCTCCGGCATCGTCATGTCGAAACTGCGCAGGCCCGACTCGACGTGGGCGACCGGGATCCCCATCTTCACCGCGGTCAGGGCCGCGGCCAGGGTCGAGTTGACGTCGCCGGGGACGATCACCAGGTCCGGTGACTCCTCGAGCAGGACCGGCTCCAGGCGCTCCATCGTCCGCGCCGTCATCGCCGCGTGGCTGCCGGAGCCGACCTCGAGCATGTGGTCGGGCGCCGGCACGCCCAGCTCCTCGAGGAAGACCTCGGACATCAGCCGGTCGTAGTGCTGGCCGGTATGGACGATCGCGTGCCGGCCCCCGGGTAGGCGCGAGCGCAGCGCCCCGATCACCGGCGCCATCTTGACGAAGTTGGGCCGCGTCCCGACCACGTAGAGGATCCGCATGCGGCGCCAGCGTACCCACGCCGCAGGCTGCGACCTCGCTCAGGCGCCCCTGTCTGCTTCAATAGCGAGCCCGATGCCGAAGATGAAAACCCATTCCGGCGCCAAGAAGCGCTTCCGCAAGACCGCCAGCGGCAAGCTGCGCGGCCGTCGCGCCTACTCCAGCCACATCCTCGAGAAAAAGTCGCCGAAGCGGAAGCGGAAGATGGCGCGCCCGGTGGAGATCTCGCCGAACGACGCGCCAACCGTGCGCAAGCTGCTCGGAGGCAAGTAGATGGCTCGCGTCAAGCGCTCAGTCCACGCGCGCAAGAAGCGCCGCAAGGTGCTGAAGGAAGCGAAGGGCTATTTCGGCCGCAAGCACTCCTCCTACCGCTTCGCCAAAGAGCAGGTGCAGCGGTCGGGGATGTACGCCTACCGCGACCGGCGTAACCGTAAGCGGACCTTCCGGCGGCTCTGGATCACCCGGATCAACGCCGCCGCGCGGTTGGAGGGCATGAGCTACTCCGAACTGATGCACGGCCTCAACAAAGCCGAGGTCGAGGTCAACCGCAAGATGCTGGCCGAGATCGCGGTCTCCGACCGCGAGGCCTTCCGCCGATTTGTGGAGCTAGCCCGGGAGGGTGCGGCCGCCTAGCGGCAAGCCGACACTCCATCCTTCCCGGGCGGGCCGTGAGAACGGCCCGCTTTTTCGTTCCAGGAGAAGAAACAACCCGACCAGAAAGACAACCGCACCCACTGCAAAAAACCCCGCCGATGATCGCCAGTCCCCAAAACGAGAAACTGAAACTGGTCCGCAAACTGCGCGACCGCAAGCACCGCGAGCGCGAGGCGCTGTTCGCGACCGAGGGCGAGGACCTGGTCGAGGCAGGGCTGGCTGCCGGGGTCGAGCCGCGCTTCCTGCTGACCGCGGCCGGCTCCGGCCTGTCGTCGCAGTGGGGTGGGGACGAGGTCGAGCCGGAGCTGCTGGCCGCGACCTCCGCGCTCGGCTCCGGCACGCGGGCGATCGCCGTCTGGCCGCTGCGCTGGTCCGAGCGGCCGGTGGCCCCCTGCGTCTACCTGCACGGCGTCGCCGACCCCGGCAACGTCGGCGCCATCGTCCGCAGCGCCCACGCCCTACTCGACGCCCCGGTCGCGCTCGGCCCCGACTGCGCCGATCCGTTCTCGCCGAAGGCAGTACGGGCGAGCATGGGCTCGATCTTCGCCCAGCCGCCGGTCCGGGCTGAGGTGAAGGAGACGCCCGCGCCGCGGGCGGCACTGGTCGCCCACGGCGGCGCCGGGCTGGAGGCGCTAGCCGGCGCGGCGACGATCTGCCTCGGTGCAGAGCGCGAGGGCCTGCCCGCCAAGGTGCTGTCTTCGTGCGAAGTCGAGGTGACGATTCCGCTGCGGGCGGGCGGTGCCGAGTCGCTCAACGTCGCCGCCGCGGCGGCCATAGCCTGCGAGCGGCTATCGTCGCCCGCCATGTCGGAGGCACGGCCCGATGCTTGAGCGGATCGAGGAGATCAGGGGCGAGGCCGCGACGGCGATCGCGGCGGCCACCTCCAGCGCCGAGCTGGAGGAGCTGCGGGTCCGCTTCCTCGGGCGCAAAGCCGAGCTGACGACGATCCTGCGCGGGATCGCCGAGCTGCCCGCCGAGGAACGCGGCGAGGTCGGCGGCGCCGCCAACAGGACCCGCAAAGAGCTGGAGACGTTGCTGGAGGCCAGTGCCGAGCAGCTCGGCGCCAGCGAGTTGGAGGACAGGCTCGCCGCCGATCGAATCGACGTCACCCTGCCGGGCGCGCCCTCGCGGCCGGTCGGTCACGCCCATCTCGTCGCCCGCACTACCCGGCTGATCGAGGACGTGATGGTCGGCCTCGGCTACCGGGTGATGGAGGGGCCGGAGATCGAGCACGACTACTACAACTTCACCGCCCTCAACCACCCGCCGGGGCATCCGGCGCGGATGCTCCAGGACACCTTCTACGTGCAGTCGCACCCGGACGTGCTCCTGCGCACCCACACCTCGCCGGTGCAGGTGCGCTCAATGGAGACGCAGTCGCCGCCGATCTTCATCATCGTTCCCGGCA
The DNA here is from genome assembly GCA_963705365.1 of uncultured Solirubrobacterales bacterium. Classification (GTDB taxonomy): domain Bacteria; phylum Actinomycetota; class Thermoleophilia; order Solirubrobacterales; family 70-9; genus VAYN01. Next base: position 1,343,810 of record OY970074.1, on the reverse strand, counting down.
AGGTCTACCGGCGCGACTCCGATGCCACCCACAGCCCGATGTTCCACCAGATCGAGGGCCTGGCGATAGCCGAAGGCATCACCCTGGCCGACCTGCAGGGGACGCTGCTGGCGCTGTGCAGGGCAATCTTCGGTGACGAGCGCGAGGTGCGCTTGCGGCCCCACTTCTTCCCGTTCACCGAGCCCAGCGTCGAGGTCGACGTCTCCTGCTTCCAGTGCGGCGGCAGCGGCTCCCTCGACGGTGGCGAGCGCTGCAACCTCTGCAAGGGCCAGGGCTGGATCGAGATCCTCGGCGCCGGCATGGTCGATCCCAACGTGCTCGGCTTCGTAGAGGCCAACGGCTACGACCCCGAGCGGGTTCAGGGATTCGCCTTCGGGATTGGGATCGAGCGGGTGGCGATGCTGCGCCACGCCGTGCCCGACCTGCGGCGTTTCTTCGACAACGACGTGCGGATGCTGGAGCAGTTCGGGTGATGGGGGCCTGATGAAGATCCCGTACTCCTGGCTGCGCGAGTACTGCGACCCCGGCGTCGGCGTCGAGGAGATCGCGGAGCGCCTGGTGATGACCGGAACCGAGGTCGAGCGAATCGGCATGGTCGGCCCGCCCGCGGCCGATGGCTTCGTCGTCGGCAGGGTCCTCAGGGCCGAGCAGCACCCCAACGCCGACCGGCTGCGGGTCTGTCGCGTCGACAGCGGCGACGGCGAGCGCACGATCGTCTGCGGCGCCCCCAACGTCGCCGCCGGCCAGACCGTCGCGGTGGCGCTGCCGGGGGCGCGCATGCCCGGCGGCGAGAAGCTGCGCAAAGCGAAGCTGCGGGGGGTCAGCTCGGAAGGGATGATCCTCTCGGTCTCCGAGCTGGAGCTCGGCGAGGACGCCGACGGCATCCTCGTGCTCGAGGACGGTCCCGCGCCGGGGACCCCGCTGGCCGAGGTCCTGCCGCTGGCCGAGCCGGTGCTGGATCTGGAGGTGACGCCGAACCGGGTCGACTGCTTCGGGATCTGGGGTGTCGCCCGTGAGGTCCACGCGATCTCAGCGGCGCCGCTGGCGCCCGAGCCCTGGGCCGACGACGCGGACGCGGAGGGCGATGGCCAGGTCGATGACTTCGCCTCCGTCGCGGTCGATGTCCCGGAGCTCTGCCCGCGTTTCACCGCCCGGGTCTTCACCGACGTCACGATCGGGCCCTCGCCGCTCTGGCTGCAGACGCGCCTGACCGCGGCCGGGCAGCGGCCGATCAACAACGTCGTCGACATCACCAATTACGTGATGCTGCTGACGGCGCAGCCGCTGCACGCCTTCGATCTCGACAAGGTGCCGAACGGAGCCCTGAGCGTGCGGGTGGCCGAGGACGGGGAGACGATGACCACCCTGGACGGGGTCGAGCGGCGCTTCGACGCCGAGACGGTCCTGGTCTGCGACGAGAACGGCCCCAGCGGGATCGCCGGCATCATGGGCGGGCAGAGCTCGGAGGTCTCGACGGGCACGACCCGGGTCCTGCTCGAGGTCGCCAACTGGAACGGCACCAACATTCTCCGCACCTCGCGGTTGCTGGGGCTGCGCTCGGAGGCTTCTTCGCGCTTCGAGAAGCAGTTGCACCCAGAGCTCTGCATGCGGGGGCAGCGGATCGCCTCGCGGTTGCTGGTCGAGCTCTGCGACGCGAGGCTCGTGCCGGGGACGATCGACGTTGCCGCCGAGATCCCGCCTCCACCCGCGATCGAGCCTGCGGGCGGCCCGGGTCGAGGGTCTGCTGGGGATGCGGATCGCGCAGAGCGACCAGGCCGCCTACCTGGAGCGGCTCGGTTTCGGCGTCGAGGCAGAGGGTGATGACCTGCGGGTAGAGGTGCCGCCCGAGCGCCACTACGACGTCACCCGTGAGGTCGACCTGATCGAGGAGGTGGGTCGGGTCCACGGCTTCGACGAGCATCTGCCGACGACGCTGCCGAGCGTCGCCGAAAAGGTTGGCGGCCTCAGCCGCGACCAGCAGCTGCGGCGCCGGAGCGAGGACGCCCTGCGGGACCTCGGCTTCGACCAGGTCGTCGGCTGGAGCTTCACCGACCCCGGCGAGCCCGGGCGGCTGCGCATCCCCGAAGGCGATCCACGTGCCGAGCCGATCGTGCTCGCCAATCCGCTCTCCGAGGACCAGTCGGCGATGCGGACGACGCTGCTCGGTTCGCTGCTCGACGTCGCCTCCCGCAACCTCGCCCGCGACGCCGACGCCGTCGCCCTCTTCGAGTCCGGCCAGGTCTACCTCAACCTCCCGCCGACGGGCCGAAATGCCGCGCATGCCGAGGGAAATCGGCCCATCGACCCGCTTGCGGGGTTGTTTGCGGGCGAGCGCACGGCCCCGTTCGGGGAGCCGCACCGTCTGGCGGCGCTCGCCGTCGGGCCGCTGGTTCAGCGCTCCTGGCGGGGCGGGGATGAGCCGGCCGACTTTTTCACGCTCAAGGGCGTGCTGGAAGCGCTGGCCGGTCAGCTCGGCGTCGTCCTCAGCTTCGAGCAGGCGCCGGAGCCGTTTCTTCACCCCGGCCGCTCGGCTGCCGTCTCGATCGCCGACGTCCCGATTGGCTGGATCGGCGAGATTCATCCGCTGGTCGGCCGCGAGTGGGACATCGAGGCTGCCGCCGGCTTCGAAATCGCCACCGCGGCGCTGATCGGCGCCACGACGGTCGGCGAGGAGGCATACGAAGACGTCACCACCTTCCCGGCCGTCCATCAGGACCTCGCCGTCGTCGTCCCGGCCGAGGTCACTGCGGTCGCCGTTCACGACGCAGTCCTCGAGGGGGGCGGCGAGCTGTTGCGCTCGGCCCGTGTCTTCGACCTCTACGAAGGCGATCAGCCCGGGGAGGGACGCAAGAGCTTGGCGCTGCGGCTGGAGTTCCGCGCTAGCGATCGCACCCTCACCGACGAGGAGGTCGCAGGTCTGCGCGACTCGATCAAGGCCGAGCTGGAGGCGATCGGGGGTGCCCTGCGTGAATGACATGAGCGGACAGCCCCTCGACGCACAACCGCTGGCGGGAGAGCCCGCGGCGCGGGTGCTGGTCGCCGGCGCCTCCGGCTTCACCGGCGCCCTGGCAGCGCAGATCGCCTGGCGGCACCCGCGGTTGCGGCTGGTTGCCGCGACCTCGCGCAGCGACGCCGGCACCCGGCTCGACCGCCTCTACCCGCGCTACCGGGTGCCGCTGGAGCTGACCGAGCTCGACCTCGACCGGGTCGAGGGGGTCGACGCCGCAATCGTCGCCTACCCGCACGGCGCCGCGGCGCCGACCGTCGCCGCCCTGCGCGCCCAGGGCATCCTCGTCGTCGATCTCTCGGCCGACTTCCGGCTGCGCGACGCCGGTACCTACGAGCGCTGGTACGGCGAGCACGGCGCCCCCGACCTCTTCGGCCAAGGCGTCTACGGCCTCACCGAGCTCTACCGCGACCAGCTGCGCGAGGCGAAGCTGGTCGCGACCCCTGGCTGCTATCCGACCGCCAGCGTCCTCGCCCTGGCGCCGCTGGCCGAGCAGGGCCTGCTGTCCGACGTCGTGATCAATGCCATGCAGGGGGTCTCCGGTGCCGGCCGCGGCGGCGGCGACGCGATGCACTACGCCTCGATGGACGAGAACGCCTTCGCCTACAAGACCGAGGGGCATCGCCACCGGCCGGAGATCGAACAGGAGCTGGCTGCTCTCGGCAGCCCCGTGCCGGTCACCTTCGTCCCCCACCTGCTGCCGCTCGACCAGGGTGAGCTGGCCAGCTGCATCGCACAGACCACGGAGCCGATCTCCAAGAAGGAGGTGCAGGCGCTCTACCGCGAGCGCTACGCCGGCGAGCCCTTCGTCCATGTCGTCGATGCGCCGCCCGGGCTGCGCGACCTGCGCGACACCAATGAGTGCCACGTCTACGTCACTGTCGAGGAGCACGGCCGGGTAATGGCCTTCGCGGCGATCGACAACCTCTGGAAGGGCGCCTCCGGCCAGGCGATCCAGAACCTCAACCTGATGCTGGGCCTGGACGAGACGGAGGGATTGAGATGACGCCGGCCGCGGACGCGAAGCGGAGCAGCCGGCGCGATGTGGGCTTCTTCAGCTCGCGCTGGGTGGACGCGCCTCCAGGGGTCGAGGAGCTCGACTCGAGCCAGCTCGCGCCCGGCTTTCGCGCCGGCGGCGCCCACTGCGGGCTCAAGGGCGGCGGCAAGACCGACGTCGGCCTCCTCGTCTGCGACGAGCCCGAGGTCGTCTCCTCGCTGCTGCTGACCCGCAACGCTTCTGCCGCGGCTCCGATCCGGGTATGTCGTGAGCGCTGCGACCGCAGCCGGATCCGCGCCGCCGTCGTCAACTCCGGCAATGCCAACGCCGAGACCGGCGAGAAGGGCTACTCCGACGCCCTCGCGATGTGCGAACGGACCGCCGACGAGCTCGGCCTCAGGGCGGAGAACGTCGCCGTGGCCGAGACCGGCACGATCGGCGTGCCACTTCCTGTCAGCGCGGTTCTGGGCGGGATCGGCGAGGCCGCCGGCGAGCTCTCGCCGCACGGCGCCGGCGCCTTCTCCGACGCGATCCTCACCACCGACCGCTGGCCGAAGAGCTGCACGTTGCGGGTCGACGGCGTGACTCTCTCCGCCCAGGCAAAGGGGGCGGGGATGATCGAGCCGAAGATGGCGACGATGCTCTGCTTCGTCCAGACCGATGCCGTCGTTGACGACCCCGACGCCGCCCTGCGGTCCGCGACCGACGCCTCCTTCCACCGGATCACGGTGGACGGGCAGATGAGCACCAACGACACCGTGCTGCTGCAGGCCACCGGCGCCGCCGGCAAGTCGCTGCCGACAGGCCTGCTGGAGGCAGTCCTGACCCAGCTCGCGATCGAGGTCGTCCGCGACGGCGAGGGCTCGGTCCGCGTCGCCCGTGTCGAGGTCAGCGAGGCCGCCTCCGCAGCCGAGGCCGAGCGGGTCGCCCGCGCGATCGCCAACTCGCCGCTGGTGAAGACGGCGCTGTTCGGCCGCGACCCCAACTGGGGCCGGATCGCCCAGGCCGCGGGCGCGGCTCTCGCCGGCGAGGACCTGGAGGAGATCGGCGCCGAGTGCATCGACGCCGCCGAGCTGGGTGGGGAGGAGTCGGAGGCCGAGATCGGCCTGCGCCTCGGCCGCGGCGAGCATCGCGCCCACGTCTGGTTCTCCGACCTCGGCTACGAGTACGTGCGGATCAACGCGGAGTACACGACGTGAGCCGGCTCGAAGACTCCAACGTCGCCGTCCTGCTCGAGGCCCTGCCCTACATCCGCGAGTTCCAGGGCCGCACCGTCGTGATCAAGTACGGCGGCGCCGCGATGCTCGACGAAGACCTGCGGGAAGCCTTCGCCAAAGACGTGGTGCTGCTCAAGTACGTCGGCCTCAAGCCGGTGATCGTCCACGGCGGCGGACCGGAGATCACCCGCTACATGGAGCGGTTAGGGCTCGAGGTGAAGTTCCACGAAGGCCTGCGCGTCTCCGACGCCGACACGGTAGAGGTGGCGAAGATGGTCCTCGTCGGCAAGCTCAACTCGGAAATCGTGCAGCGACTGAACCGCCACGGCCAGCCGGCCGTTGGGCTCGCCGGCGATGACGGCACCCTGTTCGAGGTCTCGCCCGCCGCCAACGCCGACCAAGTCGGCTTCGTCGGCTCGGTCGAGCGAGTCGACGTCGACGTCCTCAACCACATCGCCGCCGACTACATCCCGGTGATCGCCTCCTCGGCCTCGGACCGCGAGGGCCAGTCCTACAACGTCAACGCCGACGAGGCGGCCGGCAAGGTTGCCGCCGCCCTCGGCGCCCACAAGGCGATCTTCCTCACCGATGTCGAGGGCTGGTTGGCGGACGCGGATGACGAGGGCTCGCTGATCTCCCGCGCCTCCGTGACGGAAGTCGAAGAGGGCCTCGCCGCGATCGACGGCGGCATGCGGCCGAAGCTGCAGGCCTGCGTCGACGCGATCCGCGGCGGCGCCCAGTCGGCCCACATCATCGACGGCCGCAAGCCCCACTCGCTCCTGCTCGAGTTGTTCACCGACGCCGGCATCGGAACGATGGTCACGCCGTGAGCCTCGCCGCGACGCAGGCGCTGGAGGACCGCTACCTGATGCGGACCTACAAGCGGGCGCCGGTCGAGTTCGTCCGCGGCGAGGGAGCGCTGCTGTGGGACGCGGACGGCAAGGAGTACCTCGACTTCCTGACCGGGATCTCGGTCTGCACGCTCGGCCACTGCCATCCGGCCGTGGTGGCGGCGGTACAGGAGCAGGCCGCGAGGCTGATGCACGTCTCCAACCTCTTCTACACGGAGCCGATGGCGCGGCTCGCCGAGCGCCTCTCCGAGTCGAGCCTGGGCGGGCGGGTCTTCTTCGCCAACTCGGGCACCGAGGCCAACGAGTGCGCGATCAAGGTCGCCCGCAAGCACGCCCATCACCGCGGTATCGCCGAGCCGGAGATCATCAGCTTTCAGGGCGACTTCCACGGCCGCACCTACGGGGCCCTGGCGGCGACGCCGGGTCTTGCTCGCAATGAGGCGCTGGGGCCGATGCTGCCGGGCTTCCGGGCCGTTCCCCGCAATGACGCCGACGCCCTCAGCGCGGCAGTCGGCGAGCGCACCGCGGCGGTCTTGCTGGAGCCAATCCAGGGCGAGGCGGGCGTGCAGCCGATCTCCGACGAGGCGCTGCTCGCCGCCCGCCATGCCTGCGACGGGGCCGGCGCGCTCTTGATTTTCGACGAGATCCAGACCGGGATGGGGAGGACGGGGTCGCTTTGGGCCTATGAGCAGACGCCGGTGCGGCCTGACGTCATAACCAGCGCCAAGGCGCTCGGCGGCGGCGTGCCAATCGGTGCCTGCATCACGGGACCTGCCGCCGCTGACGTGCTCGAGCCGGGCGACCACGGCTCGACCTTCGCGGGCGGCCCGGTTGCCACCGCAGCGGCGTTGGCCGTTCTCGACCTGGTCGACGATCCCGCCCTCCTGCGCCGGGTGCGAGAGCTCGGAAGCACCCTTTGCGCGGGCCTCGAGGCGCTCGACGGCGTCGCTGCGACCCGCGGCCGCGGCCTCATGGTCGGTGTCGTTCTCGCCGACGGCATCGACGCGGAGGCCGTCGGCGCCGACCTGTTGCAGCGCGGCCTCGTCGTCAACGTCCCGGCCGCCTCGACCCTGCGGCTGCTGCCGCCGCTGGTGGTCGAGTCCGACCAAATCGAGAAAGCGATTGGACTCCTCGGCGAATCGCTTCTAGGGTGGTCGCCTAAGTGAAGCGCAAGGACCGCCCAGCACCACCGCAGCCGCTTGCCACCAGCACCGCGGAGCGCATCGGCGCCATCGTCGAGGCGGCCGAGCGCGCCGCCGTGGCGGTGATCGACGACGCCGAAAAGCAGGCCCGCCAGCACCTCGACGAAGCGCGGGCCGAGGCCGACCGGATTGTCGATGACCGGCTCTCCTCGCTGACGAGTCTGACCGACGCGCTGGTTGCCCAGGCGGAGTCGATCAGGGCCGAGGCCGAGCAGCTGGTCTCCCGGCTGGAGGAGGCCAAGCGGCGCCTCGCAGCGGGCGAGGAGCTGGACTGGGAGGAGCCCGGCGAGACCGCCGAGCCGGAACGCAGCTCGCATCTGAGCGCCGTCGCCCCGGTCGATGACGCCGGCGAGGCCGCGGAGGGCGAGCGCGGCACGCCCGCCGGCGCCCGCCTCCTGGCGACCCAGATGGCCGTCTCGGGCAGCAGTCGCGAGGAAATCGAGGCGAGGCTGCGCAACGGCTTCGAAATTGAGGACACCGCTTCGATCCTCGACGCGATCCTCGGACCGGAGGGCTCGAGGTAATGCACGAGGACCCGACCCGTTTGATGGGCCCTGAAGACCGAGGGCCAGGTGGTCCTGACGACCACCACCCGCACGGCAACATGCGCCTGCTCGTCGCCTGCCTGGTGGCGGTGATCGTCGGCCTGATCGTCGCGGTGGCGGTGATCGCCGGCGACGACGGTAGTGACGACTCGGCCGCCTCGAGCTCGGAATCGATCTCGACCACGACGTCGGAGACGACCGAGAGCACCGAGACCACCACGGAGCCGACCACCACCACGACCGAGCCGGCCACCACCACCGAACCGACTGAGACCACGACGACCACCGAACCGACGACCACCACCGAAGAGACGACCGCGCCGCCCGAAGAAGGCGGCAGCGGCGGCATCGAAGCTCCTTGAACCGCACCGCCAGCTACGAGGCCGACCCCGCCGAGGTCGACCGCGTCCTCCTGCTCTACTCGGGCGGGCTCGACACTAGCGTGATGCTGAAGTGGATCCAGGACTCCTACGAGGCCGAGGTCGTCTGCCTCACCGTCAACCTCGGCCAGCCTGGCGAGGACTACGGCGTGATCGAGGAGAAGGCGCGCCAGCTCGGCGCCGTCGAGGTCCACACGGTCGACGCGCGCGAGCGCTTCGCCGCCGAGTTCGTGCTGCCGGCGATCAAAGCCAACGCCGTCTATGGCAACGGCTACCCGCTCTTCACCGCGCTCGGCCGGCCGCTGATCGCTCAACTCGCCGTCGAGTACGCGCGCAAGACCGACTGCGACACGATCGCCCACGGTTGCACCGGCAAGGGCAACGACCAAGTGCGGATCGAGGCCACCGTGGCGACCCTGGCGCCGGAGCTGAAGACGATCGCGCCGGTGCGCTCCTGGCAGATGGGCCGTGAGGAGGAGATCGCCTACGCCCGCGAGCACGGCATCCCGGTCAAGGGCGGCACCGAGGTCGCTCCCTACTCGATCGACGACAACCTCTGGGGCCGCTCCTCGGAGGGCCGCTGGATCGAGGAGCTCGACCACGCGCCCGAGGACGACGTCTTCCAGCTGGTCACCCGGCCCGAGGAGGCGCCCGACGAGGCCGAGACCGTGAGGGTCGGGTTCGAGGCGGGGATCCCGGTCTCCCTCAACGGCGAGCGCCTGGGTCTGGTCGAGCTGCTCGAACGCGCGGCCGAGATCGGCTGTCGCCATGGGGTCGGCATCGTCGATCACATTGAGGACCGGATCGTCGGCCTCAAGGTACGCGACATCTACGAGGTGCCGGCGGCGGCGATCGTCCTTACCGCCCACGAGGATCTGGAGCGCCTGGTCGGGACGATCCATCAGAACCAGTTCAAGCCGGCGCTCGACCAGAAGTGGGGCTACCTGGTGTACGCGGGATTGTGGTGGGAGCCGCTGCGCACCGACCTCGACGCCTACATGGACGCCGTCAACGCGCAGGTAACGGGAGAGATCGGCCTGCGCCTCTACAAAGGCAGCGTCCGCGTCGTCACCCGCTCCTCGCCCAACGCCGTTTACGACGCCGACCTCGCCAGCTTCGCCGAGTCCGGCGGCCTCTTCTCGCAGGCCGCGTCGCCCGGCTTCATCGAGCTCTGGTCGCTGCAGTCGCGGATGGCGCACCGGATCCGCGAGCGCGGGGAGGAGGGAGGAAGCTGATGTACGACTCCATTGGCAAAGCCGCGGTTCGTTTCGCGTTCCGCTACCTGCGCCGCCGCTACAAGCGTGAGCTACGGATCGGGCTCGGCGCCGCCGCGGTTCTCGTCGGGGTCGGGGCCTACCTGGCCAGCCGCAACGTCCCCGAGGGCTGAGCGCAGGCGCAACTTACGTTGCGGCTCATCGACGACTTGTGAGTATGCGCTCACACCGCCGCTAGCCTCGGCCGTCCCGTGGTGCCGGCTTGCGCCAGAAAAGATCTCGGCGCTCTTTGCGCCGCCACCGCGCTGTTCTGCGCGCTGGTCGCTGTCGTGCTGGCGACCGCGCCCGCCGTCGGCGCCGCCGACATCGACGCGCTCGAGACCAAACTTGCCTCGGCTCGTGAGGAGGCCGGCTCGATCGCCGCCGGCCTGCGCGAGAGCAAAGAACGGCTCGCGGCAGCCGAAGAGGAAGCGAGCGCTGCCGCGGCCCGCGAGGAGCGCCTCTCCGCCTTGCTCGCCGAAGGGCAGGAACGCGCCGCCGAGCTGAGTCGCGAGCTGCGGCTCACCCGCGAGCGGCTGGCCGTCGAGAAGGCGCGCCTGCGCCGCTCGCTCCAGGCTCTCGCCAGCCGCCTGGTGGCGATCTACGAAACCGGCATCCCGAGCACCTCCAGCCTCATCTTCGGCTCCACCGACTATCAGGAGCTGACCACCCGGGCCCATTACCTGCGGGCGATTGAGGAATCCGACAGCGCCCTCGCTGACCGGGTTGAGCAGGTGCGCGACGAAGTTCGTCGCCAGGCCGAGCGCGTCGCCGCACTGCAGGCCCGTGCCATCGCCTACAACGAGCGCCTCGCCGCCGCCCGCGCGGAAATCGCCTCAGTGCGCACCGCCGCCGAGGCCGCCGCCGCGCGGCAGCAGTCGATCGGCGCCGAACGCGAAGCCGCCCTCTCCGAGCTCAAGAGCAGCATCGAGAGCTGGGTCGAGGAGCTCGAAGAAGCCCGGGCTGCGAGCCGCGCCGAAGCCGAAGAGGAAGTCGGTCGTTGGCTCGGCGGTCCCTACTCGATCCCCACCTACATCGTGATGTGCGAGTCCGGCGGCAACTACAGCGCCCTCAACCCGTCCTCGGGAGCAGGCGGCGCCTACCAGATCCTCCCCTCGACCTGGGAGCTCTACGGCGGCAAAGGCGCCCCTCACGAAGCTTCCAAGGAGGAACAGGACCGCATCGCCGCTGAAATCTGGGCTGACTCCGGCGGCTCCGCCTGGGTCTGCGCGTGAAGCGGTGACCCGGGGTAGGGGTTCCGCTTAAATTTTTTCGAGGAGCCCCTGTCGCCTCCTGAGATCGAAGACGGCGAAAAATTACAAGACGCTCCACCCCTACCCCGGGTCACCGCAACGTCCGAGAATTCAGTGACGGGAGACGCGTGGAAGTCGTCGCAAAAGCTGTGAAAGACAGACTCTTAGCGTCGGGTTCGATTGACATGATCGGCGACCTCGATGAGCACCGCTTCAGCCGTACACCTCCACGCCCACAGCGAGTACTCGTTGCTGGACGGGGCGTGCAAGATCGATGCGATGGCGGCTCGCGCCGCCGAGCTCGGGCAGCCAGCGCTGGGACTGACCGACCACGGGGTGATGAACGGGGCGATCGATCTCTACAAGGCCTGCCAGAAACATGGGATCAAGCCGATCGTCGGGCTCGAGGCCTATTTGGTCGATGATCGTGTCGCGATCAAGGAACAGACGCGGTACGAGCGCAACCACCTGACGCTGCTGGCAGAGAACGACGCCGGCTTCGCCAACCTCGTTCAGCTCACCTCGGCCGGCTTCCTCGAGGGGTTCTCACGCGGCAAGGCCAACGTCGACATGGAGCTGCTGCAGCGGCATTCCGAGGGCGTCATCGTCCTCACCGGCTGCCTGCAGTCGCGTTTTTGCCGGCGCCTGGTCGAAGAGCGTCCCGAGGACGCCCGCGCCCACCTCGACGATCTGATCCAGGCTTTCGGTTCTGACCAGGTCTACTTCGAGGTGCAGAAGAACGGAATCCCCGAGCAGGACAAAGCCAACGAGGGCATCGTCCGCTACGCCCGCGAGCTGAACCGGCCGCTGGTCGGGACCGCCGACGTCCATTACCTGCGCCGGGAGGACTTCAACAACCACGCGGCCCTGCTCTGCGTGCAGACGAAGTCGACCCTGGAGCTGCCGAAGCTAAGCTTCGACACCAACGAGTTCTACATCAAGAGCTCCGAGGAAATGGCGGAGTCGTTTGCCGAGTGGCCGGAGGCGGTGCCGATGACGCTCGAGATCGCCGAGCGCTGCTCACTCGACATCGAGCTCGGCAAGCTGCTGCTGCCGCGCTACCCGACCGAGGATGGCGAGGAGCCGGAGGCGATGCTGCGCCGGATCGCCGGCGAGGGTCTGCGCGCCCGCTACGGCGATCCGGTCCCGGCCGAGGCGGTCGAGCGGATGGAGTTCGAGCTCGGGGTGATCGAGGATATGGGTTTCTCCTCCTACTTCCTGATCGTCTGGGACTTCGTCCGCTACGCGAAGGAAAACGGGGTCGCCGTCGGTCCCGGCCGCGGCTCGGCGGCCGGTTCGATCGTCTCCTACAGCCTCAGCATCACCGATCTCGACCCGCTCGCCAACGACCTCCTCTTCGAGCGCTTCCTCAACCCCGGCCGCAAATCGATGCCCGATATCGACATCGATTTCTCGGTCCGCGGTCGCGAGCGGATGATCCGCTACGTCGGCGAGAAATACGGCCGCGAATCGGTTGCCCAGATCATCACCTTCGGCAAGATGGCACCGCGCGCCGCGACCCGCGACGCCGCCCGCGTGCTCGGCTTCGACTACGCCACCGGCGACCGTCTCGCGAAGCAGATCCCGGAGCCGGTCCTCGGCCGCAACCCCTCCTTCGAGGAATGCCTGAAGCCGGGCCAGGAACTGAAGAGGACCTACGACAACGAGCCCGACGCGAAGAAGATCCTCGACGTCGCCCAAGGCCTCGAGGGGATCATCCGCAACAACTCGATCCACGCCGCCGCGGTGGTTATCGCCGACCGGCCGCTGCAGGAGATCGTGCCGCTGCAGCTGGCCGAGGACCGCAGTGCTCCCGCCGCCAACGGCAACGGCAACGGATCCGGAAAAGCGGAGCGCCAGTATAAGATCGTGACCCAGTACTCGATGGGTCCGATCGAGGAGATCGGGCTGCTGAAGATGGACTTTCTCGGCCTCCGCAACCTCGACGTGATCGAGGACGCGATCGAGATCATCAAGCGCTCGCGCGGGGTCGAGCTGGACATGGCCGGCATCCCGATGGACGACGAGCCGACCTTCGCGATGCTGGCCAGGGGCGACTCGACCGGCGTCTTCCAGCTCGAGTCCGAGGGCATGCGCGAGGCGATGAAGAAGGTACGGCCGACCGAGTTCGACGACATCGTCGCTCTCGTCTCCCTCTACCGCCCCGGCGCGATGAGCTACATCCCCGCCTACGCCAAAGGCAAGCGCGACCCCGGCTCGGTCACCTATCCGGACCAGCGCCTGCGACCGATCACCGAGCCGACCTACGGCTGCGTCCTCTACCAGGAGCAGTTGATGGAGATCGCCAAGCAGATGGCCGGCTTCAGTCCGGCGGAGGCGGATGACCTGCGCAAGGCGATCGGCAAGAAGAAGCGTGACTTGATGGCGACGATGAAGGCCAAATTCCTCGAAGGGATGCAGTCCTCCGGGACCGCCTCGAAGGTCGCCAACGACATGTGGTCGCTGATGGAGGCGGCCGCCGACTACTCCTTCAACAAGTCCCACGCCGCTTGCTACGCGCTGATCGCCTACCGCACCGCCTACCTGAAGGCCAACTACCCGGCCGAGTACATGGCGGCGGTGATCTCTTCGGTGATGAACACCAAAGACAAGGTCCCCTTCTTCGTCAACCGCTGCGAGGAGATGGGGATCGAGGTGTTGCCGCCCGACGTCAACTCCTCCGACCACAGCTTCGTGGTCAGCGAGAACGCGATCCGCTTCGGCCTCGACGCGGTCAAGAACGTCGGGCACTCGGCGGTGGAGGCGATCCTGCGGGCCCGCGAGGACGCTCCGATCGCCTCGATCTGGGACTTCTGCGAGCGGGTCGACTCGCGCGCGGTCAACAAACGCGCGATCGAATGCCTAATCAAGTGTGGGGCTCTCGACTCGACCGAGGCGACGCGTAAGGGGATGCTGGAAAGCCTGCCGGCCGCTCAGTCAGCGGGCCAAAAGGCGCAGGAGGACGCGCAGATGGGGCAGGGCTCGATTTTCGACTTCGGCGATGACTCCGGCGGCGCCGGCGGCTCCTCGCCCGCACAGGCCCATCACCGGCCACCGATCTCCGCGGTCGAGTTCGACCGCGCCGAGCTCCTGGCGCTGGAGAAGGAGACGCTTGGGACCTACCTCTCCTCGCATCCCCTGGCGGAGGTGCGGGGGGCGCTGCGGGCGCGGGTCGACTGCAGCTTGGCTGAGCTCGGCGGTAAGCCGGACGGCGCCTGGGTCACCGTCGGCGGCATCGTCGTCGAGTGCAAGAAAATCCGCACCAAGAGCGGCAGTCAGATGATGTTCGCCACGCTCGACGACGTCGAGGGCCAGGTCGAGATGCTGGTCTTCAAGGCCGACGAGTCCGAGAACGCCACCACGATCGCGCCCGACGCAATCGTCCTCGTCCGCGGTCGCCTCGACCACAAGGACCGCGGCGAGACGAAGTTGGTCGTGCAGGAGGCGCAGAGCTTCGAACCCGACAGTGATGAGATCGCCCGCGGCAACGCGAATGTGGCGGCGGTACCCACGGGCCCCTTCGAGTCTGACGATCGACGCCGCCAGCTGGAGCGATGGCCTTTGCGACGAGCTGAAGGCGGTCTTCGAGCACCATAAAGGCGAGTCCGACGTCCACCTGGTGATGCAGACGGGGACTGGCACTCGCAAGGTCCGGCTCGGCAACGAGTATCGGGTGCGCCCCTCGAGCAGCCTCCGCGCCGAGATTGGGCATGTGCTGGGTCCGGAAGCCCTGGCTGCTTGATTCGCCGAAACGGCTTGGTGCCGCGGTCTTCGCTCCCTAGACTCTGCGAATGACCGCTACGCGAACGCAGATTGGCGAGTGTCGCCAGTGCCGTTCCTTCTGCGACAAGATGGTCGAGCCGCGCGGCTGTGTGGAAATCGGCTGCCGCTACCTCTACAGCTACGTCGACCGGTTCAGCGGCGAGCACTACGTCGGCTGCATGCAGGAAGTGTTCGGCGCCGAGGTCGATCTCGCCGCCGTGCTCGAGCCCGGCGGTTTTGGCGGCGTGAAGATGACCGGTGAGCCGCTGCCGCACTGCCAGTTCGCGGTCGAGCGCGCCTATGAGGGATCAGGCGAGTCCTACGACTGCGTCAACAAGCGCTTCTTCGACTGCACTGACGGAGGCGCCGAAGGGCTGCGCGCCTTCGACCTTCGCGACGTCTGATGAGACACCGTTCCATGTAAGATTCGCCGTCATGACTGAGACGGCGGAAATAGCTCCGACGGATGCGGATCAGGCCTTAGCTGCAGTCACCGGGGCCAGCGGCTCCGGTTCCGAAGGGGGCTCGAAGTTCACGCTCGAGCTCAACCAGGACCAGAAGGACATCAAAGAGTGGGTGCACGGCTTCGCCGAGG
This sequence comes from uncultured Solirubrobacterales bacterium, assembly GCA_963705365.1. Lineage (GTDB taxonomy): Bacteria > Actinomycetota > Thermoleophilia > Solirubrobacterales > 70-9 > VAYN01. Next base: position 1,328,748 of record OY970074.1, on the reverse strand, counting down.
GCGTAGTCAGGCCCGCCGCCGAGGAGTGGGACGAGCGCGAGGAAACCCCTTGGCCGGTGATCCAGGAGGCCGCCAGCATCGGCCTCTACAGCTTCGAAGCGCTGGGCCAGTTCTGGGCCGATGAAACCGGCCTGACGCTGCCGATCGCCAACGAGGAGCTGTTCTGGGGCGACGCCGGCATCGGCATGGCGATCATGGGAACCTCGCTCGCCGTCGCCGCGATCTTCGGGCAGGGAACCGGCGAGCAGATGGGGGAGTGGATCCCCCAGTGCTTCGGCACGCCGGACGACGTCAAGCTCGGCGCCTTCTGCGCCTCCGAGCCGGACGCCGGTTCCGACGTCTCGGCGATCCGCACCACCGCCAAGTACGACGAAGCCAAGGACGAGTGGGTGATCAACGGCCAGAAGGCCTGGGCCACCAATGGCGGTATCGCCAACGTCCACGTCGTGATCGCCTCGGTCGACCGTGAGCTCGGTTCCCGTGGCCACGCCGCATTCGTGATTCCACCTGGGGCCAAGGGGTGTGAGCAGGGGGCCAAGGTCAAGAAGCACGGCCTGCGCGCCTCGCACACCGCCGACGTCCACCTCGATGACTGCCACGTCCCCGGAGCCTGCTTGCTGGGCGGCAAAGAGAAGCTCGACGAACGTCTGGCGCGAGTCCGCGAAGGCAAGAAATCGAAATCGCAGGCGGCGATGCAGACTTTCGAGGCGAGCCGCCCGACGGTTGGAGCCCAGGCACTCGGCATCGCCCGCGCGGCCTACGAGTACGCGCTCGACTACGCCAAAGAGCGCCGCCAGTTCGGCAAGGCGATCATCGAGAACCAGTCGATCGCCTTCGCCTTGGCTGACATGAAGCTTGAGATCGACGCCGCCCGTCTGCTGGTCTGGCGCGCCGCCTGGATGGGCCGCAACGGCCACACCTTCGAAAACGCCGAGGGCTCAATGTCGAAGCTGAAGGCCGGCGAGGTCGCCGTCTGGGCTACCGAGCGGGCGATCCAAATCCTCGGCGGCAACGGCTACACCCGGGAGTTTCCGGTCGAGCGGATGCACCGCGACTCGAAGATCTACACGATCTTCGAGGGCACCTCAGAGATCCAGCGCCTCGTCATCTCGCGCGCGATCTCCGGCGTCCACGTCAAATAACGAACTTACGGCGGGAGAGCGAGGGTCGGCGCGAGCCGGCCCTCGTCGCCTGCCCTTAAGCGGTCGGGGGGATCGGGTGGGACCCGCCTGCGCAACAGACTGGGAGGCTTGGCGGGTCCCACCCGATCCCCCCGACGCGCGCTGTGGGCAGGTGACAGGGTGCGTATGTCCCCGGTAGGTGGGTGGGGGTCCGGAAGGCTGGTTACTTCTGGCGGCGTTTGAGGCCTTCGCGGCGGAGGCGCTTCGCCAGCGTCACTTCCTTTTTGTCGGGGCCTTTCTTGATGGGGCCGGGCGTCTCCAAGGTGGCGGGGAGGCCCTCGAAGCGGGGGTCGGAGAGGAAGGCGGATAGGCCTCGTTTGCCCATCTCGCCTTGGCCGATGTTGGCGTGGCGGTCGTGGCAGGAGCCGAGGGGGACGGCGGCGTCGTTGATGTGGACGCAGCCGAGGCGCCCGAGGCCGACCTTGGCGTCGGCTTCGTCGAGGACGGCGCCGAGGTGGGCTTCGTCGGTGATGTCATAGCCCTGGACGAAGAGGTGGCAAGAGTCGAGGCAGAGTCCCAGCCGCTGCCCACTTCCCGCCAAATCGATCAGCTCGGCGGTCTCGTCAAAGTTGCGGCCGAGCAGCCCCTTGTGGCCGGCGGTCTGCTCGAGCAGCAGGGGGCAGGAGTCGCTGTCCTTCAGCGCCGCCGCGATCACCTTCGCCGCCCGCTTCATCGAGGGGCCGTGGGGCTCGCCTTTCTGCGCGCCGGGGTGGAGGACGACGCCCGCGGCGCCGATCCCGTCGCCGATCCGCAGCGCGTGAGTGAGCGAGGTCAGCGACTTCTTCCGCAGCTCTTTGTCTTTCGTCGCGCAGTTGATCAGGTAGACCGCGTGAATCACCACGGCGTCGACCGGGGAGGCGTCCATTGCCTCCCGGAAGGCCGCAAAGTCCTCCGCGCCATACTTGGTCGGGCGCCACATCCGCGGACTCTGGTGGAAGATCTGGATAGATTCGCAGCCGCGCTCCTTGCCGCGTTCGATCGCGTTGGCGAGCCCGCCGGCGGTGGAAACGTGCGCCCCGATCAACATGAACAGCGATAACCCCCGTTTGAGATTTGCCCCTTCGCCGACCGGTGCGCTGCACATCGGTGGGGCGAGGACGGCACTCTACAACTGGCTCGCCGCCCGCCACGACGGCGGCGCCCTGGTCCTGCGGATCGAGGACACGGACCGCGAGCGCTCGACGGCCGAGAACGTCGAGCAGATCCTCGACGCGATGCGCTGGCTGGAGCTGGACTGGGACGAAGGGCCGATCTCCCAGGCCGCGCAGGCCGAGCGCCATAAAGCCGCACTCCAACACTTACTGGAGTCGGGCGCCGCCTACCACGACGCCGCCACCGCGAAAGACGTCGAGGCCTGGAAGGCTGAGCATGGGGCCGGTCGCGGCTACCGCGGCACCCCAACCGAGGAGGAGTCCGCAGCCGTGCGCTTGCGGGTGCCGGACACGGGGGTGACCGTGGTCAACGATCTGCTCCGCGGACCCGTCTCCTTCCCCAACGCCAGCTACGACGATTTCGTGATCGCCCGGGGCGACGGCTCGGTCCTCTACAACTTTGCGGTCGCAGTCGACGACGCCGAGATGGACATCACCGAGGTCGTTCGCGGCGACGACCATCTCTCCAATACGCCGAAGCAGCTGCTCGTACTCGCCGCGCTCGGCCACGAGCCGCCCTGCTATGCCCACCTGCCGCTGCTGCACGGCCCCGACGGCAAGAAGCTCTCCAAGCGCCACGGCGCCGCTTCCGTGCAGGAGCTGCGCGACGACGGCTACCTCCCGGCCGCGGTGCGCAACTACCTGGCGCTGTTGGGGTGGGGGACGGCCGACGACACAACGCTAATGTCGACCGAGGAGTTGATTCGCCGCTTCCGGGTCGCTGACGTCGGCAAGTCGGCGGCGATCTTCGACGAAAAGAAGCTGCGCTGGCTAAACGGCCGCTTCATGCGCGAGATGCCGCTCGAGGAGTACACGGAGGCGGTCGCCCGCCACATCGGCCGCGAGCCGGACGAGCGCCTCCGCGCCGCCTGCGAGATCGTGCAGGAGAAAGCGCAGACGCTGGCCGAGGTGTGGCCACTGATTCGCTTCCTCTTCGAGGACCCGATCGACGACCCGAAGGCCTGGGCGAAGGTGATGAAGAACGGCAGCGGTGTCCTGCTCGAGGCCACGGTGGAGGCCCTCGAAGGAGTTGAGCCCTTCGAGCCGGAGCGGATAGAACTGGCGCTGCACCAACTGGTCGAGCGCTTCGAGGTCAAGCCTGGGAAGCTCTACCAACCGATCCGGGTGGCGATCACCGGCAGCTCCGTCTCCCCCGGCATCTTCGAGTCGCTCGCCGTGCTCGGACGCGAACGGACCTTGAACAGGCTAGAAACGGCGATAGACCGTCTTTCGGTCGGCAAAACGGACGGATGATCGACTTCAGGCGCCGTTGCGAAAGTACTTTCGGCTAAACCAAACGTCTTCATCTGCCGATGGGGAGGCCGATGGGAGCTTCGACCCCCCAGGCGCACTCCGCTACGGCCAACGGCAAGGTGGCCAAGCACGACGCCCCGACCGGGAACAACGGCAACGGCGCCTCGCGTGGTTCCGCGGCCCCGGGTAGCCGCCTCGCTGAAGCCTTCGAGGCGGTTGAGCGCTTCCCCGTCCTAATCGAGTCGCGCGAGCGGGTGATCACCGCGGCCACGGCCGACACGGCCCGGATCGGCGAACTGGTCGAAGCGGTCGAGTCTGACGTCGCCCTCTCGATCTCCGTCCTTCGCTTTGCCAACCGCAGCGGCGTTGTCGCCGGCGGGGTTGGCGGCATCCCCGAGGCGGTCGACGTGCTTAAGCCTTCGGGCGTCCTGGCGCTTGCTGGCACCGCGCCCAGCTTCGACTTCTTCGAGTCAAACGGTGGCTGGGAGTTGAAACCCGAGCGCTTCCGCGTCCATGCCCTCGCCGCCCAGCGCGCCGCCGACCACATCGGCCGCGTGGTCGGCTGGGTCGAACGCGACGAGCTTGCCGTGGCGGCGCTGCTGCACGACGTCGGTCGCCTCGTTATCTCCCGCCTGCATCCGGGCTACAAGATCTACTTCGACGCCGCCACCCGCACCCCCGAGCAGCGCCTGCGCGACGAACGCGAGCAGCTCGGCATCGACCACACGCTGGTTGGCGGGGTGCTGGCGCGGCGCTGGAACCTGCCGCAACGGATCGCGGTCGCGATCGAGCGCCACCACGCCGAGGATGCCGACGGTCTGGCGGCGATGGTTGCCACCGCCGACATGGTCGCCCATTACTCCCAAGGAGAGGCGATCTCGCCCGAGCGCCTGCGCACCAGCGCCGAGCGCTGCGGGCTCGGGCCCGAAGCTTTGCGCGACCTGCTCTACGAAATGCCGTTGCCGCGTCAGGACTCCTCGCGGATCAGCGAGCCCTGCCCGCTCTCGGCCCGCGAGCTCGACGTCCTCCGCCATCTCTCCGAGGGCATGGTCTACAAGCAGATCGCCGGCGAAATGCAGCTCTCGGTCTCGACGATCCGCACCCATCTCCACAACGTCTACGGCAAGATCGGCGCCGTCGACCGCGCCCAGGCCGTGCTCACCGCCCGCGATCGCGGCTGGATCTAGCTCGCCGCCGGGCGACGCGCGTCAGTCGATCAGGCACTCGCGCAGGGCGATCGAGACCGCGTGGGTGCGGTTCTTCGCCCCGAGCCGGGCCAGGGCCGTCTTGATGTGCGTCTTGACCGTCTCTTCGCTGAGGTCGAGTTCGCGGGCGGCGACGGTCGTCGACTCACCGTTGGCGAGAAGCTGGAGGATCTGACGCTGGCGCCGCGTCAGCTTGCCGCGGCTGCCTTTCGGCGGCACACAGGGATCGACGAAGCTCTCCTGGGCGGCGGCGGCGTCGACCGCTTTGCGCAGCTCGACGGTGCCGGTCGTGCGCGCCACGTAGGCGCTTGCCCCGGCCTGCATGGCGGCGCTGGCGATGTGGCGCTCGGGCCGCTCACCGTGAGCGACGATGCCGAGCACGGGGGAGGAGCGGCGCAGTAGGCGGATCGTCTCCTGACCGCTGATCGAGGCCTCGATCCCGTTCTGCCGCCAGCGCATATCGACAATCGCGACGTCGAAGTCGCCGATATCGCGGACCAGGTCAAGTCCTTCCTCGCGGCTGGTCGACTCGTGCACCTCGAAGCCGTCTTCGAGCACACCGCGGACTCCGAGCCGGACAAGCGGGTGATCGTCGATCACCAGACATTGGGGGCGTTCGCTCAGGACTGCTTCCGATCACTCGTTAGTGGTTGGGCGCCGTTTGCCTCTCGCCGCCCCATCACGTCCGATCCTAGCCCAGCCCGGAATGGTGCGGTAGAAAGGGTTCTTGATCTCGATCACCTCCAAGTCGCGCTACGCCGTTGTCGCCCTGGCCGAGCTCGCACGTTCCGGAGATCGCCCTGTTCCGATCAAGGAGCTGGCCGAGCGCCGCGACATCCCCGAGCAGTTCCTCGAGCAGTTGTTCTCGACCCTGCGCCGGGCCGGCCTGCTGACCAGCCACCGCGGCATGCGCGGCGGCTACACCCTCTCGCGCCCAGCCGAAGAGATCACGGTGCTCGAGGTCGTCCAGGCCCTCGACGGCAAAGTCGGCCAGGAGGCGGACGAGGCCGGCGGCATCTGGGCCGAGGGTGTGACGGCTCTGCGCAAGGTCTTCGGTCAGACGACGATCGGGGAAGTGGCGCGGCGGGAGGCGGAAGAGGCGGGGAGCGGGATGTACTTCATCTAGCCGCGGCCGTTTTGCGCTTTCGACGCCGGGTAGATGTGGAGCCCGGGTTTCGAAGGAGGGAGTTGATGAACGGCCTTCTGCGGTTGCGATTGCTCGTCACCGTTATCGCCGCGCTCGTCCTCACGCTGGCACTGATGGTTGCCCCGGCAGCCGGGACGAAGCCGCCGACCGTGATGGTGGCGCTCGGCGACTCGATCACGCGGGCCTTCAACTCCGACGGGCCCGGTTGCCCGACCGGGCCGTCGCTCGACTGCCCCATGAACTCCTGGTCGACTGGGACGAATCCGCTGGTGGGCAGCCAGCTCCAGCGCCTCGAGGCGATGCATCCTGGAAGCGAGGTGACCGCCTACAACCTCGCCGTCTCCGGTGCCCGCGCCAGCGGCCTGCTCGGTCAGGCTGAAAACGCGGCTACCCGGAACCCCGACTACGTGACGATCCAGATCGGCGCCAACGACGCCTGTGCATCCACGCCGACTCCCTTGGCGACGTTCCGCAGCCAGGTCGCGGCAGCATTCGCCACTCTGGTCGCGGCGAATCCGAAGGTCTACATCCAGTTGTCCAGCATCCCCGACATCAACCGGTTGCACGAGCTTTTCACCAGTCCGCCCGACCCGAATGCACTCACCCGCTGGGCCGCTCTGAACGTCTGCCAGGGGCTCCTGGCGAACCCGCTTTCGACCGAGCAGGCCGACGTCGACCGCCGCGCGGCATTCCGGCTGCGGGTAATCGCCTACAACGAAGCTCTGGCCGATGCCTGCGGGGAATTCAAGCGCTGTCGCTGGGATCAGAACGCCGTCTTCAACTCGTCGTTCACGACCGCGGACGTGGCGACCGTGACCAATACCAGCGGCTTGAACATCTTCCCCTTCAACGTCCTGCCGATCTTCGGGGCGGGGAACGCAAACTCGACGGCCGACTATTTTCATCCTTCCCTGCAAGGGCAGGCGCAGCTGGCGACGACCAGTTGGGGCGCGACGTTTCGCGACTTCGTTATGCGGAGGAAGGGCGTCCTCGCGGGTTGAGCCAAGCGAGGTTTCAGCCCGCTGGCGGCTGAGCCTGGCTTTAGAGTGCCGGACGATGCCAACCGTCGGGAGGGAGTGGATCTGATGCGGCTTGGGGCGGAGGCTTCGGCGGTCGTCGGGAACACGCCGATGGTGCTGCTTGACCGGCTCGGTCGCGACGTCGGCGCCGACGTCTGCGCGAAGTTGGAGTACTTCAGCCCGGGCGGGTCGGTCAAGGACCGGATCGGGGTGGCGATGATCGATGCGGCCGAAGAGGCGGGGCAGGTGAAGCCGGGGCGCTCGGTGGTGGTCGAGCCGACCAGCGGCAACACCGGGATCGCGCTGGCGATGGTCTGTGCGGCCCGCGGTTACGAGTTGATCCTGACCATGCCCGAGGGGATGAGCCGGGAGCGAGCGAAGCTGCTGCGTGCCTATGGGGCCGAAGTCCGGGAGACCCCTTCGCTAGGCGGGATGAACGAGGCGGTCGCCCTGGCCGAGGAGATCCGCGAGCAGCGCAAAGCCTTCATGCCGATGCAGTTCTCCAACCCCGCTAACGCCGAGGTGCACCGGCTGACTACTGCGGAGGAGATCTGGAGCGACACCGACGGTCAGGTGGGCGCTTTCGTCGCCGGGGTCGGCACCGGCGGCACGATCACCGGCGTCGGGCGGATGCTGAAAGAACGGGCGCCCGATGCGCTGGTCGTCGCGGTTGAGCCCGCTAGCTCACCGGTCCTCTCCGGTGGCGCCCCGGGGCCGCACAAGATCCAGGGGATCGGTGCCGGCTTCGTGCCCGAGTTGCTCGACCGCGAGGTGGTCGACGAGATCCTCGCGGTCGGCGATGAGGACGCTTTGGAGATGGCGCGGCTAGTGGCCCGCGAGGAGGGGATCCTGGCCGGGATCTCGGCCGGGGCCAACATCAACGCGGCGCTGACCGTCGCGGCGCGGCCGGAGATGGCCGGCAAGCGGGTGGTGACGATCGTCTGCGATTCGGGCGAGCGCTACATGTCCCTACCCTTCTTCTCACCATGAGCCGGTGGAAAAGGGTGGTTTCGGAGGTGCGCGCCGACGTCGCCGCGGCGCGCGACCGGGACCCCGCCGCGCAGGGCGTCTCGACCTTCGAGATTCTCACCAGCTGGGCCGGCGTGCAGGCGCTGCTGGCGCACCGGGCGGCGCATGCGCTGCTGGAAGCCGAAGTCCCGATTTTGCCGCGTGCAATCGCCTACGCGACCCGCGCCGTGACCGGGGTCGAGATTCACCCCGCGGCGGTGATCGGCAAGTCCCTCTTCATCGACCACGGTGCCGGCGTGGTGATCGGCGAGACCGCTCGGATCGGCGACTGCGTGACGCTCTATCAAGGGGTGACGCTGGGCGGCACCGGTTTTCAGCGCGGCAAGCGGCACCCGACACTCAGGGACAACGTCACCGTCGGCTCCGGCGCCAAGCTGCTGGGGCCGATCGACGTCGGCGCCGGCGCCAAGGTCGGCGCCAACACGGTCGTCGTCGAGGACGTGCCGCCGGGGGCGACCGTCGTCGGCAACCCCGGCCACCCGGTCAGGGTGGAAGGCAAGCGCGTCGAAGGGCCGGATGCCGACTGGATCCACCTGCCGGACCCGATAGCCGAGGCGATCAAAGCCCTCGCGGAGCGGATCGCCGACCTCGAGCGGCGCCTTTCGGACCTCGATGGCGGCGATGGACCCAGCGAGGGTGCGCCGGACATGCGGCCGCGCACCGGTCGCTCCTCCGCCGGCGGCTGAGACCGGCGGCGAGTCGACTTTTAACCGCATAGCGGCATAAACTCGACACGCCGGGCCAGCCGCACCCCTCTCTATGCTCGGACCGATGCTGCAGAGTGAGTTCGAGATGTCGCCAGACGCCCACGATCGGCCTGGCGGCGCCCCGACCGAGGCGGGCGCCGACCGCGTCGAGCGGCTGCTGGCGGGGCTGAACCCGCCCCAGCGCGAGGCGGTCGTGCACGGCGAGGGGCCGCTCTTGGTGCTGGCGGGGGCGGGATCGGGGAAGACCCGCGTCCTCACCCACCGGATCGCCTATCTGCTCGCCACCGGCGCCGCGCGACCGGGGGAGATCCTGGCGATCACCTTCACCAACAAAGCGGCGGCGGAGATGCGCGAGCGGGTCGGCCAGCTGGTCGGCCGCTCGGTGCGGGCGATGTGGGTGACGACGTTCCACTCGTCCTGCGCGCGGATGCTGCGCGCCGACGCCGAGCGGCTTGGCTACTCGCGCAGTTTCACGATCTACGATCAGTCCGACTCGCTGCGGATGCTCAAACGCTGCCTCGCGGAGCTCGGAGTCGACCCGAAACGCTTCCCGCCGCGGGCGGTTCACTCGAAGATCTCCGGCGCCAAGAACCAGCTCATAGACGCGGCTGCCTACGCGGAAACGCAGAGCGGCCCCTTCGAGGAAGTCGTCGCCGAGGCTTTTCCTCTCTACGAGAAACGGATGCTCGAGGCGAACGCGATGGACTTCGACGACCTCCTGGTCCGCACCGTCAACGCGCTGGAGCTGTTCGAGGAGGTGCGCGAGCATTGGCGCCGCAGCTTCCGCCACGTCCTCGTCGACGAGTACCAGGACACCAACCACGCTCAGTACCGGCTGCTGCAGCTGCTCGCCTCTGAGCATGGCAACCTGATGGTCGTCGGCGACGACGACCAGTCGGTCTACGGCTTCCGCCACGCCGACATCCGCAACATCCTCGACTTCGAGGCCGACTTCCCCGAGGCCGCTTCAGTCAAGCTCGAGCAGAACTACCGCTCGACCCAGACGATCCTCTCCGCCGCCAACGCGGTGGTCGAACACAACCGACAGCGGAGGCCGAAGCAGCTCTGGACCGAAAAGGAGGGGGGGAGCCGGTGCGGCTCTCCGAGCTCACCGACGAGCACGAGGAGGCGCGCTGGGTCGCCGGCGAGATCGAGCGGCTCGGCGAGGAGGACGGCCTTGCCCGCTCCGACGTCGCGGTCTTCTACCGGACCAACGCGATGAGCCGGGTGCTGGAGGACACGCTGAACCGCTTCGACGTGCCCTACCAGGTGATCGGTGGCACCAAGTTCTACGAGCGGGCCGAGATCAAGGACGCGGTTGCCTACCTCAGCCTGCTCGTCAACGAAGCGGACCTCGTCTCCTTTTCGCGGATTGTCAACTCGCCGCGGCGGGGGATCGGCAACACGACCCAGGGCCGGCTCGTCTCCTACGCGAACACCGCCGGGCTGACGATCTGGGAGGTGCTCGAACGGGTCGAGGAGGTCCCGGGCCTGAGCGCCGCCGCGATCAAGGCGGTCTCCCGCTTCTTCGAGACGGTCGACGGGCTGCGGGCCCGCGCCGAGAGCGCGTCGGTGGCGGGGCTGCTGGAGGCGGTCCTGAACGAGACCGGCTACCTGGAGGCGCTCGCCGCCGAGCGCACCGTGGAGGCCGAGGGGCGCGCCGAGAACCTCGAAGCGCTGGTTGCCGGCGCCGCCGAGTTCGACATCGAGCGCGAGCGCGAGGGCGACAGCGAGGTGCCGCCGCTGGAGGAGTATCTGCAGCAGATCTCGCTCTACAGCGACCAGGACTCGCTCGAGGACAGGGCGGAGCAGGTTACGCTGATGACGCTGCACAACGCCAAGGGACTGGAGTACAACGCGGTCTTCGTGGTCGGCTGCGAGGACGGCTCCTTTCCGCACATGCGGGCGCTGGAAGAGGGGGGCGAAGAAGAGGAGCGGCGGCTCTGTTATGTCGCGATCACCCGCGCCCGCCAGCGCCTCTACATGACCTGGGCGCGCGAGCGGCGCCTCTTCGGCCGCAGCGAGCACAACCTGCCCTCGCGCTTCATCGATGAGCTGCCCGCGGAGCTGACCGAGCGCCAGCAGAAATCGGTCGCGAGCGGCGGCATGTCCTGGAACGATCCGGCGCCGGCAGCGGGCGCTGGCGCGACGCAGCCGGTCGATCCCGGCCCGGCGCTGGAAATGCAGATCGGCGACGACGTCGTCCACGCCAGCTTCGGCGACGGCGTTGTCACCGCCGTCGAGCCGGGTGGGGTCGTCGTCGTCCGCTTCTCCGGCGATGGCTCCGAGCGCAAGCTGATGGCCGACTACGCGCCGATCCGGAAGCGGTAGGCGCGGTGGCGGCGCGGACCATCGACGGCAAGGCGGTCGCCGCCGCGGTCCGCGAGCGGGTCAAGGTCGACGTCGCCGCTTACCGGGAGGAGGCGGGCAGGGTGCCGGGGCTGGCGACGGTGCTCGTCGGCGACGACCCGGCTTCGGAGGTCTACGTGCGGATGAAGCGCGAGGCCTGCGAGGAGGTCGGGATGCGCTCGCTGCACCAGGCGCCGGAGGCTTCGATCCGGGAGGAGGAGCTGCTCGACGTCGTCCGCCAACTCAACGAGGACGACGCGGTCGACGGCATCCTCGTCCAGCTGCCGCTCCCAGCCCACGTCGACGACAACGCGATCGTCGCCGCGATCGATCCACAGAAGGACGTCGATGGTCTGACGCCGGCCAGCGCCGGATTGCTCGCCCACGGTGCTCCCGGCCTGGTTCCCTGCACGCCCGCGGGCGTGATGGAGCTGCTCAGCCACGAGGGCGTGGAGCTCGAGGGGGCGGAGGCGGTGGTCGTGGGGCGCTCGAAGCTCGTGGGGGTTCCCGTGGCGCGCCTGCTGTTGGCCGCGAATGCGACGGTGACGATCTGCCACTCGCGGACCCGCGAGCTGGACGCCACCTGCCGTCGCGCCGACGTCCTTATCGCCGCCGTGGGGGTGCCGCGGCTGCTCGGAGGGGCTGCCGTCAAGCCGGGTGCCGTGGTGATCGACGTGGGGGTGAATCGGCTCGAGGAGGGCCTGGTCGGCGACGTCGATTTCGACGCCGCGGCCGAGATCGCCTCGGCGATCACGCCGGTGCCGGGAGGCGTGGGGCCGATGACGATCGCGATGCTGCTGGCCAACACCCTGCAGGCAGCCCGCGCCCGCGCCGCCTCCAGCCACGTCTAGAAGGGTCGGCCACCCGCCTGGCGAATAGGCGCTGAAGCAGGTGTAGGGTCGGATCGACCGGCCGAGTTCGACGGAGGGATAAGCAATGGACGTAGACCGCTTGACTCAGGGAGAGAAGATCGCCGGGGTCGCGGCGATCGTCCTCTTCATCTCGATGTTCTTCGCCTGGTTCGGCTTCGACAACCCGGCGGCCGAACTGGAGAACCAGCTCGGTGTCGACGTCGGTGGCAGCTTCAGCTTCAGCGCCTGGGAGTCGTTTGACTTCATCGACCTCGTGCTGCTGGTGACCATCGTCGTGGCGGTCGGATCGGCCGTCGCCAAGGCGTCGGATGCCCTCATCGACTTCCCGCTCAACGCGGTGGTCGCGGTGCTCGGCGGCCTCTCGACCCTGCTCGTCCTCTACCGGATCATCGACCCCCCGGGCGGCACCGACCGCGAGTGGGCCGTCTTCCTCGGCCTGATCCTCTCTGCTCTAATCGCTTACGGCGGATACCGCGCGATGGAGGAAGAGGGGTCCTCCTTCGCGGAGGTCGGCGACCGCTTCTCCGGTCGCGGCGACGGCCCGGGCTCCGGCCCTGGCGCCGGCTCACCGCCTCCACCTTCGAGCGGCACGACCCCACCACCACCACCGCCTTCGCCTCCGAGGACCTAGGCCGGGGCGCGGGGAGTGGCGGGTGGGGGCTCGCTTAACTTTTTCGAGGTCGCGCTCCGGTCTTCCGTCGGCCGCGGCGGCGAAAAAAAGTACAAGACGCTCCGCCCCCACCCGCCACTCCCCGCGCCACGTTCTTCGCGAAGGCGATGATGGTCATCATCGGATTCACTCCGACGGAGCTGGGGAAGAGCGAGGCGTCGGCGACGTAGAGATTGTTGGTGCCGTAGAGGGAACCGTCGGGGGCGCATGCGCCCTCGCGTGAGTCGGCAGAGATGCGGGCGGTTCCCATGGGGTGGAAGGCCTCCAGGCGCAGCTCGGAGGGCTTGAAGGTGGTGGCCTCGAACGCGGTCAGGTCGCCTGGCTTAAGGACGCCGACGCGGGCGATGTTGGGGTAGACCTCGGTCGCGCCGGCGGCGAAGTGGACTTCGGCGGCGCGGGCGATGCCGAAGGCGAGGCGGTGAGCGTCGTCGCCGGTGAGCTTGTAGCGGGCCCGCAGGGACCCCTCGAGGCCAAGGCCCACCCGTCCCGAAGAGGTGTCTGCGAGGTGGACGCCGATCGAGCCGACGTGGCCGAAGTCGAGCATCGCCTTCTGGTGGGAGCGGCCGGTGCCGAGCAGCCAGGCGCCGCCGAAGGCGAGCGGGGTGAAGGTGGCCTCCAACAAGATGCGCCGCTGCTCCCACTCGTCGATGTAGAAGCTCTGCATGACGCCGTCCCAACCGCGCACCTCCTCGTCGTAGCGGGCGCCAACCCAGCAGGCGGGGTGGATGTGGAGGTTGCGGCCGACCTGGCCATTGCCCAGACCGGAGCGCTGCAGCAGCTCCGGCGTCCCCAGGGCACCGCCGGCGGCGATGACGGCGCGCCGGGCGCGGACGCTGAAGTTACGGCTGCGGGCGCCGGAACCCGCCCGGGTGGAGCCGCTGACACCGACGGCGCGGCAGTCCTCGACCAGGACGCGGTCGACGTGGACGCCGGCGCGGATCCGCGCCCCGGCGGCGACAGCACGGGGTAGGTAGCTGACGTGCATGCCGCGCTTGGCGTCGATCTCACAGCCGAAGGGGCAGGAGCTGCACTGCACGCAGTTGCCGGCGTTGCGGTGGATTGGGGCGCCGCTGGCGCCGATCGCCGCCGCGCCCTCCATCGCCAGCTGGCCGTTGCGACCCATGCGCTCGGGGTCGAGCTGGGTTACCCGCAGCATCTCCTCGGCCTCGGCGTAGTCGTCGCTGAGGTCGCCGGCCCAGGCGACCCCGTAGCGCTCCCGCCAGCTCTCCAGCACCGGCTCTGGAGCCCGAAAACAGGTGCCGGAGTTGATCACGGTGGTGCCGCCGAGGACTTTGGCGACGGGCACGGGGATCGGCGGCCGACCTTCGGCGATCGTCAGGCCACCGTCGCGGTAGAGCTCGGCGATCGCCTCGAGATGATCGCCCGGGTAGTTCTCGCGGTTGTAGCGCTCGCCGGCCTCGAGCACGATCACATCCAGCCCCGCCTCGGCCAGCTCGGCCGCGACGACGGCGCCGCCCGCGCCGGAGCCGACGACGACGACGTCGCATTCCTCCCCCTCGCCGCGGGGTTCAGTGTCGCCGAGCGTTCCCGCCGGCTCGGGCAGCGTGCCGTCGGCCAGCTCGCAGCCGATCTCGAAGCCGATCCGCTCCTGCACCGCGGGCGTCACCGCGTAGCCGAAGGTGGAGAAGAGCTTCGCCATCACCAGCAGGTCGTGGTGCAGGGACAAGCGTGAGCCTTCGAGCCGGAGCAGGAAGTCCTCGCGGGCGTCCGGGTCGAGACGGCTGAAGCGCCAGGGGAAGGGCAGCCACTCGAAGACGCGCAGGCCGAGCCTGAGCCGGGTCAGCACCCGCGGCGAGACGGTGCTGAGGAACTTGGCGACGGGCCCGGAGACGTCGACGTCGCGCTCGGCCGCCGGCAGGCCGTCGATTCCCGGCGCCATCGCCGCGCAGATCGCGCTCAGGGTGCGCTGCTCAGTGGCTGAAAGCCCTGGCGCGCGCTGTCAACCGGGATCAGCCGGGCGGCCAATGCGCCCGGCGATCGCCCAGAGCCACAAGGCGAGCAGCGCCAGGAAGCCGTCGACGAGGAAGTTCAGCAGGTAGATGAAGACTTGCTCCTGGACCAGGAAGAAGGCGAGCGAGCCGAGTGAGGAGGCGGTCTTGCCGGCGGCGAGGACGAGCAGCAGCGCCCGGTAGCGGACGACGTCCGTCTGGGCCAGCAGACAGATGCCGGTGATGACGACCATGTAGGCGAAGGCAAGCGCCAGCCAGAGGTACTCCTGGGTGTGCGGCGCCCTGGTGTCGTTGCCGAACCATTCGCCGACGTCGGAGATGACATCGAGAACGCCGCTGGGGACGGCGATGAAGAGGATGCCGACCACGGCGAAGCTGGCGGCGAGCAGGCGCAGGTTGAGGACGACGAATCTCTCGGCCGCTGGTCCCTGCATCGGGGGGACAATAACTGGCTGCCTGGCCAGGTGTTCGCAGCGGGAAGGCCTGGCAGGGCTTTCGCTTATCTTTTTTTAGAGGGATGCGTTACCCGGTCGGCGCGCTGGCGCACTTCCTCGACCGCCTCGCGGGTAGCCGCAGCGGCCTCCTCGCGAGCGCTGGCGACGCCCTCGCTGGGCTTGCCGCCGACGACGTCGCGGAAGGCTTCCTTGAACCGCTCGGTGCGCCGGCCGGGTGGGAACCGCGCTTCGGCCTTCACCTGCTTGCTCGGCCTGCGATCGCCATACCGACGCCGCGCCCAACCCGAGTCGGGCTTGCCGATTCGGCAGGCTCCGTAGAGCGCGATTGGGAAGATGAAGAAGCCGATGATCCCGTGCAGAGTGCGGCCCTTGAGGAAGCAGGCCGCGACGACGAGGACCAGCAGCAGCGCGGAGACGGCCAGCGCCAGCAGCCCTTCGGATTCGGAGTCAGTGTCGAGGGGATTTACGCCCAGCACCACCAGCCCCATCAACGCCGCGGCGATCACGGTGGCATCGATCGAGCTACGGCCCTGCTCGGCCCAGTAGACGTCGTCGAGGTAGACCCAGAGGGCGAACTCGTCGATCGTGAGTCCGGCGCCGACGCCGAAGAGGAAGGCACAGATCTCCCCGTAGGGACTGTTGTCGAGGGCGGCGAAGCCGAGCGTGCCGGCAATCATCATCGTCACGATCCCGAACACGAGGTGATGGAGGTGAACGCCGCTCTCGCTGACCACGCTGCCCGGCCACCATGGCACCTTGGGGCTGCG
This sequence comes from uncultured Solirubrobacterales bacterium, assembly GCA_963705365.1. Classification (GTDB taxonomy): domain Bacteria; phylum Actinomycetota; class Thermoleophilia; order Solirubrobacterales; family 70-9; genus VAYN01. The sequence goes on along the minus strand of OY970074.1, from coordinate 1,312,972 downwards.
CATCAGCCGCGTGCTCATGCGGATGAAGGCGAAGGAGAGGATGAAGCCGACGAGAACGAGGAAGACGCCCTCACGTTCGTGGGCGAGGATCTGCTCGCTCCAGAACTCGGAGAAAACTGAGGCGACGGTCATGCTGGGGCAGCTGCCGGGGTTGGCGCAGGCCGCGGGTTGAGGCGCGGCGCGGCGCCGTCCTTCTCGGCGATCAGGTCGAGGGTAAGGAGAACAGCGGCAACGGCGAAAATCGGCGTCAGGAAGATGTTGGCAACCGAGTCGGCGAGCCAGACCGCCACGAAGGAGTGGCCTAGAAGGTCATGGACGCCGCCGCCGAGGAGCTCGCCGACGGCGTCGCCGATGACCTCGATCGGACCGAGAACCAGCAGGACGGTCCAGAACCGGCCCCGGACCAGGTTCCAGCTGCGGCGCAGCGCCCCCCGCACGCTGTGCCTCTCCAGCTCCACGACCGGCCCCGCGAGGCCGAGGAAGGCAAAGGCGAGGACGCCTGGGATAACGAAGAGCAGCATCCCAACCACGACGACGAGGACGTAGAGCAGGTCGACCGCGACCAGGCGCCGGTAATCGAGGCGGCGGGCGATCGCGCGGATCGACGGCGGGTGCTCGTGTTCGGGGTGGGTGAGTGAGATAGCGACGGCGCCGCTGTAGAAGACCTCGCCGACGAGGCTGGTCGCGGTGAGGGCGCCGATGATGGCGATCAGCCCGGCGATCTCGAAGCCACTGTCGAGATCGAACGAGTCGACGTTCAGTTCGGTGGAGATCGAGTCAAGCAGTCCGAGCGGCAGGAAGACGATCGCCGCCAGCAGGAGTAAGGACGGGGCCCAGGACCAGTAGGTGCGACCGATCCGGGCGTAGATTGAGCCGAGGTTGTGGAGTCGGCTCACGCTAGCCGCGCCGGCGACCGGGCTTTGCCCTGCCGCGGGCCTCCAGTCTCGACGGGCTCGACTCTGAGGCGGGCACCCGCTTGAGGTTGCCCAGCTCCGGAATAAGCAACTCTTCGGCGCACTGCCGGTGCCAGTGGTGGTGATCATTGCCGCCGAGGCGGCGCACGAATTGCACGATGGTGTGCTCGTCGCCGACCTCGATCTCGCCATGGCAACCGGGGCAGCGGTAGAGCTTGCGGGCAATCCCGCGGATCAGCCAGACCTCGTCGCCCTCTTCGTTCAGCCCGCGGAGACTCCAGCGCATGCTTGGCTGGCCGTCGAACTGACCCATGCTCAGCGCCTCGACATCCAGGCGAAACCGGCAGCCATCGCCAAGTTGGCGGCGCCGGCCAGATAGAGGCCGAGCTTGGCTCCCGGCCGAGTCACCGCCGGCGATTGCGCCCAAAGAGCGTCGGTTGCAATCTCGGTTCCGCGCAGCCAGGCCAGCGCCTGCCAGTCGCCAGGGTTGCCGCGCCGCTCGGCGACGAGGTGCGCGGCGGCGAAGGTGAGCCAGATCGGTCCGCAGCGGCGGAAGAGGTGTTTCGCATCGGGTGAGGGCTCGTCGTGGCCGAGCACCTTCAGGGTCGCCGCCGGGGCGACGATCGCCGCGCTGCCGAGCAGAAGGTCAAAAGCGATCATGTTGCGATTGGTGAGGCGCAGTGCCTGTTCGGGGGTCATCGCTGCTGTCAATCCAACCAGATCGGCGGATCAGTGTGGCGTCGGCGGAAGGGAAAGGGTGAGGTTCGGCGAAATGGACCGCCGTGACCAAGACTGCGACGAAATCCCCCCAGCTCAAAAGCCTTTCCGACTACATCCAGGAGCGCTTCGATGAATTCTCGCGCTCCCAGAAAGACGTTGCCCGCTACATCGTCGACCATCTCGACGAGGCAGCCTTCCTCACTGCCGAGGAGCTGGCCAGGAGAGCGAGCACCTCGTCATCGACGGTGGTGCGCTTCTCCCAGGCCCTCGGCTTCGAGGGCTACCCGGAGCTCCAGCAGGCGGCGATTGAGGAGTATCGGACCTCGATCGCCGGCACCAGCGCCAGCAACGGCGGCGCCCTCTTCTCCTTCGACCACTCCGAGCTCGAGGGCTCGCTCAGCGCCGATTACTCCAACCTCGAGGAAACCGCCCGCAAGCTGACGCCGGAGCAGGTCGATGCCTCAGTCGCGGCGCTGGCTACCGCGCAGCGCATTGTCATCGTCGGTGTCGACCAGATGGCCTTTTTCGCCAGCTACCTGCGCCACACCCTCAGCCTGCTCGACATCCGCGCCGAGATCGTCGCCAGCACCGGTGGCGAGTCGCTGCAGCGGCTGGGGCGGATTGGCGAAGACACCCTCGTGATCACGCTTTCCGCCGGTCGCGCCCATCCACTGCTGCTGCGGGCGATGAAACTCGCCCTGCACCGCGGGGCCCGCACCCTGGCGATCTCCGACGCAACCATGTCGGAGGTCGGCGAGCATGCCGAGCTGACCCTCTACTTCTCCTCCAACAGCCCCTCGTTCGCACGTTCGAACACGGCTCTGATGGCCCTCGTCCAGGCCCTGGCCCATGGCCTGTATGCCCGCGACGAAGCGGCTCACAAAGACCGCATTCGCGCCTACAAACTGAAGTAGGGCCGGGCCGCTGCCGGGACGGTGGGCGCCGGCACTGCCTCCTCACTCGCACTTCGTCGAATAGGAGGGGAACGGCTGACGCGCCGCGCCGCTGCCCTCCTCATGCGCAAAACGTTCGGAGGCAGTGCCGACGCCCACCGTCGCGCCGGGGCCGCCTGGCTTGAGAAGGCGGCGCCGAGGTAGCCAAGCTGAAGACGCGAGCCTCCGTCCCCTGCACGGCGATGGCGACACGTAATATGGGCCGTGATGACTGAGCGCGCGACTTTTCGCCTGAAAACCGGCCTCGCCGAGATGCTGAAGGGCGGGGTGATCATGGATGTGGTCACTCCCGATGAGGCGAAGATCGCCGAGGAGGCGGGGGCCTGTGCGGTGATGGCGCTGGAGCGGGTGCCGGCCGACATCCGCCGCGACGGCGGGGTCGCCCGCATGTCCGACCCGGTGATGATCAAGGGGATTCAGGAGGCGGTGACGATCCCGGTGATGGCGAAGGCGCGGATCGGCCACTTCGCCGAGGCCCAGGTCCTGCAGGCGCTCGAGGTCGACTACATCGACGAGTCCGAGGTTTTGACCCCAGCTGATGAGCGCCATCACATCGACAAGCTCGCCTTCGAGGTGCCTTTCGTCTGCGGAGCCACCAACCTTGGCGAGGCGCTGCGGCGGCTTGGCGAGGGGGCGGCGATGATCCGCTCAAAGGGAGAGGCCGGCACTGGCAACGTCGTCGAGGCGGTCCGCCACATGCGTGAGATCACCTCTGGAATCAAGCGCCTGGCGCAACTGCGCCCCGAGGAGCTCGCCGCGGCGGCTAAGGAGCACCAGGCCCCACTCGAGGTCGTCCAGGAGGTCGCCGCCGCCGGCCGGCTGCCGGTGCCGCTGTTCTGCGCTGGAGGCATTGCCACCCCGGCCGACGCGGCGCTGATGATGCAGCTGGGCGCCGAGGGCAACTTCGTCGGTTCCGGCATCTTCAAGAGCGCCGATCCGGAGCGCCGCGCCCGCGCGATCGTCGAGGCCACCACCCACTTCGAAGACCCAGAGCGGGTCGCCGCCGCCTCGATTGGGCTTGGGGAGGCGATGGCGGGCCTTGAGATCGCGGACCTGGCCGCCGCGGACGCCCTCCTGCAGAACCGCGGAGCCTGAGCTGCGCGTCGGCGTCCTAGCGATCCAGGGCGACTTCGAGGCGCACGCCCGCACCCTGCGTCGAGCTCGGCGCCGAGACGACCGAGGTTCGCACCCCTGAAGACGTCACCGGTCTCGACGGGCTGGTCATCCCCGGCGGCGAGAGCACGACGATCGCCAAGGGCATCGAATCGGCCGGCCTGGAGCCGGCGTTGCGGGCTCACCACGAGGCCGGGCGACCGATCCTCGGCACCTGCGCCGGCTTGATCGTCTGCGACGCCGAGCACCTCGGCTTTCTCGACGCCAGGGCCAGGCGCAACGCCTTCGGCCGGCAGCTGCAGAGCTTCGAGGCGGACCTGGCGATCGAGGGCATCGGCGACGAGCCGCTGCGAGCGGTCTTCATTCGCGCCCCCTGGGTGGAGCGCCACGGCGCCGGCGTCGAGGTCCTGGCGAGTCACGCGGGTCACCCGGTCGCGGTGCGTGAGGGCATGGTCCTCGCCTCGGCCTTTCATCCCGAGCTCACCGACGACCCTCGTTTCCACGCGATCTTCATGGCGATGACGACGAGCGCCCGCGAACGGGCGTCAGAGGAGGCGGCGAGATGAGGGATCCGAGGGTGGACGCGCTGGCCCGAATCCTGGTCGGCTACTCAACCGAGGTGAAGGAGGGCGAGGTCGTCTCGATCGACGGCGAGACCGCAGCGGCGCCGCTGCTGCTGGCGGTCTACGAGGAGGTGCTGACGGCGGGTGCACATCCGGTCCTCAACGTCGCCCTCGACGGTCAGATCGCGGCCTACTTCAAGCACGCCTCGGACGCCCAGCTGGAATGGATCTCTCCCTTCGCCGAGTGGATGGTCGACAACGCCGACGTGCGGATCGCGATCGGCGCCAGCACCAACACGCGGGAGCTGTCGGGCGTCCCCCCGGAGCGCCAGACCTTGCGACAGTCGGCCACCGGAGACCTGATGACGCGGGCGATGAAGCGCAGCGCCGAAGGGGATTTCCGCTGGTGCTACACGCTGTATCCGACCAGCGCCTATGCCTCCGAGGCGGAGATGAGCCTCGCCGACTATGAAGACTTCTACTTCGGCGCCTGTCTGGCGACGGACTCCGAGCCCCTAACCGCCTGGAAGCGGGCTTCCGAGGAGACGACCCGGCTCGCCGCCTGGGCCGAGGGCCATGAGGAGATTCGCGTCACCGCCCCCGGGACCGACATCACCCTCGGCGTCTCCGGCCGCCACTTCATCCCCTGCATCGGCGACAACAACATGCCCGACGGCGAGTTCTTCACCGGCCCGGTCGAGGACTCCGTCGAGGGCGTCGTCAGCTTCCACCTGCCGGCGGTGATCGGCGGTCGCGAGGTGTCGGGAGTGCGGCTGCGGTTTGAGGCCGGGGTGGTCGTTGACGCCGGCGCCGAGCGCGGCGAGGAGTACCTGCTGAAACTGCTTGACACCGACGCGGGGGCCCGCCGCCTTGGTGAGCTCGGCATTGGGACCAACTACGGCATCCACCGCGGCACCCGTGAGGTCCTACTCGACGAGAAGATCGGCGGCACCGTCCATATGGCCGTCGGCAGCAGCTATCCCGAGTCCGGCGGCGAGAACGAGTCCGCCGTCCACACCGACCTCGTCTGCGACCTTCGCCTCGGCGGCACGCTCGAACTCGACGGCGTCGTCATGCAGGAAGACGGCCGCTTCGTCGTCTGAGGAAGGCTCAGGCCTGAGCGAGAATGGTGGCAATCGTTGCGGCGAAGCCGACGAAGGTCGTTGCAAAGCCCCCGAGCACGATCTGCATCGTCGTCCGATGCATTGCTTGCATCTCAGCTCGCACCGCCCGGAATTCCTCGCGCATTTCCCGGAAACCCTCGTCCATGCGGCGCTCCAGGGAGTCGACGCGGTCGTTGAGGTCGTCGAGCCTCTCGTCGGTCCAGGCATCCCTTGCCATCACAGCCATGCTGACAGATTACGAAATGAGATGTAACGCATTGTCTGCGAAACGTAAATGTTTCGTCGCGTAAGCCAGATTTCGGACAGACCGAAAGTCGAGGCCAACGGTTACTGCTCTGGCAGCGGCGACCCGGCAAGCAGGAAGAACCAGAGAGTGAGGGCCAGTGCCGCCAGCATCACCGAGGCCATTAGCACCGCCTCGACGACAGTGACGCTGCCCTGGGTTGGTCCCGTGTCGCGCATGCTCTTCAGCCAGGCCGGTCGGATCGGCGCCAGCCTGTTGGTGCCGGTGATGCGGATGTAGAGCTCGTTGAGGCGACCAATCAGCCAGGCGATGAAGAGGATCGAGACGATGATCCCGACGGCCACGACGGCGTAGGGGCCGCCGCTGGGGAACTGGGTCTCGGAGACCTTCGACCCGATGTACAGCCAGCTCAAGGGAACGGCGGTCCAGAGCGAAAATGCGGCCAGCAGCATCGCTAGGAACACAACTGCGGCGACCAGGGCTCGGCCGGGGTTGTGGCTGTGCGTTTTGGCGACCATCTCTCTGCTCATAGAATGACAGGCGTATGTCGGGTCATTCCAAGTGGTCGTCGATCAAACACAAGAAGGGCGCTGCCGACGCCAAACGCGGCAAGCTCTTCAGCAAGCTCGCCCGCGCGATCATCGTCGCGGCCCGCGACGGGGGCGGCGACCCTGACAACAACCCGACCCTCGCGACGGCGATCCAGAAGGCACGCGACGCTTCCATGCCGAAGGAAAACATCCAGCGCGCGATCGACCGCGGCACCGGCGCCGGTGCCGACGGCGCCGCGATCGAACGGATCGTTTACGAGGGCTACGGCCCGGCTGGGGTTGCCGTCATGGTCGAGGCCCTCACCGACAACCGCAACCGCGCCAGCGCCGAGATCCGCCACGCCTTCTCCAAACACGGGGGCAGCCTCGGCGAGCCGGGGTCGGTCGCCTGGATCTTCGAGAAAAAGGGCGCGGTCGTCGTCGACGGCAGCCGCTACGGCGAGGACGACCTGATCGGCGCCATCGATGCCGGGGCCGAGGACGTGCGCGAGGACGGCGAGCAGCTCCGGGTTCTGTCAGATCCCGGTGATCTCACCGCCGTGCGCGAGGCGCTGGAGTCCTCCGGAGTGGAGATCGAGTCGGCCGGCCTGGCGACCGAACCGAAAAGCACCGTCGAGGTCAGGGGTCACGATGCCGAGCGCCTTCTGAAGCTGCTCGACGCGCTCGACGAGCAAGACGACGTGGACGAAGTGTTCGCGAATTTCGATATTCCTGAGGACGTGCTCGAAAAACTGGCTGCCTGAGGGCGCGGGGCGGGGGAGGGATCTGGTCGTCCCCCGGGCGAATTGAGTCGCGCGCCCTGCGGGCGCAGCTCCGGATGATGGTGCCCGCCTATGGCGGGCAAGAATCAGATTGCATTTCGCCGCCTGCGGCGACATTCGCCCGGGGGACGACCAGATCCCTCCACCAACACGCGTCTCAGGACGGCTGAAGGCCCGCAAGCTCCAGCCAAGCCGGCCGTCGGCTCCCCAGCTTCACGGCAAGCTTCTGTGACCTAGGCGTCTGCCGGGGCGCGGTCCGTTGGGAGAGGTGTCGGTGCTCCCCCGCGGGAATGTGCCCGAAGGGCGCGGAAATGCAATCCGATCCCTGCCCGCCATAGGCGGGCACCAACATCCGGAGCTGCACCCGCAGGGTGCGCGACTCAATTCCCGCGGGGGAGCACCGACACCTCTCCCGTCGAACACCGACGGGTGCGCGACCCAATTCCCGCGGGGGAGTACCGGCACCTCTCCCTCACCCACCGCCCCCAGGAAGGCATCCGACCCTGTTCCCAGAATCCTTCCCCATGCAGGTAGTGATGGGAATCGACCCCGGCGCGGCCAATCTTGGCTTCGGAATCGTGCGTGTCGAGGGCAACCACATGGTCGCCCTCGATGGGGGCGTGGTCGAGACCACGCCCGAGCTGCCGATGGAGCGTCGCCTGGAGCGGATCCACCGGGCGCTGGCGGAGCTGATCGCCTGGCACGAGCCGCGGGCGATGGCGATCGAGTCGGTCTACTTCGGCAAGAACGTTCACTCGGCAATGGCTGTCGGCCAGGCCAGCGGAGTGGCGATGTTGGCCGCCGCTCAGTGCGGTGTCGGCTGTTTCGCCTACACGCCGCAGGCGATCAAGATGGCGGTTTGCGGCTCCGGCGCCGCGGGCAAGCGGCAGGTGCAGCGGATGGTGGGAACTTTGCTCGGCTTGCCCGAGCCGCCGACTCCGGATCACGCCGCGGATGCACTTGCGGTTGCGATCTGCCACGGCGGCGGCAGCGGGCATCGGCAGGCGGTGGCGGTGGCCGAGGAGCCGCCGCTCGACGCCACCCGGGAGCGGATCGCCGGATGATCGCGGCGGTGCGGGGTGAGGTGGTGGTGCGGCGCGCTGACCACGTCGTGATCGACGCCGCCGGCGTCGGCTACCGGCTGGCGGTTTCGGCGGAGACGCTCAAGGCCGTCCCCGCTGCCGGTAACGACGCTTTCCTGCATGCGGAGTTGATCTCGCGTGAAGACTCACTCGCCCTCTACGGCTTCGCCTCCGAGGAGGAGCGCGATCTCTTTCGCCAATTGATCTCGGTTAGCGGCATCGGCCCGAAAGTGGCGATCGCGGCGCTTTCGGGCGGCAGTGCCCGGGACCTGCTGCGGGCGATCGCCGCCGGTGACGCCAAGCGCTTTCAGGCGGTGCCGGGGATCGGCAAGCGGACCTCGGAGCGGATCATCGTCGAGTTGCGGGAGAAGGTGGCCGGTGCGCTTGAGGAAGAGGTCGCGGTCGCCGCCGCCGAGGGTGGCGACGCCCGCTCACTGGCCCGCGACGGTCTCGTCAACCTCGGCTACGCGCCACTCGAGGCGGAGCAGCTGCTCGACGGTCTCGACGGCGGCGAGCCACAGGAGCTGGTGGCGGCGGCCCTGCGCAGGGCCGCTTCCGCCCGGAGCAGCGCGTGAGCGACTCCCCCGACATCGGCGCCAAGCGCATCCGCACGCCGGGAATCGACAGCGACCCGGTTCCAGTGGATGCTGAGGTGCGGGTTCACGATGCTCGCGCCGACGTCCCTGACGAGGATCTCGACCGCTCGCTGCGCCCACCGACCCTGAGCGACTTCGTCAACCAGGCCCAGGTGACCGAGCAGCTGTCCATCTTCATCGAGGCGGCTCGAGGCCGCGGCGAGCCGCTCGACCACGTCCTGCTGGCGGGGCCGCCCGGCCTGGGAAAGACCTCGCTGGCCCACATCATCGCCGCCGAGATGGGGGTGCCGATGGTGCAAACGGCCGGCCCGGCGCTGGAGCGGAAGGCCGACGTCGCCTCCTTTCTGACCGCGCTCGAGCCCGGTAGTGTCTTCTTCATCGACGAGATCCACCGACTCGGTCGTGCCGTCGAGGAGACCTTGTATCCCGCCATGGAGGACGGCGAGCTACCGGTCGTGCTGGGCCAGGGCGCCGGCGCCCGCACCGTGACGCTGCCGCTGCCGCCCTTCACCCTGGTGGGCGCGACCACGCGCTCCGGCTTGCTGACGACGCCGCTGCGTGACCGCTTCGGCGTCTCGCATCGCCTCGAGCACTACGCCCCCGATCACCTGGCGCAGATCATCGAGCGCTCGGCCGGCATCCTCGACGTCGAGATCGACACCGACGGCGCCCGCACGATCGCCTCCCGCTCACGTGGGACCCCACGCGTCGCCAACCGGCTCTTGAAGCGGGTTCGCGACTTCGCCCAGGTGAAGGGTGCCGGTGCAATCGGCGCCGCAGTGGCGGCGGACGCGCTGGAGATGCTGGAGGTCGACGCTGGAGGCCTCGACCGCAGCGATCGTGCCCTGCTCGACACCGTCGCGACGAAGTTTGGCGGCGGTCCGGTCGGCCTCTCGACCCTGGCGATCGCGATCGGCGAGGAGCAGGACACGATCGAGGACGTGCTCGAGCCGTATCTGCTCCAGCAGGGGCTACTGAAGCGGACGCCCCGGGGGCGGGTACTGACCCTACGAGCCTACGATCACCTCGGACTGCCGGCCCCGGAAGGCGCCGCGAGCCTCTTCTAGTCGCGCGTCGCTAGCCTGTCGGTCATGCCGTTTTTCATCTGCCCCAACTGCGGGCACCGGGAGGTGAGCGGCGAGCGGACCGCTGGGTTCAGCTCGCGTCCGAAGGGCTGCTCGAAATGCGGCTTTGGCTTTGTCTTCGAATTACTCGACGATTATTATCCGGCGCCTAATGCTGCCTTTTTCGTCTGCGATAAGCAGGAACGCGTGATCGACGCCGGCAAAGGCAGCTTCGAGCTGACCGGTCTCACCGATGAGGACGTAATCGGCCGGCCCGTTCGTGAGGTTCTCGGTCTCGACTGGATCGACAAAGGAGACGGCGACGAAGGCTCGGACGTCAACGGCGACGGCGTTACCGACCCGATCGAGACTTCGCTGGAGTGGGGGGTGCGCTCGCTCGGCAAGCGGGTCTCGGTCAACGCCGAGGGCGACCTGCCCGCCCGTGCGGTTGCCGATGTGTTTCCGGCCTATGACGACGACGGCGGGCTGCTGCTCGTCCTCACCCCGGAGGGCTAGGGATGGGCACGCGGCGGCGGCACCTGTTCGTCCTGCTCTTCGTCGTCGCCCTGATCGGCGTCTCGGCGCTGGTCATCTCCACCACCTCGACCAAGCTCGGGCTCGACCTCAAGGGCGGTGTCGAGCTGGTCTACCAGGGTCAGCCGACCGGTCAGGTGACGGAGGTCACTGGCGAGGACATCGAACGCTCGATTGAGATCATCCGCGAGCGGATCGACCAGTTCGGCGTCTCCGAGCCCGAAGTCGCTCGCCTCGGAACCGATCAGATCACCGTCAGCCTGCCGGACGTAGACAACGCCCAGCGGGCGATTGACCAGGTCGGGACCACGGCTCAGCTCTTCTTCTACGACTGGGAGCCGAACCTGATCGGGCCCGAGCGAGTGATCGGCGGCAGGCCGGGCCAGCTGGCGCCGAAAGGTCCACTGGACGCGTCCAAAGAACGGTGGGAGGAAGCCGGCCGCGACCCGAAAACCTTCAAAAACAAACAGCTGATCCAGTCCGGTGCATATCCCGACGCATACGGCGCGACGCTGCTCGCTTCCAAACAGCCGCCGGTCGAGAACTGCCAGAACTGCTCCGTCTCGAAGCCGCGCTACTACCTCTTCGGACGCGGGCAGAAACACCAGCTGATCGCCGGGCCCGAGCTGGCGAAAAAAGACCTCTTCATTAGCCCGACTGGGGAAGAGCGCCCCCGCGATGGGATCGTCCTCGAGGTGCCGCCAGGGACGATCGTCGTCTCCGAGTATCCGGCCGACCCGGAAGGGCAGGTCGACAAAGAAGCCGAACCCGGCTGGTACGCGCTCAAAGACGACCCGGCGCTGTCCGGGACCGACATCACTGACCCGAAGCAGGAATTCGGCGAATTCAACGAACCGAACGTCACCTTCGGCTTCACCGACGACGGCCGCGACGCCTTCCAGGCGGTCACCCGCCAGATCGCCCAGCGCGGCCAGGCGCAAGCCTTCGGACCCGTCAGCAACGAACAGGCGGAATTGCTCTCAGGGCATTTCGCCGTCGTTCTCGACAACGAAGTCAAGACCCGACCGATCATCAACTTCGGTCAAAATCCCGACGGGATCGACGGGCGTACCGGCGCCCAGATCTCCGGCGGCTTCACCAGCGCTCAGGAGGCCCAGGACCTCGCCACGGTTCTCCAGATCGGCGCCCTGCCGATCAACCTCAAGCTGATCAGCCAGACCCAGGTCTCCGCGACCCTGGGATCGCAGGCACTGGACGCGGGCATCAAGGCCGCCGTCATCGGCCTCGCCCTGGCGGTCCTCTTCCTGGTCCTCTACTACCGCTTCCTCGGCCTGATCGCGTCGGTCGCTCTAGGCGCGTACGGGGTGATCTTCTTCGCGCTGATCAAGTTGATCCCGATCACCATGACCCTGCCCGGCATCGCCGGGCTGGTGCTGACGATTGGAGTCGCCGCCGACTCCAACATCGTCATCTTCGAGCGAATAAAGGAGGAGGTGCGCGCGGGTCGCTCGATGTCGAGCGCAATTCGCGCTGGCTACAAACACGGGATCAGCACGATCGTCGACGCGAACGTGATCACCCTCCTCACCGCCTTCATCCTCTTCGTGCTGGCAACCTCGGGTGTCAAAGGCTTCGCCTTCACTCTCGGGGTCGGCACGATCGTCTCGCTGCTGACCGCGGTCGTCTTCACCCAGGCGCTCCTGGGCAGCATGAGCCGCTCCCGGCTGCTGAACACCCCAAGCGCGCTCGGGGCCGGCGGCAAGGGCGTGCGATGGCACTTCGATTTCATGGGCGCCAGCCGCTGGTTTTTCTCGATCTCCGGGGTGATCCTGCTGGTCGGGGCCCTTTCGCTGGCAGCCAACCAGCTCAACTTCGGCATCGACTTCGAGTCCGGAACCCGGATCAAGGTGGCCCTGGAGAAACCGACCGACGAGGAAGGCGTCCGCGACACGCTCGAGGCGGCTGGCGTCGGCGGCGAGGAGATTCAGCAGGTCTCCGACCCGATCCTCGGCGAGAACGTCTTCCAGATCCAGGCCCGGGAGCTGCAGCCGGAAACGGTCAAAGACGCGGAGCAGGCGCTGGCCAGCGAGTACGGAGTCGTCGAGGACGGCTTCGACAGCACCAGCGTTGGTCCGACCTTCGGCCAGCAGGTGGCCGACAGCGCCCTGAAAGCGCTGATCTTCTCCCTGCTGGTGATCTGCGGTTATGTGGCGCTTCGGTTCGACCCGAAGTTCGCCGTGCCGGTGCTGATCGCGATCTTCCACGACATCCTGATCACGGCGGGCGTCTACTCGCTCGCGGGAAAAGAGGTGAGCAGCGGGACCGTGGCCGCCTTCCTCACCATCTTGGGCTACTCGATCTACGACACGATCATCGTCTTCGACCGCATCCGCGAGAACGTGCCGCGAATGCCCCGGGCTGCCTTCTCGCAGATCGTCAACCGCTCGATGAGCGAGGTGCTGACGCGGTCGTTGGCGACCAGTTTCACGACCTTGCTCGGAGTGATGTCGCTGCTGATCTTCGGCGGCGCCACCCTGCAGGACTTCGCCTTCGCGATGCTGGTCGGCATCGCTTCCGGAACCTACTCGTCGATCTTCATCGCCTCGCCGGTGCTGACCGCTTGGAAGGAACGCGAGCAGGGCTTCGTACGGCGGCGCCAGCAGATCGCCCAGACCGAGGGCAGCGTTCCAGCCTTCGCCGACGATGTCGCGATGGCGAAGCTCGGCGGGGCTGAGGAAGAGAGCGAAGCCGAGATCGCAGCCGCGCTGGAAGAGCCAGAGGCGCAGCAACAGGCAGGCACGGTCGCTACGGCCGAGCGGATCGAGGATGGCAATGGGGCCGATCCAACGGGTGACGGCGATGGCGACTCGAGCGAGCGGCGCCGGCGCAACGCCGAACGGCGCGCCCGCCGCCAGCAGCGCCGCAAACACGGAAGGAATCGCTAATGGCATTGCTGGTCTGGTTCACGATGGGAATCGCCCTCTGGCACTTCACGGTCTTCCTCCCCGACCGCTTCTGGCAGGGCATCGTCGGCGCCTTCGTCGGAGCCGTCCTCGGCTCGGTCATATTCGGGGTGATCGTGCAGGAGGCCAGCGGCCGCAGCCTCGGCGACACCGACCTCGGTACCGCCCTGATCGCGATTCCCGGAACCGCGATCGGGCTGGCGATTGTCTACGCGATCGGAGTCCGCGGCGAAGAGGGCCTCGAGCAGTGAGGGTCTCGAACCCACTGTTCGCGGAAGATCGCTCGACTAATTTGAATTACCGGTAGGAACTCGCATAGGCTGCCTGCCGGTGAGGGGGGCGGACCCAGACGCAGGCAAAGGTCCTGAGCGGCGATCGAGACGCCACAAGCTCTTTTCTCTGGCTGCGTGCCGGGAAGCGAGAGGGCTGGAAGGCGGCGGCGCAAGCATGCTGGAGATCAGGGACGCCCTCGCCCTACCCGGTCGCTTCCAGGCTGCCTACGACATGCGGGTGAGGGCACGGCTGCCCCTGGATGCGGAGATTCTCTATCTGGAAGGAGCGATCGCTCCCCAGTGCGAGCACCGCCGACCGGCTCCCTGCGGCCACGTCTACGAGGGAGGCGGCGAACAGATCTACCTGCCCGAACCCCAGCAGGTCGAAATCGCCGGTCGCAAATGCGCGGCATCCAGCCAGGTGGAGGCTCCCGCCTGGGAACGCTGCAGCTCGATCCCGCAATTTGGCTGCACGCGGACGCCGGAATCCGTCCTGGCCGCCGCCTAGCTTGGCTGCATGCCAGAAGCCCTGAAGGCGTTCGCCGCTGAGCCCTACGCCTACGCCGACGTACGGGCCGTCGCCGACGGTCTCGAGCTCAGCGAGCCGGTGGCGGTCACGCTGGTCAGACGTGGGTACCGCACGCCTGAGCAGGCACGGGCGTTCCTTGCTGCCGACGAGTCGCATCCAGCCTCCGCTTTCGACTCGATGGCGGACATCGTCGCCCGAATCCGGACTGGGATCGAGGCTGGCCAACGGATCACCGTGCACGGTGACTTCGACGTCGACGGCGTCTGCGCCACGACGGTGATGGTCTCGACCCTGCGCGAGCTCGGGGCCGATTGCGACTGGCTGATCCCTGACCGGATCGGCGACGGCTACGGCCTCAGCGCCGGGAACATCGAAAAGCTGGCAGCACGGGGGACGAAGCTGCTGCTCACTGTCGACTGCGGGATTACTGCTGTGGCGGAGGTGAGGCAGGCACGCGAGCTCGGCCTCGATGTCATTGTCACCGATCACCACCAGCCCGCGGACGAGCTACCCGACTGTCCCATCCTGCATCCGCAGCTGAGCGGGTATCCGTTCGAGCATCTGTGCGGCACGGCGGTGGCTTGGAAGTTGGCCTGTGCGTTGAGGGAGGCGTCAGGGGTGGGGTCCCCAGGCGCGACTTCGCGCGGAGTTCCTGGGGACCCCACCCCTGAGGCCTCCGCCGACGCCGAGCCTGACCTCGATCTGGTCGCGCTGGCGACGGTGGCTGACGTGGTGCCGCTGGTGGGGGAGAATCGGGCGCTGGTCAAGCGAGGGCTGGCGGAGATGCGACGGGCTCGGCGGGTTGGCTTGCGAGCGCTGATGGAGGCTTCGAAATGCGAGCCTACGCGGCTCGACGAGGGGGATCTTGCGTTTCGGCTGGCGCCGCGGATCAACGCGGCGGGGCGGCTGTATCGCGCGGATGCGGGGGTCGAGCTGCTGCTCACCGAGGACGGGAAGCGGGCCGAGGAGATTGCGGTTGAGCTGGGGCGGGCGAATTCGGAGCGACGATCGAGAGAGCGGGAGGTAGATGCGGCCGCCGAGGCGGCTAGGCGCGAGCTTCCCGATCGGCTGCGTGAAGCGCCTGGCCTGGTCCTCGCCGGCGAGGACTGGCATCCAGGGGTCGTCGGAATCGTCGCCTCGCGGCTGGTCGAGCGGCACCATCGGCCCGTCGTCGTGATTGCGCTCGACGGCGAAGGCGGGGGGCGCGGGAGCGGGCGCAGTATTCCTGGCTTCGCTCTGCACGCGGCGCTCCAGGCTTGCTCGGAGCATCTGGTCAGTTTCGGTGGGCACCGGGCCGCCGCCGGTCTTTCCCTGCGGGTCGAGAATTTGGATGCCTTCCGCGAGGCCTTCGCCGCGCACGCCACGGCGGTTCTGAGCCCCGAGGACCTGTGCCGGACTGAGCGGATTGATGCGATGGTAGGCGGGGTCGGCCTCGGGCTCGATCTGGCCGAGGAACTGGGCCAACTGGCGCCGTTCGGGATGGGCAATCCGGGCGTGCGGCTGATGGTCCCGTCGGCTCGCGTCAGCGACGTGCGGACGATGGGGGAGGGCAAGCACGCCCGTTTCAGCCTGCAGAGCGGTGCCCACCGTGCGCTGGGAGTCGCTTTCGGCCGGTCCAGCCTCGGTGTCGGCGACGGGGACCCCGTCGATGCCGCGGTGCGGCTCGAGGTCAACCACTGGAACGGCTCAGTCGAGCCGCGGGTGGTGCTGCGGGAGCTGTATCCGCTGGAGGACGCCTCGGCCTCGAGCGGCGAAACCGAACCCGCCCTCCATCGCTGCAGCTGTCCGGACGAGGAATGGTGGGAGCGCTTCGAAACCGAGCTTCGTCAGGATCGCGAGCCCGAAGACTCTGAGACCGTGTCGACTTCTTGCCGCCCAGCGGCACAAAGTCGACTCGGCTCGGGGAGACGCACCGTCATCACGGGGGCTGGGTCGGCAAGCGTCGCAATCGCGGAGCTGGTCTCCAGCGGCGCCGGCGTACTCGCGGTTGGCGCTGATGCTTCGCGGCGTGCGGCACTGGCGGCTGGGGCCGGCGGCCTCGCACGCTTCAACGGGGGCGCCGGCCGGATCGCCTGCTCACGGTGCGGCGGCGGCGCGCTGGATCAGGTGACGGCGAAAGGAAAGGGAGGTTTCGCGCTGGTTGATTACGCGACCCTGGAACGCGCCGACGAGGACGTGGCAGCGCACTTCGAGCACGTCGTTTTGGTCGACCCGCCGTGGTCGGACCTCGCCAAGTCCCGCGCGGGCCTTGGCGAGGGCTTCCTCCACGTCGTTTGGACCGACGCGGAGCGGAAGCTCTCGTTGGCCGTCCACGACGAGCAGTTCGCCTCGCGCAAAGCCATCGCCGCGGTCTACCGTTGCCTGCGCCAGGCCGGGGACGTGAGTGGGGCAGCAGTCAGGGAGGCGCTCAGCGGCGAGGGCGCGCACCGATTCACGCCGGAGGGCGCAGCGCGCTGCTTCCGCGTCCTCGCCGAGTTGAATCTGGTTGCGGGCCTGCCTGCCGGGGGCGCGGGCACGGTCGGGGTCGTATCCTCAGAGGGGACGGAGCTGGAGCGCTCGAGTGCGTTCCGCGCCTACAGAAGAGACCACTCGGAGGCAGCGCTATTTCTCGCAAGACCCAAGCAGCCCTAGAGCGTCGAGAGCTCCTCGCCGATCTTTTCGCCGTGATCGAGGAGTTCGACTCCTCGCCGAGCGCGGATGGCAACGACTCCGGCGGCACGGCTGTGGCGACCGCGACGATCGACCGCGCCGCCGTCGAGCGCGCCTTTGATTTCGCCTGCGACCGCCACGGTGACCAGTTGCGCTACTCGGGTGATGAATTCATCACCCACCCGGTCGGAGTCGCCCAGGTCTGCGCCGGGATGCGGCTGGACACCGAGACGCTCTGTGCCGCTCTGCTCCACGACACGGTTGAGGACACCAGCGCCAGCCTGGAGGAGATCCAAGAGGAATTCGGCGAGGAGATCGCGCAGCTGGTCGACGGCGTCACCAAGCTGACCGGGATGACCTTCGAGAGCCGCGACGAGCGTCAGGCCGAGAACTACCGCAAGATGATGGTGGCGATGGCCACCGACGTCAGGGTGATTCTGATCAAGCTGGCCGACCGCCTCCATAACATGCGCACGCTCGGCGCCCTGCCGAAGCAAAAACAGACGGCGAAGTCGCACGAGACGCTGGAGATCTACGCGCCGCTCGCCCACAGGCTCGGGATCCACGCGATCAAATGGGAGCTCGAGGACCTCGCCTTCGCCACCCTGCACCCGCGCAAGTACGCGGAAATCAAACAGCTCGTCGCCCAGCAGCGGGACGAGCGCGAGAGCTACGTCTCCGACGCCGGCGAGTTTCTCGCTGAAGAGCTAGAGCAGGTCGGGATCGAGGCCCAGATCTCCGGCCGTGCCAAGCACTTCTACTCGATCTACACGAAGATGGCGAAGAAGGGGCGCGAGTTCAACGAGATCTTCGACCTCACCGCGATGCGGGTGATCGTCGGCTCGGTCAAAGACTGCTACGGGGCGATCGGGGTCATCCACTCGCTCTGGAAGCCGCTGCCCGGGCGCTTCAAGGATTTCGTCGCGATGCCCAAGGCCAACATGTACCAGGCGCTGCACACGACCGTGATCGGGCCGGAGGGCAAGCCTCTGGAGATCCAGATCCGCACCGAAGAGATGCACAAACTGGCCGAGTACGGGATCGCCGCACACGTCGCCTACAAAGAGGGCGGCGGCGGCGATCCGAAGCGCGAGAAGATGACCTGGCTGCGGCAGCTGGTCGAGGCTGAGGGAGAACAGGACCCGACCGAGTTCCTCGAATCGCTCAAGGTCGACCTCTTCGAGGACGAGGTCTTCGTCTTCACCCCGAAGGGCGAAGTCAAGAACCTTTCCGCCGGCTCGACGCCGCTCGACTTCGCCTACGCCATCCACACCGACGTTGGCCACCGTACGGTCGGGGCAAAGGTCAACGGCAACATCGTGCCGCTGCACTACCAGCTGAAGTCGGGAGACATCGTCGAGGTGCTGACCGCGAAGCAGAACCGCGGCCCCTCGCGCGACTGGCTGAAGCTGGTCCGGACCAGCCGCGCCCGCAACAAGATCAGGGCCTTCTTCAAAGAGGAACGCCGCGAGGACGCCGAGCGCAAGGGGCGAGAGGGCCTCGACGAAGCTCTGCGCACGCGCGGCATCCCGATGCAGAAGGTCGTTGGCTCGGCGCTGCTCGCGGACGTCTTCCGCGAGATGGGCTACCGCAAAGGAACTGACTTCTACATCGCTCTCGGCCAGGGCAAGGTGTCGACCAAGACGGCTGCTAACAAGCTGATGCAACGCCTCAAGGCGGGGGAGGCGGTCGAGGAGCGCCCGGCGGGGATCGGCGACGGCCGCGAGGACCGCGCCCGCCGCACCAAGGATGCCTCCAACTACGGGATCCGGGTCAAGGGTGTGGAGAACGTCGCGGTGCGACTGGCGAAGTGCTGCCGGCCCGTGCCCGGCGACGAAATCGCCGGCTACGTCTCCCTCGGCCGTGGGATCACCATCCACCGCGCTGACTGCAAAAACGTGAAAGCGCTGAAAAAGGCGCCGGAGCGCTTTGTGCAGGTTGGCTGGGAAGGCGAAAACGAGTCCTCCTACCGGGTCGAGCTGCAGATCGACGCCTACGACCGCACGCGCCTGCTCGAGGACCTCTCGCGCACCTTCTCGGAGGCCGGCATCAACATCATCGGTGCCTCCTGCACGACCAATCACCCGATGGTCAAGAACAAGTTCGTGGTCGAGGTGGGGGATACCGAGCAGCTCAAGCAGTGCATCTCCCGCCTCCGCAATGTCGAGAGCGTGTTCGACGCCTACAGAATCACCCCTACGGCGTGAAAGCCCATCCCGGTAGGGGTTTCGCTTAACTTTTTCGAGAATCGTCGCTGGCCGTCCGCGGGCCGAAGCGCCGAAAAAGTACAAGACGCTCCACCCCTACCGGGATGGGCTCTCGATCGAGGAGTGAGGTTCATGTGTCGCTGACCGTCGCCGTAACGGGACCCACCGGGGAGATCGGATTGCCGTTGTTGGCCGAGCTGGAGGGGGATGCGGCTGTCGGTTCGGTTCGGGGGATGGCGCGGCGGGGGTTTGATCCGGCGGCGGAAGGCTGGGGGAAGGTGGCCTATCGGCGCGGGGATATTCTCGATCGGGGGTCGCTGGCGGCGCTCTTTGACGGGGTCGATGTGGTGGTTCATCTGGCCTTCGCGATCTTCGGGGGTCGGGAGGAGACCCATCGGGTCAACTTGGAGGGGAGCCGCAACGTCTTTGAGGCCGCGGTTGCAGCCGGGGTTGAGCGGCTGGTCTATGCGTCTTCGGTCGCCGCCTATGGTTTCCACTCCGAGAATCCTCAGCCGCTGACCGAGGAGGTTCCCGCTCGCGGCAGCGAGAGCTTCTACTACTCCTCCCAGAAGGCCGAGCTCGAGTCTGCCCTGGACGAGCTGTTGGTCGGCAGCGGTGTCGATGCTTACGTCTTCCGGCCCTGCATCGTCGCCGGCCCGCGGGCAACGATGCTGATCGAGAAGACCGTCGAGGGCGTCCGGTTCGGCGACCCGGTGCCGAGGCTGCGACGCGGCCTCGGCCGGCTGCCGCTGCCGAAGCCGGTGCTGCCCGACCCCGGTGCCCCGATCCAGCTCGTCCATCACGATGACGTCGCCCGCGCGCTGGCGGCGGCAATCGCCGGCAAGGGTAAGCCCGGCGCTTACAACCTCGCGGGCGAGGGCGAGATCTCGATCGGCGATGTCGCGCGGGCGCTGGGCTGGCACACCATGCCGGTTCCGAGCCCGGCGGTCGGCCTGCTGGCAGGAGCCGCCAGGCGGCTCGCCTTCCTTACGCCGCAGCTGGAGTGGGCGACGGCGCTGCGCACGCCGGTCCTGATGGATACCGCCAAGGCCCGACGCGAGCTCGACTGGAAGCCGCGCTTCGATGCCGAGGAGACGCTGGTCCAGACCGCCGTCGCGGCGCGCGAAGCGGGCCTGCTGGCCTAGGTGACGCGCCTCACCACGTTCCGAACGCCATGAAGTAGATCCGGGCCCACCGAGAGGCTGTGGGTGTTGACGCCTACGACCTCAAGGAGGACCCGGATGCAGCACGGTAATGCCCCGCTCACCCCGAACGGAAGGCGCCGCCTGGTGGCGCTGGTCGAAGAGGAGGGCCTCACGTTCGAGGCGGCCGCGGCCGCCTCGAACGTGGCGAAATCGACAGCCCACACCTGGGTCATGCGATGGCGGCAAGCCGGCGAGGCCGAGCGTCGCGATCTCAGCTGCCTGCGAGACCGCTCCTCGCGTCCTCGCACAAGTCCGCGGATGCTGAGCGAGGCAGATCACGAACGTTGCTGTGAGGTGCGAAGGCGCACCGGCTGGGGGCCGCGCCTGGTCGCCTCGGAGGTCGGCATCCCCCACGCGACGGTGCACCGGGCACTGCGCCGCCGCGGCTGCTCGCGACGCCCCCGGGAGCCGCGGCAAGCGGTCCTCCGCTACGAGTGGCCATGCCCGGGCAACCTCCTGCACATGGACACCAAGCGCCATGCGCGCTTTCTGGAGCCCGGTCACGCGGTGACGGGCAAGCGCACCGAGCGCTCGCGCGGGGCGGGCTGGGAGTTCGTCCACACCCTCGTCGACGACTGCTCTCGCCTCGCCTACTCAGAGATCCACGACGACGAGCGGGCGGCAACCGTCACCGCCTTCACCCGCCGGGGTTTGGACTGGTTCCTGGAGCGAGGGATCGTCACCGAGCGGCTGCTCTCAGACAACGCCTGGATCTACATCAAGAACAAGGGCCTGGCCCAGCTGCTCGGCGAGCGGGGCATCGAGCACTGGCGCACCAAGCCCTACTCGCCGCAGACCAATGGGAAGGTGGAGCGCCTGCAGCAGACGATGGATCGGGAGTGGGCTCGGGGCCTCAGCTATCGCTCCAGCGTCGATCGTCGGGCGGCCTTGCCACACTGGCTCGACCACTACAACGAGAGCCGTCGTCACTCAGCTCTCGGCAACCGCCCGCCTATGGCTCGCGTTCGGGACGTCCTGGGGCACGACAACTAGCGCATCCGACTTTGACCGCCCTCGAGTGGGGTCAAAGTCGGATGCGGCTCAGGCGACGATCGTGAGGGCGCCGGGGTCGACGCGCAGGGCAACCTCGGTGCGGTCGCCGATGTAGTCGCCGTCGACCTGCAGGGGGAAGGGACGCACGGTGCCATCCTTGGTCTCGGAGAGCGACCTCACGGTTGCCTCGACGACGTGGTTGAAATGCTCGACCTGGCGGTGGCGCGCCGCCGGTTTGGTCTCGCCGAACAGGCGCGGGATCAGGGTCGGCATGTCTCGCTGACGAGCGCGCTTGAGGACCCCGACGGAGAGCGAGCCGTCGTCGAAGGAGATGCCCTCGCAGACGCGGATCGGACGGCTGGCGAAGTAGGTGAAGGGGTCTGAGTTCTGGACGATCGCGGTGATTCCCTCAGCCGCCTCGCCGCCGGATTCGAAGCGGACCCGGACGGCGTTGTAGAGGTACTTGCGGTAGAAGGTCGACAGTGCCGCCCAGCTGTAGTAATAGGGCCCGGCGGTTGCCTTCAGTCGTGGGTGGGCGTCGACCCGCTCCACCACGGTGGCGTCGATGCCGACGCCACAGGCAAAGACGAAGTGGCGGTCGTCGACCTTGCCGAGGTCGATCTTGCGCGGCGCCCAGTCATCGACCAGGGCCAGCAGATGCTCGGTGGCGTCGACGACGTCGTTGGGGATGCCGAGGGTGCGGCAGACGACGTTGGTCGAGCCCCCGGGCAGAATCGAGACCGGGACGTCGGTGCCGACAAGCCCGTTGGCAACCTCGTTCAGGGTGCCGTCGCCACCGAAGGCAACGACGATGTCGTAGCCGTGGTCGCGCACCTCACGCCCGATCTCGGTCGCGTGGTTGCGCGCCTCCGTCGACACCGCCTCGACCTCGTAGCGACCCTGCAGCGCGTAGACGACAAGGTTGCGCAGCCGATCGGAGACCGTCGTCGCGTAGGGGTTGACGATGATCAGCATCCGCTTCTTCGCGGGTTTTCTGGTTCTGTGGGGACGGATATTGACCATCAGGTTTTCCGCCGGGTTCACCGGCGTCCTTTAAAACCACCTGCGCCGCTCGCCTGCGCCAAGGCTCGTCGTCACCGGGAATCTACCGCCCGGCATCCGCCGAACGAACTCGAACTTTTTTGGGGTCGATAGCCCCACTAAATGATCGAGTTCGTCGACTTCGTTAGAGGATGGCTAGCTGCAGGGCGGCGCCGAGCAGGCCGCAGCCGAGGACGACGTAGAGCACCGTCAGCTTGCCGTGCCAGCGGTTGAGCGCGAGGAAGGCACCGATCGCGAGGGCGGCGGTGTAGCCGTCGACGATGCTGGTGTCGACGATGTCGACGGTTACTGCGGCGATCAGGCCGATCACCCCAGCGGCGACGCCGAGCAGGAAGGGCCGAATGCGTGGGTTCTCCGCCACGGCGACGAGCGTGCGGTGGAAGTAGATCGGAAAGAGAAAGGCGGGGAGGAAGATGCCGAGCGTCATCACCAGGGCGCCGCCGAGCCCGCCTGCGAGGTAGCCGACGAAGGTCGAGAAGATGATCAGCGGCGCCGGCAGGATGCCGCCCATCGCCAGACCGTCGACGAACTGGCTGTCGGTCAGCCAGTGGTGATCGACGACCGCCGCCTGCTGGAGAAAGGGGATCACGGTGAAGGCGCCGCCGAAAGTGAGCAGGCCCGCTTTCAGTCCCTCGAGAAAGATTTCGGCGGTGAGCGAGAGCGTCACCGCTGCCGCCACGAGGTAGATCGCCAGAGCCGCCGGCGAAAGGGAGTGAGTGCGGCCGACCCAGCGGCCGGCATTGGTGCGCAGCTCGTAGATGAGGCCGGCGCCGAGCAGGACGAGGACGAACGGGGCCGAGAAGAGCGCGGTCAGTACGAAGGCGGCGATCGCGATTGCCGCCAGCCAAGCGTCGGTGACGAAGGTGCCGCTGAGCCTGACGACGGCGCGCAGGACGATCGCCCCGACCGCGGCGCTGAGTCCGTAGAAGAGGTCGTCGAGATGCCCGGCCAGATCGGCCTCGACGTAGAGGACGGAAAGCGCCAGCATCAGGACGAAGCCCGGCAGCATGAAGCCGAGCCCGGCGAGGAAGCCGCCGAGCTTGCCACCGCGCACGCGGCCGAAGTAGACGCAAAGCTCGTGCGCCTCCGGCCCGGGCAGAACCTGGTAGACGGCCAGGGTCTTCTTGAAGGTCTCCGCGGATACCCAGCGCTCCTCGTCGACGCACTCGTGCTTGATCATCGCGATCTGCGCTGCCGGCCCGCCCCACGCGAGCGCGCCGAACTTGAGGAAGCGAAGGAAGATCGCGCGCGGGGGTTCCAAAGCGCGCGCGATTCTGGCAGGAAGAGCTCGATAGCATCGCCGCCCTGTGCGGGATGGGCTTCTATCGAATGCGCTGCCGGCCGCGGTGATAGCGGCGCTGCTGGCGATCTGCGTCCTGCCGGGGAACGGCGAGGCCGCGATCCCCGCTTGCTCGTCCTTTCGCAGCCAGGCCTCCGCGCAGGACTACTTCGCCGGGTCGGGTGGTGCTCCTGGCAACCGGGTCGGCAGGCTCGACGACGACCGCGATGGCGTCGCCTGCGAGGGCCGGCCCGGGCCGTACAAAGGCTTCGCCACGATCAGCTACAGCGCGAAGGGCTTTTTCTTCGGAGCGGTCTCGATGCCGCCTGACGCCGTCGTCGGAGGATTCGCCTGCCTGGAAGGGAATCGCCACTTCGCAGACGGCCCCCGGCTGCTGACCATCTACCGCGTCGAGCGGGGAAGCGACCGGGCGATCGTCAGCGAAGTGGGCGCCGAAGTGCGGCCGGGCAGCGGCCGCCTCGCCTGGAAAGCCAAACGCGCCTCAATCGCGCCCGGGACCTATTACGCGGAGCTCGAAGCACGGATTCCGCTCACCCCGTACGGCGGCAACGACTGCCCCGGTTTCCGCTCCCGACCGACGGAATTGCCGTTGCCGGCGCGCTAGGCGCTCGCCTCGTAGCGCACCACGGCGCCGTCGCTCACCTCCCGCACCCGGCCTTCGTTGATGAGCAGGTCGGCATGGCCGACCACCTCGGAGAGGGTGAGGAAGGCCTGGGTGACGGCGACGTTGCCCCAGATCGCCTGCGCCAGCTCATAGCCGGTACGGGGTTGCTCGGCGATCAGCCTCTGGATCTTCTCCTTGCGCCGTTCGTGCTTGGCAATGCGTTCGTCGATCAGGGCGACGTGGTCGACGATCGGCTCGCCGTGTCCGGGAAGGACGATCTCAGCCGGCATCTCCCGCGTCTTGCGCATCGACTCGATATAGGTGACGAGGGCCTGAGTCCGTTGCGAGGATCCGTCCAGCGGCCGCGAGATCAGCGGATTGGACGAAATATGGGGAAGGAGGTGGTCGGCGGCAATCAGGATCTGGCGCTCCTCGTCCCAGAAGACGGTGTCGGAGGGGCTGTGACCCGGGCGGTGCAGCGCCCGCAGGCCGCGATCCCGGAACGGAACCAGCTGGCCGTCCTCGAGCGGTCTCGTCACCGCGACGTGCGAGCCCCAGCCACGGAAGCTGCGGGAGACGCTGCGCAGCGCCGCCGTCACTTCCTCCGGGATGCCGTTGCGCAGCATCAGACTCGACGGCGAAGCGGTCGTCGGCCTCGGCGTCGGCGTCGAAGTTGGCGAGCCGCTCGGCGGCGACGCCGATTGCCGCCACCTCGGCGCCGGAGTGCTCGACGACGATCTCGACCAGACCGAGGTGGTCGATGTGCTGATGGGTGACGATCACGAGCTCGAGGTCGTCGATCGAGTGCCCCCGCGCCCCTAACTGAGTGCCGAGCTCGTCCAGCGCCTTGCCGGAATTGGGGCCGGTGTCGACCAGCGTCAGCGGCTCGTCCTCGATCAGGTAGCAGTTGACCCGACCGACCGCGAACGGAGTTGGGATCTGCAGACGGTGGATGCCCGCAAGCGCCGCCTGCTCCAGCGCCGCCTCCGGGGTCAGGGTGCTCACGCCCGGATCAGGCCGAGGACTTCGTCGCGGCGCCGCTCCATGTCCTCGATGGAGATCAGGGACTCGAGGTTGAGCCGCAGCAACGGCTCGGTGTTGGAGGGGCGAACGTTGAAGTGCCACTCGGGGTAGTCGACCGAGATGCCGTCGAGGCGGGTGATCTCCCCGTCGGCGTAGCGGGACGCGATCTCCTCCAGTTTCGCCGCCGGGTCGGCGACCTCCGAGTTGATCTCGCCGGAGATGAAGTACTTGGCGCGGAACTCCTCGATTAGCTCGCCGAGCCCGCGCCCGTCGAGCGAGAGCAGCTCCAACACCAGCAGCGCCGGGATCGTGCCGGAGTCGGCGTTCCAGAAGTCGCGGAAGTAGTAGTGGCCGGAGACCTCGCCGCCGAAGGCCGCCCCCTCCTCCCGCATCCGCGCCTTGAAGAAGGCATGCCCGACGCGGGAGAGGTCGGAGCGCCCGCCCTCGGCCGCGACCAGGTCCGGCACGGCGCGGCTGGAGCGGGGGTCATAGAGGATCGTCGCGCCGGGGTTCTTGAGCAGGACCGAGCGCGCCAGCAGGGCGCAGATGAAGTCCCCGTCGCAGAATTCGCCGCTGGCGTCGATGAAGAAGCAGCGATCGGCGTCGCCGTCCCAGGCGATGCCGAGGTCGGCGCCGGCGGCGCGCACCCGCTCCATGATCAGTCGCCGGTTCTCCTCCAGCAGTGGGTTCGGCTCGTGGTCGGGGAACTCGCCATTGGGCTCGAAGTACATCTGCTCCTGATCGAGCCCGAGCTTGGCGAGGATCGGGCCCACCATCGGCCCGGCCATGCCGTTGCCGCCGTCGACCACGACCTTCATCGCCTTCACGTTGGCCGGATCGATGAAGGAGAGCGCGTGGGCGCGGAACTCGTCCCAGATATCGACCTCCTCGAAGGAACCTCCGCCGGGCGCCTCGTCGAGGCCCGCTTCGATCTCGGCCTGGACGTCGCCGATCCCGGCGTCGCCGGAGAGCGGCAAAGCGCCCTCGCGAACCAGCTTCACCCCGGTATAGGCCTTGGGGTTGTGCGAGGCGGTGACCATGGCGCCGCCGTCGAGCTCGCGCGAGCCGACCAGGTGGTAGAGCATCTCGGTCGCGACCATGCCGGCGTCGAGGACGTCGGCGCCCTCGGCGATCAGCCCCTCGCGCATTTGCGCCGCCATTGCCGGCGCGGTCAGCCGCATGTCGCGCCCGAGGCCGACTCGGAGCTGCCCGGGCTGTTTGCCGCGCAGCCGCGCCAGCACGCGGGCAAAGGCGCGACCGATCGCGTGCGCGGTGCTCTCGTCCATCTCGGAGCCGTACAGCCCGCGGATGTCATAAGCCTTGAAGATGCCGGCCGGGGCCAGCGGTGCTCCGCTGTTCAAAACGCCCCCTTCAACGCCTCGTAGCTCTGCTCGATCGACTGCGGCATCACTTTCGTGTCGGCGATCACCGGCATGAAGTTGTTGTCGCCAGCCCAGCGTGGAACCACGTGCATGTGGATGTGGTGCTCGACACCGGCACCGGCTACGCGGCCCTGGTTGAAGCCGACGTTGTATCCGTGCGGGCTGTAGATCTGCTCCAGGCGTCCCATCGCCTTCTGCACGATGACCATCATCTCCGCCATGGTCTCCGCCGGGATTTCCTGCAGGGCGCCGATGTGCTCATACGGCGCCACCATCAAATGGCCGTTGGTATAGGGGAAGAGGTTCAGCATCACGAAGCAGCGCTCGCCCCGGTGGACGATCAGGTTCGCCTCGTCATCCCCCGCCGCCGGCTTGGCGCAGAAGATGCACTCCTCCTCGTTGTCCTTGGACGCGTCCTTCACGTAGGCGAGGCGCCAGGGCGCCCAGATGCGGAAATTTGCCACGGGCCATCCATCCTACGAGTAAGCCGCCCCCGGACGCGGGAGCCAGGCGCCATCCATATCTGATTCTTGGCGCCTGGCGGGAGCAGAGGAGGCGGCGCCTTATCTAAAGCCAGCCGCGCCGGCGGAACCAGGCAACCATGCAGAACAGCAGCGCCAGCATGCTGCCGAGGACGATCCAGAATGCGGTCGCGCCGCCCTCGCCGGGCACGTGGGAATTCATCCCCCAGATGCTGGCGATCAGGGTGAGGGGGAGGACGATGACGCTGATCGAGGTCAGCACCCGCAGGACGTCGTTGACGCGGTGCGAGATCACCGACTCGTTGGTCTCCGCCAGCGCCTCGGCGACCTCCTTGTAGTTCTCCAGCATGTCCCAGATCCGCTCGTGCGCGTCGACGATGTCATCGAAGTAGATCTCGAGGTCGAGGTCGGTCGCCAAGTAACGCTGTTTGACGCTCTCCAGGTCGCGCAAGACAGGCCGCTGGGGCCGGATCACCTTGCGGAAGTTGATGATCTCCTGCTTGACGTTGGAGATGTCGCGCACGACTTCCTCCGAGCGGCCGCCGAAGATGTCGTCCTCGAGCGCGTCGAGCTTGTTGCCGATCTTGCGCAGCATCGGGAAGCAGTAGTCGAAGCTGTCGTCGACCAGGCGGTAGAGCAGGTAGCCCGAGCCGCGGGAGAAGAGCTGCTCGCGCAGCTCTTCTTTGGCCCGGCAGCGCTCGAACAGGTACTCGACCGGCTGCAGCGGCTGGTTGGGGATCGTCACCACGTAGCCAGGCCCGACGAAGAGGTCGAGCTCGCCGGTGCCGAGGCGGCCGGCGGCGCTGTCGAAGACGGGGAAGTGGAGGACGATGAAGAGGTAGTCGTCGTAGACGTCGATCTTCGGCCGCTGGTTGCGCGAGAGCACGTCCTCGAGGTCGAGGGCGTGGAAGTCGAAGTGCTCCTCCAGCCAGGCGCGCTCCAGTGCGCCGGGACGCTCGATGTTGACCCAGCGCAGGCCGGCCGAGTCGATCTGCTCGACGTTCGGGGTCTGGGGCTCAGGCGGGGCCGGCGTGACGAGCTCGCCGCGCCGGCCAGGCCGTCGCAGCCTTGGCTTCGGAAGGTTCGGCATCGCCGGGGCTCGTCTTCTCGTCGCGCGGCACGGTCATCTCGCTGCCTAGGTTAAACGCCCCGCGTGCGTGTAATGGATCGGACCGTGCCTGGTAGGCTTCACCCAACATAAGCGCCACATCTAGAGGGGTGGAGGGACTGGCCCAGTGAAGCCCCGGCAACCATCTCGGACCGCAAGGACCGAGGCAGGTGCCAACTCCAGCAGGTCGATGTTGATGGTCAGAAGACCTGGAAGATGTGGGGGATGTCCGACCGGACCTCTGCCCCACAGGCGGAGGTTTTTTCATGAGCAGTGGAAAGAGGATCGGATGTCAATCGAAAGTCTGAAGTGCAAGGAGTGCGGCAGCACCTACGAGCTGGACGCCAGCTACGTCTGTGAAAACTGCTTCGGTCCGCTGGAGGTCGCCTACGACTACAGCTCGCTCGACGCGGCGGAGGTCAAGCGGCAGATCCAGGCCGGCTCCCAGGGAATCTGGCGCTACGCCGATTTCCTGCCGTTCCAAGGCCGCCCCGCCGACCCGCTGGAGCCGGGCCTGACGCCGTTGCTGCGGGCCGACCGCCTGGCCGAACGGCTCGGGGTCGAGGCGGAGATCTGGATCAAGAACGACGCCGCCAACCCGACCCACTCGTTCAAGGATCGGGTCGTCGCGGTCGCCGTCGCCAAGGCCCACGAGCTCGGCTTCGAGACGGTCGCCTGCGCCTCGACCGGCAACCTCGCCAACGCAGTCGCCGCCCACGCCGCCGCCGCCGGCCTCGATTCCTACGTCTTCGTCCCCGCCAACCTCGAGGAGCAGAAGCTGCTGGCGACCGGCGTCTATGGGACCAACCTGGTCGGCGTGCGCGGCAACTACGACGACGTCAATCGCCTCTGCACCCAGCTCGCCGAGAGCCGGCCCTGGGCCTTCGTCAACGTCAACCTGAGGCCCTACTACGCCGAGGGCTCGAAGACGCTCGCCTACGAGACCGTCGAGCAGCTCGGCTGGGAGCTGCCGGACCGCGTCGTCAGCCCGATCGCCTCCGGCTCGCTCTTCACCAAGCTCGGCCGCGGTTTCCAGGAGTGGCTCGACCTCGGCCTCGTCGAGGGGGCCCAGCCGATCTTCAACGGCGCCCAGGCCGAGGGCTGCAGCCCGGTGGCGACCGCCTTCGCTGAAGGTTGGGACGTCTGCAAGCCGCAGAAGCCGGAGACGATCGCCAAGAGCCTCGCGATCGGTGACCCCGCCGACGGCCCCTACGCGGTCGAGCAAGCTCGTCGCACCGGCGGCGGCGTCGACTCGGTCACCGACACCGAGATACGCGAAGCGATCAAGTTGCTGGCCGAGACCACGGGAATCTTCACCGAGACTGCCGGCGGCGTCACCGTCGGGGTGCTCAAGAAGCTGGCGGAGCGGGGAGAGCTGGCGGCGGAAGAGCGCGTCGTCGTCTACATCACCGGCGAGGGGCTGAAGACGCTCGACGCGACCCGCGATACGTTCCAGATGCACGAGATCGACCCCGACCTCGACAGCTTCGAGGCCGAGTTCCGCCAGGAGGTAGTGATCCCATGAGCATCACCGTGAAGATTCCGACCCAGCTCCGCGCCGCGACCGGAGGGCAGGCCGAGGTCGAAGTCGAGGGCGCAACCGTCGGCGAGGTGCTCGACGCGGTATTCGACGCCCACGGCGACCTGCGCGAGCGGATCACCCAGGACGGCGATCTGCGCCGCTTCGTCAACGTCTATGTCTCCGGCGAGGACATTCGCTTCCAGCAGGGGCTCGAGACGGGGATTGACGATGGGGCCGAGGTGACGATTCTGCCGGCAGTTGCGGGTGGGTAGGGATCATCTCGGCAGGGGTTTCACTTAACTTTTTCGAGGATCGTTGAATGGCTGGCGCCCCGGCGAGCGGCGGCGAAAAAGTACAAGACGTTCCACCCCTGCCGAGATGATCCCTACGCGTCCGACGGTCGTCATTCTCTGTGGCGGGCGAGGGACGAGGTTGCGGGAGCGCACTGAGTCGGTCCCAAAGGCCTTGGTCGAGATCGGTGGGCGGCCGATTGTTTGGCACGTGGTGCAGATCTACGCGGCGCAGGGTTTTGAGCGCTTCCTGCTCGCCACCGGCTACATGGGTGAGGCGGTAGCGGAGTTCGCGGCCTCGGAGCGCTGGCCGCAGGGAGTGGAGGTCGAGTGCGTCGACACTGGGCTCGACACGCCGACGGGCGGGCGCGTTGCTCGGCTGGGCGAGCGGCTGGGTGGCGAGAGCTTCTGCGTCACCTATGCCGATGGAGTCGCCGACGTTGACCTCGGCGGGTTGCTCGAGTTCCACCGTGGTCATGGCGGGCTGGCGACGCTGACGGCGGTGCGGCCGCACCTGCAGTGGGGGGTCGCTGAGTTGGAGGGTGATCGCGTCGCCGGCTTTGCCGAGAAGCCGCGCAGCGAGCACTGGATCAACGGCGGCTTTCTCTGCTTCGAGCCGGGGGCGTTTTCCTATCTGGACGGCGACAGCGTCCTCGAGCGCGAGCCGCTGCAGCGGCTCGCCGCCGACGGTGAGCTCCACGCCTTCCGCCATGAGGGCTTTTGGGACTGCATGGACACCTACAAGGACGCGGTCGTCCTCAATGACCTCTGGGCTGGCGGCGAGGCCCCGTGGCGGATCTGGGACGCGGCGGGCCAGGAGACCAGGTGAAGCGGGCGCTGGTCACCGGCGGCCACGGCTTCGTCGCCTCGCATCTAGCGCGGGCTTTGCTGGAGCGCGGCGACTCGGTGGCCGTGTTGGACCTGGCGCCGCCGCCGCTGTCGGGACTTGTCCTGCAAGGCGTCGCTCCGGAGATCGAACTGGTCGAGGCGGACCTGCGCGACGGCGGCGTCGTCTCCGCAACCATCGAGGGGGGCGAGTTCGACGTCGTCTTCCATCTGGCGGCGCAGACCCTGGTCGGGCCGGCGTTGACCGATCCGGCGCCAACCTTCGAGGCCAACGTGCTCGGGACCTGGAACCTCTTGGAGGCCTGCCGTCGTGCCGAGGTGCCGGCGGTCCTGGTTGCCTCGTCCGACAAGGCCTACGGGCCCAGCCAGGAGCTGCCCTACCGGGAGACGATGCAGCTTCGACCCGCCTCCCCGTACGAGGCCAGCAAGGCCGCCGCCGACGCGATCGCCCTCAGCTACCGCCCGGCCTACGGCCTGCCGGTGGCGGTGACCCGCTTCGCCAACGTCTACGGCGGTGGCGACCTCAATTTCTCCCGTCTGATTCCCGAGGCGATCGCGGCGGTGCTCGACGGCCGCCGTCCCCAGATCCGCTCCGACGGCAGCCCCGAACGCGACTTCCTCTATGTCGACGACGCGGTCGCCGCCTACCTGGCGATCGAGCACGCGGTCGGGGCGGGGGGTCCCGCCGCCGGTGAGGCCTTCAACGCCGGCGGCGAGCGCCCCCACGCGGTTGCCGAGGTGCTGGAGAGGATCGCCGCAGTCTCCGGCGCCGGTCTCGACCCCGAATACCACGGGACCGGCAACCCCGCCGGCGAGATCGACCGCCAGTACGTCGATTCGGCGAAGCTGCGCGAGCTGACCGGCTGGCACCCCGCCGTGGAGCTCGGCGACGGCCTGGCCCGTACCCTCGAGTGGTACCGCAACCACCCGGAAGCACGCCCTTAGACATGTGCGGACGATTCACGGTCACGGCCAAAGACACGAAGAAGATCACCGACCGCTTTCAGGTCGAGCTGGAGAAAGCGCTTGAGCGGGGCGGAGATGGCGAGGCGCCGCCGCCGAGCAAGGAGCGTGCGCAGAAATCGGCCAAAGCGTTGGGGCGGTTCAACGTGGCCCCGACCCAGGAGATCCTCACCGTCCGCGCCTCGCCCGATCCCGAGGAGGCCGCGCGGGGCGCGCGCGAGGCGCGCCTGATGCGCTGGGGCCTGGTCCCGCGCTGGGCCAAGGACCTCAAAGTCGGCTACCGGATGATCAACGCCAAAGCCGAGAACCTGACCAGCAGCAAAGCCTACGGTCCCCTGGTCGGCAAGTTCCGTCACCGCTGCCTGATCGTCGCCGACGGCTTTTACGAGTGGATGAAGGCCGAGGACCCCAAGCAGCCGCGCCAGCCCTGGCGCTTCACCGTCGACGGTGGCGAGCCCTTCGCCTTCGCCGGGATCTGCACCCGCAAGGAGTGGCACGACGCCGAGGACCGGGGCTATGACGAGGGCTGGCTCTACAGCTGCACGATCGTCACCACGACCCCGAACGAGGTGGTTGCGCCGGTCCACAACCGAATGCCGGCGATCCTTCCCAGCCCAGAGGCGGAGGCCGCCTGGCTGCGTCCGGACCTCAGCGTCGAGGACGCCGTGGCGATGTGCGGTCCGCTGGACGCGCGCCGGATGGACGGCGCCCCGGCGAATCCGAAGCTGAACAAGGTCGGCAAAGGAATCGAGGGGCCGGAGCTGTTGGTCGTCCCGTAGCGATCGCTACTCGTCTTCGGCGATTGCCTCGGGTCGCTTGTCGAGGGCTCCGGCGGTTCGCACCGTCGCCGAGCCGGCGCTGGTGGTGAGCGTGCAGGCGATCCTGGCGGAAGGGATGGCGGTCGTTTTCCAAACCGACGCAAAGGGGAGGCTCAGGGTCTGCGTTGGCTGGCCGGGCGGGAGAAACCATTCCCAGCGCTCTTTGCCCACCTCGTAGGTCGGCCACTCGACCTTGAGCCCGCGCTCGGAGGAGAAGCCATCCTCGAAGAGGTCGCCGAATTCGAGCACCGCGAGGCCGGCCCCATGCGAGCTGAACTCGGCCAGGACCACCTCCGGCACCTCCTGGGCGAAGAGGTCTTCGCTGGAGCGCGGGTAGGAGGCACGCGAACCCGGCGTTTGCGCCACTTCGGTGCGACCCGGCGCCTGGATCGCGCAGCGGATCCGGCCGCTGCCGATCGGGGCGCCGGCGTCGATCTCCAGCCTGGCTGCCGCACGGTAGAGGGAGTAACCGCTGACGTTGGTCCCGGTCGCCCGAATGCCGGCTTCGATCAGGCGTATCTGCTCGCCGCCGCCGCCCGGCACCGGAACCGATTTCGAATCCGGCAGCGGGGTTTTTTGGACCCATTCGAGGTCTGCGGCGGAGCCACTCGACTTATCGGTCGCGAGCAGCGCTGCGGCCAGGCAGGCGAAGAGGCCGACGGCGACGACGATTACGGCGCCGCGGGGCAGGCGACTGTCGTTGGGGGCCTCGCTCACAGCCGCGACAGTATTGAAATCGGCGGCCGCCTCGCGACCGCCGTTTTGGCCGGCCTGGCGGAGGGGTACCGTGTCGGCGTGGCAACCAAGCCGACGCCCTTGCGCCCGTCCCCGGTCGAGGCGAAGACCGCCCAGGTCCACGGGCGCACGGTGAGCTACGTGGAGGCCGGCTCGGGCCCTCTGCTGGTGCTGATCCACGGCATGGCCGGCAATTCGGAGAACTGGCGTTCGGTGATCGAGCCGCTCGGCCTGCGGCAGACGGTGATCGCCCCGGATTTCCCCGGCCACGGCCTTTCCGCTCCCGGTGGCGGCGACTATTCCCTCGGCAGCCTCGCCAGCGAGCTTCGGGACCTGCTGCTGACCCTGGGCCACGAGCGCGCGACGCTGATCGGCCACTCGCTCGGGGGCGGCGTCGCGATGCAGTTCACCTACCAGTTCCCGGAGATGGTCGAGCGGCTGGTCCTGGTTGCCAGCGGCGGCCTCGGTCCCGACGTCAGCCCGATCCTGCGGGCGGCGGCGCTGCCCGGCGCGGACCTCTTCATCTCGGCCACCGCGGGAGTCGGCCAGCGGGTCGGCTCGACGCTCGGACGCGGCTTGAGCATGTTGGGCATGCGCCCCTCCGCCGACGTCGCCGAGGTGGCCCGCGGCTACGCCTCGCTGGCCGATGGCGAGCGGCGCAAGGCCTTTCTGGCGACGCTGCGCGCGGTCGTCGGCACCACGGGCCAGCGAGTCGCCGCGCTCGACCGCCTCTACCTGGCGGAGGCGCTGCCGCTGCTGATCGTCTGGGGCGAGCGCGATCCGATCATCCCCGTCGCCCACGCCGAAGAAGCCCACCGCGCGCTGCCGGGCAGTCGCCTGGAGGTCTTCGAGGACGTCGGCCACATGCCCCAGCTCGAGGAGCCGGGGCGCTTCATCGCCGCCATCGAGCGCTTTCTCGCCGAAACCGACCCGGCCGAGTTCGACCGCGACGAGTGGCGCGCCCGCTTCAAGACCGCCTAGCGGCAGCGAGGCGCCGGCAGGCCCGAGTGGGCGGGCCTGCCGGCGCGATTCTCAGCTCGGGCTGATGTACGCGATCGCGATCGCCATCGCGTCGTCCATCAGATGGTGCCCTTCCGGCACGTTGTAGACCCCGTGCAGGCGGAGAGTCTGACCTTTGCTGATCGTCGAGATCGGGTTCCCGGTGCAGACGTTCATCGACGAGACGTGTTTACGGCCGTCCGGGGTTTCGTAGCCCGGGCCGCCATAGCCGGCGACCGAGTTGCAGAGCAGGCTGCCGCCGGTGCTCTGGTTGGTGAGTTCGATGTTGACGCCATGGTCGTGGATGTGGCCGGCGGCGGCGATCAGTTTGCCGCCGAAGGTCGTTTTCCAGTCGTAGTGGGTGTCGCTGAGCCCCGTCGGCACCGTGATGTAGGAGTTCAGGGTGCACTGGGCGGCGTCGAGCCAAACCGGGCGCAGCGGCGCGCGGCTGGTGTGGTCGGTACCGGTGCCGTACTTCCAGGTCATCCGGATTTTCACCGTTTTGCTGGTCGTCTGCCAGTTCATCAGGTCGAAGACCATGTTCCAGGTCTCGGTGCTGTTGACCTTGTACCCGTAGGGCAGGGAGGTGAGGTCGACGGGGGTGCGCTCGTCGCCGGAGGCGAAGAAGCGCTCGCCCAGCAGGCCCGGGCCTTTGCCGGCGCAGGTCGCGTCCGCCTTGCCGCTGGACTGCGCCGCGAACATCGCGTGATGCAGCATCGGGCCCTGGCTGATGGTGGCCTTGGTCCCGTCCGTGTAGACGAGATCCGGGGTGACGCCGATGATCGTGCAGCCGGTGCACGGCTTGGCGATGTTGTTGACGATCTGGTTGGCAATCATTCCCGCGTTGTCGTGGTCATGCGGATCGCCGTTGCCGGCCGGGATCGTGTACGGCCCGTAGTCGATCGTTTTGGTCGTGATCGTCGCGCTGGCGCTTGCCGCCGGCACGAGCACCGCGATGGCGCAGACGAGCAGCGCCAGTCGTTTCATGGCTGACATCAAGAAGTCCCTTCGCATTAGAGAAGGCGCCCTCTCTAGGCGCCCTGAATACTCGGAAACTCTAAAGCGCTCCTGCTCGATGTCAACATAATTCCGTGTAAAGGTATGGGGCGACGCGCCCGGCAGGATTCGAACCTGCGACCTCTTCCTCCGGAGGGAAGCGCTCTATCCAGCTGAGCTACGGGCGCTCACGCAGCAGCTTAGCCAGTCGGCCACTAGGCTCGCCGCCGTGGATCTCCAGGCGATATTTCTTGGCACCGGGGGTTCGGTGCCCTCGGCGCGGCGTTCGACCGCGAGCGTGCTGATCGCGCGCGGGGGAGAGCGGCTGATGTTCGACTGCGGCGAAGGGACGCAGCGGCAGCTGCAGCGCTCGCTGGGGCTGATTCAGGTCGATGAGATCTACCTCACCCACTTCCACGCCGACCACGTGCTCGGCCTGCCCGGGCTGCTGAAGAGCTATGACCTGACCGATCGCGAGACGCCGCTCTCCGTCTACGGCCCGCCGGGTCTACGCGACCTCTTCGCGATCCTCAAGCCGATCGTCGGCCGCATCCACTTCGAGACCGAGCTGGTCGAGCTCGCCCCCGGGGACGTCGTGCCCCACGACGGCTACGAGGTGCAGGCCTTCGAAGCCGCCCACAGTGCCCGCGCCAACGGCTACGCGTTGGTCGAGGCCGCCCGTCCCGGCCGTTTCGACATCGAGGCCGCCAGGCGCCGCGGCGTGCCCGAAGGCCCGGCCTTCGCGGCGCTGCAGAACGGGGAAGAGGTGCAGGGCGAGGCCGGCCCCGTGCGTCCGGAGGAAGTGGTCGGCCCCAGCCGGCCCGGCCGCACGGTCGTCATCACCGGCGACACTTCGCCCAGCCCGGCGACGGTGGTCGCGGCAGCCGACGCCGAGCTGCTGATCCACGACGCCAGCTTCGCCGAGGAGGAGGCACAGCGCGCCGCCGAAACGGGTCACTCGACGGTCGGCCAGGCCGCCGCGGTCGCCCGCGAGGCGCACGTGAAGATGCTCGCCCTCGTCCACATCTCCTCGCGCTACCACGTTGGCAAGGTGCTCGAAGAGGCCCAAGACGTCTACGAACCCACCGTCGCCCCCAAAGACTTCGACACGATTCAGATCCCGTATGCGGAGAAGGGCTACCCCGAGCTCGTCCCGAACGGAGCCAGGGATCGCGGCGACTCGGGGTAGGGTCTCGACGGAGCCTCCCCGCTGTTGCGACGGCGAGACCCTACCCCGAGTCGCCGCCCTCGCTGCTACGCTGCGGGCGTCCTTTAACCGGGTCCCGCGAGGCCAGGAAGGAAGCGAAGAGTGAGCGAGAAGGTCGTGCTGGAGCACGATGACCTGCGGCGAACGCTGAAGCGGATCGCCCACGAGATCGCCGAGAAGAATCCCGATTCCTCCAGCCTGGCGATCGTTGGGATCCACACGCGGGGCGCGGTGCTGGCCCGCCGCCTGCATACGCTGCTCTCCGAGCTGACCGATGTCGAGCTGCCGATCGGCGACCTCGACATCTCCTTCTACCGCGACGACGTCGGCGCCAAAGCCCCCGATACACAGCCGGTCGTCCACGCCTCCCACATCGACTTCGATCTCAGCGAGCGCACCATCGTCCTCGTCGATGACGTCCTCTTCACCGGCCGCACGGTGCGGGCGGCGATCGAGGCCCTCTTCGATTACGGCCGACCGCGCCGGGTGCAGCTGGCGGTGCTCTGCGACCGCGGCCATCGCGAGCTGCCGATCCGGCCCGATTACGTCGGCAAGAACCTGCCGACCGCGCGCGAGGAGCGGGTCAACGTCAGCCTCGAGGAGAGCGACGGCGCCGACCGGGTGACGATCTCGACCCAGGCGGAGGCGATCGCGTGAAGCACCTGCTGGCGATCGAGCAGCTCTCGCGCGAGGAGATCGAGGCGATCCTCGATCGTGCCGAGAGCTTCGCCGAGGTCGGCCGGCGCGACATCAAAAAGGTGCCGACCCTGCGCGGTCGCACCGTCGTCACCCTCTTCTACGAGGCGAGCACCCGCACCAGCAGCTCCTTCGAGCTGGCCGCGAAGCGGCTCTCCGCTGACCTCGTCTCGGTCAAGGCCGCCGGCTCCTCGGTCGACAAGGGCGAGTCGCTGAAGGACACGGTTGCGACCCTCTCCGCCTACGACCCGGCCGCGATCGTGATCCGCCATCCCTACGCGGGTGCCGCGCAGATGGTCGCGGGGTGGACCGAGGCGGCCGTGATCAACGCCGGCGACGGCAAGCACGAGCACCCCAGCCAGGCCCTGCTCGATGTCTACACGCTGCGCCGCCGGCTCGGCTCGCTCGACGGCACGCGGATCTGGATCGTCGGTGACGTGCTTCACAGCCGCGTCGCCCGCTCGAACCTGATCGCCTTCCAGCGGATGGGCGCTGAGGTCACCGTCTGCGGCCCGCCGACGCTGATTCCGCGGGGGATAGAGGAGCTCGGATGCGAGGTCGCGCACTCGCTCGAGCGGCTCGGCGAGGCAGAGGTTGTCTACGTGCTGCGGATGCAGCGCGAGCGGATGCGCGAGAGCTTCGTCCCCTCACTGCGCGAGTACGCCGCCACCTTCCAGGTCGACACACGTCGTCTCAACCCGCGCCAGCTGCTGATGCACCCCGGCCCCGTCAACCGCGGCGTCGAGCTCTCGGGCGAGGCGATCGATTCCCCCCAGTCCCTGATTGCCGAGCAGGTGGCAGCAGGGCTGGTTGTGCGGATGGCGATCCTCTACGAGCTGCTGGCAGGGAGCGAGCGCCCGGCGCCGCTCGCCAATGCCGACGGAGCGACGCAGGCGACGCCGATTGGGCAGCCCGCGTGAGCCTGGCTGAGACGCTTGACGTGCGTCCGGGCGAGGACGCGAACTTGATCCTGAGCCGGGCCACGGTGCTCGATCCCGTCGCCGGCATCGACGGCGTCCACGACGTCGTCATCCGCGACGGCCAGATCGCAGAACTCGCAGCCCCGGGTGAGGGCTCCGCCGAGGGGGCCGAGCTGATCGAGGCAGAGGGAATGCACGCCTTTCCGGCCTTCTTCGACCCCCACGTTCATCTCCGCACTCCAGGCCAGGAGCACAAGGAGGACGTCGAGACCGGCACCCGCGCTGCCGCTGCCGGCGGCTACTGCGGGATCCTGGCGATGGCCAACACCGAGCCGCCGGTATCCACCGCCGCCGATATCTCGGCCCTGCGCGAGCATGCCCGCGCCGAGGCCTCCGTTCCGGTCGGGTTCTTCGCCACGGTGACCCGCGGCATGCGGGGCGAGGAGCTGACCGAGATGGTCGAGCTGCGCGAGGCCGGGGCGGTTGGTTTCTCCGACGACGGCCTGCCGATCGTCAGCGCCCGGGTGATGCTGCGCGCGCTGCAGTACCAGCGGCTCTGCGGCGGAGCGATCGCCTTGCACGAGGAGGACCCGGAGCTCTCCGGCGACGGGGTCATGCACGAGGGCCCCGTCTCCGCGGCGCTGGGACTGGCGGGGATCCCTTCGGTCTCGGAGTCGACGACGATCGCCCGCGACGCCGCCCTTGCCGCCTATGAGGACGCGCGCATTCACATCCAGCACCTCTCCGCGGCCGAGTCGGTCGAGGTCGTGCGTGCCGCGAAGGCGGCCGGGGTACGGATCAGCGCCGAGGCCAGCCCGCACCACCTCTGTCTCACCGACGAGGAGGTCCGCAGCCTCGACCCGCGTCGCTTCAAGATGAACCCACCGTTGCGACAGGAAAGCGACCGCCTGGCGCTGATCGAGGCTCTGCGCGACGGCACGATCGAGTGCGTCGCGACCGACCACGCTCCGCACCAGGCGGAGGAAAAGGAGGTGCCGTTCGAGCAGGCGGCGATGGGCGTGACCGGGCTCGAGACCGCATTCGCGGCGCTGCACACCGAGTTGGTGCTGCCGGGCACGATCGGGCTCGGGCTGCTGGTCGAGCGGATGGCGGGCGGGGCGGCGCCGTTCGACCTCCTGCGGCCGACGCTGGCGCCCGGTGCGGAGGCCAACATCGCTCTCTGCGACCTCGGCGCCGAATGGACCGTTGGCGAGGACGGCTATGAGAGCCGCTCGCACAACTCGTGGTGCGCCGGCCGCACCCTGACCGGGCGGGTCATGGCTACCATCGCCGCCGGCCAGGTCGCCTTCCGCCTGCGCAGCTTCAGCCTCGGAGTCGCCGCGTGAAGGGCCGAGGCGACTTTTTGTCGCTATGCGGCAAAAACTCGACCCGCCGGGGCCGATCGTGAGCGACGCCTACCTGCTGCTCGAGGACGGCACCCGTCTCGACGGGCTCGGCTGCGGGCATGGGAGCGCCGTCACCGGCGAGGTCGTCTTCAACACGGCGATGACCGGCTATCAGGAGTCGGTCACCGATCCCTCCTACGCCGGGCAGATCACCGTCTTCACCTACCCGCTGATCGGCAACTACGGAGTCAGCGCGGCGGCGATGGAGTCCGATCGCGTCCACGCCCGCGGCGTCGTCATGCGCGACGCCAAGAACCGCGAGGACGTGGCCAGCGCCGAGGGCGGCTGGCTCGACTGGCTCGGCGACTGCGGCGTCCCCGGGGTCACCGGCGTCGACACCCGCGCCCTCGTCCGCCACATCCGCGACCGCGGCGCTATGCGCGGCGGCATCTTCCCCTCCGAGACTGCCGAGGAGCAGGCGCGCGAGCTGATCGCCGCCGAGCCCGCGATGGACGGCGCGGACCTCGCGCGCACCGTCACGCCGCCTGAGCCGGTCCGCTTTCCCGGCGACGGCCCCCACGTGGTCGGGATCGACACCGGCGTCAAGATGAGCATCGTCCGGCAGCTGCGCGAGCACGGCTGCAGGCTGACTCTGCTGCCCTGCACCAGCTCCCCCGAGGAGGTGCTGGCCGAGGACCCTGACGTCGTCTTCCTCGCCAACGGCCCCGGCGACCCGGCGGCGCTCGACTACGTCGTCGACACCGTGCGCGAGATCGTCGGCAAGCGCCCGGTTTTCGGCATCTGCCTCGGCCACCAGCTGCTCTGCCGCGCCGTCGGCCTCGAGACCTACAAGCTGCCCTTCGGCCACCGCGGCGTCAACCACCCGGTCAAGGACCTCGAGACGGGGCGGATCGACATCACCTCCCAGAACCACGGCTTCGCGGTCGTGGGCCCCGAGGGGGAGCCGCGGATCGACGGCGACGAGCCGGTGCGCTGGGACACCGACTTCGGCGTCGCCGAACTATCCCAGCTCAACCTCTACGATCGCACGGTCGAGGGCCTGGTCCTGCGCGATGTCGCTGGGGCCACGGTCCAGTACCACCCCGAGGCCGGCCCCGGCCCGCACGACGCCCGCCACCTCTTCGAGAGGTTCCTAGCGCTCGCCGCCTGAGCCCAGCCGATGCCCCGTCGCGACGACATCTCCAAGATCCTCCTGATCGGCTCGGGCCCGATCGTGATCGGTCAGGCCGCCGAGTTCGACTACTCCGGCGTGCAGGCCTGCAAGGTCCTGCTCGAGGAGGGATACGAGGTCGTGCTGGTCAACTCCAACCCGGCGACGATCATGACCGATCCCGAATTCGCCACCGCCACCTATATCGAGCCGCTGCTGCCGGGCCCGGTGACGAAGATCATCGAGAAGGAGCGCCCCGATGCGCTGTTGCCGACCCTGGGCGGCCAGACGGCGCTGAACCTGGCGATGGCGCTGCACGAGGACGGCACCCTGGAGCGATTCGGGGTCGAGCTGATCGGCGCCGACTCAGCCGCGATCCGCCGCGCCGAGGACCGCGAGGAGTTCCGCACGACGATGACCGAGGCGGGCCTGCGGATCCCGTGGTCGATGACGGTGGAGACCCTGGGCGAGGTCGAGGAGGCGCTCGCCGACGGCCGCATCTCGCTGCCGGCGATCGTCCGACCGGCCTTCACGATGGGCGGACAGGGAGGCGGCATCGGCCGCACCGAGACGGAGCTGCGCCAGGTCGTCAGCGAGGGGCTCGCAGCCAGTCCGATCAACCAGGTCCTGGTCGAGGAGTCGGTGATCGGCTGGGGTGAGTTCGAGCTCGAGGTGATGCGCGACTGCAACGACAACGTCGTGATCATCTGCTCGATCGAGAACGTCGACCCGATGGGCGTCCACACCGGCGACTCCGTCACGGTTGCCCCAGCCCAGACGCTGACCGACCCCCTCTACCAGGAGCTGCGCAACCAGGCGATCAAGGTGATCCGGGCGATCGGCGTCGAGACCGGCGGCTCCAACGTCCAGTTCGCCGTCAATCCCGAGGACGGGGAGATCGTCGTCATCGAGATGAACCCGCGCGTCTCCCGTTCCTCGGCGCTCGCCTCCAAGGCGACCGGCTTCCCGATCGCGAAGATGGCCGCCAAGCTCGCGGTCGGCTACGCGCTGGAGGAGATCCCCAACGACATCACCCGCGCCACCCCGGCCTCCTTCGAGCCGACGATCGACTACGTCGTTACCAAGATCCCGCGCTTCGCCTTCGAGAAGTTCCCCGGTTCGGAGGGCCGTCTCTCGACCTACATGCAGAGCGTCGGCGAGGCGATGGCGATCGGCCGCACCTTCCGCGAGTCCTTCGCTAAGGCGCTGCGCTCGCGCGAGCTCGATTCGACGCCCGAGTTCCCGGAAGACGATGAGGCGCTGCTGGCGGCGATCGAGGTCCCCTGCGCCGCCCGCTTCGACCAGATCATCGAGGCCTTCCGCCGCGGGCTGGGAGTCGAGCAGGTGCACCAGCGCTGTCTCGTCGATCGCTGGTTCCTGCGCGAGCTCGACGCCCTCGCTCGCGAAGGAGAGGGCAACGAGGGCTTGGTCCGGACGTACAAGGCGGTTGACACCTGCGCCGCCGAGTTCGAGGCGGCGACGCCCTACTACTACTCCGCCCACGAGCGGCCGCGCGCCGACGGCGCCCCGCCCGCCTCCGAGATCCGCCGCGGCGAGCGCGACTCGGTCGTCATCCTCGGCGCCGGCCCCAACCGGATCGGGCAGGGGATCGAGTTCGACTACTGCTGCGTGCACGCGGCGATGACCGCTCGCGACCTCGGTCGCGACGCGGTGATGGTCAACTGCAACCCGGAGACCGTTTCCACCGACTACGACACCTCCGACCGCCTCTACTTCGAGCCGCTGACCGCCGAGGACGTGCTCGCCGTCTGCGAGCAGGAGCGCCCAGAGGGCGTGATCGTGCAGTTCGGCGGCCAGACGCCGCTGAAGCTGGCTCGCACCCTGGAAGAAGCGGGCGTGCCGCTGCTGGGCACCCCGGTCGACGCGATCGATCTCGCCGAGGACCGCGGCCAGTTCGGCGCCCTGCTGCGCCGGCTGGGTATCAAGCATCCGCCCTACGGCACGGCACTCTCGGCGGCCGGGGCGGTGACCGTCGCCGAAGAGGTCGGCTTCCCGCTGCTGGTCCGGCCGTCCTTCGTCCTCGGTGGCCGCGCGATGGAGATCTGCTACTCGACTGACGACCTCAACGCCTACCTCGCTGCCCACGTCAAGGCTGACCAGGAGCACCCGCTCCTGCTCGACCGTTTCCTCGAGAACGCGATCGAGGTCGACGTCGACGCGCTGGGAGATGGCGAGCAGGTCTACGTCGCCGGGATCATGCAGCACGTCGAGGAGGCCGGCGTCCACTCCGGCGACTCGGCCTGCGTGATCCCGCCGCTCAGCCTCGGTGAGGAGATGCTGGAGCAGATTCGCGTCACCACCGAGCAGATCGCCCTCGAGCTTGGCGTGATCGGACTGATCAACATCCAGTACGGCGTCGCCGCCGGCGAGCTCTACGTGATCGAGGCCAACCCGCGCGCCTCGCGCACCGTGCCGTTCGTCTCCAAGGCGATCGGGGTGCCGCTGGCGAAAATCGCCGCCCGCCTGATGCTCGGCGAGCGGCTCACCGCCCAGGAGCTGCCCGAGGGACCCCCCGAGCACGTCAGCGTCAAGGAGGCGGTGCTGCCCTTCGCCCGCTTCGCCGGTGCCGACTCGGTGCTCGGCCCGGAGATGAAGAGCACCGGCGAGGTGATGGGCATCGCCGCCGACTTCCCGACCGCCTTCGGCAAGGCCCAGTCGGCCGCTGGCGTGCGGCTGCCGCGGGAGGGCTCGGTCTTCATCACCGTCACCGACACCGACAAGCCGGCGGCGACCCAGCTCGCGGCACGCTTCCACGACCTCGGCTTCGAGGTGATCGCGACCGGTGGGACCGCCCAAGCCATCGAGCGGATGGGTGTGCCCGTGACCCGCATCAACAAGCTCGGCGAAGGCTCGCCGCACGTCCTTGATTTGATCCGTAAGCGCAGCTGCGACCTGGTCATCAACACCCCCAGCGGCCGCGGTGCCCGCACCGACGGCTACGAGATCCGCACCGCGGCCGTCCGCCACGGCATCCCCTGCGTAACGACGATGACCGGCGCCACCGCGGCGGCGCGGGCGATCGCCGCCGGCAAGCAGGGCGACGCCGAGGTCCGCAGCCTGCAGGAGATCCACGGCCGCGCCCGCGCCGTCCAGCCGCGATGACCGCGCCCTTCGGCCGCCGCCTCTGCGAGGTCGGCGAGGCCCGTGCCTCCGGCGGCTACCGGCTCTTCTCCCTGCTCGACCGCGACGGCCCCGAACCGCTGCCCGGGCAGTTCTACATGCTCGCCGCGGCGAGCCGATGGGGCGAAGACGGTCGGCCGTTCCTGCCGCGGGCCATCTCCGTCGCCGAGGCCGGC
This sequence comes from uncultured Solirubrobacterales bacterium, assembly GCA_963705365.1. Classification (GTDB taxonomy): domain Bacteria; phylum Actinomycetota; class Thermoleophilia; order Solirubrobacterales; family 70-9; genus VAYN01. Next base: position 1,269,187 of record OY970074.1, on the reverse strand, counting down.
CCCGCCCGCGAGGGCACGCGGCTGGACTTCCTGATCGAGGGAATCGGCCCCGGCACCGACCGGCTCTGTGCGCTGGAGGCAGGGGAGGAGGTATGGGTGACCGGCCCCCTGGGCAACGCCTTCGCCGAGCCAAGCGAGGCGAACGCAGGCGCGGCGGGCGCGATCCTGGTCGGCGGCGGCATCGGCGTCGCCCCGCTAGCCCTGCTGCGCCGCCGCTTCGCTGAACACGCCATACCCCTCCGCGTTCTCCTGGGCTTCCGCAGTCGCGAGCACTCGGGTGGGCAAGACCTGTTCTGCGGATCTAGCGGCGACCTCTGCCCCGAGGTCCGCCTCGCCTCCGAGGACGGCCACGCCGGCCACCACGGCTACGTCACCGACCTGCTGGCCACCATGCTCGCCGGCGACGACGCCCAGAGCGCCGTGGTCTACTCCTGCGGCCCCCCAGCCATGCTGGAGGCAGTTCGTCAGCTCTGCGACGCAGGCGATGTCGCCTATCAGCTGGCCGAGGAGTCCCCCATGGCCTGCGGCTACGGCGCCTGCTTCGGCTGCGCGATCCCCAAACCGGGCGGCGGCTACACGCGTCTCTGCATTGATGGACCGGTCACTTCCGCGGGTGGCGCCGTAGGGGGGCCCACGCCCGAGGAAGCTTTAGCTACCGCAGGGCGTGGGGGGTCCCCTGCGGCGACAGGACCCGCGGACGGGAGCACCCCGTCCCTCCAGCCCCTCGACTTCTGCGGCATCGAGCTCGCCCACCCGGTGATCAATGCGTCCGGGACCTACGACGCGATCGCGGCGCGGAAGGTGTTTGGGAACGATCTGCTGGAGGACTTTCCGTTTGCGGCTTTCGTGTCCAAGACGATCACGCCGGAGCCGCGGATCGGCAACGCGCCGCAGCGGATCTGGGAGACCCCCGCCGGCATGATCAACTCGATCGGTCTGCCGAACAAGGGACTCGACGGGTTCCTGAGGGAGGACCTTCCGCGGCTGGCGGAGCTGCCGGTGCCACTGATCGTTTCGGTGATGGGGATCAGCCAAGAGGAGTTCGTCCGATTGGTCAAGGCCGTGGGAGAGCGCGAGGAGGTTGCGGCGATCGAGCTGAACGTTTCCTGCCCCAACGTTCACTCGGGCCTGATCGTCGGCGAGCAGCCGACTGAGACGGCGGCGCTGCTGGAAGCGCTGCGGCCGCTGACCCCGAAGCCGCTGATCGTGAAGCTGACGCCTAACGTCGCCGATCCGGCTGCCATTGCCGTCGCCGCAGAAGAGGGTGGGGCGGACGCGGTGTCGCTGATCAACACCGTGAAGGCGACCGCAATCGACCCGGCGAGCGGGGATCCCGCCCTCGCCGCCGGCCATGGCGGGCTCTCCGGCCCGGCCGTCCGCCCGATCGCGCTGCAGCAGCTGCGCGCCGTCGCAGCGGCGATTTCACTGCCCTCGATCGGGATGGGAGGGATCTCCAGCGGCGCCGATGCCGGCGAATTTCTGGCGGCGGGCGCCCAGCTTGTGGCGGTGGGGACGGAGAATTTCCGCGACCCCGGGGCGGGCTCGCGGGTGGTTGCCGAACTCACCGCGGGTGCTGTGCCGGGGCTTGCGGGCGCCTCGTACTCAACCTCGAGTAGAGGTTGAGGTGAATTTGGGCAGATTTGGGCCGGATCGCCTTGCAGGCATTCGAGCCGCGGCTATACTCGCCGCGCGCACATGCCTGCTCCGCCAGTAAAAATCTCAGCCGCAGCCGCCCCGGTCCGATCTCTGGACCAGAGGATGGAGGCGCTCAAACGAGCAAACGACATCCGCACGGCGCGGGCCAAGCTGAAGAAGGATTTAAAGGCGAGCCGGGCGAGCATTCACGCGATCCTGCTGGACCCCCCTGAGTACGTGATGACCGCGAAGGTTTTCGACATGCTGCTCGCCGTTCCCAAGTACGGCCGCGTGAAGACGAACCGAATACTCAACCAGTGCCGGATCTCGCCCTCGAAGACCATCGGCGGTCTTTCCGAGCGGCAGCGCACTGAGCTGGTAAGTCTGCTTCGGCGCTAGCCGACCGCCGCGCCGGTCAGTATCCGCGGCCGCATGTCCAAAGTCTTTGTCATCACCGGCCCGTCTGGCGTGGGCAAGGGGACGCTGATCAGGGAGCTGTGTAAGCGGATTCCCGACCTCGAGCTGTCGATCTCGGCGACGACGCGGGAGCCGCGAGAGGGCGAGGTAGACGGGCGCGACTACCACTTCCTCAGCCGCGAGGAGTTTGATCGCCGGGTCGAGCGCGAAGACTTCCTCGAGTTCGCCACCTATAGCGGTCATCGCTACGGCACCCTGCGCACCGAGGTTGAGCGGCGGCTCGCCGGCGGGCACTCGGTCGTGCTCGAGATCGAGGTCCAGGGCGCCCGCCAGGTGCGCGCGGCGATGCGGGAGTCGATCCAGGTTTTCATCGCGCCGCCCGCGCCCGCCGTCCTGCGCGAACGCCTCGATGCACGGGGGACCGACGCGCCTGAGCAGATCGACGCCAGGCTCGAGGTCGCGACGCAGGAGATGGCGGCCCAGGATGAGTTCGCCTACCGCGTCGTCAACGATGACCTTGGGCGCGCAGCGAGGGAACTGGAGGGGATCGTGCGCGCCGAGCTCGGTCAATCACTAGACTCCGCAGCCGAATGATCAAACCACGCGTAGACAAGCTCCTAGAGCACGCTGATTCGCACTATGCCGCCGTCGTCGTCTCGGCGAAGCGTGCGCGTCAGATCAACAGCTACTTCCACAACCTCGGTGAGGGTGGATTCGGGGAATACCCGCCGCCGATGGTCGAGGTCAACGCCGAGAGGAACTACCTCTCGATGGCGCTCGAGGAGCTTGCCGAGGGCAAGCTCAAATACGAGTACCGCTCCTAGCCACGCTGGGAGCCCCCTGACGGGAGGCAGCAGATGGCCAGAGTCCTGCTCGGCGTAAGTGGTGGGATTGCCGCCTACAAGGCGCTGGAGCTGGCGCGCCTGGCAACGCTCGCCGGTCACGGCGTGCGCGTCCTGATGACGGAGACCGCGACGCGGTTCGTTGGCGCCGCCTCCTTCGAGGGGATCGTGGGGGCCCCGGTCCTGGTCTCGGAGTTCGAGCGCGACCCGATGCGCGGCGCCTTCCCTGGCGACGGCGAGCCCGGCCATGACCCGATCGGCCATCTCGAGCTCGCCGCCAACTGCGACGCCTTCCTGATCGCTCCCGCTTCGGCGAACACGCTTGCGAAGCTAGCGACCGGCCTCGCTGACTCGATGCTGACCACGTCCTTTCTCGCCTGCGCGGCGCCGCGCCTCGTCGCCCCAGCAATGAACGACCGCATGTACGCCGACGCAGCGACCCAGGCGAACTTGGTGACGCTGCGCGAGCGTGGGGTGGAGGTGGTCGAGCCGGGTGAGGGCCGACTCGCCTCGCGGGGCGAGCTCGGCCGCGGCCGCCTGCCGGATCCCGCGCACCTCTTGGCCCGGGTCGAGGCCGCCATCCCCGGCGGCGAGCGTCCCTGGGACGGCCTGCGGGTCCTGATCACCGCCGGCGGTACCCGCGAGCCGCTCGATCCGGTGCGCTTCATCGGCAACCGTTCCAGCGGCCGCATGGGAGTCGCCCTGGCGGCCGTCGCGGCCCGCCGCGGTGCCGAGGTGACCCTGATCGCCGCCAACGTCGCCCTCCCCGAGCCCCCGGGCGTGCGTCGCATCAACGTCGAGACCGCCGCCCAGCTTGCCGAGGCGGCGGCCGTCGAGTTCCCCAGCGCCCACGTCTTGCTGATGGCGGCGGCGCCGGCGGACTTCCGTCCCGTCGAGGTCGCCCCGGGCAAGCTCAAGCGCGAAGACGGGCTCGAACTCCAGCTCGAGCCCACCGAGGACATCCTCTCCGGACTGGCCGCCAGCCGCTCCCGGGGCCAAACCATCGTCGGCTTCGCGGCTGAGCACGGCGCCGAGGGCCTCGACCGGGGACGGGCAAAGCTGAGCCGCAAGGGCGCCGACCTGATCGTCCTCAACGATGTCTCCGATCCCGAGATCGGTTTCGAGAGCGAGGACAACGCGGTCACCCTGATCGCCGAGGATTCTGAGCAGGTGGTTCCGATCGCCTCCAAGGACACCATCGCCGAGGCAATCCTCGATCGAGTCGCGCTGCTGCGTGAACCCGGCTCGACCGAGCGTCCCTCAGAGCTATACTGAGTTCACTTTTCCACGTATTTCAGTGTCGAGAAGTGGGCCTGGCCCACTTTTTTTTCGGCCCGAACCAGGCATGACCGACCTCGAGCAAGACATTCAGCAGCAGCTCAACGAGCTTGACTCAGAGCTCGACCTGGTCGCTCTCGAGCGACCCGGAACCGAGTCGCTGCGAATCTTCATCGACCATCCGGGGGGCGTCGACCTGGCGCTCTGCGAACGGGTCACCAGGCACCTCAACCACCTTCTGGTCGAGTACACGCTCGAGGTTTCCTCGCCTGGCCCCAAGTATCGCCGCCCCAGGACCGATTCCGAGACCAAGGAGCCATCGCAGTGAGCAAGGAGATCGTCGACGCAGTCAAAGCGCTCGAGCAGGAGAAGGGAATCTCCGCCGACAAGCTGATGGACGCCCTTGAGGACGCGCTCCTCTCGGCCTACAGGAAGACGCCGGGGGCGGCCAAATACGCCCGCGTCGATCTTGACCACGAAACCGGCGACTTCCGAGTCTTCGAACTGATTCTGCCGCCTGAGCTGGAGGAGAAGTTGCTGGCCGAGGCGGCCGAGCTGCAGGAGGAGCCGGAGGTCGATCCGGAGACGGGCGAAATGCGGGAGCCCGAGGACCCCGAGCTCGATCCGGAGATGATCGCTCCCTACGAGGACCAGATCGAGACCCGCGACGTCACTCCCGAAGACTTCGGCCGGATCGCCGCCCAGACCGCCAAGCAGGTGATCCTGCAGCGGATCCGCGAGGCCGAGCGGCAGATGATGTACGACGAGTACCAGGACCGGGTCGGCGAGCTGATTACCGGCATCATCCAGCAGTCCGACAAGCGCTACACCCTCGTGCAGCTGCGCGAGCGGGTTGAGGCGCTGCTGCCGAAGTCCGAGCAGGTCTACAACGAGCGCTACGACCACGGCATGCGGGTCAAGGCGGTCATCACCGACGTCTCCGACTCGACCAAAGGCCCGGCGATCGTCGTCTCGCGCCGTAGCCCCGAACTGATCAAGAGTCTGTTCGAGCTCGAGGTGCCGGAGATCGCCGACAAGCTGGTCGAGATCGTCGGCGTCGCCCGTGAGCCGGGCTATCGCTCGAAGATCGCCGTCGTCTCCCACGCCGACGGCGTCGACCCGGTCGGCGCCTGTGTCGGTCCGCGCGGTTCGCGGGTGCGGATGGTCGTTTCTGAGCTGCGCGGCGAGAAGATCGACATCATCCCCCACAACGACGAGCCAGCCCGCTTCGTCGCCAAAGCCCTTTCCCCGGCCCGGGTACGCGAGGTGATCGTCGATGACGAGGAGCGCCAGGCGACCGTAATCGTGCCCGACGATCAGCTCTCGCTGGCGATCGGCCGCGACGGCCAGAACGCCCGCCTCGCCGCCCGTCTGACCGGTTGGCGTGTGGACATCAAGTCGGAGACCGAGTTCGCCTCCGAGGAACAGGAGATCGAGTTCGAGGGCGAGGAACAGTTCGATGGCCGCTGCCTGGCAGTGCTCTCGAACGGCCGTCGCTGCCCCAACGCGGCCATCCCCGGTTCCACTTATTGCGGTTTGCCCTCTCATCAGGCCCTGGCCCGCTTCGAGACCAGTCAGGTCGCGGTGCTGGCCGACGTCTCCGAGGCCGAGCTGGCGATCCTCGCCGACCCGGACGCCGATCAAGGGCAGGTTGACGAGATCGTCACTCGTGCCTCTGCGAATTTCGTCGAGGAGACCGAGGAAGAGGCTCAGACCACGGGTCCTGTCGTGGAGGACGACTCCTCGTCCTCGCAAGCTGCGGGCGAGGAGCCATCCTCCACGCCACCCGTGGATGGAGCGGCTGAGGCGGGCTCCTCGGGCGTTGCCGAGGCCGACGGCGAGATCGTCGAAGAGACCGAATCGACTGAGGGTGCGGCTCCGGTCGCCGAGGATGGAGCCGCCGACGCGGCAGAATCCATTCCCGAGGAGGCGGAGCAGGCTTAGTGGCTAAGAAGCGGGTTCACGAGATCGCGAAAGCGCAGGGCGTCAGCTCCAAGGAGCTCCTGGCGGCCTTGAAGGCCGCCGGGGTCGAGGCGAAAGCGGCGGCCTCCAGCGTCGAGGAAGCCGATGCGCTGAAGGCGATCGGCGCCGCCAAGGGCAACGGCGGGGCCGAGGCGACGAAGCCCCCAGCAGCGAAACCCGCCGCTGAGAAACCGGCTGCCGCGCCCGCCGCCAAAGCCGATGCACCCGCGGCATCCCCGGCCGCGAAGAAACCCGCGGCCGCGGCTGGCCAGCCCGCCGCAGCGCCAAAAGCGTCGACTCCGACCAAACCGGTTCGCCCCGCGGGCGGGCCCCAGCAGGGCGGCGGTGGGGGTGCCGCCAAAAAACGTCGCGTCGTGATCGACTCTCAGGCCGCCCGCCGCGACCAGATGGGCGGCCCGCCCCCTCAGCGCCCGCCGCGCCGGCGCGGCGGGCGTCGTCGCCGGCCCCTGCTGGAGGAGCCGCCGATGGGCCCGGCGCCGACGGTCGAGCCCGAGGCGACGAAAGTCAACTCCGGGGCTACCGTGCGGGAGGTCGCCGAGTCGCTGGGCCTGGCCCCAGCTGAGGTGATCAAAAAACTGATGATGATGGGCGAGATGGCCACCCTCACCCAGACCCTGACCGACGACTCGATCCGAGCGATCGCCGACGAGTACGACCGCAAGCTGGAGATCGTCACCGCCGCCGACGAGGAGCCCGAGGAGCCGCAGTTCTCCGACGCCGAGGAGGACCTTGTCGCGCGCCCGCCGGTGGTCACGATCATGGGCCACGTCGACCACGGCAAGACCTCGCTGCTGGACGCGATCCGCGAGACCGAGGTCGCGGCCGGCGAGGCCGGCGGCATCACCCAGCACATCGGCGCCTATCAGGTGCACAAAGACGAGAGGACGATCACCTTCCTCGACACGCCCGGCCACGCCGCCTTCACGGCGATGCGCGCCCGCGGCGCCAAGGTCACCGACGTCGCCGTCGTGGTCGTCGCCGCTGATGACGGTGTCATGCCGCAGACCAAGGAGGCGATCGACCACGCGCGCGCTGCCGACGTGCCGATGCTGATCGCCGTCAACAAGATCGACAAAGAGGGTGCCAACCCCGAGAGGGTTCGCAACGAGCTGGCCCAGGAGGGGATTACGCCCGAGGAGTGGGGTGGTGACACCGTCTTTGCCGAGGTCTCGGCCAAGACCCACGAAGGCCTCGACAACCTGCTCGACATGATCCTCCTGGTGACCGAGCTGGAGGAGCTCGCGGCCAACCCCGAGGCTCCCGCTTCCGGCACCGTGATCGAGTCCCAGCTCGACCCCGGCCGCGGCCCTGTCGTCACCGTGCTCGTCCAGCGCGGCACGCTCAAGGTCGGGGACTCGCTCGTCGCCGGTCCGCAGTGGGGCCGGGTGCGTGCGATGCAGGATTTCACCGGCGAGCGGGTCGAGGAGGCCGTCCCGGGGATGCCGGTCGAGGTGCTCGGCTTCGACGGCGTCAGCGACGCCGGCGAGTTCGTGCAGGCGGTCGAGAACGATCGCCAAGCCCGCCAACAGGCGCAGGAACGGGCGAACCGGCTGAAGACCGAGGCCTTGGCCCGCCGCCAGGCGCGCAAGGTCAGCCTCGACGAGGTCTTCGCCCGGGTCCAGGAGGGGGACATCAAGGAGCTCAACATCGTCCTCAAGGCCGACGTCGCCGGCTCGCTGGAGGCGCTCCAGGACGAGATCGCCAAGGTCCCGCAGGAACGGGTCGCGATCAACATCATCCACTCTCAGACCGGCGGCATCAACGAGTCCGACGTGATGCTGGCCTCGGCCTCCGACGCGATCATCATTGGCTTCAACGTGCGGCCGCTCGCCGACGCGCGCCGCGCGGCCGAGCGCGAGGGCGTCGACGTCCGCACCTACTCGGTCATCTACAAAATCACCGAGGATCTGCGCAACGCGATGGAGGGCCTGCTGGAGGCGGTCGAGGTCGAGGAGGCGGTTGGAGAGGCCGAGATCAAACAGACCTTCAAGGCCTCGAAAGTCGGCCGCATCGCCGGCTGCATCGTCACCGAGGGCAAGGCAACCCGCACGGCGAGCGTCCGCCTGGTCCGCGAGGGCACGGTCATCTGGACCGGCAAACTCGGCTCGCTGCGGCGCTTCAAAGACAATGTGCAGGAAGTGGAGGAAGGGCAGGAGTGCGGCGTCGTGCTCGACGGCTACGCTGACGTCAAGGAGGAAGACGTGCTCGAGTTCTTCCAGACCAAACAGGTCGAGCAAACGCTGGAGTAGCATGCCCGGCGCTCGCATGCGTCGCATCAACGAGGTGCTGCGCGAGGTCGTAGGCGCCGCGATCTCCAGCGATCTGAGCGATCCCCGTATCGGCTTTGTCACCGTGACCTCGGTTGAGACCAGCCCTGACCTGCGCACCGCCAAGGTGTACGTCAGTGTGCTCGGCAGCGAGGAGGAACGCGAGGCGACGCTGAGCGGTTTGCGCTCCTCGCACGGCGTGCTCCAGACGCGGATTGCGGCGGAGACGCGGATGAAGCGGACGCCGACCCTGACCTTCCACTACGACGACACGATCGAGCAGGGCGTGCGGATCTCCCGCCTGCTCGACGAGGAGGGTCCCAGCAACCCTGAGGAGCAGCCATGAGCGGCGGCACCGTCGCGCCCTCCGACCTCGAGCGCGTCAGCGCCGAGCTGCGAACACGCGACCGCTTCCTGCTCACCGCCCACGAGGGGCCCGACGGCGACGCCCTCGGCTCGTTGCTCGGCATGCACCACCTGCTCACGCAGCTCGGCAAGGACTCGGTCATGTTCCTCGCCGCCAAGGAGTTCCCGTTGCCGGTCGAGTACCGCTTCCTGCCGCTGGAGGAGGTCTTCCACGAGCCGCCGGCCGACATGGCCGACCGCACGGTCGTCTTCCTCGACTGCGGCAACATCGACCGCATGCCGGTCGACTTCCTCACCGCCGGCAGCAACGACCTCATCAACATCGACCATCACCACGACAACACCCGCTTCGGCGACTTCAACCTGGTCGACGTCGACGCCTCCTGCACGGCCGAGATCGTCTACGACCTGGCGATCCTGCTCGGCGCCCGGATCACCCGCGAGATGGCCTCGGCCCTCTACGTCGGGCTGATCACCGACACCGGCAAATTCATGTACGAGAACACCAATGCCCACACCCATCGCGTTGCGGCGGAGCTCGTCGAGGCGGGCGTCGACATCGACGACACCTACCGCCGCCTCTACGAGCACGTGCCGATCGAGAAGCTGCGCCTCGTCGTTCGCGCGCTGCAGAAGATCCAGCGCCATTGCGACGAGCGGCTGGTCCTCACCTACATCACCGCAGCCGACTACGAGGAGACCGGTGCCGGCGAGGAGATGACCGAGGGCGTGATCGACCACCTGCGCTCGATCGACGGGGCCAAGGTTGCCGCCGTGATCCGCGATCTCGGCAACCGCGGTCGCGCTGCCCGCAAGGTCAGCCTGCGCTCCAGCGAGGGCGACGTCGACGTCTCGGCGATCGCGCGCGCGCACGGGGGAGGGGGGCACAAGCGCGCCGCGGGCTTCTCCACCGATCTCGAGCTGGAGGCGCTGGTCGCCTTTCTCGGCGCCGAGGTCACCGCCCAGCTGGGGCCCTGAGCATGGCCGACGGCGACTCCGCTGGAGCGGTGCTGCTCTACGACAAGCCGGCCGGTGTCACCTCCCACGACGTGGTCGCGAAGGTGCGCCGTGAGCGTGGCTGCAAAGCGGGGCATGCGGGCACGCTCGATCCCTTCGCAACCGGCCTACTGCTGATCCTGCTCGGGCGCGCCACCCGCCTGCAGCGCTTCCTGGTCGGGCTGCCGAAGACCTACCTGGCCACTGCCCGACTCGGCTGGCGCTCCAGCACCGGCGATCCCGACGGCGAGCTGAGCGAGACCGGCTCCGTGCCGAGCTCGCTGGATCTGCCGACCGGCACGGTGAGGCAGCGAGTGCCGATGACCTCCGCCGTGCGGCTCGGCGGCGAGCGCCTCTACAAGAAGGCCCACCGCGGCGAGACGGTGGAGACTCCGGAGCGCGACGTCGAGGTGCACCGGGCCGAGCTGCTCTGCCGCGCCGAGGGAGTCGCGCGCTACGAGATCGAATGCTCGGCCGGGACCTACGTCCGCACGCTGATCGAGACGCTCGGCGACGCCTACTGCGCCGAGCTGCGCCGCACCGCGATCGGTCCTTTTTGCATCGAGGACGCGGGCGAGCAAGTCGACGCCACTCGCGTCGGCGAACTGGTCCCGGCTGTGGGAGCGGCATTGCGATGAGCATCCGGGTGACGTCCCTTCCCGAGGCGGAGCCGCGCTCGCGGCGGGTCGCGATCGGCACCTTCGACGGCGTCCACCGCGGTCACCAGGCGGTGATCGAGGGCGCCGACACCGTGCTCACCTTCGACCCGCACCCACTCGAGGTGCTCCACCCGGCGGCGCTGCCGAAGCTGATCATGCCCTTCTCGGTCAAGCGCGACGTGATCGACGGACTCGGGGTGGAGGAGCTGGTCGTGATCCCCTTCGACGAGGACTTCGCCCGGCGCTCGGCGGAGGACTTCATAGATCACGTCCTGGTCGAGATGCTGGACGCGGAGTGGGTCTCGGTCGGCGAGAACTTTCGCTTCGGTGCCAAGGCCAAAGGGGACCCGATCATGCTGGCGGCGCGCGAGGAGTTCCAGACCAGGGTGGTGCCCTTGGTCGAGGTCGATGGCGAGACCGTCTCCTCGACGCGGATACGGGCGCTGGTGGCCGCCGGGGACATGGAGGGCGCACGCCACTGCCTCGGAGCGCCGTTCATGGTCGAGGGGACGGTCGTCAAAGGAGACCAGCGGGGACGCGAGCTCGGCTTCCCGACCGCCAACATCGTCCCCGACGACCGCCTCGCGATCCCCGGCCACGGCGTCTACGCAGCCTTCGCCGATGGCGTGCCGGCGGCTGTCAACGTCGGCATCAGGCCGACCTTCGAGAGCGGCCGTGGCGTGTTGATCGAGACCTATCTGATCGACCGCAGCGAGGACCTTTACGGCCGCGCGCTGCGAGTCGCCTTCGTCGAGCGCTTGCGGGGCGAGAAACGCTTCGCGAACGTCGAGGATCTGATCGCTCAGATGCACCGCGACGTCGATGACGCCAAGCGCGTCTGTGCTAGCTTCCAGCGGCCGTGACCCGCAGGGGTGCACGGCGTTTTTTCGAGTTTTACGACCATGGGTCTGACGAAAGAAAAAAAGAACGAGCTGATCGGCAAGTACGGCCGGGCGGATGGCGACACCGGCTCCGCCGAGGTCCAGATCGCCCTCGCCACCGCGCGGATCAACGAGCTCACCGAGCATCTGCGCACGCACGCCAAAGATCATCACTCGCGCCGCGGCCTGCTGATGCTGGTCGGTAAACGGCGCCGGATGCTGCGCTACCTCGAACGGACGGACCTCGAGCGCTACCGCGCCCTGGTTGCCGATCTCGGCCTGCGGCGATGATCGCGGCCGGCGAGCCGGCCCCCGACTTCACCCTGCGTGACCAGGACGGCGAAAGGGTCTCGCTCTCCGACTACAGGGGCCGCAAGGTGCTGCTGGTCTTCTATCCGGCGGACTTCAGCCCGGTCTGCTCGGACCAGTTCTCCATCTACCAGGAGGTCAAGCCCGAGATCTCCGCGCAGGGCGTCGAGATGGTCGGCATCAGCGTCGACAGCGCCTATGCCCACAAAGCCTTCCAGGAGAAACTCGGAATCGATACGACGCTCCTCTCCGATTTCGAGCCGAAGGGTGAGGTCGCGCGCGCCTACGGCTCCTACATCGAGCGCGCCGGCACCGCCAACCGCACCCTCGCCCTCGTCGACGAGAACGGCATGGTCGCCTGGACCCACGAATCCCCTCACCCCGGCGAGTTCCCCGGCGCCAACGTCATCTTCGACGCGCTCTCCAGCTCCTGACCGATCTGACCAGCGCACCGGTTCCGCCGCGGCAGCCAGAGGATCACGTTCGCGGCGAGGGGGAGACGTTGATCGTCTACTCCGACCTCGGCTGCCCGCACTGCGCGGCCGTCTGGGCGGAGATCGCGGCGCGGCCCCGGCAGCTGGTCTTTCGCCATTTTCCGGTCGCCAGCAAGCACCCGCGCTCGCCGGCCCTGCACGCCGCCGCTGAGGCGGCCGGTGCCCAGGGACGCTTCTTCGATCTTGTCGACTCCGTCTACGCCGACCAGGGCCGAATCGACGATCCGCATCTCTGGGAGCGGGCCGAGCGACTGGGGCTCGACCTCCAGCGCTTCGAGGCTGACCGCCGCTCGGCGGCCACCTCGGCGCGCGTCCGGCGCGACTTCGAGTCGGGGATCCGCGCCGGCGTCGCGTCCACGCCGGCGCTCTTCGACGCCCACGGCAGGCGCTCCTGAGTGCGGGGCTGTACTCTCTTCTGCGAAAGAGAACGAGAGTTCTGAACAAAAGCGAATGGCCGCCAACCGGGCGGCCGGAGGTAGGACAACTAAATGAGCATGTTTGACGTAAGCCGAGTCTCGGTGGATGTCGGCGACAGCCAGATTTCCTTCGAGACGGGCAAACTCGCGAAGCAGGCGGGCGGCGCGGTCGTGGTCCAGGCCGGCGACACGATGGTCCTCTGCACCGCAACCGTCGGCAACCTGCGCGACGTGGACTTCCTTCCCCTCACCGTCGACGTCGAGGAGCGGATGTACGCCGCGGGCAAGATCCCCGGCTCGTTCTTCCGTCGTGAGGGTAAATCCGGCGAGAAGGCGACGCTGACGGCGCGCATGATCGACCGGCCGATCCGCCCGCTCTTCCCCAAGGGCTGGCACTACGAGACGCAGCTGGTCGCGATGCCGCTGTCGGTCGACCACCTCAACCCTTACGACATCCTCGCCATGAACGGCGCCTCCGCGGCGCTGGCGATCTCCCCGGTCCCCGTCGCCGCCCACGTCGGCGCGGTCCGGATCGGCAAACTCGACGGCGACTTCGTCGTCAACCCGGCCGAGGAGACCCACGAGGCGCTGGAGCTCGACCTGATCGTCGCCGGCACCGACGAGGCGATCCTGATGGTCGAGGCGGGCGCCGACGGCGTCACCGAGGCCGAGATTCTCGACGCCCTCGACATCGCCCACGGCGAGATCAAGAAGCTCTGCGCCGCGATGGAGGAGCTGCAGCAAAAGGCCGGCAAAGAGAAGATCCAGGTCGAGGCGCCGCAGATCGACGAGTCGCTGCTGGAGCAGATCCGCTCCGAGTACGGCCAGGGTCTGGTCGACGCGATCGCCACCGAGGGCAAGCTCGAGCGCTACGAGGCGATCGACAAAGTCAAGGACGAGGTGGTCGGCAAGTACGGACTCGCGGACGACGACGGCGAGGTGGACGAGGAGCGGGTGGCCGAAGTAAAGGCCGCCTTCGCCTCGATCGAAAAGGACACGATCCGCAAGGCGATCGCCGTCGAAAAGAAGCGCCCCGACGGTCGTGCCCAGGACGAGATCCGGCCGATCGAGTGTGAGGTCGACGTCTCCCCTCGCGTGCACGGCTCCGCGCTGTTCACCCGCGGCGAGACCCAGATCCTCTCCAACGTGGCGCTGGGAACCACGCGGATGGACATGCGCCTCGACACGCTCGGGCTGCAGACCACCAAACGGTTCTTCCACCACTACAACTTCCCGCCCTTCTCGGTCGGGGAGGCGGGCTTCATGCGCGGCCCGAAGCGGCGTGACATCGGCCACGGTGCGCTCGCCGAGCGCGCCTTGGTGGCGACGATTCCCGACGAAGAGGCGTTCCCGTACGTGATCCGCGCGGTCTCCGAGACGCTCGAGTCCAACGGCTCCTCCTCGATGGGCTCCGTCTGCGCCTCCTCGATGGCGCTGCAGGCCGCGGGCGTTCCGGTCACCGCGCCGGTCGCCGGCGTCGCGATGGGTCTGATCAAGGAGGGCGACGACTACATCGTCCTCACCGACATCGCCGGCGTCGAGGACCACCTCGGCGACATGGACTTCAAGGTCGCCGGCACCGAGGACGGGATCACCGCCCTGCAGATGGACATCAAGATCACCGGCGTCACCTTCGAGATCCTCGAGGACGCGCTGGAGCAGGCGCTGAAGGGTCGTCAGTTCATCCTCGGCAAGATGGCCGAGGCGATCGAGGGGCCGCGGGAGAAGCTCTCCCAGCACGCGCCGGCGATCGAGTCGATCAAGATCGACCCGGAGAAGATCGGGGCCGTGATCGGCAAAGGCGGCGAAACCATCCGCGCCCTTTGCGAGGAGTTCGAAGCGGAGATCGACGTCGAGGACGACGGCACGGTGCGGATCTACGCGCCGACCGGCGAACTGGTCGACGCCTGCGTCGCCCGCATCAACTCGATGACCAAGGAGGCCGAAATCGGCGATCGCTACAACTCCGCCAAAGTCGTCAAGACGACCACCTTCGGCGCCTTCGTCGAGCTGGTCAAGGGCACCGACGGCCTGCTTCACATCTCCAACGTGAAACCGGGCGAGCGGGTCGACTCGGTCGACGACGTGCTGAAAGCCGGCGAGGAGATCGACGTCACCGTGGTCGAGGTCGACAAGGAGCGCGGCCGGATCGGCCTGCGTCTCTCCAGCGACCCGTCGGTCGAGGGCAAATCGCCCGAGGAACTGGCCTCGGTCGGCTCCGGCGACGGCGGCCGGCGCAACGGCGGCGATCGCGGTGGGCGCGGCGGTCGCGACCGCGGTCCCCGGCGCGAGCGTGAGCGCCGCGGTTAAGGGTTGAACGCACCCCAGCTCACCCAGTTGGGCTCGGGCGTCCGGGTCGTGACCGAGGAGGTTCCCTCGGTCCGGTCCGTGGCGCTCGGGCTCTGGGTGCGCACCGGCTCGCGCAACGAGACCGAGGCCCAGGCCGGCGTCTCGCATTTCCTCGAGCACCTGCTGTTCAAGGGCACGGCCCGCTACTCGGCGATCGAGATTTCCGAGCGCTTCGACGGGCTCGGCGCCTCGATCAACGCCGCCACCGGCAAGGAGACGACGCATCTGCACGCCCGCTTCCTCGACGAGCACACCGAGGAGGTCTTCGACCTGCTGGCGGAGATGCTGCTGGCCCCGACCTATCCGGACATCGACTCCGAGCGCCAGGTGGTGCTGGAGGAGATCGCGATGTACGAGGACGAGCCGCAGGACCGGGTCCACGACGTGCTCGCGGAGGCGGTCTTCGGCCAGCACCCGCTCGGCCACCGCGTGCTCGGCGAGGCGGAGGTGATCGCCTCGATCCCCGTCCCCGACATCGAGAGCTACCGCCGCTCCCGCTACACCGGCTCGGAGATCGTCGTCGGCGCCGCCGGCCATCTCGACCACGGGAAGATCGTCGACCTGGCCGAGCGCCTGGTCTCGCCACCCGCCGAGGGCGACGGAGTCGCGCCGGCGACGGAGATCGACGGTTCCGGGCGGCTCTGCTTCTACCCCAAGGAGACCGAGCAGTACCACATCTGCTTCGGCGCGCCGGGACTGCGCCGCGACGACGAGCGCCGCTACCCGCTGGCCGTGCTGGACTCGATCTTCGGCGGCTCCACCTCTTCGCGGCTCTTCCGCGAGGTGCGCGAGAAGCGCGGCCTCGCCTACTCGGTCGGCTCCTACAACGAGCAGTTCACCGACCAGGGCCTGGTCGCCACCTATGTCGGCACCCGCGAGGACAACGTCGAGGAGGCCTGCGCGATCATCGGCGCCGAGCTGGCCCGGCTGCGCTCCGAGCCGGTCTCGGCGGAGGA
The DNA here is from genome assembly GCA_963705365.1 of uncultured Solirubrobacterales bacterium. Taxonomy (GTDB): domain Bacteria; phylum Actinomycetota; class Thermoleophilia; order Solirubrobacterales; family 70-9; genus VAYN01. The sequence continues at coordinate 1,253,339 of OY970074.1, read as the reverse complement.
GCTGAACCGGGCGAAGGAGAGTGTCAAGGGCCGCCTCGTGCTCTCCTCCGAGTCGACGGCGGCGCGGATGACCCGGATCTCGCGGGCGACCCTGTTCGGCCTGCCGATCGAAAGCCTCGACGAGATGCTCGCCAAGGTCGACGCGATCGAGGTCGATGACCTGACCGAGCTGGCAGGCGAGCTCTACGGCGCCGAGCGGCTGTCCGCCGCCTGCGTCGGCGCCGATGAGGAGCGCTTCCGCGCCGCCCTGCCGCCGGTCAGCGAGAGCCTGGTCGCGGCGTGACCCAGGGCCCGATCAAGGTCGCGGTCTCCGGAGCCGCCGGACGTATGGGCGAGGCTGTGTGCGAGGCGGTCGAGGGGGCCGAGGACACCGTCCTCGCCGGCCGCGCCGACCCGGCGCTCGGGGTCGAGCTGGTCGAGGTGCTGGACGAAGCCGACGTCGTCGTCGACTTCACCGTTCCCGACACCGCGCTTGCCAACGTCAAGGCGTGCCTCGAGGCTGACGTGCACGCCGTCGTCGGCACCACCGGTTTCGACCTTGATGCGGCCCGGGGCGCCGCTGAAGCCTCCAGCGCCAACTGCTTCGTTGCGCCCAACTTCGCGATCGGCGCTGTGCTGTTGATGGAGGTGGCGCAGAGGATCGCGCCGCACATGCCCGAGTGCGAGATCGTCGAGCTGCACCACGACCGCAAGCTGGACGCGCCCTCGGGGACTGCCAAGCGCACGCAGGAGCTGATCGATGCCGCCGGCGGCCGTGTCCACCAGCCGATCCACTCAATCCGCCTGCCGGGTCTGGTCGCGCACCAGGAAGTGATCTTCGGCGGCGAGGGACAGACGCTGGTGCTGCGCCACGACTCGATCGACCGCCGCTCCTTCATGCCGGGCGTCCTGCTCGCGGTGCGTCGGGTCGCGGGGCTGTCCGATCGCTTCACCGTCGGCCTTGAGAAGCTGCTTTTCGCGGACCAGACCGGTTAACTGGGTACCCTGGCAGCGATGAAGGCGATCCAAGGCGTACTGACGGCGATAGCCACCCCGTTCGACGAGCGTGGGGATGTCGACCTGGCTGCAGCACGGCGCCTCGCCGCTTATCTGATCGAGCACGGCTCTCACGGGCTCGTGGTCGGCGGCAGCACCGGCGAGTGCCCGACCCTGACCGACGGCGAGACGATCGAGTTGCTGGAGGCGATTCGTGCCGAGGTGGGCGAGGAGATCCTGCTGATCTGCGGCACCGGCACCAATGACACCCGCCACTCGCGCGAGCTGACGAAGATGGCTGCCGCCGCCGGTGCCGACGCCTCCCTGGTCGTTGCCCCCTATTACAACAAGCCCAACCGGGCTGGCCTGCGAGCCCACTTCGAGGCCGTCGCCGAAGCCGTGCCCGAGCTGCCGATGGTGATGTACAACATCCCCGCGCGGGTCGTGATCAACATGCCTCCCGATTTGCTCCAGGAGCTCGGCCAGATCGACAACGTCATCGCCGTCAAGCAGGCCAACGACGATGAGCTGGGCCCGATTGAGGGGCTGGCGGTGCTGGCGGGCAACGACAACACCTTTTTGCGCGCACTGGAGTTCGGCGGCGCCGGCGGCATTACCGTCGCCTCGCACGTGGTCGGCCCCCAGATGCGCGAGATGTGGGACGCCGCTCAGCGCGGCGACCTCGATCGCGCTCGCGCGATCGACGATGAACTTACGCCCATCTACGAGGGCCTCTCGGTGACGACGAACCCAATCCCCGTGAAGGCGGCGCTGGAGATGCTCGGCCTCGCTTCCGGGCGGTTGCGGCTTCCACTCGTCGCCGCGGACGCCGAACAGCGGGCCGCAATCAAGACCGCGCTCGAAGGCATCGGCCTTCCCGTCGCCGGTTGACCGACAAACTTCAGAAGAGAGCGAGCAACTAGTGCCAAGCAAGAAACTCCGAGTGCTGCCCCTGGGCGGCCTCGGCGAGATCGGCAAGAACATGACCGTGGTCGAGTACGACGGCAGGATCGTCGTCGTCGACACGGGCTTGATGTTCCCGACCGCCGAGATGCACGGGATCGACCTGGTCCTGCCCGACTTCTCCTACCTGCGCGACCGCGCCGACGACATCGAGGCGATCGTGCTGACGCACGGCCACGAGGACCACGTCGGCGCCTTGCCCTACGTGCTGCGGGAGATCGGCATCCCGCCGGTGATCTACGGCGGCCTGCTGACGATTGGGATGGTGCGCTCGAAGCTCGACGAGCACAAGCTCGCCGACTCGACGCCGCTGCAGGAGCTGCCGGCGGGGGAGAGGGTGAAGCACGGGCCATTCGAGCTCGAGCTCGTCCATCTCGCTCACTCGATCCCGGACATGCGCGGCGTCCTGATCAAGACCGAGTTGGGATCGATGCTGATGACCGGCGACTACAAGTTCGACCAGACCCCGGTCGACGGACGCCCGGCCGACGTTCCGCGCCTGGCCGAGATCGGCCGCGACGGGCTGCTGCTGCTCTGCGGCGACTCGACCAACGCCGACCGGCCCGGGGTGGCGCCGTCGGAGTCGAGTGTTGGGCCGGCGCTGCTGCAGGAGTTTTCGCGTTGCAAGGGCCGGATCATCGTCACCTCATTCGCCTCCAACATCCACCGCGTGCAGCAGGTGATCGATGCCGCCGTGGCGCTCGACCGCAGGGTTGCCCTGGTCGGCCGTTCGATGCGCAAGAACTTCAACATCGCCTCCAACCTCGGCATGGCGGAGGCGCCCGACGGCGTCTTCATCCAGCCGCGCGAGATCGAGGACTTCCCGGACGAGAAAGTCGTCGTCATCTCCACCGGCAGCCAGGGCGAGCCGCTCTCGGCGCTGCGGCGGATGGCCAACAACGACCATCGCGACGTACAGCTGCACTCCGGCGACACGGTCGTCTTCTCGGCGACGCCAGTCCCCGGCAACGAGCGCGCCGTCAACGAGACGATCGACCGCATCTACGAGATCGGCGCCACCGTGATCACCGCCAAAGACGCGCCGATCCACGCCTCCGGCCACGGCTGGCAGGAGGAGATCAAGCTGATGCTGAACCTGACCAAGCCGCGCTTCGTGATGCCGGTGCACGGCGATCACAAGCGTCTGCGCCTGCACTCGGAGCTGGCGGAGGCGGTCGGGGTCGACCCAGCCTGCATCTTCCGCGGTCGCAACGGCCTGCCGCTCGAGATCGACGAGAGTGGCGCCCGCTTCGGCGAGGACATCCACGCGGGCACGATGTACGTCGACGGCGTCAACATCGGCGACCCCGACGACGCCGCCCTGCGCGACCGCCGCGAAATCTCCGCCGACGGCATCTTCATCGTCGTCGTCACGATCTCCAACGACGACGGCAGCGTCGTCGCCGACCCCGAGGTGATCTTCCGCGGTGTCGCCTTCCTCGAGGAGGCCGATGCGATGGTCGAGGAGCTGAGCGACCTGGTCGAAGACCAACTCGAGGAGGCGGCCAAGGCGGGGACCAGGGAGTCGCACCTGATCGAGGAAGACCTGCACGACGCGATCGGCAAGTTCGTTTTCCAGCGTTTGCGCCGGCGGCCGATGATTTTGCCGGTGGTTGTCGAGGTGTGATTGCCGGAGGGGGTGGGCGGTGGAGGGGCGGGTACCCCTCGCTCACTGCACCTCGTCGGGAGGGTCGCTTATCGGCTATCGCAACGGTCGTTGGCGGCCCTCCTCATGCTGATACGTTCGCGAGGGGTACCCGCCCCTCCCACCGCCGCCGGACCCCGGGGGCATCAAGCAGCGGCAGCGGCAGAATCAACGGCCCGGAGCTGAGGAGCTGGGCGGGAAGTTGAATCAACGGCCGAGGCTGAGGAAGCTGTCCGCTCCCAGGGCCGTCCTGTGCTCGGCGTCTACCGGAGCTCGCTTGGAGGAGGGCGTCGGGCAGGGGCCGAACGCGTATCAGCATGAGCAGAGCCGGGAGCTCTGGAGGCGTCAGCCGGCAGGCGATCCTCTCTGCGAGGTGCAGCGTTCGGCCCCTGCCCGACGCCCTCCTTGGATCCAACCCCGCCTGACGCCGAGCATGAAGCCCGCCGGGGTGGTGTCTGGGGAGAACCCCGGCGGGCCTAGTGTGTCTCGTCCATTGAAGAAACTAAGACGGTGCCCTAAAGCGCTTTTAAAGGCTGGCTAACGAGTTGCTCAGAATCGGCGAGGGGGATGCGAGCGCGGAAGAGGGCGCCGCCGGACTCGGATTCGCTCGCTTCAACCGTGCCGCCATGGGAGCTGGCGACGGCGCTCACGATCGCCAGGCCGAGACCGGTACCGGTGCCGGCGGCGGTGTCGGCGGGCCCCTGACCGCGCACGAAGCGGTCGAAGACCTGCTTGCGCATCTTGGCGGGAATGCCGGGCCCATCGTCGGCGACTTCGAGCACGGCTTCGTTCCCTTCGGGGCGCAGGTTGAGCTCGATCACCGAACCGGCCGGCGTGTGGCGGGCGGCGTTGTCGAGCAGGTTGAGGACCATCCGGTGCAGCTCGTCGGGGCTGCCTTCGACTCGCAGCGGCCGCTCGTTATCGATCGTCAGCGTGCGGTTGCCCATCAGCGGTGCCGCCTCGGCGGCCGCGTCGCCGGCGATCTCGGCGAGGTCGCAGCGGCGGTGCTTGTCGAGCCGGCCGGCGTCGGCGCGGGCGAGCAGCAGCAGGTCGGCGACGAGGCGGCTCATTCGGCGTGAGGAGCGCAAGGCCGAGTCGACGATCTCGCGATCTTCGGCCTGGCCGGGCGTGGCAAGAGATGCCTGCAGGAGCTCGAGATTGGCGAGGACGCTGGTCAGCGGCGTGCGCAGCTCGTGCGAGGCGTCGGCGACGAACTCCCTCTGCCTCTGCATCGCGCCCTCGCGCTCCGTCCTGGCGGCGTCGAGGGAACGCAGCATCTCCTCCAGGGTCAGAGCGAGTTCGCCGACCTCGTCTTGCGCCGTCGGTTCCGGCATCCGGCGCGACGGATCGCGGGTGGTGGCGATCTCGCGCGCGGTGGTCGTCAGCGAAGCGATCGGCCGCATCGCCCGGCCGGCGATCATCACGCCGGCGAAACTGGCGAGCAGGGTGCCGCCGAGGACGCCGGCGACGATGAAGAGCCAGAGGCGCTCGACCGTCGAATCGACGTGCTCGACGTTGCGTCCGTACTGGACGTAGCCGGTGGTGACTCCGCTGGCGGCGACGATGGGTTCCGTCGCAACCCTGATCTCGCCGTGGTCGGAGAGCCCTGCCCGGGGTGGGCCCAGGTCGCCGGCGTCGGTGTTCTCCCTGAGCAGGTTGCCGTTGACGTCGAGAACGCGGGCCGACGCGTCGTCGGGAAGGACGAAGTCGTTGAGACGCGGGCCTTCCTGGACGAAGGTGCGGAAGGCGCTGTATTCGACTTTGAATTCGCGGGCCAGGATCTGCGCCGCGGTTCGAACCTCACTGTTGAAATCGTCGCGGATGCGCTGCGTCGCGACGCCGCCGACCACCGCTCCGAACAGCATCAGAATCGCCAGCGTCAAACTGGCCGAGACGGCGGCGAGGCGCCAGCGCAGCGGCCAATTGCGGAAGCGGACCGGCCGCGGCCTCACTTTGATCCACCTTGGCGCCCCCAGCCGCACCGCTAGTCCTTCAGCACGTAGCCGGCGCCGCGCTTGGTATGCAGCAGCCGTGGCTCGCCGCCTGCCTCGAGCTTGCGCCGCAGGTTGGAGATAAAGACGTCGATCGTGTTGGTGGCGGCCATCGGGTCGTAGCCCCAGACCTCGTCGAGCAGACGCTCGCGGGAGATCACCAGCCGCTCGTTGCGCATCAGGAACTCGAGCAACTCGAACTCGCGATTGGTCAGCTCGATCTCGCGCTCGCCGCGACAGACCTCGCGAGTGTCGGGATTGAGCGTGAGGTCGCCAATCTCAAGCGAGGCGGCCCCGCGCGGTGGGCGGCGGCGCAGCAAGGCTCGGATCCGCGCCAGCAGCTCCTGCCGCTCGAACGGCTTCGGCAGGTAGTCATCGGCGCCACTGTCGAGGCCCGTAACCCGGTCCTCGGTCTCCGCACGCGCGGTCAGCATCAGGATTGGAACGTCACCCTCCATTCGCAGCCGACGGCAAACCTCGATGCCATCGAGCCGCGGCAGGCCGAGATCCAGCACCACGAGGTCGGGGAGGAAGCCGGCGGCCACATCGAGCGCGTCAACGCCATCGGCGGAGGTGCGGACCTCGTAGCCCTCGTTGCGCAGGGAACGGCGGAGGACATCGGCGATGTCGACGTCGTCCTCGACGACTAGGACGCGGGCGTCCGTTTGATCGTTGTCGACGAGCATTGATCGATGGTAGCCCCGTCGGGGGCAAAATCTGCCTGCTTTTAGCGCGAATTTAGGGCCCTGCGTGAGGGGAAGGGGCTCCACTTAACTTTTTTGTGGATCGGCGGTGGCGATCCGCGATCGGATGCGGCAAAAAAGTACAAGACGTTCCACCCCTTCCCCTCACGCAGGGCTGCGGGAGTTCGCGTCGAACCGGGGAGCATGTTCGTTCGGAAGAAGCGTGCGCCCGTGCGCAGGAAAAAAGCTGGGGCCAAACGGTCGAAAGCGGCTAAGCCGAGGGGAGGGTTGCATCTGCCTGCCGGGTTAGAGCAGAGGCATCTTGATCTGATCGGGTTGTTCTTGGTGGCGTTTGGCGTCTATTTGGTCTTCGTCCTCTTTCTCGGGTGGGAGGGGGGCAAGGTCGGATATGGGGTGGAAACGGGATTGACTTATCTCTTTGGCAATGTTGGGGCGCGGATCTTCACGGTCTTGATGCTCCTGGTCGGCGCGATGTTGCTGACCGGGACGTCGGTTTCAGCGTTGGGGCGGGGCATCGGGCGTGGGTTGCGGGCGACGTTCAGGGGGGTCTTCCGCGGTGGCGACGCCGCTGCACGGACGGTGGCGCGGACGCATATGGACTGGCGCGAGCAGCGGCAAACGCGCTCGCAGGCCGAGACCGTCGCCGGCGCCACCGACGTGATGAGCAGTTATCCGGACACGGACGAGTTCGAGCCGACCGTGCAGCTGGCCGAGGAGGCCGAGGACGAGCCGGAGCTCGCGACCGCCGCCGACGACTTCGATCGCGAACTGGAGGAGATCGCGACGTCGGAGGAGGACGCGATCCTCGTCGAGGATCCGGTCTCCGAGCCCGAGCAGGTGGCGTTGACGCCGATGGGGCAGGCGCGGGGCGTGACGACCTCCGAGGAGATCGATTACCGGCCGCCGGCGGCGAAAGTGCTGGACCGCGGCAAGAACAGCGACAAAGGCCCGGATCCCCGTGACCACGAGATCGTCGGCCGCAAGCTGGTCGAGACCTTGGGTCACTTCGGCGTCGAGGCGAAGATCGTCGGCGTCGTCAGCGGTCCTCACGTCTCTCGCTACGAACTGCGCCTCGCGCCTGGGATCAAGGTGAAGAAAGTCACCGAGCTCGCCAACGACCTCGCCTACGCCCTGGCCTCGACCGACATCCGCATCCTCGCCCCGATCCCCGGCAAACAGGCCGTCGGGGTCGAGGTGCCGAACACCCGTCGCCGCATCGTCCGCCTCGGCGACATCTACGCCGGCCGCCCCGAGAAGACCTCGCCCCTGGTTGCCTGGCTCGGCAAGGGAATCGACGGCAACCCGGTCTGGACCGACCTGGCGAAGATGCCGCACGTGCTCGTCGCCGGCACCACCGGCTCGGGCAAGTCGGGCTGCGTCAACGCGATTCTCTCCTCGATCCTGATGCAGGCCTCGCCGAACGAAGTCCGGCTGGTTCTGGTCGACCCGAAGCAGGTCGAGCTCAACCACTACGAGAACGTTCCGCACCTGCTGACGCCGGTCGTCACCTCACCGCGCCTTGCGGCCAACGTCCTCTCGAACCTGATCGGCGAGATGGAGAGCCGCTACGGGATCATGAGCGAGGCGCGTTGCCGCAACCTCGGTGAGCTCAACCGCGCTCGGATCAAGGCCGGCGAGCCGCCGCTGCCCCACATCCTCTGCGTGATCGACGAGCTCGCGGACCTGATGATGGTCGCGCCGGCCGAAGTCGAGGACTCGATCATCCGCCTCGCCCAGAAGTCGCGCGCCACCGGCATCCACCTTGTGCTCGCGACCCAGCGCCCGTCGACCGACATCATCACCGGCACGATCAAGGTCAACATCCCCTCGCGAATCGCCTTTGCCGTCTCCTCCCAGACCGATTCGCGCGTAATCCTCGACCAGGGTGGGGCGGAGGCGTTGCTCGGGCAGGGCGACATGCTGTTTCGCGGCGCCGGCAGCTCGAAGCTGCAGCGGGTCCAGGGTGCCTTCATCACCGAGGACGAGATCGCCCGCATCACCAAGCACTGGGCAAAGCAGGGGGAACCCGAGTTCGAGGCGGAGCTGCTGGAGACCCCGGAGGACGTCGCCGAGGAGGGCGGCGAGGGCGACTTCGATCCCGACAGCGATGATCTCCTCGACGAGGCGATCCGCTTGGTCGTGCAGACCGAAACCGCCTCGGTCTCGATGATCCAGCGCCGCCTTCGGGTCGGCTATACCCGCGCCGGGCGCCTCATCGACATGCTCGAGCGCCGCGGGGTCATCTCCGGCTATGAGGGCTCCAAACCACGCCAGGTGCTGATCACCCAGGCCGATCTGGCGCGGGTTCTAGCGCCGGCTGCGACCGCGGGCCACTCGCCGGCAGGATCCGTGGCCGTGGAGTCCGAGTCGGACGGCGCGTGAACCACCCCGTTCGACGGTTCTCTCGGCGTATTTCGTGCCCAAGGAACCGCGGAGCGCTGCAGCGCGTCCGGTAGCGTCAGCGGCGTGATCCGCGCCGGCATCCTCGTTACCGGAACCGAGGTCCTGACCGGGCGCATCGCCGATTCCAACGGTCCCTGGGTCTCCGAACGCCTGGCCGAGCTCGGGGTGGAGGTGGCCCACATCCTCGTGGTCGCGGATCGCCCCGCCGACCTCGAAGCGGCGCTGCGCTTCATGGCCGACGAGGAAATGGAGCTGATCGTCACCACCGGCGGCCTCGGCCCTACCGCCGACGATCTGACTGCGGAGATCGTGGCCCGCTTCGCCGACCGCGAGCTCGTGCTCGATGAGCGGATGGAGGCCAAGATCGCCGAGGTCCTCCGCGGCTTTGCCAAACGCTTCAACTTCGACGAGGAGGCGGTGCTGGAGGCCAACCGCAAGCAGGCGATGGTGCCGGCCGGCGCGACCCCGCTCGATCCGATCGGCACCGCCCCCGGCCTCGTCGTCCCGGCTGGGGAGCAGGTGGTGGTCGTGCTCCCGGGCCCACCACGAGAGCTGCAGCCGATGTGGCCGGCGGCGCTGGAAACCGCGCCGGTGCGGGAGGTGCTCGCACGGGCGACGCCGCTGCGCGGCTACACCCTGCGGATGTTCGGCGTGCCAGAGTCGGAGATCGCCAAGAGCCTGCGCGAGATCGAGGAGGAGGGGACCGAGCTGGGCGCGGTGGAGATCACGACCTGCCTGCGGCGAGGTGAGATCGAGATCGACATCCGCTATCGCGATGACGCGCAGGCCGTGGCCGAGCTGGTCCGCGATGGTCTGGCGGGACGGCACCGGCGCCACCTGTTCAGCCTCGACGGCGAGACGATCGACTCCCAGGTTGCGAAGCTGCTGAAGGGCCGGAGGCTGGGGCTGGCCGAGTCCTGCAGCGGCGGCCTGCTCGCGGCGCGGATCACGGACCTCCCTGGCGCCTCCGCGTACATGGCGGGCAGCGTCGTCGCCTACTCGAACGAGGCCAAGGCCGAGCTGCTCGGTGTCGATCCGGCGCTGATCGAGGCCAAGGGCGCTGTCTCGCCGGAGGTTGCGGAAGCGATGGCGGTCGGTGCGCTGGAGCGCTTCGGGGCCGAGGTTGCGGTCTCCATCACCGGCATCGCTGGGCCGGCGGGAGGGACCGAGGAGAAGCCAGTCGGCTACGTCTGCTTCAACGCTCGCCTTGCCGATGGCACCGCGATCGCCCGCGAGCCGGTGATTCCCGGCGGCCGCGCCGACGTCCGCGAACGCTCTGCCCTGGTGGGCATGCACCTGCTGCGCCTCCTGCTCGGCGGCGGCGAGCCGCCGCTCTGACTCAAATGGCACGCCAGTGACTCTGATTCCCCTCACATTTGTCACGCGCGTGCGTTGAGCCGCGCGCTTTGGCCGCGTAGCGTGATCGCCGATGGCAAAGGAGAGACTCAAAAGCCCACGGGCGCGGCTGTTCGTGGCCCTGGACCTGCCAGACGCGGTGCAGAAAGGCCTGGGGGTCTGGGGAGACCAGGCGCTCGCCGACCCGGCGTTGCGCCCGGTCCCGCCTGAGAATCTGCACGTCACCCTCGCTTTTCTCGGCTACCGGCCGGAGAAGGCGATCGAGCGGATCGCGGCAGTGCTCGAGGAGAGCATTGCGCCGGCGCCGCTGGTCGAGCTGCTCGATCCAGAGCCACGACCATCACGGGGGAGGGCGCGGCTCTTCGCTCTGCCGGTGCTGTCGCCAGGCACGGAAACGCTCCAGGCCGCTTTACAGGAGCAGCTGGTGGCAGGCGGGCTTTTCGAGCCCGAGAAGCGGGTGTTTTGGCCGCACCTGACGGTCGCCAGGGTGCGACCGGAAGGGCGGGGGTCGCGACGACCGGCGCCGGTCGAGCTGGCGCCCGATCCGCTTCTGGAAGACCTCCGTGAGCCGTTCTATGGCGTCCGAATGACGCTCTACCGTTCTGTACTCCAGCCGCAGGGTGCGCATTATGCCCCTCTGGCCCAAGTCGAGCTGCCCGGCGCAGGGCGGCAGTGAGGTGATTGAGATGGCGGATAAAAAAGTGAGCTTGAACGACGTCTCCGCGAAGGAGGCCAAAGCCAAGGACGCGGCCCTGGAGAACACGGTCAGCGGCATCAGGAAAGAGTTTGGCGAGGGTTCCCTGATGCGACTTGGGGACAAGGGCACGGTCAAGGTGGAGTCGATCCCGACCGGTGCCCTGGCACTCGACTTGGCGCTTGGAATCGGCGGCGTGCCACGGGGGCGGATCGTCGAGATCTTCGGTCCGGAGTCCTCGGGCAAGACGACGCTCGTCAATCACATCATTGCCCAGGCACAGGCGATGGGCGGCGTATGCGCCTTCATCGACACTGAGCACGCGATCGACCCGGTCTATTCGCGGGCGATCGGCGTCGACACCGACGAGCTGCTGGTCTCCCAGCCGGATTACGGTGAGCAGGCGCTGCAGATCGCTGACCGGTTGATTGCCTCCGGGGCGGTCGACGTGGTCGCAATCGACTCGGTCGCGGCGCTGACGCCGAAAGCGGAGTTGGACGGCCAGATCGGCGACACCACCGTCGGCCTACAGGCCCGTCTGATGTCCCAGGCGATGCGGAAACTCGCCGGAAACCTCAACCGGACCAACACCGTCTGCATCTTCACCAACCAGATCCGCGAAAAAGTCGGGGTCCAGTTCGGCTCGCCGGAGACCCAGCCAGGCGGGCGGGCGCTGAAGTTCTACGCCTCCCAGCGGCTCGACATCCGCCGTATCGAGACGCTCAAGGAAGGCACTGAGGCGGTTGGCAACCGGGTCCGGGTCAAAGTCGTCAAGAACAAGGTCGCCTCGCCCTTCCGCCAGGCGGAGTTCGACATCGAGTACGGGGTCGGGATCTCGCGCGAGGGCGGCCTGCTCGACTTCGGCATGGAGCAAGACCTAGTGCAGAAATCCGGCTCCTTCTTCTCCTACGGCGATACCCGCCTCGGCCAGGGCCGCAACAACGCCAAACAGTTCCTGGTCGACAATCCGGAGCTGGCCGCCGAGATCGAAACCAAGGTGCGCACTGCCCTCGGCATCGATGGCGAGGCAGCGGAGGCCGAGGCCACTGAACGGACGACGTCGACACCCGTACCGGAGGCAAAAGCCGCCTAGCTCCCTGACTGCGTTCGCCTTCTCCTGACGGATAGGATGCGCGCGCCTTATGGACAACGGAACCCTCTTCTACGTCTTCGGGATCGCCGCCGCCCTCTCGGCCGTGGGGGTCACCCTGGTCGGGCTGAAAGTCAAGAGCTTCCCGGGGCGCGCGATGCCACTCGTGATCCTCTGGTTCGCGTTCCTGGTTGCCGGCGCGACCACCTTCTCCGTGCTCCACGCACAGGACGAGGAGGAGCACAAAGCGCATGAGCTGGCCCAGGCCAACGAGGTCTTCGAGGCGGAGGCCGATCAGGAGCCCGGCTCGAAAGCCCCAGCCGAGGCGGAGGAAAGCGGCGAAGCCGAGATGAAGGAAAAGAGTCCCATGCCCGACGAAGGGTCGGGTCCTGGTGGCAAGCTGCAGCTGGCCGCCGATCCCAGCGCGATCGCCTACGACAAGGCGGAACTGAGCAGCGCTTCCGGCAAGGTGACGATCGACTTCACCAACCCCGCCGCGTTGGAACACGACGTGGCGATCGAAGCAGAGGGCGGGAAAGAGCTCGCCGTCTCGGAAGCCATTACCGAAGGCAAAACGTCGGTCAGCGCCGAGCTCGCACCCGGCACCTACACCTTCTTCTGCACCGTTCCGGGGCACCGGGAAGCCGGGATGGAAGGAAAGCTCGTAGTCGAGTAGGCGGCGCTACTCTGCGCTGATGGCGAAGCGCTTTCACGTAACGACGTTCGGCTGCCAGATGAACGTGCATGATTCGGAGCGGATGCGGGGAATGCTGGCCTCGCTCGGCTACGAGGAGGCCGAGAGCCGGGACGGCGCCGACGTCATCCTCTTCAACACCTGCTCGATCCGCGAGTCGGCCGACAGCCGCTTCATCGCCCATCTCGGTGAGGCGAAGCGGCTCAAGTCCGAAGAACCGGCCCGCATCGTCGGCGTCGGAGGTTGCTGGGCGCAGTCGGTCAAGGACGAGGTCTTCCAGCGCTTTCCCTTCGTCGACGTCGCCTTCGGCCCCGGCCAGATCCACAAGCTGGCCGAGTTCCTCAACTCCGACTCGCTCAGCGCCCAGGGATACTTCGAGTTCGAGGACTTCTCTGGCCACCTGCCGGCCCGCCGGGAACGCGAGTTCCAGGGCTGGCTGCAGATCTCCCAGGGCTGCAACTGCGCCTGCTCCTACTGCATCGTCCCCACCACGCGCGGGCGCGAGGTCAGCCGCGACCCAGGCGAGGTGATCGCCGAGGCCGAGGGACTTGCCGCCGACGGCGTCCGCGAGGTGACGCTGCTGGGGCAGAACGTCAACAGCTATGGCCGCGACCTGCCAAAGGAGGGCCGGATCGGCTTTGCGGAGCTGTTGGCGCGCGTCGACGCGGTCGAGGGGATCGAGCGAATTCGCTACACCAGCCCCCACCCGAAGGACATGAAGGAGGACGTGATCCGTGCCCACGCCGAGCTGCCGGCGCTCTGCGAGCAGATCCACCTGCCGCTGCAGTCGGGGTCGAGCGCGATCCTCAAACGGATGCGCCGCACCTATGACCGGCGTCGCTACATGGACCGGGTGGCGCTGATTCGCGAGCACCTCCCGGATTGCGCGATCACCACCGACATCATCGTCGGCTTCCCAGGCGAGACCGAGGCCGATTTCGCCGAAACTCTGGAGGTCGTCGAGGAAGTCGGCTACGACGGCGCCTTCACCTTCGTCTTCTCGCCCCGGCGCGAAACCGAGGCGGCGACCATGGAGGACCAGGTTCCGCACCCGGTCAAGGTCGAGCGGATGGAGCGCCTGGTCGAGGCGGTGCAGCGCCGGGCAGCGGAGCGAGCGCAGCGCTTCGTCGGGCGGACGCTGGAGGTGCTTGTCGAAGGGACCAGCCGCACCGACGAGACGAAACTGCGGGGGCGGACTCGGCATAACAAGGCGGTCAACTTCGAAGGGAGCGCGGAGCCGGGTCAGTTCGTGGACGTGGAGATCCAGAGTGCCACGTCGCAGACCCTGGGAGGGGTGTCGGCACAGCCCCTCTCTCAACTTTTTCGATGATCGATCCCGCTCGGTGGCAAGCCGCCGCGACGAAAAAGTACAAGCCGTTCGGGGCTGTGCCGACACCCCTCCCGTGAGCGTCCTGGCGATCTTTGGACCGACCGGCGTGGGGAAGACCGGCGTTGCTATTGCCTCGGCTGACTTGCTGCGGGAGCGGGGGGAGGATCCGGTGGCGATCAACTGCGATGCGCTGCAGGTGTACGAAGGACTGGAGACGCTCACGGGCGCAGCCACGAAGGAGGAGCAGGAGCTGCTCGAGCACAGGCTGCTGGGCTTCGTGCCTGTGACTGAGGACTTTTCGGTCGGGGATTACATGCCGCTGGCGCATGGGGAGATCGACCGGATGTTGGAGGCGGGACGCACGCCGATCGTGGTGGGGGGGACGGGTCTCTATCTGCGCGCCGCCCTGGCGCACCTCTCCCTTGTGAAAACGCCACCGGAAGCCGAGGCTTCTGAGCTCTGGTTGCCGGAGACCCGCCATCCGACGACGATCTTCGGGCTCGACATGGACCGCGAGCTCCTCTACGAGCGGATCGACGCCCGCACGGAAGCGATCGTGGCCGGCGGAGCGCTCGAGGAGGTTGAACGTGCAGAAGCGCTCGGTCCCGGCCGCACCGTTCGTAAGGCCCTCGGTTTCGACGAGCTGCTCGCCGGAGACGTCGAGACGATGAAGAAGCGCTCACGCAACTACGCCCGCCGCCAGCTCACCTGGATGCGCAAGATCCCCAACATCTACACCATCGATCGCACCGCCCTCAGCGATGCCGCCGTCGCCGAGCTCCTCGGGGCCGATGGGCCGATTTCCGCTGATATACGTGGGTTTTCGGCCCATCGGCGGAGCGAATAGGCTCCGCCGGTGAAATTCGAGAAGTGGCAGGCGCTGGGCAACGACTATCTGATCGTCGAGGCGCAGAATCTCCCCTGGAGGCTGACGGCGAAGCGGGTCGAGTGGCTCTGCGACCAGCACTTCGGGGTCGGGGCGGACGGGGTGCTGCTGCTCTCGCGCAGCGAGGACCCGGAGTTCGTCGCCAAGCTGCGGATCTTCAACCCGGACGGCTCGGAGGCGGAGCTGTCCGGCAACGGGGCACGGGAGGCGATCCTCTACCTGCGCCGGCACGGTTGGACCGATGAGGACACGTTCGCGATCGAGACCGTCGCCGGCCCGATCCGGCCGACGATCACCGGCGAGCTGACCTGCGCCGTCGAGATGGGGCGGGCCTCGACGAGCTCGAAGGACTTCCCGGCGGGGGCAGCCGACGGCAAGGGGACGCTCAGCGCAGCTGGGCGAGAGTGGGAGTTCCAGCACGTCTCGATCGGCAACCCGCAGTGTGCGATCGTCGTCGGCTCGGAGCTCGATGACCTCGACCTGGGCGAGATCGGCCCGGAGATCGAAGGCCACAAGCTCTTTCCCAACCGCACCAACGTCTCCTTCCTGGCCATCGACGGGAGCAGGGTGCGGGCGCGGATCTTCGAGCGTGGGGTGGGGGAGACGCTCTCCTCCGGCACCGGCGCCAGCGGTGCCGCGGTAACGGCGTTCCTGGGCGGGGCCCCCAATCCCATCGTCGTCGAGCTCGAAGGCGGCGAGCTCGGGGTCGAAATCGGCGAGGACCTCGCGGTGCGCCTCAGTGGCTGGGCAGAGCCCGTCTGTGCGGGTGAGCTCTCTCCCGAGTTGATGCAGGCGCTGTCCCAGCTCGATCAATAGATTCCGCGCTCCATGACGATCGCCGAACCATCCAAGCGCCTGGAGGCGATGCCCCCATACATGTTCCAGGAACTGGAGCGACGCATCGCTGAGAAGCGAGCGGCCGGCATCGACGTGATCAGCCTCGGGATCGGCGACCCGGACGAACCGACCTACCCCTACATCGTCAAGGCGATGCGGGAGGCTGTTGCCGACCCCGCCAACCACCAGTACCCGAGCAACCGGGGTCGCGACGAGTTCCGCGAGGGGTTCGCGCGGTTCTACGGCGAGCGCTTCGGCGTCGAGATCGATCCCGCCACCGAGGTGATTCCGGCAATCGGTGCCAAGGAGTGCATCTACAACCTCTGTTTCGCCTTCCTCGACCCGGGCGGCGTCGCGCTCGCCTCCGACCCGGGCTATCCCGTGTACACGGGGGGGCCGATCCTTGCCGGCGCCACGCCCGAGCTGCTGCCGCTGGTCCCCGAGCTCGGCTTCGCCCCGGACCTCAGCGCGGTTCCAGCCGACGTCGCCGCGAAGGCACGGCTGATGTTCCTCAACTACCCGAACAACCCGACCGGTGCGGTTGTGCCCGATGGCTTCTTCGAGATGGTCGTCTCGTTCGCCCGGGAGCACGAGATCCTCGTCGTCCACGACAACGCCTACTCGGAGACGACCTACGACGGCTACGTCGCTCCGAGCTTCCTCGCCACGCCGGGTGCGAAGGAGGTCGGGGTCGAGGTCTTCTCGCTCTCCAAGGGCTTCAACATGACCGGCTGGCGCTGTGCCGGGATCCTCGGCAACGCGGAAGCGGTGCAGACCTACTGGCGACTGAAGACCAATGTCGACTCCGGCCTCTTCGAGGCGGTCCAGCTGGCCGGCGTCGCCGCACTGCAGGGCCCGGCCGACTCCCTGCAGCGGATAAACGAGACCTACGCACGCCGTCGTGACCTCGTCGTTGCGGCGCTGAGGGAGATCGGCGTCGAGGTCTCAAGCCCCAAGGGCACGATCTACGTCTGGGCGCCGGTGCCGAAGGATCACACCTCGACGTCCTTCGCCGAGCTGGTGCTCGAAGAGGCCGCCGTGGTCGTTTCACCGGGCTCGATGTACGGGCCAAGCGGCGAGGGTTTCTTCCGTATCGCCCTCACCGCGCCCGACACGCGCATCGAGGAGGCGGTCGAGCGAATGCGCGAGCACCTCGCCTAGCCGACGAGGCGCTCGCTCGCCGTAGCTATTCGACCTCGATCTCGTCGACCATGCCTTTGAGGGCGTGGGGCGGACCGCCCTGGCGGTCGGTGATGAAGCAGTAGAACGCGTACCGCCCCGGCTCCAGCTCGAACGTGACGAGCTGGCTTTCCCCGCCTTCGATCACCGCGGTGGTCTGAGTGCCTTCTTCGCTCAGCGGCGGTTTGCCTTTCTGGTTTTTGAAGAATTTCTCGACGTCCTCCACGGTGCTGTCACCGATCAGCTTCGAAGCGAGCATGTGATGCGGCTGGGCGCCGATGTTCTCGAAAACGATCTGGTTGGTGCCCGCCGGCAGGGGGGAGTCCGACTCGAAGACGTACTCGCCGGCCTCGACGGTGCCCTCGCCCTCGGCGACCTCCTCATCCGACGCCTCACCGGTGACTTTGGTCACCGCCGCCGTTTTCGGACTGATCTGACCTTCGGTATTGAAGGCGTAGTAGGTCCCTGGCCGTAGGACCTGAGTCGCCGTGACGGTTGCACCAGGTTCGGTCAAGCCGATGCCACCGCCGGCGAAGAACCAGTCGGGGAAGGGTTTGCCTTTGGTGGCTTTGATGAGACCGTCGGCCACTTCTTTGGCCGAGTGGTCTCCCTCGACCCGGATCAGCTGCAGGTCAGCTTCTCCTTCGCTGTTGTTGCCGAACTTGATTTCCGCCAGGCCAGATTCGGCGTTCTTTGGAGCGGAGATCGTGCTCCCGCCATTGCCGGTCGAATTGACCTTGAAGTTGAGTTTCTGGACTTCCTCCTCGCTGTCCCCGCAGGAGATGAGGCCGCCAACAGCCACGATGGCGATGGCGCAGGCAGCGATACGGATGACGAAACGGCTGGTTTGACTGGTTTTCAAGTGGAGCCTCCTGTTGGGATCACGACGGGACCGTATCCAGAAGTCCGGACCTGTCAAGTCTTCTTACTCCAGTAGCGGTTCAGGCCACGCCACTGGTACTGGGGCGGCACGGCGTGGATCAGCTCAGTCGCGGTCTCTGGGTCCGCCGAGGCCTCAACCCGTTCCCGGTGGCGCAGTTCGTAGTCCTCCTCTGAAAGCTCGCGCGCCAGCCCTGCCTCTTCGCGCAGGCGTTCACGAACGGTCGTGAGATGCTCGGGCGGATCCTCCACTGCCCCGAAGTGGGTGAGCGCCAGGCGCTCTGGTCGCCAGGACTCGATGGTGCCGATCGATTCCTCCCAGGCCTCGATATTGATGTCAGGCGGTGGCGTTGGCGGCACGACCAGGCTCGAAGGCGGAATGCGGACGGCAGCGACGTCGCCGACGAAGGCCGTGCCGCTCTCCTCGTGCAGGTAACAGGCGTGGTGGGAGGCGTGACCAGGCGTGTAGGCGACCCGCATTCCCAGCACGGTCTCGCCACCGCTCAGCACCGTCACGTTCTCCTCCGGCACCGGCACGATCTCACCCCACAGGCGCTGCATTTGATCGCCGTAGAGACGCTCCGCACTGGCCAGCAGCTTCGCCGGGTCAATCAGATGGGGGGCACCGCGCTCGTGCACGTATACCTCGAGGTCGGGCCAGCGCCGCACCAGCGCGCCCGTCCCGGCCGCGTGGTCGAGGTGGATATGCGTGAGAACTATCGCCCGCGGCCGCTCCCCCTCGAGCGCCTCGATCACCGTCTCGATCGATGACTCCGGCCCAGGATCCACCAGCACCCCATCAACCTCCCAGCAGCCGATCACATGCCGCCGCCCGAGGTGCATGACATCTATGACGCGCACCGCGCCAGCCTACGGGAGTCGGGGGAGGGCTCGACGGAGCCTCCCCGCTGTTGCTCCGGCGAGCCCTCCCCCGACTCCCTCAGACAACCGGAGAGGGGAATCGCGCGTCAGCCTCCAGCGTCTGCCGCAACCCCTCCTCCATGCCCCGTGGGGCGTATCCGAGCTCACGTCCGGCCTTCTCATAGCTGGCCCAGAAGGTGACGCCGTCGCCGGAGGAGATCAGCTCTCGCAGGTTCGGAGGCTGTCCCATCGCCTTGCCGATCAGCGGGCCGATCGGGATCATCGCCTTCAGCAGCGGCACAGGCAGCGCCCGCTTGGGCGCCTTGCGACCGCTGACTCGGGCGACGGTCTCGATCGCCTCGCGCATCGTCGTCGCCGGCCCGCTGATCACGTAGGTCTCGCCGAGCTCGCCTTTGTCGAGCGCGAGCAGGATCCCGCCGGCGATGTCCTCAACGTGGGTCATGCAGATGCCGAGCTCCGGGAACGGCATCAATGGCAGCCTGCCGGCGAAGAACTGCTCGAGCAGGTCGGCGACCTGGGAGGTGTCGCCGGGGCCGTAGACGCCGCCCGGCTGGACGATGACCGCGGGCAGATCCCGCTCGACGATCATCCGCTTGACGATCCGGTGCGCCTCGAGCTTCGTCTGCTCGTAATAGGAGGTGAATTCCTTGCCGGGATGCTCGTAGGACTCATCCACGACTTTCCTGCGCGTGTTGCCGAAGACGCCGACGGTCGAGACGTAGACGATTCGGGAGACTCCGGCCACCAGCGCAGCCTCCATGACACGCTCGGTTCCGGCGACGTTGGCCTCCCACATCGCCGGATGCTGCTTGGCCGGAATACCGACCTCGTACATCGCCGCCGCGTGAACTACCGCGTCGCAGCCCTCGATCCCGGTGCGGAGCGCCTCGGCGTCGCCGAGGCTGCCGGCGACGAGCTGGCAGCCGAGGTCCGCAGCCGTCGTCCCTTTCTCCGGAGTGCGGACGAGGCAGACGACTTCGTCGCCACGCTCCCGCAACTGGCGCACAACCTCGCCGCCGATGAATCCGGTTCCGCCGGTGATGAAGACCTTCACGGCGGCCAACCCTATCCCCTCGCGACCGTTGCCTACAATCCCCTTGAGTGCAACGTTCGAGAAATGGCCGCCTCACCCCGACGCACAACGGCGCCAGGGGCTCGAATGGCGCCGGAATCTCGAACCCGCGTGCCCGGCAGCGCGCCCTCGCGATCGGGATCGTCGACGGGCGCGAGCAGGGTGAGCCGCTGGCCGAGCTGAGGGAGCTGCTGCGCACCGCCGGCGTCGCCACGGCCGGCGTCGCGACTCAGCAGCGTCCGCAGCCCGACCCCGATCGCTATTTCGGCCGCGGCCGGCTGGAGGAGCTGAAACAGGAGATCGCCGCCTGCGATGCGAACCTCGTCGCCTGTGACGACGAGCTGGCACCGCGGCAGGAGCGGAACCTCGAGAGCGCGCTCGGGGTGCCGGTGATCGATCGCACCGCGGTCATCCTCGACATCTTCGCCGACCACGCCCACTCAGCCGAGGGCAAGCTCCAGGTCGAGCTGGCCCAGCTTGAATACAACATGGCCCGCATGCGGGGGCTGTGGACGCACCTCGAGCGGCTCGGCGCCGGGCGCATGGACGGCGGCATCGGCACCAGGGGCCCGGGCGAGACGCAGATCGAGACCGACCGCCGGCTCGCCCGCAACCGCATCTCCGCCTTGCGGGCCCGGCTCGCGCGGCTGGAGCGCAACCGCGGCGTGATGCGAGCCCGGCGCGAGGCTTCCTCGCTGCCGCGGGTCGCCCTCGCCGGCTACACCAACGCCGGCAAGTCGACCCTGCTCAATGCCCTCACCGGGGCCGAGGTGGGGGTGGGGGACAGGCTCTTCCACACGCTCGATCCGACCACGCGGACCTTCGAGCTCTGCGGTCGCGAGTACCTGCTGACCGACACCGTCGGCTTCATCGAGAAGCTGCCCCATCAGCTGGTCGAGGCCTTCAAGGCGACCCTGGAGGAGACCGTGCTTGCCGATCTGATCCTCCACGTCGTTGATGCCTCTGAGAGCGAGGAGCGGCGGCTGCTCGACATGCAAGCCGTCGACGAGGTGCTGGAGGAGATCGGTGCCGGCGAGAAGCCGCGTTTGCTGGTCCTCAACAAGGCCGATCTGCTCGACGAGGGGGGGCGCCAGGAGGTGACGCTTGCCCACCGCGACGCGGTGCTGGTCTCCGCGGCCGAGGGCATCGGCTTGGACGACCTGCGGCAGCGTGTCGAGTCCGCGTTCGAGGAGACGCTGGCCGCGGTCGAGCTGCTGATTCCGTACTCCGAGGGCAGTCGCCTGCACGAGCTGCACGAGCTGGCGGGCGACCTCGAGCGGACCGAGCGCGAGGACGGGGTCCTCGTCCACGCCAGGGTGCCGATCGCCGAGCTGCACCGCTTCGCCGATCTCTCCGTCGTCTAGGCTGCCGCGCGTGGAACTTCGAGTGGCACGGCTGGCCGAGGGCGCGATCCTGCCCACCCGCGCCCACGAGGGCGACGCCGGCCTGGACCTGTACGCCTGCGAGGCGGCGCACATCGGTCCCGGGGAGCGCTGGAGCGTCGGCACCGGGGTCGCGGTCGAGATCCCGTCCGATCATGCCGGCTTGGTGCTGCCGCGCTCCGGCATCGCGCGCGAGCACGGCATCGCGCTCGTCAACAGCCCCGGCCTGATCGACGCCGGCTACCGCGGTGAATTGCGCGTCCTGCTGCTCAACACCGACCCCGCCGAGACCTTTCGCGTCGCCGCAGGCGACCGCATCGCTCAGCTCGTGATCACGCCGATCGTGATCGCCGAGCCGGTTGAGACGCCAGAGCTGGCCGAGTCCGCACGCGGCGGCGGCGGTTTCGGCTCCAGCGGCCGCTGAGCCTCAGCAAACGCCGGCGGCGACCCGGGCGCTCTCGTGCGCGGCCGCCTCGAAGGCGTCGTCCAGCGGCTCGAGCTCGGGGCGGACGCCGTAGCGACGCTCCAGCGCCAGCGCGATCAGGTGGTCGGCCAGCCAGGCGTTCTTCGGCAGCAGCGGCCCGTGCAGGTAGGTCCCGATCAGGTTGTGCCGCCGCACGCCCTCATGGCCGTCGGCGCCGTTGTTGCCCTTGCCCTCGATCACACGACCAAGCGGCTGGACCCCCGGCCCGAGGTAGGTGCGCCCGCCGTGGTTCTCGAAGCCCGCGATCAGGCGCGGCCCCGGCCCCAGGTCTGCCTCGATCGCGACGTTGCCGATCAGGCGCGGCCCCGGTTCGCGCACGGTCTCGAGGTCGGCGAGGCCGAGGCCGGGCAGCCTCTCCTCCCCGAGCTGGTAGCTGTGTCCCAGCAGCTGGTAGCCACCGCAGACGGCGAGCAGCACGGCGCCGCTCTCGACCGCCGCCGCGAGGTCACCGCGCTTGCCGGAGACCATGTCCGCGGCAACCATGCGCTGGTCGCGATCCTGGCCGCCGCCGATGTAGAAGAGATCGTGAGCGGCGGGATCGACCGGTACCCCGGGCCCGGCACCGGAATGGACGAAGTCGATCCCGCGCCACTCGCAACGCCGCCGCAGGAAGACGATGTTGCCGCGGTCGGCGTAGATATTCATCTGCTCTGGATAAAGACTGAGGACCCGGAGCTCCATCAGTCCTCCCGGCCGAGAACGACGACGGTCGAGCCGAGGTGGAGCTCGCTGGGCGGAATTTGCCGTCGTTCGAGCGGCATCAGGTCGACTTCGAGGGCCTCCTGCTCCAGCTGCGGCGCGGAGAGCGCCTGGATCCGGATCTCGTTCTCCTCCTCGGCCAGGACTCCCGCTGGGGAGACGGTCTGCCGCAGCCGCCGGATCGCGATCTCCTCTCCCTCCATCGCGGTCTCCAGCGGCAGGCTCGAGTAGACCCAGTCGTCGACCTCGCGCACGTCGGGCAAGGGAGGCCCATGGCCGTTGGCAGGCGGCAGATCCTCGACGATCGCCATCGCGATCCGCCCCCTCGGGAGCAGGTGGCCGGCGACGCTGCCGAGCAGTTCGAGGCGATCCTCGCGCCCGGGAAGCAGTTGCACGAGCTGCATCGGGGCGACCGCGAGGGCGACGTCGGTGTCGAGCTCGAAGGCGCGGGCGTCGGCCAGGACCGCTTCCACCGGAAGCCCCTTGGCGCTCGCGGCCAGCCTCGCGACGAGCTGCGGGTCCACGTCGAGGCCGACCACGGTGTGCCCGCGCCGAGCCAGATGCAGCGAGACGCGGCCGGTGCCGCAGCCGAGGTCGAGAACGGGGCCTTCCGCCTCGCCTGCCAGCTCCTCCCAGAGCGGCAGGTCCGCCGCGTAGGAGCCGCACTCGACCTCGTGCCAGATCGGCGTGCTCACCGCCAGAACTCCTTCGCCAGGCCGCGACTCGAGAGCAGCTTGTGGAGCTCGAGCAGAGCGGTGTAGGTGGGGAGGGCAAAGAGCCGGCGCGGGGCGGCTGCGACAGCGCGGTCGAGCGACGCCTCGATCTCCGGCACGACCTCGATCGAGTTGGTCGGCCAGCCGGCGTACTTCAGCCGCAGCGCCATCTCCGGCGCCCGCGTGCCGGCGCAGACGACCCGCCTGACCCCGCCGGTCAACAGCTCGAAGTCGGCATCCCAGACCCAGGAGACATCGCGTCCGTCGGCTATGCGGTCGTTGAGCCCGATCCAGAGGTCGATCTGCTCCTCTCCGGCCTCCAGACGCAACGTACGCAACACCTCGTTGGCGCCGGCGGGATTCTTGATCAGCAACATCGACACCTGCTTACCCGATACCTCGATCGTCTCAACCCGGCCGAAAGCCGACCGGAACTGGCCCAGGGACCCGGAGATCCGCTCGGCAGGCACACCCAGCTCGAGCCCGGCGGCGACCGCGGCGAGGGCATTGTAGACGTTGTAGAGACCGGGCAGCGGCAGTTGCAGGCGAATCGCGCCGCGCGGAGTGCTCAGCGTGAACCGAGACCCGCTCATCCCGTCGAGTTCGATCTCCGTCGCGGCGACGTCGGGCCGGGGTCGTCGCGCCCTGCAGCTAGGGCAGGAGTAGTGCCCGAGATGGCCGACGAAGGCGCGCTCGTAGGCGTAGGGATTGCCACAGCGGCGGCAGTGCTTGGCGTCGAATGCGTGCTGCAGCTCCGGTAGCGCCTGCGAAGCGTCCTCGATGCCGAAATAAACGACGCCTTTCCGCGCGCGCGCATC
The DNA here is from genome assembly GCA_963705365.1 of uncultured Solirubrobacterales bacterium. Classification (GTDB taxonomy): domain Bacteria; phylum Actinomycetota; class Thermoleophilia; order Solirubrobacterales; family 70-9; genus VAYN01. Next base: position 1,229,663 of record OY970074.1, on the reverse strand, counting down.
CGCGTCGCGGCCGAGGTCGGCGATCAGCGGGTCATCGGCATTGAGGACGAAAGAGGTGTGACCGACCCGTTCCGCCACGGTGCGGGCCCACTCGTCCGCCAGGGCCTCCATCTCGCCGTAGCGGTCGAGCTGGTCGCGGAAGAGGTTGCCGAGCACGATCGTCGCCGGCTCGAGCTCTGCCGTCACCTGCGGCAGCCAGGCCTCGTCGACCTCGAACAAGCCCTCGCGGCCCTCCTGCTGGAGGAGCGCGGTGGCCACCCCCCAGGTCATGTTCGAGCCGGCCCGGTTGTGGACCGGCTCGCGCCCGTCCGCCCGCATCATCGCCGCGATCATCCCCGCCGTGGTCGTCTTGCCGTTGGTGGCGCTGACGATCGTCGTGCCGCCGTCGAGGCTGGCCCCGAGGCGAGTAATCGCGTCGGGGGCGAGGCGCAGCAGAACCCGCCCGGGCAAGGTGGTGCCTCCGCCGCGGCCGCTGGCTCTGCTGGCGGCGCCGATCGCCCGCGAAACCGCGACCTTGGCGCCGAAAAAGGCGTCGCGGCGTTGCGGTCTCGCGGCCGGCGTCGCGGTCAAGGTGCGGCCGGCGCCGGCACCAGCACGGTCAGTGCCTGGGGGAGCACCCTCAGCGAGGTCGGCAGGTCGGTGAGGTGCTCGCCGTCGGCGTATACGGGAAACGGCTTGCTCGCGCTCAGCTCGAGATGAGGGGCGCGGAAGACACGCACCTCGTCCTTCTCGACGTGAGTGCCCTTGAACACCTTCGGCAGGTTACTTACGAAGCGCAGCTTGCCGACGGCGCCGACGGCGACGATGTCGAACTCACCGTCGTCGAGCTCGGCGTCGGGCGCGACGTACATGCCGCCACCGAACGCCTTGTTGTTGGCGACCGCGATCGAGTAGCCGGTCAGCCTCATCCGCTCTTCGTCGACGCGGATCGTGAACCGGGCCGGCTTCCAGCTGACAAGGGTGCGGAGGGCCGCGTAGGCGTAGACGAGGTTGCCGCGCAGGAAGTGGGTTTCGTTGGCGAGCCGGTTGGCTTCGGAGTCGAAGCCGACGCTGACGATTCCGAGGAAGCGCTTGCCGTTGGCCTCGCCGACGTCGATGCGGCGGCTGTTGCCCGAGAGCAGGGCCGCGACGGCGCTCTCGGGCTCGTCGGGAATCCCCAGCACACGGGCAAGATCGTTGCCGCGGCCACCGGGGACGATGCCGAGCGGCGTCTCGGATCCGGCCATGGCGCCCCCGACCGCACCGAGCAGGCCGTCGCCGGAGAGGACGACCGGGACCTCACCGGCTTCGATCGCCAGCAGGGCCTGTTCGGCGCCGTGCTCGAGTCCCCGCGTGCGCTGCACGCGGAAGACCGCGCGGCGGGCATCGAGCGCCTGCTCGACCCGGGGCAGCAGCCGCAGCGTCTTGCCACCGGCCGAGGCCGGGTTGACGAGCAGCGTCAGCGGCATCCCCTCGATGTCCATGCGCCCGCAGCCTAGTCGGCGGGCCGAGCCGGACTGGCCCCGCGCAGGCGGCCGACAGAGAAGCTGCCATCACCGGCGCCGCCGCTCTCGACCAGCTCGATCCCGCGCCGGCGCAGGCGCCGGCGCAGTACCCGTGCCGCGAGGCCACCGCCGGCCCCCGAGCTCTTCGATCGGACCAGGATCAGATGGCCACCGGGGTGCAGCACCCTGGCGATCTCCGCGACCGCCGGACGGCCGTCGATCTGGGCGACGAGGTCGAAGAGGTCGTCGGGGTAGGGGAGGGCGCGGGGGCCGCCGGCCTTGAAGGCGATGCGTCCTTCGGGATCGAGGCCGACTCGGGCCGTCGCGGTGCGCACGCGCTCCGGGGAGCGATCGACCCCGCGCACGCGGGCGGAGGGGAACTCCCGCGCCAGGAAGAGGGCGCCCTCGCCGTCGCCGCATTCGACCTGCAGCACGCGCTCCGGCGGCGGGGCGACGTGTAGGACGGCCGCCGCAAGTGGGGTCAGCGGTGGGGCTGACATGCCTCGATCGTAAGTGCAATAGGGTTCCGCGCCGATGGAGGAGCAAGCCGACCGTCGCTGGATCATCCTCGCCGTCTTCGCGCTCGTCGCGGTCGGCGTCGTCGCCGCTGTCCTGATCTCGCGCGGCGGCGGGGACGACGACGACTCGGCTACCGCCGCGGCCGGCGCCGACGGCTGCACGCAGGTGGACGCACCGGCGCCGAAGCAGGCCTCCTTCAAAGCGCCGAAGCAGGTGCTGAAGCCGGGCGAGGAAGCGACCGCGGTCGTCGAGACCAGCTGCGGCAGCTTCGAGATCGCGCTCGACACCGAGCGCGCCCCGAAGACGGCCAACTCCTTCGCCTTCCTGGCCGAGGAAGGCTTCTACGACGATCTCATCTTCCACCGAATCGTTCCCGGCTTTGTGATCCAGGGCGGCGACCCGGAAGGCAACGGCACCGGCGGACCCGGCTACAGCGTCGATGAGAAACCGCCGGACAACCTCGCCTACACCAAAGGCACGGTCGCGATGGCCAAGAGCTCCGCCGAGCCGCCGGGCCGCTCCGGCAGCCAGTTCTACGTGGTGACCGGAGCGGACGCCGGCCTGCCGCCCGAATACGCCCTGGTCGGCAAGGTCAGCGACGGCCTCGACGTCGTTGAGCGCATCGGCAAACAGGGAACCGCGAGCGAACAGCCGAAACGGACGATCCTGATCGAAGAGATCACGATCGAAGCTGGCTAGCCGCGGGTTTAAGCTGGCCTGGTGGCCAAGGTCGACGTAGGCGAAAGCGCCCCGGATTTCGAGCTTCCCGGTACGGGCGGGGTGACCTACCGCCTCTCCGACTACCGCGGCCGCAATCTGGTCCTCGCCTTCTATCCGGGCGACGCGACCCGGGTCTGCACGGCGCAGTTCTGTTCCTACCGCGACCAGGGCGAGCGAATCGATCAGCTGCAGGCCGAGGTGCTGGGCATTTCGCCGCAGTCGGTCGAGTCACACGAGCGCTGGGCCGAGGAGCAGCGCCTCAACCTGCCGCTGCTGGCCGACGAGGACCTCGCCGTCAGCCGCCGCTACGGCGTCACCGGTTGGGTTGGACCGTTGGCCCGCGTCACCGGTCTGAAGGAGGCTCCCGGCGGCCGCTACGTGATGCGCTCGATCTTCGTCATCGACGGCGAGGGAGTCGTGCGCTATCGCCACGTCTCGCGGACCGGCGCCAGCTTTCAGTCCGTCACGGACCTGGAGCAGGCCGTCGCCTCACTCGGCTGATGCCTGCGGCGCCCGCCGGGTTCGTCGCGGGCGGCGCTCCGGCGATCCGCGGTGAGAGCGCCGGCAATGGCCCGCCGATCGTCCTCTGCCACGGGATCACGGCGACGCGGCGCTACGTGCTCCATGGCTCCCAGGCGCTGGAGCGAGCGGGCCACCGGGTCATCAGCTATGACGCCCGCGGCCACGGCGAATCCGACCCGGCGCCGCCCGGCGAGGGTTATGGATACCCGCGGCTTGTGGCCGACCTCGAGCGGGTCGTCGCCACCGAGGTGGGGGAGGAGCGGTTCGTCCTCGCCGGCCACTCGATGGGAGCGCACACCGCGGTCGCCTACGCGCTGCGACATCCCGCGCGCCTTGCCGGCCTTGTCGTGATCGGCCCGGTCTACGATGGCGAGGTCGAGCCACACTCGCTCGTGTATTGGGACGGCCTCGCTGCGGCTCTCGAGAGAGGCGGGGTGGACGGCTTCGTCGACTACATCGACCTTCACCAGAGCACCGACCCCGCTTGGCGTCGATCGGTACTGCGGTTCACCAGAGCCCGCATGCTCTTGCACCGGCATCCCACGGCGCTGGTCGAGGCGCTGCGGGAGGTTTTGCGTTCGCGACCGTTCGGCTCGATGGACGACCTGGCTCGGCTCCAGCTTCCGGCCCTGGTCATCGCCAGCCACGACGCGGCCGATCCGGGCCACCCTTATGCCGTCGCTGCGGCCTATGCCGAGCACCTTCCACGGGCGAGGCTTGTCAGCGAGAAGGAGGGTGATTCGCCGCTCGCCTGGCAGGGTGGCAAGCTGGCCAGGGAGTTAGCCGTTTTTTATGCAAAGTCTCTATCTTCATCGCTATGAAGTTTCCGACCGAAGCCACGTTGCGGCGGTTAATCGCCTTCTTCGCGGCCCTGGGAATTGGCATCGCGACCTACATCACGATCGTCGAGTCCGGAGGAGGGGCGCCGGCATGCTTGGCCGGCGGCGGTGGCTGCGAGACGGTCGCGGCCAGCTCCTACTCGCACATCGCCGGGATCAACGTCGCCATTTTCGGGATCATCGGCTACGTGGGGATATTCCTCACCGCCTTCTTCGTCAACGACCTGGCCCGTTTCGGCGGCTTCGCGATGGCCCTCGGCGGCTTCGGGTTCAGCGTCTACCTCACCTACCTGGAGATCTACGAGATCGAAGCGATCTGCCAGTGGTGCGTGGGAAGCGCCGTGGTGATGACGATCCTCTTCCTGCTCAACGCCACCCGCCTGATCGGCTATGCCGGGACCACTCCTGGCGCCGCCGCGAACAGCGACAGGGTGCCTGGCGAGGCCGAGACCGGCGCCGAACCTGCTTAGAGTTGTCCGCTGCGGTATTGCGCGGACAGTCTGAAACGACGCAAGGGCAACTACAGGAGGACAGATGAGCAACAAGCGGGAGCGGGAAAAACGTCGCGAAGAACGGCTTCAGGCGGAACAAAAGACGGTCGGCTCGGGGGAGCAGCGCACGCGTTTGCTCCAGCTCGCCGCGGGTGCGGTGTTCCTGGCGATCATCGCCGTCGTCGTTCTGATCGTCGTCAACTCCGGCGGCGATGATGGCGGCGGTGACGCCAGCGACCTCAAGGAAGTCCAGGTCGCGGAGAAACTGTTCGCCGGCATTCCGCAGCAGGGCTTGGTGCTTGGCGACCCCGGCGCAAAAGTGGAACTGGTCGAGTACGGCGACCTTCAGTGTCCGGTCTGCAAACAGTTTGCCGAAGACATCCTGCCTCCGGTGATCGAAAACCAGGTCAAAGCGGGCGAAGTCAAAGTGGTCTTCCGCAACTTCACGATCATCGGGCCGCAGTCGGCGCCGGCGGGTGCCGCGGCTCTCGCGGCCGGCGAACAGGGCAAAGGCTGGCAGTTCCTGGACGTCTTCTACCACAACCAGGGAGCCGAGAACGCGGGCTATGCCAATGACGAGTTCCTGACGGCGATCGCCAAAGCCGTCGGGGTTCCGGACATCGACAAATGGAACCAGGAACGCGAAAGCGACAAACTGACCGAAGAGGTCGAACTGTCGACCGAAGAAGCCGAACAGCTGGGCCTGACCGGAACTCCCTCGCTCGCGATCAAAGGCCCGAGCACCAACGGGACGGAACTGCTCAGCGCGCCGGGCAGTGGCGAAGCGCTCGAAGAACTGGTCGAAAACGCCAGTTGACCCTTGCGGAGCGGAGGGCGGCGGGTCGCTCGTTACGGCCCGCCGTCACTCCCCGAGTATGCCTGAGTTGACATAAGCACCATTATCGTGCGTTGGAGAGCGCGATATCGGCAGATCCGCGCCGGATCTATACCGGGAGCACGGCCCTGCCGCGTACGAGTGGTTCGACGATCGGCACGGCCTTGGGGAGCTTGTCCTGCTGGACGTCGCCCAGCGTGAACGGCGAGGCCTCGATCGTGGCGACGGTGTCGCGGTTGCAGTGGCAGCCGTCGCCGAGGAAGCGCCACGGCTTTTCGAGACGGTCCTGCCAGCGAGCCAGGTCGGGGTTCGAGGCCCGCACGTGCTCGATGAAGAGCAGCCGCCCGCCCGGCTTGAGGACCCGGGCAACCTCGGCAAGCGCCGCTTGCGGGTTCGGCACCGTGCAGAGGACGAGCGTCACCACCGCGGTGTCGAAGCTCGAATCGTCGAACGGGAGTCGTTCCGCCGGCGCCTCTACGACCTCTGCCGGACGCCCCAGCTCCGCAAGTTTCGCTCGCAGCCGCTTCGTCATGTGCGGGTCCGGCTCCACCAGGACCAGTTCCTCGGCCGCCTGCGGATAAAGCTCGACGTTGGCGCCCGTGCCGGCGCCGAGCTCCAGCACCCTGCCGTTCGCGTCCGCGAGCAGTTCCTCGCGCATCTGGCGCAGACCGGCTTCTTCGGTCGCCTTGAACGCGCGGTCGTATACCGCCGTGAAGGCGCGTCCCCAGGTTGCGTCGTAGATTTTTCCCATCGAGAGAGAGCCTAGGCCCGCGTGGCCCTTATGGCAACCTCAGGCGGCGTCGCGCTGGGCCGGCGAAGTCGCCTCCGTCTGCGCGTCCTCGACGCCGGGCTCGCTGGCCGCGGCGCGCTCCTCGTAGGCGCGGCGAGCGCCGTGGTCGACCTCGAACATCAGCCTGTCCGCCTTCATCAGCCTCGCGACCGCCTCCCCCAGCCGCCGCGGCATCAGAGCGGCAAATCGGCTCATGACGGCGTTCGAGCGCGGCACGAAGACGTCGAAGCGACCGAGCTCGAGCGCGTCGACGATCTCGTTGGCGACGTCCTCGGCCTCGACCGGTTTGATCCATTTCTGGCCAAGCCCGGCGGTCAATTCGGTGTTGACCACGGTCGGCATCACGCAGTGGACTTCGACGCCGGTGTCGCGCAGCTCGGCCCGTACGGCCTCGCTGACGCCGACCACGGCGTGCTTGGTCCCGGAATAGGTGGCGATCCCGGGCAGCGCCGTCTTGCCCGCCTGCGAGGCGATGTTGACGATGTGACCGCTGTCGCGCGGGCGCAGCCGTTCGATTGCCAGCTGGGTGCCGACAATGACGCCGTAGACGTTGATGTCGAGCTGGCGGCGGATCGAGTCGTCCGACTCGTCGACCAGCGCGGTCACCGGCATGATCCCGGCGTTGTTGATCACCACGTCGACGGGACCGACCTGACGTTCAGCCTCATCGAGAAAGCGCTCGAACGAGGCGCGATCGGTGACGTCGAGGGGCAGCGCCACCGTGCCGCCTCCGAGCTGCGCCGCCGTCTGCTCGGCCAGCTCGAGGTCGAGGTCGCCGATGGCGATGCGGCAGCCCTTGCGCACCAGCGCCGTCGCCGTTGCCTTGCCGATCCCGCGCGCGCCGCCGGTGATCGCCACGACCTTGCCGCTCAGTGACCGCCGCTGCTTCGCCATCTTGTCCTCCTCGTTGTGCGGCGGGCTCAGCTCGCCGGCTTGTAGACGGTGACCACGGCAGCGCCACCGAGGCCGATGTTGTGCTGCAAGGCCACCTTGGCGTCCTCGACCTGCCGCTTTTCGGCCTGGCCGCGCAGCTGCCAGGTCAGTTCCGAACACTGGGCCAGACCGGTCGCGCCGAGCGGATGGCCCTTGGAGATCAGCCCGCCTGAGGGATTGACGACCACCTCGCCGCCGAAGGTGGTCGCTTCGGCCTCGACCAGCTTGTGGGCCTCGCCCTCGGCGGCGAATCCCAGCGCTTCGTAGGTGATCAGCTCGTTGGCGCTGAAGCAGTCGTGCAGCTCGCAGACGTCGACTTCGCCGGGGGAAACCCCTGCCTCCGCGTAGGCGCGCTCGGCGGCCAGCTTCGACATGTCGGAGCCGACGATCGTCATGCAGTCGGCGTCCTCGGCGAAGGTCGAGGAGAGGTCGGTGACCATCGACTGGCCGGCGATCTCGATCGCCCGGTCCCAGAGGTCGTGCTCGTCGACGTAGCGCTCGGAGGCGACGATCGCGCAGGCCGAGCCGTCGGAAGTGGGCGAGCACTGCAGCTTGGTCAGCGGGTCGTGGATCATCTTCGCGTCCTTGATGTCCTGCAGCGAGTACTCGTCCTGGAACTGGGCGTAGGGATTGTTGACCGAGTGCTTGTGGTTCTTCCAGCCGATCCAGGCGTAGTGGTCGGGGTTGGAGCCGTACTTCTGCATGTGGTCGCGGCCGGCGTTGCCGAACATCTGCGGCGCCGGTGGCGACTGCTCGGGGTCTCGAATCTCGAACATCCGCATCGCGTGCTTGTCGAGCGCATTGGTGCGGTCGGTGTACTTGACGCCGAGGCTGCCCGGCTCCATCTTCTCGAAGCCCAGCGCCAGGGCGCAATCGACGAGGCCGCCCTTGACGGCCTGGCGAGCCAGGAACAGCGCCGAGGAGCCGGTCGAGCAGTTGTTGTTGACGTTGACGACCGGGATCCCGGTCAGCCCGAGCTGGTAGAGCGCGCGCTGGCCATAAGTGGAGTCGCCGTAGCAATAGCCGGCGTAGGCCTGCTCGACGTCCTCATAGGGAACGCCGGCATCGGCGAGCGCCTTCTCCCCCGCCTCCTTGGCCCAGTCGGGGTAGTCGCCCTCCTTGGTGCCGGGCTTCTCGAACTTGGTCATCCCAACGCCGATAACGAACGTGCGGTTGCTCAACTCTGGCTCCTCTGAAGTCTGCCGCGCCTGCGTCGCGGTTTGGCTGCGTAGCCAGGAATCTACCGGACTCCTCTCCCCTCCCCCGGGTTCGGCCAGACCGCGAGCGGCTGAGGGTAATCTGAAAGGTCTTGGTCAACGCCGTCCTCAGCTCCGATCCTGCCGCTGGAGTCGGCATCTTCGCCGCCCTCGCGGCGGGGGTCGTCTCCTTCCTCTCGCCCTGCGTGTTACCGCTGGTGCCCGGCTACCTGTCGGCGGTCAGCGGCGTCTCCGCCAGCGAGCTCGACGACGCCGGCTGGCGCCGCGTGCTCGGTCCCAGCCTGCTCTTCGTCGCGAGCTTCTCGGCGATCTTCATCCTGCTCGGGCTGACGGCCACCGGCCTGGGCTCGGCGCTGCAGGACCACCAGGAGCTGCTGACCAAGATCTCGGCGGCGCTGATCGTCGCGATGGGCGTGCTCTTCGTAGCCTCCCTGTTCGTCACCCGCCTGAACAGGGAGTGGCACGTCGACGCGCTGCTCGAGCGTGCCGGCAAGGGCGGCCCGATCGTCGCCGGCGCCGCCTTCGCAATCGCCTGGACCCCCTGCATCGGCCCCACCCTCGGCGCGATCCTCTCCGCTGCCGCCCTGTCCGACTCGGCCGGCCGCGGCGCTTTCCTCCTCGCCGTCTACTCGGCCGGCCTCGCGATCCCCTTCCTCCTCACCGCCGTCGCCTTCTCCCGCATGACCACCGCCTTCGCCGTCGTCAAGCGCCACTACCAGGCGATCGTCGCCACGGGTGGCCTGATCCTGATCGCGATGGGCGTGCTGATCTGGACCGGCGAGCTCTTCCAGCTCAACCTCGAGGTCCAGAACTGGCTCGAAGGTTCGGGCGTCGACTTCTGGAACTCAGTCTGAATCCACGCGTCTGCAGCTGACCGTGCTATAGACGGTCAGGAGCAGACGCGTAGTCAGTTACGGACCGGCGTGGCGGTCTCCAGCTCCTGGCCGACCGCCTCGGTGATCTCCAAGCCGTCGTCCTCGAGGTCGCGGGAGCAGACGATGCGGAAGCGGCCGGTGCCGATCTCGCCGTCCGGGACCACCGGCAGGCCCCGAATGTGGTCCCAGCCCAGCCGTTCGACCTCGAATGGGTTCATGCGCACCTCGGCCGCCGGGAAGGGACAGTTGGCGTTGTGCTGGTCGATGGCCTGGGAGATCGCCTCCAGGTTCTTCGCCTCGGGGGAAGCCACGGCCAGGAGTCTAGGACCCACTGCGTGGTGGCGCGAGCCTGTCCCGTGAAGATATCGTCACCCCCTTGGCGGAGGGGCAGCACCGGGAAGCGGTAGAGGACGTGCGGGGTGAAGAGGCCCGCGCCTACGAGGCAATGGTCGCGCGGCGGAACGTCGGCCTGCGGATCGTCGTCGGCGTCGTCGCCTTCGACCTCCTGCTGCTGAAGATCGCCGTCGAAGCGGCCGACCGTGTCGACGACCAGGCAGGGCTGACGACGGCGATTCGCCTGATCGCCGTCTTCGCATTCCTGGTCCTCGCCGGGATGCTGACGCAGATCGAGATCCGCAACCGTGACGATCGACTCGTCTACCGCAACGCAAGCGAGCGCGTGCGGGCGATCCGCAGTGGCTCCACCCCCCGCGCGGAAGAGGATCTGCGAGAGGGATTCTGGACCAGTGTCAGCAGGTCGTGGGCGACCACCTGGCCGCTGCTCGGGGTGCTCGTACTGACGATCGCGATCTGGTCGATCGCCGGCCTGCTCGTGCACTCTCCCGCGGCTGGGCTGCCGAGGCCGACCGAGGCCGCTCAGCACCCGCGTCTGCCCTGAGTCTCGGCTACGGGCGGGCACCTCCGTCCCTCCCCCCTCCTACCATCGACTCGTGGCCGATACGCGGACGATCGCTCATCTCGACATGGACGCCTTCTACGCGTCGGTGGAGCTGCGGCGGCGGCCGGAGCTGAGGGGGAAGCCGGTGGTCGTCTGTGGATCTGGGCCGCGGGCGGTGGTGACGACGGCGAGCTATGAGGCGCGAAAGCTGGCGGGGATCCACTCGGCGATGCCGGCCGCGGTGGCTCGGCGGCGCTTGCCGGACGCGGTCTATTTGCGGCCGGACTTTCCCGCTTACCGGGAGGCCTCGGCGCAGGTGATGGAGGTGCTGCGGCGCAACGTGGAGACGGTCGAGGTGGTCGGACTCGACGAGGCCTACCTCGACCTGACCGGGATCTTCTCGCCCAAGGCGACGATGCGGCGGGTGGCGACCGAGATCCGCCGCGACACCGGGCTGACCTGCTCGATCGGGATCTCCGAGAGCCGGATGCTGGCCAAGATCGTCAGCGAGCTGGGCAAGCCGGCCGGCCTGGTCGTGCTCTCTCGCGAGGCGGCGCTGAAGCGCTTCGCCGGCGAGTCGCCTGGATTGGTGCCCGGGATCGGCCCGAAGACGGTGGTCAAGCTGCAGACAATGGGGATTCGCACCCTTGCCGAGCTCGCTCGCCGTGAGCAGGCCGAGCTGGAAGCGAGCTTCGGGCCGCGCTCCGGCGCCTGGCTGCATGCCCGCGGGCGACTATGGGACGAGACTCCGGTCAAGGCCTCCCACGAGACCAAATCGCAGTCGACCGAGATCACCTTCGACGTCGACGTCAGCGACCGGGCCGAGCTGGAGACGCATCTCCGCGAGCTCTCCGAGGAGCTCTGCCGGCGCCTGCGCAAGCGCGAGCTCGAGGGCCGGACGATCGGGATCAAGGTCCGCCTCGACGACTGGACCAACGTGACCCGCTCGCACACGCTCGCGGAGGCGACCGACGATCCCGCCGTCGTCGGCCCGGCGGCACTGGACCTGCTGCGCGCCTACGACCCGCAGCGGCCGGTGCGGCTGCTCGGCGTCCGCGTCGCCTCCTTCGAGCACGAGGCGGACGCCGAGGCGGCCAAGCAGGAGCCGCAGCTCCAATTCGGGCTCGATTCCGCGGCGGCCTAGCCGCGGTTCCCTGCTCGCCTATTACGTGAGTGAGGAACCGCGGACCGTCATGACTAGCGGTTGGCCAGAACTCTGCCTACGCCTGGGAAGCCGAGCCGCTCCTTGACCGCCGCCGTGAGGTCGTAGTCGCGGCCGGCGACGTATGGGCCGCGATCGATCACCGGAACGGTGACGGTGCGGCCGTGGTAGCGCAGCTTCACCTTGGTCCCGCAGGGCAGCGTCTTGTGCGCCACGCCCATCGTCGCCGGCATCAGGGTGCCACCGCAGGCGACGCCGTTGCCGTAGAGGCCGGGGCCGTAGTAGGAGGCGCCGGCGTAGCGGTAGCTCGTCAGGCGGCGTGCCGGGCTGGCCGCGCCGCGGGTCCGAGGGCCGTGGATGCCGAAGGCGCGCACGGCGTAGTTACCGGTCCGCCGCGGCGACCAGCGCAGGGCGAACATGCCGTTGGCCCTGGTCCTCATCCTCACCACCCCGGCGTCCGGGCCGCGGAAGACCAGCTTGACGCGGTGGCGGCCACGGGGGCGGACCTTGCCGTGGACCGCGATCCCGTTGCCGCTGAGAACGGTGTGCCCGGAGAGGTGCAGGGAGACGTGGGACTTGGCCCGCTTGGGCCCCTGCTTCGGTTTGTCGGGGTGCGACTTCGTCGCCGCGGCCGGCGCAATGCCGATCGTCAGCGCGGCAGCAGCTGCCATCGCGGGCAGGAGGTATCGCATCTGTATCGCTCGCTTTCTCGCTGCCTACGGGGTTAGCTGACGGGCTCGCGATTCCGGCACGGTGCCGGTGTCGCTACGGGCGGCTCGCCGCCCGATTCGCCCCGACCGCGGCTGTCGCCGCGGCATTTGGGTCCCCCGCTCCCCGTCGCTTGGCGCGCGGGGACTCGGCAGATGGGTTCGCTCGTTTTGTGAGCGAACACCGTAGAAAGGGCTTCGCCGCGCCAGAGTGATGGGACTCACACGCGCCGGCATCGGCAAGGCGCGTTGCAAACGGCTTGCTAAAGCCAAAACTCGTCCGTACCTGCGTCTTGCGCGCTGTGCGAAGATGAACCGATGGCCGCCGAAAGACTGACCGGGCTCGATTCCTCCTTCTTGCACATGGAGCGCGCCGGCGCCCATATGCACGTCGCCTCGACCAGCATCTTCGAGGGGCCGGCGCCCTCGCACGAGGAATTCCGCGACCACATCGCCTCGCGGCTGCACCTGGTGCCGCGCTTCCGCCAGAAGCTGCGCTTCGTCCCGCTCGACCAGGGCCGCCCGGTCTGGGTCGACGACCCCCACCTGAACCTCGACTACCACGTGCGGCAGACCGCGCTGCCCTCGCCAGGCTCGGAGGAGCAGCTGCGCAACCTGGCGGCGCGGATCTTCTCCCAGCAGCTCGACCGCAGCAAGCCGCTCTGGGAGCTGTGGCTGGTCGAGGGCCTGCGCGACGGCCGCTTCGGGATCATCGGCAAGAGCCACCACGCCCTGGTCGACGGCGTCTCCGGGGTCGACATCACCACCGTCCTCTTCGACCTCGACGCCGAGCCGCAGGGGCCGCCCTCCCCCGCCCCGCCCTGGCTGGCTCGTCCCGAACCGACCGACCTGGAGCTGCTCGGCAACGCCTGGCGCGAGCGCCTGACCAGCCCGAGGGAGATCGTTCGCGGGGTCCGCGCCGCCTTCCGCGGCCCACGCCAGGTGGTGCGTGGCCTCGGCGCAACCTCGAAGATGATCGGCGCCGGCATGTCCGCGCCCAGCAGCGTTTTCAACGTCGAGATCGGCCCCCACCGCCGCTTCGCCATCACCCAGGCCGACCTGGCGGAGCTGAAGCGCGTCAAGGATGCCCACGGCGGCACCGTCAACGACGTCATCCTCTCGATCGTCGCCGGCGCCCTCGGCAAGTACCTGCGCGCTCGCGGCCACGACACCGCCGGCCTGGAGCTGCGCGCGATGGTCCCGGTCAGCGTCCGCGCCGAGGAGGAGCACGGAGCGCTGGGCAACCGGATCTCAGCGATGATGGCGCCGCTGCCGGTCTGGTGCGAGGACCCGGTCGAGCGCCTGCACATCCTCACCGAGGAGATGGGCGACTTGAAGTCCTCAGGCCAGGCCGTCGGGGCCGAGATCCTGACCAAACTGACCGACTTCGCCCCCTCCACGATCGCCTCGCAGGCCGCCCGCCTGCAGCCGGCGCAGCGCTTCTTCAACCTCGTCGTCACCAACGTGCCGGGACCGCAGTTCCCCCTCTACGTGCTCGGCCGCAGGATGGAGTCGATCTTCCCGATGGTGCCGCTGGCCCGCCGCCAGGCGCTCTGCGTCGGAATCATGTCCTACAACGGCCAGGTCAACTTCGGCCTGATCGGCGACTACGACGCGATGGCCGACCTCGACAGCTTCGGTCTCGACCTCGAGGCGGCGACCGCGGAGACGGTTGCGACCGCCGCCAAGTCGAAGCGGTCCAAGACCCGCGCCAAAGCGAAAGCCTCCTCCAACGGCAGCGGCACTCTCGCCGCCGAGTCGCGTTCGTAACTAACGGATCAGCTCGCCGCGGACCTCGAACGGGACCTGGTCGGTCAGGTAGCGCCAGTCGAGCCGGCGGGCGCTGAAACCGCTGGCGCTGGCGTCGGCGTTGATGAGGACGGCGGTGATGCGGCTGTAGCGGTTGGGGTGGCGCAGGCGCACGGCGAGCCGGCCGCCGCCGCGGCTGAAATCGACCCTGGTGACGCTGCGCCCGCGCCGCTCGCTGCCAAGGCGGCCGACCAGCGCCAGCGATGCCGCCGTGCCGCGCGGGGCCCCTGCCCGGACAGCGATCGCTCTGCCGCGGTGGCTGGGCACGCGCAGCAGGGTGAAGGTCGTGTGGTTGAGCAGCCGCGTCAGCGGCGCTCCGTCCAGCGACAGGTATCCCTGCCGCGGCATGTCGGGGAAGCGCCCGCTCTCCCGGAATCCTTCCCCGGTGCGCCACTCGGCGGTCGCGGCGGCGAAGTGGGCGAAGTCGTGGCCGAGGTCGGAGCGGCTGGCGGCGCGGATCGCCGAGTCGTAGGCGGCGACGGAGAAGCCGCCCGGCCGCAGGCGGCGCGCCCGCGCCCAGGCCCGGCGCACGACCGCGGCGCCATGGTGTCGCGCCAGCCACTGGTTCCAGATGGCCGAGCCGTACTCCTTGATCGAGCTCGCGGTCAGCGGCGTGTCCCAACGCCTCACCCAACGGCGCACGTAGCGCAGGTAGTCGTCGATGCCGTTGTAGACCTCGTCCTCCATCCAGGTTGCCGTGGACTCCGCGAACCAGGGGTCCTGGAAAGCGTCGTAGTTGAACTGGAGGATGTGGTTGTACTCGTGGGCCAGGGTCACCTGCAGGTCCTGAGCAGCCGTCGTCCCGGGGAACTCGAAGGCGCTGTAGTCGTTGTCGAGAACGAGGTAGCCGTGCAGGCGGCGCGGGATCCGGTGCTCCTTCGTCGCCTGACCGCGATCCGGAGCGGCATACCCGAACAGCTCGCCGCCGATCTGAGAGAGGTATACGTCGGTCCTGCCCCTCTTCCCTCCCCTGCGCCCATCGCTCTTCGGCTCGCGCCAGCCCAGCTCCTCGTTCTCCACGTCGTGCACGTGTTCGGCAACCCGCAGTACCTGTGCGATGAAGTTGGGGACGCCGTCAGCATCGGCATCGGCGAGGTTGGGCGCGTCGATCCCCTCCGCCACCCAGTGCACGCAGAAGTGCCGCGAGCAACTGGGCGACTTCGGCGCCTGCGGGACCGTGTAGGCGTTGCGGTTGGGATCGGGATCGTCGGTCGGCCGCGGCCGCGGCGCGAGGAACGGCTTCTGGCTCGGCGAGGCGAGGCTCGGCACCGCGCTGGCGAGGCCATCTGCGACGGCGGCAGGGGCAGGCACGAAGGCGAGGAGCAGAAGCGCCAGCGCCGAGAAACCGACCCGGTGGCGACGGCGACCCTGCATCGGGCGCACCCTAGCGGGCGCCGGGGTTCGCTCCACCGCTCTCGGCGGGGATACTTCGCCGATGCTCGACCCGAGGCCGGCGTGCGTATAGCCCTCGCCCAGATCGACCCGACCGTCGGCGACATTGACGGCAACGCGGCGAAGATCGCCGAGTGGATCGGTCGCGCCCGTGCCGAGGGCGCCGAGCTCGACGATCTTCCCGGAGCTCTGCCTGTCCGGTTACCCCGCCGAGGATCTCTACCTGAAGCGGCACTTCCTCGAGGCCAACCGCAGGGCGGTCGAGGAGCTGGCTCACGAGGTCGGCGACGACGCGACCGTGCTGGTCGGGTTCGCCGAGCCGGCTGCGGGCGGCGGCGATTCCCGCCACGCGCACAACTCCCTGGCCGTGCTCTCCGGCGGCGCCGTCAGGGGCGTCTACCGCAAGATGCGGCTGCCGAACTACGCCGTCTTCGACGAGCAGCGCTACTTCATCCCCGGCGCGGAGCCGATGACGATCGAGGCCGCCGGCCAGCGGGTCGGGCTGACCGTCTGCGAGGACTGTTGGGCACCCGGGCCGCCGGCGCAGACCGAGGCCGAGCGAGGCGCGACCTTGATAGCCAACCCGTCGGGCTCGCCGTATCACCGCGGCAAGGGGCGCGAGCGAGTCGAGATGTTCGCCGAGCGCGCGCGCGCCTATGGCACCTGCTTCGCCTTCTGCAACCTCGTCGGCGGTCAGGACGAGATCGTCTTCGACGGGCAGAGCCTCGTCACCGACGCCAGCGGTGAGCTGATCGCCCGCGCCGGCCAGTTCGAAGAGGAGCTGCTGGTCTGCGAGATTCCCGCTGCCGAGCCGGGACCCCTCGCGGAGCCGCTTTCCGACCTCGATGAGGTCTATGCGGCGCTGACCCTGGGGCTACGCGACTACGTTGTCAAGAACGGCTTCTCCCACGTCGGCGTCGCCCTCTCCGGCGGCATCGATTCCGCCCTGGTCGCGATGCTCGCCGCCGATGCGGTCGGGGCAGAGCGACTCAGTTGCGTGGTGATGCCGTCGCCTCACTCGAGCTCTGAAACCCAGGAGGACGCGCGGACCATCGCTGGAAACCTCGGCTGTGAGCTGATCGAGATCGAGATCGAGCCGATGATGGACGGCTACGAGCGGGCGCTGGCGGGGTACCTGAACCCGGGTGAGGCAGCGCCGATCGGTGAGGAGCCCCCTCCCCACGACCCGGCGCGACCCTCCGAGCTCGACCTGGCGGCGGAGAACATCCAGGCGCGGATCCGCGGCAACCTGATGATGGCGCTCTCCAATCGCCATGGCTGGCTGGTTTTGACCACCGGCAACAAGAGCGAGATGTCGGTCGGCTACGCGACCCTCTACGGCGACATGGCGGGGGGCTTCGCGGCGATCAAGGACGTGCCGAAGACGCTGGTTTACGAACTGACGCGTCGGCGCAACGAGCGGGCGGGCGGGGAGCTGGTGCCGGCCTCCGTGATCGAGCGGGCGCCCTCGGCCGAGCTGCGTCCCGACCAGCTCGACAGCGACTCGCTCCCCCCCTACGACCTGCTCGACCGCATCCTCGAGGCCTACGTGGAGCGCGACCAGGGCCGCGAGGAGATGATCGCCACCGGGATGCCGGCGGAGACCGTCGACGAGGTGATCCGGCTGGTCGACCGCTCCGAGTACAAGCGGCGGCAGGCGGCGCCGGGGATCAGAATTACGCCGAAGGCGTTCGGCAAGGACCGCCGGCTGCCGATCACGAACAGATTCGGGGGCTGAGGGGGCCTAGAGCCGATCCTGGTAGGGGTTTCGCTTAACTTTTTCGAGCTGCGCCTGTGGCTACCGACAATGGTCGGCGGCGAAAAAGTACAAGACGCTCCACCCCTACCGGGATCGGCTCTAGGCGCGCTTCGGCAGGGGTCTGACTGCGATCGTCATTTGGGCGAGGGCACAGAGGTTTCCCTCGTCGTTGGAGACCTCGGCGTTCCAGACCCAGGTGGTGCGGCCGCGGTGGTGGGCTCGGGCTTTTACTTCGGCGCCGCCCGCGGTGATGGGGCGGATGAAGCTGACGCTGATCGACTGGCCCATTGCAGTCATTCCCTCGTCGAGGACGGCCAAGGCCGTCGCCCGGGAGCAGACGCTCTCGACCAGCGTCGAGAGCACTCCACCGTGCAGGAGCCCGACCGGCTGGCGCAGATCGTCGCGCAACTCGATCCTCACCCGGGCGTGGTCGGGGTCGTCGTCGAGCCACTCGGTCCCGATCAGCTCGTCGAAATGGGAGCGCAGCCCGCGGGGATCGTCGGCCATGGCGGCAACCCTAATAGGGTGTCCCCGGATGGCGCTCAGTGAGGACCAGAAGGCGATACTGCGGCTGCTCGCGCAGCGCGGCGAGCAGGGTTATGCGGATCTGGCCGCTCTTATGGGGATCGGGCTCGACGAGGTGCACGCCAGGGCGACGGCGGCCGCGGCGCAGCTCGAGTCGGAAGGGATCCCCGCACCCACGATCCCGCCGCCGCCGAGCGCCGGCGTGACGGAGAAGACGACCCCGCCCGTGTCCGAGCCGAAATTGCCGGCGGCGGAGAAGCCGGTCGAGCCTCCGTCGATCCCCAAGACCACTCGCGAACCATCGCCAGACCAACAGGCGGCGCTCAAGCCTCCTTTCACCCAGCGGCCCCGGCCCTCCCTTCCGCGCGGAAGCGGCGCTCGCGCGGCGCTCGCCGCTGGGGCCCTCGTTGTGGTCGCGCTGGTGATCGTCCTCGCGGTCAGCGGGGATGACTCCGGCGACACGGCCGGCGACGGATCCGGGACGGGCGGCACGGTTGCCGAAGGAGCGGTGAACACCAACGGTGGCAGCAGCACCAGAGAGGTGACGCAGGCGATCCTCGATCCGGTCGACGGTAGCGACGCCAAAGGCCTCGCGGTCTTCGGACGGGTGAAAAACTCGCTGGCCCTGCAGATCGAGGCTTCGGGACTCGAGCCGAACGGCAAAGGCGAGTCCTACACGATCTGGCTGTATGAGTCGCCGACGAAAATGTTGCCGCTGGCCTCGACCGTCGTCGACCAGCAGGGCAAAATCGGCTCCCAGGTCGAAGTCCCGACCGAAGTGCTGGGCTACCTGGCCAACGAAACCTTCGACCAGATCAACATCTCCCGGACCTCGAACGCGACGCTAAAAGCATCGCTGGCAAAAGCGACGCGCGAAAAAGAGTCGCCGATCTACACGGGCACCGACGTCCTGCGAGGCCCAATCACCGGCCCGATCATCGGCGCCGCCCGCAAATGACCTGGCCCGGCGCATGTCGTCGCCTCGGTTGACGTGGCCAAGGACGCAGGGAGCGAAGCGTGCTCTGCACGTGAGCGACCGAGGACGCCGGCATGCGCCGTGCCACGTCAGCCGAGGAGCTTGCCGGGGTTCATGATCGCGGCCGGGTCGAGCTGCGCCTTGACGGCGCGCAGAACGTCGAGGCCGGTCCTGCCCACCTCGGCCTCCATATAGGCGGCATGGTCGCGGCCGACGGCGTGGTGGTGGGTGATCGTGCCGCCGCAGGCGACGATCGCCTCTGACGCTGCACGCTTGACCTGGCGCCACTGCTCGAGCTCGGCCCCGTGGCGGCTGCGGGCGATGAAGGTGAAGTAGAGCGAGGCGCCGTCGGGATAGGCGTGCGAGAGGTGGCACCAGACCAGGCCCGGGGTCCCCTGCTCCGCGAGGGAATCGCCGATCGCCGTGGCGACGGCGGCGTGCAGCTCGCCCAGCCGGCTCCAGGTGTGCGAGGTCTCGAGCGTCTCCACCATCGCGCCCATTTCCATCAGTGTGTCGCGCAGGTACGGCCCCCGGTAGCGGCCGTGCTCCCAGGAGCGCCCCGCCGCCTGGCCGAGATAGGCAGCGCCGCCCGAGCGGAGCTCGCGGACCGCCAGCGCCCGCCGCCGCGCCACCGACTCCTCGCCGCCCTCAAAGCCGGCGATGACGAGGCAGCCGCCCTGTCTCTTGCGCAGACGGAGATAGCTTCCGAAGAGCCTGCCGGGCACTCCGCGCGGCCCCGACAGCGCCAGCGAGCCCTGCGTCTCCTCCTCGTCGGAGACGCGGACGACGTCCGGCAGACCGGGACCCTGAGCCAGCGCGCGGACGATCTCGGCGCCGGACTCGAAGCTCTCGGCCATCCAGGCCTCGTAGCGGCGCACCGGCGGCCGCGGTCGGACCCGCACGGTCACGTCGGGGATGACCCCGAGCACCCCCTCGGAGCCGACGATCAGCTCCCGCAGCGCCGGCCCCGCGGCGGTGTGCGGCGTCTCCAGCGTCTCCATGTCGCCGACCGGGGCGATCAAGCGGACCGAGCGGACCAGCGCGTCGAAGCGGCCGTAGCCGCTCGAGGCCTGTCCGGCCGAGCGGGTAGCCGCGAAGCCGCCGATCGTCGCGTACTCGAAGGACTGCGGGAAGTGGCCGAGGGTCATGCCCTTTTGTCCCAGCGCTGCCTCGGCCTCCGGGCCGCGCAAGCCGGCGCCGAGCCGGGCGGTGAGCGAGCGCTGGTCCACCTCGACGTCCCGGAGCGCGCCGAGGTCGAGGCTGACCAGGCGCTCGTGGGCGCCGCGCAGCGGCTCGACTCCGCCGACGACGCTGGTGCCGCCGCCATACGGCACCACCGCGATGCCCTCCTCCGCGCAGATGTCGAGCACACGGCGCAGGGCGCCGGCATTGGCCGGCATGACGACTGCGTCGGGAGCGTCGTCGAGGCGGGCGTTGCGCAGGCGCGCGAGGTCGGCGTAGCCGCATCCGGTCGCGTGACGGAGCCGATCCTCGGCAGCGGTGAAGAGCGCCTCCGATCCGACCGCGTCGGTGAGCGCCGCGGGCAGCGGCTGCGCCGGCGGCAGCGCGAAGTCCTCGAGGTTGGCCGTCAGCGGCCACGGCTCCATCTCGCCGATCCGCTCTCGCAGAACGGCGAGCGCCGTCTCATCGAGCTCTGGCGTCACCGCCGGATCCCCCCACCCCGACCACTTCGAGTCGCGCCGGGGCGACTTTATGTCGCTATGCGGCAAAAACTCGCCTCGCGGGGTCACGCCAGCGCCCTCTCGATTCCGTCCAGCGCCTCGTCGAGGATCGCTCCCTGGCCGCGGCGCAGCATCGGCGAGCCGAGCCGCGAGAGGCCCCTCATCGCCTGCACCGAGCTCGAGGTCGACCCGGGTCTCCCCATCGGTGGGACGCAGAGCAATCTCGATACGCGACTCCCGCAGGTGGCGGGCGAACGGCGTGCCCTCCAGCTCCTGCTCCCAGACGTAGCGCTCATTCTCCGCCGAGCTCAGGCAGCGGTAGTCGGCCCGTACCCCCCGCCCCTCCGCCGTCTCCAACACCTTGGTCCACTGGCTGCGCCGCCCGCCGCTCTTCCGCTCCACATTCTCGACCCGGCTAGTCCGCGGCCACCAGCGCGGCAGATTGTGCGGATCA
Source organism: uncultured Solirubrobacterales bacterium (assembly GCA_963705365.1). GTDB lineage: Bacteria > Actinomycetota > Thermoleophilia > Solirubrobacterales > 70-9 > VAYN01. The sequence continues at coordinate 1,209,074 of OY970074.1, read as the reverse complement.
GAAATCAACCGCCAAACCTCCTCAGGAGGCGCGGCGATCATTCGTCTTCTAGTCACGCGAGGCATCGATTAGGTCCGCAAGCCAAGTCTGGCAAGGACGCAGGGAGGTCCGCGCCGCGAGCGTGCAAACGCACGTGAGCAAGCGGGCCGACCGAGGACACAGCCAGACGCCGGCTTGCGGACCTAATCGCCGGCGAGGCGGCGGAGGTCGCGGACCAAGAGCAAATGCTTGAGGTGACTGACAGTCGCCGCCAGGCTTTCCAGGCTCTGCAGCGCCTCCTTGCGGCGCTCGGGGTTGCGGGAGCGCAGCGACGGTCCCAGCAGCGCTTCCAGGAGGTTCGCCTCGCGATCGGCGGAGGAGCGGAAGACGCGCAGGTTGCGGGCGCCGACGCCGACCCGCGAGAGTTCGTTGGCGGCGCGGACGATCTCACGGTCGGTCTCGTCGTAGACGGTCTTGCCCTCGCGCTGGTCGGGCTGGACGATCCCGAAGTTCTCCAGCTCGGCGATCAGCTCCTCGCGGGCACCGGTCTCCTCGATCACCTCGTCGAGGGTGAGGTAGGCGCGGGAGGTGTCGACCAGGATCGCCCGTCGCACGGTGCTGCCGGCGGGCCGCTTGTCGCCATCGCCGATGCCGATATCTCCCCCTGCTGCCAGCTCTTGGCGGATCACCCGCAGCGGCAGGAACTCGTCGCGCTGCAGGCGCAGGATCGTGCGCAGGCGCTCGACGTCCGCCTGACTGTAGAGGCGGTAGCCGCCGGAAGTGCGGCGCGGGCTGAGCAGCTTCTGGTCCTCGAGGTAGCGGATCTTCGAGATCGAGACGTCGTCGAACTCGCTCTGGAGGATCTTGCAGACGGCGCCGATCGTCAGCGCCTTGCGCGGCCGGCTGGCCGATTTCGGCGGACGAGCTGGCTGTTCGGAGACCGGCATCGTCTAACGCTCCAGGTAGCTGAGCTTGTACTTGCCGACCTGGATCTCGTCGCCGTCGGCGAGCCGGTGCGACTCGATCCGCCGCCGGTTGACATAGGTGCCGTTGAGCGAACCGAGGTCGTCGATGTAGAGGCCGTCGCGGCGGCGTACCAAAAGCGCGTGGTTGCGGGAGACGGTGACGTCGTCGAGGAAGACGCCGGCGTCGGGACTACGGCCGATGCTGACTCGGTCGGCGTCGATGCTGAAGCTCTCGCCGGCGCGACCGCCGCCGGCGCGGATGACCAGCGCTGCCCCGGCCTCCTCGATCACCTCGTCGATGTCGACCGGCTGCATGTCGCCGGTGTCGTCGACGGTGTAGGTCATCGTCGTCGGGTCGTCGCCGGACTCGGCCGGTCCTCCCAGGTAGGCACCACACTTCTGGCAGTAGTTCGCGCCCTCGGGGTTGGCGAACCCGCACTCGGGGCAGTGGACGGCCATGCCGGAATCCCTCCGCTAGGCGGCGGGCTCGTCCTCCGGCGCGGCCTGCGCCTTGCCGGCGAGGATCTCGGTCAGTCTGCTGACGTCGTCCCCCGAGATCATCGACTCGCCGGCATCGTGCTTGTCGCGCAGGCGGTTGACGAGCTCGGCCCGGAGGATGTCGATCTTCCCGTGCAGGACGCGCCGCTTGTAGGAGATCTCGTTCTCCTCCTCCGTGAGCTTGTCGATCAGGTCCTTCAGCTCCTTGTCGCTGAGGGACCCCAAATCCGGAAAGGTGTCCTCCATCTCGCTCCTTGATCAAGGAGGCATCGATCGCCTCCGTTTGCGCGAGCGACGATTATAGGTCGAGCAGCGCCCAAGGTTCAACTCCAGGTTGAAGGTTGAGCCGTTTGGTGCTCAGGTTGCAGCGGCGCCGCCACGCACCGCCCGTATGCCGGCCCGCGCGTAGAGCACCGTGGCGAGGATCGCCAGCGCCAGGCCGACGATCAAAGCGGCCGACGGCCCCCAACCGTCGAAGACCATCGCGAAGAAGATTCCGCCCATGATCGGAAAGACCGAGAGGCGGCCGGGCCAGTTGACTTCGATGTCGACCCCGTGGCGCAAGCCGTACTCGGCGAGGCCGAGCATCGCGAGCTCGCGCAGCGCCAAGAGGGCGAGCGCCCAGTGCGGCAGCAGCTCGAAGTGCCAGCAGACGACCGCCCCGGCCAGGATCGTCAAGCGGTCGACGAGGGGATCGAGCAGGGCCCCCATGCGGCTGTACTGACCGGTGACGCGGGCGAGGAAGCCGTCGAGGTAGTCGCCGGCGGCGATCAGCCAGTAGACCGTGGCGGCGGCGGCGTCGCGGCCGTCACCGGAGTCGAAGGCCAGGACCAGGAAGACGGGCAGGGCGGCGAGCCGCAGGTAGCCGACGAGGTTCGGGAGCGTCCACGGGTTGAGGGGCTCCCCCTTGCGGGTCGGACGCGGTTTCTTGCCGGTCCGGTCGAGGCCGACGAGGCGGCGCAGGCGGCCGCGGCCGAAGGGGGCGCTGTCAGGCATCGAGCCCTTGGAGGAGGGACAGCGCCCGCGCGGCGGCCTCCTCCAGGGGCAGCTCGTGCTCGGCGCCGGAGGCGCGCTCGCCGGCCTCGACGACGCCGTTCGCAAGGCCGCGGCGGCCGGCGACGATCCGCAGTGGGCAGCCGAGCAGCTCAGCGTCGGTCAGCTTCTCCCCCGGGCCGGCATCGCGGTCGTCGTAGAGGACCTCGGCGCCGGCGGCGCGCAGTTCGTCGTAGAGGCGGTCGGCTGCGTCGCGCTCGGGCTCGCCCGCCTTGGCGAGCGAGACCAGATGGACCCCCCACGGCGCCAGCGCCGGCGGCCAGACGATGCCGCGCTCGTCGGCGCCCTGCTCGATCGCCGCCGCGACGATCCGGGCCGGCCCCATCCCGTAGCTGCCCATCACGATCGGCTTTTCGGCACCGCCCTCGTCGAGGTAGGTCGCGCCCAGCGGCTCCGAGTAGCGAGTGCCGAGTTTGAAGATGTTGCCGACCTCGATCGCCGGCTCGATCTCGATCGTGCCGCCGTTCGGCGCCGTGTCGCCGACCTCAACCGTGCGCACGTCCATCTCGTAGGCCTCGAAGTCCCGTGCCGGGTCGATGCCCCGCAGGTGGGCATCAGCCTCGTTGGCGCCGCAGACGAAGGAGTCGCCGACGATCGCGGTGTCCTTGATCATCGGCAGGTTCGCCCCGACGGGGCCGATGTAGCCGACCGGCCCGAGCTCGGCCTCGATCTCCTCCGGCCGCGCCTGGCGGAAGTCGGTGCCCATGCCGTTGCGCAGCTTGATCTCGTTCAGCCGGTGGTCTCCGCGCAGGAGAACGAGGACCAGGCCACGGCCCTCAACGATGATCGGCATCGCCTTGATCAGGGCGCCGGCTGGCAGGCCGAGCGAGCGGGAGACCTCGGCAACCGTGGTCAGGCCGGGCGTCTCCACTCGCTCGGGCGCGGCCAGGGGCGCCGGCAGTTCAACCGGCTGGGCCTCGGCCGAGGCAACCTCGACGTTGGCGGCATAGCCGGGGGCCAGCGCCACCTCGTTCTCGCCGGCCGCGCACGGCGCCATGTACTCATCAGCGCCGGAGCCGCCCATCATCCCCACGTCGGACTCGACTTTGTGCCAGCGCAGGCCGCAGCGGTCGAGGATGCGCTCATAGGCGTCGGCCTGGGCGGTGTAGGAGCGCGCCAGCCCTTCCTCGTCGCGGTCGAAGGAGTAGGCGTCCTTCATCGTGAACTCACGCGTGCGCAGGACGCCGGCCCGCGGCCGCGGCTCATCGCGCTCCTTGGTCTGGATCTGGAACACCGACATCGGCAGGTCCCGATACGACCGCACCTCGCGGGCGACGTGGTGGGTGACAGCCTCCTCATGGGTCATCGCCAGCACCATCGGCGACCCCTTGCGGTCCTCAAGCTTGAACAGCTCCTCGATCGCATACCGGCCGGTCTTCTCCCACGGTCCCGCCGGCTGCAGCACCGGCATCAGCATCTCCTGACACCCAATCGCCTCCATCTCCTCACGGATGATCCCCTCGACCCTCCGCTCCACCCGCCACCCGGCGGGCAAATACGTCCACAACCCCGCGCCCAACTGGCGAATCAACCCGGCCCGCACCATCAGCTTGTGCGAAAGAGCCTCCGCGTCCGCGGGAGCATCCTTAAGCGTGGGCAGAAACGCCTGCGAGAGTCGAGTCACGCCCGAAACCTACCCGCTACCCGCCCGCCAGAGCGCGTCAGGCCCGCGTGAACCGTCTCCCCGCCGTCGGCGAAGCCTCCTCGTCAAGCAGAACCTTGTCGGACTCCCCCCGCTCGACCGCTTCCCTCTCCATCGCCGCGATCTTCTCCGGCGTCAGTTCGCCGGCGTTTTCCTCCTCGATCTTGGCCAGCCAGGCGGCGCCCTCCTGGGCCTCCGTCGCGTCGACCTCGACCTTGCCACGGTCCAGCGACTTGTCGATCTCTTCGAAGAGCGTGTCGACGAGCGTGGCCTGAGGCACCTTCCGCAGCGGCTTGCCGCCGGCGAAGATCAGGCCCTCGTTCTTGGCCCCAGCGATGCCGAAGTCGGCGTGGCTGGCCTCGCCGATGCCGTTGACGGCGCAGCCCAGCACCGCCACCTCGACCGGCTCCTCGTAGCCTTCCAGCCGCTGCTCGATCTCGGCCACGACCGAGTCCATGTCGAACTGCAGGCGGCCGCAGGTCGGGCAGGCGATCAGGACCGGGCCGCGCTCGCGCAGCTGCAGCGCCTTGAGAATCTCCCAGGCGACTTTGACCTCCTCCTCGGCGTGGAAAGTCGAGAGGCTGATCCGGATCGTGTCGCCGACGCCGTCGGCGAGCAGGGTGCCGAGCCCGACCGCGGATTTGAGCGAACCCGACCACTTGGTCCCCGCCTCGGTGATCCCCAGGTGCAGCGGATAGGGGATCTTCTCGGCCAGCATCCGGTTGGCGGCGATCGTGTAGGGGACGTTGGTCGACTTGATCGAGACCTTGAAGTTCTCGAAGTCGAGACCCTCCATCAGCTCGACGAACTCGACCGCGGCGGCCACCAGCGCCTCGACCGGCGCTTCGCGCTCGAGCTCGTGCAGATGCTTGGGCAGCGAGCCGGAGTTGACGCCGATCCGCATCGGCACGTTCGCCGCGTTCGCTCGTTCCGCCACCTCGGCGACTTTGTCGCGGCCGCCGATGTTGCCGGGGTTGAGGCGAATGCAGTGGGCCCCCGCGTCGATCGCCTTCAGCGCCAGCGTGTGGTTGAAGTGGATGTCGGCAATGACCGGGATCGGCGACTCGACGACGATCGTCTTCAGCGCCTCGACGTCCTTCTCGCGCGGCACCGCGCAGCGAACGATGTCCGCTCCGGCATCGGCAACCTTGCGAATCTGCTCCATCGTCGCCGCCAGGTTGGCGGTCTCGGTCTTCGTCATCGTCTGCACCGCGACCGGCGCGCCGCCGCCGATCGGCACGTTCCCTACGAAGATTTGGCGCTTGGAAGCCATGCTTACAGCGTATTAGGGTGGCGGGGCGGGGCAGCTACCGGACGTCATAGGCGTCGGTGCCGAGGCGGCCGATGTCGTTGGTCAGACCGATCACCATCAGGACCATCACCAGGGCGAAGCCGATCACGGTGGCCCGCTCCATCACCCGCAGCGAGACGGGCCTTCCTCGCAGTTTCTCGATCAGGGCCCAGAAGATGTGGCCGCCGTCGAGCGGCAGAATCGGCAGCAGGTTGATCAGGCCGAGCGAGAGGCTGACCAGGGCCAGCAGCAGGATCGATTCTTCGGTGCTGCGGTCCAGCGTCTGGTTCGCGGCATCGCTGACGCCGACGATCCCGGAGATCTGCCTGCGCTGCTCCTCCTCGAAGATGCGGGAGAAGATCGACGCGGTTTTGGTGGTGACCAGCCAGATCGAGTCGAGGGCACGGGTCGCGGCCGTGCCGGCGCTGATGTCGGCTGACCGAACCGCGTAGCCAAAGCCGATCAGCGCGCGTCCGTTCGCCTCGTCGTACTGCGGCCGGACCGAGATCGTCTGGACCTGGCCGTCGCGGCTGATTCGCAGCGTCACCGGCGTCTCGGCCGCACAGCCGTCCACCTGCTCGCCGGCGCATTTATGCGAGGCGACCTGTTCGCCGAACTGTTCGAGGCGCGCTTCCCGGTCGAGCCCCGGGAACGATTTGCCGTCTACCGCGAGGATCCGGTCGCCGGGCTGCAGCACCTGCGCCGCCGGGGTGCCGGTTCTGATCTCGCCGACTTCCTGACGCACCTGCTGGGCGTTGATGAAGTAGACGAAGAAGAGGATCGCGAAGGCGAGGGCGATGTTGACCGCGGGCCCCGCCGCGACGACGACGATCCGCTTCCACACCTTCTGGCGGTAGTACGCGCGGTGCTCGGCCTCCGGAGCGATCTTCTCCTCCGGGTTCATGCCGGTGATTTTCACGTAGCCGCCAAGCGGGATCGCTTTCACGCCGTACTCGGTCTCGCCCCGTTTGAACGACCACAGCGTCGGCCCGAAGAAGAGGAAGAAGCGCTCGACCCGCATCCCGGTTGCCTTGGCGGCGAGGTAGTGACCACCCTCGTGGAGGATGATCAGGAGCGAGAAGCCGAGGAAGATGTAGAGCCAGTTCATGCCGGCATCAACCCGCGAACCTGCTCTTCGCTGCGCTGCCTGGCCTCGGCGTCAGCGGCGAAGAGATCGTCGAAGTGGGTCACGGGCGCGGTCGGCATCTCGGCCAGCACGCGCTCGATCACCGCCGTGATGCCGGTGAAGGGGATGCTGCCGGCGAGGAAGGCTGCAACCGCGACCTCGTCGGCGGCGTTGAGCACACACGGCGCCGTCCCCCCCGCCTCGCCCGCCTCGCGCGCCAGTCGCAGGCAGGCGAAGGTCTCGAGGTCCGGCGCCTCGAAGGTGAGCGACCCGACCGTGGCGAGGTCGAGCTGAGGCACGTCGACGTCGGCCCGCTCGGGGAAGTGGAGCGCGTAGGAGATCGGCACCCGCATGTCGGGATAGCCGAGGTGGGCGAGCGAGGAGCCGTCGTGGAGCTGGATCAGCGAGTGGACCAGCGATTGGGGGTGCACGACGACATCGATCCGCCCGTAGGGCACTCCGAAGAGGTGATGGGCCTCGATCGCCTCGAAGCCCTTGTTCATCAGCGTCGCCGAGTCGATCGTGATCCGCCCGCCCATCTTCCAGGTCGGGTGCGCGAGCGCGTCTTCGACGCCGACCCCGTCGAGGTCGGTTCGGCCGCGAAATGGGCCGCCGGAGGCGGTCAGGACCAGCTTCTCCACCGTGCCGGGCGCCTCGGCACCGATCAGCTGGTGCAGCGCCGAGTGCTCGGAGTCGACCGGCAGCAGGCGGGCGCCGGTGGCCTCGGCCAGCGCCATCACCAGCTCGCCGCCGACGACCAGGCTCTCCTTGTTGGCGAGGGCGACGTCGATTCCCTCGGTCAGGGCAACCACGGTCGAGCCCAGCCCGGCGGCGCCGACGATGCCGTTGAGGACGAGGTCGGCGCCAGAGGAGGCGATCAGCTCGCGCACCCCCTCCTCGCCCGTCAGGACGCGGCCGCTCCAGGCGCCCTTTGCCCGCGCGGCGGCGTCCTCGTCGGCGAGGGCGATCGTCGGCACGCCATGCTCACGCGCCTGCTCGACGGTCAGCTCCCAGCCGCGCCCGGCCGCCAGGCCGACCGCCTGCAGCTCATCCGAGCGCCCGATCACTTCCAGCACCTGCGTCCCGATCGACCCCGTCGAGCCGAGTATCAAGACCTTTCTCATCTGCCTGGAAGGGTAGTGAGGGGCACGTGTCTGCTCTGACCCCTCCTATGCAGGGGTAAATGCAGACGCGTCTCAGTAGACAAGCGCGACCGCGAGGTAGTAGCCGACGACGACGGTGAAGAAGACGGCGTCGAGGCGGTCGAGGATGCCGCCGTGGGGGCCGAAGAGGGTGCCGGTGTCCTTGGTGCCGAGGTCGCGCTTCAGCATCGACTCGAAGAGGTCGCCGACCGGGGCGGCGGCGGCCACGGCGGCGCCGATGATCAGCGCGTCCACTCCCGAGAGCCAGTCCTGGTAGAGGCCGGCGAACCAGAACCCCATGGTGCCGATCAGGAAGCCGCCGATCAGCCCCTCGATCGTCTTGTTCGGGCTCAGGGTCGGGGCGATCTTGTGGCTGCCGAACATGCGGCCGGTGGCGTAGGCGGCGGTGTCGGCTACGAAGGTCCCGACCAGGACGTCGACCATCAATCCGGCGCCATGGTCGGGCAGGTCGCGCAGCAACACCGCGTGAACGAGCGGGATTCCGATCCAGACGATCCCCAGCAGCGTCACGCCCATCGAGATCGTGACGCCGTCGCGGTGGCGGGCGTCGGCGCCGAAGAAGAAGAGCAGCGGGAAGGACGCGGCGAGGATCAGCAGCACGTTGAAGGCGGTGCCGAAGTGGGCGGCGACGATCAGGGCGGCGACGGCGGCATAGGCGGGAATCGCGAGCGGGCGCGAGGCCTCGGTCATCGTCAGGTACTCGCGCACGCAGAGCGCGCCGATCGCCAGCATCGCCGCGGCGAAGACGAGACCGCCGGCGACGATGACGGCGATCGCCGCCGCGATCCAGGGCAGGACGACGACGATCCGCTTTACCGTCTCCCCCCGCGGGCCGCGCTTGTGCCGCGGCGGGCGCGGGGCCCGCGGCGGCGTCGCCGGCTCGTCGGCGAACATCTCGTCGTCGAAGAGGTCGGTCCTCACGACCGCGCTCCGAAGCGCCGCTGGCGGCTCTCGTACTCGCGCAGCGAGCCCTCAAAGGCGGTGCGGTCGAAATCGGGCCAGAGCTCGTCCCGAAAGACCAGCTCCGAGTAGGCGCACTGCCAGAGCAGGTAGTTGGATAGCCGCCGCTCGCCGCTGGTTCGTATCAAGAGGTCGGGATCGTGCATCTCGGGTGCGTAGAGGTGGCTGCGGAACCCCTCCTCGGAGTCCCCTTGGAAACTTCGAGCCGCGTCGACGATCTCCGCCCTGCCGCCGTAATTGAAAGCGACGAAGAAGATAATGCGCTTGTTGTCGGCGGTGGTCTTTTCGGCCCATTCCATGCGCTCGACAAGTTGGGAGTCGACCCCGTCACGGCGACCGATGAAGCGCATTCGCACCCCTTCCTCGCGCAGCTCCGGCGTCTCGCGGTCGATGCGTTCGCCGAACATCCGCATCAGGCCCTCGACCTCCTCGGCCGGGCGCGTCCAGTTCTCGGTCGAGAAGGAGAAGACGGTCAGCTCCTCGATCCCGAACTCGACCGCGTCGCGCAGTCGCGCCTTGACTACATCGGCCCCGGCCCGGTGTCCGTCGACGACCGGCAGATCGCGCTGCTGCGCCCAGCGGCCATTGCCGTCGGTGATGATCGCTACGTATCTGGGCGCGGTCACGCTGCGGTGGCCCGCCTCAAACCTCGAGGATTTCCTCTTCCTTGCCCTTGAGGAGAGAGTCGATCTCGGCGATCGCGTCGTCGGTCTGCTTCTGCAGGGCGCTCTCGGCGCGGCGCTCGTCGTCCTCGCCCGCTTCGCCTTCCTTCTTCAGCTCGCGCAGGTCGTGCATGACGTCGCGACGGACGTTGCGGATCGCGATCCGGCCCTCCTCGGCGACGCCGTGCACCACCTTGACCATCTCGCGGCGACGCTCCTCGGTCAGCTCGGGGATTTGCAGGCGGATCACGTTGCCGTCGTTGCTCGGCGTGAGGCCGACGTCAGACTCCTGGATCGCTTTCTCGATCCCGCCCAGCGCGCCCTTGTCGAAGGGGGTGACGGTGAGCAGACGGGCGTCGGTGGTAGCGACGTTGGCCAGCTGCTTCAGCGGCGTCGGGTTGCCGTAGTAGTCGACGACGATGCGGTCGAGCAGGTGCGGCGAGGCGCGGCCGGTGCGCACGGTGGCAAGCTCGCCACGGCTCGACTCGACCGACTTGGTCATGCGGCCTTCGGCGTCCTTGAGCAGTTCGTCGATCAGCTCCACTGGTTCCCGTCCTCGCTTACTCTGCGGGGGCACTGGCGACCAGCGTGCCCACCTTCTCACCGGAGACGATCCTATCTATGTTGGTCTCGTCGCCCATGTTGAAGACGTAGATCGGCAGGTCGTTGTCCATGCAGAGCGAGAGTGCGGTCGAGTCCATCACCCGCAAGCCGCGCTCGATCGCCTCGCGATGGCTGAGCGCCGGAATGAACTGCGCCTCTGGGTGGGTCGCTGGGTCGGCGTCGTAAACGCCCTCCACCCCGTTCTTCGCCATCAGGATCGCCTCGGCGTGGATCTCCAGCGCCCGCAGGGCGGCGGCGGTATCAGTGGTGAAGAACGGGTTGCCGGTGCCGGCGGCGAAGATGACGACGCGGTCCTTCTCGAGGTGGCGCATCGCGCGGCGGCGGATGTAGGGCTCGGCAACCTCCTTGACGTCGATCGCCGACATCACCCGCGTGTGCTGGCCCAGCCGCTCCAGCGCGTCCTGCAAGGTCAGCGCGTTCAGCACCGTTGCCAGCATCCCCATGTAGTCGCCGGTGGCACGGTCCATCCCGCTCGCCGCCCCGTCGAGGCCGCGGTAGATGTTGCCGGCGCCGACCACGATCGCGACCTCGACCCCGCGCTCCTGTACCACCGTCACCTGCCTGGCGATGCGGTCGACCTCCGCGCTGTCGGTGCCGAAGTCCAGGCTGCCCATCAGGGCCTCGCCGGAGAGCTTCAGCAGGATGCGCCCGAAGCGCGGCTCGGGAGAGTTGGTCACGTGGACTGAGCTTATTCCTCGCCGACGCGGAAGTAGGCGAAGCGGGCGACACGGACGTTCTCGCCGGTTTTCGCGGCGAGCTCCTGGCGCATCTCCTCGATCGTCTTCGAGTCGTGCTTCTCGGCGTTGACGTGGGGCTGGTCGAGCAGCGCCACCTCACTCGCCCACTTCGAGAGCTGGCCCTCGACGATTTTCTCGACGACGTTGTCGGGCTTGCCTTCCTCGCGCGCCTTCTCCTCGAAGACGCGCTTCTCGGCCTCGCGCTCCTCCGCCGGGATCTCCTCCGCGGAGACGTAGCGCGGCGCCGTCGCAGCGACGTGCAGGGCGACCTGGTAGGCGAAGGCCTTGAAGTCCTCGTTGCGGGCGACGAAATCGGTCTCGCACTGCACCTCGACCATCGCCCCGACCTTGTCATTGGCATGAATGTAGGAGGCGACGACGCCCTCGTTGGTGCCGCGGCCTTCGCGCTTGGCGGCCGAGGCCTGGCCCTTCACCCGCAGCAGCTCGATCGCGCGCTCCGTGTCGCCGTCGGCCTCGGCCAGCGCCGCTTTGCAATCCATCATCGCCGCCCCGGTCCGGTCCCGCAGCGCTTTCACGTCAGCAGCCGTGATGCTCATTTGTCGCCTTTCTCATTCTCGCTCGACTCGGCGGCCTCCGCCGACTCCGCTGGGGGCGCCGGCGGCTGCTCCCCAGCAGCGCTTTTCTCCGCGGCGGCGGGAGCCTCGGCATCTGCCGGCGATGCCCCCGCCGCGGGTGACGTCTCCTGGCTGCCTACCTCAGACGCCTCCGCAGCGGGCGGGACCTCCTGGCTATCTGCCTCAGACGCCTCTGCCGCGGGTGGCGCGGGGGATGGCGCCTCGCCCGCAGCTTGCGAGGACGAGGCGTCGTCCCCCGCGACAGGACCCGCGGCCCGGCGCGCCGGAGGCTGTGAGGTCGGTGCCACCGGCGGCGCCGGCGGCTGCGACGGAGTCTGCGCCGCCTTTTTCTGCGCTTCCGCCGTCGCCTTCGCCTGCGCCTCTGCCTCGGCGGCGGCTTTTTTCGCTTCCTCCGCTTCGACCCGCGCTTTCTCTTCTTCCTCGCGCTTCTTGCGCTCTTCCTCGTCCTTCTTGCGGCGTGCCATTTCCTCGGCGATGCGCTTCTCCTCCTGCACCCGCCAGGCGCTGGAGCCCTCCTCGATGGCACCGCCGATCGTGCCGATGATCAGCTGGCAGGAACGGATCGCATCGTCGTTACCGGGGATGACGAAGTCGACCGGAGTCGGATCGCAGTTGGTGTCGACCAGGCCGATGATTGGGATCCGCAGCCGTGCCGCCTCGTGAACAGCGATCTCCTCGGTTTTGAGATCGGTGACGAAGACCGCGTCAGGCAGGCGATCCATGTCGCGGACGCCGCCGAGGTTGAACTCGAGCTTGGCGAGTTCGGCCTCCATACCCATCCGCTCCTTGGTCGGCAGCAGATCGAGTTTCCCCTCCTCTTTCCAGCCGTTGAGCTCGTGCAGGCGGGAAATCCGGCCCGACATCGTGTTGAAGTTGGTCAGCAGGCCGCCCAGCCAGCGTTTGTTGACGTAGGGCATCTGGCAGCGTTCCGCCCACTCCTGGACCACGTCGCGCGCCTGCTTCTTGGTGCCTACGAAGAGGACCGTGCCGCCGCCGCTGGCGAGCTCGCCGGAGAAGCGGCGGGCGTTCTCGAGCAGCGCCTCGGTCTGGATCAGGTCGATGATGTGGATCCCGTCCAGCTCGCCGAAGATGAAGCGGCGCATGTTCGGGTTCCAGCGACGGGTCTGGTGGCCGAAGTGCACTCCGGCCTGGAGCAGCTCGGTGAGGCCTGCCTCTGGCATTGAATCTCCTTGCGTTTGGTGAAGCTCTCCCGCTCCGTTAGCCGGACCTGGCGCCAGGCGCCAGGCAGGATCCGGTTCGCTGCCGAACGGGGGTTGGTTTAGAGCGGCTGATTGTAGAGAGCCGAGCTAGGCAGCGCGGGCCGCGTCGAGAGCGGCCTCGAGGTCAGCTGGCAGCCGCGACTCGAAGGCGAGGCGCTCGCCGCTCTGGGGATGGTCGAAGCCGAGGCGGTGGGCGTGGAGGAACTGGCGCTCGAGGCCGTAGCGAACAGCTCCGCCGTAGGTCGGGTCGCCGCTCAGCGGGTGGCCGATGGCGGCGAAATGCGCCCGGATCTGGTGCGTGCGCCCGGTCTCCAGGCGGGCCTCCAGGTAGCTCTCCTGCTTCAACAGCTCCAGCACCTCGAAGTGCGTCCGCGCCTCCCGCGAGGCGGCGCCCGAGACCGCCATCCGGTGTCGCTGGCGCGAGGCGCGGCCAATCGGGGCGTCGATCGTGCCGGTGCGCGAGCCGAGCCGGCCGCCGGCGAGGGCGAGGTAGACGCGCTCGACCTCGCGCCGCTGCACCTGCGCCTGCAAGGCGGCGTGGGTCTCGTCGTCGCGGGCGACGACGAGCAGGCCGCTGGTCCCCTTGTCGAGCCTGTGCACGATGCCCGGGCGCTCCGGATCGGCCCCGCCGCCGAGGATGTCCGCTAGCTCATCAACCAGGGTGGGGCCGCTGTGCGAGGGAGCCGGGTGGACGACGAGGCCGGCCGGCTTGTCGACCACGGCCAGCGCCTCATCGAGGTGGACGACGCGCAGCTCCGGCTCAGTCACCTTCGGGCTCCCGCTCGGCGTCGCGCAGATAGAGGAGGACGAGCAGCAGAACGCCGGCCGTGATCGCGACGTCGGCGAGGTTGAAGGGCGGCCAGGAGGCGAGGTCGACGTAGTCGGTGACCGCGTCGGAGGCGATGCGATCGACCAGGTTGCCGATCGCGCCCCCTGCGAGGAGTCCGGTCGCGACCCACATCCCGGGCCTGGTCGGGTCGCGAGAGAAAAGGTAGGCGACCACCCCCAGCGCCGCGACAGCGAGCAGTACCAGCGGCATCCCAGCGCCCCCGGCCAGTCCGAAGGCGATGCCGCTGTTATGCGAGAGCGTCAGCCCAAGCGGGCCGAGGACGTCGACCTGCTCGCCCACCACGAGGTTCGCCTCGATCGCCGCCTTCGCCGCCTGGTCGGCGCCGACGACGGCGGCGCACAGCGCACCGGCCAGGCACCAAGCGCGGCCGGTGGCGCTCACCCTGCGATCAGGCCGACGATGATCGTCTGGGCGACGAAGAGCACGAGGAACCCGAGGAGCGGACTGAGATCGAACGCGAACCCGCCGCCCCCGACCGGCCGCAGGAAACGGCGGAAGAGGTTCAGGTAGGGGTTGGTCGTCTCGGTGATGAAATCGAGAACGGCGCGGAGATAGGGGTTGTACGGCATCCGCGGCACGTAGGAGATGAGGATGTTGGCGAAGACGAGTGCGATGTAGACGATGAAGAGCGCGTTGACGTAGGTCGCGACGTCGCCGCGGCTGAGCGCCAGCGCGATCATCGGCGCATCCTCTCCAGCGAGGCCCGCACCGCGGCTTCGAAGGCCGCCCTGCCGCCTTCGCGGTCGAGCGCCTCCAGCCCGGCCTCGGTGCTGCCGCCCGGCGAGGCCACGGCTTTGCGCACGTCGGCCGGGTGGCGAACGCGCAGCAGCTCGGCGGTGCCGGCGGTGGTCTCGACCACGAGCTCCCGTGCCAACTCCGCGTCCAGGCCGTCCTCCGCGCCGGCGGCGGCGATTGCCTCCACCGCCAAGGCGATGTAGGCGGGGGCACAGCCCATCACCGCGGTGGCGACGTCGAAATCCTCGTCGGGGAGCTCGACCACATGCCCGAGCAGGCCCAGCTTCTCCCGCACCAGCGGCGACTGCGGTCCCGCGACGCAGAGCACGCCTCGGCGCAGCTCGACCGCGACATTGGGCATCACCCGGTGCACCTCGGCCGTCGGGAAGGCCGCCGCGACCGTCTCGATCGAGGTTGCCCCGAGCAGCGAGACCACCACCTTAGCCGCCGTCAGCTCAGCTGCCGCCTCGCTCAGCATCGCCGGCTTCACCGCCAACACGACCAGGTCCGCTCGCTCCCCGATCTCGGCGTTGGAAACCGCCTCGCCGCCGAGCTCATCGGCCAACGCCCGGGCCCGACCCGAGCCGCTGTCGGAGAACAGCATCCGCTCGAACTCACCCTGCCAGCCACGGGCCATGGCAGCGGCCATGCTCCCGGACCCGACGAAACCGACGATCATGTTCGCCAGCCTAGTGGCCGGCCGCCGCCTAGGACTGGTTGAAGAAGCCCTTGTCGATCAGCCTCGCCTTTTCCTCGGCGGAGACCTCGACGTTGCGCGGCGTCAGCAGGAACATCTTCTCGGCGATTCGCTGCATGCCACCGTCGAGCGCGTAGGTGAGGCCGGAGCAGAAGTCGATCATCCGCTTCGAGAGCTCATGATCGGCGGTCTGCAGGTTGAGAATCACCGGCACCGAGCGTTTGAACTGGTCGGCGACCTGCTGGGCGTCGTTGAAGTTGCGCGGAATGACCAGGTGAACCTGGATGTCGCTGCCGCCGTTGTCTACCGGGCGCAGCGTGCGGGTGCGGCTGGCGGCGATCGGCTCGTCGTCGGCAAAGATGTCGTCGATCTCGTCGCGACGGGCGCGGCGCGAGGTCGGCAGGCGCCGGACCGAGCTCTGGTCGCGCTCGCGGCGCGCCTCGAAGACTTCCTCCGAACCGGTTTCCGGCTCGAAGTCTTCCTCGTATTCAGGGCCGTAGTCGTGGTCCTCGGCGAGGCCGAAGTAGACCAGTGCTCTATGCCAGGTGTCTCGAAGGGCCATCGGTATCCGTGATTCGGCCTGTCCGGGCCGACTCCTTTACGAATTTCGAGGAGGTTAGCGCCGATTCATACGAACAGCGCCGTCCCCAGGCGGATGATCGTCGCTCCCTCCTCCACCGCCACCGGCCAGTCTTGCGAAGTTCCCATCGAGAGGCGATGCAGCCCATGGGTAGCGGCCAGCTCCGCCAGGCGGGAGAAATAAGGGCGTGAGTCCTCGGGGTCCTGGCTGAACGGCGGCATCGTCATCAGTCCGCCGACCGCGACCGGGCAGCGCTCGAGGAACGTCGGCAGCTCCGCGGGCGCGACACCGCCCTTGCCAGGCTCGCCGGCGATATTGACCTCGACCAGCACTTCCATGTCCCGGCGACTGTGCTTGCCGAGCTCGCGCAGCACCGAGTCGGTCGCGACCGAGTGGACCAGCCGACAGAGCGGCAGCACCTGCTTGACCTTGCGGCTCTGCAGGTTGCCGATGAAGTCCCACTCAAAGGCGTCGCCCCAGCGCTCGCGCTTGGCGGCGAGATCCTGCTGGCGGTTCTCGCCGACCAGGCGCACGCCCGCCTCGGCCAGCACCCCCATCTCCTCCAGCGGCACGTACTTGGTCGCGGCGAGGATCTCAACGCCCGCGCCGGCCGTCTCGCGCACCCGCTCGAGATTCGCCCGCACCTTGTCCGCCTCGATGCCGTGGATCAAACCGGGCACTCAGGCCTCCCCCGGTTCGATCCAAACCAGGCCGGCCTGACGGCCGGTGCGCCCGGCGTCGCGGCGATGTGAGAAGAACAGCTCCGGCTCGCAGCTCGTACAGAGACCGGCGCTCTGCACCCGCTCCACCCCGGCGGCGCGCAGCAGCCGGCGCGCGATCTCCGCCAGGTCGAGCCGCCGATGGGCCGATTTCCCGCCCATATCGTGGGAAATCGGCCCGTCGGCGGTGATGCCGTCGCCGAGGGTCGCGAAGGCGTCGAGGACCTCGGGGCCGACTTCGTAGCAGCAGGGGCCTATGCCGGGGCCGATCGCGGCGTCGGTGGCGGCGACCGCCTCCGCCCCGGCGGCCACGATCCCGGCGGCGAGGCCGCGCCAGCCGCAGTGCAGCATGGCTACCCCGCCCGGACCGGACAGAGCGACCGGCAGGCAGTCGGCGACGAAGACGAGCCCGGCGGTGCCGGGCTCGCTGACGATCTGGCCGTCCACTTCGGGAATCGCCTCGTAGCGGTGTGCGTTTTTCCCGCGATGGGGGAAGAAAGCGCACCGCTGTTCGGGGGTGACGGTTCTCAGCTCGGCACCGTGGACCTGACGGCCGAACGCGACGCGGTCGCCCGCAAAGCCGAGGGCGGTCGCCAGCCGGCGGCGGTTCTCGCTCACCGCGTCGGATGCGTCGTCGGTGAGAACGCCGAGGTTGAGGCTGTCGAAGGGAGCCGCGCTGACGCCGCCGCCGCGAGTGCTGAAGGCCGCCGTGGCTCCGCCCAAATCGGCCCGCAGCCACCTCACCCCCTCGTGCTCGCGCCACTCCATACCCCCAACAAAGCAGATGCACGGCCGATGGGCCGAAAACGTCCCTCATGGGGACGTTTTCGGCCCATCGGCCTAATCGGCTTCAGCCGCCGCCAGCGCCCGCGCGAGCTCCTGATCGCGGCCGGCGACTTCGCCGTCGAGCTTGGCCTGCAGCGCGGCGGCGAGTCCCCGGCCCAGGGCCGGACCGGGCGAGATCCCGGCCGCGATCAGGTCATCGCCGTCGATCTCGAGCTCGACCGCGCGCCACTTGCCGACGTAGTCGTCCAGCCATTCCGCACCGAGCGCGCGTGCCAGCACCAGTTCGACCCCATCGTGGCCGCGGGCGAGCTCCACGCCCTGGGAAGGGCGCGAGGGCCTGGCGGTCGCCAGGTCCCCCTCCCGCCCTGGCGGCCCCAGCGCCGCGGCGAGCAGCACCCGCTCGCGCCGCACCAGCTCGCTCCATTGCGGCGCCGCCAACAGCTCGTCGGCCCTTGCGGCCAGGCCGACTCCGCCTTCGCGATGCTCGAGCAGGCCCCACTGGCAGAGGAGGGCGAGTCCCCGCGGAGCGGTCGGTTCGCCGGCCAGCCGCAGCAGCTCCGCCTCCCTGCGATCGGCGGAGACGGTGCCGAGGTCGGCTGCCCGCAACAGCCGCTCCGTCTCCGGCTCCAGCTCGAAGCCGAAGCGTGCCGCGTAGCGCGCCGCCCGAATCGCCCGCGTCGGGTCGTCCGCGAACGAGTCGCGGTGGAGGACACGCAGCCGTCCGGCTTCCAAATCCGCCAGCCCGCCATGGGGATCGATCAGCCGCGCCTCCCCGCCGAGCGGGACCGCCATCGCGTTGAGCGTGAAGTCGCGGCGTCCGAGGTCCGCCTCGATGTCGGCGGGGACGCTCACGTGCGGCAAGGCCCCCGGGCGCGAGTAGCTCTCCGCGCGGGCGCTGGCGATGTCGACCTCGTGACCGTCGAGCTCTACCTTGGCGGTGGCGAAGCGCTCGTGCTCCCTGGGTTCGGCTCCCAGCCGTGACGCGAGCGCGGCGGCATCGCCCTCGACGACGACGTCGATGTCGGCGCGGCCGCGTCCGAGGAGAAGATCGCGGACCGCGCCGCCGACCAGGTACAGCGGCTCGGTGGCGGCTTCGTGCACAGCCTGCAACTCCGGATAGACGTCCCGCCAATCCTCGATCCGCCGCTCGCTCGGCTTTTCGCCTCCGCTCATCGGTCCTTGCCTACCACGATTCCGGGCCAGGAGCGAGCTAGAGGCGGACCGGAATGCCGTCGGCCGCGAGGCGCTCCTTCGCCTCCCGCACCTGGTACTGCCCGTAGTGGAAGATCGAGGCGCAGAGGACGGCGTCGGCGCCGCCGTCGACAATCGCCTCGCTCAGGTGCGCCAGCTCACCGGCGCCGCCGGAAGCGATCACCGGCACCGGCACCGCCTCCGCCACCGCCCGGGTCAGCTCGATGTCGTAGCCGTCGTTGGTGCCGTCGCGGTCCATGCTGGTCAGCAGGATCTCTCCGGCGCCGAGGTCGACTGCCTCCGCGGCCCACTCGACGGCGTCCTGACCCTCGACCTTCGTGCGTCCGCCGTTCACGTATACGCCCCAGCCGACCTCTTCACGCTTGGCGTCGATTGCGATCACCACGCACTGGGCGCCGAACTGCTGCGCCAGCTCGCCGAGCAGCTGGGGCCGCGCCAGCGCCGCTGAGTTGACCGAGACCTTGTCGGCGCCGGCGTCGAGCACCGCCTGCGCGTCTTCGACCGAGCGGATGCCGCCACCGATCGTGAAGGGGATGAAGACGTTGTCGGCGGTGCGCCGCGCCAGCTCGACGATCGTGTCCCGCTTCTCATGCGAAGCGGTGATGTCGAGGAAGACCAGCTCGTCG
This sequence comes from uncultured Solirubrobacterales bacterium, assembly GCA_963705365.1. Taxonomy (GTDB): domain Bacteria; phylum Actinomycetota; class Thermoleophilia; order Solirubrobacterales; family 70-9; genus VAYN01. The sequence continues at coordinate 1,190,353 of OY970074.1, read as the reverse complement.
GCGCCCTCGGCGTCGTAGCGCTCGGCCAGCTCGACCGGATCGCCGGCGTCGCGCAGGCCGACGAAGTTGGTGCCCTTGACGACGCGGCCGGCGTCGACGTCGAGGCAGGGGATCACTCGTTTCAAGAGCATGGGACAGAGGCTAGAGGGCGGGAGACGGGGGCATCCCGGTAGGGGTTCGCTTAACTTTTTCGAGGAGTGGCCGCGGCCGTTCGAGATCCAGAGCGGCGAAAAAGTACAAGACGCTCCACCCCTACCGGGATGCCCCCGTCTCGAGCGCCGCAATGGCGTCCGAAACGCTGAACCGTTGCTCGTAGAGGGCTCGGCCGACGATGGCGCCTTCGATGTTTGGGGCTGCGTCGGCGGCTAGGGCTTTCAGATGAGCGAGGGTGCCGACGCCGCCGGAGGCGATCACCTGGGCTGAGGTTGCGGCGGCGATTCGATTGAGCTCGTTGGTCGCCGGTCCCTCCATCGTGCCGTCGACCTCGATCGCGGTGCAGAGGAAGCGATGGACGCCGCGCTCGGTCAATTCCGCCACCGCCGCGGCCACGTCGAGGTCGCTGGTTTCGGTCCAGCCGGAGAGGGAGACCTTTCCGTCGCGGGCGTCCACCGACACGACCACGCGCTCGCCGTGTTTCTCCAGCGCTGCCATTAGGAAATCCGGATCGCGCAGCGCTGCGGTGCCGATCACGACGCGCGCGGCGCCGGCGTCGAGCACCGCATCCACCGCGTTCATGCTCCGCAAGCCGCCCCCGACCTGGATCGGGCAGTCGACCGACGCGGCGATGCGCCGCACCGCGTCGAGGCTCCGGGGCTTGCCCGCCTTGGCGCCGTCGAGATCGACGACGTGGAGGAACTCGGCGCCTTCACCGGCCCAGCGCTGCGCCGCTTCAGCCGGGTCGGCGTCGTAGACCGTCTCCTGCTCGTAGTCGCCCTGCAGCAGCCGCACCGCCTGGCCGCCGCGGATGTCGATGGCCGGGTAGAGAATCACGCCGGGACGGACGCGCAGACCCCGGCGAAGTTCGACAGCAGCCGCAGCCCGGCGGCGCTCGACTTCTCCGGGTGGAACTGGACGCCGAAGACGTCCTCACGCTCGGCCGCGCAGGCGAAACGGGCGCCGTAGGCGGCGCTGCCGAGCAGCTCCCCGGCGGTGGGGCGCGGAGCGAAGGAGTGGACGAAGTAGAAAGGGGTCTCGGAGGGAATCCCCTCCGTCAAGCGCGAATCATGCTCCCAGCGCACCGGCGACCAGCCGATGTGCGGGACCTTGAGACCATCGGCCTCGAGCCCGTCCACCGGTCCCTCGAGCAGGCGGAGGCCGTCGGCTCCTCCGAGCTCGGTGGTCGAGTCGAAGAGCAGCTGCAGCCCGAGGCAGATGCCGAGGATCGGCACCTCCGCCTGCCGCCGCTCGGCGATCAGCTCGTCGAGGCCGAGCTCGCGGATCCGCTCCATCGCCCGCGGGAAGGCGCCGACCCCGGGCAGGATCAGGCCGTCGGCGGCGCGAGCCTCGCCGGCGTCACTGGTGATCGTCGCGGCGACGCCGACGTGCTCCAGCGCCTTCTCGACCGAGCGCAGGTTGCCCATCCCGTAGTTGAGGATCGCGATGCGCGTCGTCATTCGCTCAGCGTCCCCTTGGTCGAAGGGACGCCGCTCTCCTCCGGGTCGATCGAGACCGCCACGCGGAGGGCGCGGGCGAAAGCCTTGAAGCTGGCCTCGATCATGTGGTGCGCGTTGGTGCCGTAGCGGACGGAGACGTGCAGGGTCAGCTTGGCGCTGTTGGCAACCGCGCGGAAGAACTCCTCCGCCAGCTCGGTGTCGAAGCCGGCGATCGAGGTCGTCGGCAGCTCGGCGTCGAAGATGCACAGGGGTCGCCCGGAGACGTCGATCGCGCACTCAGCCAGCGACTCGTCCATCGGCACCACCGCCGAGCCATAGCGCCGGATTCCGGCGCGGTCGCCGAGCGCCTCGTCGAGCGCCTGCCCGAGCACGATGCCGACGTCCTCCACCGTGTGGTGGGCGCCGGTCTCGAGATCGCCGCTGGCCTCGACCTCGAGGCCAAGCCGGCCGTGCCGCGCGAGCAGGTCCAGCATGTGGTCGAGAAAGCCGACACCGGTCTCGGCGCTCGCCTCCCCCCCGTCGAGGTCGAGCGAGAGCCGGATTCGGGTCTCGGCCGTATCGCGCTCTCTGCTTGCGGTCCGCGTCATCGCCTAATCATCGCTGACTCGCCGTGGACGGGGAAGCCCTCGGCGCGGGCGAGGGCGTCTGCGTGCGGGGCGAGCGCGGCAGCGGCCTCGCCGGATACGTCGACCCTGGAGATGCGACGGCGAAAGGTTCCGGGTCCGAGCGGCCCGGAAAAGCGGCCGGTTCGGGTGGTGGGCAGCACGTGATTGGAGCCGGCGACGTAGTCGCCGAAGGCGGTGGCGCCGTAGCGACCGACGAAGACGCAGCCGGCGGTCCGAACCCGATCGGCCTGCAGAGCGGCATCCTCCTCGAGCAGCTCGAGATGCTCGGGGGCGAAGGCGTTGGCGAGGTCGATCGCCGCGTCGAGATCGGGAACCTGGACGAGTGCCAACGGCGCCTCGCAGACACTGGGTCGGGTCGCGGCTGCGCGCGCGGTCGCGGCTGCGATGGACTCGAGGACCTGCTCCTCGACCGCCGCGACGACCAGCGGACTTTCGGGACCGTGCTCGGCCTGGGCGCATAGGTCGAGGGCCGCCCAATCAGCATCGGTGTCGTGGCCGGCGATGAGCATCAGCTCCGATGGTCCGGCGTAGGAGTCGATTCCAACGATGCCCATGACGTTGCGCTTGGCCTCCTGCACCCAGAAGTTGCCCGGGCCGACGATGACGTCGACGGAATCGACGGTCTCCGTGCCGAAGGTCAGCGCGAATACCGCCTGGGCGCCACCGATCGCGTAGATCTCGTCGATTTCGCACAGCGCCGCCGCCGCGAGCACAGCCTCGGAGGGGCGACCATCGGGACCGGGTGGCGAGACCAGCGCGACGCGTTCGACACCCGCGGTTTGGGCGGGGATGGCGCACATGAGGACGCTCGATGGGTAGGTCGCGCGTCCCCCGGGTGCGTAAACGCCGACGTTGGCCACCGGCACTTCGCGAACGGAAACGGTCTGACCCTGTGACAGCTCGGCGGTCTGCACCTTGTCGCTCACCTGCATCTCGGCGACGGCGCGGATGTTGCTCGCCGCGACTTCCATCGCCTCGCGAACCCCTGGCGCGATTGCAGCCAGTGCGGCCTTCCCATCGCCGGGATCGACTCGCAGCGACTCCGGCATTCGCTCGACCCCGTCCAGGCGCTCGGTCAACCTGCGCAGGGCGGCATCGCGTTCCTCCTGGATTTCCTGCCGAATCCTCAGGACGTCCTCATAGACCCCAGGAGGCTCGGCCGCGCCCGTCCATCCCCTCAGCGCCCGCGCGGTCGCCGTCGCTCCCGCCCATTCGAAGCGCTGCGTCCTCACCCCGCGACCGCCTCTCTCAGTTTCGCCGTCAGCTCGTCGATCTCGTCCGCGCGCAGCTTGTGGGCGACGCGGTTGGCGACGAAGCGAGCGGTGCATTCGAGGATCTCCTCGCGCACCTCGAGATCGTTCTCTTCGAGCGTGCGGCCGGTGGCCACCAGGTCGACGATGCCGTCGCCGAGGCCGATCAGCGGTGCCAGCTCGACCGATCCCTTGACCTCGATCAGTTCGATCTGACGGCCGGTTGCCTCGAAGTGACGCGCGGCGATCCGCGGGTACTTGGTCGCGATCCGCATCATTCCGAGGCGCCGTTGCGACTCGCCCAGGCTCGCGTCGCCGACGCGACCCGCAAGGACCATGCGGCAACGGCCGAAGCCAAGATCGAGCAGCTCGTAGACGAGGCGGTCGTCCTGCTCCAACAGCACGTCCTTGCCGGTGATGCCGACGTCGGCCGCGCCTGCCTCGACGTAGGTGGGCACGTCGGAGGGACGCATCGTCACCAGCGTCATGCCGCTGGTCTCGAAGATCAGCGAGCGCGAGTCACCGCGCGCCTCGGCGGTGTCGACCCCCGCCGCCTCCAGCAGGTCCAAGGTTGCGCTGAACAGGGCCCCGCGCGGAACCGCCAGCTTCAGCGGCCCGTCTGCCTTGGCCCGGCCCAGGCCGGCGATCTCCGAGCTCATCGCCCCTCCCCCCGGCGCCGTGACTCCTCCTCCATCTGGGCGACGTGGACGCGCTCCAAGTAGAGGGCGAATCCGGCCGCTGGCAGGTCGACGCCAAAGCGCTTCATCAGGCCGTCGTAGCGACCGCCTCCACCGAGCACGTGCCCCAGCGCGGGGTCGTAGACCTCGAGGATGGCGCCGCTGTAGTAGCCGAGATCGCGTAGCAGGCCGAGGTCGATCTGGACCCGCCCGGCGACGCCGCGGCGCTCAAGCTCCTCGTAGGTCTCCTGCAGACGCGCGGTCGCGCGCTCGACCGCGGCGCCGCCGAGGCGGCGCGCCTCGGTCAGCACCTCGCTGCCCCCGCGCAGCTGCGAGAGCGCGACGCAGGTGGCGGCCTGCTCCTCGCCGATCCCCTCGACCGCGGAGAGCTCCGCCTCCAGGCCGACCAGGTCGTGCGTCGCCAGCCTGGCGATGATCGAGTCGCGTGCCTCACCCTCGACGCCGAGCTCGGTCAGCAACTGACGGTAGAGATCGGCGTCGCCGAGGCCGATCACGGCGCGGTCGAGGCCGGCGACGTCCAGCGCCGCCTCCAGTACCTCGATCACCTCCACAGTCCCCCCCGGCGCCGGCTCACCGATCAGCTCCACCCCGGCCTGGACGAACTCGCGCATCTGGCCGCGCTGGGGTCGCACCGCCCGGTAGGCGCTGGCCAGGTAGCTGAGGCGCAGCGGCGGCTCTGTATCGGTGAAGCGGCTGGCGACGAGGCGGGCAATCGGTACGGTCATGTCCGAGCGCAGGGCCAGCAGGTCGCCGCTGCCGTCGAAGAAGCGGTAGGCGCTGGCGGCGCCGCGGCCGTCACCGCGGGCCAGGACCTCGTCGTACTCGATTGCCGGCGTCGCCACCTCGCCATAGCCGCGCTCCTCGAACAGGTCTACCAAGGACCGTTGCAGCCGTCGCAGCTCCCGCATCTCCTCTGGGAGCACGTCGCGAGTTCCGGGCGGGATTGGATGAATCATCCGGCTGACCTTACGAGAGGCGGAGCAAAAGCCCTGCTAGGCAGGGACCTCTGCAGATACCCGCTCGATTTGGGCTCCGAGCGCGCGCAAGCGCTCGTCGATCTGCTCATAGCCGCGGTCGATCTGGCGGATGTTGCCGATCTCCGAGCTGCCGTCCGCTGCCAGAGCGGCGATGAGCATCGCCATCCCGGCTCGGATGTCGGGGCTCTCGACGCGCTCACCATGAAGCCGACTCGGACCGCTGACGATCGCCCTGTGGGGATCGCACAGCGTGATCCGAGCGCCCATCGCGACCAGCTTGTCGACGAAGAAAAGGCGGTTCTCGAACATCTTCTCGAAGATCAGGACCTCGCCGTTCGCCTGGGTCGCGAGCGCCAGCGCGATCGAGGTCAGGTCCGCCGGAAAAGCGGGCCAGGGACCATCCTCGATCTTCGGGATGGCGCCGCCGAGGTCGGTTTCGATCTCGAGACTCTGCTCTGGCGGCACGATCACGTCGTCGCCATCCACCTCTGAGCGCAGGCCGAGGCGGCGAAACTGCCGCCGGACCATGGCCAGATCCTCTGCTCCGGCGTCGCGGATGCGCAACTCGCCGCCGGTGGCGGCGGCCAGGGCCATGAAGCTGCCGACCTCGATGTGGTCCGGAGAGATCGTGTGCTCGGCGCCGGCCAGTTTCTCGGCGCCGTTGACGACCATCACGTTGGAGCCGATTCCGTCGACCCGGGCGCCCATCTTGGTCAGCAGGCGCGCAAGGTCCTGGACGTGCGGCTCGGAGGCAGCGTTGGAGATCTTCGTCTGCCCCGGCGTCAGCGCCGCCGCCATCAGCGCGTTCTCGGTCCCCATCACCGAGGGCTCATCCATGAAGATCTCGCAGGCACAGAGACCGCCGGGCGCCGTCAGCTCGATCCAGCGATCGCCGTCGACGCGGGCGCCGAGGTCCTTGAAGGCGTCGAGGTGGGCATCGAGCCGGCGCCGGCCGATGAAATCGCCTCCCGGCGGTGGCATCCGCGCTTCGCCGAAGCGAGCCAGAAGCGGCCCAGCCAGCAGGAACGAGGCACGAATCTGGCTCGAGAGCTCCTCGTCCACGCTGGCGTCGGTGACGCCGCGGGCGCAGAGGCGGACGCTGTTGTCGTCGACCCAAGCCGCATCCACCCCCAACTGCTCCAGCAGGGCGATCTGGGCCTCGGTGTCACGAATCCGCGGCACCCGGTGCAGGAGCAACTCCTCCTCCGTCAGCAGGCAGGCGGCGAGGATCGGCAGGGCCGCGTTCTTGTTGCCGGCGACCGTGACCTCGCCGGAGAGCGGCGTCCCGCCCTGAATGACGAATTTCTCCATGATCCTGGGCTAGGGTAACGACCGCCATGGGGAGAAGGTGGAAGATCGGAAGGCGCACGGCTATCGCAATCGCGGCGGCGGCGGCGATTCTGGCATTGCTGGGCCTCAACGCACTGCTCGTCAGCGGCGAAACCGAGGAAGCCGAGGCGACGGTGCCCGGGGGATCGATTCTCACGACCAGTTCGGGGGACGTCCAGATCGTCGAACGTGGCCCCGTCGACGCTCCGCCGATCGTCCTCGTCCACTGCTTCAGCTGCGCGATCGACTGGTGGGACGGCGTCATGCCGCTGTTGGCGCGCGACCACCGGGTCATCGCGATCGACCTGCTCGGCCACGGAGGCTCGGAAAAGCCCGGCTCCGGCTACACGCCCGAGCACCAGGCGGAAACCGTCGCACGCGCACTGCAGGCACGAAACGTGCACGACGCAGCGGTCATCGGCCATTCGCTCGGCGGCAGCGTCTCCGTGGCCCTCGCCGAGCGCGCCCCCGGCCTCGTCGACCGGGTGGCGATCATCGACATGCCCCCCGACAACTCCTACGGCGACCTCGGGTTCATCGCCGGCTTGGCCTTCAAGCCCGTGCTCGGGGAGGCACTCTGGCGGATCAAGCCCGACTTCTCCGTGCGCGACGGCCTCGAGGTGGCGTTCGCACCGGGCTTCGAGGTGCCGGACGCCTTCGTCGAGGACGTCAAGCGGCTCACCTACAGCGCCTACGACGACTCCCCTGTGGGAAACGAGGACTTCCTCGAGGAGAAGCCCCTCGACCGGCGGATGAGCGAGACCGGCAAGCCGTTGATGGTGATCATGGGTGCCGAGGAGCAGATCGTCAACGACCCGGAGCGGGCGCTCCGTCAGTACGCGACCGCCGTGCCCGCAGCCGAGACGCACCTGATCGCCGGCGCTGGCCACTCCCCGAACGTCGAGAAACCGGCGCAGGTAGCCCGCCTGGTGCTGGCGTTTGCAAAAGCACCCCGCGGAGTCGTAGGATCCTTGCCAAGAGACATGGCCGAGCGTGGCGCCCAGCCCCAGCAAAGTTCCGCCAAGTCTCCCAACCGCGCTTCTGGGGTCCGCAGCGCTACTGGCGACCAGTAGCGCTGCCCCAATTACCCAGCCCCCAGGCACGAAATGCAAGCCCCCTTGCAACCAGCACTTGCCGTCCGGAGGCCCGCGTAACTTACGAACCCATGTTCGATTCTAAGCAAACGCTAACAGGACGGCTAACCGACGCCGTCGACCTGATGATCGACTTCGCAACCCTCGGCGAGTACGGGCTCGAGGAGCCCGCTGGGAGAACTCGCCAGGGCTGCGCAGACCCCTCGTCCGCGCCTCGTCCGCGCGACGCCACGCGAGCCACGATCCGCAGCAGCCACTGCAACCTGCTCGAGGAAGCTGGATTCCGCGGTCCGCGCCGGAGTCAGTCGCGGAAGCGAGGCGCCCGGGGAGCAAGCGATCCGTCGCCGGCGAGTAGCGCCGCGTAGCAGCGCTACGCAAGCTGCTCGCCGGCGACGGATCGCGCCGCTCATCCGGGTGCCGCAGCCCGCGCCTGACTCCGGCGCGGACCGCTAAAAAAGAACCGGCGGCGACCTACTCTCCCAGGGGGTTGCCCCCCAAGTACCATCGGCGCTGAGTGGCTTAACTGCTCTGTTCGGAATGGGAAGAGGTGTCTCCCACTCGCTATGCACCACCGGAAATTGGCGAGACGCCGCCCCGGTGGAGCTTGAAAACCGCACAAGACCTCAAGGTATTGAATATCCGTCAAGCCCTCGACCCATTAGTACCGGTCGGCTGAGCACATTGCTGCGCTTGCACCGCCGGCCTATCAACCTGGTGGTCTACCAGGGGTCTTACTCCCTCAAGGGGATGGGAGAGCTCATCTCGAGGACGGCTTCCCGCTTAGATGCTTTCAGCGGTTATCCGTTCCATGCGTAGCTAACCTGCGATGCCCTTGGCAGGACAACAGATACACCAGCGGCATGTTCATCCCGGTCCTCTCGTACTAGGGATGACTCCTCTCAACTCTCCAACGCCCACAGCAGATAGGGACCGAACTGTCTCACGACGTTCTGAACCCAGCTCGCGTACCGCTTTAATGGGCGAACAGCCCAACCCTTGGGACCTACTCCAGCCCCAGGATGCGACGAGCCGACATCGAGGTGCCAAACCGGTTCGTCGATGTGGACTCTTGGAACCGATAAGCCTGTTATCCCCGGAGTACCTTTTATCCGTTGAGCGACGGCGCTTCCACTTGCTACCGCCGGATCACTAAGCCCAACTTTCGTTCCTGCTCGACCCGTCGGTCTCGCAGTCAAGCTCCCTTGTTGCCTTTACACTCTACGCACGATTTCCAACCGTGCTGAGGGAACCTTTGGGCGCCTCCGTTACTCTTTAGGAGGCGACCGCCCCAGTCAAACTGCCCACCTGACACTGTTCACCGCCCGGATCACGGCGCGGTGTTAGAAGCCCAGACTACCAAGGGTGGTATCTCAAGGGTGACTCCCCAGCGGCCAAAGCCACTGGTTCACTGTCTCCCACCTATCCTGAGCGAGATACCCCAGACTCCAATATCAAGTTGCAGTAAAGGTTCACGGGGTCTTTCCGTCTAGCTGCGGGTACTCGGCATCTTCACCGAGACTTTAATTTCACCGAGCCTCTCGTTGAGACAGCGTCCAACTCGTTACGCCATTCGTGCAGGTCGGAACTTACCCGACAAGGAATTTCGCTACCTTAGGACCGTTATAGTTACGGCCGCCGTTTACCGGGGCTTAGCTTCACTGCTTCGCGCCGAAGCGCTAACAAGTCCGCGTAACCTTCCGGCACCGGGCAGGCGTCAGCCCCTATACGTCGTCTTACGACTTAGCAGAGGCCTGTGTTTTTGGTAAACAGTCGGTTGGACCAATTCACTGCGGCCCCCTCGAGCTCCCTCCGTACGGAGTTCACCCTACCGGGGCGTCCCTTCTCCCGAAGTTACGGGACGATTTTGCCGAGTTCCTTAACGAGAGTTAGCTCGCTCACCTCAGTATGTTCTACTTGTCCACCTGTGTCGGTTATCGGTACGGGCACGCGAATCCTGCCTAGAGGCTTTTCTTGGAGGCATGGGATTGGGGACTTGCCGGCGGTCAAGCCAGCTGGCATCGCACCTCGCGTCAAAACGCCGCTGCGGATTTCCCTGCAGCGACTGGCTACGTGCTTGCCCCAGGACGACCATCGCCTGGGATCCCTTACCCTTCCCCGTCCCCCCATCGGTCATAACGGAATCGACGTGGTACAGGAATATCAACCTGTTGGCCATCGGCTACGCCTTTCGGCCTCGCCTTAGGTCCCGACTAACCCTGAGCAGACGAACTTTACTCAGGAAACCTTGGACAATCGGTGGTGGGGATTCTCACCCCACTTTCGTTACTCATGCCGGCATTCTCACTTCCAGCCACTCCACGGAGCCTTACGACGCCGCTTCACGCAACTGGAACGCTCTCCTACCGCGTACAGAGCCCGCAGGCCTGCACACCCATAGCTTCGGAGGCTAGCTTGAGCCCCGTTGAATTATCCGCGCCCGAACACTTGACCAGTGAGCTGTTACGCACTCTTTCAAGGGTGGCTGCTTCTAAGCCAACCTCTTGGTTGTCTCTGCATTCGGACATCGTTTGCCACTTAGCTAGCACTTAGGGTCCTTAGCTGATGGTCTGGGTTGTTTCCCTTTCGCGTACGAAGTTTATCCCCCGCACACTGACTCCCGAGCTAACCGTAACGGTCTTCGGAGTTTGCCTGAAGTCGGTAACCTGGTAGGGCCCCTAATCCAAACAGTGCTCTACGGCCGCAACGCAATCACTCGAGGCTATACCTAAATATATTTCGGAGAGAACCAGATATCTCTGAGCTTGATTAGCCTTTCACTCCGATCCACAGGTCATCCGCCCAGTTTTCAACCTAGGTCGGTTCGGCCCTCCACGAGGTCTTACCCCCGCTTCAGCCTGCCCATGGATAGCTCGCTCAGTTTCGGGTCTACCGCCAGTGACTGTGTCGCCCTATTCAGACTCGCTTTCGCTACGGCTCCGCTCATCGCTTAACCTTGCCACTGACGAGTAACTCGCCGGCTCGTGATGCAAAAAGCACGCCGTCACACCCGAAGGTGCTCCGACCACTTGTAAGTCTACGGTTTCAGGTACTATTTCACTCCCCTTCAGGGGTGCTTTTCACCTTTCCCTCACGGTACTAGTTCACTATCGGTCACCAGGTAGTACTTAGCCTTGGAGGGTGGTCCCCCCAGGTTCAGACCGCGTTTCACGGGTGCGGTCTTACTCAGGAACGTCAATCGACAGATCAGCGCGCTTTCACCTACGGGACGATTGCCCTCTGTGGTGCGAGGTTCCACTCGCTTCGGCTAACGCCTGATTTTGTAACTGCCGCCGAGCCAGGCACGGCTCGGGCATGACGCCCTACAACCCCCGACAGACAACGCGTGCCCGCTTACATCTGTCAGGTTTGGGCTGATCCCCTTTCGCTCGCCACTACTAAGGGAGTCTCGGTTGATTTCTTTTCCTCGGGCTACTTAGATGTTTCAGTTCGCCCGGTTCCCTTCCGCTGGCTATGAATTCACCAGCGGATGACGCCGCATTACCGGCGCCGGGTTTTCCCATTCGGAAATCCGCGGGTCAATGGCTGTTCAGCGCCTCACCGCGGCTTATCGCAGCCGTCCACGTCCTTCTTCGACTCCTGGTGCCAAGGCATCCACCGTAAACTCTTACTATCTTGACGGTGAGCGACCCACTCACATAAGTGTGTGGATCGTTAAATTAAATACCCTCAGAATCCACATATGCGGATTCTGATTTTTGGCCTTGTGCAGTTTTCAAGGTCCACCGAGGCGCACCCACGGGTTCTCCGTGGGTGGTCTCTCAAAACTGAGCAGCGTTCCCAGCGACACGAATGCCACTGGGGAGCCCGGTCGACGTTCTAGAGAAATCTCCCTAGAAAGGAGGTGATCCAGCCGCAGCTTCCGCTACGGCTACCTTGTTACGACTTCACCCCAATCACGGGCCCCACCTTCGACGGCTCCCTCCTTGCGGTTAGGCCACCGGCTTCGGGTGTTGCTCGCTTTCGTGGTGTGACGGGCGGTGTGTACAAGGCCCGGGAACGTATTCACCGCGGCATTGCTGATCCGCGATTACTAGCAACTCCACCTTCATGGAGGCGAGTTTCAGCCTCCAATCCGAACCGAGACGCACTTTATGGGATTTGCTCCACCTCACGGTATTGCTGCCCTTTGTATGCGCCAATGTAGCACGTGTGTAGCCCTGGACATAAGGGGCATGATGACTTGACGTCATCCCCACCTTCCTCCGGTTTGTCACCGGCAGTCTCCCATGAGTCCCCAACTGAATGCTGGCAACATGGAACGGGGGTTGCGCTCGTTGCGGGACTTAACCCAACATCTCACGACACGAGCTGACGACAGCCATGCACCACCTGTGATGGTGTCCCGAAGGAAAACCGTGTTTCCACGGCGGTCACCAACATGTCAAGCCCAGGTAAGGTTCTTCGCGTTGCGTCGAATTAAACCACATGCTCCGCTGCTTGTGCGGGCCCCCGTCAATTCCTTTGAGTTTTAGCCTTGCGGCCGTACTCCCCAGGCGGGGTACTTAGTGCGTTAGCGACGGCACGGGAGGAGTCGACACCTCCCACACCTAGTACCCATCGTTTACGGCGTGGACTACCAGGGTATCTAATCCTGTTCGCTCCCCACGCTTTCGCGCCTCAGTGTCAGTAACGTCCCAGCGAGCTGCCTTCGCTATTGGTGTTCCTCCTGATATCTGCGCATTCCACCGCTACACCAGGAATTCCACTCGCCTCTTCCGTACTCTAGCCCCACAGTATCCACCGGCTTTCAAAGGTTGAGCCTTTGACTTTCACAGCGGACTTATGAGGCCACCTACGCGCGCTTTACGCCCAATGATTCCGGACAACGCTTGCTCCCTACGTATTACCGCGGCTGCTGGCACGTAGTTAGCCGGAGCTTCTTGTGGAGGTACCGTCAATCCACACGGCTATTCACCGGTGAACCTTCGTCCCTCCTGAAAGGGGTTTACAACCCGAAGGCCGTCTTCCCCCACGCGGCGTTGCTGCGTCACGCTTTCGCGCATTGCGCAAGATTCCCCACTGCTGCCTCCCGTAGGAGTCTGGGCCGTGTCTCAGTCCCAGTGTGGCTGATCGTCCTCTCAGACCAGCTACCCATCGTTGCCTTGGTAGGCCTTGACCCCACCAACTAGCTAATGGGCCGCGGGCCCCTCCCAATGCGGAGGCCGAAGCTTCCTTTAGTACACAAGCTTATGCCTGTGCACCACATCCGGTATTAGCCCGAGTTTCCTCGGGTTGTCCCGGTCATCGGGGCAGGTTACCCACGTGTTACTCACCCGTTCGCGGCTTAGCCCCAGGGCAAGCCCTGGTTCGTCGCACCACTTGCATGTGTTAAGCACGCCGCCAGCGTTCGTCCTGAGCCAGGATCAAACTCTCCGTGAAGAGTACTTCTACAGAGAGCCTGTCATGCCTATATGGCCGCCGAGTACACAAGTACGACGGCCGGTATGACGAGGTAAATCAAGACCATCCGGTGCGCTGGCGCGCCGGATGGATCGGGCTCAAACATTCCGCAGGCTGTTGATGGCCTACGGAGTGCACGCTGCTCAGTTTTCAAAGACCGCTGCGCCTCTGCGGCGGGTCTCGCCGGCTTCAACGCCCAGGGATCGCTCGAGGCAGACCCCAGAAGGACCAAGGAGTATAGCGCCGCGGCTGCGGTTTGCCTAGGGGGTTCCGCGCAGCCGGCAGAAGCGCCGCTTCCCGACCTGCAGGACTCTACCCTCTAGGCCGCTTGCCTCTAGGTCCAACGCCTGCTCAGGCACGGGGTCGCCGTCGAGCCTGACGCCCCCCTGCTGGATCAGGCGGCGCCCCTCGCTGGAGCTGAGGCCGAAGGCGCCGGCGATCAGGCGCGGCAGGTGCACGAGGCCGTCGCCGTCGCTGAGATAGCCGCTGAGCGATACCTCGGGCATCTCCTCTGGGGCCGAGTGATCGACGAAGACCCGGTTGAAGTGCTCCTCCGCCGCGGCGCCGGCCCCCTCTCCGTGGAAGCGGTCGACGAGCCGGCGCGCCAGCTCGCGCTTGGCCGCGTTCGGGGAGGCCTCTGGCCGGGCGTCGCCGAGCAGCAGGCGGTAGTAGTCCTCCATCGCCTCGTCGGGAATACTCATCAAGCGCCCGAACATCTCCTCGGGCGGGTCGGTGACGCCGACGTAATTGCCGAGCGACTTGCTCATCTTCTGCACGCCGTCGGTCCCGACCAGGATCGGCATCGTCAGGATCGACTGCGGCTTCTGGCCGTAGGCCGTTTGAATGTCGCGGCCGAAGAGCAAGTTGAACTTTTGGTCGGTCCCCCCCAGCTCGACGTCGGCCTCGACCGCGACCGAGTCGTAGCCCTGCAGCAGCGGGTAGAGCAGCTCCAGGGCGGCAACCGGCTGGCCCGCCCCGAGCCGCTTCTGGAAGTCGTCTCGCTCGAGCAGGCGAGCGACGGTGGTCTGCGCCAGTAAGCCCAGCAGCGCCTCCGGCTCCATCCGCAGCCACTCGCTGTTGAAGCGGACCTCGGTCCGTTCGCGGTCGAGAACCTTGAAGGCCTGCTCCTGGTAGGTGGCCGCGTTGGCCTCGATCTCCTCCGGCGCCGGCAGCGGCCGCGTGCTCGAGCGCCCGCTCGGATCCCCGACCCTGGCGGTGAAGTCGCCGATGATGAGAACGACGACGTGGCCGGCGTCCTGAAACTCGCGCAGCTTCTCGAGAACGACAGTGTGGCCGAGGTGGATATCGGCGGTGGTGGGATCGATCCCCAGCTTTACCCGCAGCGGGCGGTCGCACGCCAGCTGCTCGTCGAGCCGCCCCTCGGGCAGCACATCGACCGCGTTCCGCGCCAGATTTGACATGGCGGCAATGCTAGACTGCCGCCTCCGCTCGACGGCCGTTCAGGTCCTCGGGCGTTCTCTCTTATTGATGGCTGTCCTTGGACTAAAGCGCCGGTCGAGTGGCGGCGGCGACGTTCCGCCCGCGCCCCCGGCTCCCCCGATCGGGCCCGCTGGCCCCTCCCCGTCGAAGCCGCGAAGGCCAAGGCTGAAGAAGCTGCGCGTCCTCTTCGTGCTGCTGGGACTGGCGATCTTGGCCTTGGTCTCGACGGTCTTCGGGATGATGGCGGCGGTCTCCCAGGATCTGCCCGCGATCTACGACTTCGCCCAGTACAAGGCGTCGAAGAACAGCGAGATCTACGACGCCAACGGCGAGTCGATCGGCACGCTGACCAGCGACCAGAACAAAATCCTGCTCAACTCAGGCCAGATCTCCCCCAACGTCAAGAACGCGGTGGTCTCGATCGAGGACGCGCGCTTCTACGAGCACAGCGGCGTCGACTTCCAGGGGATCGGCCGCGCCCTGGTCAAAGACATCCTCAGCCAGAGCGCCGCCCAGGGCGGCTCGACGATCACCGAGCAGTTCGTCAAGAACGCGCTGGAAGCCCAGGACACCCGCACCCTCTTCGTCAAGTTCAAAGAGGCCGCTCTGGCCTATCGCCTGGAGCGTCACTGGAGCAAGGACAAGATCCTCACCCAGTATCTGAACACGATCTACTTCGGTGAGGGCGCCTATGGGATCGAGGCGGCCGCCCGCACCTTCTTCGGCGCGGCTCATCCGGGCTGCGGCACGCCAACCGAGCCCTGCGCCTCGGTTCTGGAGCCCTGGGAGGCGGCGACCCTGGCCGCCAGCATCGCCTCCCCATCCGCCTACGACCCGAAGATCTACCCCGAAAACAGCCTCGGCCGCCGCAACCTCGTGCTGGAAAGGATGTACGAACAGGGCTACATCTCCCAGGAGCAGTTCGAAGAAGGCACGAAGCAGGCGCTGCCCTCGCCGAACGACATCGAGCCGCCGACGCTCGACTCCAAGGCTCCCTACTTCACCGCCTATCTGCGCCAGCAGCTGGTCGAACGCTATGGCGCCTCGAAGGCCTTCTTCAGCGGCCTCAAAGTCAAGTCGACCCTCGACCTCGGCCTGCAGGAAGCTGCCGAAGAAGCGGTCAACTCCTACCTCGGCTACTCGCCGGCGACCGCTTCGGTGGTCGTCATCGACAACCGCAACGCCGGCATCAAGGCGATGGTTGGTGGTCCCGACTTCGAGACCCGGCCCTTCAACCTCGCCACGCAGGGCTACCGGCAGCCCGGCTCCTCGATCAAGCCCTTCACGCTGCTGACGGCGCTCGAGCAGGGGATCTCGCCGGAAACGGTCTACGAATCGGCGCCGCAGGAATTCGCCTTCGGTAAGAACGGTCAGGAAGTCTTCGAGGTCACCAACGACGGGGACTTCTATGCCGGGGCCTGTTCGATCATCTGCGCCACGACCAACTCCGACAACTCCGTCTACGCCCAGCTCGCGCTCGAAGGCCTGGAGGGCAAGACGGTCCGTGATCGGACCCAGGCAATCGCCGCCACGATCCACAAGATGGGCTACAACGACCCGATCTCGACCAACCCGGCGATGGTCCTCGGCGGTCTCGGGACCGGCGTCACGACGCTGGGCTGGACCTACGCCTACAGCACTCTCGGCAACGACGGCGACCGGGTCAGCGGCACGCTCGCGCCGCGCCCCGGCAACAGTCCGGTCTCCTACACGCAGGTCACCGACCAGGACGACCAGACGATCAAGGGCGGCGACAACGACTCCACCCACGAGCAGGTGATCGACGAGGGTGTCGCCGAAGAAGCCAGGCGAATCCTCGAAACGGTCGTCTCCAGTGGCACCGGGACCAACGCCCAGATCGGCGCCGAAGGGCAGTGGGGCAAGACCGGCACGACCGAGAACAACGGCGATGCCTGGTTCTGCGGCGGCATCAGCGACGAAGCCACCGCCTGCGTCTGGGTCGGCTACCCCGACTCGACGACGCCGATGACGACGCTCTACAACGGCGGACCGGTCATGGGCGGCACCTTCCCGGCGCTGATCTGGGCCAGCGTGATGTCAGCCTGGGAGGAGATCAAGGCCAACCGCGCCGCCGAAAAGGAGGCACGCGAGGAGGCCGAGGAGAACGGCGAAGACTTCGAATCCGGCGATTACGAGCCGTACGTCCCCTCCGAATCGGGCGGCGAATACGAAGCGGCGCCGGAAGGCGAAGAAAGCGCGCCCGCCCCGGAAACCGAAGCGGCCCCGGAAGTGGAAACGGCCCCCGAAGCGGCACCAGAAGTGCCGGAAGCCGCGCCCGAAACCAGCGGCGGCGGCGGTGGCGTCACTGCGGGATGAGGGCCTGTCCCGGTAGGGGTTTCGCTTAACTTTTTCGTGAATCGCCGCTGGCCGTCCGAGAGCCGAAGCGGCGAAAAAGTACAAGACGCTCCACCCCTACCGGGACAGGCCCTCCTCGGGCCGTGGGCGGGAGACGAAGCGGCTGCCGGTGGCGCAGAAGCGCCAGGGGCGCTCGGTCGCTTTCGTGATCCCGACCCGCGGGGCGGTGACGACTTCGGGCGCGGCGCCGTCCGGGGGCAACAGCAGAAAGGGATCGCGGCCGAGGTCGGCGCCGTTGAGCTCCAGCCCGATCCCGAGCGCCTCGGTCAGCTTGCCGGGGCCTGAGCAGAGCTCCGTGTCGGGTCGATCTCCACGCCGCTCGCGCATCGCCTCCAGCCCCGCGGTCGGCTCCAGCGCCCGGATCAGTACCGCCGCGGCCTCACCCTCCGGTTCGGCGACGGCGTTGAGCAGGCTGTGGATCCCGTAGGAGAGGTAGACGTAGGCGCGTCCCGGCGCTCCGAACAGGACCTCGGTGCGATCGGTGAGACCGACGTAGGCGTGGCAGGCGGGGTCGTCCCGCTCGTAACTCTCGGTCTCGACGATCGTGCCGCCGACCCCGTCGAAGAAGAGCCGGCAACCGACCAGCTCGCGCGCCACCTCGTGCACCGAGCGCGCGAAGAAGGCGGCCTCCAGTCGGCGGGCCTCAGGCGTCCGCGATTTGGACGTTTGAGGCCCGTCGACCGTCAAGACCGCTCGTCGCGCACTCTTGCCTGGACCGCCGCCAGCGTCTCGCGCGCCTCGTCGAGCTGGGCGGCGAGCGGGGCCGAGCCGGTGCCGCCGGCGATCGCCTTCGACTCCAGCCAGTTGCTGCGCTGGAGCACCTCGTAGTAGGCGTCGTCGAGGTGCTCGGAGCGCTGCCGCAGGTCCTCGGGCGTCAGCTCCGAGAGCGAGCGCCCGCTCTCGACCGCGTCGCGGACCAGCCCGCCGACGACGCCGTGCGCCTCGCGAAAGGGCACCCCACGGCGGACCAGGAGGTCGGCAACCTCGGTGGCGGCAAGCATCTCGTCGCCGGACGCGTCCTCCATGCGGCCGCGGTCGAACTGGATTCCAGCCAGCATCCCCTCGGTCGCGTCGAGGCAGGACTCGATCGTGTCGATCGCGTCGAAGAGCGGCTCCTTGTCCTCCTGCATGTCCTTGCCGTAGGTCAGCGGCAGCGCATGCATGACGCCGAGCAGCGTCGCGTAGGAGGCCGCGACGCGCGGGCTCTTGGCTCGCAGCAGCTCAGCCGAATCGGGATTCACCTTCTGCGGCATGATCGACGAACCCGAGGAGAAGGTCTCGTCCAGCTGGCAGAAGCCGAACTCACTGCTCGACCAGATGACGATTTCCGAGCCCAGCCGCGAGAGGTGCATGGCGCAGGCCGAGGCGGCGGCCAGGTAGTCGAGGACGAAGTCGCGGTTGGAGGCGCCGTCGATCGAGTTGTGGCTGACGTGCTCGAAGCCGAGATCGGCGGCGACGGACTCGCGGTCGATCTCCCAGTTGACACCGGCAAGTGCCCCCGATCCAAGCGGCATCACGCTGGCGCTGTCGAGCGCGAACTGGAAGCGCAGGACGTCGCGAGCGAGCATCCAGAAGTAGGCGAGGAGGTGGTGGCCGAGGTAGACCGGCTGAGCGCGCTGGAGGTGGGTGTAGCCCGGCATCGGCCAGTCGCGGTGGGCCTCGGCGAGCGCCAGCAGGCGCTCCATCGTCGCCGCGCAGAGGTCGATCGCGCGCAGCGAGTGGGCCTGAACGACCATCGCCACGTCGGTGGCGACCTGGTCGTTGCGCGAGCGGCCGGTGTGGAGCTTGCCGGCCAGCGGCCCGATCTCCTCGCCGAGTAGGCGCTCGATCGCCATGTGGATGTCCTCGTCGGCCGCGTCGAACTGGAACCCGTGCTCGGCCATGCGGACGCGCACCCGCTCGAGACCGGCGTCCATCCGCTCCAGCTCCTCGGCGTCGAGAACGCCGATCTCGTGCAGACCACGAGCGTGGGCCCGCGACTGGTCGATGTCGTAGGGCGCCAGCCAGGAGTCGAAGGCAAGCGAGCGGTTGAGGCGCCAGAAGCGCGGGTCTGGATCCTTGCGGAAGCGGGCCATGGGGCGCGCGATTATCCCCTGATCGCGCTCTGACCGAGGGCAGCCGCCAGCTCCTGACAGACGCGGTCCACCTGGTCCTCGCGCATCGCCGGGAAGAACGGCAGCGCCAGGGAGTGGGCGGAGGCCGCTTCGGCAACCGGAAATTGGCCCTCGCGGTAGCCGAGTTCGCGCAGGTGAGGGAAGAGGTGGATGCAGGGCAGGTAGGCCTTGCTGGCGACGCCTCGCTCCGCGAGTCGGGCGATCGTCGCGTCGCGGTCGACGTCGTCGCTGAGGCGGACGACGTAGACGAACCAGCTGCGGCGCTCCTTCCCGCGCCCCGCGACCGGCGCGGCGACGTCCTCGATCTCCGCCAGCCGTTGCTCGTAGAGGGCCGCGAGCTCGGCCCGGCGGGTCAGCAGCGAGTCGAGCCGCTCGAGCTGAGCGACGCCGAGCGCCGCGGCGAGGTCGGAGAGCCGGTAGTTGAAGCCGAGCCCGCCGTGGTCGAGCCAGCCCATGTCGGCGGCGCGCCCCTGGTTGCGCTCGCTGCGCAGGCGGGCGGCGACCCCTGGGTCGGTCGGGACGATCATGCCCCCCTCCCCCGTCGTCATCTGCTTGTTCGCGTAGAAGGCGAACGTGGCGAGGTTGCCGCGGGTGCCGACCAGCCGACCCTCGGAGTCGACGGCGCCGATCGCCTCGCAGGCGTCCTCGAGGATGCCGAGCCCATGACTGGAGGCGATCGCCTCCAGTTCCGGCATCGCCGCTGGGTAGCCGAAGATGTGGACCGGCAGCAATCCCTTGGTGCGCTCGCGGACCGCCGCCTCCGTCGCGGCGGGGTCGAGGTTCAGCGTGTCCGGGTCGACGTCGCAGAAGACCGGCTTCGCGCCCTCGTACAGCAGGCAGTTGGCCGAGGCGACGAAGCTGAAGGGGCTGGTCACGACCTCGTCGCCCACTCCCCAGCCAAGCGCCCGCACCCCGAGGTGCAGCGCGGTAGTGCCGCTGGCGACGGCAACCGCGTCCTCGACCCCGAGCCAGCGCGCCAGCTCGCGCTCGAAGCGCTCGCCCATCGGGCCCAGCGAGAGCCTGCCGGAGCGCAGTACCTCGAGCGCCAGCTCCTCCTCGCGGGCGCCGATGTCCGGTCGCGCCAGCGGGATCTCCGCCGACGGGCCGATATCGGCAGGCATGGTCACGTTTTCGGCCCGTCGGCCGGCTGGAAGGCGTACTCGAGGGAATCGACCAGGGCCTCCCAGGAGGCCTCGATGATGTTCTCGGAGACACCGATCGTCCCCCACTCCCTGCCATCGGCGGCGGAGTCGAGGAGGACGCGGGTGACGGCGCCGGTCCCGTGCGCTTCGTCGAGGATGCGGACCTTGTAGTTGGTCAGCTCGACGTCGGCCAGATGCGGATAGCGGTCGCAGATCGCGCCGCGCAGGGCGCGATCGAGCGCGTTGACCGGGCCATTGCCCTCGGCGACGCGCAGGTAACGCTCGCCGTCGACCTCGACCTTGATCGTCGCCTCGGTCTCGACCCTGCCGTCGGCGCGCTTCTCGGTGACGACGCGGAAACTCTCGAGCTTGAACAGCGGCTTGTAGGTGCCGGCCTCGCGCCGCAGCAGCAGCTCGAAGGAGGCGGGAGCCGCCTCGTAGTGGTAGCCGCGGTGCTCCTGCTCCTTCAGCCGCTCCACGGCCCGCGCCGCCGCGGCGTCGTCGAGCTCCAGGCCCGAGCGCTCGGCCTGACTGCGGATCGTCGCCTTGCCGGATAGCTCGGAGGCGAGGATGTCGCGCTCGTTGCCGACCAGCGCCGGGTCGATGTGCTCGAAGGTGCTGGCATCGGCGGCAACCCCGGCCGCGTGCATGCCCGCCTTGTGGGCGAAGGCGTTGCGGCCGACGTAGGCGCGGTCGGGGTCGGAGGCCATGTTGCAGACCTCGTCGAGGTAGTGGGCGGTGGTGGTCAGGCTCGCCAGCTGCTCGGGCGCGACCACGTCGAAGCCCATCTTCAGCTGCAGCGCCGGCAGGATCGAGGCGAGGTTGGCGTTGCCGCAGCGCTCGCCGTAGCCGTTGACGCAGCCCTGGACCAGGCGGGCGCCTGCGTCGACGGCCGCCAGCGAGTTGGCAACCGCGCACTCGGCGTCGTTGTGGGTGTGGATGCCGATCTCGACCTCGTCGCCGACCGCGCCCACGACCGCGGCCGTGACCTCGGCGACGAAGTGCGGCAGGCTGCCGCCGTTCGTGTCGCAGAGGGTGACGTTCTCGGCCCCGGCGTCGGCAGCGGCGCGCACGCACTCGAGCGCGTAGCCCGCGTCGTCCCGGTAGCCGTCGAAGAAGTGCTCGGCGTCGAAGACCGGGCGCTTGCCCTGCTCGCGGCAGAAGGCGATCGAGTCGGCGATCATCGCCAGGTTCTCCTCGCGCGAGACGCGGATCACCTTCTCCAGGTGCAGGACCCAGCTCTTGCCGACCAGACAGACCACCGGCGCGAAGGAGGCAACCAGGGTCTGCAGCGCCTCGTCGTCCTCCGCGGCGAGGTCGCGCCGCCGGGTCATCCCGAAGGCAGCGATCCTCGCCTGCTCCAGATCGAGCTCGGCGAGCCGTTCGAAGAGCTCCGCCTCCTTCGGATTGCTGCTGGGGAAGCCGGCCTCGACGAAGTGGACGCCGAGCGTGTCCAGCGCCCGCACCACGTTCAGCTTCTCGCCGACGGAGAGCGACATCCCCTTGCCGCCCATGCCGTCGCGCAAGGTCGTGTCGTAGAGCTTCACCTGTTCCATTGCTGCCTTTCGAGTCGGAAGATCGGAAGGTCCTCGCGGGACCGTCTGCGCGGCAGCGCCGCGCCAGCCGCTAGGCGGCTGCGGTAATTCGCCCGATCGACTCGAAGTGAAGGTGCATCAGGAGCCCACTTTACTCGCCGCGTCCACCCCGGCCGGCGCCTCGACGAAGTCGAGCCACTCCAGGTACTCCTCGGCGCGCCCGTAGAGCGCGTCCTGGAATTTTCCCTGCAGCTGACGGGTGATCTCCCCCGGCTCGCCGAGCGGGTGGTCGTCGACCTCGCGCACCGGAACCAGCTCGGCGGCGGTGCCGGTGAGGAAGACCTCCTCGGCCAGGTAGAGCTCGGCGCGGGCGATGTCGCGCTCGACCACGGTGTAGCCGAGGTCGCGGGCGATCTGGATCACCGACTTGCGGTTGATCCCGTCGAGGATCCCCGCCGCGTGCGGCGGGGTCGCGATCTCGCCGTCGCGGACGACGAAGATGTTCTCGCCCGAGCCCTCGCAGACGAAACCGCGCTCGTCGAGCAGGATCGCCTCTTCGTAGCCGGCTTTCTGCGACTCAGTCTTGGCCAGGATCGAGTTGAGGTACTGGCCGGAGGCCTTCGCGTGGGGGATCAAACCGGCTGGGCTGATCCGCCGCCAGCTCGAGACCTTGGCGCGGATGCCGTTGCGGGCGCCGTCCTCGCCGAGGTAGACCCCCCAGGGGAAGGCGGCGATGATCACGTCGATCGGGGCGTCGGTCGCGTAGAGGCCGAGGTTGCCGTAACCGCGGAAGGCGAGCGGGCGGATGTAGCAGGAACCGAGCTCGTTGCGCCGGATCAGCTCATGCGTCGCGGCACGCAGCTCCTCGGGCGTGTAGGGCATGTCGAGGTAGTAGAGCTCGGCGGACTTCCGCAGCCGGTCGAGGTGATCGCGGTGGCGGAAGACGGCCGGGCCGCGCTCGGTCTCGTAGCAGCGAACGCCCTCGAAAACGCCGGTGCCGTAGTGCAGCGCGTGGCTGAGCACGTGCACCTTGGCGTCCTCCCAGCGCACGAAATCTCCGTTGTGCCAGATCAAATCGGCTTGTTCCATGTTGGGGAAGTATGCCCGATCAAACGAAGGGCTTCACCCCCAAGGCCGCGAATCACGGCCGAAAGCAAGACGACGAGGAAAGGGAGTCCATGCATCCACGCCTTCGCCCCAAACTCACCTATTCGAACGTAATCGCGACGATTGCGCTCTTCATCGCTCTCGGCGGCGCAGCCGTCGCCGCCGGCTTGCCGAAAAAGAGCGTCGGCCCCAAACAGTTGAAACGCGGCGCCGTCACCACCGCGGCGATCAAGCGAGCCGCCGTGACCAGCGGCAAGCTCGCCTCGAAAGCAGTCGTCGCCGGCAAGCTCGGGCCCAACGCGGTCCTGCCGGGCAACATCGTCAACGGCGCCATCACCAGCGCCAAGATCGGCAACGGCGCCGTGATCGCCGCCTCGATCAAAAATGGCGTCGTGACCACCAACAAACTGGCCAACGAAGCCGTTACCGCGGCAAAACTCGGCAAAGGCGCGGTGACGCCGGCCAAACTGAGCGATGACTTCGGCCCGGTGCTGGGGACGCTGAAAAGCGGGCAGACCCTGCGCGGGGTGTTCGACGTCGGCGGAACGGCGGACGACAAAGTCGCAGCCGCCGAGATCCGCGCCGCCGTCAGCTACCAGTTCCCGCTGGCGGGCCCACCAGCCGTCACGGTCCTGCAGAAAGGCCAGACCAACGCGAACTGCGGCGGTCTCGGCGGTGGAAACGCCCAGACTCCGGCGGCGACGCCCGGCAACCTCTGCATCTACGTGACCGAAAGCACCAATCTCGACGAAACGGCGCCGCTGGTCGCGGAGAACAACACGCGGCTCGGCTTCGGTCTCCTCGCCAAAGCGAAAGAAGCCGAAAAACCGTTCTACGCCTACGGCCAGTGGGCCGTGACCGCTCCCTAGGTCAGACGCTGAGCTCCGCGAGGACCGCGTCGGTCATCTCCGCGGTCCCGACCTCGACCTCGGCGGGGACGTCTGGCAGCGGCGGCGCTGCCGGGGTCCCCGCCGCCAGGTCGGGGGTGCGCAGGCCGCGCTCGAGCACCGCGTCGACCGCCGCCTCGATCCGCCCCGCGTCGTCCGGGCGGTCGAGGCCGTGGCGCAGCATCATCGCCGCCGAGAGGAAGGTCGCGAGCGGGTTGGCAATGCCTTTGCCGGCGATGTCCGGGGCGGAGCCGTGGACGGGCTCGAACAGGCCTGGCGCGCCTTCGGCGCCGAGGCTGGCCGAGGGCAGCATCCCCAGCGACCCGGTCAGCATCGCCGACTCGTCGCTGAGGATGTCGCCGAAGAGGTTCTCGGTGACGATCACGTCGAAGTCGGCCGGGCGCGAGACCAGCTGCATTGCGGCGTTGTCGACGAGGAGATGGTTGAGCTCGACGTCGTCGTAGTCCGGGGCGAGGCGGCTGACCACCTCGCGCCAGAGGCGCGAGGTCTCGAGCACGTTGGCCTTGTCAACCGAGGTGACGCGCGGAGGGCGGCCGGAGCTCTCGGCGCGCCGGCGGGCCGCTTCGAAGGCGGTACGGGCGATCCGCTCGATTTCCGCTGCCGTGTACTCGCAGGTGTCGTGGGCGGCGTCGCCGTCGCGGCCGCTGGCGCCGAAGTAGATGCCGCCGGTCAACTCGCGCACGACGAGCAGGTCGGTGCCGGCGATGCGCTCCTCGCGCAGCGGGCTGGCGCCGACCAGCGCCGGGCTGGGCCGGACTGGCCGCAGGTTGGCGTAGAGACCCATCCCCTTGCGCAGCCCGAGCAGGCCCTGCTCGGGGCGGGGGGCATCGGGGTCAGTCGTGTCCCACTTGGGCCCGCCGACGGCACCGAGCAGCACGGCGTCGGCGCCGCGGCAGGCCTCCAGGACCTCGTCGGTGAGGGCGGTGCCGTGGGCGTCGATCGAGCAGCCGCCCATCAGCCGCTCGTCGAACTCGAACTCGCCTAGGGACTCCAACAGCCGCTGCGTGGCGGCGATGATCTCGGGGCCGATCCCGTCCCCCGGGAGCACGACTATGCGCGGCGCGGTGCTCACGCCGCGGGACTCTACGGGTTGGCCCCGCATGGAGCTAGGCGGCGACGGCCTCGATGTTGAGGCGCACGTAGTCAAGCGTGAGCGGCTGCACGGAGACCTCGAGGATCGCCTCGGCGAAGGGACGGCGCAGCTCCTGGGGAAGCCGTGCCAGGTGGGGGCCGATGGTCACGGTCGTGATGAACTCATAGGGACGCTCCGGGGTGACCGGCCAAGGCTGCAGCCAGCAGCGGGCCTCAGCGAAGCCGGCACCGCGGAGTCTCTCCTCGGTGACGTCGGGGGCGGCGAAGTTCCACATCCCGCTCATGTCTTCCAGGTAGGGCGCGAACTCGGGCCGGGCGGCGACCGTGCGGATCGCCGCACCGTGGGTGGCGACGTTGCCCTCTCCCCCGCACTGGGCAACCAGGCGGCCGCCCGGCGCCAGCGCGGCGTGTAGGCGGGCGAACAACCGCTCGTGGTCGGCGATCCAGTGGAAGGTCGCAGTCGAGAAGATCAGGTCGACCGGCTCGGCGATCTCCAGCTCGGCGAGGTCAGCGACCAGGTAGCTGGCGCGGTTGCCGAGTCGCTCCCGCGCTTTCGCGATCATCGCCTCGGAGCCGTCGACCGCGAGCAGGCGGCCCCGAAGCAGCCGCTTCAGGAGCTCGGCGCTGACCCGGCCGGAGCCGCAGCCGGCGTCCAGTGCGACCTCGTCGCCGCGCAGCTCGAGCCGCTCCAGCACCGACATCCCCCACTCGAACTGCGGGTCGGAGACGGCGTCGTAGGTCTCCGCGTCCCACTCGCGCGGACCGGTGTTGATCGCGCCATTGGGCCCCTCGCGGGTCAAAGGCTGGTCGTCACCGGTCCCCGGTCGGCGCCGCCGGCCGCCTCGAAGGTCTCGATCGCCCCGGCGTTCTCGAGCGTGATGCCGATGTCGTCGAGGCCGTTCAGCAGCCGGTTCTTGACGTCCGGCTCGACCTGGAACTGGAAGACCCCGCCGGCGCAGTTGACCGTCTCGTCATCGAGGTCGATCCGCGCTTCGCCGGCCTCGGCGACGGCGCGGCAGTGCTCCTCGTCGAGGATCGCGGGCAGCAGCCCGACCTTGGTGCAGTTGGAATAGAAGATGTCGGCAAAGGACGGTGCGATGATCGCCTGAAAGCCGAAGTCTTCCAGCGCCCAGGGGGCGTGCTCGCGCGAGGAGCCGCAGCCGAAATTGCGGCCCGCGACCAGGATCGGGTTCGGCTCGAGCTCGATCTCACCGTCGCGAATCCAGTCGTAGAAGAGGAACTCGCCGAAGCCGGTCCGCTCGACCCGCTTGAGGAACTGCTTGGGAATGATCTGGTCGGTGTCCACGTCGTGCCGGTCGAGGACCGACACCTTGCCTTCGATCACGTCTACCGGCCTCATCTTCAGCTCCAGTCCCTGATGTCGACGAAATGTCCCTCGATCGCGGCGGCGGCCGCCATCTTCGGGCTGACCAGGTGGGTGCGCCCACCCTTGCCCTGCCGCCCCTCGAAGTTGCGGTTGGAGGTCGAGGCGCAGCGCTCGCCCTCCATGAGGATGTCGGGGTTCATCCCCAGGCACATCGAGCAGCCGGCCTCGCGCCATTCAAAGCCGGCGGAGCGGAAGACGTCGTCCAGCCCCTCCGCTTCGGCGGCCGCCTTCACCTGCTGGGAGCCGGGGACGACCATCGCCCGCACCGAGCCGGCGACCCTGCGCCCGTCGACGATCGCCGCCGCCTCGCGCAGGTCCTCGATCCGCGAGTTGGTGCAGGAGCCGATGAAGACCCGTTCCGGCGCCACCTCGGTCATCGGCGTGCCGGCCTCCAGGCCCATGTAGGCGAGGGCGCGTTCCGCCGACTCGCGGTCGGCCGCCGACTCCATCGCCGCCGGGTCGGGAACCGCGTCGGTGACCTCGACGACCATCCCCGGCGTCGTCCCCCAGGTGACCATCGGCGAGATTTCGCCGGCGTCGACCTCGACCTCGGTGTCGAAGCCCGCGCCCGCGTCGCTGGGGAGCTGGCGCCAGCGCTCGACCGCGGCGTCGAAGTCCGCGGGGGCGGCGGCGCGGCCGCGCACCCACTCGAAGGTGGTCTCGTCCGGGGCGATCATGCCGGCGCGACCGCCGCCCTCGATCGTCATGTTGCAGATCGTCATCCGGCCCGGCATCCCCAGTGCCTCGATCGCCGGCCCGGCGTACTCGACTGCGTGGCCGACCATGCCGCCGGTGCCGAGACGGCCGATCGTCGCCAGAATCAGGTCCTTCGGCGTGACGCCGGTGCCCAGCTCGCCCGTGTAGGAGATTCGCATCGTCTTCGGCCGCTTCTGGACCAGGCACTGGGTCGCCAGCACGTGCTCGACCTCCGAGGTGCCGATGCCGAAGGCAAGCGCCCCGAAAGCGCCGTGGGTGGAGGTGTGGCTGTCGCCGCAGACGATCGTCATCCCCGGCTGGGTCACGCCAAGCTCGGGACCGATCACGTGAACGATGCCCTGCCGCTCGCTGCCCAGCGAGTAGATCGGGATGCCGAACTCCTCGCAGTTGCGCTCCAACGTTTCGACCTGGACACGGGAGAGCTGGTCGGCGATCAAACGTGCCGCCATCGTGCCGTCAGTGGGCACGTTGTGGTCGGCCGTGGCCAGGGTCTTGTCGGGCCGGCGCACCGGGCGGCCGGCCAGGCGCAGGCCATCGAAGGCCTGCGGCGAGGTGACCTCGTGGACCAGGTGGAGGTCGATGTAGATGAGATCGCTGGAGACCTCATGCGCCTCCCAGATCTTCTCGAACATGTTTTTCGGCATCTCGGGCTGCTCCTATCCGCGCCGGAGGCCGGCCGCGATCACGGCGATGAACCTGGTCGGCTCCGCGCCATCGTTCTCGAAATGATGGGGCAGATCGGCGTCGAAGGTGACGCTGTCGCCCGCCCGCAGCTCGTGACGAGTGCCGTCGACGACCAGTGCCAGGGTGCCGGCGAGGACCACCGTGGTCTCGCGGCTGCCGGGCTCGTGCATCGGCGGGTCCTCGCGGCCGCCGGTGGCGGCACTGGGCTCCAGCGTGTGCAAGGAGACGTCGGCCCGCTGGCCGGGCAGCGGCGGCGTCAGCTCCTCGAAGCGGTGGCCGCCGCGCTCGGAGGCGCGGCGGGCGCCGGCGCGGCTGACGGCGACGTGCGGTCCCTCGTCCAGACGCAGCAGCTGCGACAGCGTCAGCTCCAGCCCGGCCGCGATCTTCTCCGCCACCGCCAGCGTCGGGCTGGTCTCCCCCCGCTCCACCTGGGAAAGCATCGGCGCGCTGACGCCGGAGCGCTCGCTGAGATCGCGCAGCGAAAGGCCCATGGCGTCGCGCAGGGCTTTGATGCGGGGACCGACAGAGGTTGAGCTGGCACCCACTCGGGCTTCGGCCTTCGTTGCGGTGGCGCTCACGTGACGTACGTTATCACGAACGTTTGTAAGGACCGATAATTGGCTGGGTAGGAAGGGTCGCCTTAGCCGCCGACGCCGAGAAGTACGCGGAGGTCGGCGGCGATCGCCTCGGGTTCCTCTTCGAGTTGCTCCGGGGCAATGCGCGTGACGCCATACTTCGCCACCCGCAACCGCCGATCGCGCGCTCGGTCCTCCCTGAAAGCGATCCGGGTGCCGTGAGCCGCGAAGCCGTCGAGTTCGACGACGGCTTTGGCCTGCGGCCAGAGGCAGTCGATCTCGAACCACCTCCCTCCCACCTCAATGGGGACGTTGAGGTGGGGCCGCGGCAGGCCGTGATAGTCGAGAAACGGCAGGAACCGCTCCTCGAGCCAACCGCGAGTGCGGCCCGGGGTCTCCCGACGGCGCGCAAGGCACTCTCTGATCGCCTTGGAGCCATGGCGACCGGGATGGCGCTCGAGCAAGTGAGGTAGCGACAGGCGATCGTGGAGGCGTAGGAATTCCGATTGCCGTAGCGCGGCCTCGGCGACATCGGCCGGGCAGACGGCGGCGAGATCGAAGATCGTGCGAGGCACGGTTGTGACAGGGATCCCGAGGTGCTCCGTCATCTCGTCGGCAGGTAGGACCGAGTAATGCCTTCGAATAGCGCCACGGGATCGGCTCTTCGATGGCACAGTCACATCGAGCGGCCCGTTCGCAGTCCCGCGAATTCCCCAAAGCGCCGCGGCCGATCGGTGGCTGAGCACGGCGTCCGAGCCACAAAACAGCACTGCCGCCATCCACCGCGCCTCCCGCGAGAGCACTCGATGACCAACGGCATACACGCCTCGATGCAGGCGATGAAGGCGGCCCGCTCGCAGTCGGACCTTGATCCCGTCCCGACCGATTCCGAGTGCCACCAGCTGTCGTCGTGCCACCACGCCGTGCTGTCGATTAGCCAACTCCGCGATGCGGTCGTCTGCTCCACGCGTCTGCTCCAGGGCGTCCATAGGACCCCTAAGTGCAGACGCATAGGCATTTCGCCCCGGTCCGCTGGGCGCCCGGGTTAGGGGCCCGGAGTGCGCTCCACTGCGGCTTCGGCGGTGGCGGCCTCGGCCTCGCGGGTAGCGGCGCCTTCGAGGGCGTTGGACAGCGCTCGCACGTAGGCGCGGGCTGAGGCCTCGAGGATGTCGGTGGCGACACCCTGGCCGGTCGCCAGGCGGCCGGCCAGACGCAGCATCACGGTCACCTCGCCGAGGGCGTCCTCTCCCCCGGTCACCGCCTCGACCGTGTACTGGCGCAGCTCGCACTCGGTCTCGGTCGCCGACTGGATCGCGCGGAAGATGGCGTCGACGGGGCCGTCGCCGCTCGACTCGCCAACCGCCTCCTCGCCCGAGGGCAGCGTCACCGCCACCTTGGCGACGGGCTCGCGGCGGGAGCCCGCCTCGACCTCGAACCAGGCCATCTCGTGCGCGTCGGAGCGCTCGCGCATCTCGTCGGAGACGATCGCCTCCAGGTCGAGGGCAGTCACCTGCTTCTTGCGGTCGGCGACCTCCTTGAAGGCCTTGAAGGCGGCGTTGAGCGCGTTGCCCTCGACCTGGAAGCCCAGCTGCTCCAGCGCATCTTTCAGAGCGTGGCGGCCGGAATGCTTGCCGAGCACGATCGAGTTCGACTCCAGGCCGACTTCGGTCGCGTCCATGATCTCGTAGGTGCTGCGCTCCTTCAGCACGCCGTCCTGGTGGATCCCGGACTCGTGGGCGAAGGCGTTGCGGCCGACGATCGCCTTGTTCGGCTGGATCGGGTAGCCGGTCAGGCGCGAGACCATGCGGCTGGTGCGGGCGATCTCGCGGCTGTTGATCCCGGTGTTGAGGCCGTGGACGTCCTCGCGGGTCCGGACCAGCATCGCGATCTCCTCCAGCGAGCAGTTGCCGGCGCGCTCGCCGATCCCGTTGACCGCGCACTCGACCTGCCGCGCCCCCGCCAGCACCCCGGCATAGGAGTTGGCGACCGCCATCCCCAGATCGTCATGGCAATGGACCGACATCTCGACCTCGCGCAGCGCCGGCACCAGCTCGTACAGGCGGCGGAAGTAGTCCGCGTACTCCTCAGGAGTGGTGTAGCCGACGGTGTCGGGAATGTTGACCGTGGTCGCACCCTCCGCGACCGCGATCGCGCAGACTTCGGCGGTGAACTCGACGTCGGCGCGGGTCGCGTCCATCGGCGAGAACTCGACGTCATCGCAGTAAGACTTGGCGAGGGCGACGGCGGCACGGGCCTGGCCCTTGACGTCCTCGCGATCGGTCTGCAGCTGGTGCTCGATGTGGATGTCGGAGGTGGAGATGAAGGTATGGATGCGGGGGCGCTGGGCGTCCCGCACCGCTCCCCAGGCGGCGTCGATGTCGGCCTTGTGGGTGCGGGCGAGACCGCAGACCACGGGGCCCTCGACCCTGCGTGAAATCTCCTGCACTGCCTCAAAGTCGCCAGGCGAAGTGATCGGGAAGCCAGCCTCGATCACATCGACGCCCAGCCGTGCCAGCTGTTGGGCGATCTCGACCTTCTCGGCCGTGTTGAGCGAGATGCCGGGCGACTGCTCGCCGTCCCTCAGGGTGGTGTCGAATATGTGGACGCGGTTGGCGTCAGATGCGGGTCCCATCGGACCTCCTCCTTCTCTTGCTGTGAATGACCTTGTCTCTCGCGGCTATCGCGCCGCCCAGCGCTATTCCCCCCGAGGGGGGAGGAGAAGGAGAAGCGCGAGGCTGTGGAACCGGCGGGTCATTCGCTCAATGCAGGGTAGCGCAGAAGCGCTCGGCATCGGCGGCTTTCCGTAGGCTGCCGCGCATCGGAGCCTCCGCACAGCGCACGAACTGGCTCGCCCTCTTCGCGATGGGGATCGCGGTGGTCGTGATCGCCAACGACTTCTCGGCGATCAACGTCGCCCTGCCGACGATGGAGGAGGACTTCGACACCGACATCAACACGATCCAGTGGGTCGTCAACGCCTACGCGCTCACCTTCGGCGTGATGATCGTGACCGGCGGCCGGCTCGCCGACATGTTCGGCCGCCGCAACGCCTTCTTCCTCGGCACCGTGATCTTCGCCTCGATGTCGGCCCTCGGCGGCGCCGCCCAGTCGGAGGCCTGGCTGATCGCCTGCCGCACGCTGATGGGGATTGGCGGCGCCCTGATGTGGCCGGCGATCCTCGGCATGACCTTCGCGATCCTGCCGGAGGAGAAGGCGGGGTTGGCGGGCGGCATCATCCTCGGCGCCGCCGGGCTCGGCAACGCGATCGGGCCGCTGATCGGCGGCGTCCTCACCGACGCGCTCAGCTGGCGCTGGATCTTTTTCCTCAACGTCCCGATCTCGGTCTTCGCCATCCTCGTCACTTACTTCTTGGTCCACGTCAAGGAGCCGGAAGCCGAGGACCAGCGGATCGACTACGCGGGGATCGCGGCGCTCTCGGTCGGGCTCGTCTCATTGCTGATCGCCCTCGACCAGGTCGCTGACTGGGGCTGGGGCGACCCTAAGGTGATCGCCTTGCTAGCCGTCGCGGCAGCGCTGATCGCCGCCTTCGTGCCGATCGAGCGGCGGGCCGGAACGCACGCACTCGTGCCACGGGAGGTGATGCGAAACCGCAGCTTCACCGCCTCCTGCGTGGCGATCCTCTTCATGTCGGCAACCTTTTTCGCCTCGTTGCTCTACCTGCCGCAGTTCATGCAGAAGCAGTTCGGCTACTCGCCGCTGGAGGCAGGCGTCGGCCTCCTCCCCTTCCTCGGCGTCTTCGCGATCGTCTCCTTCGTCGCCGGCCCGCTGTACAACCGGCTCGGCGCCAAGGCCCTGGCCGTCTTCGGCGCCGCCTGCATCACGCTGGCGCCCTTCCTCTTTTCGCAAGTGGATGCCGGCTCGAGCTATGGGTCGCTGATTCCCGGCATGGTCGTGCTCGGGATCGGGATCGGCAGCTTCTACCCGACCGCTACGACCGCGGGCGTCACCTCGGTCGACGAGTCGCAGACCAGCCTGGCGGGCGGCATCGTCTACATGTTCCAGATCGCCGGCGGCTCGATCGGCCTGGGCCTGACCACGACCGTGTTCTCCTCTGCGGTGCCACCCTTCGTCGACGGCATCCAGGCGGGCTTCCGGCTCGACGCGGCGCTCTCCCTGGTGGGTTTCATCGTCGCGCTGCTATTTGTCGGCGGCAACTTGCTTTCTCGCCAACGCTCAGCCGAGCAGACCGCTTAGACCCCTCCTAATCCTGCATCAGCGCATTCTTGCCGGAGCCGCCGAGGAGCGTGTCCGTGCCGCTGCCGCCGCTGAGGAGATCGTTGCCAGGGCCGCCGAGGAGACGGTCATCGCCGGACCCGCCGAACAGAGAATCGTGGCCGGTGCGCCCGATCAGAACGTCGTCGTCGGGGCCGCCGGTCAGCTTGTCCGTCCCCCCGCCGCCCACCAGCCTGTCCACTCCTGGACCGCCGCGCAAGGTGACCGGAATCGGCACCTCGCGGGCGACGGTGACCGAGTCGTCGCCGGCGCCGGCGTTGACTTCAAAGCCGCCAATCGGGGCCGCTTCGCAGACAAGCTGGTTCGGCTGTCCTTCGGGGTGCCAGCACACGTCGCCGCCGACTTCCAGCGGCGCCACCGAGTCGATCACGTAGCTGCGGCCGTCGGCGCTGAGGGCAATCGCGATCTGACTCTCTTCCACACCGCCGGCAAGCAGAACGGTCAGCGAGGACTTGGCGGCTGCATGGGTGGTTAGCGCAGCCGCAGCCACCAGCACCGTCACCACAGTCAGGATTACCCTCTTCATCGCAGAATTGCTCCGGCCTCGCTTGCCCCCCGGTACATCCGGCCTATCTATGGAAACAACACGACCTTGCCGACGTTGCGGCGCTGGGCGATGAACTCGTGTGCCTCGCCTGCCCGCTCGAAGGGGAAGGCCTCAGCGACCACCGGCTCCAAGCGTCCCGCCTCGAGGTCTGCCATCAGCGGCTCGGTCACCCGGTCAAGGTTGCCCTCGCGGTCCCACCAGCTCAGCATGTTGAGCCCGAACACGCCTTTGTTCTCGTTCATCACCATCAGGCTCTTCCACCAGGGCATCGTCGCCAGCGGCATCTTCAGCAGGCTCTTGAGCGTCGCCGGGATGTTGCGGACGCCCGCGTCGGAGTTCTCCGAGAGCCCGTACATGACCAGCCGCCCTCCGGAGCGCAGCAGCCGGTAGTCCTTGCGGAACGAGGTTGGCCCGAGTGCGTCCATGATCAGGTCGACGCCCTCGCCGTCGGTGATCCGCATCACCTCGGCCTCGAAGTCCTGGTTGCGGTAGTCGATCGCGTGTGCGACCCCCTGGGCCCGGATCGCCTCATGCTTGCCCGGCGAAGCGGTGCCGAAGATCTCGGCCCCGACGTTGCGGGCAATCTGGGTTGCCGAGATGCCGACACCGCCGCCAGCGGCGTGAATCAGCACCCGGTCGCCCTCGCGCAGGCTGCCCATCAGGATCAGTGCCGCGTAGGCGGTGCCGTAGTTGACCGGGAAGGCGGCGCCCTGCTCGAAGCTGAGCCGGTCGGGGAGCGGCAGCGCCTGGACGGCATCGACGCTGACCAGCTCGGCCTGCCCGCCGAAGCGGGTGCCGGCGACGACACGGTCTCCCAGCGCGAAATCGGCGACGCCCTCCCCCACGCTCTCGACCTCGCCCGCAACCTCGTAGCCGAGCACACAGGGCAGCTTCGGCGCGTCGGGGTAGAGGCCGACCCGGGCCAGGGTGTCGGCGAAGTTGATGCCCGCTGCGCGCACGGCGACGCGGATCTGACCGGGGCCGACCGCAGGGTCGGGCCGCTCCTGCACCTGGAGAACCTCGGGACCTCCGGTCCCCGTCAACACCACCGCCCGCATAGGAAGACCCTAGAGGTCGACCGAGCGACCGACCGCGAAGCCCTCGAGCGAGAGGATCTTCTCGATCGTCTCAGCCCGCACCGCGGCGTCGGTGGTGAGAGCCATGACGGCCTTGTCTCCACCCTGCTCGGCGCCGACTGCGGCGGAGACGATGTTGACGCCCTCTTCCCCGAACAGAGTCCCGACCCGGCCGATCATCCCCGGCTGGTCGGCGTAGCGGAAGACCGCGATGTGCTCGGCAAAGGGCAGGTAGAAGCCCTCGCCCCAGACCGAGACCAGGTAGGGCTCGTTGCGGGGGCCGACGCTGGTGCCGGCAACCTCCACCTCGTTGTCGCCAGAGCCGATCCGCACCGTCACCAGCTCGGTGAAGTCCTCGGTGCTGGCGTCGTTGGTCTCGACCAGCTCGATCCCCCGCTCCTCGGCCATCTGCGGCGCGTTGACGAGGTTGACCGGCTCCTCGGTGTTGCCGCCGAGGATGCCGGCGAGGACGGCGATCCCGAGCAGGCGGGTGTCATGCGAGGCGATGCGGCCGCGGAACTCGGCGCTGACGCGATCGACCGAGCCGTCGCCGAGGCCCTGGGCAAGGCGGCCAAGCTTTTCGCAGAGCGGCACGAACGGGGCCAGCGCTTCCATCGCCTCCGGGCGCACGGCGGCGATGTTGACGGCATTGGTGACGACGCCGCCGCTGAGCGCCGCGGTCACCTGCTCGGCGGTGACGACCCCGGCCCGGTCCTGGGCCTCCGCCGTCGAGGCGCCGAGGTGCGGGGTGACGACGACGTCGTCGCGGGCGAAGATCGGGTGCTCGGTGAAGGGCTCGGAGGGGAAGACGTCCAGCGCCGCGCCGGCGAGCTTGCCCGCCTCGAGGCCGGCCAGCAGGGCATCGAGGTCGACGAGCTCGCCGCGGGCGCAGTTGACGAGGCGGGCGCCGTCCTTCATCTGAGCGATCGTCTCGGTGCCGATCAGGCCGACCGTCTCCGCGGTCTTCGGCACGTGCAGGGTGACGAGATCGGAGCGGCCGAGGACCTCCTCGATGCTCTCGACGCCGTCGACCCCAAGCTCGCGGAAGCGCTCGGCGGAGACGAACTTGTCGAAGGCCACGACCTCCATCTCGAAGCTTTGCGCGCGCTTGGCGACGAGCTGGCCGATGCGCCCGAAGCCGATCACCCCGAGCGTCTTGCCGTAGAGCTCGGCGCCCTTGAACTTGGCCCGATCCCAGCGTTCGTCGATCAACGACCCGTGCGCCTGCGGCACGTTGCGAAAGAGGGCCAGCGCCAGGGCCAAGGTGTGCTCGGCGGCGGCGACGGAGTTCGACTCGGGCGCGTTGGCGACGATGATCCCGCGCCGGGTCGCGGCGGGAATGTCGACGTTGTCGACACCGGTGCCGGCGCGACCGATCACCTTGAGTTTGGCGGCCAGGTCGATCAGCTCGGCGGTCATCTGCGTCGCCGAGCGGATCAGGATCGCGTCGTACTCGCCAATTCGCTCGCGCAGCGCCGCCTCGTCCATGTCGAGGCCGAGCTCGACATCGAAGTTCGCGCGCAGGAGGTCGACGCCGGTGTCGGCGATCTTCTCCTTGACCAGGACCTTCATCTGGCGACCCCATCGACGTTCGCGAGGACCCAGTCGATGCAGGCGGTCAGTGCCTCGACGTCGTCGGGATCGACGGCCGGGAACATCCCAACCCGCAGCTGGTTGCGGCCGAGCTTGCGGTAGGGCTCGACGTCGACGATGCCGTTTGCGCGCAGTGCGGCCGCGAGCGCGGCGGCGTCGACTGCGGCGGAGAAGTCGATCGTGCCGACGACCAACGAACGCTGGGCGGGGTCAGCGACGAACGGGGTCGCAAAATCGCTCGCCTCGGCCCAGCCGTAGAGGCGACCCGAGGAATCGGAGGTCCGCTCCACGCACCACTCGAGCCCGCCGTTGGCGAGCATCCACTCGATCTGGTCGGCGAGCAGCAACAGCGTCGCCAGCGCCGGCGTGTTGTAGGTCTGCTCCTTGCGCGAGTTGTCCAACGCGGTCTGCAACGAGAGGAAGCCGGGCTGCCAGCGGCCGTCGATGCCGTCCAGCTCCTCGATGCGGGCGATCGCGGCCGGGCTTAGCAACGCCAGCCAGAGACCGCCGTCGGCGGCGAAGCCCTTCTGCGGAGCGAAGTAGTAGGCGTCGGCCTCGGCGACGTCGACGGGCAGGCCGGCGGCGCCGGAGGTGGCGTCGACCAGGACCAGGGCGTCGCCGGCGCCGGCCGGGCGCTCGGGCGGCACCATGACGCCGGTCGAGGTCTCGTTGTGCGCCCAGGCGATCGCGTCCGCGGCCGGATCGGCGCGCGGGGCCGGCGCATCCCCGGGCTCGGCCTCGACGATGATCGGGTCGGCCAGGAACGGCGCCGAGGCGGTCGCCTTGGCGAACTTCTGCGAGAACTCGCCGTAGGTGAGGTGCAGCGCCCGCTCGCGCACCAGCCAGGCCGCGGCGGCATCCCAGAAGGCGGTCGTGCCGCCGTTGCCGAGCGCGACCTCATAGCCGTCGGGCAGGGAGAAGAGCTCGCCGAGGCCGCTGCGAACCCTGCCGACCAGGTCGCGCACCGGCGCCTGGCGGTGCGAGGTGCCGATCAGGTCCGAACGCTCGGCCAGCGCCGCCAGCGCCTCCGGGCGCACCTTCGACGGTCCGCAACCGAAGCGGCCGTCGGCCGGCTTCAGCTCGGCGGGGATCTGAACCGTGTGAGTGGTCTGGGGCGCCATCGGGCTCGACAGGTTATTGACAGCCGCGGGTGGACTGCCGCCGAGACCGGGGGTAGGCTCGCGGCGTTCGCGACCAACGTCCGAGGAGGAGTCAGATGGAGGCGTCCGGCCAGCCAGGCCCGCAGGTGAATTCTCAGCGCGGCTTTTTCGAGTCGCTGATGGATACGCGTTTCGACAGCCTGATCACGCCGAAGCTGATCCGCTTTCTCTACGTCGTCAGCATCATCGTCCTCGCACTGGGTGCGATCGCCTGGATCATCGCCGGCTTCGCCGACAGCGCCGGCACCGGCGTGCTCTTTCTGATCCTGGCGCCGCTAGTGGCCCTGATCTACCTGATCGTGACCAGGTTGTGGCTGGAGCTGATCGTCGTCGCCTTCAAGATCCGCGACGCCGCCGAGGAGATCGCAGAGAACACCCGCGGTCCAGGGGCCTGAGCAGGCGATGGGCGAGAACGTCGCAAAAGGAGAGGGCTACGCGGTTTCCAACCTCGCGGATCTCGGCGAAGGGCCCGGGTTTCGCAAGATTCGCAAACACCTCGGGGTGAGGGCCTTCGGAGTCAACGCGATCGTCCTGCCGCCCTCCTACGAGACCGGCAGCCACTACCACGACGAACAGGAGGAGCTCTACTTCCTCCACATGGGCGAGATCGAGTTCACCTTCGGCGACGGCTCGACCCACCGCCTCAGCCCCGGCGGCATCGCCTGGGTAGACGCCCCCACCCACCGCAAGGTGAGGAACCTCAGCGATTCCGAAGACGCGGTCTACGTCGTCGTCGGCGCCAAGGAAGGCTATGTCGGACGAGACGGCCGCCAACCCGAGGGCGAGACTCAGCGCTGAAGCCCGAGACGCAGCGTTGAAGCTCGGGTAAGCCCCCAGGGGTTCTGAGGACAAGCAGTTCAAGGACGCAGGGAGCGTGGCGTGCTCTGCACGCGAGCGACCGAGGACGCCGAAATGCGCAGTCCTCAGAACCCCTGGTCGATCCAGGGCATCATCGAGCGCAGATCTTTGCCGACCTCCTCGACTTCGTGCCCCGCTCCCTCTTTGCGCATGCGGTCGAAGCTCTCGCCGCCGGCGCGGTTCTCGGCGATCCACTCGCGGGCGAACTCGCCTGACTGGATCTCACTGAGGATCTGCTTCATCGCCGCTCGCGACTCGTCGGTGACGACGCGCTTGCCGCGGGTCATGTCGCCGTACTCGGCGGTATTGGAGATCGAGTAGCGCATGCCCTGAATGCCCTTTTCGTACATCAGGTCGGCGATCAGCTTGAGCTCGTGCAGGCACTCGAAGTAGGCGAGGCGGGGGTCGTAGCCAGCCTCGACCAAAGTCTCGAACCCGGCTCGCACCAGCTCGGAGGCGCCGCCGCAGAGGACGGCCTGCTCGCCGAAGAGATCGGTCTCGCACTCGTCTTTGAAGCTGGTCTCGATCACCGCGGCGCGGCCGCCGCCGATGCCGGAGGCGTAGGCGAGCACGAGGTCGTGGGCGTTGCCGCTGGCGTCCTGGTGGACGGCCATCAGGCAGGGGACGCCGTTGCCTTCCTCGTACTGGCGGCGGACCAGGTGGCCGGGGCCCTTGGGCGCGACCATGCCGACGTCGACGCCGGGTGGCGGCTCGATCTCGCCGAAGTGGACCGCGAAGCCGTGGGCGAAGAGCAGCAGGTTGCCGGGGGCGATGCCGTCCGCGATGTCGGACGCCCAGACCTCGGCCTGCTTCTCGTCCGGCAGCAGGATCATCACCAGGTCGCCGCGACTGGCGGCTTCGGCGATGTCGAGCACCTCGAGCCCCGCCGCTTCCGCCTTGGCGCGGCTGGAAGAGTCGGGCCGCAGGCCGACGAGCACGTCAACTCCGGAGTCCTTGAGGTTGAGGGCGTGAGCGTGCCCCTGGGAGCCGTAGCCGAGGATCGTGACGGTCTTGCCGTCGAGCTTGCCGAGGTCGGCGTCTTTGTCGTAGAAGATGTCGTCGGTGCGCATGACGGAGCAGGCTATCGGAGCGCTCTGCGCATCAGCTTGCCGGACGGCGTGCGTGGCAAGGCCGCGGCCAGCTCGACCCGCTTCGGCACCTTGAACCCGGCCAGCGTCTCGGCGCAGTAGCGCCGCAGCTCGTCCGGCGTCACCGCTGAACCGCTCTCCAGCACCACCACCGCGGTCACCGCCTGCTGCCACTCGGGGTCCTCGCGGCCGACCACGGCGGCGTCGGCCACCTCGG
Source organism: uncultured Solirubrobacterales bacterium (assembly GCA_963705365.1). Taxonomy (GTDB): domain Bacteria; phylum Actinomycetota; class Thermoleophilia; order Solirubrobacterales; family 70-9; genus VAYN01. The sequence goes on along the minus strand of OY970074.1, from coordinate 1,151,475 downwards.
GGTGGCGCAGCAGCACCTCCTCGACCTCGGCCGGAACGACGTTCTCGCCGCCGCTTACGATCATGTCGTCGATCCGGTCCTTGACGTAGAGGAAGCCCTCTTCGTCGATGTGGCCGAGGTCACCGGTGTGCAACCAGCCGTCGGCGTCGGCGCTGCCGGGGGCGACGGTCGGACCCTGGACGAGGATCTCGCCGTCGAGGATGCGCAGGTGAGTGGTCAGGAGCGGCCGGCCGGCCGAGCCGAGCTTGCGGCGGGCCTCAGCCGGAGCAAGCGTCGTCACCTGCGAGCAGGTCTCGGTCAGGCCGTAGGTCTGGACCACCGTCGCGCCCTTGGCGGTCGCTTCTTCCAGCGGTTCCTCGGGCACCGGACCGCCGCCGACCAGGATCGCCCGGGGCCCGGAGAGGTCGGCGCCGGCCTCGAGCAGCCGCGTCAACATCGTCGCCACCAGCGAGACGACGGTGATCCCGTCCGCTTCCAAAGCCGCGCCGGCGCGATCGACGTCGAAGCCGTCGTGGACCACCGCGGTGGTGCCGTAGATGACCGAGCGCATGACGATCCCAAGCCCCGAGATGTGGCTCAGCGGGACGCAGCAGAGCCAGCGGTCCTCCGGCTCGACGCCGATGTTGAAGGCGGAGCCGACCGCGCTCCAGAGGAAGTTGCCGTAGGTAAGGCCGATCGGACGCGGCGTGCCGCTGCTGCCGCTGGTCAGCACCCGGGCGCAGATCTCATCCATGTCGTGCTCGCCCAGGAGCGGCATGTCGGCCTCGGTCTGGGTCAGCTGGCCGGCGTCGTCGAGGTCGACGATCGGCTCCTCGGCAGCGACGATCCCGCCCCGCTCGACGGCGGTCAGCCGCGGACTCAGCGGCAGCAGCTTGGCGCCGACCTTCATCAGCGCGTGGGCCAGGACCACCTGCTCGCGCCGCGGATGCATGGTCAGGGCAGCGGTCGAACCGCGGCGGACGCCGTGGGCGGCGAGCCGGCGGGCGACCCAGGTCGCCTCGGCCTCCAGCTCGGCGTAGGTCATCTCGGCGCCGTCCGCCACCAGGGCGGTGCGGTCCGGACAGCTCTGGGATCTCTGGGCCAGCCAGTCGTCGAGCTTCATCGGCGGGATATCGTGCCCATCATGCCCAAACGCCACAAGGACGCCCCGCCCGAGCAGGACCTCTACGCGCCGATCGAGTGGCGGCCCGCCGAGAATTACTCCGACATCCGCCTCGAGAAGGCCGACGGGATCGCCAAGATCACGATCGACCGGCCCGAGGTCCACAACGCCTTCCGACCGCAGACCCTGGTCGAGATCTCCGCCGCGCTCGAGCTGGCCCGCGAGGACACCGAGGTCGGTGTGATCATCCTCACCGGCGAGGGGCAGCGGGCGTTTTGCTCCGGCGGCGACCAGAACGTCCGCGGCGACAGCGGCTACGTCGCCGAGGGCGCCTCCCTCGGTCGCTTCCACGTCACCGACCTGCAGGTGCAGATGCGACGGCTGCCGAAGCCGGTGGTGGCGATGGTCGCCGGCTATGCGATCGGCGGCGGCCACATCCTCCACGTCTGCTGCGACCTGACGATCGCCGGCGACAACGCCGTGTTCGGCCAGACCGGCCCCCGGGTCGGCTCCTGGGACGGTGGCTTCGGCGCCTCCCTCCTGCGCGATCTGGTCGGGACCAAGAAAGCGAAGGAGTTCTGGTTGCTGTGCCGCCAGTACGACGCTGAGGAGGCGCTGGAGATGGGCCTGGTCAACGCGGTCGTGCCGGTCGACGACCTGGAGCGCGAGACGGTTGCCTGGTGCCGCGACATGCTCGCGCTCTCTCCCTTCTCACTGCGCCTGGTCAAGGCGAGCTTCAACGCCCACGAGGACGGCTATGCCGGGATCCAGCAGCTCGCCCACGACGCCAACCTGCTCTTCTACGGCAACGAGGAGGCGCGTGAGGGCCGCGAGGCGTTCAAGGACAAGCGGCGGCCGGATTTCTCCAAATTCCCGAAGCGACCATGAGGATCTGGCTGATGGCGGCGCGGCCGCGGACCCTGCCGGCGGCGATCGCCCCGGTGCTCGTGGGCACGGCGGCGGCGGTCTACGCGGCTGGTGATCTGCCGCGCTGGGGAGCGTTCCTGGCGGCACTGGCCGGATCGATCTTCATCCAGATCGGGACCAATCTCGCCAACGACTACTCGGACGCCCGGCGCGGCGCCGACACCGCCGACCGACTGGGTCCCGTCCGCGTCACCTCGGCCGGCCTGGTGGCCCCGCAACGGGTGCTGACCGCGACCTGGATCGCCTTCGCGGTCGCGATCGCCTGCGGCATCTACCTCGCCACCGTCGCCGGGCCGGTGATCCTGCTGATCGGCGCCGTCTCGATCGCCGCCGGCGTCCTCTACACCGGCGGCCCGCGCCCTTACGGCTATGCCGGCCTCGGCGAGCTCTTTGTCTTCCTCTTCTTCGGGCTGGTTGCCGTCAACGGCTCTTACTACGTGCAGGTGGAGGAGCTCGACGCGCTGCCGCTGGTGCTCTCGGTCGCGGTCGGCTTCCTCGCCACGGCGATCCTGGTCGTCAACAACGTCCGCGACCTCGAGACCGATCGGCGCGCGGGCAAGATGACGCTGGCGGTGCGGATCGGCCGCCGCAACGCGGTAATGCTCTACCGGCTGCTGATGCTGGGAGCGTTCGTCGTGCTCCCGATCGCGCTGCTCGCCGGCGGGGCGAGCGCGCTGCCGCTGATCGGACTGCTGGCGCTGCCGCTGGCGATCGGACCGATGCGGACGATGACCAACCGCCGCGATGGGCCCGCCTTGAACGGCGCCCTCGCCGCGACCGGCGCCGTTCTCGCCGCGTACAGCCTGCTGGTCTCAATCGGCCTGCTGATCTCGAGCTGAGCCTCTACAGGAGTGGGAAGCTGTGGGAGTGCGAATCGCCTCCGTCGAGGTCATCCCCTATGCGCTGCCGTTCCGTGAGCCCTACGTCACCGCCCGTGGCCATCTGGACCAGCGCGAGATGGTGCTGCTGCGCCTGCGTACCGAGGACGGACTGACGGGACTGGGCGAGGCGGTGCCGCTCTCGCTGCGCGGCGGGGCGACGCTGGCCCGGGTGGTCGACGAGCTTGAAGGGCTCGGTGAGCTCTCGGAGCTGGATGAGGCCGACCTCAGCGGCGGTGTCGGCAGCCTCTCGCCGCCGGCGCGCTGCGCGGGGCTGACGGCGCTGATGGACCTGCGCGGCCGCCGCGCCGCCGCTGAAGGCCACTCCTCCCCCGGGTCCGTCGAGGCGGTGCGCTGCAATGCGACTCTGGTTGCCGGCGAACCGGCGGCCGTCGCTGACGACGCCCTGTGCTGGGCTGGCGAGGGCTTCTCGACCTTCAAGCTGAAGCTCGGCACGGGAGACGACGTCGCTCAGGTGCGGGCCGTGCGCGAGGCGGTGGGTCCCGCGGCTCGGATCCGGGTCGATGCCAACGCCTCCTGGGACGTCGAGGGCGCCAAGCGCACGCTGGCCGAGCTGGAGGAGCTCGACGTCGAGCTGGCCGAGCAACCGGTGGCGACGCTCGAGGAGGCGGCCGAGGTGGCGGCGGCGACCGCGATCCCGATCGCCGGCGACGAGAGCGTCGAGAGCCGCGCCGACGCCGAGCGCGCGGTTGCGCTCGAAGCCTGCGCGCTAGCGGGGGTGAAGCTGTCGAAGGTCGGCGGACCGGAGGAAGCGATCGCGATTGCCGAGCTGCTGCCCTCCTATCTCTCCAGCGCGCTCGACGGGCCAGTGGGGATCGCCGCAGCGGCCCAGGTGGCGCAGACGCTGCGCGAGAGCGCGCCGGGGGAGGGCGTCGGCCTTGCCCACGGACTGGCGACCCAGCGCCTCTTCGCCTCCACCATCGCCTCCGTCGAGTGCGAGCTGCGCGACGGCATGCTCCACCCGCCGGTCGGACCGGGCCTCGGCATCGAGATCGACGAGCGCGCGCTCGATCTGCATCGGCTTTAGCCTGCCGTGTCGAGTTCCTTCCGCTATGCGGAAGAAACGCGCCACAGCCGTGGATCCGACCAACGCCAACACCGCTCTCGCTTCCGCGTTCGTCGAGGAGCTGGCCCGCGGCGGGGTGCGCCAGGCGATCGTCTCCCCCGGCTCCCGCTCGACCCCGTTGGCGGTAGCGCTTTGGCGGCAGCCTGAGGTCGAGGTGACGGTGATCGTCGACGAGCGCTCGGCTGGCTACATCGCGCTCGGCGCGGCGCAGGCGAGTGGCGACCCGGTGGCGCTGCTCTGCACCTCGGGAACGGCGGTCGCCAACTACCACCCCGCCGTTTGCGAGGCGGACGAATCGGCGCTGCCGCTAGTCGTGCTCAGCGCCGACCGGCCGCCAGAGCTGCGCGGTATCGGTGCCGGCCAGACGATCGACCAGATCAAGCTCTTCGGCTCCTCGGTGCGCTGGTTCTGCGAAGTCGGCACCCACACGGCCGACGACGACGGTCTGCTCCACTACCGCTCGGTCGCCTGCCGGGCGCTGGCAGCGGCTCGAGGAGAGACCCGCCCCGGCCCCGTTCACCTCAACCTGCCCTGGCGCGAGCCGCTGGCCCCGGTTCCGGTCGAGGGCGCGGTGACGGCGACCGACCCGCTGGCGCTCGAGGGACGCGAGGGGCGTCCGCTGACGGCGGTGACGCGGATCGACCTCGAGCCCTCGGCCTTCCTTCTGGACGAGGTCGCCGGCCACATCGGCGACGCCATCTCCGGCGTCATCGTCGCCGGCCGGCAGACCGATCCCGAGCTGCGCGAGCCGCTCGCCCACTTGGCCCGCGTCTCCGGCTTCCCGATCCTGGCGGAGCCCACCTCACAGCTGCGCTGCGGTCCTCACGATCGCTCCCACGTCATCGCTGGCTACGACCTGTTGCTGCGCGACGAGCGCTTCGCCCGCTCCCTCGTCCCCGACTTCGTCCTTCGCTTCGGCGAGATGCCGACCAGCAAGCCCTTGCGCGCCTGGCTGGCGGCCAGCGGCGCCAGCGAAATCGTCATCGACCCCTACGGCGGCTGGAACGAGCCGAGCCACCGCGCCGCGGCGATCCTGCGGGCGGACCCGACCGAGCTGGCCTCGGGCTGGGCGGCGCGGCTGGAGAAGGAAGAGCGCGGCGCACCCGAGGCATGGATCGCCGCCGAGGCGGTCGCTCAGGTGGCTCTGGATGTCGAGCTGGGCAACTCTGGCGCGGATGCGGGCAACGACGGTGGCGCGGCCATCTCCGAGCCCGCCCTGCACCGTGCCCTCGGCGCTGCGCACCGCGACGGCGACCTCGTCTACACCGCCTCGAGCATGCCGATCCGCGACCAGGAGGCATTTCTCGCCGCCGGCGAGACCGATGTCCTGTTTCTCAGCAACCGCGGCACCAACGGCATAGACGGCCTCGTCTCCTCGGGGATCGGCGCCGCCCAGGCGAGCGGCCGCCCCACCACGATCGTCACCGGCGATCTCGGCCTGCTCCACGACCTCGGCGGTCTCGCTGCCCTGCGCCACGTCTCCACCCCGGTCCGGATCGTCGTGATCGACAACGACGGTGGCGGCATCTTCCACTTCCTTCCGCAGGAGTCAGCGTTGAACGACGAAGAGTTCGAGGCCCTGCTCGGCACCCCCCGCGGCATCGACACCGCCAAGGCCGCGGCGCTCTTCGACCTTCCCCACCGCCGGCTCGACTCGCTCGCCGACCTCCCAGATGCGCTCGGCGCGGGCACCGGCTTAATCGAGGTGCGCACCGACCGCCAAGACAACGTCGGCGTTCACCGGCGGCTGGCCGAGCGCGTCGCGGCGGCGATCGACTAGCAGCGGATCCGGCCGGCCTCGCGGCCAGGACCCGGCTGCCAGGCCAGGCCAGAAAGGACGATCCTGCTCCTTTGCGCGAGGATCTCGCCCTCGCAGCTCCCGTCGACGTTGATTTGGACGATCGAGCTGGCCCATTCCAAGCGATGCGCGCGGAAGCGGGCGAAAGCGATTCGCTCGCCGGAAGGGTCCCAGCTCGCGAAGAGCTCTTCCCTATCCGGGGTGCGCGTCAGCCGGCGCAGCGAGCGGCTGGCGACGTCAAGGACGAAGAGATCGCTGACTTTCCGTTTGCCGAGTTCGCGGAAAAGGGCGATCTTCGAGCCGTCGGGCGAGTAGACCGGAAAAAAGCCGCGTCCCAGGAGGCGAGTCACCTTGCGGGAATCGAGATGCAAGGCCACCGGTTCTGCTTTGCCACCCCGGCGGTGGTCGATGCGGGTCGCCAACAGAACGGCCCCGTCGGGAGAGAACGAGGTGCCGACGTATTCGAGCCCGCGTCGGGTCGGAGTCAGCTGGCGCTGCGCGCCGGTGGCCAGGTCGATCGTCCAGATCGTCGCCTTCTGCCCCGCGAAGCGGGTGAAGGCGAGGGTGCGGCCGTCCGGCGCGAAGACCGGCCGTTCGGCGCCGGCGATGTTGAGCTCATGCGCCCCGCCGCCGTCGGCCCTAGCGAGGTAGATCGAGCCGATGCCCTGAAACGCGATCTGGGCCCCGTCGAGACGCCAAACGAGCCGCCCGGGCTCCACGGGCCCCCACTCCTGTCCACCCGCGATCCGAATCGCGCCGCTCCCGTCGGGACCCACGGTGAGGACTTCGACCTTGTAGGGCTTCCAACTCTGCTTGACGACCGCGAGGCGCGGGCCCGAGGGCGCCGGAGCGCCGGCGACGGCAACCGGCACAAGCAGCAGCGCAAGCGCCGCCGCCACGGCCGAGAGCATCAGACGGCACATTCTCGCTCCCCTTTTCAGCACTCGATCCGTCCCGCCCCACGACCTGGTCCAGGCTGCCAGGCTGGCGCGAAGAAGAAGGTGCGAAACGCGGAGACCACCTTCGTCTCACACGAGCCGTCTGCGTTGACCTGCATCAGGGGAATGCGATACCCGAACGGCGCGTCCTCCGATCTGACGGCCGGCAAGCGGACATAGGCCAGCCGCTCACCCGATGGATCCCAGCTGGGCGAGAGCTCGACCCGGCCAGGCGTGCGGGTGAGCCGGCGCAACCCCGTGCCGTCTGCATCGACGACGAAGAGGTCCGTGTTTTCCTGCGGGTTCCTCCCGTATTCCTCGATGCGGCGAACCAGGGCGATCTTGGATCCATCGGGCGAGTACATCGCTTCCGAGCCGTCGTCGAGGATGCGCCTCGAGATGCCGCCGTCGAGGGCGAGGGCAACTGGCTGAGATTCATCGAGAAGCACGGGGTTTTCGTACGTGGCGAGCAGCGTCGAGCCGTCGGGCGAGAACGAAGAGGCCGCGTACCGGAGCTCGGGTCGCCACGGCGTCAGCTGACGCCGCGCTCCGGTCAGGAGGTCGACCGTCCAGACGCTGGAGCCGTGGAAGCCTTCCTTCCACTCTCTTCCACCGACCGTGGTCGGCGTCTCACGGTCGATCAGGCGGGTGAAGGCAACCGTGCGGCCGTCAGGAGAGAGGACGGGGCCAAGACCCTCGTGCGACCCACGGATCGCGCGCAGGCCGCTGCCGTCAGCCCGCACGGTGAAGATTTTCTCGATCGCCTCGTGATCATCTCCTTTTTCGAAGCGAACGATTCCGCTGAACGCGAGCGTGCTCCCGTCGGCAGACCACGAGAGAGACGAAAAGACATCCAGGAATGGACGTGAGTTCCTGCCACCTCCCGCCAAGCGCAGAGGGTGACCGCCGTTGCGGTTGACGCTGACCAGATCCAGGCTCTTCGCGGACACCTTGATCACGGCGAGCCGCGGCCCCTGCGGCGCCGCGGCCATCGCCGGGGTCGCCGCCAGCAACAGCGCCGCCGTTGCCGCCCCCAGTGCCCGTCGGATCACGGGACCCATCATGCCTTCTCCCTCAGCACTCGATCTGCCCCGCTCCGCGACCGGGGCCCGGCTGCCAGGCGGTGCCGTAGAAGACGATGCGTGGTTTCGAGAGGATCTTCGTCCGGCAGGTGCCGTCGGCGTTGATTTGCATGACCGAGCTGACGCTCCCGCGCCGGAACGGCCGTTTCCCGATCACCGTGTACGCGAGCCGTTTCCCGGAGGGATCCCAGCCGGCCAGCAGCTCGTCCTTCTTCGGCGTGTTCGTAAGCCGGCGCAGGTTCGTCCCGTCGGCGTCGATCACGTAGAGGTCATCGGCTTCCCGGACCCGTTGCGAAGCGGATTTCCCTTCCTTGCCGCTCCAGTAGAGGTTGGTGCGGGTGAGGGCGATCTTCGAACCGTCCGGCGAGTAGACCGGGAAGTTCCCTTCGCCGATCAAAAGCGAGGAGGGTCGGCCATCGAAGCGCAGCGCGACGGTTTCGACCCCGCCGCTGCGTTCATAGTCGACCCGCGTCAGCAGCAACGTCGTGCCGTCGGGCGAGAAGGAGGAGGGGTACTGATAGAGGTCTTCGCGCCAGCGCGTCAGCCGCCGGCTCCTGCCGGTCTCGAGGTCGACGATCCAGACCGAGGCGCTTTCGAAGCGGTCGCCCTCTCGGCCGCCCGCCCGCTCTTCGCTGCGAAACCGGTAGAAGGCCATGTTCCGTCCGTCGGGGGAGAGCACCGGGTCGCTGCCGCCCCTGGTCCCGGGAACCACCAGCGGCTTCCCTCCCTCGGCCGGGACGACGTAGACGTCATAGCGACCGTTGCGCCTGCCGCCGAAGGCAACCGTCTCGCCGTCCGGCGACCATGCGGGAAGGCCCAGTTCGTCGCCCCGAGCCGGACGGGCGATCTCGACCAACTGTCGCTGCCGGCTTCCCGCGGGGCCGAGCGTGAGGATCTTGGAATCCGCAGGGTTCGGCGTGTACTCGAGGACGACCAGCCTCGGACCCCCAGGCGCCGCCGCCAGGGCCGTCCCTACCGCCGCGCCGAAAACGAGGAACGCCAGCGCCGCCGCCAGGGCCCGTCTCAGCACTGGATCGGCCCCGCCCCCCGCCCCGGTCCCGGCTGCCACGCGGCGGCCCGGTAGGAGAGCCCGTAGGTGAACAGGAGGCGCTGCCTGCAGGTGCCGTCGGCGTTGATCTGCACGATCGAGCTGCCGATACCGTCGAGGGCATCGAAGGTCTGTTTCGCCGGCAGCTGGGTGTAGGCGAGCCGAGCGCCGGACGGGTCCCAGCTCGGCGCCTGCTCGCGTCGGCCGGGCGAGAAGGTGAGCCGCCTAACCGACGAACTGTCCGCGGCGGCGACGTAGAGATCGCCGCCCAGAACGGGGAAGCTGCGCTTGTGCGGACGGGGGCGCCAGAACGGGCGCACGAAGGCGACCGAGGTCCCGTCGGGCGAGTAGACCGGTTCGGTCCCCCGGTCTACGATCGTCCGCATACGGCCGCCGCCGAGCGGCACCGAGACCACTTCGAAGTCGCCCGCCTTTGCGTGCACGGCCGCCAGGCTCCTCCCGTCGGGAGCGAAGGAGAAGGGGGTGAGAAAGTGGTTATCCCGCCACGGGGTCAGCTGGCGCGCCCGACCCCCCGCCGAGTCGACGATCCAGATCGAGCCGCCAGCGAGGTAGAACCGCCCGCGCTCGGTCCTGCCCAGCCGCCACCGGCCGAAGGCGATCGACTCCCCGTCGGGCGAGAAGGCGGGAGAGAGGGCGCCGCGGGTCCCGACCACCAGGCGTGCCTTTCCCCCCTTTCCCGGCGCGACCATGATCGCGGACAGCGGAGCGGAGCCGGTTTCCCAGGCAAACGCTGAGCCGTCGCCGCTCCAGGACAACCGCTGTATGTCATCCGAGAACCAGCCGGGGATGCGCCAGAGCTCCGCCGGGTCTTCGCCGAGCGGATCGATCGTGTAGAGCTGCTCCTGCGCCAGCGGTTCGCCGCTCTTGACCACGGCCAGGCGCGGACCGGCCGGGCCGCCCGCCGACGGCGCCGCCATCGCGGCTGAGGCGAGCGCGAGCAGCGCCAAGGCAGCCCCTGCGAACACCGAGAATCTCCCCCTCACGTTGGAGATTGTGTCGTACCTAAACCATCCGCGTCGATTACTCCGCGATCAGCGGCAGCAACGCCCCCAGCTTGACCTCGGTCTCCGCCAGCTCCGCGGCCGGCTCCGACCCCGCAACGACGCCCACTCCGGCAAACAAATGGGCCTCGCGGTCGCGCAGCAGGGCGCTGCGGAGGGCGACGCAGAACTCGCCGTCCTCGGTCCCGTCCATCCAGCCGACCGGGCCGGCGTACCAGCCGCGGTCCATACCCTCGAGCTCGGCGATGGCAGCCGCGGCATGGGGCCAGGGCTCGCCGCCGACGGCCGGGGTCGGGTGCAACAGCCCGGCCAACTCGATCGCCGAGTGCGACTCCGCCAGCTGGGCGATCACCGGCGTCGCCAGGTGCTGGATGTTCGCCACCTTGACGATCTCCGGTTCCGGCGCCGCCTCGACCCAGACGGCATGGGGTCGCAGGGCGCGGACGATGCGCTCGGCGACGATGCGCTGCTCGCGACGGTCCTTGTCGCTGCGCAGCAGCTGCTCGCCGAGGTGGTCGTCGACCGAGGGGTCGGAGCTGCGCCGGGTCGAGCCGGCCAGTGCCACGGTCGAGGCGCTCGCCCCCGAGCGCCGCACCAGCAGCTCCGGGCTGGCGCCAATGAAGGCCGCCTCGGGGGTGCCGCAGCAGAAGCAGAAGCAGGAGGGGAACTGCTCGCGCATGGCGCCGAACAGGGCCGCCGGGTCATGGGCGGCGCCGGCGCTGACGACGACCTCGCGAGCCAGCACGACCTTGCTCATCTCCCCCGCACCGATCCTCGATGTCGCCGCCAGGACCGCGTCTTCGAAGTCGCCCGGCGGCCGGGCGCTGCGGATATCGGCGTGCGAGGTCGGGTGCGGGTCGAGCAGAGGCAGGGACTCCTCGCCCCGCAGACCGGCGAGGCGGGCGCTCAGCGCGGCAGCCCGCTGCTCCGGATCCTCACCGGGCTGGACGACGGCGTTGAGGGTGAGGAAGGAGCGGCCGCCGCTGCGGCAGAGCGAGAGCTCGGGCAGGACCAGCGACCCGGGCAAAAAGGAGGACCAGGCCGATGAGGCGCCGTCCTCGGGGCCGAAGGCAAAGCCGCCGAGCCAGACCGGTCCTGCGCCCGCGGGCAGCCCCGGCGGCTCGTCGACCACCGCATCGCCGCCGGTACGCAGGCACTCCTCGGCGACGTCGGCGAAGCGGCTCTGTCCCCGTGAAGCCGCCTCGTGCGCGACCCCAACGCCGGCGAGGGCGAAGCCGCGGTCGGGCTGCTCCCAGCAGAACCAGCGGTCAGATGCCAGGCGCGACGCGAAGACGGCCGCGCAGGGATCGGCGATCTCGGCCTCGACGGTGACGCTGACCAGAGTCCGTCGCTTCCGCTGGACCGCGTCCCGCACCCGAGCCTCAATGTCGATGGGCCGATTTCCGCTGATATAGACCGGTTTTCGGCCCATCGGCGGTGAGGTGCTCAGTCGCCGCCGCGGCCGATGGCGATCTCGCCAGTCCTCACCATTTCGACCAGGCCGTGCGGGCGGACCATGCGCTCGAAGGCCTCGATCTTGTCGGCCGAGCCGGTCACCTCGATCGTCATCGTGCGGCGCGCGACGTCGACGATTTTGGCCCGGAAGATCTCCGCGAACTGGATGATCTCGGCCCGGTTCTCGACCGCCGAGGAGACCTTGAACAGCGCCATCTCGCGCGCCACGGTCTCTTCCGGTTCCATGTCGCGGATCTTCAGGACGTTGACCAGCTTGTGCAGCTGCTTGGTCACCTGGTCGATCGGGTGGACGGCCCCGTCCAGGGTCAGCGTGATCCGCGAGACGCTGGGATCGTCGGTGGGTCCGACCGCGAGCGTGTCGATGTTGAAGCCGCGGCGCGAGAAGAGCCCGGCGACGCGCGCCAGCACGCCCGGCTTGTTCTCCACGAGGATCGAGAGGATGTGCTTGCGGCCGCTCAGCTGCCCCGGCAGGTGCAGATCCTCAAGTTTGACCGCTTGCGGCGTCCCCGCCTCCATCAGCGCACCGCCCTCGGCGCCTCGACCATGTCGCGGGCGGCTTCGCCCGGGGGGATCATCGGATAGCAGTTCTCCTCCTGCGCGACGCGGACGTCGAGCAGGACCGGGCCGTCGGTCTCCAGCGCCGTCACCATCGTCTCCTCGAGGTCGGCGGAGTTATCGCAGCGCAGGCCGGTCGCGCCGAAGGCCTCGGCCAGCTTCATCCAGTCGGGGCTGGCGCCCATCTCCACCGCGCTGTAGCGGCGGTCCCAGAACAGCTCCTGCCACTGGCGGACCATGCCCATGTAGCCGTTGTTCATGAGGAAGACCTTGACCGGGATCTCGTTGGTCACGCAGGTCGCAAGCTCCTGCACGTTCATGATCAGGCTGCCGTCGCCGGCCAGGCAGACGACGTGCTCCTCGGGACAGGCAACCTTGGCACCGACCGCCGAGGGCAGCCCGAAGCCCATCGTGCCGAGGCCGCCGGAGTTGATCCAGCGGCGCGGCTTGTCGAAGCCGTAGTACTGGGCGGCCCACATCTGGTGCTGGCCGACGTCGGAGGTCACGATCGCATCCCCCTGCGTCGCCCGGTGCATCGCCTCGACCATGAACTGCGGCTTGATCTCGCCGTCCTTGCCGGGTTCGTAGAAGAGCGGGTGCTCCTGCTGCCAGCCGCGGAGCGTACTCCACCAGGCGTCGAGCCGCGTCGAGTCGGTCTGCAGCGCCCGGTACTCGCGGGTCAGCTTCGGCAGCACCTGCTTGACGTCACCGACGATCGGGATGTGGGCGCCGACGTTCTTGGAGATCTCAGCCGGGTCGATATCGATGTGGATGACCTTGGCGTTGGGTGCGAACTCGGCCAGTTTGCCGGTGATGCGATCGTCGAAGCGGGCGCCGATGGCGACGATCAGGTCGGCTTTGTCCATCGCGTAGTTGGCGGTGAAGGTGCCGTGCATCCCAAGCATCCCGAGGAAGTTCTCGTCCGAGGCCGGGAAGGCGCCGAGGCCCATCAGGGTCGAGGTGACCGGGAAGCGGTCGGAGCCGGCCAGCTCGCGCAGCTCCTCGGAGGCGTTGCCGTTAACGACACCGCCGCCGGTGTAGAAGATCGGCCGGCGGGCGTTGGCGAGCGCTTTGGCGGCGATGCGGATCTGTTTGATGTTGCCCTCGCTCGACGGCTTGTAGCCGGGCAGCTCGACCGGCTCGGTGCGCGGCTCGTAATCGATGTCGGCGCGCGAGAGGTCCTGCGGGATGTCGAGCAGCACCGGCCCCGGGCGCCCGGTCGAGGCGACGTGGAACGCCTCGTGCACGTACTCGGGGATCTGGCGCGCGTCGGTGACCTGGAAGGAGTGCTTCACGAACGGCAGCGTGGCGCCGAGGATGTCGGCCTCCTGGAAGCCGTCGGTGCCGATCAGCTCGGTGCGGACCTGGCCGGTGATGAAGACCGTTGGGACCGAGTCCATCATCGCGTCGGCGATCGCCGTCACCAAGTTCGTCGCGCCCGGCCCGGAGGTGGCGAAAGCGACCCCGACCCGGCCCGAGGCCTTGGCGTAGCCCTCGGCGGCGTGGCCGCCGCCCTGCTCATGGCGGACCTGGACGTGGCGGAAGTCGGCGTCGACGAGCGCGTCGTAGGTCGGCAGGTTGGCCCCGCCGGGGATCCCGAAGACGTCTTTGACGCCCTCGGCCTTGAGGCTTTCCATCAGCGTGTCCGCGGCTCTCATCGGACTGGCGATGGTACCAGCGGCGCTAAGGCTGGCCTGCAGGCGATTTCGCCGGATTCCAGCGGGTGCGCGGGTCGATGTGCTCCTCGATCGCGTTGCCCTTGTAGCGCTCGATCGTGTGGATCATCGACTCGACCAGCTCCTCGCCGAGCAGAGTTGGCTCGAGGCCGAGGTCGAGCAGCTTGGTGTGGACCGCGTTGTAGTAGTGCTCTTCCTTCTCCACCCGCGGGTTCTCACAGTGCTGGATCTCGACCGCGTAGCCGAGGTGCTCGCCCGCCTGCTTGACCAGCTCGGCCAGCTCCAGCACCGAGAACTGCTCGGTGAACTGGTTGAAGACGCGGAACTCGCCAGTCTCGGCTGGATTGGCAACGGCGAGCTCGACGCAGGCGAGGGTGTCGCGGATATTGAGGAAGCCGCGGGTCTGGGTGCCGGCGCCGTAGACGGTCAGCGGGTGGCCGATCACCGTCTGCAGGCAGAAACGGTTGAGTACGGTCCCGAAGATCTCGTCGTAATCGAAGCGGGTGACGAGGCGCTCGTCGCGGGCCGTCTCCTCGGTCTCGATCCCGTAGACCACGCCCTGGTTGAGGTCGGTCGCGCGCAGGCCCCAGGTGCGGCAGGCGAAGTGGATGTTGGTCGAGTCGTGGACCTTCGAGCAGTGGTACAGCGAGGCCGGCAGCTTCGGGAAGGGCAGCGTGTCGCGGCGTCCCTTGTGCTCGATCTCGATGTAGCCCTCCTCGATGTCGATGTCGGGCTGCCCGTACTCACCCATCGTCCCGAGCTTGACCAGGTGGCACTCGGGCACATGGTCGCGGATCGCGAAGAGCAGGTTGAGGTTGCCGATCACGTTCGCGTACTGGGTCTCGACCGCCTTCTCGCGCGAGGCCATCGAGTACGGCGCCGAGGCCTGCTGGCCGTAGTGGACGACCGCTTCGGGCCGGGTCTCGGCGACGACGCCTTCGAGGAAGTCACCGTCCTGCACCGAGCCCTCGAAGCTGCGGATCTCCTCGCCCTCGAGCTCATTCCAGGCGGCGATGCGCTGGTCGAGGCCGGCGATCGGCGTCAGCGAGCCGGTGCCGGCTTCCCGGTGCCAGCGGCGGCGGGAGAAGTCGTCGACGACGGAGACCTCGTGCCCGCGGGCCGAGAACCGAAGGGCCGTCGGCCAGCCCAGGTAGCCGTCGCCCCCGAGGATGAGGATTCGCATAGGACGCGGCAGCTTAGACGGTCGGTCGGGCAGTCGCCCGATCGACCGCCCTAGTTGAATCAGCCCGATGGAAAGTGGACTGGCGACGCGAAACGGAGGCCGCATCGGCCTCGCCGCGCTCGCCGCGATCCTCCTGCTGGGAGTCGGCCTGCGGGTCGGCGAGGCCTGGGACGGGCGGGCGCCGGTCTACGACGCGGCCGCTTACGCGGCGATCGCCGCCAACCTGGAGGAGGGCGACGGCTTCACGGTCGGCCCCCACGCCACGCAGCCGTCGAGCAACTACTCGCCCGGGCTCCCGCTGCTGGTGGCCGGTATCTACAAGCTCACCGGCGGAATCCACGAACGCCTGGCCCGCATCGTCCTCGCCCTGATCGGCTCCCTCTCCATCCTCTTCGCCTACCTGATCGGTCGCCGCTTGTCGGGCGCCTGGGCGGGATTGATCGGCGCCGCGGCGGTGGCGATCTACCCGGCGCTGCTCGAGTACCAGGGGATGCTGATGGGCGAGCCGCTGGCAGCGACGCTGCTCTCGGGCGCGATCCTGGCGATGTTCTGGGCAAGGGATGCAAGGCAGGCCGAAGCAGACCGCGGGTCCCCCGACCCACGCGCTAGGTGGCTGCTGCCTGGTCTGTTGCTCGGTGCGACGGCGATGGTGCGCCCGGAGTACCTCGGCGTTGCTCTCCTTTTGGCGGTCGCGGTCTTCGCCCGTCTCGCCCGCACCAACTGGCGCCTCGGGTTAGCCCAGGCGGCGATTCTGCTTGCCGGCCTGCTCCTCGTCGTCGCCCCCTGGACGATCCGCAATGCCGTCGCCCTCGACCGCTTCGTGCCGATCTCCACTGGCGGCGGCCAGGTTCTCTTCGCCGGCACCTACCTGCCGTCGGATGGCGACCCGGAAAAGGTCGGCGCCGAGGTCGTCGAGCGCCATCCGGGCCTCTTCAAGCCGGGTGACGCCCAGCGGCTCCGCCTCGAGCAGATCCTCGCCCGACTGGCGGCGAGCCGCTACCCGGGCCTGGAAAGCGACCAGGCGCTCGCCCGCATGGGCCGCGAACAGCTCTGGGACGACGTCTCCGAAGAGCCGCTCGAGTTCGCCGGCTTCGTCGCCAGCAAGGTCTGGCGGATCTGGTCCAACGGCCCACGCGACGTGATGCGAGAGCCGGTCTGGGAGGCGCTCCACTGGGCGCTCGTCGCATTTGGCCTGCTGGGACTGTGCGTGCTCGCCTGGCGCCGCCGCTGGGAGGCGCTGGTCCTCGCCACGGTGTTCGTCGCCATCACCGCCCTCAGCGCCCTTCTCGTCGCCTCGCCGCGGCGGGCGCTGGTGATGCTGCCGCTGCTGGCATCGGTTGCGGGAGTCGGCGCGGTCTGGTTGGGCAGCCGGCTCCGCAGTGGACTTACCCCGCCATGGCATGGTCAAAGTCCAAAGCGGTGAGATCGGGGCGCCCGGTTAGCCTGGGCTGGCCTTGACCGCCGTCGCCGACCGCATCCGCGCCCTGCCGCAGCGCTACGGCAGGACGACGCTGATCCTGCTGGCGGCGATCGCTGTCGTCGGCCTCGGTGCCCGTGCCTACGTTGTCGTCAACCCGGTCGACAACCCCGCCGACGACTCGCACGCCTACTACGCCCTGGCCAAGGCGCTCTACGAGGAAGGGAGCTTCGGCGGGCCCGAATTCGAGGACTCGAGTGACTGGTCGCCGGGAGCGCCCCTCCTCTACGCCGCCAGCTTCTACGCCACTGGTGGCGCCCGGGAAGGGACCGCCCGGATAGTCGAGGCGCTGATGGGCGTCGCCGCGATCCTCGTCGTCTTCCTCCTCGCCACCCGGCTCGGCGGGCGAATCGCGGGCCTGCTGGCGGCGTTTGCGGTCGCCGTCTACCCACCGTTCATCCATTCCACCGGCGAGATGATGAGCGAGCCGCCGGCGCTCCTGACCCTGCCGGCGGCCGTGCTGGGGTTCCTCTGGGCGAGCGAACAGGAACGATTGCGCGCCTGGCTCTTACCTGGGGCGCTGTTCGGGCTGACGGCGATGTTCCGGCCCGAGTACCTCTTCGTCGGACTCGCCTTCGTCGCCCTGGCGGGGATCCGGGTCGCCAGGGTGCGCGGCTGGCTGCCTGGCCTCGCCGGCGCCGGCCTGCTGCTCGCGGCCCTGCTGTTGCCGATCGTGCCCTGGACGATCCGCAACGTCGACGTCCTCGACCGCGTGGTGCCGATCTCGACCGGCAGCGGCAAGGCGCTCTACGTCGGCACCTTCCTTCCCGCCGACGGCGAATACCAGCGGGTCAAGGCGATCCTGCTCAAGCGCTACGAGGGCCGAGACCTCGATCCGCACTCCGCCGCGCTGGAGGAGATCGACCCGGCGCCGCTGTTCGACCGCGTCGCCGAGCGCTATCCCGACCTGCCGCGCGACTCCGCCCTCGGCAAGATCGGCAGAGAGAACCTCTCCAAGTACTTCGACGAAGACCCGCTCGGCTACCTGGGGATGACCGCGCGCAAGGTCGGCCGGATGTGGAGCAGCGGCGTCGGCGAAGCGATGAGCAGCGGCCTCGGGAGAGCGGCGCAGATCCTGATCGTCGTCTTAGGCCTGGCCGGGTTCGTCCTGCTCGGGCTCCGCCGTTCCTGGTGGGAGCTGGTCGCGCTGGCGACCCCGATCCTGCTCGTCACCGCGATCGGCGCCACCTCGCTGGCGGCTCCGCGGCGCAACGAGGTGCTGATGACGCTTGTGTTTCCTCTGGCCGCCTTGACCCTCTCGCGGCTGCTCGCGGGCCTATCCTCTGGCCGCGAATGGTCCTACGAGCAGGCATCTTCCCCGCCGAGCTGACGGCGCTGCGCGGCGCCGGGCTGATCTTCGCGATCGGCCTGATCGCCTACGCGCTGGTCCGTCGCCGCTCGCTGCGCAACGTCGACGTCGTGATCCTGCTGGCTGCGGGGCTCGGCCTGGCGCTGGTTGCCGGCACCGAAATCGTCGACGGGCTGCTCTCCGCCTTCTCCTTCGAAAAAGGCAACGGCGGCCGCATCCTCGGCCTCGCGGTCTTCGCCATCTTCATCCTCTTCCTGCTGATCCTGCGGGCGCTCTCGCAGGCGGCGCGCAATGCCCGCCAGCTGGCGGGCGCGCTGGAGGGGCTGGCCTGGGAGGAGTTTCGCCAGGCCGGGCTGCCGGAACGCTTCCGCGACAAGGTCGCGATCCTCGTTCCCGCCTACAACGAGGCGGAAAACATCGGCCACGTCCTCGAGCAGATGCCGCCGGCGGTTTGCGGCGTCCGCACCGAGGTACTGGTCGTCGACGATGGCTCCCGCGACGGCACTGGCGACGTCGCCGCCGAGCACGGCGCCGCGGTCGCTCGCCACGTCACCAACCGCGGCGGCGGCGCGGCGCTGCGTACCGGCTACCGGCTGATGGTCGAATCGGGGGCCGAGGTCGTCGTCACGCTCGACGCAGACGGCCAGCATCTGCCCTCGGAGATGGAGCGTCTGGTCAAGCCGGTGCTCGACGGCGAGGTCGACGTCGCCCACGGCTCCCGGGTCCTCGGCCGCGCCGACCGCAACCACTTCGCCCGCGAGCTCGGCATCGTCTTCTTCAACCGCCTCGTCTCCTTCATCACCCGCACCCATGTCACCGACTGCTCCAACGGCTACCGCGCCGTCCGCACCACCGTCCTCCCCCAGCTCGTCCTGCGCCAGGAGCAGTTCCACACCTCGGAGTTCATGATCGAGGCGATCAAGCGGGGGATCCCGGCGAAAGAGATCCCGATAACTGTGGAACAGCGGCTGCACGGGCACAGCAAGAAGCCGGCGGTGTTCCGCTACGGGGTTGGGTTTGCGAATGCGATCGTCAGGACTTGGTTGCGGTAGGAGCTCTGGGGGAGGGATGCCGATATCCCTCCCCGGGAATTTGGTCGCGCACCCTGCGGGTGCGGCTCCGGATGTTGGTGCCCGCCTATGGCGGGCAGGGATCGGATTGCATTTCCGCGCGCTTCGCGACATTCCCGGGGAGGGATATCGGCATCCCTCCAACAAGCCTCTCGCGTCAATTCAGCTATCAGCAAAGGGGGCCCGTAGCGTCACGACCGAAGCAAGCTGGGTACGCATGGCCCCGTGGGCGGTTGTAGCTGGGTGCTCTTCCCTCGGTCGTCAAAAGCTGTGTGTGGATGGAGGGGTCTGGTCATGCTCCGGGCGAATGTCGCCGAAGGCGGCGAAATGCAATCTCATATCTGCCCGCCATAGGCGGGCACCATCATCCGGAGCTGCGCCCGTCAGGGCGCGCGACTCAATTCGCCCGGAGCATGACCAGACCCCTCCTACCGCACCCCCGGATGTCTGACCGCCGCCGGGTCCGGGAGGTAAAGGTCGGTCCCGCAACGTGGACAGACCTGGACATACAGCTTGAGCTCCTTATGGCAGTTCGGGCACTGACGTTCCGGTTCGTGTTTCTCGACCCGGTAGAGGACCGCGGCGATCAGGCCGAGCAGGGGGACGACGGTGCCGATCACGAACCAGATCCAGAAGGAGCTGCCCTTGCCGCGGGCGACGAAGCCGGTGGCGAGGCCGAAGGAGAAGGCGATGACCAGGTACTCCATACGGTCATTCTGGCGCTTCGGGCCGGCTAGCCCAAGCGCTTGGGGTGGCCAATCGAGCCGACCTCGGAGATATCGCGCTTGAACGGCAGGCCGGCGGTCCAGTCGAGTACGGCGCGGGCCTTGCGGGCGGTGCCCGGAATCTGGCTCATGTGGTAGGTCCGGGCTAGCCACCAGGCCGGGAAACCGCGGAACGTGCGATCCCCGATCCGGCCTACCGCCTTGTAGCGGCCGAGGTTGACGAAGGAGGCTTCGCTGCGGTACGCGAACGCTTCCGGCGTGCCGACGCCGAGCTGGGCGGCAATGTTGCGCGCCGCCACCGGTCCCTGGCGCACGGCGTGCTGGGCCGTCGGCGGGCAGAGGCCGCCGCGAGGATCGGGCGCGGCGGCGCAATCGCCGATCGCCCAGACCGAGTCCATCCCCTGCACTTTCAAGCACTCGTCGACCGGCACCCGGCCGCGCTCGTCGAGCGGCAGGTTGAGCTCGCGCAGGATCGGCTGCGGGGCCACACCGGCGGTCCAGACCACGGTGCTCGTAGGCAGCGTCTCGCCCGTCGAGAGCCGGGCGGAATCAGCCTCGACCTGCTCCAGCGTCGTCTCGAGGCGGATGTCGATGCCGCGGCCGCGGAGCTCGCGCAGCGCATAGTCGGCGAGTTCGATGTCGATCTCCGGCAGGACCCGACCGGTCGCCTCGACCAGGACCCAGCGCATCCCGTGCAGGCGAGCGCGCGGGTAACTCTCCATCGCGTCGGCGGCGAAGTCCTGCAGCTCAGCGAGCGCCTCCAGACCGGCGTAGCCGCCGCCGACGAAGACGTAGGTGAGGAGCTTGTCGCGGCGGGCGGGGTCCTCGGTCGCATTCGCTTCCTCGAGCGTCTCGACCACGTGGTTACGTAACCAGATCGCGTCGGCGAGCCCCTTGAAGCCGATCGCGTGCTCGGCGAGCCCGGGGACCGGCAGCGTCCGCGAGACCGAGCCCAGCGACAGCAGCAGCTGGTCGTAGGGCAGCGTCTCGATCTCACCGTACTTGGCCCGCAGCTGCACGGTCTTTGCCTCCGGGTCGTGGCCGACGATCGCACCCAGGCGCACGTAAGTGCGCTTGAGGATGTCGCGCAAAGGCGTCACCACGTGCCGCGGCTCGAGGGTCCCAGCCGCGGCCTCCGGCAAAAACGGCGTGTAGAGCATGAAGTTGGTCTCGTTGACGAGCACCATCCGCGCCGACTGCCGCGGCATTACTTTCTCCAGCTCCCGAGCCGCCGCCGCCCCTCCAAATCCACCCCCGGCGATGACGACATTCCAGGCCATGGGTTCAATTTAGCACTTTGTAACAAACTGTCACAAAGTGCTAAATCGCACTTCTGCGGGCGCCGTGATCACGTTTACAGCTATATTTAGATAACTGATTAAGCTAAATTGAAAGGCAAGAGATGCCGATCGAGATCAAACCAGGGGAAACGCTTAAGCGCACCGCGCTGCACGAGCGCCTGGGTGGCCGCGAACAGGGCGGCATTAGCCCATCGAAAAAGTCGCCGAACGTCTTTCTCTTCACCGATCTTGCCCGGGGAGCGCTCCATGGCTACATCTACGACGGCCTCAATGGGGACGGCCTCTACCACTACACCGGCGAGGGTCAGTACGAAGACCAGCGCATGGTCCAGGGCAATCGGGCGGTTCGCGACCACAAGGCCGAAGGGCGCGCACTCCACCTCTTCGATGCCAAAGCCGGGGATGCGACCTACATGGGCGAGTTCGAGTACGTCGACCACTACACCGCCGATGCGCCCGAGACCGGCGGTGGGCCGATCCGCTCGGTGATTGTCTTCCGCCTGCGCCGGCTCAGCGGTGAGACGCGCCTCGCACCCTCGCGCGCAGGATCCCTCGGCGAAGAGTTGCTCAAGGTGATCCCGGTCGAGCGACAGCTAACCGAGCGGATGCTGATCGAGCCCAACCATGAGCCCTATGTGGCAGAGCGGCGCGAGCAGAAGCTGGTGATCGAACTGATGGCGTCCCTGCGCGCGCGAGGCCATGAGGTCTGTCGATTACAGATCCGCCCTGAGGGCGAGCCGGCATCGCTCCTCTGCGACCTCTTCGACCAAACCACCAACACCTTGGTCGAGGCCAAGGGGAGCATCGCTCGCCCGGCGATCCGGATGGCGATCGGGCAGCTCGCTGATTACGCGCGCTTGGTCGAGCCCACGCCCAAGAAGGTGATCCTCGTCCCCCAGAAACCTCGCCCGGACCTATTGCGATTGGCCGAGAGCCAGGGCATCGGCGTCACCTGGCCCGACGGGGACGGCGGCTTCGCCGCTACTGCGCCAGCTGCTGCTTGATCAGCCGGTTGACCTCGCCGCCGTCGGCGCGGCCCTTGGTTTCGCGCATGACGACGCCGACAATGGCGCCGATTGCCTTGCCGTTACCGGCCCGGATCTGCTCGGCAGCCTCAGGGTTGGCCTCGATCGCGGCGGCGACGATCGACTCCAGCTCGCCGCTGTCAGACATCTGGGCGAGTCCCTCGCGCTCGACGATCGTCGCGGGGTCGCCTCCCTCGGCGAACACGGTCGCCAGCACCTTCTTGCCGCTGCCGTGGGAGATCTTCCTCGCGGCAACCATCTCGACCAGGCTGGCGAGGCTCTTGGCGGGAACGGTGGGTGCGGCGAAGTTCTCCTCCACGCCGCGCTGCCGTACGAGCGCCGTCAGGTCCCCCGTGATCCAGTTGGCCACGACCCGAGGCTGGACGCCGCCGCCCTCGGGACTGCGTACGGCGCCGGCCGCCTCGCACACCGCCTCGAAGTACCTCGCCACCTCTGGTTCGCGCGCGAGCAGCGCCGCCGGCTCCGGCTCCAGGCCCAGCTCGGCCTCGTAGCGCTGCATCCGCGCCGCCGGTAGCTCCGGCAGCGCCTCGCGCGCCGCCCGCAGCATCTCCTCGGTCGGCGCCAGCGGCACCAGGTCGGGCTCGGGAAAGTAGCGGTAGTCGTGCGCCTCCTCCTTCGAGCGCAGCGAGGTGAGGCTGCCGCTGGCCGGGTCGAAGTGCAGGGTCTCCTGGGTCACGGTCCCCCCCGCCTCGATCAGGCCGCGCTGGCGCTCCAGCTCGGCTTCGACCCCCCGCTGCAGGAAGCGGAAGCTGTTCATGTTCTTCAGCTCGGTCTTGGTCCCCAGCGTCTGCGACCCGGCCGGGCGCACCGAGACGTTGGCGTCGACCCGCAGACTCCCCTCCTCCATGTTGACGTCGGAGACACCGAGCTGGCGCACCGTCTCGCGCAGCAGCCGCGCCCACTCGGCGGCTTCGGCCGCACTGCGTAGGTCCGGCTCGGTAACGATCTCGACCAGGGGCGTGCCGCCGCGGTTGAAGTCGACCAGCGAGGCACCGGAGCCGTGGATCCGACCCGACTCGCCGACGTGGATCATCTTCGCCGCGTCCTCCTCGAGGTGGGCGCGGTGGATGCGGACGTCACCCAGCCTGCCGTTGCTGGCGAGCGGAATGTCGTACTGGCTGATCTGGTAGGCCTTCGGGTTGTCGGGATAGAAGTAGTTCTTGCGGTGGAAGATCGAGCGGGGCGCGACCTCGCAGTCCAGCGCCGCGGCGATCTGCAGTGCGTAGAGGATCGCCTGCTCGTTCGGGACCGGCAGCACACCAGGGTGGGCAAGACAGACCGGACAGGTGTGGACGTTCGGCTCGTCGCCGAAGGAAAGCTCACAACCGCAGAACATCTTCGTTTTCGTCGCCAGCTGGACGTGGATCTCCAGCCCGATCACCGCCTCGAGCTCAGCCATTGCTACCTCCCGGGCGCGCACCGAAGCCGACTGCTTGCTCGAGCGCGTAAGCCGCCTCCAGCAGCTTCTGCTCGGCGAAGGCGGGGGCGGCGATCTGGAAGCCGACCGGCAGTTGCGACCCCCCTCCCGGGGGCTCCGCGAGGCCGGCGGGGATCGAGATCGCGGGGATGCCGGCCAGGCTCATCGGCACCGTGAAGAAGTCGTTGAGGTACATCGCGAGCGGGTCGTCGGTCTTCTCCCCGAGCCCGAAGGCGACCGAGGGCGAGGTCGGGGTGACGACGAAGTCGACAGCGGCGAAGGCGGTGTCGAAGTCGGCGGCGATCCGCGTGCGCACTTTCTGCGCCTGGCCGTAGTAGGCCTCGTAGTAGCCGGAGGAGAGCGCGTAGGTGCCGAGCATGATCCGGCGCTTGACCTCGGCACCGAAGCCCTCCGCCCGCGTCGTCTCGTACATCTCCAACAGGTCGCCGGCGGTCTCGGCGCGGCGCCCGTAGCGGACGCCGTCGTAGCGGGCCAGGTTCGAGGAGGCCTCGGCCGGGGCGATCACGTAGTAGGCGGAGATGCCGTGCTCGGCGCTGGGCAGCCCGACCTCGGCGATCTCGCCGCCGAGGCTCTCTATTCGCGCCAGCGTTGCCTCGAAGACCTCGCGCACGCCGGCCTCGAAGCTGTCCCGGGCGAGCTCTCTCGGCACGCCGAAGCGCAGACCCGTCAGGTCTTCTCGGCTCGGCGCCACGATCCCGCCCTCGATCCCGACCGAGGTCGAGTCGCAGGGGTCGCGACCCTCGAGCGCCGCCAGCAGCAGCGCCGCGTCGGTGACGTCGCGGGTCAACGGCCCGCACTGATCGAGCGAGGAGGCGAAGGCGATCATCCCGTAGCGCGAGATCGCGCCGTAGGTCGGCTTGAGGCCGACGATGCCGCAGAGCGAGGCCGGCTGGCGGATCGAGCCGCCGGTGTCGGTGCCGATCGCACAGGGCGCGAGGCCGGCGGCGACCGCGGCGGCGGAGCCGCCGGAGGAGCCCCCGGGGACCCGCTCCCGGTCCCACGGGTTCAGCACCGGGCCGTAGGCCGAGTTCTCGTTTGAGGACCCCATCGCGAACTCGTCCATGTTGGTCTTGCCGAGGACGCGCGCTCCGGCGGCGTCGAGGCGCCGCACGGCGGTCGCCGTGTAAGGCGGGCAGTAGCCCTCGAGAATCCGCGAGCCGGCGGTGGTCGGCGCGCCCTCGGTGCAGAAGATGTCCTTGACGGCGACCGGGATGCCCTTCAGCGGGCCCTCGCCGACCTCATAGCCATTGCCCTCCTCGATTTGCCAGAGGTAGGCGTTCAACTCGTCGCCGGCCGCCGCCTCGCGCCAGGCCGCGAAGTACTCACCGGTCGCGATCTCCCCGGCCGCGATCTTCGCCGCCGCCTCGGCGACGCTGAGCTCGAGCAGCTCGGACATCAAGCGTCGGCCTGCGGTGACGGGGCTCGGAACGCGCCTTCGAACGGCTCCGGCGCCGGCCCCAGCGCGATGTCCCGCGGCAAGCTCGGCTGCGGCTCGTCCGCCCGCAACACGTTCTCCAGCGCGACCACGTGCGAAGTCGGCGCGACCCCCTCGAGATCCAGCTTCCCAATCCGATCGACGTGATCGAGGATCCCCGACAACTCTCCCACCATCGTCTCCACTTCCTCCTCACTCAGCTTCAAGCGAGCCAGACGGGCGACGTGCAGCACCTGCTCCCGGTCGATCATTGCCGCATTCTAGGCGGGCCCCGGGCGAGCCGATGCTCGAGGTTGGCCCGCACCTGCGGCCACTCCGAGTCGATGACGCTGTAGTAGGCCGAGTCCCTTTGGCCGACATCGGGAACGATCATGTGGTTGCGAAGGACACCCTCGAACCGGGCTGGGAGGGCCGCGATCGCCGCTCGCGAGCGCTCGTTGCGGGCGTCGGTCTTGAACTCGACGCGGACGCACCCGAGGTCGTCGAAGGCATGGGCGAGCAGCAAGAGTTTGACCTCGACGTTGACGCCGCGGCGCCAAGCCCCGCATGGGCGGCGTCGAGCGGCTCGAGCACTACCAAGGAGCCCTCCAGCGGGACCGCGAGATCCTCCACTGCTAAAGGATCTGCTGGCAGGGCTCAACCATTGCTCAACCCTAGCGGCGGAATTCCGCGCCTAGACTGGACCCTGCCTATGACGCGGCGCTTGCTCCTGCCCATCTGTGTTGCCGCTCTCGCCTTATCCGGCGGCGGTCTGGCGCATGGCGAGCTGAGCCAGACCGGCAACCTGCGGATCTCCTTCGGTGGCGACTTCACGCCCCGCTCGCTGCCGCGCGACCACCCAGCGCCGATAGCCGTCCATGTCAGGGGCGCGATCGCGACCACCGACGGCAGCCATCCGCCACCCGTACGACGGGTCGAGATCGCCCTCAACCGCAACGGCCGACTGAGCACCAAAGGCCTGCCCTCCTGTCCCAGCGCTCGGTTGCAGTCAACGAGCACCGAGGCGGCGCTGGCGCGTTGCCGCCCCGCCCTGGTCGGGCACGGGCGCTTCGGCGCCGAAGTTGAATTCCCCAGCGTCGAGCCCTTCCCAGCGACGGGCAGGATGCTCGCCTTCTACGGCAACCGCAGGGGCCGGCCGGCGCTGCTGCTCCATCTCTACATCACGACCCCAGTGCAGACCACCCTTGTCATCGCCTTGAAGATCTCGCGCGAGGACAGGGGGCAGTTCGGCACCGTTCTCGCGGCGAAGATCCCCTCGCTCGCCGGCGGGCTCGGCTCTGTCACTGAAATCGACCTGACGCTGAAACGCAGCTACGGCTTCGGAGGCGAGCGGCGCAGCTTCCTCAGCGCCAGCTGCGCGGCCCCGGCCGGATTCCCCGGCGCGAGCTTCCCCCTCGCCCGCGGCAGCTTCTTCTTCGCCGACGGCAGAATGATCGACACCACCCTCACCCGCGACTGTCGCGTCCGCTAGCCGAGCCCGAGCCCGCCGACGCCGCGCTCGTCCCAACCGATGTGGTGGGCGAGCTCATGGCGGAGAGTGCGCTCGACCTGGCGCGCAAGCAGGTCGCGATCGTGGCCGAAGTCCCGTTCCAGCGTGTCGCGGTAGATGACGATTTTGTCCTCGAACCCCTTACGGGCAATGCCGTCGCCGAAGTACTCGCCATAGGCGCGGTGCTCGGTGCCGAGGTCGGAGACGACGACGGCGATGCCTTCCAGCACCGACTGGAGCTCGTTCGGCAGGGCGTCGATCGCGTCGGCGACGAGCTCTTCGAACTCCCCCATCGGCCTGGCCGTCATCAGGCCAACGGTAGAGTCATTGGATCTGAGAATCCACCCGGGAGCGTTAGATGAGAGATGCAGAATCGGGCAGCACCAAGCTTCGCGCACTGAGCATCGCCCTTGCCGTCTTTGCGATTTTTGCCGGCGGGGTCGTCTGGTCGGGCTGCGGCAGCGACGAGGAAACCACCGACACCACCAACCAAGCCAAGGAAGAAGTCGAAGAGGGCGTCAACGAAGCCAAGGAAGGCCTGGAGGAAGGCACCGAGGAAGCTGAGAAGGGCCTGGAAGAAGCGAAGAAGCAGATCGAAGACGGCAACGCGTCGAAGAGCGTCGAAGAGGGCGTCGAGAAGGCCGAAAAGGGAATCGAAAACGGCAAGGCCGAGGCTGAAAAGAGCATCGAGGAAGTGAAGGAACAGGCGGAAAAATATCTGCCGTAGCTATGCCGCTTTGTGGCTCTCCACGAAGATCTCGAACTGCTTGTCGGTTGGTTCGCGCACCTTGCCGTTGCCGTGAAAGACCCTGACGAGCTCCATTCCCACGGAGGACATGATCTCGGTCAGCTCTTCGACGGTGTACAGCCGCTGGCGGAATTCAATCGGCCGCAGCTCGTCCAGCACCTCGCCGAAGCGGACCGGGATCATCGCTCCTTCCATGTAGTTGTCGCGCCGGTTCCAGCGGTGCTCGACCAGTTCGATCATCGAAGAGCCCGAGATCCACGATTTCTGCGGCAGGTGCTCACGGGCGTAGAGGACGTTTGGCAGCTGCATCAGGTGGCGGCCGCCTGGCCGCAGGGAGCGTGAGATCACGTCGAAGGTGCGCAGGTTCTCCTCTTCGGTCTCCAGGTAGCCGATGGCGCCGTCGTTGAGGCTGAGCACGATGTCGAACTCCGCGTCGAAGTCGAGGTCGCGCAGATCCGCCTCGACGAAGGAGACATCGAGACCCTCTTTTTCGGCGTCGCGTCTGGCGATCTCCAGCAACTCGGGCGAGATGTCGGCGCCGACGACGTCGAAGCCCTGCCGCTTCAGCTCGAGCGAGTGCCGCCCCGATCCACAGGCGAGGTCGAGCACCCGCTCGCCGCCCTGCGGCTTCAGCATCCGCATCGCCCGTTGGACTTCCTTCTCGGTCCGGTCCGTCCAGGCCATGTCCGCGGTGTCGGCGAATGCCGTGCGGTACCAGTCCTGCGGAATCTCCTTCGATAGAACGCTCATCACCGCCTCCTTGGCTGCCGGTCATAGGCCAGCCACCAACTAATCAAACTCTCCCTACTAACGAGGGAAAGATAGCCGATGTGCGCACAAAGGACAGCCGGCACTTCCTCGGCGGATGATTCGTCAGCGGACGTACTCGCAGTGACCTGAGTGATCACGCCCGCGCCCGCCGATGCAGCGGTCAGCGCCGCCGCGGCCGTCGAGGGCGTCCACCCCGCCGCGGCCGAGCAGCGTCTCCGGGCCGACACTGCCAGCTAAGACGTCGCGACCGGTCGATCCCTCGATCTTCTCGACGCTGCCATCGATCCAGCCTCCGGCACAGCCACCGGCGTCGGGATCGAAGACCCTGCCGCCGATCGCCGCCTTGACGACGATTCCCGCGTTGCGCACGCGGGCGAAGGAGGCACTGTCGTTATCGCCGGGCCCGCCGCGAAAGCGATCGCCGGGGCATGGTTGTCCACCGACCAGGAGATCATCCCCACCGCCACCGAGCAGCGTCGCGGCGCCGCTGTCCTGTCGGGGGTGCAGGATGTTGACTCCGAAGAGGGCATCGTTCCCTCCCCCGCCGCTGAGGCGATCGCGGTCGCCATCATCGCCGGCGTAAAGCGTCTCGGCGCCAGGGCCGCCGCGCAACCGGTCGGCCCCCGGCCCACCGTCGATCGTCACCGGGATGCCGGCCGGGATCCCAGCGCCGAGGGAGAGCCTGTCCTCGCCGGCCCCGAGAGAGACGGCGATCGACTCGATAGGGCCGAGGCAGGAGACGAAAGCTCCGCTCTGCCGGCAGGCTGCGCCTGGCGGGAAGGATCCGAGCCGCAGCAGGCCGGTGGCGCTGCGGATGACGTAGCGATGGCCGCGGTGGTCGATGGCGATCGCGTCCGCTCCGTCGCCGCCGACGATCGCGAGAGTGGGGCCCTGGGCGAGCCCCCCGTAGAGCTCGACCCGCGTTCCCACGTCGGCTGGCGCGGTGCCACAGGAGCTGGAAACCGCAAACGGCCCAAGGCACTGGTCGCTTCCGGGCCCCCCGAAGGCTTCGTCGCTGCCCATCCCGCTGAGCAGCCGGTCGTCGCCCGCTCCGCCCTCGAGCCGGTTCGGGGAGCCTTCGGAGCCGGCGAGAACGTCGTCGGCGAGGCTGCCGACCACGTCCTCGACGCCGGTCAATCGCTCGACCTCGGCGCCGCCCACGGCGCCTTGGACCAGGTCGACCTCGACCGGTCCGCCGGCGCTGCGGTAGGAGACGACGTCGTGGCGTCCGGGGCCGCCTTCGATGCGGTCTCTGCCGATGCCCCCGGCGATGGCATCGAAGCTGCCGTGACCGCCAGCCACCTCGTCGTCGCCGGGGCCGCCGTCGGCGATGTCGCGGTCGCCGGGTCCGCCGCGCACGATGTCGTTGCCGCTGTCGCCGAGCACGTGGTCACGATCGGCGCCGCCGTCGACTTCGTCCGACCCCCGCCCCCCGTGCACGACGTCACGGTCCCTCTTGCCGTCAATGGTGTCCTTGCCCCGGCCGCCGTAGATCTCGTCGCGTCCAGAGCCCGCGCAGATCAGGTCGTTGCCGCCCCCGCCCATGATCGTGTTTCCGTCCCGGCCGGCGACGATCACATCCGGTCCACGGGTGCCGTGAATGATGGTGTCGTTGGAGGCGATCGTCGCCTGCCGCCCCCCGCAGAGCGGCCGCAACGCCTCCAGCGATGCCGAAAAGACCAGACCGAGGCAAAAAATGCCGAGAAGGCCGGCACCGAACCGGCGCCACCACCGACCTCTGTCCTCCCGCCCCAGTGCGCTCGAGGGCGGATTCGTCGCTCGTCCGCTCACTGGTCTCCCGGTCGCCGACCCGCGTAGCTTGGGCTCGGATCAGCAGGCCTTCAGCTACCCAGGGCCCGGGCCCTCAATCCGCGCGGAACTGCCCGCTGAGCAGGCCAGATCATCGCACCTATGCAGCGATGTGGTGGCCGGTCGAGTCCCGTGCCTCGATACGCGCCCGAGGGGGGGAACTGAACCGCGCCGTGATTACGGCGACGGAGGCGCAGCAGAAGTGCCATAACAGCGAGAGACCAGCGCGCGGGGCCGTGAACCTCCTCGGGCCGAACGAGCAGCTCGTGCCCGTCGGCGTAGACGATCACGACGGGATCGCCATCGAACAATGCTCGGGTAGCCATCTCGCCCTGGTCGGGATTATCGGCCGAGATGAAGTGCGTCCGGTTGGGATACCGCGCAGCCAGCTCCTCGTCGTCGATGCTGGCGAGAACCCGCTCAGTCGCAGGATCGGTCTTTGCGTCACGGCTCATGACTCCCTCCATTGTCTCACGATCTCCAGAGCCTTCCCCTTCGCCTTTCTTATCGCCGCTGCCATCGCCACATTGGGGGAATCGCAGTCCAGGATTGTGGCTGCCTGCTTCCCGCCCGTTTTCGTGTGCTCGTGCTCATGATGCTCATCGACCGCATCTGCGTTGTCCCAAAGGCGCACGGTCGTCCACTCGCCGTCCTCCAAGCTCTCCAGCGTGATCACATAGGAGACGGGCGGAGGCGGCTTGCTGCGTCGGAACCGAATGCGGATACCTGGCTCTACATCGATGAAGATTTCGCGATCTGGCGGAACCACAGACAGAGAATTCAAAGCCGCCGGCGGTTGAACTAGCCGAGCGAACCGCGCAAAGATCGTGACGCAAATCGCCGCCCACGTCGACAAGCGAGCGCAGTTCTTTTCTTATGGGGCGGGAAGGACTCGAACCTTCGACCGACGGATTATGAGTCGCGCCGGAAGCCCGTCTATGAAGGCGAATTTGGCCTGATAGAGCAAATCAAGTCCAACGAGTTCGGCTGAGTTCGGTGGAGTCGGGGACCAATTTCGGGACCAAGTTTTCGGCGGCCAAAATCGCGATACCCCACGCTGTCGCTTTCACGCGAAAGCAATAGCTACGTCGAGGAGAGCGACATTCCGATGGGATCGCCTGGGGGATACTGGACGGGCGAAGGTTTGGGTGGCGACGTCGTCAGTCGCCCAAGGGCGACGCTCTACGTGACGTATGCACGAAAGCCCAATAAGGCGACTACACGAGAAAGGTGACTCGATGGCGAAGGCAGCAGCTGGCGTCGGCAGCGCGGATAGCTCAGTCGCGAACCAGCTCCGCGAGCTTGGTGTGAAGGGTGTCCTCGTTCAGATGGCCGAGCGCGGCCAGCTCCTCGCCTTGAAGTGCGAGATGCCGCAGTGCTACCACCACAAGGGGCGCGGCGCGTTCGATCCGGTCACGACGCCGCGCACCAAGTGGGCACCCTCGCCCGACCACTACCCGATCCTCAAGTCTGCCGGCGGGCACCTCGTCCCCGAGAACGTTCGGCTGTCTCACGTCTGGTGCAACAACCGGGACTATGGATGGCGGAAGCAGATCGGGACGCTGCTCGCGAAAGGCAAGTCCCTCGAGGAGATCGCTGAGACCCTGAACCGCAAGGATGTCCCTCCGGCTCACGGCACGAACCGCTGGACGGCCGCGATGGTGCGCAAGGCCTACGTGTCCTAGTCCGGCCGTAGAAACACTGCTGCATTGCGCGATTTGCGAGCGCGTTGACAGGCTCGAACCACCAGACCGGCCCACCCGGGTCCGGTGCCGGGACAGTCCGGCAGATCGGCAAACTGGATTGCATGTCCCATCAGCCTCAAGGTGTCTGCATGTTCTGCGGAGCGACCCACGTCACGAAGGCCCACGTCTTCGCGAAATCATGGACGAGCCTGTTCGACGAGCCGAACGACACGCGCGAGCATGAGGTCGTGCATCGCTATACGGACCCGACAACCGGCGAGCAGCGCGTCTTCAAACGCGCGAAGACATTTGCCTTGATCAGCCGCAAGGTCTGCGGCGCATGCAACAGCGGCTGGCTCAACGAACTGGAGGCGCGGGTCCGCCCGCTCATGGCCCGTTTCGCGGCGAATACGCCAATCACGCTGAACGCCGAGGAGCAGGCGGACCTCGCGCTCTGGTCCGTAGTCGCGGCTCTCATCGCGATGAGCAACGACCCAGACGCGGCGGAGTTCGCCGATCCCATGATCGCCCATGAGATTTTCCGGGAACAACGCCCGCCCGACGATATGAACGTCTGGCTTGGCGCAAACTCGCATGGGGAGATGGCTTGGTTTCGGTCGCACTCGCTCAACCTCGCTCCCGCCCCCGAGCAGACCGGCGCGTGGGGCGCGACGATCTCGTTCGGCTACGCCGTTATCCACATGGTCTTCCACGGCCTTCCGAACCAGCGGATGCGGCTACGCCACGATGCTCAACGATCTTTGCGGCGGATCTGGACGACGCGCGACCGTGTTGTGTGGCCGCCTAGGCTGGCCATGCGCCCTCGCGACCTCACGCCGCTCGCGCTGGCGATTGGAGAGCAGTCCTCCTTTGAGTGGGCCGTCCCCGCGCGTCCAAGCTGAGGGCGAGGCGTCCGTCAGGGCGGTGGCGGCCAGTTCAGGATCGGCGGCGTTCGGCCTCGCTCGTGGAGTCGCTTGGCGCGAAGACGGGACGGGCGCCTCGGTGTCGTCGCAGCATCGCCTTGTCGCCGTCGCCGGATAGATTGGATACGTGCCGGACCTTCTCCCAGGACAGGAAGAGTTGCTTGAAGAACTGATCGAGGCGACCCAGTCCCTGCCGCGACATGCGCAGGAGCTAACGCTGATCTCCGGCACTGACCAACAGCCGGGCGAGTTGGTTCTCACGTCCGACGGCAAAATGATTAGGGCACTTCGCAGCGATATCTGGCAGCTTCATAACCAGGGTCTCGTCTCCGGTCAATGGAACATCAGCGGCACCGTGCCCGTTCCGTTCGGGTTGACGAAGACGGCATACGACTGGTACCAGGAGCGGCGAAAGACGGCGGACGCGATGGGAGGTGTTGAGGCTGACATAGAGGTCCACCTCCGATCCACCGGATTTATGGAGCGATTCCCAGACGCTTGTCAGCGTTGGTCCGAAGCCAACGAGCTTCTGCGTAGCAGAACCCCCGAGCAAGACCTGACGACCGTTGGCCACAAGGCCAGAGAAGCCATGCAGCGTTTCGCCTCCGCCCTGGTTGACCGTTACCAGCCACCGGACATCGAGGCAGACGTCGCCAAGACGATCAATCGGATGAAAGCCGTAGTTGATGTTGCGGCACCCGATGCGTCGAGTCGCCGGCGGGCCGTGCTCGATGCGCTTTTCCAGCTATGGAAGGCAACCAATGATCTGGTGCAGCGGCAGGAGCATGGTGATCAGAAGGTCGGAGACTCCGTGACCTGGGATGACGCCCGGGCGACTGTGTTCCAGGTCGGCAACGTGATGTTCGAAGTTGATCGCCTTCTCGACGCGCCTGCCTCATAGTTCGACGCAATACACACCTTTTGAGGACCTTTTCAGGCGTCGGCTATCGCCTGCGCGACGGCTGAGGAGAAAACAGCTCCCCTGGAGAGGCTGGCGCTTGGCCCTCGCTAAGCAGGAGCGCGCTAAGCACGATGATCACTGCTGCTTCGTGCGATAAGCGGGCGTCTCCACCGACGCTAGCCCCGCCCGAGGGCGGGCAGTATCGCGTCGTGCCCCCGAAATAGATGTGAGCCAGGCCGGGTTTGACGGAGATCCTGATGGGGGCGGGACTCGGACCTTCGACCGACGGATATGAGTCGCGCCGGAACTCGTCTATAGAGCCGAATCTGGCCTTAAGAGAAACGGCGGTTTCTCGGGGGCCGAAGCCATCCAGGGAGTCCATGTGGCCTGCGCTTGCACCCTACTGGGGAAGCAAGCACCCCCAGGCACTTCGACCCCCGAGAAACCGCTGTCACCGCCAGGCTTTTCCAGCGATCACCCCCGCTCAACCGCCTGACGTGGAGCGCCGAACGGCTCGGCAAGACAAGGAGGCCGTTGCTGTACAGCAGTCCCTCCTCGACCAGATCGCGGACGGCGCGGGCGAGCGCCGTGCCGCCAGCAAGATCGTTCGGGTTCTCGGACAGTTCGCTGGCAAGCGTCGGGAAGGTCAGGAGCACCGGGTATTCACGCAGGATCACAGCCAAGACGACACGCTGCATTTCGTCGTCCGTCACAACCCTGAGCACTGGGGAGCGGCGCAGGCGACGCCGCCATACCCCGCTGCCGCCCCAACGCATTAACCGCGTTCCCCCTCAAGCAGCGAGAGAAGGCCGCGCAGTGCGTCGTGGTTGGCGGCAATCTCGACGTAGTTGCTCGCCTCGTCGTCGGCCGGTCGCGTTAGCGCGCGGCGGGTCGCCGCTTGATGTGAGAATTTCCCCGACGCGGGAGCGATGAAGGCCCAACCGCATCGCCGATGTCGCGCAGTGACAGCCCCGCCTTCTGTGCCCCCTCAAAGCTCGTGCGTCTCGCCTCGCGGGCGGCATCGATGTCGCGCTCGTAGGCGAGCTGCGCCCGCTGGGCCTCGACGATTGCCTCCTCCTTCGAGTCCGTCGGCATCGACCGCGCCTAAACGCCGAGCACGGGATACGTTTCGACGATGACCGAGCCGTTCATCCGTTGGCTCTCCGCAGACACCCGCATCCTGGTCGATCTGGAGGGTCGCCCGATGGAACGCTACGCGGTCATGCTCCAACTACGAATCGAGGGCAATTGGCAAACGATCCGACTGCTCGACAACGCTCACGGGGACCACGATATGCACCGCTACACTGGTTCCGATAAGCAGCCTGCGGAGCGGTTTTCCGAGGGTGCGGTCAACGAGGTCGTGCCACAAGCCATCCGCTACCTGATCGATCATTGGGAAGCAATCGCGGAATCATGGAAGAACTAGAGCGCAGCAAATTCACTCCCGCAGGTGAAATCGCTAACGAGCGACTGATCGAGGCTGTCCTCGATTCCGACCGCTATCCCGAGGGAACCACCTTCATCGCCGCCGACCAAGACGGCTTCGGCTCGATCCTCGCGGAGGCCGTTGCCGAGCACCGGCCGCTCGCGATCGTCTATCCCGATGGCCGCGAGATCGTTGCCGCCCCCCGAGGAGGCGCGCTCGCGTTCTTTGAGCATCTGCTGACCCGCCGCCGCGAGTTGAAAAGCAAGCACCGCGAGCCCGTCGTGCCTCTGCCCGCCGATTACCAGGTGGAGATCAGGGACCGGCAACCTCTCGCCGCCGCCTGACCCGGCTGCCTCTCCCCTCTCCCCCGACCTACCCGCAGAACTAGCGCCGCGAGGGCGGCGGTCAAGGGCGCGCAGCACCCGACCCCGCAGGGTGAGAAGCCGGGGACCGAGCCGTTGGAACTAGCGAGGCACTTACCCCGGGCAAGCGCCTCAATCAGGGGTGGATCTTCTCGCCGCGCTCGAGCATGGCGATGAACTTGCGCAGCCGCCGCTCGCGCGTCTCCGGCTTCTTCGCGTCGCCGAGGCGGTAGAAGATCGCGTAGCGGTTGGCGCTGTCGAGCTCGGCGAAGAACTCGGCCGCGGCGGGATTGGCGTCGAGCTCGCGCCGCAGGTCGCTCGGCACCCCCGCCGCGCGCTGACCCTCGTAGGCGGCCTCCCAGCGACCATCAGCTTTGGCCGCTTCGACCTCGGCCAGCCCGGCCGGTCGCATCGCGCCGGCTGCGAGCAGTACTTCCGCCTTCTCGCGGTTGATCTTTGACCAGCGGCCGCCGGGACGGCGAGGCGTGAACCGCTGCAGGAAGTGGCGCTCGTCGAAGCCGCGCTTCTGGCTGTCGATCCAGCCGAAGCAGAGCGCCAGCTCCAGTGCCTCGGCATAGGTGACGCTCGGCGGCTCGGTCCCCTTCTTGGCGATCTTCAGCCAGAGCCCTTGGGACTCGGCGTGGCTCTCCTCCAGCCAGGCCTCGAGCTCGGCCAGCGTGGCGAAGAGCAGGATCGGCAGCTCGTCAGGCATCGGCGGCATTCTCGCTCAGGGGCGTTCTGAAAGGGGTTCTAAGAGTTCCGACGTTTCGCGTTGCTCGTTATGGCGTAGGCGATGAACTTAGCGACCGACAATTCGCTCTTTGGGCTCTGTCACTGGGTTTTCTTAGTGGGGCGGGAAGGACTCGAACCTTCGACCGACGGATTATGAGTCCGCTGCTCTAACCAGCTGAGCTACCGCCCCGGAGGGGCGAGGGTAGCGCGGGGCGAGGGTCACGGGAGCTTTCGTAGAATCGCGACTTATGAAGATAAACTTATTGATCGGCTCTCTTCTGGCGAGCGTTGCCATCGCGGCCTGTGGCGGTGGCGACACGCCGAGCGAGTCGGGCGAATCCAGAGCGGCGACCGCGGGCAAAAAGCAAGATTCGACCCTGGTGCGTGAAGTACAAGGAACCCCCACCCCGCCGCGATTCGAGGTACCCACGGGCCCGCCTCCGAAGAAGGTGGTCATCAGGGACTGGAGGAAGGGGCAAGGCGCTCAGATCGAGTGGGGCGGCTGGTTCACCGCCAACTACATCGCCTACGACTACGGAACCAGCGACCGGGTGGAAACCTACTGGGGGGAGAAGCCATTCCGGTGGTTCTGGGGAGAGGACGCGCTGACCAAAGGCTGGCGAATCGGCCTCAAGGGGATGCGTGTCGGAGGCCGACGCGAACTGATCGTCCCATCAAAGCTCGCCTATGGCTCAGGTGCACGCGCCTACCTGGTTGAACTGCTGAAAGTCGATTGACCCGCCCCCTTCGCTGGAGCGGGAGGTCACCTCCAGGCGAGCGGCGGCTGACCGCCGCCCGCCTGGACCGTTCTCGCGTGGGACACGCGCGAGAACGGCTATTTGCCTTTCTCACCCTTGCTGACCTTGAGCCCGACTTTAGCCCCGGCCGGGAGCACTTTGCCGGGTTTCGTCCGCTGTTTGATCACGCGGCCTTTTTTGACTTTGCCAGAGAACGACCGTTTGACTTTGCCGACTTTGCAGTTCGCTTTTTTCAGCGCTTTCCGGGCCGCTTTCACTTTCTTCCCCTTCACTTTGGGGACGATGCACGCCGGCGTTTTGAAGCTGGCGTCGGCACCGGCGGTGACGAAGCCGATGGCATCGGTGGCAACCACCCGGAAGTGGTAGGTCGTGTTCGGTTTCAAACCGGCAATGGTCTGCGACACCGCGTGCGCCGTGGCATCGGAGCCGACAGGCGCCTCCGCCGCCGGAACCCGCGAGCCATAGGCGGCCGTGGTCCCGTACTCGAAGTGGTACGTGGTTGCGCTCGAGTTCGGGTTGACCACGCCGTTGAGGACGGCGCTGAGGCTGCCGACCGCCGTGGCCGGCGAGGTCGAGGCGGCCGCAGCGGAGAGTTTGGTAACCACACCCGGCGCCCCCGCTGGCTCGGTGCTCGGTTCGCCGGCTCCCGGTGAGTTGGAGAGGCCACCCGAGACATCGGTCGTACCGGCCATGCTGAGCGTCCTGTACTGGAGGGCGATGCGACCGCCACCGCCACCGCCACCGTTACCGCAGCATCCGCCTTCGCCGCCTTCGCCACCGGTGGCGCTGAGCAGCCCGTCCATCACGACGGCGTCGCCGTGAATGAGGATGCCGCCGCCCGAGCCGCCGCCCGACGCGCCGTTTCCGCCGATGGCGCCGCTTCCACCGTCGACGAAGATTTCAGCCCCGGCCACGACCCGCACCGTGGAGCCGAAGAGCGCGACCGCTCCGCCGCCACCGCCGCCGCCCACGGAGGAGCCACCGCCGCCGCCGCTGCCACCCTGAAGCACAGCGTTCAAATCGCCGTAGGCGGCGCCGCCGAATCCCGGTGCTTCGGTGCTGCTTTCGTCCACGCCGCCGCGTGCCCCCACACCGCCGAAGCCGCCGCCGCCGCCGCCGTTGATGTCGTCGGGCGAAACGCCGCCGCCGCCGGGCCCGTCACCGGGATCGGTGCCATCGGTGCCGCCCGCGCCGCCGCCGGGGCCGCCGGGATACGGGCCTGGTTCGAATTCTTCGGCACTGAAACCCCTGCCGTCGATCGTGCCGGCAAGCGCCAGCTCGCCAGCCGCGACGAGCTTGAAGGGCCGGCTCCCTTCGACGTTGATCAGTACACCCGCCGGGATCCTCACGTTGTCGAAGCTGAACACTGCCACGCCGCCCTGATCGGTCCCGGAGATGCTCGTTCCCGGCCCGGTCAGCGTGAGGGCGGTGGTGTTCACGTCGTAGGTTCCTGAGGCCGGTTCGAAGCTCGCCGCGCTCGCGGGCGCAGCCACAACGAGCATCGCGACGGTCGCGGCGACCGCAGCGAGAAGCGTTCCAAATCTCTTCGACATCGAGTTCTCCCTTTGGGTGTGTGACGAGATAAATGGCGCCGCGGAGCGAGCGCCTGAAGAAACGTTGAGCATCCTATCCGTCCGCGCGGATAGCTGGCAAGCTCAGGCGCTGAAGAGCTGGGCTAGCGAACGGCCGACGTCGGGGGGCTCCTCTTCACCCTTGGCCGCAGCGGCGGCACCCTCGGCAAGGGCCTTGGCCGCGTCAGCGACCTGGTGGGCGCGGCCCCCGCGGATGAGGCCGGTCGTCTTCGCCTCGGCGAGGTCGGACTCCATTAGGCCGGCGAGCTCGGCCAGACGGCGCAAGCCGACGACCCCAGCGGTGCCGCGCAGCGCGTGCGCTTCGGCGCGCATCGTCTCGAAGTCGGCCGACTCGGTTGCAAGACCGGCGGAGATCACGTCGCAGCGGCGGCGAGCCTCCTCGGCAAAGCTCGCCAGCAGCTCTTCATTTGAAGCCACATCCTCCTTGGAAGGCTCTTTCTCCTTCGGGGCTTTCTCTTTCTTGCTCATTCCGCCACCGCCCTTTTTACCGCCGCGGTGAGGGCTTCCAGGCCAAAGGCCCCCTCGATGACGGAGCTGATCCTTCCCTGGCGATCGATCGTAAACAGCCAAGGCTCGCTGGGCAGGTTGAAGGCACGAACTTGCGGTCGCACTCCCTTACCGGGGTCGTTGTCGTTGAAGATCTCCATGTGGATGAAGGCCGCCTCGTCTCCATGTTCCTGTTTCACCTGCTCGGCCACGTCGACGACCGGGCCGCAAACTCGACTCTGGCAGAACTGGGGGGTCGCAAACAAGAGGACGATCGGTTCTTTGCCAAGCGCGTCCGCGTAATCGACTTGGTTCTGGGTGTCGGGCGGGATCCGGGTGGTAATCCGCGTCAAGTCGCCGGCGGCGTCTTCGGCGGTAGGGGTATGGATGCTTGGCGCCCTCTCCCCCGGTCGCGGCACTCCGCTGAACTCACCAACGACCGCACTTGGCAGCAGCGTGCCTTTGATTTCATCGCCCTCCTTGATCAGGGCAGCAATTCGCCACTCACCATCGGTGGGGAAGTCGATCTCCGTCGAGTAGACGACGCTGGCCGCGTCGGGGTCATCGCTCGTC
The DNA here is from genome assembly GCA_963705365.1 of uncultured Solirubrobacterales bacterium. GTDB lineage: Bacteria > Actinomycetota > Thermoleophilia > Solirubrobacterales > 70-9 > VAYN01. Next base: position 1,112,644 of record OY970074.1, on the reverse strand, counting down.
GTTTTGGCTCGGAAGGCGGGCTGGGTAACAAGGCTTTCGATCGCCGCCGGATAGGGTCCGATCGCTGGCGCGTCGAGGGCCTGCACCTGTGCCCTGGCGGCCGGGCCTTTACTGCCGGATTTCGACTTCGAACCAGGCTCCGACGCTGGCGCCTTGGCAAAATAAAGCGCGACTTCGGCATCCGCAACCTGGGTGCGGTCCGGCTCGAAGACCCCAAACGGGTAGCGGTTCTCCCCCTTGTAGAAGACCAGTGCCGCCGGCGAGACGACGAGTTCGGCTGGCGCATCCGCCGCTTTCAGCACCTCACGCAGCGTCCGGCCCTCCGGGCTGGGAAAGGCGCTTTTCGGGGGCGCCGGCCGGCTCTCGGCATTGTCCGAGCTCGAGCTGGAGTCCGAGGCTGAATCGCCGCCACAGCCCGCACCGATCGCGGCGAGCGCAAACAGGCAGGCCAGGGCCAGGGCGAAGCGAGGGGCGGCAGGCATCCGCGGCATGTTATTGAGACAAGGAATCGAACCGGTGTGCCGCGGCGCCCCTCATTGCGGCATATAGGGTGCGCGGCGGCGTCGACACAGGAGGAGAGCGGATGGCAGAGCGTGCAGCGTTGATCACCGGGGCCTCGAGCGGGATCGGTTTGGCGATCGCCCGGACCCTCGGCGAGGAGGGCTACGCCCTGACCGTCTCCGCCCGCCGGCCCGAGAAGCTGGAGGAGGCTGCGACGGGCCTGCGCGAGGACGGTTTTGAGACCCAGACCGTCGCCGCCAACATGACCGACGAGGACGACGTCCTTTCCGTCTTCGCCGCCCACAAGGAGTCGTACGGCCGTCTCGACGTCTTGGTCAACAACGCCGGGGTTGGGATCGGGGCGCCGATGGAGGAAATACAGACCAAGCACCTGGACATGCAGCTCGCGGTCAACCTGCGGGCGTTGATCCTTGGCACGCGCGAGGGGCTGCCGCTGCTGCGTGAGGCCGGCGCCGAGCACGGTAAGGCGCTGATCGTCAACACCGCCTCGATTGCCGGTAAGGGCGGCCAGGCCTGGCTCTCGATCTACGCCGCGACCAAGGCGGCGGTGATCAACTTCACGCAGTCGACCCACCGCGAGGCGGGCGATGCCGGCATTCAGTGCACTGCCCTCGCCCCCGGCTTCGTCGAGACTCCGATGACCACGTTCGTACAGGGCCAGATACCGCCCGAGCAGATGATCCGCCCCTCCGACCTCGGCGAGGCGGTGCGCTTCCTGCTTCGGACCTCACCGAACTGCCACGTGCCGGAGATTGTCTTCACGCGGCCAGGCGAGGGGCTCGACACGCCGTGACGGCCCCTGGCACCGTCATGCGGCGTCCTCGGTCGCCCAAATGGCGCCGCCATTAGGGCTCCCTGCGTCCTTGCCTGACGACGCCAGGGTCTCGTCACTGAGGGTCCTGGTTGCCGCCTTTGGCGACGCCGGACATGCGTTTCCGGCGATAGCGCTGGGGCGGGCGCTCGCAGGGCGGGGCCACGAGGTCGTAGTCGAGACCTGGGAGGAGCGACGGGCGGCGGTCGAGGGCGCTGGGCTCGGATTCGCCGCCGCCGAGGAATACCGCATGTTCCCGCCGCCGGAGCCGGACTCCGACGGCGGCCAGCACGCCGCCGAGGCGGCGCGCGCGCTGCTGCCGCTGCTGGAGGAGATGCGCCCGCACGTCGCGGTCAGCGACATCCTCACGCTGGCGCCAGCGCTGGCGGCCGAGCGCGCCGGGGTGCCGCTCGCGACCTTGATCCCGCATATCTATCCGGTCGTCGAGCCTGGCCTACCCTTTTTCGCGATCGGCCTGCGGCCACCGCGGACGCCAGTCGGTCGAGCGATCTGGCGGGCAGGGCAGCGGGCGCTCGACGTCGGCCTCGAGCACGGGCGCCGGGACCTCAACCTGCAGCGCCAGCGGCTCGGGCTGCCGCCGGTCGAGCGCTTCCATGGAGGCATCAGCACCGAGCTGGCGCTGGTTGCCACCTACCCGCAGCTCGAGTACCCGCGCAGTTGGCCCCCGGAGGTCGAGGTAACCGGGCCGATGATCTTCGAGATCCCACACCCCGAAATCGAGCCTGCCACCCGGGAACGGGCCGCTGGTCCTGGTTGCCCCCAGCACCGCGCACGATTCCGGCAACCATCTGGTCCGGACCGCGCTGCAGGCGCTGGCGACCGAGCCGGTGCGGGTGGTGGCGACGACCAACCGCGTCGTGCCTCAACGGCCGATACAAGTGCCGGCCAATGCAGTCCTCGTCGACTGGCTCAGCTACAGCCAGCTGATGCCCGCCGCCTCACTGGTCGTCTCCCACGGCGGCCACGGCACCGTCGCCCGCGCCCTCGGCGCCGGCACGCCGGTCTTGATCTCCCCGATCACCGGCGACATGAGCGAGACCGCGATGCGGGTCGCCTGGGCCAAGGTCGGCCTCTCGGTCCCGTGGCGCCTCTGCCGTCCCGGGCCACTGCGCTGGGCCGTGCGGCGGCTCCTCCACGAGCCCTCGTTCGCGGCGCGGGCGCAGGAGATCGCCGCCTGGGGGCGGCAGAACGACGGCGCCGAGCGTGGCGCGGAGCTGGTCGAGCGCTTGGCACAAAGGGCGTGCTCCAAGTCAAGCGAGAAGTAGCTCCGGGGTGGGGCTCGAACCCACAACCACGCGAATAACAGAAGGGCCGGGGGCGAGATTAGGCGTCGTCACCATTCGGCGCTACTGATCGAACAGTTCGTAGGCTCGGATGGCCGCCATGGTCGGAACTACGGCCTCGTCATCCAGTCGAAGGAGTCCGTGCGCCCGCAGTTCCCGGATTGCACGCTGCCAGAGTTCGGCCTTGCAGGCATCCGAGCTGTTGGGAAGCTGCGTTCGGACCAGTTCCTCAACAGTGAGGGTGATCGGGAACAGCTCCAACACTTCGTGAAACAGGCAGCGTTCACGCTCCAGCTCTTCCTCCCCCACAGACCGGCGCTCGTTCATTTGACGTGCCGGTCCGTGGTCGACGCCAAGCCCGGGACAACCTTGACACCCTCGATGGTCAGTGTCTCAGCGCCTACCAGATCACTGTCCTCGTAGGAGAGGCAGGGGACGACGCCAGAAGCGCGGGAGCCTGCGGCATCTCTCCATCGACGTAGGGCCATTGGTGCGAAGGGAAGCTGATTAAGCCTCGTCAGCGCCGCAACGCCCTGGCCATCGGAGGCGTACCTTGCGGCTCTGATCCGGTGGTTCAGCGGCGCTGGTGCCCTCCGCCCGGCTTGAGGCGGAAGCGGCAAGAGCAATCGACAACGGGGCAAAGACAGCCAGCAGCGACTGGCGAGCGGCGGGGGAAGAGATCAGGGGCAGCACGACTTCAGCCTCCTAGTAGCTGTTGGGAGATGGCGCTCGGGACGGGGCGCCGGGAGAGAACTCAAGGAGAGAGAACCTCGATAGGCGCCCCGCCCCGCTCGACCTTGCCGAGTGCCCGGTGAAAGGGCAGGGCACTTTGGGGTGGCAAGTGGAAGTGGCTTCGTGGAGTCGGCGCGCATCACGCGGCCCCAACGTCTCGGTCCAACTCCTCGGTTTCCGTGAGTACGGTGGCCACTTCCCCGTCATCGGCGACCTCCGAGACATAGAAGTGCTGCGTGACGCCCCTGACCGGCCGCCTCTCCGTCAGCCGGACCGTGCCGCATTTCCGGAGGACGCCCGCGTGGTAGCTGACGAGGCTGATCGAAGCACCGGGAACAAGCTTCATCATCTGAATGGGACTCTGTGCATCCCCCTCGTGCAGCCGCCTAAGAATCAGCCTGCGGATCGGGTGCTGGAGCGCCTTCCGGGTCTCCTCCGGCAGGCCGAGCCCGAGGTCGGGCGGAAGCCGCCGTCTCCGTCTTCCGCTGTTCCCATTGGGTCGATCCTCCATCGCGCCGCTCCCGTCGAAAAGTCGAGACTGGTAAGGGACAGTCGCGCCACTCTAAGGCCGCTCGGCCCTGCTTTGATTTCGTTTTGGGAACCAAAAACTCCCTGCTCGCTACGCTCGGAAACAAACCCAGGTGTAGGCGGCGAGCCACCCCCCTGCGCTGAGTTCCGGGGGGTGGCTCAATGGTGCCCAGGTTCCTAGTTGGCCTTCGTGATCGAGGCCGCCGGCAGGACTGCCGCAATAGTCGAGAGCTTCATCCGCTTCACCCCCTCCCGTCCACTCGTGGGACTAATAGAAAAGAATCTATTGGTCTAAAAGGAACGAAAAGAAGGGGACGCGTCGAGTAACCTGCTGCGCCTCACTTCCCAGCCGGGCCCACAGAGGCCCAGTCGAGCTGAACGACGGAACTCCAGTGCCACCCCCCGCCGCCGCGACTGATGCCCCACTCTCGGCCGACCTTCAGGCGGCCTCCACCATCGTCGGCGAGGATCTAGCTGTAGTTCCTAACCACGTTGTTCATCCGGCTCTCCTTGGAAGCTGGCGGTGTCGAAGCCCCAGCAACAAGGAGGAACCGGATGAAGCTCCACGCTAACGCGCCCCTCGGCCCGAAGGGCAGGGCGACCATGGTGAGACGAGTGCTCGAGGAAGGGCTCGCGCTCACTCAGGCGGCCGAGGCCGCCGGAGTGAGCGCGAGGACCGCCGGCAAGTGGGTGCGCCGCTACCGCGCCGAGGGCGAGGCGGGCCTGCTCGATCGCAGCTCCGCCCCTCAGACCGTCCACAACGCCACCCCAACCGAGCGCGTCGAGGCGATCGCCGCCCTGCGGCGGCTGCGTCTGACCGGGCCCGAGATCGCCGAGCTCCTGGAGATGGCGACCTCGACCGTCTCCGCGGTGCTGAAGCGGATCGGTCTCGGCAAGCTCAGCCGCCTGGGCGCCGAGGAGCCGGTGCGCCGTTATGAGCGCGCTCGCCCAGGTGAGCTGATCCACATCGACGTCAAGAAGCTAGGGCGGATTGGCCACCATGGAGCCGGCCACCGCATGCTCGGCCGCAGTTGGGCCAAGAAGACCGCCACCCGCACTGACGCCGCCGGCGTGCGCCGCCACCAAACCGGCTGGGACCGGGTCCACATCTGCGTCGACGACGCCACCCGTATGGCCTACGCCGAGGTTCTGCCCGATGAGAAGACCAAGACAGTGGTCGCCTTTTTGCGGCGGGCAGTCGCCTTCTACGGCTCTCACGGGGTCGCGGTCAAAGGACTGATGACCGACAACGGCCCCGCCTACCGCTCCGCCGCCCATTCACTCGCCTGCAGGGCGATGGGGATCAAGCACATCCGCACCCGCCCCTACCGGCCCCAGACCAATGGCAAGGCCGAGCGTTTCATCCGCACGATGTTGCGTGAGTGGGCCTATGCCGCGGTCTACGGCAGCTCGCCCGAGAGGGCCGCAGCCCTCTCGGGTTGGATCGAGCGCTACAACTACCGAAGACGACACGGCGCCCTTGGCCACCGGCCGCCGATTCAGCGGCTACGGGAACTGACCGAGAACAACGTGGCTGGTATCTACATCTAGCGAAGGCGCTCACCCATCCCCTGCGGATCAAGATTGTGGTCGAGCTGAACAAGCGAGCCATGAGTCCGACGCAGTTCACGAGCGAGTTTCGAACTTTTGTTATCAAGCTCAAAGGGACACCCAACTCACGGCCACCGACCCGCGAGCAGAACCGATCCCTGCGCCGCTACGTCGCTCGCCATTTCCGCCGTCTGGAGGAGCTGGGCTGCATCGAGCTTGTGGATGTGAAGACCGGCGGTCAGCGGCGCGGCGGAAGGGAGCATTTCTATTGCGCCGTGCAACGAACCCTGTTCGACGCGTCGAGCTGGATGGCGGTCCCAGACGCCAGGAAGGGGGCGGTCACGGCGACGGCTTTCACCACGTACATTGATCAGGTATCCGAGGCGATGCAGGCCGGAACGATGGACGCCCGCGATGACCGTCATTTCACCTGGACGGCGATGCTCTATGACCGCCAGGGCTGGGCCGAAATGATTGCCGAGACTGATGCGCTGTTCGTGCGTTCGTTGGAGCTGCGGATTGAGGGAGCCTTGCGCATGGCAAAGACCGAGGAGGCGGCGGTTCCCGTCACTGTGGCCCTTGCCTGTTTCGAGTCGCCAGAGCCGCCGGATGGATTCGAGATGCGACGTACCGAGATGGGTGGTCCCGCGCCGCCAGCCTCCCCAGAGGAGTCGAAGATCGTCAGCCAGCGGCTCGCCAAGGCAATGGCGCACCCACTCCGAATCAAAATCCTGGTCGAGCTGAACAAGCGGCCCATGAGTCCGACGCAATTTGCATGGGACGTCGGCGGCGCATCGCTATCCAATGTTGTTCGCCATTTCCGCCGTCTGGAGAAGCTGGGCTGCATCGAGCTTGTGGACGTGAAGACCGGCGGTCAGCGGCGCGGCGGAAGGGAGCATTTCTATCGCGCCGTGCAGCGTTCGCTTTTCGATGAGTCGATCTGGGCCAACCTCCCGAGTTCGTTGCGAGTCTGAGGTCACCGCATCGACCTTTACCACCTATATCGAACGAGTTGCGGAGGCGATTCGCTGTGGCACGATGGACGCTCGCGATGACCGTCATTTCACCTGGACGGCGATGCACTACGACGAGATCGCCTGGAACTCCATGATCGAGTTAATGGACGCACTTTTTAGGCGCTCTCTTAAGACTCAGGCTGAGTCGATGGAACGAATCGCCGAGTCAGGAGAGAAGCCCATCCCTGTAACCGTCGCCTTCGCCTGCTTCGAGTCGCCGCGCGAATCGCACAAGTCGCCGATCCCGAGGCTCGAAGAGTTCCGGCGCAGGCTCACTAGGTCCGCTTAGGCTGATCGAGGCGGAGGCGCCGATTCCGCACGGCCGGTGAACGAAAGAAGCTCCGGGGGTGGGACTCGAACCCACAACAACTCGATTAACAGTCGAGTGCTCTACCGATTGAGCTACCCCGGAACGCGAGGTCCGGCGAGCCGCTCCCGGACCGCTCGGAATTTACCGACTCGGAAAGGCGATCAGCTCTCGACCCGCTGGGTGTGGGCGATCCGTTGGACCAGCGCCGCCCGTTCGCGGCTGAGCGCGGCCCGCTGCTCGTAGTCGTCGCGTTCGCCGGCGGCGGCGATCTCGGCCTCGATGCGGCGCTGCTCGAGCAGCAGGTAGTTGAGCTCCATCGAGTCGTGCGACGCGGGCTCGTCGTGGGCCAGCATCACCAGCTCGGTGATCAGCCCAGCCAACTCGCCGTCGTCGTGGGGCAGGCTCGTGGCGGGGTCCTGGGGGTGCTCCCGCAGCCAGGCGGCGGCGCGCCGCCCCATCGGCGAGAGGTGGGCGTCGGTGAGGCGAGCCAGGTACTCCTTGCCCTCGTCCGGCAGCGCGATGCACATCGCCAGCAGCGCCCGCTCGCGGCGTTCGCGCGAGGTCAGCTCGGCGTTGCGTCGTGGCTGGAGCGGCGCGGCCGCCGCCGCGGGCGGCGTCCCAGACCCGCCGCTGGCCGGGCGGGCGGCCACCAGCCGGCCCATCACCATCGCCGGCTCGAGGTCGAGGCGCTCGGCCACCTGGCGAACGAGGTCGTCGCGGCTGGCGCTCTCCCCCATCGCCGCCAGGATCGGCGCCGCTTCCTCCAGCGCCCGGTCGCGCTCGACCGGCGAGGCGACGTCGGTGCGGTCGAGTACCAACCCGACCTGGAAGGCGTTCAGCTCGACTGCCGCCTCGACCAGTCCCCGGAAGCGCTCTGGGCCGTCGGGCTCGGCGATCATCTCCGCCGGGTCCTCACCGGGCGGCATGGCCGCCACCCGCAGGCGCATCTTGCGTCCGGCGGCGACCCGCTGCGCCCGCAGCATCGCCTCCTGGCCTGCCGAGTCGGCGTCGAGGGCCAGCACCACCTCCTCGACCATCCCCGACAGCGTCGCCACCTGCTCGCCGGTGATCGCCGTGCCCATCACGGCCACCGCCTCCTCGACCCCTGCCTGGTGCAGCGCCAGCACGTCGGTGTAGCCCTCGACGACGACCGCGCGGCTTGCCTTGGCGATCGCCGCTTTCGCGCGGTCCACGCCATAGAGGAGCTGGCTCTTGTGGAAGAAGTCGGTCTCGGCGGTGTTGACGTACTTGGCGCCCTGGTCGGAGCGCATCGCCCGGCCGCCGAAGCCGAGGGTGCGGCCGCGGCGGTCCCGAATCGGGAACATGATCCGCGAGCGGAAGCGGTCGTACTCGCCGCCGCCGCGGCCCCGCTGCACCAGCCCGACCCCGCGCAGCTCCTCGACCCTGAACCCGGCCCGCTGGCCCAGCACCAGGATCTTGTCCCAAGCGCTGGGCGCGTAGCCGACGCCGAAGCCGCGCAGCACCTCCTCCCCGAGCCCGCGCTCGGCCAGGTATGAGCGTGCCTTGGCGGCCTCCTGCGACTCCCAGAGGAAGCTGGTGTAGAAGGCGGCGGCGCGCTCCAGCAGCTGCTCGAGCCGGCGCCGCTGCTGGCGGCGCGCCTCCGCCCGCGGGTCCTCCTGCTCACGCTCCAGCTCGACGCCGTAGCGATCGGCCAGCAGCTCCACCGCGTCGGCGAAGCCGAGGCCGTCCTTCTCCTCGACGAACTTGATCACGTCGCCGCCGACCCCGCAGCCAAAGCAGTGGTAGAGCTTCTCCTGCGCGTCGACCGAGAACGAGGGCGTGCGCTCCTCATGGAAGGGACAGAGCCCGACCCAGCGAGCGCCCTGGCGGCGCAGGTCGGTGTGGGCGGAGATCACCTCGACGATGTCCGCCGTCTGCTTCACCCGTTCCAGGCTGTCGGGGGAGATCAGCGCCATCAGAACCGGGCCTCTTCCGGAACCGTCAGCTCGGTGAACTTGGCGATGCAGAAGCGGTCGGTCATACCGGCGATGTAGTCGGTGACGCGCTGCGGGACGCCCGCCTCCGGATCCCACTCCGGGACCTCCTCCGGGTGCTCGAGATAGTGGTCGAAGAGACCACGCATGGTGCGCGCCACCTTCTCGTGCTCACGCTCGGTGTCGGGGCCGAGGTAGACGCGGTCGAACATGAACTTGCGCAGCCGCAGCATCGCGTTGCCGATCTCGCGGCCCTGGACGATGTCGCCGGCGCCCTGAGAATGCTCGACGATGTCGCGGACGAGCGTGTCGATGCGCTGGGAACCGGTCGGGCCCAGCAGCTCGAGCTCCGCCGCCGGCAGGTCCTCAGGCCGCAGGATGCCGGCCCGCAGGGCGTCGTCAATGTCGTGGTTTATGTAGGCGACGCGGTCGACCAGCTTGACGATCCGCCCCTCCAGCGTCGCCGGCTTCGAGGAGCCGGTGTGGTTGAGGATGCCGTCGCGGACCGGCTCGGTCAGGTTGAGACCCTGGCCGTCGCGCTCGAGCACCTCGACCACCCGCAGCGAGTGCTCGTTGTGCTTGAAGCCGCTGCCGCAGCGCTCGCGCAGGGCGGTGTCGAGTGCCTCCTCCCCGGCATGGCCGAAGGGCGGGTGGCCGAGGTCGTGGCCAAGCCCGATCGCCTCGGTCAGGTCCTCGTTGAGGCCCAGCGCCCGGGCCACGGTGCGGGCGATCCCACAGGCCTCCAGCGTATGGGTGAGGCGGGTCCGGTAGTGGTCGCCCTCCGGGGAGACGAAGACCTGCGTCTTGTGCTTGAGCCGGCGAAAGGACTTGGAGTGGACGATGCGGTCGCGGTCGCGTTGAAACGGCGTCCGCAGCGGGCTGTCGGCCTCCTCTAGCCGTCGGCTCGCGGGGTATGACCTGGTTGCCTCCGGCGCCAAGAACTGCTCCTCCCAGAGGGAGATGCGGTCCTCGAAGCTGGCGGTTGCGGGCACCCGCCGATCATAAGGAGACAGGGATGGACTCGCCGGAGCCTCCCCGCTGTTGCTCCGCCGAGTCCATCCCTGTCTCCTCTTACGCGGCCGCCCGCAGCTGCACGTGGGCGTGGTGCTCCAGCGTCTCCCCCACCGCCCGCTCCACCTGGCGCAAAGCAAGCGGTTCCGCGACTGGGGCCTCGGCCAGCGGCTGGGCCAGTGCCTCGACCATGAAGCGGTGTGCCTCTTCGGAGAGGCTGAAGGAGCCGGCTTCGCAGCCGGCGCAGACCACGCCGCCGGCCGCGCCGGAGAACCCGGCGAGGTGCTCGGCCTCGCCGCAGCGGGCGCAGGAGGCGAGCTCGGGCGTGAACCCGGCCACCAGCGCCAGCTTGAGCCGGAAGGAGAGCGCCACTTCGAGCCCGGCGGCACGTGGCTGGTCGGGCTCGTCGAGCAGTGAGAGGTAGCGGCAGAGCAGGCTGTAAGCGGGCAGGTTGGGCTCGGCCGAGTCGAGCAGTCGCAACACCGCGTCGCAGGCGCGAGCGCCGGCGGTCAGCGCCGGGCCGGAGGAGCGCAGCCGCGGGTAGCCGTCGACGGTAGCCACGTTGGTCACCGTCATCAGGTCGCCGCGGCCTTCGTGCAGGACCAGATCGAGGCGAAAGAACGGCTCCAAACGCCCGCCGAAACGGGACTTAGGTTTGCGCACCCCCTTGGCGATCGCCCCGCAGCGGCCCCGGCTCTTCGAATAGAGGTGGAGGATCCGGTCCGCCTCGCCGTAGCGGATACTGCGCAGCACGACGGCCTCCGTCTTTACGGTCTTTCCGGCCACGAAAACAAAGGTGACCGACGGACCGGACGTTTAAGGCCTCCTTCTACGACGCGGCCGGCGCCGCAGCCGCACCTGGCAGCTTGGGCAGAAATAGGTGGAGCGGCCGCCGACGACGATGCGCACGATCTCCGTACCGCATGACGGGCAGGGCTCACCCTCACGGGTGTGGACGAGGAACTCCTTCTGCATCGTCCCCCTCTCGCCGCGGCCATCCCGGTAGTCGTCGATCGAGGAGCCACCGTGATCGATGCCGGCCTCGAGCGCGGCGACGACGGCGTCGCGCAGCGTCTCCAGGTGCTCGGTCTTCATCGAACCGGCGGGAGAGAGCGGGTGCAAGCGGGCTCGAAACAGTGCCTCGTCGGCGTAGATGTTGCCGATGCCGGCGACGCCGGCCTGGTCCAGCAGGAACGACTTCAACGGCGCCGTGCGCCCGCTCGCCATCGCGCCAAGCGCCTCCGCGGTGAACTCCGGCGAGAGCGGCTCGACCCCGACCTTCCCGGCGAAGCGGGCCTCGAGGTCGGCGTCGTCGATCAGGAAGGCCTCGCCGAAGCGGCGCGGGTCGGTGAACCAGACCTCGCGGCCGTCATCCAGGACGAAGCGGGCGCGCAGGTGGCGGGCCGAGGCCGAGCGCTCGGCCTCATACAGCCGCCGCCCCTCGGAGGGGTCGAGCACATCCTCTCCCTCAACCAGGACGAGGTTGCCGGTCATCCGCAGGTGCATGACCAGCGTCTGGCCGCCATCGAGCGCCAACAGCAGGTACTTGCCACGCCGCCCCAGCCCCTCGATCGTTCGCCCACCGACCGCCTCGCCCAACTCGGCCGCCGCCACCGGCCGCGACCAGCGCTCGTCCAACACCTCTAGCCGATCGATCCGTCGCCCTTCCAACTCCGGCTCCAACTGACGCACGACAGTCTCAACCTCGGGCAGCTCCGGCATGCGCGGAGCCTAAGGGCCTGTCCCGATAGGGGTGAAGCGTCTTGTACTTTTTCGCCACTGCGATCCTCGGACGGCGGCAAGCGATCTCGAAAAAGTTAAGCGAAACCCCTATCGGGACAGGCCCTTAGCCCTCAACCCTCAGCCCTCGCTCGCCCGAGGGTGCGCCTGGAAGTAGACCTCCTTGAGGCGTTCGCCGGAGAGATGCGTGTACATCTGGGTCGTCGAGATGTCGGCGTGGCCGAGCATCTCCTGCACGGCGCGCAGGTCGCAGCCGCCGGCGAGCAGATGGGTAGCGAAGCTGTGGCGCAACGTGTGCGGGCTCATGCGGCCACCCAGTCCCGCCTCGCGGGCATGCTTCTGGACGATCTTGTAGAGGCCCTGGCGGGTCAGAGGCCCACCGCGGAAGTTGACGAACAGCTTCGGCTCGTGACGGTCGCCGACCAGCTTTGGCCGGCCCCCGCGCAGATAGCCGTTGATCGCCGCGATCGCCTGGCGGCCGAGCGGCACCAGCCGCTCCTTCGAGCCCTTGCCGCGAGCCCGCAGGAAGCCCTCGTGGGTGTCGACGTCGGCAAGCTCCAGCCCAATCGTCTCCGAGGCCCGCAGCCCGCAGGCGTACATCACCTCCAGCAATGCCCGGTCGCGCAGAATCGTCGGCTCGCTGCCGCGCGGCGCCGCCAGCAGCTTCTGCACCTCGGAGTAGTTGAGGACCTGCGGCAGCTTCTTGGCGCGGCGCGGGGCGCTCAGAGCCGCGGTCGGGTCGTCGCCGATCAGCTCGTCGCGGCGCAGGTGCTTGTAGAAGGAGCGCAAGCAGGCGGCCTTGCGGTGGATCGTCGCGGCTGAGCAGGCCGGTCGCCCCTCCCCCGTCGCCAGCGCGGCGAGGAAGTCGGCGACCTCGGCCGGTCGTGCCGTCAGCGCGTCGCGCTCATGGGCCGTGAGATATTCGCCGTACTGGAAGAGATCGGTGCGGTAGGCGTTGAGCGTGTTGCGGGAGAGGCCGCGCTCCAGCTCGAGATAGGAGAGGAAGTCCAGGACCAGGCCCTCGAAGCGCGCGTCGGCTCCCGGTTTGGCGGGCGCGGCAGGCACGTCTGGCTTGACGGCGATCGCCATGACGGCTGGTTCGTCTCACTGATCGGCGTCCCTCTAGGCGCAAGGGACCATGCGCTCCGGGTCGCGGGTCCTGTCGCGGAGGGAGGGGGACCTGCGGGCGAGGTTTACGTCCTCGGCCCCCCTCCCTCCACGCCACCCGCGACAGAAGCGGCCAAGGCATTGCCCGCGGCAAGGGCGGCGAGAAAGAAGAGTGGGTCTTCAGCCGAGTTTCTTCCCATGGTGCGGGTGGGGAGGCCGGTGGCCTCGTAGGCGGGCAGGTCGGTGGCGGCGATGCGGAGCTGGTGCTTGCCGGGGGCCTCGTCGAGGGCGGAGATGATGCGGGCCTCACCCTCGGGGACTGCGACCTCGACCGGGGCGAGGAGCAGTTCCAGGACGGTGTAGGTGTGGTGGCTGACGTCGAGGTGGCGTTTGCGGGGGTCGCTGGAGGACAGGCGGGGCGAGATCAGCGTCGGCAGCCGCAGGGAGAGCGCCGCGTGGGCGCTATCGAGCGCCGCCATGCCGCCGTGGCCGAACTCGGTCCCGGAGCCGATGATGCCTGGACCGGGGCCGACCAGCACGGCGTCCCACCCCAGCCGGTTCGCGGCGGCGTCGAGAGCACCGACCGTGCTGAGTGCCTCGTGTTCGCCGCCATAAGCGGGGGGGGCAGTGATGTGCCCGTCGAGGAGCCCGCGCTCGCGCAGCTCAGCGACGTCGCGGGAAAAGGAGCCTGGCAGGGCACCGCCGCCCGTCTGAACGTAGCCGAGCTTCAGGCCCGGCCGGGTCTGGGATGCCGCCCAGGCGGCTGGCGCCAGATGGCCGTGCAGGGGCAAGATCAAGCTCGGAAGCGCCTTCCGACTCTCTTTCGGTGCGCTTTGTTCCCGCATAGCGGGACTAAGGCGCACCGGAAGCTCGACGGGCTCGACAGGATGCTGGAGCGAGGTGTAGTTGAGCTTGATCACGTGCTCGTCGCCGGCGGTTCCCCCGTCCAGGCCCCGCGTCAGGTTGACGTGGACGACGTCGAAGCCGCCCGAGCCGAGCCCGAGATCGAGCGCGGCAACGTTGACGACGACCTCGTCGCCGGCGCGCATCTCCCCGAGCAGCGTCGTGTCGGCCCAGGCTGGCCGCTCCTCGCCTTCGACTTCGACCGTCAGCGGGTCGGCGGAGACGACAACTCCCCGGCGCAGATCGACCCGGCCGCTCACGCCTCGGCCGCGCCAGGGCTCTCGCCCGCCGCGACCGCGGCGACGATTCCCTCACAGACCTCGAGCATCTTCTCCAGGCTCGCAACCGGAACGTGCTCGTCGGCCGTGTGGACGGCCTCGGTCCCGTTGGCGAGCAGGATGCAGTCGAAGCCGTCGAGGCGGAAGACGTTGGCGTCGCTGCCGCCGCCGATCGCCGCCCGAACCGGCGTGATGCCAGCGGCGCGCAGTCCGGTCTCTGCCAGCTGCAACGCCGGTGAGGACGCTGGCACCTCGTAGCCGCGAAAGAGCTCTTCGAGGCGGACGTCGACGTCGCAGCCATGCTCGCTGGCGCCCCAGGCGCAGGCGTCGGAGATCTGGCCGGCGACCGCCGCGGCCCGCCCGGTGTCGAGACCGCGCGCCTCGGCCTGGATCCAGCAGTGACCGGGAACGACGTTGCCGGAGGTGCCGCCTTCGATCAGGCCGACGTTGGCGGTCGTCCCCTCGTCGAGCCGCCCCAGCTCCATCCGCCCGACCGCGGCGGCCGCGGCGGCGATCGCGCTGCTGCCGTCCTCCGGCCGGATCCCCGCGTGCGCCTCCACACCCATGAAGTCGGCGAGGATCTTCTGCTGCGTGGGGGTGGCGACGATCACCTCGCCGACCGGGCCGGCGTGGTCGAGCACGAAGCCAGTCCGCGACCGCAGGACCGAGGCGTCGAATGCCTTTGCCCCCCGCAGCCCCTGCTCCTCGGCGACGGTTAGGACCAACTCGATCCCGACGGGCGGTGTGTCGGAGGCGTGCCGAGCCATCAGCTCCATGAAGACCGCGACCGCGGCCTTGTTGTCGGCGCCGAGGATCGTCTCGCCGCGGCTGCGGAATACGCCTTCGTCGTCGATCACCTCCACCTGACCGCGGTGGGGCACGGTGTCGAGATGGGCGCAGAACATCACCCACTCCTCAGATCGCCCCGGCAACCGCGCCAGCAGGTTGCCGGCACCGGCTTCGGCGGGCCCGGCGGCGTCGTCCTCGTTGACCTCGAGCCCGAGCGCCCGTAGTTCGGCGGCCACGGTGTCGGCGATCTCGCGCTCCTCACCGGTCGGACTGCGGATCTCGCAGAGCCGAACGAACGTCTCCTCGAGGCGCGAAGGACTCACGCGGAACAGGCTAAGCGCTCAGACTGAACGACGGACGCCGACGTCGCGGGTCTCGGCGTCCTCGACCGGCTCCAGCTCCGCTCCGTTCGCGGGCTTTTCGCCGGCATGGCTGGCGGCGGCGCCGACGAACTCGCGGAAGAGCGGCTCGGGGCGGTTCGGCCGGGAGTTGAACTCCGGGTGATACTGGGAGGCGACGAAGAAGGGGTGGTCCGGCAGCTCGACCATCTCGACCAGGCGCTCGTCCGGCGAGGTGCCGCCGCAGACCAAGCCCTCGTCTTCGAGCCGGCGCCGCAGCTGGTTGTTGACCTCGTAACGGTGACGGTGGCGCTTGTAGATGACGGCCTCGCCGAAGATCTCGCGCGCTTTCGTTCCCTCGTGCAGTTTCACCGGGTCGGCTCCGAGCCGCATCGTCCCGCCCATGTCGGAGACCTCCTTCTGCTCCGGCAGCAGGTCGACGACCGGGAACGGCGTCTCCGGGTCGAACTCAGCGGAGTTGGCGCCGTCCATCCCGGCCACGTGGCGCGCGAACTCGACCACCGCGATCTGCATGCCGAGACAGATCCCGAGGTAGGGAATCGATTTCTCGCGGGCGATTCGCGCCGCTTGGATCTTGCCCTCGATCCCGCGCTCGCCGAAGCCGCCGGGGATCAGGATCCCGTCGCAGTCCTCGAGCTTCTCCGGATCGAGGTCCTCGGAGTCGACCAGTTCGACCTTGACCCCCACCCCGTGATGAAAACCGCCGTGCTCGATCGCCTCGATCACCGACTTGTAAGCGTCGGCGAGCTGCACGTACTTGCCGACCACGGCGATCTTGACCTCGCCGGTTGCCGAGTCGGCTCGGCGCACCATCGCCTCCCATTCGGCCAGGTCCGGCGAGGGCGCCTCCATGCCGAAGTGGTCGAGAACGAGATCGTCGACGCCCTCGGCGCGGAAGACGAGCGGGACCTTGTAGATGTTGTCGACGTCGTGGGCGGAGATGACGCCATCGACGGGGAGGCTGGCGAAGAGGGCGATCTTGCTGCGAATCTCACGGTCGAGCCTGCCTTCGGAGCGGCAGACCAGCGCGTGCGGCTGGATCCCGATCCGGCGCAGCTCGTTGACCGAGTGCTGGGTCGGCTTCGTCTTCAGCTCGCCCGCGTGGCCCACGTATGGCACCAGGGTGAGGTGGACGAACATCGCGCGCTTGGGCGTCAGGTCGGTGTAGAGCTGGCGGATCGACTCGAGGAACGGCAGTGACTCGATGTCGCCGACCGTGCCGCCGATCTCGGTCAGCACAAAATCGACCGACTGCGACTCGGCGACGATCAGGATGCGCTGCTTGATCTCGTTGGTGATGTGCGGGATCACCTGCACCGTGGCGCCGAGGTAGTCGCCGCGCCGCTCGCGCCGGATCACCGAGTTGTAGACCGCGCCCGCCGTGACGTTGGAGGCGCGTGAGGTGTTCTCGTCGGTGAATCGCTTGTAGTGGCCGAGATCGAGATCGGTCTCGGCGCCGTCCTCGGTGACGAAGACCTCGCCGTGCTGGAACGGGCTCATCGTCCCCGGGTCGACGTTGATGTACGGATCGAACTTCTGCAGCTGGACCCGATAGCCCCGGGAGACGAGCAGGCGCCCGATCGAGGCGGCGGCGATGCCCTTGCCGAGAGCCGAAACCACTCCGCCGGTGACGAAAATGAACCTGGTGTCGCCTTTGTGGGAGGGATTCATGCTCTGCCGAGCGAGTCTAGCCAGCGCAGTGGCGGAACCGAGTCGATCGTCGCCGAAAGAGATCGCAACTCGCCGTAAATCGTCAGCGCCGCGACGAGCGCCAAAGCGATCAGCCGCCCGTCGCCGCCGAGGACGGTGAGCAACCAGATCCCGGCGACCGCGCCGATCAGGTTGGAGCCGGTGTCGCCGAGCATCGCTCGCTCCCGCAGCGTCAGCCAGGCGCCGACTAGGATCGGCCCGGCGAAGATCCCCAGCAGTTCGAGCGGGGCGAAGGTCCAGGCGCCGAGACAGAGCCCGACGCCGAGCAGAGCCAGCCCCTTCTCCGCCCGCCCCGGCCGTAGGTCCAGCAGATTGAAGGCGTTGGTTGCGAGGATCAGCAGCGCCACGTCGGCGACGTAGCGCCACGACTCCAGGCCGCGGCCGGAGGCGACGTAGGCGGCCAGTGCCAGCGCCCCGATCGCCTTGATCGCGCCGGTCGAGAGGCTGCCCCCGCGCAGCGCCCGCCAGTGCCCGCGCCAGCCGCGCGGGGTCGCCGCCGCCGATCCCTGCCCGAGCGCGTCGTCGAGGAAGCCGAGGAAGGCGATGCCCAGTAGGTATGGGAGCCAGCGCCGCAGTTCCGGGTCGAGCAGGTCGAGGTCGGCGCGGTCGTCGAGGAAGGCCAGGGGGGCCAGCGCCACCAGCGCCGCGGTGGCCAGCACCGCCCCGAGCGGGAAGGCGAGGCTGGCGCCGCGGTAGTTCTCCCTGACCAGGCCGGCGTCGTACAGCCCCCGCGCCCCGGCCGGCACCAGCCACAGCGCCAGTGCCAGCGCCAGGGGGAAACCGACCCAGTACACCTCAGCTACCCGGGGCCAGCAGGTCCGGCAGCAGCCGGTCGGCGCTGCCCTTGATCCCGAAGCTGCCCTCGGCCCCCAGCAGCGAGAAGATCAGGGCGAGTTGGCCGGCGGTCAGCTCGACGTCGTCGACGCTGGAGAGGTCGCTGCCCTGGAAGAAGGAGATCGATGACGGTTCCGCCGCCGTGGTCTCGACACCGACGGCCGGCGCCCGCGTCGCCGTGATCCCGCTCATCAGCGCGCTTTCGAGCGTGCCGGCGGTGGTCCGCTGAACCGGGCCCATGTCCTGCGGCTGGTTGCGGACGACGATCACGCCGTCGAGGGCACCGAAGTTGCCGCTGGCGCGGGAAAAGAGATGGTCGCGGACCAGCTCGGGCAACGTTCCCCCGATGACGATCTGGCGGCCGAGGCCGACGCCGAGCGCGGTCAGCGAATCCGGGTTGCGGCGCAGGTCGGCGAAGCGGGTTTTGGCGAGGTCGCCGGCGAGGCCGGTGAGATCGACCGGCTCGCGCACCACTCCCACCCCGACCAGCCTCGCGCCGGTTGGTTCTAGCGCCGCCTCGATCGCGTCGCTGTCCTCGTTCGGCAGGCCGCCGAGAGCGACGATTGCGATCCGTCTCCCGTCCAACCTGTCGCGGGTCAGCACCGGATAGACGCGATCGGCAAACTCGTTCGCCTGGCCGAGCTGGCCGCTCAGCTCATCGCTGCGCGCACGGGCATCCTGGAGGTTGCTGACGAGGCTGCTCTCGAGGTTCCTGCGGGTATCGGTCAGCGCGTCGCCGCCGAACTCGGCGCCGATCAGGATCCCGATCGCCAGCGCGAGGAACACCGCGATCAGCGAAGTGGCGTGGTAGCGGGCGCTGTAACCCATCAGCGGCCAGAGGCTAGATGGTCGCCCCGGCGCCCGCCAGGGCGCTCCCTACAGACCCAGCCAGATTCGGATCTTCAGCCAGACCAGATCGAAGACGTCCCCCAGCGCCGGCGAGGTGATGACGAGGATCGTCAGCAGGATCGCAAAGGCAACCAGGATCAGGCTGATCGGTGCCAGGGTCGAGCTCGGGTGGTAGAGCCGACTCACGCCCTTGGCGTCGACCAGCCGCTCGCCGATCCGCAGCCGGGTGAGGAAGGTCGAGGACATGCCTCCGCGCTTGCGGTCGAGGAACTCGATCAGGTTGAAGTGGGCGCCGACGCTGACGATCAACTCCGCGCCCTTCTCGAAAGCCATCAGCATCGCCACGTCCTCGCTGGTGCCGGCCGCGGGGACCACCGTGTGCGGCAGGCCGGCGGCGAGGAGGCGCTCGCAGCCGGGGGCGCGACCGTCGGGGTAGGCGTGGACGACCAGCTCGGCGCCGCAAGCGAGGGCTGCGTCGCTGGCGGAGTCCATGTCGCCGAGAATCACGTCCGGCTTCAGCCCGGCTTCGAGCACCCCGTCGGCACCACCGTCGACGGCGACGATCAGGGGCCGGACGTCGCGGATGTAGGCGCGCAGCGCTTTCAGGTCACGGCGGTGACGGTCGCCGCGGACGACGATCAGCACCTGACGGTCGCGGAAGGACGCCTTGGTGTTGGGAAACTCGACGGTGCCCGTGAGCAGGTCAGTCTCCTGGCGGACGTGGGCCACCGTGTTCTCGGCGAACTCCGCCAGCGCCTCGTCGATCCGCTCGCGCTGCTCCTCCAACTGCCGCTCGAGCTCAGCGGTGCCGAGGACGCGGCCGCGCAGCAGATCCCGGTCGCCGACGCTCACCGTGCCGCCGTCGATTCGCACCCTCTCGCCGTCCTTGAGCAGCTCGAAGAGCCCGGCACCGGGGGCATCGACCAGGCGGACGCCGGCGTGGGCCAGCATCAGCGGCCCCGCGTTCGGGTAGCGCCCGTCGCTCGACTCCGCCGCGTTGAGGACCGCCGCGACCCCGGCTTCGATCAGCTCCTCGGCGGCGATGCGGTCGATGTTGACGTGGTCGATGACGGCGACGTCGCCGGGCCGCAGGCGCTTGACGAGGTGCTTGGTCCGCTCCCCCAGCCGGGCGCTGCCTTCGATCGGCGCTTCCGGCCGCACGCCGTTGCGACGCCCGAGCAGAGCAGGAAGGCGACGGCGACTAGTGGTGCCCACCGACTCAGGTTAGGCCAAAGGCTGCCTGACCGGCGCATCTCGGCGTCCTCAGTCGCTCGCGTGCGGAGCACGCTTCGCTCCTTGCGTCCTTGATCTGCTTGGTCAGGCAGCCTTTAGGAGTTCACGGGCGTGATTCGTTGCGGCTTCGTCGGCCTCCTCGCCCCCGAGCATGCGGCGAATCTCTTCGACCACGCCCTCCTCGTCGAGTCGCTCGACCGTGGCGACGGCCTGCCCGCCGGCGACGTCCTTCTCAATGCGGAAATGGGTGTCGGCGAGGGAGGCGACCTGCGGCAGGTGGGTGATGCAGACGACCTGCCGGCCCTCGCCCAGCGCCTTCAGCCGCTCGCCGACGGTGCGCGCGGTGTTGCCGCCGATGCCGGCGTCGATCTCGTCGAAGACGAGCGTGCCCGCGGTGGCCGCCCGGCCGAGCCCGCTCAGCGCCAGCATCACCCGCGAGAGCTCGCCGCCCGAGGCCGCGTCACGCAGCGGGGCGGCCTCGATGCCGGGGTTGGGAGCGACGCGAAGCTCGACCGTCTCGCGCCCACCGGGTCCGTAGCCGTCTGGGTGCGGCGCGAGCACGACCCCGAGGGAGGCGCCGGCCATCGCGAGCCGCTCCAGCTCCGCTGCCACACTCTCTTCCAGCGGCCCGGCGGCCCTGGTCCGTCCAGCACTCAGATGCCCGCCGACCTCCGCCCGCCGCCGCTCGGCGGCCGCCAGCGCCGCCTCCGCCGCGGCGCTGCGCTCCTCGGCGCCCTCCAGCCGCGCGATCTCCGCCCGACAATGCTCGGCGTGCGCCAAGACCGACTCGACGCTGCCGCCGTGCTTGCGCTCCAAGCGGGCGATCGCCTCCAGCCGTTCCTCGATCGCAAGCAGCGTCGCCGGGTCGGCCTCGAGGCCCTCGGCGTAGTCACGCAGCTCAGAAGCGACGTCCCCCAGCTCGACCGCCAGCGCCGCGACGCGCGCGGAAATCGCGTCGAGACCGGGATCGAGGCCGGCCGCGCCTTGCAGCAGCGATTCGGCCTGGGCCAGCGCCGCCGCGGCAGCGCCACCGTCCTCTTCCGTCCCGGCCATGCTCGCGTGCGCCCCGGCGGCCGCCTCGCGCAGCGCCTCGGCGTGCCGCAGCCGCTCCCGCTCGGCCGCGATCCCCGCCCTCTCCTCCGGGTCGGGAGCGACCTCTTCAATCTCGGCGAGCTCGAATCGATAGAGGTCGAGGTCGCGCTCGCGCGAGCCTTCGGCCTCCCGCAACTCGCCCAGCTCCGCGGCCAGCCGCCCGCACTCCCGGTGCGCCTCTTGGTAGAGCCGCCGCGTCTCCAGGTGCTCTGGCCCGGCGAATCCGTCGAGCACCTCCATCTGCGCCGAGGAGATCGTCAGTTTGCGGTGCTCGTGCTGGCCGAAGAACGCGAGCAGCCTTGCGCCCAGCAGCTTCAGGTCAGCCGCCGCCGCGGCGCGTCCCGCGACAAAGGCACTGGTCCTGCCGCCGGCTGAAACGCGCCGCCCGAGCACGATCTCGTCCGACCCCGCGGGCAGCCGTTCAGCCAGCTCGGCGAACTCCGGCTCCTCCATCAGGCCCTCGGGCAGGTCGAAGACCCCCTCGACCCAGGCCTCCCCCGCCCCCGGCCGCACGATCTGCGCTTTCGCCTTCCCGCCCATCAGCAGGTCGAGCGAGTGCGCAAGGACGGTCTTGCCCGCCCCCGTCTCGCCGGTGATCACGTTCAAACCCGCTCCGAGCCGTAATTCCGCCCGCTCGATCAGCAGCAGGTTCTCGATTCTCAGCTCGCGCAGCACGGGGTCTGTGTAGCAACGGGGGCGGACCGACTCACCCCGGATGGTCGGTGAATGCGGGGAGCGGAGGTGGGGTGGAGCGTCTTGTACTTTTTTGCCGCTGCGGCTCTCGGGCGGCCGCATTCGCCTCTCAAAAAAGTTAAGCGAACCCCACCTCCGCTCCCCGCTCAGCCAGCCGCGAGGGCCTATCCCTCGGTCGGCTGGACGAAGTCGCGGGATCGGACCAGGAGGAAGCCGAGGGCGGCGCCGAGGAAGGAGAGGATCGCGGCGATCAGGATGATCTCGTTGAAGCCGCTGACGAAGGCTTCGTTGGAAGCCTGGACAACCTGGTTGTGAATGCCGGGAGGCACTGCGGCGGCGGCTGCCTCCGAGCCGCCAGAGGCGACCAGTTCGCCGAGCCCGTCGGGCGCGTTCGGAAGCAGCGCGTTCAGCTTCGAGTCGACGCGTGACTGGAAGACCGCTCCGAGCGCGGCGACGCCGGTGGCGATCCCGACCTGGCGGAAGGTCGTGTTGATTCCCGAGCCCATTCCGGATTTCTCCACCGGCACGACAGCGATCGCCGCCTGGCCGATGCCCGGGTTCGTGACGCCGATGCCGATGCCCGCGATCAGGAAGCCGGCCAGCAGCGCCGTCCACTCAGAGTCGGCATTGACGCCGTGCATCAGCAGCAGGCCGACACCGACCAGCGCCAGCCCGATCCCGAGCAGGACCCGGATCGGGATCCGGTGCGAGAGCGAGCCGGCGATCGGCGAGGCGATGAAGGAGAGGACGGTCAGCGGCAGGAAACGCAGCCCGGCCTCCAGCGGGGAGAAGCCCAGCACCCCCTGCATGTAGATCGTCAGGTAGAGGAACATCGCGAACATCCCCGCCGAGAGGCCGAAGGCGACGGCGGAGACGCCGTTGAAGGCTGGCTTGCGAAACAGGCCGAGGTCGAGCATCGGGTGGTCGCTGCGCGCCTCAATCGCGACGAACGCCGCCAGCAGCGCCGCCGCTCCACCCAGGCAGCCGAGGATCAGCGGGCTGCCCCATCCCTCCGGATTGCCGCGGATGAGGCCGAAGATCAGCAGGAAGAGGGCGGCCGAGAAGGTCGCCACACCCGGCAGGTCGACCCGCTCCGCGTCGGGCGAGACGACGTTGGCGATCTTGCGCTCGGTGAGGAGGATCGCGACCAGGCCGATCGGGAGGTTGACGAAAAAGATCCACTCCCAGCCGAGGTGCTCGGTGATGACTCCACCGACCAGCGGCCCGATTGCGACGGCGCCGCCGATCGTCGCGCCCCAGACCCCGAACGCCGTCGCCCGGTCCTTGCCGTGGAACTCCTGGCCGATCAGCGCCAGCGAGGTGGCGAACATGCCGGCACCGCCCACTCCCTGCAGGCCGCGAGCGAGGTTGAGCAGGGTCGGGTCGCCGGCGATCCCGCAGAGGAACGAGGCAAAGGTGAAGATCGCAAACCCAACCGTGAAGACCCGCCGGCGGCCGAGCCGGTCGCCAAGCGAGCCGGCGGTCAGCAGGAAAGCGGCCAGCGTCAGCGCATAGGCATCGACCACCCACTGCAGGCTGGAGAGGCTGGCGTCGAGTTCGCGCTGGATGTCCGGCAGGGCAACATTGACGACCGTGATGTCCAGCAGCAACATGAACGTCGCAATCGAGATCAGAACCAGCGTCCACCACTTCCGCTCCATGGCGGCACCCTAAAGAACCACCCACCTCGGCTAAGGCCGTCTGACCAAGCAGATCAAGGACGCAGGGAGCGCCGTGTGCTCCGCACACAAGCGACCGAGGACGCAGAGATGCGCCGGTCAGACGGCCTTAGACGGCGAGATGGCCGAACTTCTCGCGAATACGGTGATAGAAGCTGGTCCCCGGCAACTGCGCCAGGCAGCTGACCGCATCGATAAAGCGAACCTCGAGCGCCGCGCCGGCGGCGAGATCGGTGTGGTGGACGCCGTCGACCGCGACTTCGACCGGCTCCCGACCCTCGGCGTTGCCGACGTGGAGCACGTCGCCAGGTGCAACGACCAGGGCGCGAGCGGTGAGCGAATGCGGCGAGATGTAGCTGACCGCGTAGCCCTTCACGCCCCAGGCCAGAATCGGCCCCTGGTTGGCGAGGTTGTAGCCGGTGGAGCCAACGGGGGTGGCGGCGACCAGGCCGTCGCAGCGCACGTGCCCGACCTCCTCGCCGGCGATCCGGTAGCTCAGCTCGGCAACCCGGTCGTGCGGACGGCGGGCCAGGGTGATGTCGTTGAGGCCGGTCGCGGTGGTTCCATCGAGCGCGACCTCGAGGCCCGGCAGCTCGACCCGCTCTATCTCACCGGCCAGGGCGCGGCGGATGCCGTCCTCCGCCTCGCCGCGATCGACCGCGGCGAGGAAGCCGACGGTGCCGAAGTTGACGCCGAAGACTGGCACGCCGGTGCCGGTGAAGCGACGCAGCGCGTGCAGCAATGAGCCGTCCCCACCCAGCACCAGGCAGAGGTCGGGACGCAGATCCTCGCCAGCGACGACCTCGACTCCGGCCGCAGCGCTGCCGTGCTTGGAGAGCTCCTCCTCGGTCGCGACGACGCGCCAGCCCGATTCCTCGGCGACGCGCACGACGACCGTCACCGCCTCGGTTGCCGCGGGCGGATGCGAATGGGTGATCAGCGCCGCGGTGTTCACTCTCCCGCCTCTGCCTCGCGGATCGCGGCGGCGAGATCCTCGACCGCGGGGCCGTCGCCGCCGCACCAGACGAAGGTCTCGCGGTTGCCCTTGGGGCCGGGGAGCCCGGATGAGGCGAAGCCGCGGACGGGCAGGCCAAGGTCGTGGGCGGCCGCGGCGACGGCGAGGATCGCCTCATGTCGGTCGTCGTCGTCGCGGACGACGCCGCGGCCGACCCGCTCGCGCCCGAGCTCGAACTGCGGCTTGACCATCGCCAGGACCTCGCCGCCCGGTGCGAGACAGCGCTGCACCGCCGGCAGCACCTTGCTCAGGGAGATGAAGGAGACGTCGACCGTCGCCAGCGCGGGCTGGAAGGGCAGATCGGAGGGCAGCATCTCGCGGGCGTTGAGGCGCTCGATCACGGTCACGCGGGGATCCTCTCGCAGCCGCGCGTCGATCTGGCCGTAGGCGACGTCAACCGCGGCAACCCGCGACGCACCTCTCTGCAGCATGCAGTCGGTGAAGCCGCCGGTGGAGGCACCGACGTCGAGGCACTCGCGACCGGAGACGTCGATGCTGAGCGCCTCGAGCGCGTTCTCCAGCTTGGTGCCGCCGCGCGAGACGTAGCGCGGTCCCTCGTCGACGATCAGCGTCGCCTCCGGCTCGACCAGCTGGCTCGGGCGCAGGGCCACCGGGCCATCGCGACCAACGCGCACTTCGCCGGCGCGCACCGCCCCGGCCGCCGCCGAGCGCGAGGGGAACAGGCCCCGCTCCGCCAAAACCGCGTCTATCCGCGCCTTTTTCACGCCCGCAACGCTACAGCGAGGCCATCGAATCTTCGTGTTTAGCGGTCCCTTAGGCGGGTATGGCACGTTAATTGCAGGCGGGAGTAAACCGATCAAGGTTTCTGTGATCGGCCTCACACACAAATCGCACGTATGTTCGTACGCTGTTCAAGGATCGAGGTGGAGGTGCCGACGTAGGAAGCACCAAGACTTTTAGGTCGAGTCCCGCGCCGTCATATGGCCCCGATGCTTCCCACATCGGCGCCCGCGGCACAAACAGGACTCACCCACCTCCCACCGATCCACATATATAGAGATACATATCTCTCCTCCCTGTAGTAACCCCAGAAACGCCCCGCCTCCCCGGCGGGGCGTTTTCTGTTGTGGAGGGCTCTAGCAAGCCAGAAACGGCGAGTCCGACTATCTCCAAGAGCGGCTTGGAATCGCTCCGGAAAACGGTGGTGCCACAGTCGCGCAGCCGCGCGGTGTCAATCGCGTCGCAGGCGCTGGCGCGCCTTGCGATGGGCACGAAGACCGGCGCGGGGCGCAACCGTCAGCCAATGGCACTCAGCGGGCGCGCCATCGCTGGGTTCATTGCGGTAGATCAAACGGAAGCGAGGCTTCCCGGAATACGAGGGAACGTCGAACCGAACGCGACGGCAGTTGACAAGCTCAGGATGGAGCCCCGAACCCATCAGCTCCCCGAGGAATGGATTTCCCTTGCACTCGACCAGCAGTTCGGCGATGCGCTGTTTCAGCGCTTCCGCTTCCGCCGCGTACTCCCGACCCTCCTCAGAGGAGGACGCCGTGAGTTCGCGCACGTCATCGAGAACGCCTTCGGCGAAGGTGACGGGCACCCCAGCGGCTGAGTCCGCCGTCATCCCTCGGGGAGCTTGATGCCCAGACTCGCCAGCGCCTCGGCGCCGTCTTCCTTCCGATCGGCGGCGCCGCTACGAATGCGCTCCGCCGCTACGGCGGCAGCCTCATCGTCGGCTCGGCGCGACTCGAAGGTCTCGGCCATTGCATCGATCTTCGAGTTCATCGCCCGCATCTGCTCTTCGAGCCGACGCACCCGTCCAGACCTCATCCGCGAAATCAAAGGCATCCCGACGAGGATAGCTGCGCCATCCGACCCATCCATCGTGCTTACAGTTGGTCCGAATGAGGCGACGCGTGGCTAGGGACCTGGAGGCGACCTGACCGTGGCGGAGCAAGTGCCCGCGGTCAGTGATGTGCTCGACACGATTGAGCGCCGGGATTGGCTCCGGCTGGAACGCCTGCTCGACCCGGCTGTCCATTGGACGACTGCGATTGAGGAGGATCTGCATGGACCAGACGAGGTGATTGCGCTTCTAGCCGGCGACCCTCCCCCGGCTCCGCCGGCGTTTCACGAAGTGCGCGAAGGGCTGATCGTGCGCTGGATCGATATCCCTGGTTGAGCGCCCTCCCTCCCGGGAGGGAGGGTTTTCGCTGTGGTGCGGGATGATCACGCCATGACGCGCCGCAGGGGACTGATCGCAGCGGGAATCGCAACGGTGTTGCTGCTGCTGGCGATGGCGCCGGCCGATGAGCGGATGCAGGAGACCGGCGGGCCGGGGATCGTGCCATTCGAGCTGACGGGCGGACAGGACGGGGCCGACGAGATCCTCTCCGAATGGGGCGAGAAGGGACAGGACGCCGCTCGCGAGTCGCTGTGGATCGACTTCGGCTTCCTGCTTGCCTACGGGACGCTCCTCACGCTTGCCCTTGCCGGGGTTCGCGATCTCGCCAGGGAACGAGGTTGGCGCCGCCTTGCCGCGATCGGCGGCGTGGCCGTCGCCTTCGGCGCGCTTGGGGCGGCCTTCGACGCGCTCGAGAACATCTGCCTGCTGCTGACTCTCGACGGCGCCGGTGCGGCGTTCCCGCTTCTGGCGACGATCTTCGCTGCCTGCAAGTTCATTTTTCTCGCGGCGGCGATCGCCTATCTGCTCGCTGGGCTGGTGGCCCAGCTACGTACTCGCGGCACCGCCTCACGGACTGCCGGCTAAGGCAGCTCGTCGGCCGAGTCCATCGGGTGGAGCTCGCCCTTGGCCAAGGCCTCGGTGCGGAGGTGGGCGATCTCCTGGTACTCGGGGGAGCCGATCATGTCGAGAAAGGCCTGACGGGTCGGGTATTCGACCAGGGCGACCAGATCCCAGGAGGCCTCGCCGAGCAGCGCCACGGAAGGAGCGCCAGCCCAAACGATGCGGCCGCCGGCTTTCTCGAGCAGCGGGGCGACGGCGGCGCCGTATTCCATGTAGCGCTCTTTGCCACCCTCGGGCTCGAAGGCGAGGAGATTCAGCATCACCACGGGAGTACCGTCACCAGCCCGCACCGAGAAGGCCCGGAATCCCTCCTCGTTGATCGGCTCGGGCCGAGCGGAAGCCTCCACGGCGGCGAGTATATGGTCGCGCCGCGGTTCCTCCTATGGTCTGCCCATGGCGCGAACCGCGGTCATAACCGGCGCCTCGAGTGGAATCGGGGCAGCCACTGCGAGAGCCCTTGCCGAAAGTGGATTTGACCTTGTGCTCGGGGCGCGGAGGTCGGAGCGGCTGGAGGCCCTGACCGAAGAAATAGGCGGCCGGTCGATGGTGCTTGACGTGACCGACCCGACATCGGTGGACGACTTCGTCGCCACGATCCACAGCTGCGACGTGCTGATCAACAATGCCGGTGGCGCGCTTGGGCTGGCTCCGGTGGCCGAGACCGACGAAGAGCTCTGGCTGCAGATGTACAAGGTCAACGTGCTCGGGACGATGCGGATGACGCAGGCGCTTCTGCCGGCGTTGGTCGAGTCCGGGGACGGGCACCTCGTCGGGGTGACGAGCATCGCCGCCTTCGAGTCCTACCGCGGCGGAGCGGGATATACCGGCGTCAAGCACGCGCAGCGCTCGATGCTGCGCACCCTGCGGCTCGAGCTGCTGGGGCAGCCGGTGCGGGTGACGGAGATCGCGCCGGGGATGGTCGAGACCGAGTTCTCGCTCGTGCGCCTTGGCAATGAGAATGCCGCCGCGCGGGTCTACGACGGCATGACCCCGTTGCAGGCCGAGGACGTCGCCGAGTGCATCCGCTGGGCAATCGCGCAGCCGGCGCATGTGAACATCGACGAGATCGTCGTGCGCCCGCGCGACCAGGCAAGCGCCACCGAGGTCCACCGCCGGCGCTAGGGGTGCTCTTCCCGTGCCGGGTCGTCGCCGGGCCAGGTACCGGTTACACCGGCGAAGGCCTTGCGGGCTCCCCGGTCAGTCAGCCCTTTGACGAGCCGGAAGATCGCCCCCTCAACCGCCAGCGCCGCCAGCAGTTTCAACACCTGCACTTCGCGATTGTCCGGCTCCGGCGGATCCTCGTCGTCGACGACGGCCCAAAGTCGCTCGAAGATCTTCTGGGCGGCGAGACCGGCGATAAGACCGGCGCCGATGCTGATCGGGGCGAAGATGAACTTCATGTCGAGGAGCTACCCAAGGCCCGCGACGCGAAACCGACCGCACTTGGCGGCCGGTCGCGAGTGGCCCGATTCCCCCAACGGGCCGAACATATAGAGATACGCATCCCTCCTCCCTATGGCGATCCCCAGAAGCGAAGCCGGATGGCTCTGCGACTCTGCCAATCACCGGAGAGACTCGGAGCAATCTAGTCGATTGCGACGATTGGATCAATCGTCAAAATTAATGAGATACGCGTTTGTACCTGATTAGCCGAGGACTGGATGGGCCGAGGGGAGCGCGGCGAGCACCCGCTCAGCTACCGACTCCCCGGTGAGGCCTGCCTCGGCCCGCAGCAGCGCCGGCTTGCCGTGGGTCACGTAGCGGTCGGGCAGGCCGACGCGGAGGACGCGCGCCCTCTCCCCCGGCTCGTCCGCGAAGGCGTCCTCGAGGTGTTCCAGCACCGCCGAGCCGAAACCACCGGCGAGGACGTTCTCCTCGATCGTTACCACCAGGTCGTGCTCGCGCGCCAGCCGCTCCGCCAGCTCGCCGTCAATCGGCTTGGCGAAGCGGGCGTCGGCGACGGTCGCCTTCAACCCGTGGTCGGCGAGGATCGCCGCCGCATCCTGCGCGACCGTGACGCCGTAGCCGTAGCCGAGGAGGGCGACCCGCTCGCCCTCGACCAGGACCTCGCCGGTCCCGATCGGGATGAGCTCGGGCTCGCCCGGCAGCTTCACCCCCTCGGCCGCCCCCCGCGGGTAGCGCAGCGCCGCGGGACCGCCGTGAGTGATCGCCGTGTGCAGCATGTGGACCAGCAGCGCCTCGTCCCGCGGCGCCATCACGACGACGTTCGGGATCGGCCGGAAGTAAGAGACGTCGAAGGCGCCGTGGTGGGTCGGCCCGTCGTCCCCGACCAGCCCCGCCCGGTCCATCGCGAAAGTCACGTCGAGCTCCTGCAGGCAGACGTCGTGGACGATCTGGTCGAAGGCGCGCTGGAGGAAGGTCGAGTAGATCGCGCAGACCGGCTTTGCTCCCTGCAGCGCCAGGCCTGAGGCGAGCAGGACCGCGTTCTGCTCGGCGATGCCGACGTCGTAATACTGCCCAGGGCGCTCGTCGGCGAGCTTCTGCAGACCAGTCCCCCCCGCCATCGCCGCGGTGATCCCGATTACCCGCTCGTCGCGCTCGGCCGCGGCGACCATCGCGTCGGCGAAGACCTGCGTGTACTGCGGCGGCGAGCCGGCGGCCGGCGGCTTCTCGAGGCGCTCGATTCCCTCCGGCGAGTCGGTTTCCGTAACCGGCACGGGCTTCGCCGCCGCGGGCTTGCCGTTGACGATCGAGTTGGGCTTGGCGGCGTGCCATTTCTCCATCGACTCCAGGCCGCCCTCTTCGGCAGGAGTGAAGCCCTTGCCCTTGACGGTGTGGATGTGGACAACTACGGGACGGTCGGCTTCGAAGGCCTCGCTGAGCGCTTCGCGCAGCGCGTGCACGTCATGGCCGTCGATCACGCCCATATAGGCAAGGTCGAGCTCCTCGAAGAAAAGGCCGGGCGCCCAGTAGGCCTTGATTGCCGACTTGATCTCCGGGCCTAGCCGCTCGATTCGCCGCCCCAGGCCCAGCGGCAGCTTGGTCAGCCGGTCCTCAACCTCCTCGCGGGCGTGGAAGAGGCGCGGGTTGAGGCGAATCCGGTTGAAGTAGCGCGAGAGGGCGCCGACGTTGGGGGATATCGACATGCCGTTGTCGTTGAGGACGATCACGATCGGGGTCTGCAGCCCGCCGGCCGCGTGCAGGGCCTCGTAGGCGACGCCGCCGGTGAGCGCACCGTCGCCGATCACCGCGGCAACCTTGCCGTCCTCGCCGATCCCCTTCCGCATCGCCTCTTTGAGTCCGACCGCGTAGCCGATCGAGGTCGAGGCGTGGCCCGCGCCCATGATGTCGTGCTCGGACTCGGCGATCGAGCAGAACGGGGCCAGACCCTCGTATTGCCGGATCGTCGGCAGCTCCTGGCGGCGGCCGGTGAGGATCTTGTGCGGGTAGGACTGGTGGCCGACGTCCCAGAGAACCTTGTCGCGGGGGGAGTCGAGCAGGCTGTGCAGGGCGACCGCGAGCTCGCAGGTACCGAGGTTGGCGCCGAAGTGGCCGCCGATCTCGCCGATCGTGTCGATCACGTATGTGCGCATCTCCTGCGCGACCCGCGCCAGCTGCTCGTCGTCAAGCTCGTGCAGGTCGGCCGGACCGTCGATCCCGGAGAGCAGCGCGTCCGTGTTGTCGTCTTCGATGCCCTGGGTGGGGGGCTCTGAGCTCATTCGTTCCTCGTGAAGATGTAGTCGGCCACGCGCCTCAGGTCGTCGGTCTGTCCCGTCGCAGCGGCCAGCGCCGCGACTGCCTTGGCATGGGATTCGGCGGCCAGCTCGCGGGCTCGCTCGAGCCCGAAGAGGCTGACGTAGGTGAGTTTGCCATGTCGCTCGTCGCTTCCATGTGGCTTGCCGAGCCGCTCGTCGCTCTCGGTCACGTCGAGGATGTCGTCGACGATCTGGAAGAGGACGCCCAGCTCGTCGGCGAACCGGCGATAGGGCATTGTCTCAGGTTCGCCGAGTCCCTCGAGTATCAGTACGACGCCGACGCTGGCCGCGATCAATCGGCCGGTCTTGAGGACGTGCAGGGCACGCAGCCCGGAGGCGTCGTCCTCGTTGCCGACGACGTCCACATACTGACCGCCGACCATTCCGTTGACGCCGGTGGCTCCCGCCAGCTCGCGCATCGCCGCCAGCACCCTTGCCGGGTCCCCTGGCTGCTCGCAGAACAGGCGCACGGCCTCGGCGAAGAGGCCGTCGCCGGCCAGGATCGCAACGTCTTCGCCGAACTTGACGTGCGAGGTGGGCAGGCCGCGGCGCAGCTCGTCGTCGTCCATCGCCGGCAGGTCGTCGTGGATCAACGAGTAGGTGTGGATCAGCTCGATTGCGGAGGCGACCGGCAGGAAGCGCTTGGGGTCGGCGCCCAGAGCGCGCGCGGTAGCCAGCGCCAGCACGGGGCGAACCCGCTTGCCGCCGGCCAACAACGAATACCGCATCGCCTCCTCGAGTCCGGCGGTCGGGTCGGCCGCCGAAAAGCGCAGCTGGCCGAGGGCATCGTCGACCAGGGAATGAAGGTCCTCGGGGTAAGTCATCGTCAGCGCTGCGCCTTTTTCCCGCTATCCGGGAATAAGGCGGAGCGGAAGGAGCCGCTCACTCCGAGCTCGCCTCACGCGCCTGGCGGTTCGCCTCCTCGACCGCCTCGGCGGAGAGGTCGGCGGCCTCGGTCGCGAGATGGGCGGCGCGCTCGTCGCTCGTCTCCTCCGCTCCTAATTCGGCGGAAATCTCGCGCAGGCGCTCGGCGATCTCGCGCAACCGGCTCATTTGGCGGGCTCCCGCGCGCGCACGATCGCGCCGAGGATTCCGTTGATAAAGCCGGGGGCGTCGGCACCGCAGTACTCCTTGGCGATCTCGACCGCCTCGTTGATAGCGACCTCGTATGGCACCGCCCCGTGCTCGATCTCATAGAGGGCCACCCGCATTACGTTGAGGTCCAGCGGCGCGATGCGGTCGACCGTCCAGCCCTTGGCGTATTCGGCGATCGTCTCGTCGAGATCTTCGCGTTCCTCGTCAACTCCCTGCGCCAGCTCGCGGGTCAGCGGCCGGGCGCCGGCGATCAGCTCCTCGAGTGGGCGGCCGGTGACGTCGCGCTGATAGCTCGCGAAGACGGCGTCGCGCCGCTGGTCGGTCCTACGCATCAGCTCATTCTTTCAGCGCGGGAGCCCTGGGCGGTCAGGCGCGGGAGACGTACTCGCCGCTGCGCGTGTCGACCCGGATCGTTTCGCCCTCCTCGATGAAGAGCGGGACCTGCACCACCACACCGGACTCCAGGGTCGCCGGCTTACTGCCGCCGCCGGAGGCGGTGTCGCCTTTGAGGCCGGGGTCGGTCTGGGACACCTTCATGTCGATCGCGCTCGGGACCTGGACGTCACTCGGCTGCTCATCGACGAAGAGGATCTCGACCTCTGAGTTCGGCAGCACCCACCTCATCGAATCGCCGAGCACGTCGCTGGCGATTTCGATCTGCTCGTAATCACGGTTGTCCATGAAGACCGCGGCGTCGCCGGAGTCGTAGAGGTACTGCATCTTCTTCGCTTCGGTCCTGACCGGCCGGAACTTCTCCCCTGCCCGGAAGGTTTTGTCGATCACCGAGCCGTCCTCGATCCGCCGCAGCTTGGTCCGCACGAAGGCGCCGCCCTTGCCCGGCTTGACGTGCTGGAACTCGATGATCTTCCAGATCTTGCCGTCGATCTCGATATGGGTGCCGTTCTTGAACTGGTTGGTGCTGATCACGGCGGCGAATCCTAGAGCGCGAGCACGGATCTCACGTTCCGGGCCTGTGAGACGTTGGTAGGGCATGGACCGCGAGGACATCGAGTTCGCCTCGGGCACGGACGCCTGCGCGGCCTGGCTCTACCCGGCGTGCGGCGACGCGGCCGCGAACCCGATCGTGGCGATGGCCCACGGGCTGTCGGGAACGCGCCGCGACGGGCTTGGTCCGTTCGCGGAGCGCTTCGCCGCGGCGGGATTCGCCGCTTTGGTCTTCGATCACCGCGGCTTCGGCGACAGCGGCGGCGAGAGGGACCTGTTCGATCCCAGGCGCCAGCTCGAGGACTGGCGGGCGGCGATCGCCTGCGCTCGCTCGCTGCCGGGCGTCGACGCCGAGCGAGTGGCGACGTTCGGCTCCTCGATGGGCGGAGGAAACGCGCTCGCGGCCGCGGCCGGGGATGCCGACGTGGCGGCCGTGATCAGCCAGGTGCCTTTCCTCGACATGGTGCGGCAGGCGCACCGCTCCTCGCCGCTGGTAACTGCCCGGATGCTGTGGGCAGCTGCTCGTGGCAGGCACCTGCCGGCGGTAGGCAATCCCGACGAGGCGGCGTTCATCAATGCGCCCGGCGGCGAGTCCGGCTGGCGCCACGTCGTCGCGATCGGCGAGGACTCGCGCTGGCGCAATCGGGTCTCCTCGCGCTGGCTGCTCGGCCGTCCCTTTCGCCCCAGCCGGCTCGCTGCGCAACTCCACTGCCCCTGGCTGCTCTGCGTCGGTGAGGCCGACCGCGTCGCCAGGCCCGGACCGGCGATTGCCGCTGCCCGCCGTGCCCCTCTCGGCGAGCTGCGTACCTATCCCGGCGTCGGTCACTTCGACATCTACGACGGCCCGGAGTTCGAGGCCGTGGTTGCCGACGAGCTGGCCTTCCTGCGCCGGCACCTCTAGGAAGTCCAGCGAGACTGCTGGGTCAGGGCGTGGGCGCGAGACGGAGCACTGCCTGCTCGGGGTCGATGAAGACCTCGCCCCGAGTGAAGCGGCCGCCAGCGACCTCCCAGATCCAGGCAACCGGCATGTCGCGTATCCCCAGCTCGCGACTGCGGGCATAGACGCGACCGCGCACGAGCAGCGAGCTGCCGTGGCGCTCCACCAGCTTCGGTGAGATTCTCAGCTCTTCCCATACCCGTTCGATGTCATCGAGATATTCGTGCAGGCCGTCGGGCCCGATGTAGGGAGCGGTACGTCCGAGCGCTTCGGCGGTCCCGACGGGGAAAAACTCGAGCCCCTCGTCGCAGATCGCGGTGATCTCCTCGGCGTCGCGGCGATTGAAAGCGCCGTAGACCCGCTCGACCAGATCCTGATCATCCTCGGGCGCAGGATCGGCGGCCGCAGGGGCCGGCGCGACAGCGAGAATCGCGGCGTCGTCATCGAGATTTCCCGCGGTAAAGCTGTGCAGCGCGCCCTCCAGCTTCTGGGCCGCGATCGCCGGACTGCTAAGACCGGCCAGCTCGGCGTGGAGCCGCCGCTCCCCAAAGCGCCCTTCCTCGCCGGCCGCATCGGTGACGCCGTCGGTGACGACGACCAGCTGCTGGCCTGGGCGCACCTCGGTGTGCTCCACGGCCCAGGCGACGTCGCGGAAGGCACCGAGCACCGGAGCCGAAGCGGCCGCCTCGGTCACAGAGTCGCCGTCGATCAGCAGCGGTGCCGGATGGCCGGCGACGGCCAGGCGCACCGGCCGCGAAGGGTCTTCATCGATCGCCATCGCCGCGACGCTGCAGAGGGTGGCGCCGTGGCGGGCCAGGAGCTCGCGGTTGAGGGTTTCCAACGCGACCACCGGGTCTCCCGTCAGCGCCGCCGCGGTGCGCAGGGTGTAACGGGCATGGGCGGTCACGGACGCCGCTTTGGCGCCGCGTCCGGTGACGTCGCCGATCACGACCATCCAGCCCCCGGCGATGCGAAAGGCGTCGTAGAAGTCGCCGCCGATCTCGTTCTCGGCCCCCGCCGGCCGGTACATCGCGGCAACCGACCAGCCCGGGATGTGCGGCAGCGGCGGCGGTAGCAGGCCGCGCTGGAGCGTCTCGGCGATCTCGGCGCGTTCGCGCTCGATGCGCTCGAGGTCGGAGAAGAGGCCGGCGTTGTCGAGCGCCAGCGCCACTCGCCCGGCGAGGATGCCGGCAAAGCGGGCGTCATCCTGACGAAAGCGCCGGCCCGAGTGGCTGACGCCGATCGAGAGCATGCCGGTCGGCTTCCCCCGTGCCCTCAGACTCGACGGCAATCGCAGAACGGACGTCGAGGCGCAACAGGAAGGCAAGGTCCTCCGCGTCCGCTGAGAACTCGCGCATGTCGGCCTCGGAGACGCGCTCGAAGAAACGCGGCTCCTGCCGGACGGCGGAGGCCGCGTCTGCCATCTCTTCCTGCAGCTTCGGCGCGCGCGCCGCCAGGCCGGCCTCGACCTCGGCGGCCTCCGGGCCGGAGGCGCGGACGGCGGCACGGCGGATCCCACTGCCCTCGATCACGTCGATCGTGCAGAAGTCGCCCAGATCCGGGACGAGGATCTCGGTGATCGCGTCGAGGGTCTGCTCGAGCGAGCGGCCGCCCTCGGCGACGCGAGCAATCTCGCCGAGGATGTGCAGGCGACGGCTCGCCTTCCGCTCGCGAGCCCTGAAAAACCCAACCAGCGCAAGCAGCGCCACGAAGGCGACTGCAACGGCTCCTATCGCGATCCCGCTCATCGCCCCTTGTCTCCCAGTAGCACTACCGAAAAGAGCGTATCGCTCTGGGTGACGTCGAGCAGGTCAGGAGTCAGGGTTTTCTTCGCCGGCCGTACTGGTGGTCAGGTTCGCCGCCGCGCCGCCGCTGAGGACGCGCCGCACAAGGCCCGGGACGAGGATCCGTACGATCGCGGCCAGCGCATACGGGCGTGGCACATAGCGCTCGGCCCGCCCGCCGGGACCCACCTCGTATATGGCCTCGGCGACCTTCTCGGGCTTGGAAACGATCCAGCGGGTGAGCGCTTTCTGGCGTAGCTCGGTGGCCGGGAACCCCTCGGTGGCGACGAATCCCGGCAGCACCATGCCGACGTGGACGCCGTGGGGCTTCTCCTCGGCGTAGAGCGAGTCGGTCCAGCCGATCAGGGCGAACTTGCTGGCCGAGTAGGCACCGGTGCGGGCGCGGGAGACGCGGCCGGCGGTACTGGCGACGTTGACGATCGCGCTCGGCGCGGAAGCCCGCAGCAGCGGCAGCAGCGCCTCGGTGAGGCGAACGACGGCGTCGAAGTTGAGCTTCATGTGACGCTGGACGCTGGCGTAGCCGCCCTCGGCGAAGCTGGAGCGCCAGGCGCCGCCGGCGTTGTTCACGAGCAGGTCGAGGCCAGCATGATTTGCTTCGAGGTGGGCGCGCACGTGCTCCGGGGCGCTGTCGTCGGTGAGGTCGACTGAGAGATAGGTCGCCTTACAGGGGAGCGAGTCGGCGAGCTCTCGCAGCAGCGCCTCGCGGCGAGCGACCAGGACAAGCTCCATGCCCGGCTCACGCGCGAGCCGGACCGCCGTCGCCGCGCCGATCCCAGTCGATGCCCCGGTGACGACAGCGACGCTCATCGGCGCAACCGTATCGCCCGAGCCGCAGCGGCGAGTTGCAAGGATGGGCGCGATGCCGGCCGCCCCACAGCCGCGAGCGCCACGCCTGGCCGCCGCCCGTCGCGAAGGCGAGCGGGTGACGCCGCTGGAGCTGTTCTTCGACCTCGTCTTCGTCCTCGCGATCACCCAGTGCACGGCGCTAATGGCCGACGACCCGACCTGGTCCGGCCTGGCGCAGGGCCTGCTGGTGCTGGGCGTGCTCTGGTGGGCCTGGGTCGGCTATGCCTGGCTGACCAGCGTCATCGATCCCGAGCAGGGTGCGGTGCGGCTGGCCTTTTTTGCGGCGATGGCCGCGCTCCTGATCGTCGCCCTCTGTGTACCGGAGGCCTTCGACGGCCTCGCCCTCACCTTTGCTCTCGCCTACGGCGCCTTCCGCATCTCCCACATCGCCCTCTTCATGCTCGCCAGCCCCGACGACGATGCCCTGCGCCACGCCGTGATCTGGCTTGGTTTCAGCACCGCAATCGGAGTCAGCCTGCTCGCCACCGCCTCGCTCTTCGACGGGGTCGCCCAGGGGGCGCTGTGGGCGCCCGCCCTCTTCCTCGACATGGCCGGTCCCTACTTCATCGACAGCGAGGGCTGGCGCCTCGTGCCCGGACACTTCGCCGAGCGCCACGGCCTGATCGTGATCATCGCTCTCGGCGAGTCGATCGTCGCGATCGGCATCGGGGCCGCCGGCGACCTTGACTTCGGCATCGGCGTCGTCGCGGTGCTGGGGGTCGCCCTGGCGGCAGCCCAGTGGTGGATCTACTTCGACGTCGTCGCCCTGATCTCGGCCCGCCGCCTTGGCGAAGCCGCCCCGGGTCGAGTCCAGAACTCGCTCGCCCGCGACTCTTACTCCTACATCCACCTGGCGCTCGTCGCGGGAATCGTCCTCGTCGCCCTCGGCCTCAAGGTCGCGATCGGCCACCACGACGAACACCTCCACACCGTCCCGGCCTTCGCGCTGCTCGGCGGCGTCGCCGTTTACCTCCTCGGGCTGGTGGCTTTCCGCTACCGCCACGTTCACACGCTCAACCGCCAGCGGTTGGGCCTGGCGATCGTCTTGCTGATCCTGATCCCGGTCGCGACGGCGATACCAGCGTGGGCCAGCGTGGCGATCGTCGTGGTGCTGACCTGGTCGATGATCGCCTACGAGCACCGCGGCTATGGCGAGAGCCGGGAGCAGTTGCGACGCGAAGCAGCCGCGGCGAGCTAGCGGTCGCCTCCGGTTCGGACGAGCACTCGATTCGGGCATACTGCGGAGCCTTGACTGAGACGCCTCGACTGCTCGACGACCTTCTGCGCGCCGGCGCTCCTTCGGGGTACGAGGGTCCGGCCGCCGCCGTATGGCGGCAGGCCGCCTCCTTCGCCGATCTGAGCGTCGACGGCATCGGCTCGTCGATCGCGCGAGTCGGCGAAGCTGCTCCGCTGCTGGCGGTGGTCGGTCACATCGACGAGATCGGACTCGTGGTGACCCACATCGACGAGAAGGGCTTCCTCTGGTTCGCACCGGTCGGGGGCTGGGATCCGCAGATCCTGGTCGGCCAGCGGGTCGAGGTGCGCGGCAAGGAGGGACCGGTGCTGGGCGTGGTCGGCCGCAAGCCGATTCACCTGCTCGATCCCGACCAGCGCAAGAAGGTCGTGGAGCTGAAGGGCCTGCACATCGACGTCGGCGCCGGCGACCGTGACGAGGCGGCGGCGCTGATCCGGGTCGGCGACCCGGTGGTGATCGCCGCCGAGCCGATGCCCGTGGCCGGCGATCGCCTCGTCTCGCGGGCGATGGACAACCGCCTCGGCGCCTACGTGGCGCTGGAGAGCCTGCGCCGTGCCGACGAGGCGGGGAAACTCAGCGGCTCCTTTGCCGCCGTGGCCGCCGTACAGGAGGAGATCGGCCTCTTCGGAGCCAGGACCGCCGCCTTCCAGGTGCGACCCGATGTCGCCATAGCCGTCGACGTCACCCACGCCACCGATGCCCCGGGCGTGGACGAGAAGGAACTGGGCAGCAGCCCGCTCGGCTCCGGTCCGGCGATCGGCCGTGGCTCCACCCTCTCCCCCAAGGTCTTCGAGCTCCTGGTCGAGACGGCCGAGGCCGAGGGCATCGAGCACTCAATCAGCGCCAGCGGGCGCGGCACCAGCACCGACGCCGACGTGCTGCAGATCTCCCGCGCGGGAATCCCAACCGGCCTGGTCTCGATCCCGCTCCGCTATATGCACTCACCGGTGGAGATGGTCGACCTGCGCGACGTCGAGGCCACGATCGAGCTGCTGGCAGCATTCGCGGCGCGGCTGACGGCCGATGTCGACCTCAGCCGCTAGCGCGGATTAGCTGTCTACTGAGACCATGTCGCGACCGCCGGCCTTGGCGGCGTAAAGCGCGGCGTCGGCGCGGGCGACGAGGTCGTCGGTATCGACGAGATCCGGTTCGGAGACGGCGACGCCGATGCTGACCGTCACCTGGACCCCGACGGGACGGCGATCGTGGACCTCGCGGCGCAGCCGCTCGGCAATCTCGATCGCGTCCTCACGACCGGCGCCCGGCAGGATCACGAGGATCTCCTCGCCGCCGACGCGGTAGATCGTGTCGCCGGCCTGCAGTGCAGCCCGCATCGTGTAGGCGACGTCCTGCAGGACCGCGTCGCCGGCGGCGTGGCCGAGCTGGTCGTTGACGCGCTTGAAGTGGTCGAGGTCGCAGAGCAGCAGCGCGTGCGAGAGGCCCTCTTCGAGGTCGCAGGGCTGGCCGTTCAACTCCGCCAGCCTCTGCTCGAGCGCGTTGCGGTTGAGTAGCCCGGTCAGCGGGTCGAGCGTCGAGCGACGGCGGTGGGCTCGATCGGACTCGACCAGTGCGCCGGAGAGGATGACGGTGCTGAGGATCAGCGCCGCTGCGGCGATCAGCGCCTGGCGGTGCTCGACCGCCGCGGCGGGGTCGGGCAAGACCGTGCAGGCGAGGAACAGTGCCAGGATGTAGAGGGTCCCGAAGACCATCCCGCGCGGCTCGAAGCGAAAGCCGAGCGTGACAGCCGGCAGTGCGAACCAGACGAGGACCGGGCTGGTTGCCTCGCCGGTGAGCAGGACGGCGGCGGCGAGCAGGGCGGGCAGCGCCGCCCAGGCCCCGGCGATCCATATCGCCGGGTGGCTGCTGGCCCGCATGAAGCGATCGGCGATGGCGAAGCCGGCGAGGCCTGCGGTCAGCGGCAGAACCCACCACCAGCCGACCTCAGAGGAACCGCCGAGGGCAATCGAAAGGGCGAGAATGGCGAAGCAGGCGGTGCGGTAGCGGCGAACCCGCGTCTCCATGTCCAGCAGGCGCTCACGCCGCGCCTCCTCGTGGATGGAGACCAGGGTCTCGCCCCCCGGGCGCCGTGAGCGCACCCGTTCGGGGTGGGAAGCCAGGGTTTGCGTCGTCCGCCCCATTCCTGCCCATCGACCAGGCCGCAACGGCGCTTGAATCTGAATCGCGTTACTCCGCGTTCTTGATTCGGTACGGCTCAGTCAATCAGCTGCAGTTCTTTCGGCAAGCCGCTGAGGTTGCGGCAGCCGTCCGCCGTGACGGCGACGAGGTCCTCGATCCTCACCCCGAACTCACCCGGCAGGTAGACCCCCGGCTCGACCGTTACGACCTCCCCCGGCTCCAACACGTCGTCGGAGCGCTGCGCCAGCCGCGGCCCCTCGTGGACCTCGAGGCCGACCCCGTGGCCGAGGGCGTGGCCGAAGCGCTCGCCGTATCCAGCGTCCTCGATGACCTTGCGAGCGGCCGTGTCGACGGC
This sequence comes from uncultured Solirubrobacterales bacterium, assembly GCA_963705365.1. Classification (GTDB taxonomy): domain Bacteria; phylum Actinomycetota; class Thermoleophilia; order Solirubrobacterales; family 70-9; genus VAYN01. Next base: position 1,072,766 of record OY970074.1, on the reverse strand, counting down.
CGCGCCGACGGCGCCGGCAGAGATCGCGTCCAGCGCTGCCGCCTGCGCCCGACGCACGACCTCATAGGCCTCCCGCGCCCCCTCCCCCGGATCGCCGGTCGCAAAGGTGCGGGTGCCGTCGGAGCAGTAGCCATCGAGCTTGGCGCCCATGTCGAAGACGACCAGCTCGCCATCGCCGATCTCACGCTCGCCGGGCTCGGCGTGCGGCAGGGCGCCGCTGGGTCCGGCGGCAACGATCGCCGGGAAGGAAGGCTCGGCGCCGAGCTCACGGATACGGGCTTCGGCGGCGCGCGCAACCTCGCGCTCAGGGCGGCCGGCGAGACCCCGCTCGACCGCCCAGCGCCAAACTTCGTCAGTCAACTCCGAGGCGGCCGCGATCGCCGCAAGCTCCTGCCCATCCTTGACCCGGCGCAGGCGCTCGACCGCACCCCCGGCCGGCACCGGCTCGACGCCATCGACGAGTTTCTCCTTCAGTTTCTCCAGCGTCCGGACCGGCATCTTGTCGTCCTCGAACCCGAACCTGCCCCCGAGCCGTTCGGCGATGCCGCCGAGCCAGTCGTTGGCGATGGTCACCGCCTCCCAGCCCTCGACCTCCACGGCGGCACGCTCGGTGTAGCGGAAGTCGGTGAGGAAGAGGCGCAGGTCAGGCCCGCAGATGCAGGCTCCGTTGGTGCCGGTGAAGCCGGTGAGGTAGCGAACGTTGGTGAGGTCGGTGACCAACGTCAGGTCCAGCTCGCGCTCGGCGAGCGACTTCTCCAGCCGGTCGCCGCGACCGCGCATCAGGTGCTGGCGCCAAGCTGGCCGGCGAGGCGTTCCAGCGCCTCGCGGTAGCCGTCGGGACCCTTGCCCGAGATCTTCGCCAGCACCAGCCCGTCGAAGACGGAGTCCCGGCGCCAGTCATCGCGGTTCTCGACGTCAGAGAGGTGGACCTCGACCGCCGGCAGGCGGGCGACATCGAGCGCATCGGCGATTGCCCGGCTGTAGTGGGTCCAGGCGCCGGCATTGAGCAGCGCCGAGTCGGCGAGATCCGGCAAGCGGTGCAGGTACTCGACGAACTCCCCCTCGTGATTGGTCTGGAAGAAGATCGGTTCCAGCCCCAGCTCACGTGCCCAGGCGGCAATCCGCTGCTCCAGCTGCGCCAGCGAGAGGCCGCCGTAGACGTCCGGGTCGCGGCGGTCGAGGATGTCGAAGTTGACCCCGTGGAGGACGGCGACACGGTTGCGGGTGGTGGTCATCCTACGAGCTCCTCCACGGCTTTCCTGACCCTAGCGGGGTCGATGATCTGCCCGACGCGGGGTTTCCCCGGCTCGGACAGGAGCACGAAGCCGACGCCCTCCGCCGTCCGCTTCTTGTCGCGCCGCAGCGCGTCGAGGACGGTGTCGAGGACGATCGACGAGTCAAGGCTGGTCGGGAGGTCGTGGCGACGCAGGATCTCCTCACACTCGTCGCGCAGCTGTGGGGCATCGGAGAGGCGCAGGGCGGCGAGCAGGCCGAGGCCGATCGCCTCGCCGTGGCGGTAGCGCTCGTAGGCCGTCGCTGCCTCGATCGCGTGGCCGACCGTGTGGCCGAGGTTGAGGACATGGCGCAGGCCGCTATCGCGCTCGTCGGCGGCCACCACCTCGCACTTGTAGCGGGCGCAGGCGAAGACGACGTCGTCGAGATGATGGGGGTCGATCGCTCCCACCGTCCGCACCTGCTCCCACAGCGAGCCGCCGGCCAGCAGGCCGGTCTTCAGCGCCTCGACGAAGCCCGCCGCCAGCTCCTCCGCCGGGAGCGTCACGAGCGCCTCCGTGTCGCAGATGACCGCGCTGGGCAGGTGGTACGCGCCTGCGTAGTTCTTCCCCTCGGGCAGGTCGACGCCGGTCTTGCCGCCGTAGGCCGAGTCGACCTGGGCGACGAGGGTGGTCGGCACCTGCACCACCGCCACCCCCCGCTGGTAGAGATGGGCGCAGAGGCCGCCGAGATCGCCGACGACGCCGCCGCCGAGCGCGACGATCTGGTCCTCGCGTGCCATCCCGGCACGGGCAAGCTCGCGCAGGACTCCCTCCGCCACGGCCATCGTCTTCGAGCCCTCCCCCGGAGGCACCTCAATCCTGCCAGCGAGGTCGCCGAGGCGCCCCGTATAGATCGGCGCCACGGCAGCGTCGGAAATCAGGAAGCGCCGGCCTGGCAGCGGCCACCAGTCCGCGTCGAGCAGGCCGCGGCCGACCAGGACCGGGTACTCCCCCGAGGCGCTCGCCGCCCACAGCAGCTTGGTTCCTGCCGGGAGATCGACGAGCGCCTGGATCGCGGGCAGGGCACGCTGGACGATGTCCCGGTCCCCGGCCGGGACGATCGCGTCCGCCAGCTGCTCATACAGCGGCTCGCGCACGGCGAGTAGCCGCTCCACGTCCTCGGCGCTGGTTGCCAGCGGGCGGTCGCTTTGAGCGATGCGCCGCCAGGCCTCCTCGGCGTCGACCTGGAGCCAGACGACGACGTGGCGCCCCAGCGCCGCTCGGATCCGCTCGGAGAGGACGCTGCCGCCGCCGAGCGCGATCGCGCCGCCGTCGGCGTTCTCCAGCAGCGCGCCCACCACCTCGGCCTCGCGCTCGCGGAAAGCCTCCTCGCCATGGTGCTCGAATGCCTCCTTGATCGGCATGTCCAGCTCCCGTTCCATCAGCTCGTCGATCTCGGTGGTCGCCAGTCCGGCCTCGTGGGCGGCCGCGAGCGCAGTGCTCTTCCCTGCCCCCATGAAGCCGATGAAGACCAGCGCCGGCTTCATCAGGCTCACCCCCTGGAGTCGATGCGCTGCTTGTAGGCGGCGACGGCGGCGAGGACGTCGTCGATGTGGTCGCCGCCGAACTTCTCGCGGTAGCAGCGCGCGAGCGTCAGCGCCACCATCGCCTCGGCGACGACCGCCGCGGCGGGGACGACGGTCGAGTCGGTGCGCTCGCGCAGCGCCTGGGCCGGCTGCTTGGTTTCGGTGTCGACCGAGCGCAGCGGCTTGGTGAGAGTCGAGATCGGCTTGATCGCGGCGCGGACCGAGAGCGGCTGGCCGTTGGTCATCCCGCCCTCGAGGCCGCCGGCGTGGTTGGTCTCACGGAAGTAGCCGTCCTTCTCCGACCAGAAGATCTCGTCGTGCGCCTCGGAACCGGGGCGACCGGCGACGTCCCAGGCTTCGCCGATCGAGACGCCCTTGACCGACTGGATCGAGGCGACGGCACCGGCGAGGCGGCCGTCGAGCCGGTCTTCCCAGGAGATGTGGGAGCCAAGGCCGGGAACGAGACCGAAGACGCGCACCTCGAAGGTGCCGCCGAGGCTCTCGTTGGCCTTGCGCAGCCGGTTGATCTCCGCGACCATCGCCTTGCTGGCCTCGGGATCGAGGCAGCGCACCGGATCGTCGTCGACGCCGACGAAGTCCGCGGGCCCGAGGTCTTCGCGCTCAGCTGCTTTGACCCCCGCGATCTGGGTCACGTGGCTGTGGACCTCAACCCCTAGCGTGGTGAGAAAGCCGCGGGCGATCGTGCCGGCGGCGACGCGGGCAGCGGTCTCGCGGGCGCTGGCACGCTCGAGCACATTGCGGATATCGGTGTGGCCGTATTTCTGGGCGCCCACAAGATCGGCGTGGCCTGGGCGCGGCAGGTGCACCTCGTCCGGCTCGAACCCCTCGACAGGCCAGGGGTTCATCCGCTCCTCCCAGTTGGCGTAATCGCGGTTGGCGACGAGGATCGCGATCGGGCTGCCAAGAGTGCGCCCATGGCGCACGCCGGAGCGGATCTCGGCGGTGTCGGACTCGATCCGCATCCGCCCGCCGCGGCCGTGGCCAAGCTGACGCCGGGCCATGTCGCGGTCGAGGGCCTCGCGATCAAGCTCGAGCCCCGCGGGCATGCCCTCGACGATCGCCACCAGGCCCGGCCCGTGCGACTCCCCCGCGGTGGTAAAGCGGAACGTGGTCACCCGCGCAAGGCTATAGGCGGAAGAGTTGACGAGTTGACCCACCTATAGGACCCACAACCCGTCAACTTTCGTAGGCGGCGGCGCGCATCGTCGCGACCGGTGGCTCGCGGCCGGTCCAGATGCGCAGCGAGAGCGCGCCCTGCTGGACGAGGATCTCGATGCCGTCGACCACCGTGGCACCGGCCCCTGCCGCGGCGGCCAGAAGCCTCGACGGCGCGTCCCCGTAGACCATGTCGACAACCACCTGTCCCGGCTGAAAGCCCTCTCTCCTGAGCGGCAGATGCTCGAATGGATCCTCGCCGCCGAGCCCAGCGGCGCTGGTGTTGACGATCAGCTCGTAGTCCTCCTGATCGGGGTCGTCGACCGGCGTTCCCCCGAGTTCGGTGCAGAGAGCCTCGGCACGGGCCGCCGTGCGATTCCAGACCGCCACCTCGGCCCGCTCGCGCTCCAGCGCCCAGACGACGGCGCGGGCCGCGCCACCGGCTCCGAGCACCACCACGCGCCTCGTTCCGGGCGACTCTGGCAGCGCCGCGAGGAAGCCGTCGGCATCGGTGTTATGGGCGCGGATTTCCTCGCCAGCGAAGGTGAGCGTGTTGACGGCGCCGATCTCCCGCGCCACCTCGCTCGGGGCGTCGGCCAACGCCAGCGCGGCCTGCTTATGAGGAACGGTCACATTGGCCCCGGCGAAGCCCTCCGCTGCCATCGACCGCACCTGCGCGGCGAGGTTCTCCGGGACGACGTCGACCGCCTCGTAGCTCCACTCCTCCCCGAGTCCGAGCTCCGTCAGGGCCGCGCTCTGCATCGCCGGCGAGCGCGAGTGCGCCACGGGATGACCGATGACCGCCAGCCGCGGCATCTACTCCCCGCAGGTGTCCGGCTCGTTGCCGCCGGCAGCCTCGCGGGCCGCGTTGTAGCGGGCGACGTCGGCTTCGAATTCGGCGTTGGTCTCGGAGAAGGCGAGCTTCCCACAGGTTCCGGGTTCGTTCACATAGAAGAGGTAGTCGCTTTTCGCCGGATGCGCCGCCGCCTCGATCGCCTCGAGGCCGGGGCTGTTGATCGGCCCCGGCGGCAGGCCGGCGTTGAGGCGAGTGTTGTACGGCGAGTCGACCGCCAGCTCCGATTCGGTCAGCGGCTGGGTGTAGTTGCCGGTCGCGAAGCGGATCGTCGCGTCGATCCCCAGCGGAATCCCTTCCCGCAAACGGTTGTAGACGACCGCCGCGACCTGCTTGCGCTGGCTCGGGATTCCAGCCTCGTCCTCGATCAGCGAGGCGATGATGAGGACGTCATAGGTCGTCAGGTTCTTGGAGCGCGCGTAGCGCATGTCGACCCCTTTGATCCGCCGCTTGAAGTCCTCCAGTTGCAGCTGGACCAGATCAGCGGCCGGCGCGCCCGGCTTCATTTCAAAGGTGTCGGGGAAGAGGAAGCCCTCGAGGTCCTCGGCGTTGCCGCCGCCGTAGCTGGCGGGCTCCAGGTAGGGGGAGTTCACGGTCGCTTTCGTGTAGTCGCCCTCGAGGCCGAGTTCCTCGACCAGCTGCGCCGCCTGCGCGCGGCTGTAGCCCTCGGGGATCGTCACCGTGACGGTGCGTTTGACCGGCGGCTGGGAGAGCGCATCGATCGCGGCGCCGTAGGACATTCCCTCAGCCAGCGTGTAGCTGCCCGGGTACAGCTCGGAGCGCTTGCCGGCGACCGTGACGCGGACCTGGAACAGGGTCGAGTCTGTCGATCACGCCTTTCTCGCCGAGCAGGTCGCCGACCTCGCTGACGCTGGCCCCTTTCGGAATCGTCACCGTGACCTCGCCGGAACCGTCGCCGTAGAAGGGCTGGAAGAGGGCGAAAAGGAACCAGAGGACGAACAGGGCCGCGACCGCGGCGAAGATGCGGAAGGGGTGTCTGCGCAGGGCGCCGAGAAGCGCGCCACCGCGTGGCTGCCGCGGTCCGGCGCCATTTCCGCGAGCGAGCGCCGGCTCGTCCAAGACCGGCCGACGGGCCGGTTTCGGGACGGAGGGTCCCGTTTTCGGCCCATCGGCAACGGATTCGTCGTCCCAAAACTCCTTCCCTGAGGTGCGCGAGAACGGCTCCGCGGCGACAGACGGCTCGTGGGAGGATCCGGGGGATGGCTCGACGGAGCCTCCCCGCCGTTGCGACGGCGAGCCATCCCCCGGATCCCCCCCCGCAACCCCCTCCCTCTCCTCCCGCTTACGCCGCCGCTGTTCCCGCTCGCGCCGGCGCTGCTCGCGTTCGCGGGCGGCTGGGTCGTCGGGATCGGCGAAGGGGTCGCCGGCCAGCCAGTCGTCACTCATCGCCCGGCTCCGCGGTCCTCGGGGTCGCCTCTTCGATCGCCGCTGCCCCGGCCAGATACGCCTCGAGCAGGTGTGCGGCCGCGAGCGAGTCCGGCGCGGCGCTCGCGCCGGCCCGCCGGCTCATCTCCGCCATTCGCGTGGTGAGGCGCTCGTCGTAGGTCTCCACGGGGATCGAGAGCATCGCCTCCAGTTCGGCGGCGAAGCCGCGAGCGAGCGCAGCCTGGCTCCCTTCCTCGCCGCTCAGGTGCAGCGGCAGGCCGATCACCACCCGCTCGACGCCGTGCTCGGCGACGATCTCGGCAACCAGCTTCGCCTCCGGCGGTTCGATCACCGGCAGCGGCGTCGCCAGGGTGCCGGTCGGGTCGGAGATCGCGCAGCCGATGCGGGCCGTGCCGTGGTCAAGAGCGAGCACGCGCACAGTCCTAGCCGAGCTTCCGCTCGATCGCGCCCCGTGCCGTGGCGAGCGCATCAGCGAGCTTGGAGGGGTCCTTCCCCCCCGCCTGCGCCATCTCCTCGCGGCCACCACCACCGCCGCCGACGATCGGTGCCGCCTCGCGGATGACAGCCGCGGCGTCGAGACCAAGCTCGACGGCCTCCTTGGAAAAGAGCGCCACGAGGCCAACCTTCCCATCACCGGCGCCACCCAGGACGACGGCCGAAGACCCTCCGATCTTGGACTGGACACGGTTCGCGACGTCCAACAGCTGCTTGGAGCTGCCAAACGGCACCTCCATCAGGGCCAGGGTGATCTCGCCGCTCGGCTCGACGCCGGTCAGCTGCTCGGCAGCAGCGGCGATCCTCTCCGCCTCCTCGCCCATCGCCTTGGCCTGCGCCTTCTGCTCCCCCGCGCCGGCCTCCTTCAGCTTCTCCGCCGCGCGGCGGGCGCCCCCCAGCGGGTCCTGCGGGTTGCCGAGCAGCTCGCCGGCTTCGCGCAACTGCGACTCGCGCTCGCGGAAGAAGTCGATGGCGGCAGGCCCGGTGATCGCCTCCACCCTGCGCACGTTGGCGGCGCTGGAGCCCTCGGAGACGATCTTGAAGACACCGACCTCGGCAGTGCTGGCGACGTGGGTGCCGCCGCAGAGCTCGCGCGAGATGCCGTCGACCTCGACCACCCGCACCCACTCGCCGTATTTCTCGCCGAACAGGGCCATCGCGCCCAGCCGCTCGGCCTCGGTCCGGTCCATGTTGAGCCAGCGCACTGGGCGGCTCCCCTTCACCCACTCGTTGACGCGGTCCTCGACGTCGCGCAGCTCCTCGGCGCGGAGCGCCTGCCCATGGGTAAAGTCGAAGCGCAGCTTGTCGGGCCGCACAGCCGAGCCCGCCTGGCGAACGTGGGTGCCAAGCCGCTCGCGCAAGGCCGCGTGAAGGAGATGGGTAGCGGTGTGGTTGCACATCGTCGCGTGGCGGGCCTCGTGATCGACGACTGCCTCGACCGCCGTGCCGGCCTCTACCCCGCGCCCGCCGTCTTCAACCTCCAGCACCTGGTCCTCGCCGACCCGGTAGACGTCGAGCACCCGCGCCTCTTCCTCGCCCCAGCGGAGCACGCCGGAGTCGGCGACCTGGCCGCCGCCCTCGGCGTAGAAGGGGCTCTCCTCGAGCTTGACCAGAGCGCGACCGTCGTCGTCTGCCACAGCGGCCAGGCCGGTGGTCGCGCGCAGCGTCTCGTAGCCGACGAAGCGGGTCGGCGGCGCGGCCGCCGCAAAGGCCGCCACGCGCTCGTGAGTCTTCTCGGAGCCATGCGCGGTAGCGGCGCCGGTGCGGGCGCGCTGGCGCTGCTCCTCCATCAGCTCCTCGAAGCCCTGGTCGTCGACCGCCAATCCCGCTTCGGCCAGCAGCTCCTTGGTCAGGTCGTAGGGAAAGCCGTAGGTGTCATGCAGCTTGAAGGCGTCGGCGGCGTCGATCCACGAGGTTCCCGACTCCTTCGCCTCGACAACCAGGCGCTCCAGCAGCTCGCTGCCGCGCTCCAGGGTGCGGCCGAAGCTCTCCTCCTCATCGCCGACCCAGCGGGCGATCGTCTCGCGCTCGCTGACCAGCTCCGGATAGGTCTCGCCCATCAGCTCAATCGTGCGCTCGGCGAAGCGTCCCAGCCACGGCGCCTCCAGGCCCAGCGTGCTGCCCTGCTGGATCGCCCGGCGCATGATCCGGCGCAGGATGTAGCCGCGGTCCTCGTTGGAAGGGACAACGCCGTCGGCGATCAGGAAGGCGGCGCCGCGCGAGTGGTCGGCGACGATCCGCATCGCCCGCGTCACCGCGCCGCCCTCCTCGTAGCGGCGGCCGGAGAGCTCCTCGGCGAGGTCGACCAGCGGCCGCACGTGGTCGGTCTCGAAGACCGACGGCACGTTCTGGAGAATCGCCGCCATCCGGTCCAGGCCCATGCCGGTGTCGATATTGCGCATCGGCAGATCGGTCAGCGTGCCGTCCTCAGCCAGGTCGTAGCTCATGAAGACGTGGTTCCAGAACTCGAGGAAGCGATCCGTGTCGTCGCCGGGGCGCTCGTCGGCGCCGCCGAAGGCCTCGCCACGGTCGAGATAGAGCTCGGAGCACGGCCCGCAGGGCCCCGTCGGCCCGGCCTGCCAGAAGTTGTCCTCGCGACCGAGCTGGACGATCCGCTCGTCGGGGACCCCGACGCCGCGCCAGATCTGGATCGCCTCCTCGTCGGGGCCGAGGCCAAGCTCCTCGTCGCCGCCGAAGACGGTGACCCAGATCCGCTCCGGGTCCATGCCGAAACCCTGGGTCGAGAGCTCCCAGCCCCAGGGGATCGACTTGGCCTTGAAGTAGTCGCCGAAGCTCCAGTTGCCGAGCATCTCGAAGAACGTCATGTGACGGGCGGTCACCCCCACCTCGGTGATATCAGTGGTGCGAAAGCACTTCTGCACGTCGGCCAGGCGTGACGCAGGTGGCGCCTCGCGGCCGAGAAAATATGGCTTGAAGGGCTGCATGCCGGCGGTCGTGAGCAGCACCGACGGGTCGTGCGCGGACGGCACCAGTGAGGCCGAAGGGACGACCTTGTGGCCCCGCTCCCGGAAGAAGGAGAGATACGTGTCGCGGATTTCCTGAGCCTTCATCTGGGGAGAGCCTAGTTAGCCAGACCGGAAAGTTAGCCCTGACGAAATCCCGGGTAACGCCGTTTTGTCAGCAGGGAAGTCAACTTGGACCTATCCGTTCGACCGAGTCGAAGGAGGCATGCGATGAAACTGCATCTGAAGCTCATGATCGCGGTCGGCGCCCTGGCGCTGGCCCTGGTGCCGACGGCGGCTGTCGCCGTCACGTACACCCCAGGCGGCCCCCACTACCACCCGGGCCCGCCGACCACCTCGCCCCCGCCCCATGCGAAAGCGTATGGAAAACACTGCCAGGGGCAGAGCAAGAAACACGTCAAAGGTCAGCAGGGGACCGCGTTCAGCCGCTGCGTCAAAGCGATGGCGCAGGCTGACAAAAACCCCAGCCTGACGGGCAAGAAAGCCTGCAAGGCCCTGAGCAAGAAGCACGTCAAAGGCCAGCAGGGGACCCCGTTCAGCCGCTGCGTCAAAGGCGTCGCGCAGATGAGGAAAGAGGCGCAGCAGGCCTAGGCAGTGATGGTGCCATGGCCGACGACCGTCTCGCCGGCCATGAGCACCGCCGTCTGGCCGGGGGAGGCGCCGACGAACTCCTCCCCCAGCTCGACCTCCAGCGCATCGTGCCGGCCGACGCCAGCGGCGGCGACTGAGGCGGGCAGAGCGCGCGCGTGATACCGCAGGCGCACCGAGTCGACGCGGGCTCCGTCGCGGTGCAGGACCGCGTCCCGAACGTGGATGCGGCGGGTCTCCAGCTCGGCCCGCGTGCCGACGGTGACCGTGTTGGCCGCGGCGTCGGTCGCGAGCACGTAGAGCGGCTCGGGCGCGGAGACGCCGATGCCGCGACGCTGGCCGACGGTGAAGTTGTGGTGACCGCGGTGGCGGCCGACGGTACGCCCCGCCCGGTCGACGACGGCGCCGTCGCGGTCGCTGAGGCCGCCGTGGCGGCGCAAGAACCCTCGCTTGCCCTGTCCGGCGAGGAAGCAGAGGTCCTGGCTCTCGGCCTTGCGGGCAACCGATAGGCCATGACGAGCGGCAATCTCCCGCACCTCGGGCTTGGTCAGCTCGGTGAGCGGAAAGGAGAGCCGCCCCAGCAACGCGGTCGGCAGCGCCGCCAGCATGTAGCTCTGATCCTTGGCCGTGTCGGCGGCGGTGGCCAGGAGCGGACCGTCGGGGTCCTCAACGATGCGCGCGTAGTGGCCGGTGACGAGGCGGTCGGCGCCGAGCCGCTCGGCCAGGTCGACCATCGCCGCGATCCGCACCTCGCCGTTGCAGAGCACGCAGGGGTTGGGGGTGCTGCCGGCGGCGTAGCCATCGATGAAACGGCCGACGACGCGACGGCGGAATTCCTCCTCGAGATCGAGCGTGAAGTGTGGAATCCCGAGCGAGTGTGCGAGACCGCGGGCGCCCAACACGGCCTCTGGCGAGCAGCAGGCCTTAGCCCCGTCGGTCTCCGGGTCGGCCCAGAGCTTGACGGTGACGCCGACGACCTCCGCCCCGCGCTCGCGCTCGAGCAGCGCCGCGACGGCGCTGTCGACGCCGCCGGACATGGCGACGGCGACGCGCTCTGGGGCGGCCGCTGGTCCTCCAGCGTCGTCGGCGCTCGTCCCCTTCGGCGCGATCAGTGGTGGCGGAGGCGGCGCAGCGAGGCGCCGCGAGCACGCCGCAGCGGCGGCGAGCGCCCGATGCAGTGCGTCGGTGGCCAGCTGCGCGGCGTGCCGCTTGGCCGGGGTCAATCCCCCGACCGCGGCGTCGACCGCGTCGATGTCGATGGCGGCGGCCTCGAGGACCGATGCTCCATCGACCATCTCCGCCACGGCCGCCGTCGCGGCCTTGGTCGCGCCACAGCCCTCGGCGTCGAAGCTGACCGCTGCGATCCGCTCCTTGGCGATGACGACCGAGAGCCGCGAGAGATCACCACAGGCCGCGCCCCCGGCCGCGCCGGTGAACGCACCCTCCGCCGGCGCTCCACGCCGACTCTCGTCGCGCAGGTAGCTCTCGAGCAGTTCCCGGTCCATCCCTACAGGGTAAGAGGCAGATCCGCGCCGCGCAGCAAGAGGCGCATGACAGACGATTGATGACTTAGGGGGCCTATGGCACCTCCAATCCATCAACCGATTCGACGTGAGCGCAAAAGAGGCCCCAGCCCGCCGTTGCCGCCTCTGGCTTTGATCCCTTCAAGTGAAGGTGGGTGCCTGCTCCTGACCCCAAGGGGCCCGAAGACTTTCGGCTCCCGCGCCGTTTGTGTTGGGTCAAACGGTGAGACGGCTCTCGTACGGGCTCGAGCCTCGGTTGAACGGTACCACCGGCTCGCCGAACGCAAACGTGGCGGTGCGCGATCCAGAGCTCGTCTCCGGAGCATGGTGGGACCTCGATCGGCCCTCGTCCCTGCCCTCTTGGTCAGCCCTCGTCCCAATCTAGGTTCGAGAGATGCAGCTCGGCTTCGCTCCAGCTTTCCGGCGGCACGCGCAGGGCGATGTCGCCGCGACCGAAGCGGTCGAGCGGCCAGTCAGCGGTGAGGGCAGCCTCGATCCCAGCCTCGACCAGCGCCTGGTGCCAGGCACGCGCCGTGCGCAGCTCGCCGAAGTCGCGCACTACCTCCCAACTGTCGAAGCTCGGATCGTCGACATGGACCGGGGTTTGCCCGGGGCCGGGCCCGGGCCGCCAGCTCTTTGGAAGCCAGTCCCGGAGTCCCATCTCAGTGTCCGGCGAGCTTTCGCTGGTGGACGGCAAGACCAAGGTCGCGCAGCTGAATCTCCTCGACCGGCGCCGGGGCGCCGACGAGCAGGTCGAAGCCGGAGGCCGTCTTCGGGAAGGCGATGACGTCGCGGATCGTCTCGGCGCCGCTGAGGCGCTGGACGATGCGGTCGACCCCGTAGGCAATCCCCCCGTGCGGCGGCGCGCCGTAGCGCAGCGCCTCGAGCAGGAAACCGAAGCGGGCCTCCGCCGTCTCGGCGTCGATTCCCAGCGCGGCGAAGACGGCCTCCTGGACGTCGGCACGGTTGATGCGGATCGAGCCGCCGCCGAGCTCCTGGCCGTTCCAGACGACGTCGTAGGCGACGGCGCGCGCCGCGCCCGGGTTCTCGGGGTCGAAATCGCCCTTCGGCGCCGTGAAGGGATGGTGGAGCGAGTCCCAGCGCTTCTCCTCGGCGTTCCACTCCATCAGCGGCCAGTCGACGATCCAGACCAGGTGGTGCTCGTTCTCATCGATCAGGCCGAAGCGCTCGGCCAGGTCGAGTCGCATCTGCCCCAGCACGGCATCCGTGACGGAGCGCTGGTCGGCGACCAGCAGCAGCAGGTCCCCCTCCTCGGCGCCGAGTCGCTCGTTGAGGTCGGCCAGCTCGGCCTCGCTGAGGAACTTCGCCGTCGGCGAGCGCCAGCCGTCGCCCTCGCGGAAGGCCCAGACCAGCCCCTTCGCCCCCAGCTCCTGGGCGCGGGAGATCAAGCCGTCGAGCTCGGAGCGCGGGATCTCGCGGCGGCCGGCGTTGATGCCGCGGATCGAGCCGCCGCCATCGAGCACGGATCGGAAGACCTTGAACTCGGTCTCGCGCAGGGCGTCGCCGAGGTCGACGAGCTCCAAGCCGAAGCGCAGGTCGGGCCGGTCGGTGCCGAACCGTCCCAGCGCCTCGTCGTAACACATGCGCTGCATCGGCAGCTCGATCTGCGGGCCGCCGGCGCGCTCGAAGACATGCGCAAGCAGCCGTTCGTTGACCGCGATGATGTCCTCGCCGTCGACGAAAGACATCTCGACGTCGAGCTGGGTGAACTCGGCCTGGCGATCGGCCCGCGTCGCCTCGTCGCGGAAGCAGCGGGCCACCTGGTAATAGCGCTCGAAGCCGGCCACCATCAGCAGCTGCTTGAACAGCTGCGGCGACTGCGGCAGCGCGTAGAAGGAGCCCTGCTGCTGGCGGCTGGGGACGAGGAAGTCGCGGGCGCCCTCGGGGGTCGAGCGGGTCAGCACCGGCGTCTCGATGTCGATGAAGCCCTCGGCGTCGAGGAACTCCCGCATCGCCGCGGTCACCCGGTGGCGCAGCATCAGCGCCTCCCGCATCTGCTCCCGGCGCAGATCGAGGTAGCGGTATCGCAGGCGGGTGTCCTCGCCGACCTCGCCCGAGAAACCCTCGATCTGGAAGGGGGGCGTCTCGGCGTCGGCGAGCAGCTCGGCGCTCTCCACCTTGAGCTCGACCTCGCCCGTCGGCAGGTCCGGATTGACGGTCTCGGCCGAGCGCCGGACCACGGTCCCGGCCGCGCTCAGCACGTCCTCGGCCCGCAGCTTGTGAGCCAGCTCGAGCGACTCGCCCGAGGTGTCGGGGTTGAAGACGAGCTGGACGATGCCGCTGCGGTCGCGCAGGTCGATGAAGATCAGGCCGCCGTGGTCGCGGCGGCGGTGGACCCAGCCGGCGACCCTGGCTTCAGAGTCGACGCGGTTGCCGAGCACCTGCCCGCACCAGGTGTCCCGGTACTCGTTCGGCTTCAGCGGCGCCTCGCTCACGACTCCCCTCCCGTCATCTCGTCGACAAGGTTGCCGGGATCCACCTGCCGCTGCTCGCCGCTCGCCATCTCGCGCAGCTGCGCCGAGCCGTCGGGCTCGAGGATGAGGACGCGGCGGGCGCCGATCCGGTTGGCGTGTTTGAGCTGGCCCTTGAGGCCGCGCCCGGCGAGGTCGACCTCGGCCGAGAGTCCGGCGTGACGCAGCTCGGTTGCGAGCGCCATCGCCCGCTGCCGCTGGGCCTCGTCGGCGACGGCGACGAAGGCGTCGCGCCCCGGCGCCTCCCCCTCTTCGTCCAGCGCCAGCAGGATCCGCTCGACCCCGGCCGCCCAGCCGACCGCCTGCGTCGCCGGCCCGCCGAGCTGCTCGATCAGGCCGTCGTAGCGGCCGCCGCCGCCGACCTCCGACTGCGCCCCGAGCGCGTCGCAGACGAAGGAGAAGATCGTGCGCGTGTAGTAGTCGAGGCCGCGGACCAGGGTCGGGTCGACCTCGTAGCCGATACCGGCGGCGTCGAGCAGCGACCGCACCGCCGCGAAGTGCTCCGCGTCCTCCCTCTCCAGCGCCGCCACGATCGTCGGCGCGCTCGCCATCACGCCCCGCGTCCCCTCGTCGTCGGCGTCGAAGGCGCGCAGCGGGTTGACGTCGATCCGCTCCCGCACGTCCTTCGAAAGCTCGCCCTCGTGGGCGCGCAGGTGCGTTCTCAGCTCCTCCAGGTAGGCGCGGCGGGTCTGCAGCGAGCCGAGGCTGCCAAGCCGCAGCTCCACCCCAGGTACGCCGAGCTCGCCCAGCAGGTCGGCGAGCAGCATGATCGCCTCGGCGTCGGCCAGGGGCGAATCGGTGCCGATGCACTCGGCACCGAGCTGGTGGAACTGGCGGTAGCGGCCGGCCTGCGGGCGCTCGTGGCGGAAGAACGGGCCGAGGTAGGAGAGCTTGACCGGCTGCGCCAGCTTGTGCATGCCGTGCTCGACGTAGGCGCGGCAGATCGGCGCCGTGCCCTCGGGCCGCAGCGTCAGGCTGCGCCCGCCCTTGTCCTCGAAGCTGAACATCTCCTTGCGGACGATGTCGGTGGACTCGCCGACGCCGCGCTCGAACAGCTCGGTGTCCTCGAAGGCCGGCGTCGCGATCGGCTCGTAGCCGGCGCGGGCGAAGATCGCCGCCGCCGCGCGCTCGATCCGCGCCCGCCCGCGGGCCTGCTCGGGCAGCACGTCGAAGGTCCCGCGGGGCGCCTGGTACTTGCCGGCCATGGTGCTCGCGACCTTAGTCGGACCCGGCGCCGGGCGCCTACCGGACCAGCGAGGCGAGGAAGGGGTTCGAGGCGCGCTCGGCCCCCAGCGTCGTCATCCCCATGTGGCCGGGATGGACGACGGTCTGGTCGGGATGGGAGTCGAGCAGGGTGCGGATCGACTCCATCAGCGTCGGCCCGTCGCCCCCGGGCAGGTCGACGCGGCCGACCGAGCCCTGGAAGAGGACGTCGCCGGAGAAGATCGCGTCCTCGCCGCGGACCGAGTAGGTGACGTGGCCGGGGCTGTGGCCGGGAGTGAAGATGACGTCGAGCTTGAGGCCGGCCAGCTCCAGGGTCTCCCCGCCGGCGACGGTCTCGTCGGCGTCGTAGCTCTCGTAGGGGCCGAAGCCCTCCCAGGGGACGAAACGCATGATGTCGGCGAGCAGTGGCACCTCGACCTGCGGGCAGTAGACCGGCGCCCCCGTGGCGGCCGCCACCGGCGCCACGGCACCGATGTGATCGAAGTGGCAGTGGGTGAGCAGGATCGCCTCGACCTCGCCCATCGTGCCGGCGGCGGCGAGGATCCGCTCCGCCTCCTCGCCGGGATCGACGACGAGGACACGGCTGGAGCCCTCCCGCCGCAGCAGGAAGCAGTTCTCGGCGATCGCACCGACCGTGAGCATCTCGACGTCGAGGCTCACCGGCCGGCCGCCTACTCTTCCCGCGCGCGAATGCGCGCCCGCTCGCGCCGCCGCCACATCGTCATGTCGATGAAGTAGCCGGCGGGGATGTAGAAGGCGAGCATGAAGGCGCCGAGCGCGAGAGAGGCGCCGAGCGGGCGTTTGAAGATCAGCAGCAGCAGCACGGCGAAGATGACGGCGGCGACGAGGCCGCGGACGATCGAGCTGCGCCAGGTCGGCGGCAGGTCGCCGCGCTGGGCCGGTTTGCGTTTGGCGCTGGCGCGGGCTTTCGCCTCGGCGCGGTTGCGGGGACGGCCGCGGCGGGGATTGGTGTCGACGCGACCGCCCTGGGTGCCGCGGCGCTTGCGGTGGCGCTTCTTCCGGGCCTGTGCCATGCCCTGAATCTAGTCGGTCAGGGCCGCGAGCCGCCGCTCGATCACGTGCAGGTCAGGGTCGAAGCCGCGCATCGGCACGTCCTCGGGATAGCCGGCCACGGCGGCGGCGGGAACGAGCCCGACCAGCTCGGCCTCGAGCGGACGCGTGCCGAGCGGGGCCGCCAGGTTTCGCACGCGCTCGACCACCGCAGAGAGCGGCACCGAGAGCGGGTCGTGGACGTTGGTCGAGACCTGGCCGCGGCCGCTGGAGAGCCTCAGCCCGATCGCGCGCACCCCCGGCAGGCCGCCGCCCGACTCGCGCAACCCGGCGGCGACCGAGCGGGCGATCTCGAGGTCGCCGCTGTCGAGCTCGACGTTGAAGGCCGCGAGCGGCGGGCGCGCGGTGAGGAGGGTGGCGCCACCGCGCCGGTGGGGCAGGTCGGGACCGAAGTCGGGGTGCAGCTCCCCCGCCTCCATCCGCAGCCAGAGCTCGGCCAGACCGCCGTTGCGGAAGTAGGCGCGCTCGGTGCGACTTGGATCGCGCGCCAGCTCGCCGTAGAGGAAGACCGGCACCCCGAGGGCGCCGATCTGCGCTGCCACGGCGACGGCCTCGGTGCGGGCCGCCTCGCGATCGGCGGGATCGAGCCAGACCAATGGGCAGACGTCGAGGGCGCCGACCGCCGGGTGCGCTCCCTTGTAAGTCGCCATATCGACCGTCTCCAGCGCCTCCTCGGCGCCGCGGATGAGCGCCTCGGTCAGCGGTCCGGCAGCGCCCGCAAGGGTGAAGACGGTGCGATCGTGGTCAGCGTCGGTGTGACGATTGAGCAGCGAGACACCGTGGCCGAAGGCCGTCTCGAGCCTGGCCAGTCGCCGCGCGTCGCGCCCCTCGGAGACATTGGGGACGGCGAGCAGAGGCGGCATCGACCTTGTGCCGGTCAGACGAGCAGGTCGCCGCCGCGGACGACCGTCTCGCCGTCGACTTCGACCGTCGGTTCGAGCACGACGCAATCGAGGTGGACCGGGACCTGGACGGTGCCGCCGATCGCGGCGGAGGCACCGAAGGCGACGTGGCAGGTGCCGAGGATCTTCTCGTCCTCGAGGATGTTGCCGGTCAGCAGCGCCTCTTCGTTGGTGCCGATGCCCAGCTCGGCGACGTTCGTCCCGTCGTGGCCGTGCGTGCTGAGCAGTTCCATCAGCGTGGCGCCGTCGTTTCCGGTCGTCTCGGCGAGGTGGCCGTCGCGTACGGTCAGCGAGACCGGCGTGTCGATCAGGCCGATACCGGCGATCGAGCCGTCGACGACGAGCGTACCCTCTGCCGTGCCCTCGACCGGCGCGATAAAGGCCTCGCCGCAGGGCAGGTTGCCGAAAGCGCCGCGGTTGCCGAGTTCACCGGCGTCGACGATCGAGAGACGGCCCTCGAGGCCCAGTCGCAGGTCGCTGCCGTGGCGACAGGTGATGCGCGCCTCAGAGGCGCCGTTGAGGACGTCGCTGAGCGCCCAACCCCGCCGCCGTACCTCGGAGAGGTCGCTGATCATCAGCCGCGTCAGCATCTCCTCCGTCACGCCGGGAAGACTGCCGATCCGCACCCCCTGTTCGCTGGCTTTGCGGCGCGCGTCGGTGTGGGAAAGCGACTGAATCGTCGGCGCCAGCACCACGTCGGCCTCGGCCATCGCCGCGGCAACCACGTCCGGTGGCTCGGCCGCTGCCGATTCCCGCTCCGACATCACCGCCAGCGTCGCGCTGGCACCATCGCCTTGGGCCTCAATCCGCATCAGCGCGCCGATCTCTTCGGTCACCGGGTTGCAGACGATCAGCACCTCCTCGCCCGGGGAGATGGCCATGCACTCGCGAACAACCGTCCGTACCGCCCTGTCCAGCTCCTCCGTGCTCACCACGCAACCCTAGCTTCCGCCGCCCCAAAGTGTGCCGTTTCCCCTGCAACCACCGGCCGCTACCATCCCCGTCCCCGCCGGAGTAGCTCAGCTGGTTAGAGCAGCGGAATCATAATCCGCGTGTCGGGGGTTCGAGTCCCTCCTCCGGCATCGCAGCGGCAAGCGGAATGCTCCACATCCCGAGGCCGGAGAGGGTCGATTTGGGAGGGGGGTGGCAAGGAAAGTGGCAAGGGCCCCAGCCCTGAAAGCCCGTGGAGGCAGCGGGTATCATCGACTGTGTGAAACCCACCCGCACCGATTTCAAGGGCTACGAGGGCAAGTACGTGGCGACCGACACCCGCACGGGCCAGGTCGTGATCGCCGACGAGGACCTGAAAGTCGTGCTGGAGAAAGCCCGCAAGCTGGATCACGTCGTCGTCGGCGGGCGGGTTCCCCACGCAGATGAGCCGATCTACGTCGGCCTTGGCTGAGCCGAAGACCCCCTGGCTCTATCCCTATCGGGAGGACCCCCAGCAGACGCGCTTGGGGCAGCCGGTGTTTCGGCCCTTCGTGCCCGTCTCGCTTGCCACGGACGACGCATCGACGCCTGAGCTAGAGGGACTGATCGACACCGGAGCAGACGCGATCCTCGCGAGCGACTTGCTGGCGGACGAGCTTGACCTCGACCTGGCCGACAACGAGGGCGAGGAACTTCACGCCGTCGGCGGCCGCACCGTCGTCGCCCGCTACAAGACCGTCTCCCTCCGCCTGCACCACCACGACGATTCCAGCGCTCGCTGCGAGTGGGAAGCCCCGGTGGGATTCGTTGATGGCTGGCACAGCTTCGGCCTGGTCCTGCTTGGCAGCGTCGGCTTCCTCGACCACTTCACCGTCACCGCGAGCCGCTTCTCCCAAGCGGTCGCTGTCGAGAGCCGCACCCGCTTCGATGATCGATTCGGCGTCGTCTTGGTTTAGCGCGATTCGCCCAGTCGTCAGTGCAGCCAGCGCGTGGAGAAGAGATCCTCTCCAACGGTGAGTCGGGCCAGTGCCACCACTCCGACCAGCACCGCCAGCGCCGTGACCAGGGTGACGAGGAGGCTCATTCCGCCGCCATCGGGCGTGACGGCGTTGAAGGGAAACGGCGGCGAGGAGCTCGGCTTCGGAGATGGCGCGGCGGGCTTGGGTCCGCCGCTTGACTCGACGTTTCCGGGCTGCAGCGCGAGCGAACGGTCGAGCCCGAGGATCGGCAGTGAGATCGCTTTCTCCAGACTCTTCAGTCCCCTCGCAAGGGGGATCGCAAGGGCCTCGCGTATCGGCCCGAGGGCGATCGCAGGCCAGACGTAGGCGAGCAGGCGTTGCAGAGGAGCCGTCACGGCCCTTCTGACCGAGGGTGCGTCGCGCCGGGACGTCCCGCGCGCGACGCCATCGGTGTCCAAGCGATCCGTGTTCGCACCGGGGCTCTCGCGACCGGGGGCATCTCCCTGATGGGTCGCTCGCCCGGCAGCGCTCGTCACAGAGTCAGCGGCGTCCTTCACGCGGTCGACACCCCCACGAATCGAGGAAGCCGGGCCGCTGCCGGGACTGGTGACGTCGGTTGCGCTGCCTGATCGATTCGGAGCGGCCGGTGAGGAAGACGAGGGCGTCGACTTGACCACGTCCGGCACCTTGACCGGCGGGTCAACCGGCACCCTGATCGGCGGGTCCGGCACCTTGACTTCCGGAAGAGCGGGAGCCGGTGCCGGCGCGGGGACCGGGACCGACGGCGGTTGCGGGAGCTTGACGTCCGGCGTTTTTTCAAGCGGCGCTGCGATTGCCGGGGCGGTGCTGAAGACGAAGCCGGCGAAAACGACCATGACGAACGCGACGCCACACCTGAAAAGGAACTTTGCCGGATGGGGAACTCTGGGCCGGATGAGCACAAATCCTCCGAGTCTGGATACGCACTGACCTTGAGTTTCTACCCGATATTTGGCCGTTTATTCGAGAAAATCTCGTAGATTTAAATCAGAAGCACCCCCAGTTAGGGGATCTCCACGAGCAGGGTCACGGGCCCGTCGTTGACGAGCGCCACCCCCATGCAGGCGCCGAACACACCCCTCTTCGCCTCTAGGCGCTCGCAAAAGCGGTCGTAGAGGGGCTCGGCAACCTCTGGCCGGGCCGCCTCCACGTAGCTGGGCCGGTTCCCCTTGCGCGCATCGCCGTAGAGCGTGAACTGGCTGACGCAGAGGATCTCGCGCTCGCCGAGCGGCTCGTTCATCCTCCCCTCGGCGTCGTCGAAGATGCGGAGGGCGCGGACCTTGTCAGCAAGCCGGTCCGCCTGCTCCTCGCCGTCCCCGGCGCCGACTCCAAGCAGGACCAGCATCCCCGGGCCGATCTGCGCGACCCGCTCGCCGTCGACGTCGACCGCGGCCTGGCTGACGCGCTGGACCAGTGCCCTCATCGGCTGCCGAACCTAGCGCAGCCCTACGCTAGGTTGGCCCGCATGGCCGTACGCACGGAGCAGCTCGCCCTCAGCACCGCCGGCGACGGCGACGTGGTGGACATCACCGCGCAGGTACAGAGCCTGGTCGACGCGGCCGGCGCAGCCGACGGCCAGGCGCTCGTCTTCGTACGCGGCTCCACCGCCGCAATCTCGACGATGGAGTTCGAGCCGGGCGGCGTCCACGATCTGCGCGCGGCGCTCGAGCGCCTGCTCCCGACCGAAGGCGAGTACGAGCACAACCGGCTCAACCACGACACCAACTCCCACGCCCATCAGCGCGCCACCATCATCGGCGTCTCGGAGATCGTGCCGGTCCTCGACGGTCGCCTCGCCCTCGGCACCTGGCAGCAGCTGGTCCTGATCGACTTCGACGACCGCCCGCGCGAGCGCACCGTGGTCGTTCAGATCAGCGACTGACTTTGTGCCGACCGCCCTGGTGGCGGTGTTGCGGCGCGGTCAAGCAGTCGCGCTCCCCGCCTCAAGCGCCTCGACGAGGGACGAAGCGTCATATGCGCCGTAATGGCGACTGCCGTTGACGAAGAAGGTCGGGGTGCCGGTGGCGCCGCTCAGCGCCGCGGATCTGAGATCACGTTCGACGCGATCGCGGTGCTCGCCGGAATCGAGCTCCGCCGCCATGCGGTCGGCGTCGAGGTCGAGCTCACGCCCAACGGCGAGCATCGTCTCGCGCGAGAGCTTCGGCTGCGCGGCGAAGAGGGCGTCGTGGTACTCCCAGAACCGTCCCTGAGCCGCAGCCGCCTCTGAGGCTTCGGCCGCCAGCGGCGCCAGCGGATGGCGCTCCGGGATCGGCAGGTGGCGAAAGGCGAAGACGAGGCGATCGCCGAGCCGCTCGTGCACGCGCCGCAGCACCCCCTGGGCGCCGAGGCAGAAGGGGCACTGAAAATCGCCGAACATCGTCAGCTCCAGCGGCCTCCCCAGCTCGCCACGAAGGTGATCGGTCGCGTCGAGCGGAGGAGTCAGCTTGGCGTCCACTCGGCAGGATGTTATGCCCAGATGGACCACATCGAGTCGATCCTGATCCTGATGCTGGCGGCGACGCTGCTGGTCCGCGTCGCCGACTACGGCAACGTGCCGGCGCCGATAGTGCTCGTGCTCGGCGGGCTGGCGATCGCCTTTCTGCCCGGGCTGCCGGAGATCGAGCTCGATCCGGACACGATCTTCCTCCTCTTCCTGCCGCCGCTCGTCTTCTCCGCCGGCTGGCGGACCTCGCCGCGCGAGCTGCGCGCGGTGTTACGGCCGCTCGGCCTGCTCTCGGTTGCCCTGGTCTTCATCACGGCGGGCGTGGTGGCACTGGTTGCCCACGCCCTGGTCCCGGGCCTGGGCTGGGCCGAGGCGGCCGTGCTGGGAGCGATCCTGGCGCCGACCGACACCGTCGCCGCGATCGCCGTCTTCCGCCGTATCGGCGGCCCCGAGCGGGTGCGGCTGCTGGTCGAAGGGGAGTCGATGATCAACGACGGCACGGCGCTGGTGATCTACCGGATAGCAATCGGCGTCGCGGTCGGCGGCGCCTTCGCGCTCGGCGATGCGGCGCTGGAGTACCTGGTGGTCGCGAGCGGCGGCATCCTCGTCGGCCTGCTGGTCGGCGCCTTCTCGATCCTCGTCATCCGCCGCCAGGCCGACGCCAGCCTGGTCGTGGTCCTGACGCTGCTTACCGCCTACGGCGCCTACATCGGCGCCGAGGAGATCGGCGTCTCCGGCATCCTCGCCGCCGTCGTCGCCGGCCTCTACGGGGGCTACCAATCGCCGCGCGCGGTCGACGCCGACACCCGGCTCAGTTCGGTCGCTTTCTGGAACGTCCTCATCTTCACCCTCGAGACCGCGCTCTTCGTGCTGCTCGGCGTGCAGTTGCCCGGGATCGTCGACTCACTCGAGGCGAGCTCCTCCGGAATCGGCGAGCTGCTGGTGCCGATCGCCGCGATCGCGGCCGCGTCGATCGGGGTCCGGCTCGCCTTCGTCTTCGCGATGGGCTCGAGCGCCGGCGAAAGCGCCGGCGAGCGCTTCGCCGTCGGCTGGAGCGGGATGCGCGGGGCGGTCTCGCTGGCGGCGGCGCTGGCGGTCCCGCTCAGCATCTCCAGCCGCCCCCAGATCATCTTCATCACCTTCGCGCTGATCCTGATCACGCTGGTCGGCCAGGGCCTCTCGCTGCCGTTCGTGATCCGCAAGCTGCGGCTGGAGGAGCCGCGGCGCTGGAGCGATGAAGAGGCGGTGGCACGGATGGAGGCCGCGCAGGCCGCGCTCGACCGCATCGACGAGATCGAGGATGAGGAGCGCGCCTCGAACTCCCAGCTGCAGCGTCTGCGTGACCTCTACCGCGCTCGCTTCCGCATGTGCCAACAGGTGCTGGGCGGCGAGGACCCCGAGGTGATCGCGCGCGAGCAGCGCCTGGCCGACTACGGCGCCCTGCGCCGCGAGCTGATCAGCGTCGAGCGCGAGATCCTGCTGGAGCTGCGCGGGGGCGAACGCCTCCGCAACGCGACCATGCGTCAGATCGAGCGCGACCTCGACCTCGAGGAGGCGCGGATTCGGGCTTGAGGGGGATTTGGGAGGACCCTCCGTCGCAGATCTGGAGGCTCCTTCGGGGTCCTCCCAAATCCCCGACTCAGACCCCGAAGAAGGCGCGTGCTTTTTCAGTGACGAGATCCGGCCGCTCGTCGGCGATGAAGTGACCGCAGCCCTCGACGAGCTCGACCCGCATCCCGTCGGCGTGGCGCTCGTAGCCGGCGAGCATCTCGGGCCGCAGCACGAAATCGTCGACGCCGAAGACGAGCAGCGTCGGCACGGAGAGTCGCTGGTCGGCATAGCGGCCGCGCACGATCGGCAGCGTCTCACGCCAGTTGAAGACCCGGTACATCTGCACCGCCGCACGAGCCCGCGCCGGCTCAGCCAGATTCGCGGCGAAAACGCGCAACGTCTCCTCGTCCCAGACGTCCTTTCGCTCCGAGCCGCCGACGAGAACACGCCGCACGAAGTCGCCCCGGCGGTGCAGCCCGTAGCCGATTCCCGGCGCCAGGACCAGCTGCTGGTACCAGAAGCGCCAGGCGTGGCCGATCGTGTTGCGGAGGCTCACCCACGGAGGCACGATGTTGAGCGCGAGGAAACGCTCGATGCGCTCAGGCTCCCGCAGGCAGAGCAGGAAACCGATCCAGCCGCCCCAGTCGTGGCCGACCAGCTTCACTTGCTGGAGTCCGAGCTCATCGAGCACGGCAAGCACGTCGGTCGCCATGTTCTCCTTCTCATAGCCGCTCCGCGGAGCGTCCGACCAGCCGAAGCCGCGCAGGTCGAGGGCGAGCACACGGTGATCGCCGGCCAACGCAGGCATCAGGTGCCGCCACTCGTACCAGTGCTGCGGCCAGCCGTGCAGGCAGAGGACGACGTCGTCCCCGACTCCAGCTTCGGCGACGTGGAAATCGAGTCCGCGAGCGCGAACCGTGCGATGGTCGACGCCCTCGATGAGAGGCGGCTCAGTCACCGCCCAACGCTAAAAGCTTTCTCCAGCGCCCGCTGGAGCGTCAATGCAGCGCAGCCGCAGCGGCCTGGCGAAAGTCGGCGAGCATCTGCCCCATCGTCTCGACGTCGCAGGCGACCATTTCCGGCCAGGGCTTGTCAGGGTGCTCCTGAAGCGTCTTCAGACCGTTGCCGCTGATCACGGCGACGACGGTCTCCTCGGCGCCGAGCTTGCCCTCGGCGGCCAGCCTCGCGGTGGCGGCGATGGTCGTACCGCCGGCCGGCTCGGTGAGAATCCCCTCGGTCGCCCCCAGCAGGTCGATTGCGCCGAAGATCTCCTCGTCGCTGGGGGCCGCCGCGGAGCCGTCGCGCGTCCGCACCGCGTCGACCACCAGCGTGCCGTCTCCCGGCGCGCCGATCGCCAGCGAGTGGGCAGCGGTCTCGGGGCTCTGCGAGACGATCTCGCCCCCATCGAGGATCGCGGCCGCGATCGGATCGCAGCCGCCGGCCTGCGCGATGTTGATCTTGGTCGCGGCGGTCTCGGCCAGGCCGACCTTCTCGAGCTCGTTGAGCCCCTTGTGCACGCGCGAGGAGAGGGTGCCGCCAGCGGCTGGAATCACGAAGTGGTCCGGCGCCGTCCAGCCAAGCTGCTCGACGACCTCGAAGGCCATAGTCTTCGCCCCCTCGGCGTAGAAGGGACGCAGGGTGATGTTCGCGAACTGGATGCCGCTGGCCAGGGAGAGCTCGCGACAGGCCCGGTTGGCCTGGTCGTAATTGCCGTTCAGCTGACAAACCTGAGCGCCGAGCGCCCGGCACGCCTTCGCCTTGCCCTTCTCCATATTGCCCGGGTAGAAGATGTACGCGGTGGCGCCGGCCTTGGCGGCAAGCGCCGCCACCGCGGTGCCGACGTTGCCGGTCGAGACGCAGCCGACCTCGTTCTTGCCCAGCTCCAGGAGACGAGCGATCGCCATCCCGACGACCCGGTCCTTATAGGAGAGGGTTGGGCGGTTGGTCGAGTCGTCCTTGAGGTAGAGGTTCTTGAGACCGAGCTCGGCACCGAGCCGGTCGGCGCGGATCAGGGGGGTCTGCCCGGCAAACTGGCCGACCCGGGCCTGAGCACGCTGAGAGAGGATCGGCAGCAGCTCCTCGAAGCGCCAGATGTTCTGCGGGCGGTCAGCAAGATCCCGCTCGGCGATCAGCGCCCGGGCACGGTCGTAGTCGTAGTCGATGTCAAGCCCCTCGCCGCAGGCGGGGCACTTGAAGGCCGTGTCGAGCAGCGGCGTGCGATAACCGCAATCGCGGCAGGCGAGTTCGGTGGCACAGGAGCTGGTTCGCGGGCCGTCGGGCCCTCCCAGGTGCGGATCTACCGCCTCGCTCATGACTCCTCCTTTGCCGCCATCAAGCCGACCCGAAGGGTCCAAGGCAGGATCGACGCTCGTCCTTTGATCGCACGGGTATAACACATAGGCTGCTAGCGCTCAATGCTTTCTGCGTAAATATTCGGTGACCGGCTCCCCAGCTCTGGAATGCAAGGTAGCGCAAGCCGCCGCGCGTACTTGATGGCGAACCCTTCTGTCTGTAAAGTTCCTGTCTTCAAGCGCTCCTCGAGCGCATAGAGTTCCCGCCGAAATGACCCCTCAAGAGCGCTTCGCCCTCAACCTCCGCCAAGCCCGGATCAAGGCCGGCATCTCCCAGGAAGCGCTCGCCGACCTCTGCGAACTGCACCGCACTGAGATTTCGCTACTTGAGCGCGCGGGACGGGAGCCGCGCCTGGCCACCCTCGTCAAGCTCGCCGGGGCGCTGGACACCACTCCAGGCGAGCTCGCCGCCGGCATCGAGTGGAACGCGAAAAAGCGACGATTCGCGGTCCAGTCCCCGACTAGACGTTGACGAGCATGAAAAGCACGCTCGGGCGAGATGAAGGGAGGCGGGGCGGCGTCTGTGCAGACGCCTCCAGGGGCCGTCTATGACGGCTGATCCTGGCTCACGAATAGGCCCTTCCTTTGCCACCCCAAGGCGGTTCCTCTTTCCTGAGAGCCCCGCCTCCTTCACCGGTGATCGCCCGGCAGGGCATTCATAACATACGCCTGTGTAACAATCAAGGCGCCTTGCCCAATAGGGCAACTTTTGTTCTAAGCGGTTCTCAGGAAGCGGCCGCGGGCGTTTCGACTGTTACCGGAATGGCGGCGGAATCTGGCCAGGGCGCCGGCAGCGCGGCGGCGTCGAAGCGCCCGGAAGAAAGCAGCAGCTCCTCGGCGGCATGCGGCGCGAATGGCGCCAATGCCTGGGCAAGCAGGGTGAGGGCCGCGATCTGTGCCTCGGCGTCGGCGCGGTCGAGTTGGCCGCGCCGCTCGACGACTCGCTTCTCGAAATCCTGAATCCGCTCGAAAAGCCGGGTGATGTTCCGGACCGCCTTATGCATCTGCAGCTGCGCGGTGTCATCGGTGATTCGGGCCAGGCCGTTCTCACACCATTTGCGCAGGCGGTCCCGCATGAACTCGGTGTCGGCGGCGGCCTCCTCGTCATGTGCGGCGTTCTCCAGTGCCGCGAAGCGGTCATGTGAGTAGGTCCAGAGGTTGCGCAGGAAGCGGTTGGCGAAGCGCAACGCCCCGTCGCTCCAGTTCAGCGTCTTCGCGGGCCCTGCCGCGTAGAGGACCGCCAGCCGCACCGTGTCGGCGCCATACTGCTCCACCAGCTCGTCGGGGTTGACCACGTTGCCGAGGTGCTTGCTCATCTTGCGTCCCTCGGCGATCACCATCTCGTGAAAGAGGCAGCCGGCGAACGGCTCGCCATCCTCGAGGAAGGAGAAGGGCCCGATGTCACGCAGCGCCTTGGTGACGATCCGCTGGTCGAAGACGAAGCCACCGCTGTCGCCTCCCGCCACCAGGCGCTCGGCGGGCAGCCACTCCTGGAGGTCGGGATGCGTGAACATCTGCTCGCCGCGGTCCTGAGGGGGGACCGCGGCGGGAACCCAGAGCCAGAGTGCGTCGAAGTGGCAGTCGAGCGTGTCGGTCTCCCGCTTGGCATCACCGCCGCAGTTGGGACAGGCGACGTCGACGAAGTCAGAGCGCTCGGCGAGCGGATTGCCCTCCCCGGTCGGAGCGATGTCGCGTGGCAGCACCACCGGCAGGTCCTCCTCGGACACGGGCACGGCGCCGCACTCCTCACAGTGGACGATCGGGATCGGCGTGCCCCAGGAGCGCTGGCGCGAGATCGAGAAGTCGTTTGCCCGGTAGCGCTTGGCGTCGCGCACGCCGGCGACCGGCAGCGGCTCCTTATCCTCAGCCTCGACGTCTGCGTCAGCCTCTCCCCGGCTCACGACCCGCTCCATCCGCCGGCCAAGCTCCGCGTCTGCCTCATCGACGGCGGGGATTCCGAGCGCGGCGGTCGGCCCGTAGCGAGCGTCGACCAGCGGCGAGACGAAGACCGGCAGCTCCCCTCCCACCGGGCCGGCGATCGAGGCGCCGGTGTCGACGATTGGGACGGAGCGGGCGTCGCGCGCGCTGCGCTCCCATCCGCCCGAGCGCATCCGCTCCAGCTCCTCGCGCACGCCCGGCGCCCCGGCCCAGGCCTCGACCTCGGGGTGCCGCGGCGAGAGCAGGACGAACTGGGCCCGCGCCAGGCTCTGGCGGTGCGGGCTGAAGACCGTCAGCGAGCGTCCCTCGCTGCCCTCGAGGTCGATCTCGACCCCATCGCTGCGGCCGAGGATGTAGCGCTGGGTCGAGAGCGAGAGGTCGTCCCAGTTCTGCAGCTGCTCCGTGTTGCGATCGTTCTCCTCGAGATATGGCGTGATCCGCAGGAACCAGGTCGGCCGGCGGATCAGCCGCACCTCGTTGTGGCAGCGCCAGCAGCGCCCGTCCTCGACCTGAATCGAGGCCAGGGTGGTCTGGCAGGTGTCGCACCAGTCGACGGTGGCGTCCTCGCGGTAGATCAGATCGGCCTCGAGCAGCGTCAGGAAGAGCCACTGCGACCAGCGGTACTGGCTCTCGTCGGAGCTGTAGAAGACGCGGTCGTAGTCGAAGGAGAAGCCGAGCCGCTTCATCTGGCCGAGCATGCGCTCCCCGCACTCGGCTACCCAGTCCGCGGGCGGCTCCTGACGCTCGATCGCGGCCAGCTCCGCCGGCAGACCGAAGGCATCGAAACCGAACCCGAGCAGCACCGCGTCGCCGCGGGCGCGACGGAAACGCGCGTAGGCGTCGCCGATCGAGTAATCGCGGACGTGGCCCATATGAAGGTTGCCCGAGGTGAAAGGGCTCGATGGCTTCACGTATACGCGCGTCTGGTCATTGGCCGGCTGCGGCGCCTCGTAGTCGCCGCGTGGCGCCCAGACCGCCTGCCTGGCGGCCTCGATCCGTCCCGCGTCATAGCTTGGCTTCTGCCTGCTCATCTCGCCGTCAAGGCTAGCCCAGCGGTGGCACGCAGAGCCGGGCTCGGTCCAAGCCCAGTGCAGACCCGGCCATATCCCATCGTCCGGAACCGAAAAATACGCTCGACGGGTCCATGTAGGTAACGACCCCGGCGATGCTGACTACACCCCGGGGCCAGGCCGAGACCTGAAGAGGAGGTCCCAACGTGGGTGAGAGTAGGGAAACCCTGTTAATCGTTCCGGATCCCCGCTACGCGGATGCGGTGGCCCGGACCCTGGAGGCGGCGGAACACTCGCCCGAGCCGGTGAAGGCGGGAGTGGAAGCCATGATCGCAATGGCCGAAATGGACCCGGAGGGGACGCGGGCGGCGCTGTGGCGACTGCAGACGGACTGGCAGACGCTGCAGCGGCTGGAGGAACACGTCGGCGGCGAGCCAACCCAGGCGACGCTGCGGATCGGTGCGGCGATCCACCTGGCGAGAGCCGAGCTCGCCTCCCCCGCGCCGCAACTGCGCCGCCGCCTTCCCGAACTAATGGAGTGGCTGGGCTGCGCGAGCTGAGAGGCCGCGGCGCTCGTCGCGCCCAGCGCAACAGTGTCAGGCGAACGTCCAGAGCTTGTTGCCGAGAAAGTTGAATGGCATCGCCACGGCAACGGCGATTGCCTGCGCCGTCGAGCTCGCCGATTCCGCCCTGCGCAAGCAGCACTTCCAAGACGATCAGGTTGAGGCCGAGGGCGGCGACGCTGACGGCGAAGAAGCGAGCCGCCTGAAAGCTGGCGGAGCCGTCCCCAGGCCCAAAGGTCCAGCGGCGGTTCCAGAGAAAGTTGTTGGTGACCGCGACGCAGAAGGCGGCTACCGCGGCGATCGCGTGGTGAACGCCCAAGCTGCCGGCGAGGGCGGCGAAGACGGCGAGGTTGACCAGGTAGCCGGAGCCGCCGACGATGCCGAATTTGAACAGCTGCCACCAGCTCGCCGGGCGGCGGGCGGCAGCGCCGAGCCTGTCCGCGAATTCCGAAGGACTCACCGCTCCGGGCCGTCGACCAGCACGGCGTCATCGCCGAATCCGGTCGGCAGGGCGTGCAGGGTCTGGAAGGAGATCTTCACGGGACGGCTGGAGGCGTAGCTGTTGAGCGTGAGTCGGTCGACGCGAACTCGCTCCACCTGGTGGAACGAAGCCGGCAGGTTAATCGGCTTTCCCGTTACCAGGGGCTTGCGCAGTACGGAGATCTCGCTGATCCGTACCGATCCACCGTATATTCGCGCCGCCCCGGCGGGCAGGTAATAGCGGACGGGGTCGGCGGCGAGCTTCCAGGTGACGATCGCCCGGCGCCCATTGTGGGGCGGGCCGAGCGCCTCGGTAACGGAGCGGAAATCGGGACGGTGCAGGTTCGGCGTCCGGGTGAGGTGAATGTCGAAAGCCAACCAGTAGGCACAAAGGAGAACCGCGAGCCCAAGGCCGAGGCGGCGAGCGCCTGCAGTGGAGAAGCCGATCGCCGCGGCGCTCAGAAGTGGCAGCAGCGCCGGCAGGAGGTTGCGCT
The DNA here is from genome assembly GCA_963705365.1 of uncultured Solirubrobacterales bacterium. GTDB lineage: Bacteria > Actinomycetota > Thermoleophilia > Solirubrobacterales > 70-9 > VAYN01. The sequence goes on along the minus strand of OY970074.1, from coordinate 1,042,994 downwards.
CGACCACGTAGTCCTTGCCGACGACGGTGGCTAACGACGCCAGAGCGACGACGCCCAAGCCCAGGCCGAACCCGAGCGAGGCACCCTGGCGCTCGTGCCGATCGCCGAGGACGATCGCGATCAGCAGCGCAGTACCCGCGAGGACGAGCGGGAGTAAGGCGTAGTACTCGCGCGGTGGCTGGGCGATTACGTGTCCGGTTTCCCCGATCGTGAAGCTGACCGCCGTCTCCCACAGCCGGGTCGCAAGCGCGCTGTTTTCGATCCAGCCGATATGGGTTGGATTGATCTGCGCGGAGATCAACGGCAGCAGCGCCAAGCCAACCGTTGCGACGGCGGCGAGCGCCGGCAGGACGATCCGCCAGCGAGCCCGCAAAGCCACCAGCAGCCAGACCGCCTCGATCGCAACCGCGAACACCGCGAAATAGTGGCTGCAGAGCGCGAGCGCCGAGGCGACCGCCCAGAGCGCCAGATCGCGTCTGCGGCGCGTCTCCAAGGCCCGCACGAAGAAGAGCAGCGAGAGGGCGCCGAAAAAGACGAGCAGGGAATAGGAGCGGGCCTCCTGCGAGTACCAGATCAGCATTGGGTTGACGGCGATCAGCGCCGCCAGGATTAGTCCCGCACGGCGGTCTGCCAGCTGGCGGCCGATCAGGTAGCCGACCGGCACCGTCGCCGCCCCGAAAAGGGCGGAGAGCGAACGCAGGCCGATCTCGCCGCTGCCGAAGGCCTTCGCCCAACCCCAGGCGAGGCTGTAGTAGAGGGGCGGGTTCGACTCGCTCACCCTGACCGAGTGCAACATGTCGCCGAAGCTGCCGGGGAGAACTCGCAGAGCGGTGATCGCCTCGTCGTGGTGGTAGCTCTGCAGGCCGAGGCTGGCAAAGCGCACGGCGATGCCGAGCGCCGTCAAGCCGGAGAGGACCCAGAGGACCGCCGAACGACCGCTCACGGGGCGCAGTCCCCGTTCGGCATCGCCCGACCTGGCCCGAACGACGGGGGCGCCGCCGCGGCCGATGCGCCCCAGCGGCGATCCGGTCGCGGACCGAGCCGGAAGGAGAGCGTCGCGCCGCGGGCCAGAGCGCAATAGGTGGTCCACGGTTTGGAGTAGACCCGGCGGTCGAAGCGCAGCGACTGCACGTAGGGCCCGCTGCCCTGGCCAAGGATCAGGGCCCGGCGACCGTGCGGAAGGCGGATCTCGGCCCGCCCGAAGAGCGGGCTGGCGATCGCCAGCAGGCCTACGCCGGGCACCTCGGGATAGAGGCCGAGGGCGCCGAACACATACCAGGCCGAAAGCGTCCCAAGGTCGTCGTTGCCGGGATAGCCGTCCGGCGAGGTGTCGTAGAGGGTGAGCAGCGCGCGGCGGACCGCTGCCTGGGTGCGGTAGGGACGCCGCATCCAGTTGTAGAGCCAGGGCGTGTGCAGGGTCGGCTCGTTGCCGAGCAGGGCGTGGTCGGCTCGCGTCCCCCCCGCGCCGGCGTTCAGCCGCCGCAGGAAATGGTCGAGTCTCGCCGCCGCCCGCCGCGGCCCTCCCAAACGCCGGGCGAGGCCGCCGGGATCCTGCGGGACCATCCAGGTGTACTGCACCGAGTTGCCCTCGACGAAGCCGTCGCCGCCGAGGTTGTCGTACTCCCGGGGGAAGCTGCCGTCGGCAAAGCGCGGCTCGATCATGCCGCTCGCCGGGTTGAACAGCCGGCGCCAGTTGGCCGAGCGGCGCATGAAGGCCCGGTAGGTGGAGGGGTCGCCGTGGGAGCGGGCGGCAAGCTGGGCGATTGCGAAGTCGTCGACCGCGTACTCGAGGCTGGTGGCCGCCGAGCCCCAGACCGCATCGGGATCGCCATAGAGCGAGTTGGCGTTGCGGGTCTTGGTGTCGAGATCAAAGGGGACGTAGCCGAGAGTCAGGTACTCGGCGAGGCCCTGGCGCTGCAGGTAGTCGCCGTTGGCGCTGCGGCAGGGTTCCGTCGCCCCCTTGACCATCGCCCGCAGCGCCGCGCGCCGGTCGAAGGCGGCGCCGAAGGCAGCGGCAGAGGCGAGGATCGGGTCGGCGGAGTCGCCGACCATCGTCATGCTCTGGCCGTTGGCGTAAGACCAGCGCGGCAGGCAACCGCTCTGCGCCGCGTCGGCGAGCAGCGAGCGCATCATCTCGCCGGCCCGCCGCGGCGCCAGCAGCGAGACCAACTGCACCTGGGTCCGGTAGATGTCCCAGCCGGAGAAGTCGGCGTAGTGGATGCGACCGCGGGCGCGGTGGATCTGCCCGTCCATCCCGGCGTAGGCGCCGCCGACGTCGCTGAAGGTGCGCGGTGCCAGGAAAGCGTGGTAGAGCGCGGTGTAGAAGGTGTCGAGCAGGCGCTTCGGCCCGCCGCTGACCCGAACCCGTCCCAGCGCCTGGTTCCAGCGCCCGCGGGCGCTGGAGGCCAGCGCCCCGAACCCGGCGCCCTTGCTCTCGGCGGCGAGGTTCGCGCGAGCGCCCTCGACGCTGACGAACGAGATCCCGACCCGGACCCTGACGAACCTGTCCCCGCGGGTGTCGAAGCTCGCGTAGGCGCCGGCCTGGGCGGTGGTGCTTGGATTGACGGCGGGACCACGGCTGTCTTCCGCGGCCCTGCCCCCGCGGTCGAGCGCGTCGCCCTCCCAGGTCCCGAAGGAGTCGAAACCGCGGTCGAAGACGGCCACGAAGTGGACGCGGTAGCGCGGGCGCTGGCCACAGAAATGCCCGCTGGAGGCGGTTCCGGAGATCTCGCGGCGGCCGGGGTCGACGCTGACCGCGGCGAAGTCGTTCGGCTGGGCGCTGCCGCCCGCGTCGACCAGGACGCTCGCATGCGGGCTGGCGGGGAACTCGAGGCGCGCCATGCCGGTCCGCGTGGTCGCGGTCAGGGCGAGGTCGATGCCGCCGCCGCGGACGGGGTTGAGCCGCACCGCGTAGAAGCCCGGGCCCGCGGCCTCCTCGGCGTGGGAGAAACCCGGCTGAAAGCGGCCATCGAGGCCGCCGCCGGGCGCGGCCGGCGAGGAAGCGAGCGGCTCGGTCGTCGGCAGGAACGGGAAATCGCCGTAGAGGGCGCAACCAGCGCCGCTGAGGTGGGTGAGTCCGAATCCCCTAACGTGGTTGTCGCGATGGTCGTACCCGCCCGAGTGCGGAGCCGAGGGGGTCGTATCGGGGCTCCACTGGACCATCCCGAAGGGCAGCGCCGCGCCCGGGAAGTTGTGGCCGCCGCCGAACGTTCCCGGACCGGGCCGGGTGCCCGCGAAGGGGTTGACGTGGCTGGAGGGGCCGGCGGATGCGGATGCGGGGACGACGAGAGCAAGCGCGAGCGCGAGCAGGGCGATCGCCCCACCGGCCCACTGCCTGTGCTTCTGGAAGTTGCGCGTAATGTTCCCGCTCCGATGCGTGAGAGGACTCCGACTTTCGTGGCGCTGACGGCAACCGTCGTCGCCTTGGCCCTGGCTTTGATCTTCGGTGGCGCCTCCGACTCCAAACCCGCCCAGACGAGCGCGGACGCGGTGCCGGGCCAGCCCAGCGTAGACATCGTCTCCCCCCGCAACGGCGCTCGTCAGACCAGCCGCGCGGTCGTCGTCAAGGCGACGATCGAGAACTTCCGCCTGGCGCCGGCTCAGTTCGGCCGCGATCCTCAGCTAGGTGAGGGTCACATCCGCTTCAGCCTCAAGCGCGTTCCGGACTGCGTCGATCCGCTCAAGCTCCAGCGCGCGATCGACAGCCCGATCGGCAACGGACGGCTGGTCGGTGCATCCTTCGACTACCCGCGCTACTCGGGACCCAACGGCGTGCTCGCCGAGCGGATCGGCACCGCCGGCAGCTACTCGCCGGCGACGCGGCCGGAGATCTTCTACCACGGCCTTCCGCCCGGCTTCTACCGGCTGATCCTCAACCTGGCCCAGAACAGCGGCGCGACGGCGTCGGCCCACGCGGTCACCAACTTCCAGATCCTGCCCCGGCCCGGACACGGGCCGAAACCGTGTCCGCAGGACAAAGTGCCCAGCGCCAAAGCCGCCGCCCGGCTCAGCGGGTAGAGCACGGCCGCGCCCTAACCCGCCGTAAACCCAATACTTTACTTTGTATAGTGGGTCAGGATGCAGACGTACCGCCGTCTGATGGGCTTTTTACGCCCCTACCGGCCTCAGCTCTGGGGTTCGCTGGCCTTCGCCTGGGCGGCGATGGGGATGACGGTGCTGATCCCGTGGCTGATCGGCCGTGCCGTCAACGCGATCGTCGACCACGACGAGTCCGCCCTGCTGCCGCTGGCGCTGGCGATCTTCGCGGCGGCGATCCTGCGTCTCGGCCTGACCGTGGTCCGCCGCCTGGTTGCCGGCAAGGTCTCGCTTGCGGTCGAATTCGACCTGCGGCAGACGTTCTACGCGCACCTGCAGCGGCTCGAGCTCGGCTTCTTCGACGGGCAGCAGACCGGGCAGCTGATGTCGCGAGCGACGGTCGACCTGGGGGCGATTCGCTTCTTCCTCGGCTACGGGCTGATCTTCATCACCCAGAACCTGCTGACGATCGTGCTCGCCAGCGCGGTGATGATCGCGATCGAGCCCTGGCTGGCGCTGATCGCGCTGGCACCGGCGCCGTTCATCGTCTACACCGCCTCGCGCTACAACCGCGTCTCCCGGCCCGCCCAGCAGGAGGTGCAGCAGCGGATCGCCGAGCTGACCGCGGAGGCGGAGGAGAACGTCTCCGGGATCCGCATCGTCAAGGCCTTCGCCCGCGAGGAATACCAGCTGCACCGCTTCAGCCGTGCCGTCGCCCGCGTTTTCGACCAGAGCATCTACTCGACCAAGCTGCAGGCATTCTTCTCGCCGCTGATCGGCCTGCTGCCCCAGATCGGCATCGCTTTGGTACTGCTGGTCGGCGGTCGCCAGGTGATCGCCGGCAACCTCAGCCTCGGCGACTTCACCGCCTTCTACACCTACCTGGCGATCCTGGCTGGGCCGATGCGAATGCTCGGCGTAGCGATGGGAATGGCACAGCGGGCGATCGCCTCCGGCAACCGGCTGTTCGAAATCCTCGACCGCGAACCGCGGATCGAGAGCCCACCGGGGGCACCGGCGCTGCCGGCCGGCGGCGGCCGAGTCGAGCTCCGTGACGTCAGCCTGCGTTACGAGGACCGGGGACCTGCGGCCGCCGCGCCCGACATTGACCACACCCTGGTGGGGAAGAGGTCGGATGCGGCGCTGATAGGGATCGACTTGGAGGTTGAGGGCGGGCGCACGGTGGCGCTGGTCGGGCCATCCGGCTCTGGCAAGACCAGCCTGGTGGCGCTGATCGCGCGCCTCTACGACCCCAGCTCGGGGACGGTCCTGGTCGACGGCGTCGACGTGCGCGACGTCGACCTCGCCTCGCTGCGCTCGGAGATCGCCTTCGTCGCCGACGACAGCTTCCTCTTCACCGCCAGCGTCGCCGAGAACATCGCCTATGCGAACACGGGCGCGACGATGGAGGAGATCGAAGCGGCCGCCCGCCGCGCCCAGGCCGACGACTTCATCCGCGAGCTCCCCGACGGCTACGAGACCCGGGTCGGCGAGCGCGGCCTGACGCTCTCCGGCGGCCAGCGCCAGCGGGTGGCGATTGCCCGCGCGCTGCTGGCCGACCCGCGGATCCTGATCCTCGACGATGCCACCTCCTCGGTCGACGCGACGACGGAGGCGGCGATCAAAGCCGGCCTGCGCGAGGCGATGACCGGGCGCACCACCTTCATCATCGCCCACCGTCTCTCGACCGTCTCCCTGGCCGACGAGATCGTCGTCATCGATGGCGGCCGGATCGTCGACCGTGGCACCCACGAGGAGCTGATGGAAGGCTGCGGTTTCTACCGCGAGATCGCCGAGCACGGCCTCGCCGACTCCGTCTTCCTCCAGCGCGACCTCGAGCAGCGCGAGGAGATGGCGCGGCTGTGAGGGACGTCGGCAACATCGGGCGCCTTTTGGCGGCGCTCTGGCGGCTGATTCGCGGCGAGGACCAGCGCGGGCGCAAGGTGCGCTGGCTGGTCGCGCAGCTGCGGCCCTACCGCGGCCGGGTGGCGCTGATGTTCCTGGGCCTGGCGCTGGCGACCGCCGCCGGCCTCGCGCCGCCCTACCTCGCCGGCCGCGCGATCGACTCCGGCATCCTCGCCGAGGACCTCGCTGCGCTCGATCTGATCGTCGCCGCCTTCGTCGTCGTCTCCATCCTCTACGCCGCCGCGACCTACCTGCAGACCTACATGGTCGGTTGGGTCGGGACGCGGGTGCTGCAGGACCTGCGCCAGCGCGTCTTCACCCACCTGCAGTCGATGTCGATCGGTTTCTTCACCCGCCGCAGCCCAGGCGTTCTGATCTCGCGCATGACCAACGACATCGAGGCGCTCAACCAGCTGGTCACCAGCGGCGTGGTGACGATGTTCTCCAGCACCCTGACCCTGCTCGGCGTCATCGTGATCATGCTCCTGCTGAACGTGCAGCTGGCGCTTGTCACCTTCCTCACCTTTCCCCTGCTCTTGGTCGCCAGCGTCGCCTTCCGGATCGTCTCGCAGGGCGCCTACCGCGCGACGCGGGAGCGAATCGCGGCGATCACCGCCTACCTGCAGGAGTCGCTGAGCGGCGTCCGCGTCGTTCGCAGCTTCGGCCAGGAGCCGCGCCATCTCGACGAGATGACCGAGCTCAACGAGCAGAACCGCGCGGTCAACATGAAAACGGTCTACCTCAACGCCTCCTACTTCCCGGCGGTCGAACTGCTGGCGGCCGTGGCGACGGCGGCCATCCTCGTCTACGGCGGCTCGCAGGCGATCGACGACGAGATCCAGATCGGCGTCATCGTCGCCTTCGTCGGCTACCTGACGACCTTCTTCGAACCGATCCAGCAGCTCTCCCAGCTCTACACGACCTACCAGCAGGGGATGGCGGCGCTGGACAAGATCTTCGACCTGCTCGATACCGAGCCCGACATGGTCGACGCCCCGGGGGCGATCGACCCCGACACCCTGCGGGGCGAGATCGAGCTCGACGGCGTCTGGTTCTCCTACGGCGAGAAGGGCGAGGCCGGAGAGGACACTTGGGCGTTGCGCGACGTCGACCTCCACGTCCCGCCCGGACAGACGCTGGCTCTGGTCGGCGCAACCGGCGCCGGCAAGTCGACCTTCGCCAAGCTGGTTGCCCGCTTTTACGACCCCCAGAAAGGACGGGTGCTGGTCGACGGCCACGACCTGCGCGGCGTCCAGCAGCGGGCGCTGCGGCGCCAGCTGGGGATCGTCCCCCAGGAGGGCTTCCTCTTCTCCGGCAGCGTCCGCGAGAACATCGCCTTCGGGCGGCCGGAGGCGACCCTGGAGGAGATCGAGGCTGCGATCGCCGCCGTCGGCGCCACCGAGTTCGTCGCCGCCCTGCCGGAGGGAATCGAGACCCAGGTCGGCGAGCGCGGCATCCAGCTCTCAGCCGGCCAGCGCCAGCTCATCGCCTTCGCCCGCGCCCTGCTCGCCGAGCCGCGCATCCTGATCCTCGACGAGGCGACCTCCAACGTCGACGTGCGCACCGAGAAGACGATCGAGAAAGGCCTCGAGCGCCTGCTCCAGGGCCGCACCGCGATCGTCATTGCCCACCGCCTCTCGACGATCCGCCGCGCCGGCAAAATCGTCGTCCTCGAAGGGGGGCAAATTGCCGAGGAGGGGACGCACGACGAGCTGATCGCGGCCGGGGGGGCTTATTCGCGGCTGTATGGCGCTTGGGCTGAGGGCAGTGCGGCGTAGGGAGCCGGTCATCCGCCAGGCGAATTGAGTCGCGCGCCCTGCGGGCGCAGCTCCGGATGATGGTGCCCGCCTATGGCGGGCAAGAATCAGATTGCATATCGCCGCCTTCGGCGACATTCGCCTGGCGGACGACCGGCTCCCTACGCCACGAGCTCCGAGCGGACGCCGAAAGGCTGAGAGCAATCCTCGCGACGAGAAGCTCGCGCAGCGACATCTCGGGCTTTGGAAGCAGCCCCGGTCTCGTCCTCCGTAGCTGAGTCATGCGGACGCTTGCAGGGAGGGATGGCGACCTCCTCCGCCGGAATGTGGCCCCGAAGGGGCGCGACATGCAATCCGATTCCTGCGCCCCATAGGGGCGCACCATCATCCGGAGCCGCACCCGAAGGGTGCGCGACAAATTCCGCCGGAGGAGGTCGCCATCCCTCCCGCAACGCCCCCGCCAGATCAGCCAGGCCCGACGCCGCCGGAGCTGCCGCCCCCTTCGCCGCCGCCCGCTTCCGGAGCCGCTTCTTCGACCCCCCCACCGGCCCCGCCGGTTTCGGGCGCCGCTTCTTCGGGCGCGGCTTCTTCGATCGGCGCTTCTTCTTCGATTTCTTCGGGTGCCACTTCGACGCCGCCTTCTTCTGCTTCTACGACGGGAGCCGCACCGGTGCCCGATGAAGTCGGGGCTGCGGGTTCGTCGCCGCAATCTTCGAAGCCGTAGCCATCCGCCTCGCTTTCGAACTCTTCGAGCGCGGCGACGACTTGACCTCCAGCTTCTTCGACGGCGGCGGTGTCTTCACGTTCGGACGCCAGCTTGAGCTCGCTCTCCACTTTCGAGAGCTCGTCAGCGGCGGCGGCGAACTCGGGGTAGCCCGCTTCTTCCGCGGGTACACCGAGGCGCTTGATGCTCTCGACCATGCCGATGTAGAGATCAGCGACCTGGGTCGTCTGATCGGAGCTTTCGGAATTCGCGACCGAGCCGATGGCGGCGTTGACCTCGGCGCAGATCGCGTCACCCTGCGAGATCAGCTCGGCTTTGGTCAGCGCCGTCGGTGCTTCCGCCGTCGCGGTCGCCTCGGTCGAGTCGTCGTCGCCTCCGCCGCAGCCGGCCAGCGCCAGCGCAGCCAGGGGGACGGTGATCAGCGAAGTCTTGGGGAGTCTCATCGGAATAGCTGCGGCCCAGGGATTCGAACCCCGACTACCTCTTCCAGAGAGAGGTGTGCTGCCATTACACCAGGCCGCAAAGACGCTGCTGGAAGGATATCGATGGCTCCGGGCTAGGCGATCTCGGAGAGATCGGCGCCGCTGTCGGCGAGGCGCTCGCGGGCGGCGGTCACGTCGACGCGGTCGGCGAGCATGCGGCGGGCTTCGGCGAGGTCCTCGGAGCGGCCGACGCTGAGCGCGCCGGCAACCCGGCCGTCTTTCAGATACCAGACGGAGAACTCAGCGTCCTCGCGGCTGCCGCGCCAGACCTCCTCGTCCCAGTCCTGGGCGGGGCCGACGTACTCGAGGCTGGCCCAGTCCGCGAGGTCGCTGAAGAAGTAGGGAACGACCTCAAAATCTCGATCCTCGCCGAGCATGTTGCCGGCGGCGTGGATCCCCTGCTGCATCGCCACATCCCAGTGCTCGACGTGGATGCGGCGGCCGTGGACGACGCTGTCGTAGGAGCAGCAATCCCCGGCCGCGTAGATGCCGTCGGCGGAGGTCTGCAGCTTCGAGTCGCAGACGATCGCACCATCGACCTCGATCCCGGCCCGCTGCGCCAGCATCGCGTCGGGGCGCACGCCGGCGCCGACCACGACGGCGTCGCACTCGATAGTCAATCCGCTCTTGGCAACCACGGCCTTGACCCTGCCGTCGCCCTCGAAGGCCTCCAGTTCCTCGCCGCCATGGAACTGCACTCCGTTTGCTTCGAGCTTCTGCTGGAACCAGCGGCCGGCGTCGGCGCCGAAGCTGCGCGACAGCGCCACCTCCTCCATCGTCAGGATCGAACACCGCACCCCCTTCGCGGTCAGCGAGGCGGCAACCTCGGTGCCGATGTAGCTGCCGCCGATCAGGACCACGTGCTCGGCTCCCTCGGCCTCGGCGCGGATCGCGTCCGAGTTGCCGAAGGCGCGCAGGTAATGGATGCCCTCGTTCTCGGCGCCCTCGACGCGGAGGATATTGACGATCGCGCCGGTGGCGATCAACGCCCTGTCGAAGGCAACCTCCTCCCCACCCTGGACCTTCGCGGTGCGCGCCCGCGGGTCGAGTGACATCACGTTGCGGCCGGTCAGCAGCTCGACGCCGTTCTCCTCGTACCAGGTTGGCGGCTTGACATAGGCGTCGGCGCGCTCGGCCTCGCCGCGCAGGTACTCCTTGGAGATCGGCGGCCGTTCGTAGGGCGGCTCCGGCTCGCGCCCGATCAGGAGCACCGAGCCCTCCGCGTCGCGCCTGCGCAGCTCGGCGGCGCAATGGGCGGAGGCCATGCCACCGCCTATGAGCAGGAAGTCGACCTCTCGATCAGCCACCGTTGCTGCCGTTGCTTTCGGGCCCGAAGAGCGCCTTCAGGTCGTCCTCCTTGCCCGGGTCCAGCACGGCCAGAACCTCGTCGCCTTCCTCCAGCACCGTGTCGGCGGTGGGGACGAAGCCCTTGCCGGAGCGCAGGACCGAGATCAAAAGGCTGCCGTCGGGCATCTGCAGATCACCGACGCGGCGGCCCGTAACGCCGGAGTCCTTACCGAGCAGCATCTCGATGATCTCCAGCTGCTCCTCCTGCAGGTCGAGCAGGTGGACCAGCCCGTACTCGGGCACCTCGTGCTCGAGCAGGCGCAGGATCAGGTCGGTTGCCGAGACCGACGGTTTGATGTCGAGCAGCTCGAAATGCTGGCGGTTACGAGGGTTGTTGACGCGGGCGATGATCTGCTCCACCCGGTACTTCTGCTTGGCGACCTGGCAGATCAGCATGTTGTCCTCGTCGTCGCCGGTGACCGCGATCACCATGTCGGCGCGCTGAATCCCGGCCCGCTCCAGCACCCACAGCTCGGAGGCGTCGCCGTAGGAGACGTTGTGCTCCAACTCCTGCTCGACCGTCAGGTAGCGGCGCCGGTTGTTCTCGATCAGCGTCACCTCGTGGTCTTTCTCCAGCAGCTCGCGCGCCAGGTTCCAGCCGACCTTGCCCGCTCCGACGACGATGATGTACATCGATTCCGGCCCCCTAAGCGGCTTCCGCCGCTCCATCGGTGGGGTTGCCGCCGGCGGCACCCGCGCGCACCGCGCTCTCGAGCATGTCGATCGCAACGCTGGTCGGGCAGACGGTGTTCAGACCCTGCCGCTGGTACCACTCGGCTCGCAGCGGATCGAGGACGCGCGCGATCACCGTCGCGACCTCGTAGCGCTTCTGGGCGATCTGCGCGATCACGATGTTGGTGTTGTCGCCGTCGGTCGAGGCGATGAAGGCGTCCGCTTTCTCGATGCCGGCGGCAACCAGCGCCTCGGTCTCCAGACCGGCACCGACCGTGAACTGACCGCCGAGGTCCTCCCAGCTCCGCTCCAGGCCAACCTCCAGCCGAGCGTGCGACTCAGGATCCTCGTCCAGGCAGGAAACTTCGTGTCCCTCATGAAGCATCGCCCGCGCCACCGAGGAGCCGACGCGGCCGCAGCCGACGATCAAAATGAACATTGGGCGGATACTAGTCCGCGGGCGGTGAAGTCGGGGTGGGTCCCGGGGGTGGGCCCGCTTGCGCCTAGCACCTGCGCTTCGCTTCGGTGCAATTTTGATGCCGCCTGGCGGCGGCAGGGAATACGCGACGAGTCGTGGAGGCTTAGCGGGCCCACCCCCGGGACCCACCCCAAGCTCCAACGCCGGCGGCGGGTACCCGCATCTTCAGCTGAACGAATCGGGTGCTGAAGCATCGGGGCTCCCCGGTCCCTTGTCTCCTCAGCTTGCCCGGCTCGAAACCGTAGCGACGGGCCGGTCGGAGCTTGGGGCGTGGGCGGGTAGGGCCCGCTAAGCCTCCCGACTCGTCGCGTATTTTCCGGCGCCGCCAGGCGCCGTCTCCATTGCACCGAAGCGAAGCGAAGGTGCTAGGCGCAAGCGGGCCCTACCCGCCCACGCCCACGCTCAGTTTTTCCTAGTCGGAACGGCTTCGGCGTCAACCTCAGGAGCACTGTCCGGCGGCGCGGTGAGCAGGACCCGGCACGGGGCTTTCTTGAGCACGTACTCAGTGGCGGCGCCGATCTCGGCCGGCTTGGCGGCGCCGATGCCGCCGATCGTCGCGCCGCCGCGGATCTTGGTCGGGGGCTCGCCGCCGATCACGATCGCCTCGGCACCGCTGCGCCGCGCCGCCTCGAGGATGCCGGCACCGACCTTGCGGGCACGGATCACCTCGGTGGTGACGTCGACGTCCTCGTACTCCTCGCCGACCTCGCGGGCCCGCGCCAGCGCCCGCTGCGCCTCCGCCTCTCGCTCGGGCGGCAGCGGCGCGTCCAGCGGCAGCGTCAGCGGCACCTCCATCACGTAGATCACGTCGAGCCGGGCGTCTTCCTCCCCGCCCCCGGACTCCTCCTGCTCGGCGGCGGCGAGGCGGCCGGCGGTGGCGATGATGTCGTCGTCGAGCTCGGTGCCGAAGACAGGCACAAGGATGTTGCGGAATTCGACCTCCGGCACCTGCTTGGTCAGGGCACGCTCGGTAACCGAGACGCGCCGGGTCAGCGTCGTCCCCTCAAAGACCTTGCGGTAGACGACGTAGAAGGTAAGGCCAAAGGCCATCCAGCCGAGCCCGACCCAGCGGGCGGTGGAGTGGTAGGCGAGAACGCTGAGGAAGGCGAGGCCGCTGAGGATCGCGGCGAGGATCGCCGGCAGCGGCAGCTCGGCGCCACGCCAGCGGATCCCGAGCGGGATCTCGAAGGGCCGGCGGCGGTTCGGCTCGCGGACGCGGAGGCGGATGATCGAGAGATGCGCGAGCGTGATCGCCAGAGTGGCGCCGAAGGCGTAAATCCCGGCCAGGAGCTTGACGTCGGTCCCGGTGGCGATCACCAGGCCGAGGGCGATGACGCCGCAGATCGAGATCGCCACATAGGGCGTCGCCCACCGCCTCTCCAGCTTGCCGAGCCAGCTGGGGATCTGGCGGTTGATAGCCAGCGTGTAGATGTGGCGGGAGACCCCGAGCATCGAGGTGCTGGCAGCCCAGAAGAGGACCGGCGCCGCCACTAGCGCCACCATCCAGCGCATCGAATCCGCGACCCAGCCGGGGCTGAAAGCCGAGACCACCCCCAGCACCGGCTCCTCGACGAACTGATTCCCGAGCGCCGTCTCCGGCCCGTTCGGCCCGGCCACGACCGGCACCGCCATCAGAGCGATCGCTGCCATCCCGGAGTAGACGAGCGGCACCCCGACCGCGCCCAGGGTGGCGATCCGGCTGAGGTCGCGGCGGCTGACGTCGATGTCCGGCGCCAGATCGGAGGCCGCCTCGATCCCCGCGTAGGCGAGCATCGCGATGACGGCGGCGTAGACGATGTCCGTGAAGCCGGGGTCCGTGAAGAGCTGCAGCTCGGCCGTCAGTCGCTCGGGATGGAGGACGACGAGGGCGCCGACGACGATCACCGCCAGCTGCAGAACGAGGTCGGCCAGCGCCAGGACTGCCAGCGAGCGCTGCCGCCCGCGTCCGGTGACGTTGAAGATGTTGAGCAGGCAGGAGGCGGCGATAACCGCCGTGGCAATGCCGATCTCCCAGCCCGGCCTGGCGAACCCCTCCCAGACCGGAGAGAGGTAGTGCGGGATCGAGATCGCCGCCAGGGCGATCACGATCAGGTAGTCGATCAGGATCGCCCAGCCGGCGATGAAGGCAACCAGCTCGTTGAAGGCGTGACGGGCGAAGGTCGAGGAGCCGCCACGCTCGCGGAACATCGCTCCACCCTCGACGTAGCTGAGCGTGGTCAGGCCGAAAAGCAGCCCGGCGGCGAGGAAGATCAGCGGCGTCAGGCCGAGGCCGCGGTCGGCGACGACGCCGAGCGCGAAGTAGATCGAGAAGCCGACGGCAGAGTAGGCGGCGGCGAACAGCCAGGGCACGCCGAGGCCGCGCTGCAGGCGATCCGACCGCCCCTCGGGCGAGCGTGCAGGTGGCCGCGGCCCCCGGTCGCTCATCGCTCCATCCGCGAGGCGATCCACAGCCTCCCGGCTCCGACCGCCACGAAGGCTATCCCCATCAGCACCCCAACCGAGGCCGGCCCGCCGCCGTTGGCGAGCGTGACCGCCAGCACGACCAGCCCGATCAGGACGAAGGCCAGCGAGAACCCTCGCACCGCCTGCCTGTAGATCACCGGTTCGCCTCGGCCAGGGCAGGCGTCGGGACGGTGACGGGGCTTTCGGTCGGATCGGAGACGACGATGACGCGGCAGGGGCGTTCGCCGAGCACGGTCTGAAGGGTCTTGTCGTAGAGCGGCACCCCCGCCCGGTAGCGCAGGCCGATGACCAGCGCCGCCGCCTTGATCACCTTTGCCTCCTCGGACAACGAGTAACCCGCCTGGCCGGGTCGGACCCGGGCGACGTGGCCGCTGACCCGCTGGCCGCCGATCAGCTTCGCCTCCTCAATCTTGCTCTGTGCCGCCACTTCAGCCTCGGCCATCTCCGCGTCCAGCGGCAGGTACGTCGGGACGGTCAGCATCGAGTGGACGTGGATGCCGCGGCGGCGCTTGGATGCGAGTTTGACCGCGGTCGCAACCATCTCCGGGGAGAACGGATCGTCATCCTCGAAGCCGACCAAGACGCTTCGATACTCGACCTCTTCGACCCCGAGTGGCTCCGGCAGCACGACCTTGACGGTCTCGGTAAGCGGCAACTTCTGGTTGCGGCGGTAGAGGACGTAGACGGCGATCCCGAACGCCATCCAGCCAAGGCCGACGAAGAGGGTGCGCGGGTTCAGCGCCATCACCACAATCCATGCGGAGAAGGTGCCGACCCCACCGAGGACGGCGCTGAGTGGCAGCTCGGAGCCGAAGGCACGGAAGTTGAACGGCGGCTTCCACGGCCGTTCGGCGTCGCTCTGCACCCGCCGCAGCTGGATCACCGCGGCGTGGGCGATCGTGAACGAGAGCATGGCGCCAAACGAATACATCGTCGCCAGGAACTCGGTCTGGCCGGGCAGCAGGGTGACGATCGCGACCACGGCGAAGATCAGGATCGCGATGTAGGGGGTGCGGTAGCGCGGGTGGACCTGGCGCAGGGCCTCCGGCAGCTGCCGGTACTGCCCCATCGAGTAGGTCAACCGCGAGACGCCGATCAGGCCTGCGTTGGTCGCGATCAAGAGGATCACCGCCGCCAGGATTCCGACGTAGTAGCGGAAGATTTCGGTGGGGAGGTGGGAGATCCCAAGGTTCTCGACGATGCCGAGAATCGGGTCGTCGGCGAAGGTGCTGCCGAGCTCGGTGGCGAAGTTTCCGGCGGCGTCCTGGGTAACCGGCATCGCCGACAGGGCGACGATCGGGATCAGCAGGTAGAGACCGAGGACGGCGGCGACGGTGAGGCCGACGCTGCGCGGGATCGTTCGCGCCGCGTCCTTGGCCTCCTCGGCCATGTTGGAAATCGTCTCGATTCCGGTGTAGGCGATCATCCCGACCGCGACCCCGAGCGCGAAATCGCTCCAGGTCGGGGCGACGCCGAGCTCGACGTTGCCGACGAGGACGTCGGGGCTGAAGACCAGCACCAACCCGATCCCGACCAGCACGACCTGGGTGGCGAGGTCGGCGACGGCGAGGACCAGATTGAGTTTCGAGGACTCTTCGGTGCCGCGGATGTTGAGCAGGGCGAGGGCGACGATCAGAACGGCGCCGCCGACGATGTCGCCTGGGCTGTCTCCCAGCCAGGGCCAGAAGACGGCCAGGTAGTGAGGCACGAAGAAGGCCGAGATCGCGACCGTGATCGTGTAGTTGAGCATCTGCCCCCAGGCGGCAACGAAGCTGACCAGCTCGTTGAAAGCGTGGCGCGCAAAGCTGGAGGAGCCGCCCGCCTCCGGGTACATCACCGTCGCCTCGGCGTAGGTGGCGGCGGTGGCGGCGAAGATCAGGCCGGAGATGACGAAGGCGACGGGCGTCAACCCGAGGGCGAAGGCGGCGGTGACGCCGAGCGCGTAGTAGATCGAGGAGCCGACGTTCCCGTAGGCGGCGGAAAACAGCGCGCCGACGCCGTGGACGCGGCTCAGCGACTCGTCTCTGGGAATGCGCTGGGCCATCTAGGACCTGCCCGAACCTGTCACTCGGCCGAATATACGGACGTGGCCGGTGCTCTCTGCAGGTGGGAGCGCTCGAGCTCGGCGGGCGAGGCGCAGCCGCAGAGGGCCAGCGTCAGCTCGAGTTCCTCGCGAAGCAGCCCCAGGACCCGTTTGACGCCCTCGGCTCCCGCCACGGCGAGGCCCCATAGGGCCGGCCGGCCGACCAGCACGGCGTCGGCGCCGAGGGCGAGGGCGACCGCGACGTCGACGCCGCGACGAACGCCGCCGTCGACCAGGACCGGGGCGCGTCCAGCCACCGCTTCGACCACGTCCGGCAGCGCGTCGCCCGTGGCCGGCGCCCGGTCGAGCTGACGGCCGCCATGGTTGGAGACGACCACTCCGGCCGCCCCGTGCTGCACCGCCAACTCCGCGTCCTCAGCCGTCAACAGGCCCTTGACCAGGACCGGCAGGCTGCACTCGGATGCGAGGTCCTCGAGATCTGCCCAGCCCAGCGCCGGGTTCATCAGACCGAAGGTCTCCTCGATGGTCAGCGTCCGCTCGACGCCCATCGCCGCCGCGACACTGGGCACACCGAGCCCCGCGGGGATCCGGAAGCCGGTGCGGCGGTCGCGCTCGCGGTTGCCGGCACGGGGCGCGTCGACGGTGACGACAATCGCCCCGAACCCCGAATCGACCGCCTCGTCGATCAGCGCCCGGGTGACCGCCTCGTCGCGGAAGCAGTAGAGCTGGAACCAGCGCTTCGCGGCCGGCACCGCCGCGGCCAGCTCGCTGGGGCGCGTCGTCGCCAGGGTCGAGAGGCACATCGCCGTACCGGCCTCCGCCGCCGCCCGCGCCATCCCCACCTCTCCCTCCGGATCAACCAGCCGCTGGTAGGCGACCGGCGCCACCAGCACCGGCATCGACATCCGCGCCCCCAGCAGCTCCGCCTCCGTCGTCACCTCGCTCACGTCGACCAGCACCCGCGGTCGCAACCGCCAACGCCGCCAGGCCTCGACGTTCTCCCGCAACGTCAGCTCGTCGCCGGCACCTCCGGCGAAATATCCCAGCACCCCCGCCTCGAGGTTTTCGGAGGCGACCCGCTCGAAGTCAGCGACGTTGATGAGGTCCTCGATCACAGCGAGCGCGACCCTAGCGCTACGGTGAGGACCGTGAGCGCGCCCGGCCAGCCGACGCAGAGGCAGATCAAGCTCCGCCGGCGCACGGCCCTCGGCGTCATCGCCTTCGCGCTAGCCGTCGCCGCCTACCTCGTCGTTGCCACGACCGTGCTCGCTCCCGTCGAGAGGCATGGCGCCTCACTCGTCCATCTGAGAGTGCAAAGCGAGGCCGTCGGTGACGATCTCGACGTCAATGTGATCGTGCCCCCGCGGGCCGGGCCGCGCGGAGAGCGCGCGCTGCTGGTCTTCCTCCATGGCCGGGGCGGCTCGGAGGAGACTTTCAACGACACGGTGTTCGGAGGCCTACCGAAGCTGCGTGGAGGCCATGCTCCAATAGTCGCCTTCCCAGACGGCGGCAACCACAGCTACTGGCACAACCGCCGCGAAGGGCGCTGGGCGACGTACGTGATGCACGAGGTCATTCCGCTCGTGGTGCGCCGGTTCGGAATCGACCCACGGCGGCTGGCGATCGGCGGCATCTCGATGGGCGGCTTCGGCGCCTACGACCTGGCGCTCCAGCACCCGGGCCGCTTCTGCGCGGTCGGCGGCCACTCCCCCGCACTCTGGTTCGAGGCCGGAGAAACGGCACCGGGTGCCTTCGACAGCGCCGCCGACTTCGAGCGCAACGATGTGGTCGAGATGATCGAGGACGATCCCAGCGCCTTCGGGGACGCTCGCGTCTGGATCGACTATGGCGAGGAAGACCCGTTCCGGCCCTACGACGAGGGCTTTGTGGCAGCGATGGAAGCCGGCCCCGCCGCCTTCACCGCCCACTCATGGCCCGGCGGGCACGAGGGCAGCTACTGGGACGCCCACTGGCCCACCTACCAGCGCTTCTACGTCAACGCCCTGAAGCGCTGCGGATAGGGACGGGGCGAGTTTATGCCGCTATACGACACAAACTCGCCCCGCTCGCCCCGTGGAGATCAGTGCCTCGGAGACCCCGCCGCCGGGGTGCCGGGCGGCGGCGCCGGCCCCCAGCTTTCCCGCCCGTCAGCGCGGGAGACAGGGATCCGTGGCCCGGCCATCGCGTGCGCGTCGAGCGTAACGTCGGCGATTGCCTTCACCCGCGACAGCACCTCGCGAACCGCGCTCTTCCTGCCCTGATATCCCCACTGGTGCAGGTCGGCGGTAAGGCCGGTCGCATCGATGCCCGCTGCGCCGGCGAGGAAGAGCGCCCGCGGCATATGGAATCCCTGAGTGACGACGACGGCCTCACGAACCCCGAAGATCGAGCGCGCCCTGACCATCGTCGCCCAGGTGTCGAAGCCTGCGTGGTCCTCGAAGACGTCCTCCGGTGCGACGCCGCCCTCGACGAGCGCCTTGCGCATGGTGCCCGGCTCGTCGTATGCCCAGGTGTGGTGATCGCCGGAAACCAGGATCTTCTCCACCTTGCCCGCACGCCAGAGCGCCGAGGCCTGTCGCACCCGATCGGCCAGCATCGCGCTCATCCTCCCGCTCGGCTCCACCAGCGCCCCCGGCACGATCGCCACCTGGGCGTGCGGAACCTCCGCGACCTCATCGGTTGCCTCGCCGCTGACGCCGAGCAGCACGTAGGCGTTGGCAGCCACAACTGCCAACACCAGCGCCCCCGCGCCACCGATTGCGGCCTTCGACAGCCGCGGCCAGCGCCGTAACGGATAGGCCGCTCCCCTCTGAATCGTTCTCAAGACCCCCACCGCCGAGAACCGTAACAACCGCCAAGGCGATGAACGGCAAAGGTCCCGAGGTCCTCGTACTCGCCGGGGGAAGAGATTGGGCCTCGACCGACCTTACTCCGTAGTGCCCTTCACGCCAGCCGACTAGCGACCGGCCGACGCCGGCAGTTGAGCGGTTCGCGTGGACTCGGCATGCGGAGAAGCGGGCCAGAGAACGCGGACTGGCTCGGATCGAGGTCGAGCAGATGATTCAAAAACGCCACCATGAACGAGCGATCAATCGCGGCCGGGCGCAATGGCGGGTCGGCGGCCTAACTGCTCACGGTGACACGCTCGTCGTGGTCTATGACTATCCGCATGGTGATGACCTCCGTGCGGCACGGATTGTCAGCGCATGGCTTCTGTAGCGCCTGCCGATACGCGGCGCTACCCTCGGCCCATGCATGCCCATTACGACCCTGAGGTCGATATAGCCCTGATCGTGATCGAGTCCGGATCGGCCCACAGCGAGGAGCATCCCTGGGGCCTAATCGATCGCGACCCAGACGACAACCACCTGATGGGCTTCGAGATCTGGGAAGCAAGCGAACGCCTCCCTGCCGAGCTAATTGCCGCCCTGCCTTCCCCAGGAACTCCCCACAGCGCCGCCTAACCGCCGTCCCCAACCCGCCAGGCGAATGAGCCCTTCCCGCTCATCCCGCTCGTCCACCGTAGCGCTCCCACGGGGAGGGGTGAGATGCCCCTCCGCGCGGCTTGTACTTTTTCGCCGCTAGGAACCTCGAACGGCCGCAGCCATCCCTCGAAAAAGTTGAGCGAGGAGGGGCGTCTCACCCCTCCCCGCTCGGAGCTCTTAAAAGTGGACGATCGGGATGATCAGGATGGCGACGATGTTCGCCACCTTGATCATCGGGTTGATCGCCGGTCCGGCCGTGTCCTTGTAAGGATCGCCGACCGTGTCGCCGGTCACCGAAGCGGCGTGGGCCTCGGAGCCTTTGCCGCCGTGGGCGCCGTCCTCGATCAGCTTCTTGGCGTTGTCCCAGGCACCGCCGCCGGCGGTCATCGAGATCGCTGCGAAGAGGCCGACCACGATCACGCCGATCAGCAGCCCACCGAGCGCGTCGACGCTGAGCAGGCCGACGATGACGGGGATCACGATCGGAATCAGCGACGGGGCGATCATCTCTTTCTGCGCCGCCAGGGTGACGATGCTGACCGTCTCGCCGTAGTTCGGTTTTTCGGTCCCCTCCATGATCCCGGGGTGCTCGCGGAACTGTTTCCGCACCTGCTCGACGACCTGGCCGCCGGCGCGGCCGACCGCCTCGATCGCCAGCGCTGAGAACAGGTAGACCATCATGCCGCCGATGATCAGCCCGATCAGCACGTCCGGGCTGGTCAGGTTGAAGAGGCTGTCGAGGTCGTACCCGACCGGCGCCTCGTCTTTGAGCTCGCTCTTGAAGGCTGCGAACAGCACGAGCGCGGCCAGGGCCGCGGAGCCGATCGCGTAACCCTTGGTGACCGCCTTGGTCGTGTTGCCGACCGCGTCGAGCGGATCGGTGACGTTGCGCACGTCCTCCGGCAGGTCAGCCATCTCGGCGATGCCGCCGGCGTTGTCGGTGATCGGCCCGAAGGCGTCCAGAGCGACGATCAGGCCGCAGAGCGAGAGCTGAGCCATGACGGCGATGCCGATGCCGTAGATCCCAGCCAGGTCATTGGCGGCGAGGATCGCCAGCGCCAGCACCAGGGCCGGAGCCGCAGTGGACTGGAAGCCCTGAGCGAGCCCCTGGATGATGTTCGTCGCGTGCCCGGTCTCCGACGCCTCGGCAATCGTCTTCACCGGCCGGAAGCGGGTCGAGGTGTAGTAGTCGGTGATCACGAACAGCAGGCCAGTGACGGCGATGCCGATCACGGCGCAGAGCCAGAGGTCCGTGACGCCGAAGGGCTCGGCGCCGGCCTCGAGGCCGAAGGCGAGCGCGTCCGACATCAGCCAGTCGGTGATGGGGTAGAAAGCGGCGATCGAGAGCAGCCCGGAGACGGCCATGCCGACGTACAGCGCACCCTCGACTTTGTCGGTTTTGGTCCGCACCGTGAGCGCCCCGATGATCGAGGCGATGATCGCGACGCCGCCGATGACCAGCGGGAAGATCGCGACCTCGCGCAGGTAATCGCCACCGGCGCCGGTGAAGGTGAGCACGCCGAGCAGCATCACGGCGACCGACGTGACCGCGTAGGTCTCGAACAGGTCGGCGGCCATGCCGGCACAGTCGCCGACGTTGTCGCCGACATTGTCGGCGATCACGGCTGGGTTGCGCGGGTCGTCCTCGGGGATGCCCGCCTCGACCTTGCCGACCAGATCGGCGCCGACATCGGCCGCCTTGGTGAAGATGCCGCCGCCCAGACGGGCGAAGACGGAGATCAGCGAACCGCCGAAGCCGAGGCCGATCAGCGCGTCGACGGCCTCCTTGTCGGTGCTGCCGGTGACGACGAGGATCCCGTAGTAACCGGCGACGCCGAGCAGCGCCAGCCCGACGACGAGGAGCCCGGTGACCGAACCACCCTTGAAGGCGACGTCCAGCGCCGGTGGCACGCCGCCGCGGGCGGCCTCGGCTACACGCGAGTTGGCCCGCACCGAGACGTTCATCCCGATGAAGCCGGTCGCGCCCGAAAGGACGGCGCCGATGACGAAGCCGAGCGCGGTCTTCCAGTCCTGCAGGAGCAGCAGCACGACCGCGAGCGGCACAGCCACCGCGGCGATGATCGTGTACTGGCGGTTCAGGTAGGCCTGTGCGCCCTCCTGCACCGCTCCCGAAATTTCCTGCATCCGCTCATTGCCAGGGGATTTGGCAAGCAGACGCTGGGTGACGATAAGTCCGTAGACAACGGCGGCGCCCGCGCATACCAGCGCGACGACTACCCCGTAATCGGTCAAGAAGTCGGTCAAGTTTCGTTCCTCCGGTGGTTTTAGCGGCGCGGGAGTCTATATATGACGGCGGCGACGCCGCCTATCGCCCCACTTCAAGCGGACTTCGCGGTCTCCTCCGCGCCGGCGTAGGTGCGTTTGGTCTCCGCCACCGCGTCGCGGTAGATGTCCTCGATCGAGAGACCGGCGTTGAGCGCCTCGCGGGCGCGCTGGGCACCGTTGCGCTGCGGAGGCACGAGGTCGATCCCAAGCTGGGAACGAGCCGGCTCGGCCCAGGCGAGGACCGAGTCGAGCATCTCGCGCGCCTCCACCTCCGCCCCACGCCGGAAGTCGATCAGCTTGCCGCTGAGGCCGTGGCGGATCGCCCGCCAGAGGTTCTCGTCGATTTCGCGGTCGGCAAGCGGCGCCCCGGCCCCCTCGTAGCCGTGCTCGTCGTAGTCGAGCGCCGCCTGCGCGACGCAGGCGGCGATCAGGCCCGCCAGCGCGAACGACTCGTCGCCGCGGGTCTGGGCGTCGCAGATCCGCACCTCGACGGTGCCGAACTGGTGGTGCGGCCGGACGCTCCACCAGAGCTGGGTCGACTCGACGATCGACCCGACCTGCTCGAGGGTGCTGACGAACTCCGCGTAGCGGGCCCAGTCGCGGAACGGCGAGGGGATGCCGCAGCGGGGAAAGGTGCGAGTGAAGATCTCGGTGCGGACGGTGTGCAGGCCAGTGTCGTGACGGTCGAGGAAGGGTGAGTTGGCCGACGCCGCGAGCAGCAGCGGCAACAGCTCCCGCATCCTGTCGCAGACGCCGATCGCGCGATCGGCGCCCCGCACCCCCATGTGCACGTGCAAACTCCAGGTGTTGTTGCGCTGCGCGACCCAGCCCAGTTCGTGTCGCAGCCGGTTGTAGTGCGGGGTGTCAATGATGCGCTGGTCGAGGTAGTTCGCCCAGGGATGGGTGCCGGTGGCGCCGAGGCCCAGTCCCATGTCGGCAGCCAGCTCGAACAGGCGCCTCCGCCGCTCCTGCTGGCGCTCTGTTGCCTCCGCGAACGTCTCGGAGCGGCCGGAGCGGATCTCGACCTCGGAGGCGATCAGCTCCCCGGCAGCCGACTCAGCCAGTACCTCGTCCTCCTGGCAGGCGGCGTAGACGTCCTCGAAGCGGTGCGCGAGCTCGAGCGTCGCCGGGTCGAGGATCGCGAACTCCTCCTCGAGGCCGATCGTGAAGTCGGTCGAGGACTCGAATCTCTCGCGGACGAGGTCGAGATCGAGGGACAAAGTGCTCAGGCCAGGTAGAAGTAGAGCGCGTAGAGCAGGTCGACGGCAGGGCTGGACGTGTGGACAGTGACCTCCGGCGGAACCTGCAGCAGCTGCTCGGAGTAGTTGAAGATGATCTTGACGCCGGCTTTGACGAGGCGGTCGGCGACCTCCTGAGCGGCGTCCGCGGGCACCGCGAGGACGCCGACGACGATCTCCTCGGAGGCCACGACCGACTGCAGGTCGCCGAGATCGCGCACCTGCAGGTCGCCGATCTGACTGCCGACCACGCTCGGATCGCTGTCGAACACAGCCACGACCTGGAAGCCGTGGTCGGCGAAAATCGCCGAGCTGGCGATCGCCTGGCCGAGGTTGCCGGCGCCGAAGAGGGCAATGTTGTGCTGGCCGGAGGTGCGGAGGATCTTGCGGATCTCCGAGACCAGCGACTCGACGTTGTAGCCGACCCCGCGCTTGCCGAACTTGCCGAAGCCCGAGAGGTCGCGGCGGATCTGAGTTGGATTGATGTGCGTGTACTCGGAAAGCTCCTGCGAGGAGATCGTGTCGCGACCCATCTTGCGTGCCTGCGTCAGCACCTGCAGATAACGCGAGAGGCGCGCGGCGACGCCCAATGAGAGGCGCTCTCCTTCTACCGGGAAGCCGTCTGCCGCCTCGAAGTCTTCGATCAACTCGACCACGCCCCCACAGTATCGAGCCTGGCACGAACGGCCTGCTCGTCCAGGAGCAGCTCCGAGACGACGATGCCGCCGACCTCGACGACGGGAATTCGCTCGAGGTGACGGCGCAGCAGCAGCTCGTCGCTCTCGATGTCGACCTCGTGCAGCTCGAAGCGGTATCCCTCCCCGTGAAGGGCGACGATCTTCTCGACCGCCTCCTCACAGAGGTGGCACTCCGCCCGCGAGTAAACGACGACGTCCGTCATACAGCCGGCCGATGGGCCGATTTCCCATCCATATCAGCGGAAATCGGCCCATCGGCCGGCTTTTCGCCGCTGGCGAAGGCGTCGTAGCCGAGATAGTCGGGGTACTCGAGCCGGGGGGCAAAACGGGCGGCGGAGCCGATCATCGCCGCGTTGTCGGTGCAGAGCTTGCCGGGCACCAGCTTGAGGCGAACGCCGCGTTCGTCACATAGCCGCGCCACGGCGGCGCGCAAGGGACCGTTGGCGGCGACGCCACCGCCGAGCGCCACGGCATCCCAGTCACCCTTCTTCAGCGCTCGCTCCAGTTTCGCCACCAACTGGCCGACCACAGCCGCCTGGAAAGAGGCCGCGAGGTCGGCACGGTGCGCGGCCACGTCCTCCTCGCCCAGCTCGCGACAGCGGTAGACGAGCGCGGTCTTGAGGCCGCTGAAGCTGAAATCGAGGCCCGGGTCGCGAGCCATCGCGACCGGCATCTCGAAGGCCTCGGGATCGCCCTCGGCCGCCAGCTTCTCCAGGGCCGGGCCGCCCGGGTAGCCGAGCCCGAGCAGCCGTGCCGACTTGTCGAAAGCCTCGCCGGCGGCGTCGTCGAGCGTCTGCCCGAGGAGCTCGTAGCCGGCGTGGTCGCGGACCGCCGCCAGCAGGGTGTGGCCACCGCTGGCGACGAGGCAGAGGAACGGCGGCTCGAGCGGGTCGGGCTCGAGGAAGTTGGCGGCAACGTGACCCTGCAGGTGGTCGATCGGGATCAGCGGCAGCCGCCGCGCCGCGGCGATCGCCTTGGCCGTGCTCACCCCGACCAGCAGCGCGCCGATCAGGCCGGGGCCGGCGGTGACGGCGACGGCCTCGATCTCGTCTAGGCCCACCCCGCCCTCGTCGAGCGCAGCGCTGACCAGCGGCGCCGTCAGTTCGAGGTGGTGGCGCGAGGCGACCTCGGGGACGACCCCGCCGAAGGCCGCGTGGGCGGCCGCCTGCGAGGAGATCAGGTTCGAGCGGATCCGCGGGCCGTCGAGGACGGCCGCGCAGGTGTCGTCGCAGGAGGTCTCGATCGCGAGGATCAAGGCTGCCTCAGTCGAGCCACATAATCAGCGCGTCCTCGCCGTTGTCGTGGTAGTAGCGAGGGCGGACGCCGGCGGAACGGAAGCCGAACCTTTCGTACATGCCGATGGCCTGATGGTTGGAGACGCGGACCTCGAGCGTGAACGGCAGCTCGCCGCGCGCCTCCTCGAAAAGCCGCGTCAGCAGTCGTCCGGCGACGCCGGCCCGGCGGCGCTCCGGCGCCACGGCGATGTTCATCAGATGCCAGACCTGGTCGTAGCGGGAACAGATCACGTAGCCGAGCAGGTCGTCCTCGGCGCTCGCCGCGAGGCAGATTCCCGACGGCTTCGAGAGCTCGAGCACAAACATCGCCAGCGACCACGGCGTCGGGAAGGAGCGACGCTCGATCGCGATCACCGCGGGCAGGTCGCTGTAGGCGAGCCGGCGAACCCGGACCTCCTGGGTCAGATCACTCGGCTTTCTGGAAAGAATCTCGCTCACGCCACCGCTCCGCGTCGGGAGGTCTGAGGTAGATCGGGGCGAGCGGGCCCCCGCTTCCCGACGCCGCCGCGAGGGCACATATGTGCCGTGCGGCAACCCGGTGGACGGGGTCGGCATCGTCCGCTATCCGGACGCCGTGCCGGGCCAACTCGTGACGGAATCGTACCGCCCCGGAGCCGGCGGCCAGCGGCGGCGAGGGCAACGCCGCGACGCGCTTCTCCAGCTCCTCAGGCCGGCAGACCAGCGGCTCCCAGATCCGCGTCCCCTGCTCGTCGTAGAGCGCGGCGAAGACCTCGCCGCGGCGGGCGTCGAGGACAGCGAGGAAATCGCTGCGCCTTTTTCCCACTGGGCGGGAAGAAGGCGCAGCGGAAGCGAGAGCCTCCGCCATCCCGCGGCCGATTGCGTCAAGCGTGCAGACCCCGGCAAGAGGGAGGTCGCGGCTGGCGCCGAGCCCGCGCGCGGTGGCGATACCGATCCGCAGGCCGGTGAACGAGCCGGGACCGAGCCCGACACCCAGCAGGTCCACCTCCTCCCAGCCGCCCGCGGCGGCGGCGCAGCGCTCGACCTGCTCGAGCAGAGCGGTCGTGTGCTGGGGGCTCCCCGCGACGGAGGGCCCCAGCAACGACTCGGCCAGAACCTCGCCGTCGCGCCAGGCGCAGACGGCGGTGTCGGGGGTCGCGGTGTCGAAGCCGACGACGACCAGGGGGGCGTCGCCCCTAGGCCTTGACCCTGAAGACGAAGGAGCCGACCCTTTTGCCTTCAACGAACCAGGTCACCCGGTGTTTGCCGGGAATGGTCGAGGTGATCTTGTTGACGTAGAGGGTCCCCTGCACCGCTTCCTGTGCTTTCGCACAGAGGTTTTTGCCGCTCGGGAACTTGACGCAGACGCTGTAGTTGACGTCGGCTTTGAGGCTTTTGAAGAAGGCGCCCTTCTTGCTCCCTTTGGGGCAGACGTGCGAGGGAGTGGCGTTGCGGGAGATGCCGCAGCCGACGTAGTGCTTGTACGCGGCCGCCGACGCGGTGGCGGGCACCGCCGCGGCGATCAGCAGCCCGCTGACCACCAGTGCCGCCGAGAGCGCTTTCAGTCCCTTCATTGCGTCCTTCCCTCCGTCGATCGATTTCCAAGCCGATGCTACAAGTTGCGTTCGCTGTCCCCCCGAACACCAGGGTGGGCCAGTCGGTGCGCAACGCGCCTGGCTACCACGCGATCTCGACTGTGCGCCCGTCGCCACCGGCGTGCTGAAGCCTGATCTCCAGCGCCGGACGGCCCAGCCGCTCGATTCCCACCGCCGGCCACTCGACGAAGGCGACGTCGTCGGAACCGAGGTAATCGTCGAGCAGCGCCGGTTCCTCGCCCTCGAGGCTCTCGAGCCGGTAGAGGTCGAGGTGGGAGACCGGCAGGCGGCCGCCGCGGTAGCGCTGGCCGATCGTGAAGGTTGGCGAGGTGACCGGTTCCTCGACCCCCAGAGCCCGGCAGGCCCCGCGGATCAGCGTCGTCTTGCCGGCCCCGACCTCGCCGCTGACGACGACCACGTCGCCCGGGCCGAGGCGCTCGGCTATGCGGGCGCCGAGTGCTTCGGTCTCCGCCGCGGAGCGGCTATCGACGCACTCCACGGTCAGCCGAACATGTCGAGCTGGTCGACCGGCGGCGGTGGCGTCGATCCACCTTCAGCCTCGGCCGCCGCGATTTCTTCGGCGCTGGGCGCCGGCGCCGGGGCAGGACCGGAGAGCAGGGCAGGGATAGTCGCGAAGTCACCGCGCAGCGTCTCCTTCATCGCCGGGGTGCGCAGAGCGGCGGCCGGGTGCAGCAGCGGCAACAGGAAGACGGTGCGGCCGCCGAGGTCGTGGACCTGCGGCGTGCCGCGCACCTTGGTGATCCCGACCGGACTGCCGCTGAGCAGCTTCGTCGCGAAATTGCCGAGCGTGCAAACGATCTTCGGCTCGATCAGCCGCACCTGCTCGAATAGGTAGGGCTCGCAGGCGGTGATCTCCAACGGCAACGGGTCGCGGTTGCCGGGCGGGCGCGACTTGAGGACGTTGGCGATGAAGACGTCCTCGCGCGAGAGCCCGATCTCTTCCAGGAGCTGGTTGAGCAGCTGTCCGGCCCGGCCGACGAAAGGCAGCCCCTGCCGATCCTCTTCCGCCCCCGGCGCCTCGCCGACGAACATCAACTCGGCATCGGCGTTGCCGGCGCCGAAGACCGTCTTGCTCCGGGTCTCGTGCAAGGGGCATTTGGTACAGGCGGAAACCTCCTTGTAGAGGGCCACCAGCTCTTCGCGCCGTTCCTCCGCGGTAGGCGTCATCTCGCCTTCCTCGACTCCGCGATGCGGTCCTGGCGCGCCGCTTCCCGCTCGCGCCGCTTCGATTCATCCGACCGTACCCGCGCACCACGCGGCTGGCGGCCCGGCGGCGAGACGCTGGAAAGCAGCCGTTGCACCTCGGCCGCCCCGCAATCTGGGCAAGCGACGGCCTCGCTTCCAGCGCCCACCAGCTCCTCGAAACGAGCCCCGCAGCCCTCGCACTCGAACTCGTAGATCGGCATTTGCGGCTAATCGTAGTTCGGCGCGCTGGACGGCCAAGCATTGAATAGTCTGCGCACATGAGGGCAAGGTGTTTGGGGGCGCTCGCCGCGGGGCTGACGATCGTGGCGCTCGGTGGAGTGGCGTCGGAGGCCCGAGCCAAGCCCGGCTACTTCGTTTGGCCCGGCTACCGAGAGAACACGCTCAGCGTGAAGGGGACGAACGGCTTCAGGATTACCGTCTCCCACACGAGCAGGAGAGTGGAACTGACCGCCAGCGAAGGCGACGCGGCGGCGACCTACCTCGTTCCCGCCGCCAAGCCCGGGCTGGACGGCGAGATCGAGGCAAGGTTCCCGGGACGCGGCCGCGTCTCGGTGCGCTTCCACCCGTCGGGCCCGCCGCACCACCTTCCGCCGTTCGACCCACCGGGATGCAACGGCGGCGGGGAGGTCAAACAGAGGGGAACGTTCAGGGGCACGATCCGCTTCCGGGGCGAGCGGGACTTCACCCGGGTCGCGACGACGAGCGCGCCCGGATTCGTGTTCCGAAGCATCAGGGAAGTCTGCAAGGACACCAGCCCCAACAACGGTTCGAGCTCGGACCCGGGCTACTCCCTCTCGGCCTTCGCCGGGGCACAGGGGTGGGCTGTCTCCTTTGCGGCTCTGCGATCCGGCCCCGGCGCCGAGTTCGACGACGGAACCACCTTCTTCGGCTCCTCCTTCGAGCGGCGACGCGGGATGAAGGTCGTCAGGGTGGCGATAGCCCACGCCGAGGACGAGGCCTTCGCCATAAACGGTCCTCCGAGCCGACCCACTACGGCCAGCGTCGCGCCGCCCGTGCCCTTCCACGGAACCGCGGAGTTCGACGGGACGGTGGCCGGGCGGCCGTTGTGGAAGGGCACTCTCTCGGTGGACCTACCGGGTGCGACGGCCATCCCTCTCACGGGTGCATCCTTCGTTTCCCGACTCTGCCTGGGCCAGCGCTGCAGGGGCGACTCCCTCAAGTGAGCCCCCGCAAGCACGCGGCCGTTGGCGGGACGCTCTGCGCGGCGGTCTTCGCCCTGGCGCTGCCGTTGACCGCCGCCGCAAAGCCGGGCTTCGTGGTGGCGGAGCGCACGCTGCGGCTGACGCTTGCGTCGGCCGCCACGCGGGGCTACGCGGTGAAAATCGAGACGGAGGGTCACAGGCGTGTCACGCTTACTGCGAGCAAGGGTGGTGTCACGGCCAGCTACAGGACCAGCGGGCACGTCGACCGGCATGGGATCACGGCGGACTTCGGCGAGCTCGGCAGGATCTCGGTGCGATTCCAGGGAGAGCGCCGGCCTTTTCCCGGCCTCTTTTCTCCGGCCCTGGAAACCCTGCTGCCCGACCTCGATTTCCTCCGCCGAGACTGCCGCGGGCGCAAGCCGGTTCGCGAAGTCGGCAGCTTTCGCGGCGTGATCCGCTTCGAAGGGGAGAACGGCTTCACCCGGGTCGATACCCACCGCGCCGGTGGCGAAGTCGAGCGCTTCTACACGCGGGTCTGCGAGCGCACGCCTGGCAGCGCCGGAAAATCGATCGAACGGGCCCCCGGCGGGCTCGGCGGGCTCAGGTTGTCGCTGCTCTATGCGGCCGACCGCTCGCCGCAGCGCAGGGTCTCCTTCGAAGCGGTCGGCTTCGATTTCGGCGACGAGCTCAAGGGGCTTGGCACCTTCGTCTTCGCAGCCGCCAGCCTCGTCGAGCGCAGAGACGGGATGCTGATCACCAGGAAAGCCATCGAAATCGGCGACGACGGATCCGTGCTTCTCAGCCCTCGTGGAAAGGTCCCGGTGACCGCGACCATCGCCCTGCCGAGGCCTTTCCAAGGAACCGCCAAATACCGCAAGGAGCCCGGTACCGCTTCCAGCTGGTCGGGTTCGCTCGCCGTGCGCCCTCCCGGCGCCGGCCTCGTGCCCCTGACCGGTCCAGGCTTTGCCGCCGCGGTCTGCCGGCCCTCTTTGAACGAAATCCTCGGCAACCGCTGCCTCCGCCGCGCGGGTGTTCCGCTTCCGCAGCCGGCCAAGGCGGCGACTCCGATCGCGGCGCGGCTAAACGGCCTGGAATGGGCGCTCGCTCAGGGCAGCGGCTCCCAGTCCCAGGCCTTCTGGGACGTCAGGCTCTCCTGGTCGAGGTAGCGACGGAACTCGTCGAGCTCGGTCGGCTCGACGCTGTAGACGTGGTCGGGCTCGGGGAAGTGGCGGCTGCGGACCTCCTCGCCGTAGCGCCCGACCGCAGCCACCATCTGCTCGTGGATGTTGGAGTAGCGCTTGACGAATTTGGCCATGTGGCCGGTGTTGATACCGAGCAGGTCGTGGAAGACCAGCACCTGGCCAGTGGTTGAGGGGCCGGCGCCGATGCCGATCGTCGGAATCTCGAGCTTCTTCACGATCGCTTCGGTGATCGCAGCCGGGACGGCCTCGAAGACGATCGCGAAGCAGCCGACCGCCTGCAGCGCCAGAGCGTCCTCGCAGAGCTTGATCGCGTCCTTCGCGGTCTTGCCCTGGGCTTTGTAGCCCCCGAGCGCGGTCGCGGTCTGCGGGGTCAGGCCGACGTGGCCCATGACCGGGATGCCGGAACGGACGATCGCCCGTGCCCGCTCGACCGCGACACCGCCGGCCTCCAGCTTGACGACCTGGCAGCCGGTCTCCTTGACCAGCCGCTGCGCGTTCTGGACGGCCAGCTCGTTGCTCGACTCGTAGCTGCCCATCGGCATGTCGCCGACCATCAGCGGCGTCCTCAGGCCGCGGCGGACGGCCTTGCCGAGGACGATCATCTCCTCCATCGAGACCGGCTCGGTGCCGGGGTAGCCGAGCACGACCATCGCCGCCGAGTCGCCGACGAGAACGATGTCGACGCCGGCCTCCTCGGCCACGGTTGCCGAGGGGTAGTCGTAGGCGGTGACCATCACGATCGGTTCGCCGTTGGCCTTCATCTCGGTCAGGCGCGGCAGGTTGACCGGCCGGCGGCCCGGCGAGGGCGGCGCGGTGTGCGAGCGGCCGCCAGAGCTCATGAGAGCAGCACCTCGGGATGGCTGTCGACGGCGACGGAGCGATTCTCCTCGTCGACGTGGACGACGACCGGCGAGTAACGCTCGAGGTCGCTCTCGTCGTAGGCGCCGAAGGAGGCGACGATGATCTTGTGACCGGGGGCGGTGAGGTGGGCGGCGGCGCCGTTGACCTGCATCGTGCCGGAGCCGGGCTCGCCGTCGATCACGTAGGTGACAAAGCGGGCGCCGTTGTCGATGTCCCAGACGTGCACCTGCTCGTTGGTGATCAGGTCCGCCTGCGCCATCAGCTCGGTGTCGATCGTGATGCTGCCGATGTAGTCGACGTCGCAGTCGGTAACCGTCGCCCGGTGGATCTTCGACTTCAGCATCTGTCTCTGCACTGGCTTCTCCCTTCGAAGTACCGCGTGGTCAAGGTCGGATCAAGACGTTGTCGATCAGGCGCGCGCCGCCGACCCGGGCGGCGACGGCGATGAGCACCGGGCGCCCGTTCAGCTCGGCAACCGGATCCAGCAGCTCGGCGTCGCGCGCCTCCAGGTACTCGGGCTCGATGCCGGCGCTCGCCAGATCGCGACGGGCGGCGTCGAGACCGGCGGCGAGCGAGTGCTCGCGGGCGCCGCGCTCGGCGGCCCGCAGCGCTCGCGAGAGGGCGGTTGCTCGCTCGCGGGAGGCCTCGTCGAGGTAGGCGTTGCGCGAGCTCAGCGCCAGGCCGTCCGGTTCGCGCACGGTCGGCACCACCTCGATCCGCACCGGGAAGTCGAGGTCGCTGACCATGCGGCGGATCACCGCCGCCTGCTGCGCGTCCTTCTGGCCGAAATAGGCGACGTCGGGGCCGACGCTGTTGAGCAGCTTGGCGACGACGGTGGTGACGCCGCGGAAGTGGGCGGCGCCGCGGCGGGCGGGATCGCCGTCGAGCACCTCGGTCAGATTGCCGCCGACCTCGACTGCGGTGGCGAAGCCGTCGGGGTAGACCTCGGCGACCGAGGGCGCGTAAACGAGGTCGACACCGGCCTCTGCCGCCAGCCGCAGGTCGCGCTCCTCGTCGCGCGGATAGCGGTCGAGATCCTCGTCGGGCCCGAACTGGGTCGGGTTGACGAAGAGGCTCATCACGACCACGTCGCACTCGGCGCGGGCCGCGCGCAGGAGCGAGAGGTGGCCCTCATGCAGATAGCCCATCGTCGGCACCAGGCCGATCGTCCGCCCCTGGCGGCGTGGCTGCTCCAACTCCGCGCGCAGCGCAGCCTTGGCGCGCAGCACGCGAGCGCCGTCGGTCCGGGGGGAGTTGGCGGTGCGGAGGTTCAGAGTCATCGGTCCATGCCCTTCAGGGTCACGGCCATCGGGTGCCAGATTATAGGGACTCAGTCACGGAATTCGACCGGCTTGATCACTCGAGCCGGCGCGCCGGCGGCGATCGTCGCCGGCGGCAGGTCGCCGTTGACGACCGAGTTGGCGCCGACCACGCAGCGCTCGCCGACCGAGACGCCGCTGGTGACAGCGCAGTTGACGCCGAACCAGCAGTTGGCGCCGATCTCGACCGGGCCCTTGCTGGTGAAGCCCTGATGGGTGATCGGCTGATCGCGATCGTCGAAGCGGTGGTCGGCGTCGCCGACGAAGCAGCCGTTGGCGAACATCGTGTGGTCGCCGATCGAGACCCGCTCGTGGGCGGCGATCATCGTGTTGCGGTTGAGGAAGCAGCCGGCGCCGATCTCGATCCGGGCGTCGGGCGCCAGGGTCAGCCAGCAGCCCGGCTCGAGCAGGGTCCCCTCGCCGATCGTCAGCCGTCCCTCGTCGAGCGCCTCCAGCAGCTCGCCCTCGACCGGATAGCGGATGAAGAAGCCACCGCGGGCCGCGTGGCGGTCGATCCGACGCCGCCGCAGCCAGCGACGGTTGCGCTCGTACCAGCGCCGCTTCGCCCACCAGATTCGCCAGCCGCGCTGTCCCCCGCTCCCGCTCATCCCGCGCACGTTACGAAACCCCGGGCCGACGGGCCGATAAGTCGACCGTGGCTCGACTTATCGGCCCGTCGGCCCGCTGTTTCGGCCGTAGACTGCGCCGGTGGCTGAGCTGCGCGGTGGGATAGACCTGGGTGGGACGAAGATCCAGGCGGCGATCGTGGATTCCGCTGGCGAGGTCAGCGGCGAGGCGCGACGGCCGACGCCGACCCGCGGCGGCCCGCAGGACGTCGCCGACGCGATGGCGGCGGCGCTGCGCGAGGCCGCCGAGGAGGCCGGCGTTGAGACGGGTTCGCTCGTCGGTGTCGGTGTCGGCTCCCCGGGCGACGCCGACGAGAGGACCGGTGTCGTCTCCGCGGCTCGCAACCTGCCCGGCTGGGAGGGCAGCTTCCCACTGGCGGAGGCGCTGAAGGAGATGCTGGGAACCGAGGTGCGGGTCGGCAACGACGTCCAGGTCGCGACCGAGGCCGAGTTCCACCTCGGCGCCGCGCGAGAGTTCCAAAGCCTGATCGGCGTCTTCTGGGGGACCGGGGTCGGTGGCGGCCTCGTCCTCGACGGCAAGCCGTGGCTGGGCCGGGGCGCTGCCGGCGAGATCGGCCACGTCGTCGTCGCGCGCGACGGTGCCAAGTGCCCCTGCGGCCGCAGGGGCTGCGTGGAGGCCTACGCCGGGCGCTCGGCGATGGAAGCGGAGGCGCGGCGCCGGCACGACGACGGGCACAAGACCGACCTCTTCAAGCTGATGGAGAAGCACGACAAACCGCGGCTGACGAGCGGCATATGGGAGCGGGCGCTGGAGCACGGCGACCAGCTTGCGGAGCAGCTGATCGACCGCGCAATCGAGGCGCTCGGGACCGGCGTCGCCTCCGCGGTCAACCTGATCGACCCGGAAGCCGTGATCATCGGCGGCGGCCTCGGCGTTCGCTTCGGCGAGCGCTACATGGAGCCGCTGACCGAGGAGATGGGCAAGCACCTCTTCCTCGACGAGCGACCACCCGCCGTGCGAGTCGCCGCGCTCGGCGACCTCGGCGGGGCTATCGGCGCCTCTTTGCTGTTCGCGCGCTAGACGCGTCCGGAGGCCTGGCGCTGCTGACGGGCGACGGCGTCGACGATCACGGCCAGCAGCAGGACGCCGCCGGTGACCATGAACTTGACCGCGGAGGAGAGCGCCAGCAGGTCCATGCCGTTGGAGATCGAGCCGATCACGAGGGCGCCGAGCAGGGCCGTCCAGACCGAGCCGCGGCCGCCGAAGAGGCTGGTGCCGGCGATGACCGGGCCGGCGATCGCCAGCAGCAGCAGTTCGCTGCCGCCGGAGCCCTGGTTGACGGCAAGCAGGCGTGAGGCGATCATGATGCCGCCGATCGCCGCCATCGTGCCGGCGATCCCGAAGACGGCGACGCGAACGGCGTTGACTTTGATCCCCGCTCGTCGGGCCGCTTCGGCGTTGCCGCCGACCGCGAAGACGTGTCGCCCGAAGCCCGTCCGCCTGGCCACGTACTCCATGCCGATCACGAAGGCGAGCAGGATCAGCAGGGCCAGCGGCACGCCGCGGTCGGAGTCGAGGACCGCGACGGCGACGATGGTGACGATGGCAACCAGCGCGAAGCGGATCAGCAGCCCGGTCGGGCTCTGGGCTTCGAGGCCGGCGGCGACCCGGCGCCTGTGGCTGAGGATGAGCATCGCGCCGAAAGACGCGATCGCGATCGCGGCGAAGATCCACGCGGTCGCGCCGGAGTAGAAGGTGTTGGCGAGGCCGGTGATTTTGGGATCGGTGAGGTTGAGCGAGCCGGTCGAGCCGAGCACCTGCAGCAGCGCCCCCTGCCAGGCGAGCAGCCCCGCCAGGGTGACGACGAAGGAGGGCACGACGAAGCGACTGAACAACGACCCCTGCAGGAGGCCAATCGCGGCGCCGACCAGCACGGCGGCGAAGATCGCCAGGTATGGGCTCCAGCCGTGTTTGACGTTGAGCACGGCCATCACCGCCGCCGCCAGACCGCTGATCGCGCCGACCGAGAGGTCGATCTCCCCTAGCAGCAGTACGTAGACGACGCCGATCGAGATCAGCGCGATGC
Organism: uncultured Solirubrobacterales bacterium; assembly: GCA_963705365.1. GTDB lineage: Bacteria > Actinomycetota > Thermoleophilia > Solirubrobacterales > 70-9 > VAYN01. The sequence goes on along the minus strand of OY970074.1, from coordinate 1,008,086 downwards.
CGGTGATCTGCAGCATCAGGTTGGTCAGGTTCTCGGCCGAGAGGAAGCGGTCGTTCTGGAACTGGAAGATCGCCCAGATCACCGCCAGGCCGATCACCACGCGCAGGGAGGCAAGGTCGCCCTGGACGATGCGGCGCAGCGTGTCCCCGCGGTCCGCCTGCCGCTCTGCGACCTCGGCGGTGCTGACGGCGGCGTCGCTCACCGGCCCTCCTCCCCCTCGTTGCCGTTTCTCTCTTCCGAACCGGCGCCGGTTATCGCCGAAACGACGTGCTCCTCCGTCGTCGCTTCGGCGTCGAATTCGCCGGCGTTGCGACCGAGCCGGAGGACGACGATCCGATCGGCAACCTCGAAGACGTCGACCAGGTTGTGGCTGATGACGACGACGCCGAGCTCGCGCTCGCGCAGGCGCCGGATCAGGTTCAGCACCTGGGTCGTCTGAGCGACGCCGAGCGCCGCGGTCGGCTCGTCGAGCAGGACGACTCGCGGCTCGCCGAGCAGCGAGCGGGCGACGGCGACCTGCTGACGCTGACCGCCCGAAAGGGTCCCGACCTCGCTGCGCAGGCTGGGAATCGTCACCGCCAGGTTCGAGAGCAGCTCGCCGGTCCGGTGCTCCATCCGCGCCTCGTCGAGCTGCCGGGAGACCTGGCCCGGGCCGGGCGCGACCTCCTCGCGCCCGAGGAAGAGGTTGGCGACGACGTCGAGGTTGTCGCAGAGCGAGAGGTCCTGGTAGACGGTGGCGATCCCGAGCGCGGTCGCGTCCTGGGGCTTGGAGATCGAGACCTCGCTGCCCTCGAAGCGGATCCGTCCGGCGTCGGCGGTGTGGATGCCGGCGATCGTCTTCACCAGCGTCGACTTGCCGGCGCCGTTGTCGCCGACGAGACCGACCACCTCGCCGGCGTGGACGGCGAAGTCGGCCCGGTCCAAGGCCTGGACCGGGCCGAAACGCTTGCTGACTCCCTCCAGCTCGAGGAGGGGAGCGCCGGCGTTCATCTCAACCCGAGATTCCCGCTTCTTTGCAAGCCTCCGCGTAGGGGCCGGTGCAGAGTTCACCCGCCGAGATGAACCCGTCGTCGATCACCGTGTCTTTGATGTTGTCTTTGGTCACCGCGACCGGTTTCAGCAGGGTCGACGGCACTTTGGTTTTGCCGTTGTCGACTTCCTCGCTGACTTTGTCCTGCGGGATCTCTTTGCCTTCCGCCAGGTCGACGGCGATTTCGGCGCTGAGCGCCGCCTCGGGCTGGATCGCCTTGTAGATCGTCATGTACTGCTGGCCGGCGAGGATGCGCTGGACGCCGGCGACGGTGGCGTCCTGGCCGGTGACCGGCTTTTCCGCCGGGTCGATGCCGGCCGATTTCAACGCCGCGATCGCGCCGCCGCCGGTGTCGTCGTTGGCGGCGTAGACGGCCGCGAAGCCGTTTTTACCAAGCGCCGTGATCGCCTGCTGCGCCTCGTTCTGGGCGTTTTCCGCCGACCATTCGGGCGTGTCGTACTCTTTCGCGACCTCGACGCCCGCGGCATCGAAGCCTTTGTGGGCGCCTTCTTTGAACAGCGCCGCGTTGCTGTCCGCGGGATCGCCGTTGATCATGATGATCGGCCCGCTCGGGTTGCCGTCTTCTTTCAGTTTTTTCGCCAGCGTTTCGGCCTGCAGTTCGCCGACTTTGACGTTGTCGAAGGAGACGTAGTAGTCGACGTCGGCGTTTTCGATCAGGCGGTCGTAGCTGAGCACCGGAACGTTCTGCGCTTTCGCCTTTTCGACGATCGCCGCGGCCGATTTGGCGTCCATCGGGTCGAGAACCAGGACTTCGGCCCCCTGGGTCAGTGCCGCTTCGGCCTGGCTCTGCTGTTTCGAGGCGTCGCCACCGGCGTTGCTGTAGAGAATCTCGCAGTCTTCGCAGATCTCTTCGACTTTTTCTTCGAAGTCCGGCCGGTCGTCGGACTCATAGCGCGGGGTCTCGTTTTCCGGCAACAGGAAGCCGATCTTCGGCCCGCCGTCGCCGTCGCCCCCACCGCAGCCTGCGGCAATCAGGGCAAGAGCAATCAGCGCCGCCGCGATAAGCGCGAGACGCTTCGAGACTGCAGAACTGGCCATGGTTTCCTCCGGTCTTCCCCGCCTGTTCCGCCCTGCAAATACCCCCTTCCCAGCGTCCTAAGCAGCGCCCGCCTCGGCTAGGCGGCAACCGCCTGGCGCCGCTTCGCCTTCGCCGGCTCGACCAGCCCCGAGAGGAAGCGACCGGTGTAGGAGCCCTCTGCCGCGGCGACCTCCTCGGGGGTACCGGTGGCGACCACCTCTCCCCCTTCTTCGCCGCCCTCGGGCCCGAGATCGACCAGCCAGTCGGCCGTCTTGATGACGTCGAGGTTGTGCTCGATCACGACCACGGTGTTGCCGGCGTCGACCAAGCGGCCGAGCACGTCGAGCAGGCGTTGGACGTCGGCGAAGTGCAGGCCGGTGGTCGGCTCGTCGAGGATGTAGAGGGTGTCACCGGTGGCGACTTTGGAGAGCTCGGTGGCGAGCTTGATCCGCTGCGCCTCGCCGCCGGAGAGCGTCGTCGCCGGCTGGCCGAGGCGGATGTAGTCGAGCCCGACGTCGTGCAGGGTGCGCAGGCGGCGGGCGATCTTCGGCACGTTCTCGAAGAACGAAACCGCCTCCTCGACCGACATCTCCAGCACGTCGGCGATGCTCTTGCCCTTGAAGCGGACCTCGAGCGTCTCGCGGTTGTAGCGTTTGCCGTGGCACTGCTCGCAGGGCACGTAGACGTCGGGCAGGAAGTGCATCTCGATCTTGATCTGACCGTCGCCCTTGCAGACCTCGCAGCGGCCGCCCTTGACGTTGAAGCTGAAGCGGCCGGGCTTGTAGCCGCGCGCCCGCGCCTCCTGGGTCTGGGTGAAAAGCTGGCGGATGTGGTCGAAGACGCCGGTGTAGGTGGCCGGGTTGGAGCGGGGCGTGCGGCCGATCGGCGACTGGTCGATGTTGATGATCTTGTCGATCTGGCTGAGCCCGTCGACCCCTTCGTGGGCACCGGGACGCAGCTTCGCCTGGTGCAGCCGGTTGGCGACCGAGTGGTGCAGCGTCTCGTTGATCAGCGTCGACTTGCCGGAGCCGGAGACGCCGGTGACGCAGCAGAAGACGCCGAGCGGGATCGTCACGTCGATGTCCTTGAGGTTGTGTTCGCGGGCGCCGCGCACGAGCAGCGCTCCGCGTGGCTCGCGCCGCTCCTCCGGCACCTCGATCTGGCGCTTGCCGGAGAGGTACTGGCCGGTCAGCGAGGCGGGGTTCTTGGCAACCTGCGCCGGGGTGCCGGCGGCGATCACGTGGCCGCCGTGTTCGCCGGCCCCCGGGCCGAGGTCGACGAGATGGTCGGCGGCCATCATCGTCCCCTCGTCGTGCTCGACCACGATCACCGTGTTGCCGAGATCACGCAGGCGATCCAGGGTCGCGATCAGCTTCTCGTTGTCGCGCTGGTGAAGGCCGATCGAGGGCTCGTCGAGCACGTACATGACGCCGACCAGGTGCGAGCCGATCTGGGTCGCGAGGCGAATCCGCTGCGCCTCGCCGCCGGAGAGCGAGCGGGCCGAGCGGGCCAGCGAGAGGTAGCCGATGCCGACGTTCTCGAGGAAGGCGAGCCGTTCGGAGATCTCGCGCACGATCAGCCGCGCGATCGCGCGCTCGGTCTTGGTCATCTCCAGGTCGGCGATCCACTCGGCCGCCGCCCGCGCCGAGAGGTCGCTGTACTCGGCGATGCTGATGCCGCCGACCTTGACCGCGAGGCTCTCCGGCCGCAGGCGGGCGCCGTCGCACTGCGGGCACGGCTGCTCGGCCATGTAGCCCTCGATCCGCTCGCGGTTGGTCTCCGAGTCGGTCTCCTCGTAGCGGCGTTGCAGGTTGTTGACGATGCCCTCGAAGCGCACCTTGTAGGAGCGCCGACGGCCGAAGCGGTTGGTGTAGGTGACCAGGTGGCGGTCCTCGCCGGTGCCGTAGAGGAAGATCTCTTTCTCGCTCTTCTTCAGCTTCGACCAGGGCACGCCGGTGTCGACCCCGTACTCCTCGGCGACGGCGGCGATCAGCCGCTTCCAGTACGCGGTGATGCCGCGGTTCCAGGGCTGCAGAGCGCCCTCGGCGAGCGAGAGCGTCGGGTCGGGAACGACCAGTTCAGGGTCGATCACCCGCTGGAAGCCGAGCCCGTGACAGCGCTCACAGGCTCCGTGCGGAGAGTTGAAGGAGAAGATCCGCGGCTCCAGCTCCGGGATCGAGGTACCGCACTCGAGGCAGGCGAACTGCTCGGAGAAGAGCAGCGGCTCCTCCTCCTGGCCGACGATCTCGACTTCGATCAGGCCGGCCGCAAGGCCGCCCGCTGCCTCGACCGACTCCGAGAGGCGCCGCCGCAGGTCGGGCTTCATCACCAGCCGGTCGACGACGACCGAGATGTCATGTTTGAACTTCTTGTCGAGGACGATCTCCTCGTCGAGCCGGCGCAGCTCGCCGTTGACCTTGACCCGCGAGTAGCCCTCGAGCCGCAGCTGCTCCATCAATTTCCCGTACTCGCCTTTGCGCCCGCGCACGACCGGCGCCATGACCATGAATTTGGTCCCCTCCTCGAGCGTCATCAGCCGATCGACGATCTGCTCCTGGGTCTGGCCGGTGATCTCCTCGCCGCACTCCGGGCAGTGCGGGGTGCCGATCCGCGCCCAGAGCAGGCGCAGGTAGTCGTAGATCTCGGTCACGGTGCCGACCGTCGAGCGCGGGTTGCGCGAGGTCGTCTTCTGGTCGATCGAGATCGCCGGGGAGAGCCCCTCGATCGAGTCGACGTCGGGCTTCTCCATCAGCCCGAGGAACTGGCGCGCATAAGAGGAAAGTGACTCGACGTAGCGGCGCTGGCCCTCGGCGTAGATCGTGTCGAAGGCAAGGCTCGACTTGCCGGAGCCCGACAGCCCGGTGATGACGATCAGCGCGTCCCGCGGCAGCTCAACATCGATGTCCTTGAGGTTGTGCTCGCGGGCGCCGGAGATGACGATTCGGTCGGAGGCGGCCACTACGCCGATTCTACGCAGGCGAACAGATGTTCCCTCAAGCGCGTCCTTGATTTGTACCGCTATGCGGGATAAACGAAGGACGCGCGGATCAGCCCAGCGTTTTGCAGGGACCGCCCGACTTGTGCCGCCGAGGCGACGGCGTTACGTTGGTCTTGGGCAGGGCCACCACCACGGAGGAGGAGTCATGTCCAACGTCGATACCGCCCGGTCCGCCTACGAGGCCTTCGGCAGCGGCGACCTTGCCGCGCTGCAGGAGTCGTTCGCCGAGGACGCCGTTTGGGTCACCTCGGATGAGCTGCCATTAGGAGGAGAGGTCAGAGGCCGTGACGCGATCATGGGGAACTTCGCGCAGATTCCCAACTACTGGAGCTCGTTCAGCGTCGAGCCCGAAGAGTTCATCGACGCCGGCGAGTGGGTGATCGTGCGCGGGACCCAGCGCGCGAGCAACGACAAGGGGAGCTTCGAGGCCCCCTTTGCGCACCTGCTCCAGTACGACGACAGCGGCAAGGCCGTGCGCGGGGAGTTCTACGGCGACAGCGCCAAGGCAGCGAAGCTGCTGGCCTGAGCTCAGGCCCCGGCGGTCATCCCGTCGAGGTCGCGGCGCAGCTCCTTGAGCTCGTCGCGGATGCGGCCGGCCTCCTCGAAGCGGAGGTCGTCGGCCGCGGCCAGCATCTCCTCCTCGAGGGCGACGATCGTACGCTCCAGCTCCTCGGGGCTGGAGAAGTCGTCGCTGCGCTTGCGGCGGCGCTTGGCCGGCGCCCGGTCCTCCATCGCAAGGAACTCGGCCATCTCGGAGATGCCTTTGCGGACCGTCGCCGGGGTGATCCCGTGCTCCTCGTTGTAGGCAAGCTGGATCGCGCGGCGGCGGTCGGTCTCGCTCATCGCCGCCCGCATCGCGTCGGTCTCCTTGTCGGCGTACATCAGCACCCGCCCGTTGACGTTGCGGGCGGCGCGGCCGATCGTCTGCACGAGGCTGGTCTCGCCGCGCAGGAAGCCCTCCTTGTCGGCGTCGAGGATCGCGACCAGCGAGACCTCGGGCAGGTCCAGCCCCTCGCGCAGGAGGTTGACGCCGACGAGGACGTCGTACTCGCCCAGCCGCAGGTCGCGGACGATCTGGATCCGTTCCAGGGTGTCGATCTCCGAGTGCAGGTAGCGGACCTTGATCCCGTACTCGAGCAGATAGGCGGTCAGGTCCTCCGCCATCTTCTTGGTCAGCGTCGTGACCAGGATGCGCTCACCGGCTTTGGCGACGACCCTGGCTTCGTTCATCAGATCGTCGATCTGGTTCTTCGTCTCGCGGACCTCGATGTAGGGGTCGATGATCCCGGTCGGGCGCACGATCTGCTCGACGATCCGGCTCGATTCGGCCCGCTCGAACTGGCCCGGCGTCGCCGAGACCATCACCAGCTGCGGAACCCGCTGCAGGAACTCGTCGAACTTGAGCGGCCGGTTGTCGATCGCCGAGGGCAGGCGGAAGCCGAAATCGACCAGAGTCGTCTTTCGCGACCTGTCCCCCTCATACATGCCGCCGATCTGGGGGATCGTCTGGTGGGACTCGTCGACCATGACGACGAAGTCGTCCGGGAAGTAATCGATCAGCGTGTGCGGGGGGCTGCCGGGCGGGCGGCCGTCGAGGATGCGCGAGTAGTTCTCGATCCCGGAGGTGAAGCCGACCTCCTTCAGCATCTCGAGGTCGTAGGCGGTGCGCTGGCGCAGTCGGTGCGCCTCCAGCTGTTTGCCTTCCTCCTCGAGTTCGGCCGTGCGCGACTCGAGTTCGGCGCGGATCTCTTCGACCGCGCGCTCCAGCGTCTCGTCTTTGGTCACGTAGTGCGAGGCCGGCCAGACAGAGACGTGGTCGATCGTGTCGAGCACCTCCCCCGTTAGCGGGTCGAAGTGCTGGATGCCCTCGATCTCGTCGCCGAAGAGAGCGATTCGGTAGGCCGACTCAGCGTAGGAGGGCATGATCTCCAGCACCTCACCGCGGACGCGGAAGGCGCCGCGTCCCAGCACCTGGTCGTTGCGCTGGTACTGCATCTTCACCAGCTTGCGCAGCACCTCATCGCGGTCGATCTCCGCTCCGACCTTGAAGAGCTGCATTTTTTCGTTGTAGACCTGGGGCGAGCCAATGCCGTAGATGCAGGAGACCGAGGCGACGATGATCACGTCGCGGCGGGCGAACAAGGCCGCCGTCGCCGCGTGGCGGAGGCGGTCGATCTCGTCGTTGATCGAGGAGTCCTTCTCGATGTAGAGGTCCTGGGCCGGGACGTAGGCCTCCGGCTGGTAGTAGTCGTAGTAGGAGACGAAGTACTCGACCGCGTTGTCGGGGAAGAACTCGCGGAACTCATTGCAGAGCTGCGCCGCCAGCGTCTTGTTGTGGGCGATCACCAGCGTCGGCCGCTGCACCTCGGCGATCGTCGCCGCCATCGTGAAGGTCTTGCCGGTGCCGGTGGCGCCGAGCAGCGTCTGGAACTGTTCGCCCGCCCCCAGGCCCTCGGCCAGGCCGGCGATCGCCTTCGGCTGGTCGGCGGTCGGGGTGTAAGCGGGGTTTAGCTTGAACTCGGGCACAGGGGGACGATAGCGGGGCGAGTTTTGGTCGCTATACGGCAAAAACTCGCCATGCCCCTCCCACCTGGAAGACTGCGCACCGTGAAGCGCTCGCGCACAGCCCTGGCCGCCTTCTTCGCCTTCACGGGGACGATGCACTTCGTGATCCGCCGCAGCTTCGAGGCGATCGTCCCACCCTGGGTGCCGGATAAGCGCCAGGCGGTGGCGGTCAGCGGTGCGGCCGAGATCGCCGGCGCGGTCGCGATCCTCCATCCCGCGACCCGCCGCTTCGGGCGCTGGTGGCTGCTCGGGCTGCTGCTGGCGGTCTTCCCCGCCAACCTCCACATGGCGGTCAATCCGGAGCAGATCAGGGGTCTGGACCTGCGACGGGTCCCGCGCTGGGCGCTCTGGGCGCGACTGCCGCTGCAGCCGCTCGCGATGCTGTGGGTCTGGCGGGCGACGCGCCGCTCGTCCCTTTAGTTACGCAGTTGTGTCGTTTTGGCTGTAGATCTTTCGTGTTCTAAGACAGAAGCTTTCGTCATGGACATGAAACGTCAGCGTTTTGCCGCGAATATGAAACGGGCTCGCGTCGAGCTCGATATCTCCCAGGAAGAGCTCGGCTTCCGCTGCAAGCTCAACCGCACGACCATCTCCCACTACGAGCGGGGCAGCCGTGAGCCGGGCGTGGACGCGGTGATCAAACTGGCAGCGGGACTGAAGACCACGCCGGGCGCTCTCTGCGAGGGGATCTCCTGGCTGCCCGACGAGCAGCGCTTCGAGGTCGAAGCGCCCTAGCTGCCACCTCTAGGGCAGCAGTTCTTCCAGCAGATCGCCGGCTGGGCCGAGGAAGCCCTGGACGTTGCCGAGGAACGAACGGGCGTTGTTGATCAGTTCGATTGCTTGTTCGAGCGGGATCTCTTCGACCGTCGCCCGCAAAGGGGCGCCGACCAGGGGACTGAGCGCGCCCGCCTCTTCGGCGTCGTCGACGGCGCGCAGCAGGCCGGCGCGGATCGCTCGCGCCAGTTTCTCGTCGTCGATTCCGTAGCGCTCGCTGAAGCGCTCGCGCGCCTCCGGGGTCGCCAGCGCCCGCGCCAGCGCCTCGCGTGAGACGCCGAGCTCGACAGGCGGCGCCGTCGAGGGCTGAGCTCGTGAACTGGTTGGCGAGCTCCTCCAGGCCCTGTGGATTCGACCAGGCCCGCGGCTGACAGGGGTCCTGGACCTGCTCGGGCGTGTAAGAGGAACCGCCGGCCGCGAGATAGACGCCCACCAGAACGCCCGACGCGACGACTGCCGCGCCAACCAGCACCTGTGCCCGCAGCGCGGCGTTCACAGATCCACCCGCCGCGCGAGGGCGATCGGGATCAGTGCCAGCAGGGCCAGCAGGGCACCGAGCAGGAACGAGGGGCTGAAGGCGTGGGTGGCGCCGCGGTCGAGCTGGTCCTGCAGTTCTTCGCGCAAGCCGACCACCTCCGCCCTCTCCTCAGGATCCTCGGGCAGCGGCTCGAAGGCCGGCCCGATCGTCGGCACTTTCCCCTTCTCGCCTTCGAGCCGGTCGCTGATCTGCTGCGCCAGCTCGATCTTCAGCAGCGGACTGACCCGGGAGTCGAGGATCACCGCGGTGCCGGCGTCGACTGCGTCATGGCGCTGCTCGGCGATGTCGGCGGTGAAGATCGGGGTCAGGGCGAGCAGCCCGATCACCACGCCAGCATGACGGGCCGAGATCGTCCAACCGCCGTGGATTGCCTGGGGGGCGCGACCGCCGAGCGCGGTCTCGGTGAGGGCGGAGAGGACCAGCGAGAGGCCGACGCCGACCAGGATCTGCGGTGGCAGCGTCAAAGCCACCTCCGCCTTGGGCAGGAAGGCGAGACCGCCGAGGCCACCGGAGATGAGGATCGCGCCGGCCGCCGCGCGCGCCTTGGCGCTGGGGACGAGCGGACCGATGCGGCTACCGAGAATCGCAGCCAGGGGCATCACGGTGACGACGATCGCGGCTCCGATCGGGGTCAGGCGCCAACCCTCGATCAGCAGCAGGACGAGCAAGAAGAGAGCCGCCGCGATCGCTGCGGAGACCATCGCCAGCGCCAGATTCGCCCAGAGGTGCGGGCGACCGGTACGGCGCAGCTCCGTCTGCAGGATGCCGGTCGCCGCCTCGTGCTTTGCCACGGCCAGGATCGGCACCGCAGCGGCAAGCGCCACCGGCACCTGGACCAGGAAGATCGACTGCCAGGAGACCAGCTCGGTAAGGACACCCCCGGCCGCCGGGCCCAGCGCCGCCCCGGTCGCACCCGCACTGGCCCAGACCGCGGTCGCACGCCGCTCCGACCCGACCGTCGCCGGCAGCAACTCGAGTGCCGCCGTAACCGCGGCGGCGCCGCCCAACGCCTGCACGCAGCGGGCCAGAATCAGGGTCGAGAGCTCGTCGGCGATGCCGCAGGCGAGTCCTGCGCCCGCGAACACCGCGAGGCCGACGGCGGCGGTGCGGCCGGGGCCGACCCGCCGCGCCAGCAAGGCCGCTGGTACCGCCGCCAACGCCATTACAAGGTTGAACGAGATCAGCACCCAGGTGACCCCAGCGACGCTGGTGTCGAGGTCGCGATAGATCTCCGGCAGCGCCAAAACGACGATCGAGGAGTCGGCCAGGACCAGACCGACCGCAAGGGCAAGGGCGGCAACGCGCGGCCGCGGGGCGTTGTCGCTCACCTGTAGCCCAGCTCCTTCGCGTACTTGTCGCGATAGGCGCCGCGCTTGTCGAGCACCTCTTCGACGTAGGCGCGCGTTTCCGGGAACTCGATGGCCTCAACAGTGAGGTCGCTGCCCCCCCATTCCTCGGCGTGAGAAGGGCCCGCGTTGTAGGCGGCGAGCGCGGCGACCTCGTCGCCGTCGAAACGGTCGAGCAGTTCGCGCAAGAGGAACGTGCCGTAACGGATGTTGATTTCGGGATCTGAGAGGTCCTCGAGCCTGAACGAGGTGCCGCCGCTGAGACGCTCGATTTCATTCGCCGCTTCTGGCGTGATCTGCATCAGTCCGCGAGCTCCAGCCGTCGAAGTCTGGTCGGCGAACTTCGACTCGGAGTAGATGACGGCGGCGATCAACGCCGCATCAACGCCCTTTTCCTCGGACTGCTGGCGAATGATGTCCTCGTGGCGCAGCGGCAACGTCAGCTCCTGGATTGCGTCGTCAACTTCACCAAAGACTCCCAGCGCCGCCCCCGCCACGACTCCAGCCAAGACCACGCCCGTGGCGAGGGCAAGCCGCCGTCGCCTCGGTCGCCTCATCGCCGCAGCCTCTCGATCAGGGCGGACAGCGCCGCCTCGAGGTCCTCGAGCGAGCCGTGGTTCTCGATCGTGTGCTCCGCCCGGGCCGCCTTCTCCCCCTGGGCGAGCTGACGGGCCTCGCGCTCGTCGACGAGGGCGTGGCCGCGGGCCGCCGCCCGCTCCCTGCGCAGCTCGTCCTCGGTGACCACTGCGACCGTGGTGTCGAAGACCTTCTCCATGCCCGACTCAAACAACAGCGGCACCTCGATCACGGCAACCTCGGTCTCGGGCGGAAGCGCCAGGAGCCAGCCGCCGATGCGCTCCCCGACCAGCGGGTGAATCTGCTGCTCGAGCCAGGTCAGCTGATCGGGGTCGGCGAAGACGATCTCGCCGACGCGGGCGCGATCGACGCTTCCCTTCGGCGCGATCTCCACCCCCCAGCGCTCGACCAGCCGGCCGACCAGCGGTTCGGAGTCGAGCAGCTCGTGAACGACGGCGTCGCTCGACAGGGTGGCCGCGCCCAGCCGCGAGAAAGCGGCCAATGCCTCCGACTTCCCGGCTGCGATGCCGCCGGTGAGGCCAATCGTCAGCGGCATAGCGAGCCGCCGCTCAGCTCTGCTCGGACTCGCCCGTCTGCGTGTCTTCGCCCGACGCCTCGTCGACGTCGTCGGGGGCATCGGGCCGCTCGCTGGCCGACTCGCCCTCCTGGGCCTCGCCACCGGCTTCGTCCTCCCCGGTGTCGCCGCCTTCGGTCCCAGTCTCCTCCGTGGTCCCGTTCTCCTCAGCCACCGGCGCCGGATCCGCACCCTCAGAAGCCTCCTCCTCCACCGCCAACGCCTCATCCTGCGGCTCCACAGCAACAGGGTCCTCGGCGGCGGTGGGCTCCTCCTCCTCAGCTGGAGAACTCGAGGACTCGGGCGCCTCGTCCGCGGGTGGCGCGGAGGATGGCTCCTCGCCCGCAGCTTGCGAGGACGAGGAGTCGTCCTCCGTGACAGGACCCGCGGATGCGACGTCTGATCCCTCGTCGGGCGACTCCTCTGCGACAGGACCCGTGGACGGGTCGTCCTGTCCCTCGTCGGTATCGGCCGCCTCTTGCAGCTGATCCCCAAGCCCCTGCATCGGCATGTTCTGCCCCTCGACCCGCTTGATGCTGAGCGAAAGCCGCCGCCGCTCTTCGTCGATCTCAAGGATCTTGACGTTGAGGTCGGTGCCGGACTCGACCACTTCGCTCGGGTTCTCGACGTGGTGGTCGGCCAGCTCGGAGATGTGGACCAGGCCCTCGACGCCGGGCAGGATTTCGACGAAGGCGCCGAAGGCGACCACCTTGGTCACCGCGCCCTCGAGCACGTCGCCGGGGCGGTAGGTGCTGATGACCCGCTGCCACGGGTCCTCCTGCGTCTGCTTGAGCCCGAGCGAGATGCGCTGGCGGTCGCGGTCGATGTCGAGCACTTTGATCCGCACCGTGTCACCGATCGCGACGACTTCGGAGGGATGGTTGACGTGACTCCAAGAAAGCTCGGAAATGTGGATCAGGCCGTCGATGCCGTCGAGGTCGACGAAGGCGCCGAAGTCGACGATGTTGGAGATCTTGCCTTCGACTACCTGGCCCGGCTCGAGGCGGCCAAGGATCTGCTCGCGAACCTCTTTGCGCTCCTCCTCGAGGACGGCGCGGCGCGAGAGGACGACGTTGTTGCGGCTGCGGTTGAGCTCGATGACTTTGCACTCGAGCGTTTGGCTCATGAACTCGTCGAGGTTGTGCACGCGGCGGATATCAACCAGCGAGGCGGGCAGGAAGCCGCGCACCCCGAGGTCGAGGATGAGGCCGCCCTTGACGACCTCGATGACGCTGCCTTCGACCGGTTCGCCGGAGTCGGCGGCGACCTCGATGCGGCGCCAGGCCTTCTCGAAGCGGGCGCGCTTCTTGGAGAGGATCAGGCGGCCCTCGGCGTCCTCCTTGGTGAGGACCAGCGCGTCGACCTCCTCGCCCAGCTCGACCTCTTCGGCCGGATCGACCGACTTGCGGATCGAGAGCTCGTTGGAGGGGATGACTCCCTCGGCCTTGTAGCCGATGTCGACCAGGACCTCGTCCTTGTCGATGCGGACGACCTTGCCGTTGACGACGTCGCCCTCGTCGAAGGAAACCATCGTCGCCGCGTAGTTCGGGACGATCTTGCCGTCGATCTGCAGCAGCAGGCCGTTGGATCCGTCGACGGGAGTGGCGCTGGGCGCAGGCGTCATGGTCTCGGTGGCCGACACGGGCGCGAATGATGGCAGAATCGGACCCGATGCCGGTCCGAGCCACCAAGCGGGGAGAGGAACGAACGCCGCTGGACGGATCGCACGACGTGCTGATCTGCGGCGCCAGCTTTGCCGGGCTGGCGATCGCCCGCGAGCTCGCGGGCTCCGGCGCCGACGTGATGATCGTCGACCGCTACGAGATCGGCGAGCGACAGACCTCCGCCTGCGGCATCCCGACCGAGTGGCTGCGGCGGCTTGACCTGATGGACTGCGAGCGCCAGCGCTTCGACGAGCTGGTCATGCACACGCCCCACGGCGACGCCCGCTACCGGCTGCCCTGGACCTTCTCGACCTTCGACTACCGCGAGCTCTGCCAGCTGCTCTGGCGCGACTGCGATGCCCGCTTTGAGACCGCAAAGGTGCATGGGCGCGCGGCGCCGGCCAGCGGCGGCAGCGAGATCGTCGTCGAGACCGATCGCGGCGTGATCTCGGCACCGCTGGTCGTCGACGCGCTCGGCTGGCGCCGGATGCTGTCCAACGGCGATGGCTTCCAGCCGCCCGACGCGCCGCTCTCGCGCGGCCTCGAGGTCCATCCCGAGGGCGGCGGTGAGGATCTCGAGATCTGGATCGACCGCCGCTACGTCCCCGCCGGCTACGGCTGGTCGTTCCCGGCCGGCGATGAGACGCGGATCGGGATCGGCTCCTTCGACCCGCGCTTCCACGTCCGCGAGACGACCGAGATGCTGGCCGAAGACCTCGCCCGCGACCGCGTCCGCTACCAGGGCAACTGGATCCCGCACGAGCTGCGCCGGGCAACCGAGGGCGGCGTCTTCTTCGCCGGCGACTCGGCCGGCCACTGCCTGCCGCTCAGCGCCGAGGGGATCCGCACCGCGCTCTACTTCGGCATCGCGCTCGGGCGCGAGCTGCGCGGCGTCGTCGAGGGCCGCCAGAGCCGCGAGCAGGCCGCCGCGGCCTATGCCGAGTTCCACGACTTGCACGAGTGGAAGTTCCGCTGGATGCTGCGCGTGCAGCGGCTGATCCCGCGGATTCCGCCGCGGCTGCTCGGCCCGGCGATCCGGCTGATGGGAAGCAAGCGCTTCGTCGACTGGTCCTTCCGCCACTACCTGAACATCGCGCCGCCGGACTTCGTCCCTTCAGCGGATGACCAGGACCGTCCCGACCAGCAGCAGCGCGACCCCGAGCAGGCGCTCGGGCGTGAGCGCGACCTCGTCCAGGCCGAACAGGCCTAGCCGGTCGATCGCGACCGAGGCGATGAGCTGGCCGGCGACGGTGAGCGCGGCGACGCCGCCGGCCCCGATCGCCGAGACGGCGAGCAGCGCGTTGGTCACGTAGAGCGCCCCCAGCAGCCCGCCGACCAGGTAGTACCAGCTGACGTCGAAGGTCGAGCCGAGGCCGCCGGCCTTGCCGCTGAGGAGGACGATCGCGGCGAGGGCGACCGTGCCGACCAGGAAGGAGACCAGCGCCGCCGCGAGGCCGCCGGTCGCCTTGCCCAGTTCGGCGTTGATCGGCGCCTGTAGGGCGATCAGGCCCCCCGCGAGCGCGGTCAGGATCACCGCCAGGCCCCTATCCACGGAGGAGATCCCTGCTGCGCGTGATCTTCGGGCTGGAGGCGGGTTGCATGGATAGGGCTCGGCGACTGAACCGGCCTGCTGTCATATCAGTACCGCAGTACAGGACCCGTTTCACCGCAAGACCGACCACCCGACCTCCAACACGACCGCGATGCCTCCGCCGCCAGCAGAACCGTTTGCCTCCCGGATCTTCCTCGGACCGGCGCTGCGTTCGCAGCCGGACCGGCGCCTGGTGAAGCTGGTGCGCGAGGGCTACGAGGCGGCGTTCGAGGAGATCGTGCGGCGCTACCGTCGGCCGCTCGACCGCTTCGCCGCCGCGATCGTCGGCAATCGCTCCGAAGACGTCACCCAGGACGCCTTCTCGAAGGCTCTGCTGGCGCTGCGCGGCTCCGAGGCCGAGATCGAGCTGCGGCCGTGGCTCTACCGAATCGTCCGCAACACCGCGCTCAACGACCTGCGGGACGCGCCGCCGCTCACCGAGGAGTTGGGCGAGGCGGTCGCGAGCGGGCGCAGTGCCGCGGTCGAGGCGGAGCGGCACGAGGAGATCGCCAAGCTGATAGGCCGGTTGCGGGCGCTGCCGGAGCCTCAGCGGGCGGCGATCGTGATGCGCGAGCTGGAAGGGCTGAGCCACGAGGAGATCGCGGCGGCGCTGGGCGTCAGCGGCGGCGCCGCACGGCAGGCGATCTACCGGGCGCGGCTGGCGCTGCGCGACGGGCTGGGACTGCTGGTGCCGCTGCCGCTGTTGCGGCTTCTCTTCGACCACGCTGCCGAGGCAGCCGTGGCCGGGGGCGCCGCGGCCGCGACGAGTGCCGCTTCGGCGAGCGGGGGCGGGGCGGCGACGCTCGGCGGCCTCAGCGCCGGCGGCGCGTTCAAGGCCGGCGTCGCGACGGCGCTGGTGGCCGGCTCGGTCGGTGCCGGCGTGGCGGTTCAGCAGGAGCGCGACGGCAGCGGACCGGAGCGAGCGGCGGCCTCCGCGTCGAAGGCGGCCGGCGGGGGCGAGGCGACGCAGCCGGGGGGCTCCTCGAGCGGAACCGGCTCGGAACCGGCGAGCGGGTCCGGTGAGGGCGGCGACTCGGACGACTCTTCTGGGCGCGATGGGGGTCCGAACCGGGGCGAGGACTCCTCGGGCGACGACGAGCCCCTCTCGGAACGCAGCGGCCGTTCCGGATCCGGCGACTCCGACAGCGGCTCAGGCGAGGGAACTTCGGGAGGGAGCAGCTCCGGGCCCGGCGACGGAGACGATGCGGATGGCGACGACGATTCGGGCAGCGGCTCCGGGAGCGGCGACTTGGACTCCGGCGAGGACTTCGATCGCAGCGGTTCCGGCAGCGGCTAGAGCTGGAGCTACTTGGCGGTGAGCCAGTCGGGACCGACGCCGATGTCGACCTCGAGCGGCGGATCGAGCTCGTAGGCGGCGCACATCTCGCGCTCGACCAGCTCGGTTGCCGCCTCCATCTCCCCCGGCGGCCCCTCGAACAGCAGCTCGTCGTGGATCTGCAGGACGAGGCGGGTCTCCCCCCCGGCCTCGCGCAGCGCTCGCTGACAGCGGACCATCGCCACCTTGATGATGTCGGCCGCGGTGCCCTGGATCACCGTGTTGACGGCGAGTCGCTCGCCGAGACGGCGGGTGTTCGGGTTGCCGGAACGCAGCTCGGGAATCTGGCGGCGGCGGCCCATCAGGGTCGTCACGTAGCCCTCCTCCTGCGCCCGCTCGATCACCTGCTCGCGGAAAGCGCGCACGGCGGGGAAGCGCTCCAGGTAGCGGGCGACGAATTCCTCGCCCTCCTTGCGGGGGATGTTGAGGCGGTCGGCGAGGCCGAAGCCGGTGAGGCCGTAGACGATCCCGAAGTTGACCATCTTCGCCTTCGAGCGCTGGCCGACGTCGACCTCGTCGCGGCCGATCTCAAAGACCTCGGCCGCGGTGGCGGCGTGAACGTCTTCGCCGGCGTGGAAGACGTCTTTCAGCACCGTCTCGTCGGCGACGTGGGCAAGCACCCGCAGCTCGACCTGGCTGTAGTCGGCGGAGAGCAGCTGGGCGCCCTGCTCGGCGACGAAACAGGCGCGGACCGGGCGGCCGATCTCGGTCCGGATCGGGATGTTCTGCAGGTTGGGGTTGGTGCTGGAGAGGCGACCGGTGGTCGTTGCGGCCTGGTTGAAGGTGGTGTGGACGCGCCCCGTCTCCGGGTCGATCAGGTCCGGCAGCGAGTCGAGATAGGTGTTCTTCAGCTTGGTCAGCTCGCGCCAGGACTCGATCTTCTCGACGATCGGGTGCTCGTCGCGGATCTGGGCGAGCACGCGTGCGTCGGTCGAGAACCCGGTTTTGCCGCGGCGCTTGCGGGTCAGCTCCAGCTTCTCGAAGAGGACGCGGCCGACCTGCTGCGGCGAGCCGATCGTGAACTCCTCCTCGGCCAGCTCGAAGATCTCCTTCTCGAGGGTGGCGATGCGCTCCCCGAAGCCGGCCCCAACCTCGGCCAGGCGCTCGGCGTCGAGCTTCAGTCCCTCGCGCTCCATCGCCGCCAGCACGTGGACCAGAGGCAGCTCGACCTCGCGCAGCAGCGTCTCCAGACCCAGCTCCTCGATGCGCGGCCGCTGCACCTCGGCCAAGGCGGCAACCAGGCGCGCCTCCTCCGGCGGGTCGAGCCCGGCCTCGACCTCCTCGCTGAGAGCGAGCTGGCCGTCGTCCTCGTCGGGCGTGGCGGCCGCCGCTTCGGCGATGCCGATCCCGGCATCGGCCGCCAGCTCGGTCAGCTCGTACGTGCGGCGCTGCGGCTCCAGCAGGTAGGCGGCGAGCATCGTGTCGTGCTCGAGCTCCAGCTCGACACCGGCGCGGGCGGCCGCCGCGAGCAGGCCGTGGCGACCGCCGCCGACCGACTTGGCGTCGTGGGCGAGAAACGCGTGGCCGGCCAGCGCCGCCGCCAGCTCGTCGTGACTGGAGGAGCCGGCGAGGATCCGCTCGCCTTCAGCCGCCGCCCAGCGCTCGCCGGAGATCGCCAGCGCCGCTGGCCCGCCGCGGAGGTCGGCGGTCGTCCCCTCCTCGACCTCGACCTCCAGCTCCTGCTCGACGTTGCGTCCGGGGACCGCCTGGCCCTCGGGCAGCGCTTCTTCCAGCCGCTCCATCACCGCCCGCAGCTCGAACTCGCGCATGAAGTCGCGGAGGACGCCGCGGTCCGGTTCGCCGGCCATCGCCTCGCCCAGGTCCACCCCGGTCTCGATGTCGTACTGGAGGGTTGCCAGCTGCTTGGAGAGGCGGGCATCGTCGGCGTGCTCGACCAGGTTCTGCTTGCGTTTGGCGCCGGAGATCTTGTCGACGTTTGCGAGCACCTCGTCCAGCGAACCGAACTCCTGCAGCAGCTGGGTTGCGGTTTTCTCGCCGATCCCGGGGACGCCGGGGATGTTGTCCGAGGTGTCGCCGCGCAGGCCCATCAGGTCGGTGATCAGCTCCGGAGCGACGCCGTAGCGCTCGAGGACCGCGTCACGGTCGTAGATCTTCGTCTCGGTGATCCCGCGCGAGGTGCTCATCACCCGCACTCCCTCGTCGACCAGCTGGTAGGCGTCGCGGTCGCCGGTCACGACCATCACCTCGATCCCCTGCTCGCGCGCCTGGCGGACCAGCGAGGCGATCACGTCGTCCGCCTCGTAGCCCTCGACCTTGACGTTGGTGTAGCCGAAGGCCTCGACCAGCGGCATCAGGTGCGGCCACTGCTCGCGCAGCAGGTCGGGACGCGGTTTGCGCTGGGCCTTGTAGAGGTCATAGGTGACCTCGCGCCCAGACATCCCGGCGTCCCAGGCGACGATCACCCCCTGCGGGTGGTGTTCGTCGATGATTTTCACCAGCATCGAGGCGAGCCCGTAGATCGCGTTGGTCGGGCGCCCGTCGCTGGTCCCGATCGACTCCGGCAGCGCGAAGAAGGCGCGGTAGGCGAGCGAGTTGCCGTCGATCAGGAAGAGCTGGGGTGCGGCGGCCATGGCGCAACTCTATGAGGCGCCTGGGCGCAACCGCCGGCGCGCCGTTGCGGTGCCGCTCAGGGGCGCTTCGGGGCCGTCAGGGAGCGGACCACGGACTGCGGCTTGCCGGTCATCGGCTGGAAGGCGACGCGGACCCGCAGTTTGAGCGCACCCGACTCGCGGGCTTTTCGGGCCCGCTCCGAGAGCCGGCAGCGGACCGTCAGCGGCCCGGGCGCGGCGCGGCTCCCCCCGTCCGAGCAGACCTGGACGCGCCGTCCGTCGAGACGAGCGCTGACCCGCTCGGTCGCCCTGCCGGCGCCGGGGACCGAGAGGCGGGTCACGACGAGGTTCCCCTTGACCTTGGATGGGCCGAAGATGATTTTCGGAAGCGGGGCGACGATCGGACCAGGGGCCCGAGGCGACGTGATCGAACCGGGGTGTTCCGGAGTTTCGGGCCGGGGAGGCGGCGCGCAGGGATCGATGCCTGCCCCGAGGATCCCCTGCTCGGCCAGGAACTCGTTCAGCTGCTGCGCCCGCAGCGCAGCGAAGTCTTCGACGCCTTCGACCTCTGCGGCAATTTCTTCGGTGGTGGACTCGCGTTTGACCTCGTCTTCTTCTCCCTGGTACGGCTCCAGCATCGCCGCCAGCTGAGCGATGTGAGCGCCGTGCTCGAGACCCGGGACCGCGCAATGGACGTCGGTGAGGCCCTCCAGGTAGAGCGTCGTGCAGCTGACGTCTTCCAGGCATTTGTTGAACATCACGCCGCCGGCCGGCTCGTCGAATTCGAGATCGTCCCGTTCCCAGGTCTGGTCGGTGCCCCAGGGCATCATCTGGAAGACACCGGCGAGGTCGCTGTGCAGGTAGTAGTTGTTGGGACGGAAGACCCCCGCGATGCCCGCGTACCCGTCCCAGTGCGCGATGTAGCGTTCGACCGCCCACTGGTCGGCCAGCCGTTCCAGGTCGGCGACGGGGTCCACCCCATCCGACCAGTCGCCTTCCTCGTCGTTGACGGCGTCGATCAGCGCTTCGAGGTCGCTCACGTCCGCCTCGTCACCCTCGTCGACCTCGAATTTTTCGGCGCTGCCAGGGGTGAGGTCGGTTTTCGGCGCGTCCGCCTCGTAGAGGTGCTGAGTCGTGTCGCCGAACCACTGCGGCAGCGAGATCTCGTCGAGGGTCTCGAGGTTGAGGAAGAGGCCGTATTTGGCCCCGTTGAGGGTGACGAAGGCGTAGCCGGTGCGCGAGGCCGGCAGGCCGAGGGTGTGGAACAGCTCGTAGGAGAGCGTCTCGTGGACCATCGACGGGTCCTGGATCATGTTGTTGAGGGTCAGCCTCCTGATCCCGAAGAAGAGCTGGCCTTTGACGAATTTGTCGAACCTGATTTTGAGCCCGGACTTGCCGGTCTTGACCGGGCGCGCCGATCCCGTCCCGCCCTTGAGCCGAATCCCGACGTCGGCCAGCGGCACACCTTTGGTGAGGCCGTCGACGGTCAGTTCAAAGGTTCCTTTCTGCTCCACACCCGGTTCGAGTTCGAGCGCATCCAGCTCTTCTTCGGAGAGGCCGCCGAGGTGGATTTCGACCACCGCGTCCGGGTTGTACATCCAGCCGATCTCGTCGGCGCTGCTTGCCGCGGGAACCAGAGCCAGTAGGCCGCACACTGCCGCAAGCACGACCGTGGCTCGACCCGCGAATCCGCGGTAACCCTCCCGGCAGATCATTGATCCAGGGTAGTCAAAGCTGTGTCACCGGTGAAGAGGCGAGTTACTGGATACTCGAATTCCTGCATCGTCAGAGCTGCGCGCAGGTCCGTCACCACCTCCGCGGGATGCTCGTTCAGCTGTTGTTCGCTGAAGTGCCGGATCTCGTACTCGAGCCGCCTCAGATCCAGGTCACGTCTGTGGTCGTCCTGAAATGCGATTTTGCCGCGGTGGTAGTCGTAGTAGTCGGTTTCGACGACGAGCCGCCGGGTCCGCCAGAGGAAGTCGACGGTCCAGCGCCCAATTTTGACGTTGACCTCTGGAGGAGGGAGGCCGTGTTGCCGACACAGCCGCACGAAGTCCCGCTCGAGATCGCTGCGCGTTCCGTCGGTTTCGATCTCGGGATCCAACTTCAATCTCTTGAACTCGGCCTGTCTGACGGCTTTCCTCCACTGCCAGGCCGGGATCACCGCCTTCAGATCGGTGAGGGTCCTTGACGGCGTCGTCACGGGGATGCCATCGCGGCGAACCACCAGCTCCTGCGAAAGTGAGCGGCTGCGGTGCAGGCGAATACCGGACCTTCCGGCGCGGCCGGCTTGGCCTGGCACGGAAACGTGAACTGGTTCGTCCGCAAGCGGCAGGAGATCCCAATGGGTGGCCGGGTAAGTATCCCTTGGTAGGGGGTAGAGATTCCGCTGCATAAGCGGCAAAAAGTCCATCCTTGACCCGCGCTAGGGTGCCGCGCCTCAGTTGAAAAACGGCGGGGGCGCCGCGCGAACGGCCCCCCGCCTGGCACAGGGAGGTAAGTCCCCATGCACGACCCAGTATCCCCTGCGGGAGAGGACGCGCAGGACCAGGCGGCCGTTATGACGTTGCTCCTGGTGGAGCACCCCGCGCAGCTAACGCGGGCCGAGATAGAGCGCGAGCTTGCGCCCGCTGGAGAGTTCGGCGAAACCGATGCGGTGGCCCGCGCGATCCGCGACCTCGCAGCGGTCGGGTTGGTCAATCGGACCGGCGACCTCGTTCTGCCAAGTCGGGCGGCGCTGCACTTCGACCGGCTCGACTGCGGCCGTGGGTAACGGCCGCTGGAAACGCACGCAGTCTTGTCAAGGTCTCGTCCGGTACCCTGCCCGCCATGCCTGAGCGGTATCTGCTCGTCTGGCTCGACCGGACCGAACGCATCGAAAGGCGGACCATCGCGCCCATCCGGCGGCAGATGGAGGACCTCATCTCCCAGCCGCGCGAGGACGTGGAGATAGATGTCTGGCTGGACTCGCCTGGCGGTGACGCTCACGCCGCCTACAAGCTCGCCCTGATGGCTCGCGCTTCCGCTTCGCGGGTCCGGGTCGTCATTCCCGACTTCGCCAAGAGCGCGGCCACCCTGCTCGCCGTTTCGGGCGACGAGATTTACCTTGCTCCGGGTGCGGACATGGGACCCCTGGACGCCCAGATGCACGATGAGGGCAGCCTTGAGGGGCAGATTTCTGCACTCAACATCGCGCGGGCGGCAGACGAGGTTGCCCGGGACGCCGTGTCGATGGCCGTGAAAGGCGGGGTCGAGGTGCTTGAACGAACCGGCCTGAGTCGAGCCGAGACGCTTGAAGCGATGCTTGCGTTCTCTGCGGGATTCTCCGAGCCGCTCGTCTGCCAGTTGGACCCGAAGGTCGTTCATCACGCCAAGCAGCTCCTCAAAGTGACGGCGAAATATGCTGAACGGCTCCTGAAAGATGTTGGATGCGACAAAGATCCATCCGAGATCGCAAGGGCGCTCGTAATGGACTTCCCGACGCATGGGTATGTGATTTCGATAGACCAGGCCCAGGAGCTAAGTCTGCCGGCGAAGCCGCTTGCAGAATACGAGCACGTCGAGTTGGTCAAGAAACTGCTTCGCGGGGCCGAGGAGGGCGCTAGCATGAAGATGTTCCTTCGCTTAGAGGAAGCCCTGCCGCCCTCGCCGAAATCTACGGCGAAACCGAAAGCGAAAGCCAAAAAACGCAAACGGAAATCGGGAGGTGGACGGAATGGACAGCCAGAGGTTCGGAGTAGCTCAGGTCGCCGATCAAACGGCTCACGAGCAGGCTCCGCAAGCGCCGCATAGGGGCTTCGCGGAGGGTGGCCACAAAGACTCCCCCAATCACATGGAGTTCTTCATTTCGCCTCTCCGCCCTTCTCAGACTCGCGAGGACGTAGAACGCGCCTGGCGCGACGCCGAATAGAGGAGGCAGCGGTGTCGCAGCGGAACCCCGACAAGCGCACCGACAAGACCTCCAAGGGCTTCAAGATCCCGGTTCGCAAGCGCTCGACGGTAATGAGGGACTTTGAGCTTGTGGCGGGTCCGCCGCGAGGCAAGAACCGCGAGGAGAAACCGAAGTCTTAGACCGCGGCTCGCGCGATCAGGGACAGGAACATAGCCCGGTCGTCGTCGCGGCGGTTGTAGCGCCAGGTGAACTCGTTGAGGTAGCCCTGTAGCCACTTGCGGGAGACCGCGTGGTAGGTGCCGGCGAGTCCCCGTTTGAAGTTCCCAAAGAAGCCCTCGATCGTCTGGGTATGCACGTCGCCCATGACGTAGATCTTCTCCGAGTGCCTGATCCTGCGGTGGCCTTGGTAGCGGCCGTCGAGGCCGTAGTAGGCGGGCCAATCGTCCGTGAAGATCGTTGACGCGGGCAGCACGAACTTCTCCATCTCGCCCTGCAAGGTTTTGCGGCCGCGATCCGGGACCACCGTGGCGCGCACTCGGCCTCCGCGCTCGACCGCGGCGAACACCGTCGTCTTGCGGTTGCGCCAGCGCCCGCCTGCTGCGCTCAGGCTGGTATCTCCCTCGCGCCGTAGCCGGTTGATATCGCCCTGGCGCGGCTTGCCGCCGATAGCCGTCTCGTCGGCCTCTACATCGCCGGACAGAGGCTCCCCGTCGCTCTCATCCATCAACTGATTGCGGATCTTGTTCAGCATCCTCCACGCGGTCTTATATGTCACGCCAATCTCTCTCTCGAGCTGTTTGGCGCTGATCCCGCACCGGGTCTGCGAGACAAGAAACATCCCGTAGAACCAAAGCTGCAACGAGGTCGAGGACTTGTGAAAGATCGTGTTGGCAGTCGGGTGCATGTGATGGCCGCAGTAGTCGCAGTCCCAGGCTGGACGACCGCTGACCCGATGGAACGGCCGATCTAGTTCGCACTTGGGGCAAAAGGCGCGCTTTCCCTCGTCGTCAACCGCGCATTTCGTTCTCCAAAGCCACTGCAAGCAAGCCTCGTCATTCGGGAACTCGCGCATGAACTCCATGACGGAATAGCGGGAATCTGAGGACGCGGCGCGGACAGGGTTCGCGCGGTTAACCGGCGGCATCGTCGTCCTCATCCATGAAAAGGAGATCCGCCGCATGAAACCTCATCAGGCCGCAGTCCCTGCACATGGCAACCACCATCTGCCCACCTTCGCCCAGCTTGATTCGGCCGCCTTCTCCAACAAGCTGAAGCAGTGCGCGCATACCGAGGGCCGTGAACTCTCCCCCGCACGCCTCGCAAGGTCTGAGCGCCCCTCTCTCTTCCAGCGCAGCCAAGTCGCGCTCGCGCTTCGCTTTTTCCTCCGGGGTTTCCGGTGACTCGCCCTCATCGCTGGGTGCCTCTTGGCTTCCCTCTGCCATTGCCGCTCGTCGCGCGTCGCGCCTAGCTTTGATCTCGGCAAGCTTGTTCTTCTCTGTTGGCTCCTCGGATGAGTTCATGCCGCTACTCAACCAGAATTCATACCCCCTGTCAAGGGATAATTACCTGGGTGGCCGCACTCCGGTGACTCAGGGCGGCTCTCTCGCCACAGGCGAGGACAGCTGCCATCCACCGAGTCTCGCGAGAGGGAGGGCGATGGCCGACCGCATAAACACCCTGGTGCAGCCGATGCAGAAGTCCCCTCCGTACCCGCCCGGCAACGCCACTAGCGCTCACACCCGCGCGCAAAAGCTGCCTACGCGTGACCACCCCGTGCTGCCGTGCGGCGATTCCCGCGACTACGACATCGGGTGAGTCGACTTTTTGCCGCATAGCGACATAAAGTCGCCACGCCGGCCGGTTCTCCCCCGCGGTTAGGGGATGTTCGGCGAGCGTGGCGGCTTGCAGCGAGCGTGACTGCCGGTTTCCTCCCGGCAGGCGGGGACGAGCGTGGCGCTGACGCCGGCGCCGACCAGCGGGACGCCGGAGCGGCCGGGGAAGTCGACGGCGAGGTCTCCGCTCCAGCGGTTTGCGGGAATGGCGTTGCGCCGGAAGATCGCTTGGCCGGAGAAGGGGGCGGGCGGATCAACCGTCGCCGTCCGCAGCTGCGGGTCGTAGTCGAAGGCATTGGAGCCAGCCCGTCCGGACACAGTCCGGGTGATCTCGATCAGATGTCGTTCTTCCGTTATCTCGGCTTCGAAGACTGCCCCCGCGCCTGGCCAATTCTTGTTGACCTGCAGGCGGAGCCGGTGATGACCGCTCCCCGCCAGGAGCCGGATCCTGGCGCCGGGAAGACCCACGCCACTCGATTCCCCGCCGAAGAACGACCTGCCGCAGACGACGTCAA
This sequence comes from uncultured Solirubrobacterales bacterium, assembly GCA_963705365.1. GTDB lineage: Bacteria > Actinomycetota > Thermoleophilia > Solirubrobacterales > 70-9 > VAYN01. Next base: position 983,246 of record OY970074.1, on the reverse strand, counting down.
GGAAGAAACGGGTGTATTCGCGAGGAGAGGTCGTGACCGCCTCGGTGTACCCCTCCTCGCCGTACAGTTCGAAGGTGCCCCGGTAGGACTCCGGTTCGAAGGTAAAAGCCTCCGGTTCGCCCCCGCAGCGGCGGTGCAGCGTCCGCTCGACGCCTGACGGCACCACTTCGAGCGAGATCCTGCCCAGCTGGCCGAGATCCGCGTCGATCCTGGTCCCGGTCAGGATGGCTGGTGCCAGGTAGGTCACGATGGCGTTCTTGCGGTACACGAAGAGGACGACCTCACCACGTCCGTCGGCTCGTTCGCTGTTGGCGAGAGCAAGGATCGAGTAGCCATTACTGCCCTGCAGTCTCATGGCGGCGGAATGCTTCAAATCCGAGTCGAGGGCGACGGCCTGCGCCGGAGCCAGTAGCGCCATCGCCGCCAGCACCAGCAGCCCCAGGCGTCCTCGCCCCCACACCCATGCCGTCCCAAGCCTCATCGCTCGACCGTACTTGATGCGGTCGGCGACGCGCGGGCCGGAGCGGCGAATCTGATTCGATAGCCGCCCATGGCCGTCAGCGCTCAGTACAGCGTCACGATCCGCGTCGAGCTCGACGCGCGACAGGAGCCGCTGGGCAAACTGACCGCGTCGATCGCCGAGGCGGGCGGGCAGCTGCAGGGGGTCGATCTGGTGCCCGGCGCCGGGCCGGAGGGCAAGCGGGTGCGGGAGTTCACGATCGATGCACAGGACCGCGAGCACTGGGAGAAGATCCTGCGCGCGATCGGCTCGACCCGCGGCGCCAGGGTGCTCGACTACGTCGACCGCACGATGCAGATGCACCGCGGCGGCAAGATCGACATGCACAACAAGTACCCGGTGAAAACGCGCGACGACCTATCGATGGCCTACACCCCCGGGGTAGCGCGCGTCTGCATGGACATCCACGACGACCGTGCCAAGGCTTTCGAGTACACGATCAAGAAGAACACGGTCGCGGTGGTCTCCGACGGCAGCGCAGTGCTTGGGCTGGGCAACATCGGCCCGGAGGCGGCGATGCCGGTGATGGAGGGCAAGTGCATGCTGTTCAAAGAGTTTGCCGGCGTCGACGCCTTCCCGATCTGCCTCGACACCCAGGACGCCGACGAGATCGTCAAGGCCGTGGAGCTGATGGCCCCGACCTTCGGCGGCATCAACCTCGAGGACATCTCCGCCCCGCGCTGCTTCGAGATCGAGGACCGGCTCAAGGAGTCGCTGGACATCCCGGTCTTCCACGACGACCAGCACGGGACCGCGGTGGTGACGATGGCGGCGCTGTTCAACGCGCTGAAAATCACCGGCAAGCCGATCGAGCAGCTGCGGGCGCTGGTGGTTGGCCTCGGAGCCGCCGGGGTAGCGGTGACGAAGATGATGCTCGCCTCCGGTGTTACCCAGATCGTCGGCTGCGACCGCCAGGGCGCACTCTCGACCGAGCGCGAGGATTACCAGTCCGGGGAGATGAACGCGGCCAAGCGCTGGTACGCGGAGAACACGAACCCGGAGAAGGTGAGCGGCTCGCCGGACGAGGCGATCGAGGGAATGGACATCTTCGTCGGCCTTTCCGGCCCGGGGATCATCCAAGCCGAGTCGCTGGCGAAGATGAATGACGACGCGATCGTCTTCGCGATGGCCAACCCCACCCCCGAGGTGATGCCCGAGGACGCCGCGCCCTACGCGCGGATCATGGCCACCGGCCGCTCGGACTACCCGAACCAGATCAACAACGTGCTCGCCTTCCCCGGCATCTTTCGCGGTGCCCTCGACGCCGGCGCCCCCAGCATCACCGAGGAGATGAAGCTGGCCGCGGCCAAGGGGATCGCGATGGCGGTCTCCGAGGAAGACCTCGCCGAGGACTACATCATCCCCAGCGTCTTCAACCGTGAAGTGGCGCCCAAGGTCGCCGAAGCGGTAGTCGAGGAGGCCCGGCGCGACGGCATCGCCCGCCTCAACGAGGAGACCGGGACCTTCGCGACCGTCGATGGGGACCAGTGAAAGGCGGTTCGCACGCCTCGTGAAGGTGCTCGTCACCGGAGCCACCGGCGCGATCGGCTCGGCCCTGTGTGACGCCCTGCTGGCCCGCGACGATGAGGTCGTTGGCCTCAGCCGAAACCCGTCGAAAGCGCGGCTCGCCCAACCGGGAGTCCAGTGGCACCCCTGGGAGCCGACCCTGGAGCGGCCGCCGGCGGAGGCCTTCGACGGGGTCGACGGAGTGGTCAACCTGGTCGGCGAGAAGATCGCCCAGCGCTGGACCGAGGAGGCGAAGCGGCGGATCATGGAGAGCCGCCGCACCGCCACCCACAACCTGGTCGGCACGATCGCCGGTCTCGAGCGGCGGCTGCGGGTGCTGGTAAGCCAGTCGGCGGTCGGCTACTACGGCGACCGCGGCGACGCCATCGTCGACGAGTCGACCGGTCCGGGGTCGAGCTTCGACTCGGAGGTCGTGCAGGAGTGGGAGCGGGCGGCGCAGGAGATCGAGGGCAGCGACGTGCGTCTGGTCATCACCCGCACCGGCCAGGTGCTGGACGCCGACGACGGCCTCCTGGCCGAGCTGCTGACCCCGTTCAGGCTGGGGGTCGGCGGCCCGATCGCCGGCGGCAACCAGTACCTCGCCTGGATCCACCGGGACGATGAGATCGGCTTGCTGCTTTGGGCGCTGGACGACGAGCAGGTGGCGGGCGTGCTCAATGCGACCGCTCCGAACCCCGCCACCAACCGCGACTTCTCGAAGGCGCTCGGGCGGGCCGTCAGCCGGCCAGCGGTGATGCCGGTGCCGGGCTTCGTCCTCGACCTCAAATTCGGCAGCGAGTTCGGCAAGGTGCTGCGGGGAGGACAGCGCGTGGTGCCGAAGCGCGCCCAAGAACTCGGGTACCAGTTCAGCTACCCCGAGTTAGACGCCGCCCTGCGGGACCTCCTCTGACGCTCAGCTGGAGGGACAGGCGACCCCTTCCAGACACTCCCCAAGCAGCCGAAGGCTGCGCGTCTGGAAGGGGTCGCCTGTCCCTCCCCGCAACGCTTAGGAGTCCCGCGCGTGCACGTCGGCGGGGCCGTCGATCCAGACCCGAACCGCGTCGCCGGGATGCCAGGCGGGAAAGCCGAGGCGCCGCGCGTTGACCGTCTGCCCCGAGGGAAGCCGCAGCTCGACCATCTGGTCGTGGCCGTAGAAGTGCCGTGAGACAACGGTCGCCTTTTGGCTGCGCCGGTCCGGCGGCTCGGCGGTCCCGATCGCCAGCGACTCGGGCCGGACAAGGACGTCGACCTCGCCCTCGAGCCCGTCACGGTTGGGCAGCTGCCCGAGCTCGCAGGTGACGCTGCCGTTGCTGGCCTCGCCCGGCAAGACCTCGATCTCGCCGAGGAAGCGGGCGACCCAGCGATTGACTGGCCGCGAGTAGACCTCCTCTGGCGTGCCGACCTGCTCGATCCGACCCTCGTTGACGACGGCAACGAGGTCGGCGACGCTCAGCGCCTCCTCCTGGTCGTGGGTGACGAAGACCGACGTCACCCCCAGCTCGTCGAGGATCTGGCGCACCTCGTCGCGGACGCGTGCGCGCAGCCCCGCGTCCAGGTTGGAGAAGGGCTCGTCGAGCAGGACGGCGCGGGGGCCCGCGACCAGCGCCCGGGCGAGCGCGACGCGCTGCTGCTGGCCGCCCGAGAGCTCGTGCGGGTTGCGCTTACCGAGGCCGCCGAGGCCGACGGTCGCCAGGGCCGCCTCGACCTTCTCGCGGTCGGGGCGCCGCCCGAGCGCGTAGCCGACGTTGCCGGCGACGTCGAGGTGCGGGAAGAGGGCGTAGTCCTGGAAGACCATGCCGATCCGGCGACGCTCGGCCGGGACCGAGGCACCTGGGCCCGCGACCTGCTCGCCGCCGATCTCGACCGTCCCAGCCTCGGGCTGCTCGAGCCCGGCGATCAGCCGCAGCGTCGTCGTCTTGCCGCAGCCGCTTGGACCGAGCAGGGCGCAGGTGGCACCCTCCGGAACGTCGAGGTCGAGGTCGGAGACCGCGACCACGTCGCCGAACGACTTGCGCAAGCCGCGCAGGCGCAATCCAAGGGTTTCGTGGCTCTGATCGGGCTTCATCGGCGAGGAAGCCTAAGATTAGGGCAACCTAACGGTCTCCTCGAGTTGAACCGCCTGCACTCACCTCACCGTGCGCTGCTTGTCTGCGCCCTCGCGATCGCCGCTCTCGCGGCGAGCGGCTGCGGCTTCAGCACGGAGGACTCCGGGGGCGGCGGGGGCGAGCCGGAGACCGCGGGCATCACCCTCTATTCGGGCCGGATCCCGGCCGCGATCGGCCCGGCGGTCGACGGCTACGAGGCCGAAGCGAAACGCGACGTGCAGGTCCGCTTCGCCGACACCGCCGACCTCGCCGCGACCCTGGTCGAGGAGGGGGACGCCTCGCCGGCCGACGTCTTCTTCGCCCAGGAGCCGGGGGCGATCGCGGCGGCAGCGGAGGCCGGGCTGCTGGCCAAGCTGCCGCCCGATGTCCTCGCCGCCGTACTGCCCCGCTTCCGCGACCCGGCGGGGCGCTGGGTCGGCGTCACCGGCCGGGCCCGGATCGTCGCCTACGACAAGACCGATGTGAAACCGGAGGAGCTGCCTCCCTCCCCGTTCGGGCTGACGAACCCCCGCTGGCGCGACAGGATCGGCTGGAGCCCCGCCTCTTCGAGCATGCAGGAGTACGTGACGGCGCTGCGCGCCCGCTATGGCAACGACCGCACCCGCGAGTGGCTGGAAGCGATGGTCGACAACGGCGCCAAGGCGTTCCCCGACAACGTCTCGATCCGCGACGCGATCGCCGGTGGCGAGATCGACGTCGGTCTGATCAACCACTACTACGTCGCCCAGGCGATCGCCGCCGAGGGGCCCGGCTACCCCGTCGGCGTCTACTTCCCGCCCGGCGGCCTCGGCTCGCTGATGCTGCTGACCAGCGTCGGCGTGCTCGAATCGAGCGACCGCAAGGAGGAAGCCTTCGACTTCGTGCGCTCGCTGCTCTCCGATCGCTCGCAGCAGTTCTTCACCAGCAGCTCCAAGGAGTACCCGCTGGCCAGTGGTGCCCGTCCCGATTCCTCGCTCAGCGTGCCGATCTCCGAGATCCCGGTCTCCGGAAACGACCTGGTCGACTTGACGGAGCTGCAGGCAACCGTGGAGCTGATGCAGGAAAGTGGCGCGCTCTAGTGGCGCCGGCGCGGCCGGCTCCCGCCTGGCTGCTCGCCGCCGGGGCGCTCGTCGGCGTCGCCGCCGTCCTGCCGGCGGCCTATCTGGCGATCGTCGTCGTCGGGGACCTCTCAGGTGCGATCGAGACGGCGCTCTCCTCGCGCACCGCCGCGATCATCCTCCGCACCCTCGCCCTGACCGCCGCCGTCGCCGCCGCCGCTGTGGCGATCGCCCTGCCGATCGGCTGGCTCACGGTCCGCACCGATCTTCCCGGGCGCCGGCTCTGGACTGTCCTCTGCACCCTGCCGCTGGTCATCCCGAGCTACGTCGGCGCCTACCTCCTGGTCGCGGCCCTGGGGCCGAACGGCATGCTCCAGGACCTGCTCGGGGTCGAGCGGTTGCCCTCGATCTACGGCTTCTTCGGCGCTTGGCTGGTGCTGACCCTGTTCACCTACCCGCTGGTCCTGATCCCGCTGCGGGGCGCGCTGCGGCGGATCGACCCGCAGCTCGAGGACGCCGCGCGGGCGATGGGACGGCGGCCGCTGGAGGTCTTCACGAGCGTGGTCATGCCGCAGCTGCGACCGGTGCTCGCCGCCGGCGCCCTGCTGGTCGCGCTCTACGTCGTCAGTGACTTCGGCGCCGTCTCGATCCTCCGCTTCGACTCCTTCACGCGCGAGATCTACGTCGCCTACCGCTCGAGTTTCGACCGCACCGCGGCGGCCAGCCTCGGCGCCGTCCTGGTGATCGTGATGCTGGCGCTGCTGTTCGTCGAGCTCGCGGCTGCGCGGCTCCCGCACCGTCCACCGCCTCGGCCCCGGGACGTTGCGCCCCGCGCGCCCCTACCGGCTCGGCCGCTGGCGCTGGCCGGCCCTCGGCTTCTGCTCGCTCGTCGTCCTCGCCGGCTTCGCGCTGCCGGTCGGCGTCCTCGTCTACTGGTCGACGAAAGGGATCTCCACCGGCAGCACCTCGCTGGAGACGGTGGCCGCGCTCGGCGGCAACTCGCTGCTCGTCGCCGCCTGGGCGGCGGCGGTCGGCGCTCTGGCCGCGCTGGCGGTGGCGGTCCTTGTCGTGCGCCACCCCTCGCTTGCGAGCCGAGCAATCGAGCGGGCGTCACACGCCGGCTACGCGCTGCCGGGCATCCTCGTCGCGCTCAGCCTCGTCTTCTTCGCGACCCGCCTCGTGCCGTCCGTCTACCAGACGATCGCGCTGCTCGTCTTCGCCGTCACGATCCACTACCTGCCGCTGGCGATCGGGCCGATCGCGAGCTCGCTCGTGCAGCTTTCGCCGCGGATCGAGGAGGCCGCCCGCGGGCTCGGCCGGGGACAGGCGGAGATCTTCCGAACGATCACGATCCCGCTCGCCCGCGGCGGCGTCATGGCCGGCGCCGCGCTCGTCTTCCTGCACGCGATGAAAGAGCTCCCAGCGACCCTGATCCTGGCGCCGCTCGGGTTCGAGACCCTGGCCACGGACATCTGGACCCAGACCACGTACGGCTTCTATGAGGCGAGCGCGATCCCGGCGCTGGTCCTGCTCGCCGTCGCCGCCGTCCCGGTCTACCTGCTGAGCGAGCAGGGCGCCACCTCGCCGTGACCCTTTGACCGGCGCCGTGCGCGTCGCGATCGGCTCGGCGCTCGTGCTTGCCGCGGCGTCCCTGGCCCTTCCCTACCTGCCGGTTTACGACCCCTGGGCCTGGCTCCAGTGGGGACGCGAGCTTTTCGACGGCAGCCTGGCGACGGCGGCCGGGCCGTCCTGGAAGCCGCTGCCGGTCCTCCTCGACGCCCCGCTTTCGCTGCTCGGCGACGCGGCGCCCGATGCCTGGCTCTTGATCGCTCGGACCGGATGGATCTGCGCGCCACTGCTCGCCGGCCTGCTCGCGGCGCGGCTTGCCGGCCCCTCGACCGGACGCTGGCAGCTTGCGGCCGGTCTGCTCGCGGCGGGCTCGGTCGCGCTGACCGGCGACGCCTTCACCCCGCCGCTGCGCCAGTTCACCGGCGGCCTATCCGAGCCGCTGCTCGTTTCGCTGTTACTGGGCGCGGTCTGGGCGGCGCTCGACGAGCGCCCCGGCATCGCGCTCGGCCTCGGCGTGGCGGCGGCACTGCTGCGCCCGGAGTGCTGGCCCTTCCTGGCGCTCTGGGCCTTCGCCGTGCGCGACGATCCGAAGCTGGGCGCGGGGGCGATCCTCGCCGCGGTGCTGATCCCGCTCGCCTGGTTCGTCCCCGACATCGTCGGCGCCGGCACTCCGTTGGAGGGAGCCGCGACCGCGCGGGCCGGAGGGCTGGAGCCGATCGATGCCGCCGAGGTCCTCGGCAGGGCGCTGGCCGCACCGCTGCTCGCGGTTTGGATCGGACTCGCGCTCCTGTTCGCCGCCGGCTCGCCCCTGTCGACCGCCGGCGCGGACGCGGTTGGCCCCGCGATGCGGGGAGAAGTGCCTTCGAGCGGTGGTCGCGGCCGGATCGAGCGGCCGCCGGCGGTCCTGCTGATGGGCGCAGTGGCATGGGTGATGCTGGTCGCCGCGATGGCGATCGCCGGCTACGCCGGGCTCCCCCGCTTCCTGGCGCCGGCGACGGCGGTCTTCGCCGTCCTCGGCGGGGTCGGCTTGGCCCGCGCCGGCGCAAGCGCGGGTGGTCGAGCTTGGTTCCGGTATCCGAGTCGAACCTCGACCACACCCCGAGATTGGGCTCTGCGGAGCCTTGTCGTGACGGCGCTCGCGATCGGCTGCGGCGGCTTCGGCTTGCGGGCAGCCGAGGTTCCCGACGACCTGCGGACGATCGAGCGGCAGACCGCCTCGCTGGATGACCTCTTCGACCTCACCGACCGGATCGGTTCCGAGCGCCTCCTTTCCTGCGGCGGATCGGTGCGGGTGACCCAGATCCTCGCCCAGACGGCGCTTGCCTGGAAGCTCGACCAGCCAATCGCGGCCGTGCCGGTCCGCAGGCACCCCCTCTACGGAGTGGCTCTGTCCACCCGACCGCTGCCCGGGGGCGTGACGATCGCGCGGCTGGGCCGCTGGCAGGCGACGAGGCTGCCCTGCCCGTCCGGCTACCGCGGCGCCCTCGCCGCTCAGCCGCTGAGGTCATCGGCCAGCGGCAAAGCCATCGCCGGGGTTTCCGGCGCGGCGCGGTAGGGCTGCTCCTCGGGCTCGAGACGCTCGTGGTAGGCGCTGTCGGCGTTGACGGCCCAGAGATCGTGGTCGGCGCCGTCGCAGAGATTCTCGACCGCTCGCATCGCCGTCAGCATCGAGTGATCGGAGTTGTTGTACCTGTGCAGGCCGTTGCGGCCGATCTGCTGGAGGTTGGCGATCCCGTCGACCCAGTCGCGGATCCGCGCCACCCGGTTGGCGTAGGCAGAGTCATAGACGGGGTAGGCCTTCGGCACGCGGACGACGTGCCCGCCGCTGACCCGCGCGGCGTCGACCAGCCCAAGCGCAGCGACCTCCCGCCTGGCCAGCTCGACCAATGCGGCGTCCGTCATGTTCCAAAGCTCGTCCCCTTCGAAGCAGAAGTACTCGAGCCCGACGCAAGAGCGGTTGGGCTCGGGGGTCATCCAGGGGCTCCAGGCGCGGAAATTCTGGATGCGGCCGACGCGGACGCTCTCGTCGTGGACATAGACCCAGTTATCAGGGAAAGGGGGTTCGCCCTCGATCACCAGGGCCACCGTGAGGAAGTCCCGGTAGCGCAGGCCGGCGGCGGCCTCGACAACCTGCGGCGAGGGGCCCGGGTCGGCGACGCCAACCGTGGTGCGCAGCGGGATCGACGAGATCACCGCCGAGACGGCAACCTGCACGCCGCCGGCGCGGACGGAGACGACCCGGTCGCCGTCCAGCTCGATCTCCCGCACCGGTGCGCCCAACCGGACCTCGCCGCCGTCGCGCTCGACCCGCCGAGCCATCTCCTCCCACATCTGTCCCGGGCCCAGGCGCGGGTAGCGGAACTCCTCGATCAGGCTTTTGGGACTCTCGCCGCCAGATCCCGGCAGGGCCGAGCGCGCCGCCCGCCAGAGCGAGAGGTCGGCGATTCGCTGGGCGGCCCACTCTGCCCGCAGCTCCGTGGTGCTGACGCCCCAGACCTTTTCCGTGTAGGTCTTGAAGAAGAGCTCGAAGAGGCGCTTCCCGAAGCGGGCGCTGACCCAGTCCTCGAAGCTCTCTCCGTACCCGCGCCGGCGCAACCGCGCCCGCGCGTAGGAGGAGAGGCAGCGGGCCAGCTCGACCGGGCCGACCCGGGCGACGACGTCCCCTGGGCGCAGGGGGTACTTGATGAAGCGCCCGCGCCAGTAGATCCGCGAGAGGCGCGGGCGCACCAGCAGCTCGGGGCCGAGCAGCTCGTCCCAGAGTCGCTCGACCTCGGCGCTCTTGGTGAAGAAGCGGTGGCCACCGAGGTCGAAGCGGTAGCCGTCGCGGACCACGGTCCGCGCCAGGCCGCCGACAGCGTCGTCGGCCTCGAAGCAGATGACGGGGACGCCGCGCTGGGCGAGGCGGTAGGCCGCGGTCAGTCCCGCCGGCCCGGCTCCGAGCACCGCCACGGGCAGGGCGTCTTCTATCGGGGTCGGCGCCTCCATCGGGGGCGAGATGCTATTAGGTATCCCTAATGCGCCCCCGCCCGGCCGATCCGAGTGCCGATTCCGAGTTCACGCGCCCGGTCCTAACTGCAGTGGTCCCTGCGACCGACCGACCGCCAACGCTGGAGCGGTGCACGACCGCGCTGGCGGCCGGCGAGCGGCCGCCCGACCAGCTGATCGTCCAGGAGAGTCCCGAGGCCACGGGGCCGGCGGCGGCGCGCAACCTCGGAGCCGCGCGCAGCGCTGCCGACATCCTCGTCTTCGTCGATTCCGACGTCGAGGTCCATCCCGACGCCTTGGCGAGGATCGAGCGCCACTTCGACGCCGAGCCGGGCCTGGCGGCGGTGTTCGGGGCCTACGACGACCGGCCGGCGGCGCGCGGTCTGACCTCCCGCTTCCGCAACCTCCTGCACCACCACGTCCACACGACCTCGGCGGGCGCGGCGGAGACCTTCTGGGCCGGCCTCGGCGCGGTGCGGCGCGACGCATTCGAGGCGGTTGGCGGCTTCGACGAGGAGCGCTTTCCGCTGGCCAGCGTCGAGGACATCGAGCTCGGGCTGCGGCTGCGCGGCGGAGGCGGACGGATCGTGCTCGACCCGGAGATTCGCGGCCGGCACCTGAAGGCATGGACGCCGCTGAGCATGGTCAGCACCGACTTCTGGCGCCGTGGCGTGCCATGGACGCGGCTGCTGCTCCGCCATGGCGGCGCCGGCCGCGCCCTCAATCTGGGCCGGCGCCACCGCGCCAGCGCCGCCGCCAGCGTCCTCCTGGTCGCAGCGCTTGCGCTGCGCCGCCCTCGCCTCGCCCTCACGACCCTGCTTGGGACCATCGCCCTCAACCGGACCTTCTACGCGCTGCTGGCCCGCCGGGGTGGGCCGAAGCTGCTCGTGGCGGGAATCGGGCTGCACCAGCTCCACCACCTGACCGCGGTTGCCTCGGTGCCGGTCGCAGTGCTCCTGCACCTCCGCGAGCGGAGCCGCGGTGAGTGACGCCCCTGGCGAGCTGCGGCTTGCCATCGCCGGCTGCGGCCGGATCGCCGAACGCGGCTACGTCCCCGCGGCCCTCGCCACGCCAGGGGTCCGACTCGTGGCCTTCGCTGATCCCGACCAGGGTCGGCTGCGGCGGTGCCAGGACCTGTGGGAGCAAGGCGGTGGGGCCGCGAGCCACGCCTTCGCGGACGCCGCCGAGCTGCTGGCGGCGGAGCCCGTCGACGCCCTCGTCGTCGCCTCCCCCGCGCCGACCCATACCGCGCTCGCGGCAGTCGCCGCGGCTGCCGGCATTCCCTGCCTGGTCGAGAAGCCGCCCGCCGTCGACGTCGAGGGAGCGCGACGGCTGGCGGCGCTGGAGCCGGAACCGCTGATCGCCTTCAACCGCCGCTTCCTGCAGGGGGTCGATCTGGGAGCGAAGGTCCCGGCCGCCGGCTGGCTCGAGATGGAGCTCGAGCTGCGCTTCCGCCGCAGCGCCTGGGACGCGCACGAGGTGTGCGACGACGCCCTGCTCGACGCCGGCAGCCACCTCATCGACCTCGCCGCGTTTCTCAGCGGCTCGGCGGCGATCAGCGTGCGGCATGCCGTCGTCGAACCCGAGCGAGCCGCGCTCGAGCTCGACCTCGCCCGCGGCAGAGCCAAGATCAGCTGCGCCACCGACCGCCGTCACCGCGAGGCGGTGACGATCCGCGACCGTGCGGGGACAACGCTCGCCGCCAGCGCGGTTGGCGGCCTGGGCGGCCGATTGGCGGCGCTGCGCGGGGCGCCGCAGCCGCTGGTGCTCTCGCTGCGCCGCCAGCTCTCTGCTCTCCGCGATGCCGTCAAGACCGGCTCCGCCGGACCCCTGGCAAGCGCGCGCGATGGCGTCGCCGTCCTCACAGTGGTCGAGGCCGCCCGCCGCTCTGCCGAGCTCGGTGGCGCCGAGGTCACCGTCGCCCCGGTCGAGGCTGCCGCGTGATCGCCGTCCTGCAGTTCGATGCCGCCAGCGCCAGCCTGCTCGAGCGGTTGGGGAAGGAGGGCCGGCTGCCCAACCTCGAAGCCCTGCGCCGTCGGGGCACACACCTGGACCTCGACGGTCCGGCCGCCCACTTTCCAGCCAGCGCGTACCAGACCCTCTACCGCGGGGTGGAGGTCGGCAACCACGGTCTCTTCTACCCCTTTCAGTGGGCAGCGGACGAGCAGCGGGTGCGGCTCGCCGCCAACTTCGACGCCCCTCCGCCGATCTGGGAGCGCCTGGGCCGGAGTGGGAACAGCACGCTCGCGATCGACCCCTACGAGTGCCACCGGCCGCACGGAGCCGAGGGCTTCCTCGTCTGCGGTTGGGGCATGCGCGAGCGGGTGGTGCTGGAGCGCTGGGCGCTGCCCGCCGGCACCGACCGGCGCCTGCGTCGGGCTCACGGGCGCCCGGCCGACGTAACCGAGGTATTCGGCGCCCAGCGGCCGGCCCAGCTGCGCCGCCTTCGCGACCGCTTCCTGGCGGCACCGGCCCGGGTCGCCGAGCTGGCGATCGAGCTGCTCCGCGAGCGCCGCTTCGACCTTGCCTGGCTCACCTTCGCGGCGCCCCACCTCGCCGGCCACCGGCTCTGGGAAGTGCCTCCCTACATCGAGGACGACGAGCTCTCCGCCGTCCACCGACAGCAGCTGGACGCCGCGCTGGGGGACGTATACGAGGAGGTCGACAGGCAGCTCGGCAGGGTCCTCGCCGCCCTGCCGGAGGAGGCGGACGTGATCGTCTGCTCGGTACTCGGGATGGACGTCAACACGAGCCGCGCCGACATGCTGCCCGGCATGCTCGCCGCGGTCCTCGGCGAGGGCCGCCACGAACAGGCCCCGGACTCGGACTCCGGCGGCATGTGGCGGCTGCGCGCGGCGCTCTCCGGACGGGTGCGCGGCGCCGTCGCCGCGTCGATGCCCGACCGCCTGGCCCTCGACCTGACGGCGCGGCTGGAGCTGCGCGGCGTCGACTGGTCGGTGACCCGCGCCTTCGCCCACCCGGCCGACAACCAGGGCTACATCTGCCTCAACCGCCGCGGGCGCGAGCGCGACGGCATCGTCGACGAGGGCGAGGAGGACGAGCTGGTCGCCCTAATCCGCGACGGTCTCCAGGACTTCCGTGATCCCGACGGCGGCCCGGCCGTTGCTTCGGTCGACCGGGTCTCCGAGCGCTGGCAGGGGGCCGCGGCCGGCCGCCTGCCCGATTTGGTGGTGCGCTGGCGCCCCACCTCGTCGATCGCGATCGACGCCCTGCGATCGCCCCGCTTCGGCACCGTGTGGCGTCAGGGCTACGGCAGCGGCCGCACCGGCAACCACACCGACGGCGATGCCTGGGCGATCCTGGTGCCGGGCAACAGCCGCGAGCGGGCGCTCGGACGGCCGCCGCGGATCGCCGACATCCCGGCCACGGTCGCCGCGCTCTGCGGCGCGCCGCTCGACGGGCTCGCGGGCGAGCCCCTGCTCGAGCGCTAACCAGAGCCGCGCCCGAGGCGCTCCCTCACGACCCCGGCCGCGGTCGCGACCTGGGCCGCACAGACCAGCAGCCCGGCACCCAACCCCGCGTCGAAGCCGCCGCGCAGCAGGCCGGCGTAGAAGGCCGGCGAGCCGATGCGCCGGCCGGCGCCGGCCTCGCGATAACGGGCGGCGCCGCGACCGTAGCCGTACTGCTGGCGCAAGAAGGTGCGGATGCTCAACCCAGGCCGGTGGACGACGACCGCCGCCGGCATGAACCGAGGCTGCATGCCGCGCCGCGCCGCACGCTCCGCCCAGTCCCGATCCTCGCCGGCGGCGGCGGGAAACGATTCGTCGAACGGAAGTTCCGCCAGCAAGCGACGGGAGCAGGCGAGGTTGGCGGTGGGGGCGAAGCCCGGTGAGGCCGACCCGGGAGTGGCAGCCTGCTGCTGGAGGTATCCGACGATTGCCTGCCAGGCTCGATCGGCGGCGCCGGCGGCGCTGCCCACCACCGTCATCCCGGCGGCCGAGCCGGCCTCTCCAGCGAGGATCGGCGCGGCAAGCGCCTTCACCCAGCCCGGAGCCGGCTCGCAGTCGTCATCGGTGAAGCAGACAACCGCCGCGTCGGCCTTCCGCGCGCCCGCGTTGCGGGCGGCCGCCGGTCCCTCGCCACCGCGGCGAACCAGCAGCGCTCCGGCCGCCTGCGCCACGGCCGCAACGTCCCGCTGGGCCACCGAGCCGTCATCGACGATCACTATCTCGACGGGAACCGTTTGGGCGCGCAGGGCCGCCAAACAGCGCCGCAGTGAGTCGGAGCGGTCGCGGGTCGGCACCACGACCGCGATCAGAGCCTCACCGCGTTCCCGGCTCAATTCCCGTCGAGCTCGGCAGCCACAGCCTCGCGAAAGGAGTCCGAGTCGCCGGCCTGGCGAATCGCATGGAAGATTCGGTTCATCGCGAGTCTGTCCGGAGCTGGTGTAGGTGATGGCTATCCCGGCGGATTCGACGATCGGCGGCACGAAGCGGTTGGCGACGCCGGCGGATTCCGCATAGGCCACCGCGGTCGAGTCCTCGGTGACCCGACGCGCGCCGGCCCCGAGGGCAGCCAGATCGAGACCGTCCCTGCGGTTGGCGTCGGGGAGGCAGCGAACGCGAACGCGTTTCTCGCCCACTCTCGCCCCCTGGGTCGCCAGCTCGGCCTTCGCCTGTTCACAGAGGTAGGAGGAAACGTAGACAGTGACCGTAGCTCCGTCCGCGGTCGCTTCCCCTTGGCCGCAGCCGCTCACGACCGGAAGACCGCAGGTGGCAACCATCAGCAGAACCGCCAGGGCTCTCATCAGCCGAAGAAGACCTCCGCCTCGGAGTAGAGGGACTCCGGCACCGTCTTCAGCTCGGCGGTTGCCTCGCTCAACTGCACGAGTTGGATCCTGGTCCCTCGCAGCGCGGTCATCGTCCCCCACTTGCCGGCGTCGGCCGCATCGATCGCGTGCAGCCCGAAGCGGGTCGCCAAGACGCGGTCGAATGCGGTCGGGGTGCCGCCGCGCTGGACGTGCCCGAGCACGGTTGCCCGCGTCTCTTTGCCCGTCCGCCGCTCGATCTCGCCCTCCAGCCAATGGCCCACCCCGCCAAGGCGCACGTGGCCGAAGGCGTCGAGCTTGTCCTCTTCGGCGCTCGGCACGCCGCCGACCGGCTGCGCTCCCTCGGCGACGACGACGATCGGGGCGAACTGGCTGGCGAAGCGCTGTCCGACCAGCTCGCAGACACGCTCGACGTCGAACTGGCGCTCGGGGATCAGGATCACGTTGGCTCCGCCGGCGAGACCGGCGTGGAAGGCGATCCAGCCGGCGTGGCGACCCATCACCTCGACGATCAGCACCCGGTGGTGACTGCCGGCGGTCGTGTGCAGGCGGTCGATCGCCTCCATCGCGATGTTGACGGCGGTGTCGAAGCCGAAGGTGTAGTCGGTGGCGCCAAGGTCGTTGTCGATCGTCTTCGGCACGCCAATCACGTTCAACCCAGCCTCGGCATGGAGCCGAGACGCGGCGCCGAGCGTGTCCTCGCCGCCGATCGCGATCAGGCCGTCCACCCCGGCCGCCGCCATGTTCGCGGCGATCCGCTCGGGGCCGCCGTCCTCGGCGAATGGGTTGGTCCGCGAGGAGCCGAGGATGGTGCCCCCCCGGGGCAGGATCCCGCGCACCTCGGGCACGCCGAGCGGATCGCCGTCGCCTTCCAGCGGGCCGCGCCAGCCGTCGCGGTAGCCGACGAACTCGTGGCCGAAATTGCCAACCCCCTTGCGGACGATCGCGCGGATCACCGCGTTGAGGCCGGGGCAATCGCCGCCGCCGGTGAGAACTCCAATCCGCATCGGGCTCACTTTAGGCACTGACAGACGGGGGTGCGACGAGGTAAGTTCGGACGAACCCCGAGGAGGAAAACGATGAACGAGAGTCCTGACTTCGCAGCGGTAACCGAGGTCCAGCAGCAGACCTGGTCCAAGGGCGACTTCGCGATGGTCGCCAGCATCGTCTACAACGCCAGCGAGAACCTCGCCGAGGCGCTCGAGATCGTGCCCGACGAGCGCGTGCTCGACGTCGCCTGCGGCAGCGGCAACGGCGCGATCGCCGCGGCGCGGCGCGCCTGGGGCAACACGGTCGGCGCCGACTACGTCCCCTCCCTGCTCGAGCGCGCTCGCGAGCGCGCGGCGGCGGAGCGGCTGGAGATCGAGTTCGTCGAGGCCGACGCCCAGGACCTGCCCTTCGAGGAGGGCCGCTTCGACGTCGCGATGTCGATCTTCGGCGCGATGTTCGCCCCCGACCAGGAGAAGGCCGCGGCCGAGCTGCTGCGCGTCGTCAAACCGGGTGGCCGGATCGGCATGGCGAACTGGACGCCCGGTGGCTCCGTGGGAACGATGTTCAAGACGATCTCCAAGCACGCGCCACCGCCACCCGGCCTCGAGTCGCCGCTGCTGTGGGGGACCGAGGACCGCCTGCGCGAGCTGTTCGGCGACGGGATCGCCGACCTGAAGGCCAGGCCCCGCATCTCCCGACAGCCGTTCCGCTCCGCCGATCACTACATCGAGTTCTTCCGCACCTACTTCGGCCCTACCCAGACGGCCTACGAACGGGTCGGCCCCGACGGCGAGCAGGCGCTGACCGAAGACCTGCGCGCCTTTCTCGAAACGGCGAACAAAGCCGGCGACCGGGCGATGGTGCTCGAGGCGGAGTACCTAGAGGTGATCGCGACCCGGGCGTAGCGGATCGCCGCTGATCTTCAGCGGCTCCTGGGGCTATGAATCCTGCGGCTTCAGCACACGTGCCCCGGCACCAATCAAGAGCACGAGAAAGAAGACCATGCCGGCGATCGGCCCGCCCTGCCCGAAGGCGTAGGAGACCGTCATTGCGGCGATCGCGAGGAAGAGAGTTACGACCATTCCCATAGCGGCGGGGAGCCTATCGGGAGAGAGCGACGCGCGTCTCGCTGAGGAAGGCGGCGACGGCGTCCGCGGCCGCCTCGGGCGAATCGCCCTCCCCCGCGGCGCGGACGAGGCGGCTGCCGATGATCACCCCGTCGGCGATCCGCCCCACCTCGGCGGCCTGGGCGGGGGTGCCGATGCCGAAGCCGACCGCGATCGGGACCTCCGAGTCGGCCTTGGTTGCCGCGACCAGCTCGGCCAAAGCGGTGGGTACCTCGGCGCGCTCGCCGGTCGTGCCGACCGTGGAGACGACGTAGACGAAGCCGTGGGCGATAGCGCAGATCCGCGCCCGCCGCTGGGGCGGCGTAGTCGGCGCCACCAACGGCACCAGCGCCAGCCCCGTGGCGGCGAACTCCTCGCGCACGTCCTCGGCCTCGCCAAGCGGCAGGTCGGGAACGATCGCCCCCGCCGCGCCGGCCGCGACGGCAAGGCGAGCGAACTCAGAGGCGCCACCGTGGGCGAACACCATGTTGGCGTAGATCATCAGCACGACCGGGACCCGATCGGCGACCGAGCGACAGACCTCGAGCGCGGTCGAGAGCGTGGCGCCGGCCTCGAGCGCGGCCGTGGCGGCGGTATGGATCGTCGGCCCATCCGCCAGCGGATCGGAAAAGGGAACCCCAAGCTCGATCAAATCGGCCCCAGCGTCCACATAAGCCTCCGCCACCGCCAGCCCCGTCTCCCGATCGGGATACCCGGCCATCATGTAAGGCATCAGGGCAGCACGCTTTTCCTCCTGGGCAGCCTTGAACGCCGCCGCAATCCGCCCCTCGCCGCTTGACGGTCCCGTGAGGGGAGCCTGGGGGTGACTCGCCGGAGCCTCCCCGTTGTTGCTCCGCCGAGTCACCCCCAGGCTCCCCTCATCTGCGCTCACAGCAGAGGGGCGTCCCCGCCACCCTGCGTCTGGGCGACGACCTCAGCCAGGTCCTTATCCCCCCGCCCCGAAAGGCAGAGCACGTCGAACCCGCTCTCCCCCGGATGTTCCAGCAGCCAGGCGATCGCGTGCGAAGACTCCAGCGCCGGGATGATCCCCTCCAGCCGCGAGAGCTCCCCGAAGGCGTCCAGGGCCTCGCGATCGGAGATCGCGACATAGCTGGCCCGACCGGTATCGCGCAGGTAGGCGTGCTCCGGCCCCACCCCCGGATAGTCGAGCCCGGCCGAGACCGAGTGGGCCTCGAGGATCTGGCCCTCCTCGTCGGCGATCACGGCCGAGAGTGAGCCATGCAGAACGCCGCTGCTGCCAGCGCCGAGCGAGGCGCCGTGGCGACCGCTGTCGAGGCCCTCGCCGGCCGCCTCGACGCCGATCAGCGCTACCTCGTCATCGTCGATGAAGGGGGTGAAGATGCCGATCGCGTTGGAGCCGCCGCCGACGCAGGCGATCACCCGCGAAGGCAGACCGCCCTCGGCCGCCAGCGCCTGTTCGCGCGACTCCTCGCCGATCACCCGCTGCAGGTCGCGCACCAGGGCCGGGTACGGCGCCGGGCCGACGGCGGAGCCGATCACGTAGTGGGTCGACTCAACGTTGGCGACCCAGTCGCGGATTGCGGCGCTGACCGCCTCCTTGAGGGTGCGGGCGCCGGCCTCGACCGGCGCCACATCCGCTCCCAGCAGCTTCATCCGCTCGACGTTGGGCGCCTGGCGCCGGATGTCCTCGGTTCCCATGTAGACGACGCACTCGAGTCCGAGCAGGGCGCAGGCGGTGGCGGTGGCGACGCCGTGCTGGCCGGCGCCGGTCTCGGCGATCACCCGCGGCTTGCCCATCCGCTGTGCCAGCAGCGTCTGACCGAGGGCGTTGTTGATCTTGTGGGCGCCGGTGTGGGCGAGGTCCTCCCGCTTCAGGTAGACCGTCGAGCCGACCCGCTCGGAAAGCCGTTCGGCGCAGTAGAGCGGCGTCGGCCGGCCGATGAAGTCCCGCCGCAGCAGGTTCAGCCGGGCCGTGAACTCTGCATCCTCGCGCGCCTCGCCCCAAGCGGCGGTTAACTCGTCGAGAGCCGCGATCAACGTCTCCGGCACGTAGCGGCCCCCGTAGGGGCCGAAGCGCTGCTCCACCGCGCTCATGGGGCCGTGACGCCGCTCGGCTGGGCCGCTTCGAAAAAGGCCGCCATCGCCGCGTGGTCCTTGCGGCCGGGCTCTGCCTCGACGCCACTGGCGACGTCGACGGCGTAGGGCTGGGTGACGGCAATCGCGTCGGCGACGTTGTCTGGTCGCAACCCGCCCGCGACGATGTCCGGAATGTCGGAGCGATGGCCGCGCAGCAACTCCCAGTCGAAGCTCTGCCCCGTGCCGCCCCACTGACCTTTGCCACGCTTGTCGAAGAGATGAAAGTCGGTCCGGTATGCCTCGGCGGCGTGGACGTCGGCCGCGCTGGCCACGTGCACCGCCTTAATCACCTTTACCCCCGTCCGCCGCGCCACCTCACCGCAGAACTGCGCCCCCTCGACGCCATTCAGCTGCACCATCGTGCAGCCAGCGTTCTCCACCGCCTTGTCGACCTCCTCCAAAGTCGGGTTCACGAACACCCCCACCACCTCGCACTTGCGCTTAAAGGCAGCGCCGATTTCGGCCGCCACGCCAGGCTCCACGCAGCGAGGACTGCCCTCGAAATGGATCAACCCGATCGCCCAAGCACCAAGCAACACGGCCTCCGCCGCATCATCGAGATTCGTGATCCCACAAAACTTAACTCGCACAAGCCCAGGGTACGGGACCGAGGGGTCGGGCACCCCTCCGCGCGGCTTGTACTTTTTCGACTGAGTTCGACCTCGAACGGCGAGCGACGACCTCGAAAAAGTTGAGCGAGGAGGGGTGCCCGACCCCTCGGTCCACCGACCCCTCGGTCCCTATCCGCCGCTTTCGTCCGAGGCCGGACGATCGTCAAGCGTCGCGGTAACCGTCCGCGTCTCACCCTCGCGCAACAGCGTCAGCTCGAGCTCATCCCCCGGCTCCGCCTCGTTGATGGCTTCGACGATCTGGTCCATCTCGGCCACCTTCTTGCCGTCGACCTCGGTGATGATGTCGCCGCCGAGGCGGACTTGGGCGCCCTCGATCGTCGCCGAGGTATTGCCGCTCTCGACCCCGGCCTTGTCCGCGGCGCTGTCCTCGACCACTTCCTGGACCAGCACCCCTTGCTCTACCGGGAGGTTGACCGCCTTGGCCAGATCGGGGGTGATCGTGGCGCCACTGATCCCGAGGAAGGCGTGTTCGACCTCCCCCTTGGTTTTCAGCTGGTGGAGCTCGGCGCGCACCGTGTCGATCGGGATCGCGAAGCCGACACCGACGTTGCCGCCGCCACCGCCGCCGGTCGCGATCTGGGAATTGATGCCAATCACCGCGCCGGCGGCATTGATCAACGGACCGCCGGAGTTGCCTGGGTTGATTGCCGCGTCGGTCTGGATCACATCGGTGATCGAGAAGCCGTCTGGCGCTTCGATCTGCCGCTGCAGGGCGGAGACGATGCCACTGGTGACCGTGCGATCGAGTCCGAACGGGTTGCCGATCGCCACGACCGGGTCGCCGACTTCCATCTCGGCCGAACGGCCGAGGCGCAGCGGCTGCAGCTGCCTTGCCGGCGCCTCGACGTCGAGCAGCGCCAAATCCATCGACGGATCGGCCCCGACGAGCTCCGCCGCGTAGGCGGTCTCGGAATCGCCGAGTTTGACTTGAATCCGATCGGCGCCCTCGACCACGTGGTTGTTGGTCAGCATGTGCCCCTCGGTGTCGATGACGAAACCCGAGCCGGTGGCGGTGCCGCCTTCGGCTTCCGGTTCCCCGAAAGGAGAGAACGGCGACCCAGCGGCTTCCTGCGCCGGGATTTCCGCTTCGATGAAAGCGACGCCGTCGCCGTCTTCGCGGTAGATCCGGTTGACGACGTTGCTGGCCCCGTCGTCACCGCTCGAACGGTCGGCGACAGGCGCCGCCAGCGGCGCCGCGACGGTGGTCGTCGAGCCGCCCTCGGATTGGATCCAACCGGCCGCGATCGCGATCCAGCCGAAGGCGGCTACGATGGCGCCGCCCAGCAGCGCCGAGCCAAAAGGAGAGCGGAAGAGTCGCCTTGGCTTGCTCATCGCCGATCGAGGATCGCGCATGGCGCTGAGCTGCCGCTAAACCCTCTCGAAAGGTTTCCTAAAAAAGGTGCTCGCGGGTGCCTTCGTCGGCCCCGGTCAGCTCGCGGGTCTTCGCCTCGGGATCCTCGGCGGCCATCAAAGCGCTGCCGATCAGGACCGCGTCGACGCCGACCCGGTCCAGCTCCTGCAGCTCCGCGGGACCGGAGATGCCGCTCTCAGCGACGACCGTCTTGCCCGCCGGCACGTCGGGCATCAGATCGAACGTCGTCGCCAGGTCGACGCCGCCCTCGTCGAGGTCGCGGTTGTTGATCCCGATCACCTCGGCGTTGGCCTCGAGCGCACGCTCGAGCTCCTCGCGGTCGTGGACCTCGACCAGGCAGTCGAGGTCGATTGCGCGAGCCTCGTCGTAGAGCGAGCGAAGCTCGTCGTCCTGGAGCGCGCGAACAATCAATAGGACCGCGTCGGCGCCGTTGACCGCCGCCTCGTAGAGCTGGTACGGATCGACGATGAAGTCCTTGCGGATGATCGGCAGGCCGCAGGCCGCCCGCGCCGCCCGCAGGTCCTCCAGTGAGCCGCCGAAGTGTCGTTCGTCGGTGAGGACCGAGAGCGCCGCCGCGCCGCCGCGCTCATAGGCGCCCACCTGGTCGGCGACGAGCGCCGTCGTGGAGATGTCGCCGGCGCTGGGGGAGCGGCGCTTGAACTCGGCGATCAGCGAGATCCCGGGGCGCACCAGCGCCTCGTTGAAGGGGCGGTCCTCGCCGCGACTGGATAGCCGCGACTCGATCTCGGCCTGCGGAAGCTCGCGGCGACGCGCGTCGACTCCCTGCCTGGCCCCGGCGATGAGCTGGTCGATCATGCCCACTTACCTGCTGGAGCCTAGTCGGCGGCGCCGGCCGTCGCCGCGATCAGTCGCTCCAGCACATTTCCTGCCGCTCCGGAGTCGATCGCCTCGGCTGCTTTGAAGACGCCCTCGTCGAGATCGGCAGCGAGGCCGCCGACGTAGATCGCCGCGGCGGCGTTGAGCAGGGTCAGGTCGCGGGGCGGGCCCGGCAGACCAGCCAGCACGCCGCGCGCCGCCGCGGCGTTCTCCGCGGGCGTTCCCCCCGCGACCGCGTCGAGATCGGCCGGCGCGATCCCGAACTGTCCGGGTTCGACATACCACTCCGAGGTGCCGCCGTCGGCGATCTCAATCACCCGCGTCCGCGCCGAGATCGCGAGCTCGTCGAGGCCGTCCTCGGCAGAGACCACTAGCGCCCGCACGCTGCCGAGCCCGACCAGCGCCTCGGCGATCGTCTCCTGGTAGTGGCGGTCGGCGACGCCGAGCAGCTGCCGGGTGGCCCCGGCCGGATTGGTCAGCGGGCCGAGAAAGTTGAAGATAGTCCGCACCCCGAGTGCTTTGCGGGCTGGGATCACATGCGCCATCGCCGCGTGGTGGCGGGGGGCGAACATGAAGCCGAAGCCGACCTCGTCAATGCAGCGTCCGACCTGCTCGGGCTCGAGCTCGATGTCGACGCCGAGCGCCTCCAGCAGGTCGGCGGAGCCGCACTTGCTGGTGTTGGAGCGATTGCCGTGCTTGGCCACCGCGCAGCCCGCGCCGGCGGCGACCAGGGCCGCCGTGGTCGAGACGTTGAAGGTCGGAGGGCCACCGCCGGTGCCGGCGGTGTCGACCAAGTCGGCGCGGGCGCTGGAGACGGGTGCCGCCAGCGAGCGCATCGTCCGCGCCAAGCCGACCAGCTCCGGCACCGTCTCCCCCTTGGCCCGCAGTGCAATCAGGAAGGCGCCGGTCTGGACGGCGTCGGTCCGCCCCTCCATGATCTCCTTCAGCACCGCCGCAGCGTGGTCGGCGGTGAGATGGTCACCGGCGCAGACCGCGTCGATCGCCCTGCTGACGACGTCGTTAGGCATCGCCGTCGCCATCCTGGGTGGTTGAGCTTCGTTCCGCTATGCGAGTCAAAGCTCAACCACCCCCAGGAAGTTCGCCAGCAGGTGCTTGCCCTGTGGGGTCAGCACCGACTCGGGGTGGAACTGGACGCCCTCGGCGGGCAGCTCGCGGTGACGAGCCGCCATCACGACGTCCCCCAGGGTCGCGCTCAGCTCCAACTCGTCGGGAAGGTCTGGGTCGACGACCAACGAGTGGTAGCGCCCGGCAACCAGCGGGCTCGGCAGGCCGGAAAAGATCGTCTTGCCATCGTGCTCGACTTCTGCGTCCTTGCCGTGGATCGGCTCACCCTGGACGACGCGGCCGCCGAAAGCCTCGACCATCGCCTGGTGACCGAGGCAGACCCCGAGCACCGGCATGCCGGCCTCGGCGAAAGCGCGAATCGCTGGACCGGAGATCCCCGCCTCGGCCGGCGTGCAGGGCCCCGGTGAGACAACCAGGCGGTCGGGCTCTCGGTCCAGCAGCTCCCCCACCTCCGCCTTGTCGTTGCGCACGACCTCGACCTCCGCTCCCAGCTCGCCCAGGTACTGGACCAGGTTGTAGGTGAAGGAGTCGTAGTTGTCGATTACGAGCACGCGCATCTCGTCAGGCCCAGTCCGGCTGCTCGCAGGCGACCTCGACGGCGCGGAAGACCGCCTTGGCCTTGTTGACCGACTCGTTGTACTCGTAGGCGGGCTTGGCGTCGGCGACGGTGCCGCCACCGGCCTGCACGTGCAGCTCCCCGTCCTTGACGACGACGGTGCGGATGTGGATCGCCGTATCGAGGTCGCCGTCCCAGGAGAGGTAACCGACGGCGCCGCCGTAGGAGCAGCGCTTGACCGGCTCCAGCTCGTCGATGATCTGCATCGCCCGCACCTTCGGCGCGCCCGACAGGGTCCCCGCCGGCAGCGCCGAGCGCAGGACGTCCATCGCGCTGACGCCCTCGCGCAGCGTGCCCGAGACCTGGCTGACGATGTGGAGTACGTGGGAGTAGGTCTCGACGACCATCAGCTCGTCGACCGAGACCGAGCCGTACTCGCAGACGCGGCCGAGGTCGTTGCGGCCGAGGTCGACCAGCATCACGTGCTCAGCCCGCTCCTTGGGGTCGTTGATCAGGCGCTCGGCGAAACGACGGTCCTCATCCTCGCTGCGCCCGCGCGGCGAGGTGCCGGCGATTGGCCGCGTCTCCACCTTGTCGCCGGTGACCTTGACCAGCGGCTCGGGCGAGGCGCCGGCGATCTGGAAGTCCCCGAACTCGAGGAAGTACATGTAGGGGGATGGATTGACCGCGCGCAGGCCGCGATAGACGGAGAAAGCCTCGACCGGCGCCGGGGCGGAGAAGCGCTGCGAGGGGACCACCTGGAAGGCGTCGCCGGCGTGCACGTACTCGACGATCCGCTCGACCGCCGCTTCGAACTCCTCCCGCTTGATGTTGGAGGTGAAGCGTGGTGGCTCGGCAACCGATGGGACGGGCGGCGCCGGCACGGCGCCCCGCAGGCGCTCGCGCATCTCGCCGATTGTCGCCGCGGCGCGCTCGTAGGCAGCATCGATCCCCCCCTCGGACTCGGCAAAGGCGCAGGCGAGAATCGTCAGCTCGTGCCGCAGGTGGTCAAAGACCACCATCGCGTCGGTCACCATCAGCGCCATGTCCGGCAGCCCGAGCGGGTCGGGATTGGCCTCGCCAAGCGGCTCCACCGTGCGCACGAGGTCGTAGCCGAAGAAGCCGACCGCGCCACCGGCGAAGGGCGGCAGTCCCTCGACCGGGGCGGGGCGAAACTCGGCCAGGCGCGCGGCGACAGCCGCGTAGGGATCGGGCGCTGGCTCGCTGCGGCCCGGCGCCTCGCCGGCAGCCGCGTCCTCCCCGCTCCACTCCGCCAGCGTGCCGTCGCTCCAGCGCAGGACCGCGCGCGGTCGCAGGCCGACGAAGGAGTAGCGCCCCACCTGGCCCTGCTCGGCCGACTCGAGCAAGAAGCAGGGCGCGCCGTCAGGCTCCCCCGCCCGCAGCTTGAGGAAGGCGGAGACCGGCGTCTCGCAGTCGTCGACGAAGCGGGCCCGCACCGGAACCACGTTGCCCTCGCGGGCCAGCTCCCGCGCCCGCTCGAGGCTGGGCTCGAGCTTCAGCTCGAAGTCACTGGCTACGGTCATTCAGCACTTCCATCACGGCGGCCTGGGAGACGCCGCGGGAGACCAGCAGCACGCTGAGGTGGTACAGCAGGTCGGCCGCCTCTTCGGCGACGCGTTCGTTCGACTCTTCGCGGGCGGCGCGGATGACCTCCTCCGCCTCCTCCTCGACCTTCTCCCCGATCAGGGTGCGATCGTCGAGCAGCTGGACCGTGTAGCTGCCGTCGGGGCGCTCGACCGCACGGCTGCGCAGCGTCCGCTCCAGCGCCGGCAGCGCTTCGTGGTTGACTGGGAAGGGCTCGCCGGGCGCTGGAGGTGCGTCCTTGCGGCTCGAAGCCGAGCCCAGCACCTCGCGGTAGAAGCAGCTGCGCTGGCCCGTGTGACAGGCCGGCCCCGCCGGGTCGACCATCGCCACCAGCGCGTCGCCGTCGCAGTCGTAGCGCAGTTGACGCAGGTGCATGAAGGAGCCCGAGCTTTCGCCTTTCCTCCAGAGTTCGTCGCGAGAGCGGCTGTGGAAGTGCAGGTCGCCGGTCTCCAGCGTCATTTCCAGGGACTCCGAGTCTGACGTAGGCCAGCATCAGCACCTCGCCGGTAGTCCAGTCCTGAACCACGCAGGGCGCCAAGCCGCGCTGGTCGAATTCGATTTCGCCGAACATCGGTCAATCGTAGTCGCAGGCTGCGGCTACTCGATCCCGAGCCGATCAAGCATGTCCTCATCGCGGCGCCAGTTGCGGCGCACCCGCACCTTGAGCTCGAGATGGACCTTGGCGTCGAGCTCGCCTTCGAGCGAGCGCCGCGCGGCGCTGCCGATCTCTTCGACCTTGGCGCCCCCCTTGCCGATCAGGATGCCCTTCTGGGACTCGGTCTCCGCCCAGATCTCCGCCGCGACCGCGATCAGGGAATCGTCCTCGCGCGGAGCGACCTCCTTGACCTTGACCTCGACCGAGTGCGGAATCTCCTGCCGGGTGCGGTTGAGCACCTGCTCGCGGATCAGCTCGGCCAGCAGCAGCTCGCTCGATTGGTCGCTGCTCTCCTCCGGCGGGTACATGTACGGGCCCTCGGGGACAAGCTCGGCCAGCCGCTCGACCAGCACCTCCAGCCCCTCGCCGGTGCGGGCGCTGATCGGGAAAACCTCGTCGACGCCCTCCAGCTCCGCCGCCGCGGCCAGAACCGGCACCAGCTCGTTCGGCCCCAGCCGGTCCGCCTTGTTGACGACGCAGATCACCGGCAGCTCGGCGCCGGCCGCGAGCAGGGCGCGGACGATGAAACGATCCCCGGGACCGACGCCCTCCTCGCCGTTGATCACGACCAGGGCCACGTCGGAGTCGGCGAGCTCGCGCTCGACCCGGTGCTGCATGCGCTCCGTCAGCACGTCGCGGGGCCGCTGCACTCCCGGCAGGTCGACCAGGATCAGCTGGTGACCCGCCTCGATATCGGTCGCGACGCCGCGGATCGCGCGGCGCGTGGTCTGCGGCCGCACCGAGACGATCGCGACGTGGGAGCCGACGATCGCGTTGACGAGCGTCGACTTGCCGACGTTGGGGCGCCCGGCGAGGCCGACGAAGCCTGAGCGCGTCATCGCAGCCCCGCCAGGACCCGCGCCTGCACGGCGAGCATCTCGCCGTCGTCGCTCTCGTGGTCGTGACCACAGAGATGGAGGACGCCGTGAACGGCGGCCTCGGTCAGGTCTGAGCAGTGCTGCGGACAGATCGCAACGTCGCCCAGCTCACGCGGCCCCGCGGTGATCCCGGCCCCGTCGATCGGAAAGGCGAGCACGTCGGTGGGCGCGTCTTTGCCGCGGTGCTCGCGATTGAGCTCACGGATGCGAGCTGAGTCGACCAGCTCGACCGCGAGGTGGCCGTCGCTGACGTCGGCGGCTTTGAGCGTCGCCGCGACGGCCCCTCGCAGCTCTGCCGGAACGTCGGAGAGATCGAGGCTCAAGAGCGCGGCGTCGGCCCGTGTTCGCTGCGCGCCGCGCCGTCGCGGTTGCCGTGCGCGTCGTAGGCGGCGACGATGCGCTGGACCAGCTTGTGGCGGACCACGTCCTCGCCGCCGAACTCGACGAAGGAGATGTCGCCGACCTCGTCGAGGATGTCGCGCACGACGATCAGGCCGGAGCGTTGGTCGCTCGGCAGGTCGATCTGGGTGATGTCTCCGGTCACGACCATGCGCGAGTTGAAGCCGAGCCTGGTCAAGAACATCTTCATCTGCTCGGGGCTGGTGTTCTGCGCCTCGTCGAGGATCACGAAGGAGTCGTTGAGGGTGCGGCCGCGCATGAAGGCCAGCGGCGCCACCTCGATCACGTCGCGCTCGAAGTAGCCGTTGACGCGATCGGGGTCGATCATGTCGTAGAGGGCATCGAAAAGCGGCCGCAGGTACGGGTCGACCTTGGCCTGGATGTCGCCGGGCAGGAAGCCGAGCCGCTCGCCGGCCTCGACCGCGGGGCGGGTGAGGATGATCCGCTGCACTTTGCGCTCGGTCAGCGCGGCCGCGGCCATCGCCACGGCGAGGAAGGTCTTGCCGGTGCCGGCGGGGCCGATCCCGAAGGTGATCGTGTGGCGGCGGATCGAGTCGACGTAGCGCTTCTGGTTCAGCGTCTTCGGCGCCACTTTGGTGTTGCGGTGGCGCCAGACGACGTCGTCGAGGATCTCAGCCGGGCTCTCGTCGGCGTCGAGGGCACCGGTGACCGCCTCGATCGTCCCTGGCGCGACGTCGTGCCCCTGCTCGATCAACTCGACCATCTCGTCGACCACCGTCGCCGCCTGGGCGACGTCGTCGGGCTCGCCCTCGAGCGTGAGCACGTTGCCGCGCAGGTGCAGGTCTGCCTCGAGCCGTCCGCGCAGCGCCCGCAGGACCGTGTCCTCCGAGCCGGCCAGCTCGGCTGCAACGGTGTTGTCGAGCGTCAGCTGCCTACGCGCCAATCTCAGGCACCCAATTTCGCCCGCACCGCCGAACTGACCCGCTTCCCGTCGGCCCGGCCTTCCAGCTTTGGCATCAGCGCCGACATCACCTGTCCCATCTGCTTCTGCTCGCGGGCCCCGGTCTCGGCGAGCGCGGCGTCGACCAGCTCATCCAGCTCCCGGTCGGAGAGTTGCTGGGGCAGGTAGCCCTCGATCAGCTCCGCCTCGAAGCGCTCGGCGGCGGCCTGCTCGGCGCGCCCGGCGCCCTCGTAGGCCTCAGCCGCCTCGACCCGCTTCTTGCGCTCGCGCTGTAGCACCGCGACCTCGTCGCCCTTGCCGAGCTTCGCGTCCTGCTGGAGCACGTCGACGATCATCCGCAACGCTCCTGCCCGCTCGCGGTCGCGCGCCTTCATCGCCGTGCGCACGTCGCCCTGCACCTGCTCGAGAACGCTCATGGCCTAAGGGTAGTCGGCGGCGTCGGGAGTGACCGCAAGACCCTTCGAGACCAGGTCGGCGATGTCAGTGCTGACAAGCGCCAAGCCGCCACGCCGAGCCGCCGCGACGTAGGCGGCGTCGTAGGCCGTGAGGCCATGCTCCGATGCAAGGGCGACCGAGGTCTGGATCAGGTCACCGTCGACCGGCACGATCTGATTTTCGCAGCGCAGTTGGATCGCTCGACAGAGCTCCAACGCCAGGTCAGGCTGCCGCCAGCGCGTGCCGACGACGTTCGCGACCTCATAGAAGGTGAGGTCGAGCACGGCCGCCATACGGTCGGTGCCGAGCACGAGCGCCCTCGCGGCATCGCAGTGAGGGTCGTCGGCATCTTTGGCGGCAACCCAAACGCCGGCGTCGAGCAGCAGCATTTCAGTGCGATTCGCGGTCTTCTCGAATCAGGCGAGCGGCGTCGCCGCCCAAATTCCGAGGTGGGCCGAGAAGATCTTCCAACTGCTTGCGCCGCCCGTCGCCGTGTTCCTTCAGCTCGCGTTCCGTCAGCCGCCGCAGCAAGCCGCTTCGCGTCTCACCGACAGCGCGGGCGCGAGCGTCCAGGCGCGCAAGGAGATCGTCGGGAACTGAGATCATCACCTTTGCCACGGGGTCAGTATATACGGTATTGCCGCGCAGGGAAGTGGTCATGGCGAGGATGCTGCCGGCTCGAGGCGCGCGAGTGGTGCGCAGAACCTGCCAACTCGGTGACTACTTCGGGCCGGAAGCGCTATCCGGCTCGATATCGATCCGCTCCACCTCGGCAAGCGGCATCTGAAGGAAGCGGGTCCCGAGGTCGCGGAAGGATTCGGTGTCGCCGCTGCAGAGGAAGTCGTAATCGCCCTCGCCGTCGCGCTCGCGGGCAAGACCGCGCCCCACGAGGGTGCGCTGGACAGCCGCGGCGACGGCGTGGCCGCCGCTGACGAGGCGGATGTCGCGGCCGAGGATGCGCTGCAGCATCGGTGCCACCAGGGGGTAGTGGGTGCAGCCGAGGATCAGCGTGTCGACCTCGGCCCGCATCAAAGGCTCGCAGTAGCGCCGCGCCATCGCCATCGTCTCCTCGTCGAAGGCAAGTCCCTCCTGGATGAAGGGCGCGAGGTCGGGAGCCGCGACCTCGGTCACCTCCAGCGCCCGTCCCTCGGCTTCGAGCGCGCGGCGGTAGGCGCCGCTCTGAACCGTATTCGGCGTCGCCAGCACGCCGACCTTGCCGTTGTCGGAGATCGCCGCGGCGATCTCCGCCTGCGGCTCGACCACCGGCACGACCTCCACCCCGCGGGCGCGTGCGACCTCGCGCACGACATCGGTACCGATTGAGGTCGCGGTGTTGCAGGCGATCACCAACAGCTTGGCGCCGCGGTCGAGCAGCAACTCGGAGATCCGCGCGATCCGCTGGCGGAGGCGGGCGGGATCGCGGCTCCCGTAAGGGAACATCGCCGTGTCACCGAGGTAGACGAAGTCCTCCTCCGGCAGTGACACCAAGCACTCGTGCAGCACCGTGAGACCGCCGACACCGGAGTCGAACATCGCCACCGGCAGGGAGGGATCGATCTGCGAGGCGGCTGCGGTCAGCGACCCGGACAGCGACCCGTTAGAGGAACGGCTTGTAGGACATAAAGAAGATCGTGACGACCACGATCAGCCCGGCCAGCCCACCCACCTGGCCGATCCGCTGGCCCAGGGTTTCGAACTCCTCGCTCAGCGTGTCCCCGGCCTCGAGGTCCCGCTCCGCCAGCTCCTTGGCCTTGCGCGTCTGCGGCTGGAAGAACGCGTGCTGGAGCCCGAAGAGCACGATGATCGCGAGGAAACCGACGCCGATGAAAGCGTCGCTGGTCTCCCATGGACCGTCCGAGAGCACGTAGATCCCTGCCAGCAGCAGGACGACCATCCCGGGGTTGACGAGGAACTTGTCGACCTTCTGCACTCCGGCAAGAATCGCCGGGGCCGCCCGCGGATATTGGGGCGCGACAGAGAAGAAGAACGCGTAGCCGAACGTCGGACCAAAAGCCAGGACCACTGCCAGGATGTGCAGGAACAACGCGATCTTGTAGCCGGGATCGACTATCGAAGCGAGTGGCATCGCGGGAACCCTACCCGTCAGCCGTGACGGAGCAGCAGGGCGGCCCAATCACCGTCGCGGCGCCGTTCAACCTCCACCAGTCCGGCGCCCGCAAAAACGGCAGCTGTCCCATCCACCTCCCCAGGCAGCAACCCGGAGCAGACGACCGTGTCGGGAGTCGGGGGAAGGGTCGCCGGAGCCTCCCCGCTGTTGCTCCGCCGACCCTTCCCCCGACTCCCCCCGCGATCGAGCTGTCCGGCCACCGCGCTCAACACCGGGGCGGTCATGTTGGCAACCACGGTCGGCGCAAGGTTGGGAAGTCGTTCGCGCAGATTGATGCGGTGGAGCTCGATCTTGACGCCGTTGGCTTTCGCATTCGCCGCTGCCGCCTCCAGCGCCGATTGCTCGTGGTCGTAGCCCGAAACAGGTCCCCAGCCGAGCTTCGCTGCGGCGATGGCCAGGACTCCGGAGCCAGTCCCCAGATCCACCAGCGACCCGCCGGCCTCCCCCGCCGCCTCCAGCTCCAGCAGCAATTCGAGACAGAGCCGCGTCGTCGAGTGGGCGCCGGTGCCGAAGGCCTGCCCTGGGTCGATCACCACGTCGATGGTGCCGTCGCGGGGTGCCTCCCACGAGGGGCGCAGCCAGAGCCGGCCGCCGACTAGCAGCGGTTTGTGGAAGTCGCGCCAGCGATCGGCCCAGTCATCGGGAATCTCCGTGCTGCTGACCTTGATCCGGCCCTCCCCCACCACCGCGTCGATGCCCCCCAGCTCCGGCAGCTCCCCCTCGCCACCGTAGATCGCGTACTCGACGTAGCCGGGACCATGCTCCTCCTCGACCCCATTGGGAGCCAGCACGGTCAGCTCGGCGAGGACGAGCTCCGCCTGCTCGGGCGGACAGCGCACCGCGAGGCGGATCACCCGAAGGCCCGGCGAACGCGACTGAAAAGGCCCTCGCCGTGGCGCGGGCCGAGGTTGTCGGGCTCGAGCGACTCATCGAGGCGCTCAGCCAGCTCGCGCTGCTCCTCGCTGAGGTTGGTGGGGACGATGACCTCGAGGATCACCCGTTGGTTGCCGCGCCGTCCGCCCCCGAGTCGCGGCAGGCCGGCGCCGCGCAGCACCTCTTCGTGGCCGGGCTGAGTCCCCGCCGCGACCTCGATCTCGCGCTCCCCATCGAGGGTGGGGACCGTGACGAGGGTGCCGAGCATCGCCGCGGTGGCGGCAATCGAGAAGACGCTGATCAGGTCGGTGCCGTCGCGCTGGAAGCGCTCGTCCTCGGCGACCGTGACCTCGACGTACAGGTCCCCCGCGGGGGCACCGGCATCACCGGCGTGGCCGGCACCGGAGACCCGCAGCCGCTGGCCGCTCTCGATCCCGGCCGGGATCTCAACCGCCTGCGTTCTTAACCCGCGCCTGCGTCCGGCGCCGCCGCACTCCTCGCACGGGGTCTCGGGGATTTTCCCGGCACCGCCGCAGACGTCGCAGGCGACCCCGCGCACCATCTGCCCGAAGGGCGTCCGCGTCACCTGGCGCAGCTGGCCGGCGCCGCCGCAGCGCTCGCAGGTGGCGATCGGGGTGCCTGGCTCGGCGCCGTTGCCGTGGCAGTGCTCGCAACGGCCAACGGCGTCAAAGGAGATCTCCCGCGGCACACCGGTGACGACGTCCTCGAGCTCGATCTCGGTCTCGACCAGAATGTCGGCACCGGCCGCACGGCCGCCACTGCCGCCGAAGCCGAAAGCCTCGCCGCCGAAGAAGGCCTGGAAGATTTCGTCGATCGATCCGAATGAAGAGCTGCGCGGGTCGAAGCCGCCGGAGCGCAGCCCCTCGTGCCCGTAGGCGTCGTAGGTGCGGCGCCGCTCGGCGTCGGAGAGCACCTCGTAGGCCTCGGCCGCGGCTTTGAACTTCTTTTCGGCGTCGGGGTCGTGGTCGTTGACGTCTGGATGCAGTTCGCGGGCGAGACCACGGAACGCCTTCTTGATCTCCGTCTCGCTGGCGTCTCGGCTGACGCCGAGCACGTCGTAGTAGTCGCGTGGCATCCGGCCCAATCTCACTCAGCCGTCGTACACGGTCTCGAAGTAGCGGGAGAGCTCGCGGGCCGCCCCCCGCACCGAGGTGATCGCGGTCGCGTAATCCATCCGCAACGGCCCGACCACGCCGACCGAGCCGAGGTTGCGGTGCCCGAGCCCGTAGTTGGCGCCGACAACGCTGACCGAACGCAGCTCCGGCTGCGGGTTCTCCTCACCGATCCAGAGGAAGACTGAGCGCTCCGCGAGCGAGGAGCGCAGCATCTGCAGCACCCCGGCGCGTCGCTCCAGGGCGGTCATCAACTCGTCGGCGCGGGGAAGGTCGGCAATGTGCTCCTCGGAGAGCAGTCGCGAGGCGCCGTCCATGTAGAGGTCGGCGCCGGTCTCGCGCTCCAACCCGGTGAACGCCGACCCGAGCGTGGCGACGAACTCGGCCTCGATCCGGTCGAGCTTGGGATCAGCGAGGCGGCCGGCGATCATCCGCGAACCGACGCCGAGCCCGGCGAGCGACTCGTTCAGGTAGCTGGAAGCCCACTCGATTAGACCGGGATCGACGGGGCGGTCGAACTCGAAGACGCGCCGGGCGACGTCGCCGGTGGAGGCGATCGCGATCACCACCACCTTCGTCGGCTGCAGACGCAGGACCTCGACCCGGTGGATCGTCGCCGCCCATCCCGGCGGCGGCGCCGTCGCCATCGCCACCAGGTCGGTCACCCGGGCCAGCGCCGCGGTCGTCTCCCGCATCGCCTCGTCGACCTCGCGGCGCAGCCGCGACAGCTCCAGCTCGACCCGGGTCTCCGCCGGCAGCGCCCCGGAGGCCATCAGCAGGTCGACGTAGCGCCTGTACCCCGTGTCGGTGGGCACCCGGCCGGCCGAGGTATGCGGATGCGTCAGCAGCCCGGCGCTCTCCAGCGCCGCCAGCTCCGCCCTCACCGTAGAAGGCCCCCACTCGACCTCGGGCCGCTCCGCCACCTCTTTCGACGGCACCGGCCGCGCCGACGCCAGGTAGGCGTCGACCACCAGCCGCAAAATCAACTCCTGCCGCTCGGACAACATGCTCGAAGTCTAGGAGGAGCGCCAGGCAACCCCCCAAAACACTCAAGCGAGGCTCCCGCCGAGCGTTTTGGGGGGTTGCCTGGCGCTCCTACGCCCGAACTTCCGCTTCCGCGTTCTTGATGATCTCGGTCTCGCCCTGCCGGGCCACCGTGTCGACCACGACCCGGTCGCCGTCCACCGACTTGACGGTGCCGGTCACGACGATCTCCTGCTCGGGCATTCCCATGCCGCGCATTTGGACCGAGAGGCGCTTCAGCGCGCGAGGATCGCCGTCGGCAAGCGCCGTGTTGGCCTTCGCGACCAGGCCCATCGAGTAGAGACCGTGGAGGATGTTGCGCGGAAGCCCGACCATTTTCGCGAACTCGTCGTCGATGTGGATCGGGTTGAAGTCGCCGGAGGCGCCCGCGTAGCGGTGCGGCAGGTACTTGTCCGGGGTGGCCCGCAACTCTGGGACCTGGTCCCCGACGTTCAGCTCAGCCATCTCAGACACCCCTCACGATCAGCGTCCAGGTGCCGCGCGCGACCTGCGCGCCGTCCTGATTGACGGAGTTGGACTCGAACACGTAGAAGCCTTTGCCGTCCTTCTCCTCGATCGAGAGGCATTTCGCCGCAGTCGTGATCTCGTCGCCGGAGCATGCCGGCTCGTCCCACTCGAACGCCTGGCCGCCGTGGACCATCGCCGCGAAGTTGAGCTCGACCTCCGGGTCGAGGATCGCCGGGCCCATGGCGGGGCTGCTGTAGACAACGGCGAACATCGGCGGCGCCACCACCTCCCGGAAACCGGCCGCCCGCGCCGCCTCGACATCGAAGTGCACCGGGTTGTCGAGCCCCAGCGCGGTCGCGTACTCCCTGATCTTCTCCCGCCCGACCTGGTAGGTCGTCCCGGGCCACTCCTTACCCACGGCATCAGTCTTAATCGGCATGGCCGCGCAGTCTATTCAGCTACCACCCGACAGCACTGGCTGGAGGGACGTATGTCGGCTTGCGTTCAGACGTGAAGATTGCGCGCTGTCGAGCGGGAGGACGGGCACCCCTCCGCGCGGCTTGTACTTTTTCGGCGGCGCTCAACCTCGAACGGCGGCGGACGCCCCTCGAAAAAGTTGAGCAAGAAGGGGTGCCCGTCCTCCCGCTCCCATCACTCATCAATCTCCAACACCGCCAAAAACGCCTCCTGTGGCACTTCCACCCTGCCGACCGACTTCATCCGCTTCTTCCCCGCTTTCTGCTTCTTCAGCAGCTTCTGCTTGCGGGTGACGTCGCCGCCGTAGAGCTTCGCGGTGACGTCCTTGCGCAGTGCCTTGACGGTCTCGCGGGCGAGGATGTTGGATCCGATCGCGGCCTGGACCGGGACGTCGAAGAGCTGGCGCGGGATCGTCTTGCGCAGGCGCCCGACCAGCTTCTTCCCCTGCTCATAGGAGAAGTCGCGGTGGACAATGATCGAGAGCGCATCGACCTTGTCGCCGGCGAGCAGGATGTCGACCTTGACCAGGTCGGAAGCCTGGCTTCCGATCGGCTCATAGTCGAGCGACGCATAGCCACGGGTCGAGGACTTCAAGAGGTCGAAGAAGTCGAGGACGATCTCGGCCAGCGGCATGTCGTAGCGGATCTGCACGCGCTGGGGGCTGAGGAAGTGCATGTCGACGTGGGTGCCGCGGCGGGCCTGGCAGAGCTCCATAACCGCTCCCACCTGCTCCTTCGGGCAGATGATCGTGGCGCGAATGTAGGGCTCTTCGATCGCCTCGATCGAGCCCGGGTCGGGCAGGTCGGTCGGGCTGTGGACCTCCTTGACCTCACCGTTGGTGAGATGGACCTCGTAGCGCACGTTCGGCGTCGTCGCCAGGAGGTCGAGCCCGTACTCGCGCTCCAGCCGCTCGCGCACGATCTCCATGTGCAGGAGCCCGAGGAAGCCGCAGCGGAAGCCAAACCCGAGCGCCTCCGAGGTCTCCGGCTCCCAGGAGAGGGCGGCGTCGTTCAGCGCCAGCTTCTCGAGCGCGTCGCGCAGGTCTTCGAAGCGATCGGTGTCGATCGGGAAGAGCCCGCAGAAGACCATCGGCCGCACCTCGCGATAGCCCTCCAGTGGCCCCTCAGCGGGCTCGGTCAAGGTGGTCACGGTGTCGCCCACCCGCAGCTTGGCGACGTCCTTGATCCCGGTGATCAGGTAGCCGACGTCGCCGGCGTCCATCCCCTGAACGGCGGTCATCGCCGGGCGGAAGAAGCCGATGTCATCGATGTCGGCCTCGGTCCCGTTCTGCATCGCCAGGATCCGCTCGTGCTTGCGAAAGGAGCCGTCGACCATCCGCACGTAGGCGATCACGCCGCGGTACTGATCAAACTCGGAGTCGAAGATCAGCGCCCTGGTCGGCGCCTCGGGCTCCCCCTTCGGCGCCGGGATGCGCGCGACGATCGCCTCCAGCACCTCGATCACGCCCTCGCCGGTCTTGGCCGAGATTCGCAGCGCTTCCTCGGGGTCGCCACCGAGCAGGTCGGCGATCTCGCCGGCCACCCGGTCCGGCTCGGCGCCGGGCAGGTCGACCTTGTTGATCACCGGGATCAGCTCGAGGCCGTTCTCGATCGCCAGGTAGGTGTTGGCGACGGTCTGCGCCTCCACCCCCTGCGCGGCGTCGACGACCAGCAGCGCGCCCTCGCAGGCGGCGAGGCTGCGCGAGACCTCATAGGAGAAGTCCACATGACCCGGCGTGTCGATCAGATGCAGGTGATAGGTCTCGCCGTTTGCCGCCTTGTACTCGACCCTCACTGCCTGCGCCTTGATCGTGATGCCGCGCTCGCGCTCGAGGTCCATCGAGTCGAGCATCTGCGCCTGCATTTTCTTCGGGTCGACGGCGCCGGTCAGCTCGAGGATGCGGTCGGCAAGCGTCGACTTGCCGTGGTCGATGTGGGCGATTATCGAGAAGTTGCGGATGTGGTCCATGGGCGTGCGGAGTATGGCCGACGGGGGGCTCCGGCCGGCGGGTCCTGTCGCGGGGATGGGCACCCTCCTTGCCCTGCGTGCTTCTTCGCTGACCGGGTCGGAAGCGGTGCCAGGGTCGAGGCCTCCAGCTCAGAAGCCTCCGGGCTGCGGAGTCCACCCATCCCCCCGCCACCCGCCGGAGGAGCTCGCTCAGCCGGGATGCACGACGGTTCGAGGCCTCCCCTACTAGCTGAGCAGGGGGAGCTCAGCCTGGACAGGTGGAGAGATCCAGGGTTCCCGATAGTTCGAACACGACCGTCGGTGGGGTTTTGAGGATCGGTTTGGCGGCGGGGGCTTCGGTCCATGTTGCTTGGGGCGGATAGGGCGGCTTGCCGGGTTCGATGCGGTCGCGGGATGCGATTACGTAGTCGTAGTGGCCTTCGTTCAGTGCGCGGCGCCACTGGCGGCATGAGGAGGGGGGGTCGAAGCCGCCGTGGGGGCGCTCGGTGCCGATGAATTGGACCTGGTTGGAGAGGTCGGTGCCGAAGAGGGGGTACTGGCGGGTGCTGGTGGTGGCGATACGGGCGTCGGAAATGTCGCGGGACCAGGCGAAGGCGGCATTGAGACCGGGGGTCGTGAAGGTGGGGTTCTCGTAGCGGTTCTCCAGGTAATGGCGCTGGACGAGATAGCCGAGGGAGATCACGAGAACGACCAGGCTCGCGACCCCCGCCAGAACCAGGCCGCGGCGGCCTGACCAACGAGCGTGGCAGTCCTTTTGCCCGCTATGCGGGAGAAAAGACGGCCGCACCCCAGGTAGCGGGGACAACACGCCGCGCAACAGCGGCGTTGCGGGCAGAAGCGCCAGGCCGAGGATCAGAGCGGGGGCCAGGTAGCGGAGGCCGGACTCGAAGCCGCGGGGCATGCCCTCGGGGCCGGATGCGGAGGTTGGGGCGAGGAGCCAGGCGAGGGCGGTGGCGAGGCCGACCAGGCCGGCGAGCGGCAGGGCCGGATTTAGGTGCTTCACGCCATTCCGCGGTTCCTTTTCTACGGCATGGGTGGGTAAGGCACCGCGGAATCTCCAGCCTCTTGGATCGAAGCAGAGCAGGATGCCGGCCAGGGCGGCAACCCCAAGCAGTGGCCAGAGGAACCAGAGACCGTCGCGGAGGCCGGGCAGGAACCAGTCCGACCAGACGGCGCCGTCGGCCAGGTAGCCGAGGACGCTGTGCGCTTCGCGACCCCCGAGAGCTTGATCCGGTGCAGGCAGCGAGATCGGCCCGAGGCTGTCGATCCAGGGCAGGGGATTGCCGGCGTGGACGAGGTTGCGCAGGTACCAGTAGCCACCGCCAGCCAGGGCTGCGAGGCCGGCGCTCGTAAGCGCCCGTAATCTGTCGCCTCGGGGCGCGAGCGCGACCAGGCCGGCAACCAGCACGGCAGCTGGCAAGAGGAAGTTCAGCTTCGTCCCCGCGGCGAGACCGGCAGCCAGGCCAGCGACGAGGTATGGGCCGACGCCAGAAACCGCGTCCTCCCTACCCAGCTTTTGCGGTGTCGACGGACCCCACGCATTCACGGCGACCCCAACAGCGGCGAGCAGGAAGAAGATTCCGACGATGTCGTTCCGCGCCTCGCCGGCCTGGTCCGACAGCGCCGGAACGCTCAGCGCCACAGCCCCCAGCGCCAACGACCAGGGAGCCACCCGGTAGGGCCTGCCGATGCACCAGCAGGCCAGCAGGCAGCCCGCGAACCAGCCGAGGTTCAGCAGCGGCGAGAGGATGTCCCGCCCGAAAGCCAGCATCCCGACCGCGTGGAAGATTTCCCCGTTGGCCGGATAGAACCAGGCGAGGAACTGCGGCGCGATGAAGTGCAGATCGATCGTGTTGCCGGTCTGGAAGAACCCGGCCGCGAAGGGGGCGTGGTACCAGGTGGAGTCGAATCCGGTCATCCCGGTCGACAGGCGCGTCTTGGCGCCGGCGGCGAAGTGGACGAGCGCCCCGGCTGCGATCGCCAGGGCGATAAGGGTTGGGACGAGAGGTGCTCCGGGCCGCGGGTCCTGTCCCGGGGGGAGGGGGGCCTGCGGGCGAGGTTTACGTCCTCGACCCCCCTCCCCCCGGGCCACCCGCGGCAGGAGCGTCCGCAGTCCCAGCCCGAGCGCGATCATGAGCAGCAGGTACGGCACGGGGTCGAGCGCGCCAGTGGTGCCGAGAAGCTCCGCGGACCAGATCAGGAGAGCGAGCGCGAGCACCAGGGTCGCGAGGTGAGCTGGCGCGCCCTCGAAGCGGGGTAACAGCCGCGAGCGCATGGCTGCTCCTCCCAGCCAGGCGAAGCCCGCGAGCAGGACGATCTCACTGGCGCCGAGCAGATAGCGACCCGGCCCGAGCATCTAGCGGCGGCGCAGCAGGCGCATGATCTGGTCGAGCTCGGGGATGCGCAAGAGGCGAGCGACGGCGACGTAGACGAGGCCGCCCACAGCGAGGCTGCCGCCGAGGGAGATGATCTGGCCGAGGAGATCGCGGCCCAAGGCCTCGTCGAGAAAGTCCCAGACCAGGTAGCTGACAGCCGCCAGGGCCGCGGCGGCAAGGGTGATGCGGATGGTCGCGTCGAGCAGAGTGCCCAGCTCCAGGCCGCCGAGAAGCCGCCGCAGGATCACGCACTGGGCGATGACACTGGCCGTGGTCGCGATCGCAGTCGAGGCGACGATCCCGCCGACTCCGAGGTGGTAGAGGGCGAGCGCGCCGACCGCCGTCACGACAAGGTTGCCGGCGGCGATCCCGGTCGGGATCCAGGGACGCTGGAGACCGAAGAAGGTGCGGGTGAGCAGGAGGAAGAGGCCGTTGGTCGGCAGTGAGAAGGCGAACCAGAAGAGCGCCGTCGCGACCACGGTCGTCTCCGCCGCGTCGAAGGCGCCGCGCTGGTAGACGAGCCGGATCATCGGTTCGGCGAGGACCAGCACCGCGGCGGCGGCCGGCACCAGCACGAAGAGGATCTGGCGCATCCCGTTGGCCATCGTCGTGCGCAGGTCATCGAGCGCGCCGCGGCTGGCGAAGCGGGCCAGGGTCGGGAACAGCACCGTCGCGATCGCGACCGAGAAGATGCCCTGCGGCAGCTGGTAGATCCGAAACGCTTTGTCGATCGCCGCCGGGGCTTCAACGCTGACGAGGCTGCCGAAGAAGCTGTTGATCAGCAGGTTGAAGTTGATCAGGCCGAGGCTGATCGTCACCGGCAGCATCAGCAGCAGCACCCGCCGCACGCCGGGATGACGCCACTCGAAGCTCCAGTCGAACTTGAACGGGGTGTTGCGCAGGTCGAAGGTGGGAATCAGCAGCTGCACCAGGGTGCCGGCGAGGACCCCGAACGCGTAGGCGTAGATCCGGTCCTGGCCATCCAGCATCGGCTCGACCACGACCAGCACGGCGATGATCGTCAGGTTCCAGAACAGCGGCGCGATCGCGAAGGCGCCGAAGCGGTCGTAGCTGTTGAGGACGCCGACGACGATGCCGCTGACCCCGAGCAGGATCAGGATCGGGAAGAGGACCTGGGAGAGGGTGACGGTGAGGTCGAGGATCTCCCCCTCGAAGCCGGGCGCGAAGAGCGGCATGATCAGCGGCGCCGCGAGCACGAACAGAGCGGTGATCGCGCCCAGCACCATCGTCACGATCAGGAGCAGGGCCGAGGCGAGCCGGAAGGCCTCCCGGTAGTTCTTCTGCTCCAGCTGCTCAGTGAAGATCGGCACGAAGGCCGGCTGCAGGGCGGCGTCGGCGAAGAGGCTGCGGATCAGATTCGGAACCTGGAAGGCAACCGTGAACGCGGACATCGGCCCGCTGGTGCCGTAGTAGCCCGCGGCGACCACCTCGCGAGCGAGCCCGGCGACGCGCGAGGCAGCGGTTGCGATCGAGAAGAACGCGGTCGAACGGGCGATCCGTCCGGCCTGGCGCCCCGGAGCAGGCTCGCCAGCGAGATTCTCGCCCGGGTCGAAGGCCTCGGCCTCGCGCAGAGCGGCGTCGGCGTCTATCGCCTCCCGCTCGTCGCCTTCCGGGGTGTCAGGTGCCTTGGGCGTCTCCAAGCTGGTCTCAGTCGCTATAGTCGGCGGCCGCCTGGAGCCGGCACGGCGTCGGCTCGGGCACTTGACTCATGGCCAACATAGCCTCACAGAAGAAGCGGATCCTACGCAGCGAGCGCGAGCGCGCGGAGAACCGGCTGCTCACGAGCACCGTGAAGACCCACTTCCGCCGCCTCGAGAGCGCGGTCGAGGGCGGCGACGCAAGCGCGATCGAGCGGGAGCAGAGGGATCTCGTCTCGAAGATCGACAAGGCTGTGCAGAAGGGCGCGATGCACCTCAATACGGGCTCGCGCAAGAAGGCCAAAGCCGCCCGCATCGCCGCCGGCGCAGCGTAGGGCCTATCCCGATAGGGGTTCCGCTTAACTTTTTCGAGGATCGCCGCTGCCGTCCGAGGCCGCAGCGCCGAAAAAGTACAAGACGCTCCACCCCTATCGGGATAGGCCCTGAACGGCGCCGGCCGCCCGCCTCAGGGCGAGGGTAAAAGCCAGCTCGTCTCCGTAGTCGGCGCCCCCGCGGCACCAGAGCTCGAGGTCGGCAAGCGCCTCGGTCGCCAGGCGGAGGTCCTCGACGCTGGTGTCGCGCAGGCGCGCGACCAGCTGCTTGGCCGCATATGGGTGCATCTTCAGCGAGGACTCGACCTGCTTGGGCGGAACCCCCTCCTCGAGCTGAGCCGCGGCGAAGCAGGCACTGCGCAGGCGCGAGGCAAGGCCGTAGATCAGCCCGGTCACATTCTCCCCTTGCTCGATCAGTCGCTCCCCAATGCGCAGGGCGCCGGCGGCGTCACGTTCGAGCAACGCGTCGGAGAGCGACCAGACGGCGGCCTCGGAAGTGTCGGCGATCATCGCTTCCAGGTCCGCGGCGCCGACCTCCCCGCCCTCCCCCGCCCATAACGCCAGACGTTCCAGCTCGTGCTGCAGCCGCACCGGTCCCGCGCCCATGCGATCGACCAGTAGGCGGGCTGCCGCCGGCTCCAGCCGGAAGCCCAGCCGCTGCGCATCGGCAACGAGGACCCGCGGCATATCGCGCGCCTTCGGCGCCTCGAACTCGTGGATCTCCCCCTTTACGGACTTGACCGCCTTGACCAGCTTCGCCGGCGCTTTGGCGCGGGCGATCAGGACCAGGGTCAGGTCCGGTGGCAGCTCGGCAACCGCGGCGGCGACCGCCTCCAGCTGACGGTCGCGCCAGCGCTCGATCCCGTCCGCCAGCAGGTACCGGCGCGACTCCATCAGGGACATCGCGGGAATCGCCGCCAGCAGGGCCTCGTGGTCTGGCATGCCCCGCCCCTCCCCCGGCTCGAACACCTCCAGCGCATCCGAGCCAACCTCGCGTTCGGCTCGGGCACGCAGCCGGGCCCGCGTGGCGTCGATCTTCGCCCCGTCGGTGCCGGCAATCAGGTACAGCGCTCGCATCTCCTCAGCCACGGGCCGAGTCTAGATGCCGCTGCGGCTCTCCCGTTCGGCGTTACTTCGAGTGGCCGTAG
This sequence comes from uncultured Solirubrobacterales bacterium, assembly GCA_963705365.1. Taxonomy (GTDB): domain Bacteria; phylum Actinomycetota; class Thermoleophilia; order Solirubrobacterales; family 70-9; genus VAYN01. The sequence goes on along the minus strand of OY970074.1, from coordinate 941,561 downwards.
GCGTTGCCATTGCCCTTGCCCGGAGATCCGGAAGCGCCGGCTTCAGGCGCGGGGACGGCGACGGTGGCGGCGGGCCTTTCTGGCTTCACGGCCTGAGGCGCCGGCGCCGGCGCCGGCGACGCCGAGGCTGCAGCGCTTCCTGCCTTGCCCTTGGAGCCAGCGGACACCTTGGACTTCCCGTAGGCATTGCCCCGGCCCTGGTTCGCGGCTGCGGTGACGGCCGTCGCTGCAGGTGCGGTAGGAGCGGCTGCGGCAGGCGCCGATGAGGCTGGCGAGGAGGAAGGGGCCGGGCCCGACGAGGGGGCAGGTGAGACTGGAACCGGCGTTGGCGCAGGCTCCAGCGGAACGCTCTGTTCAGAGTCCGCGGGGGCCGCGGCAGCAGGAGCGGAAGGCGGAGCGGTGTCGAGGTGTCGCGAACCCGAAACGTGCGAACCAGGAGCGCGTGGCTCGGTGCGATGGTCGGTGCTCGCCCGCCCGGCCACAGCAGCGACTGATGGACCTGCAGCCGGCGAACCGATCCCGGGCGGAGCCTCGATTGCCTCGTGAATTTCGCTCTGCTCAACCGAGAGCCCCGGCAGTGGCGCCGCGGGCAGCAACGGCCACCCCTGCTGGGAGACGATTGCGACCAGTCCCAGACCCAGTGCCGCCGTGATACCCAGCAGCGCGAAGGTTGTGCTGCGCATCCGTTCCAGCAGGCCGGTGCCGGCGAAACTGGGTCGGGTCGCGTGCCGGGCCAGCCAGTGTCCTCTCCGGGAGAGCATCTGAGAGGCCCATCGGCGCTCGCCGACCCCGGCGATAGGCCTGGGAGTGGGAATTCCCACTATCGATTGGGTTATCCGTTGAGGTTCAGTCCTCGGCCTTCACCTCGATCACATTGCGGCGGACGTCGATGACGATCTCCCCGTCGCGGTCCGTGCGCAGGATGCGGATGCCGTGCCCGGCAAGCGTCGTCAGCGTCGTGGCCGTCGGGTGGCCGTAAGGATTGGCGTCGCCGACAGAAACCGTCGCGATGGCGGGTCGGGTGCGGTCGAGCAGGGTTGCGAGGCCGGCATCGTCGCTGCCGTGGTGCGCGACCTTGAGGACATCGACGGGTCCGGGGTCGAGTGGAACCGCCTCCGCCTCGGCGTCAGCGGTCAGCAGCATCGAGAAATTGCGCCAGCGCGCGAGCAGGACGAGCGCGAGCCGGTTGGCGTCAGCGCCCAGTCTCGATTCGCCGAGCAGCTCGCGGGGCGGCCAGAGGACCTCGAGCCCCAGCCCACCGGAGCGCAGTTCGTTGCCCGCAGAGACTCGAACGGGAACAGCGCCGGCGGCGCGGGCGAGCTCGAGCGGCTCGCGGCCAAGGCGCGCGTAGACGAGCCGCGTCACGGGAAAGCGGCCCAGGAGCTCTTCGACCCCGCCGCCGTGATCGGCCTGGTCGTGGGTGATGACCGCGGCCGCCAGCCCCTCGACCCCGGCCTGCCTCAGCTCGCTCTCGAGGCCGGCGCCGGGTGGTCCTCCGTCGACGAGCACCGCCGGGGCCGCCGCGGGCTGCAGCAGGATCGCGTCGCCCTGGCCGACGTCGAGGACGCTGATCCGCAGGCCGAGCGGCGGCCCGTCCACGAGCTCGCGCTCTGGCCTCGAGAGCGTCGTCAGCAGCAGCAGAGCAGCCAGCCCCGCTAGCGCCGGCCAAAGTATCCGACCACTACGCCCGCAAGCACGCCTTCCTGGAAGTGCGCCTGGCCGCCTCTTCGCCGCCCCCAGTCGTCGCCAGCGGGCGAACCGGGCGGCGCCGGCGGCAGCCGCCGCGAGGACCAGGTACGCCGCGACCAAGCCGCTGCCACCGAGGGAGACGCGAAGCTCCGCCCACTCCGGGCGTCCGCACCAAGCGGCGACCTGGGCGATGTACGCGAGCAAAAGGGCGTTGACGGCATTCGGCAACTCGACCGGCAGGCCGGGGACCTGCGAGAGGGCGGCGCTCACCATTCCCAGCCACATCGCCGGTGCCACCGCCGGAAGCGCCAACACGTTGGCGAGAAGCGTCGTCGTCGAGAAAGTCCCGAAGTGAAAGGCGACAAGTGGCGCCGTTGTCAGCGTGGCGGCGACAGTCACAGCGATGCCCTCGGCCAGGAGGCGCTGCAACCCGGCGGAGCCGATCCTCGCCGCGATCGCCCCGCGGATCGGCGCCGCGAGGGCGAAGATGCCGGCGACGGCCGCGAAGCTGAGCTGCCAGCCGACGTCGGCGGCGATGCCGGGATCGACGGCCAGGGTGACGATGAGGGCCAGCGCCAGCGCGTAGAGGCGGGATGCGCGCCGCCCCGCCAGGGTCGCCACCACACCGGCAGCGCCCATCACCGCCGCGCGTTGAATCGAAGGCCCAGAACCTGCCAAGGGCACGTACACGGCGATCAGGCCGAGGACCCAGACGAGGCGCTCGCGCAGCGGGATGCCGAAAGCGGCCAGCAGCGGCAGCGCCAGCAGGGCCAGCAGAGTTATGTTCTGGCCGCTGACCGCGAGCAGGTGAGCTAGGCCGGAGCGCCGAAAGTCCTCCTCGGTCCGCGCATCGATGCCCTCGTCGGCGCCGAGCACGAAGCCACGCGCCAGCTCGGCCTCCCGAGCCGGCATCCCCCGCCCGAGGCCGTCTTCCGCCCGCTCCCGGATCTGCTCGCTGCGCCCGAGACCGACGAGAACCAGAAGCGCGATCCCGACCAAGACCGGGAGCGGCAGCGGCGGCGAGCGCACCAAGCGCCCCTCAGGGCTGAAGTCGGTCGCGCAGCGACTCCATCGTCGCCGGCCCGATTCCCGACACCTCGTCGAGCTGCTCGACCGAAACGAGGCCGCCGTGTTGGTCGCGGTACTCGATGATGTCCTGCGCCGTCACCGGTCCGATCCCGTCGATCGTGTCGAGCTGCTCGACCGTCGCGGTTCCAAGGCTGATCGGCCCTTCGGTCTCCGTGCCTCCAGTGATCGCCGCGACTCCCCCCGGCCCCTGCTCTGGAACCACCACCTGCTGTCCGTCGGCAAGCCGGGCGGCGAGGTTGACCGCTTCCAGCTCAGCATCGGCAGCGGCGCCGCCGGCTCGCTGGACGGCGTCATCGACTCGACTCCCAGCCGGAAGGCGATAGACGCCTGGCCGCCGGACCGCCCCGGCGACGTGGACGACGACGTCGGAGCCCTCGTCGCTGAGGCTGAAGCTGCCGCCCGCCGCCGGTTCGGCAGCCGCGCTCGCCGCAAAGGAAGGCCCGGTCCCCTCCTCACCCCGAATCGCCCGCGCCCCGACCAGCAAAAGGGCAACGGCGACGGCACCGTAGACGACGACCTGGGTTCGACTCAGCTCCGACATCGCCTCAGCCTGGCGCGGTTCGGCGCACGCGTGGCGCGCACAGTGAAACGACTTCGAAGTGGCTTGGCTAAGCCTTCTTAAACGTCGTCGTCTTCGTCATATCCGGCCACCTCGGCGAGCTGATCGCTGTACAGCTCTTCGGCGGCGACGGGCGGCGACTGGATCGAGACACAGGAGAGCTCCGCCTCGGCGTCGTTGGCGATCGCGTGCTCGGTCGCCGGCGGCACCATGATCAGATCGCCCTCTCCTATCTGCTGAGTGTCGCCCGCGACCGACATCGTGCCGGCGCCGCGGACGACTACGTAGGCCTGCTCGGACTCCCGATGGGAGCGCAGCGTCTGCCGGCTGCCGGCCGGAAGCGTCAGCCAGGTCACGGAGAGATTGCGGGAGCCGAGTTCGCCCGCATCCATCAGCACGTGCGTGCGCAGCCGGTGCCACTCCTCAACTGGTGCGTCCTCGAGACGCCTGACGAGCATCGGCGCGCTTTCTACCAGATCACGACCTGAGGTCGGATGCGCCGGCCGCAGCGCCCTCAGCGGACGACCAGGTTGACCAGCTTTCCCGGCACGACTATCTCCTTGACGATTTCCTTGCCGTCGAGGTGGCGTTCGACCTTCTCGCTGGCGCGGGCGAGGCGGAGCAGCTCCTCCCGCGAGGCGTCGGCGGCGGCCTCGATCCGGTCGCGCAGCTTGCCGTTCACCTGGACGATCAGGGTGACGGTGTCGCTGCTCAGCAGGTCGGGGTCGGCCTCGGGCCAGGGGCGCTCCCAGACTCGTTCACCGGTCAGCCGCTCGAAGACCTCGCTGCCAAGGTGCGGCGCGAAGGGAAAGATCAGCGAGGCCGCGGTGGCGGTGGCGAAGCGAACGGCGGCGTCGCCCTGCGGCTGTCCGTAGAGGCCATCCTTGAGCCGGTAGGCGTCGTTGACCAGCTCCATCACCGCCGAAATCGCGGTGTTGAACTGAAAGCCGCGCTGGAAGTCCCGGGTCGCCTTGTCGATCGCCCAATGCGACTTGGCGAGCAGCTCGCGCGCCGTGCCTTCCGGGCCGGCTGCCGGTTGGCCGGTCTGCGTCCGCCGCTCGACCTCCTCGCAGAGTCGCCAGAGCCGCGAGAGGAAGCGGTTGACGCCCTCCACTCCCTCGTCGGTCCAGTCGCCGCCGCGCTCCGGCGGACCCATGAAGCAGACGTAGGTGCGGGCGGTGTCGGCGCCGTAGCGCTCGACGTAGTCGCCGGGGCTGACCGTGTTGCCGCGCGACTTCGACATCTTCGCTCCGTCGCGAGTGATCATTCCCTGCGCGAAGAGGTTGGCGAACGGCTCCTGCACGTCGAGCACACCGATGTCGGCGAGCGCCTTGGTGAAGAAGCGCGCGTACATCAGGTGCAGGATCGCGTGCTCGACCCCGCCGATGTACTGGTCGACGGGAAGCCAGTAGTCGGCCGCGGCGCGGTCCCAGGCGACCTCGTCGTTGCGCGGGTCGAGGTAGCGGATGAAGTACCAGGAGGAGTCGACGAAGGTGTCCATCGTGTCGGTCTCGCGGCGGGCCGGGCGCTGGCACTGTGGGCACTCGGTGGCGACCCAGTCCGCGGCCGCCGCCAGCGGGCTCCTGCCCTGCGGCGCGTAGTCCTCGACCTGCGGCAGCTCGACCGGCAGCTGGTCGTCGGGTACCGGGACGATGCCGCACTTCTCGCAGTAGACGACGGGGATCGGCGCTCCCCAATAGCGCTGGCGCGAGACCAGCCAGTCGCGCAAGCGGTAGTTGATGGCGGGCTTACCACGCCCGTCCGACTCCAGCCAGGCGACGATCTCCTCGTAGGCGTCGCGGTTGTCCTTGCCGTCGAAGCGGCCGGAGTTGACCATCGGGCCGTCCCCCGGGTACGGGAGGCCGGCGTCGCGGGCGACCTCCGGGTCTTCGCCCACGATCACACGCTTCACCGGCAGATCGAAGGTCTTTGCGAATTCGTAGTCGCGGCTGTCGTGGCCAGGCACGGCCATGATCGCCCCGGTGCCGTACTCCATCAGCACGTAGTCGGCGACGAACATCGGGATCTCCTCGCCGTTGACCGGGTTGACGACGCTGCGGCCGAGCGGCACGCCCGTCTTCTCGCGGTCCTCGGCGCCCCGCTCCTCCGCCGACTCCCGGCCGACCCGGTTGACGTACTCGCGCACCGCCTCCTCCGCCGGGGTGCCGGCAACCAGGCGCTCCAGCTCCGGGTGCTCCGGCGCCAGCACGAAGAAGGTGGCGCCGAAGAGGGTGTCGGGGCGGGTGGTGAAGACGGGAAAATCGAGCTCGACCTCCTCGCAGCGGAAGACGACCTCGGCCCCTTCGGAGCGGCCGATCCAGTTGCGCTGCATCGTGATCACGTGCTCGGGCCAGGACTCGAGCAGATCGAAGTCGGCGAGCAGGCGGTCGGCGTAATCGGTGATGCGGAAGAACCACTGCTCGAGGTTGCGCTGCACGACCTCGGTGCCGCAGCGCTCGCAGCGGCCGTCGACGACCTGCTCGTTGGCGAGGACCGTGGCGTCTTTCGGACACCACTGAACCGGTGCCTCGGTGCGGTAGGCGAGGCCCTTCTCGAACAGCCGCAGGAAGATCCACTGGGTCCAGCGGTAGTACTCGGGCGTGTGGGTGGCGAGTTCACGTGACCAGTCGATCGAGATCCCCCACTCGCGGAACTGGCGGTGGAAGGAGGCGATCGAGCGCTCCGTCGCCTCGCGCGGCGGCTCACCGGTCTTGATCGCGTTGTTCTCCGCCGGCAGACCGAAGGAGTCGTAGCCCATCGGGTGGATCACCTGGAAGCCGTGGCGGCGGCGGAAGTGGGCGATCGCGTCGCCAACCGCGTAGCACTTGAGATGGCCGACGTGGGGCTCGCCGGAGGGGTAGGGCAGCATCTCGAGCACGTAGGACTTCGGCTTCGAGTCGTCGAATCCGGGCTGCCCCGGGTTGGGGACCTCCCAGGTTGCCTCGTCGGCCCAGACCTGCTGCCACCTGCTCTCGATTGCCTTCGGGTCGTAGCCGCTCATGGACGGGCGATCTTATGCGCCGGCATCGACCGGGACGACCGTCGCTTCAGGCGGTCAAGCTAAGCGACGGGAGAGAGAGCCTGCAGGACGTGGGGCCAGACGTAGACCTCGATCGTCGCGCTCGCCAGCAGCACCGGGATCGCCAGGGCGACGGTGATGAAGGTGGCGGCCAGGAGTTGGTTCCACTCGCCGCGGCGGCTGGCGATGATCCAAGCGGCCAACGGCAGGAAGAGGGCGGTCAGCTCGGGGATCGCGTGCGGCAGCACGCTGAGGATGAGTTCGGCGTGGGAGAGTTGAAGCTGGAAGGCAATGGTCGCGCCCTGGAAGCCAAGGTAGAGCGACTGCGTCGCCAGCGAGAAGAGAGTGACGGCGCAGACGAAGAGGATCGCCAGCTCGCCGGCTTTGACGTGGATCCAGCGCGAGAGACCGGACCGCTGTGCCGCCGCGATCGGCATCGAGGCGCCGGCGATGAATCCGGCGACGCATGCCGTTCCGTGCAGGGCCAGGACGAGCGAGTTGCGCCAGAGGATCGGCAGCAGGTCAGCGGGATCGGAGCTCGAGGTCAGCCCCGGCAGGTGGATCGGCGTCAGGTCGGGCGTCAGCAGCCCCGCCACCACCCAGACCGCCCCCAGCAGCGCCAACGCGATCGCCAGGCTCAAAGCCGTCCAGGCACGCAGAACCGCGCCCGGCTTCTCGTTCCAGGCCTCGAACGTCTCCCGCGTGTCCCGCATCCCATGCGAGAACACGTGCTGATTGACCGCGCTCATCGCTCAGTCATCGGCAACCGGAGGATCCGATTTGAGGCCTGGCGGGCCAAGCCGGGCATACGGCCGACCATGGCGGTGAACCAGGATTTCCGTTCCTCCCGCGGCGCGCTCCATGTAGAGGCCGAAGCGATTACGAAACTCATGGGCGCCCACCGCTTCTGAGGGGGGCTCCAAGGCCTCCTCGACAGCGGCAGCGATGGAGCTGGGGGGATTCGAACCCCCGACCTCTGCCGTGCCACGGCAGCGCTCTGCCAGCTGAGCTACAGCCCCGAGTCGGAACTCGTCGGCGAAGTTTAGTGCTGCGAGCTGTCCGTTTCTTGCCGGTGCCAACCGCAGATGTATCGACCGCCTACCAGCCACAAGATCGATTGGCAGCAGAAAGCAGGCGTTGATCTCTCCACAGTAAGCAGCCACCGCATCGATCTCCGTCGCGGAATAAGTGCGACGGACATAGCCGGCCGGACCTCGGCGACTTGTCGTCAGGTTGACTACCACCACGTCACCGACTCTCCGAGCCCATTTGCACTGCACGCGAAGAAGACGGCCCGCTATCTCCAAAACCAGGTCGTAGCGGCCATGCTCCGTGAGGGGGTACAAGACGGACAGACCCAAACGGGCCGCCTCAGCCGCTATCGCCATCTCGGCGACATTGCCCTTGTGATTCGAGTCCACGAACGTATGTTCGTGCATCCCTTTGTCTGAGTCAATAGTCAGACTGTGACAAAAGTGAAACTTTGTCGCCGCGCTTAGGCGGCGCGCTGCTCGGGGCCCTGTTCCTCGTCGACGTCGAGGATCAGGTTGTCCGGGGCGGTGTGACGGACCTTGAAGTCGAGCGAGGAGAGCTCCTCGAGTTCGCGCAACAGCTCGACCGGCTGGTCCAGCCGCACGTTGAGGGTCGCCCTGCCCTCGGAGAAGCGCTCGACGGAGATATCGGAGGCGCCGAGCCGGCCTACCGCGTCCTCGAGCCCAACCAGCTGCGAGAAGTCGCCCAGCGGCCCGACCTCGAGCGTGACGTCGCCCTCGAAAAGGCCGTCGAAGTCCTCGGCGCGATCGCTGTCGTTGGCAGCCGCGGCCGAGCTCTCGGTTGCCGCCCCCTCCGCCTCGGTCAGCTCCTGGACGCGACGGCTCACCTCGACCGCCTCGCGCAGCGCTTTCATCCTGATCCGCGTCGCCTGACCGCGAGCCTGCGCCTGGATCTCCTCCAACCGCGAGGAGACCGACTCGAGCGAGGCGATGCTGCGGTCGTGGCGCTCATTGGCCTCGCGCAACCGCTCCGTCAGGCCGCGGATCTCGCGCTCGCGCTCGATCACCATCCCGGAGAGCGAGGAGAGCTCCTGCTCCTGTTCGGCGATGATGCCGGCTTGGCGCTCGCACTCCGCTGCAATCGGCTCGAGGACGCCGATTCGCCCGTCACGCGCGGATATCGCCGCGTCCACATCGGGGCGACGGTAGCCCAAGAGCACCCGCTTGAAGCTTCCCATGCGCGGCACCGTACGCCGGCGCTCGGACGGTATTTCGTCACAGATGCCCGAGCGCCGGAACGGCGTCAGGCGCTCGCGGCGGAGGGTGCTTCCGGGGCGTCGAAGTCGAGCTCCAGCCGCGGCGCCTCGCGCCAGAGGTCCTCGAGCTGGTAGCGCTCGCGCGCCTCGGCGGTGAAGACGTGGAGGACGCAGTCGAGGTAGTCGAGGACGACCCAGCCGTCGACGCCGGCGCCGTCGACGCCGCCCGGGAGCGTGCCGGTCTCGCGCTTGAGCTGCACCCTGACCTCGTCGACGATCGCCCGGGCCTGGCGCTCGTTACGGGCCGTGCAGATCGCCAGGAAGTCGGTGTAGGAGACGAGCTCGCGCATGTCGAGGACGACGATGTCCTCGGCCTTTTTCGAGTCGGCCAGCTCGGCCAGCCGCCGCGCCAGGGACTCCGACTGTTGCGCACTCATGAGTAGATCCCCTTTTCCTCAATCAGACGCGCAACCGGCTCCGGAACCAGGTAACGCAGCGGCCTGCCCGCCGCCGCCCGCTCGCGAACGGCGGAGGAGGAGACGCCGAACTGCGGCATCTCCAGCATCGTCGCCCGCCCCTCGGCACCGAGGCTGCGCATCACAGCTCCGACCTCCGCGTCGGAGACGCCGGAACGCCGCGCGACCGCGACCCGCGCCAGCTCGACCACGCGTTCGGGCTTGCGCCAGCTCTCCAGACCCACGGCGGCGTCCGCGCCCATCACGAACACCAGCTCCGTGTCGCCTCGTTCTCTCGCAAGCAGCTCCAAGGTCTCATACGTATAGGACGGCCCCTCCCGCTCGACCTCGAGCGTGGAGACGGAGAAGCGCGAGTCGTCGGCGGCGGCGAGCCGGGTCATGGTCAACCGCAGTTCGCGCCCGGGATCGTCGGCGATCCGCTTATGCGGCGCATTGCCGGTTGGAACCAGGATCACTTCGTCGAGGCCGAGCTGCCAAAGCGCCTCCTGCGCCAGCGCCAGGTGGCCGAGGTGGGGCGGGTTGAAGGCGGACCCCAGCACTCCGATGCCGCCACCTCCATGGCTACTCACGCAGCTGGCCGTCGCCGTGCGCCACGTACTTGAAGGTCGTCAGCTCGCGCATCCCGATCGGCCCGCGGGCGTGCAGCTTCTGGGTCGAGTTGCCGATCTCGGCCCCCATCCCGTACTCGAAGCCGTCGGTGAAGCGGGTCGAGGCGTTGATGTAGACGGCGGCGGCATCGACGCCGGTGGCGAACTCCTCGGCGGCGTCTTCTGAGGCGGTGATGATCGCCTCAGAGTGGCCGGTGCCGTGCGCATTGACGTGCTCGACCGCCTCCTCGACCGAGTCGACCACGGCCACGGCCATCTTCAACCCGAGGTACTCGGTGTCCCAGTCGGCCGCGGTGGGGATGCCGACTTTGGTGTCGCCGGCGGAGGAGCGGACGCGCTCGTCGCCGACCAGCTCGACGCCAGCCTCGTGAAGGTCGGCGAGGACCGCCGGCGCGAAGCGCTCGGCGATCGCCGCATCGATCAGCAACGTCTCGGCTGAGTTGCAGACCCCGGGGCGCTGCACCTTCGCGTTGACCGCGATCCGCCGCGCCATCTCCAGGTCGGCTTCGGCGTGCACGTAGACATGGCAGTTGCCCGCCGCTGCGTACATCACTGGCACGGTCGCGACCTCCTTTATCGCCGCCTTCAACCCCTCGCCGCCGCGCGGGATCAGGAGGTCTATGTAGCCGTCCTGGGTCGCCAGCTCGGCAAGCTCGCCGTGGCCACCGCCGGCCAGAAGGAGCACCGCGTCGTCAGGCAAGCCGGCCTCGCCGAGCGCCTCACGGACCGCGGCTGCCAGCGCTCCGTTCGACCGTTCCGCGTAATGAGACCCGCGCAGCACGATCGCGTTGCCGCTCTTGATGGTCAGTGCCGCGCAATCGATCGTCACGTTCGGCCGCGCCTCGTAGACGACGGCGACGACTCCCAGCGGCACCCGGAGCTTGCGCAGATCGAGACCGCTGGCCAAAGTTTTGTGTTCGAGCTCCTCGCCGATCGGGTCGTCCAGCGCGGCGACCGCCCGCACTCCCGCGGCCATTGCCGCGACCCGCTCCGCGGTCAGCGCCAGCCGGTCCCGAAGTGCCTCGGTCAGGCCCGCCGCACGCTCGTCGGCGAGATCGGCGGCGTTCGCCTCGAGGATCTCCGCCGTCCGCTCTTCGAGCAGGCGTGCCGTCGCCTCCAGCGCGGCGTTCTTCGCCCCCGTGGAGGCGCTCGCCAGCGTGCGCGCCGCCCGCTTCGCGGCGGCACAGGTCTCGGCGACGGTGGTCGCAGTCACGGCCATCGGACAAGGGTAGCTGGGAGCTAAACCAGGACGAAGCGGTCGCGGTGGATGACCTCGTCGGGGGCGTAAGACAGGCGGTCTCGAATTTCGGCGCTCTTCAGACCCATCACCTGACGCAGATCGAACTCCGCGTACTGGGTCATCCCTTTGCCGATCACCTGCTCGCCGTCGGCAGCTATGACCGCGACCACATCGCCGACTTCGAAGGCTCCCCTGACATCGACGACGCCGACGGCCAAGAGGCTCGACCCGCTGCTTCGCAGCTTCTCCGCGGCACCGCGGTCGACCCAGATCTCTCCCGTCGGTTCGTTTGCGTATTTCATCCAGAGCTTGAAAGCGGAGGTCTTCTTACTCCCCCCCTGCGCAGGAGCGAAGTACGTCCCTATCCCGTTTCCGGCGACGGCGGCCTTGAGCACCCCCTGCTGCGTGCCATTGCAGATGACGACGGCGACTTTCGACTGACTTGCCATCTCAGCCGCAGCGACCTTGCTTCCCATCCCGCCACTGCCATGGCGTGACGGCTTGCTGCCGATCTCGACTCCGCTGAGCTCGCGGACGTCACCGATTTCCCTGATCAGCTCAGCGTTCTCCTGCAGCCGCGGATCGGTCGCGAAGAGGCCATCCGTATTGGTCAGCAGGACGAGCAGACGGGCTCGAAGCAGGACTGCCACCTGCGCGGCCAGGAAGTCGTTGTCCCCGAAGCTGATTTCGTCGGTGGCCGTCGTGTCGTTCTCGTTCAGAACGGGAACGACGCCCCAGTTGATGAGACGCTCCAGCGTCCGGCGTGCGTTGACGTAATGAGATCGGCGCGTGATGTCCCCCCGGGTCAGCAGCACCTGAGCGGCCCGGGTGCCGTGCGCGGCCAGACGACTCTCATAGGCTCGGAACAGGTCTCCCTGGCCAACCGCGGACGCCGCCTGCAGCTCGTCCATCGCCTTCGGCCTCCTCGACAGGCCCATCAGCCGCATTCCCCGCGCGATTGCGCCCGAGGTCACCATCACCACCCGCTCGCCACCGCGCTCGAGCTCGCTGACCTGCGCGCAGACGGAATCGAGCACGTCCGTGCGCAGCTCGCCGTCATCGGCGGCGACGATGGAGGAACCGAGCTTGACGACCAGTGCCATGGCCGGGCAAGTGTATGAGTGGGCCGCGACCCTCCTAAGCTGAGGTGGATGATTGCGGCACTGGCCTGGGGCGCCCTGGCGGCGAGCTCCCTACTACTTGGCGCCGCCCTCGCCTTCGCCCACCGCTGGTCGAAGCGCCAGGTCGGTTTGGTCCTCGCCTTCGGCGCCGGGGCGCTGATCAGTGCCGTCAGCTTCGAGCTTGCGGAGGAGGCCCTGGCGCTTGGCGGGGCGGGAGTGACCGGGCTCGGACTCGGCGTCGGCGCGCTCACCTACTTCATGCTTGACGGCGCCATCGCCAAACGCCACTCCGCGGGCAGGGGCCGGCGCGGACGAGCCGGCGGCTCCGACGGCGGCACCGCGCTCGCCCTGGGAGCATTTCTCGACGGCATCCCCGAGCAGCTGGTCCTCGGCATCACCCTGGCGGCTGGAGACGGCGTCGGCGTCGCCCTCTTGGTCGCGATCTTCGTCTCGAACCTACCCGAGGCCCTGGGCTCGGCCGAGCAGATGCACGAAGCGGGAAGGTCCCGCTCGGCGATCCTGCGTCTCTGGCTGCTCGTCGCGGGGATCTGCACGCTCTTCACCGCGATCGGCTATCTCGCCGCGGAGACCGTCAGCACCGACGCGCAGGCCGCAATCGACGGCTTCGCCGCGGGCGCCCTGCTGACGATGCTGATCGACTCGATGATCCCCGACGCCCGCGCCGAGGCCGGCCGAACGGCCGGCCTCGTCACCGTCCTAGGCTTCGCCCTAGCCGCCTCCCTCTCAAACCTGGCTTAGAGAGCGCCGGCTCGACGGGCCCGGTCGGGTGTCCCTCCCGCAAGCGGCGCTACGTTTTCGCCCACCCGAACCTCGCGAGGCCACAGAGTTTCCGAGCGAAAACGACAGCGCAGCGGGAGGGACACCCGACCGGGCTCACCACCGCCATCGCTAAATACGCAGCTCGAACTCATGCTCGCCAATCCGCACGTCGTCGCCTGGCTCGAAGCCGGCGCGGGTGAGGGCGGCGAGCACGCCGATCTCCCCCAAGCGCTGCTCGAGGTAGGCGAGCGCCTCCTCGTTTTTCACGTCGTGGCGCTCGAACAGCAGACTCGACGCCGCGCCCGAGGACACGGAAGGCGCCATCCCCCTCGCGCTCGACCCGGTATCCGCCCTCTCCGACCGGCCGGTAGACGCGGTGCTCGGACTCGAATTCGCCGGCTGCACCCGCGCTCGCATCGGTCTGGGCCGGCGAGGACTCCGGCAGCTCCGTGAGGATCCGCCGGCGCAGGTCGTCGAGCCCCTCTCCGGTTGCCGAGGACACGGAGAGAACCCCAAGGTTCTCCGTGCCCAGGCGCTGCTCCCAGTCCGCCAGCGCCGCCTCGACCGCCGCGGCCTCGAGCAGGTCACGCTTGGAGAGGACGACCAGCTCCGGCAACCGCTCCAGGCCCGCGCCATGAGCGGCCAGCTCACCGCGTACCATCGCGTAGTTCTCCTCCGGCGTCCCCTCGGTCGGCGCCAGGTCGACGAGGTGGACCAGCATCGAGCAGCGCTCGACGTGGGCGAGGAACTCGTGCCCGAGGCCGGCGCCCTCCGCGGCCCCCTCGATCAGCCCTGGGATGTCGGCGATAACGGCCTGCCTGTCGTCGCTTTCGATCGTCCCCAGCACCGGTGAGAGCGTCGTGAACGGGTAGTCGGCGATCTTCGGCGTCGCCCGCGTCAGACGTCCCAGCAGCGACGACTTTCCTGCGTTCGGGAGCCCGACCAGCCCCAGGTCCGCCAGCAGTTTCAGCCGTAGCTCGATCCAGCCGGCCTCGCCACCAGTCCCTTTCTCCGCAAATCGAGGCGCCTGCCGGGTCGAGTTCGCGAACCGCTTGTTCCCGTGTCCTCCTCGCCCACCCTGAGCGACGACAGCCCGCTGACCCGCCTCGACAAGGTCAACAGCGCTCCCATCGACGGTCACCGCCTGGGTCCCCGCCGGCACCGGAATCACCAGATCTTCCCCCCGCGCCCCGTGCTTGTTCGACCCTTCCCCGTGCCGCCCCTGTTCGGCCCGGAAGTGCCTGCTGCCCTTCAGCGCCCCTAAATCCCGCTTCGAGGCATCGCAAACCAGCACGACGTCGCCGCCATGCCCCCCATCTCCCCCATCGGGCCCCCCACGTGGCACATGCGCCTCCCGCCGAAAGGAGACGGAACCGTTCCCTCCGGCCCCGCCCTCAACCCAAATCTTCGCCTTGTCATACATCGAATCAAGAGGGTATGGCGCTCATGCACTTTGTCGCCCTCTGGGCGACAAAAAGCGCACGCCCCCACTTCGAGCGAGGCCGTAGCTGACCGGGAGGGGCCGAGGGGTCCCTCCCATGAGCGGCGTCCCTGATTTTCGCAGCGGAGCTCGCGGCGAGAGACGCGGCGCTAACGGCGAAAATCCCAGCGAAATGGGAGGGACCCCTCGGCCCCTCCCACCGCTACACCTATCGCGCTACTTCCCTTTCGGCGCAGCCACGATGATCTTTGCCTTGGCTGCCTTGCCTGGGCTGCCTTTGACCTGGAACGTCACCTTGTAGGTACCGCTGGCGTCGTTGCCGACCTTGATCCTCAGTTTGGCCGAGTCTTTGCCACCACCAATGACTTTGCCGAGCGGCTTGCACTTCGGCTTCGCCTTCAGATCTTTTTTCGCCTTGTTCGCGACCTTTACGCAGACCCGGGCGTTTTTCGATTCGAGATCGCCCTGGTTGACCGCCTTCACTTTGAAGGTAGCTACGCCGCCCGGCTGGACGCGGGCTTTCTTCTTGGTCGTCAGTTTCACTTTCGCAGCCGCGATGACGACCGGCGCGCTCGTCTGACTGGCGGTGCCGGCCTGGTTGCTGGCCGTGACGGTGCAGGCGTAGCTGCCCGAGGCCGTCGCTTCCAGTGCGGGCGCGGTCGCACCGGGAATGGGCGCGCCGTTGTTCGTCCACTGGTAGGCGAACGTACGCGGCGCCTGGTAGACAAACGAGCCGGCGAAATCGGCTCCCCAGCTGCCCTGTGAGCAGGTCAGCGACGAGCGCGTGGTCGTGGACTTCGTGACCGTTGGCGCCCCGGCACCGCTCGGGCTTTTGAGGACGACCGGGTCCTGCGGACCGTTCACGGGAGCCGTCGCAGGACTGATGCCGCCGAAGGATCCGCCGTTCAAACCGGTGAAGCCGATTGCATTCGTTCGGGTTTCACCGTTGCTGAAATTCGCCCAGTAGATCCTCCCGAGCAGAGGATCGATCGCCAGTCCGTACGCATTGTTGATGAGCGCCGCGGTGAGATCGATATCCGCGCCGCCGCCACCGTTGACGCTCGCGAACGAGAGACGTTTTTTGCCGCTGTCAAGCCAGTAGACCCGGCCAGCCGCGGAATCGACGGCAATCGCGTAGATGCTGGTCGGAGGGGTGGCACCGGTCAAAGGAAGAATGCCCCCGCCCCCGGTGTTGTTGAGATTCGCGAAAGCGATGGAATCCGTGACGCCGTCGGTGTTACCCCAAAACACCCGCCCAGTGACCGGGTCGACTGCAAGCTTGTAGGGGTTTTCAACCGCGACACCGGTCGTGTTGAGAAGGCCTCCGCCGCTGCCGTCGAGCCTGGCGAAGCCGATCGACCCTTTGTCTCCAACGCCACCGCCGCTGTTGGCCCAGTAGATGATTCTGGTCGTCGGGTCGATTGCAACACCGTACGGTTCGTTAACTTCGGCTCCCGGCGTGGGCAGGATGCTGGCACCGCTGCCATCGACGTTGACGAAGACGATCTCGCCTTTGCCTCCGGGACCGCCTTCACTGCTTGCCACGAAGAGTCGGCCCGTCGCCGAGTCGAAGGCCATTCCTTCGGGACCCTCTATCACCGCGCCAGCGGTGTTCAGCGCGCCACCGCCGCTGCCGGTGATATCGGCGAAGGCGATGGACTCGGGTTCCGCCGAGTAGTTGTCCCAGTAGATGGTTTCGGCGGCCTGTGCACGCCCGGCGATCGCAAGTAGCGCGATGCAGGCAAGGGCCAGCGCCGCAAAGGCCAGGGCAACAAGGCGCCGCCGATCTCCGCGTTCAGAGACGAGATTCATCGAATTCCTTCCCTAGTCGTCCTGGAGGACGTAGATGGTTCGGCCCTTGCGGGCCGGCTTGAAATCGACGGTCCCCGCGCGGGTGGCGAAGATCGTATGGTCCCTGCCAATTCCGGTGCCGTCGCCGGGCCAGAAGCGGGTGCCGCGCTGGCGCACGATGATCTCGCCGCCGCTGACCTGCTGGCCGGCGAAAACCTTGACGCCGAGCATGTTCGGGTTCGATTCCCGTCCGTTGCGGCTGGACCCGAGTCCTTTCTTATGAGCCATCGGTGCCCTCCTTCTTCGCAGCGGATTTTTTCTCGGCAGTCTCTTTTTTCGGCGCTGCTTTTTTTGCCGCCGATTTGCCCATTTTCAGGCTGGTCACTTCGAGTTTCGTCGAGCTCTGAACGGTGGCCGGCGCGGCGGCGGTAGCCCTTCTTGGCCTTGTATTTGAAAACTTTGATCTTCGGCCCGCGCAGGTGCTCGGCGACTTTCGCCTCGATCTTCACCTTCTCCAGCTCTTTGGGCGCCGCGACCACGTCGTCGTCGCGGAACATCACCGCGCGCAGGGCGACTTTGTCGCCCTCTTTGGCGTCGAGCCGATCGACGAGCAGAGAGGTGCCCTGCTCGACCTTGTACTGCTTGCCGCCGGTTTCAACCACTGCATACATATGCGATCAGTCTTCCTTGCTGCCTTGTTTGGCGCGCGAACGCCCCCGACCGCCCCTGCGGCCGCGACTGCGTTTACGCGAAGGAGCGCCGGATTCTAGCTCGGAGCCGTTTTCCTCGCCGCCTCCGGAACCGTTGGGGGAATCGGAGCCCAGCAGCGAGGCAATCGCCGCCGAGCGCTCGACCTCCTCGATCCGCACCAGTCGACGCTGGCCGACGAAGCGGCCGCCGCCGGTGACGCTGACGATGTAGGAGTCGATCCGGGCGACGGCGTCGTCGGCGTTGTACATGTGCGGCTCATCGATCTGGACCAGCACCTCCTCGCCGACCTTGAACGGCAGCGCCCGCTCCTCTATCTCGGCGCGGGTCCCCTGCTCGACCAGTTTGAAGGTGTCGATCGCCAGCGCGTCGCCGCCCTCGAAGTGGAAGCGCTTGCCGGTCTCGGCCTCGAGCTCGGTGAGGCCGCTGTCGGCGTCGGTCAGCTCGTGGGCCACCTTGGCGTTGACGCGGATCAGGAAGGCCTCGTCCTCGCCGTGCTCGGCGGCGATTTCGCGCATCTTGCGCAGGCCCTCGAGTGCCACCGTCTCGGCCGAGAGCACGACGCCCTCGCCGTGGCAGGTCGGGCAGGGCGCGGTGAGGATCTCGCGGACCCCGTCGGTCACATTCTGGCGGGTCATCTCGACCAGACCGAGCGGCGAGACCTCGACCACGTAGCTCTTTGACTTGTCGGCGTCGAGCGCTTTGCGCATCACCTTCAGGACCTTGTCGCGATTGCTGGCCCGAGCCATGTCGATGAAGTCGATGACGATGATGCCGCCGATGTCACGCAGGCGCAGCTGCCGCACCGCCTCCTCGGCCGCCTCGGTGTTGACTTTGGTGATCGTCTCCTCGAGGCCGCCTTTGCCGCGGCCCGTAAACGATCCGCTGTTGACGTCGATCACCGTCAGCGCCTCGGTGTAGTCGATGATCAGGTAGCCGCCGGAGGGCAGGTCGACGCGGCGGTTCAGGGTCGACTCGATCTCCTCGTCGATCTTCCATTTCTCGAACAGGGACTGTTTCTCCCCTTTATAGAGCTCAACGCCGGCAACCAGCTCCGGCGCAGTGCGCTGGAAGAAGTTGGTGACCCGCTCGAACTGCTTCTCGGAGTCGATGATCGCCTTCTCGAACTCGCTGAGGAAGACGTCGCGCAGGACCCGCACCGAGAGGTCCGCCTCCTGGAAGACCATCGCCGGCGCCTTGGTGCCCTCCGATCGCCGTTGCAGCACCTCGCTGAGCTTCTGCAGGTAGCCGATCTCGCGCACGAAGTCAGATTTTTTCGCCCCGTGGGCGGCGGTGCGGACGATCAGCCCGCCCGGACCCTTATAGGTGCGGTCGACCATCTTGCGCAGGCGGTCGCGCTCGGAGTCCGAGAGCCGGCGGCTGACGCCGACGCCGCTGCCCTGGGGCGCGAAGACGAGATAGCGGCCGGCGATCGAGACGTTCATCGAGAGCCGCGCGCCCTTCGACTTCAGCGGGTCCTTGACGACCTGGACGAGGATCTCCTGCCCGGGTTTGATCAGCTCGTTGATGCGGCGGCCGCTGCCGCGGCCGCGGCGGGGAGCCTGCTCGCCACCAGGAAGGACGATCTCGTCGACGTGCAGGAAGCCGTTGCGCTCGAGGCCGATGTCGACGAAGGCGGCCTCCATTCCGGGCAGGACGTTGTCGACCTTGCCCTTGTAGATGTTGCCGACGATGGACCGCCGGCCGCGGCGCTCGATGTAGAGCTCCGCGACGTCGCGCTTGCCGCCTTTCTGCTTTGACTCGAGGACGGCCACGCGGGTCTCTCCGCGCTCGGCGGAGACCAGAATGGTTTTCTTCATTTGTTGTTCAGCTCAGTTCGGATAGGTACGCAGGCCGGGGGGGCCCTCTTTCAAGGCCTCACCAGGCGAACCTTCCCTTCTGAGCGAGATGCGCTTGGATGTTGATGCTCTGAAGCACTCCGATCGCCAGGAAAGTGGCGAGCACCGACGAGCCTCCATAGCTCATCAGCGGTAAGGGGATGCCCGTGATCGGCATGATGCCGAGGTTCATCCCCACGTTGACGAAGACCTGGAACAGCAGCGAGACGGCAATGCCGCCCGCGACCAGGGTTCCGTAGGAGTTCTTCGAGAGCGTCACTATCTTCAGCGCCCGCCAGAAGAGCAGGGCGTAAAGGGATAGGACGAACGCGGCGCCCATGAACCCGTAGCGCTCACCGATCACCGCGAAGATGAAGTCGGTGTGCCGCTCGGGAACGAAGTCGAGCCGCGTCTGGGTGGCACGGTCGCCGCGGCCGGTCTCCTGACCGGAACCGATGGCGACCACGGACTGGTTCTGCTGGTAACCCGCGCCGCTCGCATGCTCGTCCGGGTTCAGGAAGGAGGTAAGCCTTTCCTCCTGATAGCCCTTGAGAATCGGGGCCCCAACGGTGGGGGCCGCGACGAGAACGAGCGCGGTCAAGACAGCGAGGGTTGAGCCGATGAAGGCGAAGTGGGTCCAGGGAACACCCCCGAAGTACATCACGGCGAGGGTGGCGACCACGAATACGAGCGAGGTGCCGAGGTCCGGCTGCAGGAAAACGAGCGCCGCCGGGGCGAGGCCGAGGCACAGATAGCGCACCGTTCGCTGCTTCTCCGAGCCGCGCCTGGCGCCGTCGATGACGAACCCGGCGAGCGCCAGGACGAGCAGGAGCTTGCCGAGCTCGGACGGCTGGAAGCTGAAGAACGGGAATTCGAAGGCGCGCCGCGAGCCGCGGGCAGCGAAGCCGAAGACGAAGACGAGCGCGACGCTGGCGCAGAGGAAGGTGTAGATGCCGACCCGGAGCTCGCGAAAGCGCGAGTAGTCGATCCGGGTCAGCAGCAGCATCCCGATCAGCCCGAGTACGCAGTAGATCGCCTGGCGGTCGACGAAGTAGCGGGGGCTGCCGGGGACGTCGTTGAGGGTCGCCTGGCCGAGGGTGAAGACGCTGAACGCGGCAAGCGCCACCGTCGCGATCGTCAGCGGCCAGTCCATGTGGGCGAGGCCGAGGCGCTCCGCTATGCCGACCCGAACGGCGAACGGCTCGGGGCGGGCGCGTCTGGCGCGGGTCGCGTACATCAGCCCGGGCTTCCCCCGTTGGCGGCACTGATTTCGGTCGCCCGCTTGTGGAAGTAGGCCTCGAGGATGTCGAGCGCGACGGGGGCGGCGGTGTCGGCGCCGAAGCCGCCTTCCTCGACGGTCACGATCGTGACGATACGCGGGTCCGGGTACGGGGCCACGACGGCGTACCAGGACTGGTCGCCATGGCCGAGCCGTTCCACCGTCCCCGTCTTGCCCGCGACGTCGACCGGGAAGCCGCCGAAGACACCGTAGGAGGTGCCGCCGGGAACCTGGGCCGCCTGGTGCAGGCCCTCGAGCACCGCGGCCCGGTAGGCAGGGTCGATCTCGACCCTGCGGCGCGGCTTCGGGTCGAATTCCCTCAGCACCCGGCCGGCGGCATCCTCGACTTCCATCCCCACGTGGGGGGTGACGATCGTGCCGTCGTTGGCCAGCGCCGCGTAGGCGATCGCCAGCTGCAGCGGGTTGGTCTGCAGGTCGCCCTGGCCGATCGCGAGCTGGATGTTGTCGCCTGCCGACCAGGGGCGGTCGGTTTCTTCATCTTCGAAGAGCTGGTCGCGCCACTGTTTGCTCGGGACCAGCCCTTCGGTCTCGCCTGGGAGATCGAGGTTGGACTCCTTGCCGATCCCCAGCTTGCCGGCCCACTGCTGCAGCTGGTTGGTCTCCCACATCCTCAGCCCGAGCGTGTAGAAGTAGACGTCCGAGGACTTCTGCAGGGCGGAAACCATGTCGACCGTCCCCAATGCGACACCGCCCGCGTTCTGGAACTCCTGACCGCCGACGGTGATCGAGCCGTTGTCGTAGATCGGCTCCGTCAGCGTCACCTCGCCGCCTTCGAGGGCGGCCAGAGCGGTGATCACCTTGAAGGTCGATCCGGTCGGGTAATAGCTTTCGGTAGCGCGGTTGGTCAACGGCGCCAGCACCGGGTCGCGGTAGAGCTGGTTGACCTGGCTCTGGGTCATCGGCCGGGTGAAGACGGCGGGGTCGAAGGTCGGGAACGAGCCCATGCCGAGGATCTGTCCGCTGCGGACGTCCATCGTCAGGAAGGCGCCGGGCAGCCCATGGAAGGCGAGGCCGCTTTCGCCGGCCGCCTGCACGTCGGGGTCGATCGTCAGCTTCAAGTTGTCGCCGGGGGTGGGCGGCTGGGAGACGAGCTGGCCGCCCGGCGTCGGCTGCCCGAGTGCGTTGACCTGGATCTTGGTCAGCCCCGGCTCGCCGCGCAGGTAGCGATCGTAGGTGTACTCGACGCCCCCCTTGCCGACCTCGTCGCCCGGCTCGAGTCTCTCGTACCGCTTTTCCTTCAACTCTTCTCCGGAGACCTCGCCGACGCTGCCAAGGACGTGGGCGGCGCGGGTACCGTCCGGATAGGCCCGCACGAAGACGCGCTGCACGGCGACCCCGGGAAATTCGCGCTGGTTCTCTTCCAGGTAGTAGACCAGGTCGTAGCCGACGTCCTTGCGCAGCGTCACCGGCGCCCCCGCGGCGACTTCTTCGGATTTGCGGATCGTCCGCCGCACCTCGGGAAGGGACATGTGGGCGAGCTCCCCGAGGCGCGCCATCTCAGCCCGCCGCAGAGCCAGATCCTCGGGCAGTTTCTGCGTATTGAGCTGGAGCGCCAGGCTGGTGCGGTTGTCGACCAGGACGTTGCCGTCGCGGTCGAGGATGTCGCCGCGGGGCGCGATCTCTTTGAACTCGCGGGTTCGGTTGTTCTTGGCCTCGGCCAGGTACTCCTCGCCGGAGAGAACCTGCAGGTCCCAGAGCCGCATGAACAGCACCGCGAAGAGGGCGATGGCGACGCCGCCGAGGACCGCGGTGCGCAGGGCCAGGCGGGGGCTGGCGCCGGGACGATCGCTGGATCGCAGGTACACGGGCCTAGGCTCCCAGCACGGTCGGCGGTCGCGGGCGGCGCAGCGGTCGCTCGTCGACGAGGGCCGGGCGCAGCGCCCGCCGCAGGCCCAGGTAGAGCGGCCAGCCGAGCAGGAAGGCGAAGGCGCCCTTGAGCAGGATGTCGCGCACGACGAGACTGCTGACGGTCGCGTCGGCGCCGAGCATCAGCTCGACCGCGCCGAATCCCAGCTCGGCGAAGACCGTCAGACCCATACAGAGCAGCGGCGGCGCCAGCGGGCTGTGGACCTCGATCCGCTCGCGGAACAGCCCGGCCAGGTAGCCGGTTGCGAGCAGGACCAGGGAGCCGCCGCCGAGCGGCTGGACCAACAGGCAGTTGAGCAGGAAGCCGACCGAGAACCCGGTAACAGCGCCGGTCATCGTCCCCCCCAGCAGGCCCAGCGAGATGACCAGAGCGGGCAGCAGGTCGGGGCTGACATGGAAGATCGCCACCTGGGAGAAGAAGGAGAGCTGCAGGAGCACGCCGAGCAGCACGATCGCGACCAGACGGGCAAGGATGTTCGGCGTCAGGATCACCCGCGCGAGCCCCCGGTGAGGATCTGGACCAGGTCGAGGTTGCGCAGGTCGGCATAGGGACGCACGTTCACCTGCTGGCTCGCCTCCTGTTCGCGGATCGGGGCCTGCACCACTTCGCCGATCGGGAGGTTCGGCGGGAAGCGCGACTCGATCTCCTGCGAGCGCCAGCCCGCCGTCACCACCACCTGCCCCTTGTGCACGCGTTTAGTCGAATCGATGAAATCGAGGATCAGAGTGCCTGGGTCCCCCACCTCCGGCCTGATCACGCCCTGCACCGCGACCGGAACGACCTTGGCGGAGACGGCGCTGGAGTGGTCGGCGATCAGGGTCACCTGCGAGGTGCTGCCGGTCACCGCCGCAACGGTCCCGACAAGCCCGTCGCCGCTGACGACCGGGTCGTTGACCTCGGCCCCGTCGTCGCTGCCGACGTCGATCGTCACCTCGGAGAACCAGACGGTCGGCGAGCGGGCGATCACCCGTCCCGCGACCGGTTCGTAGCCGGAGGGGATCGCGCCGCTGCGATCGAGCGCAAGCAGCTTCCGCAGCTCGGCGTTTTCGGCCAGTGCGGCATCGGCCCCCACCGCCTGCTCGCGCGCCGAGCGCAGTTCGTCCTGCAGGCGGCTGTTGCGACCGCGGGCGTCGAAGGTCTGGTCGAACCAGTTGACGAGGTCGCGGGCGGGCTTCAGGGCCCCGTCGGCAACCGACTGGAGAGGGCTGAAGATGGCGCTGACGCCGCGCTGGACGCCGTTGGACCCCGACCCATAGGTCGCCGTCAGCAGCACGAAGGAGCCGACGATCAACAGCGCGAGCACCGCCCTTCGACGGCGTACTTGCTTTCGGTACACGTGGGAGACCTAGATTCGTTGCTTTTTTCCGGCACGGTGGATCGCCTCGAACTCCTCGAGCGAGATGCCCGAGCCGACCGCCACGCAAGTCAACGGCGACTCTGCCAGTTGACAGGGCATCTGGCACTCGTCGCGCAGGCGCTGCTCCAGTCCTTGCAAGAGCGCACCGCCGCCGGCGAGAGTGATGCCGCGGTCCATGATGTCACCTGCCAGCTCGGGCGGGGTGCGGTCGAGCGTCTCCTTGACGGCGTCGACGATGTGGCCGACCGTCTCGTCGAGGGCTTCGCGGACCTCCTCGGAGCCGAGCGTGACGGTTTTCGGCAGCCCGGAGACGAGGTCGCGACCGCGGATCTCGGTCTCCACCTCTTCCGCCAGCTTCGAGGCCGACCCGGCCTCCAGCTTCACCTCCTCCGCCGTCTGCATCCCGATCGCCAGCTTGTAGACCCGCTTGCAATGGTTGACGATCGCGTCGTCGAGCTCGTCGCCGCCGATCCGGATCGACTGCGAGACGACGATGCCGCCGAGCGAGATCACCGCCACCTCAGTGGTGCCGCCGCCGACGTCGACGATCATCGAGCCGGTCGGCTCGGCAACCGGCAGCCCGGCGCCGATCGCCGCTGCCATCGGCTCCTCGATCAGGTAGGCCTCGCGCGCACCGGCCGCGAGACAGGCCTCCTCGACCGCGCGCTTCTCGACCCCGGTCACGCCGGAAGGGACGCAGACGATCACCCGCGGGTGGGAGAAGCGGTTGGAACGAGCCGACCTGATGAAGTGGCGCAGCATCTGCTCGGCAACCTCGAAGTCGGCGATCACCCCGTCCTTGAGCGGCCGGGTTGCGGCGATCGTCCCCGGCGTGCGCCCGAGCATCCGCTTCGCTTCGGCGCCGACCGCGTGAACCTGGCCGTTACGCGAGTCAATCGCGACGACCGAGGGCTCTGAAAGCACGATTCCGCGCCCGTGGACGTAGACGAGCGTATTCGCGGTTCCGAGGTCGACGGCCATATCGCGGCCACCGAGTCGTTTCAGGTAGCTGAAGAGGCCCATAGCGCGATTTCCAGCGCAATCATCCCAAACGACGCAAATCGACCGGAGCCCTCGCTCAGGCAGGTGTGAACAGGCGAGGGGCGAGCTCCAGCAGCAACCCCACCGGCAGCCCGACCACGTTCGAGACGCTCCCCTCGACCCGCTCCACCAGCGTCGAGCCCAGGGTCTGGATCGCATACCCCCCCGACCGCCCCCGCCACTCCCCGAACCCCACGTACCGCTCCTTCTCGGCCTCCGAGAGCTCCTTGAAGACCACCGAGGTCCGTTCCAGCCCGCTTCGCTCCTCCCCACCCTCGCGGACGACGAGCCCGCTCATCACGGTATGCGCCCGCCCCGCCATCCGATCGAGATACCGGCGCGCCTCCACCTCATCCGCCGGCTTCCCCAACGCCTTCCCATCGAGCACGACATCGGTATCGCAGCCGATGACCAAATCATCCGCGCCCGCCGCAACCGCCCGAGCCTTCAACCGAGCGTTCTCCACCACCTCAACCTCCGGGTCTCCCCCGGTGAGCTCCTCCACGCCAGGCACCAAAACCTCGAACTCGATGCCGAGCTTGGAGAGGATCTCCCTCCGCTGAGGCGACCCGGACGCCAGAACCACCCGCTTCGAGATCAAGCTGGATTCCCGTGCTCCGCTCATGGCGGGGATCCGGGTAGGGGCGGAACGCCTTGTACTTTTTCGCCGCCGCGAATCTCGAACGGCCGCCGGCGCCCCACGAAAAAGTTAAGTGCAGCCCCTACCCGGATCCCCGCCACTACGCCAGCTCGGGAAACCAGATCCCAATCTCGCGCTCAGCCGACTCATCCGAGTCGGACCCATGCACCATGTTGAAGGTGACCTCCAGCGCAAAGTCCCCGCGGATTGAACCGGGCGCCGCCTCGACCGGGTTGGTCGCCCCGATCAGCTGGCGGGCCGCCGGCACCGCTTCGGAGCCCTCGAGCACCATCGCCACCAGCGTGCCGCCGGTGATGAAGGAGACGAGCTCGCCGAAGAACGGCTTCTCGGCGTGCTCCGCATAGTGAGCGTTGGCGATCGACTCGTCGGCGCGCATCGACTTGAGGGCGGCGATGCGAAGCCCCTTGCGCTCGAAGCGGGCAATTACCTCGCCAGTGAGGGCGCGTTCGAAGGCGTCAGGCTTGACGAGGATCAGGGTCCGGCTCACGGCTGGGGCTCCTTTGTTCTGATTTGGGGTCCGGCGCCTCCCGTGGGGCGCGGCGCGGCGGCGCTTTGCTCTCGACCTCAGCGGGATCGTCCGCGCCCACCGTTTTTTTGCGACGAGCCTGTTTCTGAGGGCGGCGGCTGCGCTCTCCCCCGGCCAGCGTGGTCTCGCAGTAGGGGCAGAGGCCCCAGCGCGGATCGACCGGCTTGCTGCAGGTCGGGCAGGGGTCCTTGAGGCGGCGCTGGCAGTTGGGGCAGCGGAGGAAGTTCTTCTCGACCGGGTACTCGCAGTTGGGACAGGTCGGCTCTCTCAGCTGCCGGACCCGCAGCTCCGCCGCTTTGATCTCCAGCTCGCGCTCGTGCGCGTCCTCGAGAAACTCCGGCGGCCGCACGATCGCGTAGACGGCGGTGCCGATGTAGGGAAAGAAGGAGGCGACGGTGGCGCAGGCGACCAGGAAGGGATCGGAGATGCGGCGGCGCGCGTCGAGGTAGGTGTAGACGATCAGCGCCAGCCACAGAACGACCAGCATCAGGAGGAATAGGGTCGCGACCAGGTTGAGGCCGTCGTTGGTGATGCCGAAGATCGCTAGTGACATGGGTGGGCGCCCGGTGGAGGGAGCGGGCAGTCTACTTCGCCACGTGAGCCGCAAACCCTGTCGTCCTTCACTGGGCGCTCGCGACCGCTAGAGGAAGAGCCGGCCGAACAGGTAGCCGACTCCAAAGAAGACCAGGATCACGATCGCCACCACGGCGGCAACCAGGCCCATCATCGAGAGAAGTTCGGAGCCGGCGCTGCGGTTGCTCATGCGCGAATCCTCGCACAGCGTTCGCCTCTGGTCGCCCTCTGGGCGACAAAGTACATACGCGGCGATGGTCAGACGCGGAGCAGAGCCCGAGCCGGGGCGATCGCGTAGTGGGAGCCGGCGAGGAGGACCGCCCCGTTGGGTTGCTCCGCCAGGGCCCTCGCATGACCGAGAGCGGCCTCAAAGCTCGGCTCCGCCTCCGCCGGCAGCCCAGCCTCCTGGCAGAGCCGCGCCAGCTCTTCCGCGGGAACCGACGGCCGATGGGCCGATTTCGCGACCATGCGTCCCGTTTTCGGCCCGTCGGCGGGGAGCTCGGTGCAGACGGCGCGGTCGAGAGCGGGGGCCAGGGCTTGAACCATCGCGGCGGCGTCCTTATCGGCGAGGATGGCCAGGCAGGCGACCACGCGGCGCCCAGCGGCAACCCCCGGCAGCGCCTCGGCCAGGGCGGCGGCGCCGTCGGGATTGTGGGCGGCGTCGACGAAGGTCGGCGGGTCCTCGGCGATCCGCTCGAGGCGGCCCGGCACCGGCACACTCGCTGCAACGCGGACCACCCGCTCCGGGTCGAGCGCGCCGAGGAAGGCCTCGGCCGCGGTCATCGCCAGGGCAAAGTTGCGCCGCTGGAATGCCCCCGGCGCCCGCAGTCGCAGCTCCGGTCCCGGCTCCTCGGGAGCACGCAGCAGACGCGCGCCCCGCTCCGCGGCGATGCGCTCGGCCAGCGCCTCGACCCCGGGCGAGACGCGGCCCAGGACCAAGGTCGTCTGGTCGCGCAGCACCGCCAGCTTCTCGGCCGCGATCTCGAGCTCGGTCTCACCCAACCACTCGGTGTGGTCGAGCCCGATCGAGGTCAGGACCGTGACCCGCGAGGGGATCGTGTTGGTCGCGTCGAGGCGACCGCCGAGGCCGGCCTCAACCGCCGCCGCCTCGACCTGCGCCGAGGCCAGGGCGACAAACGTCGCCGCCGTCGCCGCCTCGAACTCGGTCACCGCTTCGCCCGCGGCCAGAGTGCGGTTCACCCCCTCGGCAGCGCTGGCGACGCGCGCTACGGCGTCAGCCCACTCCCCCGCTCCGATCTCCTCGCCGTGGATCAGCGTGCGCTCGGTCCAGCGGGCGGTGTGCGGCGAGAGGCAGGCGCCGGAGCCGACGCCGTGTGCCTCCAGCAGCGCCGCGGTCATCCGCGCCACCGAGGACTTGCCGTTGGTGCCGACGACGTGGATCGAGGCGAATCTGTGCTGGGGCAGGCCGAGCGCGGTCGTCAGCTTGTGCATCCGCTCGAGGCCGAGCCGCCAGCCGATCGGCTCGAGCGACTCGAGATAGGCGTCCGGATCCCAGGCCAAGCGACGGCTGCTCCGCTTTGCGTCGGCGCCGTCTGGCACGTCAGGCCAGCTCGGCGAGTTCGGCGCGGTAGCGCTCGAGCTTGTCGCGCTCCTCCTCGACCACCTCCGCCGGCGCCTTGGCGACGAAGCGGTCGTTGCCGAGTTTGCGCTCGGCGCGCTCGACCTCGGAGCGCAGCTCCTCGCGCCGCCTGTCCAGCCGCTCCGCG
Source organism: uncultured Solirubrobacterales bacterium (assembly GCA_963705365.1). Taxonomy (GTDB): domain Bacteria; phylum Actinomycetota; class Thermoleophilia; order Solirubrobacterales; family 70-9; genus VAYN01. The sequence goes on along the minus strand of OY970074.1, from coordinate 913,902 downwards.
ACCGCCGCCGCGTCGAGCTGCTCGGACGGCAGCACGCGCACGGGGCCGATCGAGGCGACCGGGTCGCCGCCGTCGGCGGAGAACTCGAAGCGAGCCAGTCGGCCGACGAACCCGGGCGGGTCGACGCCCTCGATCCTCGCCGTAAGCACGCTGGCGGCGGGGACGTCGACCAGGTCGCGCCAGGCTCGCAGGCGCTGGGTCAGCCCGATCCCGCCCTCGACGTCCGCTTCGGCGGCGTCGTCGTAGAGCGACTTGTCCGCGGCGGGGAACGGGTGCACGGCGAGATGACCGCGGCAGGCCGGATGGAAGGACCAGATCTCCTCGCTGACGAACGGCATCGTCGGGTGCAGCAGCGCCAGTACCCGTTCGAGCGCCCAGAGCAGGGTCGCGGAGACCTCCGCCTCGCCGTCGTAGAGGCGCGGCTTGACGATCTCCAGGTACCAGTCGCAGAGGTCGCGCCAGAAGAACGAGTAGATCTCCTGGACGGCGTGGGCGAAGTCGTAAGACTCGAGCTTCGCAGTCACCGAGGCGATCGTCCGCTCCAGCCGCGAGAGGATCCAACGGTCCTCGACGTGGAGCGCGCGCGGCGCCGGCTCGACCTCGGCCGCGTTCAGGAGGATCAGCCGGCTCGCGTTCCAGAGCTTGTTCGCCAGGTCCCTGCCCTGCTCGACCTTGGCGTCGGAGAAGCGCACGTCCTGGGTCGAGGACATTGCCAGCAGGCCGAAGCGCAGGGCGTCGGCGCCGTGCACGTCGATTTCCTCCAGCGGGTCGATCCCGGTGCCGAGGCTCTTCGACATCCGCCGCCCGTCGCGAGCCTGGATCACCGAGTGCACGTAGATGTCGCGGAACGGCACGGCCCCGGGAAACTCGATTCCCATCATCACCATCCGCGCCACCCAGAGGAAGAGAATCTCGCGGGCGGTGGTGAGGAAGCTGGTCGGGTAGAAGGCGCGCAGCTCCGGGGTGTCGTCGGGCCAGCCAAGCGTCGCGAAGGGCCAGATCGCCGAGCTGAACCAGGTGTCGAGTACGTCCTCCTCCTGGCGCAGCTCGCCGCCGCAGGCGCCGCAGCGCTCGGGGCGCTGCTCGGCGACGATCGTTTCCTCGCACGGGTCGCAGTACCAGACCGGGATCCGGTGCCCCCACCAGAGCTGGCGCGAGATGCACCAGGGCCTGATCTCCCGCATCCAGTCGAGGTAGACCCGCTTCCACTGCGCCGGCGCGATCCTCACCTCGTCGCGTTCGACCACCGCGATCGCCGGCGCCGCCAGCTCGTCCATGCGGCAGAACCACTGCAGGGAGATCAGCGGCTCGATCCGCTCACCGGAGCGGTGCGAGAACGGGACCGAGTGGGTGTAGGGCTCCTCGGCGCGCAGTCGACCTTCCTCGCGCAGCGCCATCACGACCGCCTCCTGCGCCTCGGCAGCCCTGAGCCCGGCGAACCTCTCCCCCGCCTCCGCGGTCAGGCGACCGTCGGGACCGATCACGACCAGCTCATCGAGCCCGTGCTTGCGGCCGATCTCGAAGTCGTTGGGGTCGTGGCCGGGGGTGATCTTCAGCGCCCCGGTGCCGAACTCCGGATCGACGTGCTCGTCGGCGATGATCGGTAGCCGCCGGCCGACCAGGGGCAAGACGCAGAACTGGCCGACCAGGTCGCCGTAGCGCTCGTCGTCCGGGTTGACCGCGAGCGCGGTGTCCCCCAGCATCGTCTCCGGCCGCACCGTCGCCACCGTCAGCACGCGGTCGGAGTCCTCGACGGGATAGTCGATCGAGTAGAGCCTGTCCTCGACCTCGCGGTTCTCGACCTCGAGGTCGGAGATCGCCGAGTGCGAGCCGGGATCCCAGTTGACCATGTAGTGGTCGCGGTAGATGTAGCCCTTGTCGTAGAGCTGCTTGAAGACGCGGTAGACGGCCTTGACGTAGCCCTCGTCGAGGGTGAAGCGCTCGCGTTCGTAGTCGCAGGAGGCGCCGAGCCGCTTGTACTGCTCGACGATCCGCGAGCCGTACTCCTCTTTCCACTCCCAGACCCGCTTGACGAACTCCTCGCGGCCGAGCTCCTGGCGGCTCTTTCCTTCCGCCCGCAGCCCTTTCTCGACCACCGACTGGGTCGCGATCCCGGCGTGGTCGGTGCCGAGGACCCAGAGCGCCTTTCTCCCGCGCATGCGGTTCATCCGCACCAGCGCGTCCTGCATCGAGCCGTTCAGCGCATGCCCCATGTGCAGCGCCCCGGTCACGTTCGGGGGCGGGATCGCGACCGAGAAGTTCTCCTCCGGCGAGCCCTCCGCCTCGGGGTGGAAGTAGCCGCCTTCGATCCACTCGGCAAAGATGCGGCTCTCGACCTCGGCGGGGTCGTAGCGAGTGGTGTTCTCCAGCTTCTGTCGGCGTGCCGCGTCCACGCGGCGAGTCTAGATAGGTGCGCCTATGTGGGGAGGGTGCCGGTGAGGGTCTCCCGGAGCACCTCCGCCGAGAGAAGCGGCAATTGGCTGACGCCCCGGTCCACAGTGGCTCGGCTCCATGCTGAGTACCGGGAGACCCCCACCGGCACCCTCCCCACAACCGAGCTCCAGCAGACGCTGCGCGGTGCGGCAGCTTTCAATAGCGCCGTTAGTCCAGCCGTTCCGCGAAGGCGTGTCGGGGAAGGGGCGGGGCACCCCTTCCTCGGTACTCAGCATGAGGAGGGCCGGCAGCCTCCGGGCGGCAGCCGAAGGCGACACTCCCGACGAGGTGCTCCGAGAAAGGGGTGCCCCGCCCCTTCCTACTGCCTCCCTTACGCGGATTCCTCGCTAAGCCCCTCTTCGGCAGGCCCGATGTCCTGCTGGACCGCCTCGGTGACCAGGGTCGGCCGGCGACCCTCGGCGATCGTCTCCTTGGTGACGACGCACTTGGTCACGTCGCGGCGTGACGGCAGCTCGAACTGGACATCGAGCAGCGTCTCCTCGAGGATCGAGCGCAGGCCGCGGGCGCCGGTCTCCCGTTCTAGCGCCTTGTCGGCGATCGCCTCGAGGCTGTCGTCGGCGAACACGAGCTCGATGTCGTCGAACTCGAAAAAGCGCTGGAACTGGCGGGTGAGCGCGTGTTTCGGCTCGGTCAGGATCGTGGTCAAGTCGTCGCGGCTGAGCTGGTGGATCGCCGTAATCACCGGCAGGCGACCGATGAACTCAGGGATCAGGCCGTATTCGATCAGGTCCTCAGGCAGCACCTGCTCGAACCACTCGCCGGCGTCCTTTTTCTCGCGCGAGGAGATCGCGGCTCCGAAGCCGACCCCCCGATCGCCGACCCGCCGCTCGATCACCTTGTCCAGCTCGGCGAAGGAGCCACCGCAGATGAAGAGGATGTTGGTGGTGTCGATCGTCAGGAACTCCTGGTGAGGGTGCTTGCGCCCACCCTGCGGCGGCACTGAAGCGGTGGTCCCCTCGAGAATCTTCAGCAGCGCCTGCTGCACGCCTTCGCCGGAAACGTCGCGGGTGATCGACGGGTTGTCGGCTTTGCGCGCGATCTTGTCGATCTCGTCGATGTAGATGATCCCCGTCTCCGCCTTCTTGACGTCGTAGTCGGCGGCCTGGATCAGCTTCAGGAGGATGTTCTCGACGTCCTCGCCGACGTAGCCGGCCTCGGTCAGCGCGGTCGCGTCGGCGATCGCGAAGGGGACGTTGAGGATGCGGGCCAGGGTCTGGGCGAGCAGCGTCTTGCCGCAGCCGGTCGGTCCCAGCATCATGATGTTCGACTTCTGCAGCTCGACGTCGGTCTCTTCGGATTGCGCGATCTGCACCCGCTTGTAGTGGTTGTAGACGGCGACGGAAAGGGAGCGCTTGGCGGCCTCCTGGCCGACCACGTACTCCTGCAGGACATCGTGAATTTCCTGCGGTTTCGGCAGGTTCTCCAGCTCGAAGACGGGCGGCGCGGTCAGCTCCTCGTCGATGATCTCGTTGCAGAGGTCGATGCACTCGTCGCAGATGTAGACGCCGGGCCCGGCGATCAACTTCTTGACCTGGCGCTGCGACTTGCCGCAGAAGCTGCAGAGGAGCTGCTCGTTCGAGTCTGTGGGCCGTGCCAGCGGAATCCCCTCCTAACGGGACGATTTGACTCCGGCAGCACCCACAGCTTAGAGGGGCGCACAAGCCGGTACGAGGGGCGTTTACGGCACCGGCGGCGCGGTCCCTGCTCGTGACCCGGGCCTTGCGCGGTCCCGCTACGGTGAAGCGGTGCCCGAGGATCTCGATATCTCCCCGGTCAAAGCCGCTGAGTTCGAGCGACTGCTGCCGCTGATCGCCGACTACCAGCGCTTCTACGAAGTCGAGGAGATCGACGAGGAGCGCAACCGCACCTTCTTCCGCCGCTTCCTCGCCCCCAGCGAGGACGGGATGCTGCTGGGCGCCCGGGCGGGCAGCGGGTTCGCCGGCTACGCCTGCCTCTACTGGCACTTCTCCTCGCTCAGCGCTATGGAGACGGTGCTGATGAACGACCTCTTCGTCGCCGAGCCGGCCCGCGGACGCGGTGTCGGCCGCGCGCTGATCGAGGCCAGCGCCGAGGTTGCCCGCGAACGCGGCGCCGCCTCCCTCGAGTGGGCCACCGCGCCGAGCAACGTCACTGCCCAGCGGCTCTACGACAGCACCGGCGCCGAGCGCTCGGAATGGGTCCAGTACGAGATGAAGGCCTAGAGCCGGTCAAGCCGCCGCGGCCGGCGGCAGCCGGTCGATCAGCGCCAGCAACGCATCGCGATGGGCCTTGGATTCTTCGCGAAATTCCTTCACCTCAGCGACAATGGCACTGGTCTGCCGCTCGGCTCGGGCGTGCACTTCCTCGTTTCGGCGGACCATTTCCTGCACGACCTTCTCGGCCCGAAGGTTCATCTCCCGCATGAACTGCGCGTTTTCGTCGAGCCTCTCGTTGAAACGCTCCTCGCGCTGGTCCCATCTCTCTTCGAAGCGGTCGAAGGCCGACGTCATCTGCTCGAATGCATCGGTGTTGCGATCGAACGCGGCAGCGTTGCGATCGAACGCTTCGGCGTTGCGGGCGAACGCTTCGGCGTTGCGATCGAACGCGGCACGATTGAGCTCCATCAAATGCTCGCCCCGCTCAATGTGGCGCTCGAGTCGTGCGGACAACAGCCTTCGCCTCATGCGACGATTCTGCCAGAGCCCGACGCACCGGATGCGCGCTGTTGGAGCCAACTTTCAAACCGGTTAGCGTCGGGCTAGTAATGAGCACCAAGTTCGAAATGGCGACTCCCGAGGCTCCCGAGGTCCTGGCCCTCTACGCGGACTTCATCCGCGAGAGCGACGGGCCGCTGGGCATCGACCTGGAGGCAGAGATCGAGGCTGGCCCGCCGCGGGATTTGACCCCGCCCGCCGGTGTCCTGCTCCTGATCCGGGTCGACGGCGAGCCAGCCGGCCTTGGGGGAATCCGCCACCTCGACACCGAGGTGGCGGAGATCAAGACCATGTACCTGCTGCCCGCTTGCCGCGGCAAGGGCATCGCACGGGCACTGCTCGCCGAGCTCGAGCAAATTGCTCGCCGGCACGGTTGCCGAGCCGTCCGCCTCGACACGTCTGACTACCTGACCGACGCGATCAGCCTCTACCGAGCCGCCGGCTACCGCGAGGTCGCCGACTACAACGGCAATCCCAAGGCCAACCTCTGGTTCGAACGCGTGCTGGAGGACGAGCGGGCCTAGCGAACGTGAAGCATTTTGGGGTCCATAGGCCCACAAATGCTTCGAACTTGGTCAGCTGTAGCGGTCCCAGCGGTGCAGGTAAGGCGCGGGGTCGACCGGGACGCCGCGGACGTGGATCTCAAAGTGAAGGTGACAGCCGGTCCCCACCGCGTTGCCGGTTTCGCCAACGGCACCGACCCGCTCCCCCTCCCACACCCGCTCACCGGGGCTCACCGCGGCAAGACCCGGCAGGTGCGCATAGAAATAGCTGCGGCGCTCCCCTTCGCCATGAATAAGCAGATAGTTGCCGTACAGGATGGGGTCGTAGCCGCGGCGCAGGACGCGGCCGTTGCTGATCGCGACCAGTTCAGCCCCGCAGGCAGCGACGATGTCGAAGCCTTCGTGGGTCCGTCCACCGTTACGTGGGGCGCCAAACTCGCCGATGGCGCCGCGGACTCCGTGCGAGCCTTGGACCGGGAAGACGTGGCCGAAATACGGCATGCCACCGTCGTGACTGCCTGTGCGGGCCGTGGCCGGCGCGGCCAGGACCAGGAAGACGAAAACGGCGAGAAGGACGGGGCGCTTCAGTGGTGCTCGATGACGCGGTCGACGATGCTGTACTCCTTCGCCTCCGCAGCGCTCATGAAGTAGTCGCGTTCGGTGTCCTGAGTGACCTTCTCGAACGACTGGCCGGTGTGCTTGGCGATGATCTCGTCGAGCCGGCGACGGACGTCGATGATCTCTCTGGCGTGGATCTCGATGTCGGTGGCCTGGCCCTGGAACCCCGCGGAGACCTGGTGAATGAGGATCTTTGAGTTCGGCAGGGCCATCCGCTTGCCGGCCGCGCCGCCGCTGAGCAGCAGCGCCCCCATGCTCATCGCGACGCCGACGCAGATCGTCTGGACGTCGGGCTTGATGAACTGCATCGTGTCGTAGATCGCCAGCCCGGCGTAGACAGAACCGCCGGGCGAGTTGATGTAGAGGCTGACGTCCTTGTCCGGATCCTCCGACTCCAGATGCAGGAGCTGGGCCACGATCAGATTCGCGATGTCCTCGGTCACCGGCGTCCCCAGAAAGATGATGCGCTCGCCCAGCAGGCGCGAATAAATGTCAAACGCCCGCTCCCCGCGCGACGTCTGCTCGACCACCATTGGGACCAGAGGGCTCATGGATCGCACTCTATAGAAGGCGTCCAGCGTGGCTGAGCGCAGTGAGGGAGGGATGCCGGCACCCCCGCGCGCGAATTTGTCGCGCACCCTTCGGGTGCGGCTCCGGATGATGGTGCCCGCCTATGGCGGGCAGATAATGAGATTGCATTTCGCCGCCTGCGGCGACATTCGCCCGGGGGATGGCCAGACCCCTCCTCCAACACGCAGCCTGGGACAGCTCAGGGTGGAAGCTTTCTGCCTGTCGGAGCGGCCGAGGATCGTCAGCTTTCGCAAAAGCTGCCGGGAGCCGGGCGCCTGCTTGGAGCTCGTGCGTGGAGGGGTGTCGGTAGTGCCCCGCGGGAATGTGCCCCGAAGGGGCGCGACATGCAATCTGTCATCTGCGCCCCAGAGGGGCGCACAATCATCCGGAGCCGCGCCCGCAGGGCGCGCGACCCAATTCCCGCGGGGCACTACCGACACCCCTCCCCCGCCCCGCGCTACTCGGAGTCAGGCGTCCAGAGCCCCCCGGCTTTCTCCCGCTCTTTCTCCGGCGTCCAAATCTGCTCACGCGCCTCCGCCTGCTCGACCGGGATCGGCACCGCCGACTCCGCCACCAGCTCGATCGCCTTGCGCGCCCTGATGTCTTCGACGACCATCGAGTCGCGACCGTTCTCGCGCAGCCGCTCGAGCAGCTTCTGCGGCGTCGTCCGTTCGTGCTGAGCGCTGTGCTCGAGCGCCTCGACCAGCTCCTCGTCGGAGACCTCGATCTCCTCCGCTGCGGCGATCGCGGTGACGACCGCCTCGCGTTTCAGCTCCCGCTCGGCGTCGGGCTTCGATTCCTCAATCAGTTCCTCACGCGTTTTGCCCTGCATCTGCAAGAAGGTGTTGGGATCCATCCCGCGCTGAGCCAGCTGCCGTTCCATCCGCTCCCAGCGTTCGCTCGCGCGGGCGGTGACCAGGCTCGCCGGCACATCGACCGTCGCCACGGCGACTGCGGCGTCGATGGCGGCGATGCGAAAGTCTTCCTCGGCCCTGCCCGCCAGTGCCTCTCCGACTTTCTCGCGGATATCGGCGCGCAGCTCGTCAAGGGTCTCGAACTCAGACGCATCGGAGGCGAAGTCGTCGTCGAGCTCGGGCAGGATCTTCTCCCGCACCTCTTTGACCTTGACTTTGAAGACAGCATCTTTGCCAGCGAGGTGCTCGGCCTGATATTCGGCCGGAAAGGTCACCTTCACCTCCCGCTCGTCCCCCGCCTCGGCACCCGCAAGCTGCTCCTCGAAGCCCTCTATGAGCTGCCCCGAGCCGAGCTCGAGCAGGTAGTCCTCGGCCTTGCCGCCCTCGAACGCGGTGCCATCGATAAGTCCCTCGAAGTCGATCAGCAGCGAGTCGCCATCCGTCGCGGCGCGTTCGACCGGCTCCAGGCGGGCGAAGCTTTCCCGGACCCGCTCGATCTCACGATCGACGACGTCGTCGGGAACCTCGTTCTCCTTGCGGCCGACCTCGAGGCCCTTGTACTCGCCCAGCTTCGCCGGGGGCCGTACGCCGACCTCGAACTTGAACTCCAGCGGCTCGCCCTCTTCCTCGGGAGTGGCAACCATCTCGATGCTGGGATCGCCGATTGGCGAGACGCCGCTGTCGAGCAAAGCGCTTTCGTACCACTCGGGCAGCGCCTCGCGGATCGCCTCCTGCAGCACCGACCCAAAGCCGAGCCGCTGGATCACCAGCGAGGGCGGCGCCTTGCCCTGACGAAAACCGGGCATCCGCATCTCCTTTGCCATTGCCCGGGCGGCGCGCGAGGTGGCGCGCTCGACGTCCTTGGCGGGAACCTCGACCTCGACGCTGACGCGCGAGTCGGGCAGCTCTTTGACAGAGGTCTGCATCGGCCGACGACCCTAGATGATCGGCGAGCCGGGGCGCCGCTGAGGACTTTGACCCCGCCCTGGCGAGGTCAAAGTCCTCAGCGGGCACGGCGGCCGGCGAGGAAGCTGCGCAGGGCCGCCGCGAAGTCGATCGTGAAGGCGAGGCCCCTTCCGACCGGGCCGGTCACCAGCCAGGCCCTTCCGCGGTCGATCCAAGCAACGCCGGAGAAGTCATTCATTGGCGTATTCCAGCAGGGAGCTGTCGACCAGCCACTCGACCGGGGCGCGATCGTCGCTGAAGACCTCGCCGCCGGGCAGCCGCGGCGCCAGCTGCGCGGCGGCCTGCTGGGCGAGCGACCGCAGGGCCGGCGGCAGGACACCGGTGCTGCGGCGCAGGCGCGCAGCTGAGAAGTCGTCGGCACCACCGACCAGCAGGGTGTTGGTCGACTCGATCGGGTAGCGCAGCACCCGCGGGAAGGCCGCCGCCATGGTGCGGCCGAGGACGCGCTCCAACTCGTCGCTGCCCTCCGGATGGCCGACGTTGACAATCGCAAGGCCGCCCGGCGCCAGCCGCTCGCGCGCCAGCTCGAAGAACTCCCGCGTGGTCAGGTAGAAGGGGATGTAGGGCTGGCGGTAGGCGTCGACCATGATCGCGTCGTAGCCGCCGCCCGAGCGCTCGAGCCACGGTCTGGCGTCCTCGGCAAAGGTACGCATGCGCCGATTGCGCAGGCCAAGGAAGCGGCGGCCCAGCTCGGTCAGCTCGCCGTCAATCTCAACCGCATCAACAGCGGTGCGGGGAAAGAAATGCCCGAAGGCGCGGGCAACCGTGCCGCCGGCGTTACCGAGAATCGCGATCCGCTGCGGCGGCCTCGCGCGGGAGGCGGCGGAGAGGACCAGGTGCCCGTCCCAGTAGTCGCCGGTCAGGTAGGTGCCTGGGCGCCAGAGGGAGTGGACCGCCTGGCCCTCGTTCAGCTCCAGGGCGCGGCTGCCGTCGGCCCGTTCGACCACGCGAGCGTACTGGTGCACGGTCTCCGCCTCGTAGAGGACGCGCCCGGTGTCGGCGCCCTTGATCGTTCCCACCGGCAGCGCCAGCGCCAGCACCAAGCCGGCGGGAACGAGGGTGAAGCGCCAGCCGACGCCGGCGCAGGCGACCAAAGCCAGGGCCAGCGCGAAAACGAAGAAGGTCCGCTGCGTTCCCAGCAGCGGGATCAGGACCAATGCGGAGAGCATCGTCCCCAGCAGCGAGCCGGCGGTCGAGATCGCGTAGAGCCGCCCCACGACCTCGCCAGAGCGGTCGACGTCCGCCACCGCCAGACGCACCGCCCAAGGCGCCGCCGCCCCGAGCAGGGTCACCGGCACGGCGACCAGGACCAGGACGCCGAGCAGCGAGCCGGCGAAGCCGCCGACCGAGACGGTGTCGAAAGCGTCGACCGAGAAGCCGAGGAAGGGCCGCGCGGCAAAGGGGACGACCGCGATCAGCAGCGACGCCGCGAGCACGAGCAGGCAGAGGCCGCGCAGGTGGGGATGACGATCGGCATAGCGCCCGCCGAGCCAGTAGCCGACCGAGAGGGCGACGAGGACGACGCCGATCGTGTTCGCCCAGACGATGGTGGAGGCGCCGAAGTAGGGCGCCAGGAGGCGCGCCGCGGCGATCTCGACCCCGAGGCTGGCGGCGCCGACGACGAAGACCAGCGCCGGCAGCAGCAGCCGCTCAGGTGCCGGTTTCAGGGTCTCTCCCCGCCGCGATCAGCTGCTGCTCGAGGCGGTCGCCATGGCCGGCCGCAACAGCGCGCTGCGCCCGCTCGTCGTCGAGCTCGACGCCGCGCTCGTGTGCGAGGTCGAGTAGCCGCTGCTTCTCGGTCCCCTCGCGGGCGGCCTCGAAGAAGACCCAGGCGAGCAACCCAAGGCCAAGGAAGGTGCCCTCAACCATCATCACCACGCCGGCCGTGCTCTGGTCGGCCAGCGGCGAGATTCCCCAGTAGCGCTGCCCTGGCGCGTAGATCGGGTACAGCACCGAGCCCGACCACATCAGCACGTTGCCGAGGATCGCCCCGGCGAAGCGGACCGCGATCACGTAGCCCACTTTCCAGGCCGCGGTGAACCACTGTGGGGTTGGCAATGGCCCGAACACCGGCATCCACATCAGGCAGCCGAAGAAGATGAACGTCGAGTGCTCGACCACGTGCATCAAGGCCGTGCCGTAGGCGGCTTCGTAGAGCGCGGGGATATGCCAGACGTAAAAGTTGATCGCCCACAGCGGCAAAGCAACCAGCGGGTGGGCGAGGATCCGCAGGCGGTCGAAGACCGGGATCGCCAAGACCGGCTGCAGCAGCGGCCCGGTCAGCCCCAGCACCAGCAGCAGGGTGGCCACATCGCCGAGCAGCAGGTGCTCGACCATGTGGGCGATCACCAGCTCCTCGGAGATGTGGCCGACAGGCGAGAACAGCGCCACGACGATCGCCAGCACGCCGGCGGCGAAACAGAGTTGGCGCCAAACCGGCACCGGCCTTCCCTTCTGGGCCAGGGTCGCCGCCCGCTTCGCGTAGAGCGCGGCCACGACGAGCAGGGGCAGCAACTCGAGCGGGGCGAAGGCGCTCCCCACGTGGGCGGACGGCAGGGTCATGAAGCCAGCGTAGCGGCGCCGATCGCCGCTTCGCCCCCGTCGGCGCTGCTAGCTTGGGCGCGCAGAATGGGAGCCGCAGACGACCGCTTTCCGACGATCGGCAGCTACGGCTTTCTTTCCGATTGCCACACCGCCGCCCTGCTCTCCTATGACGGCAGCGTCGAGTGGCTCTGCTTCCCCCGCTTCGACTCGCCCAGCGCCTTCGCAGCTCTGCTCGACCGCGGCGCCGGGCATTTCCAGCTGCGGCCGCGCGGCGTCGTGGTGCCGATCGGCCGCCGCTACAAACCGGGGACGCTCGTGATCGAGACGACCTGGGTGACCGACACCGGCTGGGTCGTCGTCCACGACGCGCTGACGATCGCCGAGTGGGCCAGTGCCGGCGGCAAGCGCAGCCGGCCGGACACCAAGCACGAGTCCGACCGCTCCCTGCTGCGGACGTTCACCTGCGTCGATGGCGAGGTCGAGCTGGAGATGGAGTGCCTGCCGCGCTTCGGCTACGGAATCGAGGGGGCGAGCTGGAGCGGTGGCGAGATGGGAGAGGCAGTTGCCCGTGCCGCCGACGGGACCGAGCTGCACCTGACCAGCGACATGGATCTCTCGATCGAGGGCGGCACCGTGCGCGGCACGCTGAAGCTGCGCGAGGACGAGACCGGCTTCTGCGCAGTCACCTGGGGCAATGACGAGCTGGGCGGTCCGCGCAGCGCCCCCGAGGCGCTCGAGCGGCTTGACTCAACCGAAGAGTTCTGGCGCGAATGGCTGCGCGACGGCGATTTCCCGGACCACCCGTGGCGAATCCACTTGCAGCGCTCCGCTCTCGTTCTCAAGGGCCTCACCTACACCCCGACCGGAGCGATCGTGGCGGCGCCGACCACCTCGCTGCCTGAGACGCCCGGCGGCGAGCGCAACTGGGACTACCGCTTCAGCTGGATCCGCGACTCCACCTTCAGCCTCTGGGCACTGCACACGCTCGGCTTCGACCAGGAGGCGCGCGACTTCATGCGCTTCATCGTCTCGGTCTGCAAAGACGAGCCCGATCTCCAGATCATGTACGGAATCGGCCACGAGAAGGAGCTCGAGGAGAGAATCCTCGACCACCTCGGAGGCTACGGCGGCGCCAAGCCGGTGCGGATCGGCAACGGCGCCTACGACCAGCGCCAGAACGACGTCTGGGGCTCGCTGCTCGACTCGATCTACCTGCATGAGAAGGCGCTGCGGGGGACGGGCACCCCAGCCGATCGCCAGCTGATCCGCTACCAGGTGGAGGCTGCAATCGAAGCCTGGCCGCATCCCGATCAGGGGATCTGGGAGTCCCGCGGAGCCCCCCAGCACTACGTCTCGTCGAAGCTGATGATCTGGGTCGCCGCGGACCGCGGTGCCCGCCTCGCCCGCAGCCTCGGCGTCGACGATGTCGCCGCCGAATGGGAAGCAAAGGCGGACGAGATCCGCGCAGAGATCCTCGAGCGCGGTGTCCGCCACGGGATTTTCCGCCAGCACTACGAGACCGACGCGCTCGACGCCTCGCTGCTCTTGATCCCGTTGCTCCGCTTCCTGCCGCCAGACGATCCGCGCGTCAGCGCGACCGTCAACGCGATCGCCGCCGACCTCACCGAGCATGGCCTGGTCTGCCGCTACAAGGTCGAGGAGACCGACGACGGGCTCCACGGCAAGGAGGGCACTTTTCTGATCTGCTCATTCTGGCTGGTCTCGGCGCTCTCAGAGATCGGCGAGCGCCGGCGGGCACGGAAGCTCTGCGAGCGCCTGCTGGAGGCGGCCGGCTCGCTCGACCTGTTCGCCGAGGAGCTGGACGCGGAATCGGGCCGGCACCTCGGCAACTTCCCCCAGGCCTTCACGCATCTCGCTCTGATCAATGCCGTCTCGCACGTGATCGCCGACGAGCGGCGGCAGGACGGTGGCGTTACCGCCGTCTTCAGCGAGATGGGCGGCGTTCGGGAAGACGCCTGAGTCATCTGAACCTGCACAGAATCGTCCGCAGACAAAAGATCTACAGACAGAACGTTTCGGTTGGTCTATATTGCGCGGGCCGAGATGACGGATCTCAACCGTTCCAACGACAACGACCTGCTGGTGGCGCTGCGCCATCCGATGCGCCGCGACATCCTGCGCCAGATGGCCGGCAAGGAGGCGGTTAGCCCGCGCGAGCTCGCCAACGCCCTGCGGCAGCCGCTCAGCAATGTGAGCTACCACGTGCGGGTCCTCGCCGATCGCGCTGCGATCGCCCTCGTGCGGACCAAGCCGGTGCGAGGCTCGGTGCAGCACTACTACCGAGCGGCGATCAAAGCCCCCTGGGCGCGCCAGATCCTCGGTCTGAGCGAGGAAGGGAAATCGGAAGGGGAGAGTTCGACCGAACAGGGGACTTAGCGCCCGGTGAGGGGGAGAGGACGATGAGTGAGACCGATGACAGCTGGACGCCAGCCGCAGAAGACGCCGCCACCGAGTCCGCCGTTTTGCAGCAGGTACTCGACTTCCACCCGACTCAGGTGACAGTTGCCGAACTCGTCCGCGAGGTCGCGGGTGAGCCGCTGGGCTTCGCGCAGCGTGACGCGATTGAACGAGCGATCCGTGACCTCGCCGGCGCCGGGCTCCTCCATCGGCATGATTCGTTCGTCGTGCCGACGCGGGCGGCGCTTCGCTTCAACGAGCTGCTGGACCACTGATCACCAGCCGCTTGAACTCTGCGCGCAGTCGCTGCGCCAGCTCCGCCGCGGCGGCCTCGGCCGCGGGGTCCTCCTCGGCATCGCCGCTGACCAGGATCACCGCGGTGGCGGCAAAGCTCTCGAGCTGATCCTCAACCGCCTGGACGAGATCCTCATCGCCGACCCGCGCCTCGGCGGCGATCCCCGCTTTGGCCAAGGAGGCGACCGTGATCACAAGCCGCCGCTGGGCCTCGCGGCGGGCGGCCTCGAGATCAGAGGCCCAGCGATCGAGGAAGCCGATCCGAGCCGGTGAGAGGACGAGGACCTCGGCGGGAAGAGCGGCGCCGCGCGCGTTCGCCGTGGCGGCGATCTCCTGAATCGTCGCTGCGTCCTCGACCGGCCGGCTGACGAGGACCAGCAGACGGGAACGTCCAGCGGCCGGCGCCGGCGTCCCGATTGCGCTGCGCGGCCGCTGGCGCGCCGCCGCGACAACGATCACGACGGCTGCCAGCGCGCCAGCCGCGAGGCCCAGCCCCGGGCTGACGTAGAAGCCGGCGATAACCGGGACGGCGATCGCGGCTATGACCAAAGGCAGCTTCCATGGTGCCACTCCCACAGCCTGCCAGGCGCGACCGCCGTCCCTCAAGCCTGGCTAGGAGCCCTTGACAATCGCTACCGAGGTAACTCGATCCTCCGTCGTTCCGATCTTCACGCTCATCCACCTCCCCTCGTGAGTCCCCATCCCAAAAAGCCGCATCCCAAGCGGCTCCGCGTACGATCGGAATTAATACTCTAAAAGTTTCTATCAATCAAGCCAGATAGACCAAGAAATGAAGAAATAAACGAAAATTGCGGGACCGTTGTGGAAATCCTGAGTTCAAATCTTTAAAGTCTTGTAATCGGCCGCCATCCCTGACAACGACTGAAGGAAAGCCCCCTTGCCGAAGACCAAAAAGAAAGACGGCGTCGAACAGATCGTCGCCAAAGCGTTTGCGCACCCCCTGCGCGTACAGATCCTGATCATTCTTAATGAGCGGGTCGCCAGCCCCAACCTGCTCTCTCAGGAGCTGGACCAGAGCCTCAACCTGGTTGCCTACCACGTGCGGGTCCTGGAGAAATACGACTGCATCGAGCTGGTCGACACGAAACAGCGCCGAGGAGCCACCGAGCACTTCTATCGCGCGACCAGACGTCAGTTCCTGACCGACTCGGAATGGGCGCGGATGCCGGAGAACCTCCGGCCGGGCCTAGCGGGAGCGATGCTCAAATCCGTCTTTGAAGATCTCGAGGACGCCTCGAACAGCGGGACCCTCGACGAGGTGGATGATCTCCATCTGAGCCGTACGCCGATGGTCGTCGACAAGCAGGGCTGGGCCGACGTATCGAACCTGCTCAGAGAGACTCTCGACCGCGTGTTGGCGATTCAGGCGGAAGCCTCACAGCGGATCGCCGATGGGAGCGATTCAGAGCGGGGCATCCTCTCGAAAGTGCACATGCTCCATTTCAAGTCGCCCGAACCCGGCAAAGACGAAGCCGAGTCGGAGTCGACCCCAAGCGAGTAGCTCTGCAGTCAGGCGTCCACCCCGACGCCGCTCTGACCGAGCGGCGTCGGGGTGCCTATTGACCGTCGCCGGGACGGGATAGGGGTGATTGAGCAATGCCGGATCCGGGAATGGGAGACGGCGTGAACGCACGCTATGGTGTGAACACGGCGGCCGATCGGGCCGGCGGGCGCTGCACGGCTTTCGTCTACGCCCTCAGGGCGGCGCCGGTGAGATGACCCGGCGCATGGCATAGATGGCAGCGAAAAAAGAAGAGACCTCACCCCCCCAGCGTGACCCCGCCTCAGGCCCGGGCGACGGCCTCGCGAGCGAGCGAGCGCTCTGGGCCCGCTTCGCCGAGAATCGCGACCAGGCGACCCGCGAGGAGCTGGTGCGTCGCTACCTGCCCTTCGCCAAGAACTTGGCGCTGCGCTATCGCGGCGCCAGCGAGTCCTTCGACGATCTACTGCAGGTCGCCAGCCTCGGTCTCGTCAACGCTATTGACCGCTTCGAACCGGACCGCGGAACCCCCTTCACCGCTTTCGCTTCGCCGACGATCCTGGGCGAGCTCAAGCGCCACTTTCGCGATCGCGTCTGGACGGTGCGGGTGCCGCGTGGTCTGCACGACCGCATGGCGGAGGTCGACAAAGCGATCGCGGCATTGACCGTGGACCTACAGCGTTCCCCTTCGGTCGGCGAGATCGCCGAGAAGCTCGACGTCGACCCGACCGACGTACTCGAGGTGCTCGAGGCCAACCACAACCGCCGTCCGCTCTCCCTCGATCGCCCCGTCGGCGGCGACGAGGAAGAATCGCCGGCATCGGAGTGGGTCGGCGACGAGGACGAGGGCTTCGAGCTGGTCGAGGACAAACTGGCTCTGGAAGGCGCCCTCCCCCACCTTGACGAGCGCGAGCGGCTGGTGCTGCGGCTGCGCTTCGTCGAGGACATGACCCAGTCCCAGATCGCGGAGCGAATCGGCCACTCGCAGATGCATGTCTCGCGGATCCTGCGCCGCACCCTGGAGCGGATCCGGGCGGAGGTTGCCGAACAGCAGGACGACGACGGAGGCTAGCCCGAGAGCGAGGCGATGCCGACGACGAGGAAGTCTCCTTCTTCGTCCTGCTCGACCCGCAGCTCATCCGCCAGGGTGGCGAGCGTGCCGCCCACCTCCGGCAGGTCGAGGCTGGCCCGCAATTGCTCGGCGGCGCCGCTCTTCATCGGACCGACTCGCAGCTGAACTCCCTCCGGGCGATCGGCGAGACTGAGCGAGACGTGGCCGTCGGTGAACCCTTCCGGGGCCCGGGCCGAGATCGCGTCGCTGAGCAGCATCGCGTCGGAGAGGCGGTCGACGCTGATCTCACGCCGCGCCGCGAGCGCCCCCAGGGCACGGCTGAGAATCGGGCCAACCAGCTCCGGCGGCCCGACTCGCATCGCGGTCGCCTCGCTACGAATCGGCGCCGCCTCCGAGGCCTGCTCGCGCTCGGCGCTCTCATCACGGGCGGAAAGCGGCAAGAACATCCGAGTCTCGGTGCCACGGTCAATACCGCCCTTGATCTCGAAGCTCGCCGAGAGAGCCGCGATCAGGGTGAGACCGATCCGCAGGCTCGGTCGGTCGGACTCCGGGCGGGGCTGGATGCCCCGGCCAAAGTCGCGGACGATGACGGTCAGGCCCTCGGGCTCCGGCGTCGCCTCGACCGCCAGCAAGCCTGGCTCCTCTTGAGGATAGGCGTGCACCACCACGTTCATGCAGGCCTCGGTGACGACCGTCTTCAGGTCCGCGATCCCCGCTTCTTCCATCCCGAGGCGGTCCGCCAGCCCCGCCAGCGCGTGTCTCACGACCGCTACGTTCTCGGCCCGGGCGGGGAGGGACATCTGGAGCCCCGATCGATCGTCGGTGGTCGTATTCACAAGTTATTCAATCCATGCCATAGGCCGGTTGGTGGCGAGCATAGTCGCGTCCGCCACTTCTCGAACTTTCCGTCGCCGCTCCCAAAATTCCTACCCCGGCAGTCGGGGGCGAAACTCGGCCCGGGCAAATGCCCGCCTGCGGTAGCATCGGCGCGTGAATCCGGCGCCGTTTGAGGCATCCGCCGCCAGGCTCGATGACGGGATTCGCGTCATCGCGGTTCGTGGCGAGCTTGACCTGAGTACTGCCCCTGACCTGGAGGGACCGCTCGACGAGGCAATCGCCGCTGGCGACACCTCTTTATTGGTCGATCTTTCCGAGTGCGACTTCATCGATTCGACTGGAATCGCCCTGATCGTCCGGGCTTGGCAGCGCCTCGATCGCTCCGCTGACAACGGAGGAGAAGGACGGGTCGTGATCTGCAGCTACAACGACCAGGTCCGCCGTGTGCTCGAGATCACCGGTCTCGAGCTCTCGATCCCGATTCACAGCAGCCGCGACGAAGCTCTCGCCGCGCTGCGCAACTGATCTGCGTAACCCTCTCAGCGTCGGGAGCTCAGTCGCCGGCGGCTTCGAGGTCCTCGAGGTCGGCGATATCCCTGGCGCGACCGGCGGCCCGCTTCATGGCTTTGAGATCGTCAACCGAGCAGATCGGGACGGAAACCCCCAGGACATCAGCCTCTACGGCCCGCGCTCGCAGCTCTCGATAGGACGGGATTCCGTCGAGTCCCTGAACGACGTCCAGCCTTCCCAGCTCGGTCTCGATCGCCACCTGCTTTCCCCCCGCCAGCTGCGCGGCGATCGAGAAGGCGCTGCTGAGGAACGACTCGCCGGCATGAACGTGGCCGCTCGCGGCTACGGCGACGTTCGCCAACCGCCGGAGATTGTCCGGATCGGAGTCGACGACGATGTCGACGTCCTTGGTGGCGCGGACAACGCCCCAGGCAGTCACAGCAAGGCCCCCGACCAGGACGAAATCAACCCCAGCCGCCGATAGCCGACGTAGAAGCTCGTCGAACGCAGGCTCGCTCAAGAGTTTCGAGCGACTCCCGCAAATCGCAGCAGCTTGTGGCTGAGGGCAATTCCTTCGGCAAGGTTCACGTTCACCGGGCGCTTTGCGTCTTCGCGCAGGCGCTTGATCCGGGTCGCCTCGGCTGCTGCCTCGGGATTGGATGGTTTTGCGTCACCCGCCATGGGCCAATACTAGGTCGTCCTCGCGCTGCAAATCGCCTACTGCGCTGCGGGACGGCGTCAGGTCAGGATGAGGATCAGCAGATTGGCGAGTACCGCCCCTGGGGTGCCGACGATGGAGAGGGTGCGGAAGAAGGTCGCAAAGCCACCGCGGTAGCGCACGCTCTCGAAGATGGTGAGCCCGACGACGTGGGCCATGTTGATCAGCGCCGTGAAGATCGCGATCCCGATCGCCACGGCTTTCCAGCCGGCCTCCGGGCCAGGGCCCGAGGCGATCACGGCGGCGAGAATTATCGTCACGATCGTGCCGACGATCCCGCTGACGATTCCTGCGAGGTCGCGAGCGGAGAGCGGCGGCAGGTTCTCTGAGATATGGAGGTCGTCCTCCTCCTTGCCGTCCGTGCCGGCACCAGCCTCCTCGACGCCCACCACGTGCTCGCCGCCGTCCTCGTCGCCGTGGACGACGACCATCCGCAGCGGCGGCTCCAGTGCCGCCTGGGCCTTCTCGAACAGCCCCTCCTCGAACCAGCGGGCCTGCTGCTCCTCGCGCTCGAAGATCAGAACCTCGTCAGCCGGTGCTTTCAGCAGCGCGTCCTGGGCGGCCTGGACCGGGTCGGGGTCGCCGACCTCCCCCGAGGCCTCGATGCCACTGTCCCGCAGCGATGCCAGGGAAGCGCGCAGGCGCTCCTCGGCTTCCTGCTTGGGCTCATCGATGTCGCCCAGCGTGTGGCGGAAGACGGTCGCCTCGACCGCCGGCACGACCACGCGCACCTCGGTGCCGCTGCCGTTGGCGGCGCGCCGGACCTCGTCGATCTCCTCCTCGCCCTGCAGCGCGTCGGGGACGATCGCCAGCAGCCTGCGGGTCGCGGTCGCGCTCATTCGCTTCCCTCCGGCGGGATCGGGCCGTCAGCGGGAATCGCTTCGTCGGGCTCGCCGTACTCGGCGTCGCCGCGCTCCTCCGGCACCGGCACGTCGCGCTCAGGGAAGCTGCGCTCGTTGCCGTGGGTTGCGTTGTCCTCCAGTTGCTTCTCGGCCAGCTCGAAGCCCTCCGCCTCGCCCTCGCCGGCCTCGATCAGCGGCTGCCAGGCGGGGTCCTCGCTCTCTTTCGGCGCCTCACCGCCGATTCGGGCGGCTTCCTCGGCCGCCTCGGCCTCCTCTTCGGCGATTCGCGCCTCGTCCGCGGGGATTCGCGTCTCGTCGTCCGGAGTCATGACGGCCGTCGCTCTCCCCAGAGGCCGGTGTCGGGACCGTCCTCGTGGCTGGGACCGGTCGCGGATGCCTGTGGCGGAGCGATTTTTTCGTCCGCGCGCCGGCTCATGCCGACGTAGGCGAGGAAGGCGATGAACGCGGGGACGAAGACGATCAGCGCGAACAGCGGCGACCAGGCCACCGCGATCAGTGCCAGGACGACGATGGCGACTATCGGTATCGCGTACATGCCGTCCGGCTACCCATGCCGAGCACGCACGAAACTCGTGTGCCGCGCCGTTTTCACTTCGCCCCGCGGTGGGTAGTCGCAGGGAAACCGAAGCAACCAGAGGAGGAGCGAAATGGCCCTACAGGAGGCCGGAGAGGTCACTGGTACCAAGGACAAGGACTACAACGTCATCTGGTTCACCGAGCAGTGCCTCAGCAATGTGCTGCGACTCGAGACCTACGTGGAAGACGCGGAGCGGGACGGGGATTCCGAGCTCGCCGACTTCTTCCGCCGGGCCC
Source organism: uncultured Solirubrobacterales bacterium (assembly GCA_963705365.1). Lineage (GTDB taxonomy): Bacteria > Actinomycetota > Thermoleophilia > Solirubrobacterales > 70-9 > VAYN01. Next base: position 893,614 of record OY970074.1, on the reverse strand, counting down.
AGGAGACCAGCCGCAAGGGCGCCGAGCAGGGCAAAGCCCTACTGCGCTCGCGCCTCGGTTCCTGAGAACTGATCGAACCGGGGCGGCGAACCGCCGCCCCGGTTCCGAAAGTCAGCTCAGTCGGCGACCGCGGCGGTGCTCGTCGCGGCCCGGCCGAGTGCCCAGCCGGCGGCGACGCCGGCCACCGCGCCCGCGCCCAGGAGGGTGACTGCGCGGATCGGGTCCCGCTTCAGCTTCGAGGCGGTCCCCTGCGCGGTGTGCTTGGTGGTCGACTTGACCACCTTGCGGGCAATGGCTTTCTTGATCGATGACATAGGAGGCAGATACCCCCTGGCGTCGCCGCTACACACGCGCGACCGGCCGTGAGAGGCCGTGCCGCAGCTCGCGCGCATTGGCAGGCGCGAAGCCGCGCCAGTCGTTGTTGAGGTAGACGAAGACCTCGCGCCGCGCCCGCCAGGCCGCGACCCGCCGGCGCCAGCGAGCGAGCTCGGCCGACGAGTAGTTGCCGTCTCTGCCGCGGGATCCGTAGTGGAGACGCAGGTAGGCGATCTCCCCCAGCGGGCTCGCGTCGGGCAGCGGCCGCCGGGCGTCGTCGCCGAGCGCGAGCGAGGCGCCGCGTTCGTTGAGCCGGCGACGGACCCCTTCGGCGAACCAGCTGGGATGGCGGAACTCGAAGCAGTGGCGCGCCGGCGGCAGGGCAGCGAGCGCGGCCTCGAGGATGCCGTCGTCCCGCGGGAAGTTCGCCGGCAGCTGCCAGAGGACGGGGCCGAGCCGGTCGGCCTCGCGCAATGGCTCGAGCGGCTCCCAGAAACGGGCGACTCCCTCCTCGATGTTCCGCAGCCGCCGGATGTGGGTCAAGTAGCGGCTTCCCTTGATCGCGAAGATGAAGGCATCGGGCGTCTGCTCGACCCAGCCGGCGACGGTCTCACGCTTCGGCAGCCGGTAGAAGGTCGCGTTGACCTCCACCGTGTCGAAGACCTCCGCGTAGCGCTCGAGCCATGCCGAGGCCGGCACGTCCTGGTAGAGGCCGCCCTTCCAGTCGCTGTAGCTCCACCCCGAACATCCGATCCGCACCGGTTTCACGAACGACCTCCTCGCTACGCGGCTACCCGTTTGGCTTGCGGTCAAGCGCGGGTAGGCCGTGTCCATGTCGTTCACCGCGATCCTCGACGTCGACGGCACGCTGGTCGACACCAACTACCACCACGCGATCGCCTGGCACCGCGCTCTGCGAGCGCATGGCCACGGCGTGCAGATGTGGAAAGTGCACCGCCACATCGGCATGGGCGGCGACAAGATCGTCGCGGCGCTCACGGGAGACGAGGTGGAGGAGGACGAAGGCGACGAGATCCGCGCCGCCGAGGGCGAGGCCTACGCCGAGTTGATCGGCGAAGTCGAGCCGATGCAGGGCGCGCGGGGGCTGATCGAGGATCTGCGCTCCGATGGCTCGACGGTGATCCTCGCCGAGCTCGGCGAAGCAGGACGAGGTCGACCATTACCTCGATCTGCTCGACGCCCGTGATCTCGTCGACGGCTGGACCAGCTCGGCCGACGTCGAGCAGACGAAGCCGGCCGCGGACCTGGTGAGCACGGCTCTGGGGAAGGCCGGCGACGGCCCGGCGCTGATGATCGGCGACTCGACCTGGGACGTGAAGGCTGCGAGCGCCGCCGGCATCCCGACTCTGGCCGTCCTGACCGGGGGCTTCTCCGAGCAAGAGCTGCGCGAGGCCGGCGCCGCCGAGGTCGTCGAATCGATCGACGAACTGCGCGGCGATCGTCAGAAGCTCGGCAGAATCTCGCGCTCGTAGAAGTCGAAGAAGCCTTCCTGGTCAGGGCCGACCTGGTGGACGTAGACGTGGTCGTAGCCGGCATCGGCGTATTCGGCGATCGCGTCGCGGTGGCGCTGGGGATCGGGGCCGCAGATCACGCTTTCGGCGATGTCGTCCTCGTCGACCATCTCCGCCGCCTCTTCGAAGTGGGCGGGCAGCGGCAGCTCGAGGAAATGGCTGCCGCTGAAGGCGCCGTTCGGCCACCACTCCAGCGCGGTGCGCCGCGCCTCCTCCTCGCTCTCCGCCCAGCAGACGTGGATCTGCCCGTAGGCCGGCTTGTCGGCGCCGGCGCCGGCGCGGAAGCGCTCGATCGTCTCGGCGATGGGTGCGGTTCCGACGAGGCCGTCGCCGCAGCGCCCGGCCAACTCGGTCGATTTCTTCCCGGCCACGGCAACCAGGATCGGCGGCGCCTGCTCCGGCAGGCTGTAGAGGCGGGCGTTCTCAACCGTGTAGTGGCGGCCGCGATGGCTGCAGAGCTTGCCCTCCCAGAGCCGGCGGATCACCTCGATCGCCTCCTCGAGACGCTCCTGACGCTCGGCCACCGGGGGCCAGCGGTCGCCGAGGATGTGCTCGTTGAGGTTCTCGCCGCTGCCGAGGCCGAGCGAGAACCGGCCCGGCAGGAGCATCGCCGCCGTTGCGGCGGCCTGGGCGATGATCGCCGGGTGGATGCGGACGGTCGGACAGGTCACGCCGGTGATCAGCTCCAAGCGCTCCGTGCGCTGGGCGATCGCTCCCAGCACGCCCCAGACGAACGGGCTCTGGCCCTGGCGGTCGACCCAGGGATGGAAGTGGTCGGAGATCGAAGCGAAGGAGAATCCGACCTCCTCGGCGCGGGCCGCTTGCGCGACCAGCGCCGGGGGATCGTTCTCCTCGCTGGACAGGGTGTAGCCGACCTGCGTCAAAGGGCCAGGGCCCTCAACTCGCGCCGGCCACAGCGCGTTGGAGTTCTTTCTTGCTCATATTCGAGCGGCCTTCGATGCCCAGCTTCTTGGCGTCGTTGTAGAGCTGTTCGCGGGTGCGGCCACCGGGACCTTTGCCCGACTGCTTGCCGCCGCGGCTGCTTGCCGATCGTCCGCGGGTCGAGCTGCGCGACGAGCTCTTCGACTCGCCCGAGCGCGCCTTTTCCTTGTTGACGGCGCGCGCCGCGATCTCCTCCGCCCGTTTGGTCGAGCGGCCGGCTTCCTTCTCGCTCTTTTTGATGTGTTTGTACTGGCGGTCCCGCTTGCTGCCTTTCTTGACTCCGCGCGGTGGCATGGCGTCTCCTTCCGTCAGCGGGCGGCGGCGCTCCTGTGCTGGCCTTCGTGAACGCCCTCGGCGAACTCCTCCAGCAGCTTCGAGATGAACGCTTCGAGGTCATCCGGTTTGCGGCTGGTGACCAGGCCCTCGTCGACGTGGACCTCCTCGTCGACCCACTCGGCGCCGGCGTTGCGCAGGTCGGTCTCGAGGCTGGGCCAGGAGGTGAGGGTGCGCCCGCGCACGACCTCGGCATCGATCAGCGTCCACGGTGCGTGGCAGATCGCCCCCACTGGCTTGCCGCCCTCGAAGAAAGCGCGCACGAACTCGACCGCCTCCGGCTTCGTTCTGAGCTGGTCTGGGTTGGCGACCCCGCCCGGTAGCACCAGGCCGTCGTACTCGGAGGCGTCGGCGTCGCCGACAGCGCGGTCGACCTCGAATTTCTCGCCCTTGTCGAGATGGTTGAAGGCCTGGACCTCACCCGCTTCGGGCGCCAGCAGGTCGACTTCGGCACCTGCCCCACGCACCGCTTCGAGCGGCTCCGTCGAGCTCGATCTGCTCGACACCCTCGTTGGCCGTCAGGAAGGCGATCCGCTTGTCCTTGAGCGGGAACATGCAATCTCCCCCGTTTGAGTCGAAATATTCGCCCGCCGGCGCGAAGGCCGGCGGGCTGTCCTTGTCCACTCTCGGGCTACCCCGTGCGGCCGGCAGACAAACGGCGCTGATTACATCGGTCAGGAGATCAAGGCGAGAACGCTGCGCTCGACCCGGGCGCGAACCCGCTGGCTCATCTCCCCATTCGGAGAGGAGACAGGGGCGATCGTGTCCCCGTTGCGGTAGCGGTCGAAGACACGGGGGTCGATGTAGGAGCGGCGGCAGACCGCGGGGGTGTTGCCGAGCGCCGCGGCGACGCTCTCCACGGCCGCGGCGATCGTGCGCCGTGCGGCGGCCTCCGACTGCGGCGGCGGCGCGCCCGCCAGCGCCGTCGCGGCGAGGACGGTGCCGCTCCAGGTACGGAAGTCCTTGGCGGAGAACTGCTCCCCAATCTTGTCCTGGATGTAGGCGTTGACGTCGACCGAGCGGACGTCGCGCCAGCCACCGTCCTCGCGGAAAGCGAGCAGGTCGTCGGGCCCGCCGCGGCGGCGGCGCATCGCTTCGATCGCCTCGCGGGCACCCCGGTCGTGGATCGACTGCACCCGCCGCTGCCCGCTCTTGGCCGGGAAGTCGAAGATCATCTCCCCATCCTTGATCGAGATGTGCTGGCGCCGGATCGTCGCCAGCCCGTAGCTCTCGTTCGCCTCGGCGTACTCCTCTCCCCCGACCCTGAAGAAGCCGAGGTCGAGTAGCCGCACGGCGCAAGCCAGCGCCCGCTCCCTCGGCATCCCCTCCAGCGCCAGATCACTGCTGACCGCACGGCGCAGCCGCGGCAGCGCGCGGGCGAACTCGCGCATCGCCTCGTACTTGCGCGCGGCCCGCCGCTGCTCCCAGCGGTCGTGGTAGCGGTACTGCTTGCGACCGGCTTCGTCGAAGCCGGTCGCCTGGATGTGGCCCATTGGATCGGCGCAGATCCAGACGTCTTCCCAGGCCGGTGGGATCGCCAGCTCGCCGATTCGCCGCAACGTCTCCTCGTCGTCGATCGGCTCCCCGTTCGCGTCCTCATAGGAGAAGCCGCGGCCGCGCCGGCGCCGCTGGATCCCGGCGCCGGCGCAGTCGGAGCGTCGCAGCCGCCGGCCGCCCGCCGCTGGGGCGCTCACCGGGGCCCCTACCCCTACTCGTAGGGGTCCTCCTCGCCCGCCAGCTTCAGCGAGCACTCCTTGGTCTGGTCGAAGTGGCGTTCCTGGATCGGCAGCGCCCAGCTCACCAGTTCGGACACCTGCTCCTCCCCGGCCGACTCGTTGAGCTTGCCGAGCACCGCCCAGTGGCCGACCTCGCCAGCCTCGGCCATGGTCAGGAACTCGAAGCCGTCGAGCCCGTCGGCGTCGTCGCCGAGGTAGGTGCTCATCATCTCCGTTGCCTCGGATTTCGTTTCCTGGGCTTTTTCGAGGATCGCGGTCTTCTTGCCATCGCGGGCGTCGGCTAGCTCGGTGCAGCGCCGCTCCGTCTCCTCGGCCTCCTCGCGCATCTGGGCGAGCACGCCGGCGACCTCCTCGTCGTCGACCAGGCCCTCGATTTTCTCCGTCGCTCCCTGGGCCGCCTGGGCAAGCCCGAGGACCTCCGCCAGCTTCTCCTCCAACGTGGTCAGCTCAGCCATTGCTCTCTCCTTGGGTCGGGGCCACCGAGGTGACCCGTTGCGCTCGAAGTCAGCCGCTGGATACCCCCGGCCGATCGGCCTGAAACGCGAGCGGCTACCGCACGCTGCGCCACGCGTCCGAGCGGCCGCCGGGTTCGTAGGGGCTGTCGAGCCGCTTCAGGATCAGGCCGCCCAGGCCCCGCTCGCGGCTCGCGTCGCGCAGCTCCCTGAGGCGTCCGACCGAATAGCTCGGGGTCTGCCAGGCCTCGCCGGAGAGGTCGAGCTCTTGCAGCAGTTCGCGCCGGTGCTCGTAGGGCTCGGCCATCAGGTCGTCCCCCTCCAGGTAGAGGAGGTCGAAGATCGCGTAATAGGCCCGCTGGTCGGTCGTCGCCGCCTGGATGACGCCGTCGAGCACCGCCTCGCGGGCGCCGAGCTGGCGCGTGAGGCGGTGAATGCCCGGGCAGCTATCCGAGACGTCGCCGTCGCCTCCGCGAAGCCGCAGGCGCCCGGGGCGGCTGTAGGCGATCGCCCGCTCCCCCTGCCAGCAAACCTCCGCGGCCCAGCCTTGTTCGTTGCGCGGCAGCCGGGCCGGTCGCGCCAGCATCGGCTCGACCGCCTCGGGAAACGGGTCGCGCCGTTCCTGCGGCGGATCCATCCGGTGGATCATCCAGTCCTTCTCGCTGCCGGCGCGGAACAGCGCGTAGCGCCCGCGCAGGCGCTGGCCCTCAAAGCTGAAGACGATCTTGCCGTCCTCCCACTTCTCGCACTCATACGTGCCGCGATCCCAGATCCGCATCGTCCCGGCGCCGTACTGGCCGGCAGGGATCTCCCCCTCGAAATCAAGGTACTCGAGCGGGTGGTCCTCGGTGTGGACCGCCTTGCGGTTTTCCGTTGGGTCGGCGGGAATGCCATTCGGGACGGCCCAGGAGGCGGCGACGCCCTCGTGCTCCAGGCGTAGGTCCCAGTGCAGCCGCCGGGCGCTGTGTTCCTGCACGACGAACCGGGGCGCCCGTTTCTTCTTGCGGTCTCGCCGTGGGGAGGGCTCCGGCGTGGTCCCGAAGTCCCGTTTCGCCTTGTAGTCCTCGAGCTTGCCCACGCTCACTCCAGCGCGCAGCCGGCGGCGGTGCAGAGCTCGGCTGAGAGATTGCGCTGCATCATCTCCAGCGCCGCCTTGGCGAGGTGGTCGTAGATCGCAGCCACCCCATCAGTGGGGATGACGACACGGAAGTGCCTGACGTAAGCGTCGAGGGCGCTGTAGAGGATGCACTGCTCGGTCACCTGGCCGGCGATGACGAGCCTGTCGACCCCCATCTGGTCGAGCAGGTACTCGAGCGGGGTCTCGTAGAAGACGCTGTGGCGGGCCTTGATCACAAACGAGTGCCCCTCGCCTGGGAGAACCGGCTCGACCAACTCTGGGTGCTTGCCTTCCATCGCCCCGTCTGCGAGCTCCTTGGCGGAGGAGTTCCAGTCGCCGTAGTTGTCGTTGACGTAGATGACGGGGAGGTCGGTCTCGCCGGCGCGATCGAGCAGCTTCCGGATCGCCGGCACCGCGCCCTCGACCCTTGCCGCGAGGCGGTCGGCCTCCGTGTGCCGGTAGGGATTGAGCATGTCGACGACGAGCAGGGCGGTGGCGCCGGAGCCGCCCTGGTGCCGGTCATGTCGGGTGCCCCTGCGGGTCACGCCCTCAACCTACCCAGGCCCGGCGAAGGCACGCCCGGCGTCGCGAGCGAACGCCAGGACTTTTTGTTGCCATAGCGTCCAAAAGTCCTGGCGTTCGCACCAGGTTCAGTTTCCCGGCGCCAGGGGTACCCCGAGCGAGACGGCAAAGGGCGTGCGAACGGAGGAAAGCGATGAAAGCGGTGACCTGGCACGGCAAACGCGACGTCAGGGTCGACGAGGTCCCCGACCCGACGATCGAGGAGCCGACGGACGCGATCGTGCGGATCACCACGACGGCGATCTGCGGTTCGGACCTGCATCTCTACGAGGTGCTGGGACCTTTCATGGGCGAGGGGGACATCCTCGGCCACGAGCCGATGGGAATCGTCGAGGAGGTCGGCAGCGCCGTCACCGAGCTCGCCCCCGGCGACCGGGTCGTGATGCCCTTCCAGATCGCCTGCGGCCACTGCTTCATGTGCGACCAGGGCCTGCAGACCCAGTGCGAGACGACCCAGGTGCGCGAGCAGGAAATGGGCGCGGCCCTGTTCGGCTACACCAAGCTCTACGGCGAGGTGCCGGGCGGGCAGGCACAGTTTTTGCGCGTGCCGCAGGCGCAGTACGGCCCGATCAAGGTGCCGGAGGGGCCGCCGGACGAGCGCTACCTGTTCCTCTCCGACGTCCTTCCCACCGCCTGGCAGGCGGTTGAGTACGCCAACGTGCCGAAGGGCGGCAGCGTCGTCGTGCTCGGCCTCGGCCCGATCGGCGACATGTGCTGCCGGGTTGCCCAGCAGCAGGGAGTCGAGCGGGTGATCGGCGTCGACCTCGTACCGGAGCGGCTGGAGCGCATGCGCAAGCGGGGTGTCGAGGCGCTCGACCTCGAGGGCGAGGACGACATCGTCGCGACGATCCGCGAGATGACCGGCGGCCGCGGGCCTGACTCGGTGATCGACGCCGTGGGGATGGAGGCGCACGGCGCCCCGATTGGCAAGCTCGCCCACGACATCGCCGGCCTGCTCCCCGACGCGGTTGCCAGGAAGTTGATCGAAAAAGCTGGGGTCGATCGGCTCACCGCGTTTCATCTGGCGATCGAGATCGTCCGTCGCGGCGGCACGATCTCGCTGATCGGGGTCTACGGCGGCATGGCCGATCCGCTGCCGATGCTGACCCTCTTCGACAAGCAGATTCAGCTGCGGATGGGCCAGGCGAATGTACGGCGCTGGGTCGACGAGATCATGCCGCTGTTGAGCGACGACGATCCGCTCGGGGTCGACGACTTCGCCACCCACAAGGTGCCGCTGGAGCAGGCGCCCGACGCTTACGAGATGTTCCAGCAGAAGCAGGACGGCGCCGTCAAGGTCCTGCTGACGCCTTGAGCGGCGGCGCGCTGCCATAACGCGACTGCTCGACGGTGCGGGGTCATCCCTGGTCGAGCGTCTCGGCCCCGACCCCGGCGTTCAGCGACGCTGCCCGATGCCGGTGAGGAACTCGCCGATCCGGCCGGGACCGCCCGCTTTGGTGTCGAGCGGGGGCGTCTCGAGCCCCTCAGCGTCGCGCAGGCCCCGCAGCAGCTCGGTCAGGGCCTCCAGCGAGGTCATCGCCGGCTGCCAACCGAGCTCCTCGCGCGCCCGCGAGATATCCATCAGCGGCACACCCAGCGCCAGGTCAATCCAGCCGGCATCGGCGGGCTGCAGGTGCGCGCGCCAGCTGAGGTCGGCGGCGGCGCGGAGTACGCGCGCCGGCATGCGGACCGGTCTCGCCTTGAGGAGCGAGCCCAGCTCCTCGGGGCCGATCACCGGCTCCGCCGCGATGTTGAACGCGCCTCGCGCGTCGCTCACCACCGCGCGCCGATAGGCATCGCCGACGTCGCCGGCGTGCACGGCCTGGAAGCGCAGATTCGGAATCGCCGGCACGAATGGGATCAACCGCGGCCGCACCAGCATGTTCGGCAACAGCGGGCCGATGAAGAGGCGCCGGATCTCGCTCGCCGCCTCGCGTTTGAAGATCAGCCCCGGCCGCATCCGCACCACCCGCACCGCGGGCGAGGAGGCTTCGAACTCGTCGAGCAGACGCTCGACGGCGGCCTTGTGGCGCGAGTAGGCGGAAGTCGGGATGCCGTCGGTGGCCCAGGACTCGTCGACTCGTTCGTCCTTGGGCCCCGGGCTGTAGGTCCCGACAGAGGAGGTGTAGACGAGGTTGCCGATGCCCGCGTCCGCCACCGCCTCGAACACTCGACGGCTGCCCAGCACGTTGGTCCGCTCCATCACCGGCTCGTCGTGGCTCGGCTGGATCGCCCAGGCGAGATGGACGACCGCATCGGCACCCCGGAAGTGAGGGACGAGCTCGCCGGAGGAGATGTCTACGGCTGCCCAGCGGACCTTCGGCCTTTCCAGCTCGGGCAGGCGGCGGGCAAGACCGACGATCTCGCTGACCTGCGGCTCGGCGGCGAGCGCGTCGAGGACGCTCGTGCCGACGTTGCCGGTGGCCCCGACCACGACTACGCGCATCTCACTCGCCCCCTTTGAACGCGGTGGCCACGGCGTCGAGACGGCTGGCCTCCAGCCGCTGCTGCTGAGCGTCGGCCCTGGTGAGGAGCGCGTCGAAGTCGAAGCCGGGCAGGCCGCTGCCGAAGGTCGTCCCCATGGCGCTCCAGAGCTGGCGCTTGCCGACGATCCCGACGCAGAGGCTTTCCAGCTCGAGAACCCGGCTCAGCGGCGAGTAGCCGCGCAACTGCCCGTTCGGCTTGAGCCGGCCGATCTTCTCGCCAACCCAGGCCGCGTGCGGCTTAACCCTGCTCGGAGCCACCCCGAGCCGGTCCATCAGCTCGCGCAGCGTCCGCTGGTCGGCTTCGATTTCGGCGCAGAGCTCCTCCAGCACACTTCCCAGCTCCGTCCCCTCGTTGCTGGCCCGACTCCGCCTCGCCAGCTCGACTCCGACCACCGAGCCGGCGAGATGGTCGTTGAGGTAGATGGTGAGGAGACTGTCGTTCACGTCAGGTTGCAGGTGCCCGCCGCTGGGTACCAGCAAACAATGCTCGACGACTACGCGGCCGGCTCCAGCCGCCCGCCGCTCCTCTCCTACGCGGCCTTCATGGCGATCTTCAGCGCCCTCTTCGGGAGCGGCCTGGTGGCCGCCCGGCGCAGCGGCCGCGGCCTGCCGGAGCAGGTCGGCGCCGGCGACCTCGTCCTGATCGGGACCGCCTCGCACAAGTTCAGCCGCCTGCTCGCCAAGGACAAGGTGACCAGCCCCCTGCGAGCACCCTTCACCGAGTTCGAAGGCAAGGGCGGGCCGGCGGAGTACGAGGAGAGCTCCCGGGGGCAGGGAGCTCGCAAGGCGGTCGGCGAGTTGTTGATCTGCCCCTACTGCCTCGGCCTTTGGGTCGTCGCCATCTTTGCGTTCGGGTTGGTTTTCGCGCCGCGGCTGACTCGCTTCGTCGCCTCCGTCTTCGCGGCGCTGACGATCTCCGACTTCCTCCAGATCGCCTACAAGGCCGCCGAGGAAAAGGGCCTCGGCTAAGGCGGACCGGATGCCGCGTCCTTTGGAGGAGGCCGTGGTCGCGATAACCGGCGCCTCGAGTGGCATCGGGCGAGCGGCGGCGCTGCGGCTGGCACGGCGGGGGGCCTCACTGGCCCTATGCGCTCGCTCGGCCGAACCCTTGGCCGCCGTGGCCGCCGAGTGCAAGGCGGTGGGGGCCGAGGTCACCCTGATGGCACTGGACGTCGCCGACGAGGCCGCGGTCGAGCGCTTCGCCGGGCAAGCGGTCGATCGCTTCGGGCGGCTCGACGTCTGGGTCAACAATGCCGGCGTGATCGCCTACGGAGCGTTCGAGGAGATCCCCTCGGAGGTTTTCCGGCAGATCATCGAGACGAACCTGATGGGACAGGTCCACGGGGCCCGGGCGGCGCTGCGGCGCTTCCGCGTCCAGGGCTCCGGGGTCCTGATCAACATGTCGTCGGTCTGGGGTCGAGTGAGCACTCCTCAGGTAACGCCGTACGTCGTCAGCAAGAACGCGGTCCGGGCCTTTTCGGAGTGTCTCAGCGGCGAACTTGCCGGCGAGGAGGGCATCCATGTGGCGACGATGGTGCCGCAGGCAGTTGACACGCCGATCTTTGCCCACGCGGCCAACTACTCCGGCCACCGCGTTCGACCGATCCCGCCCATCCTCGACGTCGAAGAAGTGGCCAGCGGGATCGAGGCCTGCGCCGAAAATCCCAAGCGCGAGGTCAACTACGGCCAGTCCGGACGGGCGCTGGAGATCCTCTACGCGACCGCCCCCAGCCTCTACCGGCGGGTCGCACACCGTGCGTTCGTGCGCGGCACGATGGCACCGGTCCCCGCCCCACCGATGCCGGGCAACGTCCTGTCCGGCGCCGCTCCGTATGCGACCGACGGTGGCTGGCGCGAGCGGCGGCCGGCCCTGCGGCGGGCCTTTGCCGCGGCGGCGTTCGGCGCTCTCGCCGGGCTCGCGGGCGCGCGCGCCTCCTTGCCGCGCGATTAGCGCCGGCACCGGGCGCACAATGGGTTTGGTGCGGAACCCTGACGGGGTATTGCCTTCCCACCATGAAGCGACTTGCTGAGAGCGAGGAGCGACTGGCTTGGATCTTCGGCTCATCACGCAGCGGCAGCACCTGGCTGCTGAAGATGCTCTCGGACCTGCAGGGGGTGGTCCCCGTCGACGATCCGCACCTCGGGCACCACCTCGGGGTCTGGCGGCCGATCCCGCTCGCCTGGGCCGCCTGCGAGGACCCACCGCAGCTGAGCACCCTGCTCGACATCAAGGCCCAGGAGCCGGGCTACTTCTTCGCCGAGCGCTATCGCGACGCTTGGTGGGAGCCGCTGCGGGAGCTGATCTGCGCGCGGTTCGAGGCGCAGGCCGGAGAGAGCGCCGGCAACCCCGAGAGGGCCAAGCTCTTCGTGGTCAAGGAGCCGGGGTCTCACGCCGCGCCGCTGCTGGCCGAGCTGTTCCCCGCCTCGAAGGTGATCTTCCTCCTGCGCGACGGCCGCGACGTCGTCGACTCCTGGCTCGATGCCTACAGCGACGGTTCCTGGGCGATCCCCGGCGGTGCCTTCCCGGTGGCGCCCGAGGGCCGCGTCCCGCTGATCCGCTGGCTGTCCGAAGTCTGGGCCTTCCGCTGCCGCGCGGTGCGCAAGGCATTCGAGAGCCGCCCGCCGGAGAGCCGGATCCTGATTCGCTATGAGGACCTCCGCGCCGACACCGCCCTCTACCTTGAACAGCTCTGCGCGATGCTCGGCCTCGACCGCGAGGGCCTGGGCGAGGTGGTCGGCCGCCACAGCTTCGAGGAGGTCCCCTCGAGCGACCGCGGGCCGCGCCAAGCGGTGCGCAGCGCCAGGCCCGGCGGCTGGCGCGAGAACCTCAGCACCGCGGAGCAGGCGGCGATGGAAGACGTGTTGTGGGAGGCGCTGGCCGAATTCGGCTACGGCGGTGATCCGGCTAGGGCGCCGGCCGGCGTCGCCTAGCCAGTACCTCCTAACTGCCAGGCGCAGGCTCAACTAAACCGAGAACCGTCTCCCACTGCTCGGCGATCGCGGTCGCGGCGGCGCGCTCCTCGGGGAGAGTGCGTTCGATCGCGGCGACCGTCGCCGCGTCGCCGGCGCGCTCGGCGACGCGGCGCAGCAGCTCATAGGAGGCGATCTCGAGGTTCTCGACGGCAAAGGCGAAGCCGGCGAGCTTCGGTGGGGTGTCCGGCTGGGCGGCCATGAAGGCGCCCCAGTTGAGGGCGCCGAGGCGCAAAGCCGCGTCCTTGATTGCCGAGGGCGAGCCGCCGCGCTCCTGCAGACGCTGCTCGAGCCGACGCTCCTGCTCGATCGTCTCCTCGAGATGACGGTTGAAGATGGTGGCCAGGGTCGTCGATTCACCCAGCTTCCGCCCCCGTTCCAACAGCTTGTGTGACTGACCCTCGAGCGCATGCGCATCGGCCAGGTACTTATTCAGCTGCTCACCGAGATCGTCTGGGTCGAGCGCCCGCAGGGAGTCCTCGACCGCCTGGTCGAAATGGCCGGCCAGGCGCTCCGCCATCGCCCGCTCCTCGGCGGCGATCGCCGCCGCCATCGCGGTCGTCTCCTCGTCGCCGGCTCGGCGAGCGACGATCGCCAGCAGCTCGTAGGCGGCGACCTCCATGTGCTCGTAGGAGAAGGCGTGGGCGGTCAGTTTGCCCGGGGTGTCGGGGGCGAAGCGGGCGAACAGGACCATCCCCGCCCCACTCACCTTGCCGGCCACGTCCTTGACAGTTGCCGGCGAGGCTCCGTGGGCCTGGAGGCGCTCGCGGACCCGTCGCTCCTGCGATTCGGTCTCCTCGAGGTGGCGGCGGAAGTCGGCCGCCAGCGGGCCCTCGACGAGATCTGGCGCCCGTCGCATCTGAGCCAGCGCCTGCTCCTCGATCGAGTGCACGTCGGTCAGGTACTTGACCAGTTGCTCCTGCGTCTGGGCCGGCATGAGCGATGTCTACCCGGGGGCCGTGCGGGGTAAGCAGGGCCCGTGACGTCCAGGGAACAAACCTCATCCAGCGATCCTTCCGGGCAGCGCGACCTTCACAGCCACCGCTTCGGCGCTGCCTCGCCGCTCTCGCTCGGGGTCGAGGAGGAGCTGCTGCTGATCGACGAGCGGCGGCAGCTGGTCGCCGCCAGCGAAGCGGTCCTCGACAGCGTCACCGGGCCGGCCGCGGAGCGGATCTCCGCGGAGATCTTCGCCGACCAGATCGAGCTGAAGACGGGCGTCTGCCTCGGTGCCGACGATGCGCTGGCCCAGCTGCGGGAGGGACGGCGGGCGATCCGCGAAGCCGGCTTCGGGCTGCTTGGCTCCGGCCTGCACCCGGCGGAAAAGTCCGGCCAGGCGAACCTCGTCGCCAAGCCGCGCTATGAGATCGTCCGCAAGGACCTCGGCGACCTCCTGAGAACCCCGCCATGCGGGCTGCACGTGCACGTCGGCATGCCGGACCCTGAGACGGCCGTGCGCCTGGCCAACGCCTTCCGCCTCTACCTGCCGATACTGCAGGCCCTGAGCGCCAACTCGCCATTCCGCGAAGGGGTCGACTCTGGCCACGCCAGCGCCCGCACCCAGGTGGTGCGCAGCTATCCGCGTTTCCTGGTGCCGCGTCTGTTCCGCGACTACGAGGACTTCTGCCGCGTCGCCGACCAGCTGATAGCCGCCGCGGGGGTCGAGGACTACACCTATATCTGGTGGGACGTCCGCCCCCATCCACGGCTCGGCACGGTCGAGGTGCGGGCCGTCGACGTGCAGACGGACGCGGCCGGATCGAGCGCGATCGCAGCCCTGATCCAGGCGATCGCGGCAAAGGAGCTGGAGCGGCCAACCGCGCCCGGCCTCTATCGCGAGGCGCTGGAGGAGTCTTACTTCCAGGCGGCCAGCCATGGCCTCGACGCCGAGATCCTCTTCGACGCGGAGACCCCGGAGCCGGCCCGCGAGGTTGGCCAGCGTGTGCTCAGCGCGGTGCGGCCTTTCGCCCGCGAGCTCGGGGGCGAGGCGGCATTGGAGGAGATCGAGCGGATCCTGCGCGAGGGCAACGGCGCCGAGGACCAGCGCCGCATCCACAGCGAAGCGGGATTGGATGGGCTGCTCGATTATCTGGCGGAGCGCACGCGATGAGCGAGGCCGCGGAGCCGACCGCGACGAGGATCACCCCCTACCGCAACGGCCCCTACCTGGTGCGCGGTCCCTTCACGATGGTCGACCAGGAGGGGAACGAGATCGAGGTCAAACGGCGGGTGGTGGCGCTCTGCCGCTGCGGCCGCTCGCAGATCCGGCCCTTCTGCGACGGCACTCACAAGGCGATCGGCTTCCGCACCGAGAGCGGACCCTCCTCCGTGGACGGCGGCGTCGCTCCAGCCGACTTCGAGTAGCGGCGACGCAGCTGGCGCAGCGGCGTCGCCGAGTGGCTGAGGCGTCCGGACCCGTAGCAGACGCCGCCCCTCAGCTTCGCCCCAAGCGCCAGCCAGGCGCAGAGCGAGCGCTCGGCAATCCAGGCCGGCGCCAGCAGCGAGCCGCTCAGCGGAAACCGCTCGGCGCCGCCGGCGCGGTGGCGTCCCAGCTCGGCAGCCCCGATCGCGGCCAGGGCGGCGGCACCCAGGACGTGGGCGCGACGGCGGCGAACGAGCTCCGCGCTCAGCGGCACGACGGCGAGGAAGGCACCGATCCGGGCCGGGATCGCGAAGTCGTCATAGGCCTGACGGACACGCTGCGAGAAGAAATGAGCGGTACTGGGAGGGCGCCGCGCCACGTAGAGGTCGAGCGGCGTCAGGACCCTCCCCCCTGCCGTCACGATCGTCCGCATCAGCTCGAGGTTCTCGAAGAGCGCGTCGCCGTCGTAGGCGCCACTGGCCACGAAGGCGCTGCGCCTTACCGCGAGGGTGCCCGGGAAGTCGCCGACCGGAAAGGTCGGGTCGCCGGTGAAGACGCGATTGAGCAGCGAGCGGGCGGTGTCCCAGCGAGCGTGCCAAGGCAGCTCGTCGAAGTAGTTCTGGGGTCGGACCAGCTCGGCCGAGGCGAGCAGCGCGACCGTGCGCTGCAGCGCCGCCGGGTCGTAGCGGACGTCGTCGTCGGCCAGCACGATCCGCTCGTGCGAGCACTCGCGGACGCCAGTGACGACGCCGTTGACCTTGCCCATCGCGAAGTCGAGATCGGTGTGGGGCGCCAGGTGGCGGGCGACGCCGGCAAGCGCCGCCGCGTGCCGCTCGAACAGCGGCGGCGGCGAGCCATCGACCACGAGCACCTCGTCGACCTCACCGGCAAGAGAGCGCAGGTAGACGGCCAGCTCGGCGATCGGGCCTGGTTCGGTCCAGCGCAGCGGCAGCACATAGGACGTCACAGTGGCCGCCGCAGCGAAGTCTCCCCCTCCTCCCACGCCCCCAGCAGGTGGCGCGCGAAGCGGTCCTCGAGCAAGAGCAGCGCGCGGGCGCCGAAGACGATGTCCCAGGCCAGCTCCGGCTCCTGGCGCGCCAGGCCACCCGCGAGGTCGTAGGCGGCGATGTTCTCGTGCACCGCGTCAGCCTCGACGTGCTCGTCGTAGAAGTCGGTGGCTTCGGTGCCGAAGCCGAGGCGACGCAGGGCGTTTCCGTAGCGGCGGTTCGGCAGCGCCGAGGTCATCTCGAACATCGCCAGGTGGCCGACGATCGCGCCGCGGCGGCCGCGGTGCAGGCCCACGGCTGACATCAGGTTGATCGTCGCCAGCGTCGGACCGGGGATGCGGTCGAGATAGGCGTTCTCGCGGTCGTCGAGGCCAAGCGCCCGCATCGTCTTCGCGAAGAGGGCGGAGTGCATGCGCTCCGGGCGCCCGCCGCCGTACTCGTCGCCCTGGACCTCGAGCAAGGCCGTCTTCGCCGGCCCGCTAAGCCGCGGAATCGCCCAGCTGTGCGGGTCGGCCTCCTTGAGCTGGTAGAGCGAGCGGTGAACGACGAACTCGCGGAACTGCTCGAGGTCCGCCTCGAGCTCGAGGCGGCGGGAGAGGGACGGGCCTTCGTCGCCGGCCTCGAGCTCGAAGAGCAGATCGCCGACCCGGTCCGAGTCGACCGGCTTTCCTCGACCCACGGCCGCTTCCAGAGCGTCGAAGAAGGCTCGCTCGAGCAGAGCTCGCGTCGCCAGCAGCTCGGGATCCCACTCCCAGGCCGGATCGACGCCGGGGAAGGAGCGGTAATGCAGCTCGAAGCAGAGGTAGAGCGCTAGCTGCAGATCGTCGTCGGCAAGCGGCTCCTCGACGGCGGCCACCAGGTCGGCGCTCGCCTCGGCCGACCGGGCAAGACCCTCGAGGCCGCGCGGAGAACCGAAGAGCTTCTCGGCCACGAGTTGGCTGATCGGCCCGGCCGTGGGCAGCGCCGCGACTGGCGCTCTCGTTTCGATCGCGCCGGCGCCGGTCATGGGGCGCCGGCCGCGGTCAGGGAGCGTCGGCGAATTGCGATGCCGGGACCGGCGAAGCCGGCTGCGGTGCCGCTTGCTGCCCCGCCGGCTGCCGCGGCTCGGCGACGGACCGCACGTCCGGCAGCTTGAAGACCTTGAATGACAGGGGAGCCTGGACGCGATCGCGCAGCTGGCAGCGCGGGCAGTGCTCGATCCCGATGTGACTGGCGCTGTAGCTGCTCCCACATCTCTCGCACGAGAACATCTGTATCCCTCCTAGAGCCCATTGAAACCCACCTTGGTGGTCCCGGACTACCCCCTGTCCAGGGTGGACAAACCTGCGCTGCGAAGTGCGCCCATCGGTCGTGCTCCAGCTGCCCTGACGACCCTGTTTTGCCTCCGGAGCGGCGGGAACAGCGAGAGAAAAGTAACCCCGAGGAGGAGACATGGAGACGACCCAGCGACCGTTCGCGGTAATCACCGGCGCATCGAGTGGGATCGGACTCGAGCTGGCAAAAATGTTCGGGGAGAACGGCTACGACCTCCTGATCGCCGCCGAGGACGGCGAGCTGATCCACACTCAGGGGGCGCTGGAAGCGTCCGCCCCGTCGGTCGAGGCCCACCGCGTCGACCTCGCCACGGAAGCCGGAGTGATCGAGCTCTATCGCCACATCGCCAACACCGGCCGCTCGGTCGACGCGCTTGCCCTCAATGCCGGGATCGGCGCCGGCGGCGCCTTCGCGACCGAAACCGAGCTGGCCGACGAGCTGAAGCTGATCGACCTCAACGTGCGCTCGACCGTGCACCTCTGCAAGCTCGTGCTGGCCGACATGGTTGCCCGGGACGGGGGCCGCATCCTCTTCACCTCCTCGATCGCCTCGACCATGCCGGGCTCCTTCCAGGCCGTCTACAACGCCTCGAAGTCGTTCGTGCAGTCGTTCGCGCTGGCGATCCGCAACGAGCTCAAGGACACCGGCATCACCGTCACCTCGCTGATGCCGGGCCCGACCGAGACCGAGTTCTTCGAGCGCGCCGGCATGGAGGACACCAAGGTCGGTTCCGAAGAGAAGGACGACCCGGCCGAGGTAGCCCGCCAGGGCTTCGAGGCGCTGATGGCGGGGCGGGAGAAGGTCGTCGGCGGCTCCTTCAAGAACAAAGTCCAGGCCGTCGCCGGCAGGCTCGTCCCGGACTCGAAAAAGGCCGAGATGCACCGCGGCATGGCCGAGCCCGGCTCGGGCGAGAAGGACTGAGCCCGCCCGCGATGGCCGCGAAGCGGCTGGCAGCGCCGGAGGAGGTCCTGGCGGCGATCGTCGAGCTGGCCGACGACGGCTTCTGCCGGCGCAGCGACCTGGTCCCGCGCTTCCGCGGCCTCAGCGAGCGCGACCTGCGCCGCACGGTGCAGCGGGCGACCCGACTCGGGCTGCTGCTGGAACGGCGCGGGCCCGACGGGCGGACCTACGTGGCGCTGAGCGGCGAGGGCTGGGACCGGCTCAAGGCAGCGCCTCGGTAACGGCGCGCAGGTCCTCGACGAGCGCGCCGAAGGCTTCGTGGCGCTCGTCTTCGTCGCGAAGGCGCAGCAGCGCCGAGGGGTGGATGGTGACGGCGGCAACCGGCGCCAGCGAGCACTCGAGCAGGCGACCGCGGTCTTTCGTCACCTTGATCTTCGTCCCGAAGAGGGCGCGGCCGGCAGTGGCGCCGAGGGCGACGATCGCCTGCGGCTTGACGGCGCCGACCTCCGCCTCCAGCCACGGCTTGCAGGCCTCGACCTCGCCCGCCCGGGGAGTCTGGTGCAGTCGCCGCTTGCCCTGGGCCCGCCACTTGAAGTGCTTGACCGCGTTGGTGATGTAGGTCTCTTCCGGGTCGATCTCCGCCTCGTCCAGGGCCCGTCGCAGCAGGCCGCCGGCGGGGCCGACGAAGGGCTCCCCCTCGCGGTCCTCGCGGTTGCCCGGCTGCTCTCCGACCAGCATCAGCTTCGCCTTCGCCGGGCCGGCGCCGAAGACCGTCTGGGTCGCGTCGCGCCAGAGATCGCAGCCGCGGCAGGCCTGCGAGGCGCGGCGCAGCGCCGGGATCGTGCGGCGCGGCGGCAGGAACTCGGAGGCATCCTCTGCCATGCGCCGCTGCTACCCGCCCGGCACCTCGCGAACCACTTCCCGAGGGCGCTTGTCCTCGCGCAGCCCGAGGTAGCGGGGATGGCGCAGCTTGCCGTCGCGGGTCCACTCGCCGAAGCCGAACTGGCCGACCAGCCGCGGTTCGACCCAGCGGGCGAGACGCGGTTGCCCGCCGCCGCGGGCGAACGGGGATTTCGGCGCCTCCAGCGCCTCCAGCCGGGCGCCGAGCGTGGCCAGCGTCTTCTCGCTGAACCCGGTTCCGACTTTGCCCGCGTAGCGCAGCTCCCCATCCTCGTAGTAGCCCACCAGCAGCGCACCGAAGTGCTTGCGCGCTCCCTGCGGCGGCGTGAAGCCGCCGATCACCAGCTCCTGCTCGAAGGAGCACTTCAACTTCAGCCAGTCGCCGCTGCGGCCGTGGACGTAGGTACTGTCGGCGCGCTTGGCGATCAGCCCCTCCCACCCTTTGGCGCAGGCCTCGCGGAGGAACTCCTCGCCGCGCTCATTGCGATGCGGCGTGTAACGGACCGGGCCGTGGAAGGAGAAGGCGCGGCGCAGCGCCGCCTTGCGGGCGCGCAACGGCAATCCGGTCAGGTCGTGGCCGTCGAACTCGAGCAGGTCGAAGAGGTAGAGGAAGACCCGGATCCCGGTCAGGCGCGCCAGCCGCGGGTCGTGGACGCCCATCCGTCCCTGCAGCCGCTCGAAGCTGGTGCGGGTGCCGTCGAAGGCGACGATCTCGCCGTCGGCCAAAAACCGCGTCGCCGGCTCGGCTTCCAGGGCCTCGACCAGCTCCGGATAGGCGGCGGTCAGCGGTTTGCCGGTGCGGGAGGTGAGCGTCACCTCGCCGCCTTCCTTGCGCACCGCCGCTCGGATCCCGTCGAGCTTGCGCTCGAAGACCCAGGCCGGGTCGCTGAAGGGGAGGTCGGTGAGCTTCGCCTTCATCGGCTCGCCCTCTCTGGCCATGGCGCCAGGCTACCCGCAGGCGAGACGGCGCTGGGCCTTAGCATCGGCGCCGATGAGGTCTTCCGCCAAGGCGACCGCCGCGGTCGCGGCCGCCCTTGCGCTCTGCGCCTTCCTCCCGCTATGCGGGAATAAAGCGCAGCGCTGGATAGACTCGGCCGGTGGATTTTCGACTTGAGCTGGTGAACGTCCCCGTCTCGGACGTCGACCGAGCCAAGGCCTTCTACGAGCAGGCTGGCTTCGTCGCCGAACACGACCACCGGGTCAGCGACGCGATGCGCTTCGTGCAGCTGACGCCCCCCGGTTCCCCCACGTCGATCTCGATCGGAACCGGGCTCAGCGAGATGACGCCGGGCTCGGCACAGGGCCTGCAGCTGGTCGTGGACGACATCGAGGCGGCCCACGCGGAGCTAAGCGGGCGCGGCATCGAGATCAGCGGGATCCAGGACTTCGACTGGGGCTCGTTCGTCTTCTTCAGCGACCCCGACGGCAACGGCTGGGCGGTCCAGCAGGTGCGGCCCAGAGGGACGCGCTGATGAGCGAGGCGATCGAGCACGGGTTCAGGGAGGGCGACAAGGTCTGGGTCCAGGACGGGGACGGCAAGCGCCATCCAGGCGTCTTCGTCGGCGACAACGAAGCCGCAGGCTGGTTCGGTGGCGGCCCCAGCGCCTACGTAGCCCACCCCGAGGCCCACCAGGCCGAGGTCGTCTCGATCTTCCGCATCACGCCGCGCGAGGAGTAGCGACCGCCGGCCGATGGGCCGATAAGTCGAGTCAGGGTCGACTTATCGGCCCATCGCCCGCGAGCCGCTGCATGCCCTCGCGCTCGAGGCGCAGCATCCGCCACTCCTCGAGCCGGGTGGCGCCGAGCTTGTCGTAGAAGCGCAGCGCCGGCTCATTCCACTCGAGCGCGCACCATTCGAGGCGGACGTGACCGCGCTCCAGAGTCAGCGCCGCGAGGTGCTCCATGACCGCCCGGCCGATGCCGTCGCGACGATGCGAGGGCCGCACGTAGACATCCTCGACCCAGACGCCGGAGCGGCACTCGAAGGTCGAGAAGGTGGTGAAGAAGATCGCGTAGCCGACCGCCTCTCCACCGACTTCAACCATCAGCGCCTCCGCCGCCCGCTGCTCGAACAACGAACGCCGCAGCACCTCCGCATCCCCCCGCATCACATCGCTCAATTTCTCATACTCCGCCAACTCCAGGATCAGCCCAAAGAGAGTCTCAACATCCCCCTCCGTCGCCGGCCGAATCCGCAGGTTCCCCTCAGTGCCTGTCACAGCAAATGAGCCTAGGCGACGTGTTGGCGAGGGGCCTGGTCGCCCTCCAGTCGAATGTGGCCGCAGGCCGCGACATGCAATCCGACTCCTGCGCGCCATAGGCGCGCACCATCATCCGGAGCCGCACCCGAAGGGTGCGCGACTAATTCGACTGGAGGGCGACCAGGTCCCTCCCATCACCCCGCCTCAGGCCTTCCCTTCGAACTCATACTCCCGCAAGAACCCCTCGAACAACCGCCGGTGCGCCTGCTCATCACGCAGGATGCCGATCACCATGTCCTGGGTGACCGGATCGACCGCGTCGGTCTCCTCGATCATCCGCGTGTAGTGCTCGATCGCGCCGGTCTCGGCCTTGATCACGCCGCGGATCACGTGGACGGTGTCGGTCTGGTGCTCTGGCGGCTGCAGGAAGCTCTGTTCGGCGCGGAAGTCCTCCGAGCCGGGAACGACGCCGTAGAGCTCCTTGATCCGGGCCGCGAACTGGCGGGCGTGGCCGAGCTCCTCTTCGATGTCCTCGGCGAGGGACTCCTTGATCTCCTGCGCGCGAACCCCGTCCAGGTTGGTCGAGGCGGCGAGGTAGCTCATCACCGTCTCGATCTCCATCCAGTACGCCTTAGTCAGCAGCTCGACGACGTGGTCCCGCGTGGCGGAGCTGTCGCCGTCGAGGATCCCCTTGTCGAAACTCTTCGCCTCCATCGTCCTTCCTCTCTCTAGTCGTCGAGCTTGTCGCGCTTCGGCCCCTCCCAGCGGTCACCG
The DNA here is from genome assembly GCA_963705365.1 of uncultured Solirubrobacterales bacterium. GTDB lineage: Bacteria > Actinomycetota > Thermoleophilia > Solirubrobacterales > 70-9 > VAYN01. Next base: position 871,694 of record OY970074.1, on the reverse strand, counting down.
GCCTCCGGGTCCTGGGAGGGATGCGGCTCGCTGGTGCTCGTGCTGCCGCCCGGCGGATGCGGCTCCTCCCCGAACGGCTCTCCATCGGGGTCTTCCGGGTCCTTCGGGTCCTCGCGCTTCTCGTAGGGATCCGGCCACTCGGTCGGGTCGGGGTCGCCCACGGGGTTGTTGAGGGCGTGGTGCGGCGAGCGGTCGCCGGATATGTCGCCGGGATCCTTGCCAGACGGCTCAGGGAAGCCGCTGTCGGCCTCGTGCGGATCGTCAGGACGCGGCTTCTCGCTCATGGCGAGCCGGTACCCCCTGGGCCAGCCGGGGAAACGCGGCGGCGGAGTGGCCCCGCGGACCTCTAGGCTGCGCCGCCATGGAGACGATCGACGAGCTGCTTGCCAACAACCGCGCCTTCGCCGAGCCCCTCGCCGACCGGCATCTCGACGTCGAGCCGAGCCGCAAGCTGGCGATCGTCACCTGCATGGATTCGCGCCTGGATGTCTTCGCGGCGCTCGGTCTCGGCGACGGCGAGGCGCACGTACTGCGCAACGCCGGCGGCATCGTCACCGACGACACGATCCGCTCGCTGGCGATCTCACAACGGCGCCTCGGCACGCGCGCGGTGATGCTGATCCACCACACCGACTGCGGCATGGAGAAGATCACCGACGAGGGCTTCCGGGCCGAGCTCGAGCAGGACGCCGGAGCCGCTCCCGAGTTCCCTATCGGCGCCTTCTCGGACGTGGATGAGGCCGTACGCCAGTCGATCCAGCGCGTCCGTCGCTCCCCCTTCATCCCCCACCGCGAAACGGTCCGCGGCTTCGTCTACGACGTCGACACCCACCGCCTGCGCGAGATCTCGGCCGAGGATCAGTAAGCGCCACGCGAATGGGGGATGGTGCTCAGGCGCCCATCGCGCGGGCGATCACGACGCGCTGGATCTCGTTCGTTCCCTCATAGATCTGGGTGATCTTGGCGTCGCGCATCATCCGCTCGACCGGGTACTCGTTGACGTAGCCGTAGCCGCCGAGCACCTGGATCGCCTCGACCGTGACACGCATCGCGTTGTCGGAGGCGAAGAGCTTTGCCATCGAGGTCCACTTGCCGAGGTCGGCCGGGCGCTCGGGCTTGTCGGCCAGCGCACAGGCTTTGTAGAGGAGCTCGCGGGCGGCGGCGGTGCCGGTCTCCATGTCGGCGAGCTTGAACTGGATCCCCTGCAGGTTGTTGATTGGCTTGCCGAAGGCGATCCGCTCCCTCGCGTAATCGTTGGCGTAGTCGGTCGCCCCCTGGGCGATCCCGACCGCCTGCGCAGCGGCCCCGAGCCGGGTCCGCTCCAGCGTGCCGAGGGCGACGCTGAGGCCCTTGCCCTCGGTGCCGACCATGTTCTCGTGCCCGACGCGGACGTCGGTGAACGACGGTGAGCCAGTCGGCGAGCCCTTGATTCCCAGCTTGTGCTCGAGCTGGCCGGGATCGAAGCCCTCGCGCTCTTTCTCGACCACGAAGGCGCTCATTCGCTTGTTCTCGCGGTCGGTCACGGCAAAGACGACGTAGAAGTCGGCGATCGAGGCGTTGGTGATCCAGTTCTTCTGCCCGTTGATGACCCACTCGTCGCCGTCGCGGACGGCGGTCGTCCGCATCGAAGCCGGGTCACTGCCGGCCTCCGGCTCGGAGAGGGCGAAGGCCGGCGACCACTCGCCGCTGGCGCATTTCGGCAAAAAGCGCTGCTTCAGCTCGTCGGAGCCGAAGAGCTGAAGCGGTAGCGTCCCCAGCTCCTGAATCATCAGGATCAGAGCGGAGGAGGCGCAGGCCTTTGCGATCTCCTCGACCGCCATCTGCAGGACCAGCGTGCCGGTCCCGGTGCCGCCGTAACCCTCGGAGAAGGGCAAGCCGAGGATGTCGTGCTCGGCCAGCAGCTTGCGCACGTCCCACGGGTATTCGCCTTCGCGATCGATCTCGCCGGCGCGCGGGGCGATCTTCTCCTGTGCCAGCCGGCGCACCATGTCGCGCAGGTCGCGGGACTCCTGGGGGACCTCGTAGGTATCGGTCATCGGCGCGGCAGTCTATGGGGATCGCCGTCTCGAACCAGAGCGATTAGTGGGGCTATAGGCCCCAAAATCGTTCGCGTTCGTTCGAACCTAGACTGCGGCCGTGGCCCCGACCGCTCCCTACGGCTCCTGGCGCTCGCCGATCGACGCGGCGACCGTCGCGCGGGCCGGGCGGCGACTGGGCGCACCAGCGCTGGCGGCGGACGGGGCGGTCTGGTGGGCCGAAGGCAGGCCGGCGGAGGGCGGGCGCGTGGTGCTGATGCGGCGCCAGCCCGGCGGCGAGCCCGAAGCGGTGACTCCTGGAGACGTCAACGTGCGCACCCGTGTCCACGAGTACGGCGGCGGCGCCTGGACGCTCGCCGCCGCGGACCTCGTCCTTTTCGTCGACTTCGCCGACCAGCGCCTCTACCGGCAGCGGCTCGGCGAGGAGCCGGTTGCGATCACCCCCAAACCGCAGATGCCTGCGGGCCTGCGCTACGCCGACTTCCGCCTCACGCCGGACGGCCGCAGCGTCGTCGGCGTGCGCGAGGTCCACGGCGAGAGCGAAGCCGAGAACCAGATCGTCGCCCTCGCCCTCGACGGCTCCGGGGAAGCGAACGTGCTCGCCTCCGGACGCGACTTCTACTCCTTCCCGCGGGTCAGCCCGGACGGCGCCCGCCTCGCCTGGACCTGCTGGGACCACCCGAACATGCCCTGGGACGGGACCGAGCTCTGGGTCGCGCCGCTCGCGGACACCGCCGCGGCGACCCTTGTGGCGGGAGGAAGGGATGAGTCGGTCTTCCAGCCCGAGTGGGACCACGAGGGCAGGCTGCACTTCGTCTCCGACCGGGAGGGCTGGTGGAACCTCTATCGCGACGAGGGCGAGGAGGTGGCGCAGCTGACCGATGAGGAAGCTGAGCTGGCGCACCCGCAGTGGCTCTTCGGCGGCTCCACCTACGCCTTCCTCGAAGACGGCGCAATCGTCTGCATTCGCTGCGAGCACGGCGAAGAACGCCTCTTCCTGCTCGAGCCTGGCGCCGGACGGCTCGACGATCTCGAGCTCCCCTACACCTCGTTCGGCTTCCCTTCGCTGTCGAGCGACGGCACGCGGGTCGCCTTCGCCGCCGCCAGCCCAGCCCGCGAGACCGCCGTGGTTCTGCTCGACATCCGCGACGGCGCGCTGGAGGAGCACCAGAGCGCAGCTGATGAGGCGGTCGAGGACGGTTACGTCTCGATCCCGCGTCCGGTCGAGTTCCCGACCACGGACGGCGAGACCGCCCACGGCTTCTACTACCCCCCGACCAATCCTGATTTCGAGGCACCGGAAGGCGAACTGCCGCCGCTGATCGTCCAGAGCCACGGCGGACCCACCTCGCACGCGACGCCGGCGCTCGACCGCGAGTTCCTCTTCTGGACCAGCCGCGGGATCGGCGTCGTCGACGTCAACTACCGCGGCAGCAGCGGCTACGGCCGCCCCTACCGCCAACGCCTGCGCGGCGGCTGGGGCGTGCTCGACACCGACGACTGCATCGCCGCCGCTCGCCACCTGGCGGCGACCGGCGAGGCGGACGAGGCACGGCTGGCGATCCGCGGCGGCTCTGCCGGCGGCTACGCGACCCTCTGCGCGCTCGTCTTCCACGACGACTTCGCCACCGGCGCCAGCTACTTCGGCGTCGCCGACACCGAGACCCTCGCCGGGGACACCCACAAGTTCGAGTCGCGCTACCTCGACGGGCTGATCGGGCCCTATCCCGAGCGGGCGGACCTCTACCGGGAGCGCTCGCCGATCCACTTCGTCGAGCAGCTGCGGGCGCCGGTGATTCTCTTCCAGGGCCTTGAGGACGAGGTGGTGCCACCGAGCCAGGCCGAAACGATGGTCGCAGCGCTGCGGCGCAACGGCGTTCCCCACGCCTACCTGGCCTTCGAGGACGAGGCGCACGGCTTCCGCCGCGCCGAGACTGAGATCCGCTGCTTCGAAGCCGAGCTCTACTTCTACGGACGCATCCTCGGCTTTGATCCAGCCGACCAACTGGAGCCGGTCGAGATCGACGGTCCCGCCTAGCTGGGCGCCGGTCGAGAGAGACGATTCGGTCGCGCCGTGACGGGTACCCAGGGCGCATGGACGCACCCCGGAAGAGGGATCAGGAACTGCGCGAGCGGGATTCCCACGACGGCGACGCCGTCAGCGGCGAGGTTCGCCGCGACTACGCGCCGGAGGGCGCCCCCCGTGACACCGGCCTGTTCGCGACGGCGAAACGCACGGTGGCCGAGTTCATGGAGGACAACCTCACCGACTGGGCGGCTGCGCTCACCTACTACGGCCTGCTCTCGCTCTTCCCGGCCCTGATCGCGATGGTCTCGCTGATTGGGATCTTCGGCGATCCGAAAACGACCACCGACAGCCTGACCGAGATCATCACCGAAATCGGCCCCTCCTCGGCCGCGGAGACCTTCTCCGGCCCAATCGAATCGATCGTCGAAAACCGCGGCACCGCCGGCATCGCCTTCGTGCTCGGCCTGGCCGTGGCGCTGTGGTCAGCCTCCGCCTACGTCGGCGCCTTCATGCGCGCGTCCAATGTCATCTACGAGACGCCGGAGGGACGGCCGTTCTGGAAGCTGCGACCGCTGCAGATCGCGGTAACGCTGGCGATGATCCTGATCATGGCGCTGCTGGCGGTGGGTCTGGTCCTGACCGGCCCCGTGGTCGAAGCGGTCGCCTCGCCGATCGGCCTCAGCGGCACCGCGATCGACGTCTGGAACATCGCCAAGTGGCCGGTGATGGCGGCGCTCTTCATGCTCATGGTTGCCGTCCTCTATTACGCCTCCCCCAACGTCAAGCTGCGCGGCTTCAAATGGGTGACGACGGGAAGCGTCGTCGCGATCGTCGTCTGGATCGTCGCCTCCGCCGCCTTTGCCTTCTACGTCGCCAACTTCGGCTCCTACGACAAGACCTACGGCACGCTCGGCGGCCTCGTCGCCCTGCTCGTCTGGTTCTGGATCACCAACCTGGCGATCCTCTTCGGCCACCAGCTCAACGCCGAGATCGAGCGCGGCCGCGAGATCGAGGAAGGCCGGCCGCGGGCCGAGCGTGAGATCCAGCTCGAGCCTCGCGACGACCCCAAGGACCAGAAGACGACCTAGCGTTTGCGCGCCGCTTTTTTGCGGGCTTTCGGTCTCGCTTTCGCTTTCACCGGCGCTTTCCGTTTGGAGTTGGACGAGCGCCGCTGCGCCGCCGGCACCTCATCGCTGGCGACGGCGCCCGAGAGCGCTTTGATCTGGTTCTCGAGGAATTTCGCCATCCGCTCCTCCTCGCGGCGGATGCCACGCGCGAGTTTGGCCGTCTCTTTGTCGCCGACCCTTTCGGCGAAGGTCTCGATCGCCAGGTAGGTGGAGATCTCCTCGTGCTCGTTGAAGTACTCCGTCTTGGCGTTCTTCAGCATTTTCTCCTGCTCGCCGCTGCCGCGGGCCATGTGGAGGGGGCCCTTCGCGGCCGCCATCGTCTTGCCGACGATGGTCTGGAGGGCGTTGCCGCCGCCGCCGAGTTTCTTGATCCGGCGCTCCACCTGTTTGGCGTGTCCTTTGGTCTCGCGCAGGTGCTGCTGCAGCCGCTTCTTGTAGGGCGCCTTGGTGGTCATGGCGATGTGTGCCTGCAGCGCCGTCTCCAGTTCCTTCTCCTTGCCGTAGGCCTCGTTCAGGTACTGGACCAGCTTCGCGTCTCGCTCGTTGAGGTCAGCCATCGTTCTCCGTCCTTCCGGTGGGGGAAGCAAGTCGGCTACCCGCAGCCAAAGCCGCGAAAACCGCTCAGCCGACCAGGCAGTGGGCGCCACTTTCGCTTTCCCCCTTGGCCGGGAAAGCGTGGGCGAGGGCCTGGGCGATCAGCTCGGCGCGAGCGGCGTACCCAGGCGAGGTGAAGTGGATGCCGTCATCGATGAACCAGGCGTCTTTGACGTCGGACGCCCAGTCGTAGACGCGCATGTTGGGATACCGGGGACACGCTTCGAGCAGCGTTTCGTCCCATTGCTCCATGTTCTCTTTCGCGTAGGGATCACCGGCTTCAACCAGGGACCGGACGTTGACCCACAGCACCGGTTCGAGGCCGATCGTCCCCATCATGATTTCGATCCGTTCCATCTCGTCGACGGCCGAGCCGACGAAGACGTTGGCCGCCTCGTTCGTCCCCAGCGCCAGGACCCAGCACCCCTTGAAGCCTTCGAGCTTCCACGCTTCCGCCACTTCCTGGGCGTTCGGTTCGCCTTCGAACTGCTCTTCGATCGAGCGCGCGCCGGAGATCTCGATGTGCTGTTCGACCGCACCGACGTCGGCGTAGCGGGCTTCGATCCGCTGGCTTTCGAGCGGCAGGTATTCGGGCGAGATCAGGCCCTCGGAGGTTGAGTCGCCGATGTGGGTTACCGCTTTGCAGGAGGAGCGGGTGGATGCGTTCGCCTGGGCCGGGGTCAACGGCGCCGGCTTGGTCGCGCCTGCGGCCCTCGCTTCTTCCGCCCTCGAAGCCGAGCCCTCGGCGGGCGCGGAGTTGACGCCCGCCATGCCGGCGGCCGCGGCAACCAGGACCACGGCCGCGGCGCCGGCGACGGCCCAGCCCTGCCGCGACATGCTCCGCGGCCGCCAGGAACCCGCCCGTGCCCGGCGCCAGAGGCGGCCGAGGGCGCCGTGGCGGATCGGCTCCTCGAGATAGCGCCAGGAGAGCGCGGAGACGGCGAAGATCGCCACCACCTGCAGCGCCGCGCGCAGCGGTTCGCGCCCGTTGGCGACGCCGCCGGGGGTGGTGAGGGCGATGATCGGGAAGTGCCAGAGGTAGATCCCGTAGGAGCGCACGCCGATCCAGCGCAGCGGCTTCCAGCCCAGCGCCGTCCCCAGGCGACAGGCAGGGTGGGCGAGCGGGGCCAGCACCAGCACGGTCGCGATCGAGAGCAGCACGAAACCGCCGCGGTAAAGGAAGGAGGAGTACTGGTCGGTCTGCCAGATCATCAGCGCGATTGCCAGCAGGCCGAGAACGCCGAGCCCGTCGAGCGTGTTGCGGGCGCCGGGGCCGATGCGGCGGCTCAGCTTGCGACTCGGCCAGACCATCGCCAGGGCGGCGCCGAAGAGCAGCTCCGAGGCGCGGGTGTCGGTGCCGTAGTAGACCCGCGAGGGGTCGAGGCTCGGCCGGTAGAGAACCGCCATCAGGATCGCCGAGAGGATCGCCATCGCGAGCGTGACGACGGCCAGTCGCGGCCGCACCCCGGAGGGCAGCGGCGTCTCGCGCACGAGCTTGACCCCGACCAGGAGGATGAAGGGCCAGAGGATGTAGAACTGCTCCTCGATCGCCAGCGACCAGAGGTGGTTGAGCGGTCCCGGCGGCTCGAAGCGGGCGAAGTAGGAGACGTCGCCGAGGATCAGCTGCCAGTTGCCGACGTAGAAGGCGTTGGCGACGACGGCGTCGCGGAACTGCTGCGGCTGGGCGGGGCCGAAGATCGTCACCCAAGCGACGACGATGACCAGCATCGCGAACAGCGCCGGTAGCAGTCGCCGGGCGCGGGCAAGCCAGAACTTGCCGAGGCGGATGTGACCGCGGCGGACGAGCTGAGAGAGCAGGATGTCGGTGATCAGGTAGCCGCTGAGGGTGAAGAAGATGCCGACGCCGAGCAGCCCGCCCGGCGTCCAGGCGCACCCGAGGTGAAAGGCAATGACAGTGAGGACGGCGATCGCGCGTAGCCCGTCGAGACCAGGCATGTAGCGCTGGTTACGCTTGATTGGTTCAGGCATCTATGGCCGCATGCTAAGCGGGCCATCCCTTGCCCAGATCAGGCGCAGGGGTCAGCCACAGCGCTACGCCGCGGCGCCAACGAAGCGCTGCCGGTCCAACGCCTCCAGCGAGCGTTTCGCGAAGTAGGGCTTGGTCCAGCTGTCGTCCGGGCAGAGCGTCCCGGGGGGACGCGCGGAGGGGGCTTTGTCGCTTTTATCCGGATTCTTGGCGTGCCAGCGGAAGCGATAGTGGTCGTAGAGCCGCATCAGCTCCACCCCGTAACAGTCGGCGACGTCGGTGTTGCCGCGGATGATCAGGAAGTTCTCGTCGTTGCCGCTCGAGGCTGATTTCGAGAGGTTGTGGGAGCCGCTGATCACCGTCGGCGCGCTCGAGGTGAAGTCGATCACCACCAACTTGGTGTGGATCAGCAGATTGCCCCGCTGGTGGCGAGTGGACTCCTTGAGAAAGCCCTCGAGCCCTTTGCTGAGAAAGGCGGTGGCGGAGAAATCGGCGGTGCGGTCGCGGTGAAAGCCGGTGATTTTGCTGCGCGAGTTCTCGAGGCCGAGGCGGAGGATGTCGTCGTTCGCCGTTCCCAGGAGCGCCTTCTCGACCCGCGGCTCGAGGTCGAAGGCGGTGCAGAAGAGGACGTCGCGATGGGCGCCGCCGATCTCGGTCGCGAAGAGGTCGAGGTCGACCTCGCCGCTGCGTGGCGAGAAGCCGACCACGTAGGGCGCGTCGGCGGAGAGCGGGTTGTTGGCGTCGATCCAGGCCTTGGTCTCGGCCGTGGTGGCGCCGCCGAACAGCAGCTCGAAGAGATCGAGATAGGTGCGGGCGACGTCGGGGCGCTTGAGCACGTGGACGACGTTGGCCTGGCGGTAGACGCCGTTCTCGGTGAAATTGGTCGAGCCGCAGAGGACGGTCTGGGGCGTGCGGCGCTGGCCGTCGATGCGGCTCAGCACGATGAACTTGTCGTGGCAGATCCTGCTCGTGAGCCGGCCGCGCTTGCACTCCTGGGGCCAGCCCTCGAGGCTCTCCTCGTTCAGCGTGGTCTGCTCGTCCTTCGCCTTGGCGTGGTAGACGACCCGCACTTCCGCCCCCCGCTCCCGGGCGGCGTCGAGCGCCTCGACGATCGCAGGCAGCTCGTACTCATAGATGCAGACGTCGAGCGCCCAGGTCGGGTCGGCGGCCCGCCCGCAGAGGCCGGTGATCTGCTCGAGGACGCCGCGGCTCAGCCAGGCGAGCGCCCGCGGCGAGAGCTGTGCGGCGGCCTCCTCCTTGTCACGCGCGGCGTCGAGTTTCTTGGCCGTCTCCGGGAAATCCCGGCTGAAAGCCTGGCTCGCCGCCGCCGCGCGGTTGAACAGCACCCGGTGTTCGCCCTCGGAGGCGCTGGAGGTCACCACGGTCAGCGAAGGGCCCGGCTCGACGCTCAGTGCGCCGGGTTCTCCGTAGACCGGATGCACCTGGTAGGTGTAACTGGTGCCGGGATATACGCGGTAATCGGACCAGCGAAACTTCTGTACGGGAGCTTTGTCGGTGTCGATCAGCTCGCCCGGCTTTCGTTCCTCGCCCGGGAAACGCGCCATCCCCTGCAGCCACTGCTTGGGCCGGTTCCCGCCTTCTCGCTCGATCGCGAATCCCAGCAGGCCCTTGCGCCGTTTCTCCTCGATGTCGAAGGCGAGCAGGACGCCGGTGGTCCCGGCGTACGCCTTGACTGCAACTCCGTTGTTGTTGGCCGCGACGCGCATCGCCAGCCAACCTATAGAACCTTTAAGTAAACAGAGAATTACCTTGTATGACTTGCACCCGGGCGCCTTTTCGTCACCTCAGGAGGAAAGCCGCCCTGGCGCTCAATATCCCGTGGGATGACGGGCGACAAAGCCGCGGCTGCTGGCCATGTCCGTGTGCCAGCGAGGGCCGGTCCCCCTGGTGTTGCCCGAGGTGTCCCAGCGCAGGCCCGCGATCACCGCGAAGGCGTGGCCGGCGTTGGCATAGACGGTGATCCAACGGCCGCGGCCAGGACTGCCCCAGCTCGCCATCGGCCCCGAGGGCAGCGGGCTGTCGAGCAGCTCGCCGCCGTGGAGGGCATAGCTGACGGCGCCGGAGCAGTCGTAACCGCGATCCCACCAGCGGCCGTGGCCGCCGCCCCAGACATAGGGCTTGGTTCGGATCCGGTTCGCCGCCGCGATCACCCGCTTCACGGCGGGCGGTGCGTCCAGCGGCGCGACCGCCCGGCCGTCGACCAGGATCGCCCGCCCCGGCGCGGCGGCGGGATCGGGCTTGGGCACGCTGCTGATGGCGGAGATCCCGCCGGGCGCCGCCTGGGCGGCCGCAGCGGAGAACGCGACCACCAGCGCGGTGGCGGATAGGGCAAGCACTGCGCTGCAAAAGGTCCAGCGGGCGGCGCGATCGGCCACCCCAAGGGCGTTCGACATCCATTCCTCCTTCGTCGGCCGGCGGGGTTAGCTGACGGGCTGGCGCTGAAGGAGCCTGCGCCCCCACCCGAAGGTGGGCTCGCCCCGAAAACGTGGGTCCCCCGCTCCCCGGTGCGCCGGGGATTGGGCATTGCTTTCGAGCGCTAACTCGGCTGCGGGCTCAAGGTTGCGCTGCGGCGGCGATGCCGGCGGCCCGCAGTCACCTGCGATCGCTACGGTCAGCCGATCGTGCAGGCCGCCGAGCGCACCGAGCGCAGCTCCCTCATCCGCCGCCTCGCGATCGCCTCGCTCGCGGGGCAGCTCGTCTGGATCGCGATCGTCGCCATCGCCGGCCTGGCCGAGCCCGGCTACAGCGAGCTCCGTGACCCCGTCAGACTCGCTGGGCGCCGACAACGCCGCGCAGCCGTGGGTCTTCAACGTCGCGGTCACGATCTGGGGCGCGTCCTTCTTGGCGGCCGCGGCCGCCCTGCTGCTCGACGGGCCCGGCGGCCTGCGGGGATGGCTGGGGCCGGTGCTGATCGGGCTGACCGGTCTGGCGCAGATCTTCGACGGCTTCCCCTTCCCGGCCGAATGCCGCCCCACGAGCGAGCCCTGGTGCGAAGCGAGGGAGCTGGCCGGGGACGTCGGCTGGCGCCACGCGGCCCATGGCTGGACCTACTTCCTTGGCGCGATCTCGCTCCAGCTCTCCGTCTTCGCGATGGCCTGGCGGTTCCGCGGCGACCGCGACTGGGGGCGGTTCGCGTTACCGACCTTCGCGGCGGGACTGCTCGCCATCGCGATCGTCGCCGGGCTCTTCTTTGTCGCCGCCGACGGCGGCGACGGCTCCTACGGGCTCGTCCAGCGCCTCGCCCTGGCGGCGGGTGGGTTCTGGATCGCCGCCCTGGCAGTCGGCCTGCTCACGCTCCGGGGCCCGGCTCGGCGTCGAGCCGGGCCCGCGGATCGGTCGGACGACGCCTACGCGGCCAGCAGCTCTTCGAGCCGGTCGTAGGTTTCGTTCATCCCGCGCTCCATCCCCGACTCGAGCATCCCTTCGCGTTCCTCGGTCGCGTGGAAGACCGTGGTCGAGACGATCCTGGTGCGATCGCCGAGGTCTTCGAAGACGGCGGTGTCGACGGAGACGTGACCCGGCATTCCCTCCCATTCGAAGGTCTGCACGATCCGCTCCGGCGGAGTGACCTCGCGGTACACGCCCCGGAAGCCGGTCTCGCTGCCGTCTGGGTTGCGCGCGAGGAAGCGCCACTTGCCGCCCGTGGTCGCGTCCATCTCCTCGACGACCGTGGTCGTCTCCCGGGGTCCCCACCACTGCGGGACCAGCTCTGGGTCGGTGTAGGCGGCGAAGACCCGCTCCCGGGGCGCGTCGAACTCCCGCTCGACGTGGATCTCCCGCTCGCCGACCAGCGTCGTGACTGCTTTGCGTGCGCTCTCCTGCTCGCTCATGATGCGTCTCCTTTCGTCCGCTCGAGCAGCTCCTCGAGCCGATCGAACCGTTCCTCCAGCATCGTGCGGTAGGAGTCCATCCACGCCCGCAGCCCCTCGAGCCCGTTCGGCTCGAGCCGGCAGCGGCGCGTCCGGCCCACCTTCTCGGTGCTCACCAGGCCCGCTTCCTCGAGCACCCGCAGGTGCTTCTTCATCCCCGTCAGGGAGATGCCCGCGGGCTCGGCCAGCTCGCTGACGCTGGCCTCGCCCTGGCGGCCGAGCCGTTCGAGGATGTCTCGACGGGTCGGGTCCGCCAGGGCGGCGAGGGTTCTGTCTACCGTCTGATACTGAACCATTTGGTTCAGTATAGCACCGTGACCTCAGCTGCCGCCGCCGTCGTCTTTCCGCGCCCGCTTGGCGGCCGTAGCGGCCTGTTTCAGTCGTGCCGCCTCTCGCTGCGCCGTGGCGGCCGCCTCTTTCGCCTCGATGCTCTCTTCCTTCGCCTCGAGCTTCTCGAGCTTGGCCGGCTGCTCGCGCTTGGCGTTGGCCCGCCTGCCTTTCGCGGCCGATTTCGCAGCTTTCTCCTTGCGCGCCTGCGCCGCTTTCTGCGCCCGTGCCTCGCGCTCGCGGCGGCGCTTCTCGGCTTTACGCCGCTCGGCATCGGCTTTCCGCTGAGCCGCGGCCCGCGCCTCGGCGCTTTCCTCATCCGCCTCTTCGCGGGTCCGCGCGGCCTCCCGCTCATGCAGATCCGCCTCCTCATGGAGGCGGACGGCGCGTTCGCGCTCCTTCGTCGCCAGCAGCGCTTCCCGGCCCTGTTCCTTCAGCTCCTCGTCGGCGAAGAGGACGCCGGTGGCGCTGCGGGCGCCGGCCTCGACCCGGTCGAGCGCGTGCTTGGCGGACGACTCGGAGCCGCCGAGCGCGCCGAGCGCGACGTCGAACGGAGCCCGGGCCAGCTTCAGCGAGCCGTTGAATATTGCTTTTGGAACGGTATGCAGTGCCATCAGTCCTCCTTCTCCGGATCGATCCTGGCCGCGGTCTGCTCGGCCTGACGCGCCTCGCGCTCGAGCTCGGCCGCCTCGTGCCTCTCCTCGGTTGCCTCGCCGATCGCCTGACGCCGCTCTGCCTCCGCGCGCGCTTCCTTCGTCTGCCGCTCGCGCTCGGCCTCGCCGGCCTCCGCCTGCGCCCGGCGCTCGGCCTCACGCCGCTCCTCGGCCAGCCGGCGCTCGGCCTGCTCCTCGGCCCGGATCTCGGCGGCCTCGAGCTCGAGCTCGTCGCGCTCGGCTTCGACCTCGGCCTTCTCCTCTTTCAAACTCGCTTCCCGCTCCTTCTTCTCCGCCTCGGCCGCGAGCTCGGCCGCCTCTCCCTCGGCCTCCGCCTGCACCTGCTGCAGCTTGCCCTCGCGGTGCAGGTCTTCCCGCCCGAGCGTCGATCCGGCCACCTCCTTGGCCTTGCCCACCAGCTTGCCGAGCGGGCCGCCCGCGGTCTCCTCACGCTCACTCATCGCTGCCCTCCTTTCGAGGTCTTCGTCGCTGCTTCTGTCTTCCGAGAGCGGACTCAGACTTTGCCCTGCTTGGGACCCGTGACTCCGGGCTCGCCAGGGCTCGCCTCGGGCCGCGGCTCGCCCGTCGCCGGTGGCCGCTCCTTGCGCCGCGGCCGCTCCTCGGCGTCCCCTCCCGGACCTTGCCGGCCAGGTTTCACGTCCGGCGGATGCTGCTCGGTTCCCTCGGGCTTGTCGGGCGTCCTGTCCACTGCGGGTCGGCTACCCGACGTTCCACGACGCCGAAACCTTCTCCGGCCGCGTTTCACCGCGGGGTTCCGGGGGTAGCAGAAGCGAGGCTCGACCGGGAACCGAGAGGCGCCCGCCGAGCCACAAAGAGTCCGCTCACTGCTCACCGAACTTGGGTACGGCGATGGGGATCGGCAAGACGGGAAAGCGCTCCAGAAGCGCTCGGTTTTCATCGAAGGAGGAGTAATGAGAGCGTTATCGGGGTGCACGCGCTGCGGGCACGTGGAGCGAAGTTACGGCGACAGCAGGCCGAGCAAAGACTGTCCGGAGTGCGGGTTCCCGTTGAAGGACGTCGACCTGCTGGCGGCGCGCCTGCTCGTCCGCGAGAGCCGCACCGCACGGGCGGCGCGGGTGCAGCGCCAGGAGAGCCTCGTCGAGCGGGCGCGCTCGACGAGCCGGCATCTACGCCGTACGGAGGATGCTCCGCGCGCGGTCTAATCGCAGGGCCGTGGTCGCGGCGTTGCCGCCGGGCCCCCCGTGCAGCCCGCCGCCGGGGTGGGCCGAGGACGAGGCGAGGTAGAGCCCGCGCACCGGCGTCGAGGGTCTGCCGAGGCCGGCGAGGGGGCGGAAGATCGCCTGCTGATAGAGCTGCGCGGTGCCGCCGTTGATCGCGCCGCCGACCAGGTTGCGGTTGTTGGCCTCGAGGTCGAGCGGCGTCTGCACGTCGCGGGCGACGATCAGCTCACGGAAGCCCGGGGCGAGCCGCTCGACCTCGGCCTCCATGCGGTCGGCAAAGCGGCCCGCGTCCTCACCCGCCCACTCGCCGCGCAGCTCACCGGCGACGTCCCAGGCCGGGTCCTGCGGGACGTGCGTGTAGGCCCAGGCAGCCTCACCGCCGTCAGGCGCGCGCGAGCCGTCGACCATCGAGTACTGCCCGAGCACGAGAAAGGGACGCTCGGGGATGCCGCGCGAGGCCAGGTGCACCGTCGCGTCGGAGAGGCCGCGCATGCCCTCGGCGACGTGGACGGTGCTGGCGCGCCGCGCCCCCTCCGCGGCCCACGGGATCGGGCCGCGCAGGGCCCAGTTGACCTTGAAGGTCGAGTTGTCGTACTGGAAGCGGCGCAGCGCCTCGCGCTCGCGCTCGGGGACGACCTCCGGCGGCAGCATCTTCAGGTAGAGCGCCGGTGCGCCACAGTCGGCAAAGATCGCGCGACGGGCCGCGAAGCGGCGTCCGTCGGCCGCTAGCGCGGCGCTGGCGCGACTGCCGCTGACCTCGATCCGCTCGATCGGCGTCGCGCACAGCAGCTCTCCCCCGCGCGACCGCAGTCGCTGCACGAGCGCGGCGGTAATCGCCCCGGCGCCGCCCTCGGCAACCGGGTAGCCGTGCTGCTGACCCAGCCCGCAGAGCACCCAGCCGAAGAAGCCGCCGCCGGCGCTGTCGGGCGTGAGGTCGGCGTGCAGCCCGTTGCCGGCGATCAGCCAGCCGCCGCCGGCGCCGCTGAAATTCTCCTCGGCCAGTCGTCGGGCCGGCAGCAGCGAGAAGCGGGCGAAGTCGGCGAGGCCGCGGGGCCCCAACGCGCGCAACAGGCCGGCGGCGGGACGCAGCGGCGGCAGTGGAGTCAGGAGCGCCCCGAGCAGGTGCGGGCCGGCGCGGCACCAGAGCTCGAAGAGCCGCCGCCAGCCGTCGCCGTCTCCAGGCGCGAAGGAGTCGAGCGAGGCGCACGTCTGCTCTAGGTCGCGCGAGAGAAGCGCGCAGCGCCCATCGGGATGGGGATGGGCGACGACACCATCGGCGGCCAGCCAGCGCAGGCCGTAGGACTCGAGCTCGAGCGGGGCGATGTAGCGGGAGGCCGTGGCGAGCGGGTAGAAGGCGCTGTAGAGGTCGTGGACGAAGCCGGGGGCGGTCACTTCGCCGCTGCGCACAGCGCCGCCAGGCTCGGGCTGCTCCTCGCAGACGACAACCTCCCAGCCGCGGTCGGCGAGCATGTTGGCGGCGACGAGACCGTTGGGGCCGGCCCCGATCACCACCGCGTCGGCCGCCATCAACCTGCTCCGAGCACACGCCTGGCGCGATCCAGAGCCGTCAGCGCCTTCACCGCAACGCTGCCACGGCCGCCGAAGCCGCCCTCGACCTCGCCCTCCCCCCTGGCGGTGTACAGCGCCCCATCGCCGGCCGGCCGATCGCCGGCGGCGTTGTTGAAGCGGGTGAGCAGCCGCAGCGCCCTGTCGGCGAGGCCGTCCAGATGGGAGGCGAAGGCGATCTGCGTCCGTGCCGAGCCGCCGACGACCTGCTCCTCGCGCGGGCGCCGGATCGTCGCCACCACCGCAGCCGCGACCGCACCGGCCGAGTAAAGGTCGGGCGGTGCCGGCGGCAGCAGCCCGGTGGCGCTGTCGAGGTGGTCCCAGAGCGGCGTGTCGACGGCGCCGGGGTTGATCAGCGAGACGGTGAGCGGCGAGCCCGCCTCCGCCAGCTCCACCCGCAGCGTCCAGAGCAGGCCGGCGAGCCCGTGCTTCGCGGCGGTGTAGGCGGAGAGACCGGGCAGCGGCATCCGCGCGGCAATCGATCCGATCACGACGATCGCGCCGGCGGAGCGCTCGAGGTGGGGCAGCGTCGCGCGGATCGTGTTGGCGCTGCCGCCGAGCACGGTGGCGACGGTCGCGTCGAAGTCCTCGCCGGACGTCTCCGTGAAGGGCCCGAAGGAGGCTGCGGCGGCGCCGGCGACGACGACGTCGAGGCCGCCAAGCTCGCCCACAACCTCGTCGACCGCGGCGGTGAGGGCCTCGCGGTCGCGGACGTCGGCCGAGACGGTGACCGCCTCCGCTCCCAGCTCCTCCAGCCTCCGCTTCGCCCGCTCCAGGCCGTGCTCCCCGCGCGCCAGCAGGGCGACCTGCGCGCCCTCGTAGGCAAGCTGCTCCGCCGTCGCCAGGCCGATCCCGCTGCTGGCGCCGGTGACGAGGATGCGCTGCCCCTCGATCCGTCGCCGCCGGATCGGCTCGACCGCCCGCCGGCCCTCGGCGATCCGCTTTAGGCGCGACAGCGACTCGGCGTTGCGCAGTTTCAGCAGCCCGTCGGCGAAGGGGTTGCGGGCGAGCAGCGAGGTGAGCCTGTCGCCTGGCCGCTCGTCCATCAGCACCTCGGTGCCGCCGGCGCTCGCGCTCAGTTCAAGCGCGATCCGCGCCGTGCCCAGGGGTCGCGCCTTTGCCTTGAGGACCAGCCGCCGCGGCGACTCGGCCTCCAGCACCTCGGTGTGGTCCGAGAGAGTGATCGCACCCGGGCCTACTTCGTGGTGGAAACGGGAGCCGGGCTCGGGGAAGGATTCATCGTAATCGCGGATGTCATTCGCCCCGACCACCCATTCCGGGTAGCGGTCGGGGTCCGCGAGCAGAGCGAAGACGGCCTCCGGCTCTGCCTCGATGTGGATCCGGTTGCGCGCCACCCCCTGGGATTACCCGCCGGGAATCGGCGACAATCTCGCCGCTCTGATCGCGATCCTGGCCGACACTCACATGCCGAGGGGCGCGCGGCGCCTGCCCGAGCGCTGCGTTGAGCTCCTCGCTGAAGCTGAGGCGACGATCCACGCCGGCGACTTCATCGGCGTCTCAGCGCTGGAGGAGATACGCGCCCTCTGCGCGCAGCTCCATGCCGTCCACGGCAACGTCGACGAGCCGGCGATCCGCAGCGAGCTCCCGGAAGCGATCGAGCTGAGGATCGGCGATCGCGCGGTCGCGGTCATCCACGACGCCGGCCCGCCGCAGGGCCGGATGGCGCGACTTCGCCGCCGCTTTCCCGACGCCGACGCGGTCGTCTTCGGCCACAGCCACCTGCCCCTCCACGAAGAGGCGGACGGCTTTCAGATCTTCAACCCGGGCAGCCCCACCGAGCGCCGCCGGGCGCCGCGCCCGTCGATGGGCCTGCTCCGCCACGAGCAGGGGAAACTGCGCTTCGAACACATCTGGCTCGCCGCCTGATTCGCGCTCGGGAACCGGGGTACTCCCAGACCGAAACTGCGACGAAGGGATGTGGCAGCCATGGCCAAAGACCACGGATCCAGCGTCAAGAACGACAAGCAGTACGAAGGCCTGCGCAAGAAGGGAATGAGCAAGCAGCGCGCCGCCTCGATCGCCAACTCCTCGGAATCGTCGAAGAAGGGCGGCGAAAAGAGCGGCAAGGGGAGCGGCGGCAGCAAGTCCCAGAAGCGGGCCGCCGGCCGCGAGGGCGGCAAGAAGTCCAGCAAGTCGAGCTGAGCTCAGCCGCCGGCGACTGCGAACAGGCGCCACTCGCCGGGTGCACCCTTCAGCTCGTGTGTCCCCCGGTCGTCGAAGTCGATGCCAGAGCCGACCACGAGCTCCCTCACGGTGCTCGAGACGAGGACTTCGCCGGCGCCGCCGAGGGCACCGACCCGGGCGCCGATGTTGACCGCCATGCCGCCGACGTCAGTACCGATCAGATCGACCTCGCCGGTGTGGATGCCCGCCCTGACGTCGATGCCCGTCTGCCGCAGCTCGTCGCGGATTGCGCAGGCGCAGCGGATCGCCCGCGCGGGGCCATCGAAGGTGGCGAGGAAGCCGTCGCCCATCGTCTTCACCTCGTGGCCGCGGTGCACTGAGAGCTCATGGCGCACCGTCGCGTCGTGGCGCTCGAGCAGGTCGCGCCAGCGGCTGTCGCCGAGCCGGGCCGCCGTTGCGGTCGAGCCGACGATGTCGGTGAAGAGAATCGTCGCCAGGGCCCGTTCCGCCTCGTGGGCGCGGCGGCTGCCGACCAGGAACTCCTCGACCTCGTCGAGTAGCGCTCCCTGGTCGCCCACGGTCGGCAGGTGGTCGGTGCCCTCCAGCTCGACGTAGCGGGCGCCCGGGATGTTCTCCGCCAGGTAGCGCGCCTGCCGGGCTGGGATCAGGCGATCGTCGCGGCGATGGAGGACCAGGGCCGGGACGTCGATCGCCGGCAGCGCGGCGCGGACGTCGATCTCCTTGTAAAGGTTCATCAGCTCGATCGCGCCGGAGGGGCTGGTTCCCTGCCGCAGCAGCCGCGCCCACCAGCGTTCGAACTCCGGGTCCCCCTCGGCGCTGGGCGCCCAGAGGTTGACCGCCACCGCGCTCCCCCATTCCTCCCGCACCAGCTTCGCCCACGCGTCGAGCCGCCGCGGCGAGATGCCCTGGGGAAAGTCGGGCGCCTTAACCATGCGCGCGTAGGTCCCGTAGAGGACCAACGAGGTAACCCGGCCGGGATAGGTCGCGGCGAAGAGCGTCGACATCGGCCCGCCCTCGGAGATGCCGAAAATTGCCGCTCGCTCGCAGCCCGCCGCGTCCATCACCGCCTTCAGATCGTCCATCGTCTCCTCCAGGGTCGGCGCCCGCCCGAGCCGGTCCGAGAGCCCCTGCCCGCGCTTGTCGAAGATGAGGAGGCGCGAGAAGGAAGCCAGTCGCCGTAGAAAGCGCGCGATCGCCGGCTCTTCCCAGACGAGCTCGACGTGGGAGACGAATCCGGGCACGAAGACGAGATCGAGCGGCCCCTCGCCATGCACCTGGTAGGCGATGTTGGTGCCGTCCGCAGCCTGCGCGTAGTGCGTCGGGGAATCCATCGGCCTCGAGCCGACTGTAGCGCTGCACCGAGCCGGTCGAGAGAGGCGCGGAGGGGGCGCCTGGGAGAGAGACCCAGCAGGCGCCCCCAACCGAGCCCTTGCCAGCGAGGCTCCGCCATGGACAGCGGGGCACCTCTCCCCAGCAAGTGGTTGAAAGATCTCTGCCTCCCCCCAACGGCACTTAAGCGGATTTGTCAGGTCCGTGTTTTTTGGGAAAGCTAACCTGAACCTGTCACCGCTTTATTGGGGATTCCGAACGGAGGGAAATGCTGCCGAACATCCTTTATATCCACTCCCACGACACCGGCCGCTACGTCCAGCCCTATGGCTTCCCCGTTCCGACGCCGAACATCCAGCTGCTCGCCGACCAGGGAACGCTGTTTCGCAACGCCTTCTGCGCTGCCCCCACCTGCTCCGGCAGCCGCGCCTCGCTGCTGACCGGCCAGTACTGCCACAACAACGGCCTGCTCGGGCTCGCCCACCGGGGCTGGGAGCTGAACGACTACGGTCAGCACCTGGTCCACCCGCTGCGAACGGCCGGCTACCACTCCGTGCTGATCGGCGAGCAGCACATCTCCGAGGACCCGGAGGTGATCGGCTACGACGAGGTGATCGAAGTCGACAGTCACCACGCTGCCGACATCGCGCCGACCGCGATCGAGCGCCTCGCCGCCACCCAGCAGCCGTTCTTCATGTCGGTCGGCTTCTTCGAGACCCACCGCACCTACAGGGCGCCGACCTCGGTCCGCGACACGCTCTACTCGCTGCCGCCGGCGAACCTGCCCGACACGCCGGAGACGCGGGCCGACATGGCCGCCTTCAAGGCCAGCGCCCGCTCCCTCGACCAGGGGATCGGCGCCGTCCTCAACGGCCTGCACCAGCTCGGCCTCCTGGAAGAGACGCTGATCATCTGCACGACCGACCACGGCCTCGCTTTTCCGAACGCCAAGGCGACGCTCTATGACCGCGGCCTCGGGGTGATGCTGATCATGCGCGGGCCGGGGGGTTTCTCGGGCGGCCGCGTCGTCGACGGCCTCGTCAGCCACCTCGACATCTACCCGACGATCTGCGAGCTCACCGGCATCGAGGAGCCGGAGTGGCTGCAAGGCACCTCGCTGATGCCGCTCGTCCGCGGCGAGACGGCGACGGTCAACGACGAGGTCTTCGCCGAGATGACCTACCACGCCGCCTACCAGCCCCTGCGCGCGATGCGCAGCGAGCGCTGGAAGTACATCCGCCGCTTCGACGACTACGACCGCCCAGTGCTTGCCAACTGCGACGACAGCGCCAGCAAGGCACTGTTGGTCGAGAACGGCTGGGGCGAACAGCACGTGCCGGAGGAGCAGCTTTTCGACCTCATGCTCGATCCCGGCGAGGTCCACGACTTGAGCGCCGACCCCGCCCATCACGAGCAGCTGGCGCGGATGCGGGCGCGGCTGCGGAGCTGGATGGAGGAGACCGGCGACCCGTTGCTGGACGGCCGGGTCGAGGAGCCGCCAGGGGCCTGGTCGAACGACCGCGCGCAGGCATCACCCAACGACCCGGTAGGCGCCGGCGGCACCGCCGACGCCCGCTGAGGCCCCGCGAACCGTCGCGGGGCCTCGAGGCGATACTCAGCCGATCCCGTATGTACCGGCGTTGGGCGAGTCGACGGTCAGTGAGCCGAACGATTCGTATTCGCCGTTGATGCCGAGAAATTCGACTTCGGTGATGGCGCTCGCCACATCGGGGGTCACTGTCGTGCTCGTTACGGTTTTATCGACTTCTTTGATCGCGCACCCGGCTTTGAAGGTGCGACGAAGCCGCATATTTGTGATCGTCAGGTCCGCGGCATTGACGTCGACCGTCCATGGCAGGCCTTTCGCTTCGGTGGCAAGGACTTCGCAGGCGCTGAGATTGCCGAAAGCTCCGGAGCAGCTTTTGACTTCCCATTTGCTGATTTTGCCGGTGCTTCCACCTTCGGTTGTGATCGTCGCGAATACCTGGCAGGACATACCGCCAGCGCCGGTGTCGAACACTTCGCCGCCGGTCAGATTGAATGAGACATGGCTGGCGACGTTGGTTCCTTTGTCCTTCCAAACCGCCGCGGAGGCCGCGGAGGCGTTGATCACGAAAAGGCTGACCGCGAGGGCCAACGCCGCGAGCAGGCGCTTGTCGAACTTCATCTCTCTCCCGTTCCCTTCAGTAGTTAATGCGCAAGGCTCGAGACTATAGTCAGAATTATTAGGTGTGCTTGCCAATGCCTCGCAAGCGCGCGCATTCACCGCGCGTCGCTCGAACGCGAGCGATTGGTGGGGCTATAGACCCCAAAAATGCACGCGTTCAGTTCCCTTGCATTCGGACCGGCAGCGAAGCGAAGCCCTGCAGGGTGTTGTTGCGGATCCGGGTTGGCGGACCGAGCAGCTCGATCGTCTCGACTCGCGCGGCGAGGGCCCGCAGCAGCGCCGCCAGCTCGAGCTTGGCGAGGTGGATCCCGACGCAGGTGTGAGGGCCGTTGCCCCAGCCGAGGTGGCCGCCCGGTGGGCGATCGAGGTCGAAGCGCTCGGGGGTGGGGTAGCGACGCTCGTCCATGTTGGCGGCGCCGAAGAGCATCGCCACGCGGTCACCGGCCCGCAGCGCGACGCCGGCGAACTCGGCGTCACGGCTGACCCGGCGGGTGAAGCCACGGATCGGCGAGGCGAGGCGCACGGCCTCGACCACGGCGGCGGGAATGAGCTCTTGGTCGCGGCGGATCCGTTCCCAGACCTCGGGCTCGCGCCCGAGCAGCCAGAGCATGTGAGTGCTGGCGAGGATCGTCGTGTCCAGGGCCGGGGCGACGAAGTCGATGATCATCGAGCGCGCTTCCGCCCTGCTGATCTCACCCCGGTCGGCGGCGTCGAAGACGCTCGCCGCCCAGCTGCCGGGGACGACGCGGGAGCGGTTCAGGCGCTGTGAGTAGGCGAGCATCCCGAGGCCGCTCGGAGTCGCCCGCAAGCCACGCCGGTTGAGCGGGCCAAGGGCGTCGAAGGCGCCCGCGGCCCAGCGCAGGAGGCGATCGCTGGAGACGTGTATCCCGACCATCTCAGCGACCACCCGCACCGGCAAGCCGCTGGAGAACTCGCCGGCGGCGTCGAATTCGCCGCGCCCGACAAGACCGCCGACGATCTCCTCCGCCTCAGCGTCGAGCCGCTCCGCAACCGGCGCGATCGCCTTCGCACCCAGTGAACCCATCAGCACTCGGCGCCGGGTGGCGTGCGCCTCGCCATCGCTGGCGAGGGTCGTCCCGCGAGTGGCGACGTTGGTGACCGGGTTCGCCGCCACCCCGTGCCCGCTGACGAAGAGCTCGTCGTCGCGCAGGCCGGCGCGTACATCCTCGAAGCGGCCTATTGCCCACATCCGGTGCTGCGGTAGCCAGACCACGGGGCCGGCGTCGCGGATCTGCGCGAAGATCGCGCTCGAGTCCGCGATCGCCTCCTCCGAGTAGAGGTCGACGTCGACCACCGGCGCGGTGGTCTGGGGGCGTCGCCGCAACCCGGCCAGGGTCATGCGACCTTGTTTCGCAGCGTCCCGATCCCGTCGATCTCCATCTCCACCGTCTGGCCGAGCCGGATCCAGCGGTCGAGCTCGAGCCCGCAGCAGCCGGGCATCGTGCCGGTCGAGATCACGTCGCCCGGCTCCAGCCGCTCGCCGGCCGAGGCGTAGGCCAGCATCGCGCCGATGTCGTGCGCGGCGCCGGCGGTCGTGCCCTCGCACCAGACCTCGCCGTCGACGCGGACCCGTCCCGTGACCGCCTGCCAGTCGGGCAGCTCGTCGGCGCTGAGAACGTCGCAGCCGATCGAGTTGGCGAAGGTCTTCGCCTTCACCACTGGCCCGAAGATGTTGTGCCGCGCGTCCTCGGCCTGCACCTCGCGGGCGCTCCAGTCGTTGAGGACGAACCAACCGCCGACCGCGTGGACTGCCTCCTCCGGCGTCGCGTCGAAGAGCGGCTTCGCGAGCACGAAGGCCAGCTCCAGCTCGAAGTCGAGGAACTCGGTGTGCGACGGCCACCACATCTCCTCCCCGTCGGCGAGCACCGCCGCGTGGTTCGCCAGGTAGAAGGCGGGCGTCTCGTAGAAGCGCTTGCTCGGCTTCAGCTTCGGGAAGGTCCGGCCGGTGAGGCGCTCGTAGCCGAGCACGACTTTGGCCGCCGGGCGCGGGAAGAAGCGCTTGACGAGCATCCGGCCCGAGGCCTCGAAGTGCGACTCCCAGAGCATAAAGGCGCGCATCGTTCGCGGCTGAAAGGGGAGGATCGCCTCGCCGGGGTCGACGGCCTCGGTGGCGGGATCAGCCGCGGCCGCCTCGATTGCCTCCCGCGCCGTCGCACGGGCGGCCTCGCCGCGGGCGAGGAAATCGACTAGGTCGGTCTCTCCCGGCAGGGGGAACCAGCGGCCGTCCCCGGCCTGGCCGATCAACCCCTCGGCAGTGCGCCGCAGTCTCACCGCAGCCACCCCTGGGGGTCGGCGTGGACGAGCGGGTATCCGGCGAGGATGAACCGCGGCGACGGCGGCCCGCCCCAGCGGTTGACGGCGCCGAAGCCGCCGGGCCAGCGGCGGGCTTCGTAGTCGCCGGCGGGCGGCATCTGCGCGAGGTCAGCGCAGCACTCGACCATCGCCCCATCCTCGTCCTTGAAGTAGACGAACTGGTTGTTGCCGGGGCCGTGGCGGCTCGGTCCCCAGAGCAGCCTCCGCCCGCGCGCCGCGAGCCGGTCCGCGATCCGCCCCGTCGCGTTGAGGTCCGGCACCGACCAGGCGTAGTGGGAGAGCTCCTGGCGCGGACCGAAGATCAGCGCCATCCCGTGGTGGTCGGCGTCGCAGTGCCACCAGTCTCGCGGTCCGTCCCATGCGGTCGGAGAAGGCGAAGCCGAGACCGTCGCGCAGGAAGCGCTCCGTCGCGCCGAGGTTGCGGATCTTGACCGAGGCGTGCTCGAACTTGAGCACGCGGTCGCGCGGTGGCAGTGGCGCCGCCCTCTCCATCCCGCAGAAGAGCTTGTAGACGTGGCCCCCGGGACCGCGAACGAGGGCCGCCCGGTCGATACCCGGCTCGCCGTCGTAAACGCCGCCGATGGCGCTGCCACCGGCCGCTTCGATTTTGCGCAGCGCCTCCGCCAGCGCGTCCGCGTCCGCGACCTCGAGGCCAATGTGGTCATAGCCGCGCTTCCCGGACTCGATCAGGATCAGCTCGTGGTGGCGCTCGTTGCAGGTCAGGTAGGAAGCCCGACCCCGGCGCTCGCTCTCGACCAGCCCCAGCACATCGGCCTGAAACTCGACCGCGGCGTCCAGGTCCTTGACCCGCAGCCCCATGTGTCCGATGCGCGTGACTCCGTTCATCGGCTGACGATCCTAAAGGCGACGCGTTGGGACGACGCCTGTTTGAACGGCCGATGCGGAGGGGACCCAAGGAGCATGGCCGACGCACCAGAGCCAGACGCAGGGACCGGGCGGGTCATCGAGGCCATCGGCGGCGGCTGAGCCGTCAACCGTGGCCGGCGACGTGAAGCTCGAGCGCGTGGATCTGGCTCTGACCGTAGGAGCCGGTCTGGACGGGCCCCGCGGCGCTGATCAGATCGCCGACGCCGGGCAGTGGATGCGGACGCAGGCCCTTGCGGACGTCGATCGCAGTCAGGCCCGGCAGCGTGATCCCCTGCGGATCGGCGACGACGAAGTGGGCGTCGCCGTCGCCGTCGGGGTCGACGCGCTCGACGTAGACGATGCGGCCTTCGGTCGTGCGGCAGGCGGGCCGGCTCGGTTCGCAGTGAGAGGGCGCGACGCTCTCGGCCGCCGGCCTCTCGCGCGCGCTGCGCGCGCGGGCGTCGTCGGCCGCGACGGGCGTGGTCGGCTCGGTCCGAGCCTCCTCGCCACCGCACCCCATCCCCGCGAGCATTGCGGCGGCGGCCAGGAGAACGGTCGTCCTGCTCCTTTTTCCTCCTGTTGCGCTCATCTCGGGTCGACATGATCGCTGAGGGGGCAAGACTGAAAGACCGCTACCGGCTCGAGCGGATGCTCGGCCGCGGCGGCATGGCGGCCGTTTGGCTCGCCAACGACGAGGTCCTCGACAGGCCCGTCGCGATCAAGGTCCTCTCGGACACGATCGCCTCCGACCCCGAGTTCAAGGCCCGGTTTCGCCGCGAGGCGCGGGTGGCCGCGGGGGTGTCGCATCCCAACCTGATCGGCGTCTACGACTACGCCGAAGGCGACGAACGGCCGTACCTGGTCATGGAGTACGTCCCCGGGGAGAACCTGGCCGAACGGATGGCGCGCCGAGCCGAGGTCGATTGCGAGCAGCTCGCCCGCGAGCTGCTAGGCGCCCTCGCCCACATTCACGCGGCTGGGATCGTTCACCGCGACGTCAAGCCGCAGAACGTCCTGCTCGCGCCGGACGGGAGCGCCAAGCTGATCGACTTCGGCATCGCCCTGCCCAAGGACGCGACGGCGCTGACGCGGACCGGGCACCTTCTCGGCACCGCCCGCTTCGTCGCCCCCGAGGTGATGGCGGGCGGACCGGCTACCGAGCGCTCGGACCTCTTCTCCTGCGGCGTCCTGCTGCGCGACTGCCTCGGCGACAATCCTCCCCGCCACCTGCGGGGGCCGGTGGCGCGCCTGGCCAGCGAGGACCCGCAGGCGCGGCCGGTCTCGGCCAAGCAGGCGCTGGCGCAAATCGACCGCAAGGCGACCGTCCCGAATCAGCCGACGCAGCGGTTCACCCTCGCGCACGACCAGCCCGCCGCTGCTCCGCTGACCGAGCCGTCGACCGAGCGGCTATCGCCGACCCGATCGCGTTTCCCCTGGGCCAGGGCCGCGGCCGCACTCGCAATCCTCGGTGCCCTGGCCGTCGCCTTCCTGCTCGTGACCGGTGGGGACGGCGATCAGCCGCGAGAGGGGCGTAGTGGGAGAGCGGCCCCCAACTCGAGCGCCGCCGCGAGCGACCGGCCGAACGCCGAGGCATCGTCCGGCTCGGCGGCGACGGCGCCCGAAGAAACGGAAGTGGCGCGGCCGGACGAGACCGAAACGCCTCCAACTCCGACGGCAACGGATGCTGCCACCGGCAGCGCTCTCAACGAAGAAGGCTTCGAGCTGATCCAGTCCGGCAGCTACGAAGAGGCCGTGCCGGTGCTCGAAGAAGCGGTCCGCGCTTTCCCGCCTGACAGCGAAGACCTCAACTACGCCTATGCCCTCTTCAACCTCGGCAACGCGCTGCGGCTCAGCGGCCGCCCCGAGGAGGCGATCCCGGTGCTCGAACAGCGGCTGGCGATCCCGAACCAGACCGGGACCGTTCGCAGCGAGCTCGAAGCGGCAGAACGGGAAGCGGGCGTGTAGGTCGGCGGAGCGTCCGAACCTGCCGGAGCTAGTGGAACTCGATCACGCTGCGGATCCCGTCCTGAGCCTCCATTAACTCGAAGCCGCGGTTGACCTCGTCGAGGGAGAGGCGGTGGGAGATGAAGGGCTCGACGTCGATCTCGCCGGCCATCGCCCGCTCGACCAGGAGCGGGACCTGGTCGCGGCCCTTGACGCCGCCGAAGGAGGAGCCGGCGATGCGGCGGCCGGTGATCAGGAACCGGGGAACCACGTCGAGGGTCTCCCCCTTGCCGGCGACCCCGGCCACGGTGCACAGGCCCCAGGCCATGCGCGCGGCTTCGACCGCCTGTCGCATCACCGCCACGTTGCCGGTCGCCTCGAAGGTGTAGTCGGCGCCGAAGCCACCGGTCATCTCGAGGATCTCCTCGACCGCGCCCTCGCCGCCGATCATTACGTCAGTCGCCCCCTGGCCGCGGGCCAGCTCGAGCCGGTCCGGGGAGAGGTCGACGCAGACGATGCGCTCGGCGCCCTGCAGCCGGCAGCCGGCGACGGCTCCCAGCCCGACCATTCCGGCGCCGAAGACGACGCAGGTACTGCCGGGTTCCACCGCGGCGGTGTTGATGGCCGCCCCGAGGCCGGTCGAGAGGCCGCAGGCGAAGAGGCAGACATGCTCGAAGGGCGCCTCCGGGTTCACCTTCGCCAGCGCGATCTCCGGCATCACCGTGTACTCGGCGAAGGTCGAGCAGCCCATGAAGTGGCGGACGTCGCCTCCCTCGCGTGAGATCCGGGTCGTCCCGTCGGGGAGGAAGCCCTTGTTCTGCTGCTCGCGGATCGCCATGCAGAGGTTGGTCCGCGGGTCGACGCAGTGCACGCACTCGCCGCACTGCGGCGAGAAGAGGGTGACCACGTGGTCGCCGGCCGCCAGCGACGTGACGTCGGCGCCGACCTTCTCGACGACCCCGGCCCCCTCGTGGCCGAGCACTGCCGGCGCGTAGCCGGAGGGGTCGGCGCCGGAGGCGGTGTAGAGATCGGTGTGGCAGACGCCGCACGCGACGAGGCGGACAAGTACCTCCCCCGCCCGCGGCTCGGCCAGCTCGACCTCCTGCACAGTCAGCGGCTCCCCGAACTCCTCCAGCACCGCGGCGCGCATCCTCATCGGCGGATTGCATCACAGCCTGGCTCGGCGCCCCCTCCGACCTGCCGATGTGGGGGCTGAATCAGCCGCTCTTGAAACGCGCGGCCTCCTCGGAACCGCCCGTCGCGTCGCCCTCGCTGTAGGCGTGGGCGCCGGCGCCGGCGAGGGTGCCGCCGTCGACGATCAGGTACTCCTCGCGGATCGGGCGGCCGTCGAACCAGCACTCGAGGATCTCGCGCGTGCCCGCGGCGTAGCGCGCCTGGGCGGAGAGGCTGGTACCGGAGGTGTGGGGCGTCATCCCGTGGTGGGGCATCGAACGCCAGGGATGGTCCTTGGGCGGCGGCTGCGGGAACCAGACATCGCCCGCGTACCCCGCCAGCTGGCCGCTCTCGCAGGCGCGGGCGACGGCGTCGCGGTCGCAGATCTTGCCGCGGGCGGTGTTGATCAGGTAGGAGCCGCGCTTCATCTTCGCCAGCAGCTCCGCATCGAACATGTTCTCGGTCTCGGGATGCAGCGGCGCGTTGATCGTGACCACGTCGCACACCTGGACCATCGACTCCGCGTCCGGGTGGAAGGTGACGCCCAGCGCCTCCTCGACCTCCGCCGGCAACCGGTGCCGATCGGTGTAGTGCAAGCCGACGTCGAAGGGCTGCAGGCGCCGCAGCACCGCCGAGCCGATCCGCCCGGCCGCGACCGAGCCGACCTGCATGCCCTCGAGGTCGTAGGAGCGCGAGACGCAGTCGGCGATGTTCCAGCCGCCCTCGACCACCTGCTGGTAGGAGGGGATGTAGTTGCGGACCAGGCCGAGAATCATCATCACCACGTGCTCGGCGACACTGATGCTGTTCGAGTAGGTGACCTCGGCCACCGTCAGGCCGCGCTCCATCGCCGCCTGCAGATCGACGTGGTCGGAGCCGATCCCCGCGGTCAGCGCCAGCTTCAGCTTCGGCGCCCTCCCGATCCGCTCGGCCGTCAGGTAGGCGGGCCAGAACGGCTGGGAGATCACCACCTCCGCCTCCGGCAGCTCGCGCTCGAAGACCGAGTCCGGGCCGTCCTTGTCTGCGGTGACCGTCAACCGGTGCCCGCGCCCCTCGAGGAACTCGCGTAGCCCGAGCTCGCCGGAGACGCTGCCGACCAGCTCGCCGGGCCGAAACCCGATCCCCTCGGGCGTCGGCGTGCTCTGCCCGTCCGGATAGTGCTGAACCGCCGGGACCTCGTCGCGCGCGTAGGCCGGCGGATAACCGTCGACCGGATCGTCGTAGAGCACGCAGAGAACGTTCGCCATGGTTTGGGCAGCCTCTCACCGCTCGGCCTCTCGGCGCAAGGCGACGTTTTGCCGCCGGTCCGAATGCGAACATGTGTTCCCATCGGAGATACGGAGGAGCAAATGCCCCAATTTGACGCCTATGAAGACCTGGTCGGGAAGTGGCGCTGGCGCCTGCTCGGCAGCGACGGTTGCCCAGTTGCGACCTCAGGGGAGTCCTTCGACTCCCACTGGCACGCCCTGCGCGCCGCCGAAAACGTGCGCGGGACCGCCGCCGGAGCGCAAATTTCCAGCGTTCCCGCCGACGGAGTTCACGATGCCCTCAGCACGCTCATCGATCGCGAGCTGGCGCGGAGCTAGCGCGCGCCCGCGGTCACGCTGCCCGAGGCAGTCGGCCCTGACAACTGCAAGTGAAAACCGTTCTGCATATAGGCCCGACGGCGGCCCAGCCCCGGAGGAACGAAATGATCGCTGCACTTATCGCTTTCCTGCTCTTTGTCACGATCACCCTCGTAGTACTCGAGGTGGCGGTAGGCGGCGTGATCCTCGGCACGCTTGCGATCAGCCTGCTGGTCGTGGCTCTTATGGCCGAAGCGTGAGCCCTATTTACTCGCGGTTGCGGTGGCGCTGGTGTAGACGGTGCCGGCGGAGACGGCAGCGGTAATCGTGTTGGCGAAGGCGCCGGTGACTGGCGCGGTGTAGGTGAAGCGGGCACTGGAGACCGCCGGGCCGGTCGCCGCGATCGTCAGCGCACCTTCGGCGATCGTCCCTCCCGTACCGGTCACTTTCACGGTGTGCCCGCTGCCCACCGCGGAGACGGTGTTGCCGACGCTGTCGGTGACGCTGACGTTGGCGGCGATCGTGCCGCCGTTGCCGAGGGTGGTGACCGGACAGGTGAACAGGCAGGGCGAGCCGATGCTGCCGGCGCTTGCGGTGACGGCGGTCAGGCCGAGTTTCGAGGCCGTGCCCACGGCGACGGTCAGGGCCAAGGGCGCCGCGGTCGAGATCGTGCCGTCGGTCGCCGAGACGGTGGTCGCGCCCGCTTTGCTCAACCGCATCAGGCCGTTTTTCGAGGAGGAGACGGCGGCGACGCCGGCGCTGAATTCCAATCCCGTCGCCGTCCCGAAGGCGATCGCCGTGCCGGCGCTGTTGACGACGGTGGGGGCGGCGCCGCTGGGGCTGGCGGAGGCGCCCGAGAAGACCAGGCTCCTGGCGCCCGTGTAGGACGTCGCCGTGTTTTCGTAGGCGTCTTTGGCGGTCGTAGTCAGGTTGTTGCTTGCCGCTGCAACCGGCGTCGTCGTCGTCGCGGTCAGCACCAGCTTCGTCGCAGCCGCCGCCGCGACCGTGACGGCCAGTGCGGTCGGGGTGACGATCGCCCCCTCGGTCGCTTTGACGCTGGCGGCGCCGCTTTTGTAAAGCGTCATCTCACCGTTGGCGACGCCGGAGGCGCTGGCGATACCCGCATTGAAGACGATTGGCGTCGCGGTGCCGAAGGGGACATCGGTCCCGGCCGAATCGGCGACCGTCGGCAAATTCCCCGCCGGGCCGGCGACGGCACCGGAGAAGACGAGGTTGTGCGAGCCGGTATAGGCAGTCGCGGTGTTGCCGTAGGTGTCCTGCGCGGTGATAGTGAGGTTGTCGGCTGCGCCCGCCACGGGGGTCGCGGTGGCGGCCGCGAGCGTGTATTTCACGGCCGCACCGGGCGAAACGACCACTGCAAGGGGCGCGGCTGTCGTGATCGCGCTGGAGACCTCGGTCGCGGCGATGCTCGCCGGACCCGCCCGGAAGATTTTCATCAGCCCGTTTTTCGATGAGCTCACCGTCGCGACCCCCGCCGTGAAGTTGATCGCAGTCGCGGTGCCAAACGGGATCGCGCTGCCTGCGCTGTTGGCGACTGTCGGAGCGTTGCCGGCCGGGCTTGGGGAGGCGCCGGAGAAGATGAGTGAATGAGAGCCGGTGTAGGTGGTGACGGTGCTGCCATTCGCATCCTTGGCGGCGATCGTCAGGTTGTCGGCGGCGGCGGCGGCCGGCGTCAGCGTCGCCGCCGCGATCGTGAAGCTGGCTGCCGGCCCGATCGTCACTTTTGCGGTGGTTGTCGAACTAGTCGCGCTCCAGGAGCGCCAGACCGCAGTCACGGTGTAGTTGTGCGTACCGACCGAGACGTTGCTGTCGGTGCAGCTGGTAGCTGCCGTCGGCACCGCCGGCACCGCGCAGGTACCGGCCGGGGCGCCGCCGTCGCGGCTGACGTAGTACGTCACCGTCCCAGTGCCGGGCGCGGTGACGGCGCTCCAGGTCAGAGCCACCGTCCCCCCCACCGCCGGCGTGGCGCCGACAATCGTCGGCGCGGAGAGTTTGGACACGGCCGCCGAGGCGCTGCCCACGCCTTCGGCCGTGAAGTAGGCCAGGGCGGTGCCGGTGAGCGCCGCGAGCACGGCCGTGAGCAGCGCTCCGCCGAGCCAGGTGGGACGCAGCCGCCTCAACCGTGCGCCTCCCCCGAGAACGTCAGCGGGAACCGCATGCCCTGGCAGGCGTCCTGGCTGACGGGAAGGTCACGCAGAGCGATCGCCGGCGGCGCGACGCTCGCGCTCGGAAGGCTTACCGCGCCCCCCGCCGGCAGGACCAGCGGCGCCGAGGGCGAGGCGCTGGACGGAATCAGCACCAGGTTGGCGGCGCTGTCGCATCCCGGCGGGTCGGCGCTTGCCGCGACCCGCAGGCCGGTGACGCGGATCGGCACAGGATTGGGGTTCTCCAGCACCACCGGCAGTGCCTGCGGTGGCGCGCCGGGGTAGAGGGCGCCGAGGCTCGAGAGCCGCGGCTCGATCGAAAAAGGCTTGGGCTCGAGCAGCCTCCAGTCGAACCGCGCCCCCGGGCCCCGCCGGCCGAGCCGGTTCAGCGCCCGCACGGAGAAGCGGTGGATACCGGTGGCGAGGCCGCGAAAGGCGACCGGGGACAGGCAGGCCCTCCAGCCGCCGCCGTCGAGTCGGCACTGAAAGCGTGGACCGCCCCGAGCCGCCTTGAAGGCGAAGCGGGCGGTGGAGGTGGTCGACATCTTGGCGGGGTGCCGGGTGATCAGCGGACGTGGCGGGCGGGCGCCGCCGGACGTCGACTCGTCGTTGCGGATCTCGCCCTGGGGGATGCCCGCGGACTCGCCGCCCACAGGATGCTTCGCTGCGTATGCAGCTGCCGCAAGGCAGCCGCCGAGGACGACCAGGGCCATCATGACCCTGGTCGCGTCTCCTGCGGCGGCAATCGAACGGCGCACCCTCGTCGCCTAGTTGTTGGTCAAATGCAGCGTCAGCGTCGCGCCCTGACAGGCGTCCTGGTTGGTCCCGGTTTCGTTCATCGTCAGGGTTCCGGTCTGCGTTACGGCCTGCCCCGCACCGGGAGCGAAGGTTTTGTTCACAGCCACCGCCGGCATCGAGAAATCGGGGTTGCCGCCGCTGATCGCACTACTGCAGGTCGAGTGGCCCGCGTCGACGCTGATGCTCGACAGCGTGATCGTCCCCACCCGCTGCGAGCCGGAGGAGGGGTTGTCGACGGTGAAGGAGACCGGCGACGACGAGCCCGGGAACAGGCTCGAGGAGACGGTCCCGTGCAGCGTCACAGCCGATGCGGCTCCAACCGAGGCGGTCCCCGTGCCCGAGCCGTTGCTCGTGAAGTAGGCGTAGGCACCGGCAGCGAGCGCCAGCGCAAACGTGCAGCCGAGCGCGAGCAGCGCCCGCTTTCTCATGATGCCCATATATCTCTCCTTTAGTGGCAAAGCCGGAAGCGAATGCCCCCGGCCAGGAGCCATCGGCGCCCGCCGCCGTGGCTTTAGCTACGCAACGCCAAACTGCTTGAGCGGCGTTGTACGCGGAGGAGCACGGAAAAAGCTGAGTACATGGGGACGTATCGGGACGGAACCGTGGCACCGACCGCCGGCCAAGAGTCAGTGAGGAGTCGACTCAGGCGGCTCGGACGCGACGGGGAGATGGTAGGTCCGGCGAATGAACCGTCCCAGCAGTGGAACCGCAAACGAGTACTTGCCGAGGCGATTCTTGTAGATCATTCCTCGCTCGGCGAGACTGGCCAGCATCTGATTGGCGTGACTAGCCGAAAACGCCTTCGGCAGGAGCGCCTTCGCCATTTCCGTCAGTTCGAGGATCGTAAATTCCTCGTCAGGGCGCTCGAGGTGCGCCACCACCCAGAGAAGTTCCCGCTGCCGATCGGTGATCCTGGCCCATCGACCCGCGAAGAAGTCGGCATCCAGCTTGCGCTGTATCGCCTCAACCGGAACAGATTTCTGCTCTTCATCAGCATGCTGGCGAATGAAGACGTCGTATACCTCCCGGCCGATGAACTGAATGAAGTACGGGTAACCCGCCGACTCATGGATCATCAGCTCGACCGACTCGGTGGCCAGCTTCACCGGGCAGTCGGCAACCTCAATCGGTTTAAGGATCGCTTCGCGGCTCTCCTGGTCGCTCAGCCTCGTCAGCGTCATCACTCGGAACATCCGCTCTGCGTAGGTCCGGGCGTCGACGAGTTTCGGGAACAGGGTGGGCAGCCCCGCGAGCACGAGCATGAAGGGGATTCCCTTCGTCTGAATCGACTGAAACACGTCGAGCAGGACGGACAGGGGGAACTGATCCTTGCTCGCGTGGTCAGACAGGTTCTGCGCCTCGTCATAAGCAAAGATCACGCGATGCTGCCCCTGCTCTTTCAGGTGCTCCCAGGCGAATTCGAGGGTCGCCTTGATCTTGTCGGCTGTTAGGCCCGGCGTGCTTCGGTAGAGCGCGACGAGGACTTCATGGCTGAGCGGCACCATCCGCGGCTCCGAGGGGGCAGCGAATCCCACCGGCTGCTCCAGAGTCGGATCCACCACAGTCAGGGAGGAAGTGATCAGCGCAAGATCGGCGAGCAGGCGTTCCGCGAGCGCCGCCTCACTGATGCTGGCTGACTCGGAGAGGTCCGCAGTCGCCCAGAGCCAGCCCTTTTCTATGGCCTTCGGCTTGAAGGTCTCAAGGAGAACGGTCTTTCCGACCCCGCGAAGACCGGTAAGGACGAGGTTCTCCAAGATCTCGTCCTGATCCAGGAGGCGGGCGAACTCGATGTACTCCCGCTCCCGCCCCGCTAGATAGGGCGGCATATGGCCGGCGCCAGGGCGATAGGGATTTTTGAACTCCGGCGGGTTCATATTGACTTAGCCTCCTAGCTAAATTTAGGACGAGAGCTAAATTTAGCAGACGATCTAACTCCTTGTTATCTCGTTTGCCATCCAGAGACGCGGGTACCTCTCCGCCATGTCACTAGCCCTAATACTCATAATCATCGGAATCATCCTCGCGATCCTGGTCCACTACGCCCTTGGGATCGTCTGCATCCTGATCGGGCTTGTACTCCTGATCTGGCCGCGGATCAGCGCAGGGCGGGGTGGCGCCCGCGTCTAGCCTGCAGCGCTTCGTCGAAGCCCAGGATCGGGCCGGTACCTACGGTCGCGCGTTGGCAGAGCTGCGGGCCGGGCGTAAGACGAGCCACTGGATGTGGTTCGTCTTCCCCCAGCTCGTGGGACTCGGGAGCAGCCCGATGTCCCAGACCTATGCAATTCGTTCGCTGGACGAAGCCGCGGCGTACCTCGAGCACCCCGTTCTAGGCCCGCGCCTGCGCGAGTGCACCCAGGCACTGACGGAGCAGTCGGGTCGAGCGGCGCACGAGATCCTCGGCGACGTCGACGCAATCAAGCTCCGCTCCTCGATGACCCTCTTCACCCGCGCCGCCGCGGGCGAGCCACTCTTCCGGCAGGTGCTGGAGCAGTACTACCAAGGCAACCCCGACGAGGCGACCGAACGGCTGCTAGCGCGGTCGAGTGCCTAGTTAAGAACACCTAGTCGTCGAGTTCGGCGAGAACCTGTCGACATGCCTCCACCACCCCCCATATTTGCAGCCGAGGTGCTCTCTTCCCTCATTGCTCGGTAGCCGCCAAAGGCGACTCCCGAAGCCGCCAGAAAGCCCAAGAAGATTCCGAATCGCACCGAGCGCTCGGCTGAGACATTTCCGAAAACGCCCTTGAATGAACCAAAGCCGGGCGGGTCAACAATTCGGTAGAGGATCAGCAGTGCGGCACTGAGACCAAGAATCATTATAAGCGCATCGGCTCGCGCAGGAGACCAATACGTCAAGCCTCTGAGGCGCAGAAACACTGCGACCAAGGTGATGACTATTACGATGACTAGGGCGGCCGGAATGAAATCGAGGGACTCCCACGCGCTCTGGCCAACTCCATTCAGGAAGAAATTCACTCCGCTCGAGTCCGGAATCTCGACTACAAACCAGTCCAGAAACATCGAGATGAAGAGGACAGTCGCCCCAACACAAGCAATCCTTTCTCCCGTATTCAGCTGCTCAAGACGCAAGTGCCCTCCTACTCTCGGATCTGTTCGCGCGTGCCATGATTCAAACGCTCCGTAACCTACTCTCCGAGCTTCGGAACGACCTGGGAAGGAGGCAGGAACGATGACGGCACACAAGACCAACCCAATTGTCCCGAGCGTGCAGATCTATAAGCACGGCTAGAGAGTCGCCTAGTCGTCGAGCCCGGCGAGAACCTGTCGACATGCCTCCACCAGCAGGTGGTTGCGTTCGGCGTTCTCGCGGAGCTCGACGCGCTCCGCCTCTTCGCTGGCGTCGAGGGCTAGCGCCATATCGCGCAGCCGGGTCAAGGCCCGGCGGAGCACATCGGGTGGCGTCTTCAGCTCGATGATCTCGGCGGGCGCTTCCTCGCCCCAGCCGAGATCTTCGCTCGTTAGTCGCAGCTCGTCAGAGAAGGTGAGGCCTAGACGCCGTGCAGTCTCGAAATCCTTTTGGCGCAGCGCCAGATCGATGTCACCAATGCCGCCGAGGTGCTCAAGGATGTCGTCGTAGAGCAGGTTGCGCTGTTCCGCGGTGATTGTGAGAGACACGGCCGTGGCCTACTTAGGTGGGGGGAAGAAGTACGGCTTCTTGGTCAGACCACGCACGCGTCGCGCCCCAACCTGGACTAGGACGCCAGCTTTCCCCAGCTCGGTGAGGTGGTAGGAGATGTAGGAGGTGCTGTATCTCTCATCCGCGAAGAGCCTCCGAAAATCGATCGCCGACAGCGGCTCGCCGATCCAGCACAACGCTTCGATGATCGCCACCCGCATCGGGTGGATGACGAAGGGAACGAGCGCACCCCAGTCGAATGGAAGCGGCTCATTCCCCTCGCTGAGGGTGGCGGTGGAAGAAGGTCGGTTCATGGGGGCGCCACCGACACCGACAGACCCAGTCAGACCAGATGACTAACGCGGGTCATCAGGAAGAGACCCCGTCACCTAAATTTCCGGATGAAGTCGGTATCAGTTGACTACTTCACCATTTCAGATCATGACCGGCTCGGCAATCGTACGGTGAACATCGCTCACTGTTTCATGAGGAAGGAAACTTGCGGGGCTTTCGTCCGCGCTCATATCCAAGCAGGGTGATAAGGATAGACTGAGCATCCTCGCCGGATTTGGCTCGTCGGTTAGTTGCTTCGACCTCGATCTCCTGTACTCGTTCTAGGAACCGCTTCTCTTCGTCTTCCAGGTCCTCCCTGCCCTGCTGATCCACGTTGTGCCAATCCCACGATACGACGGCTCGAGGGTCGGCCAGTTTGCCAGCGTAGAGCGCCGCCATAGCCTCTGCCGATGCCTGCTGAACCAATAGACCGGCAGTGACCTGTCGCTCCTCGTAGGTCAACTGTTCAGCTTCCGCCTTTGAGTAGAACGAAATTTCTACTGCTCGGTAATAGTGCTGGACTAGGTTTCCCTTCTGCACCGTTTTAGCGATTTCGATCGAGCCAGCGTCGAGCAATTCGCGAACATGATTCGAGACGTTGTTGAGCGGCTCACCCATGATCTCCGCAATCTGGGCAGCCGTGTACGTACCTTCATTCAAAATGATCAGCGCGTGGACCCGGATGTAATGGCCCAGGCCGTACTGAACAACCTCCACGATGCCCTTCCTGCGCTGCCCGGGCCGGCCAGTCTTGCCGTTCACGACGCCTCCTCTTCGCTTGAATGACCTGGCTTAGTCAGTAGTCACCGAGCATAGAGATTCCTGCCTCGCACGCGGAAGTCACGTCGTTCACAAAATGAACGATGCTCGGATTTTCCTTAGCATCGGCCTTCCTCCTGGCGGCTCGCGCCGGGTTTACGACGGAGGGGGGGTGAAAGTCGATGAAGGTCACGAAAGTGGCGCCGGTTACGGAGTCGCGCATGATCTACAAGGGGGCGTAAACCGCCGCCGATGGCGGGGCCGACCTCAGCCACCCGTTGGGGGATTGGGATTGGCCCCGTCTTGCTTCTGTCTCCTGCACCACAGGAGCAAGAGCTATCGGCCCAGAGATTACCAACAAGATGTAAAACTTTACATGGCGATCACAGCCCGCAGCCTGGACGATCACCGCCGTGGGCAACCTCGGCAAGAACCTCCGCGCAGCCCGCGAGCAACTCGGGCTGACGCAGGAACAGGTCGCCGAGCGCAGCGGAGTTCAGGCGGGTGAGGTCAGCAGGATCGAGAGGGGGAAACGCGACCCGAAGGTCTCGACCCTGGAACGGCTGGCGAAGGCGGTCGAGGTGAAGCCGGGGCGGCTGCTCGACTAGCGCCGCCTTTCGCTCAGTCGATCGTATCCGCCCTACGGCGTCATCAACGCCACCGGCAGCGCCAGGCCGGCGGAGCGGCGCAGGGTGGCGATCCTGCGGCCGGGCTGAACTGCGGGGCGGATCTCACTGACCCTGTCGCCGAGCCTGGCGACGGTCGCGTCGAGGTCCGGCGCGGTGAGGGCGAGGCCCCAGAAGAGGGCTGGCCGGTCCACCCCTCCCCCGCGCTCGATCGCGTCCTCCGGCTCCTGCACGACCTCGAGGATGGTCGCGCCGAGCCGGAAGAACGCCTGCCGTGGCGCCCCCGCCGGCGTCGGCTCCTCGCGGATGCGGCGCAGGTCGAGCCCGGCACCCTGCAGCGCCGCGACCGTCCGCTCGAGCGCCGGCGTAATCGCGACGACGTGGTCGAGTGCCGTGACCCCGTTCGGGTGGATCGACGGCCCTTTTGGCGGCGGACGATCGGACGGCGTCATCGGTAGCCCATCCAGCTCGGTGCTCTTCATCCCACGCAGTGACCAGCCGGTCAGCCCCTTACCTGCGCCCAACCCGACCAGGCGGATCCCCACCTCTCCGATAACGCAGGTGTCACCATCGACCTCGAACCCGAGTGCCGCCCAGGCCGCGGGCGCATCGGCGACCGTTAACTCATCAAGCGTCGAAACCACGCCCACACGGTAACCGCAAGCGCGACCGCCGCTCTATCGTCTCGGCGGACATGAGCCCTCCGCCGGTAAACCTCTTCTCCGATACGCAAACCCTGCCCAGCGAGGGAATGCGCCGGGCGATGGCGTCTGCCGAGGTCGGCGACGAGCAGCGCCGCCTCGACCCCACCGTCAACGAGCTCCAGGAGAGGGTGGCCGAGATGCTCGGCAAGGAGGCGGCGCTCTTTCTCCCCTCGGGTTCGATGTGCAACCAGATCGGGATCCGTATCCACATCCGGCCGGGCGGGGACGAGTTCTACGCCCACCGCACCTCGCACCCGCTCGTGGCCGAGGCCGGTGGTTCGGCGACGCTGTCCGGCGCTCTGGCCCATCCTCTGGAGGGCGAGGGCGGCATGTTCACCGGGGCCGCCCTGGAGGAGGCGATGCCCGATCCCCACGACCTGCACCAGCCGCGCGCGCGGCTGGTCTGCGTCGAGCAGACGACGAACCTCGGCGGCGGTCGCGTCTGGCCCCGCGATGCGATCGACGACGTCCTCGCGGTTGCCGCCCGCCATCAGCTGCGCACGCATCTGGACGGGGCGCGGCTGCTCAACGCCGTGGTCGCCTCCGGCGAAAGCGCGGCCTCGATCGCCGCCGGCTTCGACACCGCCTGGATCGACTTCAGCAAGGGGCTGGGCGCGCCCGTCGGCGCCTGCCTCGCGGGCTCGCGCGACCTGATCGAGGAGGCCTGGCGCTACAAGCACATGCTCGGCGGGGCCATGCGGCAGGCCGGGATAGTCGCCGCGGGCGCGCTCTGGGCACTCGAGCACAACGTCGAGCGGCTGGCGGAGGACCATGAGAATGCCCGCTTGCTCGCCGAGGGGCTCGCCGAGATCGACGGCGTCTCGATCGATCCCGCAACCGTCGAGACCAACATCGTCATCTTCGAGGTTGCCGATGCCGCCGGGCTGGTCGAGAAGCTGGCGGCGGCGGGAATCGAGCTGCGGCACAGGGGCCGCGAAGTCCGTGCGGTCACCCACCTCGACGTCGACCGGCCGGGGGTCGAACGGGCGCTGTTGGAGATCGGCGCGGCGCTCGCACGCTAAGCGCCGCTGAGCAACGGTGAGCGCTCGAATAAGAGATAAAAACGCATAATCGAGCTAATTTGCCCTCCTTTTAGCTCAATTGTGGGATTATTAGCTCCATGCGGAGCTTTATTGATCTCGATAAAACCTTTTCCGGACAGCCCCGGGAGCTGGGCGCCTTGCTGGGGCGGATCGACACGGGAAAGGGCCGGGAGGCGCTTTTCGAAGATCAAATGCCAGAGCTGCTCGGACAGCTAACTGAAGACGCACGGATCGCCTCGATCACCGCTTCGAACGCAATCGAGGGGGTAGTGGTCGACGGAGATCGAGCAGAACAGATCGCCGAGGGTTCACGCCGTTATCGCAATCGCAACGAGCGCGAGTTCGCCGGTTATCGAGATGCCATCGACGAGTTGATGCGGCTCGAAAGCCACGAGCCGCTTACGGTGCCTTTCGTCTTGCATCTGCACCGGCTGCTGTTCGCGTACTCAGGTGGGCGTGGTGGCCACTTGAAGTCAGACCAGAACCTGATCGTCTCCTATGAGGCCGGCGCTCGCAGCGTTGTCTTCGAGCCGACGGCACCGGAGCAGACCGAATTTCAACTAAGCGAGCTACTCGTTCGCTACGAGGCAGACAAAGAAGCCCAGAGCGCCCACCCCGTGGTGCTCATCGGCGGACTCATCGTCGACCTCCTTGCGATCCATCCGGTCGCTGACGGAAATGGCCGCTTGGCACGTCTGATCACGACGCATGAGCTGCTGGCCCAGGGCTACGGCGTGGCGCGCTACGTGAGCATCGAGCAGCGCATCTACGAATCGAAAAACGCCTATTACGCTGCCCTGCAGGCATCTCAGCGCGACTGGCATGAGGGCCGACACGACGTCTGGCCCTGGGTCACCTACCTAGCGGAGATCCTCGCGTCGGCCTATGACGATTTCGAGGACCGCGTGGCGGCGGCCGAGTTGGCAACCGGCAGCAAGCAGCAGCGAGTCCGAGAGCACATCCTCGACCGCGCACCCGAGGCATTCAGGCGCCGCGACATCGAGCGGGCCCTGCCCGGAATCAGCGAGGCGACGATCCGACTGGTGCTCGCGGAATTGCGAACCGAAGGAAAGGTCGCCGCCGAAGGCGCAGGGCGAGGAGCTCGCTGGCGCAAGAGCTGAGCATGGGAGGTTCGCGTTATCCCAGCAGCTCGTCCAAGCCACGACCGCTGAGCACCGACAGCGGGCTCTCGGCCACCACGTCTGAGCCGGGGCGCGCGTCCGCGTCGCGGCGCTTGATCAGCAGCCATTGCGGCTTCTTGCCGGGACGGGTGCGCTGCAGGGCGAAGCCGCCGCGGAGCTTCTCGCCGTGGAGCACGAAGACGGCGTGGCCGCGCTCGAGCGCCTCGGGCCAGGGCACCCGACCACCTTGCTCGTAGCTGCCACGGTCCCAGACGATCACGCCGCCGCCGTCCAGCTTCCCCTCGAAGTCGTTGTGCGAGATCGAGTGGTCCTCGACCTCGACCGCGAGCCGTTTGACGGCCGGGTCCATCGACGGTCCCCTCGGCACCGCCCAGGAGCGCATCACCCCGTCGACCTCGAGTCGCAGGTCGAAATGGTGCGCGGTGGCGGCGTGCTCCTGGACGACGAAGACCCCGGCGCTGACGCCGCGGATCGCGAACTGCTCGTGCCCCTCGACCTTGACCTGCTCGGTCTCGACGTCGCGGACCCGCGCCCCGGGTGGTCCCCCACGAAGGAACGCCAGCAGCTCCTCGACCGCACCCTCCGAACCCTCGGCGTGGACGAGTACCTCCCCGTCCTCCCCGTTCCGCACCCAGCCCATCACCTGAAGCTTGCGCGCGGATCGCAGCGTCGCTTCGCGGAAGCCGACGCCCTGTACCTGGCCGCGCACGACTGCACGCACGGCCGACGCATCCGAATCCGCCCGCTCAGCCGAAGCCCTTGGCAT
This sequence comes from uncultured Solirubrobacterales bacterium, assembly GCA_963705365.1. Lineage (GTDB taxonomy): Bacteria > Actinomycetota > Thermoleophilia > Solirubrobacterales > 70-9 > VAYN01. The sequence goes on along the minus strand of OY970074.1, from coordinate 830,765 downwards.
CGAGGTCAGTCCTCTTCATTGCCTATATCGGACATACAGTTTGAAATTAACGGACATACGAGTCGCCTTGACGCTGAACAGACGCTGATGGTACGTTCGAAAATCAGCGAGGAGGGGCGGTTCGCTGTGAGATCACCCTGGGAGCCCCGAAGGCGCGCTCAGCGCGTCGATAGGAGGTTCCCATGCGCAAAAAGATTCTGGCCCTGGCGCTCACGGTAGGTGCCCTGACGATTCCGGCCTCGTCCGCCTTTGGCGCCCCGGACTTCGGTCCCGGTAACAGCAGCAAGGGACCAAACGACGGCGGTGCGAAGTGCCATGCACCCGGTCACGGCACCGGCCCCGGGGCCAACGACCCGGTTCCCGGCTGCAAGGGATAGGAGGAGGGCCCGCCCTTCGCGGGGCGGGCCTACCGCCAACGTCGCGAAATACCCGACTTACGCGAGCCGCTTGCGCGGTTCGCTCGTGATGCCGCGGCGCCGCTTCACGCGCCGCGAGAGGCGCTCGATCTCCTCCAGCTGCTCCAGCGCCTTGCGCTCGCCGACGCCGGTGAGGCGATACAGCCGCCGCCGTGGCCGCCCTTCGTTCTCGGGGCTGGACTCCTCACGCCGGCTCTCGAGCCAGCCGGCGTTCTCGAGCCGGGCCAGCATCGGGTAGATCGTGCCGGAGGAGATTTCGGCGGTGCCTGCCAACCCGAGTCCGTAGTGCCAGGCCAGCGGATCCTCCAGCATCGCGCCCAGAACCTTCAGGGAGTCGGCGCTCAGCCGCGGCTCCTTACTCATCCTCCTCACCCTCGTCGCTCGTGGGCTCGGGAAGGTTCGTGGGCTCGGGAATCCTGATGTACCGGGGCATCGGGCGTCCGCCGAAGAATTTGTAGGACGTGACGTAGCGCACAGCGGGCACACGATCGGAGGCGGCAGCCGGCGGTGGGGTGTGCTTGCTCTTCGAGCGCGAAGCGGTCGCCTTGATGCGTCGCGGCGCCAGCTCGGCAGCCAGCCTCCTAGCCCCTTTCCAACGCACTCCGATGGCGAAGACAAGTCCACCCCACGGCCTGTCGGCGAAGCTGGCGAAGTCGGCTTCGATCTCCTCCGCCCACCGCGCTCGTACCTCGGCCGGCAGCCCTTCGGGAAAACGGGACAGCGCGGAGCGGATCAGCCTGTGGCCGAGGTAGGGCATCCAGGCCGACGCTTCGACGGCGAGGATCGTGCCGATCACGGTTCCGAGGATGGTCAGCGCGAGCAATGCCACCATATCGTGTGTTTCACGATAGCCCGCTTGTCAAGGGGTCTACTCCGACGCGGGCGGTCCCGGCTTGCTGAGCCCGGGATGGACACCCTGGCCGATCGTCTGTTCGTCGACGATCTTCTGCAGCAGCTGCAGCAGGCGCTTGCGGTCGGCCGCCGCCATCCCCCGCGTCATGTCTTTCTCATGTGCGCTGGCGATCTCGCGCCCGCGGACGAGCGTCTTCCGGCCTTTCGCGGTGAGGTAGAGAGCGCGGACACGGCGGTCGGTGGGATGGGGCCGGCGCTCGACCAGGCCGCGCCGCTCGAGCTCGTCGACCAGCGCCACCATGCGGCTCGGCGGCACCTGAATCGCCTCTCCGATCGCCTGCTGCGAGCGCCCTTCGCCGGCGTCGATGAGATTGAGAACCCGGAACAGCGCCGGATGCAGGTCGACCTCTGCCATCCGCTCGGAGAACTGGCGCGCGGCGTAGGTCCCCACCTGCGAGAGGAGAAAAGCGAGCGTCGAGGGCGCTCTGTCGCCCGGTAGGGGATCCCTGCCCATGCCTGAAAGCCTACCGCGTTGCTTTATGGTATGAATGGTTTCCTCTTGAAACCTTTCTTGCCCGCAACGGATTTCCCGAGCGAAAGGACCGCCGCATGACCCGCCGCCTCGCCAACCTCGCCGACCTCGCCTACCGCCGCCGCGGCCGCATGGTCCTCGCCTGGATCGTCGCGACGGTCGTCCTCATCGGCCTCGGCTCCGCTTTCGCCGGCGAGTACGAAGCCGATTACGATACCCCCGGCTCGGAGTCGGAGGCGGCGAGCGAGCTGACGGAACGCGAGTTCGCCGGCTACTCCGGACAGGAAATCTACGTCGTCTGGAAAGACCCCCGCGGCGCCGACAGCCCCGCGACGAAACCGCGCATGGGCGCGTTCTTCGCCGCGGCGGAAAGCGTCGAGCACGTCGAGCAGCGCGCCCCGATCCGCTACTCGGACGACGGCACGATCGCGACGACGACGCTGCCGCTCAACGTGCCCGGCTGGGAGGTCGAGAAAAAGCAGGGCGAACAGCTGGTGGACGCCGCCGAAGCGAACAGCGGCGGCGACCTCGAAATCAAGCTCGGCGGGGACCCGATCTACAGGGCACAGGAAGGGGCCAGCCCGGAGGGCCTCGGCTTCCTCGGCGCCGCGATCGTGCTGCTGATCGCCTTCGGCTCGCTGGTCGCGGCCGGGCTGCCGCTGGTGATTGCCCTGGTCGGGCTCGGGATCTCCTCCGGCGGCCTGATCGTGCTGCTGGCCAACTTCATCGACGTCCCCGACTGGACCTTGGCGGTCTCCGGCCTAATCGGGATCGGCGTCGGGATCGACTACGCGCTTTTGGTGCTGACCCGGTTCCGTTCCGCGATGAAGGCCGGTAAAGACCGCCACGACGCCGTCGTCGAGGCGGTGACCACGGCGGGCCGAAGCGTGATCATCGCCGGCTGCACCGTCGTCATCGCCGTCCTCGGGCTCTTTCTCACTGGCCTGCCCTACATGTACGGGGTGGCGCTTTCGGCCTCCTTCGCCGTCCTCGTCGTCATGCTCGCTTCGATCACGCTGCTGCCGGCGCTCCTCTCCTATCTCGGTCCGCGGGTCGACCGGCTGCGGATCCCCTTCCTCGGCCGCCGCCTCGATGCCCCGGAGAACGGTGAATCCCCCGCCGCTCGCTGGAGCCATGCCGTGCAGCGGCGACCCTGGACCGCGGCGATCGTTGCCACGGCGGTCCTGCTGGCGCTCGCCGCCCCCGCCCTCGGCATGCGTCTCGGCTTCCCCGACGCCGGCAACGATCCGAAGGACACGATGACCCGCCAGGCGTACGACCTGATCAGCGAGGGGTTCGGCCCCGGCGCCAACGGGCCGCTGCTGATCGCGGCCGAACTGCCGAACCCGGAGACGCGGGCGAACATCGACGGCCTTGCCGCGCAGCTGCGCAAGGAGCAGGGCGTCGCTTACGTGCCGCCGCCGCAGTTCAACTCCGGCAATACCGCGGCGATCGTGACCGTGATTCCCACCACCTCGCCGCAGGACGAGGCGACGTCCGACCTCGTCCACCACCTGCGCGACACCGTGCTGCCGGAAGCGCTCGGCGGCACCGGCGTGACCGCGAGCATCGGCGGCGTCACTCCGGCGCTCGAGGACCAGAGCGAATACATGGTCGACCGCATGCCGCTGTTCATTGCGGCGGTGGTCGGGCTGTCGTTCCTGCTGCTGCTGGTCGCCTTCCACTCACCGCTGATCTCGCTGAAGGCGGCGATCATGAACCTGCTTTCCGTCAGCGCCGCCTACGGCGTGATGACCCTGGTTGCCCAGGGCGGGGCGGTCGGTGAACTGATCGGAATCGACCACGAAGTGCCGATAGCGCCGTTCATGCCGGTGATGATGTTCGCGATCCTCTTCGGGCTCTCGATGGACTACGAGGTGTTCCTCGTCTCGCGCATCCGCGAGGAGTACCTGAAGGACGGCGACACCAGGCGCGCGGTGGCCGACGGCCTCGCCAAGACGGCCCGGGTGATCACCGCCGCCGCCGCGATCATGGTCGTCGTCTTCCTCGCCTTCGTCGCCTCGCCGGAAGTTTTCCTCAAGCTCTTCGGCATCGGGCTCGCGGCGGCGATCTTCCTCGACGCCACCATCGTCCGAATGGTCCTGGTCCCAGCCGTCATGCAGCTGCTCGGCAGCCGCAACTGGTGGATCCCGAGCCTGGCTGGAGCGGGCGCTCCCGAGCATCGACGTCGAGCGCATTCCGGAGGTGGCGGAGAGTCGGCCCTAGGAGGGTTTAGCGCCGCCCGGCGAGCTCGGCCGCCGGGTCCGGGTAGGCGAACGTGCTCAGACCCAGCCAGTCGGGCAGGGTCCGCACGAAGTGGTCCGGCCCGGTGATCCGCAGCCGCCGCGAGCGCATCGCCGCCCCCAGCTCGAGCCTCCCCACCCAGACCTCCGCCATCGCCCGCGCCTCGGCGTCGACCTGCAGGTCGATCGCGAAGCCGGGGTCGGAGAAGCAGAGGTCGGCGCCACTCTCCTGCGCGACCAGCCACCAGGCGCGCTTGCCCTCCTCGGCATCGCGGTAGCGGAAGAAGACCACCACCCGCTCGGCGGGCAGCCGGTCGAGGCGCACGCTGCGCCGCAGGTCCCACATCAGCAGGGCCGGGTCGGCCTCCTCGGCGCTGATCTCCCGCTTCAGCCAGTCCCGGCTCCAGGTTCCGAGCGAGACGACCAGCGGACCCAGCGCCTCCCCGGCTGGCGTCAGGTGGTAGGCGTGCCCGCGCTCGCCGCTGAGCGGTTCCCGGGTCAGCAACTGCGAGCGCTCGAGCTCGCGCAGCCGTTTGCTGAGCAGAGACGAGGACATGCGCGGGACGCCGCGCTGGATCTCGTTGAAGCGGGTGCTGCCCATCAGCAGCTCGCGGAGGACGAGCAGCGTCCAGCGCTCGGTCAGGACCTCCGCCGCCTGTGCGATCGGGCAGAACTGTCCGTAGCTCTCCGGCATCTTTTTCGAGTCTACGCGCCTAACTGCAGATATAGAAGTTGAAGCGGTTCCAGCCTCGGCGTAGACATTCATCGACAACTTCGTAAGGAGGAGAACCAGAGTGAACGGAAGCACTGACACCCAGGCCCAGAACGCCGAGCTGAAGGCGCGCCACCGCAAGATGTGGGCCTCCGGCGACTACCCCTCGATGGTCGAGACCTTCCTCTTGCCGCTGGGGCCGCGCCTCGTCGAGGCCTGCGAGATCGGCCCCGGGATGCGCGTCCTCGACGTCGCCTCCGGCACCGGCAACGCCGCGATCCCGGCCGCGGCCGGCGGAGCGACCGTTACCGCCAGCGATCTGACGCCGGAGCTCTTCGACGCCGGCCGAGCCCGCGCCGAGGCCGAGGGGTTGGAGCTGGAGTGGGTCGAGGCCGACGCCGAGGATCTGCCCTTCGAGGACGCCGCCTTCGACGTCGTGATCTCCTCGATCGGGGTGATGTTCGCGCCCCACCACCAGGCGGCCGCCGACGAGCTCGTCCGCGTCTGCCGACCCGGCGGCAAGATCGGCCTGCTGAGCTGGACGCCGGAGGGGATGATCGGCGCCCTCTTCCGCACGATGGGCCCGTTCATGCCGACGCCGCCGCCGGGAGCGCAGCCGCCGCCGCTCTGGGGCGGCGAGGATCACCTGCGCGAGCTGTTCGGCGAGCGGGTGGAGCTCGAAGAAGGTGGAGCGCGACGTGCTCGAGGTGACCGCCTTCGAGCTCCCTGGCGACTACGGGGAGCACTTCAAGCAGCGCTACGGACCGACGATCGCGGCGCGTGCGAACGCTGAGAAAGAAGGCCGCGCGCGGGAGTTCGACGAGGCGCTGAGCAGCTTCTGCGAGGAGTGGAACCGGGGCAGCGCCGACGACGCGCGCTTCGAGATGGAGTACCTGTTGACGGTCGGGCGGAAGCGGCAGTGAGCGGCGCCCAGCGGAAAAGCTACGACGCCGTGGTCGTCGGCGCCCGCTGCGCCGGCTCGCCGCTGGCGGCGCGGCTGGCCGAGCGGGGCTGGTCCGTGCTGCTGGTCGACCGCGAGCCGCCGCCGGCGGACACGCTCTCGACCCACTGCGTCTTCCCCAACACGCTCGCCCGGCTGTCGGAGCTCGGCGCGCTGCAGCGGATAGAGGCGGAGCACCGGCTCAACCCGGTCATCTACGCGGCCCGCGTGCTGGGGAGGGAATTCGCAGGCCCCTTCACCCCGGTCGGCGGCTTCGACCGCATGTGCGCGATCACCCGGCCGGTGCTCGACCAGGCGCTGCTCGACGTCGCGATCGAGGCGGGCGCGGGGACGCGCTTCGGCGAGCGGGTCAGCGGCCTGCTCGGCGCCGGCAGCGCGGAGGACCCCGTGCGCGGCGTCGTCCTGGATGAGGGCGATGAGATCGAGGCGCGCTGGGTGCTGGGGGCCGACGGCCGCGCCTCGACCGTCGCCCGGCTGCTTGGCCTGGAGAAGCGGCGCCCGCTGGCGGCGGAGATGGGTTTCATGTTCGGCTACTGGCGCGGGCTTCCCGCCAGCGACCGCTTCTTCATCGACGTGATCGAGCGCGGCTCCCTGGCCTGGGCACCCTGCGAGGACGACGTCTCCATCCTCATCCTCGGCGTCGAGCCGGAGCTGACCCGCGGCGATCCGCAGCAGCGGCAGCGCCAGTTCCGCGCCAGCGTCGGCGAGTACGACGAGTGGTTCGACACCGGCTGGCTCGACCGGGGCGAGCAGCTGGCGCCGATCCGGGTGGCACCGGAGACGATGCTGCGCGGCTTCTTCCGCGACGCGACCGGCCCCGGCTGGGCGCTGGTCGGCGACGCCGGCCACTTCAAGCACCCCTCCACGGCCCAGGGGATCTCCGACGCGATCGAGCAGTCTCTCCACGTCGCCGAAACCCTCACCGGCGGCGACGAGAACCTCGACGGCTACGAAGCCTGGCGCGAGGACCGCGCCCGCGAGCACTACGAGTGGTCCTTCGACTTCGGACGCTTCCCCAAGCCCGAGGTTGCCGGCCCCCTCTTCGGCGGCCTCGCCTCCGACCCCGAGGCGGCTCAGGACCTGCGCGACTCCTTCAGCCGCCTCACCCGCCCCCGCAGCGACGTCCTCACCGCGGAGCGGCGCGAGCAATGGTTCGCCAAGGTCGCTTAGGCAGTAGTTTCAGACGATTATTCGTTTAGACGATTAGTCGTTTAATCGTCTAAACTGTCGCCATGATCTTTGGCACCCCCCGCCTGACCTCCAAGCTTGAATCGCAACTCGATGAGCTCAACGAGTTGCGACGGGAGCTGGGCATCGAGGTGACGACTCGAAGTCGTTGGATGGGCTCGCTGCGGCGGGAGGTTCGCGCCAGCTCGATCGAAAGCTCCACCTCAATCGAGGGCTTCAGCGTCTCGCCCGAGGAGGCGTTGGCTTTGACCAGCGGGCGGCAGACGCCGGACGAGGACGATGACGACAGCCAGGCTGTCGCCTGCTACGGGCGCGCGATGGACCACGTCGGGACGATGGCGATCGACCCGTCGTTCCGGTGGGTCGACCGCGTGATCCTCGACCTCCATTTCGACGCCTGTCACTTCCAGCGCGACAGGGACCCCGGTTTGTGGCGGACAGGACCCATCGGAGTAACGGCTGCCAACGGAGAGCTGGAGTACCGGGGCCCCGATGGCGACACCGTGGTCGACCTGATGGACGAGGTCGTCGCTTGGCTGGCCGAGGGCGACCTCGGAGTAGACGTCGTCGTAAGAGCGGCGATGGCGCACCTGCACGTGGTCTCGGTTCACCCCTTCCGCGACGGCAACGGCAGGGCCGCACGGATCGTGCAGTCGCTGGTCCTTGCCCGTGGGGGTCTCGGCTCTCCCGAGTTCTTCTCGATCGAGGAGTACCTCAGGGACCACATCCAGGACTACTACGCCATCCTCCGAAAGACGCAGGGAGGCAGCTACCAGCCAGAGAGAGACGCAACCGGTTGGGTCGCCTTCTGCCTGAAAGCCCACCTCGCCCAGGCTCGTCGACGACTGGCCCAGATCGAACAGGCAGCCGCCCGCTGGGAGCGCCTCGAAGAAATCGTCGATGGTCGCGGCTGGCCCGATCGGCTCGTTATCGCCCTCGAGCAGAGCCTCCTCGGTGGCACCGACCGCGGCCGATACGGCGAGGAAGCCGACGTGTCTCCTGCGACCGCGAGCGCTGACTTCCGGCGCCTCCTCGAAGCCGGTCTCGTCGACCAGCACGGACGGGCCAGGAGCATCAGCTACGGGGCCAGCGATACTTTGCGCGCCGCGATCTCAGCGGACCTCACGCCGGGGCGTGAAGGCTCGCAGACGCAGTGAGTTGGTGACGACGAAGAGGCTGGAGAGGGCCATCGCCGCCGCGGCGATCAATGGGTTGAGCAGGCCGGCGGCGGCGAGCGGCAGGGCCGCGACGTTGTAGGCGAAGGCCCAGAAGAGGTTGCCCTTGATCGTGCCGAGGGTGCGGCGGGAGAGCCGGATCGCGTCGCCGACCGCGCGCGGGTCGCCCGAGATCAGAGTGATGTCGGAGGCCTCGATGGCGACGTCGGTGCCGGTGCCGATCGCCAGGCCGAGGTCGGCCTGGGCGAGCGCCGGGGCGTCGTTGACGCCGTCACCGACCATCGCCACGGTCCGGCCTTCGCCCTGCAGGCGCTCGATCACGGCAGCCTTTTCCGCCGGCAGCACCTCGGCGATCGCCTCGGCGATCCCGACTTCCGCGGCAACCGCCCTCGCGGTCGCTTCGTTGTCACCCGTGAGGAGGACCGGTCGCAGACCCAGGCCCCTGATCTGCTCGACCGCCTCCGCGCTCGCGGCCTTGACGGTGTCGGCGACGACGAACAGGCCGCGCGCCTCCCCGTCCCAGCCGGCGGCGATCGCGGTCTGGCCGGAAGCTTCCGCCCCCTGTCGAGCCGTCTCCAGGTCCGGCGGCAGGTGCACCGCCCGGCCGGCGAGGAACGAGGCGCGGCCGACGACGACGGCGTGGCCCTCAACCAAGCCCTGGACTCCGAGTCCGGCGTGGCTGGCGAACTCATCCACAGCGGGCAGCCGCTCCAGGTCGCGCCTGGCGCGGGCCGCGATCGCCGCCGCGACCGGGTGCTCGGATGCCTCCTCGACCGCCCCGGCAAGGCGCATGACATCGGTCTCGCCCACGCCCCGCGCGACATGGACGGCGACGACCGCCATCTCGCCGCTGGTGACGGTCCCGGTCTTGTCGAGGACGACCGTGTCGATTCGCCGCGTCGACTCCAGCACTTCCGGTCCCTTGATCAGCAGCCCGAGCTGGGCGCCGCGGCCGGTCCCGACCAGCAGCGCCGTCGGCGTCGCCAGCCCGAGGGCGCAGGGGCAGGCGATGATCAGGACCGCGACCGCCGCCGTGAAGGCGAAGGTGGCGCCGGCGCCGTTGGCGAGCCAGAAGCCGAGGGTCCCCACCGCCAGGGCGAAGACGATCGGCACGAAGACGCCGCTGACCCGGTCGGCGAGGCGCTGCACCGGCGCCTTGCCCGACTGCGCCTCGGTGACGAGGCGGGCGATCTGCGCCAGCGCCGTGTCCTCGCCGACGTGGGTGGCGCGGACGACCAGGCGGCCGCCGACGTTGATCGTGGCACCGATGATCTCCTCCCCCGGCCCGACCTCGACCGGCACCGACTCGCCGGTGACCAGGGACCGGTCGACCGCCGAGGAACCGCTCTCGACGATCCCGTCCGTCGCCACCTTCTCCCCCGGGCGGACGACGAAGCGATCGCCGGCGGCGAGGGCCTCGATCGAGACGCGCCGCTCCTCGCCATCGCCGTCGAGGATGGCGACGTCCTTGGCACCGAGGTCGAGCAGCGCCTCCAGCGCCGCGCCCGCCCGCCGCTTGGCCCGCGCCTCGAAGTAGCGGCCGGCGAGGATGAAGGTGGTGACGACCGCTGCCACCTCCAGGTAGATCTGGTTCGAGGCGGCATCGCGCTCGGTGACAAGGTCGAACGGCATCCTCATCCCCGGCACCCCCGCGTCGAGGAGGAAGAGGGCGACGAGCGACCAGCCCAGGGCGGCGAGCGTGCCGACCGAGATCAGCGTGTCCATCGTCGCCGCGCCGTGGCGCAGGTTCTGCCAGGCGGCCCTGTGGAAGGGCCAACCCGCCCAGAGCACCACCGGCGTCGCCAGCTGCAGCGAGAGCCACTGCCAGTTCTCGAACTGCAGCGGCTCGATCATCGAGAGCGCCAGCACCGGCAGCGAGAGGACCGCGGCGACGATCAGGCGCCGGCGCAGCTCCTCGGTGGGGTCGGGTGCGGAAGCCTCGCTCGGCTCGGCGATCGCCGCCGGCAAAGAGGCGGCATAGCCGGTTCCCTCCACTGCCCCAACGAGATCCTCGGGCGCGACCCGCTCGGGGTCGAAGCTGACGCTGGCCCGCTCGGTGGCGAAGTTCACCGTCGCCTCCACCCCCTCGAGCTGGTTCAGGCTCTTCTCGACGCGACCGGCGCAGGACGCGCAGCTCATGCCCGCGATCGGCAGCTCGAGCCTCTTCCCATTTCGCGTCTGGACGCTCTGGCTCTTGGCGATCATGAACTTTCTCGATTTCCTTCGAATAGGGGCGGGGGGTATCAGAAGAACCAACCTAGCAGATACCCGCAGGGGGTATATACTCGACCTTTCAACGATCCCGAACGAAGGAACCCAGATGGCCGAGCAGGATCCGGGCTACATAGCCAACAAGGAGAAGGTCAAGAACCGCCTGCGCCGGATCACCGGCCAGATCGGCGGCATCGAGCGCATGGTGGACGAAGAGCGCTACTGCATCGACATCCTCACCCAGATCTCCGCCGCCCAGGCGGCGATCGACAATGTGGCCCTTGCCCTGCTCGACGAACACACCCGCCATTGCGTCGTCGGTGCCAAGAGCGCAAAGGACCGCGAGGCGAAGACCGACGAGATGATGGAGGCAGTCGGCCGCCTCCTCAAGAGCCGCTGAAAACGGCGCGGCGCTTCGCCGCTAAGCCGCTATGGGCACTCGTGAGCGCGCGTCGAGCACGACACGCGCGCCCTCGGCGGGGCGCACCGTGATGTTGCGCCGCTGGGCAACCTCGACCCCGTCGCCGGCCGCCCTCACCTCGCAGGCCCCGAGCATGGCGCGGAGGACCACCTTCATCTCGAGCATCGCGAAGCTGGCGCCGAGGCAGCGCCGGCGGCCGCCGCCGAACGGGATCCAGGTGTAGGTACCGGGAGGCTCGTCGAGGAAGCGGTCAGGGCGGAAGGCGTAGGGGTCGGGATAGATATCCGGGTCGTGGTGGATCAGGTAACCGTTCGCCACCAGGCTGCAGCCCTCCGGATAGGTCCAGCCGCCGACCTCGATCGGCTTCGCCACCAGGCGCGGCGCCACGTTGGGGAGAACCGGACGAGCCCGCAGCGTCTCCTGGATCGTCGCGGTCAGGTAGGCGTCCTCGCCGGCGTCGATCTCCTCGATCAGCCGATCGAGCACCGCCTGCTCGTGGACCAGCCGCGAGAAGGTCCAGGCGAGTGAGGTGGCGGTCGTCTCATGACCGGCGACGAGCAGGGTGAGCAGCTCGTCACGGATCTCCTGCTCGCTCATCGGCGACCCGTCCTCGTGCCTGGCCTCCAGCAGCATCGCGAGCACATCGTTGCGGTCGGCACCTTCGTCCCGCCGCTCGGCGATCAGCGCGAAGACGATCTCGTCGACCTCCTCCTGCATCCGCACGAACTGAGCGAAGGGGCCGACCCGTTCCGCCGTACGCGCCAGCAGGCTTTCCGGCTTCGGCGGCATCAGGCTGATCGGGCGATCGCCGAAGGCGAGCATTCCCTGCAGCCGCTCCCGCAGCGCGTCGAAGCGAGCGCCCGGGTCGAGGCCGAAGACCGCGCGGAGGATCACTTTCAGCGTCAGGTCCTGCATCCGCGGGTGGAGGGCGACCGGCGTTTCGTGCGGCAGCGCCGCGACCTCCTCGGCGGTCACCTCCTCCATCAGCCCGGTGAGCCGCTCCATGCGCTCGCCGTGGAAGGCCGGCAGCATCAGCTTGCGCTGTTCCATGTGCGCCCCTTCGTCGAGCAGGATCACCGAGTTGCTGCCCACGACTGGCTCCAGCACGCGAGCGCCCGCCCCCGGATGGAGAACGTCGGGAGGCGCCGTGAAGACCTGCTTCACCTGATCGGGATCGGTGAGCATCACGAACGGCGGCGTGAACGGCAGCCTGATCGTGAACCGCTTCCCATAGCGCTCCCGACAGCGCTCGAGAAAGGCAAGCGGCCTCGTCCAGAACCCGACCATCTGCATGGCCGGGGGAAGCGAAGGGCCGGGCGGTAGTGCGGAGCGTGCACTCATGCTGTCGACAGCAGTTTAGTCTTGAGGGTCAAGATCCGCATAGTGGAAAGACGACCGATGAGCAATCGCCCGAGCAGCAGTCAAGGCGGTCCGGCGGACGACCGCCGGCTCCCAGACGGGATTCAGGCCTCGATGCGGCGCCGCGAGATGATGGCGCTGTCGGCGGGGGCGCTGGCGAGCGTCGCCCTCTACGCCTGCGGTGGCGAGGAGGACGAGACGGTCAGATCGTCGGCGGCAGGGCCCACGACCGCGCCCGACTGCGTGTTGACCCCCGAACAGGAGGAAGGTCCCTTCCACATCGACCTGGCGCAGATCCGGCGAGACATCGTGGAGGACCGCCCCGGCGTGCCGCTCGCGCTTGCGCTGACCGTCGTCGACTCGGATACCTGCGAGCCGATCCGCGACGCCGCCGTCGACGTCTGGCACTGCGACGCCATTGGCGTCTACTCGGGCGAGCCATCGGCGGGCAGCGAGGGCGAGGCCTACCTGCGTGGGATCCAGCTGACCGACGGGAAGGGCCTGGCGGAGTTCGCCACCATTTACCCGGGCCAGTACCCCGGGCGGACGACGCACATCCACCTCAAGGTCCATATCGGCGGGCGGCAGAGCGGCGGCACTTACTCCGGCGGCCACGTCTCACACACCGGCCAGCTATTCACCTCCGATCGCCACGACGCCGAGGTCTTCGCGCTCGCTCCCTACAACCGGAATACGGCCGCGCTTGTCCCGCGCAACGCGGACGGCATTTTTCGCGAACAGGGCGGCTCCAGCTCGGTCCTCGCCCTGGCACCTGCCGGCGGCAATCTCGCGCGGGACGGCTTTACGGCGAGGGCGACGCTTGGCGTGGATCCGAGCGCAACCTCTTGATACCCACGGCAGAACCCCTGAGCGCGGTGCATTTGCAGGGCTTTCAAGAGGGGTGGACGACCGGATTCGAACCGGCGACCGCCTGGACCACAAATGAGAAGGCGAGAACGGTTTTCGCCTCTCCGAGGGTGTGATTTGCAGGGATTTTCAGGTCATAGGCCGCACCCCTGATCTGCGCTTAGTGCGGCGATACGCGGGGATTAGCGGCGATTCGGGCACTTCTCGGCGAGAAGTGCCTGGCGCCGCGCACCATTTCCAACCGCGTCCGCCAGCCTGGCTCGACGCGTTCCCTGGCAGGCTTCAGGTGATCTCAACACGCTGATCGATGATCTCGCCGAGGTGCTCGGCAACGAGCTCGTTCTGGCGGAAGAAGTGTCCAACTGCCATTCCCCAGCGGTCATCTGGAATCTGCCCGTCAAGCCGAAACAGCTTCCGATACACGGCGGATTTGCCTCTTCGTGCGAGGGGCTCTTGGTCCCTGCTTGGAGCATACGTCGATGCCGCGTAGCCCTTGATCGCCCCATCGAGGTGCGAAAATACTCTGCGCTTGGTGTCTCGCTCGCTATGAAGGTAGCGATTGAGCACCAACGAATCTGGCCGTGGCATTTCGGGGCGCGGGCGGATCTCTTCAACCTGGAGAATCTTGATGGTCTCGTCGCGCAAAGACCAATCGAACTCCGTTGCAATCAACGGGTAGAACGCCTCCAGCCTCTGACCCTCCATAGTCTCCAGGTTGCGCACGTGAATGCTGCGACCGAGGTCGTGCGCCTCGACTGAGTCCAGGTTGTCCCTAGTTACCTTGAGGCCATACCAGTAGTCCTCAAGGAGGACGCTCTGGATTTCCTCGCGGCGCAGGACGCGATGCGGATCAATGGCCACTTGAACCCCCACCGCTGAATCTGATTCAGCCAGCTCGCAGAGCTCGAAGCAGAGCTCCCTCTTGCCGGCCAAGTGAGGATGCGGGAACACGACATAGTCGCCGAAGTAAAAAAAGGGCTCAGCACTGAGGACGTCCGTTGGCACACGCTCAGGCGTGATCGGCAGGAGGAAGTGCCGGTCGGCGAGCGCTTCCCAGAGCCTCGGCACGACGTCAAACACGCGATCTGAGCACCGGGGATGCTCTATGAGGGCCTTTCGGTCGAGATCGAAACGCGCATGTTCAAGCCCGATGTCGACGACGCGCATCGCAAGTCGCCGATGACGATGAGCGGCCAAGTCTCGGCTGCCGTCTTGACCCCCGTCCAGAAAGCCAGCCATGACCCAGGTGTCCTCCTTCGCCAGCGCACCAAGATCTGCAACCGACCAATCCGACAGCACTTCCTCGACCCTGAGGTCGGCCTCGACCTTGAGATCGCGACAGTCCGGATACTCCCCGTCGTTCCAGAACTCCCAGACCTGTCCGATGGTCCCGTCGTGGAGCCCTCGGAGGAGCCCTGAATCCTTCAGGTCGAACGGGGGCAACTGAGCTGACACGCTGCTGGACGATAACGTCGAGCGAGACTCGGCCCAGGCCATCATTCCTGGCTCCGCAAGAAGAACAGGATTCCCCATTCAACCAATCGCAGTCTCAGCGCTCGGCGGCGCTGACAAGATCGCCGAATCCGTAGGCCTCGAAGCGCAGTAGCTCGTCGATCGAGTCGAGCGCCCTGCGGCGCATGTCCTTGCCATCGGCCTGACTGTAGGTGCGCAGCACCAACTGCCCAACGTGGCCGGCATCGCCTGCCGCGCCCGTCCTGATGTCGTGCATCTCGTTCTTGTGGGTCTCGATGAAGCGCTCGGAGCAGAGCAAGGCGAGCTCGGCGACGCGATCGGTGCTTTGCTCAAGCGTGAGGAGCAGCTGGGCGAGCGCCTCGGGAAATGCGGGTGAGGAAATCAGCGACCGCAACAGGTCCATCTGTGGATCGAGGTCCTTGCCTCGCAGGGTCGCCGCCACTTCCGCGGCGGCGGCTCGTACCTTCTCGTCCTCGTCGTTGAAGAAGCCGATAAGGCGCTCTCTGGCCACCGCTGCATTTGAGGTGGAGGCGGCCCATCCTGCGCAGACGGTCGCCGCTCCTCTTCTGACTGCGCGATCCTTGGCGCCCACCGCCGAATCGAGGAGTGCACCAAGGCCAAGCTCAAGACCAGCGAACGCGGCGAGCCTGCCACCCGCCTCGCGCACCGCCTCGTATTCCGAGCCGAGCATTCGCTCGATCACCGGAGCGGCCAACAACGGATCGTTGCGCCCCACGTACGCAATCAACCGCTCGACGGGGTCCGCGGCCAGCAGGCGGTCGTCTGCGTCGATTAGCACCTCGAAGGCGACCAGGGCAGCCGATTGCTCGAAGCGAAGTGCGGCCGCGAGCACGCGCGCGACCCCCGTACGCACCGCGACCGATGGATCGGAAGCGAGCTCGTTAAGCCGGGGGGCAACAATCGCGCTGCGGTGGCCGTCAATGTCATGAGCGAGGCACGAAGCGAGGCTTTCGGCCGAAGAGCCGCGCGCCGTGTTCATCCCGTTATTCCAGGGGTCGCCGCCGTAGAAGGCCCCCCCTGAGCGAGTCTCCGTTTGCCAGGCCTCTCTCTCAGGGTCAGGTGAGTGAAGCGCCCGGTCGAGGAGCAGCTCGATGAGATCGTCGGGGAGTTCCCCCGCGAACTGGCCTCTGAGTGCCCAGCCGAGCCACATGTCGTTCTCGGTCCTGTCGAGGGCGGCGATATGGCGGACTAGCTCGAAGAGCGGCTCGGGATCGGCATCGGCCTCCGGGTCTCCCACTCCTCGCAGCAGAGCATTGGCATAGGCCGGGTGGCTGTTGCCGTCAAGGCCCAAGCCGAGCCGAGCGAAGCGCTTGGTGTCGCGCTTCGCTTCTTGCTCCAAAACCGAAGCGAGCTCCTCCGCGTCGCCCCGCAGTTCGATCCTGTTCGCCCGTTCCCCGGTCGAGTACTTGGCGATTGCGCTGCCCCACTGCTGATCGGTCATTAGGCGCGCGGAGTCGGGGGGGATCGGAGAGCCGACCACACCGACCCGGATGCCCATCGGTTTGGGCGGCTGCTCGCGCTCGAACTTGCGCTGCAGCTCGCCTAGCCGGCGCTTTCCCTGCTCGCTGAGGCGCTCGTCCGGCAGCGCCGTGAGCAACGTGAAAGACGAGTAGCCGCGACTGTCGCGACTCTCCCACTCGGGTGCGAACTCGATTAGGACGAACTCGAGGCGACCGAGGGCGTCGTCGTCGATGTGCGGCGCAATCGCCTCGATTAGCTCGCGGGTCGTCCACATCGAGCTGTCGGTGTAGCCGCTGTAGAGGCGGCTCTCGTCCTGAAGGAGGATCTGCGCCGCCCAGTCGGCATAGTGGACACCTGCCGCCCGTAGTCCTTCGTAGAGGAGCCACTGCGCGGCGTCGTGAGGATCGGCCTCGAGCAGCTCAAGATAAGGGCGAAGGGCGCTGGGATCCGCTTCGCCCAAATCCACCAAAGCGTTCTTCGTGCCGTAGAGGAGCCCGTCGCCAGCGTCGTGGATGTCGGCACGCCAGACCCGGAAGCCGAAGTGGCGATCGCGCTGCGGGCGCCGCCCCTCTTCGGAGGTAGCCGCCATCGCCGCCAGCAGGTAGGGCAGGACCGAACGGAGGAACGGCTCGGGGGCTCGGCGTGAGGACTCCGAGATCAGTTCGAGCAGGGAGTGATCGCGTTCCTCCATGTCGCGAAGGCGGCCGTCGGAATCGAGAGCGAGACTCCCGAGGCGCTCGGCGAAAAAGGCGTGGAGCAGTTCAATCGCCCACTCCGGCTCAGTCTCACCGAGGCCATGCGCGTCGAACCAGAGCTCGTTGGTGTCGGGGTTGATGCGACCACTCCTGACGGCCTCAAGAAAGAGCTCGAAGAGCCGGCGACTGGCATGGAAGTCGGCAAATCGAGAGACCCAGCCCAGCATCCGGGGATATGCCTCCTCAGAGCGGTGCCCGGCCAAAAGGGAGGCAACCTCGTCGGGGCGCTCCTTGACCGCAGTGAAGAGGATGTCGATCGCCCGTCCGCGCAGCTCCTCGTCCTTACTTGCTAGCCACTCCGCAAGCTTTCCCTCGACGACGAGGCGGTCGAACCACCCCGTCGAACGCATGCTGGCCCAGACCCGGGGCTCGAAGTCGGTGCCGGCGGCGAGGATCTTCTCGACCGCTTGCCACTCCTCAGACGTTGGCTCGGAGAGCGAGCCGATCAGCCGCAGCACCACGTCCTTGATGTGGAAGCGGATCTCGTCACTGAGAAGGACCGCTTCGAGTTCGTGGGTGAAACGCGAGTCGTCCTCGTCTCGCAAGTGCGCCAACACCTGGCGGACCTGAGCCCGGCGAAAGAGCTCCTGCTCACCTGCTGCGAGGAACTCGACAAGACCTTCGCCGCGGCGAATCCAGCGGCGGGCGAATGCGTAGTCGAAGAAGGACTCGTGAAAGAACGCCAGCCTCTGACCTTCGCGGACGAGGACATGCTCTGAGACAAGGACATCGGCGTCATCGGTCAAGTTGTCCTCGTCGAGCGCGGCCAGTGGAATAGCAAGGCTCTGACTCGCACTCATCACGTCGACGACGGCGTCAATGACCTCTACGAAGCGTGGCTGGGGCTGGCGATCCTTGCGGACGGCGCGGGCCTTCGCCTCCCAGAAGAGGTCGAGGAGATCCTTGCTGCTCGTGAACGTCAGCGCCTCTTTCTGCCCTAGTCCCGCCGCCAGGAGGACGAGGTGGAGCGGCGAGGAAAGCGCCTTGAGCTGGCCCGCATCGAGCTCGTCGGCATCGACGCCCAGCGCCGCGAGGGCCCCGGCGACCTGCTCCTCAGACAGCGGGCCGATCTCGAACTTCTGCGCTCCCGCCTCTCTTTCGACCAGCGCCCGCAGGCGATTGTCGTTGGCAATGTCGAACTCCCGGCAGGCAAGGAGGACACGCATCTCCGGGAAGGCCGTCGCTTCGCGCAAGAGCTTCGCTACCGCGTCGAAGCTCGCCGGCATCCGCCCCGAGAGCAAGCTGACCGCATCGAGCTGATCGACCAGCAAGAGCGATGGGCTCGCACCAGCGGCTGCGGCCAGGGCCGATGCCGGCGAGCCAGGCAGGCCGAGCTGCTCTCCGAGCGCGAGAGGGGAGCTGAATGGCGCCAGGCGGTCGAGGCGGAACGCCAGCAGAGGCCAGCCAAGGGAGCCCAACCGCTCGAAGACTTGGAGTAGGGCGCCCGTCTTCCCGGCACCGGCGTTGCCAGTCGCAATCAGCAGGCGCTCCTCTCCTTCGAGCTTCTCGGCGAGGGCGGCCGCCTCCTCGCGGGCGATCGCAGGCTCGAGCATCTCCGCGGCAATCCCCTCACGCCAGGTGTCGCTGAGCGCGGAGACAGCGCCGCTGAGATCGCCTCGCTCGGCCAGCGGCTCGAGGCGCAACTCGTAGTCGCTGAGCCGTGCGTCGACCTCTTCGGCACTCAGCGGCAGCGCCAGGTTGTTGGCGATCAGGTCCCCGAGGGCGAGCCAGGCCACTGGACCTGGAGCGCCCTGGAGGAGGACCCCCGCCAAGGCGGCGTTCGTGTCGCGCAGCTCGCGCTCGTCCGGCCATCGGGTGCGAAGGCCATGCAGCACCTCCCAGGCCCGCTGCGGTGAGCCCCAAACCTCCGAGCTCAGGTAATTGAAATCAGCTTCGATCTCCCTTCCGTCTAGGAGACCCTCGACGAACGTTTTCAGCTCAGTGGCGCGCCGGGCACGGTCGGCGAGCCGCGCCAGCCGCTGGGAGGGCACCGTGGAGATGAAATGGAACTCGCGACCGTTCTCAACATGGTGGGCGGCAGCGGCAAGCACCCCTTCCGTCTCGAGCGCCCGCAGGGTCCAGGAGTTTGCACTGCCGCGCTGGCGCTTGACCTGGTGGGCCTCGACCGCCCCGCCCCTACGAGTGAGGAGAAACTCGACTCCCTTTCCGTCATCGCCCGTGGCCTCGACCGTGATCTGCTCGGCGTAGCCGAAGAGAACCTCGAAGAGCTGGCGCACGGTCCATGCTCCCTCGTATCGGTTGCCGAACTTCTCCGCCTCCCCACCTCGCCTCGGGCTCATGACTTCTCATCCTCGCGCACCCCTACCCACTTGATCTGACGCGGCCTCGGCCTGCCCCTGGCGCCGTCCACGGCCGGTGGAGGTTCCTCGGGCGCGTCTTCGATTCGCGAGAGACGCGGCCTCCCGAGGCGCTGCTGATCGGGGACGTACTCGACTTCGAAGACCAGCCGCACGTCGGCGACGCCGCTGAGCTGGGCGGTCGTCTCATCGGCGGAAATCCAAATGCTCTCGGGGATCCCTTCGTGCCCGTCAAAGCCGCCGGTTGAGACCGTGACGTCGAAGAAGGCGGTGCCCTCAAGCCAGGCCTCGATTCCGAATCTGCCTCGGTCAAGGGGGATG
The DNA here is from genome assembly GCA_963705365.1 of uncultured Solirubrobacterales bacterium. Classification (GTDB taxonomy): domain Bacteria; phylum Actinomycetota; class Thermoleophilia; order Solirubrobacterales; family 70-9; genus VAYN01. Next base: position 811,479 of record OY970074.1, on the reverse strand, counting down.
GCATCGGCGATCGCGAAACGGCGAAAGTCGTTCACTTCGGCAAGGGTCTCTTCGACCACCTCGCCGGCGTAGGCCTCGTGATCGACGTCGATACCCACGCCGACTTCGGAGAGGTCGGCGTGGTCGGCGTCATTCTTCGCGACGTCCTTGAGCGACTTTTCCAGCTTGCGCCCCCAGTCCTCATCGCGGTCGAGCTGGGCGTTGAGCTCCTTCAGCACGTAAAGCGCCGGCTCGAGGACCTGCTTGACGACGGCCGCCAGCGAGGGCACGACCGAGACCCGCTCGGGATCGATCCCGCGCTGGCGCAGGTCGGCGATCAGGTGGTCGTGTAGGCGGTCTGCGCCGTCGGCCGGGCGGAAGTCCCCGTCCTCGGTCGCGAGAACGACGGTGTCGCCGTCGCGTGCGATCTCGAGGACCGTGTGCCAGATCAGGGTGTCGCGGTAGCCGAGTCGCCCTGCGTCGTTGAAGGGACGGCGGCCCTCGAGGGCACGCCGGACGAGCTCCTTGTGGCTCACCTCGGGGAAGTCTGGAATCCCACCTCCAGCGTCGCGAATCACTTTTCGCAGGTGCATCAGGTAGCCCGGCTGGCTCTCCGCCTCTCCTTCGAGCTCGCCGCCGCTCCGCGGGCCGCGCATGTTGCGCAGCTCTGCCCGGGCGTCGTTCAGCGCCCTGATCTTCTTTGACTCACGCCTCTCGTAGCGATTAACCACCTCGTCGATCACGACCTGCGGTACGAAGAGCTTGATCGCACCGCGATCGCAGGCAGCGAGAAGTGCCTGAGCGTCATTGTGCGCCAGGTTCCAGTCATGCTCGACGACCACGCTCGAGTCGAGGACGATTCGCACCAGGTCAGGCTAACCAGAGACCTTACGAAAACGGCTTAAACAAGAAGCTTTATGCGGTGGCGAGAACGACCTCGCAGCCGCCCAGGGCGAAGGACCCCGCATCGAGCGCTCGCTTCTTGGGCAGCTGGGCCTTCTTCTTCTCCGGACGAATGTCGATCATCAGACTCGATGTCCAGGCCACTGGCGACCCTGACCAGGCGCTCCAGGCTGGGCGTGTGCTCGCCGGTCTCCATGCGGGCGACATCGGACTGATGGACTCCGAGCCGCTCCGCCAGCTGTCGCTGGGAGAGGCGGTGCTCGGCGCGGTAATGGGCGACCTCGACTGCGAGCCACCGAGCCAGCGCGGTCCGCTCCCACTCCGCGCGGAACTCGGGATCGCGCAGCTCCTCTGCGAGAACGTCGTCGCTGGATATGAGTCGATCAGCCATGCTCGAACCTCGAAATCTTCGATAACAAGCTTGTAATTACCATCCAGGTTACTCCTTCGCCTTGGCTTTTTCCAGCCGCTTGAGCCTGTGCTTCGCCAAACGCACCGCCTTGGCATAGCCCGCCTTGTCGATTCCCGCCTCGGGACCGGTGGCGAGAATCGCAAACGACGTCTCATCGATCCGGCGATAGAGCGGCCGCCATCGGCTCCTCCCGCGCCGGGGTCGTAGCTCTCGCAAGCCCGACCCCTCCTCTCCCTTGACACCGCTCTGATGCGGGCTCCGCAGGGCCGGGCCGTCGACCTCCAGCTTCTCGATCACATGCGCGATCGCGACGCGCTCGGGGGCGTCGTCAATCGCGTTCTTCTCAGCAACCGCTTTCGGATGCCATGCGACTCCCCAGCGTGGCGGGGTTCCTCGCGCGACGATCTTCTGCCCGTGCTTCGGCCGCGCCCTCTTCCGTCCCTTGGTCATCCCCCCCATCCGATCATCGACATCGGTCGGAAGCCTCCTCCAGAAATCGAGGCCGAAACCCGAAATCGCCGCCAATCCCCGCACATCGGCGCGATCTCAGGCACTACTGGGGCAGAAGTGCCTGAAACGGAGCGCCATTTCCAACGCGGTTGGAGCGAAATCCGGCCCGTTGCGTCAGTTCGAAACCGCCGCTGTGCAGCGACTTTCAAGAGGGGTGGACGACCGGATTCGAACCGGCGACCGCCTGGACCACAACCAGGAGCTCTACCAACTGAGCTACGCCCACCGCGCTGGATTCAATCTAGCGCGCCAGGGCGGGAATTACCTCTTGGCCGATCAGCTCGATGGCGTCGAGGTCGCGATGGAGGAGGTGCTGGGCCATGAGGCGCGTTAGGCCAGCCTGCTCCAGCTCGCGGAGCTTGTCCAGCGCCTCGGGGAGAGTGCCGACGATGGTGCTCTCCCTGACGCCGGCCAGGAAGGCGTCGCCGTCCTCGCCCTGGCCTTTCCATTCCGACAGGCGGGCGGCGCGGTCGTGCAGGTCCTGGTGGTCCGACCCGACGAGCCAGCCGGTCATCATCGAGAGCGGCAGGCTCACCGGGTCGCGGTCCTCGGCTTCGCAGGCCTCGTCGAGGCGCTTGCGGACGTCGGCGATCTTCTCCGCGGTCGACATCACGGTGTTGTACTCGTCGGCGTAGCGGGCGGCCAGGCGCAGGCTGCGGGGGCCGCCTTTGCCGCCGAGAATCAGCGGCGGCCGCGGCTGCTGGATCGGCTTCGGCTGTGCGTCGAGTTCCCTGGCCGAGTAGTACACGCCCTCGAAGCTGAACGCGCCCGACTGCCAGTGGCGGGGGATCAGCCGCAGCTGCTCCTCGAGGGCGTCGAGGCGGGGCCCGACCTCGGGCAGGGGGATGCCGTAGGCCTCGTGCTCGCGCTCCCACCAGCCGGCGCCGATGCCGAGTTCGATCCGTCCGCCGGAGACGTGGTCGGCGGTGACGACCGACTTCGCCAGCACCGCCGGGTGGCGGAACGTCGTCGGGGAGACCATCGTCCCCAGGCGCAGCCGCGTGGTGATCGCGGCCAGCGCCGCGATCGTCACCCAGGCGTCGAGCGAGCGGCGCTCGCGGCGGTCGTCGACCGAGAGGTAGTGGTCGGAGCGGAACAGCGTCCCCACCCCGTGCTCCTCACAGGCCGCGGCGATGGCCCGCCAGTCCTCCCAGGTCACGTCCTCCTGGCCCTCGATCATCAGGCAGACCTCCATAGCGCCCCTCCTACCCGCCGACGATTTCAGCGAACGCCTCGAAACCGGGGGTGGTCCGCTCGATCAGCGCTGCCTCGGCCTCGCTCGCCCGCTCGGGCAGCGCATGCGTCCCCTCGTTCCCCAGCGCCGCGCAGGCGTTGTCGATCATCTCCGGCACCGCCAGCCAGGCCTCGACCAGGGCGAAATCGGCCTCGGGGTGGAAGAGCACGCCCCAGGCGTTGCCGGCGCGGAAGGCCTGGTGCTCGGTCATGGCCGAGGAGGCGAGCGGCTGGGCGCCGTCGGGCAGGTCGAAGACGTCGCCGTGCCAGTGGAGCACCTCGGTGCTGGGGGCCAGCGCGCCGAGCAACGGGTCGTCGGCCTCGCTGACCTCGACCGGGGCGAAGCCGATCTCCGGCTTCTCCCCCGCCGTCACGTCGACCCCAAGCGCCCGCGCCAGCAGCTGCGCGCCGAGGCAGATGCCGAGCACCGGCATGTTTCGCTCCACCGCCTCAGCGAGCCACTTGCGCTCGGCCGCCAGCGCCGGGAAGCGCTCGACTTCGTCGACGTTCATTGGCCCGCCCATGACGACGGCGCCGGCGACCTCCGAGTGGTCCGGGAGGGGATGACCGGCGAGCGGCTTCACAGTCTGCACGTGCAGCGCGCCGCAGCCGTCGAGAATGCGATGCGGACCCTCCCAGGGCACGTGCTGGATCGCCAGCAGGGTGGGACGCTCGTCCACGCTCATCCGCGCCTCAGGCTAGCCGCGCTACGGTTGCCGCGATGGCCAAGCCGCGCAAGCTCACGATCCGCGTGGGTCCGCCGCCGGCATGAGGCTCGCGCCGCTCGCGCTCGTGGGGCTGGTGCTTGGGATCTTCGCCACCCACGCCCACGCCCTCGGCCCCTACCCGAGCCTCGGCGCCTGCCAGGTCTTCCCGGACCCGCCGGCCTCGCTCTCGCCCCGTGCCCCCTCCCTCCCCAACCAGGCCGCCTGGAACCAGGACATCTCGAGGGCGCCGCGCGACCCGCGCTCGGCCGCCTACATCGCCTACATCGACAGCCACGGCGACGACCACCTCCACCCCGACTTCGGCTCACCGCGCCCCTACGGCTTCCCCTTCGCCGTCGTCGGCCCCGGCCAGCGCAAGCTCCCCGTCCGCTACACCGCCTACGGCGATGAGAGCGACCCCGGGCCGTTCCCGATCCCTGCCGGCGCTCCCGTCGAGGGCGGCAACGGCAGCGACGGCGACCGCCACGTGCTCGCCGTCGATCGCGCCGGCTGCATGCTCTATGAGCTCTACCGTGGGTTCTACGTGGCCAGGCCACGACCCCACTGGAACGCCGACTCAGGGGCCGCCTGGGACCTGCGCTCGACCGCGCTGCGCCCCGAGGGCTGGACCTCGGCCGATGCCGCCGGGCTGCCGATCTTCCCCGGCCTGGTCCGCTACGACGAAGTCGCCGCCGGCCGCCTCGAGCACGCGATCCGCGTCACCTTCGAGAGCACCCGCGACGCCTACCTCCACCCCGCCTCCCACTGCGCCGGCGACACCGCCAGCGCGAGCGCGCCGCCGATGGGCTTGCGGCTGCGGCTCAAGGCCGGCTACGGCCTCGGTGGCTTCAGCGGCCCCGCCCGCACGATCGCCACGGCGATGAAGCGCTACGGCCTGATCGTCGCCGATAACGGCTCCAACTGGTTCTTCAGCGGCAGCAGCGACCGCCGCTGGGACGACGACAACCTGAACCAGCTGAAGCGGATCCCCGGCCGCGCCTTCGAGGTCGTAAAGAGCGCCGCCGGCATCCACTCCTGCTGAGCGCCCCGCCCCCTAAGCGAAGACGGCGAGCTCGCTGGCGCCGTCGTGGATGTTGCCCTGGGTGCGCCAGCAGTCGTAGACGAAGAGGCTGCGTACGAGCCAGCGGTCGGGGCTGGCGGCGATGACGCTGCCGCGGCCGTGCAGCCAGCGGCGGTTGTCGAAGACCAGCAGCGTGCCGGGCGTCAGCGCCAGGTCCTTGGCCACCCAGCGGGTCGCCTCGGCGAGAACGCCCAGCGCCGTCGTGCCATCTGCCGTCATCGCCTCGGTCGTCGCGAGGTCGACGTTCAGCTCCGGCATCGTCTCGTCGCCGAGCAGGACGGGCACCTTCTCCCCCGACCCCGAGCCTCCGTAGCTGTCGGGCAGCCGGTGCCGGAACTGCGGCTCGCGCAGGGCCGCGAGGGCGCCGGGATCGGCATCCTCGACCGCCTCGACGATGTCGGGGGTGGCGGCCAGGCGCGTGGGGCTGCCGCCGCGGACCGTGAGCAGCGCCAGGCCGTCCGGCGGGTGGCCGAGGTGCTGGGACTCCTGGTGCAGTGGCAATCCCCCCTTGCCCTTGCTCGACACCGTGTTCTCCAGCCCGGGAGTGACCTTGATGTCGGTCAGCGGGGCGCCGTCCCACTCGTCGCGCGCCGCCACCGGGGTGGCAATCAGGGAGACGAGGCCGAGCAGCAGCGGCGCGGCAACCTCGAGGTCGACATAGGTCTCGGCGCCGTCGGGCACCTCCCCGGGACCGATCCCTTTCAGCATCAGCGCGCCGTCGTCGCAGCCCTGGCGGAAGCCGATCAGCACCTCGTGGACGGCCGGAGGCAGGTAGGGCGCGAGTTGGGCGCCGATCGTCCTCGGCAGCGTGTCGAGGCCCGCCTCGCGGGCGGCTAGCTCGATGCCTTTGGAGACTGCTGGTGCCAACTCAAGAGTGCGCATACTCCGGCTCCCTACTCTGGTCGTTTTTTTTCGAATCCTTGCCTCGGACGCTCGGCTCGGGCCAGGTCGCCCGGCAGACGAACCCATCCCGTCCGGCCAGGCTCCACAGCTCCTCGGCCAGATGGGGACTGACCGGTGCCAGCAGCCGCGTCACTTGCAGCAGCGCGATCGCCTGCGCGTCAAGGTCCTCCTCGCTGAGCTTGCCGCGCTGCTTCACGACCCGCTCCTCGAAGCTTTCGACCCGCTCGAAGAAGCGGATCAGGTTGCGGGTCACCTGGTGCATCTCCAGCGCTTCGTAGTGCTGGGTGATCCGCTTGATCGCCGTGTCACACCAGAGCGAGAGCCGCGAGCGCAGCTTGTCGCCGCTGTCGATGACGGCGTCCTGCGGCAGCTCCGTGCGCGCTTCCAGTCGCGGCTGCGCGTAGCGGCGGAACTTGGCCAGGAACGAGGTGCAGTAACGCAGCGCCTGATCGTTCCAGTCGAAAGCCCGCCCAGGCGCCGCGGCGTAGAGGACGGCGAAGCGGACCGCGTCGGCGCCGTGTTCGGCAACCAGGTCCTGCGGCGCCACGACGTTGCCCAGGTGCTTGCTCATCTTGCGGCCGTCCTTCTGGACCATCTCGTGCATCAGCGCGCCGCGGAACGGCTCGCCGTCCGGCAGGTAATCGGCGGCGCCGATGTCGCGCAGCAGCTTGCCGCCGAGCCGCATGTTGAGGCTGAACTGGCCGTTGTCGGCGCCCTGCACGAGCTGCCTGACCGGGATCCAGTGCCGCAGGTCGGGATGGTCGAAGAGGTCCTTCGAGCGCGCCTCCGGCGGCACCGCCTCGGGGAAGTGCGACCAGGCGGCGTCGATGTGGCAGTCGAGCGTGTCGGCCTCGCGCCTGGCGCGCTCGCCGCAGCTCGGGCAGCTGCACTCGAGGAACTCGGGGAAGCGGTCGAGACCGGCGCCCGGCTCCGAGGCGAGGTTGTCGGGCAGCCGCACCGGCAGCTCGGAGAGCGGCACCGGCACGGTCCCGCATTTCTCGCAGTGGACAAGGGGGATCGGCGCCCCCCAGGCCCGCTGGCGCGAGATCGTGAAGTCGTCGGCGCGGAAGCGGATCGCCGGCTTCGTCTTCGGCGCCCCCGAGGCGCCCTTGAACTTGAGGCCCATCTTCTGGTCAGGGACGAACTCCCCCAGCCGCTTGTCGGTGTCGTCCTGGGAGGGGATGCCGAGCAGCGCCGTGGCGCCGACACGGCCATCGACGGAGGGCGAGATCAGGACCGGCAGCGGATCCTCGACCCCGGGGACCATGACCATGGCACCGGTGTCGACCGCCAGCAGGTTCGCGTCCCGGCGCTCCTCGCGCCGGCCGCCGCCGCGGCGCAGCGCCTTCAGCCGCTCGGTGACGTCGGCGCCCGTCGTCCAGCGATCGAGTTCGGGATGGTTGGGAGAGATCAGCACGAACTCGGCCTCGGCGATCGCCTCCGGGAAGGTCGTGAAGAGGGTCACGGGCGCGCCGTCCAGGCCCTTCGCCTCGAACTCGACGCCCTCGACCGGTCCCAGCGTCGCGCGCTGGGCGGCGAGCGCGGTCTCCTCCCACTCGGTCATCTCCGCCAGCCGCTCGTAGCTCTCCTGGTTGTAGGCACTGCGGCGCAGGTACCACTGGTTGCGGTTGACCAGCTCGACCGGCTCGTGGCAACGCCAGCAGAGTCCGTCCTCCACCTGCAGGTTGGCCAGCACCGTGCGGCAGCTCGCGCACCACTCGACCTGCCCCTGCTGCTGGTAGACGAGGTCCTTCTCGAGCAGCTTGAGGAAGAGCCACTGCGACCAGCGGTACATCTCGGGATCGCTGGAGACGAAGCTGCGCGCCCAGTCGTGCGAGAAGCCGAGGCGCGTGAACTGCTCCTGGAACACCCGGCAGCACTGCTCGACCCATTCCTGCGGCGTCATGTTGTGGGCGATGGCGCCGAGCTCCGACGGCAGTCCGAAGGCGTCGAAGCCGAGCGAGTAGAGGACGGCGTCGCCCTGAGCGCGCCGGAAGCGGGCGAAGCTGTCGCCGATCGAGTTGCTGCGCACGTGGCCCATGTGGGCTTCGCCTGAGGTGAACGGCGGCGTGTTGAAGACGTAGCAGGGCCGGCCGCTGGTCGGGTCCGGGGTCGCGTTCACCCCCGCCTCCTCCCAGCGCTTCTGCCACTTCAGCTCGACGGCCTCGAAGTCGTAGCCGCTGGCGGGCCGACCGTTCTCGGGGTTAGGAGCGTTCATCCGCTCCCTGACCCGGGGGCTGGCTGGCGAGTAAGAGCGCCCGACGGGAATCGAACCCGTATCTGCGGCGCCAAAGGCCGCTGCTCTTTGACCGAAGCCGAGCTTCGAAGAGAGGACACGCGGAAGCCGCAAAAGCGGCAGCGCGATCGCCGGCTGCTAAGCGACGAAGTCGACTCGACGCCGACTGAGTGATCGCAACGTGACGTCTTCTACGCTCGTGCAAGTGGCCGTTAGCCGATTGAGCTACGGACGCATTAGGGACAAAGGAACTGTCATTGATCAAGAGATTGTCGAATATACAACGATCCTGCTCTGAGGTCCTGAATACGCATGGTTTTCACCACGGCACGCCTCGCACGGATCCGCGCGTTCGTATTTCGGCGCCCTCCTGGACAGTGGATCGGCGGCGGGCTCTAAGATTGACTGACGAGTCAATCGACACGAAAGGCTGTCACATGGCTTCCAGCAACGGCAAGGTCTCCCCGGCCGACTTTCCACCCCCCGTCGAGCCGGACAAGGAGTTCGTCAAGCGCACCCTCGACGGGGAAGACGACCGCATCGAGATCGGCGTCGCGATTGTCGGCGGCGGCACCGCGGGCCTTGCCTGCGCCACCCGCCTGCTGCAGCTGCTCGCCGACGACCCGGAGACGATGGAGAAACTCGGCGAGGTCCCGGTCGCCGTAATCGAGAAGGCGAAGACCTGCGGCGGCCACAATCTCTCCGGCGCGGTGATGCGCCCCGGTCCGCTGGAAGAGCTGCTGCCGGATCTCAGCCGGGAGCAGTGGCGACAGGCGGGCTTCGGCTTCGGCGAGGTGAAGAAGGAGGCGATCTACCTCCTCCCCAACGGCAAGCGCAAGCTCCGCATCCCGCCACCGCCGCCGCAGCGCAACCACGGCAACGAGGTGATCTCGGTCTCCGCCCTCTGCCGCTACCTGCAGGCACAGGCCGAGGAGGCCGGCGCCTACCTGCTGACCGAGACCGCGGCGACGCAGCTGATCGTCGAGGACGGCGCGGTCCTCGGCGTCCGCTCCGGCGACAAGGGCCGCGGCAAAGACGGCGAGCCGCAGGGCAACTTCGAGCCCGGTACCGACATCGCCGCCAAGGCAACCGTCCTCGCCGAGGGCTGCTGGGGCCACCTAACCGACGCCGCCGTGCGCGAGTTCGACCTCGACGAGGGGCGCGAGCCGCAGGTATGGGAGCTCGGGGTCAAAGAGGTCTGGAAGGTGAAGGAGCCGCTGGATCGCGTCATCCACACCCTCGCCGGCTGGCCGCTGAAGATCTCCGCCAAGTACCACCAGATCGGCGGCTCCTGGATCTACCCGATGGTGGACGAGAAGACCGGCGAGGACCTCGTCTCGATCGGCTGGGTGCTCGACCTCGACTACGCCGACGCCACCACCTCCGCCCACGACCTCCTGCAGCAGTTCAAGACCCACCCCCTGGTCCGCGACATCCTCGAGGGCGGCGAGCGGGTCAGCTGGGGCGCCAAGGCGATCCCCGCCGGTGGCTACTGGGCGATGCCGAAACTCTCAGCGCCGGGCGCAGTGCTCGCCGGCGACGCCGCCGGCATGCTCAACCTGGCGGCGCTGAAGGGCGTCCACTACGCGATCAAGGCCGGGATGCTCGCGGCGGAGTCAATCTACGCCGCCCTGAAGGAGGACAGCAACGACTTCTCCGCCTACGAGCAGGCGATCGAGGACTCGATCGTGGGCAAGGACCTCTACGAACAGCGAAATACCCGGCAGCCGTTCCAGAAGGGTCTGATCAAAGGCGGGCCGCTGGTCAACTTGATGATCGCGACCAAGGGCCGCTTCCCGGGCGGGCGCTGGAAGATCCACCGCAACGACGCCCAGCCGATGTTCGTCGGCAAGACCAGGGATGGCTATCCCAAGTCCGACGGCAAGTACACGTTCGACAAGCTCTCGAGCGTCTTCATCAGCGGCAATGCGACCCGCGACGACGCGCCCAACCACATCCGGGTGCAGAAGCGGGTGCCGCGGGAGATCGCCGAGACCTGGGCCTGGATGTGCCCGGCCGGCGTCTACGAGATCCCCGAGGACGCGCCCGAGAGCGGCGCGGTCGACGTGATCGTCAACTACACCAACTGCGTCCAGTGCGGTGCGATCACCGCCAAGGGCGGGCGCCTGACCCCGCCCGAGGGCGGCGACGGGCCGCTGTACCAGAAGACCTGATGGAGAAGCGCGGCAGGCCTTTCGCCCGCTATCCGGGCAAAAGGACTGCCGCGCCCCTTTAGGTGCCGGGGTCGACCGCGTCGCCAAGCGGCAGCCAGCGGACGCTTTCGCGGAATGCCGGCGGCGCGCCGGCGAATTCGCGCTCAATCGGCTCGCGGCCCTGGCGGAAGTGCTTCCAGCCCTCGTAGTGGATCGGGATCACCGTCCGCGGCCGGATCTCCTCGCAGAGCTCGACCGCCTCGGCCGCGGTCATCGTGTAGCGCAACGGCCCGGTGACGGGGAAGCGGACGCCGCCGAGATGGATCAGCGCCGTGTCGACCTCGAGCCGCCGGGCGACTTCCCGCACGCCGTCGTAGAGGACGGTGTCGCCGGAGATCCAGAGCACGCCGTGCTCCTGACCCTCCCAGCGCAGCGCAAAGCCAATGACCTCACCGACGATCGGGTGACTCATTGGGGGGCCGTGACGGCAGGGCGTGGCGGTGATCTCGATCGTCGGCCGCCCCGGCGCCTCCAGCCGCGTTGTCGCCCACGCAGCCAGCCCGCGCGCGTTGCCGCCCAGCCGCTTTTCGCCAGGCAGCGTGGTTATGACCGTTCCCGCGGAGGGCAGCAGCGCCCGGCCGGCATCGTCGAGGTTATCGTCGTGATGATCGTGGGAGAGCAAGACCGCGTCGATCTTCCCCAGATCCGCCGGCGCGATCGCCGGCCCGGCCAGCTTGCGCGAGCTCGTGCCCCAGCCGAAGTTGTATTTGCGGCCGGGCGGGTCGAAGGTGGGGTCGGTCAGCAGCCGCCAGCCGCCGACCTCGATCAGCACCGTTGGCCCGCCGACGTGGGTGAGACGGATTCCCTCCATGCGGTCATTATCGTGTCCCTTGCTGTTTTTCCAAATGGGATTCCTTCGTAAAGCCGCGCTCGGGTGCTTCGTCGCCCCTCTGGCCCTGGTCCCCGGTGCCATCGCCAAGGCCGCCGATAGCGGGGCAAGACAGAGGACCGACGACGCCTTCGGCGTGCTCGGCAGCGCCGTGCTGACGGCGATCGCCTCGACGACGAACGCCGAGGATGCACTCGGCTCGCTCGGCAGCGGCCTGGCGCTGATCGAAGCGCGAGAAGCTCTTGAAGCCCGAGATGGCGCAGAGGTCGGCACGCCCGGCGAAGCGCACGACCCGCCGGGGCCGATCGTCCCCGGCGACCCCTCCACCCTGCCGCCAGCCTCCGCCGGCTCCAACGGCACCGAGATTGCCCGCCACAGCGCCACCGAACGGGAAAAGATCTTCGCCAACACGAGCGCCACCGACGACTCCACCTCGATCCTGCTCACCGGCATCGCCCTGCCGCCGCCGCACGCCCCGCAGGCCGTCAAGGACGTCGTCAACAACGCCAACCTGATCGTCGGCCGCCCCTACATCTGGGGCGGCGGCCACGGCTCCTGGTACTCGCACGGCTACGACTGCTCCGGCGCCGTCAGCTTCGCTCTCTTTGGCGGCGGCATGATCCCCCGCCCCCTCACCTCGAGCGAGCTCGAGGGCTGGGGCGCGCCCGGGCCCGGCAGGTGGATCACCGTCTACGCCAACGCCGGCCACACCTTCGCCGAAATCGCCGGCCTACGCTGGGACACCTCCGGCACCGAAAGCGGCACCGGCCCCCGCTGGCACCTCGGCGGCCGGCCCACGAGCGGTTTCGTCGTCCGGCACCCGCCGGGCTACTGAGACCGCCCACTGGAACACAAGACGAGCCTCGTCGGGAAGCTGGCGCGGGCAACGGTGCATGCCGCGCCGGGGGACGGTTTCGACTCCGCCGCGGGCGAGGGCCATAGATTTCCGCCCTATGGGCTTTCTGGATCGATTTCGAGGGCAACCACTTCCCGACGGCGTGTTGGATTTCAGCGAGCGGCTGGCGTGGGCGGAACAGTCGAGCAGGCTTGTGAAGTCGGGGGACGTGGACTCCTGGGCCAACCATCTGTTGACCTGGGCCGGTCAGCTTGCAGCGATAGACGATCTCGGTGCCAACATCGCCAGCGGCGACATCCAGTGGAATGCCGCTGGGCAATGCGCATGCGCCCTGCGGGACTTCCTGGAAGATCCCCGCCACCCAACAGCATCCCGCCCGCGACGAAATCTGGGAACTCCTCTGCGAGATCGCGCCTTGCCACGCAGATGTTTACTTCTCTGACGGGATGAGCGACTTCCTGCGATCGCACGGCGGCCCGACGACGTACCAGCATCACTACTAGATCCAGCTCCCATACCCCCGGCTGGATTCGAACCAGCGACCATCGGCTTAGAAGGCCGGTGCTCTGTCCACTGAGCTACGGGGGCCCGGTGGTAGTTTGACGGCCGATCGGCGGGAATGCGGTCGATCAATCGGAGAGAGCTGAACTACTTGGGAGGACCGATGCGGACCCTGCGAGACAAGCTGACGTACGCGAATGTGATCTCGACCCTGTGCCTGTTCATGCTGCTCGGTGGCGGCGCCTACGCCGCGACCAAGCTGCCGAAGAACAGCGTCGGCACGAAGCAGATCAAGAACGGCGCGATCACCGGCAAGAAGATCAAGAACGGGACGATCGACGCCGGCAAGCTGACTCAGGCCGCCGTTGCCAGCCTGAAGGGGCAGAAGGGGGACGCGGGACCGGCCGGAGCGCAGGGGCCCCAGGGCACGACCAACGCCGGCGCCTACGCCACGGTCGAAGGGGGCAGCGAACCCGGGTTCGTCGGCGACCATCCCGGCTTTGCCGCGGTCGAGCGAGTCCAGGAAGGCGTCACCTGCCTGACGCCGGTCGCGGGGACGGACACCAACCACCCAATCGCCTCCGTCGACCTCGCCAACTCCGGCGGCGAAAAAAGCAAGTTCGCGGAGCCGATGGCCGGCGGGCTCGTCCTCCTCTGCGACGCCGGCCAGCTCGAGGTCCGTACCTTCGAGCTGTTCGAACCCATCCTGGAACCGTCGAACAGCGTCGCCTTCACCGTGTTCGCCCCCACCCCGTAGGATCAGCGGCGATGCCGAAGATCTCCCTCGCCGGCACCGAGCTGAACTACGAGCGCGCCGGCGAGGGCGAGCCGCTGCTGCTGATTCAGGGGATGACGGCCAACCTGCTGGCCTGGGGGCGGCCGTTCTCCTCGCTGCTCGAGGAGCGCTTCGACGTGATCTCCTTCGACAACCGCGGCATGGGGCTCTCCAGCCCGGTCACCGAGGGCTTCTCGATCGCCGAAATGGCCGCCGACACGGCTGCCCTGCTGGAGGCGCTGGAGATCGAGAGCGCGCACGTCCTCGGGATCTCGATGGGCGGGATGATCGCCCAGGAGCTGGCGCTCGCCCACCCGGAGCAGGTGCGCTCGCTGACCCTCGGCTGCACCTACTGCGGCGGCCCCGGCTCGCAGCTGATGGACCCGGCCGACTTCCAGGACATGGTCGAGGCGATGTCCTCTGGGAACACGCAGCGGGTGTACCGGGCGATGTACGAGCTCAACCTCTCCCCCGCCTTCCGCGCCGACGAGAGCCGCTACGCGGAGTTCACGGCGATGACCGAAGCGCTGCCGGCCTCGCGGCAGACGATCGGCTTCCAGCTGCAGGCGATCATGGCCCACGACACCAGCGCCCGGCTGCCCGAGCTCGACGATCCCGACCCTGGTCATCCACGGCACCGTCGACCGCGTGCTCGGCTACCCCAACGGTCCCCTGATCGCCTCGCTGATTCCCGACGCCCGCCTCGAGACCTTCGAGGACGTCGGCCACATGTTCTGGTGGGAGCAGCCGCAGCGCTCGGCCGAGCTGATCCGCGAGCACGCGCTCGCGCCCGCCTAGCCGCGGCTACTTCCCAAGGTCGGCGCAGCCGGCGGGATCGAGCTTGCCGTCGACCCGGAAGACGTAGTCCGGCTGGGGGAAGATCTCCGGCTCTTCGATTACCAGCATCAGGCCAGGGTCGTCTTTGACCCAGGCGTAGATCGGATACCAGTAGTCCGCTTCGGGCGAGTCCTGGGTGAACTGGCTCATGATCAGGAAGTCGTAGTCGCCCTCGTTGACCAGGCGGCGGAACTGGCGGCAGCTGGTCGCCAGACGGTAGGTGCCGTTCGGGCCCTCCTCACCGATGTACTGGACCCTGTTGGAGAGGTCGTGGCCGTAGAAGCCGTACTGGCCGAAGATGATCTCGCTGGAGCCGACGATGCCGATCCGCTTGTCCTCCTGCTTGCGAGCGAAGTCATAGGCCTTGCGCGGCCCGCCTTCGCCGAGGAAGGGCAGCGGATTCGCGTAGTGCTGCTCGGCGTACTGGACCTCCTGCGCCCGACCCAGGACCACGGCGAGCAGCACCAGCACGGCTGCCGCGGCGGCGACGACCGGGCGCGTGAAGTGACCTCGGCCGCGGCCGAGGGTGAGCGCCGCCGGCGCCCAGACCAGCAGCAGGGTGAGGAAGACCGTCCCGACTATGTACGGCGTGAACCAGCGCGGCGTCGTCAGGACCGTGATCGCGTAGACCCCCGTCAGGAGGAGCAGCGTCTTCCAAGCGCGGCCCTCGGGAGCGCGCAGCGGCCGCGCGATCGGCAGCAGGACCATCGCCAGCACCAGGCCGGGGATCAGATAGCGGGTGTTGGTGAAGAAGCCGGTCGGCGAGCCCTCCTGGCCGGCGGCGGTGAGCGGCGTGAAGACGTAGACGATCGCGGTCGCCAGCGCGGCGGCCGCGAGCACGCGGAGGATCACGTTGCGGGAGCGCCAAGCGATGTAGACGGCGGCTGCCCCGGCGGCGATCAGAATCAGCGGCCAGAGCGGTCCCAGCGCGTTGTCCAGCTCGGGGAAGAACCAGCGGCGGTACATCGTCGGTTCGCCGAGGTAGTGGGCGACGGCGAAGCGCGGCCGCGGGTCGAGCGGCATCTGGTCGGGCGTCGGCAGGTTGAGCGGCCCGAACTTGGTGATCGGGATCGGGTTGCCGCCGGTCTTGACCGCCGCCCGCAGGTACCAGTAGCCGCCGACCACGAGCATCGGCACAGCCATCACCCAGGCGGTGGTCCAGCGGCGCCCGCGGCCGCTGAAGAGAACGACCCCGATGGTGATCGCGGCGACGGGGACGAGGAAGGTGAACTTGACCGAGGCGGCGAGCCCGGCCGCGACCCCGGCCATGATCAGCGGCCCCTTGTCGAGCAGCGGCGCGTCGCGCTGAGGCGTGTCCTGCACCGCCCCGCTCGCCGGCGCGCGTCGCTGGTGGCCATTGATCAAAAAGGCCGCGAAGGCGAGCAGGAAGGCAAGCCCCATGATGTCGTTGCGGGCCTCGCCGGGCTGCGTTTCGATCATCACCCCGGAGTCGAGGACGATCGCGGCGGCAACCAGCGTCGCCGGCCCGACCCTGTAGGGGCGGCCGACGCACCAGGCGGCGAGCAGCGCGATCGGCAGCCAGATCAGGTTCTGCAGCGGCGCCAGCCAGTCGCTCTTGAAGAGGACGATCGTGGCGCCGTTGAGGAGCTCGGTGCTGGCCGGGTAAAACCAGGCCGCAAGGCGCAGGGGATCGGTGAAGTGCAGTGGCGCCGTCGAGTGCTCCTGCGCGATCGCCGCCGAGAAGGGCATGTGGTACCAGGTGGTGTCGCCGCCGAACATGCCGAAGTCGAGACTCGACTGCGCCGGGAAGGTCCACTCGGCGACCGTGAACGAGGCGACTCCGAGCGCGATCAGCAGGGCGATCGTCTCGACCCGCGGCGCCTGCACTTCGCGGCCCGCGCGCGGTGCCCTGGCGCGGCCCAGCAGCGCCGCCCCGAGCCCCACGGCGATGCAAAAAACGACGATCCAGCCGAGGTAGAGGAGGCTGAGGGCGCCGAGGATCTGCAGCGAGAGCACCAGCAGGGCGACCGCGAGCGTGGCGTCGGCGAGCCGCGCCAGGGCGCCGGAGAATTCGGGCACGATCCAGCGCCGCAGCCAGTAGCCGCCGAGGCCGAGTGCAGCAACGATGCCGATCAGCGCGAAGCAGCCGGCTATGTAGGAGCCGAAGGAGGGTGCCACGGGCGCGTGATGCTATTCGCCGCGCCCGCGGCACATCCGCGCGGTCAGGAGGCGGGCGCCGGGATGCGGCAGGAGACCCCGGTGCCGGCCAAGCCGCAGTAGCCGTTGGGCACCTTGTGCAGGTACTGCTGGTGGTATTCCTCCGCGTAATAGAAGGGTCCGGCCGGCTCGACCTCGGTCGTGATCGGCTCCTTGCCGGCGGCGCGCAGGTCGGCATCGTAGGCGTCGCGAGCCATCTCGGCGGTCGCCTTCTGCGCGTCGTTCGCGTAGTAGATGCCGGACCGGTACTGCGTGCCGACGTCGTTGCCCTGGCGCATCCCCTGGGTCGGATCGTGCTCCTCGAAGAAGACCTTGAGCAGCTCGGTGTAGGAGACCCTGCGCGGGTCGAAGGCAACCAGCACCGCCTCGGCGTGGCCGGTCCGCCCCGAGCAGACCTCGTCGTAGGTCGGGTTCGGCGTGGTCCCGTTCTGGTAGCCGACCGCGGTCGTGTAGACGCCGTCCAGTCCCCAGAACAGCCGCTCCGCTCCCCAAAAGCAGCCGAGCGCGAAGTAAGCGACCTCAGTCCCGTCGGGGAACGGGGGCTTGATCGACGAACCGAGCACCGCGTGTGCGTCGGGCACCTCGAAGCCCGGCTCGCCGCGGCCGGGCAGCGCCTCCTCGGGCGCGACCATCTGCGTCTTTTCGGGGTTCAGCATGGTCATCAGCTTTCCAAGTCGGTTCATCCGCATTACCTCCTGCCACCCACGTTACGGAACCCGTCCAGCCGCCTGGGGAAGTACCGTCCCGCCATCGGCTGCTTCCTCGTTCTCTTCGCCCTGATCTCCCCGCGGCTGGCGCTGTTCTTCCTCTGGCTGTTCAGCGATCTGCTCAGCCGCGCCTTCGAGGGCTGGTTCGTGCCGCTGCTCGGCTTCTTCCTGCTCCCCTGGACGACGCTCGCCTACGCGGTGATGTGGAGCAGCTCTAATCGCGTCGGCGGCTTCGAGTGGTTCATTGTCGTCCTCGCCTTCTGCTTCGACCTCGCCTCGATCGCGAACCGCAACCGGGCGCGGCGCAGCAACGCCTGAGCCCACCGGGCCGGCGATCTACTACCCCGAGAAGGGGTAGGCGACCCGCACCTGGTGCTTGGCGATGACGAGAAACGGCCGCTCGCTGACCGACCCGTCGATCAGCGAGGTGATCTCCACGTTCGTCAGCGAGAGGAAATCGAATTCCTGGCGGTTGAGCATGTCGGAGAAGCGGCTCTGGTAGCCCTCCGGCGGCAGCGTCACGTCGCCGACGACGATCTGCCGGTCCGTTTCGAAGACGGCCCGCTCAACCCGCTGCTCGATCTCGTCGCTCTCGCCCATGGTCCACGCCCCTATCGACACAATCCTCGCCGATCAAGCCAAATAAACGTCCACGTGCAAGATTGCCGGTCGTGCTCACCCACGAGTCGTCCACAGCCGCCTACACGCTGAGGATCTGTCAGAAGCCCAGTACCAGGGCAAGGGCGTCGTCGACAGCACGAAGCTCGCCGGCATCGAGACGACCAGCGGAACGCCCTAACCGTTGCGGGTCGACGACGGTGGTCTGCTCGACCAAGACTCGTGTTTCAATGCCGTCGAGCCAGATGGTTGGCCGGAACGTCGCTGGGCGGGCGCTGGTGGACGTAGGGGAGACCAGCGTCGTACTCAACGCCATGAACTCATCAGCCTGGACCACGACGGCGTAGCGAGCACCGCTTTGCTCACTTCCCCGCGTGCCTCGCGGCGAACGTAGGCGAAACACCTCGCCGCGAACCATCTAGTCGAGCGGGTCTGGCGCGAGCTCTGCCATCTGCTCTCGGACGATTCGCATCTCGGCTCTATCTGCCCCGTCAGCCGCCAGGGCCGCAACCTCCTCAGCAATGGAGGAGCGCGCACGCCGTCGGGCCGCAGCCTCTCGCAGAGCAATGCGCACCGCCTCGGAATCGCTCATTGCGCCCCCGCGTACGACGGTCAGAGCCGCAGCGGAGCTGTCATCGAGACGGACATGGAGGGAGCGACCCATACAGGAAAAGCGTAGCACGAATTGTGCTACGAATCATCGGGGTGCCCGGATTCGAACCGGGGACCTCCGCCACCCAAAGGCGGCGCGCTACCAGGCTGCGCCACACCCCGACCGGCTCAGTTTAGAGTGAGCGCCGATGGCTGACGTTCGCCCGTTCCAGGCGCTGCACTACGACCTCGGCGTGGTCGGTTCGCTGGACGCCGTCGCCGCTCCGCCCTACGACGTGATCGACGCCGCCGGCCGGGCGCGGCTGCTGCAGCGCTCGCCCCACAACGCCGTCGCGATCGACCTGCCGAAGCCGTTCGACTCCGCCGACCCCGCCAGCGACCCCGAGGGCGACCCATATGAGAAGGCGGCGCGGACGATCGACGCATGGCGCTCGCAGGGAGCGCTCGTGCAGGACGACGGCCCCTCGATCTGGGCCCTGACTCAGGACTACACCGCACCCGACGGCAGCAGCCACAGCCGCCACGCGATCCTCCTCGCCGTGCGCGTCGTCGATTACGACGAAGGCGTCCGCCCGCACGAGCGCACCCATCCCGGCCCGCTCGAGGACCGGCTGCTGCTGACCCGCGCCACGGGCTACAACCTCTCGCCGATCTTCTCCCTCAGCACCGCGGACGCCTGGCCGCTGGTCGAGCCGGCGCTCTCGTCCGAGCCCTGGGGTGAGGCAACGGACGAAACCGGAACCGTCAACCGCGTCTGGCAGGTGGCCGACCCTGAGATCCACGCTGCCGTCAGCGAGCGGCTCGCCGGCGCCGAACTGCTGATCGCCGACGGCCACCACCGCTACGAGACCGCGCGCGCCTTCCGCGACGAGGTCGGCGGCGAGGGCCCGCACGACTACACGCTGATGGCGCTGACCGGCCTCGACGACCCCGGCCTCACGGTCTTCCCGACCCACCGCCTGCTCTCCGGCTTCGCCGCCGACCCCGAGCGCCAGCGGCGCCTCGGCAACGGCCTGCGCGAGCTGTTCGAGATCAGCGAGATCGACGTCTCGGAGATCGATCCCGGCGGCGAGGAGGGCGTCGGCGTCTTCGGCCTCTACGACTCCTTCCACAAACAGGCCTATCGGTTGCGGCTCAAGGACGTAGCGGAGCTGGACCGCCGCCTCGAGGGCAAGCCGGAGCCCTATCGCCGCCTCGACTCGGCGATCCTCGAGACCCTCGTGCTGAAGGGCCTGGCCGGGATGAGCGACCACGACATCGACGAGCGCCGTGGCCTCGAGTACGCCAAGAGCGTTCCCGACGCCTTGGCCATGGTCGACCGCGGGGATTACGACGTCGCCTTCATCCAGCGCCCGGTCCCGGTCGAGCAGGTACGAGCCGTCGCCGCCACCGAGGAGAACATGCCGCCGAAGTCGACCTACTTCTTCCCCAAGGTGATGACCGGGTTCGCTTTCAACCCGGTGCGCTGAGTGCTGCCGCGTAGGATCGACCTCGTGGTCAAGATCTACACGAAGAAAGGCGACGACGGGACCACCTCGCTCTGGTACGGCGGCCGCGTCCCCAAGCACCATGGCCGCACCGAGGCCTACGGCGCCCTCGACGAGGCCTGCTCCCAGCTCGGCGTCGCCCGCGCGCTCTGCGGCGGCGGCGAGGCGGAGCTTGGCGCCGACATCCTTCGCCTCCAGGACGACCTCTTCGTCGCCGGGGCGGAGCTGGCGACGGCGCCGGAGGCGGCAGACCGCCTCGAAGACGGCATCAGCCGCACGTCCGAGGCGATGGTTGCCGAGCTGGAGCGCCTGATCGACCGCTACATGGCCGAGGTCGAGCTGCCGCCGAAGTTCGTCATCCCCGGCGGCAACCCGCTCTCGGCCCATCTCGACGTCGCCCGCACGCTGATCCGCCGCGCCGAGCGCGGCATCTCCGCCCTCGCCGCAGCGGACGAGCTGGCGAGCGAGACGGTGATCCACTTCGTCAACCGCGCCTCCGACCTCGCCTACGCGATGGCCCGCTACGCCGACGTCGACGATCCGGCCCTGTTCGAGGGCCGCGGCAAGGGCTGAGCGCGTGCGGATCGCCGCCCGCCGCATCGACGGCTACGCCCACGAGGTCGACCTCGAAGGCGGGCACGATCTGATCGTCGACGAGCCGGCGGCGGCCGGCGGCACCGACACCGGGCCGCGGCCGACCCAGCTGCTCGGTGCCAGCCTCGCCGGCTGCATCGCGATCACGGTCGAGATGTACGCGCGGCGCAAGGGGTGGGACGTCGGCCGGGTCGAGGTCAGCGTCGAGATGGAGTACGAGGGCCATGTTCCAGACGCGTTCGTCGTCTCCATCGCCATGCCGGGCGAGCTCGACGAGGAGCAGCGCCGACGCCTGCTCGCGGTCGCCGCCCGCTGCCCCGTGCACAAGGTCCTTGCGGGCGAGGCATCGGTCGAGATCTCCGAAAACCCCGAGGCGGCCTAGTGGACCTCGGCCTGAGCGGCCGCACCTGCGTGGTCACCGGCGCCAGCCGCGGCATCGGCCGCGAGACCGCGGTCCAGCTCTGCGGCGAGGGCGCCAACGTGCTGCTGGTTGCGCGCGGCGAACGGCGCCTGCGCGAGGTCCAGGAAGAGGCCGATGGTGCCGGCGCTCCGAGCGGCGGCCGCGCCGCCGTTCTCGCCCTCGACGTGACCGACGACGACGCGGGGGCGCGGATGCTGGCCACCGCAAGTGAGTACTTCGGCAGCCCCGAGGTCCTGGTCAACAACGCCGGCAGTGCCGCTTGGCGCGACCTCGACGACGTCCCAGACGAGGACTGGCGCGCCCAGTACGAGCTCAACGTGATGGCGCCGCTGCGGGCAATGCGAGCCGCCGCTCCGGCCATGGCCGAGCGCGGCTGGGGTCGCATCGTCAACGTCTGCTCGACCGCCGGCAAGCGCCCCTCCGCGGCGATGCCCGAGTACTCGGTGGCAAAGGCAGCCGAGCTTTCGCTCTCGCGGATCTTCGCCGACCGCTACGCCAAGACCGGCGTGCTCGTCAACGCGATCTGCCCCGGCCCGGTCGAATCGGAGATGTGGATGGAACCGGGCGGGCTGCTCGACCAGTCCCGGGCGATGAGCGGCGCCGCGAGCCGTGAAGAGGCCCTGGGCGAAGCCGGCTCCAAGCGCCCGATCGGCCGCCTCGCGGACCCGGCCGAGATCGCCGCCGCGATCGTCTTCCTCTGCTCCGAGCGCGCCTCCTATGTCGCCGGCGCCGCCTGGTCCGTGGACGGCGGCACGGTCCAGGTAATCATTTGATCGGCAAGCCGGTGGAGGCGGCGGTGCTGCTGCCGCTCTACGGCTGGCCGGACGACGCTCCCGGGCTCGTTTTCACCGAGCGCCGTGCCGACCTGCGCCGCCACGCCGGCGAGATCTCCTTCCCGGGCGGCCGCCGCGACGACGACGACGACACCGATCTGCGGGCGACGGCCCTGCGCGAGGCGGAGGAGGAGATCGGCCTCGACCCGGCGGCGGTCGAGCTCGGCGAGGCGCTGCCGGCAATCAAAACCTTCGTCACCAACTACGTGGTCCACCCCTTCGTCGGGCACATCGCCCACCCCCGCGAGCTTTCCCTGAAGCCGAACCCCGCGGAGGTCGAGACTGTCCTCACCTTCTCGTTGGAGCGGCTGCGCGAGGGCTATGAGATGCGTCGCCTGGTCCGTCGCGGCGTCCCCATCCACACCGCCACCTACGAGGTGGAAGGGCACCTGATCTGGGGAGCCACGGCACGGATCCTCGCCGATTTACTGGATCGGCTCTGAGGCGCCGGCTACGTCGTCGCAGACGGCTGGGGGACGATGCGGATGTAAGGGCGGGGCTCCTCCCAGCCCTCCGGGTAGATCTCTTTGGCCTGGTCGTTGGAGACTGAGCCGGCGATGATCACGTCGTCGCCCTGCTGCCACTGGGCCGGGGTCGCGACTTTGTGCTGGGCGGTCAGCTGGAGCGAGTCGATCACGCGCAGGACCTCATCGAAGTTGCGTCCCGTCGTCATCGGGTAAACGAGGATGAGTTTTATTTTCTTGTCGGGACCGATGACGAAGACGTTGCGCACGGTCTGGTTGTCGACCGGGGTGCGGTCCGCGGCGTCGCCGGTGACGTCGGCGCCCAGCATCCCGTAGAGCTTCGAGACGTTGAAGTCGGCGTCGCTGATGATCGGGTAGTTCGGCGCCGTCCCCTGGGTTGCCTCGATGTCGCTTGCCCAGGCCTCGTGTTTGTCGAGCGGGTCGACCGAAAGCCCGATGATCTTGACGTTGCGGCGTTTGAACTCGGGCTCGATGCTCGCCATGTAGCCGAGCTCCGTCGTGCAGACGGGGGTGAAGTCTTTCGGGTGGGAGAACAGGACCGCCCAGGAGTCCCCGATCCAGTCGTGGAATTTGATCCGCCCCTCGGTCGTGTCGGCCTCGAAATCCGGTGCTATGTCACCAAGCTGTAGGGCCATGGAATCGCTCCTCTCGCGTATCCGCCATAAATCTCTTAATTCCTATCCGAGTTTAGACATATCGCTCATTGGCCATGGGCGGAGCTCATGGTCCGCCAATCGCTGGGACTTTTTGTCGCTATAGCGACCATAAATCCAAGCGATCAGTAGCTCGCTGCTCTCCTCGCACAGCAGGTTCCGCACATCCACTCGACTAGCGGTCCGAATCGGTCGTGTCGATGACGCCATTGACGGCCCCAGTCATCGATTCGAGCCACACCGCAAGGGGGCTGAGCCACGTAATCGAGTCGTACGGATCGACCAAAATCGTGCTCAGAGGGAAATGCCACCTCTCGGAAGCCGCCTCGAGCGCCTCGCGACCCCGCGCCAGCAGAACCGGATCGACGCTGCCTCTGCCCTCGTAGACAAAGCCCCGAACCGGCGTTTCAACCAGTCTCTCGATTAGCCGGTCCAGGCGTGGACCGTGAATGGCGGCGAGCTCCTCCCTACTGCCCTCGGCAGAACCGAGCATCCAAACGACGACGGTGATGTCAGCGACCAGCTCGAGGATCGTGCCCGGCCGCTCGGGATCGGCCAGCGCCGCTTCGATCCCGGCCGCCTCGATCGCCGCCAGGCCTTCGGCGTGGCGGCTCGTCCCCCGCACCGCCCAGCCCTCGGCCAACAGCGCCTGTCCCAGCTCCCTGCCGCGGCAACCGCAGCCGACGATCAGCGCCCGCGCCACGCTCGGAACCTAAGTCGCTTCGAAGCGGCCGCGGTCGCGCAGGCGCAGCCGTTCGTCTTCGGTGACCCTTTCCTGCAGCTCGGCCTCGGTCAGCTCGGGGGCGCCGCGGCGACGGCGCAGCTCGTTCTGCGCGTCCATCATCTGGCGAATGTCGTCGATCTCGTTCTGCACCTCGACCTCCGGCGAGCGGGTCGGCTTCCAGTCGATCAGCTCAGCGTTCGTTCCCGGGTAGAAGCGGCCGACGAGCACCAGGACGCCGATCAGGAACGCGAGCAACGCGAGGGTGCCGAGGATGTAGAGCACCCCACCAGGATACGGTTCCTGGCCATGCCCGAGGCCTACGTGCTCGACGCGATCCGCACCCCGATGGGTGCCTACCGCGGCGCCCTCTCCGGCGTCCGCCCCGACGACCTCGCGGCGCACACGATCCGGGCGGTGGTCGAGCGCAGCGGCGTCGACCCCGGGCAGATCGTCGACGTCTACTTCGGCGCCGCCAACCAGGCGGGCGAGGACAACCGAGACGTCGCCCGGATGGCGGCGCTGCTGGCCGGATTGCCGCACAGCGTCCCCGGCGCCACCGTCAACCGCCTCTGCGCCTCGGGGCTGGAGGCGATCAACGCCGCCGCTCGCGCGGTCAAGCTCGGCGAGGGCGACTTCTACCTCGCCGGCGGCGTCGAGTCGATGAGCAGGGCGCCCTGGGTGGTGGAGAAGCCGGAGCACAGCCTGCCGCGCGGTCCACAGACGATGCATGACACGACCCTGGGCTGGCGGATGATCAACCCGCGTATGGCCGAGCTCGGGGTCTCGACCGAATCAATGGGTGAGACCGGCGAGAACGTCGCCGAGCGTTATGGGATCAGTCGCGAAGACCAGGACGCCTTCGCGCTGCGCAGCCATCAGCGAGCCGTCGCCGCCACCGAGGCGGGCAAGCTGGCCGAGGAGATCGTCCCGATCGAGGTCCGCAAGGGCCGCGAGACGATCCTGGTCGAGGCCGACGAGGGACCCCGTCCCGACGCCTCTCTCGAGAAGCTGGCAAAGCTGCGGCCGGTCTTCCGCGAAGGCGGGACCGTCACCGCCGGCAACGCCTCGACGCTCAACGACGGAGCCGCTTGCCTGCTGATCGGGTCCGAGCAGGGCGCGAGCCGCCTCGGCGCCGAGCCCATGGCTCGGATCCTCGCCAGCGGCGTCGCCGGGGTCGATCCCGCCTACATGGGGATTGGCCCGGTCGAGGCGATCCCCCGCGCCCTCGCCGCCGCCGGGCTGACCCTCGACCAGATCGACCTCGTCGAGCTCAACGAGGCTTTCGCCTCCCAGGTACTCGCCAGCGCCCGCGAGCTCGGCATCGAGGAGGAGCGCCTCAACGTCAATGGCGGCGCGATTGCGCTCGGCCACCCGCTCGGCTGCTCCGGCGCCCGCCTCTCCACCACTCTCATCCGCGAGCTGCGCCGTCGCAACGGCAGGTACGGCGTCGCCACCATGTGCGTGGGCGTCGGGCAGGGACTGGCGACCGTCTTCGAAGCCGTTTAGCCAGGCTGAACGCTCAGGAACAGCTAGCCTCAGGATCGATGAAGCGGCTTAATCGCTATGGGTACCCACTCTCGCTGGCCGCTTCCGTCCTCTTTGCGGCCTCGACCGCGCTGCTGGCACCCGGCCTCGCAGAGGCCGCTCCCCAGGCGCAGGCCTCGATCATCCGCGGCGACGTCGCCGCGATCTCCGCCTTTCCGTCCCTCGCCTTCATCGCTGCCGAGAACGGCGAGGGCGATGGCTTCGCCTGCACCGGCACGGTGATCTCGCCCCGGGTGGTGCTGACCGCCGCCCACTGCGTCGAGGATCTGAACTTCGGCGGCCTCACCCCCGCCGACGAGTACGTCGTCGTCACCGGGCGCGCAGACCCCCGCCAGGGCGGCAGCGGCGAGGTTCTCGACGTCAGCGAAACTCACGTCTTCCCCGGCTTCGACCCGGGAACCACCCACGGCGATGCCGCCCTGCTCGTGCTCGCCGCTCCCACCACCGCGCCGGCGATCTCGCTGGCGACGTCGACGGACATCGCCCTCTACGAAGGAGGAGCCGAAGTGCAGCTGGCCGGCTGGGGCTTGACCCGCGCCGACGCCAGGACCGCACCGAAGAGCTTGCGCGCGACCTCGAACGTGGTGCTGGACCCGGCCGCCTGCGAGCAGCGGACGCGGCCCTTCTACCCGCCTTATTCGAGCGCGCAGCAGATGTGCACCACGGATCCCCCCGACCGCGCCAACGGCGGCTGCTTCGGCGACAGCGGCGGCCCGGTCATCGCCCGGCGGCCCGACGGCACCGCGGTCGAGATCGGGGTCATCAGCACCGGCGGGCCGAGTTGCAGCACCAAGCTTCCCAACATCTTCACCCGCACCGATCGCCTCTCGGCCTGGGCCGCGGAATGGATCGCTGCGATCGAAACCGGGGCGCCCCCGCCAACGCTGAAGCCCCGTCTGCCCGGGATGAGCAGGGAAAGCGCCCAGGGCCTGATCGGCGGGCTCCTGAACGCCCGCTTCGGCAGGCTCTTTGCCGAGAGCCAGGGCCTGAGAGGGCGCTGCCGTCGACTCGGACCGGCGAAAATGAGATGCGAACTGCTCTGGCAGTACGGGCCGAGGATCTACCTCGCGACCGTGACCGCGTTCTACGCCCTGCGGCAGAACGCCGTCGTCTGGGACAACAGCTACGTCGTCCGCCGCGCCAGCCTCCGCTGCCTCGAAGGCGATCGCCCGGGTCGCTGCCGGGTCGAAACCCGACGCGGGTAACCGCGGCGCCGTCTCAGGTAGCCTCGCCAGCGGTGAATCCGGGCTTCATAGAGTTGGCCAGCGTTGACGGGAAGGTGACCCCGACGGCGGAGGCGATGGTGCCGATGAAGGATGACGGCCTTTACCGGGGCGACGGCGCCTTCGAGGTGATCCGCCTCTACGGCGGGAAGCCGTTCGCTCTGCTCGACCACCTCGATCGGCTCGAGCGCTCGGCGGCGGCGATCGAGCTCGGGTTCGACCGCGCGGCGCTGGAGCGGGAGATCGAGGCGCTGCTGGCCGCGGCGGGAAGCGTCGACGGCCAGCTGCGGCTGATCGTCACCCGTGGCGGCCGCCGCATCGCCGCCGCCGAGCCGATCCCCGACCATGGCGAGACGCTTAGCCTGGCGACCGTCACCTACTGCCCGACGGTGATCCTCAACGGGGTCAAGTCGCTCTCCTACGCCGCCAACATGCAGGCAAGCCGAATCGCCAAAGGCCGCGGTGCCGAGGAGGCGGTGCTGGTCCGGCCCGACGGCGCCGTGCTGGAGCCGCCCACCTCGGCGATCTTCTGGGTCTCCGCCGAGGGCGAGCTGCGCACGCCGGCGCTCAGCGACGGCGTCCTGGAGTCGATCACCCGCGACCGGCTCGTCAAAGCCCTGGACGTCGCCGAGGGCACCTGGCAGGTCGACGACCTGCTGGCCGCGAGCGAGGCCTTCCTCGCCTCGACCACGCGCGAGGTGCAGGCGGTCTCCGCGATCGACGGCAACTCCCTTTCCGAGGCGCCCGGGCCCCGCACCCGCGAGGCCCAGCAGGCATTCGCCGAGACCCTCGGCCGCGAGCTTCGAGAGCTTTGACGACCAACGAGAAGGACGAGGTGAGATGGACTTCCAGCTGAGCGACGAGCAGCGACTGATCTCCGAAACGGCACGCGAATTCGCCGACAAGGAGATCATTCCGCGGGTCAAAGAGAACGACCGCGCCGGGCGCTTCGACCGCGAGCTGGCGAGCAAGCTGGGCGAGGTCGGCTACCTCGGTGCCCCGGTTGCCGAAGAGTACGGTGGCCGCGGCCTCGACTACATCGGCTACGGCCTGATCGTCGAGCAGGTCGGCCGCGGCGATTCCTCCGCCCGCACCGTCGTCTCCGTGCAGACCTCACTGGTCGCCGGCTCGATCGAGCGCTGGGGATCCGAGGAGCAGAAGCAGCAGTGGCTGCCCCGGCTCTGCTCGGGCGAGGCGCTCGGCTGCTTCGGCCTGACCGAGCCCGACACTGGGTCCGATGCCGCCAACCTGCGAACCCGCGCGACCAAGACCGAGTCCGGCTGGTCGATCAGCGGCCAGAAGATGTGGATCTCGCTCGCCAACTTCTCCGAGGTGGCGCTGATCTTCGCTCAGACCGACCCCGAGAAGAAGCACAAGGGGCTCGCCTGCTTCCTCGTCCCGACCGACAGTGAGGGCTTCACCACCCAGGAGATCCACGGCAAGCTCGGCCTGCGCTCCTCCGACACCGGCGAGATCTCCCTGGACTCGGTCGAGGTCGGCGAGGAGGCGATGCTGGGCGAGATCGGCGACGGCTTCAAGGTCGCGATGAGCGCCCTTGACAACGGCCGCTACAGCGTCGCCGCCGGCTGCGTCGGCATCTGTGACGGCTGCGTCGAAGCCTCGGTCGCCTACTCGAAAGAGCGCAAGCAGTTCGGCGTGCCGCTGGCCCGCTTCCAGCTGGTGCAGGAGATGATCGCCGACATGATCCTCAAGCGCGACGCGAGCCGGATGCTGGTCTATCGGGCCGGTGCATTGAAGGACGAAGGCAAACCGAACACGCTGGAGACCTCGGTGGCGAAGCTCTACGCGACCGAGTCGGCGGTCGAATGCGCCAACCTGGCGATCCAGGTCCACGGCGGCGCCGGCTACGTCGACGACTACCCGGTTGAGCGCTATCTGCGCGACGCTCGGGTGACGACGCTGTACGAGGGCACCTCGCAGATCCAGAAGCTGATCATCGGCCGCGCCGCGACCGGAATCAACGCGATGCTTCCCCTCGAGGCGAGCTGAGGCGCTTGGCCGAGATCGTCGAGACCACGGTCGACGAGTTCCACGTCGCCCTGCTGCGCCTGAACCGGCCGCAGGCGCGCAATGCCCTCTCGGCTGAGATGAGGGAGCGCCTTACGAGCGAGCTGCAGCGGCTCGACGCCGACCCGGACGTGCGCTGCATGGTCATCGCCGGCTCTGACCAGGTCTTCGCCGCCGGCGCCGACATCCGTGCGATGGCCGAGCGTCCGCTCGACGCCACCCCCGACCCGGCCGGGATCGTGTTCTGGCAGGGGCTGGCGGCGCTGGAGACGCCGACGATCGCCGCCGTCTCCGGCTTCGCGCTCGGTGGCGGCTGCGAGCTGGCCCTGGTCTGCGACATGATCGTCGCCGACGAGAAGGCCCGCTTCGGCCAGCCCGAGGTGACGCTGGGGATCATCCCCGGCGGCGGCGGCACCCAGCGCCTGGCGCGGACGATCGGCAAGCAGCGGGCGATGGAGTACGTCCTCACCGGCCGTCTCTTCGACGCGAAGACGGCCTACCACTGGGGCCTGGTCAACCTCGTGGTGGGCAAGGGACTGTGGCTGACCGAGGCAATCGAGCTGGCGCGCACCGTGGCCGCGCGGGCGCCGCTCGCCACCCGTCTGGCCAAACAGGCGCTGCTGGCAGCAGACGAGACCGCGCTGTCCGAGGGCCTGGAGCGAGAGCGGGCGCTGTTCGAGCGGGCGATGGCGAGCGAGGACCGGGTCGAGGGCATGCAGGCCTTCCTCGAGAAACGCGAGCCGGACTTCAAAGGCCGGTGACCGTCGCTCGCGTCGGCGTCCTCGGCGCGGGGACCATGGGCAGGGGGATCGCCCAGGTCGCGGCGCTGGGCGGCTACCAGACTCTGCTCTATGACCCCGACCCAGAGGCGCTCGAGGCGGGACAGTTGCGGCTCGGGGAGGAGCTGTCGAAGGGCGTCGATCGCGGCCGCTGGAGCGACGAAGAGGGCAGCGCCGCGGTCGAGCGGATCGAGGCCACGGATGAGATCGAGGCCCTCAGCGGCTGCGACCTCCTGATTGAGGCCGCTCCCGAGGACCTCGATCTGAAGCGGGCGCTGTTCGCCGAAGCGGCTTCCGTCAGCGAGCGGGAGACGATCTTCGCGTCCAATACCTCCTCCCTGCGGATCTCCGACATCGCCGCTGGCGTGCCACACCCGGAGCGTGTCGTCGGGATGCACTTCTTCAACCCCCCGGCACTGATGAGGCTGGTTGAGATCGTTGCGGCGGAGCAGTCCTCAGAGCGGGCGCTGGCGGCCACCACCGAGGTCGCGCTGGGAATGGGCCGCACGCCGATCCGTGCCAAGGACAGCCCCGGCTTCGTCGCCAACCGCCTCGCCCGGCCCTTCTCGCTGGAGTCGCTGCGGATCCTCGGGGACGGGATCGCCGACGCCGAGCGGATCGACCGCATCGTGCGTGTCGGCGGCGGCTTCCGCATGGGGCCGTTCGAGCTGCTCGACCTGATCGGCCTCGACGTCAACCTGACGATCGCCCGCTCCTTCTTCGCCCAGGGCGGGGAACCCGAGCGCTGGCGCCCGAGCCCGATCCAGGAACGCCTGGTCGCGGAAGGCAAGCTGGGCCGCAAGAGCGGCCAGGGCTACCACGTCTACGGCGACGGCGATTCCGCTGCGCCTTCTTCCCGGATAGCGGGACAAAGGCGCAGCGGAATTGAGCAGGGCCCCGGGCTCGCGCCGACGCTCGACCCGGACGACTTGGCCGACATCGACCCCGCCGGTCCTGAGGTGCTGCCGCGCCTCTTCGCCCAGATCGCCAACGAGGCCGCCTTCGCCCGCGAAGAGGACATCGCCTCGCCGCAGGACATGGAGACGGCGATGCGGCTCGGCTTCAACTGGCCGCTCGGCCCGCTCGGCATCGCCGAGAAGCTCGGCGCCGGGCGCGCCCTCGAGCTGCTCGAGGCGCTGGAGGCGGAAAAGGGAGAGGCCTACCGCCCCGCGCCGCGCCTGCGCGCCGCGGCCGCCGGAGGCGGTTCGCTGTGAGTTCGCAAGCCGCCAAGCCTGGCAACCGAGTGAACTGCCGCGCCTACTACAGCTCGGTCGGCCACAAGCGCTAGCCGCGACCGAGCCGCATCATCAGCTCGTCCTCGTAGCACCAGCTCCAGTCTTCGCCGGGCTCGGCCGAGCGGATGATCGGGTGGCCGGTGTGCTCGTGGTGGGCCGTGGCGTGTTTGCCGATCGAGTTGTCGCAGCAGCCGATGTGCCCGCAGCTCTGGCACATCCTCAGGTGCACCCACTGCTGCCCTTGAGCCAGGCACTCCTCGCAGCCCTCGACCTCGTGCGGAAGGTCGAGGATCTCAACCGAGTCGAGATGGGTGCATTCGGGAGCCGTGCATCGACCATACAGGGCCGCCGACGGGGCGATGCCTGGGTTGATCCCGCACTACGGGGTAAATGCAGACCTCGTCGCTCAGACGAACAGCAGCACCCAGACCACCGCGGCGAGCAGCGCGACGACGATCACGCCGATGCCCTGCTCACGTTCGCCCTGCTGCAGGCTGAGCAGGCCGAGGATCAGGCCGGCTGGCGGCAGCACGGCAGCGATGCCGAACGGAAAGAGGCTGCTGGCGCGCTCGCCCATCGTTCCACCCTAATCGCAGCTGCCGCTAAGGAGCGAGCTCGACGGGCTCGCCACCCGGCATCCAGTGGGCCTCGACCGGGGGCGGGCTGTCGCGCAGGTAGCGCTCAGCGTCGAGGGCCCCCATGCAGCCGCTGCCGGCGGCGGTGACCGCCTGGCGATAGGTGTGGTCGACGACGTCGCCGACGGCGAGGACGCCGCCCAGGTTGGTCCGAGTCGAACCTGGCTCGGTGACTATGTAGCCATCCTCGTCGGTCTCGACCTGGCCGACGACGATCTCCGATTTGGGGATGTGGCCGATCGCGACGAAGGCGCCGGCGGTCTCGATCTCCTCCTCGGCCCCGGTCTCGGCGTTGCGGACCCGAACCTTCGCAAGTTTGCCGTCCTCTCCGGCGACGAACCCCTCGGGGATGAACGGCGTCTTCAAGTCGATGTTGTCCTTCTCGCGCGCCCGCTCGAACATGATCTTCGAGGCGCGGAACTCGTCGCGGCGGTTGACGATCGTCAGGTCGCTGGCGTACTTGGAGATGAAGATCGAGTCCTCCATCGCCGAGTCGCCGCCGCCGATCACGACGACCTTCTGGTCTTTGAAGAAGGCTCCGTCGCAGACGCCGCAGGTGGAGACGCCGCGGCCGCCCAGCTCCATCTCCCCGGGGACGCCGAGCCGTTTCGGCTCCGCTCCCATCGCCAGGATCACGGTCTTGGCGCGGTGCTCCTCATCGCCGAGGAAGACCTTCTGGACGCCGCCGTCCGAGAGCTCGACGCGATCGACGTCGTCGGTGACGAAGCGGGTCCCGAAGCGCTCGGCCTGGGCGCGGAACTGGCTCATCATCTCCGGCCCCATGATCCCGTCGGGGTAGCCGGGGTAGTTCTCGACGTCGGTCGTGTTCTGCAGCTGCCCGCCCCACTGGAAGCCCTCGAAGACGAGCGGCTCGAGGTTGGCACGCGCCGTGTAGAGCGCCGCCGTGTAGCCGGCGGGCCCGCCGCCGATGATGATTACGTCCTCGATCTTCTTCTGGTCAGCCATCTCTCGCCGCCTGGAGTCTAATACTTTACTTTTTATAGTACGCCCCGGCGGGGCCGCCCGCAAGCTCCCCCGTCGGCGGCTCGAGGTCGGATTCGGCGTTCCCGCCGCGCTCGATCGGCAGCCCTTCCGTTTCCCAGCGATGAACCGTTTTGCGCAGTTGGAAGAAGGCGACGACGCCGGGTGGAATCGGCATCCAGAAGGCGACGAGGCGGAAGACGAGCACCGCCGGGAAGACGGTCTCCTCGGGGATGCCGAAGAGGACGAAGGCGCCGATCATCCCGGCGTCGACGGCGCCGACCCCGGCCGGCGCCAGCGGGAAGAGGTTGGCAACCATGCCGAGGAAGAAGCCCTGGACCACCACCGCCAGGGGCACGTGAACCCCGAAGGCGTGGAAGGAGGCCCAGAGCACGCCGATGCTCGCCGCCCAGTAGCCGGCGGCGCCGATCAGGGCCAGGCCGCCGTGCGAGGGATGGGCGAAGAGCCCGAGCACGAAGCGGAACCCCTCCCCCACCGTGGCCGGCACTTTGGCAGCGCTCTTGAGGAATGCCCGGGCCCGCTCGTGATGCTGCGCGTAGGGAGCAAGCCGCCGCTCTAGATCGGGCGGGATCAGGGCAACGAGGACTGCGATCAGGATCAGCAGTCCGGCGACGCCCGCCGGGACGATCGTCAGCTCGACCGCGTCCTCCCCGTTGAGGACACCGGTCCGCAGCAGGACCCCGAAGACGATCAGCGCCAGCGGATAGAAGGCGTAGTTGAGGACGAGGAAGGCGACCATCCGCCTGGCGACGTCGCGGCGCCCCATCCCAGCCTTGCGCAGAGCCCAGTAGGTGAGGGCAATGCCGCCGGCGCCGCCGGCCGAGAAAAGCCTCGTCGCCGCGACCCCCGCCATGTTGATCTCGTAGGTCTCCGCCCAGCGCAGGCGCAGCGCGTCGCCACCGACCACGGCCTTGAAGAGGGCGATGTAGGTGCCGAAGGCGAGGACGTTGAAGCCGATTGCGACCGCGATCCAGATCGGCTCGGCCTCGTCGAGCCGATCCAGCGCGCCGCCGAGCCCGACCAGCTTCGGGAAGAGGAAATAGATGCAGCCCAGCAGCAGCACGACGACGAGCACCGTCTGCACCAGCCGTCGGGTGGTGAAGAGCGGCATTTCGACGGTCGAACCGCCGTTCGCCGAATCCTCTCCAGACACTCCTTGGACGCTACCCGTTCGCCAGGCGCTCCAACTGGCGCAGGGCGCCGTTGACGCCGTGGACGAGCGGCTCGGCGAGCGGCTCGCCACGCCTGACCAGCGCCACCAGCGCCGCGCCCGCGATCAGGTCGGTCACGTAATGCTCGCCCAGGTAGACGAGCGCGAAGCCGAGCGTGCCAGCGTAGCCCCAGCCGATTGCCCCCTCGACCTTGCCCGCCTCGGCGAGTGAGAGGGCGGCGGCCAGGGAGGTCGCGAAGTGCAGCGAGGGCATCGCCGCCCAGGGGTTGCCACCGAGGGCGCCGTACATCGCCGGCCAGGCCGAGCCCCAGGTCTCTTCGCCGACCTCGACCATGATCCGCCGCACCTCTTCGTCGCTGACGCCCTCCTGCGAAGCCCACCAGGGCGGCGCCGTCGGAACCGCGAAGTAGACCGCGCAGCCGATATCGAAGACGGCCGCCATCTGGCGGGCGGAGCGCGGGAAGCGCTCGTTGTCGCGGACCAGGATCAGGGCCAGCGCCAGGTAGGGCTCGACGAACCAAAGCCAGTGAACCCAGGTGAGGAAACGGTCGACGGCGCCACTTCGGGGAAGACGGGAGAGCAGTCGTTGCAACCGCACATTGGGCAGCCGGCCGCCGCCGATAGCCCTGTCGACTGCGATCGGGTAGCGACTGCGCAGCCGGGCTCGCAGCGCCTCGGGATCGTCGTATGGAATCTCGTGCGCCATCGTGAACGCCCACATCTGCAGCGCGTAGAGGACGACGTCGCGCTTCTTCGAGCGCGGGTAGAGAACGGCGAGGGCGAGCGGGCCCCCGGCGCAGGCGGCGACCGTCACGGGCGCCGGAATTCGCAGCCGGCGCCGCAGCAGCGGCACCGCGAAGGCGGCACCGACGATGCCCGCCGCCCCAGCCCGCACCGCAAGCCGCAGCGCGGGTGATGGCTGGGAGCGCCTCCTCATCAGGCCGGCGAGTATAGGTAGAGCGCCGAGGGGTGCGGCAGTCCTTTCTCCCGGATAGCGGGCATAAGGACTGCCGCACCTCCGCAGCGGTGCGCCGCAGCACCTGATTAGAATGGCCGCGCTTTGACGCCGCACTCCCCTGGCACCGACCAGATCGACACGCTGCTTTGGATTGGCTTCGTCGCCGCGGCGATAGTCGTCGTCGTCGTCAACGTCGCGCTGATCTACGCCGTACGCAAGTTCCGCGCCGAGCGCGGTACCGAGCCGCGCGCCTCCGACGCCGGTCGCAGGGTGCAATTCCGCGTCGCCGGCGCCCTCACCGCCTTTGCCGCCGTGGTCTTCATGCTCAGCGTCGTCTTCACCGAGAAGGCGCGCGAGACCCCCGCCACCGGCTCCGCCGGGCTCGCCTCGGCCGAGAGCGAGCCGCTGACGATCAGGGCGACCGGCCAGCAGTGGGTGTGGCGCTACGACTACCCCAACGACGCCTTCTCCTATTACAAGCTCGTCGTTCCGGTCGACACCGCCGTCGAGCTGGAACTGCTTTCAACCGACGTCGTCCACACCTGGGACGTCCCCGACCTCTCCGGCAAGCGCGACGCGGTCCCGGGCAAGACCAACCGCGTCGTCTTCCGGGCCGACGAAGAGGGCACCTACGAGGGTCGGTCGGCGACCCTCTCGGGCCAGGCTTATGCCTCGATGCAGACCGCGGTCGAGGTCGTCTCGCCGGAGGCGTACGAAGCTTTCGTCGAGCAGCAGAAGGCCGACATCGAGGCCGCCCAGGACCGCGTCGTCGGCCTGATCGAAGAGGGAGAGACGCCGTGAACGAGCAGCCGCGCGCCGAGCTCGTCGTCGACGGCCTCCCCGGCAAATCCCGGCCGCGCTGGATCGAGCTGACGACCAGCGCCGATCACAAGGACCTCGGCCGCATCCTCGTCTGTGGCTCGCTCGGCTTCCTCTTCATCGCCCTGGTCGAGCTGCTGCTGATGCGACTGCAGCTGGCGATCCCGGAGAACACCTTCCTCTCGCCGGTCGCGTTCAACCGGATGCTGTCCCTCTACGGCGCCACGGCGGTCTTCCTCTTCGCGGTCCCGCTCGCGCTCGGTCTCTTCTACTACGTGACGCCGCTGCAGATCGGCGCTCGCCGCACCGCCCTGCCGCGCCTCGGCCAGATCGGCGTGGCGCTGTGGGCCGCTGGGGCAACCGTCCTCTACGCGGGCTTCCTCTTCACCCCCTCGGAGGCCGGAGTCAATCCGCTGGCACCGCTCAGCGAGCTCACCTTCCTCTCCAGCAACGGCGTCGACGGCTGGGCGGCGGCGACCGGCCTCTGCACGCTCGGCTTCGTCTTCCTCGCGATCGACCTGCTGACGACGCTGCGCAACATGCGGGCGCCGGGAATGGCCTGGCGCCGCGTGCCGGTCTTCTCCTGGGCGGCCACGGTCAGCTGCTGGCTGACCGTGGTGATCGGACCGGTGCTGCTGGCTGCGCTGACGATGCTGATGATCGACCGCAACTACGACGGCGTCTTCTTCGCCGACGGCTCCGGTGGCGCGCCGCTGCTCTGGCAGCACCTGAGCTGGATCTTCTTCTCCGGCGCCTACATGCTGGTCCTGATCTTCGCCCTCGGCGCGATCGCCGAAATCGTCAGCGCCTTCTCCGGCCGGCCGCTCCTCAACCGCGGCGTGACGATGGGCTCGATGGTCGCGATCGCCGTGCTCGGCACGCTCGCCTGGATGCAGAACATGCTGACCGCGCCGATCGGGATCGGCTGGATGTACTTCGCGATGCTGATGTCGCTGGCGCTGATCGTGCCCTTCGGCCTGATTCTCTTCAACCTGATCGCGACGATGGTCGGCGGCGCCCTGCGGATGCGGGCACCGCTGCTGTTCGCCGTCGGCGCGATCTCGGCGATCTCAATCGGCCTGGCGGCCGAGCTCTCGCACTCGATGGTTGCCGCCGCCTGGCAGCTCAAGAACACCACCGACTCGACCGCGGCGACGCACTTCGCGCTGGTCGGTGGCGCCGTCTTCGGCGGTTTCGCGGCCCTCCACTACTGGTTCCCGAAGATGACCGGGCGCACGATGGGCGAGAGCCTCGCCCGCATCTCCTTCTGGACGACCGCGCTCGGCCTCGTGCTCGCCTTCGTGCCGCTCTTCTTCGCCGGCGGCCTCGAGGGACAGGTGATCGACGCCTACAAGTTCTTCGGTGAAGACGGCGTCAGCGCCTACAACCTGATCGCCTCGATCGGCAGCCTCGTCCTCGCCGCCGGGATCGTGATGACCCTGGTCAACGCGATCCAGAGCCGCACCAACGGCCCTGAGGCCGGCCACGACCCCTGGCGCGGCGAGTCGCTGGAGTGGTTCGCGCTCTCGCCGCCCGACCCGCACAACTTCGACGTTCTGCCCGACGTCCGCAGCGCCCACCCGATGCGCGACATCCGCGCCGCGATCGCCCACCGCACCGAGCGCTCAGAGCGCCAGGCTCGCGAGCGCCAGCCGGTAGCCTGACGGGGATGCCAGCCGGCGCCGGCGCGCAGACCGCGCCCACCCCGACCGCAGCAACGCCTGCCCCACGTTCCGCCGCGATGACGGTGGTCCGCGACTACCTGACGCTGACCAAGCCGAAGGTGCAGTCGCTGCTGCTTTTCACGACGGTGACGACGATGTACGTCGCCGGCGATCCCTCGCTCGGCCTGATCCTCCTGACCTGTCTCGGCGGCGCCCTCTCGGCCGGCGGCGCCGGTGCGATCAACCACGCGATCGACCGCGACATCGACCGCAAGATGGCCCGCACGGCCAGCCGCCCGGTGGCCTCGGGGCGGGTATCGGCCGAGGCCGCAATTGCCTTCGGCGCCCTGCTCGGCTGCGCCTCCTTCGTCCTGCTGGCCCTCACCGTCAACCCCCTGGCGGCGGCGCTCTCCCTCTCGGGCCTCTTCGGCTACGTCTTCGTCTACACGCTCTGGCTCAAGCGCACGACGCCGCAGAACATCGTCATCGGCGGCGCCGCCGGCGCCGTACCGCCGCTGGTGGCCTGGGCCGCTGTCACCGGCGAGCTCAGCGGCATGGCCTTCTACCTCTTCGCGATCGTCTTCTTCTGGACGCCGCCCCACTTCTGGGCGCTCTCGCTGCTGATGAAGGACGACTACGCCAGGGCGGGCATCCCGATGCTGCCGGTGGTCCGGGGCGAGGCGGAGACGCGCCGCCAGATCCTGCTCTACACGGTCCTCCTCTACGCGGTCACGCAGCTGCCCTTCTGCGCCGGCGGCCTCGGCGTCGCCTACCTGGTGCCCTCGATGCTGCTGGGCGCCGTCTTCATCGGCTTCGCGACGAAGCTGCTGCGCAGCGCCGACCGCCGCTGGGCCCTGCGCACGTATCTCTTCTCGCTCGCCTATTTGGCGCTGCTGTTCCTGGCCGCAGCAATCGACGCGCAGCTC
The DNA here is from genome assembly GCA_963705365.1 of uncultured Solirubrobacterales bacterium. Taxonomy (GTDB): domain Bacteria; phylum Actinomycetota; class Thermoleophilia; order Solirubrobacterales; family 70-9; genus VAYN01. Next base: position 774,207 of record OY970074.1, on the reverse strand, counting down.
TAGACCGCTGTCCCTGATAGAAATCCGGCCGTGGACCGCGAGACTTCGAGGAAGAACATGAGCGCCGGCCTGTTCGCCGGTGGCCTCGCCGCGACGGTATTCGCCCTCTGCTTCGTCGCCGCCCTCCTCTACATCGCCCAATAGCCGATGAGCGATCGTCGACACGTGACCGAGCCCGGCGAGATGGTCTATAGGCCGAAGCCCTCCTGGGCCCCCGCCTTCTTTGCCTTGGGGATCCTCGGCCTGGTCTGCGGCACCTTCGCCTCCGGCTTCATCTTCTCGCCGCTGATTTACGGGATAGTCGGAGCGGTCATCGCCCTCGCCGCCTTCCGCAGCCTCGTCCGCGGCGCCATTCGCGACTACTTCCGTTTGCCGCGCAGGCAGCGGGCTCGTGGGGCGGCACTGCCGGTCGAAACCATCACCCTGAGGGACTGAAACCAAGCAGGTCGGTGGACGCAGGGAGGCCGACTAGGGGAGCGCACATCAGTGCGTGACCCGCAGGCGGTCGATCGAGGACGCCGAGATGCGCCGGTGTCAGTCCCTCAGCCGGGCGTCATACCCGACGTCGCGCCCTCAGAGGTCCAAACGCGGACGATGTCGCGCATCGAGAGGACGCCGACGGCGTCGGGACCCTCGAAGACGACCAGGTGGCGGACGCCGCGGCGTGACATCTCGGCGGCGGCCCGCTCGAGGCTCCAGTCGGGCGCGGCGGCGATCACGCGCTCGCTCATGTGGTCGCCGACCAGCTCGACGTCGGGGTCCTCGCCGGCACCGACCGAGACCAGCAGGTCACGCTCGGTAACAATCCCCGGCGCCGGCAGCTCCGCGTCGCTGACCAATGCCGCGCCGGTCCCTTTCTCGACCATCATCGTGGCGGCCTCGCGCAGCGTGTGCGAGGGGCCGACGGTCAGCGACACCTCCGACATCCCGTCCCTCACCTGCATCAACGGCCTCCTCTCGCCAGCTGTTGGAGATAGTGCGAATCGCCGCAAGATTATCCCACTTGCGGCGCCCGACAGGACGCTTTCGCGGCGCCGCGGCCTATAGACTCCGGCCCGCCGCCAGCCGTATGCACCGCACCGCGAAACTCATCCGCCCGCTGCTTGCCCTCGCCCTTCTCGGCGTCGTCGTGGCCGCGTCCGGCTGCGGGACGACCAGCGCCAACGTCGAGCGTGGACGCATTCTCTTCGTGCAGAAATGCGGTACCTGTCACGCGATGGCCCAGGCCGGAACGACGGCGCAGATCGGGCCCGACCTCGACGACGCCTTCGCCTCGGCGCGGGAAGTCGGCCAAACCGACGCCACGGTCGAGGGCATCACCGCCGCGCAGATCGAGTCGCCCCGGCCAGTCACCGCCAACCCGGCGGTCTCGATGCCCCCCGACATCGTCGAGGGGCAGGACCTGATCGACGTCGCGGCATACGTCGGCATGTACGCCGGTGTCCCCGGCGCTGCGCCCCCCAAGGTCCCTGGCGGCCCCGGCGCCCAGGTCTTCGCCAACAACGGCTGCGGCGGCTGCCACACGCTCGCGGAGGCGAAATCCGGCGGCGTCACGGGCCCGAACCTCGACGAAGTCCTGCCTGGACAGAGCGACGCGATGGTGCACGAGTCGATCGCCGACCCGAACAAAGAGATCGCGAAAGGCTACCCGCCGAACGTGATGCCGTCCAACTACGAGCAGACGATGTCGCCGAAGGAACTCGAAGACCTCGTCCAGTACCTGATCGAAAGCACTTCCGGCGGCAAAGCCTCCGGCTCAAAAGCCAAAGGCTGAGCCCCAGCGGCGGCGGCGGCGCTGCGATCATTGCGACGATGCGGCAACGCCTCAGAGACCGCTTCGAGATCTCCCCCCGGCGCTACGCGCAGGTCACCGCCGTGGCCCTGGCGGCGCTGGCGCTGATCGTGCTCACCGGCGCCGCCGTGAGGCTCACCGGCTCCGGCCTCGGCTGTCCCGATTGGCCCAAATGCTACGGCGGCTCGACGCCCCCGCTCGAGACCCACGCGGTGATCGAGTACGGCAACCGGCTGCTGACCGGGTTCGTCGGCTTCGCCGTGATCGCCGCCAGCCTGCTCGCCTTCTTCCGGGTCCCCTACCGCTGGCATCTAGCCCTGTTCGGCGCCCTGCTGCCGCTGGGGGTTCTCGGCCAGGCGATCCTCGGCGCCCTGGTCGTCAAGTACCACCTCGCCCCCGGCCTGGTGATGTCCCACTTCATCCTCTCGATGATGCTGCTGGACGCGGCCTTCGCGCTGGCCTGGTGCTCGCGCTACGAGCCCTGGGAGCGGCGCCGCTCGAGCGACCGCCTCGGCGTCTGGTCGGTGCGGGCGCTGATCCCGCTCGGGCAGCTGACGATCCTGGCGGGAACGATCGCCACCGCCTCCGGCCCCCATGCGGGGGCGCACGAAGGCGAGCTCGTCCACCGCTTCACCTTCCAGGGCGGTGAAACCCTCGAATGGGTCGTCCAGCGCCACGCGGCCCTCGCCGCCGTCTACGGCGTCGCCGCCATCGCCGTCTGGTTCCTCTTGCGCCGCCCGGGCGGCGACGGACGGGCGCTGAGGCCGCTTACCGTCGTCATCGGCCTGCTCGCGCTCCAGGGGGCCATAGGCGGCGTCCAGTGGGCGCTGGAGCTGCCAAGCCAGCTCGTCTGGCTGCACGTGGCCGTGGCCACCCTCAACTGGCTGGCGATGCTGTGGACGGTCGCGGCAGCGGGGCGGCTGGAGCCGCGGGGCGAATCCGCCCGCGTCGACGATGAGGCCGGTCGCAGCGCCGCGTCGGCCACCGCCGGCGCTCTCTAGGCTTGCTCCCCTTCTCGCTCTCAATCGCCGTCCTCAGCCTCGTCCAGGCGGCGCTGGTCGCGGCGCCCCGGCCCGCCTCCGCCCCGCTTCTCGGCGGCCTCCGCAGCCGCTCCTGGGCACTGGTGCCGCCGCTGTCGATCGTGGTGGTCGTCTCAGCGATCGCGCTCGAGTCCGCGTTCGCGGACTTCCTCACCTATCTGGCGCTGATCGCCGTGCCACCCCTTGCCGCCCTTGCCCTGGCCGGAATCGTCCGCGGCGGGCGGCCACCGCTCGCCCTTCTCACCATTCCCCTGTTTGCGATCGCCTGGGCCGCGCGTGGCTCGCTGGGCGGAGAGACCGCGGCGCTGGCGCTATCCGCCCTGGCCTGCGTCAGCCTCGGTTGGCTGCTCGTCTGCGTCGTGCCTGGCCGCTGGCTGAAGCTGGGGATCTACGCGATGGCCGCGATCGACGTCTGGCTGGTCGGCACGAACCTGCTGCAGGGCCCCAACGCCGTTCTCAACGCGGCTTCGCCCGGCAGTCTGCCCCAGTTGCAGTTCGTCTCCTTCGGCTCCTCCGTGATGGGCTTCGGCGACGTCTTCATCGCGGCCGTCCTCGGTGCTCTGCTGGCCGCCGACCGGCGCCTGCAGCTGACCGGCGCCGCCCTCGCCGCCGTCCTCTGCCTCAGCTTCGACCTGCTCTTTTTGGCCTTCGACCAGCTCCCCGCGACCGTCCCGATCGCGCTCACCTTGCTGGCTTTGGAGCTCGCCGAACGGGGACGCTCAGAGTTGAGTCGCGACGGCTACGAAGCCGGCGATCGTCGTCGATGAGAACGCGACAGCGCCAAAGACGATCGCCCGCCCCACCGAATCGATTCGAGCGTCCATCCGAGCGAATCCCTCAGCCATCGTCGTCTCGATTCGATCAAGGCGAAACTCGACCTTTTCGAAGCGCTTGTCCACCTGCTCGAAACGTCGATCGACCTGCTCGAACCGCCTGTCGACCTCCTGGAACCGCCTGTCGACTTCGTCGAAGCGCTCGTCGACTCGGTCGAACCGTTCGTCGATCCGCCGTCCGAACTCATCGAGCCGCTCGTCGGTCCAGCTCTCTCTCATGATGACGTGCATGATCTCAAATTACCGGGATGGATGTAATGCGTTGTCTGCGAAACGTAAAAGCTTCTCCTCAACTCTCGCGCCGCTTGCGCGCAACCCAGCGGTAGGCATGCCAGGCGCCCGCGCAAACCAGCAGCAATCCCCAGATCGCCCCCGCCAGCGGGCGGATTGACAGCGCCAGAACGATGATCGACGCGGCTGCGATCCCAACGATCACGACCCACCTGAAAACCGCTGCCTCGGAGAGCCTCATCTAGTCATTCTCGCTTCCAGGCAGGTGTCGTGCTTAGGAGGCCGCGAAAACCAAGCCTGGCCAGGGACGCAGGGAGCGAGGTGAGGGGAGCGCACTCCGTGCGTGACCCGATCCGAGCGACTGAGGACACCGCCACGCGCCGGTTTGCAGCGGCCCGGCTAAAGGATGTGAACGGTTACGTAAACGATGATCCACATTATCCGGGCAGCCGCGTGACGACACGGATTCCGCTTGTTCAAACGGTTCCGAATCCGGCTAAGTCCGGTTGTCGCGGGTCTCGCTCGCGCACGAGTGGCGCACCGCTGGCGCTCTCCGGATCACTCAAGCGCGGCAAGTCGCGCGTGGAAAGAGGTGGGGACCTCGAAGCAATCGGCGAACCGACCGATTAGTTGAATCCGGGTCGGGAGATTGACGCGTGAGCGCAGCGCAGCGTTGAGCAGACGTGCCGCTGCCAGGACCGGATCGCCGTAAGGGTCGCCGAGCGCCGGACCGGCGCGCGTTACCGCTTTCGCCAGCGCGCCGATGAAGGTGCAGTCCCCTTCTTCGGGTCCCCACGACAGCGCCAGGTAGCGGCTTCCATGCTGAGAGGCTGATAGCAACGGGAAGGCTTGACACAGAACGTCGATCAAACGAGCGGTCCATACGTCAAGCGCATGAGGAGCCTCGCGCTGGACGACGCGCAAAAACTCCAAATAGCTGAGCATCGCGCGTCCCAGATCGACCTTCAGTGGCGTTACATCCTGGAAAGCTAGCGCCAGAGGCCGCGTCAGCCGAAATTCCGAGGACCGAGCCTCGTAGACCAACTCTTCGCTGCTCGGCCAGGTTCCAGTCGCCCCCAAGGACCGTAGCTTCTGCCGCCCGTCGAGCCGCTGCTCGGCGCTCATATCGCCACGGTCGGCCAATGCATCCAGCAGGGCCTGGGAACCGAACGCCCGTAGGCCCGCCTGCCTCGCACGGAGTCGGATAAAACGATCGTCTGAGAAGACCGGTAAGCGCGATCGGCGGGCGACGTTGAGCGTCGCAACGAAGCTCAATAGTTGTGGCTCCAGATCGCGCTCGTTAAGTGCCTCCGTCTCCGGACCGGAGTCCGATGGCAACAGATCAGGCTCGATCAAGAGCGATGCGGCAGACTCGCGCATCTGTTCTGCGATTTCGCCGTCTTGACGAACCTCCTCGTCGCTCCACGTGGTCACCCATGGCTCGCCGGAGGCATCGAGTCCAATCGTCATGTGCTCGCGACCAGCCGTCGGCTGACTGCCACTGGAGAGAATGTCGTCGAGCACACTTTGAGGTGCGGCGCTCTTCGCCAGCACCGAGCGAAACATCTGCTCGTGACCGATCCTTGCAGCAGTGAAAGTTGAGCTGGCATCCCAAACCGCGCCCACCGTTAACGCATATGCAGCGTTCGCACGCTCGTCCTCATCTAGCTGTGCGATACCGAAGTTCGTGGGCCGCCGGTTCACCTGGCGCCAGATCTCAGCGACAGACTTGCCGACCGCCAAGCCGATCAACCCCAGAGGCGCGGCCGGATTCTCGAAGACGAGCTCGGCCGCACGCGAGACCCGCTGATGCTGGTCGCCCCCGCCCATCTCTTCCAGCATGGCGACGATTTCCTCACGGCTTTGCGGTGCCTTGACCGCTCGAATCAATTCTGATTCGGGAAAGGTCTGCGTGAAGCGTTCGGGACTGGTGCGTTGTCCGAGCTCTTCGGAGAGCCCCTCGCCGCCACTCTCTAGCACGGCGAAGATCGCCAGCGCCTCAAGTGCTTCGTCAGGCTCCTCCACTCCGTCAGCCAGCGCGACGATCTTCTCAGCAGCCTCCGTGCCGCCAATGACTAGGCCATAGGCCCGAGCCAGAAGCTGGCGCCTCGCCAGGGTGGCCGGCCGACCTCTTTTTAGCTCAAGCAGCTCCATGCACTCTCGATGGCGTCCCAGGCGAAACAGCGAATGCGCCCGACCCCAGATCGCGTTGTCAGAGTGAGGATCGAGCTCTAACCATCGCTCCGTCAGATCGAGCAACTCGCGGTGACGCTCGTTTTCAGTGAGAAGTTCGGCCAAGTGCGGGAACACAGCGAGCCTGATCGGCAGTGGCGCCTCCTCGGTAGCGACCAACGCTTCGAGCTCTTTCTCCGCAGTTTGCCGCTCGCCTGCGGAGGCCAGAGCCTTCGCGGCATCGAGCCGGACGGAGAAGTCGGAATCCTGCTCAAGCAACTCTTCGGCTCGCAGGACCACGCGTTGGTCGTCGCCCCTGTCCGTTGCGATCTCCAGCAGGGCGTGCTGAACGCGGGGCTCGGCCAGGTAAGGCTGGAGGGCTCGCTCGGCCTCGTCCCAGCTTTCCCCGTTAGCTAAGTGGCGGGCTTTGAACAGTGCGGCGAAGCCAGCATCGTGCTCTACGAGTTTCGTGTAGGCATCTTCGCTCCAATCTGACAGGCCCCGTAAGGCCATGATCAACCGCGTGTTGGCGGCCGGCAGCTCGATGAGGGCCAGTCGATACAAGCTCGTCCAGGTAGGCAATCGTCTCTTGGAGCTCTGCCTCATCCTGCTCCTCACCAAGCTGCGTTCGAGCCATCGCTTCGATCAACCGAGCGTCCTCATCGGGCTCTTTGATCCCGGCGAGAAGATCCAATGCCTGCTTGGCCCGGCCGAGCTTGACTAGTTGTTCGCCGAGCATCGCTCTGGTCGATCCAATCGCCAGCTCCTCATCGAGCAAGGCCTCGACTGCCATCAATTCCGCCGCTTCGTGCCGCTGGTCGGCGTAAAGCAAAGCCTCGATCGCTCGCATTAGATACGCGACGCCGCCTTCGTATGCCTTTAGCTCCCGGTGGTTGTCGCGCAGCTCGAGATAGAGGTCGGCTGCCGCCCTCAGGGCAGCAGTGTCCGTCCGCTTTCCCTTTAGCCAGGACGGCTTGTTCGCCTCTAGGGCAACATCGGCGCGCAGCTCCCTTAGCTCCAGCTCGGCAACGCCGTCCTGCGCCGCTTTCTCAAGCACGGCCTCGGCCTCCTCAAAGCGTCCGAGTTTCGCAAGGGGCGGAGCTCGCCGAGCCTCCCGGAGCATCGCCTGTCTCTCTTTGCGGGGCTCGATCGAGTCGAGGATCGCCAGGGTCTCCTCAGGGTCATCGGCGTGCTGGGCTTTCGCGAAGAGAAGAATCGGATGAGCCGGGTCGAGCGCCTCTGCGTCTGCCAACAACTTGTGGCCCCGCTCCGCATCGGCGGCGACGTGCGCACAAAGAGACCCCCTCACACGAGTCCTTACTCGATCTGATCCCGCTCTCTCGCAGGCCTCGTCCCAGGCTTTGAGTGCGTCCAGCCAGTACCCGATCCCCTCGGCACTCGCCGCTACGACCTCCCAGAGAAGCCCCGAGCCCTCTTGCAGCCAGCGCGGTGGTACCCGAACCAGCGCTGGGATTTCCGCCTCTATCGCGCTGTCCTTGATTGCGTCTTCGAACTTCGCTGCCTCTCTCGGCGTTTTCTCGGCCAACTCTTCGAGCAACTCTTTTGCACGCTCAGGGGCCAAGTCCGCCCGCAGCAAACGAACGTTTGCCCGTTCGCTCGCCAGCGTGTTCTGGCGCCCGACGTAGCGGACCAGTTCGTCGCCCTGTTGAGCGTCAAGCATGAAGGCCTCGATCTCGCCGACAACTCGGTCTGCTAAGTCGAGCTCCTGCTCGGAGGGATCTCCGTCGCTCAGCAACCGCAAGACCTCGGCCCGCATGTCTCCCCGCCAGCGCTCCCAATCGGCCGTGTAGGCAGTTGCGAAGACAACTGAGCAAAAGCCCTCGTCATCCTTCCACGACTGCAAGTGAGCGGCACTCAAGCCGGTGTCTTCACCGAAGACCTGATCGAGCTGGTCCACGATCCGATCAAGGAAGTTCCCGTTGATCCAGCGCCGTGCGAGATCGGTCAGCTGGTTCAAGTCTGCTGCGGCACCAGCGCCCGCGATTAGCGCCTCCGGTCCAATCATCCCTCCAAACTAGGCAATCGAGCGGCGTGACCGATTTCCATGGAAGCGATGCGTAGGGCCGCGCCGACGGTGCGTGGAAGGCGGCGAACGTCCGCGAGCGCGAGCTGGCCGAGCAGGAGGGCCGCGAGCTGGTGCTGTTGGAGCGGATCACGCCCCACGCCTGCCGCCACACTTTCGCCTCTCTCATGATCGCGGCGGGCGTCAACGCCAAGGCGCTCTCGACCTTCATGGGCCACGCCAATATCTCGATCACGCTCGACCGCTACGGGCACCTGATGCCAGGCTCAGAGGCGGAACGGCCGGACTACTCGATGACTACCTCCGTGCTCGAAAGGCGTCAGGCATCAGGTCATGATGCACGAGCTTTCCCCGAGCACTTAGGCTTTTCCGTGCTATGGGTGTCTTCAGCCGTCTGTTTCGCAGCGAAGCCAGTCCGGCCGTCGAAGATTCGGTCTCGCTCGACATCAGGGCGGAAGTCGTCCGCGACGAGATGGTCAACGTCGTTGGCGAGTCCAACTACCAAGCGGCGATCCGAAAGGCATGCTGCTGGGAGCCGGGGACCGACACGCACTTCGAGTGCCTCGCCGAACTCGTTCCCGAGCCGACCAACCGCTACGACCCCAACGCGGTACGGGTAGACATAGAGGGTGCCGGCGTCGGCTATCTCTCGCGTGCGGATGCGGTCGAACTTGGACCAGCAATCCACGAAGCCCTTGCGGAGCACGGCTCGGGCCTGGTCCGCGCAGTAATCGCCGGCCGCGCTGCTGGTGAGACGGACAACCTTGGTGTTTTTCTGCACCTAAGACTCGGCCGGGAGATCGTCCCCGACCACCCTCGCTAGATGGCCCGACGAATTCCCGAGCAGGCGATGGACTGGTCGCGCTTCGATGACCATCGCCGGGTCCGAGTGGTCGGCAACCAGTACCACCAGCCTGCCTTGCTGACGGCGAGCGAGCAGCTAATCCAGCGGCATGAGGACCGCTGTGAAACGGAGGCGACGCTTGTGCGCGAGCCGGACAACGCCCACGATCCCCTTGCGATCCAAGTGATGGTGCGAGGAAAGTGCGTTGGCTACCTCCAACGAGGATCAGCCAAGCGCTACAACAAGCGGGTGAAGGCTCTCGAAGACGAAGGGAAACGACCCACGTACCCACTGCTGATCCGAATGCAGTCGCCGGGGATGTTTCAGGCTCACCTCCAGATTCCCTACAGCAGCGAGCTGCTTAAGGGCTTCAAGAACACGAAGCGATCTTCGCCCACGCGTGCGGCTTAGCCGCCTGACTGGCGCACCAACTGGCGCACCGATCATCGCGGCTGTCCCGATCTGGCTTGCCAGAGCCGCTTCTAAAGGATGTAGACGGTTACATAAACGATGATCCACATCACGTCGACGAAGTGCCAATAAATCCCTGGCACCTCGACGCCGAGATGGTCCTTCGCGGCGGGGCCGAAGTGGCCGCGGAAGGCGCGGATCGTCGCGAAGCTGAGCAGCAGCAGGCCGACGAACACGTGGGCGCCGTGCAGCCCGGTGAGGCTGTAGAAGATCGAGCCGAAGCCGAGGTCGCGGGCGCTGAAGCCGATGTGGACGTACTCGTTGACCTGGATGAAGAGGAAGGCGGCACCCAGCAGCCAGGTCATCACCAGGCCAGCTTTGAGGCCGGTGTGGTTGCCGCGCCGGATCGACTCGAGGGCGTAATGGATCGTGAAACTGGAGGAGACAAGGATCGCCGTGTTCATTCCCGCCACCGCCACGGGCAGCTCGTAGGGATCCGGCGGCCAGCCCTCCGGCGAGACGACGACGCGAAGGAAGAAGTAGGCGGCGAAGAAAGCCCCGAACAGCATGATCTCCGAGACGATGAAAAGCAGGATCCCAAGCGTCTGCCGATCGATGCGGGAGCTCTGGTTGGCCTCCGGCGGCCCATGGTGATCGTGCTCTTCGGCGTGGCCGACGGCGAGGGTTGCGCTCTCCATCAGGCCCCTCCTCCCTCCGCCACGGCAGCGGCCACGGCAGTGGCCGTACGACCGACCTCGATGTGCTCTACCTGCTTGTCGGTGATCTCCCGCACCCGCCCGATCAGGTCCTCCTCGAGCCAGCGCGAGCTCTCGCCGGCGAAGGTGGAGATCAGCACCTCGTCGATCCGGTAGTGCTCGATCGCGTTGCGGACCGCCTCGAAGGGGTCGGGGCTCATCGGCTGCCCGGTCGCGTCGATGTCGGCCTTGTAGAGCTGGGCCAGGGTCGCGGCGAGATCACGGACGATCATTGCCTCGCTGACGTCCTCGGCGCGCGGGCAGATGATCGTGTAGCGGTGCGGGCTTGCCGCGGCGCGCTCGCGCAGCCGGTTGACGAGATCGGGAGTCGCCACCGTCTTCGTGGCGACGACAAGAGTGTGGATGACGTCCCAGCGAATCGCATCGTCTTCGATCCGCACCGGGATGTGGGTCAGTTTCGTCTCCGGTTCGACCCGCGCCTTCGCCCACTCGACCAGGTCTTTGCGGGTGAGCCCGAAGCGGGTGTCGGAGAGGCAAGACAGCAACACCTCGCCCGGCTCGTGGGCGCGGACGGCGTCGTCGAGCGCCAGCGCCGGCTCGGGGTCCATCACCTCGCCGACGGAGTCGATGCCGAATTCGGCCAGGACGGACATCGTCACCTCGACCCGGGCGCGAGCTGCATCGCGCAGCTCGCCGGAGTCGATCAGCTGCCCAACCGCCGGCTTGTTCTGCGGCGCCGCGACGACGACGCCGGAGACCTGGGCCTGGCGCTCGCGCACGGCCTGCAGCAGCTTGCGGCCACCCGCGACCTCGTTGAGAAAGACCAGCAGCGGCCGGCCGTCGGCAGCGTCGCTCATCGCGAGCCCACCACGCTCGGCTCTTTATCCGGCACCTCCGCCCCTTCGCCGGGCATGATCGCGTGCTTGGCGCCGGGGACGCCGAACTCGTAGGGACCGCCGACGACGCGAGGAATCTCGGGGAAGTTGAAGATCGGCGGCGGCGAAGAGACCTGCCACTCGATCGAGTTGGCACGCCAGGGGTTGGCCTCGGCGCGCGGCCCGAAGCGCCAGCTGACGACCATGTTGTAGAGGAAGACGAGTTGGACGGCGCCGAGGATGAAGGCGAAGACCGAGATCAGCAGGTTCCACTCGCCGAACTGGGTGGCGTAGTCGGCAACCCGGCGCGGCATCCCGTCCATGCCGACCCAGTGCATCGGCACGAAGGTTCCCCAGGTTCCGACGACCGTTCCCCAGAAGTGGACCCGCCCCAGTTTCTCGTCGTACATGCGACCGGTCATCTTCGGGAACCAGTGGTAGATCCCGGCGAAGATCGTGAAGACGGAGCCGCCGAAGAGGACGAAGTGGATGTGGGCGACGATGAAGTAGGTGTCGGAGACGTGGATGTCGATCGGCACCATGCCCAGCATGACGCCGCTGATGCCGCCGATCGTGAAGGTGACGATGAAGGCGAGCGCAAATAGCATCGCCGTCGAGTAGGTGTGGATCTTGCCGAAGTAGAGCGTCCCCAGCCAGGAGAAGATCTTGATCCCCGTCGGCACGGCGATCAGCAGCGTCGTGATCATCATCGGCACCCGCAGCCAGCTGAACATGCCGGCGACAAACATGTGGTGAGCCCAGACCGAGTAACTGAGGACGACGATCCCGATCAGCGCCAGAGCCATCAAGCGGTAGCCGAAGATCGGTTTGCGCGCGTGGGTCGAGATGACCTCGCTGATAATCCCGAAGCCGGGCAACATCATGATGTAGACGGCTGGGTGCGAGTAGAACCAGAAGATGTGCTGGTAGCTGACGACGTCGCCGCCGGCCGCGGCCTGGAAGAAGTTGGTGTGGAGGACGCGGTCGAAGAGGACCATGAACTGGACGCCGGCTATGAACGGGGTCGCGGCGACGACCAGGAGTGAGGTCGAGAGGTTGGCCCAGACCAGCAGCGGCATGCGCCAGAAGGTCATCCCGGGCGCACGCATGGTGATGATCGTGACGAGGAAGTTGAGCGCGGTCGCGATCGAGGAGGCGCCCGCAAACTGGACGCCGAGGTTGAAGAAGGACTGCCCCAACGGGGCTCCGGTGGAGAGCGGCGCGTAACCGGTCCAGCCCGCGTCGAAGGCGCCGCCCGGAGCCAGGAAGCTGCCGATGAAGAGCAGCCCGGCCAGCGGCAGCATCCAGAAGCTGAGGGCGTTGAGGCGCGGGAAGGCCATGTCCGGAGCACCGATCATCAGCGGCAGCACGTAGTTGGCGATCCCGGCGAAGACGGGAATCACGAAGACGAAGATCATCAGCACCGCGTGGGTGGAGAAGAGGCTGTTGTAGGTGGCGGCGTCGAGGATCTGCGTGCCCGGCTGTGCCAGCTCGGCGCGGATCATCATCGCCATCAGGCCGCCCACGAAGAAGAAGAAGAAGGTCGTGACGATGTACTGGATCCCGATCACCTTGTGGTCGGTGTTGAAGCGGAAGTAGTCCTTCCAGCTCGTGGCGCCATGCTGGGAGTGGTCGTCGGGGATCGTCGGCTGGCCGGCGGCCCAGCGCAGCCAGTAATCGAAGCAGCCGAAGCCGGCCAGGAAGCCGAGCGGAGCGAGGACCAGCGGCACGACGACATGCGGGTACCCGGTCTGCTCAGTCTGGTAGAGCGGCAGGTCGGAGATCGCGCGCAGCGCGATGACGAGGCCAAAGCCGAATGCCCCGGCCGCGAGGGCGCCAAGCGCGCCTCGAGTCCATCCCGGTCGCTTGATCGCAGCCGCCATCAGATCCTCTCCATTATGCCTATGCCCCGCCCGCGCCTACGGGGGTCGGTTGGCTCTCATCGTCGTCGACTACTTCCATCAGCGGCGCCGGAGCTTTCTGCTCCAGGCTCGCGACCCATCTGCGGAAATCCGAGGGGGACTCGACCACGACTTTCGCCCGCATCGACGCGTGACCGAAGCCGCAGAGCTCCGTGCAGACCAGCTGGTAGGTGCCGATCTTGTCCGGGGTCACGATCGCGGTGGTCGTGATGCCCGGGACGTTGTCTTTCTTGATCCGCCACTCGGGGACCCAGAAGGAGTGGATCACGTCGAGGGCGTGCATCTTGAAGTGGACCTGGCGGTCGACCGGCACGTGCAGCTCGCCCTCGCTCCAAACGTAGTCCTTGCCGGGATAGGCGAAGCTCCAGGCGTACTGCTGTGAGAAGACGGAGACCGTCAGCTCCCGGTTGTCGCCGACGGGCTCTTCGATGTCGTCCAGCACCTTCCAGCTGTAGCCGCCCGCGAAGAGGACGATGATCGTCGGGATCAGCGTCCAGGCGACCTCGAGGCGGGTATTGCCGTGGATCGGCTCGCCGTCGGATTCGTCACCGGGCTTGGCTTTGAATTTCCACAGCGCGTAGAAGAGCATCACCATCACCAGCGAGAAGACGAAGGACGAGAGGACGATCATCACATTGAGCAGGTGATCGATCTTCGGCGCGGCCGTGGACGCCTGCTGGCCGTCCCAGTTGATGGGGACCATCACGGCGGAGATCAGCGCGGTGCCCGCGACCGTGGCGGCGAGCATCTTCACTATCGGGAGGCGGCCGTACATGAGGCGGCGGGCATTCTATTGAAGCGGCGGCGGGAGGTTTTCCGGCTCAGGTGACGCTTCGCACTAGCTAACCCGGGTGCGGCAGATCCTCCAGCTCGCCGGCGGAAGCGGCGAGGACGCCACGCGCGACTCCCTCCCAGCTCCACAGCCGCCCGACGGTCTCCGCCAGGGCGCGGCGGGCGTTCTCCCGCTCCGCCGCCGGCAGCCCCAGCCAGCCGTTGAGCCGCTCGGCGATCGCCTCGACCGCGCCAGGCCCGACCGTAAAGGAGGTCAGGCGCCCGGCGCGGTCGGGTAGCGAACCAGCGAGCTGGCGAGAGACCTCGAGCATGCCCGAGTGATTCGCCGAGACCGGCAGCGCCCCGGCGGCGGCGGCCTCGACCGCGACCATTCCGAAAGCCTCCGGGAAGGTGCTGGGCATCACCAGCGCCTCTGACCGCGCCATCAGCGTCGCCACCTCGTCGTGCTCGAGCCGCCCGATCAGCTCGACCGAGCCGGCGCTCGCGCGCGCCGCCTCGGCATATCCCGCGGGCGGATCGGCAAGAAACGCCGAGAGGATCGACAGCGGCTTCTCCTCTCCATCTTCGAGCGCCCAGCCGAGCCGCGCAACCTCACGCGCCGCCTCGAGGTCGCCACCTTCGAGTGCCGCCAACAGCCGGCGCAGGCCCTTCTCGTACTCGCCGTAGCCGGCGACCTCGAGGCGGACGCCGGGATGAACCGCCCGCACCAGCGGCCAGGCGGCGAGCAGCAGATCGACGCCCTTGGAGACGATCAGCTTGCCAACGAAGGAGACGAGGGGCGAGCCGTCCCGTGGGAGGGGCGGATTCCGGCTGAAGGCGTCCATGTCGACTCCGGGGGGTCCCAAGCGGGTCTTGTCTTTGAGCTGTGGCAGGTCGGGCAGGGCAGCCCAGAGGGATCGGGCGGTGTGGCCGGAGCCGACGAGGACGCCGTTCGCCGCCTCCATGCCTTCGTAGGCATAGGGGAGGAAGCGCGGGTGGGGTTTGACCGTGTACTCCAAGGCCGAGCCGTGGATCTTGGCGGCGAAGGGGCCGACTTCGGCGCGGGCGAGGATCGCCGGGCCCATCACCAGGTGGTTGGCAAGGGCCGCGTCGACTCCCCCCGCTGCGGTGGCAACCTCGCGGACGGCGGCCACGTTGGCGTCGATGTAGCGATCGAGCTCGGCCTCGGTCAGCTCCGGGAAGGCTTTGACCTCGAATCCCTCGTAGGGGTCTTTGACGTAGACCGGCAACAGGCCATGGATGTCGGGGTTGTGGATCTCGACCCCCTCAATCCGCGCCTCCCGGTCCTGACAGAGCAGATGGACCTCATGGCCAAGCCGGGCCAGCGCCCGAGCCAGGTTGACGTTGTAGATGTTGCTGCCGGTCCCGCGCAGCATGTAGCCGTGGAAAAGGAGGACGCGCATCGCTGCCGCCCAAGCTATTAGTCTTCGCGGCGATGAACGAGCGCCAGCTCTACAGGATGCGCGCCCCGGCCTCCGGCCGCGAGGCGGTCGCCCACGCCGAGCCCGGCCAGGTCTACGTCGATCGCGAGACCGGTGAGGAGATGGAGCCGGTGGCGATGGTCCTCCCGCTCGCCCCGTCCGTCTCGTCGCTGCCGCGAACCCCGGCGAACCTCCGCGCCTGCCGTCGCTGCGACCAGCTGATCGGGCTGGACGTCAGCGACTGCCCTTACTGCGGACTGCGCCAAGAAGCGCTTTAGATCTTTTTCTCCGCCATCGGTGAAGTCGTTGCCGTGCAAGCTCGATCCCGATGAAGACGTAGAGGGGTAGGTAGGCGAGTTCGGTGATCGTTTCCCCGGCGATCACCACCGCGCCAGCAATCACAGCGGCTGCCACGATTTTCGCCTCGTCTCGATTGTCTCGGACAAAAGGTTTCATCCTCCTGAGCCTACCTGAATGACCAGCGCCAAGAGATAGATGACGGCACCGGAAATGAACCCGGTGAGCCCGCCCCACCTGATCGCCCGCTCCCGTTTCCAAGCGGGAGCGGCAACGAAGAGCATTCCCGCGAGCACGCCACCCGCACCGGCCCAGGTGAATGGCGCTTCGGGTCCGATTCGATTGGGAAACGGGTCTTCAGCCTCCGGTAGGACAGAGGCGAGCAGGATGAACAGGAGAGGTCCCACGGTCATCGGGCCTTTGATGCTGGCGAGCGAAAGCGCGCCCGTGGCGCGCACCGCCTCACAACTTCGCCACAAAACCTCGCCCTCTCTCAGGAACCCCTGCTTCGAACCGCTGCGGCGGCTCAGTGAAGCGAGCGTCGGGTATCCCTCCGAACGTTTTGCGGAGGAGGAGGAGAGCGCTCCCATGGCGTCAGCCAAGAGCGGCTTCATCGACGAGGTACCGAGTGAGGAGGGATACCCGACGCTCGCCCCGCCGACCCGCCCTCGGATCTACGGCTTCTTGACCAGCGTCGCCGTGTAGAGCAGCCGCGCGTTCGAGTAGTAGCAGCCGTAGGTCTTGGTCTTGCCGACGCCCTGCTGAGGGTGCCCCCCCTGGATGTCCTCCTTGGAGGCGCAATGCTCGGGGAGGCGGCTGCCGCGCCAGGTGTTGTCGGCGTCGACGTTGAAGGCGAACATCGGCGCCCAGGTGGGGATGGTCAGCGCCACGATCTGGCCTTTGAGCACCGAGAGCGGATGGTCGAGAACGAAGATCGGGGTCGTGCCGAAATAGGGGTTGAGCACCTGCAGCGGGCTCTGGCGCACGAGCGTGTATTTGGGGGGTTTTGAATCCTCGACCGGGCGCAGGATGCCGATCCGCGCCTGCGAGGGACGACCGAGAAATTCGTCGAAGAAGCCAACCTCGTTGGAGGTCATGTCGGTTTCTTTGGTCGAGGGCTTGGCCAGGGTGATGGACCAGGCGGCGATCTTGCCGTCGAAGGGCACCTCGTACGGACGCGGGACGCCACCCGCGATCGCCTGGAAGCCGGTCACATGCCCCTCGACGCGACAGGGGGTGATCTCGACGTTGTTGACGATTTTGCCGGGGCAGGATGCCGGCGGGGTTTCGGCGGTCTTGCCGAGGACGACGACGCGCAGTGGCGCCGAGTCGGCCTGACCGGGGACGCTGATCGCGACGAGTCCCGCCAGCAGGCAGATGGCGGCCAGGAGCGCCCAGGCACGGCCATCGCGGGTTGTCTTCTCGGTCACGGTCATCAAACTCACGCAAACACGGGTAAAAGAGCCCGGTTGCGCCAGGATTCTGCCGTCCAGCCCGAAGGAATGCGGCGGCGGCGCCTGCCTTGCACGATCCCGGCCAGCCAGAACCGGGCCGGCTTCCTGGCCGCTGTAGGGTTGCCAGCGCCATATGGAGGCCTCGAACCGTGCAGACGACTTCATCCCCGCCGGTCTCGCGTCCATGGGCATCGAGGCCGACGAGATCGAGCTGGCGGTGATGGGTGCGGCCCACTCGCTGTTCTGGCAGCCGATCCTCGATCTCCTCGAGCTCGACACCGGCGACCTCGCTCCCGAGCCCGAAATCGACCTCTCGCGAGCGCCGGCACCTTGAGCGCGCTCGACCTGACCCTGCGCGGCCAGGCGGCCGCGATCGCCGGCGGAGACGCCGATCCCGCTGAGCTCCTGGAGCAGGCGCTGGAGCGAATCGCGCTGCGCAACCCCGCGCTCAACGCCGTCGTCGAGACCTTCCCGGAGCGCTCACGGCAGATGCTCGCGGAGGCGCCGCGGGGAGCTTTACACGGAGTCCCAGTCGTGATCAAGGACGAGTGGCCGCTGCCCTGGAGGGCACAGCGCTTCGGGGCAGCCGAAATGCCGACGCCGGTTGCGCCGGGCGAGTCCGGCCCCTACCGCGCCCTGCGCGATGCCGGCGCGACGATTGTCGGGGTCGGCAACATGCACGAGCTCGGCGCCAGCAGCACCGGAAACACCTCGGTCTACGGGCCTGCACGCAACCCATGGGACATCGACCGCTGCCCCGGTGGCTCCTCGAGCGGACCCGCCGCCGCGGTCGCCGCCCGACTGGTCGCCGGCGCGGTCGGAGCCGATGGCATCGGCTCGGTTCGCTTCCCGGCCGCCTACTGCGGGCTGACCGGGCTGAAGCCGACGTTTGGCCGCGCGGCGATGGCCGGTCACCACATGGCGGATGTCTCGACGACGATCGTCTCCGGTCCCCTCTGCGCCGATGCCGCCGACGCCCGCCTGCTGGGCGGCGTCCTGTGCGGCGGGGAGCTGGCGGCGGGGGATGCCCAGGGAATGCGGATCGGCCTCGTCCGCGACAACGTCTCCGAAGATGTCACCCCGGACGTGCGCGACGCCTGCGAGGCGGCGATCGCGGCGCTGGTGGCCGAGACCGGGGGCGAGCTGCGCCAGATCGAGCTGGCGGACGTCGAGCCGGCGGCGCTGGCAACGGTGCTGATCGCCAACACCGAGGGCCTCGCGGGGGTCAGCCCGAGCCGTCTCAACGACCTCGATCCGGAGCTGAGCCCAATCGCCCGTGGCTTCCTCAAGTACCGGATGCTGCTCCCCGCTGCGGCAAGCGTGAAGGCACAGCAGGTCCGGACGCTGATGCGCCGGCGTCTCGCGGCCATCTTCGAGGACGTCGACGTGATCGCCTGGCCCACCGTGCCGGCCCCCGCCCCATCGCTGGAAGCACCGCTGGTCGAGCTGCCCTCGGGGACGCTCACCGCCGACCAGGCCAACGTGCGCGGAGCCGGCCTCGCCAACCTGACCGGCATCCCCGCGGTCAGCCTCCCGGTCGGCCTCTCCGGTGGGCTGCCGGTCGCGCTGCAGCTGCAGGCTGCGTGGGGTCGCGACGAGCTGCTGCTGGACGCGGCGGAGGCGCTGGAGCGTGCCAACGGCCGCCGCTGGGTCGAGGCGCTGCCGCCGCTGGCGCGGCAGGCCGAGACGACGGAGGCCTGATGGCGGCAGCGATCGTCGTCGAGGAACTGGAGCGCGTCTTCGAGGACGTGCTGGCGGTGCAGGGCATCGACATCGCCGTCGAGGAGGGCGAAATCTATGGCTTCCTCGGCCCCAACGGCGCCGGCAAGACGACCACGGTGCGGATGCTGACGACGCTGCTGCTCCCGACCGGGGGACGCGCCACCGTTGCCGGCCACGACGTCGTCAAGGAAGCCCGCGCAGTCCGATCGACGATCGGCGTGGCGCTGCAGGAAGCCGCGCTCGACCCGTTGATGACCGGCCGTGAGCTGATTCGCCTGCAGGCGACGCTGCAGGGCATCCCGACCGCCGAGGGCAAGCGCCGCGCCGATGACCTGCTGCAGCGAGTCGACCTGGTTGCCGCGGCCGACCGGCGCATCGGCACCTACTCCGGCGGCATGCAGCGCCGGCTCGACCTGGCGGCGGCGCTCGTCCACGAACCCCGGGTCCTCTTCCTCGACGAGCCGACCACCGGCCTCGATCCCGTCAGCCGCAAAACGATCTGGGAGGAGGTACGGACGCTGAACGACGAGGGCACCACCGTCTTCCTCACCACCCAGTACCTGGAGGAGGCCGACCAGCTCGCCGACAACGTCGGCATCATCGACAGCGGCAGGCTCGTCGCCGAAGGGACGCCGGAGTCGCTCAAGGCCGATGTCGGCAATCCCCATATCCAGCTGCAGCTGGCCGCGGGCTCGGTGACGGAAGCCGAGTCGATCCTCGGGCCGATTGGCAAGCTGCTGCCGCCCAAGGACGGGAGGAAGGTCCTGGTCGAGGTGGAGAACGGGGCCGCCGACATCCCTCACGTCGTCCGTGCCCTCGACGAGGCCGGGATCGCGGTCGAGTCGCTGGAGCTGGTGCGGCCGACGCTGGACGACGTCTTCGTCGCCAAGACCGGCTACCACCTCGAGGAGGAGAGCGAGGAGAGCGCCGAGGAGGCAGTCGAGGCGTGAGCTCACTGGCGACCAACGCCCGCGTCGTCAAAGCGCTGGGCATGCGCTCGATCCGGCAGACCTTCCGCCGCCCGCAGCTGATCGCGCCGATCATCGTCTTCCCCACCCTGCTGCTGGCGATCCAGACCGGCGGTGCCGCCGCAGCGGTGGAACTGCCCGGCTTCCCGCACGTGCAGAGCTTCCTGCAGTTCATGCTGGCCGGAGCGATGATGCAGTCGCTGATGCTGGCCGGTAACAGCGGCGGCATCGCGCTCGCCGTCGACATCGAGATGGGCTTCACCGACCGCCTCTTCTCGGCCCCGATCCCACGCTTCGCGATCGTCCTCGGACGGCTGGCCGGAACTGCGGCGCTGGGCTTGTTCGCCGCGCTCTGGTTCCTGGCGATCGGCCTGATCTTCGGCGCCGAGATCGAGAGCGGCGTCGCCGGAGCGCTGCTGGCGATCGTCCTGGTCACGGCGGCGGCGATGGCGGTCGGCGGGATCGGCGCCGCGATCGCCCTTCGCACCGGCAGCGCCAGCGTCGTCCAGGGCCTCTTCCCGCTCGTCCTCGTCGTCCTCTTCATCTCTTCGGCGTTCTTCCCCCAGGAACTGATGATCGAGCCGGCGAAGACGATGGCCGAGTACAACCCGCTCAGCTTCGTCGTCGAAGGGATTCGCGAGCCGATGATCTCGGGGATCGACGCCTCCCACACGCTCTACGCGGTGCTGGCGATCCTCGGCATCGTCGTCTTCGGTCTGATCCTCAGCGCCCGTGCCCTGCGCCACCGGCTGCGGGTGGGCTGATGGAAACGACGCTGGCGATCCCGGCCTGGCGCGCCAACCTGGCGACGATCGCCGCGCTGATGGGGCGGGCGAGGAACGAGCTGGTGCGGGTCCCGGGGGCGGCGATTCCCGGCGTGCTGGCGCCGACGATCTTCTTCCTCGGCCTCAACGGCGTCTTCGGCGCGCTGATTCAGCTGCGCGGCTTCGAAGCCGGCACCTACGAGAGCTTCGTGGTCCCGGTCAGCATGCTGCAGGGAGCCGGCTTCACCGGCGCCGCGGCCGGGGTCAACCTCGCCCGCGACATCGAGCAGGGCTGGCTTGACCGCCTGCTCGTCTCCCCCGCGCCGCGCTGGGTCCTGCTGATGGGGAACGTGCTCGGGGCCAGCACCCGGGCACTGCTGCCCGCCACCTTCGTGCTGGCGATCGCGATGCCGTTAGGGGCCGGCTGGCCCGGCCTCGACGGGCTGCTCGTCACCTACTTCATGGTGGCGGCGATGGCCGCGGTAGCCGCCTGCTGGGGATCCTTTCTGGCGCTGCGCTTCAAGAGCCAGTCGGCGGCGCCGCTGATGCAGGCCGGGATGATGGCCCTGATCCTCACCACGACCGCCTACGCGCCGCTGGCGCTGTTGCAGGGCTGGCTCCAGGACGTCGCCCGCGTCAACCCGGTCACCGACGTGGTCGAAGCGGCGCGGCAGGGTTTCGTCGGCAGCGTCACCTGGGCCGACACCTGGCCGGGCCTGCTGGCCCTGGCCGGCCTGCTCGCGCTCTTGGGCGCCCTCGCCCTGCGCGAGATGCGCCGCACCGGCAAGTGAGCCGCCGACGGGCCGATATGTCGACCATGGGTGGACATATCGGCCCGTCGGCGACGGAGATGGCGGAGAGGGTGCTGCGGGGGAACTGGCGGGAGGGGGAGCGCGAGGGCCGGCGCTACGCTTACACGCAGCCGAGCCCGGGCCGGTACCCGTGGCAGTGGTACTGGGACTCGTGCTTCGCGGCGATCGTCTGGCGCCGCTTCGACGCAAAGAGGTCTCGGGCCGAGCTGGAGAGCCTGCTTGCTGCGCAGCGGCCGGACGGGTTCATCGGCCACACGATCTTCTGGGACCGCCCGCTCGCGCTGCCGCGGCTCCTCTTCTACAACGTCGCCTCGCGCAGCTCCTTCCAGACGGCGACGATTCAGCCGCCGCTGCTGGCCTGGGCCTGGCGGATCGCGGTCGGCGACCCGGCCGCGGAGCCGCGCATCGGCGCCCAGATGGACTGGCTGGCCGCCAACCGCGACCTCGAGGGCGACGGCCTGCTCTGGATCCTGCAGCCGGACGAGTCGGGCCTGGACGCCTCGCCGAAGTTCGAACCGGTCTGGGGCCGGTACGCAAACGGCCGCATTGGCTTCCCACTGCTGGTGCGGCGCAACCGCAAGCTCGGCTTCGATGCGCGGCGGGTGCGCGAACGCGGCCACCCGCTCCTCTGCGAGACGCTGGTCAACACGCTCTGGTCGCTCTCCCTGCAGGCGCTGGGCCGGCCCTCGGCCACCCCGGCCCTGGTCGAGCGGCTCTGGGACGAGCGCCGCGGGCTCTTCGTCGACGAAGCACAACCGGGCGCAATCAGGCCCGCTCCGCTCACCTGGGCCTCGCTGGCGCCGCTCGCTCTACCCGACCTACCAGAGCAGATCGGCCGCCGCCTGATCGAGGAGCACCTGCTGAACGAGCGCGGGTTCCTCACCCCGGTCGCGCCGCCGTCGGTGGCGGCCTCGGAGCCGAGCTACAAACCGGGCGGCGGCCGCGGCCCGATCCGCCGCTACTGGCGCGGCCCAACCTGGGTCAACTCCGCCTGGATGGTCTGGCTGGGGATGCGCCGGCTCGGCTACGAGGCGGAGGCGAAACGGTTGGCCGACGGCCTGGTGGCCGCCGTCGAACGCGAAGGGCTGCGCGAGTACTACGACCCGCGCACGGGAAAGGGCCTGGGTGCCCGCGACTTCGCCTGGTCAGCCCTGGTGGCAGAGCTGGCTGATCCGAAGTTCGCACGGCCGTGAAAACCAAGCAGGTCGGTGGACGCAGGGAGCGAGGTGAGGGGAGCGCACTTACAGTGCGTGACCCGATCCGAGCGACCGAGGACCCCGAGATGCGCCGGTTTGCAGCGGCCGCGCCTATTTGTATCTATACGTAATGCGACCTCTGTCGAGGTCGTATGGCGAGAGCTCGATCTTGACGCGGTCGCCCGGCAGGATGCGGATGTAGTGGCGACGCATCTTGCCGGAGATGTGGCCGAGCACATCGTGCCCGTTGTCGAGTTTGACCCGGAACATGGTGTTGGGGAGAGCCTCGGTGATCTCCCCCTCCATTTCGATCTTTTCCTCTTTGGCCATGCGGCCGGCAGCGTACCTGACCCGACGCAAGCGGCGCGCGTCAGGACTCCTCGGCGGTCCAGCCCAGCCAGTTGCGAGCGTGCTCCAGGGCAGCCCCGCGGTCGCTGACCTCGCCCGCGTACTGCGCCGCCTCCAACTCCGCCAGCAGCTCGCCGAGCCGCGGGCCGGGGTCGATCCCCAGCTCACGCGCCAGCTCGTCGCCCCGCAGCAGCGGTGCGGGTGGACCGTCACGGCGCCAGTCCAGCGCCGCCGCGACCATCTGCCGCGCGAGCTCGAGATGCGCCTCGACCATCTCGGGGCTGGCGAGGGGGCCGGCACCGCGGGCGGAAAGCCGGTCGGCGACGGTGAGCAGGGTTACGTCGGCGGCCACCGGCTCGGTCGCGAGCAGATACTCGTGCACGCGCCGCGGCGGCAGCGGCGCCTCCGGGATGAGGAATCCCAGTCGCAGGTGGTGCAACGTCAGCCCCTGCAGGTGCTGGGTGAGCCGGCGGCTGGCGCGAAGGCGGCGGCAGATCTCGCCGATGATCTCGGCGCCGACGCTGTCGTGACCGCGAAAGCCGATGAAACCGCCGTGGTCGGCGCGGGTCGCGGGCTTGCCGATGTCGTGGAAGAGGGCCCCGAAGCGCAGCGCCGTTCGCCGGCTCATCTCATCGGCGAGTGGTTCTGCCAGCAGCGCGGACACCTCGGCGGCGCGCTCGCCGGCAAAGCGATCGAGATCCTCCTCCACCTCCAGCGTGTGCTCCAGCACCGCCAGCGTGTGACCGTGGACGTCGAGGTGGTGATTGGGGCCCTGCTCGACACCCCGCAGTGCCTCCAGCTCCGGCAGTACGACCGCCGTCAGTCCGAGCTCGTCGAGCAGGGAGAGGCCGCGCAGTGGGTCCGGCCCGCCGAGCAGCTGGCGCAGCTCGGTCAGCTGGCGCTCGCCGGCGGGGTCGGCCGCACGGGAAGCCGCGGCACGGGCGAAAAGGAGGGTGTCGGGCTCGATCGTCAGGGAGAGCTCGGCGGCAAGGCGGGCGGCCCGCAGCAGGCGAAGCGGATCGGCTTCGAAGCTTTCCTCGCTGACCGCGCGCAGCGCCTTGCGACCGAGGTCCTCGAGGCCGCCGAAAGGGTCGACCGGATCGCCGCCGGCCAGCGGCACGGCGACGGCGCCGATCGTGAAGTCGCGCGTGGCCAGGTCGGCATCGATCCCATCGCCGCGCAGAACCGTCGCGTCCACCTGCCAGCCCCGAGCGGGGGCGACAACCCGCCAGGTACCGAACTCCGCCGAGAGCTCGAACGCATGCTCGCCGAGCTCGGACGCGATCGCCCTAGCCGCAGCCCGCGGGTCGGCAACTGCCAGGTCGAGGTCGGTGATGTCCTTTTCGAGCACGGCGTCGCGGACGGCGCCGCCAACGACCCAGGCGTTCGGTTCGCCGGCCAGCGCTCGCCGCGCCGCGGCGATCAACGGAGCGGCGCCGAGACGCTCGGCGAGGCTCATGCCGCGCGCCGGGGAACCCGCGCCGAGATCCCGCAGGTGACCTCGTAGTTGATCGTGTCGAGTCGGGCGGCAACCTCCTCGGCGAGGATCGTCTCGCCATCCTGGGCCCCGATCAGGACCGCTTCGTCGCCCCGCTCGACCTCCGTGTCGGGGCCGAGGTCAACCGTGACGTTGTCCATCGAGACGGTCCCCACCAACGGATGCCGCCGGCCGCCGATCAGGACCTCAGCGTTGTTGCTGAGACCGCGGCGGACACCATCTCCGTAGCCGAGCGGCACGACGCCGACGCAGGTCTCCGCCGGCGCCCTCCAGGTCTGTCCGTAACCGGCGCTGGCGCCCGCCGCGAAGCGCTTGACGTCGGCGACGTAGGAGCGCAGCGAGAGCACCGGGGCAAGCCCCCGCTCGGCCGGATCCTTCTGGAAGGGGTCGAGCCCGTAGACGGCGACGCCGCAGCGGGCCATGTCGAAATGGGAGCGCCGGTCGCGGAAGACCGCGGCGCTGTTGGCGGCGTGGGCAATGACCGCGGGGAACTCGGCCTTGACCGCGGTCGCCACGTCCTCGAACCGGCTCAGCTGCTCGTCGAAGAAGTCCGAGTCGAGCTCGTCGGCGGTGGCGAAATGGGTCCAGACGCCGGCCAGGCCGAGATTGGGATCCTCATTGCAGGATCGCGCCAGCGCCAGCACCTGCTCGGGATCGGGGTTGCCGAGCCGGCCCATGCCACTGTCGTACTTGACGTGCACGCGCGCCGGCCGCCCCTGGGCGCGAGCGCGATCGGAGAGCAGCTGACGGAAGCCCTCGCGCCAGACCGCCACCTCAGAGCCGGCCGAGAGGACGACGTCCACGTCGGCCGCCGTCAGCGCCCCCATCGTCAGCAGCGGGATGTGCTGAAGGCGCCGGCCGATCTGTTCGGCCTCGCTGGCGGTCGCGACCGCCAGCCTCGTGGCTCCACCATCGAGCGCCGCGGCGGCACAGCCGTCGGCGCCGTGGCCGTAGCCGTCGGCCTTGACCACGGCGCAGAGCTCCGCCCCTTCTCCCAGCTCAGCCTTCAGCCGGGCGCAGTTGGCGCGAACCGCGTCGAAGTCGATCCGGGCGAGCGCCCGCTCCATCGGCTTTACTCGTCGTCGTCGACCAGCGCGGCGAGGGCGTCGGCCCTCGTGACCATGCCCGCCAGGCGCCCGTCGGCGTCGACCACAGGTAGGTGATTGTGGTGCTTGTCGGCGATCTTCTTGGCGACGCGGCTGGCCGCTTCGTAATCGTGCGCCACCACCGGCTCAGCCGTCATCAGCTCGGAGACCTTGGTGGCGAAGGCCTTATCGAGGCGCTCCTCGAAGCCCTTCATCGAGCCGACGAAGACGATCCCGCCCATGATGTTGAGGTAGTGCGGGAGATGCAGGTCGGACTCCTCGTCGCTGATGATCAGGTCCGACTCGCTGACGATCCCGATCACACGGCGATCCACGTCCACCACCGGCACCGCCCCGAGCTCCGTCTTCGCCAGCAGATCGATCGCCTTGCGCGCGTCGTCCTCGGGCCCCACGGTGGGCACGTCGGAGTTCATGATCTCGGCCGCGGTCTTCATCTCCGGGGCGAGATTATTCGACCGGCTGGTCGGGCTGCAGGCCCACCGGGATCGAGTCGATCACGTCGGTCGCGATAACCGACTCGGCGGCACCGATGCGGACGGCCGCGTCGCGGCCAGCGCGGGCATGAGCAACGACCGCCGCACAGGCGGCGGCGAACGGCTCCAAACCGCGGGCGAGGAGCGCTGCGGTCATGCCCGAGAGCACGTCGCCGGTGCCCGCCGTCGCCAGGGCGGGAGCCGAAATCGCGTTCACCGCGACCCGCTCGCCGTCGCTGACGATCGTGTCGTCCCCCTTCAGCACCACCACCGCGTCCGCCTCACGAGCCGCCTCGCGGGCGCAGGCAAGGCGATGGGCGGCAACCTGCTCGGAGTCGCGCTCGAGCAGCCGCCCGAGCTCACCGGCATGCGGAGTAAGGACCGTCGGCGCTTCCCGCGCCGCGAGCCTCTGCAACTGGCCGGCGAAGGCGTTGAGGCCGTCCGCGTCGATCACCAGGGGTGCCTCAATCGCCCCAACCACTTCCCGGGCCAGCTCGAAGGTCCCGGGGTCCCGCCCCATGCCAGGACCGAGCAGCCCGGCGGCGGCGGGCTCGAATGCTCGCAGCACCGTTTGCGTCGCCATCGGCGCCAGGCAGCCGCGATCACCCGGACAGCGGATCGACATCACCTCCGGTTGGCCGACCTCGAAGACGGCCTCGAGGTCCGCCGGCACGATCACCGTCGCGTAGCCGGCGCCGGCCCGGATCGCCGCCACCGAGGACATCCGCATCGCTCCGGTCAACCCCCGCGAACCGCCGGCGATCGCGACCTGACCGGAGCTGAACTTGGTCGAGCGCGGGCCCCTGCGGGGGGCGAGGGCGAGTACCGCCGGCTCGATCGTGCCGCCGGCGGGCTCGGCCGGGGCGCCGGCGGGGATCCCGATCGGGACGACGCGCAGCTCCCCCGTATGCCACTTTCCGGGAGCGATCCGGTGACCGAGCTTGGCGCCGTGGAAGCTGACGGTGACGTCTGCCTCGACCGCGACTCCCTCCACCTCGCCGCTGGACGCGGCCACCCCGGAGGCGATGTCACAGGCCACAACCGGCATCCCGCAGCGGTTGATCGCCTCGATCGCGGCGCGGGCGGGCTCCCGTGGCGCCCCCTCGAACCCGGTCCCGAAGATCGCGTCGACGACGGCGCCGGAGCCCGCCAACCAGGCATTGAGATCGTCTGGCACCGCACCGGACCAGAGGTCGACGGCCTCGACCTCGAAGCCCATCGCTGTCAGGCGGCGGGCGGCGACGTGGCCGTCGCCGCCATTGTTCCCCTTGCCGCAGACGATCCGCACCGGCCCCTGCGGTGCCATCTCCGCAACCGCCTCTGCCAAAGCGGTCCCAGCAGCCTCCATCAGCTGCTCTCCGGCAATGCCCTGCTCCTCGATCGCCCACCGATCGACCGCCCGCATCCCGTCGGCGTCGAACAACGGCGTCAGCCAGCTCTCCATCGAACCGGAGCCTAACCGCGAACCGGCGCTACAGCCGCACTACTGCGACCGCGGCGGCATTCTCTCGCGAGTGCGTCAGCGAGATATCGACCCGGCGCCCCGCCGCTGCCTCCGCGGCGCGGCCCAGGAGCCGCACGGTCGGCGGCTCGCCGGCGATCACCTCGATCTCGCGCAAGCGGAATCCCCCTCGCATCCCAAGGGCCTTCACGACCGCCTCCTTCGCCGCGAATCGCGCCGCCAGGTGACGCGCCGGACGGGCCCGCGACGCAGCGTACTCGCGCTCGCCGTCGCTGAAGATGCGCTCGGCGAGGCGGGGGTGGCGCGCCAGGGCGCGCTCGAGGCGATCGATCTCGAGCAGGTCGATGCCGACGCCGGGCAAAGCGGCTACTCGCCGATGCCGACGATCAGCTTGGCGGTGGCGAGATCGCCGGAGGAGCTCGAACCGATCGCCAGGTACTCGATCTTGGCCAGGTACGGCTCGGCTTCCAGGAAACCCTCCTCATCGTCGGATCCCGCCACCAAGGCCGACGTCAGGGACAACGCAGAGGGTCCATGGACGAGACCGCTGAGCGGCGTACTGCCGAGCGCGCTCGTCGCCTCCTTGTAGATCGGGCTGACGGCCAGATCCCCGCCGGGCACGGTGCGGGAGGTGAACGCCTTGGTCGCGGCGCGCACGCCATAGCCGATCGAAATGTTCTTGCCTTTCGCGCCAACCACGAGCGGCTTGTCGCCAAGCTCCTCCGGGTCGCGAACCGAGAAGCCGGTGAACGGGTCGGAGATTGCGGTGACACCGGGGGTCCCGGTCGAGCGGAGCAGCAGGCCGATGCTGGAGACGGTGTTCTGCGCTTCGTCGGCGCTCGACACTTCCAGGAGCGCCGCCGCTTCGATCGTGCGCTCGTTTTCGCCCTCGGCGTAGGCAGCGACGTCGCCAATCGAACTCGCGATCTTGTCGACCTCGATGCCGGCTTCTTTCAGCGCGCTCTTGAATTTCCGGGGTGGAACAGAGCCTGGGATGCCGTTGGCGTCGATCTCGTCGAGCGCTTCGCCGAGCCGGTCGCCGAAGTCGGGAAGGGCGAGGGCGAGGGTGGCGTCACCGGGCAGTTCGCCCAAGATCCGCGACGCGTCACCGCTGGGTGGGTTCTCGCCGCTGAGATTGGAGCTCAGCTCGATTTCGATCCGATCGGAGTCGGGAAGCAAGCTCGCCACTGCCGTCGCATCCGTCGGGTTGATCCCAGCTGCATCGAGGAGCTGCTCGGCTTCAGGATCGATCGCATCGCCTGAGCGGTCGATCAGACCGCCGACATCGAGGTAGACGTCGGCAAGACTGCCCTCCGCCGCGGAGTCGATCGTTTCGGCGTAGCGGTCGTCGTTGGCCAGCGAAGCGCCATCGGCGCTGTCGACCATCGTTTTGAAGGTCTGCTCGTCTTCGGCAATGGCGAGGAAGTCGTCGATCACCCCGATCGTCGTTCCGTCGTCGCTTTCGATCTTGTAGTCGATCCCTTCATAGGAACCGTCCTCGACGGGATCGTCGCTCTGCTCGCTCTGTTTGTCGATGAAGTCCTGGCTGGCGTCCGCGTCGGTGGTCTGGACCGCGATGCCGTAGCGCTGGAAGTCCTCGCCGTCGAACTCCCGGAAGAAGAGGCCGCCTTTTTCGCCCAGCCACGGCTCGACTTCCTGTTCGAAGTCGAGCTTTTCGCCCGAGTCGCCGGCCGAGCTTTCGAGCTCGGAGACGATCAGATCGCCGAGGTCCTCGACGCCGGCGATGCTCTCGGCCAAGGCCTCGACGTCCGTCTTCAGCTGGCCTTCCGGCTGCACAGCAGCCGCGATGAAGAGTGGCGATTTCGCGGGTGCCAGAGCCGCGGGGTCGGAGCCCGAGCCATCGCTCTCGCCACCGCAGCCAGCGGCCAAAAGGGCGAGGAGAACGGCCGCAGCGGCGACCATGGGAACGAGACGGGGCTTCACGGAGCCGGGCATCCTAGCGAGCCAATCACACGACGTCACTCGACCGTGACGGTCTTGGCCAAATTGCGGGGCTGGTCGACGTTGAGGCCGCGGGCCCGGGCAATGTCATAAGCAAGGAGCTGTAAAGGCAGGATCGCGACGATCGGCTGCAGGATCCAGTCGGTGCGCGCCACCTCGATCGTCTCGTCGGCGACTTCGGCGGCCCGCATTCCTCCAGCGGTGGCAATCGCGATCGTCTCGGCACCCCGCGCACGCACCTCCTCGACGTTGGAGAGCACCTTCTCCAGCACCGGGCTGTCGGTGGCGATGCAGACCACAGGCGTCGACTCGTCGAGCAGGGCGATCGGACCATGCTTCATCTCCCCCGCCGCATAGGCATCGGTGGGGATGTAGGAGACCTCCTTCAGCTTCAGCGCCCCCTCGAGACAGACCGGCAGACCGATGTGGCGGCCGAGGTAGAGGAAGAAGTCCTGCCCGCTGTGGGCGGAGGCGATCGCACGCACGTCGTCCTCGACGGTCGCGATCGTCTCTTCGATCTTCGAGGGGAGCGACTTCAGCCCCGCCACCAACTCGCCAATCCGCTCCTGCGACAGCGTCCCGCGCAGCTCGGCCAGCCGCAGGCCCAGCAGGTACATCGCCGCCACCTGGGCGACGAAGGTCTTGGTCGCGGCGACGCTGATCTCCAGCCCGGCGCGCGTATAGAGGACAGCGTCGGCTTCGCGGGTGACCTGGCTGCCCATGATGTTGGTGACGGCGAGGACCGTCGCCCCGGCTTCGCGCGCCAGCCGCATCGCCGCCAGCGTGTCCGCCGTCTCACCCGACTGGGTCATCCCGATCACGAGGTCGCCGGGGCCGACCACCGGGTTGCGGTAGCGGTACTCGGAGGCGATGTCCATTTCGACCGGCACCCGCGCCCACTCCTCGATCGCGTAACGGCCGATCAGACCGGCGTGGTAGGAGGTTCCGCAGGCGACAATCACGATCCGGCCGACGCCGCGCAGGAACTCGTCGGAGAGGTCGACGTCGGAGAGATCCACACCCTCGTCACCGGGCAGACGATCGGCAACCGTCTCAGCGACGGCGTCCGCCTGTTCATGGATCTCCTTCAGCATGAACGTCTCGTAGCCGCCCTTTTCGGCCGCGTCGGCATCCCAGGTCACCTCCTCGGAGGCCCGCGTCACGGGGGCGCCGCCGGCGTCGGTGATCCGCACGCCACCGGCTTCGATCTCGACGATCTCCCCGTTTTCGATCGGTACCGCGGTGCGGGTGTCTGCAAGGAAGGCGGGGATCGCGGAGGCGAGGAAGGTCTCCCCCTCGCCGATGCCGGCAACCAGCGGACACTCCTTGCGGGCACCGACCAGGATCTGGGGCTCGTCGGCATGCATAGCGACGAAGGCGTAGTGGCCGCGCAGCTCCGCGTAGGCCGAACGAACCGCCGCCGCGAGATCGCCTTCGTAATGGTCGGCGATTAGATGAGCGACTACCTCGGCGTCGGTCTCGGAGGTGAACTTCCCCCCCTTGGCCTGGAGCCGCTTGCGCAGGCCGGCGTGGTTCTCAACGATGCCGTTGAGGACGATGTGGACCTTGCCGGAGCTGTCGTCGTGCGGGTGCGCGTTCTCCTCGGTGACGCGGCCGTGGGTGGCCCAGCGGGTGTGGGCGATGCCCGTGTGCGAGAGCGGCAGGGCACCGGCGCCGTTGACGGCGCGCTCCTCGACGGCGGCACGGAGGTTGGCGAGGTTGCCGACGGCGTGGACGCTCTCGACCTCGCCGTCCTCGATCAGGGAGAGCCCAGCCGAGTCGTAGCCGCGGTATTCGAGCTTTTCCAGCCCGACCAGCAGCAGCTCCTCGCAGGGGCGAGCGCCCACATATCCGACGATTCCGCACATGAAGGCGAGTAAGGGTAGAGGTAGGGCCGCTCAGGCCAACTCGGTGCGAACGACGCCGGCCAGGCGATTGCAGACAGCCTCGGCCTCCTCGGCGCTCGGCGCCTCGACCATCACCCGCACCAGGGGCTCGGTGCCGGAAGGGCGCAGGAGGACGCGGCCGCGTCCCTCCAGAGCGTCGCTCTCGGCCGCGACGGCCTCCCATACCGGCGCCGCCGCGGCAACCGCCTCGCGCTCGGCAACCTCGACGTTGACCAGCCTCTGCGGCAGCTTCTCCATCGGCACGGCGTCGGCGAGCGCAGCCCCGCCCAGCTCGCGCATCGTCATCAGCGCCGCCGCGATGCCGTCGCCGGTGGCGACGAAGCCGGAGGCAATGATGTGACCTGACTGCTCGCCTCCGAGCGCCCAGCCACGCCGCTGCATCTCGTCGAGCACGTAGCGATCGCCGACCTGGGTGGTCGCCACCTCGATCCCGGCCTCCTCCATCGCCCGGTGGAAGCCGAAGTTGGTCATCACGGTGACGACCACGCCACCGTTGAGCTCACCGCGCGCCGCCATCCCCCTTGCCGCCAGGGCGATCAGCTCATCGCCATCGTGAACGCGGCCCTCGGCGTCGACCGCCAGCATGCGGTCGCCGTCGCCGTCGAAGGCGAAGCCGATCTCGGCTCCGGAGCCAGTGACCCGCTCGATCAGCGGCTCGAGGTGGGTGGAGCCGCAGCCGGCGTTGATATTACGTCCGTCCGGCTCGGCACCGATCGTGTCGACCTTGGCTCCAAGGCGCTCGAAGATCGCCGGGCCGGCGCGATGGGTCGCGCCGTTGGCGCAATCGAGGACGACCCGACGCCCGGAGAGGTCAAGCGGGAAGGCCGTCTCGAGCTCGCGCAGGTAGTCGTCGAGGCCGCCGTTCAGCTCGCGCACTCCTCCGGGCTCCGTCTCGGCCGGCATCTCGTCGAGCAGCGACTCGATCCGCGCCTCCAGCTCGTCGCCCAGCTTCGTCCCCTGGCCGGAGAAGAACTTGATCCCGTTGTCGCGGTAGGGGTTGTGGGATGCGGAGACGACGGCGGCGAGGTCCAGCCCCAATCGCCTGACGAGAATCGCCGCCGCAGGGGTCGGCAGCACGCCGCCGAGCAGGGCGTCGCCCCCCGCCGCGGCCACACCAGCGGCCAGTGCCGCCTCCAGCATCGGCCCCGACTCGCGAGTGTCGCGGACGATCAGGACCTGGGGTCGAGCCGCTTCCAGCGAGCCGGTGGTGGCGCGGCCCAGCGCCGTCGCCAGCTCGGCCGTAAGGAACGTTCCAGCCTCTCCTCGGACCCCATCGGTTCCGAAGAGCTTGCGCTCGGTCGTCACCAAACCCCCGTCAGCGCTTGCTGAACTGAGGCTTCTTGCGGGCCTTCTTGAAGCCCGCCTTACGGCGCTCCTTGACCCGTGCGTCGCGGGTGAGGAAGCCGCGCCGCTTGAGGTCGCCACGCAGCTCCGGGTCGATCTCGGTCAATGCCCGGGCGATGCCGTGGCGGACCGCCCCGGCCTGACCGCTGATGCCGCCACCGTGGACGCGAACGCGGACATCGACATTGCCCTCGTAGCCAGAGACCACGAGCGGCTGGCGAGCCATCGTCTGGTGCAGGGGCCGCGGGAAGAACTCCTCGAGGCCGCGCTTGTTGACTTCGATCTTGCCGTTGCCGGGCAGCAGCGTGACGCGGGCGATCGAGCGCTTGCGTTTGCCGGTCGCCAGGTAGCGGGCGCCGCTCTCCATCTTGGCCGGAGCGCGGCTTGCCGGCTCCTCGGAGCTGGCCAGCTCCGCCTCACGACGAGCTTTCTCCTCTTCCTCCGCTTCCAACCGAGCTTTCTCTTCCGCACTCAGCTCCGTCTCCGGCTCAACCGCGATCGGCTCCAAATCAGCCCCCGGAATCAAATCTTTCTTCTCAGCCTTCGGCGCCTCAGCAGGCGCCTCCTCGGCTACAGGCTCCTCAACGGCCTCGGGCTCACCCTGCTCCTCAGCAGCGGGCTCCTCGGCCGACTCGGACTCCGGCGGCTCGGCCTGAGCCTCAGGCGCATCTCCCACGGGTGGCGTGGAGGGGGCCTCCTCGCCCGCAGCTTGCGAGGACGAGGAGGTCTCCTCCGCGACAGGACCCGTGGGCTGCGCGTCCTGACCCTCGGTCGTCCCGTCGTCCTGCTCAGTCGTCTCGTCGGGCGTTTTCTCGTCTGCCATCAGTTCGTCTCCATCGGTTTGGGCTGCTGCGCCGCGTGCGGATGATCCGGCCCCGCGTACACCTTCAGCTTGGTCAGCTGCTGGCGGGCGAGGCGGTTGCGCGGGAGCATCCCCTTGACCGCCTTGCGGATCACTTCCTCCGGCCGCCGCTCGAGCATCTCGCCCAGGGTCCGGGACTTGATTCCGCCTGGGTAGCCGCTGTGGCGCCAGTAGGTCTTCTGCGCCAGCTTGTCGCCGGTGACACGGATTTTCTCGGCGTTGACGACGACGATGAAGTCGCCGGTGTCGACGTGCGGGGTGTACTCCGGCTTGCGCTTGCCGCGCAGCGCGTCGGCGATCTGCGTCGCCAGACGGCCCAGGGTCTGCCCCTCGGCATCGACGACGTACCAGTCTCGCTGGCGGTTGGCTGGCGTGGCGACAAAGGTCTTCATCGTGCAAAAACCGCGCGGTCAATCTCCACGCGGCCGGAGGATCATAGCCACCTCCGTGTCTATACTGCCGCGCCAGCAATAGCCGAATCCCGTCCGGGCGTCCGAACGGGAGCGGAGGAACCGAAGAGACCGAAGCAGGTCTCCGGGGCGAATCGGACGAATCGGTCCGTAGCGCATCTCTTTCAGCGCGAGCCCGACAGCTAACTCCGTAGGCGAACGAAAGAGAGGGCTAGCTGTGCGCGACAACGAGACGTCCCGGCCTGGCTTGGCAGGGAGGATTTGCATAATCGCCGCGATCGCGGTGCTGAGCGCCTGCGGAACTGCCACGGCGGCTGTGACCACCGGTGGTGCCGGTACGCCAGGCGCGGCGCCGACGCCAAAAGGAAGCCCTTCAGGCGTTGCGGATCCGTCGCCGAGCGCCGGCACCGTGAGCTTGCTCTCCGCCCAAGCGACGCCTCGCAAGAGCTTCTTCTTCGGCTATCGCTATCCCCGCTTCGGCTTCTCGATCGGCAGCAGCCAACCGCAAAACGACCTGCAGGTGAATGTCGTCAACGCGAGCGGCGAAGTCGTCCGCAGCTTCTTCCGCAACGACGTCGGCCCCGAAGTCCCCGTCTCCGTGCGCTGGGATGGGACCACCGCCGACGGTCGCGCCGCCCGCAACGGTCGCTACACCTTCCAGGTCGTGCCGCAGGGGAGCACCGCCGCCGCCCGAAGGGCGACCGCATCGACCTCGGTCACGGCCGGCTTTGCCCTCTACGGGTACGCCTTCCCGGTCCTCGGCGCCCATGACTTCGGCAGCGGCGGCAGCGGCTTCGGCGCCGCCCGCTCCGGCCACACCCACCAGGGCCAGGACGTGATGGCCGCCTGCGGCGTGCCGCTGGTCGCCGCCCGCGGCGGCACCGTGCAGTACTCCAAATACGAGGCCAACGCCGGCTACTACGTCGTCATCGACGGCAAGGGCACCCCCAACGACTTCATGTACGCGCACCTGGCCGAACCGTCGCCCCTGCACGAGGGCGAAACGGTCCGCACCGGACAGCCGATCGGCATCGTCGGCGACACCGGCGATGCCACCGCCTGCCATCTCCATTTCGAGATGTGGGGAGCGCCGGGCTGGTACGAGGGCGGCAGTCCTTTCGATCCGCTGCCCGATCTCCTCCAGTGGGACCGCTACAGCTGACAGCCGTCGAACCAACCGACCGCTCCCATCGCTGAGCGTCTTTATCGCCAGGCGACGGCTCGGCAGCGAGCATACGATTCGGCGGTGAACGTCCGGAGCATGTGTCCCCAGGAGCTCGATGCTGCGGTCAGCGTGTGGCGCGAGGCGAACATCGCCCGTGGTGCTCCGCACGGGCCGGAGCGCACCGCTCGCATCCGCGCGAAACTCTCAGCCTCAGACGCCCTGCCGTTCTTAGCGCTGCGACCAGGCATCGTAGGCATGGCACTGGCCGAGCCTGGACGGCTCGACGCCGGCGCCGGCGCGCTCGACCCATCGCTCCTGCACATCTCGATGGTGTTCGTGCATCCCGCCGCACAGCGCACAGGAGTCGGGCTCCCCCTGGTCCTTCACATCCTCAACGTCGCGCGCTCATTGGACTTTCAGCGTGTCGATGTCTGGACTGCCCGGGAGAACCGCCCCGCCCGCGCACTCTACGAGCGCGCCGGGATGACTCTGAGCGGAAGGACCGCTCCCCTGCTGTCAAGCGTGCAACTCCAATACGAAAGCTGCCTGGACGGCAGAGAGGCCTGAGACGGTCCTGTCCCGGTCGCTCTATGCACCGCCATACGGATACGGTCTGCTGATGGTCGAGAGGAAACCGCAGCGAGTCGAGAAGCCCTGGGGGCATGAGATCTGGTGGGCACACACCGACGAGTACGCGGGCAAGATCCTCGCCGTCAACGCCGGCCATGCCCTCTCACTCCAGTTTCACCATGAGAAGGACGAGACGTCCTACCTGCTCTCGGGCAGGCTGCGGCTGACTCACGGCCGCAGCGAGGAGGATCTGCAAGAGCAGGAGATCGAGCCGGGACAATCCTGGCGGGTCGAGCCCGGCACCGTGCACTCGCTAGAGGCTCTGGAGGACTCGGTCGTTCTGGAGGTGTCGACCCCGCAGCTAGGGGATGTGGTTCGGCTGCGAGATCGGTACGGGCGCTGAGACCCGATTCGATCCTTCTTTGGTCATTCAGGTTCAGTAACAGGTCGTACCTAAACAATTACTCAATACGGGTCGAGTATCCAGTAGGAGCTCAAACGCAAGCCATCCACCGAAGGAGCTCCCTGTGCCCGACCGTCCGGAAGCCATCGACCAGCGTCTCGTGCGAGCGCTCTGTCACCCCCTGCGGGTCCAGATCCTCGAGCTCCTGAGCGACCGCGTAGCCAGCCCGAACTGGCTGTCTGAGCAGCTAGACGCCAGTCTCAGCCATGTCGCTTACCACACGCGTACGCTCGACAAATGCGGCTGTCTCGTGCTTGTCGAAACGGCACAAAAACGGGGCGCGACGGAGCATTTCTACAAGGCAACACCGGACGCCTTCGTCGGCAGCCCTGCCTGGCGAGACGTGCCGCGACCGGTCCTCGGAGGCATCTCTGGTGCCACCCTGCAAACCTTCCTCGACAAGGCCGTCGCGGCGCTCGAGGCGGGCACCCTCGACGGGCGCAAGGACACGATCTTCCGCTGGATGCCCCTCCTGCTCGACCAGCAAGGGTGGGACGAGGTCGTGACGATCATGGAAGCCGCAACCGAAGAGATCCTCGCGGCGCAGCGCCAGAGCCAGGACCGGATCGCGGAGACCGGTTTGGGCGATGCGATCTCGACCGTCGTCGGGTTGGCCAGCTTCGAGACGAGCGGCTCGATGGGGGGCTAGGGAGGGAGTCCGGTGGTCCCGTGGGCGAATTGAGTCGCGCGCCCTGCGGGCGCCGCTCCGGATGATGCTGCCCGCCTATGGCGAGCAGGGATCAGATTGCATCTCGCGGCCTGCGGCCACATTCGCCCACGGGACCACCGGACTCCCTCCCCGCGGACCCGTCCCTCAAACGCCTAGCTGAAAGCTCATGGTCGGCCGCCTCTCGTCATCTCAGCAGAGAAACTCGCGATCCGTCCCTCACCAGCTAAGCCGAGCAGGCTCGCGGTCGGCCGGAGGAGTCGGTACCCCGAGGCGGGAATGTGGCCCGCAGGGCCGCGACATGCAATCTGACATTTGCCCGCCATAGGCGGGCAGCAGGTTCCGGAGCTGCGCCCGCAGGGCGCGCGACTCAATTCCCGCCTCGGGGTACCGACTCCTCCGGCCCACTACAGCCCGCCCCCGGCGCTACTCCCACTCGATCGTCGCCGGCGGCTTCGAGGAGATGTCCAGCGCAACTCGGTTGACGTCGCTGATCTCGTTGATGATCCGGTTGGAGACCCGCTCGAGCAGGTCATAGGGCAGCCGTGCCCAGTCGGCGGTCATCGCGTCGTCGGAGGTGACCGCGCGGATCACGATCGGGTAGGCATAGGTCCGGCCGTCGCCCTGGACGCCGACCGAGCGGACCACTGGCAGCACGCAGAAGGACTGCCAGAGCTGGCGGTAGAGCTCCGCCGCGCGGATCTCCTCCTGCAGGATCGCGTCGGCGGCGCGGAGGATGTCCAGGCGCTCTTTGTTGACCTCGCCGCCGACGATGCGGATTCCCAGCCCCGGCCCCGGAAAGGGCTGCCGCCAGACCATGCGCTCGGGCATCCCGAGCTCGGCGCCGACAGCACGGACCTCGTCCTTGAACAGCATCCGCAGCGGCTCGACCAGCTCGAAGTCGAACTCCTCGGGCAGGCCACCGACGTTGTGGTGGGACTTGATCGTCGCCGCGTGGTCACTCCCGCCAGACTCGATCACGTCGGAGTAAAGCGTGCCCTGGACGAGGAAACCGACCTCGTCCAGCTTGGATGCCTCCTCCTCGAAAACGCGGATGAACTCCTCACCGATGATCTTGCGCTTCCGCTCCGGATCGTCGACTCCGGCCAACTTGGTGAGGAAGCGCGCTTCGGCATCAACATGGATGAGCGGGATGCCGAACTGCTCGAAGGCCTCGACGACCTGCTCAGCCTCGTTCAGCCGCATCAGACCGTGGTCGACGAAGACGCAGGTCAGCCTCTCCCCCACCGCGCGGTGGACGAGCAGCGCCGCGACCGAGGAGTCGACGCCCCCCGAGAGGCCGCAGATCACCCTTCCCTCGCCGACCTGAGCCTGGATCTTCTCCACCTGCTCGGCGATCACCGACTGCGGCGACCACTGCTGCTCGCAGCCGGCGACATCGCGCAGGAAACGGGTGAGGATCTCGGTGCCGTAGGGCGTGTGGACGACCTCGGGGTGGAACTGGATCCCGTAGAGGCCACGATCGGGCATCTCCAGCGCGGCGACAGGGGAGCCGGGGCTGGAGGCGAGGGCGGTGAAGCCATCCGGCGCCGCGAAGACGGCGTCGCGGTGGCTCATCCAGCAACTCTGCTCGGGCGGCAGGCCAGCGAGCAGCCGTCCCCCGTCCTCGCGGAGGACAAGCTCGGTACGGCCAAACTCCCCCGTCTCCGCCGACTCGACGCGACCCCCCAGGGCCAGCACCATCGCCTGCATCCCGTAGCAGATGCCCAGCATCGGAATCTCCAGATCGAGCAACTGAGTCGGAAACGGCGGCGCCCCCTCCTCATACACCGAGGCCGGTCCCCCGGACAACACCAGCGCCTTCGGCCCCCGCTCCCGAATCGCCTCCACGGAGACAGTCGAAGGGAGCAACTCCGCAAAGACCCCGCATTCACGAATACGTCTCGCTATCAGCTGGGAATACTGGCCTCCGAAATCGAGCACCAGTACCTCCTCCAACGCTCCTCCGGCGGGTGGCGCCGTAGGGGGGCCCATCCCCGAGGAAGCTTTAGCTACCGGAGGGGATGGGGGGTCCCCTGCGGCGACAGGACCCGCCGGCCGGAGCGCGTCGGAAGTACTAGTCATCCGATACCGCAACCCCCGCAGATACCGCAGCCCGTCCATTCGAGCCCATGCCCACCGACTGCTCGTTCTGCAGCTTCTTGCCCTCGCTCATCAGCGCCGGCGCGACCATCACCTCGGCCCGCTGGAATGAGCGGATGTCCTCGTAGCCGCAGGTGGCCATCGAGGTTTTAAGCGCCCCCATCAGGTTGAAAGTGCCGTCGTTCTCCTGCGCCGGCCCGAGCAGGATCTCCTCCATCGTTCCGTCTTGCTTGGTCGAGACCCTGGTGCCGCGCGGCAGCGAGGGGTGGAAAGTCGCCATCCCCCAGTGGAAGCCACGGCCGGGCGCCTCCTTGGCCCGGGCCAGCGGCGAGCCGACCATGACCGAGTCGGCGCCGCAGGCGATCGCCTTGGAGACGTCGCCACCGGTGCGCATGCCGCCGTCGGCGATCACGTTGACGTACTCGCCGGTCTCCAGCATGTGCTGAGAGCGGGCGGCGGCGACGTCGGCGATCGCGGTCGCCTGCGGGACGCCGATGCCCAGCACGCCGCGGGTCGTGCAGGCGGCGCCGGGGCCGACGCCGACGAGGACGCCGACGGCGCCGGTCCGCATCAGGTGCAGCCCGGTCGAGTAGGAGGCGCAGCCGCCGACCACGGTCGGCACCGGGACCTCGGCGATGAACTCCTTCAAGTTCAGCGGCTCCACCGTGGTCGAGACGTGTTCGGCGGAGATTACGGTGCCCTGGATGACGAGGATGTCGAGGCCGGCCTCGACTGCCACCTCGTAGTGTTCACGCACTTTCTGCGGCGTCAGCGAGCCGCAGACGACCGCGCCACGGGCCTTGATTTCCTCGACTCGCCTGCCGATCAGCTCCGACTTGACCGGCTCGGCGTAGATCTCCTGCATCAACCGCGTCGCCACGTGCTTGGGGGCGGCGGCGATCTGCTCCAGCCGTTCCTCGGCGTCCTCGAATCGAGCCCAGATCCCCTCCAGGTTGAGCACGCCGAGCCCGCCCAGCTCGTTGACCAGCACGGCGGTATCCGGACTGACCACGCCGTCCATCGCCGAGGCAACCAGCGGCAGTTCGAAGCGGTAGGGGCCGAGAGTCCAGCTGATGTCTATGTCGTCGGGATCGCGGGTACGACGCGACGGAACGATGGCGATGTCGTCGAATCCGTAGGCGCGCCGCCCCTTCTTGCCGCGGCCGATTTCGATGTCCAAGTGATTCCTCCAGGGCTGGCGGGTGAAACAGCCAGCCTACACTTCCGCCGGGACCTCCAAATCGTGGACGGCGACCTCACCGAGCAGGCGCTCCACCTGGCTGCGATCGACGCTGCCGGCGCCGAAGTGCTGGGTCGACTCGGCGCCGCAGGCAACGCCGTATGCGAGGCACTCCTCGGCCGAGCGGCTCTCGTAGCGGGCAGCGACGTAGCCGGCAAGAAAGGCGTCTCCGGAGCCGACGGTCGAGACCGCCTCGAGCGGCTCGGTGTGAACCTCGAGCAGGCGTCGGTCGCTGCCCTCGCCGACCGCCGCCACGCAGCCTTCGGGCCGCGTGATCGCGGCCTCGGCAGCACCGAGACGAACCAGCTCGTTGAGGCCCTGGGCGAGGTCGCCGCGGTCGGCGAACTCCTGCCCGACCAACTCCTCGGCCTCACGCTCGTTTGGAGTCACCATCGCCGCCCCGGCGCGGACCCCCGCCAACATCGCCTCCCCCTCGGCGTCGAGCACGACCGAGACGCCGCGGCGTCCGAGGTCGGCGATCAGACGGGCGTAGAGGTCGTCGCCGGCACCCGGGGGCAGTGAGCCCGCCAGCACGCAGATCCTGGCGCCGCCGGCCAGGTAGCCGATCCGCTCGAAGAGCTTCTTGACCTCCTCGGGACTGACGGCCGGGCCGCGCTCGTTGATCTCGGTCTGCTCGCCGGAGGTGGGATCGATCACCGCCAGGTTGATTCGCGTCTCGGCGGCGATCCGGGTGAAGTCGGTCAGCACGGACTCCTCGCGCAGGCCTTCCAGCACCCGCGTCCCGGTCGGACCACCGACGAAGCCGGCGGCGATCACGGGGCGTCCGAGCAGGCTGAGGGCGCGGGCGACGTTAATTCCCTTGCCGCCGGCGACGGTGCGGCTCTCGACCGCCCGGTGGCGGCGCCCGAGGCGAAAGTTGGGCACGGCGACGGTACGGTCGATCGCCGCGTTGAGAGTCACGGTGAGGATCACTGCGCTTTCACCACGGATTCGCCCTCCTCGGTCGCTTCAGCCGGACAGCCGGCGGTAGAGCAACACCCCGCCAATCAGTATCACGAACGCGGCCAGGGAGATAGCGATCAGGTTGTTATCGAAGAGGCTGCGAGCGCGGTCGAAGGCGCTCGCCTCGGGAATCGAGCGACCCGCACGCAGCGGCACAGTGGCAGCACGGCGACCGTCGACGAAGACCGTCGCCGTGCCGAGTTTGGTCCCGCGCTGGATCGGCCCCTCGACTTCGGCCGGAGCGCGAACCTGGACTTCGAGCCGCTGCCCGCGGCGCAAGCCGATGGCGACGCCGCGGGCTGCGCGCAGCGGCAGTTCGCCGCCGGAATAGCGAACTGCCGGATCGGCGAGATCCTCCCCGATGTGGATCGGCCGGCGCTGCCGGTACTGGGAGAAGCCGTATTCGAGCAGTTCGAGGTTG
Source organism: uncultured Solirubrobacterales bacterium (assembly GCA_963705365.1). Lineage (GTDB taxonomy): Bacteria > Actinomycetota > Thermoleophilia > Solirubrobacterales > 70-9 > VAYN01. Next base: position 732,937 of record OY970074.1, on the reverse strand, counting down.
GCGCGATAGCGGGCTTCTTCGCTCGGCGCCCCGATCGCGACAGAAACCAGTTCCACCCCCTTGCGGCGGCCGGAGCCGACGAGGACGTAGCCGGCGTCGAAGGTGTGCCCCGTCTTCACCCCGGTGGTCCAGGGGGCCATCCGCAGGAGGTCGTTGCTGTTGGCGATCCGTCGCGGCGGGCGCAGGCTGCGCAGGACCGCGGTGCGCGAATCGACGATCCGCGCGAAGACGGGGTTCTGCAACAAGCGACGACTCAGCGTCGCCAGATCGCGGGCGCTCGAGAAGTTGCCGCGCTGGTCGAGCCCGATCGGGTTCGCGTAGTGGGTGTCGGCCAGGCCGAGGGCAGCGGCCCGGCGGTTCATCTCGGTGACGAAGCGTGGCTGGGAGCCGGCCGCCGCGAGGGCCAGGTCGAGGGCGGAGTCGTTGCCGCTGCGCATCAGCAGGCCATAGAGCAGGTCGCGCACACTGACCCGCTCGCCCGCCCGCAATCCCAGCAGCGACTCGCCGTAGATCGATTCGTAGGGAGCGGCCCGCACGACTCGACTCAACGGCAGCTCCTGCAGTGCCACGTAGGCGGTCATCAGCTTGGTCGTGCTGGCGATCGGCATCTCATCGGCGGCGGCGTGCGAGGCAAGCACGTCGCCCGTGCGGGCGTCGGTCACGATCCAGGCCCGGGCTTCGACCTGGGGCGGCTTCTCCGCTGCCGCGGCGGCACTCGAGAGACAGAGCAGCACCACCAGCACCGCCAGCAGCGCGACGCCAGGCCCGCACCGGCTCATCTCAGCTTCAGGGTCTCGCCGGCGATCAGGATCTGCGGATCGACTTCGGGGTTAAGGGCGAGGATGTGAACGACCGGGACCCCGGTCCGGTGGGCGATCGAGACGAGGGTGTCGCCGCTCTTGACGACGTAGGTGCTGGCCTTCGTCTTGGGACGGCTCTTCTTCTGAGCGGACTGGTCCCGTGAGGGCTTCGCCGGATCGCCGGAATCGCCCAGTGAGCCCGCGATGACGGCGATCAGGATCACCACCGCGCCCGCCAGGGCGAGTACGGCGAAGATCCGGGCGAGGGCGCTGGAGCGTTTTTCCATGGGACTGGGTCGGAAACGTGTTTGGAGCCCGGTGATCGTATAGCGGCCGCAGGCGCCCTCAGGCGCTCGAGATCTCCCAGACGGCGGCCCGCAAACGCTCGGCGGCGGCGGCCGGGTCTGGGTCGGCGGCGATCGCCCGCGAGGCGGCGACGAGGGCCGAGGCCCTCCCGGCCGCGAAGGCGGCGCCGAGCAGCTCTGGCTTGCCGCCCTGGGCGCCGACGCCGGGGAGGAGGAAGATGGAGCGCGGCATCAGCTCGCGCAGGTGGGCGATGTGAAGCGGCTCGGTGGCGCCGACGACGGCGCCGACGGCGCTCATCCCGCCCTCGCCGAGGAGACGCCCGGAGAGCCCGTCGACCAGCCTCGCGAGACGCTCGTGCAGCGGCTGGTGCGGCGCCGGCAGGTCCTGGACGTCAGACGCGCCCGGGTTGCTGGTGCGGACCAAGATGAAGATGCCGGCGCCGGCGCCCTCGGCAGCGGCCAGAAGCGGCTCCATGGCGTCGAGCCCAAGCAGCGGGTTGGCGGTGAAGGCGTCGGCGCCGAGCCCCGCTACCGGTCCCCAGGGGGTCGGCGTCTCGCCGACCAGGGACTGGGCGTAGGCGGCGGCGGTGACCGGGACGTCGCCGCGCTTGCCGTCGGCGATCGTCAGCAGCCCGGCTTCGCGGGCGGCGGCACAGACCTCGGTCAAGGCCGCCCAGCCGGGAGCCCCGAGGCGCTCGAAGCAGGCCAACTGCGGCTTGACCGCGACGCAAGCCGGGCCGGCGCGCTCGATCAGCGAGCGGCAGTGGGTGAGGACCGCAGCCGCGGCCAGCTCAGCGGCCAGGGTCCCGGGGCCGGGGGCCATCTCCCCCTCCCCGGCCAGCTGGGCCGGGTCGGGGTCGAGGCCAAGACAGATCTGACTGCGGCGCTCGCCGACGAGCGCAGCCAGCCGATCCGCGAACAGCGTCAGGGAATCAGCCGCCCTTGACCTTGGTCTTCAAGGCCGAGCCGGCGGAGAAGCGTGGAACTTTGCCGCCCGGAATCGTGATGCGCTCGCCGGTGCGTGGGTTGACGCCCTGGCGGGGGCCGCGCTCGGCGACATGGAATTTGCCGAAGCCGGTGAAGCTCACCTCGCCACCGGAGCTCAGCGCATCGGTGATCGCGTCGAGCACGGCATCGACGGCGTCGCTGGCAGCTTTTTTGCTGCCAAGCCGGTCGTCGCCAGCCAGTTGATCCAGGAATTCAGCCTTGGTCACGTCGGAAATCCTCCTCGGGGGTTGAAGACCGGCGCAATCTAACAGCGGTCACGGCGTAACCGTCACGCACCACTGATGCGGTCTGTCACGAGCCGCTGACGGACATCGCTTCGATCAGCAGGGGCGGCGTCAGGACGGAACCCCCGAAAGGGACCCAGCGGGCCTCTGCCCCGGTAGCTCGAACCCCGCCCAGCATCGCCACCAGGTCGCTGGCGATCGTGAACTCGCGCAGCGGCTCGGCCAGCTCTCCGGCCCGGATCGCCCGCCCGGAAGCACCGACGGAGAACACGCCCGTAACCGGGTTGACGCCCGAGTGCAGGCCGGCGACGTCGGTGACGAAGACGCCCTCGTCCGCGGCCTCCAGAAGCTCCGCAAAGGACAGTGCGCCCGGCGCGACGACGAGATTCGAGGCGGCGACCCGGGGCTGTGAGCGGTAGCCATGCCGGGCGGCGCTGCCGGTCGAGGCGCCGCCCTCACGGTGGGCGGTGTAGGTGTCGTAGAGGAAGGCACGCAGCCTCCCGCCCTCGATCAGCGCCGTGCGCCGGCGCGGCACCCCCTCGCCGTCGAACGGAGCCGAAGCGGTGCCGCGGGGGTCGCGGCCGTCGTCATGGAGTACGAGCGCTTCGCCGGCAAGCTCGTCGCCGAGGCGGCCGGCGAAGGGTGAGCGACCGCGCTGAACCGCGGCGGCGGCGAGGCCACCGCCGATCAGGCCGGCGAAGCTGGCGGCAACGGTCGGGTCGAGGACCACCGGGCACGAGCGCGACGCAGGCTTGCTGGCGCCGATCATCGCGGTTGCACGCGCGGCGGCCTCCGTCCCGATCGCCTCGGGGTCGAGGGCCTCGGGACCGCGGGCGAGACCGAAGCCGAGCCCGGTCTCGCGCGCTCCCCCTCCCTCCGCCAGGGCCTGCAGGTAGGCGAAGCAGTCCGAGGACTCGAACTCGCCCGCGACCCCGGCCGAGGAGGCGATCGCCACCCGTTCGGCGGAATCGGCGTAGACGACCTGCTCGACCCCGACGACGCGAGAGTCGGCTGCAAGCGCGGTGCTCTCGACGCGTAGGGCCAACTCCGCCGCCTGCGCCGTCGTCCATGAATCGACGGAGGGGTCGCTCAGGCCCGGCAGCGCCTCGATCGGGGCCGGCTGCGGCGGGCCGGCGAACTCGTCCTCGTCGGCGATCGCCGCCGCCTCGGCGGCGCGGGCGGCAATCGCGTCGACGCCCTCCTCGGAAAGGTCGGTGCCGTAGGCGTAGCCGACTCTGTCACCGATCCAGGCGCGGACGCCGACGCCGCTCTGGGTGGCCGCGGTCAAGCTCTCCACCTCGCCCCCGTGGACCCGCACCTCGCGACCGCTGTCGCGGGAGGCGTAGGCCTCGGCGTCGCCCGCGCCAGCCGCCAGCGCCGCCTCGACCGCCCGCGCGGCGCTCGCGCTCAGCTCGGTCAAAGCTCAGTGCCTCCGACCGTCATCGCGCCGACCCTGACGTGGCCCTGCCCGGTCCCCACCGGGGCTTTCTGGCCACCCTTGCCGCAGATCCCGGTCTTCATGAAGAAGTCGTCACCGACCGCGTCGATCGCCATCAGCGCCTCCAGGCAGTTGCCGATCAGGGTCGCGCCGCGGCAAGGGCGGGTCACATTGCCAGCCTCGATCAGGTAGCCCTCGGAGACGCCGAAGACGAAGTCCCCGGTTGCTGGGTCGACCTGGCCGCCGGCGAATGAGACCGCGTAGAAGCCCTTCTCAACCTCGGCAATGATCGCCTCCGGACTGGCGTCGCCGGGCGCGATGTAGGTATTGGTCATGCGCGGAATCGGCAGATGGCGGAAGCTCTCGCGGCGGCCGTTGCCGGTCGAAGCGACGCTGTCGCGCTCGGCCGTGAGGCGGTCGTAGAGATAAGCGCTGAGCTGCCCGTCCTCGATCACCTGCGTCTTCTGGGTCGGTGCGCCCTCGTCGTCGATCGCGTCGCTCCCCCACTCGCCCGGCAGACGGCCGTCGTCGTAGGCGTTGAGGAGCGGCTGCGCGACCTGCGCGCCGAGCTTGCCGACGTAGACGCTGGCGCCCTTCTGGATGTGGTCGGCCTCGAGGCCGTGCCCGGTCATCTCGTGGAAGAGGACGCCGCCAAAGCCGCCGCCGACGACGACCGGCATCGATCCCGAGGGTGCGGGGCCGGCATCGAGCAGGGTCAGCGCCTTGCGCGCCGCCTGCTCGGCAATCGCCGCGGGGTCGTCTTCGAGCAGCTCGAAGCCGCGGTGGGCGCCGAGCGTCTCGGCGCCGGTCTCGACCGCGTCGCCGCGACGGGCGACTGCCTGGGTACCGATGCGGACACGGGTGCGGTCGTCGCCAGTCAGCAGGCCCTCGGAGTTCGCCACCGCGACCTCACGTCGGGCCTCGGCGTAGGAGGAGGTGAACTGAACGATCTCCCCGCCCTGGCCGCGAGCACGCTCGTCGAGCTCGCGCAACAGTGCCGCCTTGCGCTCTGCCGCCACCTCTTCGGGACGGTGCTCGACCGGCAGCGGAGCGTTCGCGACCGCCTCCAACGCCCGCGGCTCGCTGCGCTCCCCGCGCAGCGCCGCGGCCGCTTGGTCGGCCGCCCCTTCAAGGTCGGCCGGATCGAGGCCATCCACATGAGCGAAGTAGGTCGTGCCGCCCTCGACCAGCCGCACCCCGGCTCCCTCCTCGGCGCCGGACTGGACGGCCTCGATCCGCGACTCGTCGATCGACATCGAGAGGCCGTGGCGGCGTTCGGCGAAGACCTCGGCGAAACGGCCGCCGTTGGCCAGCGCCCGCGCCAGCACGCGCTCGGCGACGGCGGGCTCGAGCAGCTCGCTCACGCCTTCGGCCGCTTTCCCGCAACCTCGATCAGGCGGCCAGCGGCAACGAACAGCTCCGCCCCCGCGGTCGAGTCGTCGGCATGGTCGCTGCTGCGGCCGTTCGGGTAGTAGAGGCGGGCAAAGGGGCGGCGAGCGACGCGGCGGCGGCGCATGTAGGCAGCCGCCTCGTCGGCGTAGCCGGATACCCGGTCAAGCAGCACACGGTGCGGCTTCGCCGGCATCAGCCGTCCCCGTCCCGGGTCGCGCGGGCAAGCTCACGCAGGGTCGAGCGCATGTCGAAGAACATCAGCGAAGCGAGGGCAAAGCGCTCCGTCACCGCCACCGCAGCGAGACCGGCGTGGCGCAGGGCGAAGACCTCGCCCTGCTCGGTCGCGATGTGAACCTGCTCCGCCGGCTCGGTTCCGGCGCTGTCGGCAACCGCGAACAGCGCCACCACGTCTTCGTGCCAGCGATCCTGGTCACCCGCCGCGGCGAGAACGGCACCGCTCGAGTCGAGGATCGCCGCTCCGCGCAGGTCCGGCGACATCTCGCTGAGGAAGGCCAGTGCCGCCTCCGGGGCGTCGCCCGAAGCGACCTCGGTTGCGGCAGCGTCGTCCACGTGAGTGAAAATACCGACCGTGTCCCTCGCCCGAGCCTCATGGATCACCGTGATCGCCGTCTGCGCGATCGCCGCGGTCCTCTTCGCGATCAGCGGCTACACCGGTTACACGATCACCCTGATCGCGGTCGGGCTGGCCGCCGCGGTGAATCTTTTGCCGCCTCCGTAGGCACGGCTTGCTTCGAGGGTTGCGTGTCGGAGGGGTCGGGACGCCCCTCTCCCTCGCTGGGCTATTCGCCTGAGGAGTCGAATGCCGTTCGAGGTCCAGCTCCGATGCGAATAGCTAACGCCGCTCGTACGAGGGGCATCCCGACCCCTCAAACGAAGCGCTCGGAGCTTCCCCCGCCCTCCCAAGGTGTACAAGCTCCCAAACGAGGTGCCGAGCCCTAATCCAAATGGGTGACGTGCAACCTCACGCCGTCAGCTTCAACTGACTCCGAGCCGTCCCGGAGGATGGGGCATCCTCCGTACGAGCGGCGTTAGCTTTTCGCCCCGGCGCTCATTCTCGAACGGCCGTAGTTCTCGCCAGGCGAAAAGCCCAGCGAAGGTAGGAGGATGCCCCACCCTCCCCAGCGGCCCGAGGTCAAGCGAATAGCTAACCAGCGCGAAAGGGACCCGTATTGCGGTCGTCGGGCTCGTGGAACGAGGTCTCCGGCTCGGCGTGGATCAGCACATCGGCCATCGCGATCTCGGCCTCGATCGAGGCTCGCATCCGGTGCGCCAGCTCGTGTGCGCGCTCGAGGCTAGTGCCCGAGCGGTACTGGACGTGGAGGTCGATGTGGCGGCGGCTGCCGGCGCGGCGGGCGCGCAGCTTGTGGTAGCCGGCGACCTCCGGCGTGCGGGCACGGGCGATGGCGGCCTCGATCAGGTCCAACTCGTCGTCGGGCAGCGTCTCATCGACCAGCACGCCGGAGGAGCGGCGGATGATCCTGATCCCAGCCCAGACGATCGCCGCGGCCACGATCAGCGCGGTGATCGGGTCGAAGGCTGCGGCGCCGGTCAGCTGCACCAGGGCAAGGCCGAGCAGGACCCCGGCCGAAGTGAGGGCATCGGTGCGCAGGTGGGCGGCGTCGCCCTCCAGCGCCGGCGATTCGTGGGCCTTCGCCTGCCGCGAGAGGACGCTGGAGACAGCCAGGTTGGCGAGGACCGAGAAGGCCATGACGGCGATGCCGATGCCCAGTCGGTCGACCGACGATCCGATGACGAGCTGGTGCGTCGCCTCGTAGACGATGATCCCGGCGCCAACCAGGATCAGCATCCCCTCGATCGTCGCCGCCAGGCTTTCGACCTTCTCGTGACCGTAGGGGTGATCAGCGTCGGCCGGTTCGTCGGCTTTGCGCACGGAGACATAGGCAACGACGGAGGCGACGAGATCGATCAGCGAGTGGATCGCCTCGGTCAGGATCGCGATCGAGCCGGTGATCGCCGCGGCAGCGAGCTTGAGGGCGATCAGCACCGTGTTGGAGGCGATCGAGAGTGCCGCCGCGCCGCTTTTGGTGCGGATCACGGCGATCCCGCCGGCGCGATGCCGAGGTGTTCGGCAAGCAGGCGCACGGCACGGCCACGGTGGCTGATCGCGTGCTTCTCGGCGGCGCTCAGCTCGGAGAAGGTACGCGAGTCCTCGGCACCGGTGTCGTCGGGCACGAAAGCGGGGTCGTAGCCGAAGCCCCCCTCGCCGCGTCCTTCGGGAAGCAGATATCCCACACAGCGAGCTTGGAACACGCGCTCCTCTCCCTCGGCGTCGATCAGGGCCAGCGCGCAGACGTAGGCGGCACGGCGCTCGCCCCCAGCAGCGTCTACTTCGCGCAGCAGCTTCGCCAGGTTCTCCTCGTCGCTCGCGCCCTCGCCGGCGTAGCGGGCGGAGTAGATGCCGGGAGCGCCGCCGAGGTCATCGGCGGCGATTCCGGAGTCGTCGGCGATCACCGCCTCGCCGGTCGCCCGGTGCGCAGCCCGCGCCTTGATCAGTGCATTGGCTGCGAAGCTGTCGCCGTCCTCGGGCGGCATCTCCAGCGCGGGCGGGAGCGGCTGCAGGTCGAGTGCCGGCAGCAGCGCGGCCATCTCCGCCAGCTTGTGCCGGTTGCCGGTGGCGAGGATCAAGCCAGCCGCTCCTGCACCTCCCGCAGGCGGACGATGCCGCCCTCGGCGAGTGCCAGCAGTTCGTCGAGCGAAGTCCGCGAAAGCGGCGTGCGCTCGGCCGTCGCCTGGACCTCGACCAGACCGCCGTCGCCGGTCATGACGACGTTGGCGTCGACCTCGGCGTTGGAGTCCTCGACGTAGTCGAGGTCGCAGAGGGCGCGGCCGTTGACCATGCCGACGCTGACCGCGGCGACCGTGCCGGTCAGCGGCATCGTCTCCAGCGCTTTGCGATCGATCAGCTTCTGGAAGGCGAGGCGCAACGCCACGTAGCCGCCGGTGATCGCGGCGCAGCGCGTGCCGCCGTCGGCTTCGAGCACATCGCAGTCGACGTAGACGCTGCGTTCGCCCATCGCCTTGAAGTCGACCACCACTCGCAGCGAGCGGCCGATCAGGCGCTGAATCTCAACTCCACGCCCGTCCTGCTTGCCCTTTGAGATGTCGCGCTGCTTGCGATCCCCGGTCGAGGCGGGAAGCATCGCGTACTCGGCGGTGACCCAGCCTTTGCCGCGACCCTGCATCCAGCGCGGAACCGATTCATTGACCGATGCGGTGCAAATCACCCGGGTTTTGCCGATCGAGATCAGCGCCGAGCCGTCGGCGCTGGCGACGAACCCGGGGTCGATCGTGACCGGCCGGATGTCGGCAGGTGCCCTGTCGTAACTGCGAGAGGCTGGCATCGCGCGAGTCTTTCACGCGGGCCCGGGAAGGACACGTCCGGTCAAGCAGTCAGCTATCTCTTTGGTTTACCGGAACCACTGCTTCGGCGAAACGACTGCTCGAGCCGCCGTACAGCCTTCTCAAAATCCCGCGCGAGCCTTGCGCTCGAACGCGCAGGTCCCCGCCTGCCGAGCGAATCGGGCTGTCTATTCGTTATCGGCATCTCTGCGGTCGGGTCGGAAAGCCAAGATGATCCAGTCCCTTGGAACATACCCGCGATCCTCCGCTTCTAGCAGTCCCATCTCCAAGATGGCGTTTAGATCGCGAGTCAGCGTCTTGACCGTCTTTCCCGCGTACGCTTCAGAAAGCATCGGGGATAGATGCCGAAGTTCCTGCTTGCCGATCGGTTCAAGCGTTCCCTCGTATTGCCTCGTCAAATCCAGCACTAGACGCAAACGCCGTCGGTCTGCCCCGGTCTTGAGTTCTCCGAAGGTTTCGTAGACATACTGCTCCCACCTGTCGGAGAACTGCTGAGCCCTGATCGTCCCAAGAGCGTCCTGGACGCCGTCAACGAGCCCCTGCACCGCATATTCGACAAACGGAATGGGGTCTTCACCTCGGCTGGCCTGGTCGAGCTGCCTGTAGTACTCGCCCCTGGTGAGGTTGTAGTGATTGCTCAAGAGATGGCAGACAGGAGCAGGAAGCTCAGCCGCCAACAAGATCTGGACCTCTAGTAGTCGGGCCGTTCTGCCATTCCCATCGCCGAAGGGATGGATCCAGGCGATATAGAGGTGGGCGATGATCGCCTTGAGGATCGCGTAGGGCACGCGGAATTCCTGATCCTCGGTATTGAGATCGGAGTCGTTGAGCCAGCGACCGAGATGTCCGAGCAAGTACTCGCAGTCCTGATGCGGCGCCCCGCGGTATCTGGCGACACCGACAGAGTGATTGCGGATCCGGCCAGGAACAACTCCGTCGCTAAGAGGAAGATCACGCAGGACTACCTCGTTGTAGTGCTTAATGGTGGCCGGCGATATTCGAGGTGAGGCCTCTGACTCGACCATCTCCTCCTTGATCTCGTTCGCCGCATCGATGATGTTTTGGATCTCCTGACCCAGATACTGCTGCGATTCCGGCAGCTTCAGCGTGCCTTCGATTGCTTTCAGAGCATCGTCCTCGCTGAGGGTGTTTCCCTCGATAGCCGTCGTCGCAAGAACGCCCCTTGCAAGAAACAGCTGATGCAGTTGGCGTCCCGTTTCGGGCTTCAGCATCGAGTGAGCGATGTGGTCGGCGTCCGAGGTGGCTGCACCCAGCAAAATCCAGACGCGAGCCGGAATCCGACGCAAGTCCAGTTGAAAGTTAATCCAAGGGTGGGTCCGCTGATACTCGCGTTCAGGTTCCCCGCCGGATGTCTGATTTAAAGGCAGTTATTTTCCCTTTATAGAAGGCTTTAAGAAATCTCAGCCTCTCTTTTGTCCCATTTGATGTCCGACACTACTCCAAAAAGCCGGGGGAATCCAACTCAGCCGGACGGGTGTACCCGCAAGCCGCGCTGACCGAAATGGGCGTCGAAGGCGAAAGCCTCGCCGCTCCCATCGCGCTCAATAAGCGCAAAGGAGGTGGCGTCGACGTAGCTCCAGAGCTTGTCGCTGTGGCGCTCGAGGATCTCCCAGGCGTCGCTCTCGATGTCCTCCTCCAGACGGACAAGCTCGATCGCGCCACTGGCGCGGAAGCGGCGGCCCCACTCGATCGCCTCGGCGCGACCGACCCTGACCAGCAGCGCCGTGTAGGTCTCGGCGAACACGTAGTTGGAGGTGAAAAGGGCGGCGCCCTCGGCCAGTAGTTCCGAGAGCGCTGCCCGGGCCCGCTCGTGCTCGGCCTCGGCGGCATTGCGCAGGGCGACGAAGGCACTGGTATCGACGAAAACCGACCTCATCAGCCGTAGAGGTCGCGATCCAGCGTGGTGACGCTGGTGCCCTCGCGCCCGCGTCCTGGAGACTCGTCCACCAGGTAGCGCAGCAGAGGGTCGGCGGCCAGATCCGGTCGCCGAGCGCGCTCGGCATCGATTAGCTCACGCACGACGGCGGCGATGCTGCCCGACTTGCCGGCCCGCTGCCGAAGCCAGCGATGCTGGGCATCGTCTAGATATAGCTGAGTGCGATGTTTCATGCTGTCATACAGCATACGCCGCACTGAGGACGGAAATGGAGTGGCTGTGATCTGGGCAGTCGTCATCGAATCCTTTCTTGTCGCCTGACGCGGGTCTCCGCGCTATTTGAAGGCGACCTTGTCCACCGCCTCCTTGATCTTGTTGACGATCACGTCTGCCAACTCGGTCCCCTGTTTTCCGTTGAACCCCTTCATCGCCGCGACCATCCCGACCATCAGCAGCGAGACCAGCAGAATCAGGCCGACGTACTCGACCGTCCCCTGTCCCGCCTCTCCAGCCAGGGCACGGATCTGCCGAACCCGCCGCTCAACCGCAGCGTGCAAATACCCCATCAACGCGTAGAACATCGAAGCCTCCTTGCTTGGTTGCGAGGCCAATGCTCGGCGGCGTTGACGCACGGATCCAGACCCGAACGCAACAAGTTCGCAACGCCTTCGCGCCAAATTCCCGATCGGGCGGCGGGCGGCGCGGATACCCTCATCTGGGTGCGCGTCCTGGTCGTCACCAACTTCGAGCCCGACGTCGAGGCGCCGCAGCGGGGGCGCTGGGTGCGCGACCAGGTCGACGAGGTACGGCGGCGTGGGATCGACGTCGACCTCTTCAGCTTTCCTCCCGGGCGCGGCGAGTACATCCCCGCGACCCGCCGGCTGCGGTCGCTGCTGCGCCGCGAGCGCTTCGACGTCGTCCATGCGCACTACGGGTTGGCGGCCTGGTGCGCGCACTTGGCGGGAGCGCGACCGTTGCTCGTCACCTTCCACGGCACCGACGTCCGCCACGGCATCGTCGGACCGCTGTCGCGCCGCCTCGCTTGGCGGGTGGAGCTGGTTGCCGCGGTCTCGCGGGCCCTGTTCGAGCCCGAGAACGGCCGCCCCGGCCTCCCTCCCGTCCCCGGCTCCGCCGTGCTCCCCTGCGGGCCGGACCTGAGCCGCTTCGAGCCGATCCCGCGCGCCGAGGCGCGGGCGCAGCTTGGGCTCAACCCCGATGGGCACTACCTCTTCTTCCCAGCCAACCCGGCGCGGCCCGAGAAGCGCCACGACCGCGCAGCCGAGCTCGCCGCAGCCTGCGAGGCAGATCTGCTCAGTGGCGGATCGATCGAGCCGGAGCAGATGCCACTCTGGCTCAACGCCGCCAACGCTGTCCTCGTCACCTCCGCCTACGAGGGGTTCGGGATGGCGGCGGTGGAGGCGCTGGCCTGCAACGTGCCGGTTCTCTCCACTCCGGTCGGGATCGCCCCCTACGCGCTGAAAGGAGTCGACGGCTGTCTCTGCGCTCCCTTCGACGCAGCCACCTGGGCCGCCGCGGCACGCTCGCACCTCGCCTCCCCCGACCCGCGCGTCGCCGGCGCGGCAAGGGCCGCATCGCTCTCGGCGGCGCGGATGGCGGAGCGCGTTCTGGAGGTCTACCGCGACATCGCCGCCACGCCGGTATTAGATTGAGCGCATGAGCGCGGAGGAAGCCGGCAGCGAGAGCCTCAGCGCGCAGGTCGAGGAGGCTAAGCGCAAGCTCAAGGCGGCGGCCGACGTCGCCAGCGCGGCTGAACGCCGCGCCAGCGCGGAGATCGAGGCGCTGGAGGCCGACCTGGAGCGCGAGCGCGCCGAGGCCGAGCGGAACCACGAGCAGCTTCGCCTCAGCCATGAGGAAGAGCTGCAGCGCGAGCGGACGGCAAAAGAGCGGGCGATCGCGGCCGCCGCGGAGCGCCTCGGCGAGATCGAAGCCCAGACCGAAGCGGCGGAGAAGCGGATCGAGGAGGCGGAGCGGCGAGCCGAGGCGGCAGAGCGCTCTGTCACCGACGAGAAGGCCCGCGCCCGCGAAGGCGCCGCCGCCTGGTTGCGCGAACAGCTGGACTCGATCCGCCGAGAGGCTGAGAGGCGATAGCCGCAGGCTCGGAGTTCGACGTCGCCGTGATCGGCGGCGGCGCCGCGGGCCTCTGGACCGCTCTGCGGGCGGCCGAGCAGGGTGGCCGCGTCTGCCTCGTCTCCCGCACCCCGCTCTCCCAGAGCGCCAGCTTCTGGGCTCAGGGCGGCCTCGCGGCGGCGCTGGAGCCCGACGACTCGCCTGACAGTCACGCCGCCGACACGATCGCCGCCGGCCGCGGCCTCTGCCGACCATCGGCCGTACGCGTGCTGGTCAACGAGGCGCCGGCGGCGGTGCGGGAGCTGCTCGCCCGCGGCGTCGTCTTCGACCTCGACCATGAAGACCGCTTGGCCCTCGGCCTCGAGGGAGGCCATGCGAGCCGGCGCATCGTTCACTCCGGCGGCAGCCAGACGGGCCACGAGATCACGTCGAAGCTGGCGGCAATGGTCGCGACCGAACCCCGGATCGAGGTGCGCGAGAGAACCTCGGCGACGGCGCTGTGGAGCGACGGTGAGCGCTGCCACGGGGTGGTGACCGACTCGGGTCCGCTCGGGGCGGCGGCAACGGTGCTGGCGACCGGCGGCGCCGCGGCGCTGTGGCGGCGGACCACGAACCCGCGCGGCGCGATCGGCGCGGGGCCGGTGCTGGCCGCCGCCGCCGGAGCCGACCTGGCCGACCTCGAGTTCTGCCAGTTTCACCCCACCGCGCTCGCACTGCCCGGTTCGCGATTCGACGGGGTGCTGATCACCGAGGCGGTGCGCGGCGAGGGAGCGAGACTGCTCGATGCCGGCGGCGAGCGTTTCACCGACGAGCTGGCGCCGCGCGACGCGGTCACCGCGGCGATCCTCGAGCGGATGCGAGCAGACACCGCGCCCGACGTGAAGCTCGACCTGCGCGAGATCGACCCGGCGCGGTTTCCCAACGTCTTCGCCTCGCTAGCGGAGGCGGGGCTCAGCCCGCGCACGCAGCCGGTGCCCGTTGCGCCCGCCGCCCATTACACGATGGGCGGGATCGCAGTGGACCTCGACGGGCGGGCGTCGCTGCCGGGCCTCTACGCGGTGGGCGAGTGCTCGTGCACGGGCCTGCACGGCGCCAACCGCCTCGCCTCCAACTCGCTCAGCGAGTGCTTCGTCTTCGGTGCCCGCGCCGCGACGGCGGCCGTCGCCGAGGTCGCCGCGGGCGAGCGTCCCCCACTCCCCGCGTGGCGGTTCGACCCGCCGACGGAAGCGACGCGCGACGCGGTCTGGCGCCGGGCCGGGGCGAAGCGCAACCCGGACGACCTGGCAGCGCTGGTCTCCGACCCCTACCCGCTGGCCTCGGCAACCGCGACCTGCGCCCTCCAGCGGCGGGAGTCTCGCGGCGGCCATCTGCGGACCGACCGCACCGCGACCGACCCCAAGCTCGACGGCATCCACTTCGTCCTCTCTGCCGGCGGCGACGTCCGCCGCGAGGTCTGGCGCTGAGGAGATGCTGCTCGGAGTCGACGTCGGCGGGACCTTCACCGACGCCGTGCTGCTCGACGAGGGCGCCGTCCACACTGCCAAGGTCCCGACCACGCCGGGGGACGAGTCGGCGGGGGTAATGAGCGCGATCGGCGCGGTCATGGAGCGCGCCGGCGCCAACGCCGCCGACATCGAGTCATTCGCCCACGGGATGACGGTCGGGACCAACGCGCTACTGGAGGAACGGGGAGCGCGGACGGCGCTTGTCGCGACCCGCGGCTTCGCCGACCTGCTCGAGATCGGTCGCCAGGACCGGCCTCACCTCTACCGCCTTTGCATGCCGAAGCCGACGCCGCTGGTCGAGCCGGAGCTGCGCCTGGAGGTGGACGAGCGCATCGGCCCCAACGGCGTCGTCACGCCACTGGGCGAGGAGGAGCCCGAGCGGCTGGCCGCGCTGCTGCGCGATCGGGACGCGGAGGCGGTCGCCATCTGCCTGCTCTTCTCCTATCTCGACCCGTCCCACGAGCGGCAGCTCGCCGCGCACCTGCGTGAGCGCCTGCCCGGCGTCCACGTCTCCGCCTCGCATGAGGTGCTGCCGCGCTTCCGCGAGTACGAGCGCTGCTCGACCACGGCGATCGACGCCTACCTCAGCCCGCTGCTCGGCCGCTACCTTGGCCGGCTCGAGGATGCGACCGCGGCGGCGAGTCTGCCCTCGCCGCAGGTGATGCAGTCCTCTGGCGGCGTCGCCCCGGCCGAGGAGGCGGCGCGGGCCGGCGCCTGGAGCGTGCTCTCGGGCCCGGCGGGCGGGGCGGTCGGAGCGGGCCTGCTGGCGCGCACGAGCGGGAACGGCAACGCGCTCGGGTTCGACATGGGCGGGACCTCCTGCGACGTCTGCGTCGTCGAGGGCGGCGAGGTCCGCCGCACGGACTCGCGCCGGATCGGCGGCCGCACGATTCAGCTGCCGATGGTTGACGTCCACACCGTCGGCGCTGGCGGCGGCTCGGTCGGTTGGCGCGATCCCGGCGGGGCGCTGCGGGTCGGGCCGCGCTCGACCGGCGCCGAGCCGGGCCCCGCCTGTTACGGACGCGGCGGCACCGAGCCGACCGTGACCGACGCCAACCTGCTGCTTGGCCACCTCGCCGCCGACTCGCGGCTCGCCGGTGGCGTCGAGCTCGATGCCGGGGCGGCCGAGCAGGCCATCGCCGGCCTCGCCCGCTCGCTTGGCCTCGAGCCGCTGGAGGCGGCCGCCGGGATCGTCCGGGTCGCCAACCAGGAGATGGTGCGAGCGCTGCGGGTCGTCACCGTCGAGCGCGGGATCGACCCCCGCGGCTTCGCCCTGCTTCCCTTCGGCGGCGCCGGCCCGATGCACGCGGCGGCGATCGCCGCCGAGCTCGGGATCGAGACGATCCTCTGCCCGCGGGCCAGCGGCGTTCTCTCTGCGCTCGGGCTCTGCGCCTCCGACCGGCGCCGCGACACCACCCGCACGGTGATGCTGAGCGGGCTGGAGCTGAGCGCCGAGCGCGTGGCGGCCGAGGTGGAGGCGCTGGTCGCCGCCACCGGGTCCGGCCTGACGGAGGCCCGGCCCGAGGTCGTCTACGAGATGCGCTACGCCGGACAGGCCTTCGAGCTGCCGGTCCCGGGTCCGGTCGATCCCGACCCGGAGGACCTGCGCGAGCGCTTCGCGGGCATCCACGAGGAGCGCTACGGCCACCGCGATCCGGACGGCGAGGTCGTGCTCGTCGACATCCGCCTGGCGATGATCGTGCCCGGCCCCCAGCCGCAACCGGTCGCCGCGCCCGCCGGGCAGCTGGAGGAGAGCTCGCGACGGGTTTTCTTCGACGGCGAGTGGATCGAGACGCCGGTGCTACGCGGCGAGCCGGGCAGTGGCGCCGTCGCGGATGGACCGATCGTCTTCGAGCTGCCCGACGCCACCCTGGTGCTCTCCTCCGGCTGGCAGGCCGAGGTTGACGCGTCCGGAACGATCGTCGCGCGGTTCCTTTCCCACGACGTGGGTGGAAAAGGAACCGCGCAATGAGTGGACTCGACCCGATCGCCCTCCAGGTCTTGATCGGCGGCCTCCGGGCCGCCTGCGACGAGATGGGTGCGACGTTGATCCGCTCTGCCTACTCGGCCAACATCAAGGAGCGGCGCGACTGCTCGACGGCCCTCTTCGACGCCCGAGGCGAGCTGGTGATGCAGGCTGAGCACATCCCCGTCCATCTCGGCTCGATGCCGGACGCGGTCGCCGCCGTCCTCGGAGAGGAGCACCGGCCCGGCGTCGCCTGGATCCTCAACGATCCCTATCGCGGCGGCACCCACCTGCCCGACGTGACCTTGATCTCGCCGCTGTTCTACGAAGACGAGCTGCTGGGCTTCGCCGCCAGCCGCGCGCACCACGCCGACATCGGCGGGCCGACGCCAGGCGGGATGCCCGCCTTCTCGAAGACCCTGGAGGATGAGGGCGTGGTGATCCCGCCCACCCGCGCCGGGGACGCCGAGCTGCAGCGGCTCGCCGCACAGATGCGCTCGCCGCGGCAGCGCCTCGCGGACCTGCGCGCGCAGCAGGCGGCCAACCGGATCGGCGAAGTGCGCCTCTCCGAGCTGGCGTCGCGCCACGGCCTCGACCACCTGCGGGAGGGCATGGAGGAGATCCTGGCCTATGCCGAGCGCCGCACCCGTGCCGCCCTGGCCGCGCTTCCCGACGGCACGTACAGCGCCGAAGACGTGCTCGAGGACGACCGTGGCGGCAGTGAGCGCGACGTGATGCTGCGAGTCGCGGCGACGATCGCCGGCGACCGGCTGCGGCTCGACTTCAACGGCAGCGATCCCGAAGTCGAGGGCAACCTCAATTGCCCGCTCTCGGTGACCAAGTCAGCCGCCTTTTTCGCCGTACGCGTTTTGACTGACCCCGATGCTCCGCCCTCGGCTGGCGCTCACCGGCCGATCGAGGTGCTCGCGCCCGCCGGCTGCCTGCTCAACGCCCGCTTCCCCGCCGCCGTCGTAGCCGGCAACGTCGAGACTTCCAGCCGTGTCGCCGACCTCGTGATCGCCGCCCTTGGCGGTGCTAGGCCGGTCCCGGCCCAGGGCCAGGGCACGATGAACAACCTGACCCTGGCCAACGAGGACTTCACCTACTACGAGACGATCGGCGGCGGCCAGGGCGCCTGCCCGGATGCCGACGGTCCGAGCGCGATCCACGTGGCGATGTCGAACACGCTTAACACGCCGGTCGAGGCGCTGGAGACGGAGTTCCCCCTGCGGGTCCGGGAGCTGTCGGTGCGGCACGGCAGCGGCGGGGATGGAGCCCATCGCGGTGGCGACGGCACCGTGCGCGAGCTCGAGGCGCTGGCGCCAATGCACTTCACCCTGATCGGCGAGCGCCGCCGTCACCCGCCCCGCGGCCGCGGCGGCGAGGACGGAAAACCCGGCGTGAACCTGCTCAACGGCGAGCGGCTGGCCGGCAAGGCAGAGGGCGATCTGAAGCCCGGCGACCGGCTCAGAATCGAGACCCCGGGGGGTGGGGGCAGTGTTTAAGGACATTTAATTTTGCGATTTGGCCCTGCTCGTCTAGAATGCGCGATCTCGGGCAGGCAGAACGGCCTTTCACCAGGCCTGGAGGCGCAGCCCAGCCCCTCATTTCCACGACTCACCACTCTTTCGCAGGTACCGATTCACAATGCCGATCGCTTTCAAGGAATGGGCAGTAACCGTTCGCGCTCTCGCCGAGGGCGAGCAGTTGCTGACCCTGCGCAAGGGCGGCATCCGCGAGGAGAACAAGCACTTCGAACTCGAGCACGAGCGCTTCTTTCTCTACCCCACCTTCGACCACCAGCGCAACGACCTGGTGCGCGAATCCCATCACCCCGAGCTGTCCCGCGCCCTCGAGGAGGGTGTCTGGCCCGACGAGGAGCCGCCGCCGAAGGCGCTGCTCCAGGACGGTGGCATCCCGCAGCCGGACCGCGTGCGGCTGCGTGCATGGGCCGAAGTGACCGACCACGTCACGATCAACGACCGCCGCACGCTCGACAGCCTTTCGCCCTATTACATCTGGACCCCTGACTACGCGGAGAAGCGCCTCGCCTGGAAGCGGCGTCATCCCCTGCACATCCTGCTGCTGCGGGTCCACCGCATCCCGCGCCCGGTCACGGTCCGCGTTCGCGACGAGTACCACGGTTGCCGCTCGTGGGTCGAGATCGACCGCGACCTGCCCTTCGAGGGCACGCCGGTGATGGCCGACGAAGAGTTCGACCGCGCGCGGCAAGAGATTCGTGACGTATGTGGGTCCCCCGAGCCTGCGCTCGTCTAGGTCCTAACCGCTCGCTAGCCTCGCTCCGTGTCCTGGATTGAGACGGAGTCGCTGAGCTTTACGGCTCGTCACGACACGGATGACTCGGCCTTCGCCGAGCGGACGCTGGACCGGATGGAGGATTTGCGGCTGCGGCTGGAAGACCGCTTCGAGCGGGTGCCGGGTGAGGTCACGGTAGTCATCCACACCAATCCCGCCTGGCTGACCATGGCCCACCCGTTCCTGCCCGCCGCCCGCTGGTCGGCGGCGCCGGCGGGGCGGCGCTATCTCGCCGGCTGGGCGATGGCGACCGAGCTGCACGTGCTCAACGACCCGCACATGGAACGACGCGCTGCCGGCGACGACTCGAAAGAGGCCCTGCGCGGCACCGCCGAGCGCCTCTACGCGCAGCTGGTGATCGCGGCCAACAACGGCGCCCTGCCGCCCTCCTGGACCCCACGCCGCTTCGCCCGTTACCTGCGCTGGGCCTGGCTGGTCGAAGGCGGGGCCCAGTACTTCGCACGCCAGGTCGGCCTCTACCGCGCCGCGGTGATCCGCCGCCTGCGCGAGAGCGCCCGGCCCTCCTTCCCGCCCTCGCGCCGCGACGCCGTGATCCTCGGCGGCACGATCTTTGACGTGCTCGAGAACGAGCGCGGCCCGGAGGCCTGTGAGCGGCTGGTCCACGAGCTCAAGCCCGGCGGGCCGGTGCCGACGATCGAAGACGCCTTCGACGCCCGCTTCCGCGACATCGAGGCGGTCTGGCGCGACCACCTTCGCGGCATGGCCCGCCCCAGCGGCGTCAGGTGAGCTGGTAGAGAACCCAGGCCAGGATCAGCGCGCCGAGAAAGGCGGTGACAACCCAGAGGGCGAGGCGCCCGGGAGTGGTTTCGCCGCCGCCACGCAGCCGCGCCTGTTCTTCGAGCTCGGTCCGTTCCGGGTCCTCGCCCGCTGCCACCATCGTCTCCGCGAGCACCTCGCGTGCCTTCTGGGCCAGGTCGGAGTCGACGTAGACGTCGTGCGGACCCGCCGCAAGGAACTCGGGGGCGTCGAAGCCGCGGCTTCGTTTGAGCACGCTGGGGACATCGGACTCCCGCAACAACCCCTGGAGCAGTTCGGCTTCGGTCTGGTTGCGAGCAAATGCGACCTTGACCAGGGGCCCACCGCCTCCGCCACCGCCGCCTCCCTCATCACCATGACCGCCGCCCGAGCCGCCGTGGGCGCCGCGGCGGTGGGTGCTGGAGCTATGCGACGTCGAGCGCGACATCGGCGATTTTCTTGTTCTTCAACAGATAGGCCTTGACCTCGGGGGACTCCGGGTTGGCGAGGGAGACGATCAGGTAGATCTGTTCGGGCCAATGCTCCGCCTGGTTGACGTCGGTCTGCGACGGATAGGCGGCGCTCTTGGTGTGCGAGTGGTAGATCGCTAGCAGCTCGCCGCCGTCTTCGATCGCTTTCAGCGCGTCGTACTGGCCCTGCGGGTCCATCTCATAGCGCAGCGGGCTCGCCGCGGCGTTGGCGACCCGAACCACCTCGGTCGCCTCGCCGTCGCGGCCGCCGACCATCCCGCAGCACTCGTTCGGCAAATCCTCGCGCGCGTGCGCGACCATCTCGTCGACCAGACCCCGCGAGATGCGCATTACTGCCTCGTGGTGGCGAGTCTGGCCAAGCAGATCAAGGACGCAGGGAGCGTGGCGTGCTCTGCACGCGAGCGACCGAGGACGCCGATATGCGCAGTGCCAGACACGTCACCACCAAACGGTCGAGTCGAGGTTTTCAATCTCCTCGATGGGTTTGGTGTAGACGCCGGAGGAGAGATACTTCCAGCCGTCGTCGGGGATCAGGAAGACGACATTGCCGCCGTCGAGCTCGCCGCCGATGCGGGAGGCGATGGCGGCGATGGCGCCGGCCGAGACACCGGCGAAGACGCCCTCCTCGTCGAGCAGCTTCTTAGTCCAGACGATCGCGTCACGGTTGGAGACCATGATCTTGCGGTCGAGGATCGAGAGGTCGATGATCGGCGGGATGAAGCCGTCGTCGAGGCTTCGCAGGCCCTGCACCAGCTCCCCCTGCATCGGCTCGGCGGCGACGATCAGGGTCTCCGGATTCGCCTCCTTGAGGCGGCGGCCGTTGCCCATCAGGGTGCCGCCGGTGCCAAGTCCGCCGACGAAGGCGGCGACTTCGTCGAGCTCGTCGAGGATCTCCACCGCGGTGCCGTTGTAATGGGCCAGCGGATTGGCCTCGTTGCCGTACTGGTAGGGCATGTAGTAGCCGGGCTGCTCGGCCATCTCCAGCGCCACCTCGACGGCGCCGTTGGAACCCTTGGCCCCTTCCGAGTAGACGATCTCCGCCCCGTACATCGAGAGCAGCTGGGTGCGCTCCTCGGTGACGTTGTCGGGCATCACGACCTTCAGCGGGTAGCCCTTGCGGCGGCAGATCATCGCCAGCGCGATGCCGGTGTTGCCGGAGGTCGGTTCGAGGATCGTCTGGCCGGGTTCGATCGCGCCCTCCGCCTCGGCCGCCTCGATCATCGACTTGGCGACGCGGTCCTTGACCGAGCCGGTCGGGTTGTGGCCCTCGAGCTTGGCGTAGATACGAACGCCCGGCTTGGGAGAGAACCGCGGCAGCTCCACCAAAGGCGTGTTGCCGATCGACTCGACGATATTGCCGAAGCGGCCTCCACAAGGTTTGTTGAGTAGCTCGTCGCGCAGCATCCCGTTGCCCCGTACTTCAAAAAGTATAGCCATGCATGGCCGCAGTCGAATCCTCTTGCGCGGAGCTGGCAGGCGAGTACTTTCGCCCGCTTCGGGTAGTGCGCTTCCGGGTATTTGTTCCTAATAGGAGGAAGTCGATGAACAAGAGCGCCCTCTCTACCTTGCTTGCGGCCTTGGCCCTGCTCGCCCTGGCAGTGTTCGCGGCCGGCTGCGGCGACGACGACAGCAACGGAGGTGGAGACGGCGACGGAGGTGCAAGCGCGACTCTCACCGTTGGCTCCGACATCCCCTATCCCCCGTTCGAGCAGGGCAAAGCGGGTAACTACACCGGCTTCGACATCGAGCTGATGGAAGCGATCGCCGAAAAGATCGGTCGCAAAGCGGAGTTCCAGGACACCTCGTTCGAAACCATCTTCCGCGACGTTGCCCAGGGCAAGTTCGAAGCGGTGGCCTCGGCGGCGACGATCACCGAGGAACGCGAGAAAGCCGTCGACTTCTCGAATCCCTATTACCTCTCCGAACAGGCGGTCCTGGTCAAAGAGGGCAGTGAGATCAAATCCTTCGAAGACCTGGAAGGCAAAACGGTGGCCGCCCAGCAGGGCACGACCGGCCTCGAACTCCTCAAAGACGAGGGGAACGCCGGCGAAGTCCGGCCGTACCCGGAAGGCCCCGACGCCGTCAACGCTCTCAAAGCGGGAACCGTCGAAGCCGTGGTGATCGACGCGCCGGTCGCCGCCAACGCGGTCGAAAAAAGCGGCGGCGTCGAAATCGCCGAAAAAGTCCCGACCGAAGAAGAGTATGGAATCGCCGTCGCGCAGGGGGAGGAAGAGCTGCTCGACGAAATCAACAAGGGCCTGGAAGAAGTCCAGGACGACGGGACCTACAACGAGATCTACGAAAAGTGGTTCAAGCTCGAACCGCCGGAGTCCATTTCTTCGGCGACGCATGAGGCGGAATAGCCGCGAAGATCGAAGCTTGAAGTGACCAGCAAGGGGCGCCATCATGGCGCCCCTTCGTTTTCCATGAGCAGTCGGCAGGAGACCCGATGAGCGAATTCTTCAACCAGTACTTCGACTTCACCGTCATGGGGGAGCACTTCGACGAAGTCCTCCACGGCTTCTTCCTGAATCTCATGGTCTTCGTCGTGGCGGGGGTCCTCGCTCTCATCTGGGGCCTCGCTCTTGCCCTGATAAGGCAGCTGCCCGGAAAGAAGCTCATGCCGCTGCGGGGGGTGACGATCGCCTACATCGACGTCTTCCGCGCCGTCCCCATCTTGATCGTGATCCTGCTGATCTCGGGAAGCCTTCCCTTTCTCGAGTTCCTGCCCAAAGCGATCCGGATCCCCAGCTGGTTCGGCCAGCCGGACCCGTACTGGTACGGCGTGATGGCGCTCACCCTGGTCTACGGTGCCTACATGGCCGAGGTCTACCGGGCCGGCATCGAAGCGGTTCCCGGCGGGCAGGTCGAGGCCGCACGATCCCTGGGGATGAGCCACGGGCAGGCGATGCGCCACGTCGTCGTGCCCCAGGCCGTGACCAAGATCCCCGCGCCGATGCTGAACGAATTGATCTCCCTCCTCAAGGACACGACCCTGGTCGGCGTGATCGCCCTCGGCGAGTCGGTCTTGATCGGTCGCGAAATCCAGTCGGAAACCTTCAACAGCTCCGCCTACATCCTCGCCGGCGTGATGTTCCTCGCCATCACCCTGCCGATGGCGCGAGTCGTCGACAGGCTGATCAAGCGCAACCGCGGCAGGATCACCCGCGGCTCCCACATCGAGGTCGGCTAGATGGCGGAGCCGATGGTCCAGCTCAAGGGCGTCCACAAGCGCTTCGGTGACCTCGAGGTGCTGCGCGGGGTCGACCTGGAGATCGCCAAGGGAGAAGTCGTCTGCATCCTGGGACCAAGCGGCTCCGGCAAGAGCACGCTGCTGCGCTGCGTCAACCTGCTGGAGCCCCCCGAGGCGGGCGACATCCACCTCGAAGAGCGCAGCATCTGCAAAGGGCCGGATTCAGGGACCGGCGAGCAGAGCTGGGAGCTCGACTTCGTCCGCCAGCGGGTGGGAATCGTCTTTCAGCAGTTCAATCTCTTCCCCCACAAGACGGCGCTGCAGAACGTGACCCTGGCACAGGAAAAGGTGCTGGGTCGTCCGAGCGCGGAGGCCCGCACCAAGGGCACCGAGCTGCTGGAGCGCGTCGGCCTCGCTGACAAGCTCAATCAGTACCCCGAGCGCCTGTCCGGAGGTCAGCAGCAGCGGGTCGCGATCGCTCGCGCGCTGGCGATGGACCCGCACGTGATGCTCTTCGACGAGGTCACCAGCGCCTTGGACCCGGAGCTGGTCAAGGAAGTGCTCGACGTGATGCGGGAGTTGGCTGAGGAAGGGATGACGATGATCGTCGTCACCCACGAGATCGGCTTCGCCCACGAGGTGGCCGACCGGGTCGTGTTCATGGACGAAGGCAGGATCGTCGAGCAGGGCAGACCGGCCGACGTCCTCGACGCCCCGAGCGAGGAGCGGACCCGGAAGTTCCTCGGACTGGTACTGAAACGCTAGGCGGCGCCGCCGGCCATCGCCGGCAGGATGACCACGGTGTCGCCGTCTTTGACGTCGGTGTCGAGCCCGCTCAGCACCCGCACGTCCTCGTCGTTGAGGTACACGTTGACGTAGCGGTTGAGGTCGCCGTCCTCGCCGAAGAGCTGCTTCTGCGTGTCCGGGTACTCGCCCGTGAGGGCGCGCAGGACCTCGCCGACGTTGGCGCCGGGCGCCTCGACCTCGGGCTGGCCGCCGGTTTTCGGCCGCAGCACAGGTGGGATCCTCACAGTCGCCATCGCCCGGAAACCTAGCGGTTTAGCCCGCGCAGAAGAGCTCGTAGTCCGGGAACTGACCCATCTCGGACTCGGGGATCTCGGGCGCGTTCTCACTGCAGATCGGGCACTCGGGATCGCGGCGGACCTTGAGCTCGGTGAAGCGGGTGCCGAGCGCCTCGTAGAGCAGCAGCCGCCCGATCAGCGGCTCGCCGACGCCTAGCACCAGCTTGATCACCTCGTTCGCCTGCAGGGTGCCCATCGTCCCGGCCATCACTCCAAGCACCCCGTTCGCCGAGCAGCTCGGCGCCAGCTCGGCGGGCGGCGGCGTCGGGTACAGGCAGCGGTAGCAGGGACCCTCGAAGGGGACGAAGGTCGAGATCTGCCCGTCGAAGCTGAGAATCGAGGCCGAGACGACGGGCTTGCGCAGGCGCACCGAGGCATCGTTGAGCAGGTAACGGGTGGGGAAGTTGTCGGCACCATCGACGACGATGTCGTAGTCGCCGATGATCTCGAGGATGTTGCCGGCATCGAGGCGGATGCGGTGCTCGACCACGTTGACGTCGGGGTTCAGTGCTTCGATGAAGAGGCGGGCTGACTCGGTCTTCGGCATCCCGATCCGCTCGGTGTTGTGGATCACCTGGCGCTGCAGGTTGGAAGCGTCGACGACGTCGTCGTCGACGAGGCCGAGGGTGCCGATTCCGGCCGCGGCCAGGTAGAGCGCCGTCGGCGCACCGAGGCCGCCGGCACCGAGCAGCAGGACCTTCGTGTTCAGCAGCTTCAGCTGACCGTCGACGCCGACCTCCGGCAGCAGCGTGTGGCGCGAGTAGCGATCGCGCTGCTCGGCCGTCATGCCGCTGGCGGCGACCACCGGCAGCCCCTGCTCCTGCCAGGCGAGGATGCCACCGGCCATCGAGGCGACGTTGTCGTAGCCGAGCTCCTGCAGCTGCGCCGCGGCGAGCGCCGAGCGGTTGCCGGAGCGGCAGTAGAGGATCGTGCGCGCTGACTTGTCCGGCGCGGCATCGCCGATCTCGTCGCCGAGGAGGCCCGGCGGGACCAGCTTGCCGTTCTCGAGGTGGGCCTCCTGGTACTCGTGCGGCTCACGGGTGTCGATCAGGACGACGTCGCCGCCATCGATCTCCTCCGCCGCCTCGAAAGGCTCGATCTCCTCGATCGTCTGGATCCCCGCACCGGTTGCCATCGAAATCTCCTAAATCCGGATCAGCTTTACTTCAAAAAGTATAGCGGGCTATAGTCGGGCCTTTGCTGCCGAATGCTTCTGTCTGCTGTCCTGTCCGGCAGCCGATCTAAGCTTGGGCGATAGATAAAGAAGGAGGAAGGACGGGCGGCTACGATGATCGTAAGGAGGCTGCATTGGACGTGAAAACGGAAGCAACCGAGAAGGCACGGGAGGTGCTAGAGCGATTCTGGGACGCGGGAATCCCCGTCGACCCAGCTCAGATCGCCCGCAAGATGGGCATCGAGGTATCCAACGCCTACCTTGATCCTGATGTCGCGGGCGCGATCGAGAAGCGTGATGGCCACCCTGCCGCCATCTACCTCAGCGCAGCCGATCATCCGAACCGAAAGCGCTTCACCTGCGCCCATGAGATCGGACATTTTGTCCGCCACGGCGAGGAGGACTTCGAGTACGTCGACTACCGCGACGGGACGGCGTCAATGGGCGTTGATCAGGAAGAGCGCTTTGCCAATGCCTTCGCGGCCGCTCTACTGATGCCTGAAAGAGAAGTCAGGCGCCTTCACGGCAGCGGGATGAATGAGAAAGACATGGCCGGAGCATTCGGTGTATCCGAGGCCGCCATGGTCAATCGCCTTAAGAACCTGAATCTCTACCGCTAGCGCGGCAGCCCGTCAGGAATCGCATGCCCGAGGACGCCGAGCCCCCGATTCCTTCGCCTGATGAGAGGGACAGGGGGTTTTGGATCGCCGATATCGGTCTGACCGATCCCACGCCGGTGAAATCCCTGCCCCCCTCTCGGAAAGAAAGGCTCGAGGGCGATGACCTGGAGCAGTCGATCAAACTCAAGCGGTTTTACGGGCTTGGCATCTTGCTGCTGATGGGCCTTCAGCTCATCGTCGTCAACGCGGTCTTCGTGATCTATGCGAGCAAGGGATACGACTGGCGGCCGCCGGAGGGCGTTGTGCAGGTCTGGCTGACCGCCACCTTCGTCCAAATCGTGAGCGTCGTGGTTGTAATAACCCGGTCGCTGTTTCCTGGAGAAAAGCCATGAGTCTGACGCGGGCTCAGGCGAAGCTGGGGCGCATCTGGCGCAGCCTTTTGACCCGCTCCTCGATCGGGGGATGGGTCGAGAAGAGGCCGGCGATGCCCTTGCCCGAGAAGGGCTTGACGATGTAGAGGGGCTCCGCCGCCTGGTTGACCTTCATCGGGATCGCCTGCGCTCCCTGCTCGAGCCTCAGCAGAGCGCTCGCCAGGGACTCCGGGTTGCCGCAGATTTCGGCGCCGCCGGCGTCCGCCGCGTACTCGCGCTGGCGCGAGATCGAGAGCTGGATGATGCTCGCCGCGATCGGCGCCAGCAGAACCATCGCCAGCGAGGCAACCAGGCTCAGCGGCGACTCGTCGTCGCTACCGAACCACATGAACATGTAGGCGAGATAGGTGATTGCGGCGCCGATCGCCGAGGCGACCGACTGGATCAGGATGTCGCGATGCTGGATGTGCGCGAGCTCGTGCGCGAGGACGCCGCGCAGCTCGTCCTCGGAGAGCAGTTTGGTGATGCCGCGGGTGACCGCGACGGCGGAGTGCTTGGGGTTGCGTCCGGTCGCAAAGGCGTTGGGCTGATCCTGGGGGATCATGTAGAGCCGCGGCATCGGCAGCCCGGCGCGGGTGGTCAGCTCGCGCACGATCTGGTAGAGCCGCGGCGCCTCTGACTCCTCGATCGGCTTGGCGCCGCTCATTTTCAGCGCCAGTTTGTCGCTGAAGAAGTAGGAGCCGAGATTGATCAGCAGGGCGATCCCGAGGAAGAGGGCGGCCGTGCTGGGACCGCCGATCAGGGCGCCGATCAAAACCAGCAGGCCCGAGAGGGATGCCAGAAGGATCGTCGTGCGCAGGGTGGCGCCGAAGCTGGACTGCTTGGTGGTCTTCATCGAGTCATCGCTCCTAGGGTCGCTTGCCAGGCAAGTATTGCGGTGCGGGGGCGATTGGCCAATAGGTGGAAACCCCCATTTGGGCCAGTGCGCCACCCAGGTGCTTCTAGGCTTGGCCGATGACCTTGGCGGTAATCGTCGTGCTCGCGATAGCGGTGGCCGCCTTGGCGGCGAACCTGCTGCGCCTCAAACGCCGTTTCGGGCCATTGGAGCGGCTGATCGAAGAGATGGAGAAGGTCGACCTCGGGCGGCCCGGGCCGTTGCTGCCGGCGTCGATTGACGGCATCGGCGAGACCAAGGAGGTGGAGCGGATCGAGCTCGCCTTCCTGCGGATGATGCGCCGGCTCGAAGCCGAGCGGCGCCGCGCCGGTTCCGCCGCCCTGCAGGCGCAGGAGGAGGAGCGGGCGCGGGTCGCCCGCGACCTCCATGATGAGGTGAACCAGTCGCTGACCGGACTGCTGCTGCGACTGGAGGCGGCGCGCGAGGCGGCGCCTCCGGAGCTTGAGGGGGAGCTGGCCGAGACGAAAGCGCTCGCCAACCAGGCGATGCGCGAGCTGCTCTCGCTCGCTCGCCAGCTGCGCCCGACCGCACTGGACGACCTCGGGCTGGCGGCGGCGACGGCGGGCCAGGTGGAGCAGCTGGCGCGGGGGGAGATCGAGGCCGAGTTCGAGGCCGACGGCGACTTCTCCGACCTCTCCGGCGACGCCCAGCTGGTCGTCTACCGCGTCGCCCAGGAGGCGCTCTCCAATGCCGCCCGCCACAGCGGGGCCGGCCGCGTCGATGTACGGCTGCGCCGGCTCGGTGACGCCGGCGTCGAACTGACCGTGGCCGACGACGGGTGCGGTTTCGCCTTCGAGGAGTCCGAGCGCGGACTCGGGATCGGCGGCATGCGCGAGCGGGCACTGCTGATCGGCGGCGAGCTGACGATCGAGTCGCGCCCTGGGCACGGCACGACCGTGCGGCTGACGCTGCCGGGAGAATCCGGCCGGTGAGAGTGCTGATCGCAGACGACCACGGGATCGTCCGCTCGGGGATCCGACTGCTGCTGGAGCGCCAGCCGGACATCGAGGTCGTGGCCGAGGCGGGCGACGGCGCCGAGGCGCGGGACCTGGCGGTGCGCGAGCGGCCCGACCTGGCGATCCTCGACGTGAAAATGCCGAAGCTGACGGGCCTGCAGGCGACCCGGGAGATAAAGAAGCAGGCGCCCGAGGTCTCGGTCCTGATCCTCTCCATGCACGACGACGAGCGCTACCTGTTCGAGGCCCTGAAAGCCGGTGCTTCCGGCTATGTCCTCAAGGCGCAGGCGGACACCGACCTGCTGGCCGCGATCCGTGCGGTCGAGCGCGGTGAGCCGTTCCTCACCCCGGAGGCGCAGCGGACGCTGATCAAGGACGTTCTCGAGCGGGGATCTAGCGGCGAGGAGGATCTGACGCCGCGCGAGGAGGAGATCGTCAAGCTGGTTGCCGAGGCGAACACCACCCGCCAGATCGCCGAGGTCCTCCACCTCTCCGAGAAGACGGTCGAGAACCACCGCGCGAATGCGATGCGTAAGCTCGGAATGCGCGACCGGGTTGAGCTCGTTCGCTACGCGATCCGCCGCGGTCTGATCGAGCCATGAGCGACTACCAAGAGAAACGCTGGCTGGCGCTGGTCCTGCTCTGCTCGGCCCAGTTCGTCGTCGTCCTCGATGCCTCGATCGTCAACGTCGCCCTGCCGTCGATCGGCGAGGCGCTGAACTTCTCTCAGGAGAACCTGCCCTGGGTCGTCAACGCGTACGTGTTGACTTTCGGCGGCTTCCTCCTGCTGGGGGGGCGCACCGCCGACCTGCTCGGGCGGCGGCGGGTCTTCATGGCCGGGCTGATGCTGGTCGCGGTCGCCTCCCTGGCCGCCGGCTTCGCCGTCAACGAGGGACAGCTGATCGCCGCCCGCGCCGCCCAGGGTCTCGGCGCCGCGATCATCTCCCCCGCCGCGCTCTCGATCGTCACCACGATCTTCAAGGACGGCTCCGAGCGCAACAAGGCGCTTGGGGTCTGGGGCGCGGTTGCCGGCTCCGGCGGCGCCGCCGGGGTCCTGCTCGGCGGCATCCTCACCGACGGCCTCGGCTGGGAGTGGGTGCTCTGGGTCAACGTGCCCGTGGCCCTGATCGCGTTCGCGCTGACGCCGCGATTGATCGCCGAAAGCCGAGCGGAGAGCGAGACCCGCGCCTTCGACGTCGCCGGCGCCGTCACGGTGACCGCGGCGCTCTCGATCCTCGTCTACGCGGTCGTCGACGCGACCGACGAGGGCTGGGGATCGGCCCGGACGCTCGGCTTGATCGGTGTCTCGCTGCTCCTGCTGGCGGCCTTCGTCGTGATCGAGCTGCGGGCGCGGAAGCCGCTGGTCCCGTTCGAGATCTTCCGCATCCGCACCCTGACCGGCGCCAACGTGGTTGGCGTGCTGGTCGGCGCCTCGCTGTTCTCGATGTTCTTCTTCATCTCCCTCTATATGCAGCAGGTGCTCGGCTACAGCGCCATCCACGCCGGTCTCTCCTACCTGCCGCTGGCGCTGACGATCATCGCCACGGCCGGGATCGGCTCGCAGCTGGTGACCAAGTTCGGCTACAAGCCGGTCCTCGCGGTCGGGCTGCTCTTCATCGTCGCCGGACTGCTCTGGTTCAGCCGGGTCTCGGTCGGAGGCGGCTTCACGACCGACATCCTCGGGCCTTCGCTGCTGGCTGCCGCCGGGCTCGGTTTCTCCTTCGTGACGACGACGATCGCCGCGGTTTCCGGCGTCGAGGAGCACGAGGCGGGCCTCGCCAGCGGCCTGATCAACACCTCGCAGCAGGTCGGCGGCGCCCTCGGCCTGGCGGTCCTGGCGACGATTGCGACCTCGCACACGGAGAACGCCGTGGCCTCCGGCACCGGTCTCCCCCAGGCCCTCACCGACGGCTTCCAGTACGCCTTCCTCGGCGGCGCCGCGATCGCCTTCCTCGGCTTCATCCTCACCCTGGTCCTGATCCGCGGCAGCGACAGCCGTGCTCACGTCGAACTGGGCAGCGCCGCGGCCGAGGGTGCTGAGGCATAACCGACTGGTTCAGTAGGATTTAGGTCGATGCTGTTCTCGACCAAAGCCGAGTACGGAGTGCGCCTGATGGTCGAGCTGGGCCGCCAGCCGAGCTCGCGGCCGATCTCGCTCAACACAGTCGCCGAGGCAGAGCGGCTGCCGCTCTCCTACCTCGAGCACCTGGTCGCCAAATTGCGCAAGGCAGGCCTCGTCACCTCGACCCGCGGCGCCCACGGCGGCTACCGCCTCGCCAAGCCGGCGGAGCAGATCACGATGGACGCGGTGGTCGAGGCGCTGGAAGGGCAGATCGCCCCGATGGAGTGCTTTCACGAGACGCCGGAGGGCAAGGTCCTCTGTTCGCACGAGGATGACGGCGACCGCGCCTGCTCGACGAAACTGCTGTGGACGCGCGTGCAGGGCGGCGTGACCAAGGCGCTTGCCGGCACCACGCTGGCCGAGCTGGTCGAGTTCTCGCGGCCCGGGGGGCGCAGTGAGGCCGCCATCGTCAGCGCCGCCTGAACCGGACTTACGAAAACCCAGAAACGGAGTGAAATTGGCTGAGTTGGAGATACGCAACCTGCACGTGAAGGCCGAGGACAAGGAGATCCTCCGCGGTCTCGATCTCGACGTCGAGAAGGGCAAGGTTCACGCGCTGATGGGGCCCAACGGCTCCGGCAAGTCGACGCTCGCCAACGCGATCATGGGCCACCCGGCGCTCGAGGTGACCGAGGGAACGATCACCTTCAAGGGTGAGGACATCACCGAGGCCGATCCCGACGAGCGCTCACAGGCGGGACTCTTCATGGCCTTTCAGTACCCGGTCGCGATCCCCGGCGTCTCCGTCAGCAAGTACCTGCGGATGATCATCAACTCCCAGCGCGAGGCGCGAGGAGAGGATCAGATCAAGATCAAAGACTTCGCCAAGGTCGCTCAGGAGGCGATGGCGCTGGCGAACATCCCCAAAGACTTCTCCAGCCGCTACCTCAACGACGGTTTCTCCGGCGGCGAGAAGAAGCGAATGGAGCTGCTGCAGCTGGCGCTGCTGCGGCCGGAGATCGCGGTCCTCGACGAGACCGACTCCGGCCTCGACATCGACGCCCTGCGCACGGTTGCCGAGGGCGTCAACAAGTTCGCCGGCCCGGACATGGGCGTCCTCATCATCACCCACTACCAGCGCATCCTGCACATGGTCAAACCCGACTTCGTACACGTGATGTTCGAGGGCCGGATCGTCAAAGAAGGCGGCCCGGAGCTGGTCGGCGTACTGGAGGAGAAGGGCTACGGCTGGATCCGCGAGGAGGTCGAGGCGGGCGCTGCCGCCTAGCCTCGCGACCATGGAGCCGGCGACCGCGAAGAGCTCCTTTTCGATCGAGAAGGTTCGCGCCGCCTTCCCGGCGCTGGAGCGCGAGGTCAACGGGCAGCCGGTCGCCTACCTCGACAGCGGCGCCAGCTCCCAGCGGGTGCTGGCCTCGATCCAGGCGGTCGACCGCTACGAGCGGCGCCACCACTCCAACGTCCACCGCGGCTCCCACACCCTCTCGGCCGAGGCGACCGAAGCCTACGAGGGGGCGCGGGCGACGGTCGCCGACCACATCGGCGCCGGCGACCGACGCGAGGTCGTCTTCGTCCGCAACGCGACCGAGGCGATCAATCTCGTCGCCCGCGCCTGGGGCGACGCCAACGTCGGCACCGGCGACCGCGTCCTGCTGACCGAGATGGAGCACCACTCCAACATCGTTCCCTGGCAGCAGTTGGCCGAGCGAGCAGGGGCCGAGATCGAGTGGGCGCCGATCGACGCCGACGGCCTGCTCGACATGGATGCCTTCGCGGCACTGCTGGAGCGGGGTCCGAAGCTGGTCGCCGTCACCCACGTCTCCAACGTGCTCGGCACCGAAAACCCGCTGGCCGAGATCTCCCGCCTGGCCCACGCGGCCGGGGCGCTGGTGCTCGCCGACGGCGCCCAGGCGGCGCCGAAGCTGCCGCTCGACATGGCCGAGCTGGGAGTCGACTTCTACGCGATCACCGGCCACAAGCTCTACGGCCCGACCGGCATCGGCGCGCTCTGGACCCGCCTCGACCTGCTGCGGGAGATGCAGCCGTTTCTCGGCGGCGGCTCGATGATCCGCAAGGTGACGCGCGAGGGCACGACCTATGCCGACGTCCCGGCCCGCTTCGAGGCGGGAACGCCGGCGATCACGCAGGCGATCGGGATGGCCTCGGCCCTGCGCTGGCTCGACGCGGTCGGGATGGAGGCGGTGCTGGAGCACGAGCGGGGGATCGCCGACTACGCGCTGGAGCGGCTGCCGGAGATCCCCGGCCTGCGGATCTTCGGCCCGCCACGAGGCGAGGATCGGGTCGGCCCCGTCTCCTTCGAGATCGAGGGCGTCCACGCCCACGACGTCTCCGAGATCCTCGATCGCCACGGCGTCGCTGTCCGCGCCGGCCATCACTGCGCGCAGATCCTGATGGATCGCCTCGGGGTCGCGGCGACGGCCCGCGCCAGCTTCGGCGTCTACACGACGCCCGAGGAGATCGACCGCCTGGTCGACGGCCTCGAAGACGCGCGGCGCGTCTTTAGCCTCTAAAGAGTTGACGGATTGTGGCCCCCATGGGGGCCACAATCCGTCAACTCTTCGCTAGTCGACCGTGATCACTTTCGATTTCGCGGCCGCGCAGGTGCCCTTCTTCGGGGCCTTGGCGTAGTAGGAGCCGGAGGTCAGCTTGATCCGGATCGACCACTTGGTTTTGGCGTCGCTCTTGTCGGTCCCAAGGAGCTTGTCGGGGCCCGACTTCTGGCGATAGAGCTTTACCGTGCGGTTCTTCGCGCAGGTGCCCTTGGCGGACTTCAGGGTGCCGTGGAAGGCCGGGAATTTGAGACTGACGACGATCTTCGTCGAGGTCGCGCCGGAAGCCGCTGCGACGGGCAGCAAAGCAGTGACGGTCAATACGGCAATCAGAAGACAACGATTAATAGGCATGGGGCCACTCTAACTGGCTTCGCTAGCCTCGGATGCATGGACGAGCTCTACCGCGACCAGATCCTCGAGCACTACAAGCGGCCGCACAACTTCGGCCGGCTCGACGATCCCGACCTGGAGTTCGAGGACACCAACCCATTCTGCGGAGATGAGCAGCGGGTGACGATCCGCCTCGACGGGGACGACCGGGTGGCGGAGATCGCCTTTGACGGCAAGGGCTGCGCGATCTCGACCGCCGCGACCTCGCTGCTGACCGACGAGCTGGTCGGGAAATCACGCGAGGAGCTGCTGCGGCTGCCGAAGGAGTACGTGCTCGAGCTGCTGGGGATCGAGATCTCGGCGACGCGGATGAAGTGCGCGATGCTTGGCCTGAAGATCGTCAAGAGCGCCAGCCTCGGCCAGCCCGCCGAATGGGAGGACGAGGGCGAGGCCGGTGACCCGAGCGAAGCGGTCGCCGACCTCGGTCAGATCTAGCGCCGCGCGGCTTCGTCTGAGAGCTTGATCACGGCGAAAGCGGCCCCGTGCGGATCCGCGACCATCGCGAAGCGGCCGGCGGGAATGTCGACGGGCCCGAAGGAGACGCTGCCACCCGACGACTTCACGGTCTCCACGGCCGCATCGGCGTCGTCGACCGCGAAGTAGACCATCCAGTGGGCCGGCACCGCGTCGGGCACGCGACCGGTGATGTCCGCCATCCCGCCGACCGGAGCATCCCCCTGCTTCCACTCCGTATAGGTCATCTCTCCCATCGCGTGGTCCTCGAAGGACCAGCCGAAGACGGCGCCGTAGAAGTCTTTGGACGCCGCGGGGTCGCGCGTCTCCAGCTCGTTCCAGGAGAACGTTCCGGGCTCGTTGACGAGACCGGCACCAGGGAACGTGCCGGGCTGCCAGATGCCGAAGACGGCTCCGGTCGGGTCGGCGAAAATCGCCATCCGGCCGAGATCCATCACGTCCATCGGCTCGGCGAAGACGCTGCCGCCCGCCTCCTTGACCGCGGCGGCCGTGGCGTCGGCGTCGGCCACCGAGACGTAGCTGGTCCAGGCGGGCGGCTGGCCCTCCTGCATCAGCGGCATCACCCCCGCGACGTCGGCGCCGCCCTTGGTCGCGCGCCGGTAGCCGCCAGTGTTCTCGACGTTTTCCGCCGGGGGGACCTCCCAGCCGAACAGGCCGGCGTAGAAATCCACCGCGGCGCCCAGGTCGGGGGAGCCGAGGTCGACCCAGCACGGGATTCCTGGCTCATAGCTGCTTCTCTCGCTCATCGGTCGCTCCTCTCCTTGCAGGTGTCCCGTGATCCTCGCACGCTAAAATCCGACCATAGAAGTAGGATTAAGTCTCGATCCGCACTTAGACGTGCCCAAGGAGCAGCCCGCCCTCTTGACCGACACCGCAGCAACCACCATCTCCGTATGCCCGGTCGCCGAGCTCGGCCCCGGCCAAATGCGCCTGGTCGAACACGACGGCCGCAAGATCGGCATCTTCAACTGCGAGGAAACGCTCTACGCGATCGAGGACCGCTGCTCCCACGACAACGGGCCGCTCGCCGAGGGCGAGTTCGACCCGGCGGCATGCACCGTCGAGTGCCCCCGCCACGGCTCCCTCTTCGACCTCAGCACCGGCAGGCCGAAGACGCTCCCTGCTTTCCAGCCGGTGCAAACGTTCCCGATAGCCGTCGAGGACGACACCATCACCCTGGAGGTCTCCTGACATGGCAACGCCCGAGGTAGTCGCAGAGAAGAGAGAGCTGGCCGGCATCAATGCCGACTACAAGGAGAAGTTCGGCTTCAACGATCCGGAGACCGGCTACGCCTACAAAGCCCCGAAGGGACTCTCGCGCGAGGTCGTCGAAACGATCTCCGATTACAAGCAGGAGCCGCAGTGGATGCGGGACTTCCGGCTGAAGGCGCTGGAGCACTTCGAACAGCGGCCGACCCCGAAATGGGGCGGCGACCTCGACCAGATCGACTTCAACGACATCCACTACTTCGTTCGCGCCTCCGACACCAACAGCCGCGACTGGAGCGAGGTTCCGGAGGACATCAAAAACACCTTCGACCGGCTCGGGATCCCCGAGGCGGAGCGCAAATTCCTCTCCGGGGTCGGCGCCCAGTACGAGTCCGAGGTCGTCTACCACCAGGTCAACGAGAAGCTCGAGGCCCAGGGCGTGATCTTCACCGACATGGACACCGCGCTGCGTGAGCACGAGGATCTGGTGCGCGAGCACTGGGCGACGATCATCCCGCCCAACGACAACAAACTGGCGGCGCTGAACTCGGCCGTCTGGTCGGGCGGCTCCTTCGTCTACGTGCCGGCCGGAGTCAAGGTCGAGATGCCGCTGCAGGCCTACTTCCGGATCAACACCGAGAACATGGGCCAGTTCGAGCGGACGCTGATCATCTGCGAGGAGGGCGCCGACGTCCACTACATCGAGGGCTGCACCGCACCGGTCTACTCCAGCGACTCGCTGCACTCCGCGGTGGTCGAGATCGTCGCCAAGAAGAGCTCGCGGGTCCGCTACACGACGGTCCAGAACTGGTCGCAGAACGTCTTCAACCTCGTCACCAAGCGCGCCGTCGCGCACGAGAAGGCGACGATGGAGTGGGTCGACTGCAACCTCGGCTCGAAACTGACGATGAAGTACCCCTCGATCTACCTGATGGGCCCCGAAGCCCACGGCGAGATCCTCTCGATCGCCTTCGCCGGCGACGGCCAGCACCAGGACGCCGGCGGCAAGATCATCCACGCGGCCCCGAAGACCTCATCCTCGATCTTCTCCAAGTCGATTTCCAAGGACGGCGGGCGGGCGACCTACCGCGGCCTGCTCGAAGTGGCGAACGGGGCCACGGAGACGCGCTCCAAGGTCGTCTGCGACGCGCTGCTGCTCGACGAGGACTCACGTTCTGACACGTATCCCACGATCCGCATCGACGAGAACGACGCCGACGTCGGCCACGAGGCGACCGTCTCGAAAATCGGCGACGAGCAGCTCTTCTACCTGCAGAGCCGCGGGCTCGACGAGGAGGAGGCCTCGAAGATGATCGTCAACGGCTTCATCGAGCCGGTGACCAAAGAGCTGCCGATGGAGTACGCGGTCGAGTTGAACCGACTGATCGAGCTGCAGATGGAGGGCTCGATTGGCTGAGACGGCGACCGCACCGGCCTGGCTCAAGGAGAGGCGCCGCAAGGGCGCCTCTCTTGTGGAGAGCCTGCCGCTCCCCGATCACAAGTCGAAGGGCTGGGAATTCACCGACCTCTCGACGCTCGATCTCGACTCCTACCACGAGGCGAATGCGGAGCCGGTGGTGTCTGGCGCGGAGGAGGCGACGGTCGTCTCGCTCGCCGAGGCGCTGAGCACTCATTCCGACCTCCTGCACGAGCGCCTCGGCTCCCTGGTCCCAGTCGAGGACCCGTTCGTGGCCCGCAACGAGACCGGTTGGCGCGACGGCGTGCTGATCCACGTGCCGCGCGGAGTCAGGCTGAGCGAGCCGATTCAGATCGAGCTGCCGATCGAGGCCAGCGGCGGCGCGATCCACTGGCGGACCTTGATCGTGCTCGAGGAAGGTGCCGAAGCGGAGGTCTGGGAGCATTGGTCTTCCCCCGACAACGAGGTCGAGGGGCTACTCAACTCGGTCGTCGAGCTGAGCGTTGGCCAGGCGGCGACGCTGCGCTACGTCAACACGCAGGACATCTCCGAGCGGGCGTGGATCTTCGCCACCCAGCGCGCTCAGGTCGAGCGCGACGGCCGCCTCGATTGGGCGGCTCTCGGCTTCGGCTCGGCCCGCGGCAAGGTGCGGATGGAGACCAAGCTGGCCGGCCCCGGCTCAGAGGCCCGTGTCACCGGCGGCTACGCCGGCGGCTCCGGCCAGCACCTCGACTACGACACCACCCAGGAGCACGCGGCGCCGAACACCGATTCGGACCTCGCCTTCCGCGGGGTCCTCGCCGCTGGCGCCACCGCGGTCTGGCGCGGGATGATCAAGGTCGACCCCGGCGCGCAGCAGACCGACGCCTTCCAGGAGTGCCGCAACCTGCTGCTCTCGACCGAGGCCCACGCCGACGCGATCCCGGGCCTCGAGATCCTCGCCGACGACGTCCGCTGCACCCACGCCGCGGCGATCGCCCAGATCGACAAAGACCAGCTCTTCTACCTGACCTCGCGCGGACTCGACCCGGCGGTCGCCAAGTCGCTGATCATCGAGGGCTTCCTCGAGTCGCTGGTCGAACGGCTGGCCGCGGGCCCGGTGCGGGACGAGATCTCAGCGGCGCTCGAGCGCCGTCTCGCCGAGATCCTCTAGCCGCTCAGTCCCCATCCCGCTTGCGGCGCCTTTCCAGGAGCGCGGTCCTGACGATCGCGCCGAGGACGATCAGCACCGGAACGGCATAGAGAAACCAGAGGAGGTAATGGCCGGCGTGGGCGAGCGGAAGCGTCACTGATTGCTGTACGACAGCAGGTAGAGGCCGAAACAGGTGAAGGCGACCATCACGGCGAGCATCCAGTACTGGGAGCGCGAGGCGTCGCGATAGTCGGGCCAGTAGGCGAGGGCGCGGTCGTGGGCGAGGGTCAAGCCGACGACGTGACCGACGACGAGAGCGCCGACCTGGACGTACCAGATCGTGTTGGCGCTGAGGAGGGTGAAGTCGATGCCCCCGGAGGCGGTGCCGAAGAGGTCGGTGGTCGCGGTCCCCAGCGGGTCGGAGAGCAGGTAGGTGAACTGCGCCTGCTCCTGGAAGAGGAAAAGGCTGAAGTAGTGGGCGACGAGGTAGGCGAGGGCGATCGGAATCAGCGTGTGGGCAAAGCCGGCCCACAGCGTGGCCAGCGAGGGCGCGCCGCGCACGGTTCGCATGCCCCGCACGCCGAGCATGTAGATGAGCGCGACGCCAGCGAAGCAGAGCAGCATGAAGAGCGTGTCGGTGAGGCGCAGCGCCGCGGTCAGTCCGAAGCCGGCGTCGACCAGCCACTCGAAGGTGCCTTCGATCGCCCCCTTCAGAGGGCCCTCCGAGGCGCCGTCGAAGCTCGTCGTGGCGATCGAGGCGATCACAACCGCGGCCGAACCCGGCAGCGTCGCCCAGCGGGTGGATGCCGAAAGCGGCCGACGGCGGCCGAGGCGCCCGTCCTCGACCCCGAACCGGCCGAGTTGGGAGAACATCCCGAAGTAGACCGAGAAAATCTCACCCCGCTCGCACCACTCCTCAGTCCCGAACAGGGCCATCATTGCCAGGGTGTAGCCGCTGTAGAAGAGGGTGGCCACGGCGGCGGTCTCCGGGTCGAGGCCAACGGCGACGCCGCCGCTGGTGCCGTAGACGACCTCGAGCCAAACGACGGCCAGCAGCCCGATCGCCGCCGGCCAGCGGCCGAGCCGGCGGGGATAGGCGAGGTGAGCCGGGCGTTGCCCGGCGACCGCGCGGAAGCCGGCTCCGGCGGCGCGGCCGACCGCTCGCCAGGGGTTGAAGGGGCGGAAGACGTCTCCGAGCAAAGCGGAGACGACGGGGAAGCCGAGCCAGCAGGTGACGAAGAGGAAGGTGAGGGCGAAGTTGCGATCGGGGGCTTCCGTTCCGTGTAGGCCTGCGTAGACGGCGACGCCGAGCAGGAAGATCCCGACCAGGCCGCAGAGGACCTGCAGCGGCTGGCTCAGCAACACGCGGGAGAGCCCCGTTCCGAAGGGGCGCCAGGGCGCCTCCTCGAAACGGGGCTTGCGCCAGGCGAGCGAGAGCGCGACGAAGGAGACGATCAGGACGATCGACGCCCCCCAGGCGAAGAGCCAGGCCGGTATCGGGAGATCCTCCCGAGCGGCCAGGGCATGCGCGAGCGGCAGCAACGTCAAGGGTTGACCCGCAGCTCCGCGATCTGCACTGCGCGGCCCTCGAGCTCGACCTCGAAGATCCCTTCGATCTCGGCCGCGAAGTCAAAGCTGACCGTGCCCCCGGCCGGCACCTCCTCCATCAGGTCATAGCCATGGACGTGGACCTCGTCGGCGACGTCGGAGCTGACCTCGAAGCGGATCTCCTGCCCGGCGCTGTATTCGAGCTCGGCGATGCCGCCGACCGGTTCGCCGTTGCGGACGACGATCGTCGTCACCTTGCCGCCCATGCTGGCGCTTTCGGGACGGTCTCCCGGCTTCGACGTGCTGAGAGGGCGGCTCGTGTCGCCGCTCTCGCCGTTGTCGCCGCAGGCGCCTAGGCTTGCCACGGCGATCACGGCAAGCAGCGCCAGCACCACTTTGCACATGTCTCTCATCGCTCTCTCCTGTCTGTCGCTTGGTTCGGCAACGGGCGCTCAGCCGGAGGCGAGCGGCAGCAGGAAGGCGCCGAGCTCTGCCAAGGCGGCCCAGGATAACGTCCGCGCGTGCGCCCTGGACGCGACAACATCGCCGCTCCCGACCTGCCGGAGGGCATCGCCTGGGTGGGCGGGGAGCCGGAGTCGATGCCGGCGCTGACGGCGGGCGGGCCGGCGCTGGTCCACTTCATCGACTTCGCCCAGCTGAACAGCGTGCGGACGCTGCCCTATCTAAACGAGTGGCACCGGCGCTACCGCGAGCCGGGCCTGAGCGTGATCGGCGTCCAGTCCTCGCGCTTCCCGTTCGGAAACGACGAGGCGACGGTCGCCGCCGGCCTCGGCGCCCTCGGGGTCGAGTTCCCGGTCGCGATCGACGCCGAGCGCCACCTCTGGGGCTCCTACGGCTGCGAGGGCTGGCCCAGCCTCTTCCTCTGGAGTCTCGGCGGGGCCCTGGCCTGGGTGCATTTCGGCGAGGGCGAATACCTGGAGACGGAGATCGCGATCCAGGAGGAGATGCGCGAGATCGACGCCCTGCAGCCGCTGCCCGAGCCGATGGCGCCGCTGCGCCCCACCGACGCGCCCGGCGCCCGTGTCATGGCCCCGACCCCCGAGGTCTTCCCCGGCGGCTCCTGGGAGCGACCTTGGACCGCAGGCGAGGACGGCAACGAGCTGGCGCTCGAGTACGCGGCCGGGGGCGCCTACGCGACGGTCGCCGGCAAGGGCGAGATAGGCGTGGAGCTGGACGGCCAGCCGGCCGCAAGCGTTCCCACGGCGGGCCCCGGCCTATACGCGCTCGCCGAGCACACTCGCCACGAGGAGCACGCGCTCACCCTCCGCCCCACCCGCGGTCTGCGAATCTGGTCGTTCAGCTTCGCCGCCGGTGCACCATGACCACGAGGAGGAAACGATGATCACCAAGCTCGACTTCGTAGGAATTCCGTCAACCGACGCCGATCGCTCGCGCACTTTCTACGTCGACACGCTCGGCCTGCGCCCTGACGACAAGGGCCAGTACGAATTCTGGGTCGGCGACACCTGCTTCGGCATCTGGGAGCCGCGCAAAATGGGAATGGAGTTCGCGCCGCAGAAAAACGCCCACCCGGCTCTGCACGTCGACGACGTCGCCGCGGCCCGAGCCGAGCTCGAAGAGAAAGGCGTGGAGTTCGCCGGTGAGACCTTCGACACCGGCGTCTGCCACATGGCGTTCCTCACCGACCCCGACGGCAACGACCTGATGCTGCACCACCGCTACGCGCCTATCGGTTGACCCTAGGCGCGGGCGGCGAGATCCTCGCGGATCTCCTTGGGCAGCATGAAGCGGACGTCCTCGTGGACGGTCCGCAGCTCGGAGACGTCGTCGGCTCCGCGCTCGCGGAAGAAGGAGACGAGACTCTCGACCAGCTCCTCAGGGGCACTGGCGCCGGAGGTGATGCCAACCGTCTCGACCCCCTGCAACCACTCTTCCTGCACCTGGGTGTGGTTGTCGATCAGGTGCGAAGCGGCGCCGTGTTCGCGGGCCACCTCGACCAGTCGGTTCGAGTTCGAGGAGTTGGTCGAGCCGATGACGAGGACCAGGTCGCACTCGCGGGCCAGCTGCTTGACGGCAATCTGACGGTTGGTCGTCGCGTAACAGATGTCGTCTGACTTGGAGCTGACGATCCCTGGGAACTTGGCCCGCAGGGCGGCGATGACCTCGGCCGTCTCGTCGACCGAGAGGGTCGTCTGGGTGATGAAGGCAACCTTGTCGGGGTCGGACACCTCGAGC
Organism: uncultured Solirubrobacterales bacterium; assembly: GCA_963705365.1. GTDB lineage: Bacteria > Actinomycetota > Thermoleophilia > Solirubrobacterales > 70-9 > VAYN01. The sequence goes on along the minus strand of OY970074.1, from coordinate 691,958 downwards.
GACTCGACCTCGTCGGCGGTTTCGATCAGGACGATGTTGTCGGGCGCCTCGCCGGTCGTCCCTTCGACCTCCTCGTGACCGTCATGGCCGATCATCACGATCGTGTAGCCCTCGGCCGCGAAGCGGCGGGCCGAGACATGGACCTTCGTGACCAGCGGGCAGGTGGCGTCGATCGTTTGCAAGCCGCGGGTGGCGGCGTTCTCGTGCACGGAGGGCGCGACGCCATGGGCCGAGAAGACGACGATTGCGCCCTCCGGCACCTCGGTCTCCTCTTCGACGAAGACTGCACCGCGCTGGGCGAGCTCCTCGACGACGTGCTTGTTGTGGACGATCTCCTTGCGCACGTAGACGGGCGCCCCGTGCAGCTCCAGAGCACGCTCGACCGTCTGCACGGCGCGGTCGACGCCGGCGCAGTAACCGCGCGGGGCGGCGAGCAACACCCGCTTGGGGGCGGCGGTGGCGGTGGCTGCCATGACTGCAGGGTAGCGGTGGCGGCCTTGCGGGCGGCGGAGCGGGCTGGCCCTGGACGCGCCACGAAGCTAGCCTTGGGGGATGAGCACCGAAGGACGCCATCTCGACCGCCTGACCGCGGTCGACGCATCGTTTCTGACTAACGAGAGCTCCAACAGCCACATGCACGTGGGCGCGATCCTCATCTTCGAGGGACCGCCGCCGAAATACGTCGAGCTGGTCGAGCACGTGCGCAGCCGGCTCCACCTGGTGCCCCGCTTTCGCCAGAAGCTGGTGGTGCCGCCACTGGAGGCTGGGCGGCCGCTGTGGGCGGACGACGTCAACTTCAACCTGACCTACCACATCCGCCATACCGCGCTGCCGGAGCCGGGCGGCGAGGCGCAGCTGAAGCGATTGGCCGGCCGCATCTTCTCGCAGCAACTCGACCGCTCGAAGCCGCTCTGGGAGCTGTGGCTGGCGCAGGGTTTGGAGCGCGACCGCTTCGCGATCCTGACCAAGACCCATCATGCGATGGTCGACGGGATCTCGGGCGTTGACATCGGCACCGTCCTCTTCGACCTCGAGCGAACCCCGCAAACGCCGCCGGCTGAGGATGACTGGGTACCGCAGCCGGAGCCAGGCACGACCGAGCTGGTCACGCGCGGCATCGCCGACGCGGTAGCGGCGCCGGTAGCGCTGGCCGAGCGTGCGATCGACGCGGTCCGCAACCCGGAGACAACGGCGCGCAAGGCGGTCGAGGCATTGGAGGGCATCAGCGAGATCGTCACCGCCTTCGCCGACCCGGCCCCGGACGTACCGCTGAATCAGGAGATCGGGCCGCACCGACGCTACGTCTGGGCGCGCTCGGAGCTCGCCACCTTCAAGCGGATCAAGGACAGCCTCGGCGGGACCGTCAACGACGTCGTCCTCGCCGTGGTCACCGGCTCGGTTCGCAACTGGCTGCAGCGCCGCGGCATCCGCACCGAGGGGCTGGAGCTGCGGGCGCTGGTGCCCGTCTCGATCCGCAGCGAGGACGAGCGCGGCAACCTCGGCAACCGAATCGCGCTGATGCGCGGGCCACTGCCGGTCTACGTCGAGGACCCGGTGCGGCGACTGCGGGTGATCAGCGAGGAGATGGAGGGCCTGAAGCGCTCCAAACAGGCGCTCGGCGCCGAGGTGATCTCCCGCTTCAACGACTTCGCGCCCCCGACCCTGCTCGCCCAGGCCTCGCGGATCAACTTCTCGACCCGGCTCTTCAACTTGATCGTGACCAACGTGCCGGGCCCGCAGGTCCCGCTCTACGTCCTCGGGCGCGAGATGGAAGAAGTCTTCCCGGTCGCCTTCCTGCCTCAGAACCACGCGCTGGCGGTGGCGATCATGAGCTACCACGGCAAAGTCGGCTTCGGCCTGCTCGCCGACTACGACTCCATGGAAGACGTGGAAGCGCTTTCCGACGGGATCTCCGAGTCGCTGGCCGGGCTGGAGCAGGCCGCCGGCGCCGCTGCCGCCGCAGCCTGAAGACTTTTGGGGGCTATAGACCCCAAAAAGCTTCGAGTTCAGAGCATCTAGGCTTGATTCATGGCGCTCCTGGTCATCCTCTTCATCGTTGTCCCGATCGCGGAGCTCTACGTGATCATCCAGGTGGGGCAGCTGATCGGCCTCTGGCCCACGCTGATCCTCCTCTTGGCCGACGCCATCCTCGGCTCAATGCTGCTGAGACACCAGGGCCGCGGCGCCTGGCGCCGCTTCAATGAAGCCCTGGCCCAGCGGCGCTTCCCCGGCACGGAGGTCGTCGACGGTGTCCTGATCGTGATCGGCGGCACCTTGCTGCTCACCCCGGGCTTTCTCACCGACATCTTCGGCCTGCTGCTGCTGATCCCGCCCAGCCGGGCAGTCGTCCGCCGGATCCTGCGCCGCTTCACGATCGGACGTTTCACTGTGGTCGGAATGCCGGGCGGCGGTGCCGGTCCGTTCGATCGACGGGATGGATCGACCGTTACTCGCGAGTACGACTACGACGCGACCGCAGAAGAGGTGCCGCCCGGGGGTCGGGACCTCGGGAACGGCCCGGAGGACCGCTAGAAGCCGAGCGCGCCGCACGACCTCTCCGGAGAATCAGGCAGGGTCAGGCGTCACGACGGCGGTGCATTCCGGGCAACGTTTCGCCGCGCTTGGGATAGGGGTGAGGCATTCGGGGCAGTCGCGCGTCCCCGAGAAGTCGTCGTGTCGACGTGCCTTCCATAGCGGAATCACAAGCAAGCAGACGATGACGAGAGCGATGGCGGGACCGAAGACGGCACCGTAGACGAATTCGGCGTTGTCAATCCTGAAGCTGAGAAACGGGAGGTCTGATTCTCCGAAGAGCAGGAAGATGCTCGGCATGATCAGGCTTTCGACAAAGACCCTCACCAGTTCGAACGTGGCGAGCCCCATCAGCAGGCCGACGGCGACGGTGATCAGGTCGCTTCGCGCTACGTCATCAAGCCTGCGGGGCATCGAAACCCTGCCGAGTCCACGCATGGCTGGAAGTTATAGGAACTAACGGAGTTCGATCGCTGCGCATATGGATCATTCCGTCATATGTAGCCAAATGCGTAGGCTCGGAACCGGCGTAAGGTGCGATCCCGCTCGGAGACAGACCCGCCCCTATGGCCCCCGAACCGTGCCTAGAAGCCGAGCGCGAACTTGGCGTCGTCGGTCATCATCTCCGGCGACCAGGCGGGATCGAAGACCATCTTCGGGTGGACCGCTGAGACCCCGGGGAGGTCGCCGACGAACTCCTTCATCTGCTCGGAGACCTGGGGGCCGATTGGGCAAGCCGGGGTGGTCAGCGTGAAGGTGACGTAGACGTCCTCTTTCTCGATCTCGACGTCGTAGACGAGACCGAGCGAGACGAAGTCGAGGCCGAGCTCGGGGTCGATGACCTCCTCGAGCGCCTCGTAGATGTCCTCCTCGGTGAGAACTTCGGCCTGCTCTGCTGCGGTTGCTGGGTCCTCTGACATCGGTCAATGGTAGCCGGGCGACGGCGGCGGGCCGGGTGGCAGCGGCTCGGGCGGGGGATCGGCGCCGATCGGCAACAACTCCAGCTGGTACAGGCCGACGTCCCGCCAAGCGCCCGCCTTCCAGCCGATGCGGCGGCTGACACCGACCTCGACGAAGCCGAGCCGACGATGGAGGGCAACGCTGGGCTCGTTCGGAAGCGTGATTCCGGCACAGGCGACCTGGAAGCGCTGACGACGCAGGCGCTCGAGCAGCGGTTCGTAGAGCGCTCGGCCCAAGCCCTGACCGCGGCATCTGTCGCCCACGTAGACCGAGACGTCGGCGGCCCAGCGATAGGCGGGCCGCTCGCGGTAGCGGCAGCCGTAGGCATATCCGACCACCTCTCCCCCCTCCTCAGCAACGAGCCAGGGGTGGGTGGTGGAGACATGCTCGATCCGCCCCGCCATCTCCTCGACGCTGGGCGGCAGCTCCTCGAAGGAGGTGGGGCCAGCCGCGACATGCGGGGCGTAGATCGCCGCACAGGCGGCGGCGTCCCGTTGGGGATCGGCGTCGCGAATTGCGGGCAAGCTCACCGCCGCAATCTAGCCGCCTCACTGCATGGTGGTTTGGGCGCCAATAGGCTCCCGGCCGATGAGCGACTCGAGCCTGATCCTGCGCCGGTCGATCGGCATTGTCTTCGCCGACGGCGGCCTGCTGGCCCTCACTTCCGCCCTGCCCGCCGGCGCGCGCGAGCACGGCGAGGAGGAGGTCGCAGCGGTGCTCTGCGACCCCGACGCGGCCCCCGTCACCTTCGAGGAAGCGCTGCTCTCGACCGAGTACGGTGAGGACGGCGTGCAGCGCCGCGTCACCCTGGAGCTGTGGACGGACACAGAGGACGGGCGGCCGCTGCGCGGGGCCGGCACCCTGATCAGCTCCAGCTCGGTCCAGCGCCCCGGGCTCAACGCCGAGATCGCCTTCTTCCGCTGGTCGGTCGAGGGACGCGAGGGGCTGGGCACCTACGAGGTAGCGCGGCCTAGTGCCTGAGATCGAGGCGGTCGTCTCGGACTTCGGCGGAGTCCTGACGACGCCGCTGCTGACCTCCTTCATGGCGGTCCAGGACGAGATCGGCATCTCGCCTGAGAACCTCGGCAAGGCGATGCGGACGCTCACCGAGGAGGACGGCGAAAACCCCCTTTACAAGCTGGAGCGGGGGGAGATGGCCGAGGTCGACTTCCTCGCCCGCCTCGGCGACGGCCTCGAGCCGCTGCTCGGCCACCGGCCGGAGCTGCACCGCTTTCGCGAGACCTACTTCGAGGCACTGCATCCCAACCTGCCGATGATCGAGCTGATGCGCGAGCTCAAGGCCGAGGGCAGGCGGATGGCGATGCTGACCAACAACGTGCGTGAGTGGGAGCCGCTCTGGCGCTCCATGCTCCCGGTCGACGAAATCTTCGAGACGGTCGTCGACTCCGGCTTCGTCGGCTGCCGCAAGCCGGAACCCCGGATCTACGAGATGACCTTGGAGCGGCTGAGCCTCCCCGCCGAGGCCTGCCTCTTCATCGACGACCTCCCCCACAACTGCGTGGGCGCCCGCAAGGCTGGCATGACCGCAGTCCACTTCCGCGACAACGAACAGGCGATCGCCGAGATCCGCGCAGCGCTGGCCGCGGCCTCCTAGTTATCCGAGCCGGCGCGGTCCCAGATGTAGAGCTCGACAGCCTCGACGGCGAGGGCCATCAGGCGCGGCGGGGAGAGCAGGCCTAGGACCAGCTCCAGCGCGTCTTCCTCGGTGACGCCGGCGTCGACAGCCTCCTCGCCGCGAAAGCCGGCGGCGAGCTTGAGGGCCTCGCGGCGGTTATCGCCGAGAGAGCCGAAGGCGCCCATGAGGAAGTCGCGGTTGGGGACCGGGTGGCCGACCTCGAGCGAGCCGTGCCAGGCGGCCAGCATCGAGAGGTCGTGTTCGTCGAGCTCGGAGATCGCCTTCGCGTAGTGGACCTCGAGCTCGGTGTCGGGGATCTCGTCGACCCAGGCGCGTACGGCCTCGCCCAGCAGTTGACGGCGCGCCTCACGGCCGACCGAGTCGGCGATGGCGCGGACTGCGTCGGCGGGGTCTACGAAACAGAGGGACATCAGCTGGTTCGCAATCTAGAGGGGACGGTAGACGGCAAAACGGAGGCGGAAATGCCCGCTTTGCGGCTTTGCGGCGCGGTATGCGGCCCGCGCCGAGCACGCCGGAGGCCGACCTATGCTGGGTCGCTTGCCGATATGCCACTGAACCTGATCCACGGACCCCCGAATTCCGGCCGCGCCGGCCTGATCCGGCGCCGCTTTGCCGCGGCGCTCGAGCGCGATCCGGTCCTCGTCGTTCCCACCCTCGACGACGTCTTCTCCTTCGAGCGCGAGCTCTGTGCGGGGGGCGCGGCGCTGGGGGGAGCGGCGATGACCTTCGGGGCTCTGTTCCGCTCCGTCGCCACCGCGGCCGGCGTCCCACCCGGCGCGGAGCTCTCCCCGGCGCAGCGGCTGCGCGCGATCTCGGTCGCGGTCGAGGCGCGGATGGGACGGCTCGGGCCGCTGCGCCGCTCCGCCGCCCGCCCCGGCTTCCCACGCGCCTTCGAGCGCCTGCTCGACGAGCTGCAGGGGGCGGGGCTCGATCCGGCCGCGGTCGAGGCGAGCGCCGCCACGCTCGAGGGCTCGGCCTACCTCAGCGACATCGCCGCCATCTTCGCCGGCTACGCCGAGGCACGCGACCGGACCGGCAGGATCGACGCCCACGGGATCGCCCGCGAGGCGGTCGAGCTGCTGCGCCGCGACGGCTCCTTCTGGGGCGAGCGACCGGTCTTCCTCTACGGGCTCGACGACCTGACCCCGAACCAGCTCGATCTGGTCGATGCGCTGGCGGCGCGGACCGAGGTCACCGTCGCGCTGCCCTTCGAGGCGGGTAACACGGCTTTGGCGGCGCGCTCCCGCCTGCTCGGCCAGTTGCGAGAGCGGATCGGCGTCCCCGACGAGACGGCGACGGAGGCCGACCCTGACAGCACGGGAAGCCCACTGCTCTTCCACCTCGCCCGCGGCTTCGGCCGGCCGGGGACGGCCCCACGCGAACCGGACGGGAGCCTGCTGCTCCTGCGCTCGGCCGGGACGCGGGGCGAGGCGGAGGCGATCGCCACCGAGATCTCGAAGCTGGTCGCGGCCGGCATCGACCCGGCCGAGGTCGCCGTCGCCCTGCGCGACCCGGCGCGACGGGGGGCGGCGATCGCCGCAGCGCTCGAGGCCAACGGGATCGCGACTGCGCTGGAGGCGGAGCTCCCGGTCGCCGGGACCGCGGTCGGCGGCGCGCTGACCGCGCTGCTCGAGGCCGAGTTCGGCGCCCGGCGGGCGAGCGACCTGCTGCGCTACCTGCGCGGGCCGTCGGGGTTCTCCCTTGGCCGGGTCGACTGGCTGGAGCGCTCGCTGCGGCGAGGGCGGGTCGAGGACGCCGAGACGGCGCTGGCGCTGTGGCGGGGCGAGGACGGCGAGCCGCCGCGGGACCTGGTGCGTCTACGCGAGGCCGCCGCGCGCTCCCCCACCGCTCTCTCGGCCGAGGTCGGCCGCTTGGCAACGACGATGGCCTCGCGGCCGCTGCGCGGCGAGGGTGACGGCCCGCCGCTCGGCCCCGGAGACGGGCTCGAGCTGCGGGCGGCGGCAGCGATCGCCGATGCGCTGGGCGAGCTGGCTGAGGTCGGGAGCCTGGCGCCGGGACCCGCGGAGCTCGCGGCGACGATCGGCGGGCTCGAGTTCCGGGTCTGGAGCGGGCCGGTCGAGGGACGGGTGCGGATCGCCAGCCCCTACCGCCTGCGCGCCGGTCGCTTCGATTATGTCTTCGTCGGCTCGCTCCAGGACGGCGAGTTCCCGCGCCGCGACCGCGGCGGGGACCCCTTCCTCTCCGAGGCGCAGCGCGGCTCGCTCGGGCTCGACCCGCGGCGCGACAGCGAGGCCGAGGAGCGCTACCTGTTCGGCGTCTGCCTCGCGCTTCCGCGCCGGCGCCTCTTCCTCTCCTACCGCGACAGCGACGAGAGCGGTGGTGCCGAGGCGCGCTCGCCGCTGCTCGACGACGTGCGGGCGCTGCTGGAGCCGCCGCCCGACGGCGTCTCGCCGGACCCGATCGAGGAGGGGATCACCAGCAGCCGCGACCTGGCCCGAGTCGTCCACCCGCTCGCCGAGGCTCCGTCGGAGGACGAGCTGGCCCGCGCCTTCGCCGCGCACGGGCCGGGAGCGGACCCCACCGCGCTGCTGGCCGCGGTCGGAGTGGGCGGTGAGCTGGGCGCCCGGCTCAGCCGGCGCATCGACGCCGCGCGAATGGCCGAGGCGGCCTCGCGGGCGCCGGGACCGCTCACCAACCCGGCGGCGATCGAGTCCCTGGCCGCCGTGGCCGCCTACGGCGGCACGACCCTGGAGGGCTTCGACCTCTGTTCCTACCGCTGGTTCGTCAGCCACGAGCTCGACCCCCAGCCGCTGGACCCGGTGCCCGACCCGCTGGTCCAGGGGGGACTGATGCACGCCGCGCTCGATCGCCTCTACCGCGAGCGTCCGGGCGGTGACCCCCTCCCCCGCCCCGGCTCGCTCGCCGCCTGGACCGTCCGTGGGCGCGAGCTGGTCGCGGAGATCGTCGCCGAGCGCAAGCTCGGCTCCCACCCCGCCGAGCGGGCCATGGCGCGCCGGGTCGAGCGCTTGCTGGAACGCTTCCTCGCCGAGGAGGCCGAACGCGACACCGGCGGCTTCGAGCCCTGGCTGCTGGAGGCGGCGTTCGGCGAGCACGAGGACAGTGAACGGCCGGTGCTCGAGCTGGACGGCTGGGGGCTGCACGGGGCGATCGACCGGGTCGACCGCGCCGCCGACGGCCGCGCTGTCGTCATCGACTACAAGGTGGCGGGCGCGGTTACCCCGCGCGAGAAGTTCGAGGAGCAGGCGAAGCTGCAGCTGCCGCTGTACCTGCTGGCGGCGGCCGAGCACTGGGGGGTCGAGCCGGTCGGCGCCCTCTACCACCCGCTGCGGGGCACCTCGGTGCGGCGGCCGCGGGGCGTCGTGGCGGCGGAGTCGGCCGGTGACCTGGCCGGCTACGACCTCTACGAGAGGGACGTCGTCGACGCCGAGGGCCTGGAGGAGCTGCTGGCGGACTCGCGGCGACGGGCCGGCGAGATCGTCGCCCGCATGCGCCGCGGCGACATCCGCCGCGATCCCGGGCCGCGGCGCGGCCTGCGCGGGCACGACGCCTGCCCCGCCTTCTGCACCTTCGCGCCGATCTGCCGCCGCGACCGCGCCCCGCGCTACGAGGAGGACGAAGAGGTGGAGGAGCGGTGAACGAGCGCACGCCCACCCCGGAGCAGGCGGCGGCGATCGCGGTCAGCGGGCGCGACGTCCTGCTGGAGGCCGGCGCCGGCACCGGCAAGACCGGGGTGATGGTCGACCGCTACTGCCGCCTCCTCTGCGAGGAGGGCATTTCCCCGGACGCGATCCTGGCCTTCACCTTCACCGACAAGGCGGCGGCAGAGCTGCGCCAGCGGATCCGCGCCGAGCTGGCGCGGCGAGCGCAGGGCGGCTCCGAGCGGGCGGCCGAGCTGCTGGCGGCGATCGGCGGCGCCTGGGTGACGACGATCCACGGGTTCTGCAACCGCCTTCTCGCCGGGCATCCCGTGGCCGCCGGTATCGACCCCGGCTTCCGCGTCCTCGACGCGCCCGAGACCGCCCGCGCCGCCCGCGAGGCCTTCGACGAAGCGCTCCGCACCTTCCTCGCCCCCGAACCGCCCGCCGACGGGCCGATTTCGGGAGATATAGGCCCGAAATCGGCCCATCGGCCCCCAGGGTCGCGGGAGGAGCTGGTGGCGGCGTTCGACATCGAGGGGCTGCGGGCGGTCGTGACCGGCGTCCACGCGGAGCTGCGCAGCCGCGGCGAGGCGGAGCCGCGATTGCCCGATCCGCCCGCAAGCGATCCGGTCGAGGCGATTGCCCGCGCGATCGAAGCGGCGGGCACGGCGCTGGAGGAGCTGCGCGAGAGCGATCCGAAACGGGACCTGGTCGAGCGGGCGCTGGCCCGTCTCAGCGAGCCGGGAGCGCCACCGGCGCTGGACGAGCTGCGGGCGCTCCGGACCGAGAGCAAGGCGAAGGCGATCCGCCCCTACCGGGAGGCGATCGAGGCGGCGATCTCGCGCAGCGCCGAGGCCGGTGAGGGAGGCGGGGCCTATCGCCACCTGGCCGAGCTGCTGGCGCTGTTCACCGCCCGCTTCGAGGCGGCCAAGGCCCGCCGGACCGGGATCGACTTCGAGGACCTGCAGATCCTCGCCGCACGGCTGCTGGAGCGGGCCGAGATCGGCGAGGCCTACCGCGCGCGCTTCAGCCACCTCCTGGTCGACGAGTTCCAGGACACCAACCGGCTGCAGCTGCGGCTGATCGAGGCGCTGCGGGGGCCGCGCAGCGAGCTGGTCGTGGTCGGCGACGAGCTGCAGTCGATCTACGGCTTCCGCCACGCCGACCTCGACGTCTTCCGCCGCCAGCGGGCGCTGATCGAGCAGCGCCCGGACGCGGAGCTGATGGAACTGAGCGGCAACTTCCGCTCGCGGCCGGAGCTGATCGGCGCCGTCAACCTCTTCGGCTCCTCACTGTTCGGCGATGCCTACCGGCCGCTGCGGGTTGGGGCGGAGTCGCCCGAGGACCCTCCCGCCGGCCAGGGCCCGCCGGTCGAGCTGCTGTTGACCGGGCGCGACGGCTGGGACGCCGAGGAGATCGAGCTCGAACCAGCGATCGACGGCAGCACGCCGCTCAACTGCCTGGCCGAGGCTCGTGCCGTCGCCGCCCGCCTGCGCGATCTCGCCGACGAGGGCGTGGATCGCAGCGAGATGGTCGTGCTGCTGCGGGCCTTCACCCATCTCGACGCCTACGAGGATTCGCTCGAGCGCGCTGGCCTGCGGCCCTACGTGGTGGGCGGCCGCGGCTACTGGTCCCAGCAGCAGGTCTCCGACGTCTGCGCGCTGCTGGCCACGATCGCCAACCCGCTCGACGACCAAGCACTGTTCGGCGCCCTCGCCTCCCCGGCCTGCGGCGCCGCGCCCGACACGCTCTGGCTGCTGCGCGCCGCGGCCGGGAAGCGGCGGCACGTCTGGCCGGCGCTGGAGCGCGCCGTCGGCGCGGGCGATGCGGAGGTGACGGAGCCGGAGCGGCTGGAGCAGATCCCCGCCGCCGAGCTCGAGCTGCTGCGCCGCTTCGCGACGACGCTTGCCAGCCTGCGCGAGCGCGGGCCACGGCTCTCGCTGGCGGCGCTGATCGAGGCGGCGACGACCGAGACCGGCTACGACCTGGCGGTGCTGATGCGCCCGGCCGGCGAGGCGCGGTTTGCCAACGTCCGCAAGCTGATGCGGTTGGCGAGCGAGTTCGAGGCTCGCGAGGGCCGCGACCTGCGCGGCCTGCTCGACTTCCTCGCCGATCGCGCCGAGAGCGACGCCGAGGCCCAGGCCGCGACCGCCGCCGAGGGCCACGACGGGGTGTGGATCATGACCGTGCATAACGCGAAGGGGCTGGAGTTCGGCGTCGTCGCCGTCCCCGACCTCTCCCGCAGCCTCCTGGCCGGGGCGCGACCGCCGCTGCTAACGCTGGGGCGCGAGCAGCCGCCGCGGGTGGGGATGCAGCTGCGCCGGCTCGGCAGCGGCTCGATCAACCTCTACGACTACGCCGAGCTCTGCGAGGAGGCGCGGGAGCGCGATTCCGAGGAGGGCCTGCGCCTGTTCCACGTCGCGGCGACGCGGGCGCGCGAGCGCCTGATCCTCAGCGGCGTCGTCAAACCCGAGCGGGGGCGCGAAACAAAGCCTGGCAAGCCGGTCGTCGAGCGCCTGGTCGAGGCGCTCGGGGCCAGCCGCGACGCCGACGCGGCCGTCGTCGTGCCGCCGCCGGAGCCGCGACCGGGCCTGGAGGCGGCTTTCGGCGCGTCGGAGATCGCGGTGCGGGTCAATCTCCCCTCCCCCGAACGCGCGGCGGAGCTGCGGGAGATGCGGCGCGAGACCGCCGCCCAGCGCCCGCTCGGCGAGGGCTCGCCGCCGCTGGTCGAGCGCCGCCCGCCGATCGTCCCCAGCCGTCCCCTCTCCTACACCGCGATCTCCGCCTACGAGGAGTGCCCCTACCGCTTCTACATGGAGCGGGTGCTCAGCCTCGGCGAGCGCATACGCACTTTGTCGCCCAGAGGGCGACAAAGTGCAGCCGTTGCCGACGATGGCTTGCCGTCCGCTCGCGAGGAGCGCACGGCGCAGGGTGCCGCCGTGCACGCGCTGCTGGAGTGGAGCCAAGCGAACGGATGGAGCACGCCGTCGGAGGAGATGGCGCGGCGACACGCGGTCGCCGCCGGCCTCGATCCCGAGGGGGACGGCCTGCCTGAGACGCTGCTTGACCCCGTGCGGGGTTGGCTCGACTCCGCGCTGCGCCGGCGGATCGACACCGGCACGCGAGCGCGGGCCGAGGTGCCGATCCTGCTCGGCATCGCCGGCACCGTCCTGCGCGGCTCGATCGATCTTCTGGTCGAGCGCGAGGAGGAAGCACCGCTCGTCATCGACTACAAGACCGACCGCCTCGACGGCTCCGACCCCGAGGAGCACGCCGCCCGCTACGAGACCCAGCGCACGATCTACGCCCTCGCCGTCGCCGATTCCCTGCAGGCCCCCGAGGTCGAGGTCGCCTACGTCTTCCTCGAACGCCCCGATGAACCGGTCACCACCACCCTCAGCCCGGCCGAGATGGAGGCCGCCCGCGAGCGCCTCGCAGCCACCATCACCCGCATCGGCCAGGGCGACTTCCCGGTCGCGCCGCCCGAACAACGAAGCTGGTCCCTCTGCCGAGGTTGTCCAGCCCTAGGCCGCCTCTGCTCAGGACCCTGGACGACCGAGTCGAGCCGGGAGGCGGAGGTGGGGTGAGCGTCTTGTACTTTTTTGCCACCCCGGCCCCTCGAACGGCCACATCCGACCCTCAAAAAAGTTAAGCGAACCCCACCTCCGCCTCCCGGCCCGCCTAAGCCTCGGACGACACCTCCAGCTTCGCCGCCAACTCATCAAGGTTGAGCTCCTTCAGCCCCTCACCCACCGCCTCCAACTCAGCGGCGCAGTAATTGACCAGCTCGCGCCCCTCGCGGCAGAGCTCGAGCGTCTCGCGCAGGCCTGCCTGGCCCGAGTCGAGCCGGTCGATGATCTCCTCCAGCCGCTCCACGGCGGCCTCGTAGCTATCGGGTTTCTCGCTCAACGTCTCCCTCGATCTTCGCCCTCACGCGTCCATCCGCGAATCGCAGTTTGACCGCTGCCGCGGCGACCGCGGCGTCGGCTGAGGTGACGGGCTCCCCTTCATCGCTCTCCGCCAGCGCGTAACCGCGCTCCAGCGTCCGCTCTGGGTCGTGTGCTCGCAGCGTCACGGCGGCCTTGCGCAGCGCCTCGCGGCGCCGCTGCAGCGACCGCGCGGCGGAGCGCTCGATCGCGGCGCCGCGCCGGCTCTCGGCAGCGACCGCCGCCACAGTGCGCTCGATCCCGCGGCGCTGCGCACGGTCGAGCACGATCGTGGCGATCCGCCGCTGGAAGCCGCCGCGTTCGCCAAGTCCGCGTTCGGAGGCAGCGCGGATCTCGCGGATCCTCTGGTTGAGGCTATTGCGCTCGCGCTGCAGCGCCCGCGCCGGGCCTCGCGCCAGCGCCGCCAGGTGCCGGGCACGTGCCCCAATCGCGCCTTCGCCGGTCCGGCGCAGCGACAAGGCACAGCGCTGAAGGCCCTGGCGGGCGGCACCGCAGTCGAGCGGCACCGCCGCCTCGGCGGCGTGGGTGGGCGTCGAGCAGGCGACGGCGGCGACGTCGTCGATCAGGGTCGAGTCGCGCTCGTGCCCGATCGCGCTGACCACCGGTACGCGCAACATCGCCACCGTGCGGCAAAGGGTCTCGTCGCAGAATGCCCAGAGATCGGCGAGGCTGCCGCCGCCGCGGGTGACCACGATCGCCTCGACTTCCGGGCGCGCCGCCAGACCCTGGATCGCCGCCGCGATCGCCGGCGCCGCGTGCCGGTCCTGTACCGGCGCGAAGGCCCAAACCACCGTCCCGCCCCAGCCGCGCCGCCGCAGGCCGGCGAGGAGGTCACGCCGGGCCGCGCCCGCTTCGGCCGTCACCACCCCGATCGATTTCGGCAGCAGCGGCCGCGCCAGCTGCTTTTGCAGCTCGAAGAGGCCCTCGGCGCGCAGCTGCTTGCGCAGCGCCTCCAGCCGCGCCAGCAAATCCCCCTCGCCGGCTAGGCGCAGGTGCGTTGCGCGGAAGCTGAAGCTGGGCGAGGCATGGCCGCCACCCGGGTAGTAATCGGGCCCGCCGGCGATGACCAGTTCAACACCGTCGCGCAGGGCGCCATCCGGCAGCCCCGCCTTCTCGAGGTCGTCCAGCCAGATCGCGCAGGGCATCGCCCCCTGGCTGTCGCGCAGCTCGAAATACGCCTGCACCTTGCTGCGGCCGACCCCCGTCACCTCGCCGATCAGCTGCACCCGCGCCCGTTCGCGCATCCACCCCTGCAGTTTGTGCGCGTAGCGCCCGACCGGAAAGGGCCCTGGCAAATCCATAAGCCCAGGCTATTTAACGGTCCGGGTGGCGAGTCAACCGACGCGCTTCCAGCGCTGTGCCCATATCCGCAGCTCGCCGATCGCCGGCCCCAGCTCGGTGCCGATCTCGGTCAGCGAGTAAGTCACGCGGACCGGCGTGCCCGCTTCGACCTCCCGCTGCACGAGCCCTTCCTCCTCCAGCTCGCGCAGGCGCTGGGAAAGCAGCCGGTCGGAGAGCCCCGGCACCGCCTTGCCGAGCTCGCCAAAACGCATCGGCCGGTCGGTCAGAGCGCAGACGATCGCTCCCGTCCAGCGCTTCCCGATCAGCTCGATCGCGGCATGGAAATGCGGACAGACCGAGCCGGGCGCGCCGGCGGAGACCCTGGTCGAGGTGACTGGCTCCACGACGATCGAGCTTACTGAACGTAAGTGATGGGCATCACGTTCAACCGGTGCACGGACCCGTCGAGACGCTGACTGAGGTCTCTGGGAGGGCATCCGGAACCTCCTCAGCCGGGATCGCGAAACCGCCGGAGGGTCCCATCGTGGTGGCGGCGAAAACGGTTGCCACGACGCGGCCGCGCGCGTCCACCAGCGGGCCGCCCGAGTTACCGCTGCGCACCGAACCGCGCAGCGCCACGATCGTGCGCTCGACCGGGCCGTTGCCGTAGGAGTCCTGACTGATCGTGGCGCGGGTTTCGCCGAGCCGAGCCGGTGCCACCGCGTAGGGGCCGTTTTCCGGATAACCGAGCACCGCCACCTCAGAGCCGGACTCGCGTCGCTCGGAAACGGACAGCGTCGGCAGGTTGGAGCCGATCCGCAGCAGCGCCAGGTCGTCGTCGGGCCCGTAGTAGACGGGCGTGGCGTCGAGCTCGACGCCGTCCTGGGTGGTGACCGTGGTGTCCTCGGAGCCAGCGACGACGTGGGCGTTGGTGACGACGAGGCCGGGCCGCACCGCCCAGCCGGAGCCCTCGACGCCGAGCCCGCAAGCGGTGCCGAGCACCCGCACGACCGACCGCCCGGCCTCGAGCACGTCGGGATCGGTGGCGATCGCGTCGCCGGGGCTGGCGACGAGCGCCCGCGGGCCGGTCACCGACGGCGCCGGATCGACGCGGTCGAGCGCGTTGAGTACCGGCCCGGACGGCGGCATCACCCCGTTCAGGCTGCGTAGGATCAGCGACTCCTGGACGTCGGTGCGGAGGCGGTCGGTCCCCGGCGCATGCAGGGCGACCGCGCCGAAGACCCAGGCGAGGCCGAGCGCGACCGAGGCGATCAGCGCCGCGCCGCCGGCGCCGTCGGCGAGGTGCAGGGCCGGCTTGCGGATCACCTTCGCCCGCAGCCCCAGCGCGAAGCTCTCGATCGCGACGGCGACGAGGGCTCCCGCGAGCAGCGCCCCCAGCGCGGCGCAGAGCGGTGCGTAGGGAGACTCCGAGCCATTGGTGAGGACGAGCGGCCCGAGCCGGCTGCCGGCGAAGGCGCCCGCACCGAAGCCGAGCAGGGTCATCGCGCCGACGATCAGTCCCTGCCGATACCCCCACATCGCCAGCGCGATGGTGAAGGCGACGATGGCCCAATCCAGAACAGTCACCTCTAAATACAACCATGCCGGGGGATCGCTCTATTACCTTTCACCCGGTGAGCCAGCCGTCAACCGAGGTGGAGCGGCGTCGTCGCTTGGTCACCCGCACGCTTCCCCTCGCGGTCATCGCCATCGTCGCCTTCGTGGTGGGCGCGTCGGCGGGTGCGCCGGACTCGCCGGAGAGAGAGGCCGCCGAGCGCTTCGCCGAGGCCTGGGCGGCGGACGATTTCGCTGCCATGTACCGGGAGCTGAACCCCGCCTCGAAAGCCGCGGTGACGGTCAACGACTTCGCTACCGCCTACCGCGAAGCCGAGCAGGTGGCGACGCTGCGCTCGCTCGACCCCGGCTCGGCGCAGGACTCGACCTCGCGCGACGGCGAGACCGCCGTACCGGTGCCGCTCGCGGTCACCACCGTTGCCTTCGGGAGCCTCGAAGAGGAGGTCGAGTTGCCCTACGCCGACGGCGGCATCGCCTGGGACCCGAGCCTCGTCTTCCCAGGCCTGCGCCCCGGCGAGCATCTCGAAAGCCAGGTTGAGCTGGCGCCGCGGGCGCCGATCCTCGCCGGTGATGGGGAACCGCTGGCCGCAGGCCCGGCGGAGGAACGCGAGCACCCGCTCGGCAGCTCCTCGATCGACGTCACCGGCGAAATCGGCAGCCCAGAAGAGGAGGACCTGCCGCGGCTGGCGCGGCAGGGATTCACTGCCGACACCCCGGTTGGGATCAGCGGCCTGGAGCGCGCCTTCAACGCCCGCCTGGCCGGCAAGCCGGGGGGCTCGCTGCTCGCCATGAACGAGGCCGGCACCTCGGTGAGGGTGCTGGCCCAGGCCAAGCCCCGACCCGGCGCGCCGGTGAAGACGACGATCGACCCCGATTTGCAGGAAGCCGCCGTTTCGGCGCTGGCCGGTCGCTCCGGCGGCATCGCCGTCCTCGATACCCGCAACGGCGATGTCCGCGCTCTCGCCGGCCAGGCCTTCTCCGCCCCGCAGCCCCCGGGCTCGACCTTCAAGATGATCACCACGGTGGCCGCCCTCGAGAAGGGCGTCGTCTCGCTCGACGACGAATTCGAAATCAGCGACGGAGTCAACGTCGGCGGTCGCTTCATCTACAACGCCGGAGGCGAGTTCTGCGGTGGCACCTTCCGCGAAGCGTTCGCGGAGTCCTGCAACGCCGTCTTCGTCCCGCTGGGACCGGAGATCGGCAACGACGAACTGGTGGAAAAGGCCGAGCAGTTCGGCTTCAACTCGCCCCCCACCCTCTACGCGCCGCGGGTGGTGCGCGAAGTCGAACCGGCCGAATCGACGATTCCGACCGAGATCGGCGAAGAAATCGACCTCGGCGTCTCGGCAATAGGCCAGGGCGAGATCCTGGCAACGCCGTTGCAGATGGCGAGCGTGGCGCAGACGATCGCCAACGGCGGCGTCCGCGAGTCGACCTCGATTGTCGCCAACAAGAAGCTGCGGCCGCACCAGGAGCCGGTAACGGTGATGTCGGAGAAGCTGGCCGGCGAGATCACCGAGCTGATGACCGAGGTCGTCACCGAAGGCACGGGGCTCGCGGGCGCAATACCGGAGGCCCAGGTGGCCGGCAAGACGGGCACCGCTGAGCTCGGTCCTAAGCCGGGCCAGGAGAACGAGGAGAACCCGGTCCAGATCAAGGACGCCTGGTTCGCCGCCTTCGCCCCAGCCGAGAAGTCGCGGCTGGCCGTCGGGGTGTTACTGATCGAAGCGGAAGCGTCCGGTGGAGAAGTCGCCGCCCCGGCCGCGGCCCAGGTGCTCTCCGCCGGCCTCTAGCCGGGCGGCGCACTCCTAGAGATCGAGCGTGACCTCGCCGTTCTCGCCGTCGGCGCCGGGGATGTGCAGCGTCAGCGGCCGGTTCTGGTCGGCCGATTCAGTCAGCAGGAAGATCGCGATCGAGCCCTCAATCGGACCGAGGTCGGCGGTCGAATCCAGCACCGGAACCTGTTCCTGCGCTTCGACCTCGCCGCCGAGCTCCAGCGCGTAGAGGCTCTCACTCGGCAGCACCTCGAACTCGGTGTGGTCGGCGTCGACGATCGTCAGCGTCGACGGCAGCCCCTGCGGCTCGTCGCTGTCGTTCTGGACTTCAAAGAAGACGCCGAAGTAGGTGGAGCCCGGGGGCGGCGGCTTCTGGCCGACCAGATAGGCGGAATCCTCGGTGTCGTTTGGGTTCAGGTAGCGCGAGAAGGTGACGTTGAAGGAGAGCTCACCGAGCTCGACCGGCTCGCCCTCGACCACCTCGGTCTCGTGGCTCTCGTAGCCGCAGGCGGAGACGCCGACCGCGAGGGAGACGAGCGCCAGGGCGGCAAGCAGCGGCAGGAGGAATCTGCGGTTCAGGGACATCGGCGGCGAGAGTGTATTAGGACCGGTCTAGGGGATGCCGGTCGCGTAGCGGTTGCCCCCGGCGACGGCGATCCGCTCGCCCTCCCAGGCACCGGACTCGAGCCCGTCGCGAAGCCTCCGCAACGCCTCGCGCCAGCTGCGCTCCTGCCAGACGGACGCTGCGGAGAGGATCTCCAGTCCACGGTCGACCGGACCTGGCTCGGTCCAGTGGGACATGCGCACCGCAGTCAGCGAGCCCGGTCCCTCGGTCAGCTCCCAGACCGTGTTGGTGCGGATGCGGTTGGCGCGCCCGCCCTGGCCGCGCTCGACGATGCGGTGGGATGCGTCGAGCTCGACGATCGTTGTGTCCATCCAGACCGAACGCAGCGGCGCCTCCACCCGAAAGCGGGCGCCGGCACCGACCCCGTTGGCCTCGATTCGGGTCAGATGGAAGCTGGAGAGAAAGTGGTCGGTGAAGCAGGGCCGGAGGGCAAGGTCGCCGAGCGCCTCGAAGACCCGCTCGCGCGGGACGTCGATCTCGGTTTCGGCACTGATCGGGCCCATCGCGGCACGATTCTATTCGTGGCGAGAGGGGTCACGACCACATAAGCGAATTTGAGTGACGGACGGGGAAGCGCGCGCTAGGATCGTTTCAAGACGCACGAAGGGAGGGTTACCCATCTTCGAGACGATCAGCAGTGCACCGCTCGACGGCCGCTACACGACCGGCGCGACACCTGGAGAGGGCACCTTCTTTTGTGTCGGTTGCGGCTCTCATCTTTCGATGCAGGAGACCGACGAGCTTTCCGACTGTCCCACCTGCGGCGGCTCCCAGTTCCGCCGCGACTCGATCTTCGCCGCCAGGCAGGATCACAGTGCGACCACGAGCGAATTCGCGATCCCCAGTACCGCGCCCCCGCCGAACTGGCTGGAGATAGCGCGCGAGGCGCATTCTGCCCGCGGCTACTGCCTGGCCATGAAGGGCGATGATGATGAGGTCCGAATCTTTCCGATTGAACGCGGCTGGACCCGCATCGGTCGCAGTCCCACCGCCGACCTGCGGATCGACGATCCCAGCGTCTCCCGCCGCCACGCCCTGATCGTCGCCGAGCCCGGCAAGACGCTGCGCGTGCTCGACGACCGCAGCCTCAACGGCGTCTTCGTCAACGGCGAGGCGGTCGAGTGGGGGCCGCTGCGCGACGGCGACCAGCTGACGGTCGGCCGCTTCAGCCTCTACGTGCTGCGGCACTAGCCGCGAACTCGAGCAATTGGTGGGGCTATAGGCCCCAAAATTGATCGAGTTCAGATGCAAGGGCGGTTCCGGCCAGCGCCGTCCCTAGGATTGCCGCAGTGCACCCCGCGCCGAACCCGGCCGATCCATCGCTGCCCCCGGCGACGCCCGCCCCGCCGGGAATTTCCGCCGCCGCCGACCGCGCCCGCGCCCAGCTCCACCAGGAGATCGAGCGCGTCCGGCTCGGCGTCGAAGAGATGCTTTCCGAAAGCGGCAGGGAGAATCCCCACTTGCAGCGCGAACTCGACAGCATCCGCGAGGAAACCCGCCTTTACGTCAAGAAACGCGTCCGGCGGAGCGAGAAGAAGCTGGCCCGCTCGATCCGCCGAGTCGACGAGCGCACCAGCGCCCTCGAGCAGCGCATCAATCAGGTCGAGGCCGATCGCCAGGCCGCCGAGTACCGCCTCCACACCGAAACCGAGCGCATGCTCGACGGCTTGCTGCAAGAGGTCCGCGCAATCGCGAACCTCCTGGCCAGGCAGTAGGCGCCGCGCTCACGGCAAGGCAGCGGGTGGGGTGACCAGCTCCACTGCCCGCGCCGTTCCGCCCGCGAGAGCGGGTCCCGGGTGGGTGGCGCCGACCTCGACCGTCCGTTTGAAGTTCCGCACCGCATAAATGGCCAGGAGCACGGTCCCAAGGACTGCCATCAGCCACGGCATCCAATCCTCCGAGCCACCGAGGTCCAGTCGACTCGCGGAGGCGGCGACCACCCAGAGCTCACCGAAGGCGGCGGCCAGGGTGACAGCGGAAGCCAGTGCGAAGCCCCCGAGACTCGGGTACTCGATCCCTATGTCGTTCGCCTTGTCGGGGTCGACTACCTTCACCTTGCTCGCTTCCAGAATCAGCGGCCCGGATGCGAGCAGAGCCACGGCGATCGCCGCGCCGACGGTGGCAAGGGCAACGGCGCTGTCGGAGTCTTCGCCCAGCACCGATTTGATCACCTCCGAGGAGCCGAAGATCCCGGTCAGCAGCCCAGCGGCGACGGTGACGTTGCTGACCCAGCTTTCCTTGAAGCTCCAGGTGGCGCCGAGGTACTGGAGCGGCGTCCCCGGCCTCCCTCTCAACACCCAGCGGCAGTAAGCCGCGGCGGCGATGGCGAGAAGCAGAAAGGCGCCAGCGAAGATCCAGAGGGCCTCCCAGGAGGGCTCCTCTTCATCCTCGGGCACGGCAATCATTTCGATCGGGAACGGCGGTCCCTCGGGCGTAGCGGAGCTGACGTAGAAGACGAGTCCTTTCTCTCCCGCGTCACATTTGGGCGGAATCTTTATTTCGACGGTGCGATGTTCCGCGACGCGCAGTTTGCCGTCCTGGATGCGGGGAAGGCACCCTTCGGGTTCCGACAGGAACGGGATTTCGAGATCGATTTCAGTATCGGTGAGGTTGGTTATGCCGACCTTGGTGGTCCAGCCGCGATCGGCCTCCTTCAGATCGACCTCACGACTGTCGACGGAGACGGCCACCGGCGCGCCCAGAGCCGGCATCGCCGCGATCAGCATCGCGCCCACGACGATCCACATCACTCCCACCGTCCGCATTGACCCTCTCCCCATCACCCGCAGTTGTCTGTCAGGTGATTCCTATCGTCAAAAGGACGATTAATCAAGCAGAGTCGAGTATGTGCGAGCTACTCAGTCGAGATGCTCGGGTCCGCCTGGACCTTGTGCGGGACGATCATCAGGAAGTTGCTGGTTGCGTCGGCGGCCAACCCCAACACGCGATCGGCCTCCTCGTTCTGATCGGTCGCCCGGAGTTCCGCGGCGTAGTGGTTCGTGAGGTCGTCGATGTCGAGGAGACCCTCGGCATCGAGGTCCTTGAGCTCGACTTTGGCGCCCTCGCCGAGGCGGCGCTGGATCGCGTCGCGGTCGATGCCGAAGGCGTTGTGGCGGACGTAGACGCGGCCGCCCGTCATGCCGGCACAGGCCCAGGGGCCGAGGTCGCCGAGGACGAGGGCGCGACCTGACGTCATGTACTCGAAGGCGAAGCCCTTGGCATTGGCGCGGTCAACGACGCAGCCGCGGCTGTCGTCGATGTCGTGCTCGGGCTCGCCCGCGAGCACGATGTCGGCGCCGGAGAGGCGGATGCAGAAGCGCGAGTCGGCCGAGCCCTGAACGTAGAGGCGGCCGCGCTGGGCGCCATAGGCGAAGGACTTGCCGACGGAGCCGTTGAGGCGCTGGCCCTTCGCCCCCTTGCCCTTGAGGATCGCGATCGAGCCGCCCAGCATCCCCTTGCCGACACCGTCCTGGGCGCCGCCCTCGACGCGGATCGAGACGCCGTAGGCGTTGAAGGCGCCGAGGCCCTGGCCGGCGACGGAGCCGCCGTTGAACTCGAGGCTGGCGAGCACTTCGTCGTTGGACGCGGGGCCGTCTTCGAAGATGCGCGAGCGGGCGATCGCCCCGGCCAGCTCCGTGCCGAGGACGCGGTCGTCGGCATCGGTGGCGCGCGGGAACTCGCTGCGGATCGTGCGGCCGGAGCAGATGTCGCCGGCGAGCGCCGCGATCTGGTGGGAGGCCTGCTTCGCCTCCATGCGGATCGGCCTGGCGACGACGAGGCCGGCCTCGGCCCGGGCGTCGGCGGTCTCCGCCACCGGCAGGTCGATCGGCTCGAGGTCGAGGAACTCCTCCAGCGGCGTGATCAGCGGCGCCAGGTCGATCGAGTCGTGGGCGGCGACCTGCTCCAGCAGGTCGTAGCGGCCGACCAGGTCCTGGGCGCGTTCGTAGCCGAGCGAGGCGACGACCGCTTTCACCTCCTCCCCCATCGAGGAGAAGAAGCGGGCGCAGCTTTCGGCGGCGACGTCGACCTCCTGCGGGGTGAACTTCTTCAGGCCGTGCTGCTCTGCCTGCTCGGTCGTCTCGATCTGGGTGGCGATGCCGACGTGGCAGGTGTCGAGCTGGCAGCCGCGACAGATCGTGCAGCCGAGGCTGACCATCGCCAGGGTGCCGAAGCCGACGCGGTTGGCGCCGAGGCAGTGCAGCTTGACGATGTCGTGGCCGGTGCGGTAGCCGCCGTCGGCCCAGATCTCGACCCGGTTGCGCAGGCCGGCCTCCATCAGCGCCCGGTGCACGGCGCGGGTGCCGATGTCGGAGGGCAGGCCGACGTGGCGCAGCGCGTGCTGGCGGGCGGCGCCGGTGCCGCCCTCGAAGCCGGAGAGGGTGATGATGTCCGCCCCCGCCTTGGCGATCCCGAGGCCGATCGTGCCGATGTTCGGAACCACCGGCACCTTGACCGATACGCGCACGTCGGGATTGACCGTCTTCAGCTCGTCGATCAGCTCGGCCAGGTCCTCGATCGAGTAGAGGTCGTGGTTGTTGGAGGGCGAGATCAGGTCGGTGCCGGGGGCCGCGTTACGGGCGGCGGCGACCTTCTCGGAGACCTTCTTGCCGGGCAGGTGGCCGCCCTCACCGGGCTTGGCGCCCTGGCCGATCTTGATCTCGGCGACGTAGGAGGAGTTGAGCATCTCCGCCGAGACGCCGAAGCGGCCCGAGGCGACCTGCTGGCCGCGCCATTTGCGGTAGTGCCCGTACATGTCGCGGATCTCCCCACCCTCGCCGTTGACGCAGAGGATGTTGGTCGCCTTGGCCGCCTCCGCGTAGGCGCGGAAAGCGGGCTCGGACTGCGAGCCGAAGCTCATCGAGGAGATCACGATCGGGTAGTCGTGATGGCCCACCCCGGCGTCGACGCCGGACGCGTCGGCGATCGGCTCGCGGTCTCCCACCAGGCCCATGATGTGACGCATTGAGATCGGGCTCTGCTGCTCCAGATCGCGGACTTTCTCCGAGTATTCCTCGTAGGACCCGCTGCCGTTGGCGGTGGCGATCGCCGCCTTGTAGACCTTGGGATAGAAGCGGAACGTCTTCGCCGGTTTAGCCGCCGCGTCGTCGCCGCTGAGCGCTTGGGCGCGGGCGTTGCTGTCCTCGTCGAGCTCGGCGAAGCCGGTGCCGCCCTTGGCCGAGGCGGCGAAGGCCTCGGTCTGGAAGATCTCGGCCAGCTCCGGCTTGATCCCGATCGAGGAGAACTGGCGGGCGTAACCGCGCACCTCGTGAATGCCGATCGTCGAGATCACTTTCTCGATTCCCTTGGTCAGGGCGGCGCAGAGGTTGCTGACGTCGGACTCGTAGTCCTCGACGCAGATCACCTCGACCATCGTGTAGGGGCAGACTCCGTTGGCGCCGAGGCCGAGCGCCAGCATCACGTCGTGGACGTTGCGGATCGCCGCCGAGCGCAGGACGATGCCGCAGCGGCGGCGCAAGTTCTCTTCGCCGCGCTCAACCTTGAACTGCTTCAGCGCCTGGTCGACCGCCGAGGTCGCCAGATGGGCATCGAGGTAGCGGCGCTCGCCTTCGTGGACGGTGCGGTCGCTCAATACCAGCAGCTCGGAACCGTCGCGGACGTGTTTGACCGCCTCCTGCTTGATCCGCTCGATCGCCCCCTGCGTCGTCTCCGACTCGAGCAGCGAGACGTCGACGACCGCGGCGCGACCGCGGAACTCCTCCCAGAGATCCTCGAGCAGGTAGGTGCGGTGCTCGCGGGCGATCCGGCGATAGGTCGAATCCGACAGCGGCGCCAGGCCGTGGTGGCCGCCGAGGATGATCGGGAACGCGGTTTCGACGGTGCCGGTGTCGAGGCTGACGTCCTCGAGCGAGGGGCGGCGGCCGAAGACCGAGCGGGTCGAGAAGTGCTCCATCTCGCGCTCACGGTCGATCGCCGGATTGGTGACGACGGCGACCGTCTCCTTGAAGTAGTCGGCGAGGTTCTGGCGCTCGGGCGAGAGCGCCGCCAGCGGGCCGTCGTAGCCGAGCGAGCCGACCGGCTCGGCACCGTTGGAGGCCATCTGCTGGACGAGTTTGACGTCGTCGCGCTGCCAGCCGAAGCCGGCGAGGACACGATCGGCGACCTTGACCGGCTCCTCGGGGCCGGCGTCGGAGTAGCCGGGGACGTCGGTGCCCTCGAGCGGGCCGCCCGCTTCGATCGCGCGCTCATAGGGGGCGACGCCCTCGACGCCGTTGCGCCGCAGCCAGCTGTCACGGACGATCTGCAGCATCTCGGTGTGGGGATGCAGGGTCGAGCGCCGCTGGGCGCGGTCGATCAGCACCAGCGCCTTCTCCCCCGGCGCCAGCGGCTTCGGCTCGGAGACCATCTCGTGGACCGAGACGACCCCAGGCTCGGAGCTGAAGACGTAGTCCTCGCCGGTCTCCACCTGCCACAGCGGGCGCAGGCCGAGCGCGTCGGCGGAGAAGACGCATTCGTCGCCGTGGCGGGCGATCAGGGCCACCGGGCCCTGCGCGAACGGCCCCATCGCCTGGCGCAGGTACATGTAGAAGCCGCGCAGCTCCTCCGGTAGGCCGCGGATCTCCTCGACGATCGGCGGCACGACCATCTCCATCGCTTCGGCCAGGCTCAGCCCCTCGCGGCTGACCAGGGTGTCGATCGTGAGGTTGAGGTCCTGCGAGTCGGAGGCGCCGGGGCGGACCGGCACGGCCAGCATCTTCGCCTCCTGGCGCAGCTGTTCGATCGTGTTGATCTCGCCGTTGTGGCCCAGCGCCGAGAACGGCTGCACCCGCTTGAAGGAGGGCCAGGTGTTGGTCGAGTAGCGGTTGTGACCGAAGCAGCCGATCGTCTCGAAGCGCTCGTCGCGCAGGTCGGGGTAGTACTCGCCGAGCACCTTGGGCGCACCCATCACCTTGTAGACGCAGGTGGCGGCGGAGAAGGAGGGGACGTGGACGCCGAGCTGCAGCTCGAGCTCGATCAGCAGCTCGAAGAGGATGCAGTCGCGCTTGGCGGCGTCGGGGACGAGGCCGGCGATCTGCCAGAAGTGCGGCTCCTCCTCGCGTGCGGTCGGGCCGAGCGCGGGCGAGTCGACGACGCCGATCCGCTCGGCGAGGATGCGGAAGCCGCCCTGGGCGAGCAGCTCGCGGGCGTCGTGCTGGATCCTGCCCAGGTCTTGGGAACGCTCGACGAAGACGTGGGCGACGGCGAAGGCATCGTCGAGGGTCAGCGAGGGGTCGTGGCCGCCGGAGCGGACCTCCTCGGCCCAGATCTTTCGCGGCAGGTCGAGCAGCAGTCCGCAACCGTCGCCCTCACCGTCGACGTTGCCGGCGCGGTGAAGCATCTTCTGCAGCGCCGGGATCGCCATCTCGATCGGCTGGTGGCTCGGCGTCGCGTCCTTGCGCACGGAGGCGTAGATCGCGCAGGCGTCCTTGTCCTCAACGCTGGGCGGTGAAACCAGTGGTTTGTAGGGCAGCTCAGGCGAGTAGCGCTTGACGCTCGCGCCGGCGGACTGGTGCTTCGACATATGACCTCCCGGTTTCCGCACCTTCTCCGAGCGGGCGCGCGACGGGTTGACGGGCCGGATGATTATAGGGCCAGGTCAAGCCCAGGACATCGGCTCGTATCCGCCCTCGGGCTGGACGCCGATCAGCAGGGCGGTAACCGGCGCGTCGGAGCGGTTGAGGATGGTGCGCGTGACCGGCGGGTCGATCGAGGCGAAGGTGCCGGCGAGCGCCTCGTGGTCCTCGCCGTCGAGCCGCATCACCGCATCTCCATCGAGAATGACGAAGAGCTCAACCTGCCCGCTCTCGGTCTCATCGTGCTCGGGGATCTGCCCCCCGGGAGCGATTTCTACGACGTTGAACCCGAATGCCGAGGTGCCGAGCGCCTTGCGTGCCAGTCGCCAGGTCGAGCCCCCCGAACCCTCCATCGACTCGAACTCGTCGCGGTGCTTGATCGCGTAGCCGTCCGCCATGCCAAGCGCGACATTATCTCAATAACGGCAGACTCACATTCCGTGAGTAGGCGGGATGACGGCCATGTCGTTCGGGCTTCGGCCATTTCGCGAACCCCCAGGCCTCCCTCCCTCGACCACTCGTCACTACAGGCAGTGTTGCTGTGCCGCCACTTTCAGAATGACCCACTCATGCGCACCGGCCGTAGGTCCATACCATTTCTTCGATTCGCCGGTGACTTGATACTCCCTACCAGACTCGCACTCAAATTCGAAATCTCGCCTTATGCTGCGCTGGCACGGATCGATATCACGACAGTTCCCTCTGGCTACGGAACCACCGCCGCTAGTAAACGTGGGCGTAAACGTCTCGAACTTGTCAATCCCGCTAAGGATGCCCTTTTTATGCCGCTCCCAATTCCATGAGTTCAGCTTACCCTGGGCATGACCGAGCTTCCAGGCCTTTTTGGGACAGTAATAAGTGATTCGAACGTTCATTCTTCCCCTGTGATGCGACCACATTCGCAAGCGCAGGCTGCAGCCCTGTACACCGGTATCCATGGAGTAAGGCTTTTCTCCACCGAAATCGAACTGATTGACCGGATCGGCATTCGAGTAGTCATAGGCGTTAGCCGAGCCGCCGCGGACCGGGTCGGGCGAGATGAACCGTCCCATCTCCGGCACGTAGCTGCGCACGCCCATCTGGATGACGCCGGAGGGCAACTCGGTCCTGCGGCCTTTGCTGCCCAGCCAGCCGAACTTGGCCACGCCCGCTTGCAGCGGGGTGCCGAACTCGTCGAAGCTCTGCGTGGAGAGCAGTTTGGTTTCGGTGGGATCGATATCAGCAGTGGCGACGACATCGCCGTGCATGTCAGCCAACTGCAGGGTCACGTCGCCTGAGCTCTGCTGAACCGCACCTAGGGCTCCGCCCAGGGCAGAGACGTTGCGGGTCCAATTGGCGCCTTCCTGGATCCAGGCGGGCGTATCGGAGCCTCCTGCGTAGTGGTAGACCTCGGTTCCTGACTGGCTGCCGCTCCGGGTCCGCTTCCGCTGGCGCCCCGCGGAGTCGAGTTCGTAGGTATTAGTCAGCCCGTCCTGGACCTGGCTTTTGATCTGGTTGTTGACGTAGTAGCTAGTCGAGAGGGTGCCGCCGCCCGAGTGGGTCGAGGGCAGGGCGGTCATACGTCCGAGGCTGTCATAGACGATGCCCGACCCGATCAGGCGATCAGCGGTGTCATAAGTGCTGCTCTGTTTGGTGCCCGTCGAGGTCGTATCGCAGGCGCCGCCTTCTTTCGGTGCGCGGGTCGTCACCGAGGTGCGGTTCGCGTTCTTGTCATAGGCGTAGGCGCGGGTCGTGCAGCCCGCGAGGTTGGGCGTCTGCTTGGCCAGGGTCAGCCTGCCCGCCTTGTCGTAACTGTATTCCTCGCCCGTGAGGTTGCTTTCCTGCTTCACCACCTGGCCGCGGATCGACTTTTCCTGGCTGAATTGCAGCCAGGTGCAGCCCGAGGAGCAATAGCTTTCCTTTTGGTAACGCAAGGAGACGGCGGTTCCCGTCTCGTCGTAAGTGATCTGTTGGGCGAGACCGTTTGGCAGCAGCTGCTCGGTCATCTTGCCGTCGGCGTTGTACTCGGCCGTGAAGGTGCCAGCGGCGGAGTCGACGAGTTCGACCAGGGCGCCGGAGGCTTCGTCATAGACCAGCGCCTGGCCACCTTTACCGTCGGAGGCCAGCACCACACGTCCCATCAGGTCATAGGTCGTTTTTGATTTTCCGCCATCGGCATCTTCGTATTCTTCCGGGCGACCCAGTTTGTCGTAGGTCGTTTTTACTTCTTGGGTGTCGAATACGGTGCAGCTTTCGGGTGATTCGCATTTGAAGCGCTGTGCCGTCACCGCCCCGGTGGTGGTGCTGTAAGTGGGTTCTACGGCCGGGACTGAGGCGCTTTCGCCGGCTGCGCCGGTCTGTTTGGCCTTGGTCACGCGTCCCGCGGAGTCGTAGGTGGTGGTTGTGGTGCGCTTCAGCACACCGTTGGTTTTCTCTTGGACTTCTTCCGGCTGATCGAGGGACGAGTATTTAGTGGTCCAGGTCCAGGGCAGCTTTGGGTTGCTTTCGGCCGGGCTTGGGTCAGCGGCCGGGTAGGTCACGCAGGGCAGGCCAGCCCAGGCGGCTTTGTTGCCGCAGGAGACCTGGTCGGCATTAGCGCCTGCTGAGTAGTAGACGGTCCTGGTCGTGCCAGCGGTGCCACCTGCGGTGTTAGAGGGCTGGCGGCGTTCCTTGACCTGACCCGCCGAGTTGTAGACGGTTTTGGTTATCAGATTGAGGTGTCCAGGTTCAGAGCCCGGATCGATGATCGATTCGATCGGAGCTTTCAGCAACCAATCGTATTTGGTTTCGGTGACGCGGGGCTCTTTGTCTGCTTCGCCGGGAATCGCCGCTGCGGTCGTTTCCTTGGTCGGCAGGTTGGGCAATGGGGTGCCCGCCGCTTTTTCTTCCGTGGTCTGAACGAAGCCCACGTCGTACTCGATCGTAGTGTGGGTGCGTGCCTCTTTAGTTTCGCCTGATTCGAGACGGACTTTGTGCAGCGGACCCCACGACTCGAGCATCCTGGTGCCGTCTGCGTTGTAGGTGGAGTGGGAGTCGAGCTCTTTGGAGCGAGCAACCGTATCCCCGGCTGCAAGTGCCGTCAGGCGATTCTGGGGGGTCAGGCTGCGCACGACGTTGCCTTTGAAGTCGATTTCGCTGGTCGAGATCCTGTCGCCCGCGACGCCGGGAGGAGCCGGAGAGGCCGTGTTCACCTCGTTGCCTTCGGGGTCGAGGTAATGGACGGTTGCCTGAGAAAAATCGATTGGCCGTGGGCTGCTCGGCACCTGCGTGGGGGGAAAGACCGCCGTCGCGTCGACCGGGTAGTCCGTCTGGCCCCATTTGGCGACGGTGGACGGACTCATGTCATAGGGCGCGCCTCCCCCGCTCACCGGCACCTGGTAGGCGATCGTGGTGGTCGCTGTCGTGGGGCTGGTCAGCAGGCTGGCACGGCTGACGCTCTTGAGCCGATCGAAAAGTGCCGCGTCCTTCCATTTGTAAAAGCCGCCTTCAGGGGTGAATTCGCCACTTTTGTAGTAGCTGAACTGCCAGGGTTCTTCGCCGGGAGGCGTCAACGACGTCATTTTGTAATTGACCCAGGTGCCATAAGTATAGGTCTCTTTTAAGGCAGGTGAGATGCGCGGATCCCACTCGGCAATAAGGCGGTAGTTGGCGTCGTATTCGTATTTCGCCACTTCTTGGGAGACGTTGTTTTTTTCAACTTCCGGGCTAGGAGTGGCGGTGTAGTAGGTAATCGAGGAGAGGCGCGTCCAGCCGCCACAGCTACACGAAAAGTACTGGAAGGTGAGCGTGCGGCAACCAGCGGTTTTGATCGAGTCTGCATTGGTACAGGTTACGGCCGATGGAGCGATCATTTTTGTCAAGCGGTACTCTCCAGTGCCTTCGAGATGCTCGTAGACCAGTCGCGCCGATTTAGCGGTCGCCTGCCAGGAAACCGAGGCCGGACGGTATGAGCCTTCGATGCCGGCATCGTTCTTGACGAATAACGTGCTTACACCGTCGGAGGCAGCAAGTTCGAAGGTCGTGCTTGCGCCTGAGCCCTGCTTGGTAAGGGCGTATCCCGACATGTACTCGGGAGTGATGTATTTCCCGCCGGAGATTTCAAAAGCCGCCTCGCCACCTTCGTTGTCGAGCAGTTCGATCCAGTCGGCGGCCGGGATCGATTCTTCGACCATGCATACTTCGTTGCCTGCACCTTCTTCTTCCTCGCATTCTTTGTCATATTGAGCAGGCACAAAGTCTTGATGGCGTTCGCGCAGTTCCCTCCAGGCTTGCCCTTGGTAGGCCTGCTCCATTGGCCCCGATGGCTGCCACATACCACCCATGACCATTGAGCCGACTTTCTGATTGCGATAGTTGGATTCGTAGGTGCGGGTGAATTCAAGGTTCGATTCTGAGCCGGGCACCGGGATCGAGACGTCAGTGCGGCTGATCGTGTACTGGCCGGTAAGCAGGTCGAGGGACGCTGGGCCGATCTGCGCAGAGGCGTCGGTCGGCGCCCCTACTCCACCGTGGGTATAGAGAAACTCGGTCGTCACTGGCTCACTGGCACCAGCGACACTTATGGTCCCGTCGAAGGCCGCCCTGAACTTGATGTCTTCTTCGATCAGCGCCCAGCCTTTGGTTTTGACGGCCGTCAGATAGTCGAAAAAGACCGGGTCGGCGTGCCCCGGGCTGCCGGTCGTCGCCAGCGGCCATTTCACCTGTTTGCCTTCGCCATCCAGCACAAATTCAGCGGGAATGGTCCTGAATTCATCCCAGTAGGGAAGCTTCATCTGATAGGTGACGCCGGTCACGCCTGCTGCCTCGCCCTCTCCCCATTGGGCCTTCAGCGTGTAGTAGTGGCTGCTTTTCCTTCCCTCTTCCGGCGAAGTGAGCTTGTTGGCTGACAGCGTCGGCGGGTAGATGCCGAGGTTGAAGATGTATGAGGTTGGGATGACGGCAGTATTGCCTTGAGGGTCGGTGGCCACGACCCGGAACGTGTGCCAGCCGGAGTCAAACTCCAGTCCCGCCGGCAACGAGTAGGGGCTCGTGCAGGGCGTGGTCGGTGGGTTTGCTCCGTCGAGTGAGCATTTGAAGGTGGAGCCGGCCTCGTCTGAGGTAAACGTGATCGGTGCTTTTTCGCCGCTCGTATAGGTCGGCTGAGGCGAGGTGATGGTAGTGGTCGGTGGATCCGCACCGACTTCGTAATGAGCGGCGATACGCGAGGCGCTGAGAACCGTGCCGTAGACGGCGGCGTCGTCGATCGTGCCGTTGAAGAATTCCTGGGTGGCGTTCCAGGAACCGATGAAGAGGGCGTTGGTGTTGGTGGTGGCGGCGCCGCTCAGAGACGCGGTCGCGACCTGGACGCCGTTCACGTAGAGATTCTGGAACCCCAGCTCGCCCTCGACACCATAGGTGCCGACGACGTGGTAGGTCTGGCCGGCGACGATCGCTCCTTCGGGGGCCTGCACGCGCTTGCGCACGCCGGCCTGCATGATCGTGAACTCCAGGCGGGGGCCGTTGAACTGCAGGGCATAGGACTCGGCCTTGGTCAGGATCGAGCGGAAGCTGCCGCTGGCGGGCAGCGAGGTCGGTTTGATCCAGGCCTCGAGGCTGACCGAGGTGGTGAGCTGGAGGCCCGCGGAGTTCGAGACTCTGACGTGGTCGTTGGTGCCGTCGAAAGTGACCGCCTTGTTGGCGGTCTCGGTCGCCAGCAGGCTGGTCGCGCCCAGGGTCGGGGCGTTGGTGTAGGTGCCGGCGTTGGCGGCGCGCTCATCGACGGCGGTGGTGCCCGAAGTCTCGCCCAGGCGCCAGTAGCTGACCGGGTTGTCGGCGAGCACTTCGCTGCTGTAGCTGGGCGGCAAGACTTTCCCGCTGCCGGCTTCGTAATGGGCGGCGATACGCGAGGCGCTGAGAACCGTGTTGTAGACGGCGGCGTCGTCGATCGTGCCGTTGAAGAATTCCTGGGTGGCGCTCCACGAACCGACGAAGAGGGCGTTGGTGTTGGTGGTGGCGGCGCCGCTCAGGGCCGCGATCGCGACCTGGACGCCGTTGACGTAGAGGCGCTGGGCGGAGCCGTTATAGGTGCCGACCACGTGGTAGGTCTGACCGGCGACGATCGCCCCCACGGGTGCCTGCACGCGTTTGCGCACCCCCGCCTGCATGATCGTGAACTCGAGTTGCGGGCCGTTGAACTGCAGTGAGTAGGTCTCGGCCTTGGTCAGGATCGAGCGGAAGCTGCCGCTGGCGGGCAGCGAGGTCGGTTTGATCCAGGCCTCGAGGCTGACCGCGGAGGTGAGCTGGAGGCCCGCGGAGTTCGGGACTTTGACGTGGTCGTTGGTGCCATCGAAGCCGACCGCTTTGTTGGCGGTGTCAGTTGCCAGCAGGCTCGTCGCCGCCAGCGTGGGCGTGTTGACGTAAGCCCCGGCATTGGCGCTGCGTTGATCGACGGCTACCGTCCCCGAGGTCTCGCCCAGGCGCCAGTAGCTGACCGGGTTGTCGGCGAGCACGGTGGCGCTGTAGCTGGCATCCGCAGCGGCGGGAGCGGCAGCGGTCGCGATAGCAACCAGAACCGCGAAAAGTCCCAGCGTTGCCGACCGCCTACGCCCGATAGTGCGGACCGGTCCAGGCGATCCTGCTTTCCTCGTCGATTCGACCTTCTGACCCGCCAGCCCCAGAACCCGGGCCCTCCGCCACCGTTTGCCGTTCATCTTCCCCCCTGTAATCGGTTCCCGAATCGATTGATCCAGTCGCCGGCCGATGTGAAGCGACACTTTCATGCGGGTACTGGCAGGGGCTATGGCTAATTTGCCTCCGCGGGCTTGACAGTTTGTAAAGGAGAGCGCCTGGCCGTCGACCCCAGCTCCAGGAGGGATCAACCTCTGCTGAAAGCCGCATAGGGCAACAGTGGACGCCCCATATCCTCCAGGCGCAGCGCTGCCTCCACCTCCACCGCGCAGCTGCCGAGCGAGCGACCGAGCCGTTCTTCGACCACCCGCAGGCGGTTGATGACCGTCTGCCGGCTCACCCCGAGCGCGGCGGCTGTAGATGACGCGTTGCGTTCGGCGGCGAAGTATGCGCGCAGGGTCTGCCGCAGCACGGCGCCGCCATCCCTCGCCTTGGAGAGCGGGACGAGGTAGAGCTCCCGCAGCGAAGTCCCCAGGAGGTCGTCCTGGAGGATCGACGCGAGCAGGGCGACGTCGGCGTAGCGAATGAAGGTCAGGGAGTGCGACGAGCGACCGGCAGAGCCGCTCTCGCCTGCTGATGAGTCAGGCGCCAGCCGCCGAGCCCCTGGGCGGGCTCGCCGATCGTCAGCGAAACCTTGGCAGGCCAACCCTGAGAGACAGCACGCTCGAGTGCCTCCACGTCTGGGGCGGAGCGACCTCCCAGCCACGCCCAAACGGTCCGCTCGTCGCAGCGGACATGAAGGAGGCGGCGATCGAGCACCTTGGCAAGGTCGCGGAACGCCTCGATCGCCCCGAGGCCCGCGGCGATCGCGCCGACGTGATGAGCATCGAACTCATAGTCGAATTGGGAAACGTCGAGCGGCTCGCCCGCGAGGAGCCTTTCGAGAGATTGAATGCGACGCTGATTGGTCGTGTCCGAGCGCGCCTCGGTCTCGCGGGTGTACTCCTCGGTGATGCGAACTACGAGACGATCGAAAAGCGTGGCCTGAGCTCGCAGCATGCTTTGCAGCGCCGGGCCCCCCAAGAGATCGCTGCTCTCTGCCTCCTGCATCAGAAAGTCGGCAAGCAGGGTGTAGCCGGCGAAGTAGCGGCGGAGCACCGTGTCGAGACTGATGTTGCTGCTGGCCGCGAGGCGGGCCTGGGTTAGCAGCGCCTCCGGAAGCGGCGGCAAGCCGCCCTCCCCCTGTTCGATGCCCGCGAAGCCGTAGTCGAGCGCAGCGGAGACGGCGCCCCGCAAACCCTCCTCGTATTCCGGCCCGGTCGCCTCGGTCCGATCGGTAACCCTCTCGACACGGGTCAACGCAGCATGTTCAATCTCGGGGCGACGGGCTCTAAGGCGCGCGGCTGTGGCAGCGTAAACTGCGTCGAACCGGGCCGTAAGCTCTTTGTGGGTCGTGCTCAAGGAATAAAGAAACGTAGCGTTTATGGGAAGGGTAGCCCAGCCATTTTGGAACAAAGCGGATGAGCGGTGGGGAGAGTTCTGAGGCGGCGCTACGCGAGCGGATCGATCGCTATAACGAGGCCTGGAACGCCCACGACCTCGACGCGATCGTGGCAATGCACTCGCCCGACATGGTCTTCGCCAACCACACGGCCGGCGAGTCGGCCAGCGGCGAGGATGTGCGCGCCCACATCGGCTCGATCTTCGAGACCTGGCCAGACATCGCCTTCACGACGCGCCGCCTCTACGTGCGCGAGGGCCTGGTGGTTCAGGAGTGGACCGCCGCCGCGACGCATGCGAAAGAGATGCGACGCGGCGACCTGACCGCTGCGCCGACGGGCAAGCGGGTCGAGTGGGACGGCATCGACTCGATCCCCTTCGAAGACGGCCTCGTCAAGCGCAAGGACGTCTACTCCGACAGCGTCTCGATTCTGCGCCAAGTCGGCCTGCTCGACTGAGCCGATCGCTGCGCCTTAGTCCCGGATAGCGGGCCCCTCAGCCGGGTCCGACGATCGCCGCGGCGAGGAGCCCGCCGCTGACGCCGATGAAGGAGACGACGGCCAGGAGGCGGTACCAGGTGCGTTTGTCCGTATCGGGCTCGAAGGCGAGCGGGACGAAGAGGAAGGGGTTGACCAGGGTGCCGAAGACGAGGGCGACCGCGATCGCGGTCGGAAGATCGGGCATCGCGAGGCCGACGGCGATCAGGATCAGGCCCATCATCACGTAGTCGAGGTGGACCTGGCGGATCCGCTGAGGCGCGACCACCCCGATCTGCCGCAGCCACTCCGGCTTCTCGTCGCGCACCACCATCGCCCACCCCAGCAGTCCGCCCAGCGCCAGCTCGATCAGACCGATCTGGACGACCCAGTCCATCTCAGAGCTCGGGGACGTCGGCGCCGAGGGGCGTGAACGGCAGGCGCCGTACATCGGCCCAGCCGGCACAGCGCTCCTGCAGCGCGGCGGTGACGTTGCCAGCGTCCTGCCAGGTCGTCCAGACGAGAACGGTGGGGCCGGCGCCGGAGATCGTCGCACCCAATGCGCCCATCTCCCCCGCCGCGTCGACGATCTCCATCGAGCGCGGATAAAGCTCGCGGCGGCGCGGTTGGTGGATGCAGTCGTGCAGACCGCGGGCGACGAGGTCGAGGTCGGCGCTGCGCAGCCCAAGCACCAGCAGCGCCGCCGCGGAGACGTTGGCGACGGCGTCGGCGAGCGGGATCTCGGCCGGGATCGCCTCGCGGGCACGCTTGGTCGAGACCTCCTCGGGCGGGACGACGACGATCCCCTCCAGCCCCTCCGGCGGGTCGAAGCGGGCGGCGAACGGCGCCCCCTCCGCCCCGCTCCCGCAGACGACGAAGCCGCCGTAGATCGCCGCCGCGACGTTGTCGGGGTGGCCCTCCAGCTCGGTTGCCCGGGCCAGCATCTCCTGCTTCGACAGTGCCAGCTCGAAGAGGTGGTCGGCGGCGAAGAGCCCAGCGACTATCGCCGCCGCGCTGGAGCCGAGCCCGCGCGCCAGCGGGATCTCGCTGCGCAGCCTGAAGGCGATGCCGTCGGCCGAGCGCAGGCACTCGAACGCACGGACGATGAGATTGTCGCGCCCGATCGGGACCTCGAGCCCGCCCGGATCGAAGGAGAACTCCCCCATCTCCTCCACCTCCAGCTCAAGGTGCAGCGAGACAGCCGCCGCCATCGCGTCGTAACCGGGGCCGAGGTTGGCCGAGGAGGCGGGGACGCGGACGAGCCGGCGGCGCGTGGTCAATCGAAGACGGCTCTCTCGACGGCGCTGAGGTCGTTGTCGCAGTTGATCACCGCGGGGGCTTTGCCGAGCGCGGTGTCGGGGTCCTTGAGGCCGTGCCCGGTGAGCACGCAGACGACGGACTCGGGCGGCGTCGCGCCCTCGACGACGGGCAGGCCGTGGGCGAGCAGGCCGGCCACCGAGGCGGCGGAGGCGGGCTCGCAGAAGACGCCTTCGCGGTCGGCGAGCCAGCGGTAGGCGTCGAGGATCCGCTCGTCGGAAACGGCGGCCACGCGGCCGCGCGAGGTGGTGAAGGCGCTCATCGCCTCCTCCCAGCGGGCGGGGTTGCCGATCCGGATCGCCGAGGCGACGGTCTCGGGGTTGGCGACCGGCTCGCCGCTGACGAGCGGCGCCGCTCCCTCGGCCTGGAAGCCGTAGAGGACTGGGCCAGAGACCCCTTCCTTACCATGGAAGTGCTCACCCGAATCCGCCAACTCCTGAAACCCTCGCCAGTAAGCGGTCACATTGCCCGCGTTGCCGACCGGGATCGCCAGCGCCCCCGGCATCTCCCCCAGCTCCTCCACGACCTCGAATGCGGCCGTCTTCTGGCCTTCGATCCGGTGCGGGTTGACGGAGTTGACGAGCTCGATCGGGTGCTTCTGCGAGAGCTCGCGGACGATCGTCAGGGCGTCGTCGAAATTTCCCTGCAGCGCGACGACGCGGGCGCCGTGCATCAGCGCCTGCGCCAGCTTCCCGATCGCGATCTTGCCCTCCGGCACGATCACCGCCCCGCGCAGCCCCGCCCGCGCCGCGTAGGCGGCGGCGCTGGCCGCGGTGTTGCCGGTCGAGGCGCAGATCACCGCCTCCGCCCCCCGGCCCTTGGCCCGCGAGACGGCCACGGTCATCCCACGGTCCTTGAACGAGCCGGTCGGGTTGGCGCCCTCGAACTTGAGGTAGGCGCGGGCGCCGATCCGCTCCGAAAGCCGCGGCGCCTCGATCAGGGGAGTCGAGCCCTCATTCAGCGTCACCACCGGGTCGCCCGGCTCAAGCGAGAGCCGGTCCCGGTAACGCTCGATCAGCGCAGCAGCCACCTAGAACTCCTCCTCGATCACGTGGATCGACCGTGGCGAGGAGCGGAGGTCGTCGAGCTCGGCGAGCGCCTCGACGGCCGCCGCGAAACGCGACTCCAGGCACTCGTGGACGACCATCACCAGACGGGCGTCCTCATCCGCGCCACGCTGGACCACGCTCTTGACCGAGACCTCGTGGTCGCCGAGCACGGTTGCCACGCGGGCCAGCACGCCGGGGCGGTCGGCGACCTCGAGATAGAGGTAGAAGGAGGAGGTGACATCGGTGACGAGGGGCAGCTCCTCGCGGGTCTCGTGCACCGGTGCCTCGCCGGCGAGGATCGAGACGACGTCGCCGAGCACTGCCGAGGCGGTCTGCAACCCCCCCGCCCCCGGCCCCGACATCGTCACCTCGGTGATCGCCGGCGCCTCGACCATGACCGCGTTGAACGGGCCCTCGATCGGCGCCAGCGGATGACCGGGATAGAGAAAGCAGGGGAAGACGCGGACGCTGATACCGCCGTCGCGACGTTCGGCGGCGCCGAGCAGCTTCAAAGAGAGACCGAGCTCCTTGGCGTAGGCGAGGTCGTCGGGCTGGATTCCCTCGATCCCCTCGTAGGGAACCTCGGGCAGAGTGACTCCGGTGTGGAAGGCGAGGCGGGCGAGGATCGCCATCTTCGCTGCGGCATCGGCCCCGCTGACGTCGTCGCTGGGGTCGGCCTCGGCGTAGCCGAGCTCCTGCGCCCGTGCCAGCACCTCGTCGTAGCCGGCCCCCGTGGCGGCCATCTCGGTGAGGATGAAGTTGGTGGTGCCGTTGACGATCCCGAAGACCTTCGAGATCTCGGTCGCGCCGAAGCTCTCCTGAATCGTGCGGACGATCGGGATCACCCCGGCCACGGCCGCCTCGAAGCGTAGCTGCACGCCGGCCTCGCGGGCGGCGCCGAAGAGCTCGTCCCCGTGCTGAGCCAGGAGCTGCTTGTTGGCGGTGACGACGGGCTTGCCGGCGCGCAGCGCCTCGAGCACGAACTGCCGCGCCGGGTCGGTCCCGCCCATCAACTCGACGACGAGGTCAGCCCGCTCGAGGACCGTCCCGAAATCCCCCTCCGAGCGGGTGAGCACCCCGGCGAGCTCCGGCCGCAGACCCGTCGCGGCCTCGACCGCGTCCGCGCGCTCGGCCAGCAGGTCGGCGAAGGCGGCGCCGACCGTCCCGCGCCCGAGCAGCCCGACGCGGACGGGTTTGGAAGGTTCGCTAGACATCGCGTGCGGTGAGGTCCTCGTAGGTCTCGCGCCGGACTACGACCCGGGCCTCGCCGTCGCGGCAGAAGACGACCGGGGGCCGTGGCACGCCGTTGTAGTTGCTGGCCATCGCGTAGCCGTAGGCCCCGGTAGCCGGCGTCACCAGGACGTCGCCGACCGCCGGCTCGGCCAGCATCGCGTCGCGGACGAGGATGTCGCCGGACTCGCAGTGCATACCGGCGATCGTCACCAGCGTGTCAGGTACAGCCGCGGCACGATCGGCGACAAGCGCCTCGTAGCGCGAGCCGTAGAGCATCGGCCGCATGTTGTCCGACATGCCGCCGTCGACGGCGACGTAGGTGCGGACGCCGGGGATCTGCTTGACGGTGCCGACGCGGTAGGCGGTGATCCCCCCATTGGCGACCAGCGACCGCCCGGGCTCGACCAGGATGCGCACCCCCTCGCCGAAGACCTCGGTGACGCCGCGGACCTTGACGTCGACGTAGGCGTCGATCGAGGGTGGCTCGTCCTCCGCCGCGTAGGCGACGCCGAGGCCACCGCCGACGTTGACGACCCGACACCAGTCGCCGGCCAGCTCGCCGAGGGCACGGATCGCCAGGGCGTAGGGCTCGAGCTCGAAGATCTGCGAGCCGATGTGGGCGTGCAGCCCGACCAGCTCCAGCTTGTCGGAGGCCAGCACCCGCTCGATCGCCCGGGCCGCCAGGCCGTCCT
The DNA here is from genome assembly GCA_963705365.1 of uncultured Solirubrobacterales bacterium. GTDB lineage: Bacteria > Actinomycetota > Thermoleophilia > Solirubrobacterales > 70-9 > VAYN01. The sequence goes on along the minus strand of OY970074.1, from coordinate 653,563 downwards.
CGATCCCGAAGCCGAACTTCGAATCCAGCTGGCCCGTCTGCACGTAATCGTGGGTCGAGGGCTTGATGCCCGGCGTGACCCGGATCAGCGCCCGCTGCGGCGACTCCAGCAGGCGCTCGCATCGCTCGATCTCGTCGAAGGAGTCGAGGATCAGGTGGCGGACACCGGCGCGGGCGGCGAAGAGAATTTCCTCATCGCTCTTGTTGTTGCCGTGCATGTGGATGCGGTCGGGGTCGAAGCCGGCGCGCAGCGCCATGTGCAGCTCGCCGCCGGAGGCGACGTCGACCGAGAGGCCCTCCTCCGCGAAGAGACGGTAAGCGGCGGTGCAGGGCAGCGACTTGCTGGCGAAAAGCACCTCGAAGTCCTCGCTACGGCGCTCGAACGCCTCGCGGTAGGCGCGGGCCCGACCGCGAACGTCGTCCTCGGCGTAGACGTAAGCGGGAGTGCCGACCTCGGCTGCGAGGTCGACCAGGTCGCAGCCGGCTACCTCGAGGTGACCACGCTCATTGACCCGGCTGCCGGCCGGGTAGACCGCCGAGCCCTCGATCGGATCGCCGCTCGCGACCGACCCCGCCTGTTCTCGATCTGCGGCCATCGAGTCGGCATTGTGACGATCCTGACGGCTCCGGACCGTACAGGGCAAGGACGCAGTGAGCGTGGCGTGCTCCGCACGCGAGCGAGCGAGGACGCCGCCATGTGCGGTCCGGTGTCGTCAGGGGTTGTTGCCGAGGATGCCGCCGACTGCGCCGGCGGCTTCGTCGACGACTTTGCCGACCGTCGATTCCGGGCCGGCGACGCCGTTGACGACGCCTTCGGTCGTTTCGGTGACGCCGCTGTCGCCGAGGGTGCCGCCCAGCGCCGTTTCGTCCACCTGGTTGACCGTGTCGTTGACGGTGTCGGTGACCTGACTGGCAGGCGACGAGGTCGAGCCGCCCGAGCCGCCGCTGGATTTAGTCCCGGCGCCGCCCGAGCTTGCAGCCCCTCCACCGCCCGGGCCGGAGGCATTGGTGCTCTGTGGTGCGCCACCGGCTCCACCGCCCTGACCGCCGGCCCCGCCGGTGCCGGTCGGGTCGGCTGCGTTGCCACCGCCGCCGGTCGTAACGCCGCCGCCCGCGGCGACCGAGCCGCCGTTCGCGCCAGGCGCGGAGCGTGCCTGTCCATCGCCGCCATCCGCCGCCGCAGCCGCCGCAGCGCCAGGACCCGGGCCGACCCCCGGGCCGGTGTCGGCTGAGCCGGCCGGCTGCTCCCTCGTGACCGCGGCGTCCTCGTCGCCACCGTCGCCGAGCGCGGCCACGGGCCAGTCGCGGAAGACCTGGGCCGAAACCAGCAGCACGAAGACGGCGATGGCGATGGCGATCAACGTCGCCCCTCCCACCGCACCTGCGAGATAGGTGTGGGCCTGGCGAATCATGCGGGGGACTGATTGCTAAAGGTAACCCATCGGGTCCGTCGGAGAGCCGTTTATACGAACCTCGAAGTGGAGGTGCGGACCGAGACAGTGCCCGGTGCAGCCGGTGTACCCGATGACGGCGCCCTGAGAGACGGACTGGCCCGCGGCGACCGCGAACGAGGTCTGGTGGGCGTAGCAGGTGGAGAGCCCACCGCCGTGGTCGATGCAGGTGAAGTTGCCGTAGCCGCCGCTTTCAGCGTCCGACTGGGTGGCGAGCACCGTGCCGGAAGCCGCGGCGCGAATCGGCGTCATTTCCGGCACGGCGATATCCACCCCCTCGTGCATGCTGCCCCAGCGAGGGCCGAAGCCCGAGACGACGGGGCCATTGACGGGCCAAATCAGGCCGCCGCTGCCACCGATGATCGGCCCGGCCGGAAGTGGCGCAGCACCCGTTGCCGAGAGCTGGGCGGCGAGCTCGCCCTGGATCTCCGCCACGTGACCGTGGAGCTCTTCCTCGTGCTCGCTGATCTGCTCCAGTGCGGCTTCGCGCGCGCCGCGGGCGGCGAGCAGATCCTGCTGGCGGCTCTGCAAGGCGGCACGGGCATCGACCAGCGCCTGCTGTTCGGAGGCGATCGCGTCGCGCGCCGCTTCGATCCGGTCCTTGGCGCTGCGCAGGCGGTTGACCAGCTCTTTGACCTGGTCGCGCAGTTCGCGCACCCGGCCGACCACGGCCTCGTCCATGCCGTGCAGGCGGTCGAGGTATTCGGCGCGCGCGGCGAGATCGTCTACCCCGCCGGCACCGACGATGACGCTGAGCAGGTCGGGGCTGCCGGTTTCGTACATCGCCACCAGGCGCTCGCGCAGAGCGGTCAGCGCGCGCTTGAGCCGGGAGCGGAGCTCCACCAGCCGGTCCCTGGCGACATCCAGTTCGGCAACCGCTTTGTCGAGCTCGGCCTGCTTGGCCTCGAGCCTGGCGCGGACGGCCGCCTCGCGGGTGCGGATCGTGGCCACGGCGCCGGTCAGCCGGTCGATTTCGTCGCCGAAGCGGGAGATCGTCGACGTCAGGACCCCTTTTCGCTCGCCAACCTCCTCCAGCTTCTCCTGCTTGGCTTCAAGCTGGGCTTGGAGGTCCTCGGCCGGCGCCGGGGCGGCGACGAGCAGCATGCTGAGCGCCGCGAGGGCGACTGAGAGCGCCACCGCGACGGAGCGGTTCCTAGGCATCCTCGCGAGGCTAGCCAAGCGGGATTTCCGGCCAGCGGCGCTGGAAGTCCCTGCAACCGGCCTTGCGATCAGCTTTCCGCGGGTGCGTTCTCGACTCGCAGCAGGGCCTCGTCCGCCTCTTCCTCCATCTGCAGGGTGGTGTGCTCGATCCCGAAGCGCTCGGTCAGGACAAGCTCGAGCCGGCGCCGGACCAGATCGCGGTCGCAGTCACGGACGACAACGACGTGCGCGGCGACGGCGGCGAAACCGGCGGTCACGGTCCAGACGTGGAGGTCATGGACCGAACGAACCCCCTTCTCCGCGCAGATCGTCGCGCCCATCCGCTCGACATCGAGGCCCGCCGGCGCCGCCTCCATCAGCACGTCGAAGGGCTCCTTGATCAAGCGCCAGGAGGAGGCGAGAACGAGGGCGGCGATCAGCAGGCCGACGATCGGGTCAATGACCGCCGAGCCGCCCAGCAGGACGAAGGCGCCCGCGAGGACGACGCCGAGCGAGCCGAGAGCGTCGGCAACGCTGTGGCGCAACACCCCCTCGAGGTTGAGGTCCTGGCGCTCGCCGCGGGCGAGGACGACGGTGGCGGCGAGGTTGCCGGCGAGGCCAAGGACGCCGAGGGCGAGCACGCCGGCGCCGTCGATCGGCGGCGGGTCGGAGAGGCGCCCGACCGCGACGATCGCGATGCCGACACTGACCGCGACCAACAGCAGGCCGTTGACCAGCGCCGCCAGGACCTCGGAGCGCTGGTAGCCGAACGTGCGCCGACCCACCGCCGGCAGGAGGGCGAGCCGAGCGGCGATCAGCGCCAGGACGATCGAGCCGACATCGGAAAGCACGTGCCCCGCGTCCGCCAGCAGCGCCAGCGAGCCCGTGAGAACGCCTCCGACCGCCTCGGCCACCAGCAGCCCCCCGTTGATCCCCAGCGCAATCCACATCCGCCGGCGACTATCCGCTCGCCGCGCATCAAGCGAATGCAAATGCCCACCTGGCCCATGCACGGGGTTGAGCTTAGAGCCGGTCGGGGGTCCCCTCCCAGGAACTCCCGCGAAGCGGCCTGGGAGGGGGACCCCAGGCCGCTCCAGGCTTAGGCGGGAACAGCCTCTTTGCTGGACTTCGCCATCGCCTCCGCCGCCACTTCGGCGCCGTAACCAAGGCGCTCGGCATACTCGCGGGCCTGCATGCGCGAGATGACCATGCGCTGGATCTCGGCCGTGCCCTCGAATAGCTGGTAGATCTTGGCGTCGCGGAAGAACTTCTCCAGCGGGCACTCGACGCTCCAGGCGAAGGGACCGACGAGATCCATCAGGGTCGTCGTCGCCCACATCGTCACGTCGCCGGCCTTCAGCTTCGACATCGAGCCCTGGCCGCCGGTCATCGGCATGCCGTTGCGCCCCATCCAGGCGGCGCGCTGGACCAGCAGCCTCGCCGCCTCGATCTCGGTCGCGACGTCGGCCAGCGTCTGCTGGATGCGCTGCGTCTGCAGCAGCGGCGTGCCGCCTTCGGACTGGCCGTCGAGGTACTCGAGGGTCCACTCGTAGGCGGCCTGGGCGATGCCGAGGGCGGAGGCGCCGACCAGCGGCCGGGTCACCTCGAAGGTCGCCAGCGCGTCGGCGCCGCGGGATTTCTTGCCTTCGCGACCACGCTGCAGCTTGCGCTCCAGCTTCTCCTCGCCGCCGAGCAGGTTCTCGATCGGGACGCGGCAGTCGTCGAGCACGATCTCGGCCGTGTGCGAGGCGCGGATCCCGAGCTTGGTCTCCTTCTTGCCCTGCGAGAGGCCGGGAGTGTCCTTGCCGACGACGAAGGAGGCCTGGCCGCGGGTGCCGAGGGTCGGGTCGACGGTGGCGACGACCACATGAACGTCGGCGATGCCGCCGTTGGTGATGAAGACCTTGGTTCCGTTGAGCACCCACTCCTCGCCCTCACGCCTGGCGGTCGTCTTCAGGCTCTTGACGTCGGAACCGGCCTGTGGCTCGGTAACGGCGTAGGCGCCGAGCTTGACCTCGTCCTCGCTGCCGAAGCACTCCGGCACCCAGCGCGCGATCTGCTCCGGCGTCCCGGAGGAGGCGATGCCGGCCGCCGCCAGTCCCGACCCGGAGATCGCCAGCGCGATCCCGGCACAGCCCCAGTGGAACTCTTCGGCGGAGATCACCTGCATCTGACCCTCGCCGTCGGCGGCCGAGCGCTGGATCCCCTCAAGGCCGCCGAAGCCCTGCCTGCGCGCCTCTTTGATGACCTCCCAGGGAATGCTCTCCTCTTCGTCGTGCTTGCGCGCGGCGGGCCGAATCACCTCGCGAGCGAAGGTCCGGCATTTCTCCTTGTACTCGAGCTGCTCGTCGTTGAGCCTGAAATCCATTTGTTCCTTCCTCGCCGGGGCCGATTGACTGGTCAGTCAGCCAGTCGGTTTCCACTTTATCTAACCGGCCAGCCAGGGAGAGACCCTTTCGGCCGATGTAGCGTTGGGGCGGTGAGCGCGGACCGCCCGATCAACGCCGACGTGCCGACCATTGACAAGCCGGTGCGGGAACCGGAGCGGAAGGATGGCGAGTCGCGCCTCGACCCCAAGCCCGCACCGGCGAGGGGGAAGCGACCAGATCGCTCGATCCCTGGCGCCCTGAAGGGAATCGCTGCGCTCGTGGCCGTCGCGATCGTCTTCATCGTCGCCGCGATACTCGGTGGCAGCGGCGGGTCCGAGAGCGATACCGACGCCCGAGGGCCCGCGCCTGTAGCCGTGCCCACGGTAGAAGGCGAGGCTGCCGAGGAACCGACCTCGCAGAGCGCCGAGCATCTCGGTTACCCCTCCTTCGCGACGGGCAACACGACCCGCGTCGGCGGCTCGGACCCGGCCGCCAACGCCGCCGCGGTGGCCCTTGCCGTGTTCCCTTCGACCACCGCGGCACAACGGCCGGGGGCAGTGACGCTTGTCGGCGAGGAAGACTGGACGGGCGCTATCGCCGCCTCCGTCCTGATGTCCACCCCGGTCCGCGCGCCAGTGCTGATCTCCGACAGCGACGACCTTTCCGACTCGACCGCGGAAGCGCTCGATGCACTGGACCCGCAGGGCAATGACTCGACCGGTGGCGCTGCTGCTTTTGCGATCGGCGACGTGGCGACGCCGAAGGGCGGCAAGGTGGCCAGCGTCAAGGCCAGCGGCCCGGCAGCCACCGCGGCCGCGATCGCGAGGCTCCGCGATCGCCTCTTCGGCGCCCCACCGGCCCACATGGTCGTCGCCCCTGCCGACCGTCCAGAGTTCGCGATGCCCGCCGCCGCCTGGGCCGCCCGCTCTGGCGACCCAGTCCTCTTCGCAGCGGGCGACGAGCTGCCGCCGCCCACCGTCGCCGCGCTCGAGCGCCACCGCAAGGTCCCGGTCTACGTCCTCGGCCCGTCCTCGGCGATCTCCTCCCGAGCCGTTCGCGCGATCTCCAAACTCGGTAACGAGGTCCACCGGGTATCCGGCGAGGACCCCATCACCAATGCGATCGCCTTTGCTCGCTACGCCGACGGAAGCTTTGGCTGGAACGTCAACGACCCCGGCCACGGCTTCGTCCTCGCCCGCGACAACTCGCCACTCGATGCCGCCGCCGCGGCGCCACTCTCAGCCTCGGGAACCTGGGGACCGCTGCTGCTCACCGACAACGCCAGCACCCTGCCGGCGCCGCTACGTGAATACTTCCTCGACGTGAAGCCCGGCTACACGACCAATCCGACCCGCGCCTTCTACAACCATGTGTGGGTGATCGGCGACCAGGAAGCGATCGACGTGGCTCAACAGGCGCAAGTCAACGAACTGGCGGAGCTGGCCAAGATTGGGGGCGAAGAATGAGCGAGTCCGAGAATCCCGAGCTGCTGGCGCGCTCGGGCGAAGTGACGCCGGAGGACATCCGCGCGCTAGCCGGAGCTTCCACGCCCCACTTCGCGCTGCAGGTGCGCAACCGCATCCGCCGCCTGATCGAGCCGCTGCCGCCGGAGCACCCGGCCCGGCTCGAAGGCGAACGCAAGGTTGCTCGCCTCGAAGAGCTCGCCGAACACAGCGGTGAGCCGCGTGGGACGCTGGGGATCGAGCATTGAAGTACCTGGCCCCAGCGGTGTGGCGGTTGAAGGAGCTGCCGACGCCGAGCATTAACGTCTACCTCGCCGAGGACGTGCTGATCGACGCCGGCCGGACCTGGGACCGGCGGCGGATCTTCGCCGAGCTCGAGGGCCGCGAGATCTCGATGCTGGCGCTGACCCACGCCCACCCCGACCACCAGGGCGTTGCAAAGGACGTCTGCGAGGCCCGCGGCGTGCCGCTCGCCTGCCATGCCGACGACGTTGAGGCGATGGAAGGCAAGCGCCCGATGCAGGAGGCAGCCGCAAGCCACCCGGTCAATCGCGTGATCCGCGCGATCTGGCAGGGCCCGCCCTACAAGGTCGACCGCGTCCTCCACGAGGGCGATGTGGTCGCGGGCTTCCGCGTAGTCCACGGCCCCGGCCACGCCCGTGGCGAGGTGATCTTCTTCCGCGACTCCGATCGGGTCGCGATCTGCGGCGACGTGCTCCGCAACATGAGCTACGCCACGGCGCTACCGGGGATCAAGGAGCCACCACCGATCTTCACCTACGACCCCGCCGAGAACCGCCGCTCGATTCGCAAGCTGGCCGAGCTGAACCCGTCGCTGATCCTCCCCGGCCACGGCCCCGCCGTGACCGACATCGGCGCCTTCGAACGCTTCGTTGCGGCGCTGCCTGCCGACGCGTAACCGCAGCGGAGCCCGGGTAGGCGGGTTAGCAATTATCACGGATCGGGTCACCTACTGGAAGGGAGTCCAGCATGAGCATGCTCAAGCAGAGGCGGCCGTCGCCAGCGATGGTCGTTGCGGTAATCGCCCTGATCATCGCCCTCGCCGGGACCGCCTACGCGGCGCAGACGATCAACGGCGGCGCGATCAAGAAGCAGACGATCGGCGGCGGCAAGCTGAAGAAAGACACTCTCACCGGCTTCCAGATCAACACCAACAAGCTCGGTGTCGTACCGGCGGCCGAACGCGCCACGCATACCTACTGGGCCGTTGTCAACAACCCGACCAGCCCCGGCAACGCGACGCTCGCCCGCGCCAGCGATGCCGGCATCACCGCGGCTGAGGGCGGCGGTGCCGTCAGCGTCGTCTTCCCGGTCAACGTGACCGGGTGCGCCAACGTGTCGAGCCGCAACAACGCCGGCACGACGGTGCCGAACGCCGGCTACGCCCAGACCAACTCCTCGCCCGCCAATCCCAACGCAGTCGAAGTCCACACCCGCGACAAAGCCGGCGCCAATGAGGACGCCGATTTCCACCTGGTCGTCGTCTGCCCGTAGGCTCGCCGCGCCCCGCGGCCGCTCAGGTCGCGGGGCCGAAGGCGTCGATGATGCGGTTCTGGAACTCGCTCAGCTCTTCCGGAGAGATGAAGTAGGTCGGCGGGGTGAGGAAGAGGCCGTCGGCGCGTTCGGCCGTCGCCTCGACCCGGGCCCGGACCTTGTCGAGCGGGCCAGCGGCGCAGTAGGCCTCGACCATCTCGTCGCTGATCGCCGCCGGCACCGCCGCAAGATCGCCGCGCCGAAAGGCCTCGCCGGCGGCGACGGCGTTGTCGGCGAAGCCGTGCAGCTCCCAGAGCGGCATGTAGGTCTTGACCGTCGCGTAGAAGGAGATCGTGCGCCGGGCCATCTCAATCGCCCGCCCCTCGTCGTCGTCAATCGCGCAGCAGACGGTCGGCAGGTAGTCGAAGTCCTTGCGCTCGCGGCCGCTGCGGCGCAGGCCGGTCTCGAAGGCGTCGACGACGACCTCGTCAATCCAGCGCAGGCTCTGGATCGGGTGACCGATCAGGCCGTCGGCGACATCGCCAGCCATTCGCGCCATCCCCGCCTGCACGGCGGCGGTGTAGATAGGGACCGCCTGGCGCGGCGCTGGATGCGGTCGCACCCAACCCTTGATGTCGATGTCGTAGTACTCGCCCTCGTAGCGGATCGGCTCGCCGGCGCTCGCCTGGCGCATGATCAGCCGCGTCGCCTCGATCGCCTCGCGCAGGTGCGGAGCCGGCTTGCCGTAGTCGGCGTTGTGCCAGGTTTCGTTCAGCCGTTTTACGCCCGCGCCCATCCCCAGCCGGAAGCGCCCGCCTGACATCTCGTCGATGTCGAGAGCGGTCACGGCGTGGATAAAGGGGCTGCGGGTAAAGGCCCAGACGATGCCGGTTGCGACGCCGATCCGCTCGGTCTTCGCTGCCAGATAGGCGGCCTGGGTGGCGGCGCTGCGAAACAGCTCTGGTGCCCAGACACACTCCACGCCGGCGGCCTCGGCGCGCAGCGTCTCGGCCTCCAGGTTGGCGACCGAGGTGCCGATCGCGGCGACGGAGATGCGATCGAGGGCGTCCATCGGAGCGCCGTCAGGCCGCTGCCGGCGCGGCGGCGCGTGCGAGCACCGTGTCGGCGACCCGTTCGCGGTGCCACTTCGAGTCGCCGAAGATCGCCGCGTTGGAGCGGCCGCGCTTGAGGAAAAAGTGAAGGTCGTGCTCCCAGGTGAAGCCAATGCCGCCGTGGACCTGGATCGAGGCGTCCGGCACCCGCCAGCCGGCATCGCCGGCGTAGGCCTTCGCCATCGAAGCCGCGAGCGGCAACGACTCAGGCTCCGCGTCGGCTGCCCAGGCGGCGCCGTAGACGGCGGAGCGGGCATTCTCGGTCTCCAGCAGCATCTGCGCGCAGCGATGTGAGACCGCCTGGTAGGCGCCGATCGGGCGCCCGAACTGCTGCCGGTCTTTGGCGTACTCGACCGCCATCTCCAGCGTCCGCTGGGCAAGCCCAGTCGACTCCGCCGCAAGCGCGACGCAGACCCGATGGAGGACCAGAAAGTAGTCGGCGGCCCCACCGGGCAGCGTGTCGGCGGCGCCGACCCGTACCCCCTCCAAGCGGACCGAGAAGAAACGGCGGGTGGGGTCGATCCCCTCCTCCGCCGTAACGGCGACTCCGTCGGCGTCGCTGTCGACGATGTGACGGCGCCCGTCGCTCGTGGCGACGAGGAAGAAGTCGGCCCCCGCCGCGTCGAGGACCAGCGTCTTCTCGCCATCGAGCACGACGCCGTCTCCCTCGGGCTTCGCTTCCAGCGTGAACTCGCCGATAGTCGCCGGCGAGTCGGCGTCCCAGAGGGCGGGGGTGCCGCGCCGCTCGCCTGCGGCCAGCGGGCGCAGGTAGCGCTCACGCTGGTCGTCGGAACCACAGAAGCTCAGCGCCAGGCCGGCGATCGTGTTGGAGAAGAGCGGTGAGGGGGCCAGCGCGTAGCCCATCTCCTCGAAGAGCACCGCGAGATCGACGATCCCGAGCCCCTGCCCGCCCCACTCCTCCGGCAGCGCCAAGCCAGTCCAGCCGAGCTCCGCCATCTGCTTCCAGCCCTCGGCATCGAGGCCATCCTCGCTCGCGGCGATCTCGCGAATCCGCTCGGATTTGAAGCGCGAGGCGAGGAAGTCGCGGGCGGTCGACTTGATCGCCTGCTGCTCGTCGGTGAGGTCGAAGTACATCCGGCGGCGTCCTAGCGCAGCCTCGGCAGGCCGAGCACTCGCTCGGCGATGATGTTTTTGAGGATGTCCGTCGTCCCGCCCTCGATCGAGTTGGCGCGGGAGCGAAGGAAGCCGTACTGCCAGGCGCCGTTATCGATGGCGTTCGCAGAGCCACGCGCCAGTGGTGCGTAGGCGCCCTCAATCTCCAGTGCCAGCTCGGTCAGGCCCTGGTTGATGTCTGCCCACTGCCACTTCCCGAGCGAGCCCTCGGGTCCGGGCGTGCCCGACTGCATCGTCTTGGTCAGGCCGCGGTAGGCATTGAGGCGCATCGTCTCGGCCTCGATGTGGAGCTGAGCGATGCGCTGGCGGTAGTAGGTGTCTTCTGCCGCCGAGCCGCCGTTGGTGCGAACCTCGGTCGCCAGCCTGGCGAGCCGCCCGAGGCTGTTCTGGATCTGCGCAATGGCGCCGAAGGCGAGGCCCGCGCGCTCGTTCATCAGGGTCGTGATCGCCACCCCCCAGCCGTTGCCGACGCCGCCGACGACGTTGGCGTCCGGGATCCGCGCTTCCTCCATGAAGACCTCGTTGAACTCGCCCTCGCCGGTGATCTGAACCAGCGGTTTCGCTTCGACCCCCTCCTGCTCCATGTCCATCAGGAAGTAGGTAAGACCCTGGTGCTTGGGAGCGTCGGGGTCGGTACGGGCGACGAGCATGCACCACTTCGCGTACTGAGCGAACGTCGTCCAAACCTTCTGGCCGCTCACCACCCATTCGTCGCCGTCCTTGACCGCGCGCGTCTTCAGCGAGGCGAGATCGGAACCGGACTCGGGCTCGGAGAAACCCTGACACCAGATCTCCTCGCCGGTCAGGATCGGCTCGAGGTAGCGCTGCTTCTGCTCGTCGGTGCCGTGAGCGATAACCACGGGGCCGCCCATCGCCAAGCCGAGCACGTTGGCGGGGCTCGGCGCTTCCTGGCGCGCCGCCTCACCGACGAAGATCGCCTGCTCGATCAGCGTTGCCCCCCGGCCGCCGTACTCCCGCGGCCAGGAGATCCCGGCCCAGCCGGCCGCGTGCAGCTTCAGCTGCCACTCGCGCCGAAAGGCCATCACCTCGTCGAGACCTGCCTCTGGCTCGGGACCTGGATGGTTCTCCCCGATCCAGGTGCGAACCTCGTCGCGGAACTCCACCTCCGATGGCGAGAGCGTCAGGTCCATCGAAGGTGGAGCATATAGGGCCTGGCCACCCAGCCAGGAGGTGCGCTCCCCGCGTCGTGCCTAATGCCTGCAGGCGTCGAGCCCGTAGTCTTTCATCAGCTGGTCGACCTCAAAAAACGGGTCGGACTTCGACAACGCGCCAACCGGATTTTCTTCCGCTTCCTTGGCCACCTTTTCGAGTCCTTCGATGATCTCCTCGACCTGCGCCTCGTCGCCCTCGGGGGCGCCGAATTCACTCAGCTGCTCGGCCTGCTTGTTGAGGGTGGGGACGATGATGTTGTTGACCAGCTGTTTCTCCTGATTCCCGCTCGCGGGCACGCCTTCCTGAGCTTCGGAAGCAGCGGCGAGCTGTTTCTGGACTTCTTTGTAGAGGTTTTTGCAGTAGGTGGTGGCCTCTTTGACGAACTCCGCCTTCGTCGGCGAATCAGCATCAGCGCTGCTGTCGTCATCGCCACAACCCGCAGCGAATGCTGCCACCATCAGAACGCTGATCAAAATCGCGAAAGTTCGCCGGTACATCGATCTTCCCCTTTGAATGGTTTGACTGATCGGGGGGTAATCTACAGCGCGATCGATGGAAGTCAAATTAGTCAGATGCGCTGGATCAAAGTGCCGGTGCCGAGGCCGCCGCCGCAGCACATGGTCACCAGGCCCATTTCCTTGTCGGTCCGCTCCATCTCGTGCACAAGAGTGGTGATCAGGCGTGCTCCCGTCGAGCCGAGTGGGTGCCCGAGGGCGATCGCGCCGCCGTTGACGTTGACGCGGTCCATGTTCGGCTCCAGCTCGCGCTGCCAGGCGACGACCACGGAGGCAAAGGCCTCGTTGATCTCGATCAGGTCGATGTCGTCGATCGTCATCCCGTTGCGTTCGAGCAGCTTTTGCGTCGCCGGGATCGGGCCGGTGAGCATGATCACCGGGTCGACGCCGACCGTGGTCTGGTCGTAAATCCGCGCCCGCGGTTTCAACCCCAGAGCATCCGCCTTCTCGCGTGACATCAGCAGCACCCCGGCAGCCCCGTCGGAAACCTGCGAAGAGTTGCCGGCGGTGATCTTGCCGTCCTCCTTGAAGGCCGGCTTCAGCCCCGCAAGCCCCTCCAGGCTCGTCTCGCGCAGGCCCTGATCGGTGACATAGGTGTCGCCGTTGACCGCGAATGGGACGGTCTCGCGCTCGAAGCGACCCTCCTCGGTTGCCTTGGCGGCGAGTTGCTGCGAGCGCAGGCCGAACTCGTCGAGCTCGGACCGGGCGATCTCCCACTCGTCGGCGATCATCTCGGCCGAAAGCCCCTGGGGAATCAGGTTGTAGCGCTCCAGCAACTCAGGTGAGAACGGTGAGCCGTGCTCTTTCATCACCTCGAAGCCGTCGGCGAAGGAGATGTGACCCATGTGCTCGACACCGCCACCGACGACGACGTCGTGAACGCCGCTGGCGATCTGCGCTGCCGCGAAGTTGACCGCCTGCTGGGCGGAACCGCACTGGCGATCGATCGTCGTCGCCGGCGTCTCCATGGGCAGCCCCGCCTCGAGCCAGGCATTGCGCCCGATATTCACCCCCTGCTCCCCAAACTGCTGCGCACACCCCGCAATCACATCCCCGGTCTCGGCCGGATCAACCCCGGCCCGCTCAAACAGCTCCCCATAGACCTTCGCCAACAAATTCGAAGCATGCAAATCCCTGTAATACCCCTTCTCCATATGCCCCCGCCCAATCGGCGTCCTCACCGCCTCAACGATCACAACCTCTCGCCCACCAAACTTCCCGCCACCGTTCTCAGCCATCACCGTCTCCATTCGTCTCTAGGAAGCTTTGGGAGCGCCGAAATGCGCCTGCTGAACCAAGGGTAGCCGCTGACTGGTCGATCAGCCAGGACTGGGGTGGGTGTCGGGTGGTCCTCCCGGCGGCTTGTACTTTTTTGCTCCCGCGAATCTCGAAAGGCCGCGATCGCCCCTCAAAAAAGTTGAGCCGGGAGGGCCACCCGACACCCACCCCACTCCAGTTGATAGGAACCCGCCCCATGAGCGCAACCCAGGGTTACGAGAGTCCGGGAATAGCAGGCAGTGGGGCGATCGCCACCGGCCTAGCCGCTGTTTCAACCACGACGGCAGACACGATTCTGCTGGCGAGAAGCGAGGCCTCGGCCTGGCGCGCGGAGGAGAAAGTGGTCGCCGCCTGCGCCAAGATCGAGGGCGCCGAGCCCTCGCGGTTGCGGGTGACGACCGACCCCAAGGACCTCTCCGAGTGCGACGTCGTCGTCGAGGCGATCGTCGAGGAGGTCGAGCCCAAGGGCGAATTGCTAAAGGCCATCGCCGAGGCCTGCCCGAACGCGGACCTCGCGACCACGACCTCCTCGCTCAGCATCGCCGCGATCGCCGCCGCCGCCGGGACCGACAAGCTCTTCGCGCTCCACGTCTTCAACCCGGTGCCGCGGATGAAGCTGGTCGAGGTCTGCTTTCCCGACGGCGCCGCCGACGCCCGTGAGCAGGCGCTGGCCTGGTGCGCGGCGCTGGGCAAGACCGCAGTCGAGGTGCCCGACCAGGCCGGCTTCGTCGTCAACCGACTCCTCTTCCCTTACCTCTTCGAAGCGGTCCGCATGATCGAGCGAACCGGCATGGAGGCCGGCGAGGTCGACACCTGCATGAAGCTCGGCGCCGGCCACCCGATGGGCCCCCTAGCGCTGCTGGACTTCGTCGGCCTCGACGTCTCCCAGGCGATCGGCGACGCCCTCCACGCCGAGAACAGCGAGGCCGCCAGCAAACCACCGGCTTTGATGATCGAGATGGTCAGCCAGGGCAAGCTGGGCCGCAAGTCCGGCGCTGGCTTCTACAGCTACGACTGAGAGCTCGATCGCGGCAAGTCGGATGGGACTCGCCTGCGCGAACAGCGGGGAGGCTTGGCGAGTCCCATCCGACTCGCCGCCAACTAGCCGCCAACTAGCCCCCTCGCTATTCGGCCCGTGCGGTCTTTCTCTTCCCGGAGAGATCCCAGATCACGTCGGCCTCGGAGATGTTCTGTCGGCGGGCGATCGTTTGGATCTCCTCCCAGGGGAGCTCTGCCTCGGGGAGTTCGTCCCAACGGGCCAGGTCGAGGGCCTCGATCGAGCCTCGCAGCGCCGGGCCGAGATGTTCCTCGGAGCGAAGCAGCGCTCTCAGGACCTCGAGCTGCTTGTCGGTCAGGCGTACAACCCACATGCGGTACCTCCAACTTTCGGCGGGGCGCGGGTTGCCCGGAGAAATTAGGCAGGGCGACGGACGGAACCGCTGATACGCACTGCCTCGATCCGGTTCTCACGAACCGCCTCGACCCGAATCGTGTAGCCGTTGGCCTTGATCGAGTCGCCGCGCTTGGGCAGCCGGCCGAGCTCGCCGAAGACGTAACCGCCGACGGAGTTGTAGGCGTCGCTGTCGACTGGCAGCTCGATGCCGGCATCGGCGAGGTCGCCGAGCGAGACGTGGCCGCGAACGAACCAGTCCCCATTGGTGAGCTGGCGCAGCGCCGCCGCGCGGGGGTCAGTCTCGTCCTCGATCTCCCCCACGACCTCCTCGAGAATGTCCTCGACGGTGACGATTCCGACCGTACGGCCGTACTCGTCGACGACGACCGAGAGCGACGTGCGCTGAACCTGCAGGTCATGCAGGAGGTCGTCGAGCGGGCGCGTCTCCGGAACGATCAGCGCATCGCGGATGACGCTGTCGATCGTCGCCTCAGGGCCCTCGCTCATGTAGAGCCGAGCGAGGCTGTTGTTGTGGACGATCCCCTTCACCCGGTCGGCGTTTTCGTCTTCGATCACGACCAGGCGGGTGTGCCCGGAGGTGACGCAGCGCCGCAGCGCCGCCTCAACCGACTCCGAAGCATCGACCGTGACGACCGCCGGGATCGGCGTCATCACCTCGCGCGCCTCCTGCTCGTGCAGGTGGAAGACGCCGCCGAGCATCCCGGCCTCGCCCGGATCCAGGTGGCCGCCGAGCCGCGAGTCTGTCGATGATCTGCTTCAGGTCCTCGGCCGTGTGATGCTCTTCGAGGTCGCTCGGGTTGACCCCGAACAGGCGCACGACGGCGTTCGAGAACCAGCTCAACGCCATCGTCACCGGCGCCGTCGCGACGCGGAACCAGTTCAGCGGGCGCGATACCCGGCGCGCGGTGCTCTCGGCGCTGGCAATCGCCAGCATCTTCGGCACCTGCTCACCGATGCTGATGTGGATCGCGGTGACCAGGGTGAAGGCGATGGCCAGCGAGAGCCCGGCGGCGACCCCGTGCGAGAGGCTGCCAAAGATCGGCTCGATCAGCTCGGCAAGCGCGGGCTCGCCGAGGAAGCCGATGCCGATCGAGGCCATCGTGATCCCGATCTGACAGGCGGAGAGTGATTCATCGATCTTGTCGAGCTGCTCGACCACCGCCTCGGCACCCGCTTCCCCTTCAGCGGCAAGCTGTTCGATTTTGCCGCGGCGGCTGCGCACAAGCGCGAACTCGGCGGCGACGAAGAAGCCGTTGACCGCGATCAGCAGCATCAGCAGGACGAGCAGGACGATGCTCATCGGCTATGCGGCCCGGTACTTCGGGCTGGGACGTCATCGGCCATGCGGCGAAGGCAATATAGCTGGCCGCCCACGCAGGTTTTTCGATAAATGCGATATTGGGCAAATAATGCGCGTCGCGACGCTCAGCGAGATGCTCGAAGAGGTGGTTCGCCTGGGCGAGGCGACGGGGATGGAAAGCCATGCTCACGAGTTGCGTGGAGAGCTCGAGGGGCGGCTGGCGACCGTGCGCGCAGCCGTCTCCGGCGCCGGCAGCCCGCGGGTGATCGCACTGCAGCGGCTCGACCCGCCGCGGGTCGCCGGCTACTGGATTCCCGAGATGATCTCGATCGCCGGTGGCGTCGACGTCGCCGGTGACCCGGGGCTGAACCCACCCGACGTCGGCTGGGGAGAGCTGGAAAGCCTCAGCGCCGACGTCGTCGTCGTGATGCCCGACGGCAGCGTCGAGGACGCCCAGGCGCAGGCGATGGAGCACTGGGAGCGGATCGCCGCATTGGGAGCTGAACGGGTCTTCGCCGTCGACGCCACGGTCGCGTTCGTCGATCCCGGTCCCCGCCTGGTCGACGGCGTCGAGCTGCTTGGCCACCTTCTGCACCCCGAGTCTGATGGACCCGCCGGGGAACACCGCCTTCGCGGCGTTGACGGCACCGGTCCCGAAGTCTTCGACCGGCTGAGCCTCAGGCGATTGCGAGCGCGCCGACAAAGGCGAGGATCGCCACCGCCGCCATCCCAACGAGCTCGACCACGCGGCGGTTTCGGCCCAGCATTCCCCGCTCCCCAGCAACGATCACCAGCGCACAGATCCCACCTCCGATAAGTCCGCCAACGTGGCCGCCGATGCTGATCCTTGGTGCGACGAAGCTGAAGATCAGGTTGAAGACGATCAGGAAGCCGATCTGGGAAGCAATCGCGTCCATGCCGCGACCCCGGGCGATCACAAAGGTGGCTCCGGCAAGCCCGAACACCGCCCCCGAAGCTCCGAGAGTGAGGGCATTGGGGTCCAGCACCAACGCCCCCAGCGAACCCGCCAGGAGCGAGGCGAAATAGAGGACCACGAACCGCGGCGTGCCCAGCGCCGGCTCCAGTAGCCGCCCGAGCAGGTAGAGCAGGAACATGTTGAAGCCGATGTGGATCAAGCTCGCGTGCAGGAAGCCGCTCGTCACCAGCCTGTACCACTCGCCTTCGGCTACGGAAGGCCCGAACAGCGCGTAGTCGACGACGATCTTGCCGCCGGCGTCGAATCCTCCCGACCCCGCCGTGATCTCGATCAGGTAGGCGATGACGTTGATCGCGATCAGGACATAGGTCGCCGGCGACTGGCGGAATCCAGTCGCGCCGCCCCCCACCCCCTGCACCACTTTCGTCCGCTGCCGTGCGCACTCGGGGCAGCGCATCCCGACCGGAGTCGGGGTCATGCAGTCGGGGCAGATCGGCCGGCCGCAGGAGGAGCAGGAGACGGCGGTCTCGCGGTCGGGGTGGCGGTAACAGGTCTCGGCCATCGGGATGGGCAGCCTACAATCGCCGCCGATGGAGCCTCCGAGCCCAGCCCGCCTCTACGCCACGGTGGCCGGCGCCGCCCTCTTCCTCGCCGGCCTGCTCGGCTTCTTCGAGGACCTCTCCTGGCTCAACTTTCTCCACGTCGGCAGCGGCGCGGTTGCGCTGCTGTTGGCGGGAGCAGCCGCGCGACCCGTTTCCCTCTGTCTCGGCGTCGCCTACACGGCCCTGGCGGTGTTCGCCTTTGGCGACGACGGCTGGCTCCATCTCAGCATCGGCCTGCTCGGCCTGGCCGCTACGGTGGGCACCTCAGAGCCGCGAGCGCAGACCGCCGGAAAGAGCCCTTAGCCCGCTCTCACCCTTGTGCCGGCTGCGGCGGCGCAGCTCGAGCAGCACCAGGGCGCCCGTGGCGACGCCGCCGGCGCCGACCGCGACCACGGGGCGAACCCAGTTGCGGGGATCGCGCAGCGCCCGCAGCTCGCTCTCTGACAGCTCTTCGGCCCAGTCGGTGAGCTCCTCGGCGGCGGCCTGCGTCACCGCCGCGAGCGTGTCCTCGAAGCGCGCGGAAAGGCGCTCGGGCGGCTCGATCGGGCGCAGGGCATCGGTCAGGAGCTGCTCGACGTCCCAGCTGCTGCCGCTCAGCGTCTCACGCGAGTCAGTCATCGCTCATCTCCTCCTGCAGCTGCTTGATCGCGCGATGGATCAGCACCTTGGTGGCGCCGTCGGAGCGGCCCAGGGCGCGAGCGATCTCGCGGTTGTCCATACCGAGGGCGAAGCGCATGATCAGCGCCTCGCGGCGGTCGTCGCCAAGGTGCTCGAGGTTGGCCATCACCTGGCGCAGCTCCTCGCGGCCCTCGGCGATCGCCACCGTGTCGTGCCGGGCGGCGATCGGATCGGCGTTGTCGAGCGGCGTCTGCGGTCGCCGCGAGCGGTCCCGGTAGTAGTTGGAAGCGAGGTTGTGGGCGATCCGGATCACCCACGGTCGCAGCGGCCGGCCATCGGACTCGCGCCGGGCCCGGTCGAAGTGCCGGTAGGCCTGCAGAAAGGCCTGCTCGGTGAGGTCCTCTGCGTCGTGGTGGTTGCCCACCCGGTAATAGGCATAGGAGTAGACGTCGCGCAGGTGGTCCCGGTAGAAGCCCTCGAAGGCACGATCCAGCTCGGCCTTCGCCGCCGGCCCGAGGTCGCCGGGCTCGACGTTCTCCTGGGAGCCGCTCACCGTCCAAGCGTAGTCGCATCAGGCGGCCCGCCTGGATCGCTCCGCCCGCCGCAGCCCCGCGACCCAGTCCTCGGCTCCGATCTCGCCGCGAATCAGCGCCGCCAGGCCGTTCAGCGCCTCGGCCGGTCCGCCGGAGGCCGCAACCGCCTGGGCCAGCAACGGCGTCGTGTCGAGGCCCTCGGAGGCCTGACCGATTATGTCCGGGATCTGCTCCGCCGGGGTCCCGGTGCCGAGCAGCTCGCCGGCGCGGCGGTTGCGGCCGGCCGGGGCCATCATCGTCGCCGTCAGGTCGCCGACGCCGGCCAAGCCGGAAAAGGTCTCGAGGTCGGCGCCGCGCCCAAGCGCGTACTCGATGCACTCGCCCCAAATCTCGGCGGTGGCGATACCGGCGGCGTTGAGCCCGTGCGGCTCGGCGGCAGCGGCGGCGAGCGCGGCGGCGTTCTTGGCAGCGCCGGCCATCTCCACTCCGGCGATGTCGCCGGAGCGCTCGCAGACGAGGCCGGCACGGTCGAAGACCTCACCGAGCTGCACCCGCAGATCGACGTCGGCCGAGCCGAGCACCAACGCCGCCGAGCCGGAGACCGCCTCGCGGGCATGGGCGGGACCGCCGAGGCAGGCGATCGCCCGTGCCCGCACCCGTTCGCCAACGTATTCGGCGGGCAGTTGCCCCTGGGGCGCAATCAGGCCCTTGGTCAAGAGGAGAACGGAGGAGCGAGCCCCAACCCGGTCGGCAATCGCGCCGACGGCCTGTGGCAGCGACTTCGACGGAATCGCCAGGCAGATCAGGTCCAGTCCGGCAAGCTCGATTTCCGAGGCCTGGCGTACGTCGATCGCCTCCGGCAGCGCTACTCCCGGCAGGTAGCGGCGGTTCTCCCCGGCCTCAACCATCTCCGCCGCCCGCTCGGCGCTGCGGGCGCCGAGCTGGACCTCGAGACCACCGCGGGCGAGCAGAACGGCAACCGCAGTGCCCCAGCTGCCGGCGCCGATCACGGCGGCGCGGCGCATCGGCGGCAGGCCGCCCAGGTCTTCCCACTGCAGCAGCACGTTGGGCCAGATCCGCGCCGTGACCGTTTCCGCCAGCGCCTGCGAGGGCTCCTCGGCCTGCGGGAAGGTCATCGCCCGCCCGAGCCTGACCTTGACCTTGCGCGGGCGGATCCGCCAGCCCCGGCGCACGTCTTCGGTCCCGAGCACGGCGGTAGGGATCACCGGCGCGCCGGTCTGCAAGGCGAGGCGACCGACGCCCTTCCTGGGATGGCCCAACGTCCCGCGCCGGATCCGCGTCCCCTCGGGAAAGATGCAGACGGCGCCGCCGCGCTCGACGATCTGACGCGCCGTCTCCATCGATTCCTCGTCGGACTCACCGCGCCGGATCGGGAAGGCGCCGAGCCGGGA
Source organism: uncultured Solirubrobacterales bacterium (assembly GCA_963705365.1). Taxonomy (GTDB): domain Bacteria; phylum Actinomycetota; class Thermoleophilia; order Solirubrobacterales; family 70-9; genus VAYN01. The sequence continues at coordinate 633,619 of OY970074.1, read as the reverse complement.
GAGGATCCAGCCCTGCCAACGGCGCTCGAACAGCTCGACCTTGGCGACGTAGTTCATCGGCCGCCGCCAGGGCAGGCAGCCGCCGACGGCGAAGGGGTCGAGGAAGCTGCGGTGGTTGGAGGCGACGATCAGCCCGCCCTTGAGGCGAGCGTGCTCGCGACCGGTTCGCACGTAGCGGAAGTAAACGAGGAAGAACGGCGTCATGAACACCCTCGCCAGCAGGTAGAGGGGCCAGTTGACGCTGTGCTTGCGCGTGTAGGCGTGGTAGCGGTCCAGTCGCTCAGCGTTCACGCAGAGCGCTACACGGCTCAGGGCTGCCGGTTACCAGGCGGGCTCGACCAACTCGGTCAGATCGGCCTTGGTGAGAGGCGCGCCGGGGACGAAGGCCAGCTCCGGGCGCAACAGCATCGAGTCGAGGGCGTGGTCGAGCTTGGTGCGGTCGGCGCCGAGGGCACCGAGGCCGGCAGGGTCGCCGCCGAGCTGACGGACGCGGGCTTCAATGTCGTCGGGGTCGGTTTCAAGCGCCGCCGCGAGGTCGGCCAGGCGGTCGGGAGCGCGGGTGACCAGCAGGGCCAACGCCCGCGGCAGGATCGCCGCGTTGGTTCCCGCATGGCTGCCTCCGCAGATCCGAACCAGGGTCTGGCAGACGACGTGGTGGAGGCCGAACGCGCCGGAGTCGATCGCGTAGCCGCAGAGCAGGGAGCCGAGTGCCAGTGGCGCCGGGTCGCGCTCCTCGCGCCGGCGGTCGAGCGCCGTCGCGATCAGCTCCGCTCCCTGCAGCGCCGTCATCTCGGAGACCGGATTGGAGAAGGGGGTGTAGAGCGAGTCGGCTCCGTGCGCGAGCGCGTTCATCGAACTCGCCCGCAGCGTCGCCTCCTCCTGGCTCGTCATCGCCACCGGGTCGGCGACGACCAGGGCTGGGCGGACCATCGCGGTGACGCGGGATTCGGCTCCGGCAGGCAGGCGGTGGATGCCGGTCATCTCTGCTCCCGACATCGTCGTCGGGATCGCAGCGACCTGCGCGCCGCTCACCGAGGCAATCGCCTTGGCGACGTCGATCGGGCGACCGCCGCCGAGAGCGACGAGCGACCGTGAGCCGACCTGGTCGAGCAGGCCGGCGGCGAGGTCTGGAACCGGCCCGGCGCCGACCACGTGCACGACTGCGGCCGCGTCGACCAGCTCGTCAGCTGCCGCCATGGCGCGCGCCGTGCTCAGCAGCTCGAACGGGGAGAAGCCGTGCTCGCCGAGCAGCTGCGGCGCCTGCGCAACGCCGTTGCGGCGGAAGACGACGGCGCGGCCGGCGTCGCGCCAGACGAAGTCGCCGTTCACCCCACGGGGTCCGTGCGCGGGTTCCTGACCGGCTTCAGCTTCGGCTCGACCTCGTCCCGCAGGTGCTCGTAGTCCGGCGGGAGCGAGAGCTTCTCGCCGAGATGCTCGAGCGGCTCGTCGACGGTGAACCCCGGCCCCAGGGTCGCCAGCTCGAAGAGGACACCGCTGGGCTCGCGGAAGTAGACCGAGCGGAAGTAGAAGCGGTCGATCTCCGGCGTCGGCTGAGCGCCGGCGGAGATCGCCTTGTCGCGCCACTGCATCAGCTCCGCGGGCGTCGAAGCCCAGGCGACGTGGTGGACGCTGCCGGCCCCCTGCAGGCCCCGCTCAGCCGGCGGCTCGTCGAAGGCATAAAGGCCGCCGCGCTGCTCGCCGCGTGCCTCCCAGGCACCGTCGACCCGCTCGAACTCGAGCGCCTCGAGCAGGCCGCTGCTCGCCTCCGGCGCGGCGCTATAGGCGCGCACGGCATGGAAGCCCTGCAGCGCCAGCTCCGCCGGGACCTCGGGATGGTCGGCCGTCAGCGGGGCGTCGGGGACCTCGATCACCAGCAGCTCGTGCTCGAGTCCCTCCGGGTCGGAGAAGCGCAGACTGGAGCCCTCGCGCTCCGAATCGATTCCATTCGCGCCGAGTCGCTCCGCCCAGAAGGCGAGCGACTCCTCGGAAGCGACCCGCCAAACCACCCGGTGGACCATGCCGACACCGGCGCGGCCCGGCGCCACACCCGGGTACTCGAAGAAAGTGAGGTCGGAGCCCGGATCCCCGCCCTCGTCGGCGAAGAAGAGGTGGTAGACGGTGGGGTTGTCCTGGTTGACGGTTTTCTTGACCAGCCGCAGGCCCAGCACGCCCGCGTAGAAATCGACGTTGCGCTGGGCATCCTCGGTGATCGCGGTTATGTGGTGAATCCCCTCTAGCATCATTGCTCACGTATAGCATCCGACAATGAGCAAGGGCCGCCGTCGCACGGTAAAAGGACTCGTCGTCTTCGGCTCGATCCTCGCCTTCCTCAGCATTTTCGCGATCTGGACCGAGCGTCAGGCCCTCAACACCGACGACTGGGTCGAGACCAGCGGCCGGCTGATCCAGAACGAAACGATCCGGGCCGAGGTCGGCGACTACCTGGTCGACCAGCTCTACGAAAACGTCGACGTCGAGGCCGAACTGAAAGAGATTCTCCCCGGCGACACCAAGGACCTGGCGGGGCCGGCTGCCGGCGGCCTCCGTCAAGTGGCCGGCGACGGCGCCAAAAGAGTCCTGGAAACCTCCACCGCGCAGGACCTCTGGGAAGACGCAAACCGCTCCGCCCACGAACAGCTGATCGCCGTCCTCGAGGACGAGGGCGAAGCGGTCTCGACCGAAGAAGGCACGGTCAGCCTCAACCTCGGCAGCCTGCTCACCAACCTCGCCGACCAGGTCGGAATCGGGGCCGACCTGGCCGAGAAACTGCCGCCCGACGCGGGGCAGATCGAGATCCTGCGCTCAGACGAGCTGAAGACGGCGCAGAACATCGCGATCGCGGTCAAGGGCTTGGCGTTGGTGCTCTCGATCCTCACCTTCGTGGCCTTCGGCGCGGCCATCTACCTTTCGCGCGGAGGGCGCTGGGTCACCGTGCTGTTCAGCGGCATCGGCCTGATCGCCGCCGGGTTCGCGGTCATCGTCGCTCGCGAGATCGCGGGAGGGATCGTCGTCGACCAGCTGGTCGTGACCGAGAGCGCCAAGCCCGCCGGCGAAGCCGCTTGGTCGATAGGCACCTCGCTGATGGTCAGCATCGCGACGACGGTCATCGTCATCGGCGCTTTGTTCGCCCTGGCCGGATGGCTGGCCTCCCCGACCGGCTCGGCGCGGGCGACGCGGCGCACGATCGCCCCGACGCTCCGCCACCACGCCGCCTACGTCTACACCGGCCTGGCGCTGCTCGTCTGCTTCTACTTTCTCACCGGCCCGGTCCAGGGCCTGCGCTCGCTCCTCACCACCCTGATCGTCGCCGGCATGGCCGCCTTCGGTATCCACGAGCTGCGCAAGCAGACCGCCGAGGAGTATCCCGACGCCGGGTACGGCGAGGTCTTCGGGAATACCCGCGACAAGGTCGTCACCGCCGTCAGAGACGCCAACATCGGCGAGCGCGTCGGCGAGCAGGCCGCGAAGCTGCGGCGCCCGGAGGCATCCCAGCCCGGCCCGGAAGACACCGCCGAGGCGCCGACGGAGGCGCTGGACAGCGAGGACGCACGTCTGCGGCGGCTGGAGCGACTTGCCTCGCTGCGCGAGAAAGGCGTCCTCACCGACGAGGAGTTCGCGGCCGAGAAGGCCCGCCTGTTGGGCGGCGACCTCGGACCGCGATGAAGAGAGCCCGCCGCCGGGTTCGAACCGGCAACCTCCCGATTACAAATCGGGTGCTCTCCCAGGTTTGAGCTAGGCGGGCGTGGTGGCGAAGGTGGCTAGATGGATGTGACGTTCCGGTTTCTCGGGCCGGACGAGGGTGGCGTCCTCACCGAGGCGATAGAAGCAGCTTACGGGACCACGTATGACGTCCGCTGGGTCTACGACGAGGCGGAGGTCTCCTCCCGCCTGGCCGATGGCCGCTACGTCTCCTGCGTCGCCGAGTCGTCGGATGGGGCGCTGCTCTGCCACATCGGCATGAGCCTCGCCGCCGCCGGCGACGCTGTGGCCCACTCCGGTCAGGCGGTGACGCTGCCGGCCGCGCGCGGGCAGCACCTGTTCACGCGCACCAAGCGCTTCCTGATGAACCGGGCGCGCGAGAAGGGCTTGGCGGGAATGTTCAGCGACGCGACCGCCGCGCACCCCTACAGCCAGCGGGCCAACATCGACCTCGGCGCGCATGAGACCGGCTTCCTGCTCGGCTGGATCCCGGCTTCGGTCGACAACGATGCCGCCGCCGGGGCGCCACGGCAGCGGCAGTCGGCGGCGCTCTTCTACACCAAGCTCAACGACGGCCACGAGCGCCGCGTCTACGCGCCCCCGCGCCACCATGAGATCGTCGGCCAGACGCTGGCGCTTTGCGAGCTGCGGGGAACGCTGGCGACGCCCCCGCTCGACACCGAGCTGCCGGAGCGGACCGGGTTGCATGTCGAGGTCGATGGAGACCACAACCTTGCCTTGATCACGGTCGTCGCTCCGGGCGCCGATCTGGCGGCCGTAGTCAGCGCCGAGCGCCACCACCTCTTCCACAGTCGCTGCCTCGACGCGATCTACATCGACCTCCCACTGGAGCAACCGGCAACCGCCCTCGTCGCCGACGACCTCGAGCGCCTCGGCGTCTCTTACGCCGGCGTCTTCCCCAACCGCCGTACCGACGGCGACGTGCTGCGAATGCAGTCGCTGCACCGGGTCCGAGTCAAGGCCGACGACATTGCCGTCGCCTCGGACCACGGCCAGGACTTACTTCAATACGTCTTGGCGGATTTACCTCAGCCCTAGACGGCGACCTCACGTGAGGCTAGGTGCGTACCCACCTTGCGCTTGACCCTCTGCAAAGCGTTGTCGACGGTCTTGGTGTCGCACTCGAGGCGCTCGGCGATTGCCTCGTAGGAGTGGCCGTCGAGGTAGAGCGAGAGGACGCGGCTCTCGAGGTCGGAGAGGACGCCGGAGACGCCGGAGAGGCAGGTGACGAGGCTGGCGAGCTCTTCGGAGGCGATCACCTGGTTGACCGGGTCGTGGACGCTGGGGCCGGGAAGGATCTCGTCCAGGGTGGTGTCGGAGTCTCCGGCGGCGGCCGGCGTCTGGCTGAAGGACACGTACTGGTTGAGCGGCGTGTGCTTGTTGCGGGTCGCGGTCTTCACGGCGGTGATGATCTGACGGGTGATGCAGAGCTCGGCGAAGTTGCGGAAGCTCGACTCACGGTCGGTGCGGTAGTCGCGAATCGCCTTGTAGAGGCCGAGCAGGCCCTCCTGGATCAGGTCATCGGACTCGCCGCCGAGCAGGAAGTACGAGGAGGCCTTGAGGCGGACGAAGCCGCGGTAGCGGCGAATGATCGCGTCGTAGGCGTCGGTCTTGCCTTCCTTCGCGAGCGCGACCAGATAGTGGTCATCAAGTTCAGCTTGAGGGTTAGCCTGGGTAGAACGAGCGGTGCGAGCCCGAGCGGGAGTAGCCGCCGGCCTGGCGTGCGTAGGCATAGGTAGAGCCACAGATCCTTCTCCTTGCTGAAGGGTCGTGGCGCCGCTTACCTCCCCCGAGGCGCCTCTTATCGACGGGCTGCCTCACACTCAAGCTGAGGTTCACCCTTGTTGCGCCGCTAGTTTACGTGCGCGCGGAGTTCTGTCAACCCCAAAGTGCGATTTTTGCAATCGCCGTTGCAGATGCTAGAAGCTCAGCTGCGCTGGCGCAGCGCCTCGAAGAGCAGCGCCGCGGCCGCCGCGGAGACGTTGAGGGACTCAATCTCTCCCCGCCGGGGCAGCGATAGAAGGCCATCGCAGGAGGCGGCGACCCGCGGGCGCAGGCCCTTGCCCTCCCCTCCCATCACCAGCACCGTCGGCCCCTTGAGGTCGAGGTCCCAGGCAGGAGACTCGGCGTCGGCGTCGGCGCCCCAGATCCAGAAGCCGGCCGACTTGGCCTCTGCCAGCCAGTCGGCGAGGTTCCTCACATGGGCAACCTGCAGGTGCTCGACGGCCCCCGCCGACGCCTTGCAGGTTGCGGCAGTGACCGCAGCGGAGCGGCGCTCGGGGACGACCACCCCGCTGGCGCCGGCGAACTCGGCCGAGCGGCAGACCGCGCCGAGGTTGCGCGGATCCTGAACCTGATCCAGCGCCACAAGCAACGGATCCTCACCACGCAGAAGACCGCCAGGGTCCGCGTACGGATACGGCTCGACCTTGGCGACGACACCCTGATGGTCCGGCGACCCGCAGAGCCGCTCCAACTCCTCCGCCGACGTCTCCGGCGCCCGCCAAACCCGCTGCACCTCCCGCCTCCCCCGCTCAGCCTCCGCCACCGGCCGACGCCCATAAATGACCTGATTCGCCATCAGGGCTTGGGAACGAGACGAGCGCCGTCGGCCGAGTCCCGCACCTCCCAACCCAGCTCGGCGAGTCGATCGCGAATCTCGTCAGCCCGCCCGAAGTCTTTACCCGCCCGCGCCTGCTCGCGTTCCGCCAACAGCTTTTGCGCTGCGGAGTCGTCCTCAGCACCCTGATCCGGCTGGGTAAGGGTGCTGAGGCCGACCAGCTCGAGCATCTCCGCCAGGGCGGGAACAGCGGCCACGACCTCAACCCGGCCCCGGTTCGCGTCCCCTACCAGCTCGAACACCTCAGCCATCGCCCTGGGCGTGTTGAAGTCATCTGCCAGAGCCTCCCGAAACCTCTCGATGCGATCCCGGGGGCTGAGAGGAGAGTCGGGAGAGGGGTCGCCGGAGCCTCCCCGCTGTTGCTCCGCCGACCCCTCTCCCGACTCTCCCCCACCGCCTGAGGCGCCAGCCGAGTGCTCCCGAAAGAAGTTCCGCAGCCGCTCCACCTGAGCAACCGCCTGCTCCATCTGCTCCTCGCCGAAAGCCAACGGCTGCCGATAGTGCCCCGAGATCAGGTACGCCACGACCGCCTCGCGCCCATACCGATCCAGCGCCTCCGACAGCTGAAAAATGTTCCCCTCCGACTTCGACATCTTCGCCGCGTCCGTCTCGATCATCCCGTTGTGCATCCAGATCTGGGCAAAGGGACGTCCGGCGGCCTCCGACTGCGCGATCTCGTTCTCGTGGTGGGGGAAGACGAGGTCGGAGCCGCCGCCGTGGATCGCGAACGACGCGCCCAGCTCCGCCTCGGCCATGGCCGAGCACTCGATGTGCCAGCCGGGCCGGCCCGGGCCCCAGGGCGAGTCCCACCTGGTGTCCTCGCCGGGCTTATGGGCCTTCCAGAGCGCGAAGTCGAGCGCGTCCTCCTTGAGTGAGGCCGAACCCGCCTCCTCGCCCTGGTCCATGTCTTCCGGGCGGCGGTTGGAGAGCTTGCCGTAGGCGTCGAAGCTGCGGACGCGAAAGTAGACGTCGCCGCCGGACTCGGACTCGTAGGCGTGACCGGAGTCGACCAGCTCGGTGATCAACGCCACGATGCTTGCGATCGTCTCGGTCGCCAGCGGCTCGGCGTCGGGACGGCCGAGACCAAGGCGTTCGGTGTCTTCGATGTAGGCGCGGGTCATCCGCGACGCGAAATCCCCCGAGGGCTGCCCTGCCGCCTCGGCGGCGGCGTAGATCTTGTCGTTGACGTCGGTCACGTTGACGACCAGCCGCGCCCGGTAACCCTCGGAGCGCAGGAAGCCGGTGAAGAGCGAGAAGACGACGAAGGGTCGGGCGTTGCCGATGTGGATGCGGCTGTAGACGGTCGGGCCGCAGGCATAGATCCCGATCTCCTCGGCAGAGTCCAGGCTCCGGGACTCCCCGCTCAACGTGTCCTTGACCTTCACCTCCCGCATCAGGCGAGGAATTATGCGCATCTCGCACGGGTGGCGGGGGGATGGGGTTTCCGCCCGCATCTTGGAGAACGGGAACCCCACCCCCCCGACAGGACCCGTGCGCCGATGCGGTTAGTCCCTAGAACGTGCGGTAGCCAGCGGTCGACGCTGCTGACTCGTCCCGCAGCCAGGCCGGCGCCGTCTCCTCGACCGCCGCCTGGACCTCGCGCTTGGCCCGCTTGGCGCTGGCCTTGATCTCGTCCTCGGTCGCTTCGCGCACGCGCTCCTTGCGGCGCTCGGCCTGGATCCGGATCCGGTCGGACTCGAGCCGGAGCTGGTCCTCAGCCCGGGCGCGCGCCGCTTCCAGGGCCTCGCTCTCGACCTTCTCGACCAGCTTGCGAACGCTCTCCTCGGCTTCGCGGCGGACATCCTCGGTGCCCTCCATCACTCGCCGCTCGATCTCGGTCTCCAGTCGTACCGCAGTCTCGTGCGACTCAGCCGTGGCGGCCTCGGCGTCAGCGGCTCGCTGCTCGGCGGCGGCGATGCGGCGATCAGCCTCCGCCTGGATTTCCTCGCGGGCGGTGGCGAGCCGGCGCTCGACCTCGGCCTCGAAGTTCCTCCCGGCCTCGGCGATCGAGCTTTCGGCCTCGGCCCGGACTTCGTTCGCCTGCGTGGCAACCGCTTCGCTCTCGGCTCGGGATCGCTTCCGCAGCTCCTCGAATGCGTGCTCGGCCCGATCCCTCGCGGCCTCGGCACCGGCGACCCGAGCCTCCGCCTGGCGCCGCGCCTCGCGCTCGGCGGCGATTCGCTCACGCGCCTCAGCGGCGACACCGCGCAGCGTCCCCATCGCCCGCTCCTTCAGCTGGGCACCGACCTGGTCGGCTCGCGCCTCGGCCGCGGCAACGCGCTCCTCGCTGACCCGAACCCACTCCAGCGCCTGTCTGGCGACGCCGTGCATGGTCTCGGTCGCCTCGCCGACGGCACGCAGCTGCCTCGCTGGTTCGCTCATCCCCGGGCAACCTACTATGGGCGCCGGAGGCAACCCGCCGGAGCCACGACGGGTTTGGCCGCAATTTGCGCCAGAGCCTTATGGGGAGCGCCAGAACGGATCAGGCGGACTGCTGCGACTGCTGCTGGCGCAGATCCCGCTTGAGGACCTTGCCGGTGGCGTTGCGGGGAAGCTCGTCGAGAAACTCGACCTCGCGCGGCGTCTTGTAGCCGGCGAGGTTGGCCTTGACGTGCGCCTTCAGCTCGTCCTCGCCGATCTCGATCCCGGACCTGACGACGACGAAGGCCTTCAGCCGCTGGCCGAACTCGGCGTCCTCGACCCCGATCACGGCGGCCTCGGTGACCGCCTCGTGATCGGCAAGTAGGTCCTCGACCTCGCGGGGGAAGACGTTCTCGCCACCGGAGACGATCATCTCGTCGTCGCGACCATCGATGAAGAGGCGGCCGGCGTCGTCGATATGGCCGACGTCGCCGCTGGAGAGCAGGCCGTCGATCACCTCTTTTCCGCCGCCGCCGGTATAGCCCTCGAAGGACATCTCGTTGCCGACGAAGATCCGTCCCACCTCGCCCTTGGGAAGCTCATGCCCGGCTTCGTCGACGATCCGCACCGTGGTCCCGCGCGGCGGCTGGCCGGCGGTGCCGGGAGCGGCGCGCAGGTCCGCGGGGGTGGCGACGGTCGCGTAGGCGACCTCGGTCGAGCCGTAGAGGTTGTAGGCGTTGTCGCCGAAGCGGTCCATCCAGGCGATCGCCAACTCGCCCGGCAGCGCCGAGCCGGAGAGCGAGGTGATCCGCAACGACGAGAGGTCGTAGCGGGCGAGCGTCTCGTCGGGCAGGTCGAGGATGCGCTGGATCATCACCGGCACCACCGCCAGCACCTCAGCCCGGCTTTCCTGCACCGCCTGCAGCGTCCCCTCGGGGTCGAAGCGGCGTCGCAGGACCATCGTCGAGGCGGTCGGCAGGCTCATGATGAAGTGGAAGAAGCCCCAGGAGTGAAAGAGCGGCGCCGCAATCATCATCGTCTGGCGGCTGCGGAAGGGGATCTTGTCGATCAGCGCGGCGATCGCCATCAGCCCGTCGGGACTGGAGCGCTGAGCGCCCTTCGGGGTCCCGGTCGTGCCCGAGGTGAGGATGACGAAGCGCGGCTTGTCCGGAGGCGGTCGGTGGTTGGTCTCGGCGCCGGCGGCGATCAGCTGCTCCAGCGTCGTCTCCCCGGGGTCCGCTCCCTCGTCAACCCAGCCGACGATCCGCGCGATCGAGTCGTCGACGCCGTCGAGCAGCTCCGCGAACTCGGCGTCGTAGACGAGCGCCTTCGGCGCCTCGCGGTGGGTCACCTCGACCAGCTGGGGGCCGGCGAACATCGTGTTCAGGTAGAGCGCGCTGGCACCTAGCTTGGCGGCGGCCAGCGTCGTCTCGATGAAGCCGCGGTGGTTGCGGCACATGATCCCGACTCCGTCGCCGTAGCCAATCCCCATCTCGGCGAAAGAGTGGGCAAGCGCGTTCGTGCGCCTGTGCAGGCGCTCGAAGCTGAGCGAGCCGCGTTCATCGACGATCGCGACCTCGTGCGGGTGGTGGATCGCCGCGGTGGTGATGCCGAGGGCCGGGGAGGCGCCCCAGCGCAGGAAAGCGCTGCCGATCTTCAATGCCTTGTCGGGCCGCATCGGCTCGACGACGCCGGCTTCGTGCAGCACCTTCAGCTCGAAGGCTTTGTCGGCGGCCGAGGCGCGCAGCTTGGCGGCGCTATCGCTGAAGATCCCCATCGCCGCGAAGACTATTCGCTCTGCACCGAAGCGACCGCGATGCAGGCGATGCCCTCGCCGCGCCCGATCCAGCCCATGCCCTCATTGCTGGTTGCCTTGACGCTTACCCGGGCCGAGGTCGCCTCGGCGATTGTGCGCTCCATCTCCACCCGGTAGGGGCCGAGCCGAGGCTCCTCGCAGATCACCGTTGCGTCGACGTTGACGATCGGGCCGGCGACCGTCCCCACCACCGTTCGCAGCAGGTCGATCGAGTCCGCGTCCTGCCACTGCGCATCGTCGTCGGGGAACATCGTGCCGATGTCGCCGCCGCCGGTGGCGCCGAGGATGGCGTCGATCACGGCGTGGGTAAGCACATCAGCGTCGGAGTGACCGGCAAGGCCGCGCGGGTGGTCGATCTCGACGCCGCCCAGGACCAGGCGACGGCCCTCGGCGAAGCGGTGGCTGTCGTAGCCGATGCCGACCATGTCTCAGCCGACGCGGCTGCCGAGCGGGACCAGCCGCCGCTGCCGCCGCTCGAAGACGCAGATCTCCCCAACCCCGAGGTCGTCGAGGAGCTCGACGGCGCTGTCGTAGGCGAAGCCGACGTGCTCGGGCAGGTGGGCGTCGGAGGAGAGGGCGAAGGGAGCCCCGGCTTCGACGCACAGCTCGGCGAAGCCGCGGGCCGGGTAGAGCTCGCCGACCGGCTTGCGCAGCCCCGCGGTCGAGACCTCGACCGCGATCCCGCTTTCGGCGATCGCCTCGACAGCGGGCACGTAGAAGCGCCGCAGATCACCCTGGGGCAGCGGCCGGGTGCCGCCCCAAACCTTGACTAGGTCGGGGTGGGCGAGGATGTCGAAGAGGCCCGAGCGGGCGCACCGCGCCAGCGCCTCGAAGTAGCGGCGCCAGACCTCGTCAGGATCGTCGCCTGCCTCCCAGACGTCCCAGCCGGGGTGATCGACCGCGCTCTCGCCGACAAAGTGGACGGAGCCGACGACGTAGTCGAAGTCGCGCGCCTCGAGCAGCTCGGCGGTGCGGTCTTCGGCGCCGGGCACGAAGTCGCACTCGACCCCGAGTCGCAGTGGCGTCGTGCGGACGAACTCGCAGTAGGCATCGAGGTCGTCCTGTGCGTTGCTCTCCCAGAGCGGGTGGCGCCATAGATCGAGCGCCTGGCGAAAGCGGTAGACGTGCTCGGAGACACCCAGCTCCTCGACCCCGGCCGCGGCTGCCGCCTGCAGATAGCGGTCGACATTCTCGGCGGTGAAGTAACGCTCGGGTGGAGTGTCGTCGTCGTCCGGACGCAGGTGCAGGTGGTAGTCGGTCAGCATCGGACGAGCCTAAATGACCGCTTCCGCCGGGCGCGGCTACGCTGCGCCCATGGTCCACCTGCGGATCGTCGTCCCCGAGGATCGCTCGGACAAGGTCGTCGACCTGCTCGAAGCCTCGACCTCGACCTGCAATCTGGTTCTGCTGGCTGGTGTGGCCCGCAAGCCGGCCGGCGACGTGGTCCTCTGCGATGTCGCCCGCGAGGACGCTAGCGTGATCATCGCCGACCTCAAGGAGCTGGGGGTGCACCGCGACGGCTCGATCTCGCTCGAGCAGATCGACTCGCAGCTCTCCGAGGCCGCTGACCGGGCGGAGCGGGCGGCGGCGGGCGCCCCATCCGATGCGGTCGTCTGGGAGGAGGTCGAGTCGCGGACCTCTGAGAGCATCGAGCTCGGCGGCAACTTCCTCGCCTTCATGACGCTCGCCTGCCTGATCGCCTCAGTCGGGATCTATCTCGGCTCGCCGATCCTGATCGTCGGGGCGATGGTGGTCGGGCCCGAGTTCGGCCCGCTGGCCGGCCTCTGCGTCGCCCTAGTGGACCGCCGCCTCGACGTTGCTCGGCGCTCGCTGATCGCCCTCGCGGTCGGCTTTCCGATTGGCATCACCGCAGCCTTCTTCTTCACTCTGATCGCCCAGGCAACCGGCCTGATCGACGCCAACTTCGACAGCGGCGAACAGCCGCTGACCGACTTCATCTCCCACCCCGATGCGTTCTCCTTCATCGTCGCCACCTTCGCGGGGGTCGCCGGGATCCTTTCCCTCACCTCGACCAAGTCGGGAGCGCTGGTCGGGGTCCTGATCTCCGTGACCACGATCCCGGCGGCAGCCAACATCGGCGTCGCGGCCGCCACCTCCGACTGGTCGGACTGGCGCGGCGCAATGGCCCAGCTCGCCGTCAACCTGACCGCAATCTGCCTCGCCGGCATGGCGACCCTCTCCCTCGAGCGGGCCATCTACCGCCGGCGGCGACGCCGTCATCTCGACGACGGGGCACGCGCGGCGGCCGGTCTGCCGGGTCGGCGCATCTAGGCTGCGCCTCAGATGACCCGCCAGCTCGTCGTGCTGCTGATCGCCTTTGCCGTGGGGGTTGCCGTGGCAAGCCTGCTCGGCGCGGTGAATTTAGGCGTCGCCCTAGGAGTCGGCCAGCTCACCTTTGTCGCAGCGCTGCTCTGGGTTCTGCTCTGGGCGAGGGAGCGATCCCGATAGGGGTTTCGCTTAACTTTTTCGACGTCGGATGCGGCCGTTCGAGGGCGAGCGCAGGCGAAAAAGTACAAGACGCTCCACCCCTATCGGGATCGCTCCCGAAGCAGAACCTCGGCGAGCCGCAGGCTCTAACGGCGTAGTCACCTTGAGGTTCTGGGGCGAGGTCGGGTGAATCAGCACCGTCCCCCCGGCCGCCTCGACCAGCATCGCCTCGTCGGTCGCGGTGTCGCGCGCCGGCTGATCGACGGCCAGCGCCTCACGCAGGGCGTGCATCCGGAAGACCTGCGGAGTCTGGGCCGCCCAGAGTCGTGAACGGTCAAGCGTCCGCTCGACCTCGAACCGAGCTTTTTGACCCTCAGGGGGATAAAAGGCTGGGTTCGGCTCGCCAGCGCCGGGGACGGCGAGCTTGATCGTGTCGGTGACGGGGGTGGCGGCGATCACCCCAGCCGCGTCGGGGTCGGCGTCGAGTGCGGCAACGAGTCCTTCGAGGAGGCCAGGCGTGAGCAGGGGTCTGGCGGCGTCGTGGATTGCCACCAGCTCGGTGGTGACCGCATCGAGGGCGTGGGCGACTGACTCGGCGCGGGTGGCGCCGCCGGGGACGACGGTGAGGTCATCGCCGCCGAGGTCGTTGACGTGGCCGGGGGGCGCCGCGACGACTATCGAGCGCACCGAGTCGCAGGCGCGCAGTGCGTCGAGCGACCACTCGACCATCCGTTTGCCCGCCAGGGGCACGAAGGCCTTCGGACCGCCGGCTCCGAGTCGCTCTCCGGAGCCGGCGGCCGCGATGACCGCGGTTACTGCGGGGCTACGCCGTGGCGGCGAAGCGGTCCTCCAGCAGCCCGTCCAGGTATTCCTCCGCGCCCTCCTCGTCCTTGTCGAGCGCGTACATGAACTCCGACGCGAGGATCTTCTTGGCCCGCGTGTACATCTGCTTCTCGCCGGTGGAAAGACCCTTCTCCATCTCGCGAAGCGCCAGGTTGCGGACAACCTCGGCGAGCTCGAAAACGTCGCCGGTCTTGATCTTCTCGCGGTTGTACTTGAAACGACGGTTCCAGTTTTTCGGCATATCCGAGACGTCGTCGGTGAGAACGGCTGTGACCTTCTTGATTTCCTCCTCGTCGATGACGCGCCGCAGGCCAGCCTTGCCCGCGTTTTCACAGGGAACCATCACCGTGAGTTCGTTGTGGAGGATCTTGATGGTGAGGTACTCGCGTTTCTCGCCCATCAGCTCGCGGGTCTCTTTGGTCAGCACCAGGCCGGCCCCGTGATGGGGGTAGACGACCTTGTCGCCCTCCTCGAAGTCGCAGACGTACTCAACGTCCTCCTCGAAGACCGCCTCCATGGCCTCGTCTAGCTCGGGAATCGGGGACTCCTTTCTGTCTTCGACGGCGTTCATCGCCGTCAGCTCTGTAAGTACCGGTCGACCAGCTCGACCTCCTGGAGCCGGCGCAGGCCTTCGCGGATGTCTTTTGCCCGGGGGGGACCGACTCCGTCGATGGCGGCGAGATCGGATTCGGAGGCCACAAGGACCTCCGCCAACCCGCCCAGCTCGTGGATGATCTTCTGAACGACAAGCTTGGGAATGCGCTGGACGCGTCCCAGCGCGCGGTAGCCGCGCGAGGCCACCGGGAAGTCGAGGGTGTTGAGCTTACGGTCGTAGCCGAGCAGCTCGGCGAGACGACCGAAGTCGAGCACGTCCTGGTGAGGCAAACGGCCGAGCGCCTGCAGCGTTGCAGCGAGGCTTCCCTCCGTGTCCTCGACGCTGTAGTCGCGGATCAGCGCCGTCTTATCGGTGGCGACGCCGACCATCGTCTCCTCCAGCTGCATCTCGATCAGTCGACCCTCGGTGCCGAGCTCGACGATGTAGCGCTCCACCTCGACCGCCATCCGGGTCACCAGCTCGGCCCGCTGCAGGACGGCGAGGGCGTCGTGAAGGACGCTGCGGCCCTCGAACTCGAGCACGGTGAGGCGGGCCGAGACCTGGTCCAGGCGCTCGCGGTACTTCTCCAGGGTCGCCAGTCCCTGGTTGGCCTTGGCCAGGACGGCGGGGATGTCCTGGAGGATGTACTTGGTCCCCTCGACGTAGAGCGAGACGACGTCGCGCCGCTGCGAGATCGCCACGACCAGGGCGTCGGTCTGTTTGGAGACGCGCTCGGCGGTGCGGTGACGGGTTCCGGTCTCCGAGGAGAGGATCGTCGGATCGGGCATCAGCTGCACGTTGGCCCAGGCGATCGTCGTCGCCTCGCGGTTGAGCACGATCGCCCCGTCCATCTTCGCCACCTGGTAGAGCATCGCCGGCGTGTAGTCGACATCGAGCTTGATTCCGCCGGAGAGGAGGTGGGAGATGTCGTCGAGGTCACCGACGACGATCAGACCGCCCGTTCGCGAGTGGACGATGTTGTCGATCCCCTCGCGCAAGGCGCCGCCCGGAGCGACCACGTCAAGTGCTCTCAGAAGCCGAGGATCCTGACGTTCAGAAAGCTCATGGAGCTCATCCCCGGACAAAGAAGGCATCTCCCTTAGGATGGCAAAAACCGCTCTGGAATGCGGTCTGGTAGTACCCGAGTGGACAGCTAGGGATTGGTTTTGTCAACCCGATCTATCACTCAAAAAACCCCGCGTATCGAATTTGGCTTCACAGGTGGAAACCCGAGAGCCGGGCCGATGCCCCAGCGATCGCCGACCTCAGCCAGCTCCGCGCTGAGGGGCCAGCGGTCCGGCTGCTCGCCACCCTCGAAGGCCGGGCTCGCGCCCTTCAGAACCATGCTGCCGGTGTTGTCGCCGATCGCACGAATTGCGGTGACGTCCTCTTCGCTCAGGCGCTGCTCGGCCGGCAGCGCCGCGAGCTCGGCGCGCTTGTCCTCGATCGGCCGGGCTTCGGGACCGACCTCCTGGATCAGGGTCGGAGCGACGCTCTCGACGGCAGGGTGGGCGAGGTTCCACTGGCAGGCGAGCTGGATCGGAGTCAGGCCGGCGGCCTCGGCGAACGGGCGCAACTGCTCGAGCTTCGCCCAGCCGGCCTCGATCCAGCCGCTGGGACGGAAGCAGCGGTGGTCGCTGCGGACCAGCTCCGCGCCGGGCCGCAGGTCACCCCAGAAGAGGCCGCCGTAATCGACGACGCGGGTCAGCACCTTCACGTCGTGACGGGCCGCGGCGCCGAGGCAGAGCTCGCCCGGCCAGGGCTCGAGTGGGTTGAGGATGATCATGGCCCAGTCGATGCGGTCGCCGAAGCGCTCCAGGCAGGCGATCAGGTCGAGCGTGAAGCCGTTGGCGGGCCCGGGTGCGACGCCGATTCGGTCGGTCAGGCCTGCCTCGCGCAGCGCCGCCATCCCATCCCAAACGACCTCGCTGGAGTAGCCGGTGCGGTCAGGATTGTGGAGCAGCAGCAGGTCGAAGGAGGAAGCGTCGATCCGCTCCAGGCTCGCCTCGGCGGCCATGCGGAGGTAGCCGGCGTACTCGTCGGGGCCGCGCAGCGCAGGATCGGTGAAACGTGGAAAGCCCTTGGGGCCGTTGCGCTCACCCGCGTAGAAGTCGTGGCCGACGGCGCCGACAAGGCAGTAGTCCTCGCGCCGGGCATCCTCCAGCGCGCGGCCGAGCACGCGATCAGCTTCGCCCTGCCCGTAGGCATCGGCGGTCAGCACGGTCTCGATTCCGCTCCCGGGCCGCAGCAGCTCGACCAGCCGCTCCTCGTCGATCGCCTCCCCGAAGTGCAGGAAACGACCGCCGCTCCAGGTGCCGATCGCGCTGCGGCCGGGCTCGGTCATGGCGTTCTCAGCTCAGGAATCGGGGCCGTCGTGCGACGGCTCGTCGCCACTATCCGACTCGCCCTCGCCCTTCTTGGCGCCGACGCCGACCTTCTCGGGCTCGGGCTTCTGCAGGGCTTTCTGCTTGGGCTTCTTCGGGGCGATGATTTCCAGGCTGAGGGGGTGGTCCTCCTCGTCGCCAGCGGGGTCGCGGGCGACCATCACGGTCGAGCCGGGCGTCATCTCGCCCCGGCGCAGCACTTCATCGGCCAGCGGGTCCTCGATGTAGCGCTGGATCGCGCGGCGCAGCGGCCGGGCGCCCATCGATGGGTCCCAGCCCTTCTCAACCAGCAGATCCTTGGCGTCGTTGGTCAGCTCCAGCTGCAGTTCGTGCTCGGCGACCTGGACGCGGACGCGGGCGATCATCAGGTCGATGATCTCTTTGACCTCGTCCTTGGCCAGCTTGTGGAAGACGATCACCTCGTCGATCCGGTTGAGGAACTCGGGCCGGAAGACTTTTTTCAGGTCGCCCATGATCCTGTTTTTCATGTCGCCGTAGGACATGCCAGTCTCATCGGAGACGGTGAACCCGATCGAGGTGTTCTTGGAGATCTCCGAGGCGCCGATATTCGAGGTCATGATCACGATCGCGTTGCGGAAGTCGACCGTGCGGCCCTGGGCGTCGGTAAGGCGCCCGTCCTCGAGGATCTGCAGCAGGATGTTGAAGACGTCCGGGTGAGCCTTCTCGATCTCGTCGAGCAGCAGCACCGAGTACGGCTTGCGGCGCACGGCCTCGGTCAGCTGGCCGCCCTCGTCGTAGCCGATGTAGCCCGGGGGCGAGCCGACCAGGCGGCTGACCGCGTGCTTCTCCATGTACTCGGACATGTCGATCCGGACCATTGCCTCCTCGTCGCCGAAGAGGAAGTCGGCGAGGGTGCGGGCGAGCTCGGTCTTGCCGACCCCGGAGGGGCCGAGGAAGATGAAGGAGCCGGCCGGGCGCTTGGGATCCTTGATCCCGGCCCGCGAGCGGCGGATCGCTTTCGAGACGGCGGTGATCGCGACCTCCTGGCCGATCACGCGCTTGTGCAGTTCCTCCTCCATGCGAATCAGTTTCTTGGTCTCGGCCTCGGTCAGTTTGAAGACCGGGATGCCGGTCCACATCGAGACGATGTCGGCGATCTCTTCTTCGCCGACCTCGGGCCGCTCGCCGTTCTCGCCCTCCGCCCACTCGTCTTCGAGCTGGCGCTTTTTCGTCGTCAGCTGGCGCTCGGTGTCGCGCAGGTTGGCGGCTTTTTCGAACTCCTGAGCCTCGATCGCGGCCTCCTTGTCGCGCCGCGTCGTCTCGATTTCCTCCTCGAGCTCGCGGTAGACCGGGGGCGTGCTCATCGACTTGATGCGCATCCGCGAACCGGCCTCGTCGATCAGGTCGATCGCCTTGTCGGGCAGGAAACGGTCGGAGATGTAGCGATCGGCGAGCTCCGCGGCAGCGGCCAGGGCGTCGTCGTTGATCGTCACGCGGTGGTGCTGTTCGTAGCGCTCGCGCAGCCCCTCGAGGATTTTCACCGTGTCCTCGGGCGATGGCTGGTCGACTTTGATCTGGGCGAAGCGGCGCTCCAGGGCGGAGTCGCGCTCGAGGTACTTGCGGTACTCGTCGAGCGTGGTCGCGCCGATCGTCTGCAGCTCGCCGCGGGCCAGGGCCGGCTTCAGGATCGAGGCGGCGTCGATCGCGCCCTCGGCGGCACCGGCGCCGACCAGGTTGTGGAGCTCGTCGATGAAGAGAATGATGTCGCCGCGTTGGGTGATCTCCTTCATCACCTTCTTCAGGCGCTCCTCGAACTCGCCGCGGTACTTGGAGCCGGCAACCAGGGCGGCCAGGTCGAGCGTGTAGATCTGCTTGTTCTTCAGCAGCTCCGGCACCTCGCCTTTGTTGATCCGCGCGGCCAGTCCCTCGACCACGGCGGTCTTGCCGACGCCCGGCTCACCCAGCAGCACCGGGTTGTTCTTGGTGCGCCGGGAGAGGATCTGCATGATCCGCTCGATCTCGGTCTCGCGACCGATCACCGGGTCGAGCTTGCCCTCCTCGGCGAGGCGGGTGAGGTTGCGACCGAACTGGTCGAGCAGTTTCGAAGACTTTTTGCCCTCACCCTGGCCGCCGGCGCCACCGCCCCCGCCCTGGCGACGTCCGCCGGGGCCGGACAGCATCCGGATCACCTCGTTGCGGATCTTGTCGGAGTCGGCGTCGAAGTCGAGCAGGATGCGGGCGGCAACGCCCTCGTTCTCGCGCACCAGGCCGAGCAGGATGTGCTCGGTGCCGATGTAGTTGTGGCCGAGCGAGAGCGCCTCGCGCAGTGCCAGCTCGAGCACCTTCTTGGCCCGCGGAGTGAACGGAATCTGGCCGGAGGTGACCTCCTCGCCTGATCCGACGATCCGGACCACCTGCGAACGGACGCGTTCGACGGTGATGTCGAGCGACTCGAGGACCCGGGCCGCCAGGCCCTCCTCCTCGCGCAGCAGCCCGAGCAGGATGTGCTCGGTGCCGATGTAGTTGTGCTTGAGCGTGCGCGCCTCCTCCTGGGCTAGGACGACAACCTGGCGAGCTCGCTCGGTGAATCGCTCGAACAAAAGAATCCTCTTCTTGGTCGAACCCGGTTCACCCGGGTTTGTACCGGCAGACGCCCGATCGGTATCGGCAGGCGTCCATGTGTCCCATAACTCTACCGGGAGTGCCCGGCCGGCCTTTTGCCGTCCCCAGCCGCTAACTGCGGCCTTTCAGGTCTTCATTGCCGGAAAAAGCAGCACCTCACGCAGGCTGGCGGCCCCCGTGAGCATCATCACCAGGCGATCGATCCCCAGCCCGACGCCGCCGGTCGGCGGCATTCCCTGCTCCAGAGCTTCAATGAATGCCTCGTCGTAGGGCTGGGCCTCTTCATCGCCGCGGTCCTGCTCGACCGCCTGCTGCTCGAAGCGCCGGCGCTGCTCGTCGGGGTCGTTGAGCTCGCTGAAGGAGTTGGCGATCTCGACGCCGCCGACGAATGCCTCCCAGCGCTCGACCAGGCCGGCCTCTGAGCGGTGGGCCTTGGCGAAAGGGGAGAGCTCGACCGGATAGTCGAAGACGAAGGTGGGCTGGATCAGGCCGGGCTCGACCTCGCGGGCGAGCAGGCCGTCGACCAGCTTGCCCCAGCCCTCGGCCGGGTCGGGCTCGGTGCCCATCGCTGCGGCCAGTGCCTCCCGGGTCGGGTGCTCGGCGATGTCGACCCCCGCCCGCTCGAGAATCGCCTCGCGCATCGTCAGCCGCCGCCAGGGCGGCGCGAAGTCGATCTCGGTGTCGCCGCGGCGTACCTTGGTCGTGCCCAGCACCCGCTCCGCCAGCTCGGCGACCAGCAGCTCGAGGTCGTGCGCGGTCTTCTCGTAATCGGCGTAGGCCTCGTACCACTCGAGCATCGTGAACTCAGGGTTGTGCTTGTGCGAGACGCCCTCGTTGCGGAAGTCCTTGCCGAGCTCGTAGACGCGGTCGATGCCGCCGACGACCAGCCGCTTCAGATAGAGCTCGGTGGCGATCCGCAGGTAGAAGTCGCGATCGAGGGCATTGTGGTGGGTCGTGAACGGCCGCGCCAGAGCGCCGCCGTAGAGCGGCTGTAGGACCGGCGTCTCGACCTCGACGAAGCCGTGTTCGTCAAGCCAGCGGCGCACCTCGCTCACGGTGCGGGCGCGGATCTGGAAGACGCGGCGGCTCTCCTCGTTGGCGATCAGGTCGAGCTCGCGGCGGCGAAAGCGGGTCTCGGTGTCCTCGAGGCCGTGGAACTTGTCGGGCGGCGGTCGCAGGCTCTTGGCCAACAGCCGCCAGCGGTCGATCGCCAGCGATAGCTCGCCGCCGCGCCGGGTCGCCATCGCCGTTCCCTCGGCGCCGACGATGTCACCGAGGTCGAGGTCCACCAGCTGCGCGTAGGCCTCCTCGCCGAGCAGGTCCTCGCGGGCATGAAGCTGGACCTGCCCGCTGCCGTCGCGCAGGTCGAGAAAACAGGCCTTGCCGTGGCCGCGGCGAGCGACGATGCGCCCCGCGACCCGGTGCCGCGACTCCGTCTCCATCCCCGCCGCCAGCCCCTCGTGCGCCGCCCGCACCTCCCCAATGTCCTCCCGTTCGGAGAACTCATGCGGAAAAGGCTCAATCCCGGATTCCCGTATCCGCTCCAACTTCTCGCGCCGGTCCTTGAGGACATCAGACAGCTTCGGCTGCTCGGGGGCATCGCTCATCCGGCGAGCCTATAGCGCCGCCTGGAGCCGATCCCGGCAGGGGTGGAGCGTCTTGTACTTTTTCGCCGCGTCCGATCTCGGACGGCCGGCGGCGACCTCGAAAAAGTTAAGCGAACCCCTGCCGGGATCGGCTCCAGGCCCTCGCTAACCCTTCTCGATCTTCGTGATTTTGAGTTTCTTCTTCGGCCCCCGCGGCACCTCAACGGTGACCACGTCGTTGCGCTTGTGGCCGATCAGCGCTTTGCCGATCGGCGACTCGTTCGAGAGCTTGTGTTCGGCCGGGTTGGCCTCGGTCGAGCCGACGATCTGGAATTTCTGCGAGTCGCCGGTCTTCTGGTCCTTGACGTGGACGATCGAGCCGTAGCCGACCTCGTCGGTGCTGATCGCCTTCTCGTCGATCACGGTGGCGCGGCGCAGCCGCTCTTCGAGTTGGGCGATCCGGCCCTCGAGCAGCGCCTGTTCGTTCTTGGCGTCGTCGTATTCGGCGTTCTCGGAGATGTCGCCGAATTCGCGCGCCTCCTTGATCCGCGCCGCGACCTCGCGGCGTTTGGTCGTCGAGAGGTACTCGATTTCCTCTTTCAGTTTCTCGAGGCCCTCTGGGGTAATGACCGCCTGACGACTCACTTTGAACTACCTCGCTTTTGACTGTTTTGGAGAGCCGCGGGAAGCGGCCCCAGGCCGAAAAAAACGCCCGGATGCGGCGGCCTGCATCGCCACACCCCGGCACAGAGTCGCGGGATTATAGCGAGGGGGCTAGCCGGGCAATCAAGGGCGTTTTAGGAAATGGTGAGCGGCTCGGCGAGGCCGCCGATCAGCTCCCGCGCGCGGCCGAGATCGGCGCTGCGCTGGAGCTCGTCGGCGACCTCCGGCGGCGCCTGCAGGCGCTCCGTGTACCAGGGGTAGAACTTGCGCAGGTACCGCTCCGCCCGCTCGGCTCCGAGGTGCTCCTCGGCGCGATCGACGACCCAGAGCAGCTCGGTCGCGACCTCCTCCCGCGAGGGCGGCTGCCGGCGGCGGCCGGTCAGTTCCTCGAACAGCCAGGGATTGCCGAAGGAGCCGCGGGCGATCATCACCGCGTCGGCACCTGACTCACGGTAGGCGCGGCGGGCCGCGTCGGCGCTGGCGAGGCCGCCGGAGACGATCACCGGGACCGCCACCCGCTCGGTCAGCTCCCGCGTCAGCTCATAGTCGGGTGAGCCCTTGTGGCCCTTGGTCGCCGCCCGCGGGTGGAAGGCGATCGCCGCCACTCCGGCCTCCTCGGCGAGCCTGATGGCTAGCTCGAAGCCCGAGCGGTCGCCGGGCTCGATCCCGGAGCGCAGCTTGACCGTGACCGGGACGCCTCCGCCGCCCGCGATCGCCCCCCGGGCGAGCGCCAGCGCCAGCTCGGGGTCGCGCAAGAGCTGGGCGCCGGCACCGGTCCGACGCACCTTCGGCACCGGGCAGCCCATGTTGATGTCGATCAGGTCCGCTCCCGCCTCGGCGGCGATCGCGGCGCCGGAGCGCATCACCTCTGCGTCGTGTCCGAACAGCTGCACCGAGACCGGATGCTCGTCGGGGTGGATCCGCATCAGCTCGCGCAGGGTGCGCTCGTTGCGGTAGTGCAGGGCGAAGCTGGAGACCATCTCCGAGACGGCGAGGCCGGCGCCGTGGCGCTTGGCCTGCAGCCGTACGAACCAGTTGCCGATGCCGGCCAGCGGCGCCAGCAGGACCCGGTTGGAGATCGGCACGCCGCCGATCTCAAAGGGGTCCGTCAGCTCATGCCGCCTGGTTCCGGTCATAGATCAATCTCAACCCCTTCAGGGTAAGCAGGTCATCGACCTCGTCGATCGTCTCGGTGAAGGGGACGATCGCCGCGGCGAGGCCTCCGGTCGCGAGGAAGCGCGCCTCGCCGAGCTCCTCCTCGATGCGGCGGGCGACGCCATCGATCAGCCCGGCGAAGCCGAAGACGACTCCGGACTGGATCGCGGCGCGGCTGGAGCGGCCGATCGCCGCTTCCGGCTCGGCCAGTTCGATGCGGGGGATGCGGGCCGCCCGTTCGACCAGCGCGGTGAGCGAGATCTCCAGGCCGGGCGCGATCGCGCCGCCCAGGTACTCGCCCTCGGGCGAGACGGCGTCGAAGTTGATGCCGGTGCCGAAATCGACGACGACGCAGGCGCCGCGGACGACGTCGTAGGCGGCGACGGCGTTGACGAGGCGGTCGGCGCCCACCTCGAGCGGGTTCTCGATGCGGATCGGCATCCCGGTCTTGATCCCCGGCCCGATGCACAGGCAGTCGGCATCGAGGTAGCGCCCGGTGAGCTGCTCGTACTGACTGCCCAACGGCGGCACGACCGAGGAGACGCAGACCGCATCGAGATCGTCGAGACCCATGCCGCGCAGGGCCAGCAGCCCGCCGATCCGCTCCGCAAGCTCGTCGCCGGTGGCGCCGGCGCGGGTCTGAAAGCGCCAGTGCTCGGTCAGGCGGTCGCCGTCGAAGGCGCCGAGGTGGGTCTGCGTATTGCCAACGTCGACTGCCAGCAGCATGCGGCGATTATCGCCGGATCGTCCTGGCCAGGCAGCCAGGCGGATGCGATTGCGCATAGGATCGACGCCGTGGACGCGCGCCTCTACGTTATTCCGGCCTCGCACCCGAGCATCACGGCCGAACTGATGCTCAAGCACAAGGGCATCCCCTTCAAGCGCACCGACCTGCTGCCGGTGATCTCCAAGGGTGTTCTGCGCGCGGTCGGTTTCCCGCGCAACACGGTGCCGGCGATCAAGATCGACGGCGACAAGATCCAGGGCTCACGCCCGATCGCTCGCGAGCTCGATCGCCTGCGTCCCGATCCGCCGCTCTTCCCCGCCGATCCTGAGAAACGGGCCGCGGTCGAGGAGGCGGAGCGCTTCGGCGACGAGGAGCTCCAGCACCCGATCCGGCAGATCCTCTGGTGGTCGATCAAGCGCGACCGCAAGCCGCTGCGCAGCTACTCCGAAGGGGCCAAGATCGGGATGCCGATCGGGCTGGCGATGAAAACCGCGGCGCCGATCGTCGCCCTCTCCGCCCGCTTCAACGAGGCCAACGATGACAACGTCAAGCGCGACTTGGCGGCGCTGCCGGCCCTGCTCGACAGGGTCGACGACCTGATCGCCAACGGCGTGATTGGCGGCCAGCAGCCGAATGCGGCGGACTTCCAGATCGCCCCCAGCCTCGGGCTCGCCCTCACCCTCGATGACCTCAAGCCAGCGATCGAAGGCCGTCCGGCCGCCGAGCTGGCGAAGCGACTGGTGCCGGACTACCCCGGCCAGGCACCGCCGATTTTGCCGGCGGCCTGGCTGGAGCCCATCTCCGCTGGCTGAACTCGAAGCATTTGTGGGGCTATAGACCCCAAAAGTCTTCGCGTTCGCTGCTTACCCGGTTGACGCGCTGGCCTGCCGGCAGCGCTGCAAGGGCGTCGGCGAGGCGGCTGCCGTCGGGGAGGGTCAGGTCAGGATCCAGCTCCAGTAGGGGCGCGAGGACGAAGCGGCGGCTCCTCACCTGCGGATGCGGGAGGATAAGCCGCTCGGTTTCCAGCTCAAGGTCGCCGAGCAGCAATACATCGACGTCGAGCGGACGCGGGCTGTGGCGGGGGGCGTCCGAGGAGCGTCCGCGCTCGGCCTCGACCGCCTTGCAGGCGTCCAGCAGGGCCTCGGGCTCGAGCTCGGTGCGGATCCGGAGCGCGGCGTTGAGGAAGTCGGGCTGGTCGAGGACCTCGCCGACCGGCTCGGTCAGGTAAGCGGAGGAGACCGCCTCGACCTCGATTCTCCGCGCTCGCAGGAGCTCTATGGCCGCCCGCAGGTGAGCGGCGGAGTCGCCCACATTAGAGCCTAGGCCGAGATAGCCAGTGCGCACCGAGCTACTCCTCCGGAGCTTCGGCCTCGTCCTCGTCGACCGCGCGCTCCTGGGTCACCTCGACCGCGACCTCCTGGATCGCCAGCGGCAGCGGCGGCTCCGGCTTGGCCGCCCGCACCCGCACCGATTCACAGCCGTAACGCTCGATCAGGCGCTGGCCGACCACCTGGGCCAGGCGCTCCAGCGTCTTGTAGCTGCGCTCGGTCGCGGCGAGGGCGATGATGTCGCAGACCTGGGCATAATCGATCGTGTCCTCGAGCCGGTCGGTGAGCACGGCGTCGCAGTCGGGCACGTCGAAGGAGACGTCGAACTCGAGTCGCTGCCCGACCTCCTGCTCGGCCTCGCTGACGCCGTGGTGGGTGTAGATCGAGAGCCCGCGCACCTCGACTTCGGCGCTCGACTCAATGCCGTTGCCATGGGACTCCATCCGCAGAACCTATCCGAGGATCGCGCCTGCGACGGCCATCGCCTGGCCGACCTCGGCGACGTCGTGGACGCGCAAGACGTCGGCGCCCTCGGCGGCGGCGAGGACGGAGGAGGCGATCGTGCCGCCGAGCCGCTCGCCCGCGTCGGACCCGTCGACCTTGCCGATGAAACTCTTGCGCGAAGCCCCGACGACGAGTGGCCTGCCCAGATCGCGCAACTCGGCGAGGCGCCGCAGCAGCTCCAAATTGTGCTCGGCGGTCTTGCCGAAGCCGATGCCGGGATCGAGCCAGATCCGCTCCTCGGCGATGCCGGCCACGGTCGCGGCCTCGATGCGGCCGGCCAGGAACGCGCGCACCTCGTCGACCACGTCCGCATAGCGCGGTTCGTCCTGCATCGTGCGCGGGGTGCCGAGCATGTGCATCAGGACGACGGTGGCGCCGCGCTCGCCGCAGAGCGCTCCCATCTCCGCGTCGCCGCGCAAGGCGGTGACGTCGTTGACGATCTCCGCGCCGGCGTCGAGCGCGGCCGCCGCGACCGCCGCCTTTGACGTATCGACCGAGATCGCCGCCTCCCCCCCGCTCAGCCCCGCGATCACCGGCTCGACCCGCCGCAGCTCCTCCTCAACCGGCACCTCCTCAGCCCCCGGCCGCGTCGATTCCCCCCCCACATCGAGAATCGCCGCCCCCACCCCCACCAGCTCTTCGCCATGTGCGACAGCCGCACCGGCCTCGAAGTACAACCCCCCATCCGAAAACGAGTCCGGCGTCACGTTCACCACCCCCATGAGTTTCGGCGAGGTCATCGTCTAAGGCCTATCCCGGTAGGGGTGGAACGTCTTGTACTTTTTTGCCACCCAGCTTGGAGCGACAGCCCGGCGGCGCTTCTCAAAAAAGTTAAGTGGAACCCCTACCGGGATAGGCCTTAGCCAGCGTCCCCGCCCGCGAACCCTGGTCGTGGCCGCGGACTCGGCCGCGCGCCCTCGCGCTGCGCCTTTTCCGGCTCAGGCTCCGACTCGACCGGCTTGGCAGGCTCCTCGTCGTCGGCGAAGACCTCCTCCGCGGACTTACCGTCGAGCAGGGCGACGAACTGCTTAGCGTCGATCGTCTCGCGCTCCAGCAGCAGATTCGAGATTTGATCCAGGTCCTCGCGGTGTTCACCGAGCAGGCCCTTGGCAGTCTGGTGGGCGCTCTCGACGATGCGGCGAATCTCGTCGTCGATCTCGCGCGCGATCTCGTCGGAGTAGTCCGGCTCGGAGGAGAACTCGCGGCCGAGGAAGGGCTGGCCGCGGTCGTGGCCGAAGACGCGGGGGCCAAGCCGCTCAGACATGCCGAACCGCATCACCATCTGCTTCGCCGTCTCGGTCACCTTTTCGAGGTCGTTGGAGGCGCCGGTGGTGATCTCACCGAAGACGATCTCCTCGGCGGCGCGGCCGCCCAGGGTCATCGCCATCGTGTCGGTCAGCTCGGCGCGGGTGGTGAGGAACTTGTCCTCGGTCGGCAGGCTGATCGTGTAGCCGAGGGCCTGACCACGGCTGATGATCGAAATCTTGTGGACCGGATCGGTGTTCTCCAGCAGCTGGCCGACGATCGCGTGCCCGACCTCGTGGAAGGCGGTGATCAGGCGCTCCTTCTCGCTCATCACCCGCGTTTTCTTCTCCGGGCCGGCGATCACGCGCATGATCCCCTCCTCCAGCTCCTTCATGCTGATCTCGCGGCTGCCGGAGCGGGCGGTCAGCAGCGCTGCCTCGTTGATCAGGTTGGCGAGATCGGCGCCGGTGAACCCGGGAGTCTGGCCGGCCAGCGTGTCGAGTTCGATTTCGCGCGCCAGCGGCTTGCCGCGGGTGTGCACCTCGAGGATGTGCTTGCGGCCCTTGCGGTCGGGACGGTCGACGACGACCTGGCGGTCGAAGCGGCCGGGCCGCAGCAGCGCCGGGTCGAGGATGTCGGGCCGGTTGGTGGCGGCGATCAAAATGATGTTGTCCTTCATTTCGAAGCCGTCCATCTCGACCAGCAGCTGGTTCAGGGTCTGCTCGCGCTCGTCGTGGCCCCCGCCCATGCCGGCCCCACGGTGGCGGCCGACGGCGTCGATCTCGTCCATGAAGATGATGCAGGGCGAATTCTGCTTGGCCTGCTCGAAGAGGTCGCGAACGCGGCTGGCGCCGACGCCGACGAACATCTCGACGAAGTCCGAGCCGGAGATCGAGAAGAAGGGCACGCCGGCCTCGCCGGCCACGGCGCGGGCCAGCAGCGTCTTGCCAGTGCCGGGCGGGCCGTATAGAAGGACGCCCTTCGGGATGCGGGCGCCGAGCGCCTGAAATTTCTTCGGGTTCTCGAGGAATTCCTTGATCTCCTCGAGCTCCTGCACCGCCTCGTCGACGCCGGCGACGTCGCGGAAGGTTATTTTCGGCGCGTCAACGGACATCCGCTTCGCTTTCGATTTGCCAAAGTTCATCACCCGTGAGCCGCCGCCCT
Source organism: uncultured Solirubrobacterales bacterium (assembly GCA_963705365.1). Classification (GTDB taxonomy): domain Bacteria; phylum Actinomycetota; class Thermoleophilia; order Solirubrobacterales; family 70-9; genus VAYN01. Next base: position 605,877 of record OY970074.1, on the reverse strand, counting down.
GCATCTGGTTCATGAGGAAGATCCAGAAGGCGAAGAAGAGGACGAAGGGCAGGATCAGGGTCAGCAGCGAGAGCAGGCCCGAGCTGCCGGAACCGTGCACGACCGTTTTCGTCGTTTTGCTTTCGTCGAGCAGGTTGATCAGGCTCTGCTCGGTATAGGGCGGGTAGCCGGTCGAGAAGCTTTCGCCGTTTTTCTGCTCGACGTCGAGCGTGTTGTCCTTCGTGTTGATCGAGACCTCTTTGATCTGCCCTTTGGCGATCAGGCCGGTCTCGGGTCGAATCAGGTCGTTGTACGGCGGCGGCTCGGGGCCAGAATCGTTGTTGATCACTTTCTGGGCGACGAACGCCAAGATGACGACCAGCAGGATCGGAAATGCCGCACTTTTGAAAAAGCGCCTCAAGGGTGAAATCAGCGTACCAGGGCGGTTTTTTGGGCTCTACTCGGCGAGTGCGGCGACGTAGTCAAGGTTGCGGTACTGCTGGGCATGGTCGAGGCCGTAGCCGATCGCGAACCGGTTGGGGATCTCGAACCCGACGTAGCGCGGCGAGAGGTCGACGCGCAGGCGCTCCGGCTTGGTCAGCAGCGCGCAGACCTCGAGCGAGGCCGGATTGCGCGCCCGCAGGTTGCGCATCAGGTAATGCAGCGTCAGGCCAGAGTCGATTATGTCCTCGACGATCAGCACGTGGCGACCTTCGATCGGCGCGTCGAGGTCCTTGAGGATGCGGACTACGCCGGAGGAATCGGTCTGCGACCCGTAGCTGGAGACCGCCATGAAGTCGATCTCGCAGGGCACGTCGATGCTGCGCATCAGGTCGGCGAGGAAGAGCACAGCCCCCTTGAGGACCCCGACCATGACCAGCTCGCGACCGTCGTAGTCGCGGCTGACCTCGGCACCCAGCTCGGCGACCCGGCGCCGGAGGTCCTCTCTGGCGACGAGGGTCTCGCCGATCGCGGGGTCGCTCACGCGCCGCAGTCTAGATATATGCCGATGGGCCTGAGACGTCCCTTATAAGGACGTTTCAGGCCCATCGGCCTCCCAGGTCGCGCGGAGAACGCCGGCCTCGACTACGGCGCGGACGCCGGAGCCGAGGTCGAGCTGGGCGATGCCGGTGCGGCGCAGGCCGGCGACCTGGTCTGCGAAGCGGGCGGCGCCGGGGACCGGGCGACCGGCGGCACGGTCGGCGAGCCGCTGCAGGACGAGGCGGCGCAGCGCCGGTGGCAGCTCGGCCAGCCGCGAGAGGGCGATCGTGCCTCGAGCTGCCGCGCCGGATCCGTCGAGCTCGGCGTCGACCAGGGCGTCGAGCACCTCGGCCTCGTCGCGCAGCAGCGCCGCAGTCTTCAGCACGTTCTCCGCCGCCGCCGGGTGGATCTTTGCCAGCTCCGGCAATAGGCCGTGGCGGACGCGGTTGCGTGCGTAAGCCGGCTCAGCGTTGCTACGGTCCTCACGCCAGGCCAGGCCTCGCTGCTCGCAGTAGGCCGTGGTCTCGGCCCGGGTGAATCCGAGCAAGGGCCTGGCCAGGCGTCCGTCATGCGGGCGCATTCCCAAGAGGGCGCGGCGGCTGGGCGAAGAGGCGAGGCGGTAGAGGATGGTCTCGACTTGGTCGTCGGCCGTGTGGCCGGTGACGATCGTCGCCGCTTGCTCCTCCGCCAGCCCGGCGGCCGCGGCGTAGCGGATGTCGCGCGCCCAGGCCTGCAGGTTGCCGGGGCCCTCGGGGCGCCGCGGTCGCTCGATCTCCAGCCCGGCGCCGAGCGACTCGCAGAGCGCCGCGCAGTGGCGCTCGTCCTCGTCGGAGTCGTCGCGCAGGCCGTAGTTGACGTGCAGCGCAGTCACCTCCCCCGCCCCCACGGCACGGACCGCGAGATCGAGCATGCAGACCGAGTCCCGACCCCCCGAGAGCATCGCCACGACGGGCGAGCCGGGAGCGAGCATGCCCTCGGTGAGCACCCGCTCCAGCATCTGATCCGCGTCCACGCTTCGAGTCTAGGAGGGCTGGCTAGGAGCGCGAGCCGGCGGCGCGGACGACGAAGAGGTCGGTTGGGACCGGGAACCCCTTGAGGTTGACCTGCCCGATCGCCTCGAAGCCGAGCCGCTCGCGGCCGGCGATCGCCTCGGCGACGCGGTCGGTTACGAGGACCTCCCCGGCGAGCGCGCGATTGACGACCCGGTGGGCGAGGTTGACCTGGCCGCCGAAGTAATCGCCGTCGCGGTAGACCGCCTCGCCGCAGTGGATGCCGACCCGCGGCTGCGGCCGCCGCGGGAAGCGGTCGAGCAGACCGACCGCCCACTCGGTCAGGGCGCCGGCATCAGGCGAGACGACCATCACCTCGTCGCCGATCGTCTTCACGATCGTGGCTTCTCGCGGCAACGTCGATTCGACCGTCTCGACGAAGTTCTCAACCACGTCGAGCGCCTCCATGTCACCCTCCTCCTCGGTGTAGCGGGTGAAGCCGGTGAGGTCGATGAAGCAGAGCGTGACCGTGACCTGGCCAAGCTCGATTTCCGCCGTGTCGATCCCCAGCCCGGACTCCATGTGCCCGACCACGTCCTGGTCGATGAAGAAGCGCAAGTAGCGGTTGTGCAGGTACTCGGTCAGCGGCGCCGCCAGTGGCAGGATGTCGGCCGCCAGCTCCCCCATCTCCGCCGCCATCTCCAGCTCCGGCACGGCGTCGCGGATCAGCGGTTCGTGGACATAGAGGTGGAAGAGACGGACCTCGGCGTCGGCGATGCGCCGCATCGACTGCACGTAGACGCGCACCAGTTGCAGGAAGGCGACGAGGGGGAAGCCGGCGGCGAGCACGCGAGCGCAGTGGCGCAGCGCCGCGGCGTCTTCGCGGGTGAGATCGCGCTGCTGCCCTTTCGGGGTGCCGAGGATGACGAGGATGCGCTCGATGAGTTCCGGCTCCAGCCCGGTGTCCTCGGCAACCTCCGCCACGGTCAGCGTCTCCTCGGCGCCGGAGACGATTTCACCGGCGAAGCCGAAGGCGAGCCTGCCCTCCCGCCCGGCCTCGCGCAAGTCCTCGAGCGAGTACCCCCGCTCCCGCATCCGCGCCACCACCCGAGCCTGCGCCGCCGCCGCCGCCGTCCACCGCCCCCGCCGCACCGGCACAACCTTCTCCTCCGCCCACCGTTTCAAAGTGCTCGCCGGCACCCCGGAGCGGCGGGCAGCCTCACTCAAAGAAATCCGCTCATCAGCCATAGCGAGCACCGAGGCTAGACCCCCCTCCCGACGATCCATGTCAGGGGCTCAAGCGCGCCAACCCGGAGCTCCAGCCGGGCCGGTCCCGGCAGGGGTGGAACGTCTTGTACTTTTTCGCCGCACCGGATCTCGAACGACCGCCGGCGACCCTCGAAAAAGTTAAGTGGAACCCCTACCGAGACCGGCCCGGCAGGGGTTCCAGCGGACTTTGCTCCAGCTCAGGTCGGGATCTCCGACTCCTCGTGCAACTGCAGCACCGGCTCTCCGCCCTCGCCGGTGCGGATGCGAATCGCCTCCTCCACCGGCAGCACGAAGATCTTGCCGTCGCCGACCTCGCCCGTGCGGGCGTGTTTGAGGATCGTCTCGACGACCACGGGCTTGTCTTTGTCCTCGACCACGATCTCCAGCTTCACCTTCGGCCGAACATTGACGGTGAGCGTCGAGCCGCGGTACTGCTCGACGATGCCCTTCTGGCGCCCCGAGCCCTTGGCCTCGAGGATCGACAGGGAGGGGAACCCCCGGTCGAGCAACTCGGCCCTGATCGGCTCGAACGCCTCGTGGCGGATGAACGCCTCTATCTTCTTCATGCGCTCGGGCCTCCTAGGACTCGGTGGTTGACATTGGGCTTACAGCCGGAGACGCGGCGGGCGCCGGGGCGGGACGCGGAGCGCCGCCGCCCATCAGTCCCGTCGAGTACTCGGGCTGGGGAATGAACTGCTCCGGGTATCCGTACATCCCGTGCTCGGAGATGTCGAGGCCGGCGTCCTCTTCCTCGGGAGTCACCCTGAGGCCGATCGTCTTCTTAATCAAGAAGAAGATCGTGTAGGAGACGACGAACACGCACCCGAACGCGACCACCACCCCGAGCGCCTGGGCGCCGAGCTGGCTGAACGAGCCGCTGTACCAGAGGCCCGGATCGCCGACTTCGTTGAATTCGGCCAGGCGCGGGGAGGTGAAGATCCCGCAGGCCAGGGTGCCCCAGATGCCGGCCAGGCCGTGAGCCGAGGTGGCGCCGACCGGGTCATCGATGATCTTCTCGATCGCCAGCACGCCGAGCACGACGATGACGCCGGCGACCGCGCCGATGATCGGCGCCGCCCAGTACTCGACGTAACCCGACGGCGCCGTGATCGCCACCAGGCCCGCGATCGCGCCATTGCCGGCCATGCCGATGTCGATCGTCCTCGTTCGCAGATACATCAGCGTGACCGCGGCGATCACACCGGCGGCCGCGGCGAGGTTGGTCACGACCACCACTTCGGCGAAGCGGCCGCCGATCGCTCCCAGGGTCGAGCCCGGGTTGAACCCGAACCAGCCGAGCCAGAGGATCAGCACGCCGAGGCCGACCAGCGGCATCGAGTGCCCGGGGATCGCCCGCGGCTTGCCGTCCTGCGTGTACTTGCCGATCCGCGGGCCGAGCAGCAGCAGCGCCGCGAAGGCCCCGGTCGCACCGATCAGGTGGACCACCGTCGAGCCGGCGAAGTCCTGCATGCCGATGTTGACCTGCAGCCAACCGCCGCCGAAGATCCAGTGGCTGAGCACCGGATACAGCACGGAGTCTGAAGATGACCGCATAGATGATGTACGCGCTGAATTTGATCCGCTCCAGCGTGGCGCCCCAGACGATCGCCAGTGAGACCGCGCAGAACACGAACTGGAAGAACATGAACGCGGCGGGGCTGATCGAATACGTTTCGACGAACGGGATGCTCTTGCCGGCCTCCTCGATCGAGGAGCCGACGTTGAGGAAGAACCCGTGGTCGCCGGCGATCTCGCCGAGCCCGCCGAAGGCGAGTGCGAAACCGACCGCCCAGTAACAGAGCGACGCGATCGAGAAGTTGACCAGGATCTTGGCGACGCCCGCGCCGACGTTCTTGGCCCGGGAGAAGCCGACCTCCAGGAGCAGGAAGCCCGCCTGCATGAACATCACCAGTACGGCGGCGACGATCACCCACATTGCGTTGATGCTCGCCTCCGGGGTTTCCAGGATCGGCGTTGCTTCGGCACCGAAGGCGACCCCCGGCAAGATGAGCGAGGCGAACGCGGCCACCGGGCCTGCGATCAAAAGCCTCTTTTTCATTGAGTTCCTCCTAGCCCACCGAAGCCCTGGCTACGGTGGTCGCGGGTTTTGGCGATTCCGTCAGCACCGTAAATTCGGCTCGGCAGGCTGTGTTTAGACGGCTGGAGGAAATCCGGGCGGGCCGATTCTCACGAGTGGCAAGGGAGGCGGCCTCTTCCCTTCCCTGAATTGGGCGCAATAAGGTCAGACCAGATGCCTTCGCGCCTCCGCCCCACCAGCTCAGTCGCGGCTGAGGCGATTCTCGTCGGCGATCCGGGGCGAGCGCTGCTGCTGGCCCAGGAGCTGCTGGAGCAACCGAAGATGAGCAATCACGCCCGCGGGCTGTGGGGCTATTCGGGGTGCACTGCGGCCGGTCGTGAGCTGACGGTGCAGGCAACGGGGATGGGCGGGCCGAGCGCCGCCGTGGTCCTTGACGACCTGGCCGAGCTCGGGGTGCGACGGGCGATCCGGGTCGGCAGCTGCACGGCGATCGATCCGGAGCTCTCCGCCGGCCGGCTGCTGGCGGTCGCCGAGGCGCACGCCTGGAGCAGCGGCGGCGCCGGCGAGTCGATGTTCCCCGACCCCGAGTTGAGCGAAGCACTGCAGCGGCAGCTCGGCGGCGAGGCGCGGGTGGGGACGGTCGCAAGCCTTGACACGTTGCACGGAGGCGGAGCGCCGGCCCCGGTCGAAGCCGGGGACGCGGCGGACATGCAGACCGCCTCCCTCTTCGGCCGGGCGGGAGCGCTCGGGGTGCGACTGGCAGCGGTCCTGATAGTCGCCGAGGGAGTCGAAGGCCAGCTGCTCGGGGAGGATCGGGCGGCGGAGGTGGCGACGCGGGCTGGAAGGTGCGCTGCCGCCAGCTTCTAACCCTTAAGTCGAGGGTTAGGCTTTGGTTTTCTTCGCTGGTTTTTTTGCGCTCTCACGGCGGATCATGCCAATCTCGCGAGTGACGTCGTCGATCTGCTCCTCCACCTCCTCCAACCGCTGGGAAAGCGAGCGCAGCCGCCGCTCCAAGCGCTCGACATCCGTCGCGGAAGAGAGATTGAGGGCGCTCATCGCCGCCTGCTGAGCCTCGATCGCCTTCTCGCGAGCCCCGAAAGCGGCGGAGATGGCGTTGTGGAGCGTCGGGTTCTCAATCAGTGCTTGGGCCAGCTCGCCAATCGCCTGCTCGCTGCGGGCTCTTAGGCCATCCTGCTCGTCCTCGTCGTAGGTCACTCCCCCGCCTTTCGCAGTTCGTTGACAGCAGCTTAACGAGCCCATCCGGCTCAGTTGAAACTCTCCTGGCTGCGGGGAGGGTGGGAATCTTGATTAAGTTGATGAACTATAATGCCAATATTGATTAAGGCCTTGTTGGGGGGCGCTTGCGGCCGTTGCACCTCTTTCGGCAAGCGAGTAGCCTCGGCACGCTTGTCGCGTGGGGAGGGTGCGGACCTGGTTTTCGCAGTTTCCGGGATCTGTCGCGGCGGGTACCGAGGCGCACTGGGATGAGAGCCAAGCTCGCACTGATCGTCGTACTCGCCAGCTTCCTGGCGCTTTCAGCCCTGGGCGTCGGCATGGCCGGCGCCGAACCGGCCGGTGAAAGTACGACGACTGAAGCGCCCACGACGACGACCGTGGTCCCCTCGCTGCAGGCGCCAGCCTGTGCAAACGGGCTCGATGACGATGGCGATGGCCTCACCGACCTCGGCGACCCGGATTGCACCGACCCCGCCGGAACCAGCGAGGCACCGACCGTGCCCAGCGGCACCGTCCCCGCCACCCCGGTCCCGTCTCCCGAAGCACCGGCCACGCAGCCGAAGGGCGGCGGGGTCCAGCAGGGCAGCGCGATCGACGGCAGCGAGGCCACGGGTCGCGCCGACGGTGGTGGCGTCACCCGCAACCAGAGCCTCGGCGACTCCAGCGGAGGCGGCGGCGCCGACGGCGGCGTCAGCGCTCCCACCGCCACCGGCGGCGGCGATCAGCCGCTGGCCGACGGTGCCGATGGTGGCTCCCAGTTTTCCTCCGGCGGTACCCCGACCGCGGCAAATCCGACGACGACGATCGCGCCCTTCGGGCCGGCCCCGATCGGCGTCCCCAACTTTGTCATCGACTCTTTCGAGATCCCGCCATTCCTCTTGCCGATCTACCAGGCCTGCGGCACTGAATACGGCATCCCCTGGGAGGTGCTGGCCTCTATCAACAAAATCGAGACCGCCTTCGGCACCAACCTCAACGTCTCCAGCGCCGGCGCCGTCGGCTGGATGCAGTTCCTCCCCTCGAGCTGGGAGGCCTTCGGCGTCGACGCCAACGGCGACGGCCGCAAAGACCCCTACAACCCGGTCGACGCGATCTGCGCCGCCGCCAACTACCTCGAGCTCGCCGGTGGCAAAGAGGACCTCTACGACGCGATCTTCGCCTACAACCACGCCGACTGGTACGTGCAGGAGGTATTGCTTTACGCGCGCGCCTACGGCAAGCTCCCCTCCGACCTGGTTGGCTCGCTGACGGGCTTGACCGAGGGCGCCCACTTCCCGATCGCCGCCGACGCCCGCTACGCAGACGACATCTCCGCCCGCGCAGCGCTGAAGAGCTCGACTCCCGGCGACGACGCCTCCGGCAACGCGGCCGATGTCATCTCCTCTTCGCCGACGCGGCGCGGCATCAATATTTTCTCCCGCCAGGGCGCGCCGGTGGTCGCCGTCAACGACGGCATCATCCGCAAGCTCGGCAGCTCGCCAAAGCTGGGCAAGTTCGTCGTCCTCGAAGACACCTACGGCAACCGCTACACCTACGCCGAGCTCGGCAAGGTCGTCCGCGAGCATCGCCTGGTGGTGATGCCGACCGGCAAGGAGCAGCGAATCCCGGTTGAAAGCCAGGACCTGCGGCCACGGCTGCGGGCGCTCCCCGGTCGCGCGGCTGAGGACGAGCGGGGCCGTGGAGCCACCGGTACCGACAGCGCCCGCCTCGCCGCAGCCAACGGCGACCTGCGGGTCGGGTCGAAGGTGATCGCCGGCACCGTGTTGGCCCGGGTCGGCGCCGATGCGGACGGCATCGACTCCCACATCAACTTCTCGATCCGCCCGGCCGGCCGCGGCGCCCCGCGGATCGATCCGAAGCCGATCCTCGATGGCTGGAAGCTGCTGGAGGCGACGGCGATCTACCGCGCGAAGGGGAAGAACCCCTTCACCTCGCACCTCAGCGGCGCCGGCGTCCTCTTGCTCTCCAAGGAGGCGCTGCAGAAGCGCGTGCTGGCCGACGAGGGCCTCTCGATCTACGCCTGCGGCCGTGATGACATCGCCAGCGGCTTCACCGACCGCCGCATCCTGGCGATGCTCGCCTACCTGCGCTCGAAGGGCTACGAACTGACGATCACCTCGCTCACCTGTGGCCATGGATACCTGACGGCCTCCGGCAACGTCTCCGAGCACAGCACCGGCGACGCGGTCGATATCGCCGCTATCAACGGGGTGCCCGTGACCGGCCATCAGGGCCCGGGGACGATCACCGGCGAGCTGATCCGCGAGATCTTGCTGCTGCAGGGCACGATGCACCCTCATCAGGTGATCTCACTCGAGGATCTGCCCGACCCGGCCAGCATCGCCATGGCCGACCATTACGACCACGTTCACGTCGGCTACAACCCGATCGAAAGCGCGCTCGACGCCAAGTACTCAGCGCTGCTGAAACCGGACCAGTGGCAGCGCCTGATCGGCCGCTTGGGGCAAATCGAAAACCCGGAGGTGCCGGTGAAGCCTTCGGAGTTCTCGTTGCCGGATGAGAAGTCCAGCGGCGGCACGGCTGCCGGCAGCGGCGGGGACTAGGAGCACAGCAGTCGAATTTTGATGCTGAGACCGGGGATTTTGGTCAGCTGCTGATCCCCGGTCACGATCAGATCGACCTCGGGGTCCATCTCCGCGGTGGCGAGAACCAACGCGTCCGGCATTCGCAGCGACTTGAAGCGTGAGCGGAGGTCGGCTCCCTTATCGGCAACGGCGATATCGACGGGCGCGCTGGAGGACTGCCGTCACGTCAACGGACGCCTGGAGCGTTTCCTGCTGGCCAACTCCGAGCTGGTCTTACGAGTCGGCACACGGCTGATGGCCAACACCCGCAAGTCGGCACTGTTTTCCCTTTGCTTGCCTTGATCGGGAGATCCGAAAACCCGTCGTCTCTCAGGGGTGTTCCTGACATAGGAGCGCGACGCGACGCTGCCAGGGCAAAATAGGCCACATCCGTGGACACGTTTGAAATCCGCACGGCAGACCCCTTAGACGAAGACGTGAGCAGCTTGGTCCGGCTCCATATGGAGTTCGGACGTGCCTCTAGTCCGCCTGAGGACGCCCACGCCCTAGAGGTCGACGAGCTGCTCGACCCGTCGATCATGCTGTTCGCGGCTCATTCCGACGACGAAATACTCGGCGTCGGCGCCCTCAAGGAGATCGATAGAGATCATGCCGAGGTGAAGACGATGCATACGGTTAAATGGGCCCGCGGGTGGGGAGTCGGACGGGCGATGCTCGATCACCTCCTGGCGGAGGCACGCCACCGTGGCTATCGCCGCGTAAGCCTGGAGACGGGATCGATGGATGTCTTCGCGCCTGCCCGATCTCTGTATCGCGGTGCAGGGTTCGCTCCCTGCGACCCGTTCGGCGAATATCAACCGAGTCCCAACAGCGTGTACATGACTCTCTGGCTCGACGAAGCTGTCTGAATTCGATTTGCCCTGAGCGCGGTTCGACAACCATCAGGTCCGCCCCAGCTTGTACACCCCCGGCTGGATTCGAACCAGCGACCGTCGGATTAGAAGTCCACCGCGGCAGCGAGCATTGGCTAGGCGGCTTCCTGAAAGGGAGGCCGACCTCCTCCTGGCGAGTTTCGAATCACGCGACCCAATTCGCTCAGAGGCGAACCCGCTCCATTGCCTGAGAGACTCCCGCCTCTGAGCAAGCTATTCGCATTCGCCCAGCTCGACTTCGCCGGCACCCTGCCCCTCGCCGACGGCCGCTACCTGGCGCGCGACGAGGTCGAGGGGGAGAGTGTCCTCGTGGTCAAGACGCTGGGAGCTCCGTCGCCGCCTCCGCGGCGCCGGCGACGCCCGCGTAGGGCGCAGGTCGGGGACGAGCCGTCCTCCCTCCCCCTGACCAGGGTAACCGCGGTGCGGGCCTCTGCGCCGCTCGAGAGCGATGAGGATGCTGCCCGCTGGCTCGACGAGGCGAGCGAGGCCGAGGACACCGCCGACGTCCTGGTGGCCGACGCCACGAAACTACTCAACCGGGCTCTGCACACCCATGCCGTCGCTTCCGCCGAGCCGCAGGGTCACGAACTGACGCCGGAGCGGTCCATCGCGGTGCGGATCGGCTACGGCAGCGGCGAGGAGGTCGCCGAGAGCAGCTTCACCGCCGCCCACGAGGTGGATGTCTGGGCCAGCGGCGCCTCTCGCAAGCGGCGCCAGCAGGAAGGGCTGCGGCCACAGGAGCGCGTGGCTGGCGTGCTGGGGGGGCGCGAACAGCTCGACGTCTGCGAGACGCTGCTGCTGCGCGCTCGTGCCGACCTCGACGCCGGGCGGCAGCGCGAGGCGGCGCTGCAGCTGCGCGTCGGCCTCGAGGCGCTCCTGGTGGAGCTCAAGGGGGCGCTATCAGACCCCGGGCACGATGAAGACATGGGAACGCTCAACGCGCGCCGGGCGGAGGCCGGCGACGCGGCCAACGCGGCACTAGGCGGCGAGCTCGACGCCGATCGCGCTGCCCACGTGCGGGAACTAATCGAGCTCTGCGAGAGGGTCCTGCGTCGCCGGCGGGTGCTCCGGGGCTAGCGATTGGGGAGGGCCCGGAGGAACCTCCAGATTTGTGACGGAGGGTCCTCCCCAATCGCTAGATCGCCAAGCGTTTCGCGACTACGTCGTCCAGCAAGGATTCAGCCAGGTGGTGGGCCTCCTCGAGGGCGACGCCGTCGATCGAGGGCACGCCGATCACCGTCAGCCCGGCGGCGCGGGCGGCGGCGACTCCGGTCGGCGAGTCCTCGAGCGCGACCACCTCCGGACCCGGCGCGACCTCGAGGCGGCGGCAGGCCTCCAGGTAGGGATCGGGCGCCGGCTTCGGCGCCGCGACTTCGTGGGCGCTCAGCACCACGTCGAAGTGATTCTCAAAGCCGACCAGCTGGAGCGAGCGGACGACGAAGGCGAGCGGCGAGTTGGAGACGAGGCCGATCGGCGTGCCGCGGCCGCGCAGGGTGTGGAGCAGCTCGCGAGCGCCGATCATCGCCTCCACCCCGTGCTCCAGCTCGGCCACGACCAGCGCGTTCAGCTCCTCGATCAGCTCGGCCGCCCGCCCTGGTTCACCCAGACGGCGTTCCAGCACGGCACCGGCACTCGCGGCCGAAGTCCCAACGAGCTCGCGCTTGTCGGCGGGCGTGAAGGCGGTCCCGCGGCGCTCGAAGAGGTCCTCCTCGGCCCGCGTCCAGACCGACTCGGTGTCGAGGAGGAGACCGTCATTGTCGAAGATGACGGCCTCGGGGGCGGTGGGCGGCATCGCCGCATCATCGCGAACCAGCAGAGTTCGCAGCATGTATTAAGTTCGCGGCGTGCCCTTTCACATTGAGATCAGCTCAGCCCTCGACCGTGCTCGCGTGCTTAACGTCGGCGAGGCTGAGCTGCGCAAGCAGATCCTCGATCCGTGGGTGGCCGGCCTGCCTTTCGAGTTCGACGGGCGCGGGTGGGAACCGCGGGAGAGCCGCCTGACGATCCTCGAAGGCCCGAACCTGGATCATGGAACCGGTACCGAAGACGGTTGGGCGAACGCGCTGCGCGCTACCAACGACGTGACCAGGCGAATGCTGGAAGCGGCGGAGGCGAGTGCGCCGGCGCAGGTCGCCGTCGTTGTCGAGGCTGACTCGATTGAGGCGGCGATGCGGGACCTGCGGTCGGGAAAAGCACCGCGGCAGATCTCCTGGGCTACAGCGGCCGAACGCATCGGCGGCCGTGACCCCGACGTCTCCGCGGTGATCCTCGTCGTCAGGCGCCGGCAGGTCGACTGGCCCCAGCTCTAGCGCCGCAGTTTCAAACGCTAGGCGAGGGCAGCCAGCACGGCAGCGAGCTCCTCAACCACCTCACCATCGAGCTTGAGTACGGCGTCGGCGTCATACGGCGTCGCGCCCTTGGTCACGATCGCCAGTCGGCCACCGCTCTCGAGGGTCAGCTGGGGAAGCCCAGCGACGGGGTAGACGGCGAGCGAGGAGCCGACGCAGATCATCAACTCGGCCCGTTCCGCCAGATCCCTCGCGCGGGTCATCGCGCTCTCCGGCAGCAGCTCGCCGAAGAGAACGACGTCGGGTTTGACGGCGCCACCACAGGTCGAACAGAGGGCCACGCCGTGGGCATCGAACAGCTCCTCGACTTCCTCGATCTCGAAGCTGGTGGCGCAGCGCATGCAGGAGGAGGTCTCGATCGAGCCGTGCACCTCGACCACGTTGCGCGACCCCGCCTCCCGGTGCAGGCGATCAATGTTCTGCGTGACCACACCCTCGATCAGGCCCTGCCGCTCCAGCTCCGCCAGCGCCTCGTGAGCCGGATTCGGGCGCTTGTCGCCGAGCGACTGGAAGCGCGGCCGGTAGTAGGACCAGAATCGCGCCGGATCGCGCTCGAAGACGTCGATGTGGGCAACCTCCATCGGGTCCACGTTCGCCCAGAGCCCGGTCTCCGGCGTGCGGAAGTCGGGGATCCCGGACGGAACCGAGACCCCCGCCCCGGTCAGGGCGACGGTGCAGCGCGACTCGCGAATCAGCTCCGCGAGGGCCGACGGGCCTGAAACGTCCGCCATCTGGACGTCTTCGGCCCGTCGGCCGGTTGTTACCGGCCGCTCCATTTGGGGGTGCGCTTGGCGAGGAAGGCGCCGATGCCCTCTTTGGCGTCCGCGCTGCCGAAGGCGGTCGCGAAGCCCTGCTTCTCGGCCTCGATGCCCGCGTCGATGTCGCCCTTGTGGGACACGGTCTTGATCTGCTCGACCGCGAGCGGCGCCTGCGCGGCCAGCTTGCGACCCCACATCAGCGCCGTCTCGAACAGCTCGTGGTCGGGCACGACGCGGTTGACGAGGCCGATTTCGAGCGCCTCCTCCGACAGCACGGCGTCGCCGACCAGGTTCATCTCCAGCGCTTTGCTGGGACCGACCAGGCGGGCCAGGCGCTGGGTGCCGCCGAAGCCGGGGATGATCCCGAGCTTGACCTCGGGCTGCCCGAAAACGGCGGCCTCGGCGCCGATCCGCACGTCGCAGGCCATCGCGACCTCGCAGCCGCCGCCGAAGGCGATCGAGTTGACGGCGGCGATCGTGGCCACGCGCGAGGTGCCGAACTCGCGCAGCAGCGCGTGGGCGGTGTGGATCAGCTCCTCGCCGCTGCCCTCGTCCATCTGCGTAAAGGCCTTGATGTCGGCGCCGGCGGAGAAGACGACCGGAACCGAGGAGGCGATCACCATCGCGCCAATGTCGTCGGCGGCCTTGACCCGCTCCCAGACGGTGCCAAGGTCGCGGATCACGTCCGGCGAGACCGCGTTCATCGGCAGGTTGGCGAGCCAGGCGATAGCAACCCCGTCGCGGGTCTCCAGCTTCACCGTCTCCGCCTGCTCGCCCTCGTCGGGCTGCGGGTAGGGGTAGAAGCCCTGGCCCGAGCCGAGGCCGAGCCGGCCCTGGGCGACCAGCCGCTTCAGGGTCACCGGCGGCGCGAAACGATCGCCGTGCTTCTCCTGCAGCTGCTCGAGCTGCTCCAGCACCTTGTCGAGCCCTTCGACGTCGGCTTTCCAGAACGGCGGCAGCAGGCCCCGGCGCGGATCGAGGCCGGCCCCGGCCATCATCCCGAGGTCGATGTCGCGGACCGAGCAGACCCCCTCCTCGACGAGGAGGCAGGACTCGATCAGGGCGCGGCCGGTGAACATCGCCACCAGTTCCTCGGCGTCGGGGTCGGCGTCGCCCGGAATCGTCTGCTCGCCGTCCTTGAAGAAGCCCTCGCCGCCGCTCTTGGCGCCGAGCTTGCCGTCGGCGACCAGCTGCTGCAGGCCCTTGTGGACGTAAAAGGTCTCGCCGTAGGACTCGTGGAGGTGCTCGGCGACGTGGAGGACGGTGTCGAGTCCAAGTAGGTCGGTGAGGAAGAAGGGGCCCATCGGCGCGACCTGCGCCGACGCGATCGCCTCGTCGATCGCCTTCAGCGAGAGCCCGTGCTCCTCCTGGGCGCGCCAGATCTCGCCGATCGTCGCCATCAGGATCTTGTTGACGACGAAGCCGGGGACCTCGCCGCAGACGATCGGCTGCTTCTTGATCGCCTGGGCGAAGTTGTAGGCGGCGGTCGCCGTCTCCTGCGAGGTCTCCTCGCCGACGATCACCTCGACCAGCGGCATCACCGAGGCCGGGTAGAAGAAGTGAAAGCCGACGACCTTGTCGGCGCGCAGCGTCGCTTCCCCGATCTCGGTGATCGAGAGTGAGGAGGTGTTGGAGGAGAGGATTGCGTGGCCGGGGGTGGCGGCGTCGATCTCGCGGAAGACCGCCTGCTTGATCGCCATCTTCTCCGGCACCGCCTCGATCACGAAGTCGACGTCGCCGAACTCCTCGTAGGTGGTGGTGCCGGTGACCTGTCCCATGATCTCGGCGAGGCGGGCGTCGGCCTGCTCCTGGGTCAGCTTCTCCTTCTTGACCAGACGGGCGAGCTGGCCCTCGGTGACCGCGCGCGCCTTCTCGACAGCGGCGTCGACGAACTTCTGGTCGATGTCCTTTACGACGACGGGGATGTCGGCGGCGGCGATCGCCTGGGCGATCTCGCCGCCCATGGTGCCGCCGCCGACGACGGCGGCCTTGGAGACGAACATTGCGGGTGAGTCCTCCGGAGTTTTGGCTTGGCAGGGCGGCGGGCGCCGCGGAGGCGGAGGCTATCCGTTTGGACCCGGCGAACGGCGGCGCGAGGCGATTCGACTCGAACGCGGAGACTTTTGGGGTCTATAGCACCACTAAATGCTCGCGTTCGCTCAAGCCGGCGGCCGCGCTTGCCGATAGACGGCTTTCATGCGCAGGGGGATCAAGTTCTTAGGGCTCTGCGGTGTGCTCGTGCTCGCCGTGGGCTTTGGCTTCGCCGCGCCGGCGACCGCCCAGGTGCCGCAGGCGGAGCTGACGCCTGGCGGGCGCGCGGTCGCCCCCGCCTCCGCCCCGCCCGCGGTCAAGGCGATGATCGAGGCGGCGAACCGGATACGCCACCGGCCCTATCACTGGGGCGGCGGCCACCGCAGCTGGAACTCGCGTGGCTACGACTGCTCGGGCTCGGTCAGCTACGTCCTGCACGCCGCCGGCCTGCTCGACTACCCGCTCGACTCGACCGGCTTCATGCGCTGGGGCGGCGGCGGGGGTGGCAGCTGGGTGCGCATCTACGCCAACCACGGGCACGTCTTCGCGGTCATCGCCGGCCTGCGCTGGGACACCTCCTACAGCGAAGACGGCGACCGCAGCGGCCCCGGCTGGAGCGAGCAAATGCGCCCCACTGGCGGCTTCCGCCTGCGCCACCCCCTCGGCCTGCTCAGCGCCGAGCCTCTGTAGCCCTCCGACACGGGGGACAACCCACGGTGGGCAATGACTGTACGTGGGTACAAAGGCGTTGGGAGCGCTCGCCCATTAGGCTCTTTTGGCTCTTTATATGGGAGTGAGACCCGTTAATCGATCGCGCCCCGCGACCGGGCGCGCGCCAAGTGAGGATCAGCCAAGCGATGACTCGTATCCGCCAGCAGAACGTGACCGCCGCGCAGTGGAGCTCGAACGGGGAGGCTCTTGGCGCGCTCGACCTGACCCTCCCCGAGAACGAAGCTTTCGGCGCCAACGTTTTCTCGATCGCCGTGCAGCGCGAACGCCTGCCCGCGGACGTCTTCGAGAAGCTGCAGGCGACCCTCGACGGCGGCGAGGCGCTCGACCCGAGCCTGGCCGACGCTGTCGCCGAGGCGATGAAGGACTGGGCGCTGGAGAGCGGCGCCACTCACTACACCCATATGTTCCAGCCGCTGACCGGCTCGACCGCCGAGAAGCATGATTCCTTTTTCGAGCCCGCCGGAGAGGGCACGGCGCTGGCAGGCTTCTCCGGCAAGGAGCTGATCCAGGGCGAGCCCGATGCCTCCTCCTTCCCGACCGGCGGGGTTCGCGCCACCTTCGAGGCCCGCGGCTACACCGCCTGGGACCCGACCAGCCCCGCTTTCATCCTCGAGAACCCGAACGGGGCGCTGCTCTGCATCCCCACCGCCTTCGCCTCCTGGACCGGCGAGGCGCTCGACGGCAAGATCCCGCTGCTGCGCTCGATGGACGCGCTCTCGCGCTCGGCGATCAAGGCCCTGCGCCTGCTTGGCGACGAGGAGAGTCAGCGGGTCTTCACCACCGTCGGCCCCGAGCAGGAGTACTTCCTGATCGACGAGCAGTACTTCTTCGAGCGCCCGGACCTGATCGCGACGGGCCGCACCCTCTTCGGCGCCAAGCCGGCCAAGGGCCACGAGCTCGACGACCACTACTTCGGCTCGATCCCCGAGCGCGTGCTGGCCTGCATGATGGAGGCCGAACTGGAGATGCGGAAGCTGGGCATCCCGGTCAAGACCCGCCACAACGAGGTGGCGCCGGCCCAGTACGAGATCGCGCCGATCTTCGAGAACTCGAACGTCGGCTCCGACCACCAGCAGATGCTGATGCAAACGCTCGAGAACGTGGCGCGGCGCTACGGGCTCGTCTGCCTCCTGCACGAGAAGCCCTTCGCCGGCGTCAACGGCTCCGGCAAGCACAACAACTGGTCGATGGGGACGGACACCGGCGGCAACCTGCTCAACCCCGGCGATACCCCGGCGGACAACATCCACTTCCTGTTCTTCTGCGCGGCGGTGATTCAGGCGGTGAACAAGCATCAGGGCCTGCTGCGGGCCTCGGTCGCGAACATCGGCCAGGACCACCGGCTCGGAGCCAACGAGGCGCCGCCGGCGATCATCTCGATCTTCCTCGGCGGCGAGCTGGAAAAGACGTTCGAGGCGATCGCCACCGGTGAGGGAGACCCCAACACCCCGGCCTCGTTCCTCGACCTCGGTGCCGAGGTCCTGCCCTCGCTGCCGATGCACGGCGGCGACCGCAACCGGACCTCGCCGTTTGCCTTCACCGGCAACAAATTCGAGTTCCGGGCGCTGGGGTCGAGTATGTCCCTGGCCTTCCCGAACACGGTCCTGAACACGATCGCCGCCGAGGCGATCGACGAGCTGGCCGGCAAGCTGGAGGAGAAGCTCTCCGGCGGCATGGAGATGCCGCGGGCCGTGATTGAGATCGTTAAAGACTCCTACTCGGCGAACAAACAGATCTGCTTCGACGGCGACAACTACTCCGAGGAGTGGCACGCCGAAGCTGAGCAGCGCGGCCTGAAGAACCTGCGGACGACGCCCGACGCGCTGCCCGAGGTGCTCAGCGACGAGACGGTCTCCGCCTTCGAGAAGTACAGCGTGCTCTCCAAGCGCGAGCTCGAGTCCCGCTACGAGGTCTGGCTGGAGCAGTATGCAATCCGGGCCAACATCGAGGCCGAGGAGACGTTCTCGATTGCCCAGACGATGCTGCTGCCGGCCGCCCTGCGCCACCTGGCGTTGATCGAGAGCGCCGGCGTCTCCAGCCTCGAGGGCGAGACCCGCGAGCTGGTCGACGAGCTGGTCGCGGCGCTGGGCGAGCTGAAAGCGGCGAACGCCTACCCGGATGACCTCGAGGGCATGGACCTTGCCCTGCACGCCCGCGACAAGCAGCTGGCGGCGATGGCGAATGTGCGTGAGGCGGCCGACAAGCTGGAGAAGGTCGTGGCCGACGATCTCTGGCCTCTCCCCAAGTACGAGGAGATGCTCTTCATTAAGTAGCGCGCTCGCGGACCCGCATCTTCAGCCCGCCCTTCGGCGAGAGCGTCGGCATCTGGCGGATCGTCATCGTGCGACCCGGCAGGGCGTCGAGGCGCAGCCGCTGCAACAGCATCGTCGCCACCAGCTTCACCTCGGTCTGGCCGAAGCGCTTGCCGATGCAGATGCGGGAGCCGCCGCCGAAGGGGACGTAGGCGCCGCGCGGGAGGGCGGCCTTGCGCTCACGGGTGAAGCGCTCGGGGATGAAGGCCTCGGGATCCGGGAAGACCTCGGGGATGCGGTGGCTCGCCCACGAGCAGTAGTTCACGTAGGCACCCCTGGGCACGGTGTAGGCGCCGAACTCGAACGCGCGGACGGCGCGGCGGGGGCCGATCCAGGCGGGTGGATAGAGGCGCAAGACCTCGTCGAGAACCATCTCGAGATAGGGCATCTCGCGTTCGAGCTGGTCGACCGTCGGCGTCGCTCCGCCGAGCACCCCGTCCTGCTCCTCGATGAGGCGAGCAGCCACCTCGGGGTGACGGGCCAGCTCGTGCATCATGAAGGTCAGGGTCGAGGTCGAGGTGTCGTGACCGGCGAACATCAGCGTCATCAGCTGGTCGCGAATCTCGCGGTCGCTGAACTCCTCGCCGCCTTCGCCCTGGGCGCCGACCAGGAGGCTGAGGGTGTCCCGGCGGCCGGGGTCGGGATCGGCGCGGCGGCGCTTCACCTCGGCGAAGACGATCTCGTCCAGCACCTGCCGCGAGGAGATCAGCTTGCTCCAGGGCGAGCGCGGCCCGCGGACCAGGCGCCACTGGAAGTCGATCCCGTAATAGCCGAGCGCGCGCTCAAAGTGCTCGGCCGCGGCGGCGCCTTTGCCCGCCTCGTCGGGATCGAGGCCGAGCAGGGCCCGCATCGCGATCCGCATCGCGAGGTTGCGCATCCAGGCATAGACGTCCGCGGTCCGGCCGACCGGCAGGCGCTCGATCGCGGCCTCGGCCTCGGTCGCCATCGCCGCCACCGAGGCAGCGATCTGCTCGCGGTGGAAGGCGGGCATCATGATCGCGCGGGCGCGGTCGTGGTAGTCGTCGTCGACCGTCAGCAGGCCGTCGCCGAGCAGCGGGATCAGGTCGCCGAAGCTCGACTCGCGCCAGTGGAAGTTCTCCGGGTGGCCGACGGTGACGAAGTGGTTGGCCTCCGGGCCGAGCATGAAGACGACCCGCGAGTGCAGCAGCCGCATGCTGAAGATCGGCCCGTACTCTTCGTAGGCGCCGAGCAGCAGCGGCAGCGGGTCATGGGCGACCTGGTGGGTGCGGGCGAGGCTGAAGTCGTTCGGCCCCGGCGGGAATTTGCCGCGCTCGCGCCACTCGACGACCAGGTCTCCGACGACCCGCCGCATCGGGTTGGGGGACATCTGTGGCGGGCGGGAGACGGGTGCGGTGGTGTCGACCGTGGCCATCCGCGGATCTTAGTTGGCTGGGCAGCCAGTCCGAGCGAGGCTGCTCAGTTGCGGTGGCTGTACAGCTCGAGCACGCGATCGCCCTCGCGCAGCTCACCGGCGCGCTCGTCGTCGAACCGGATCACCTCGCCGTCGCGGACGACCGCGAGCATGATCGCCTCATGGGCGCGGGCGGGAACGGGGCCGGCGTCCTCGGCGCCGATCCGGCGCTCGGCCAGGTCGAGGCCCTCGCCGACGGTGAGCAGGTCCTCCATGACCTCGGTTACCTGAGGGGTTTCGGTCGAGAGCCCGAGCAGCCGCCCCGCCGCTCCGGAGGAGGTGATGACCGCGTTGGCGCCGCTCTGGTGGAGGAGATGGACGTTCTCCTCCTCGCGCACCGCCGCGACGATCGTCACCTCGCTGTTCAGCTCCCGTGCGGTGAGGGTGACCAGCACCGCGGTGTCGTCGCGGTCGGGGGCGACAATCAACGCCCGCGCCTCGCGCACGCCGGCCTCCAGGAGAACGTCCTGCCGGTCGGCGCCGCCGGCGATCGCAGCGATGCCGTCGGCGGCGGCGAGGGCGCGTGCGTCCGGATCGGGCTCGATCGCCACGATCTCGGCAGGGCTGGTCCCCTTGCGGAACAGGGTCTGCACCGCGCTCCGTCCCTTGACTCCGTAACCGCAGACGATCGTGTGGTCTTTCAAGCGTCTCCTCCAGCGCGCGAGCCGGTAGGCCTCGCGGCTCCGTTCGGCGAGTATCTCCAGGGTGGTGCCGACGAGAAGTATGAGGAAGAGGACGCGGGCCGGCGTGACGAGCACCGTCGTGACCAGGCGCGCCTCGTCGGAGACCGGCCTGATGTCGCCGTAGCCGGTCGTCGTGATCGAGACCGTCGAGTAGTAGAAGGCGTCCAGCAGGCTCATCGTTTCGTCCTCCGGATCGACGTAGCCCTCGCGCCCGGCGTAGGAGACGAGGGCGACGAAGGCGATCAGCGCCAGCGCGATCGCCAGCCGGCTGAGGATTTTCCGCAGCGGGCTCGCCTCTCCCCCGGGGAGCTCGACCCGCTGATGGAGGCGTGCCGGCGAGGAAGCCATGGGCGAACGCTATTTGGCCGCGGCGGCGGTGCCCGCGGCGGCGAGCTGGCCGCAGGCGGCGTCGATGTCGCGGCCGCGGGTGAGGCGGACCGTCGCGGTGAGGCGGTGCTCGGCGAGGATCGCCCGGAAGCGCTCGATCCGCTCCGGCGAGGAGCCGTCGTAGGCCCCGGTCGGGTTGTACGGGATCAGGTTGACCTTGTAGGAGCGGGGGTCGAGCAGCGTCGCCAGCTCGCGGGCGTGCTCGGGCAGATCGTTGACTCCGTCGAGCATCACGTACTCGACGAAGACCTTGCGGCGGCGCTTGGCGCGGTAGCGGTCGCAGGCGGCGAGCACCTCGGCCAGTGGGTAGCGGTCGTTGACCGGCATCAGCTGCGAGCGCAGGCCGTCGTTGGGCGCGTGCAGCGAGAGGGCGAGGCTGAGCGGCAGCTCGCACTCGGCGAGCCGGTCGATACCCGGGACCCAGCCGACGGTCGAGATCGCCGTACGGCGGTGGGTGACGCCGAGGTCGGGCAGCCGCTCACAGGCCGCGAGCACCGCGTCTATGTTCATCGTCGGCTCCCCCATCCCCATGAAGACGACGTGGTCGATCGCCTCGAGGCGCCGGAAGTGCAGGGCCTGGTCGAGGATCTCGTCGGCGCTGAGGTTGCGGCCGAACTTCATCTGCCCGGTGGCACAGAAGGTGCAGGTCAACGGGCAACCCGACTGCGAGGAGACGCAGACCGAACGGCGGCCGTCGCGGTAGCGCATCAGCACCGCCTCGATCGGCCGCCCGTCGGCGGTGTGGAAGAGCGACTTGACGGTGCCGTCGTCGGACTTCGCCTCCGCCTGCAGGGAGAGCGTCGAGAGCGGCACCGCGGCGGCGAGCCGCTCGCGCAGCGCCGCCGGCAGGTTCGTCATCTCCTCGTAGGAGCGGGCGCCGCGCGCGACCCACTCCCAGACCTGGGCGGCGCGGTAGGAGGGCTCGCCGGCGTCGGCGAGCGTCTGCTCGAGCAGGGCGCGGTCCACCCCGCGAGTGTAGGGCGGTGATGGAGCCATCCCCGAAACGGCTGGGTCGTGGGAGCACGGTGACGATCTCTGAGGGTTCCTCACCCAGTAGTCGCCATCACGAGGCCCAGGGCTTGATCGAGCTGCTGGCGAATACATCGACCGCGTCACCCCACAGGGAGGGGGTGAGGCTTCGTCGAGGAGGCCTACGAGGTGGCGATCGGGTAGCCCTCGCCTAGAGCTGGGTCGCGATCAGGCCCGCGAGGCCACCGAAGCCGGCGAGCATCCCGACGCTGAGCGCGACCACTGCCTGCATCATCGAGCGCTGCATCGAGTCGAAGCGGGCGTTCATCTCCTGGCGGAGTTCCTTGACCTCCTGCCGGACATCCTTGATCTCGCCTTCGACTCGGTTGAAGCGCTCGTCGACCTGGCGGAAGCGCTCGTCGACCTGGCGGAAGCGCTCGTCAACCTGGCGGAAGCGCTCGTCGACCTGGCGGAAGCCCTCGCCGATGCGATCATTGAGGTCGTCGAGGCGTCCGTCGGTCCAGCTCTCGCTCATCAGCTCCATTCTTGCACCGTAACTTCCTGTCTGCATACGGAACAAGACCTGGATGTGCCAATAGCGTGCCGAAACCCCCACCCCTCACTGCGGCAACTCCGCCTCGAGGCGCGCGAGGGCCGCGCGGGCGTAGTCGAACACCTTGCGATCGCCGCTGAGGCGGTAGCGGGCGTTCGCCCCCATCACCACTGCGTAGAGCTCGAAGGCGAAGCGCTCGGGCTGTTCGACGCCGGCGATCCGCGCCTGGCGCTCCAGCTCCCCGAGCCAGGCGTCGAGGGCAGCGGCGATCGCGTCGCGGACGGGGCCGGGCCGGTCGTCGTACTCGGCTGAGGTCGCCCCCCAGAAGCAGCCGCCTGCGTAGTCGTCGAGGTGGGCCAGGTAGCGCTCCCCCATCGCCCGCAGGCGCGGGGCGCCGGCGGGCGCCTCCTGGGCGGGCTCGATCACCGCCGTGCGGAAGCGCTCGGCCGCCGCCCCGATCGCCGCCAGCTGCAGCTCCTGCTTGGAGCCGAAGTGGGCGAAGAGGCCGCTCTTGCTCATCCGCAGCTCGGCCGCGAGGCGGCCGATCGTCAGTCCCTCAAGCCCCTCCGCTGAGGCGAGGTCGACAGCGCGATCGAGGATCGCGGCGCGGGTCTGCTCGCCCTTGGTCGCCGTCGTCACTCCTTAACCCTACAAAAAAGCACGAACGTTCGTGCAATCGCTTAGGATGCGACCCAGGCAGGCAAACAACTGAGAGGGACAGCAATGAGCAGCCAGGTGAAGAACATCGACGAGATGGAGGCGATTTACCTCGGCGCCTTCAAGCGCGCCCGCGCCGAGCTCGGGGTCGAGTCATTCGGCATGCAGGTCATCGACATGCCGCCCAACTTCGAGCGCTATCCGGAACACGATCACATGCACGACAACCAGGAGGAGGTCTTCCTGGTGATGCGCGGCAGTGGCGAGATCGAGATTGATGGCGAGCGCTTCCCGCTCGACGACTCCCACATCGCCCGGATCGCGCCGGAGGCGAAACGCAAGATCTGGCCGGGGCCGGACGGGATCCGCGTCGTCATCCTCGGCGGCGTGCCGGGCGCGGTCTACGAGGCGCCGGACATCACCAAGCTGGGCGAGCCGGACCCGATGGCGACGAGCGAAGGACGGGTGGAAGTCCCTTAGGCTGCCGGTGTGCTCCGAGTCCTCTCGTCCCTAGCGGCGCTCCTGGCGACGCTGGCGCTCGCCGCTCCGGCGACGGCGAGCGCCGCCAGCACCGGCAGCAGCGATAGCGAGGAGGCGGTGGTCGTCGTGGTCGGCGACGTCTCCGTCCCCCGCGGCGAGACCGTGGACGGCGTCTACCTCGCCAGCGGCGACGCCAGGATCGCCGGCGACGTCGACGGCAACGTCATCGTCCTCAACGGCGACATCCTCCTCGCCGGCAGAGTCGACGGCGACCTCTTCACCGCCGACGGCAAGGCACGGCTGCTGCCGAGCGCCGAAGTGACCGGCGACGTCCAGTACGGCGACGAGCATCCCCAGGTCGCCCTCGACGCCCGCGTCCACGGCGACGTCACCGAGGAGGACTTTCCCGACCTCGGCGGCGCGCTCCCGTTGATCGGGGGCTTCCTCGTCTGGCTCGCGATCACCCTCTCCATTGGGGTGCTCGGCGCCCTGCTGCTGCTGATCGCCCCGCGCGCCGCCGACGCCCTCGAGGCACGCTCGCGCGAGAAGATCGGCCCGCTGATCGCGATCGGAATCGCGATCCTGATTGTGCTGCCGCTGTGCGCCTTCCTCGCCGCGATCACCGTCTTCGGCCTGCCGCTGGCTTTCGGCATCGGGCTCTCGCTGCTGCCGCTCGGCGCCGTCGCCTACGTCGTCTCCGCCTACGTCCTTGGTCGACGGATGCTGAAGCCGCCGCGCCATCGCATGCTGGCGTTCCTGGCCGGCCTGGGGGTCCTCCGTGCTCTCGCCCTGGTGCCGATCCTCGGCCTCCTGGTCGGCCTCGCCGCGCTGGTCTTTGGCCTCGGTCTGGTCGGCGCCGCTATCGGTGCGGCCCGCGAGCCGGCCGAGCCGGATCCGGCGCCGCTTCGTACCCCGGGCAGCTGAGCACCGGGATCCGCGGGTAGCGCGGATAGGCGGGGTCCTCGCGCGAGCGCTCGCAGAGAGAGAAGACCGAGCCGCGGCTGTTGGGGACCAGCCGCTGGTGGCGGCAGCTGTCGCAGAGGCCGGCGGATGGGGATGGAGATCGGGCCAAGCGGACTCCCAGGTCAGTGCTCGGCGCGGCGCTTGACGGCGGCGAGGATTCGCCGGGTCGCAAGGACATGCATGCGGCTGCGGATCACCAGCGTCTCGTAGATACCTCCCCTGAGGCCGGGAAACTCCGCCCGCGTCTCTGCCCGCATCCGCGTTTGCGCGCCATCGAGCTCGTCGAGCCGGAAAATCAGCGCGTAATCGGAGAAGCGGTGGCTGCCGGCCAGGGCGAGCTCGACGGGCGCCTGGGCCCTGGTGACGTGGAAACCGACGATCGCCGAGCCCTCGGCCAGTGGCCGCGGGCCGGACGCGGCGACGTCGGCACAGCCGAGGAGCCGGGCAAAGGGCGAGGCGCCGTCGGAAGAAAACGATCCATCGACCACGTACGACAGTGCTTCCCAGGTCGCCATGCGGTCGGCGTCGATGATCGCCGTATGCTCGTCGACGTGAGGGAGCCGTTCGGTCGCGCTCATGCCTCCATGCTATTTGCGGCCTGTCGACTGGGCTCCCGCCTCGATGATGGCTAGCTTTGATCTGTGAACGGGACCGCGACCCTCTTCGACGCCGACGCGGCCGCCTACACCGGGACGGTCGAGGTCCTTGGCGTCATCTTCCGCGCCGAGGACGACGGCTATGCGGTGCTGGAGGTGCAGGACGCCAGCTCGGGCGAAGGGTTTGCCCTGGTCGGCCCGGTTGCCCATCTGGCCGCCGGCGACCGGGCCGAAGTCAGCGGCGACTGGCAGACCCACAACCGCTACGGGCGCCAGCTGCGGGCGCAGGGAGCGCTGCCGCTCGACCCCGCCGATCGCGAGGGGCAGGTCGCCTACCTCACCTCTTTGCGCCACATCGGGCCGGCGCGCGCGGAGCGGCTGGTCGACGAGCACGGCGAGGGGGTGCTGCAAGCGATCGCCGCCGACCCCCACGCTGTCTTCCGCTCTCTGCGCGGAGTCAGCGAAAACCAGGCGGCCGCGGCGGCGGAGTCCTGGCATGCCAGCCGCGCCGTCCGCGACCTCCACGTTCAGCTCGCCCCGCACGGGCTGGCGCACCTTGCGGCTCCGATCCACGCCCGCTACGGCGAGCACTCGATGACGATCCTCCACGAGGACCCCTACCGGTTGACCGAGGTTGCCGGGGTCGGCTTCGCCCGCGCCGACAAGATCGCCCTCGCCGCAGACGTCCCGCCCGAGTCGAGCCGCCGCGCCCAGGCCGCCGCCTTCTTCGCTCTCTCCGAGGCCGAGCAGCAGGGCAACAGCTACTTGCCGCTGGAGGAGCTGACCGCGCGCACCGCGCGGCTGATCGGGCTCGCACCCGACCCCGACGTGATCGTCGAGGCCCGCGGCCTGCTGGTCGAGGAGGGCCGCGTCTACCGTGCGCTGACCCACGCCAGCGAGTTGGCGGTGGCGGCAACGCTGCTGGCCCGCACCGCGGCGCCGCCCCACCTCGGGCACGAACCCGGCGAGACGCCGCCGCCCGAAGAGAAGGGCGGCAGCCTCACCGACGAGCAGTGGGCGGCCGTGCGCGGTGCCTTCGCCTCGCGCATCTCCGTCCTTACCGGCGGTCCCGGCGTCGGCAAGACGGTCTGCACCCGCGCGATCGTCGCCGAGGCGGAAGCGGCGAACGCGACGATCGTCCTCTGCGCGCCGACCGGCCGCGCCGCGCGGCGGCTGGAGGAGACGACCGGGCACGAGGCGAAGACGATCCACCGCCTGCTCGAGTGGATGCCGGGCCGGGAGCCCGCTTTCAAGCCCGGGCACCCGCTGCCGGCCGACCTCGTGATCGTCGACGAGTCCTCGATGCTGAACCTGCGCCTGGCCGAGGTCCTGCTCGGCGGGCTGGCGGAGACGACCCACGTCGTCTTCGTCGGCGACGCCGACCAGCTGCCGCCGATCGGCGCCGGCAAGCCGTTCGACGACCTGATCGCCTCGGGGGCGGCCCCGGTGGTGCGGCTGAGCCAGATCTTCCGCCAGGCGGCGCGCTCGATGATCACCACCGCGGCCCACGAGATCAACCAGGGGCGGACGCCCCACCTGCAGCCGGAGGAAGACCAGGACCACGATTTCTTCTTCATCGACCGTCCCGGCCCCGAGCGGGCGCTGGAGACCGTGGTCGAGGTCGTCGCCGAGCGGGCGCCGGCGCGCTTCGAGGTCGACCCGATCCGCGAGGTCCAGGTGCTGGCGCCGATGTACCGTGGACCGGTCGGAATTGATGCCCTCAACGAGCGCCTGCAGGCGCGGCTCAACCCGGACGGCAAGCGGGCGCTGAACGACCGCTTCCGGATCGGCGACCGCCTGATCCAGACCCGCAACTCGCACGAGCTGGGCCTGATGAACGGCTCGATTGTCTTCCTGCGGGAGGACGACCCGGACGAGGAGACGATCGTCGTTGACACCGACGAGGGCGGCTCGCTGGTCATCCCCTACGGGGAGACGGCGACGCTGCGGCTGGCCTACGCGATCTCCGTCCACAAGGCGCAGGGCTGCGAGGTCCCCGTCGTGGTTGCCGTCTGCCACCGCTCGCACTCGCGGATGCTGACCCGACCGCTGCTCTACACGGCGATCACCCGCGCCCGCAGCAGCTGCGTCCTCGTCGGCGATCCGGCGGCGCTGAGCGCGGCGGTGCGGCGCGACGACGGTGGCGGCCGCCACTCGGGGCTGGCGGAGCGGCTGCGATGAGGCGATCGCTCGCGGTCCCCGCCCTGCTCCTGCTGCTCGTCTCGGTTGCCCCGGCGAGCGCGACGGCGGCGCCGGGAGCGTCGGAGAAGACGGTCGAAGCGCTGTTCGAACTGCGCCACCCCGGCGGCCTCAACCGCTTCGTCCGCGCCGTCTCCGATCCCGCCTCGCCGCGCTACCGCCGCTACGCCAGCGTCGAGAAGCTGGTCGCGCGCTTCGGCGCCACCGCGAACGTGCGCAACGCGACGCTCGGCTGGCTCGCCCGACGCGGCCTGCGCGGCCGCGTCGGCCCCACCGGGACCTACGTCACCGCGCGCGTCCCAGCCGCCCGGGCTGAGCGACTACTGCCGCCGCGGGCGGGCGCCGGCGCCTCGGCGGCGGCCGCGCTGGGCCGCGCCGTGCCGGCCGGGCTGCGGGGACCGGTCACGGCGGTGACGCTGCTCGGCAGCCGCCGCAACGTGGTCGAGAACGTGCTCGCGGCGCCGCGGCCGGGGGCGAGCGCCGCGGCGAAAGCGCGCGACTACAGACTCGATCCTCCCCCACTCCGGCAGCGCCAGCGGCTGTGCCGCCGGGCGTACCGGGCCGGGCGGCACCGCGCCGGCTCCGTTCACCCCCAACCAGTACCTGACCGCCTACGGCAACACCGCCATGCACGAGCGCGGCCTCGACGGCGACGGCCAGACGGTTGCCCTGGTCGAGGTCGACGGCTTTCGCCGCAGCGATATCGAGACCTTTGCCAAATGCTTCGGGGTGAAGCTACCCCCGATCCGGGTGATTCCCGTCGAGCCCTTGACCAAGCCATACGTCGGCGGCAGCGAGACGACGCTCGACCTCGAGGTGTTGACGGCGGGCGCCCCCGGCGTCAATCGCATCGACGTCTACCAGGGCATCGGCAACGAAGCGGGGATCATGCTCACCGCCGGCACTGCGCTCGGTTCCCCCGGCAACCGCCCCGACGTGATCTCGATCTCGCTCGGCATCTGCGAGCCGAACTACTCCGGCCACCTCGTTTACCGGCGGGCGATGGACAGCATCTTCGCCGTCGCCGCCGGGGCCGGCATCTCGGTCCTCGTCGCCGCCGGCGACACCGGCTCCAGCGGCTGCCGGGTGGTGACGGAAACCGAGAGCACGGCGTTGCCGCTGCGCGCCGTCAGCCTCCCGTCCAGCTCCCCCTACGTGACCGCGGTCGGCGGCACCAACCTGCGCCTCGACGCCGGGAACCAGATCGAGTCGGAGATCGTCTGGAACGACTGGCCCGTGCTGGCCGGGGCCGGCGGCGGCGGCGTCAGCCTGCTCTCGCCGCGGCGCCCCTGGTGGCAGCGAGTGCCCGGGCTGCGCCGCTTCGGGCTCGGGCGGGTCGTTCCCGACATCGCGGCCCTCGCCGACGTCTTCCCCGGCTTCGCCTACTTCTGCACCTCGACCGAAGAGTGCCTCCGCCTGCCGCAGATAAACCCCGGGTGGAGCTCGATCGGCGGCACCAGTGCCGCAACGCCGCTGATGGCCTCCGGGGTGGCGCTCGCCAACCAGTTCGCGGAGCGCCACGGCGAGCCCCGGCTCGGGTTCCTCAACCCGCTGCTCTACGACCTCGGCGCCGCCGCACGAACGCGGCGCGCCGTCTTCCGCGACGTCACCAGGGGCAACAACGACCTCGGCGCACTCCTTCCCAGCAACGTCGAGGGCGGCCGCCCGCTCGGCTGCTGCGACGCCAGGCGCGGCTACGACTGGGCCAGCGGCTGGGGCTCGCTGAAAGTGCTCGGGCTGGCCCGGGCCGCCTCGCGCCTCGCTCCCTGACCTCTCGCGGAGCAGACAGCTATCGGCAGGCTCTCAGCTGGTCTGCTCGACGCGGAAACTGAAGACCGCCGGGGTGCGGTCGACGTTGCCGGCGCGGTCGCGGGCGCGGGCCCTGACCACGTGTCCGCCGGGACGGAACCGGCGCGCGAGTTTGGGCGCGCAGGGTCGCAGCAGGCCCCGGTCCACCTTGCAGAGGAAGGTGACCCCATCCTCGTTGGAGCCGAAGCGGAAGGCGGCCCACACGACGGTCTGCCCGGTGCTCATGACCTTGGGGGGGTGGGTCCTGATGAAGGTCTGGGGTGGGCGCGTGTCGGTGGCGTTCTCCGCCCCCTCCGGGGGAAGCCCGGTCGGCGGGAGCCCAGCCGGCGTGGGGCCGGGCGCCGGCGTATCGACCGTGAAGTCGACCGCAGCGACGGCGCTGTTGCCGACCTGGTCGGTTGCCGTGACCGTGAAGGAGTGCGGACCGTCCGGGAGCGGAGCGGCCACCGCGTACGGCGAATCGCAGGGCTGCGGGGGAGCGCCATCAAGCGAGCAGGCGAAGTCCGCCGGCTCGCTGGCGGAGAAGGCAAAGACGGGTTTGGTATCGGCGGAGATAGCAGCGGGCGCTACCTCGAATGCAATCGCCGGCGGCGTCGTATCGACGGTGAACGAGAACGAGGCACTCTCGCCGAAGTCGACGGCTTCGACTTCGAAGAGATGGCCTCCATCGGAGAGGGGAAGAGGGACCGTGTACGGCGAGGCACACGGTTCCGCCACGCCACCGTCGACCGAGCAGAGGAATTCGACCGCCGGTGGGATCGACTGGAAGCCGAAGCTGGGGGTGCTGTCAGCCGTCCGGCTCCCGGGGTTTTCGGTGATCGTCACGACGGCGGGGGGCAGCAGGCTGGCGACCGCGGAATCTGCGTTGAGCAGGCCGGCGCCGACCGCGTTCGGACCGAATGCGCCGACCGGCCTCGCGGTCGAGATCTGGGCGACGCGGATCTCTTCGACCGTCGCCGTCGGCTCCGCCGCGAGCTGCAGCGCCGCAACCGCGGCCGCGTGCGGAGCCGCCGCCGAGGTGCCGCAGAAGCGCCATTCCCCGGCGCCGTCGCGGAATGAGAAGAAGCTCGTGACGCCGCAGTCGGTGGCGGCGATGTCCGGCTTGGCGATCGTTTCCGGCGCCGGCAGCGGGGCGGCGGGGTCGTTCCCGTCCACCGGCTCGAAACGGAGCGTGACCGGGCCGCGCGAGGAATATCCCTCCACCTGGTTGTCGTTGTTGAACGGGACCGCGGCGACCGCGACGGCGCTGGGGGTGGCGGCGTGGCCGAAGATCGTCGGCCCGACGACGTCGCCGCCGGCAGATTGCGGATACTCGGTCTGCGTCACCCCGCCGCCGTTCTGCAGGAGCGCGAACTTGACCACCGGCGTCGTCGATCCGCTCGCCGCACCATTGCATTCCCCGGCGCAGCGGTTGACCGCCAAGCGGACCGTTTTACTGCTGCCGCTGGTGTTCTTCCACTGAACTATCTCGACTGGTCTCTGCCTGGAGGGGTCGACGTTGTTGCTTTCTTCCGCGGCGATCACGGTGCCGGCGCTGTTGAGGAGGTAGGCGTCGAGATCCGTTTTGACCCCGAACCATGGCTCGGCCCACTGCAGGTCGATGCTCAGCGTCGCCCCCGGCGAGACGGTGATCGCGAAGGTCGTGTCGGGCAGGCCGCCGCCGGGGTCAAAGTCCATGCAGTGCCCGGCGGCCAGTCCTGCGAAGATCAACACGCCGGCGGGACAACTTCCGGCGTCGCGAAATTCCGGCGTTTCCCAGGAGGCGATCTCGTTTGCCCCTTCGAAGAGGTTGTTGTTGCCGGCCGCCGAGAAGTAGGCGGCGCCTTTTGCGACCACTTTGGTCACGGCCGCGGCGACGGGACCGTCCTGGAAGAACGGCTCTTCGAACCAGAAGACATCGTCGACGATCACCTCTGCATCGGCGCCTCCCGCTCCCACCGGTTTCTCCAGCGCTTCGATGTTCTGGGCGAAGGAGAGTTCGCTGAGGAAGGCGGTGGCGAAGGCGAGGTCGGCGCCGGGGGCGACGTCGTGGACGATCTGCAACATCGCCCGTCCCTCGTCGCTTGCCGCGGCGGGGAAGTCTTGGAGCACGTTGACCGGCGCGGTCTGGCCTCCGCAGCCGTTGGCGGGCCCGGGAAGGTCGCCGCTTTCGACGTCATCGCCGGCGTGAGTCGCGACCGGGCCGCCGTCGGAGGCCACCGTGGCCTGGTCATAGGAGTCGGAGAGGACTCCGACGGCGACGCCGGTGCCGTCGACGCCGTATTTACCGCGCGCGTCGTCGGCGAGCAGCTGGGCGACGCCCTCGGAGATCACCGCTCCTCCTTCGCACTCCGCACCGAGCGTGGCCGCCGCCGGGGAGCCTTCGGCGAACAGCAGCGGCGCCCTGTTCTCGCTGACGCCGACGACCCCCGGCACAGCCGCCAGCTCGCGCAGGCGGGCCGGTGCGATCGCGACCGTGACCGCCTGGTAGCGGCGGCTGGGGGCCAGGACCTCCGCCCCGGCCGCCCGCAGGTCGTCGAGGCGAGCGATCGCACCGGCCTCGAAGCGGGCGTCGACCAGCAGCTGGTTGCCGTCGCGCAGGACGCTGCCCGGCCCTCGTGCCGCCACCCCCACCCGCTTGGCCTGCGCGGCCGGCGGCAGCGATCGCACCGCCGGCTTGGCCAGTTCCCCTAGCACGGGCGAGAGATCGGTGGCCCCCGGCGCGGACCTCGCCGCCGCCGAAGTCGGCACCAGAACGCCGAGCGCCAGCAGCAGCGCGAGCGCGGCACGTCGCGCCTGGCGGCAGCGAGAGTCTGAACCCAAAGATCATCTGAAACTGGCTATCGACACGACTGGACATTCCCTCAAACCCCGCTGGACCGTAATCCGAGCGCTTTCCTTGCTACGGTCCCCTGCGTTAGGGCCGGTTGAAACCGGCAAAGTTTGTGTCTAGCGCTCGCGTCGTTGCTTCACCGCATCCTCCGCGTTCGCAGCACATTAAGTGGAGGCAATGCATGCCTACTGGAACTGTCAAGTGGTTTAGCGACGACAAGGGCTACGGGTTCATTACGCCCGACGACGGCTCGAAGGACGTCTTCGTGCATCACAGCGCCATCCTCGGCGAGGGCTTCAAGTCCCTGACCGAGGGGTCAAAAGTGAGTTACGAGTCCGAAGAAGGCCCCAAGGGCCCGGCCGCCGCGAGCGTCCAGCAGACTTCGTAGTCGCGCACCACGCTTTAATTGGCGGGACCCACTTCTTTGTGGGTCCCGCTTTTTTATGGTCTCTGGGCTGTTCGGAGGTTCATGGCCGAGCAGTCCAAGGACGAGGGAGCGAGTGTGCTCTGCACATGAGCGACCGAGGACACCGGAATGCGAAGCGCCATGAGCCTCCGAACAGACCTGAGAAATATCGCGATCATTGCGCATGTTGACCACGGCAAGACGACCCTGGTCGACGCGATGCTGTGGCAGACCGGGACTTTCCGCAAGGGCCAGGACGTGGCCGAGCGGGTGATGGACTCGATGGACCTCGAGCGCGAGAAGGGGATCACGATCCTCGCCAAGAACACGGCGGTCAATCGCGGCGACGTCAAGTTCAACATCGTCGACACCCCCGGCCACGCCGACTTCGGCGGCGAGGTCGAGCGCGCCCTGACCATGGTCGACGGCGTGCTGCTGCTGGTCGACGCTTCCGAGGGGCCGCTGCCCCAGACCCGCTTCGTCCTCCGCAAGGCGCTGGAGGCAAAGCTGCCGGTAATCCTCGTCGTCAACAAGGTCGACCGCCCCGACGCCCGCATCGCCGAGGTCGTCGACGAGGTCTACGAGCTCTTCCTCGACCTCGACGCCGACTCCGACCAGATCGAGTTCCCGATCGTCTACACCAACGCCAAAGCCGGCTGGGCCGCGCTCGAGGAGGGGGTCGAGGGGACCGATCTCTCCCCCCTGCTCGACCTGATGCTGGAGCGCATCCCGCCACCCGAGTACGACCCGGACGCGCCGCTGCAGGCGCACGTCACCAACCTCGACGCTTCGCCCTACGTCGGTCGCCTCGCGCTCTGCCGCGTCCGCAACGGGACGATCCGCTCCGGTCGCCCGATCGCCTGGTGCCGCGCCGACGGCAGCATCCAGCGGGCCACCGTCTCCGAGCTCTACGTCACCGAGGGCCTGGAACGGGTCAGCGCCGAGGAGGCAGGGCCGGGCGAAATCATCGCCGTGGCCGGCCTCGAAGAGGTGACGATCGGCGAGACCCTGGCCGACCCCGAGGACCCGCGACCGCTGCCGGTGATCGAGGTCGACGAGCCCTCGCTCTCGGTCGTACTCGGGATCAACACCTCCCCCCTCGCCGGCAAAGAGGGCAGCAAACTGACGGCGCGTCAGATCCGCGACCGCCTCGACGCCGAGCTGGTCGGCAACGTCTCGATCCGGGTGATCGACACCGAGCGTCCCGACGCCTGGGAGGTCCAGGGCCGCGGCGAGCTGCAGCTGGTCGTGTTGCTGGAGCTGATGCGGCGCGAGGGCTTCGAGCTGACCGCGGGGCAGCCGCGCGTCGTCACCCGCGAGATCGAAGGCGAGATCCATGAGCCGGTGGAGCGGCTGGCGATCGATGTGCCGGAGGAGCACGTCGGCGCCGTCACCCAGATGCTGGCCGCGCGCAAGGGCCGCATGGAGCAGATGGTCAACCACTCCACCGGCTGGGTGCGGATGGACTACCTCGTCCCCGCCCGCGGCCTGATCGGCTTCCGCACCGAGTTCCTCACCGAGACCCGCGGCACCGGCATCCTCCATCACGTCTTCGACCGCTGGGAGCCCTGGGCCGGCGAGCTGCGCACGCGCCAGACCGGCTCGCTGGTGGCGGACCGCCGCGGCAGCACCGCCGGCTACTCGCTGATGAGCCTGCAGGACCGCGGCACCCTCTTCGTCGGCTCCGGCGAGGAGGTTTACGAGGGGATGATCGTCGGCGAGAACGCCCGCTCCGACGACCTCGACGTCAACCCGACCAAGGCCAAACAGCAGACCAACATGCGGGCCGCGAGCGCCGACGTCCTGGTCCGGCTGGCGCCGCCGACCCGCCTCAGCCTCGAAGCCTCGCTCGAGTTCCTGCGCGAGGACGAGTGCGTCGAAGTGACCCCTGAGTCAGTCCGCCTGCGCAAGGTGGTGCTCGACAAGGTGCAGCGGCTCAAGGCCGCCAAGCGCGGCGACGCCGCCCCGCGGCTGGCCTGACAAGGTTTGGCGGGGAGGCACCCGGTCGTCCCCCGGGCGAATTCAGTCGCGCGCCCTATCGGGCGCAGCTCCGGATGATGCTGCGCGCCTATGGCGCGCAGGGATCAGATTGCATTTCGCGGCCTTCGGCCACATTCGCCCGGGGGACGGCCGGGTCCCTCTACGACACGCAACGTCGGGACGGCCGAGGGTTCGGAAGCCTTCGCCGTAGGTACCGGACCTCGGAAGCTCCCAGCAGAAGGAGCGGCTCCTTGGCTTCCAAAGCTGCCGTTCTCCGGCGTCTCCGGAGTTCGTTGTGTCGGAGAGGTGCCGGTACTCCCCCGCGGGAATGTGCGCGAAGCGCGCGGAAATGCAATCCGATTCCTGCGCCCCATAGGGGCGCGCCAACATCCGGAGCTGCACGCGAAGCGTGCGCGACTGAATTCTCGCGGGGGAGTACCGGCACCTCTCCCTCCCATCGCCTACAAAAAGAGCCGCCGGCCCTGGGACCGACGGCTCTGACATGCCTGCTCGGGAGCCGCTAAACCGTGGCGGCTGCCTGCTCGCTCTGGCTGTCGCGGGCGGCGTCGGCCTTCTTGGCTTCGGCCTCCGGCGTCGGCTCGTCGACGTTCCGCGGCAGCAGCACTTCTTTGGCGATGACGAGGCGCTGGATCTGGCTGGTGCCCTCGTAGAGCTGCATGATCTTGGCGTCGCGCATCAGTTTCTCCACCGGGTACTCCTTGATGAAGCCGTAGCCGCCGTAGACCTGGACGGCGTCGGTGGTGATCTCCATCGCCGAGTCGGCGGCGAAGCGCTTAGCCATCGAGGAGACCTTGCTGTTGCGGATGCCCTGGTCGAGCAGGACCGCTGAGTTCCAGACCAGCAGGCGGGACGCCTCGACCTTGGTCGCCATGTCGGCGATCATGAACTGGATCGCCTGGTGCATCGCGATCGGGACGCCGAACTGAACCCTTTCCTTGGAGTACTCGGTCGCGTACTCCAGCGCCGCGCGGCCGATGCCGACGGCCATCGCCGAGACGCCGGGACGGGTGCGGTCGAGGGTCATCATCGCCAGTTTGAAGCCCTTGTTTTCCTCGGCCAGGAGGTTCTCGGCCGGGATCTCGACTTCGTCGAAGGAGATGGTCGCGGTGTTGGACGCCCGCTGGCCCATCTTGTCCTCCTTCTTGTCGACGCTGACCCCGGGGAGGTCGGCGTCGACGACGAAGGCGCTGATGCCGCGATGGCCGGCCTCCGGGTCGGTCTTGGCGTAGACCGTGAACCAGTCGGCGTAGGTGCCATTGGTGATGAAGCACTTGGAGCCGCTGATGACGTACTTGTCGCCCTTCTTGATGGCGCGGGTCTTCATCCCCGAGACGTCGGAGCCAGCGTCAGGCTCAGTCAGGCAGAAAGAGGCGAGCTTGGGGCCTTCGGTCAGCATCCCCAGGTACTTCTTCTTCGTCTCCTCGGAGCCGCCGAGGGTGACCGGCGCGGAGGCGAGGCCGTTGGCCATCAGCGAGGTGCCGATCCCCGAGCAGCCCCAGCCGACCTCCTCCTCGATCAGACAGCCCGAGAGGTAGTCGAGGCCGGGACCGCCATAGGCCTCGGGGATGTGGGTGTTCATCAACCCGACCTCCCAGGCCTTATCGATGACCTCCTGCGGCCAGGTGCCGTCCTTGTCGTACTCCCAGGCGACGCTGCGCATCTCTTTCTCAGCGAAGTTGTGGGCCAGCTCGCGCAGGTCCTTCTGTTCGTCGGTAAGGGTGAAGTCAACCACCGGTCGGTGCTCCTTTTCGTCAGTGCATCAAGTCTGTTCTGGAGCGCCGCCGGGAGGCAGGCGTTCCGCCGATTGACTGGTCAGTCAACCAAGCGAAGATTAGCGAATGACCCTGCCCCCGTAGACGTTTACCCTTGATCCGTGGATCTGCCGCTGGCAATCTCCGCGACCGAGAAGTGCGCGGTCATCCTGCTTTTCACGGGCGTCGCCGCGCCGATCGCCGGCGCGATCTTTCGGCGCGTGGCCGGAGGCTGGGACTCGATCGGCGGCGGCCCGTTCGCGATCGAGCAGGAACTGCGGCCTTTCCCCCGCCACCTCGCTCGTCGGGCTCCTGCGGTGGACCCGGCGATCCAGGCGGCGGAGGTGCGGCAGATGCTGAAGGCGAAAAACGAGCGGCAGCGGCACCGTGGAGAGATGCCGATCGACGTCGAGGCCGAGACCACGCGGCTGCTGGCGCCGGCGAGCGAGCCTTCCGTGGCCGCCTCCAGGCTGGACGCGGAGCTGCGGGCCGAAGTCCGCCAGCTGGTCATCGTTCGCAACGAACGCCGGATGCAGCGGGGACTGGAGCCGCTCGACGTCGAGGCCGAGACCGAGCGCCAGCTCACAGATCTCGTAGGATCGCGTTGATGGCTGGCGCCGACGAGAACCTCTACGAGGTCGAGGAGCTGCTGGTGCAGCCCGGCACCTACTTCAACCCGCAGACCGAGGTCGTCGTCGTGGTCGACGACTCGGCCTCGATCGACCAGGAGGTCTTCAACATGGAGGCCTACGAGGGAGCGGACTGGGTGCGGATCTCGGAGGAGATTCCGATCGACGAGGACGGCCGCGACCGCGTGCTCGAGGCCTTCCAGACCCACTACCACCCAGGCGCGACCGGCTCGGTCTCCGAGACCGCGCTCGAACAGGGCGACGGGGAGCTCGATGAGGACGAGGACGGCCAAGATCCCGGCCGCGAGGACTGATGCCGACCGAGGGGGACGCGGCCCCCGACTTCACTCTGCCCGACCAGAACGGCTGCGAGGTGACGCTGTCGGACCTGCGCGGCGAGACCGTCGTCCTCTACTTCTACCCCCGTGCCGACACGCCCGGCTGCACGACCCAGGCCTGCGGCGTCCGCGACCGCGGCGGTGAGTACCGCGAGGCCGGTGCCAGGGTGATCGGCATCTCGCCCGACGAAGTCGGTGCTCTGGCGAAGTTCGCCGGAAAGCACGACCTCGACTTCACCCTGTTAGCCGACGCCGACCACGCGGTGGCCGATGCCTACGGCGCCTGGGTCGAGAAGTCGATGTACGGGAAGAAGTACATGGGCGTGCAACGCTCGACTTTCGTCGTCGGCCCCGATGGGAAGATCGCCAGGGTCTTCCCCAAGGTCTCACCGAAGAAACACGACGAGCTGGTGCTGAAGGCGCTCGGCGAGCTCGCCGCCGCCTGAGCGACGCCGTTAGGCGCTGAGCGCCACGACGGCGATGAAGCTGGCGTAGAGCACGAACCAGCCGATCACGGCGGGTAGTTTGAAACGGCGGGCGAGGTGGAGGCTCTCGTAGGCGAGCACGCCGCCGGCAAGCCCGAGGCCGATCGAGAGGATCGCGGTCCCGCTCAGGTCCCAGTCGGTGAAGATCAGGCCGATCCCGACCGGGATCATCGACTGGAAGACCATCGCGCCGGTGATGTTGCCGAGCGCGAGTGCGTCCTTGCCTTCCCGCACCCAGAAGAAGCTGTTGACCTTCTCCGGCAGCTCGGTTGCCAGCGGCGCCAGGATCAGCGCCAGCACCAGCGCCTCGACGCCGACGCTCTCGGCGATGTGGAGGAGCTCCTCGACGAAGAGGTGGGCGCCGCCGACCATCGCCCCGAGCCCAACCAGGAGCTGGATCACGCACAGCGCCAGGCCGGGGTCTTCCCGGTACTCGCGCCGACGCTCGAAGATCAGCGGGTTGAGGGTCTCTTCGTCCTGGACGTCACCCCCTCCCCGCAGCGTCAGGCGGATGTAGAAGACGTAAGCGAGCAAAAAGCCGATCCCGACTGCGATCCGAACCGGGGCCGGCGGGCCCCAGGCAAGCAGCCCGCCAAGCCCGAAGAGAACCAAGAAGAAGACCAGGTCACGCTCCAGAGTCGGCCGGTGAACGTTCAGCTGGACCCCCTGCTCGCGTTTGTCGCGGTAGAGATAGGCGAAGAGCCCGACCAGCCCCATCGCCAGCGTCGCCAGCAGGAAGGGCGCGCCGACGATCGCCCCGATCGCCACGTCTTCGGATCCCTCGTCGACGCTGAGCAGAGCGACGATCGCGATCAGCGTCTCCGGCATCGCCGTCCCGACCGCGGCAAGGATGCTCCCCACCGCCCCCTCCCCTACCTCCAGCCGATGCCCGATCCACTCGACCGCATTCGTAAAAAGCAACGCCCCGGCCAGGACCACGGCAAAGCTAAGCGCAAGAAGTAGGGCTTCTGCCATCGCGGCAGGCTATCCAGTCGGGCTCGGGATGAATCCGGGGGGACTCACCAAGCCTCCCCATCTGTTGCGCAGGTGAGTTCCCCCGGATTCATCCCTACGCAAAGTAGAAAGCCAGCCCGAAGACCAGGTAGATGGCCAACAACTGCACTCCCTCGAACCACGTCGACTCCCCATCCTGGGTGACGTGGTTGGCGATCAGGATCGCGACCAGGATCGCCCCCAGCTCGAAGCCGTTGAAGACCAGCGCCAGCGGATAGGGGCCGAGGAAGAAGGAGGCGATCACCAAGACCGGTGCGACGAAGAGCGCGATCTGGGCACTCGAGCCGATCGCGATGTTCACGGCCAGGTCCATCTTGTTCTTCATCGCGACCAGGACCGCGACCCAGTGCTCGGCCGCGTTGCCGACGATCGCGACGACGATCACGCCGACGAAGAACTCGGAGAGGCCGATCGACTCGGAGGCCTCGCTGATCGAGCCGACCAGGACCTCGGACATCAGACCGACCAGCAGCCCGGCGATCGCCAGGGCGATGACTGATCTCCGCGTCGACCAGCCCCAGGTGTCCTCCTCCTCGTACTCGGGGTTGAAGATCGCGCGGTGGGTCTTCAGCGAGAAGAAGAGGCCGACCACGTAGGTGCCGATCAGGACGATCGCGACGGCCAGCGAGAGATGCTCGACGGTGGCGTCGTAGTTGATCGACTCGGCGCCGGGGGCCGGCAGACCCTGCCCCTCGACCAGCTCGAAGATCGCCGGCATTACCAGGGCCGCAGCGGCGAGCATCAACATCGTGCTCTGGACGCTGGCGCCGGTGCGGCTGAAGGTCTGCTTGTCGCGGCCGATGCCGCCCGCCAGCATCGCGGCCCCCAGCACCAGCAGGATGTTTCCGAGGATCGAACCGACGATCGAGGCCTTGACGACCTCCTGCAGGCCCTGCTGAAGCGCGAAGAGAGCGATGATCAGCTCCGGCGCGTTGCCGAAGGTGACGTTGAGCAGGCCGCCGATGCCGGGACCCGAGCGCGCCGCCAGCTCCTCCGTCGCCCGCCCCATCAGCGCCGCCGTGGGGATGATTCCCAGCGCCGAGGCGGCGAAGACGATCGTCGCCGCGGCGTGGGTCAGCTCGAGCACGACCGCAATCGGGATCAGCGGCACGAGCAGATATGGCCAGCCGTGGGGAGTGAAGAAAAAGCCCGCGGAGAGCCGCGGAGGGCTGTGCTCCTCCATCTACTGGATCATGCTCGCGCACTGCTGCAGATCGGCAGGCGTCTGGGCGCCCTCGAGGCATTCGAGGTATGCCTTCTGGCCGCCGCCGCTACCACCGCCGGCGCTGCCCGAGCCTCCCGAGCTACCCGAGTCTCCGGCGCTACCCGAGCCTTCGGAGCTGCCGGACGAAGAGCCGCCACCGGAGGGAAGACCGCGTTCCGCGAGGTCTTCGAGCAGGTCTCCGAGGCCTTCGCCGCTGCTGGCGCTTTCGAGCAGGTCGATCGGGTTCACGCCGAGCTTCTGGAACAGGCCCTGGATCGGCTTGGCGTTGCCCGGCGCGGAGATCTGCTGTTCCTCGTTGACGCCGCTGAGCACGAGCTCGAAGTCGAGCTCGACTTTTTCGCCGCTCGTGTCCTTCGGTTCGATCCTCAGTTCAGCAGCGAGTTTGCGGACGATGTCATCCTCGCCAACGTAGACTTCGACGTGCGCCGTTTTGACCGCGCTGGTCAATTCGCCCCTCGCCTCTTTGAGTTCGTCGATCGGCAATGGGCCGGCAGCTTCGAGCTGGGTGCTGCAGGCCGGGTCTTCGGCCAGCTCGATGATCGCGTCGACCGCGCCACCGGTGTTGAGGTCACCGCTGACCCTCGTAGTGCTGGTGCCGTCGACGTTGGCGCTGCCTTCGCTGGTCAGGTCGTCGATGAAGTCGCCGACCTCCATGCCTTCGGCCGCCTCTTGGCACGCGGTGACGTCGGCCGCATTGCCTTCAGAGCCCTGGTCCTGGGCCTGTTCGAAACTTTGCTTAACGAGGCCGAAGGTGGTCGGGTCGACTTCGTACTCGGTCCCTTCGTAGTTGACGAAGGCACGGTCGGAGAGCAGCGTCAGGCCGCCCTCGAAGTCGATGTCTTCACCCTCGGCCGTGCCGGCGGCGCTCGCGCTCATCGCCAGTTCAGGCAGGTCCTCGGTCTCCTTCGTCTGGAAGGGGCCGGCAAGGGTAACGTCGATGTCGCCACCTTCCTCGCCTTCGGCCTTGATCGCGAGCGAGACGTCGAGGTTGCCGCTTTCCACCCCTTCAAGGGTGGCGTCGTCGACGACCTGCTGTGGGTCGTCGCTGCCACCATCGTCACTGCCGCAGGCGGCGAAGGCGGTCGTGAGCGCGGCCAGCGCGGCCAGCAGGGCGAAGATGCGGAAACGGCTCAAGGGATCGGGCTCCTCGTGGTTGAAGACAGAGTCGGCCTGGATTCTAAGGCGGTGGCGGTGGCTTCGACTAGCCGGCGTCGCCGCCGCGACTTTCCTCGATCGGCGGCGGCCGGTCCTCGGTGGTCAGGTTCGCAGCCAGGGGGAACAGCAGGGCGCCGAGGAAGATCAGGATCACGCCCGAGGCGATCAGCCATCTGGCACCGGTCAGATGACCGAGGATGCCGATCGCAAAGCCGGCCAGCATGATGGCGATGTAGGGGCCCGGGCTGGTCGGGAACAGCTCGGCGAGCGGCAGGGAGAGCAGCGGGGCGAGGTCGAGCACGGAGCGGGATTATCATCGCCCGCATGGCGAAGGGCTCTGTGGCGGACGTGAAGGAGGCGCTGGGGAAGGTCGGCTACCTCGCCGACGAGCCCGCCGCGCTCGTCTCCTACCTCGCCCAGGAGCTCGGCAAGCCGGTCCTGGTCGAGGGCCCGGCGGGGGTCGGCAAGACCGAGCTGGCGAAGGCCCTCTCGCGCGCCACCGGTCGTGAGCTGGTGCGGTTGCAGTGCTACGAGGGCCTCGACGAGGCGAAGGCGATGTACGAGTGGAACTACCGCAAGCAGCTGCTGCGGATCCAGGCCGGCGGCGAGGCCGGCTGGGACGACGTGCAGGAGGACATCTTCAGCTCCGACTTCCTGCTGACGCGACCGCTGATGCAGGCGATCTCGAGCCCGGAGCCGGTCGTCCTGCTGATCGACGAGATCGACAAGACCGACCAGGAGTTCGAGGCGATGCTGCTCGAGCTCCTCTCCGACTTCCAGATCACGATCCCCGAGCTGGGCCAGATCTCGGCGACGACGATGCCGATCGTCATCCTCACCTCGAACGACTCGCGCGAGCTGACCGAGGCGCTGAAGCGCCGCTGCCTCTACCTCTGGCTCGACTATCCGGCGCTCGAGCGTGAGATGGAAATCGTCCGCCTGCACGCGCCGGAGCTGCCGGAGACGCTGGCGCGGCGGCTCGTCGAGGTGATCGGCATGGTGCGGGCGCTCGACCTGAAGAAGCCTCCCTCGATCGCCGAGTCGATCGACTGGGCCCGCACGCTGCTGCTGATGGGCGCCGAGGACATCGACCGCGAGACCTTCAACCAGTCGATGTCAATCATCGTCAAGCACCGCACCGACATCGACCTGGTGGCGGAGCGGGTCGGGATGAAGCTGGCGGAGCGCTCGTCGAGCACCGCTCCGTAGTCAGCGCAGCAATGTGACCCCGCGCAGAGGCGAGTAGGTGGCGTCGAGTCGAGGCGCGACGGGACAGAAGGTGCCTTGCCTGGCGTAGGGGATCTCGCGCGAGGCGACCAAACGGCCGCCCTCGAGTTCGATCAGCTGTTCCCGCGCTTCGAATTCACAGCTGGCCAGGAAGCCACAGTTGAGACGGAAGACAACGCCGCCAACCTTGTCGAAGACCAGTATGTCGGTCTTGTGGAACACGGTTTCGTAGGGCAGGTT
Organism: uncultured Solirubrobacterales bacterium; assembly: GCA_963705365.1. Classification (GTDB taxonomy): domain Bacteria; phylum Actinomycetota; class Thermoleophilia; order Solirubrobacterales; family 70-9; genus VAYN01. Next base: position 563,715 of record OY970074.1, on the reverse strand, counting down.
GGCGACCCCCACGACGCAAGGGGTGCCTCCGCCGGTCTCGCAACCCGTGAACGAGAGGGCGGTGATTTTCCCCCTGAGGAGCGCGATCGCATTCTTGGACGTCAATCTCGCCGTGATCGAGGAACTCGAGCAGGCGACAGAGGTGGTCGGGCTTGTCAGGACCAGGTCAGTCGACGTAGCCGTGAAGGATTCGCCCTTGGCCAGCTCCTTCTCGAGAGATCCGTTTCGGCATTTCCCGTCGCCCCCGCTCTCGACCCGCTTGCAGATCTGCGTCGCCGAGGCAACCCCCGCATCACCGACTGCCATGAGGGCAAATGTCGCCACCGCGGCGAGGCCCAGCACCTTCGCGTGTCTCATCGCCGCTCTCTTTTGTCGCCCATGAGGCCTGCTTACCACAGCGCGGCCAATTACTCAAGCTTCCTCTCTAGTCGAACCTTCGAGCGGAGGAGAATCGTCCTGCACGCGCTTAAGGACGACCCAAGCGCAGTAGCGCTTGGGTCGTAGCGCGCCTCAAATTCCGTAGATGCCTTCAGGTGTGACTTTTAAGTCACCCGCCAAAGTAACCGCTTCTTTATCGACGACTTCTGATTTTGTCGTCAAGTCCCCCGTCAAGCTGCCGCTTAGCGTGACTGTTTTCATTGCGTTCGGATTGTCAGGCGTGGCAGTGACCGTTCCCGCTGTCACCGTGGCACTAGCAAAGGGACAGAAAAGGCCTGTCGTCGTGTATTCGACATTGCCTGTTGTGATTGCCAGCGTGGCAGGCGTCGTTTCGGTGGTGTGCAAGGTCAGTGGTAGAGCCGAGTAAGTGACGCCATGCACTTGGCAGCCGCCCATACCTCCCAACCCTTTACATTTTTCTGTCGAAAGTCCTTTGACTTCGAATTGACCAGCTTTGGCTGTTGTGGTTCCGGGTTCCAATGCGACATGAGCCTGCACGGTGCATTCGATGCCACCCACCAGCCCTTGAAAGCGGGATTGGCCGTGGACTTCGAATGTTTGCCCCGGGATCGGAGCTTCTTCGAATTGCCAGGAAGCGGTGGCGGGTACCGGTACCACGAAGACCGCTGCGAGTAACGCTATTAGCACAACCGGTTTCTTGAACATCTCATCCTCCTCAATCGATATCGGTGTCAGAACGGTCCTGACGTGGCCTTTGTATCCGATGTCGTTTGCCTCCTCTGAAATCTCATTTCATACCTTCACTCCGTGAAAAGAGAGAGGGTTTTCGCCTGCTGCTTCAAGGAAGTGGATTCCTCGCGTTCGCCGATCTGCGAACGCGAGATGGCGCCGGTCGTAGAATCGGCTCATGAGCGCTTCCCCCTACGGCCCCAGGGCTGACGCTGGGCCGCCGGGGCTGGCGGCGAAGTTGCTCGGGTTTTGCGAGGAACTGCGGAGCGAGGGGGTGGCGGTGGGGACGTCGGAGATCCTCGATGCGTTCGCGGCGCTGGAGAGGGTCGACTGGACCTCGCAGGCGGACTTTCGTGAGGCGCTCGCGGCGACGATCGCGAAGTCTCAGGACGACCGCCGGGTCTTCGAGCTGCTGTTCGACCGTTACTTCTTCCGCGCCGCGGAGGCGGAGGCGGTGCAGCGTGAGGTCACCGAGCGCGGTGAAGGTGGTGAGGGTGGAGAAGGCGGCGAGCGGCTCGACATGGAGGAGCTGCGCGAGCAGATCCGCGAGGCGATCGCCGCTGGGGACCAGGATCGGCTGCGCGACCTGGCGCGGCTGGCGATCGCCGCCTTCGGCCGCGGCGAGGGCTCCGGCGTGGTCGGCGTCGACGTGCAGCGAATTCGCCGCACGCTGGGGCTGACCGCGGGCGCGCAGCCGCCGACCGAGGCGGGCGAGGAGCGGCCGCCGATCGACCGCGAGCAGCTCAACGCCTTCGAGCGCCATCTGCGGCGCGAGCTCGAGCGCGACCTGATCGAGCGCACCGAGACGCTGCCCCCTTCCCGGCCCCTGGCCGAGCTCGACCGCGCGCTGCCAACCAGCCCAACCCAGGACCTCGCCGCGGTCCACCGCGCCGTCTCGCAGATGAAGCGGCGGCTGGCGACGCTCGGCCACGAGCAGCGCGGCCACCGCAAGGCGAGTGCCGTCGACGTGCGGCGGACGATGCGTGCCTCACTGGAGACCGGCGGCGTACCGCTGCGGCTGAAATACAAGCCGAAGCGCCCGCGGCGGCCGGAGATCTACGTCCTCTGCGACGTCTCCACCTCAGTTACCTCGGCCAGCGTCTTCTTCCTCTCGGTCCTGCACGCGCTGCACGACTCGTTCCGCAAACTGCGCAGCTTTGTCTTCATCGAGCGGATCTCCGAGGTGACCGACGTCTTCGAGCACGAGCGCGACTTCCGCGTCGTCGCCGAGCGAATCTCCAGCGAGGGCGGCGTCGCCGACGTCTCCGGCTACACCGATTACGGCCGCGTCTGGCTCGAGTTCCTGACCGAGATCTCCGACGAGCTCGACCCGCGCTCGACCGTGATCGTGCTCGGCGACGCTCGCACCAACGGTCGCGAGCCCCACGCCGAGGTCTTCGCCCAGGTCTCCGAGCGGGCCGGTCGCCTCTTCTGGCTCAACCCCGAGCCGAAGCTCTACTGGAACTACGGCGACTCGGTGATGGCCGCCTACGAGCGCTACTGCGACGGCGCCTTCGAGTGCTGGACGACCCGCCACCTGGAGAACTTCGTCAACGTCGTCGCCGGCGGCGTGCCCGCCGCCGAATGAGCCGGGCGCTGTTCCTGCGCCACGGGGAGTCGGCGCACAATGCCCATACCGGCACCGAGGCGCTTGCCGAGGACGCGGGCGACCGCCTCACCGAGCGCGGGCGCGCGCAGGCCCGCGCCGCCGCCGCCGGGCTGGCCGAGCGCGGCGTCACCCGCCTGCTGAGCAGCCCGCAGCGGCGGGCGCTTGAAACGGCCGCCGAGTTGGAAGCGACGCTCGGGCTCGACGTCGAGACTCTCCCCCACACGCACGAGCTCGCCGCCGGCGAGAGCTTTGAGCAGCTGGTGGCGCGGGTGCGCCAGCTGAAGGCCGAGTTGGAGGCGGCGGACCCGGCCCAGCGCCCGCTGCTCGTCGGCCACGGGATCTTCACCCGTTTCTTCCTGCTCGACTCGGTGCTGGGCGACGCCTTCGAGCCGCCGCTGGCGGGCCGGATCTGGCAGCTCGGCTCCCACAACTGCGGGCTCAGCGTCTTCTCGCGAGGCGAGTACAGGGACCCGTCCGGGGCCCTCGTCCCCGGCTGGACCTGCCTCGGCTGGATGGAGCGGCCCTGGGACCCGCCGTGAGGGCGCGCATCGGGTGCCGGTGATCGCTTCTTCGCTGGATCGGGTACCGGGGCCAGAAGTCCATGCCGCAGCCGCAACGCTCCTACCTCGTCTGCGCGACCCCGCGCAGTGGCAGCACGCTCGTCTGCCACGCCCTCGAGAAGACCGGCGTGGCCGGCAAGCCGGAGGAGTACTTCGAGGCGCTCCGGCACAGCGGCCGGCCCCGGCGCCCGGAGGAATACTTCGTTGGCGCCGAAGACGCCTCGATTCGCGACCACCTCGGCGAGCGCGCGGTCGGCAGCGAGCCGCCGCCGCGCTCACCACTGTGGAGCCGCGCCGCCTACGACCGCTACCTCGAATGGGCATTCGAGACGGGGACGACGCCCAACGGCGTCTTCGGCGCCAAGCTGATGTGGGGCTACTTCGGAGAGTTCGTCAGCCTGCTCCGCAACATTCCCGCCTACCGCGACATCCCACTGGCGGAGATGCTGCCGGCCGTGTTTCCGGGCCTAACGCTGGTGCGGGTCGTGCGGGCGAACAAGGTACGGCAGGCGGTCTCCCTCTGGAAGGCGGTCCAGACCGCGACCTGGCGCGAGGACCAGGCCAGCGTCAAGGCCGCATCGGTGGAGGACGACGGCTCTCCTCCCTACCGCAGCTTCATCGAGGAGCACCGCCCGCAGCTGCGCTTCCACTACCGCGCGATCGACCACCTGCTGGAGCAGCTGCTGGCCGAAGAGGCGAGCTGGGACGCCTTCTTTGAGCACGCGGGGATCAAGCCGATCCTCGTCCTCTACGAGAACTTCGAGGCCGACTACGAGACCAGCACCCTGCACCTGCTGGAGCGGCTCGACCTGGCGCCGCCGCAGGGATTTGAGTTCGAGCCGCGGATGAAGCGCCAGTCCGACCAGGTCAACGACGACTGGACCAGGCGCTACAGCGAGCTGCGGCTGGGCACCGACTTCGACCTCGTGCCGACCAAACCGGTGGCTGTCGAGAGCTGAACCGAGCCGTTTACATAGAGCGGTTTTTGTGAAGCGCTTCGCGGGGTACAAACCGTAGGTGAAGCGACGCGACGAGGAGATCGGGGTTACTGGGTGAGCTCGACGGCGGTTCTCGGGGTCAACGCTGTCTTCCACGACAGCGCCGCGGCCCTGCTGGTCGACGGGGAGCTCGTCGCCGCCGCCGAAGAGGAGCGCTTCAGCCGCCGTAAGCACGGCAAGGAGCCGGTCGCCTTCTCGACCTGGGAGCTGCCCGAGAAGGCGGCGATGTGGTGCCTCGGCAAGGCCGGCCTGACGCCGGCCGACCTCGACGCCGTCGCCTACTCCTACGACCCGGCGCTCGCGATTGGCGAAGCCGGGACCGGCGACCCCTGGGAGGACCTGCGCACGACCTTTGCCCGGCGCGCCCCGCGCTTCCTTGCAACCGCCCTCCCCGGGCTTCGTCCCGACGCAGTCCGTTTCGTCCCCCACCACGTCGCCCACGCGGCGTCCGCCTACCACGGCGCCGGCTTCCGCTCCTGCGCCGTCCTCGTCCTCGACGGGCGCGGCGAGGTCGCCTCGCACCTCGCCGGCCGCTATCGCGACGGCGAGCTGGAGGTGCTTGCCGCACAGCGGCTGCCGCACTCGCTCGGCCTGCTCTACGAGGAGCTGACCGACCACCTCGGCTTCCGCCGCTGCTCGGATGAGTACAAGGTGATGGCGATGGCCTCCTACGGGCGGCCGGCGATGATCGAGGAGCTGCGCGAGCTGGTCGGGGTGGAGCCCGACGGCGGCTTCCACGCCGAGCCAATCGACTGGGGCGCCTTCGCGCCGCGCTTGCGCAACGGCGAGGAATGGACGCCGCAACATGCCGACCTCGCTGCCAGCGTCCAGGCGCGGCTCGAGGAGGTGCTGCTGGCGCTCGCCGACTGGCTGGCCGAGCGCACCGGCGAGAGCCGGCTGGCGATGGCCGGCGGCGTCGCCCTCAACTGCGTCGCCAACTCGCGCCTCGCCCGCGAGGGCCCGTTCGAGGAGATCTGGGTGCAGCCGGCCGCGGGGGACTCCGGCACCGCCCTCGGCGCCGCCTCGTTCGTGTCCGAGCAGCTCGGCGCGGCGCCGCGGCCGCTGCGCACCGCCGCCGTCGGGCGCGGCTGGGAAGAGGAGGAGCTCGAGGCCTGGCTGCGCGCCGCCGCCGTCCCCTACACCCGCTGCGACGACATCGCCGAAGCGGTCGCCGAGCGCCTCGCCGAAAACCACATCGTCGCCTGGCACCAGGGGCGCGCCGAGTGGGGCCCGCGCGCGCTCGGGCACCGCAGCCTGCTCGCCGATCCGCGCCGCCCCGAGAACCTCGAGCGCCTCAACGAGATCAAGGGACGCGAGCAGTTCCGGCCCGTGGCGCCGATGGTGCTGGACGGCCGCGCCCGCGAGCTCTTCGACGGGCCGCTTCCCAGCCCCTTCATGCTCTTCACCCACCGGGTCCGCCCCGGTTGGGAGGACCGGATCCCGGCCGCGGTTCACGTGGACGGCACGGCCCGGATCCAGACCGTCGACCCCTCGGCCGAGCCGCTGGTTGCCCGCATGCTCGCGGGCTTCGAGCGACGGACGGGGGTGCCGGTGGTCATCAACACCAGCCTCAACACGGCCGGAAGGCCGATGGTCGACGACCCGCGCGACGCTCTGGAGTGCTTTGGGTCGGCACCGATCGAGTACCTGGCGATCGGACCGTTCCTAGTCTCCAGGGGGCAGCTCTTCGACGACCGCCGCTCGGCGGTCCCCGAGAGCGCCCTCGCACGCGCGGGGTAAGCGACGGCCGGCCGCGACAACATCCGGATCGACGTCGTCATCCCCAGCGCGGGCCGCCCCGAGCTGGGTCGGCTGCTGGCGGCGCTGGAGCCGCAGCGCACCGCCCTGGGCCAGATCCTGGTCGTCGACGACCGGCCGCGGCGCACGGCGCGCGGCGAGCTGGCGGTGCCGCCGTTCGCGACCGTGCTGCGCGGCGCCGGCCGCGGCCCGGCGGCGGCCCGCAACCTCGGCTGGCGCGCTGCCGCCGGCGAGTGGATCGCCTTTCTCGACGATGACGTCTTCCCCCCCAAAGACTGGGCCCGGCTCCTGGCCGCCGACCTCCGCGAGCTCTCTCCCGCGGTTGCCGGCAGCCAGGGCCGGGTCTTGGTCCCGCTGCCCCAGGGCCGGCCGACGGACTGGGAGCGGAACATCACCGCGCTCGAGACCGCGCGCTGGATCACCGCTGACATGGCCCTGCGCAGGACTGCGCTGGAAGCGGTCGGCGGCTTCGACGAGCGCTTTCGCCGCCCCTACCGCGAGGACACCGACCTCGCCCTGCGGCTGCTGCGTGGCGGCTGGCAGATCTCGCGCGGCGCTCGGCGCGTCGAGCATCCGGTCGGGGGCGCGAGCTTCTGGGTCAGCGTCGAACGCCAGCGCGGCAACGCCGACGACGCCCTGATGCGAGCCCTGCACGGGCCCCACTGGCGCCGCTGGGGCGGAGCGCCGCGGGGACGGCTGCGCCGCCACCTGCTCACCTCCGGCACCCTGCTGGGGGCCACGGCGACTCTCGTGAGCGGGCGTCGGCGGCCGGCGGCGGCGCTCGGCGGCGCCTGGCTGGGCCTCACCGCCCGTCTCGCCTGGGAGCGGATCGTCCCCGGTCCCCGCGACCGCGACGAGCTGCTGCGGATGGCCGCGACCAGCGCCGTCCTCCCCCTCGCGGCGTCGCTCTGGTCCGCCTGGGGATGGTTGCGCCTACCGGCCTTGCTCCTCCACGGCGGTCCCCGCGGCGACGGCAGCCGCGCCCCGCGCCCACGGCCCGAGGCCGTGCTGCTCGACCGCGACGGCACCCTGCTCTTCGACGTCCCCTACAACGGCGATCCCGACAGGGTCGCGCCGCTGCCGGGCGCCCGGCGCGCCCTGGAACGGCTGCGCGCGGCCTCGCTGCCGCTGGCCGTAGTCAGCAACCAGAGCGGCGTCGGCCGTGGGCTGATCGACGCCGAAGCCCTCGCCGCGGTCAACCGCCGGGCCGAGCAGCTGCTAGGGCCGATCGATAGCTGGCTCGTCTGCACCCACGCCCCCGAGGAGGGCTGTGTGTGCCGCAAGCCGGAGCCGGGGCTGGTCGTCGCCGCCGCCGAGCAGCTGGGCGTGCGGCCGGAGAGCTGCGTGCTGATCGGCGACATCGCCGCCGACGTGCAGGCGGCGCAGGCCGCCGGCGCCGGCGCGGTGATTGTGCCGACGCCGCAGACCGCAGCCGAGGACACGCGGAGGGCGCCGCGCGTCGCCGGTTCGATTGAGGCGGCGGTGGACGACCTGTTGGGAGGTGAGCGGCGATGAGCGGCGGCGTCCTCGCGGTGCGCCAGGACAGCCTCGGCGACGTCCTCCTGGCCGGCCCGGCGCTGCGGGCCCTGGCGAACGGCGGCGGGCCGCTGACCCTGCTCTGCGGCCCCCGTGGCGAGGCCGCCGCGCGGCTGCTGCCGCAGGTCGACGAGGTGCTGGTTCACCTCGCGCCCTGGATCGACCCCGAGCCGCCGCCCCTGCGCGCCGCCGCCTGCCGCGAGCTGGTCGAGGCGGTCGCCGCGCGGGCGGTCGCCGAGGCGGTGATCTTCACCTCCTTCCACCAAAGCCCGCTGCCGACGGCGCTGTTGCTGCGGCTCGCCGGCGTGCCGCGGATCAGCGCGATCAGCGTCGATTACCCAGGCTCGCTGCTCGACGTCCGCCACCGCGTCCCCGATGACGTCCACGAGGTCGACCGCGCCCTCTCGCTCGCCGAGGCCGCCGGCTACCAGCTGCCTTCCGGCGACTCCCCGCGGCTGCGGGTGCGGCAGGGCACACCGCCACCGCTGCCCGACGAGCCCTTCGTCGTCGTCCACCCTGGCGCCTCGGTCCCGGCCCGCGCCTGGGAACCGAACTCGTGGTCGGCACTGGTCGGGATCCTCAGCGAGCGCGGCCAGCGCGTCGTCGTCACCGGCTCGCCGGCGGAGAGCGCCCTGACCCTGCGGGTCGCAGGCGGTCGCCGCGGCGTGCTCGACCTCGGCGGCTGCTGCGATTTCGGCGAGCTGGCCGCGGTGCTCGCCCGCGCCGAGGTGGTCGCGGTCGCCAACACCGGGCCCGCCCATCTCGCCGCCGCGGTCGGCACGCCGGTCGCCTCGCTCTTCGCACCGACCGTGCCGTGGGTGCGCTGGCGGCCGTGGGGCGTTCCCCACGAGCTGCTCAGCCGCCCCCGCTTGGCCGAAGTCGAGCCGGCGGAGGTGGCCGACGCGGTCGAGCGCCTGGCGGCGCTGGGCCGCCCGAGCGACCGGATCGAGGCGGTCGCGTGAACATCCTGCTCTGGCACGTCCACGGGTCCTGGACCACCGCCCTCGTGCAGGGACAGCACACCTACCTGCTGCCGCTGCTGCCGGACCGCGGCGCCGACGGCCGCGGCCGCGCCCGCACTTGGGACTGGCCCGGCTCGGCGCTCGAGCTGAGCCCCCAGGAGCTGGCCGACGCCGAGATCGACGCCGTGCTGCTGCAGCGCCCGCACGAGATCGACCTGGCGGAACGGTGGCTGGGACGCAGGCCCGGTCGCGACCTCCCCGCCGTCTACGTCGAGCACAACGCGCCGCAGGGGCGGATCGCCGAGATGCGGCACCCGCTCGCCGACCGCGACGACCTCGTGCTCGCCCACGTCACCCACTTCAACGACCTCTTCTGGGACGCCGGCGAGACCCGCACGACGGTGATCGAGCACGGCATCGTCGACCCCGGCTACCGCTACACCGGCGAGCTGCCCGAGGCGGCGGTGGCGATCAACGAACCGCAGCGGCGCTGGCGCGTCACCGGGACCGACCTCCTCCCCAGCCTCAACGGCACGGTGCCGTTGCGGCTCTTCGGGATCGGCGCCGGCGAGATGGGCGGGATCGAGAATCTCCCCCAGGAGCAGTTGCACACGGAGATGGCGCGGCGCCGCGCCTACCTGCACCCGATCCGCTGGACCTCGCTCGGGCTCTCGCTGATCGAGGCGATGCAGCTCGGGATGCCGGTCGTCGCCCTCGCCACCACCGAGGCGGTCGAGGCCGTCCCGCCCGCGGCGGGCACGATCTCGACCCGGGTCGACGTGCTCTCGGCGTCGCTGCGGGGGCTGATCGAGGATCCCGCCCGCGCCCGCGCCGCCGGCTTCGCTGCCCGCGAGGCCGCGCTCGAGCGCTACGGGCTGGAGCGCTTCCTCGCTGATTGGGACCGGCTGCTGGAGCAGGTGGTCGCATGAGGATCGCGATGGTCTCCGAGCACGCCAGCCCGCTCGCCGTCCTCGGCGGCGTCGACGCCGGCGGCCAGAACGTCTTCGTCGCCGCCCTCTCGCGAGAGCTGGCCCGCCGCGACAACGAGGTCGTCGTCTACACCCGGCGCGACGATCCGGGCCTGCCGCAGCGGGTTCCCCTCTGCCCAGGGGTCGAGGTCGAGCACGTCGACGCCGGCCCGGCGGCGGAGCTGCCCAAGGACGAGCTGCTCCCTCACATGCCCGAGTTCGCCCGCGAGCTCGAGCGCGCCTGGGGCGCCTGGCGACCCGACGTCGTCCACGCCCACTTCTGGATGTCCGCCCAAGCCTCGCTACTCGCCGCCGCGCCGCTGCGGCTGCCAGTCGTCCAGACCTTCCACGCCCTCGGCGCGGTCAAACGCCGCTACCAGGGCGGGATGGACACCAGCCCGCCCGAGCGGCTGGCGATCGAGCGCGAAATCATCCGCCGCACCGACCAGGTCCTCGCGACCTGTAGCGACGAGGTCTTCGAGCTGCTGCGGCTCGGCGCCGACAACGACCGCCTCACCGTCATCCCCTGCGGCGTCGACCTCGACCTCTTCCACCCCGACGGGCCAGTCGAGCCCCGCGACACGGATCTCCACCGTCTGCTTTACGTCGGTCGCCTCGTCCAGCGCAAGGGCGTCGGCAACGTGATCTCGGCCCTGCCCCAAATGCCAGGGGTGGAGCTGGTCGTCGCCGGCGGGCCGGAGCGCTCCCGGCTACATGAGGACCCGGAAGCGCAGCGCCTGGTCGAGCTGGCGCACGAGCATGGCGTCGCCGACCGGGTGCGAATGCGCGGCCGGATCGAGCGCGAGCGCCTGCCGGAGCTGATCCGCTCCGCCGACGCGGTCGTCTCCGCCCCCTGGTACGAGCCGTTCGGGATCGTGCCGCTGGAGGCGATGGCCTGCGGCGTGCCGGTGATCGCCACCGCGGTCGGCGGCATGATCGACTCCGTCGTCGACGGCCGCACCGGCGTCCACGTGCCGCCGCGCGACCCCGAGCGCCTGGCCGAAGCGGCCTCGGCGCTGCTCGCCGACGCTCCCCGGCGCCAGGCCTACGGGCGCGCCGGCGCCAAACGGGCGCGGCGCCTCTACGACTGGCGGCGGATCGCCTCCCAGGTGCTGGACGTCTACGAGGCGGTCGCCGAGCGCCGCGTGGCGGCGGCCGGAAGGACGGCGCCCGAGGGCAGCGAGGCGCACCTGGCCGCACTCGCCGGCGCGATCCGTGACCTCGAGCGGCAGCGCTGCCAGCTCGACTCCTGGGGCGAGTGGCTGGCCGAACGGCTGCTCGGGGAAGCTCGCCTGCTGGCGGTCGGCAACGGCGGCAGCGCCGCCGAGGCTCAGCACCTGACCGCCGAGCTGGTCGGCCGCTTCGAGACCGAGCGCCGCCCGTTCAGCGCGATCGCGCTCCACGCCGACACCTCCAGCCTGACCGCGATCGGCAACGACTACGGGCCCGAGATGGCGTTCGCGCGCCAGGTCGAAGCCCACGGCCGCGCCGGCGACGTCCTCGTCGCCTTCAGCACCTCCGGGCGCAGCGAGAACGTGCTGCAGGCGGTCGATGCGGGGAACCGGCTGGGGATGATTACCTGGGCCATCACCGGGCCGACCCCGAACCCGCTGGCCGAGGCGAGCGACGAGGCGATCGCCTGCGACGCCCCCTCCAGCGCGACGGTGCAGGAGATGCATTTGGTCGCGCTCCACCTGCTCTGCGGCGCCGTCGACCGCAGCGTCGCCCGGCTCGACCGCCGCGGCGGCGGCCGCCGCCGCTCCCCGGCCAGGCTGCGCGAGCGCGGCGGGCGCCGGCAGGAGGCGCTGCGATGACGCCGCGGCTGCTGGTGATCGGCGACGCCCTGCTCGACCGCGACGTCGAGGGCCGCGTCGAGCGGCTCTGCCCCGACTCGCCGGCGCCGGTGCTCGACGAGACGAATACCCGCGCCCGCCCCGGCGGCGCCGCCCTCGCGGCCGCGCTTGCGGCCGCCGGCGGCACCCCGACGACCTTGGTGACCGCGATCGCCCCCGATCCGGCCGGCTCCGAGCTGGCCCGGGCGATCCTCGCGGCCGGCGTCGACTTGATCGATCTTGGGCTGGATGGGGAGACGGCGGAAAAGATCCGCCTCCTCGGCCCAGAAGGGCCTCTGGTTCGCCTCGACCGTGGGTCGGGACGGGTCAGGGCCGAGGGCGCCGCTCCAGCGCTGCGCGCCGCACTCGCCGGCGCCGGAGCGGTGCTCGTTTCCGACTACGGCCGCGGCGTCGCCGCCCACGCCGAGGTGCGCGCGGCACTGGCGCAGCGGCCGGGCTCGATCCCGCTGGTCTGGGACCCTCACCCGCTGGGGGCGCCGCCACTGCCCGGGGCGACGCTGGTGACGCCGAACCTGAGGGAAGCCACGGGCTTCGCCGATCGCACCGCGCCGCCCGGCGACGATGCCGAGCTTGCCGACCTTGCGGCCGCCCTCGCTGCGAGCTGGGGGGTCGAGGCTGTCTGCATAACCCGCGGCGCGCGGGGGGCCCTGCGGGCGACTCCCGAGGAGAGCATCTTCGCCTGCGTTGTGGCGAGCGCCGACGGCGATCCCTGTGGAGCCGGCGACATGTTCGCCGCCAAGGCCACGGCCGTGCTCGCGGCAGGCGGCGATCTCGACGATGCCGTCGCGGCCGCGGTCGAGGCGGCGAGCGGGTTCGTCGCCGCGGGCGGCGCCCGCACGGCCCGGCTGGAGTCTCCGCGCCCAGCCGCCACGCCCAACACCGATTCCGCCGCAGACTCGCCGCACTCGCTGCTGCCGGCGCTGGAGCTCCGAGAACGGGTGCGGCGGCGCGGTGGCGCGGTGGTCGCGACCGGCGGCTGCTTCGACCTCCTCCACGTCGGCCACACGCGCACCCTGGCCGCCGCGCGCGAGCTCGGCGACTGCCTCGTCGTCCTCCTCAACGGCGATCGCTCGGTGCGCCGGCTCAAGGGCCGCGACCGGCCGCTGGTTCCCGAGCTGGAGCGGGCGGCGATGCTGCGGGCGCTCGCCTGCGTCGACGAGGTCGCGATCTTCGAGGAGCCGACGCCGGCCGAGGCGCTGCGCCTGCTGCGGCCCGACGTCTGGGCCAAGGGCGGCGACTACGAGTTGCAACGGCTGCCGGAGAGGGAGGTGGTGGCCTCCTGGGGCGGCAGGGTCGCGATCCTGCCCTACCTCGACGGCCGTTCGACGACCAAGCTGATCGAGGAGATGGGTGCACGTGCAGAGTGAGGAAATCGGGACCGTGATCGTCACCGGGGCGGCGTCCGGCCTGGGCCGGGCGATCGCCGAGGCAATCGAGCGCGAGGGCGGCACGCCCGTCTGCTTCGACCTCAGCGAGGCCGACGGGATCGAGACCGAGGTCGTCGACCTCGCCGACACCGCCGCCGCCGAAGCCGCGGTCCATCGCGTGGCCGAGCGCCACGGTCGCCTCGACGCCGTCGTCGCCGCCGCCGGCACCGACGCCTGCGGGCCGCTCGAGCGGATCGACGGCGCGGCCTGGAACCGCGTCGTCGGCGTCAACCTGCTCGGCACTGCGGCCGTCGTGCGCGCGGCGCTGCCGGAGCTGGAGCGCTCGCGCGGGCACGTCGTCACCGTTGCCTCGACCCTTGGCATCCGCGCCCTCCCCGACGCCACCGCCTACTGCGCCAGCAAGTTCGGCGTCGTCGGCTTCACCCGCGCGCTCGCCGCCGAGACCGCCGGCCGCATCGGCGTCACCCTGCTGATGCCGGGCGGGATGAAGACCGCCTTCTTCGACGGCCGTGAAGAGAAGTACAAGCCCCCGCCCGACGCCGACTTGGCAGCACCGGAGCAGGTCGCCGAAACGGTCGTCTTCGCGCTCACCCGGCCCCCGGGTGCGGAGCTGCGCGAGGCGCTCGTCTGCCCGTCGATGGAGAGCTCATGGCCCTAGACGGCGACCGCCAGCCCCGCCTCGCGGTCCTCAGAGCCCTCGGCCTGGGAGACCTGCTGACGGTCGTGCCGGCCCTGCGTGCCCTCGCCCGCGCTTTCCCCGAGCACCGTCGGATACTGCTGGGGCCGCGCTGGCTGGGTCCGCTGCTGCCGCTGATCCGCGAGGAGGGCGCGCCCTGTGTCGACGTCCTCGTCGACGTCGCCGGGCTCGGCGCCGACCCTGAGCTGCTGCCGCAGCACATCGACCTCGCGGTCAACCTGCACGGTCGCGGTCCGCAAAGCCACCGCCTGCTGCTCGCCGCCCGGCCACGGCGGCTGCTCGCCTACCGCCACGAGGAGATCGAGACCGAGGAGCCGATGCCGGCCTGGAAGCAGGACGAGCACGAGACGAGGCGCTGGTGCCGGCTGCTGCGCCACGCCGGCATCGCCGCAGACCCGTCCGAGCTGGCGATCGAACGGCCGCACGCCGTCCTGCCGGCGTGGATGCGGGGCGCGACGCTCCTGCATCCCGGCGCCGCCAGCGGCGCCCGCCGCTGGCCAGCCGAGCGCTGGGCGGCGGTCGCCCGCGCCGAGCTCGAAGGCCGGACGCGAGGTGCTGCTGACCGGCTCCCGCGGCGAGGTCGGGCTGGCCCGCGCGATCGCGGTCGAGGCCGGCCTCGACCCGCGCTGCCAGCTCGCCGGCCAGACCGATATCCGCGCACTGACCGCGCTCGTGGCCGCTGCCGGCACCGTCGTCTGCGGCGACACCGGCGTGGCCCATCTCGCCACCGCTCTCGGCGTTCCCTCGGTCCTCCTCTTCGGACCCACCTCTCCCGCCCACTGGGGACCGCCACCGGACCGCGGCATCCACCGGGTCCTCTGGGAGGGCCGGCCGGGCGACCCGCACGCCGAGAGCGCCGACCCCGGCCTGCTGGAGATCGAGGTCGATGCCGTCCTTCGGGCCTTGCCGGAGGCGCGACCGGTCGCGGCGTGAGCGCCGACGGCCCGCAGCAGCGGCCGGGGGACATCGGCGTCGTCGTCGCCACCAGCGACCGCCGGCCCTCGCTGCTGCGGACGCTGGACCGCCTCGCGGCGCTGCCCGAGCAACCCCCGGTGGTGGTGGTCGACAACGCCTCCAGCGACGGCAGCGCCGACGCCGTTGCCGCAAGCCATCCCCAGTTCGAGCTGCTGCGGTTACCGCGCAACCTGGGCGCCTTCGCCCGCAACATCGGGGCGACCCGGCTGCGGACGCCGTTCCTCGCCTTCAGCGACGACGACTCCTGGTGGGAGCCCGGCTCCCTGGCCACTGCCTCGCAACTGTTCCACCGCCATCCCGCGCTGGGCCTGATCGCCGCCCGCGTCCTGGTCGGGGCGGAGCGGCGGCTGGACTCGGTGTCGGCACAAATGCGCGCCGGACCCACGGCGGACGGGCTTCCGGGGCCGCGGATCGACGGCTTCCTCGCCTGCGGCGCCGCCGTCCGCCGCGCCGCCTTCCTCGAGGCCGGCGGTTTCTGCGAGCGCTTTCTGATCGGCGGCGAGGAGCAGCTGCTGGCGATCGACCTGCGGGCCGCCGGCTGGGAGCTCTGCTACGCCGACGAGGTGAGTGTCGTGCACGTGCCCCACGGGGGCAGCCGCGGCGAGCGCTCGTGGCTGAGCCGCCGCAACGCCCTCTGGACCTCATGGCTGCGGAAGCCCATCCGGCAAGCGCTCGGGGACACTTCGCGGGCCGCCGCCGAGGCGGTCCGGGACCCCCTTGCCCGCCGGGCCTTCTTCGTCGCCCTGGGAGGGCTGCCGTGGGTGCTCTCCTCGCGCCGGCGTGCTTCGCACCGGCGGCGCGCTATGCGAGGAGCGCGAGGAGGCCTTGGGTAGGCGCCTAGCCGGCGATCAGGCGGTCTGCAGGCCGTCGGTTGACGATCCGCGCCCGTCGACCGAGCGCATCCGCTCGGCGACGCCGGTCAGATCGAGCACGCGGTTGACCGCGGCGAACTCGCTGGGGACGAAGCCGAGCTCGGCCGAATGGCTGTTGCGCCCCATCGCCTTCACCAGCAGTGCGATCCCGGTCGAGTCGATGAACTCCAGCCTCCGCATATCGACGATGACGCTGTCCGCCGCCTCCAGCGCCGCGTCCAGCTTTGCCTCGGCAGTCTCGGCGTTGGCGAGGTCGAGCTCACCGGCGAGGGAGATCACGTGCTCCGATCCGTTTTGGGCCACGCTCACCTGAAGCGTCCCGTCCGAGGTCTCATGTCGTTGCTCGGTGGCCATATGGGTCCTCGAATAGAAGTGTTTCGTCTCGGAAGGTCCCGGCGAGGCGCTTCGTCCCCACTGCGGTCTGGCCTCGTATCCCAGGGTGCTCATCAGACTCTCGCGTGGAGCGCCGATGAATCCCGCAGCGATGGTAGCGCCCTATCGGCGAACCCGCCAGTCCGGTTTGCAGCCGATTTCCGGGCGACGCCGGGTCAGCGCGCGACCCAGGCGTCCGGCGTCGCGGCGAGCTCGCCGACGATGCTCGGCAGTTCGCCGGAGACGAGGTCGGCGAGGGTGACCTCCTCGAGTACCGAGCGCAGGCTGGCGCGGACCGCGATCCAGACTTCCTGCAGGTGTGCGGCGTTGCCGCGGTACTCGATCGCCTCCGGCGGCGAGGACTGGACGTGGGCGATCGGTCCCTCGACGGCGCGGACGATCTCGGCGACCGTCACCTCGTCGGCCGGCTTCGCCAGCCAGTAACCGCCCTTGGCGCCGCGGCGGGCGCGGACGATGCCGTGGTGCTTGAGCTCGAGCAGGATGTGCTCGAGGAACTGCAGCGGGATGTCCTGGGCCTCGGCCAGGCGCTCACCCTTGACCGGTCCCTCGTCGGCCGCGGCCAGCTCCGCCGCGGCCCGCACCGCGTAGTCGGCCTTCGCTGAGACGCGCATACATCTAGTTAATCAATCAGCCGATCACCTCAGGCGCGAGGTCGTCGGAGCGGTCGCGAGCTTGCCGTTCGGCCGCTTCGCGCTTGACCCGCCGCTGGTTCCACCAGCGCGGGAACCAGATCAGCAGCCCGAGGCCGATGCCGGCGACGGCGGCGGCAATCGGCCAGACCACGGGGTCGCCCTTCTGGACGGTGACGATGCCGGAGGCGACGAGGACGACGCCGAGCGCCGTGCGCAGGAACCCGGTCGGCGCCCGCGCCGCGAAGTGCGAGCCGACGATCACGCCGGGGACGCTGCCGAGGAGGATGTTGCCGGCGAGGACGAAGTCGACGTTGCCGCCGACCCAGTGGGCGATGCCCGCCGCCCAGAGCAGGATCGCGGCGTGGAAGACGTCGGTGCCGACGACTTTGACCGGAGCGAGGCGGTAGACCGAGATCAGCAGGATCGCGATCACGGTGCCGGAGCCGGCCGAGGTGATCCCGATCACGAAGCCGGTGGTGGCGCCGATCGCCACCGCGGCGATCTTGTGGCGGCGCTTGAGCTCGAAGCCGTCGCGCTCTTCGATCAGGTTGCTGAGGATCAGCGCTCGCGCCAGGGTGATGATCCCCACCATCAAGAGGGTGCCGCCGAGCAGCGCGTAGACGATCGAGTCGAGCCGCTCTTCGCCGACCTTGCTCTGCAGGATCGAGATCGCCCAGACTCCGAGCACGGCGGCAGGCACGCTGCCGGCGGCCAGCCAGAGCGAGAGGCCCATGTTGACCGTGCCCATCTTCAGGTGGCGCCAGCCGCCGACCGTCTTGGTCACCGCCGCGTAGAAGATGTCGGTGCCGATCGCCGTCACCGGCTTGACCCCGAAGAGAAAGATGAGCAGGGGCGTCATCAGGGTGCCGCCACCCATGCCGGTCATGCCGACCATTGCTCCGATACCGAAGCCGAAGATGATGATTGCCGGGTCCATCGCTGCCGTTCCGCGCCGGGGTACTTATCGACTTTCCTGACCTTCTTGGTCAGGAGCGCGGAGTGCGCGAGGATACCAGCGATGTCAGTCTCGATCCGCGGCCTCGGCCACTCCTACGGCGAGCTGCAGACGATCGAGCAGCTCGACCTCGACGTCCGCGAGCGCGAGGTCGTCGGGCTGGTGGGACCCTCCGGCTGCGGCAAGTCGACCCTGCTGGAGCTGATCTGCGGGTTGCAGCAGCCGGGCGCCGGCAGGATCGCGGTGGGCGGCGCGACCGGCGGCAGTGAGCGGCTCTCCCGCTGCGCCTACATGCCGCAGCGCGACTCGCTGCTCCCCTGGTACTCGGCGCTGGACAACGCGACGCTGGCCCTGCGCAACCGCGGCCTCGGCAGGGCCGAGGCGCGGCGGCAGACCGCCGAGCTCTTCTCCCGCTTCGGCCTCGCCGGCTTCGAGGCGAGCGCCCCGACTGAGCTGTCGGGGGGGATGCGCCAGCGGGTCGCCTTCCTGCGCACCCTCGTCGCCGGCAAGCCGCTGCTCGCCCTCGATGAGCCCTTCGCCTCCCTCGACGCGATCACGCGCGCCGAGATGCAGCAGTGGCTGGCCGAGGCGCTGCGGGCCGACCCGCGCACCGTCGTCCTCGTCACCCACGACGTCGAGGAGGCGCTCTACCTCTCCGACCGCGTCGCGGTCCTCTCCGCCCGCCCCGCCCGAATCGTCGCCGAGCTGCAGGCGCCGGCCCCCCGCGCCGCCGACCGCGACGCCGCCGTCACCGACCCCGCCTTCGTCGCCGCCCGCGAGCGGGCGCTCCATGCCCTCCGCCAACCCGTGGTCCCCTAGGCACGACATGGGTGGAAAGGGAGCCACGGCACGGGTGCGGCGCTGGTTGCTGCCGGCGCTACTGCTCGCGGCGCTCGTCGGCGCCTGGCAGTTGGCTGCGAGCAGCGGCGTCCTCGCCGACGTCTTCGGACTTCCGGACTTCCTCGTCCCCTCTCCAGCCGAAATCGCCGACTCGCTTTGGGAGGACCGCTCGCTGCTCGCCGACAACGCCTGGGTGACCCTGCGGGAGGTCCTGCTCGGGCTCGGCTGCGCGCTGTTTGCCGGAGTCGCGTTTGCGGTGCCGATGCACCTTTCGAGGACGCTGCGCGACGCCGCCTACCCGCTGATCGTCGCCTCACAGGCGATCCCGATCGTCGTCCTCGCGCCGATCCTGCTGGTCTGGCTCGGCTTCGGGATCGGGCCGAAGATCGCCGTCGTGGCGCTGATCTGCTTCTTCCCGGTCACCGTCAACGTGCTCGATGGCCTGCGCTCGGCGGAGCCCGACGCGATCAAGCTCATGCGCACGCTCGACGCCTCGCGCGGCCAGGTCTTCCGCCGGGTCGAGGCACCGACCGCGCTGCCAGGCTTCTTCACCGGCGCCAAGATCGCCGCCGTCCTCGCCCCAATCGGCGCCGTCTTCGGCGAGTGGGCCGGCTCCAGCGCCGGCCTCGGCCACATGATCCTCCAGGACAACGCCCAGTTGGAGGTGGCGCGGGAGTTCGCGGCGGTCCTCGTTCTCTCGGCGATGGCGCTCGTCCTGATCGGCCTGATCGCCCTCGCGGAGCGAGTCGTCGTCACTTGGCGATAGAACACAGGGGATGAAGTCGCCCCGGACCCTGGCGGTCGCCCTCACCGTCGTGCTCTTCTCCCTCGCCTTCGCCGCGTGCGGCGAGAAGTCGGAGGACGGTGGCGGCGAAGCGCAGCCCTTCGGGCTGACGCTCGACTTCTACCCCAACCCCGACCACGCCGGGATCTACCTGGCCGACAAGCTCGGCTACTTCGAGGAAGCCGGGCTCGACGTCAGCATCAACGCTCCCTCCGACCCCGCCGCGCCGATCAAGCTCGTCGCCGCCGGCCAGTCGGACCTGGCGATCTCCTACGAGCCCGAGGTGGCGCTAGCGCACGAGAAAGGGCTCGACGTCGTCGCGATCGGCGCGCTGGTCAACCGGCCCCTCACCTCGATGATCTGGCTGCAGAAATCCGGGATCAAAGGCGTCGGCGATCTCAAAGGCAAGACCGTCGCCACCGCCGGCATCCCCTACCAGGACGCCTTCCTGCAGACGATCCTCGCCCGCGTCAAGCTCAAGCCCGCCGACGTCAAATCCGTCAACGTCGGCTTCAGCCTGCTGCCGGCGCTGCTCGGCGGCAGCGCCGACGCGATGCTGGGCGGCTTTCTCAACGTCGAGGGCGTCGACCTGCGCCGGCGCGGCAAAGACCCCGTGGTGACGCCTGTGGATCAGCTCGGCGTTCCCACCTACGACGAGCTCGTCCTGGTTGCCAACCGCGGCGGTCTGGAGGAGGATCCGGAGAAGTTCCGCCTCTTCCTTGCCGCCCTCGAGCGCGGCACCGATGCCGCCGTCGCGCAGCCGAACGCCGCGACCAAAGCGGTGCTGGAAGCCAACAACGACCTCGAACCGAAACTGACCGAAGCCGAGGTCGAAGCGACGCTGCCGCTGCTCGGCGCGCGGACCGACGGGCAGCCCTACGGCTACATGGACCCCGCCGCCTGGGGAACCTTCACCGCCTGGATGCGGGACAACGGCTTGATCGACTCGCTCCCCGAGCCGGCCGAACTGCTCAGCAACGACTACCTGCCGGGCGCCGAGATCCCAGAGTAGTCCAGCCGTCCCTCGCGCAGGAGCCGGCTGATCTCCTCGCCCGGCATCGCCGCGTGGAAGAGGTGGCCCTGGGCGTAGTCGCAGCCGAGCCGCCGCAGCTCCGCCAGCTGCACCTCGCTCTCGACGCCCTCGGCGATCACCTCCAGCGACAGCGCCCGCGCCATGCCGATGATCGCCTCGACGATCGCCGTGCGCTCCTGCTCGATGCCGAGCGCGTCGACGAAGGAGCGGTCGATCTTCAGCGCGTGGAAGGGGAAGCGGTTGAGGTAGGCGAGCGAGGAGTAGCCGGTGCCGAAGTCGTCGAGGACGAGCCGCACGCCGATCTCGTCCAGCGCCTCCAGCGAGGCGGTCGCGCTGGCTGACTCCTCGACCAGGACGCTCTCGGTGATCTCCAGCCGCAGGTGGACCGGGTCGAGCCCGGTGCGGGCGACGATCTCGGCCACCGTCGCCGGCAGGTCGCGGTGGGCAACCTGGCGGGCGGAGAGGTTGACGGCGACGTCGAAGGGGCGGGCGTCCGGACGCTGCTCGTGCCAAGCGAGGATCTGGCGACAGGCGCGCTCTTGGACCCAGCGGCCGATCGGCTCGATCAGGCCGCTGTCCTCGGCGATCGAGACGAACTCGGCCGGGTCGAGGAGGCCGCGCTCGGGGTGCTGCCAGCGCAGCAGCGCCTCAAGGCCGGTGATCTCGCCGGAGCGCAGGCTGACCACCGGCTGGTAGTGGAGGGCGAGCTCGTCGCGCTCGAGCGCGTGCCGCAGCTCGCGTTCGATCTCCAGCCGGCGCCTCGCGCCGGCCCGCATCGCCGCGTCGAAGAGGACGCAGCGGGCGCGGCCGCCCTCCTTGGCCCGGTACATCGCCGCGTCGGCGTCGCGGATCAACAGCTCGGCGCTGGCGCCGCGCTGGTCGGCGGGGCGGGCGACGGCGACGCCGATGCTGGCGGTGACGAAGTGCTCGACCCCGTCGATCGAGAAGGGCTGGGCGAAGGCGGCGGCGACGCGATCGGCGATCGCGATCGCCTCCTCTTCGTCGGCGAGGCGGTCGATCAGGATGCCGAACTCGTCGCCGCCGAAGCGGGCGACGACATCGCCCGGCCGCAGGTGGGCGCGCAGCCGCGGCGCCACCGCGCGCAGCAGAGCGTCGCCGGCGTGGTGGCCGAGGCTGTCGTTGATGAGCTTGAAGTGGTCGAGGTCGAGGAAGAGGATCCCGATCGGCGAGCCGGACGCGGTCGCACGCCGCAGCGCCTCACCCAGCGCGTCGACGAAGCTGAGCCGGTTGGGCAGCCCGGTCAGCGGGTCGTGCAGGACGCGGTGGCGCAGGGCCTGGTCGGCGGCGTGGCGCTCGATCGCGTCGGCCAGCACGTTGGCGGCCGCCTGCAGGAAGGGAACGTCCAGGGCGCTGAAGCAGCCGGGCTCGGTGGCATGGATGTCGAGCACGCCGAACGGATGGTCCTTGCCGTCGATCGGCACCGCCAGGCTGCTGGCGGCGCCGAAGGCCCGCAGCACCGGCGGCATCGTGAAGGGGCTCTCCTGCGACCAGTCGGGGACGATCACGTGCGTGCCCGAGTCGAGCGCGGCGCCGGCGTGGGAGTCGAGCGCGGCGGAGACCCGACGACCGGCGCCGATCGTCTCCTCTTCCAGCCCGGCGCGAAGGTTGAGCCGGCGGCCGTCGCGGCCAAGCTCCCAGATGCAGGCGCTGTGGACCCCGTCGACTTCGCCGATCAACGAGGCGGCGACGCGCAGGAGCGCCTCTGGGTCGCCGTCCTGCAGCGCCCGCTCGCCGAGCTTGGCGACGACCGCCTGCTGGGAGAGCGCCCGCTGCAGCTCGTCCTCGGTCTTCTTGCGCTCGGTGATGTCGTAGAGGACGCCGTGCCAGACCGGCACGCCTTTGTCGTCGGCCTCGAGCACGGCCTCGTCGAGCATCCAGACGACGTCGCCCTTGCGGGTACGGATCCGGTACTCAATCGGCCGCGTGTTGCGGTCGCCGAGGAAGTTCTCGCTTTCGTTGGCCAGCGCCCGCTCACGGTCCTCGGGATGCAGGAGCCGAGCCCATAGATGAGGATCGGACTTCAGATCCTCGGCGGTATAGCCGAGGATCTCCTCGACCTGGGGGCTGACGTAGTGCCACTCGCCCTCCTCCCCCATCTCCGCGGTGTAGACGATGACCGGCAGGCGCTCGACCAGGCGACGGTAGTCCTGTCCTCCGGCGGTGATCTGGTCGAGGAATTCGCTGACCTCGTGATCCGGCCAGTTCCTGTCCCCTTTGCCCGGCATCGCGTCGTTATCGACAGATCGTCCAGGCGCTTGACCGCACGTCCGTCCAGGCATGAACTCCTGCAGGACCCGGCTGGTCTATCAGGCGGCAAGGCGCAGCGGCGGGCCTTCGGCAACCCGTCGATGCAGGCCGGCAAGAACCAGGGCGCCGGCCATGCCGCGGAACGGTTCGTACGGGGCGAAGTACTCTTCGACCTCGGCGACCGTTGCGCGGCGGCCGAGGCCGGCGAGCCGCCCGACCAGCTTGATGTAGCCGAGGTCACCAGCTGGCAGCGAGTCGAGGTTGCCGCGGCCGAAGAGGCCGAGGCACTGGACGGTCCAGGGGCCGATCTGCGGCAGCGCCAGCAGGCGCCGGTCGGCGGCCGGCGAGTCGAGGCGGCAGCGGCCGCTGGCGACGGCCTTCGCCACCCGCCGCAGCGCCTCCGCCCGCGCCGGGGCGAGGTCCATCGACGCAAGTTCAGCCGGGGCGCGGCCGGCGATCGTCGTCGCGGCCGGGACGTCGCGGAGGGCCTCGCGCCCGTCGCCGAGCCGCGGCCCCCAGCGGCCGACGATGCGGCGCTCGATCGTTACCGCGCGCTGGGCCTCGATCAGCTGCCCGACGACCGCCGCCGCCAGCGCCTCCCAGGGCCAGACCCGGCGCCGCGGCCGGAAGCTCGGCATGCGGCGGATCAGCGGCCCCAGCAGCGGGTCGCGACGGAAGCGCTTGTGGAACTCGCCGAGGTCCTGGTCGACCCCGAGCACGAACCGCATCCGCTCGATCGCGACCTCGAGCTCAGCCGCGCCCGCCGGCGAGGGCTCGGCGCCGGCCGGCGCCACATCGCCGCCTACGAGAGCCGGCGGCAGGATGATCTGCCCCGGATCCACCGGCTCCGCGCGCAGCACCACCCGCTCCGGCGCCGGCTGCCAAGCGCGCACCAGCACCGGGCTCCCCTCGACGTGGAGCAGCCGCGTCGCGACCCCACCTCGGATCCGCAGCGTCCGATCATCACTCCCCCGCGGCAACCGATAAGGCGCCGCGGGCCGCACCCCCCCTTCCAAGGGGTCGATGGGCCGATATGTCGACCTATTGGCGACTTTTCGGCCCATCGGCCGGCGGTTAGCGGCCGAGGAGGTGGACGTCGACGAGGAAGGAGCGGCTGGCGACGACGTCGCGACGGTCGCGGCGGCGGCCGAGGCGGCGCGGGGCGCGCGTCCTCGAGCTGGCGGCGCTCACCGCACGTACGGCGGCAACGGTCGCAGCGCCGGCCAGGACCCCGCCGGCGGCGGCGATCGCCGCGGTACGTACCTCTCCGCGCAGCACCGGCAGGGCCGCTTCCTCGTAGGGCAGCGGCAACGCCCGCACCGTCTCCCCCTCGCCCGGCTCGGCATCTTCCTCAGCCACGATCTCGGCGTCTAAAGGGAGCTCGCTCACCGAATCGACTCTAGCGAGACCCCGAGTCGGGCCCTCAACCCTCACCGCAATTAGCGAACGTTGGCGGGGCTACCGGGTGGGACTCGCCAAGCCTCCCCATCTGTTGCGCAGGCGAGTCCCACCCGGTAGCCCCTACAGCGCCCGCTCATAAAGCCGGTACCGCTTGACAACCCGCCCCCCCATCCCCTCCATCGCCCGATTCATCGGCTCGTTCGTCTCCAGGATCCAGCCCATCTCGCCGCCTTCGATCGTCCCCGGCTGAGCCGCGGTCTCGAGGTGCTTGAGGTAGAGGCCGGCGGCGACGCCGCTGTGGCGATACTCGCTCTTCACGCCGAGCGCGAGGACCCGCAGTTCGTCGATCCTGCGCTTCGCGAGCAGGAACTTCGCCCAGCCGAACGGCAGCAGACGCCCGTTCAGCTTCGCCAGCGCCTGATTGACATCCGGCAGCGTCAGCGCCGCGCCGATCGCCTCGCCGTCTTTTTCCGCGATGTAGGCCCAGTCCTCGTCGATCACCTGCTTCAGCAGCTTGGCGTGGAAGGCAACCTCGGCGTCGGTCGGAGGGACGAAGCCCCAGTTGTCGGACCAGGCGTCGGTGTAGACGGGGGTGAAGAGGCGCATCTCGCGCTCCAGGTTGCCCTTGTCGATGTTGCGAATCCTCACCCCTTCGTCGCTCAGCGCCTTCTGCGCGGCGGCGTGGATCGCCGGGTCGAAGCTCTTCCCCTCCTTCAGCTCTCCGAGCCGCAGTTCCCACATCAGCAGGTCCATCGCCTTGCCGAAGCCGTGCGCCTCGATCTGCCGCTGGTAGTGGGGCGGGTGCCAGTTCTCGAGGATCATCGGGCGGCGGTCGAAGCCCTCGATCAGGATCCCGAGCTCGTCGTTGGTGGTGAAGTCCATCGGCCCGAGGATTCGGGTCCGCCCCTTGGCGGACGCCCACTCGGCGGCGGCGTCGAACAGCGCCGCGGTCGCTTCGGCGTCCTCGCTCGTCTCGAAGAAGCCGAACATCGCGTCGCTGCCGCCCTGGTACTCGTCCCAGCGGTGGTCGAGATGGGCGCTGACGCGTCCCACCGGCTCGCCGTCGCGCTCGGCGACGAAGAACTCCGCTTCCCCGTGCTCGAACCAGGGGTTCTTCTTCGGGTCGAGGAACTGCATCCGCTCGAAGATCAGCGGCGGCACCCACTGCGGGTGGTCGCGGTGGAGGTGGAACGGGACCTTGACGAAGCGCTTCAGCTCGCGGCGCGTCCGCACCGGCCTTATCGAGACGCTTGCCATGAGGGGCGCAACCTACACTCTGGGACGATGAGCGAGACCGCGAAGGCCCCGGTCGACGTCTTCGAGAAGGCGCGCAGCCACGACCGGCTCGAGCAGCTCGAAGCGGCCAAGCAGCACGACCTCCTTCCCTACTTCCGATTGCTCACCTCCGAGGCCGGCCCGGTGGTCGAGATGGAGGGGCGGGAGACGATCATGCTCGGCTCCAACAACTACCTCGGGCTGACCGGCGACGAGCGGGTCAAGCAGGGGGCGCGCGGCGCCCTCGAGACCTACGGGACCGGCGTCACCGGCTCACGGCTGCTCAACGGGACGACGCCGCTGCACGTCGACCTCGAGCGCGAGCTGGCCGAGTGGATGCGGGTCGAGGACGCAATCGTCTACACGACCGGCTATCAGGCGAATGTCGGCTGCATCGGCACGATCCTCGGCCCCGGCGACACCGTCGTCTGCGACTCCGGCGACCACGCATCGATCCTCGACGGCTGCCGCCTCTCCGGCGCGAAGCTGCGCCCCTTCCGCCACAACCGCATGGACAAGCTGGAGAAGATGCTGCAGCGGGCGGCGGAGGATGGCGGCGGCGTGCTCGTCGTCGTCGACGGCGTCTTCTCAATGGAGGGCGACGTCTGCGACCTGCCGCGGATCGTCGAGCTCTGCAAGGGCTACGGCGCGCGGCTGATGGTCGACGAGGCGCACGGGGCCGGCGTGCTCGGCGCCCGCGGCGCCGGCGCCTGCGAGCTGTTCGGGCTCGAGGACGAGGTCGACCTGCGGATGGGGACCTTCTCCAAGAGCCTCGCTTCCTGCGGCGGCTTCATCGCCGGGCCCGCCGACGTCGTCGAGTACCTACGGATCAGTTCACGCTCCTTCGTCTTCAGCGCCTCCGCCGTACCGGCCGCGGTCGGCGCCGCCCTGGCGGCGCTGCGGGCGATCCGCGCGGACGGGCCGCGCCTGTTCGAGGCGCTGCTCGCCAACGCCGAGTATCTACGCGAGGGCCTGCGCCACCTCGGGCTGAAGGTGATCGAGCCGGGGCGGCTGCCCGACGGCTCCGTCGCGACGACCCCCGTGGTGCCGGTGATTGTCGGCGACGACTGGCAGGCGGTGCTGCTCTGGAAGGCGCTCTTCGAGGCCGGCGTCTACACCAACGTCGCGATCCACCCCGCGGTCCCGCCCGGCGGCGCGCTGCTGCGGACCAGCCTGATGGCGACTCATGAGCGCGAGCATCTCGACGGCGCGCTCGGCACGATCGCCGGCACGATTGAAAACTTCCCGGACCTTCCGCGCGCTTAGCTTGCGGCGGTCACAGGTTCTTGACATCCCCCGTCGTGGGTAGTTTCAACCTCAGGGAGATGGGGACAAGGTCCGGTTCGGACCGAAATTGTTGCTCTTAGCGACCGGGTCGACGCCGGCCATGCCCCTCGCGGGTTGACTGGCCCTACCCCCGCGACATAGCTTGGCCTCCTCGCCGAACACCCCGGGCGGGGTGGACGAATTGAGACTCGGTCCGGCCCAGGTCGCAGCCCCCCAAAGAGGCAGTGGTCGCCAGTCGGAAGCGAGATACCCAGTTAACCGATTCCTTGAAGGGAGGAGTCCAGTGGACGCTGCCTCAACGGCACCTGCAACGACGATCGCATCTCCGGTGGAGGCCCCGCAACACATGCGCGCCCTCGAACGAGCCAACCTGGTCAGGCTCGCACGCGCAGAGCTCAAGCGCGAGATAGCGCGGGGTGATCGAGACCCGTCGCAGGTGGTGGAGGAGTGCCCCTGGGAGACCGAGAGCATGACCATCGCCGAGCTGCTGACCAGCCAGCGCCGCTGGGGCCGCACCCGCGCTCGCAAATTCCTCATGCCGCTCTCACTGAACGAGAACAAGCAGCTCGGCACGCTGACCTCACGCCAGCGCCGCCTCCTCTCCAACGAGCTCGCCGCCCGCTCGACCGAACGGAGCGAGGCACTCAGCGTCTGAGGCTTCCTTGGGCTAGATAGAACGCGCGAATTACGGGCGCGAGGTTGCGACCGCGCGGAATCGACATCCTTCTATTTACGGGCGAAATGCAGGCTCTCGACAGTCATTGACCAGGAACTCTTGACTATCGGGAATACGGTCGGTTATTTATTCCACCGACCAAGTCGAAGGCCCCGAAAGCCAGCTACGGCTCCCGAGGCCTCGACACAACTCCACCGGGCCGTCATCGCAAGGCTCAGCCCGGCGGACGTACTAGGAGGATAGAGATGTTCAGGAAGATCACCGTGCTCGCCATGGCGGTCGGCATCGTTACCGCATTCGCGCTGCCGGCGGCGGCCTCGGCAGAATGGAAGCACACGGCCACGCCGATCCAACAAAATGTAACTATCCCATTCACAGGAAATGCCGCGTTCCAAAGCCAATTGGGCGGCGTGACATGCCAAGTCACATCCGAAGTCCAATTCAAAGCCTTTCAAACAAAAGGCACAGTTCAAACGTTCAAAGTTCATCCTACGGACGAGACAACGAATTGTACAGGGCATGGCCTGCTTGCTCCATGCCAAATCCACAACGTGAGTCCGCAAACGGGCTTCCAGTGGGTGATTCACACAACCGGTACCAACATTCAAATCACAAACGGTACCCTCACCAGCCAACTGACAGGCGGGTTCTGCGGTGTGAAAAAAATCCAAATCACACCGGGCAACGTGACCGCGTCGCCGAATCAACCGACGAATGTCACAAGCATCGCGTTGAGCGGCACCCTGCAAGCGCATCTCGAAACAAACAGCGGTGTGGTCCACGCGACCGCTATTAGCGTCGAAGATGCGCTGACAATCGAGAAAGAGAGCGGCAAAAAACATACATACTCCATCTAGTCCCTAGATCCAGTCAGTCGCTAGCTGTCGTGAGGCAGTGAGTATGGGGACCGGGCCGAAACGTCCGGTCCCCTTTCGCAGTGGAAATACCAGGACGTTTCTTGACAACGCTGTTAGCGTTCCCGATGGGAACGCACACCTTCGGAGGGGATGTATGAGCAAGCAGATTGACCGGCGCTTTCGCGGTGCCCTAACCTGCGCCGGCGCACTGGCGCTGGTGCTGATGTTGCTCCCTGTCCCGGTCTCCGCCGCCTGCCCGAACGAAGCCTTCCGGCCAGCCAGTTTGTCGGCCCTGCCCGAATGCCTGGGCCTGGAGATGGTGACCCCGCCCAAAAAGTTCATCCAGCCGGCCCTGCTGCCCTCCTACTCTCGCGATGGGTCGCGCCTTCTGCTCTCCCTGCAGACCGCCTTGCCCGCCAGCCCCGGCTACCAGAACTTCGAAGGCGACCGCTACGTCGCCCTGCGCACCGCGGCTGGCTGGGAGCTGGCCGAGACCTCACCGCCGGTGGCGGCACTGGTCAGCGGTGGCGCCAAGCTCGGCGGCCCCTCTACCTTCACCCCCGACCTCGGCCGCTGGGCACAGCTCGGTGCGACCCAGGCCGAGAACCAGGTCGGCGTTGCCCAGCTCTTCGGCGGCGGCCTCGACGGCTCCTTCGCGCCGCTCTCGCCGCGGCTGGTGGCGATTGACGACAGCGGCAGCCCGGTGCTGCAGGTCTCGGTCGTCAACCTCGTCGTGGCGGGCAGCTCCGAGGATCTTTCGAGGACCGTCCTTTGGCCAATCCCGACTACGACTAGCTACTTATCGGAGGATCCCCGAGGCGATGCCGGAGGTCGCAACAGCTACCTGGTCGGCCCCGGCCCCGGCGGCGAACCGACGATCGAACTCCTGGCCCGCGACAAAGAGGGCAAAGTCTTCGGCGGGCGCTGCGGCTCCCACCTGGGCGGCGAGGACACCACCTTCAACCAGGGGGCGATCTCCGCCGACGGGCAGCGCATCCTCTTCACCACCCGCCCCGCCCAGCCCTGGGACTCTGAAGCAGTGGAAGGGCCAGCTTGCAGCAGCGCCAACCCGCTGCGCATCCTCGAGCGCACCGAGACCCCCGAAGGCCCCGTGATCAGCGAACCGATTCCCGGCGGCCCTTCGGCCCCCGGCGATGATCTCTTCGAGGCCGCCTCGGCTGACGGCACCAAGCTCTACCTCACCACCACCCGCAAACTCACCGCCGCCGACAGCGACTCCGAAACCGGAGAGTGCTCGCCCTTCCTCGCCGCCTCCAAAGGCTGTGACCTCTATCTCTATGACGCAAGCAAGGCCCCGGGAGAACGCCTTACCCTGGTCTCTGACGCCGAAGGCCCGGTGCAGGCAAACGTCCCCAGCGGCATCGCCGCCGTCTCCGGCGACGGCTCCCGCGCCTACTTCGCCGCCCCGGCGGTGCTCACCTCAGACCTCAACCCACTGGGAGAGGGTGCCCAGGGCGGGGGCAAACCCAACCTCTACCTCTATGAGGCCGACACCGACGAGCTCTCCTTCCTCGCCACCCTCTCCAATGAAGACCAGCAGGCCCTCTGGGGGACGAAAGGGAGCTTCTTCGGCGACGCCTACGCCGTCCCCCTCTACGGGCCCGGCCTGCAGGGCGGCGGCGAGGGTCACGTCCTCGCCTTCGCCACCAAGGCCCCCGTAACCGCTGATGACGAAGACGGCGGCTTCCGCGACGCCTTCCGCTTCGACGCCGAGGCAGAGACCCTCGAGCGGATCTCCAAGGCTCCCGCAGGCGGCTCCGATAACGGCCCCTTCGACGTCTCCGTCAACCCGGCGATCAGAGAATTCTATGAAGAAAACTTCAACGAGATGCCCCGCTGGGCGAGTGAGGACGGCGAGCTGATCGCCTTCGCCACCGCCGAGCCGCTGCTGCCCGGCGACGGCGATGAACAGATCAACCCCTACGCCTGGGACGCGGGCCAGCTCGGCGCCGTCTTCGCCTCGCTCCTCACCGTGGACCGGATCGAGCCGCCCGCCGTCGCCCCGGTGGGCGAGCAGTTTGCCTTCGCGACCACCGCGCGGCTCTTGCCCCGCGACGGCGACACCGCCAAGGACGTCTACGTGGCCCGCGAGGGCGGTGGCATCCCCGAACCGGTTGCGCCTCCGATCTGCGACCCGCTGGTTGAGGGTGCGTGCCAGGGGCCGGCGAGTTTCAAGCCCCCGGCACTCATGCCGTTTGCCGCCACTCCCGGCAACCTCAAACCCACCAAATGCAAGAAGGGCCAGGTCAAGCGCAAGGGCAAGTGCATGAAGAAGAAACAGGGCAAGCGCAAAGCGGGCAAGCGAGCGGGCCGCAACCGAGGAGAGGACCGATGACCCGCACCGCCGCCAAGGCCCTCACCCTCGCCGCCGCGCTGGCGCTCTCGCTCCTGCTCGCGAGCACGGCGAGCGCGGACCCGCGCTTCGGCCTCACGCTGCAGCGCATCCATGAGCCCGAGCGGATCGGCGACGAACGCTTGGTCTATCAGGCGACGGTTAAAAACGAAGCCGGCGACAGCGCGAAAGTCGGCGACACCCTGACCTGCCGCGGAACGCCGGCCGACGGGATCTTCTGGGGCGGAAACCCCGCTCCCACCTTCAGCTTCAAATGGCTTAGCAACGGCGAAGAGATCCCAGCCGCGACCACCCCCACCTACACCACCACTGCGGCCGACGCAGGCAAGGCGGTCCAGTGCGTGGTGAGGGGAACCAATGACCCCGAAGATGTCCTGCCCGGCTCCTACGCGCCGATCGCCACCGCGGTCGCCTCGCTGCCGCCGGTGGTAATCGACCCGCCGCCGGCGAGCCCGCCGCCGAACGGCAGCACCCGACCGGGGCTATCGGGGCCAATGGCATCGACCCCGAGCGGCACGGCGACGAGCGAAGCGGGCTCGGCGGTGCTGAGCGACGTGGTCACCGCGAAAGGCACGGGCAGCTTCACCAATGGCTCGCTGGTAGTGCAAGGGGTGACGGCCGAAAGCGGCGCCTTCGAAGCTTTCCAGGCGATCTCGGGGAGCTGCATCGCGGCGGGGGCGACGATCTCGAAAGTCGAGGAAACCGCGGCCGACGTTTTCAGGGTGACGCTCGACAAAGCGGCGACCTGCACGGGCGCGGGGACGCTGGAAGCCGGAGCGCAGCCGTTCTCGGTTGGGCAGGTCGGGCAGGAGATCAGCGGCGAATGCATCCCGGCGGGGGCGAAAATCATCAGGGCGACGAACCAGGGCGCCTCGCCCGCGGACGTGCGGTTCATCGAAATGGACAAAGCGGCGACCTGCTCGAAAGTGGGGGCGGCGATCGCGGCGGTCTCTGTGCAGACCTGTACTGCTCCGAGCGGCTGGAGCTCAGACAGCACGATCACCTGGAGCTTCCGCTGGCTGCGCGACGGCGAGGCGATCCCCGGCGCCACCGGCCCCACCTACACCGTGCAGAGCGCCGACACCGAACTGGCATCGATCCTGCAGTGCGAGGCGACGGCCGAGGACGAAGAGGCCCAGCGGGCGGTGGCGATATCGATCCAGAAACCAACCCGCCCCGAGCCGCCCTCGCCATATGCGTTCCCGGGCGCGGGGGAAAGCCCCGTCGTCGACTTCAACAACCAGACGACGGGCGAGGTGACGCTCACCCTGGAGGCCCCTTCCGGCCCCGAGACCTACCTCTTCAAGGCACTCGGCAATGGCTGGGAGTGTGAGAAAGTCGCACCCGAGCCGCCGCCGGCAACGGTCACCTGCACCCGCTCGGACTCGCTCGCCCCGCAGGACTCCTACCCCCCGGTAGAAGTGGTCGTGGCGCTGGGCCAGAACCCGCCCAACCCGCTGGTGACGAAAGCGGAAGTCGCCGGCGGCAACGCCCCGGAAGCGGAGACGACCGAGGACCAGTTCACGATCCCCGGCGAGCGGCTGCCCTTCGGCTTCGAGGCCTTCGAGGTCGAGGTGCTCGACGAGGAAGGCAACGACTACGCCCAGGCCGGCGGGCACCCGTACAGCGCCGGGGCAAACATCGTCTTCAACACGCACGAGCGGGCCGAAGTCCAGGCGGTTTGGGACCGCGCGGTGAACGGCTCGCCGAAGGAAATCCGCACGCAGACGTCGCCGGGCTTCGTCGGCAACCCGCGGGCGGCGGTGCTGTGTGAGCGCTCGGCGGCGGAGCTTGACCTGTGTCCGCACGAGAGCGCAGTGGGGATGATCGCGATCGCCAACACCGTCGTCACGACCTTCAACCCGGTGCCGATCTACGCGATGGAGCCCGAACCGGGGACGCCGGCGCAGTTCGCCTTCAAGGTCGCCGACTTCGCCTTCACCCTGAACCCCGAGCTGCGACCCGAGGACGGCTACGCGATCGACCTCGTCACCCAGCCCCTGCCGAAGTCCCCGGAAGTGTTCAAAACCGACGTGGTGCTCTGCGGCTTCGGCGTCGTCTTCGACGGCCTTGAACCCGCAGGCTGCCGCGAGCGCGAAGACCCCGAAGCGACCGCGAAACCCTTCCTCACCAACCCCCCGCGCTGCAGCGGGGGGGAACCGCTGGTCAGGATCCTCGCCGAGAGCTGGGAGGGCGAGTTCGATGAAGCAAAAGACACCACCCCGGCCCTCACGGGCTGCGAGAACGTCCCCTTCGCAGCCCAGATCTCCTTCACCCCGACCTCCAAACGCGCTGACTCGCCAACCGGGATGGACGTCGAGTTGACCCTGCCAACCACCGGCCTGGAAGACCCCAAAGGCATCGCCGAGGCCCACCTGGAGGGCACCACCGTGACCCTGCCGGAGGGAATGGCGGTAAACCCCGCCGCGGCCAACGGCCTCGGCGCCTGCACCATGGCGGAGCTGGGGATCTCCGCAGCGGGCGTGCCCAACGACGATCCGGTCTCCTGCCCGGAGAGCTCCAAGCTCGGCAGCGTGGAAGCCAACACGCCGATCCTGGAGGACACCCTGGGGGGAACCGTCTACCTCGCCAAGCAGGGCTCCAACCCCTTCGGCTCGCTGCTTGCCCTGTATCTGGTGATCGACTCGCCCGAGAACGGGATCCTGATCAAGCTCGCCGGCAAGGTCTCACCGGACCCCAACACCGGCCGCCTCACCGTCTCCTTTGAGAACAACCCGCAGGCGCCGCTCTCAAGCGTGCGCCTGCACTTCCCCGGCGGCAACCGCGCGGCGCTGATCAACCCGCCGAGCTGCGGCACCCACACCGTGCAGTCCCAGCTCACCCCCTGGAGCGCCGCTGACCCCGCCAACCCGACCGAGGCGGAGACGCTGGAGCTGTCCTCGAGCTTCGCGCTCACCCAGGGCCCGGGCGGAGGGCCCTGCCCGAGTGGGGCGCTTGAGCCCAAGCTGCGGGCAGGGGTCACCAACCCCCAGGCCGGTGCTGTGACCCCCTTCATCCTCGACCTCTCCCGCGAGGACGGCACCCAGCGCTTCCGCCAGATCACCACCACCACGCCCCCGGGCCTCTCCGCCTACCTCAAGGGCATCCCCTACTGCCCCGCCTCAACCCTGGCCTCGATCCCAACCGCCCTGGGCGCCGGTACCGCCCAGATCAGCTCCCCCGCCTGCCCCCCTGCCTCCCAGGTCGGCACGGTGATAGCCGGAGCCGGAGCTGGGCCCGACCCACTGTTCCTCAACACGGGCAAGGCCTATCTTGCCGGCCCCTACAAAGGCGCCCCCTTAAGCCTGGGGATCGCCACCCCCGCGGTAAGCGGCCCCTTTGACCTCGGCAACGTGGTGGTCATGAGCGCCCTGCACCTCGATCCCCAGAGCGCCCAGATCACCGCCGTCTCCGACCCGATCCCGACGATCTTGCACGGCATCCCGCTCGATCTAAGAGACGTCCGCGTCAACCTCGACCGCCCCAACTTCACCCTCGCCCCGACCAACTGCGAACCGCTCGCGACCACGGCCACGGTCACGGGGGACAAAGGCGCCACCGCCACCGTCAGTGACCGCTTCCAGGTCGGGGGTTGTGAGAAGCTCGGCTTCAAGCCGAAGCTGAAGTTGAAGCTGCACGGCAAGACCAAGCGCGGCGCCTACCAGCGCCTTGAAGCCACGCTCACCGCCCGGGCCGGCGATGCCAACATAAAACGCGCCTCGGTTGCCCTGCCGCACTCGATCTTCTTGGCCCAGGAGCACATCCGCACCGTCTGCACCCGGGTGCAGTTCGCCGCCGATCAGTGCCCCCAGGGCTCGATCTACGGCAAGGCCAGGGCAATCAGCCCCCTGCTCGACTATCCCCTGCAGGGCCTGGTCTACCTGCGCTCCTCCTCCAACCCCCTGCCCGACATGGTGGTGGCGCTCAGGGGACCGGCCCACCAGCCCTTGGAGATCGACCTGGCCGGCCGCATCGACTCCAAGAACGGCGGCATCCGCAATACCTTCGATCTCCTCCCCGATGCCCCCGTCTCCAAGTTCACCCTGCAGCTGCGGGGTGGCAAGAAGAGCCTGCTCGTCAACAGCCGTGAGCTCTGCAAGGGCACGCAGCGGGCGAGCGTGCGGATGGCGGCCCAGAACGGGCGCGAGCGGAGCTTCAGGCCGGTGGTGCAGAACGGGTGTGGGGGGAAGGGAAAAGAGAAGACGCGGTAGCCGCCCATTCCCGCTGACTCGGAGCGGGGCACTCACCGTCTGAAGCTTCCCGTAGCACCGCCTTCGCGAGCCCCTACACTCTCGCGCTCGCATTTCTGCGGGCGCGAGGGCTCCGCCCGGAGGGGGAAGGACAAGCAGCCCTTGGGCTAGATAGAGCGCCAATTACGGTCGCGAGGTTGCGACCGCGCGGAATCGACATCCTTCTATTTACGGGGCAAATGCAGGCCCCTCGACAGTCATTGGCCAGGAACTCTTGACTATCGGGAACACGGTCGGTTATTTATCCACCGACCAAGTCGAAGGCCTCGAAAGCCAGCTACGGCTCCCGAGGCCTCGACACAACTCCACCGGGCCGTCATCGCAAGGTTCAGCCCGGAGGACGTACTAGGAGGATAGAGATGTTCAAGAAGATCACCGTGCTCGCCATGGCGGTCGGCATCGTGGCGGCGTTCGCGCTGCCAGCATCGGCCGGCGCGGCGTGGAAGCACAAAGGCCAAGCGATCGAACAAAGCGTGTCGCTCGGCCTCACAGGGAAAGCGGCATTCACAGGCACCATCGGCGGAGTCGAATGCCAAGTCACATCCGCAGCCCGATTTGACCCGGGCACAACAGGACTCATTCAAACGTTCGTGGCGCATCCGACTGATGCGACAACGAACTGCAAAGGCATCGGCGGTCTCGCCGCGTGCCAAATCCACAACCTCACACCGACAGGGCTGGCTCCTCACGGAGCAGGCTGGGTAATCCACACATCGCAAAAAGCCGGTCAGTCCAACACAATTGAAATCACAGTTGGGGACATCCACAGCACACCAACAGGCGGATTCTGTCCTCTGGAATTCATTACGCTCACAGGCGCGACGATCCTTGCCCATGGCGAGGAGACCCCGCGCGTCACGAATCTCTCACTGAGCGGCAGCATGCAAGCGGACCTGCAAACAAAGGGCAGCCCGTTCCAAAACAATCCTCATCTCCGCAACGGAGTTGTTGATAAAGATTCTGTAACCGTCCACGGCACAGTGCAAATCGAGGACGTAGCTCAGAGAGACACATACGAAATCTAGAAGTGCTGAGCCAGGCGAGCTCACAATGGGCAAGCCGATCTCAGAACCGGGGCGCCACTGGCGCCCCGGTTCGTTAACGCTGCCGCGTCGAGTACGAAGGCGTACCTTGACAGCGCTGTTAACGTTTCTCATAGGGATTTTGGGTAGGAGAACCGTCAATAAGCGGTCCGACTGGACCCTGCGCAGCGCCCTAGGGTTTGCATGCGCCTTGGTGCTGGCGGCATTCATACCGGCCGCCTCCGCCGCCAGCTGCCCGAACGAATCCCTGCGCGAAGGCCAGGGTGCGACCTCCCTGCCGGATTGCATGGCACTGGAGATGGTCAGCCCACCACAGAAGTCCTCCCAGCCGGCCTATCTTCCCTTCTTCTCACGCGAAGGTGGGCGCCTGCAGCTGATCATCCAGACCGCGCTTTCCGACACTCCCGGTTACCAGTACTACGGCGGCGACCGCTACGTCGCCACCCGCGGCGCGGCTGGCTGGACGATCTCCCCTACCTCCCCGCAAGACCCGGCAGTGAGCGCCGGTGGGCCCCGCTGGGGCAGCCCCGCTCCCTTCACGCCCACGCTAGACCGCTGGGTGCAGGTCGCCGCCACCCAGCCCCAGTACAACATCGGCGTCGCCCAGCTCTACCGCGGTGGCCTCGACGGCTCCTTTAGCCCGCTCTCGCCGTCGCTGGTGCCGATCGACGACAGCGGCGCCGAAATGGGCTCGGCGATCCTCAACCTGCAGATCACCGGCGCCTCGGCGGACCTGAGCGCCGCCGTCCTGAGGGTGACGCTGGCCTCCACCGGCTACTTCCCCGAGGATCCCCGCAACAGCTCCTCCACCGGCGAACCCGGCGGCGATCGCAACCACTACGTCGCCTTCCTCGACGAAAGCGGCGAACCCTCCCTGGAGCTCCTGGCCCGCGACAAGGAGGGCACCGTCTACGGCGGGCGCTGCGGCGCCCACCCCGGCGGCCCTGGTGCCACCTTCACCCAGGGCATCATCTCGCCCACGTTCAACCAGGGCGCGATCTCCCCCGAGGGCTCGCGCATCTACTTCTCCACCCGCCCCGCCCAGCCCTGGGACCCGGGGGCAGAAGAAGAACCTGTTTGCGACGTCGACAATGGCCTGCGAGTCCTCGAGCGCACCGCTACCTCCACCGGCCCGGTGATCGAGGAAATCGCCCCGGGAGGAGGTGGGCCCGCTGCCCCCGGCGACGATCTCTTCCAGGCCGCCTCCGCTAATGGCAGCAAGGTCTACCTCCTCACCCCTCGCAAACTCACCGCCTCTGACACCGACGGTGGCAGCGGTCCGTGCAGCGGCAACCTCGGCGCCTCGGATGGTTGCGACCTCTACCTCTATGACGCGAGCAAGCCCGAAGGCGAACGCATCACCCTGGCCTCCAGCGGAGCAGGCTCCGAAGAAGCCGACGTCCTCAACTCGACCACCGCGATCTCCGGCGACGGTTCCCATGCCTACTTCGTCGCCCAGGGCGTCCTCACCGCCGACGCCAACCCCGAGGGCGACAGCGCTCAGCCTGGAGCACCCAACCTCTACCTCTATGAAGCCGAAACCGATGCGCTCTCCTTCATCGCCACCCTCTCAGCTGGGGACGCGGAAGGCATGTGGGACACCAAAGGCACCGGCTTCGGCGATGCCTACGCCACTCCCCTCTACGGGCCCGACCTCCAGGGCGGCGGCGACGGTCACGTCCTCGCCTTCGCCTCCAAGGCGGCGCTCACCGCTGACGACGAAGACGGCGGCTTTCGCGACGTCTTTCGCTACGACGCCGAGGCCGAGGCGCTCGAGCGCGTCTCCAGGGCCCCTGAAGGGGGATCGGACAACGGCCCCTTCGACGCCACCGTCAACCCCACCGTGCTGCGATTGATCGAATACAACTTCGGCGAGGCGATCCGCTGGGTCTCAGAGGACGGGCAGATCATCGCCTTTGCGACCAAAGAGGCGCTGCTGCCAAACGACGAAGACGGCGCAACCAACCCCTACGCCTGGGACGCAGGCCAGCTCGGCGCCGCCTTCGCCGAGGTAACCGAAGCGCCCGCCGCCGCCCCGGTCGGCGGCCAGATTGCCTTCTCGACCCCGACCAGGCTCCTGCCCACCGACGGCGACGTCGCCAAGGACGTCTACGTCGCCCGCAGGAACGGCGGCTTCCCGTTGCCGGTCGAGCCGATCATCTGCGACCCGCTGAAGGAAGGCTCCTGCCAGGGGCCGCCGAGCCCGCCGCCCGGTCCGGTCCCCTTGTCGGCTAACGGAGCCAACGTAAAAGAGCCCCTCAATTGCAAGAAGGGCCAGGTCAAGCGCAGGGGTAAGTGCGTAAAGAAGAGATCCGGGAAACGCAAGGGAGCCAGACGAGCCGGCAAACGGGGGAGCAGCCGATGAGCACCCGCGCCCAGCAGCTCCTGACGCTCCTCATCATGGTCCTGCTCTCGCTCCTGTCCGCCGCCACCGCCACGGCCGACCCACTCTTGGGCCTGCAGATGACCCGCACCGAACAGCCGACCCACCTCGGCGACGAACGGCTGGTCTATGAGCTGACAGTGGCAAACGAGGCCAGCGACAAACCCGGCATCCCGACCGAGCTGACCTGCAAGGGGACCCCGGCAGACGGGGTCGTCTGGTTCGGTGACCCGACGCCGATCTTCAGCTATGCCTGGCTGCGCAACGGCGACCCGATCCTCGGCGAGACCGCTAGGACCTACGTCACGACCGCCGCCGA
This sequence comes from uncultured Solirubrobacterales bacterium, assembly GCA_963705365.1. GTDB lineage: Bacteria > Actinomycetota > Thermoleophilia > Solirubrobacterales > 70-9 > VAYN01. Next base: position 525,641 of record OY970074.1, on the reverse strand, counting down.
TGCGGGCAAGTCGATTCAGTGTGTGGTGACCGGGACCAACGACCCGGATGGGTCCGGGAGCACCTACGCGCCGACTGCTGCCTCGTTCGCCTCGCTGCCACCGACGATGGTCGAGCCGGCGCCGGCGAGCGCGCCGCCGATCGGGACCTCACGGCCCAACCTCGGCGGGCCGCCGTTCATCGCGGCGACGCCGAGCGGGACCGCGACCGCCACCGAAGGCTCGAAATTACTGACCGACGTGGTCAGCGCAGAAGGAACCGGAACGTTCACGAACGGATCGCTGGTGGTGGAAGGGGTGACGATGAGCCTCAATCGCTTCGAAAACCAGCAAGCGGTCTCAGGCACCTGCGTGGCGGCGGAATCGACGATCTCCAAAGTCGAGGAAGCGGTGCCGGGCATCTTCAAAGTGACGCTCACCAAACCGGCGACGTGCTCGGGTCCGGGAGCGCTGGAGGCAGGGGCGCAGCCGTTCGGGCTCGGGCACAGGATGAGTGGCGAATGCATCCCTCCTGGCGCCGAAATCATCAAGGCGACCAACCAGGGTGGCGCGTCGGCGACGGAACGGCTGATCGAAATAGACAAAGCGGCGACCTGTTCGAAAACTGGAATTTCGATCACGGCCACCTCGACCCTGACTTGCACTGCGCCGACCGGCTGGAGCGCCGGCACCCCAATCACCTGGAGCTTCCAGTGGCTGCGCAACGGCCTTCCGATCCCCGGCGCCACCGGCCCTATCTACACCGTGCAGAGCGCCGACACCGAACCGCCCTCGATTCTGCAGTGCCGGGTGACGGGGGAAGATGAAGAAGGGGCACTGGGGGTCGCGGAATCCTTGGTCAAGCCGACGCGGCCGAACCCACCGGATCCGTATGGTCCCCCCGCCACCTCGGGGACGCCCACCGTCGACTTCGAAAACCAGACCGCGGGTCCGGTGACGCTGGAGCTGGAGGCGCCCAGCGCCGCAGGAATCTCGATCACCAGGGCTCTGGGTACTGGCTGGAACTGCGTCAAAACTCCGGCCGGCATCGTCCCGGCGACGGTCAGCTGCACCCGCCCAGACCCCCTCGCCCCTCAGGACTCCTACCCGCCACTGAAAGTGGTGGTGGCGCTGGGGGAGAACCCGCCCACCACGCTCCTCACGAAAGCGGAGGTCTCCGGCGGTGGGGCCTCTGAAGGGGCGACCGCAGAAGACGAATACACGATCCCGCTGCCAGCGGTCCCCTTCGGCTTCGAGGCCTTCGAGGTCGAGGTCCTCGACGAGGAAGGCAACGACTACGCCCAGGCCGGCGGCCACCCCTTCAGCGCCGGAGCGAACATCGTCTTCAACACGCACGAACGGGCCGAAGGCGGCCGCTCGGTGAACGGCTCGCCGAAGGAGGTGCGCACGCAGACGCCGGCGGGCTTCGTTGGCAACCCGCGGGCGCTGCCGGAGCTGTGCGCGGCGAGCGGGGAAGGCTTGGGGAGTTGCCCGGCCTCCAGCGCGGTAGGGGAAATCCTGGTCGAAAGCACGGCCCTCTCAGTGGCTTCCCCCGCCGCTATCTACGCGATCGAGCCAGAACGCGGCGAGCCGGCCCAGTTCGCCTTCCAGATCGCTGAATTCGTCTTCACCCTGAACCCCGAGCTGCGGCCCGAGGACGGCTACGCGATCGACCTGGTCACCCAGCCCCTGCCGAAGTCCCCGGAAGTGTTCGCCTCAGAAGTGACCCTCTGCGGCTACGGGGTGATCTTCAACGGTCCCAACGTCGAAGGCTGTCGCACCGCCTCTGACCCCGAAGCCACCACCAAACCCTTCCTCACCAACCCCCCGCGCTGCAGCGGCGAGGAACCCCTGGTCAGGATCCTCGCCGAGAGCTGGGAGGGCGAGTTCGACAGCGCCGAGGACAGGACCCCCGCCCTCACGGGCTGCGAGAAAGTCCCCTTCGCAGCCCAGATCTCCTTCACCCCGACCTCCAAACGGGCTGACTCGCCAACCGGGATGGACGTCGAGCTGACCCTGCCCACCAGCGGCCTGGAAGACCCCAAAGGCATCGCCGAGGCCCACCTGGAGGGCACCACCGTGACCCTGCCGGAGGGGATGGCGGTAAACCCCGCCGCGGCCAACGGCCTCGGCGCCTGCACCATGGCGGAGCTTGGGATCTCGCCCCAGGGCGTGCCGAATGACGATCCGGTCTCCTGCCCAGAATCTTCCAAGCTCGGCACCGTGGAAGCCAACACCCCGATCCTGGAGGACACCCTGGGGGGAAGCGTCTACCTCGCCAAGCAGGGCTCCAACCCCTTCGGCTCGCTCTTGGCCCTGTATTTGGTGATCGACTCACCCGAGAACGGGATCCTGATCAAGCTCGCGGGCAAGGTCTCACCGGACCCCAACACCGGCCGCCTCACCGTCTCCTTTGAGAACAACCCGCAGGCGCCGCTCTCAAGCGTGCGCCTGCACTTCCCCGGCGGCAACCGCGCGGCGCTGATCAACCCGCCGAGCTGCGGCACCCATACCGTGCAGTCCCAGCTCACCCCCTGGAGCGCGGCTGACCCCGCCAACCCCACCGAGGCCGAGACGCTGGAGCTGTCCTCGAGCTTCGCGCTCACCCAGGGCCCGGGCGGAGGGCCCTGCCCGAGCGGGGCGCTTGAGCCGAAGCTGCGGGCAGGGGTCGCCAACCCCCAGGCCGGTGCCGTGACCCCTTTCATCCTCGACCTCTCCCGCGAGGACGGCACCCAGCGCTTCCGCCAGCTCACCACCACCACGCCCCCGGGCCTCTCCGCCTACCTCAAGGGCATCCCCTACTGCCCCGCCTCAACTCTGGCCTCGATCCCAACCGCCCTGGGCGCCGGTACCGCGCAGCTCAGCTCCCCCGCCTGCCCCCCCGCCTCCCAGGTCGGCACGGTGATAGCCGGAGCCGGAGCTGGGCCCGACCCACTGTTCCTCAACACGGGCAAGGCCTATCTTGCCGGCCCCTACAAAGGCGCCCCCTTAAGCCTGGGGATCGCCACCCCCGCCGTAAGCGGCCCCTTTGACCTCGGCAACGTGGTGGTCATGAGCGCCCTGCACCTCGACCCCCAGAGCGCCCAGATCACCGCCGTCTCCGATCCGATCCCCACCATCTTGCACGGCATCCCACTCGATCTAAGAGACGTCCGCGTCAACCTCGACCGCCCCAACTTCACCCTCGCCCCGACCAACTGCGAACCGCTCGCGACCACGGCCACGGTCACCGGCGAGAAAGGCGCCGTCGCCACCGTCTCCGACCGCTTCCAGGTCGGGGGTTGTGAGAAGCTCGGCTTTAAGCCGAAGCTGGCGCTGCGCTTGCACGGCAAGACCAGGCGCGGTGCCTACCAGCGCCTTGAAGCCACGCTCACCGCCCGGGCCGGCGATGCCAACATAAAACGCGCCTCGGTTGCCCTGCCGCACTCGATCTTCTTGGCCCAGGAGCACATCCGCACCGTCTGCACCCGGGTGCAGTTCGCCGCCGATCAGTGCCCCAAGGGCTCGATCTACGGCAAGGCCAAGGCAATCAGCCCCCTGCTTGACTATCCCCTGCAGGGCCTGGTCTACCTGCGCTCCTCCTCCAACCCCCTGCCCGACATGGTGGTGGCGCTCAGGGGACCAGCCCACCAGCCCTTGGAGATCGACCTGGCCGGGCGCATCGACTCCAAGAACGGCGGCATCCGCAACACCTTCGATCTTCTCCCTGATGCCCCCGTCTCCAAGTTCACCCTGCAGCTGCGGGGTGGCAAGAAGAGCCTGCTCGTCAACAGCCGCGAGCTTTGCAAGGGCACGCAGCGGGCGAGCGTGCGGATGGGCGCCCAGAACGGGCGCGAGCGGAGCTTCAGGCCGGTGGTGCAGAACGGGTGTGGGGGGAAGGGCAAGTCGAAGGGCAGCGGCAAAGGGCGTTAGGGCGCGCGTTCCGGCGGAGCGGGGCCACTCGCCGTCGGACCTACGAGCGACTCCTCGGGCTCGCCAGAGTGCGAGCCCGAGCATTTCGCCCCCTGCTGGTTGCAGGGGCAAACATGCGGTATCCCCAAGCGCCCTCTCCTCTTCGTCACAAACCCTGAAGTTCTCCCAGCCGTCAGCTAGGACAGGAAGTGACCTAAATAAGCCGGGCCCTTCTTGGGACCGGAAATACTCAGGAGGGCGAGAGATGTTCAAGAAGACGATGTTGACGGTGGCGGTTGCAGTTGCTGCTGTCCTTGCTGTGCCAGTCGCGGCGGCGGCTGGAGAATGGAAGCACCACTCGATCCCGATCGAAGAAAACAAGCAAATTCAACTCACAGGGCAAACAAAATGGAATGGGGCCATGGGTTCCATCGAGTGCCAAGTGACAACCTCTGTGACGCTCGAACCCGGTCAACAAACAGGAATAGTTACTCAGTATGACGTCGATCTTGATGAAGCGGGCAGCACTGTTACAAACAAGTGCAAAGCTGCAGGCAACCTCGTATCCTGCCAACTCCATGAACTGCAAGCGACAGAACTGCCGTGGGTAGTACACAATGAAACACAACGCCTCCAAATTACAAGCGGCGACATTTATTACACTTTGACAGGCGCGTTCTGTCCAGGCCAACGAGCGACAATGACACCGTCCAACCCAGCCAGCAGTCACTTCATCACATGGAACCCCAACCAACCGAAAACGGTCACGTCGTTCACCGAGGCGGGGCAAATTGCGGTAGATGTCTACAACGGTGTACAACTCGTCAGCTCCGGGACAGCCGGCACAAGCGGCACCCTGACCATCCTTGCACCGAACAATCAGACATTCAGCCTCGAATAGAAGGGATTGCGGAGGCGACGCGTGGCCTGAAGCGGAGCAGAAGCGATGGGCCCGTCTGGAGATGAACGGTTTCTCGGGCTCGCCATAGTGCGAGCCCGAGTGTTTCGCTTCCTGTTGGTTGCAGGGCTAAACGCATCGTCTTTCGGGTCTTCCTCCCTCCTTGCCGAAAACACCGAGGTTTTCCCAGCGGTCCGCTAAAAAGATGGTGACCATTTAAATGCCTGGTCGCCCTCCTGGGGCCGGGATTCCCAGGAGGAAAGCAATGTTCAAGAAGATCGCGGTGCTCGCAATGGCCGCCGGCGTCCTCGCAGCCTTGGCGCTGCCGACGTCGGCCTCAGCCGCCTGGAAGCACCATCAAGAACAGATCCCGCAGAACGTTCAACTCAACCTCACAGGTAGCTTGAGCTTTGCAACAGGATTCGGTTCCGCCGTATGTCAAGCCGCGGCCAAAGTGACCTTCCTTGCCGGTCAAACAAAAGGTGTTATCGACACGTGGGGCCCACATCCGACCAACGAGACAACCGACTGTAAAGGCACGGGCGGCGCTGTGGGTTGCCAGTCCCACAATCTCGCGCCATTGGCACCGAACTGGACCTTTCATACAAGCAGCAGCGAAGGGTTGGCGGTCCTACTGATCACAACCCAAGACATAACCAGCCAACCAACAGGCGCATTCTGCCCGGTAAAACAACTCAGGCTTACAGCAGCAACCTTGGTTGCGACTCCCAATCAACCCAACACAGTTACAAGCCTCCAACTGAGCGGAACCCTAGTGACCGATAAGGAAACAAGCTCTGGCGTAATGGACGAAGGCGCCACTCAAATCGGCGGCACTCTGGAAATCGAGTCGACCAACAGACATACATATTCCCTATAGCCATTTGGAGCGCCCGCGAAAATCTTTAGGAAAGGTTAACCATGTTGAGAAAAATCACTGTGTTCGCAGTTGTCGCGATAGTCGCTCTATCGGCACCGGCATCAGCAAGCTGGAAGCACCATGGAGTCCCGATACAGGAAGACGTAACCAGCACGCTCACAGGCGGTCAGGCCTCGTTTCAAAGCGAAATCGGCGGCTTCAGCTGTCAAGTCATCGCAACGGCCGTCTTCTTTGCGGGTCAAACAACAGGCCAGGTCGAATCGTATGGTCCGCATCCCACCGACGAGACAACCGCGTGCAAAGGAAATGGCCTCCTCTCACCCTGTCAAGTACATAACTGGACGCCAGTCGGGCTGCCTTGGACTCTCCACCGGGGCGCAGGAAGCTCGATCACTGTAACAAGCGGCCAGACACAAGCGCAATTCACAGGGGCGTTCTGCGCGGTTAAACAGTCCACGACCACACCCGGAACCGTCACCATCACGCCGAACCAAGCCGAAACAGTCACATCAGGTGTTCTCACGGGGACCCTCACGCAACACTTCCAAACAAACTCAGGAGTCACCGACGTTACGACGATCACGGTGGGCGGGACCGGAACAATCTCGGAAGCCAACAAGAAACACACATACTCGTTCTGAGCAACCTCAAGCCACGAAAAGCCCGGCCGCATCGAGGCGGCCCGAAATTACCAGGAGGAAAGAGATGCCCAAGAAGACGACCCTGCTCGCAATCGCGCTGGGTGCTGTCACGGCGATGGTGCTGCCATCGACTGTGTCAGCGACCTGGGAGCATCACGGCGTCCCGATACAAGAAAACAAGAACGGCACCGTGACAGGAAACGCACGTTTCCAAGGCGAACTTGGCGGGATCGAATGCCAAGCGATCGCGAATGCGGTGTTTTTTGCCAGTCAAACAACAGGAGAGCTTCAAAGCTATGGAGCCCATCCGACCAATGAGACAACGAACTGTAAAGGGGTCGGGGGCTTGGCTTTCTGCCAAGTGCATAACTGGACCGCTACAGAATTGCCATGGACGTTCCATACAACTGTCACAACAACACTCAAACATGTGCCTGCTCAAGAAACGCACGAAACAACAGAAGTCACACATCAACAACATGACAACACTTTCACGGTCACAACGGGGCAAACACATGCCCAATTCACAGGCTCGTTTTGCCCGGTTATTAAATCCGTCACCACACCAGGTTCAGTGACGATCACGCCCAATCAACCCAACACAATCACATCGGGACAACTCAGCGGTACGCTCGAACAACACATGCAAACAATCAATGGGACCGTGGATAAAATGATGGTTCAATTGTCGGGGACCGGCAATATCGTGGCACCCAATGCCCACACATACGACATCTAGATAGCTACACGATGGCTAGCCGCGCATTCCGCCGATCCGGAAGCTGAGGCCTCCGGAGGCGCGCTGGAATGCGCGGCGGGCCAGATAGAAAACGATCGCAAAGGCGATCGCGCCGACAGCGAGGGCCACGGCGAGGATCGTGTCGCCGACGTAGAAGACAAGGCCGGTGGTGACCACGAAGGCAGCTCCGGCGAGCAGGGTGGTGTGGGAGCGGTAGCCGGCGAAGTGCTCGCGGATCGCGACCTCGAGGCCGCCGAGGCCGCCGCAGGCGACGCCGACGCCGATCGCCGTGGGGTGGCCGCCGATGACGCCGATCAGCAACGAGACGATGCCGGCGAGGATGACCAGCTCACCGAGGGGGAAGTTCCCCCAGGGCGCCGGGGGACGCTCGCTTGGCGCGGCGACGCGAGGAGCCTGCCTGGGCGGAGCGGAGCGCTTGTCGCCCTTGCGTTTACTACTCAACGGCCGCGAGCCGCCCGGCTAACGGGCATCCCGAGGAGACCTTGACCCGCCACCAGCCCATCAGCATCCCGATCACACCGAGGCGGGGGCGGGAGTGCCAGTGTCCGCAACCCGGAGCGCCGATGTCGTCGCGGCTGACCTGGACCCACTTGTAGTCGGCCGGAGAGGCGAGCATCCGGCTCAGCAGCTCGCGGTTGTCGGCCTCGGCCCGGTCCTGCTCACGCAGGGTCAGGCGCGCATCGGCGATGCGGTTCGCGAGCTCGTCGCGCAGCCGCTCCAGCTCGCCAAGGCCGAGAACCCGCGGCGCGGCCGCGATCGCGCCGACCCGGTGCTCAACCGTGACGCGGCCAAAGCCCTCGGCCAGCAGCGAGGCGAGCTCACGCTCGAGGCGGCCGACCTGGCGCCGCAGCTCAGCTCGGGCGAGGCGCTCGTCGATTCCGACGCGAGGCGCCAGCGGAGTCTCTCTTGCGAGCAGATCGGGCATCGGCCTGCTTCGAGTGTAGATCACCGCAGCGTTACCCCGGCCATCCAGAGCGCCTCCGCGACGGCGATCTGGGGAACTCCGTTGACCTGAACCGCCGCTATCGCCAGGCGACGGCTGCGCGACTCGACCCCATAGCCCTCGGCACTCTCGCCGAAAAGGAGCCCGACCGGGCGGCGCTCGTCGGCGACGATTAGCGTTCCCTGCGCCAGCTCGCCGGGGCGGCCGGGCAGCGACTCGCCGGGCCCCGAATCACGGATGCAGAGCCGGCCCTCGAGTCGGTCGGCGTCGAAGGCGCGCAGGGCGACGCCGGTCTCGACGGTCGCGATGTTGAGCGCGTCGGCGGGTAGGCCGCGGCTCTGGAATGCCCCGTCGTGGAGGCGGTCGAAGACAAGCTGCTCGATCGGCGTCCGCGTACGATCCGGGTCGAGCCCGATCTGGCGAAAGAAGACGCGATAGGCCCATGGAATCGGCTGTTCGCGTATGCGGATCGCCTGGGCGCCGTAGAAGCGGTCGGAGAGGCCGCGCAGGCGGCGGCGCACCGGCTCCGGGCTGCGGCTCGGGCGCGTGTCGACCTCGATCCAGGCGATCCCGAGGCCGGGGAACTCGGCAGTGATGTGGGGCGCGACCCAGCCCTGCTCGGGTGCCGGCTTGTAGCCGATGCTCGGCTCGGCGGCACCACGGCTCATCGCTGCCGTTCCGTCGCCTTCAGCAGGCGCTCCACCCGGGCGCTCAGCTGGGCGACCGTGAGCTCACCGATGCTGGCGCTCTCGAGCGTGCCGCCGGGATAGACGTAGGCGAAGGTCGGGCAGCCCCCGACCCTGTAGAGGCTGGCGACGGCGCCGTCGCGGTCGTAGCCGACCGGCAGCCCCCAGCCGTGCTCGCGGATCGTCTCGCGGACCCCGTCGCGATCGTCGTGCACGTTCAGCGAGAGGAAGTTCACCCGTTCACGGTAGCGCTCGTAGACGGCATCGACCACGTCCTGCTGGGCCTCGCACTCACCTCCTTCGGCGAACCAGAACGAGATCACCAGCGGGCGGTCGAAGAGATCACAGATGCGGATCGCCCCCTCGGTCTCGATCCGGCAAGCGGGGAGGCGGCGGGCGTCCTCGGGGCAGGGGATCTCGGAGCTTTCGCAGTTGTCCTGGGCGACGTTGGCGTCGCCTTCGAGCGGGCCGGCGGCGGCGGGCACGGCGAACTCCGGCAGCGGCCAGTGGGTCGGCTGGCGGTCGAGGCCGAGCGTTCCCCCTCCCCCATCCCCGCCCAGGGTCCGGATTGCGGCGACAGCGATCACCGCGAGAAAGATCAGGCCGACGGCAATTGAGTAGCGGTCCCTCATCGCTCCTCGCTCCAGTGCAGCGCGGCCGGTGGCGCCACTCGAGGCCCGGGGTCCAACTCAGTCCATCGAGAGCGGACCGGTGACGTCGGCTCGCAGAAACTGGGACACGAACTGGTTTTCGGAGTCGAACAGTTCTTCTTTCGGCCCGGACTCGACGATCTTGCCGTTCCAGAGAACCGCGAGGAAGTCGGCGATCCGGCGCGCGGTGTTGAGGTCGTGGCTGATCACCAGGTAGCAGCCACCGTTCTCGGCATGGACCTCGCGGATCAGCTCGCAGAGCAGCGCCGTCCGCACCGGGTCGAGACCGGAGTCGGGCTCGTCGAACATCACGATCGCCGGTTCCAGCACCAGTGCCCGGGCGAAGCCGGCGCGCTTGCGCATGCCGCCGGAGAGCTCGTTCGGCATCTTGTAGGTGGCCTCGGTGAGGCCAACCTCTTTGAGCCGGCGGTTGACGATCTCGCCGATCTCCTCCTCGCCTTTGTCGGTGTGCTGTCGCAGCGGGAAGGCGGTGTTGTCGTAGATGTTCATCGAGCCGAAGAGGGCGCCGTCCTGGAACAGCAGGCCGAACTTTTTGCGCACCTCGAAGAGTTCGTCGTCGGTCATGTTTGGGATCGATTCGCCGTGGACCAGGACGTCGCCGGAGTCCGGATAGAGCAGACCGACGATGTGCTTGATCAGCACGCTCTTGCCGGTTCCCGAGGGGCCAAGCACCATCGAGACCTGGTCCTCGGGCAGACCGAGGTTGAGTCCGTTGAGGATGCGGGCGCGGCCGAACTGTTTGACCAGGTCGATGACCTCGATCGCGTCCTCGCCACCGTGGTCAAGTTTTTTGCCGGTGTGGAAGCGGTAGGGATCGTGCTCGGCAGGGTCGACGCCGGGGATCACGAAGTCGCGGCCCATCACCGCACCGTCCTCGCTCACGTAGGGATCGCCGGAGCGAGGGGCCGGCTCTTCGCTGCGATTTTCGTCGTCGATCGGCAAGTCAGCCTCCTATTGGCGCTCTCGGATTGGCTCCCCAGAAGACGAGGGTCCCAAGCATCCCGATGATGTGGACTAAGACGATGTTGAGGACCATCGATTTCGCGGTCGCGGTCCCCACCCCGACCGGCCCGCCCGAGGCCGTGTAGCCGTAGTAGCAGCCGACCATCACGATCGCCGTCGCCATCACCATGCCCTTGATCAGGCTGAAGATCAGGTCGGGGGGGTTCTGGAACATCCAGAAGATCAGCAGGTAGCCGCCGGAGGAGACGTCGCCGATCTGCTCGACGACCGCGATGTAACTCGCCAGGTACATGATCCCGATCCCGACCAGGTACATGAACGGGAAGGAGATCCAGGCGGCGAGCAGTCGGGTGGCGCAGAGGAAGGTGACGGGGGGAACCCCCATCACCTCGAGCGCGTCGATCTCGTCGGAGATCCGCATCGCGCCGAGCTCGGCGACGATCCCGGTCCCGACCTTGGCCGCGAGCATGTAACCGAATGCGTAGGGCATGATCTCGCGCAGGTCGCACCAGGCGGAGAAGACGCCGGCGTAGGCGGGGGCGCCCTGGGCGCGCAGCAGGTAGGCGCCCTCGATGCCGCACTGCAGGCCGAGGGTGAAGACCAGGCCCCAGATGATCAGAGCCGAGCCGAGGATCAGGATCCCGGCCTGGCGCAGGCTCTCGCCGAAGAAACGGAAGACGCGGCCCGAGTAGACGAGACCGGCGACCCGGGCGCCGAAGCGGGCGATCTCCCCCATCGAGTCGAGCCAGCCGCGCGGGACTTCCAGCCAGGCGTTCATCGGATCGTCTGCAGCTCCGGGTTGGTCGCGAGCAGGGTCTGGGTGAAGACGTAGTTGAAGGCGAAGACGCCCATGAAGGAGATGACGACGGCCTGGTTGACGGCGCGGCCGACGCCGGCGGCGCCACCGGAGGCGGTCATCCCTTTGTAACAGCAGACCACGGCCACGATCGCCCCGAACAGGGTGCACTTGATCACCGAGCCGGCCAGGTCGAGGATCGAGGCGTTGGAGAAGAGCGTCGCCAGGAAGCCGCCGAGCGGCTGGTTGTAGAGCATCTCGGTGAGGATCCCGCCGCTGATCCCGAAGACCAGCGCGTAGATGTCGAGCAGGCCGGTGATCAGCATCAGCGCCAGGAAGCGCGGCACGACCAGGTTCTTGATCGGGTCGACGCCGAGCACCTGCAGGGCGTCGAGCTCCTCGCGGATCTTCCGCGCGCCGAGGTCGGCGGTGATCGCGGTGCCGGCGACGCCGGCAACGACGACCGCCGTCACGAAGGGCGCGAACTCGCGGATCGAGGCGAGGACGAAGAAGCCGCCGAGCCGGTCGAGGGCGCCGAACAGAGAGAGGAAGTTGGCGGCCTGCAGGCCGGGCGCGCCGAAGCCGAAGGCGACGGTCGAGACCAGCAGCGGGAACCAGCAGAGCTGCAGGGCGAAGAGGAACTGGCCGATGAACTCCTCCCCGTACGGATACGGGGGCTTGACCGCGGAGACGAGCGTACGCGCGGTGAGGATCATCATGTCCCCCACCTGCTCGAACAGCGACTTAGCGGGCAGGAATGCCCTGTTGACTGCGGATCCGACCATCTCTCCTCCTCCGGCGCAAGTCTATGGGATGGGCCAGGCCCCCCGGTTAGCCGAGTGTTATGTTGCAGCCGCTTTGCGGGGTACCGGAAGACATTGCCGGCACGCCCGCCTCCGAGCCACCGCGACCGGGTTCGCCGCCGTGGCCGTGGCGGTGCTGCTGGCCGCCTGCGGTGGGGATGAAGAGGAGTCCTCGGACGCGGGTGAGCGCGCCGGCACCTACGACGTTCGCGTCACCGAAGCCAAATTCCCGACCGAGCAGGACCTTGGCCAGACCTCGCTGCTGCGGCTGGGCTTCCGCAACACCGGCGAGGAGACGATGCCGCTGCTGGCGGTGACGATCTCGATCGCCGGCGAGCAGGGCGAAACGTCCTCGCTGCCGTTCGGGATCCACGATCCGACGCCTGGCTTGGCGCAGGCCGACCGACCGGTCTGGGTGCTGGCGGCGACCTACCCGCGCCTCCACGGCTCCTCCGACCCCGGCGGCGCCTCCACCTCCAATCCCAAGACCTTCGCCTTGGGGCCGCTGAAGCCGGACCAGACGACGAAGGCCGTCTGGAAGCTGAGCGCGGTCAAAGCCGGCCGCTTCACGCTGCGCTACGTCGTCGTCGCGGGGGTGGGCGGCAAGGCCAAGGCACGGACCAGCGGTGGTGTCGCCCCCGGCGGCTCCTTTGTTACCGAGATCACCACCGACCTGCCGGACACCGAAGTGACGGACAGCGGGGAAGTGGTCAGGAAGTCCGGCGAGTAGCCGCAGCAGGGGCGGGTAGCTGCTCGCGCATGCGGAAGTCGATCTTCGCCTTGGCTGCTCTGCTGGCACTGGCGCTGCCGGCCTGTGGGTCGGCCGACGAGCCCCAGCGGACCGCAGATACGCCGCCCCGCCGTGAGAGGCCCGGCGGCGGCATCGCCCTGAAGAGGATCGGCGAGTTCGACGAGCCCGTCTACGTGACGGGGGCGCCGGGCTTCCCGAGGCTGCTGTTCGTGGTGGAGCAGGCGGGGCGGGTCGTCGTCCTCAGCGGCGGCCGCAGCCGCAGCGCCTTCCTCGACCTGCGCTCGCAGGTCGGCTACGGCGGCGAGGAGGGGCTGCTCTCGCTCGCCTTTCCACCCGACTATCCACAGAGCCGACGCTTCTACGTCTATTACACGGACAACGCCGGCAACATCCGCGTCGACGAATTCAAGCGCCGCAGCGCCACCCGCGCCGCCGCCGGCTCGCAGCGCCGGGTGATCGAGATCCCCCACCCCGTAAACAGCAACCACAACGGAGGGCAGCTGCAGTTCCTCGGTGATCTCCTTTACTTCGGGACGGGAGACGGCGGCGCCGGCGGCGACCCACCCAACAACGCCCAGAGCAAGGACGTCCTGCTGGGCAAGCTGCTGCGGATCGACCCCCGGCCCTCGGGCGGCCAGCCCTACTCGGTGCCCCGCTCCAACCCGTTCGTCGGCCGCTCCGGCCGCGACGAGATCTACAGCTACGGCCTGCGCAATCCCTTCCGCTTCTCCTTCGACACCGTGACCGCGAAACGGCCGCGGATGGTGCTCGGCGACGTCGGCCAGAGCGGGTTCGAGGAGATCGACTACACCGGCGTCGCCGCCGCGGCCGGCGCCAACTTCGGCTGGGACGCCTTCGAGGGCTTCGCCCCCTACGACGACGAAAGCGGCAACACCCCCGACCCCGGCGGCACGGTCAAACCGATCTTCGCCTTCCCGCACAGCCGTGGCGGCAGCTGCTCGGTAACCGGCGGGTACGTCGTCCGCGATCGCAACCTGCCCTCCCTCTACAAGCGTTACGTCTACGCCGACTTCTGCGAGGGCCGGCTGCGCAGTCTCGTTCCCCACCTCAAGCGCGCGAGCGGGGAGCGCAAGCTCGGCCTCGCCGTCCCCAGCCCGAGCTCCTTCGGCGAGGACAACCGCGGGCGGCTCTACGTCACCTCACTTGAAGGGCCTGTGTTCCGGCTCGTCAGCAGGTGAATTTAAAACTCGGATGTTTACGTAAGTTTTTCTTGACAAGTCGAGAGCGCTGCCCATAGGGTCGGCATTCGAGCAGCAAAGATCCCAAATTGCAGGGTGGGTTCATGGAGTACGACTCGGCTTTATTGGAGAGGGTCGCGCAGCAGTTCCGGCGCGATATGTGGAAATCGGTCGTCGCCGAAGCGGTGACGGAATCGGGCGTCGAGGTGGCAACCTTCGGCCCGGTGCAGGCGACTGCCTTCGGCGATCTGCCGGAGATCTACGGCCTCAACCAGGTGCAGGGAGCGGCGGAGCCCGGCGCGGTCGAGGAGGGCCACCTGTCCCGAGCGACCGAATGGATGCGAGCGCGCGAAGTCGACTACCGCGTGCCGGTGGCCGAGAGCCGCCCGGGCGCAGCCGAGGCCGAAGCGTGGTTGACCGAACGCGGCTACGAGCGCGGCGGCGGCTGGATCAAGCTCATCCGCGAACCGACCCCGCCCGACTGGCCCGAAGACCCCTGCGTCACCATCTACGAGCTTGGCGAGGACGAAACCGACGGCGAAGGCATGAGCACAATCATCTCCGAAGCCCTCGATCTGCCGGTCACCGCCGGCACCCTCTTCTTCTCACTGCCCCAGGAGGAGCAATGGCGTTGCTACACCGCGGCCCTGGGCCCTGAGGACCCCATAGTCGCCACCGCCTCGACGCTGATCGTCGACGGCGTCGCCCAGCTCGGCCCAGGCATGACGCTCGAGGAGGCCAGAGGCCACGGCTGCAACACCGCCCTCCTGCACCGCCGCCTCGTCGACGCGGTCGAGGCCGGCTGCCGCACGATCTTCGTCGAGCTCGGCGAAAGCGACCCCGACAGCCTCTCCGGCACTTACCGCCGGCTATGCCGCGCCGGATTCGAGGAGGCGTACCAGAGCCGTAACTGGCAGCGGCCCGCCCTGCATCCGGCGCGGATCTAGCTTACGTCTGATATGTCCCGGCGCTGGGCGCGTCGAGTTTCAGGGTGCCGGAGGCAGTCCCTGCGACTTTGTCGATCGTGCCGCCGTTTGTTTGGATGTCAACTTGGGGGCTCCCGGTAACCGTCACCTGGGTAAATGCGTTCGCGTTGTCGACGGTCCAGGTCAGCGTGCTCGGTGTCGTCACCACCTGTTTCGCGATACAGAATGCGCCTGTCAGCGATGTATGGATTTCGCCTGTTGTCAGGGAGATGGTGGTCGCCGTTTCTGTATGAATCGTCCACGGCAGGCCTGTTGGTTCGAATTGGTGAACTTGGCATCCGCCAAACGCGCCGGTTGCTTTGCAGCGATCTGTCGGCGCACCGGCTGGATCTAGCTCAAACGTACTCACCATGCCTGTCGTCCCTGGTTCCAATAGGGCGTCGGCACTGACTTGGCAGGTGATCCCTCCCACTCCACTAGTGTAGGTCGCGCTCCCTGTGAGGCTTAGAGCTCCAACAGTATAATTTTCTTGAATCGCTTCCCCTTTATGCTCCCAGCTGGCTTCCGCAACTGCCGGAAACGCAATGGCTGCGGTGCAGAGCGCCAAACCGAGCACCATCGTCTTTCGGTGCATCTTCCCCTCCTGTCCGCCCTGGCCATCCGAAGATGACCGGACTTTGATCGGTGGCTCAGTTCTAGCCGACCGCTTAGGGAACTACAGAATTTGCCAGAACCCGCGGCCGCAGAAATGCGCACGCGGAGAGCCGCGGTGGCCTACTCCTCTAGCCGACGCCCCGGGTTTGGCATCCAGGAGCCGCTGTTTGCTACTCAAAGCACCGGGCGCCATCGGCGCCCGGTGCTCGGCTTGCATGTCCTAGCGGGTGACTCGCCTTTAACTCTTAGATCGAGTATGTGTGCTCGTTGGGCGACTCGATTGTCAGGAAGTGGCTGACCTCCGTCTCGACCGTATCCACGACTCCCGACTTTGTTTGGAGATGGCCTTGCAGTGTGCCGCTCAGCGTGAGATTTGTGACTTTGTTCTGTTGGTTTGGTTGCGCGATTACTTTGCCTGCTGTGAGGTTGATGTGTTTGACCCCGCAGAATGCTCCCGTGAGAGTACTTGTGAGGTCCTGCGTTGTGATTTGGATATCAGGCGTTGCGACCGTACCGGTTGTGTGGAACGACCAATTGAGGTTGGTCTGCGGTGATACATTGTGAATTTGGCACGGTGCGAGGAGGCCAGTGCCTTTGCAATCCGTTGTCTCATCTTGCGGATGGATGTCGAACGTCTCGATCTCGCCTGTTGTTTGGTCAGCTTTGAATTGCGCTTCCGATGTAACTTGGCATGTGACGCCCCCAAGCGGGCTGGTGAATGCCGCGGTCCCTGTGAGGCCGATCGCTTTGTTTTCAGTGATCGGAGTTTGTTCGTGCTTCCATGCGGCTGAGGCCAACGTCGGCAACGCCAAGGCTGCGAGGACGCCGGTGGCCATTGCGAGCACCGCGATCTTTTTGAACATTGCTTTCCTCCCGGGTCTCCCGGCCCCAGGAGGGCGACCAGGCATTTAAATGGTCACCATCTTTTTAGCGGACCACTGGGAGAACCTCAGTGTTTTCGGGGAGGAGGAAGGAAGACCCGAAAGATGATGCGTTTAGCCCTGCACCAAGCAGGAAGCTAAACGCTCGGGCTCGCACTATGGCGAGCCCGAGAAACCGCGTGAAACCTCCTGGGCAGGACTTGGCGGTCTCGGCGACCCGGTCAGGGCGCCAGCCGGCGTCGCTTAACGCCTCTCTCTGTCCTTACCCTTCGACTTGCCCTTCCCCCCGCACCCGTTCTGCACCACCGGCCTGAAGCTCCGCTCGCGCCCGTTCTGGGCGTCCAGCTTCACGCTCGCCCGCTGCGTCCCCTTGCAGAGCTCGCGGCTGTTGACGAGCAAGCTCTTCTTGCCACCGCGCAGCTGCAGGGTGAACTTGGAGACGGGGGCATCGGGCACGAGGTCGAAGGTATTGCGGATGCCGCCGTTCTTGGAGTCGATGCGCCCGACCAGGTCGATCTCCAAGGGCTGGTGGGCTGGTCCCCTGAGCGCCACCACCATGTCGGGCAGGGGGTTGGAGGAGGAGCGCAGGTAGACCAGGCCCTGCAGGGGATAGTCAAGCAGGGGGCTGATTGCCTTGGCCTTGCCGTAGATCGAGCCCTGGGGGCACTGATCGGCGGCGAACTGCACCCGGGTGCAGACGGTGCGGATGTGCTCCTGGGCCAAGAAGATCGAGTGCGGCAGGGCAACCGAGGCGCGTTTTATGTTGGCATCGCCCGCCCTGGCGGTGAGCGTGGCTTCAAGGCGCTGGTAGGCGCCGCGCCTGGTCTTGCCGTGTAGGCGCAGCGCCAGCTTCGGCTTAAAGCCGAGCTTCTCACAACCCCCGACCTGGAAGCGGTCACTGACGGTGGCGGTGGCGCCTTTGTCCCCCGTGACGGTGGCCGTGGTGGCGAGCGGTTCGCAGTTGGTCGGGGCGAGGGTGAAGTTGGGGCGGTCGAGGTTGACGCGGACGTCTCTTAGATCGAGTGGGATGCCGTGCAAGATGGTGGGGATCGGATCGGAGACGGCGGTGATCTGGGCGCTCTGGGGGTCGAGGTGCAGGGCGCTCATGACCACCACGTTGCCGAGGTCAAAGGGGCCGCTTACGGCGGGGGTGGCGATCCCCAGGCTTAAGGGGGCGCCTTTGTAGGGGCAGCTGAGGTAGGCCTTGCCGGTCTCGATGAAGAGCAGGTCGGGGCCGGCTCCGGCTCCGGCGCTGACGCTGCCGACCTGGGAGGCGGGGGGGCAGACGGGTGCGGCCAGCAGGGCGGCGCCGCTGCCGGGGGCGGTGGGGGCGGAGGTGAGGGTGGAGACCGGGCAGCAGGGGATGCCCTTGAGGTAGGCGGAGAGGCCGGGAGGGGTCTTGGCCGAGACGCCGCGGAAGCGCTGGGTGCCGTCGTTGCGGGAGAGGTCGAGTGAGAAGGGGGTGGTGGCGCCGGCCTGAGGATTTGCCAGCCAGGCCCGCAGCTTCGGCTCAAGCGCCCCCGTCGGACACGCGCCCCCATCCGGCCCCTGGGTGAGCGCGAAGCTCGAGGACAGCTCCAGCGTCTCCGCCTCGCTCGGGTTGGCGGGGTCAGCCGCGCTCCAGGGGGTGAGCTGGGAATGCACGGTGTGGGTGCCGCAGCTCGGTGGGTTGATCAGCGCCGCGCGGTTGCCGCCGGGGAAGTGCAGGCGCACGCTTGAGAGCGGCGCCTGCGGGTTGTTCTCAAAGGAGACGGTGAGGCGGCCGGTGTTGGGGTCCGGTGAGACCTTGCCCGCGAGCTTGATCAGGATCCCGTTCTCGGGCGAGTCGATCACCAGGTAGAGAGCAAGCAGCGAGCCGAAGGGGTTGGAGCCCTGCTTGGCGAGGTAGACGGTTCCCCCCAGGGTGTCCTCAAGGATCGGCGTGTTGGCTTCCACGGTGCCGAGCTTGGAGGATTCCGGGCAGGAGACCGGAGCGTCGTCGGGCACTCCGGATGCAGACATCCCGAGCTGCTCGAGGGTGCAGGCGCCCTGGCCGGCGGCCGAGGCGGGATTGACCGCCATCCCCTCCGGCAGGGTCACCGTGGTGCCCTCCAAGTGGGCCTCGGCGATGGCGTCGGGGTCTTCCAGGCCCGTGGTCGGCAGCGTCAGGGTGACGTCCATCCCGGTCGGCGAGTCGGCTCGTTTGGAGGTCGGCTTGAACGTGATGTCTGGGTTGAAGGGAACTTTGTCGCAGTCTTTGAGTTCCGGTGATTCGAAGCTGGCTTCGTCGAAGTGGCCCTCCCAGCTATCCGCGAGGATGCGGGTGATCGGGCCCTTTCCTGCCTCGCAGTGGGTCGGGTTGGTGAGGAAGGGGACGTCGAGGGCTTCGGGATCATCGGCTTCGCGACAGCCTTCGACCTCGGGGCCGTTGAAGATGACGCCGTGGCTGCAGAGCGTCGCCTCGGTGGCGAACACTTCCGGCACCTTCGGCAGCGGCTGGGTCACCAGGTCGATCGCGTAGCCGTCCCCGGGCCGCAGCTCCGGATTCAGGGTGACGAGGAATTCGGCGATCTGGAAGGCGAACTGCGCCGGCTGTCCGCGTTCGGGCTCGATCGCGTAGATCGCCGTCGGGGTGGGATTCGACGCCGCCGTGCTGCTGAGAAAGAGTTCCCCTACCGCGCTCTCCTGTGGACAGTCCTCCGCGCTGCCGCCGCTCAGCACGCAGAGCTCCGACACCGCCCGCGGGTTGCCAACGAAGCCCGGCGGCGCCTGCGTCCTCACCTCTCTCGGCGAGCCGTTCACAGCGTCAGGCCAGGTGCCGCTGTTCAGCGGTTCCGGCCGCTCGTGCGTGTTGAACTCGATCCTCGCCCCGGCGCTGAAAGAATGGCCGCCCGCCTGGGCGTAGTCGTTGCCTTCCTCGTCTAGCACCTCGATTTCGAAGGCTTTGAAGCCGAAGGGAATGGCTGCTTCGGGGATCGTGTATTCGTCTTTGACGGTGGCCGGGGCCAAGGCCCCGCCGCCGAAGACTTCGGCTTTCGTCAGCAGCGTGGCGGGCGGGTTCTGGCCGAGGGCGATCACCACTTCCAGCGGCTCGTAGGAGTCCTGGGGGCCGAGCGGGTCCGAGCGCGTGCAGGTGACCGTCGCCGGGGGCGGCGAGGCGAAGGGCGTTTTCTCGCACTGCCAGCCTGGACCCCGCGCCCTGAAGATCGAGATTCCCTCGCCTGCGGGCGCCTCCAGCTTCAGGCTGACCTCACCGGAGGTCTGGGTTTCGAAATCGACGGTGGGGTTCGTCGAGGTGCCGGGGGATCTGTAGGGCACTGGTACCTCAGGCCGCGTCGGCTTGCGTTCGGAGATGACAACCGTCCGCTGTCCTTCCTCGTCTTCTGCAGTCGCCCGGCACTGCAGCATCGAGTGCGGCTCGGTGTCAGCTTCCTGCGCCTCGTACTCGGCGGAGGTGGCGCCGGCGATCTCCTCGCCGTTTCGCAGCCACTGGAAGCTCCATTCGATCGGAGTGCCGGCGCTCCAGCCGCTCGGCGGGCTGCAGACGAGGGTCGAGGTTGCCTCGATCGTCATCTCGGTTTTCGAGCAGGTCGCCTCTTTGTCGACTTCGATGTGACGGACGGTGAAGCCGAGGCCCTGGGCGGTCGCTTTCAGGACTTTTGCCCCGGCCGGGATGCATTCCCCGCTGATCTCCTGACCGATGCCAAACGGCAGCGCGCCCGCTTCCAGCGTCCCGGAGCCTCCGCACGTCGCCGGTTTGGAGAGCGTCACTTTGAACACCCCCGCAGCCGTTTCTTCCACTTTGGGGATCGTCGCTTCCGCCGCCACACAGCTGCCGTCGACCGCCTGATCTGCTTCGAAGCGACTGGCAAGGCTCATCGTCACCCCTTCCACCACGGGCGAGCCGCTCGTGAAGGTGCCCGTTCCTGCCGCAGTGACGACGTCGGTGAGGAGTTTCGACCCTTCGGTGGTGCTCGCCGTGCCGCTCGGGGTAGAGGCTATCGACGGGCCGCCGAGGCTGGGTCGTGAGGTCCCGCTCGGCGGCGCGCTCGGCGGCGCTGGCGCCACGGTGGTCGGCGGCAGCGAGACGACCGAGGAGGCGACCGGGTCGTAGGAGCCGGGCAGCACGCCTTCGGGGTCGTTGGTCCCGGTGATCATGCACTGGATCGATTTGCCAGCATCGTCAACGGTGGTGGTGTAGGTCTTGGCCGTGGCGCCGGGGATCTCGGTGGTGCCCTCGCGCAGCCACTGGTAGGTGAAGGTCGGGTGCGGGTTGCCCGACCAGCTGGCGCCGTCCTCGGGCGTTCCTCTGCAGGTCAGGGTGGTGCCGACCCCGGGTTCGCTCTCCGCTTCGTTTGCGACCGTCAGCTCGTAGGCAAGCCGTTCGTCGCCGATCTTGGTCGGCTGGTGGGTGCGGGTCATCCCCAGGTCGAAGATCGGCTCGGCCGTCGCCGTGGTGGCGGTGAGCAGCGAGAGCATGGCCGCGGTCCAGAGCGCCGCGAGTAGCTTCGGGGTGCGGGTGCTCACGATCGACCTCCTTGGCTGCGGTTGGCTCGTTTGCCCGCTTTGCGTTTGCCCTGTTTCTTCTTCACGCACTTGCCCTTGCGCCTCACCTGGCCCTTCTTGCATTTGCGCGGTCCTTTGACATTGCCGGATGGGCCAGTGGGCGGCGGCGGCGCCGAGCTCGGCTTCGGGCTCGGCGGTCCCTGGCAGGCACCTGCTTCCAACGGCTGGCAGACCGGCGGCGGCACCGGTTCGGCGAAGCCGCCGTTCGCGCGCGCCACGTAGACGTCTTCTGCCGAGTCCCCGTCGCGCGGCAACAGCACCGTCGGGGTCGAGAAGGTGATCTGATCCCCGACGGGAGCAACGGCGGGGGGTCTGACGTTGCCCGAGGGATTGGGAATTACGGCCGCGACCGTGCCGAGCTCGCCTGAGTTCCAGACGTAGGGATTGAGCGCTCCGTCTCCGTCGCCAGGCAGGAGCGCCTCGGCGGTCGCGAAGGCGATCGTCTGCCCATCCTCCGATACCCAGCGGGTCGCCTCGCCGAAGTTGTATTCGGTTCCCTTGAACCAGGCGGGGTTGACGAAGACGTCGGCCGGTTCAGGTTCCCCGACCTGCGGAACGGAGAGCAGCTCGAGGGTGTCGGCGTCCGCGTCGTAGCGGAAGACGTCGCGGAAGCCGCCATCGGCGTCAGTGCCGGTGAGCGGCGCTTTCGAGGCGAAAGCAAGGATGTGGCCGTCTCCCCCGTCTTCGGGTCCTTCGCCGTGCACGGGGACGGCGTAGGCGCCGCTGAACAGGGTGCCCTCGGTGTCCCACATCCCAGCTGCATCACCGGAGGCCAAGGTGGCGATGAAGGAGAGCTCTTTGGTCGCGGCCTCGAAGAGGTAGAGGTTGGGCTGGCCGCTGAGGGCACTGTCGCCTTCGGGGTTGGTGTCGCCGTTCAGCACGCCCTGCGCAACAAAGTAGGCATGGGAGCCGTCGCCGGAGATCGCGGGGGTGGAAAGCAACACGTCCGCTTCGACGCTCACGCCCTCGGCGTCGGAGGCCAGGGTGACGGCACTGGCCGGGGGTTCGGCCGAGTCGAAGAGGTAGAGGTCGCAGCCTTTTGAGGCGCCAAGGCTGCCGCTGCAGGGACCGGTGGCGGTATCAGTGTCGGCCGCGGTGAGTTTGCGGGGGCTGAGGAAGTAGACCTTGGTGCCGTCTGCCGAGGCGGCCTGGAAGAGGTCGTCGCCGGGAGCGCCCGCGCCACCGCCGCCGGGGGCGATTTCGGTCATCGTCGTCACGCCTGCGGCGGTAGTGACGCGTCTTAGGATGCGCAGGCCGTTTTCGATGTCGCAGACCGGTTCTATCTCTTCCGCGGGGTTCCAGGGCTGGTCGGGGCGGGTGGTGAAGAAGATGCGCTGGCCGTCGGGAGAGAGCGCGCCCTGGTTGAAGGTGGCGGAGATGAAGCCCGAGTTGAAGCTCGAGCCCGCGCCGCCCATATGAGCGCCGCAGCGCCCGCCCCAGGCTTTGCCGTCTTTGTCGCGGGCCAGGAGCTGCAGGGCCGGCTGGCCGGCTTCGTCGAGATAGGCAACGTAGCTGTTGCGGTCGCCGCCTGCTTCGCCGGCGCCGGTGCCACGGGGGTCCTCCGGGAAGTAGCCGGTCGAGGCGAGCGTGACCTTGAGGACGCTGGCGCTGAGGTCAGCCGAGGCGCCGATGAATTCGAGGTCTTCGACCGCCTGCTGGGTTTTTTCGGTGCCGCTGTCGTCGATCGGCACAAGCAGCGGCGAGAGCGGGGCGAAGGAGCCGTCGAGGCCGCCGCCGAAGAGCTGGGCGACGCCGACCTGGAACTGGGCCTGGGTGGAGCCGATCTGCGCCCAGCGGTCGAGGTCAGGCGTGAAGGCCGCGGCGCTGCCCTGCCAGCGCCCTCCCGCGACTATCGCTGGGTCGCGCGGGGCGGTCGGTGCGACCCCCCAGCCCGAGGCGCCGCGGCTGGCCACGTAGCGATCACCGCGGTAGAACTGGTAGCCGGGGGTTCCAGCCAGCGCCGTCTGGACGGTCAGCTGGAGGCGCTCGCCATTGCGAGAGAAAGAGGGGAAGAAGGCGGGCTGGGAGAACTTCTTCGGGGGGCTGACCATCTCCAGGGCCATACAGCCCGGCAAGCCGGTGGCGCCCTGTGCTTCGCGCAGAGCTTCGTTGGGGCAGGCGGCGCCGGCTGGAGCTGCGAAAGCCAACAGCGCCAGTGCGCAGATGGCAAACCCCGCGCGCAGGTTCCAACCGGTCAACTTGCCGGTCAACTTGCTCATCCATCCCCTCCCAACGCGTTCAAATCCTCACGGTTCTCAAGACTCACGGCGTTCCCTAAAAAGACGCTAGCAGCCTTGTCAACGAACGACAACGTATCGGCCCTTTCCATTCAAGAACCGGGGCACCAGTTGGCGCCCCGGTTCCTCTCGGCGTGCCAGCCATACCGGCTAGTCGCCTTACCTAGCGATCCTTAGATCGAGTATGTGTGGGGCTCCTCAGCGGTCAGGGTGCCGCTCACCGTCACCTCCTCGGTGTGCACAGTGCCAGAGCCAGCTGTTTGCTGATGTGCTTGCAGTTGACCGCTCAAGGCCGCGGTTGTGACTGTATTCGGTTGATTCGGAGTGAACGTTACCGTCCCCGCTGTGAGCGAGATTGTTTTGAGCGGACAGAAGCCGCCTGTCGGTACGCTGTGGATTGTCGTCGTTGTGACCGTGATAGTGGTCGCGGTTGCTGTGTGGATGACCCAGCCCGGTTCTTGCGGCGTCAGTTCGTGGATTTGGCAACCGATCAGGCCGCCGAGGCCTTTGCAGTTGCTTGTCTCGCTGGTCGGATGCGGTTTGAACGTCTCCGCTGTGCCTGTTGTTTGGTTCGCTTTGAATTCCACTGCCGATGTGACTTGGCATTCGACGCCGCCGAGCCCACCTTGGAACCTAACGTTTCCTGTGAACCCGGTTGTTTTGTTTATTTGAATAGCCACATCGTGATGCTTCCAGGCCGCCGGAGCGGAAGCCGGAAGTGCCATGGCGGCGAGGATGCCGACAGCCATGGCCAGCACGGTCATCTTCTTCAACATCACTATCCTCCTAGGTGATCCCTCCCGGGTCAGCCTTTGCATAGATGGCCCGGTTGGGGTCTATCTGGGCCTCGGCGGCAGTAATGCTGCCGAGGCCTTTGCATTGGTCAGTCAGGATTAATAGCCGAGTCTTTTCTAATCAGTCAAGGGAAGACAGTCGATTTTGCTAACAGACGCGAGGTGTGAATCGCGTTTACCCTGCAAATAAAAGGATGTCGATTCCGCGCGATCGCAATTCTGCGATTGCGCGGACGCAGAAGAGGTGCGCCTAACGCCCTTTGCCCTTCCCCCCGCACCCGTTCTGCACCACCGGCCTGAAGCTCCGCTCGCGCCCGTTCTGGGCTACGAACTTCACGCTCGCCCGCTGCGTCCCCTTGCAGAGCTCGCGGCTGTTGACGAGCAAGCTCTTCTTGCCACCGCGCAGCTGCAGGGTGAACTTGGAGACGGGGGCATCGGGCACGAGGTCGAAGGTATTGCGGATGCCGCCGTTCTTGGAGTCGATGCGCCCGACCAGGTCGATCTCCAAGGGCTGGTGGGCTGGTCCCCTGAGCGCCACCACCATGTCGGGCAGGGGGTTGGAGGAGGAGCGCAGGTAGACCAGGCCCTGCAGGGGATAGTCAAGCAGGGGGCTGATTGCCTTGGCCTTGCCGTAGATCGAGCCCTGGGGGCACTGATCGGCGGCGAACTGCACCCGGGTGCAGACGGTGCGGATGTGCTCCTGGGCCAAGAAGATCGAGTGCGGCAGGGCAACCGAGGCGCGTTTTATGTTGGCATCGCCCGCCCTGGCGGTGAGCGTGGCTTCAAGGCGCTGGTAGGCGCCGCGCCTGGTCTTGCCGTGTAGGCGCAGCGCCAGCTTCGGCTTAAAGCCGAGCTTCTCACAACCCCCGACCTGGAAGCGGTCACTGACGGTGGCGGTGGCGCCTTTGTCCCCCGTGACGGTGGCCGTGGTGGCGAGCGGTTCGCAGTTGGTCGGGGCGAGGGTGAAGTTGGGGCGGTCGAGGTTGACGCGGACGTCTCTTAGATCGAGTGGGATGCCGTGCAAGATGGTGGGGATCGGATCGGAGACGGCGGTGATCTGGGCGCTCTGGGGGTCGAGGTGCAGGGCGCTCATGACCACCACGTTGCCGAGGTCAAAGGGGCCGCTTACGGCGGGGGTGGCGATCCCCAGGCTTAAGGGGGCGCCTTTGTAGGGGCAGCTGAGGTAGGCCTTGCCGGTCTCGATGAAGAGCAGGTCGGGGCCGGCTCCGGCTCCGGCGCTGACGCTGCCGACCTGGGAGGCGGGGGGGCAGACGGGTGCGGCCAGCAGGGCGGCGCCGCTGCCGGGGGCGGTGGGGGCGGAGGTGAGGGTGGAGACCGGGCAGCAGGGGATGCCCTTGAGGTAGGCGGAGAGGCCGGGAGGGGTCTTGGCCGAGACGCCGCGGAAGCGCTGGGTGCCGTCCTCGCGGTGCAGGCGCAGGGTGAAGGGGCTGGTCGCACCGGCCTGGTTGCCGGCGAGACCGGCGGAGAGCTTGGGCTCAAGCGCCCCGCTCGGGCAGGGCCCTCCGCCCGGGCCCTGGGTGAGCGCGAAGCTCGAGGACAGCTCCAGCGTCTCCGCCTCGGTCGGGTTGGCGGGGTCGGCGGCGCTCCAGGGAGTGAGCTGGGACTGCACGGCGTGGGTGCCGCAGCTCGGCGGGTTGATCAGCGCCGCGCGGTTGCCGCCGGGGAAGTGCAGGCGCACGCTTGAGAGCGGTGCCTGCGGGTTGTTCTCAAAGGAGACGGTGAGGCGGCCGGTGTCGGGGTCCGGTGAGACCTTGCCCGCGAGCTTGATCAGGATCCCGTTCTCGGGCGAGTCGATCACCAAATACAGGGCCAAGAGCGAGCCGAAGGGGTTGGAGCCCTGCTTGGCGAGGTAGACGGTTCCCCCCAGGGTGTCCTCCAGGATCGGCGTGTTGGCTTCCACGCTGCCGAGCTTGGAGCTCTCCGGGCAGGAGACCGGATCGTCGTTGGGCACGCCCGCTGCGGAGATCCCCAGCTCCGCCATGGTGCAGGCGCCGAGGCCGTTGGCCGCGGCGGGGTTTACCGCCATCCCCTCCGGCAGGGTTACGGTGGTGCCCTCCAGGTGGGCCTCGGCGATGCCGTTGGGGTCTTCTAGGCCGTCGGTCGGCAGCGTCAGCTCGACGTCCATCCCGGTTGGCGAGTCGGCCCGTTTGGAGGTCGGGGTGAAGGAGATCTGGGCTGCGAAGGGGACGTTCTCGCAGCCCGTGAGGGCCGGGGTGGTGTCTTTTGCTTCATCGAACTCGCCCTCCCAGCTCTCGGCGAGGATCCTGACCAGCGGTTCCCCCCCGCTGCAGCGTGGGGGGTTGGTGAGGAAGGGCTTGGCGGTGGCTTCGGGGTCTTCGCGCTCGCGGCAGCCTGCGGGTTCAAGGCCGTCGAAGACCACCCCGAAGCCGCAGAGCACCACATCGGTTTTGAACACTTCCGGGGACTTCGGCAGGGGCTGGGTGACGAGGTCGATCGCGTAGCCGTCCTCGGGCCGCAGCTCGGGGTTCAGGGTGAAGGCGAAGTCGGCCACCTTGAAGGCGAACTGCGCCGGCGTCCCCGGTTCGGGCTCCATCGCGTAGATCGGCACCGGGTTGAAGGTCGAGACCACGTCGTTGGCGATCGCGATCGTCCCCACCGCGCTCTCGTGCGGGCACAGGTCAAGCTCCGCCGCCGAGCGCTCACACAGCACCGCCGCCCGCGGATTGCCGACAAAGCCCGCCGGCGTTTCCGTCCGGATTTCCTTCGGCGAGCCGTTCACCGCGCGGTCATAGATCGACTGGACTTCGGCCCGCTCGTGCGTGTTGAAGACGATCTTGGCCCCGGCGCTGAAGGGGTGCCCGCCGGCCCGCGTGTCGGGATCGCCGAGCTCATCGAGCACCTCGACCTCGAAGGCCTCAAAGCCGAAGGGCAGCCGCTCGCCGGGGATCGTGAACTGATCCTCAGCCGTCTCCGCTTCCGGCGCGTTGCCGCCGGCGACTTCCGCTTTCGTCACCAGCGGGTTGGGCGGGTTCTGGCCCAGCGCGATCACGACTTCCACCGAGGGGTAGGAGTCTTGCGGGGCGAGCGAGTCCGAGCGGGTGCAGGTGACCGTCGCCGGCGGCGGCTCGGGCGCCACTTTCTCGCACTCCCAGCCGTTGCCGAGTGCTTTGAAGATGTAGATCTCCGGGCCGGGGGGCGCTTGCAGGGTCAGCGTCACCTCGCCGGTCGTCTGGTTGTTGAAGTCGACGGCGGGGTTACCGGCGCCCGGGAACCCGTATGGCGAGGGCGGCGCAGGGCGGGTCGGCTTCTGGACCGAGACCACCACCGCCCTCTGCCCCTCCGCGTCCTCCGCCGTCGCCTCGCACTGCAGGATCGAGGGCGGTTCGGTGTCGGCGCTCTGCACTTGGTAGGTGGGGCCGGTGGCGCCTGGGATGGGGGCGCCGTTGCGCAGCCAGCGGAAGCTCCAGGTGATCGTGCTGTCTGAGCTCCAGCCGCTCGGCGCTTCGCAGACGAGCGTCGAGGTCGCCGCGATCGCGGCCCCCGTTTTCGAGCACGTCGCCACTTTGTCCATTTCGATGAACCGCACGTCCGCGGGCGAGGCGCCCTGGTTCGTCGCCCTGATGATTTTCGCCCCCGCCGGGATGCACTCGCCGCTGATCTCCTGCCCGATCGCGAACGGCTGCGCTCCCGCTTCCAGCGTCCCCGATCCCGTGCAGGTCGCCGCTTTGTCGAGCGTCACCCTGAAGGTGTCCGCCGCGGTTTCCTCGACTTTCGAGATCGTCGCACCCGCGGCGATGCAGCTCCCCGATATTGCCTGGGCCTCAAAGACGCCGCTTTCCGCCGTCACCGCTTCCACCACTTTCGAGCCGTTGGTGAAGCTGCCCGTGCCTTTCGCGAAGACCACGTCGCTCAGCACCGGCGAGCCCGCTTCCGTGGTTGCCGTGCCGCTCGGGGTCGAGGCGATCAGCGGGGCCACGGGGGGACCCGGCAGGACGGGCCGCGTGCTCCCACTCGGGGGGGCGCTCACCGGCGCCGGATCGATCACCACCGGTGGCAGCGAGGCGAACGCGGCGGCGATCGGCGCGTAGGAGCCGGGCAGGATGTCCTCTGGGTCGTTGGTTCCCGTCACGATGCACTGGATTGCTTTGCCTGCGTCGGCCGCGGTGGTGGTGTAGGTGGGGGCGGTCTCGGCGGGGATCTCTTCGCCGTTGCTAAGCCATTTGAAGCTGAAGGTGGGGGTGGGGTTGCCCGACCAGCTGATTCCGTCGGCCGGGGTGCCGCGGCAGGTCAGGGTGTCGCCGACTTTCGCGCTGTTTCCGGCTTCGTTGGTGACAGTCGCCTGATAGACCAGGCGTTCGTCGCCGATCCGCTCGGGCTCGTGGATGCGCTGTAGTTCGAGGCCAAAGCGCGGGTCCGCGGTTGCCGTGCTCGCGAGCAGGAGCGAGAGCGCCAGCGCGGCGACGAGGGTGAGGGCCTTGGCGGCGGTGCGGGTCATCGGTCCTCTCCTCGGTTGCGGCCGGCTCGCTTGCCCGCTTTGTGCTTGCCCTGTTTCTTTTTCACGCATTTGCCCTTGCGCTTGACCTGGCCCTTCTTGCATTTGGTGGGTTTGACGTTGCCGGCGGTGGTCGCGGTGGTGGCCGGCGAGCTCGCCGGCGGTGGCGGCGGTGGCGGCCCCTGGCACGCACCCTCCACCAGCGGGTTGCAGATCGGCGGCGCAAGCGGTTCGGGGATGCCGCCGCCCTCGCGGGCCACGTAGACGTCCTTGGCGGTGTCGCCGTCGCGGGGCAAAAGGCGCGCGGTGGTCGCGAAGGCAAACTGCTCGCCCACCGGGGCGACGGCGGGCGGCTCGATCCGGTCCACGGTGAGGAGCGAGGCGAAGACGGCGCCGAGCTGGCCCTCATCCCAGACATAGGGGTTGATCTGTTCATCGCCGTCGCCGGGCAGCAGCGGCTCGGCGGTGGCGAAGGCGATCAGCTGCCCGTCCTCGCTGGCCCAGCGGGGCATCTCGTTGAAGTTTTCTTCTTTGAACTTCCTGATCGCCGGGTTGACCGAGACCTCGAAGGGGCCGTTGTCCGAGCCGCCTTCAGGAGCCTTGGAGATCCGCTCGAGGGTCTCTGCCTCGGCATCGAAGCGGAAGGCGTCGCGGAAGCCGCCGTCTTCGTCATCAGCGGTTACCGGAGCCTTGGTGGCGAAGGCTAAGACGTGGCCCTCGCCGCCGCCTTGCAGGCCGGGCCCGTAGAGGGGGACGGCGTAGGCGTCGCCGTAAAAGCTTCCTTTCGTCCCCCAGAGGGACTGCTGGTCCTCGCTGGAGAGGGTGGCGAGGAAAGAGAGCTCGTCGGTATCTGCCTCATAGAGGTAGAGGTTCGGTTTGCCCCCGCCCTGGGCACCGTCTCCCAATGGGTTGAGGTCTGAGGTGAGCACCGCCGGGGCGGCGAAGTAGGCGCGGGAGCCGTCGCCGGAGACGGCGGCGATGCCGCTGGGGACGTTGGCCTGCACCGGGTCCTCTGCGTCAGAGACCAGGGTGAGGCGTTCTCCCGGGGCCTTGCTTGCGTCATAGAGATAGAGGTCACAGCCTTTGGAGGCGGCGAGGAAGGGCGAGCACTCTCCGGTTTCGGAGTCGCTGTCGGCGGCGGTGAGTTTGCGGGTGGTGGTGAGGTAGAGCTTGGTGCCGTCAGCCGAGGCGGCCTCGAAGAGGTCGTCACCGGGAGCCGCGGGGCCGCCGGGGATCGGTTCGCTGATCACCGGACCCTCGGAGGTTTCGGTGCGCTCGAGGATGCGCAGCGGGTTGGCGCTGCTGCAGGCCGGTCCTTCCGCTGCTTCTGAATCCCAGGGCTGGGCGGGGCGGGTGGTGAAGAAGATGCGGGAGCCGTCAGCGGAGATCGCCCCCTGGTTGAAGGTGCTGTCTTCGCCACCCAGGTGGGAGCCGCAGCGCCCGCCGAAGACTTTGCCCTCTTTGTCGCGGGCCAGGAGTTCGATCGTCGGGGTGGCGCTGGAGTCGACCAGGTAGCTGTTGGCGCCTCCCTGACCGACGGTGTCGCTGCGGGGGTCCTGCGGCAGGAAGGCGGTCGTCGTCGCCAGCGGCCGCAGGACGCTGCGCGAGAGGTCCTCAGAGCTGCCCGCGACGACGAGGTTGACGACCGAGATCTGCAGGCCCGGGCTGCCGCTGTTGTCGATCGCCACCAGTCGCGGCGAGAGCGGCGCGAAGGAACCGTCGAGGCCGCCGCCGAAGAGCTGGGAGACGCCGACCTGGTTCTCGGCCTGAGTCGCGCCGAGCTGCGCCCAGCGGCCGAGGTCGGGGGTGAAGGTGGAGGGGCCGCCGAGCTTGGCGCCGCCGCTGACCAGCGCCGCCACCGGCGGTGAGGTCTCGACCAGATCCCAACCCGCCGCGGTGCGCAGGGCGACGTAGCGGTCGCCTTCGAAGTTCTGGTAGCCGGGGCTGCCGGGCAAGGCGGTCTGCAGGGAAAGCAGAAGGCGCGACCCGTCGCGTGAGAAGGAGGGCAGCAGGGCCGGCTGGATGAACTTTTTGGGCGGAGTCACCATCTCCAGGCCGAGGCATTCCGGCAGGGCCGATACGTCGGCCGGCCGGAAGGCTTCGTTGGGACAGGTGGCGGCGGCGGGGGTTGCGAAGAGCATCGCCGCCAGCGCCGGCGTGCAGGCAAGCGCAAGCGCGCCGCGAAGGCGCCAGTTGATCTGCTTGCTCATCTTTGATCCCCCCAAGGTGGTGCTTTCCCGCTCAAGAACGCTACTAGCGTTGTCAAAGAACGTCTTGGTATTTAAAGAAGGGGACCGGGCTCTTGGCCCGGTCCCCTCTTGGCTTGCTGCTGTGGCAGCTTGCCTTTACTGGTTACGACTAAATCGAGTATGTGTGATCGTTGGGCGACTCGATTGTCAGCGAGTGGCTGACCGTCGTTTGGACGGTATCCGTGGTGCCCGAATTTGTTTGGAGATGCCCTTGCAGGTTGCCGCTCAACGTCACGGTTGTGACTGTTTCCGGTTGATTCGGCGTTCCCGTCACGGTACCCGCTGTGAGGTTGATGCTTTTGACCCCACAGAATGCTCCTGTCAGCGTGCTTTGGAGCGACTGGGTTGTGATCAGAATCTGATTATTGACTGTATGCATCGTCCAGTTGAGGCCTTGTTGCGGTGACACATTGTGGATTTGACAAGGGCTGAGGAGGCCCGTGCCTTTGCAATCCGTTGTCTCATCTTGTGGATCGACGTCGAACGTCTCGATCTCACCTGTTGTTTGGCCGGCGATGAATTGCGCTTCCGATGTGACTTGGCATGTGACGCCGCCGAGCGAGCTGGTGAATGCCGCGCTCCCTGTGAAGCCGATTGCTTTGTTTTCAGTGATCGGCGTTTTGTGGTGCAGCCAGTTCGCCGAGGACGTCGCGGGCAGCGCCATCGCCGCCACGATTCCGACGGCCATGGCGAGCACGGTCATCTTCTTGAGCATCTCTTATCCTCCTAGTGATCCCTCCCGGGTCAGCCTTCGAAAGATGGCCCGGTCGGGGTTTAATCTCGGGCCTCGGCGGTAAGGATTTGCTGCCGAGGCCTTTGATTTGGTCCGTTTACAAATAGACCAGTTCCTTCAATAGTCAAGAGAAACTGTGAATTGTCGTCTCTCGCCGCAGTCCGCCTCAACCGCCGATATGGCCCTTTAGCCTGCAAACGCAAGGGTGTCCAGTCTGCGCGGACGCCAATCCGCGCTTACGTCAAAGAGCGGGCTTGCGGCTAAGCACGGGCTCAGCGGCGGTTGCGGAGCCGTCTTCATCAGGGTCCGACTCAGGCGGCAGCTCGCCGCCGCGCTCGGTGCCGGCGATGAGTTCGTCAGGGGCCTTGTCCTCGGGGATGAAGCCGGACTTCATGCCGAAGTAGACGGCCTGGGGGTGGTGGGCGACGATCGCCACCGTCGACTGCTCGGGCATCACCGCGTAGCCACCGGAGAGGGTCATGCCGATCTGCTCCAGGCCGAGCAGGCGCCAGACCTTCTCGTGCTCTGACTGATCCGGGCAGGCGGGGTATCCCCACGAGTAACGGCGGCCCTGGTCGGAATCGATGCCGAGCTCGCGGCGGACGTCGGCGTGCAGCCACTCGGCCAGGCCCTCGGCCGACTGGACGCCGAGGCCGTGGACGTAGAGCTGTTCCGCGAACTCGCCTTCGCGCTCGAGCTTCTCGATCAGCTCGGTCACCTCGGGGCCGACCGTGACGCCCTGCAGGGCAACCACGTCGCGCTCGCCGGAGTCCAGCGGCCGGAAGAAGTCGACGAGGCAGATGCGGTCGTGCTTGGGCTGGCGCGGGAAGACGAGCCGCTCCAGCTCGCGCTCGGGGTCCCCGGGGTCGAAGACGACCAGCTCGTTGCCATCGGCATTGCAGGGGAAGTAGCCGAGCCGCGCCCGCGGGTGCAGGTAGTGCTGCTCGCGCCACATCCGCTCCAAGCGCGGCGCGAAGCCCTCCTCCTCGTCGGTTCCCTCGACCAGTTCGCGCCAGGCCTCGCCCTTGACCCCGCGCCCGCCCCAGTGCAGCTTGAAGAGCACGTGGCGGTCGAGGTAGGGGAAGACGTCGTCGAGCTCAATCGCGACCTCGCGCACCCCCCAGAACGGGGGCTTTGGGACCGGGGTGTCGGTGCGGGCGCCGGAGCGGACGCTGTCATCCGTGACGGGCGGCGCGTCGTCGACCACGACCGGCTTCTCGCGCAGCTGTTTGGCCTCGCCGCGGATCCGCTCGACCAGGGCGGCGCGCGCCTCCTCGTCGACCAGCGCGTCCATCGTGTCCAGGCCCTGGAAGGCGTCCTTGCAGTAGAAGACGCCGGGCTCGTAAACCTCATCGGACTCCTTGCCCTTGGGGTAGAGCGTGCGGCGGCCGAAGTCGCGGTTGATCGCGGCACCGCCGATCAGCACCGGGAACCCCAGCCCGCGCTGGTGCAGCTCCTGGACGCAGGTCGGCATCTGCTTCGAGGTCGAGACGAGCAGGGCCGAGAGGCCGATCGCGTCGGCCTCGTTCTCGACCGCGGCCTCGATGATCGTGTCGACTGGGACCTGCTTGCCGAGGTCGATCACCGTGTAGCCGTTGTTGGTGAGGATCGTGTTGACGAGCGACTTGCCGATGTCGTGGACGTCACCGAAGACGGTCGCGATCACGACCTTGCCCTTGGTGTGGCCGTCGATCCGGTCCAGGTAGTTCTCCAGTTGCGCGACGGCGCGCTTCATCACTTCGGCCGACTGCAGGACGAAGGGCAGGATCAGTTCGCCGGCGCCGAACTTGTCGCCGACCTCCTTCATCGCCGGCAGCAGCACCTCGTTCAGGGTCGGGACGGCGCCGATCTTCTTCACTGAGCGGTCGATCCAGTCCTCCACCCCGTCCTTCTTGCGGCGCAGGATGTGCCAGTGCAGCGCCTCCTCGGGCTCCATGCCGGCGGTCGGGTCGGCAACCTCGGCCTCCGCCTCCTCGCCCTGGGACTCGAAGTGGGAGATGAAGCGCTCGAGCGCGTCGTCGCGGCGGTTGAAGACGAGGTCGTCGGTCAGCTCGCGCTCCTCGTCGGAGATCTCGCTGTATGGGGTGATGTGGTTGGGATTGACCATCGCGAGGTCGAGGCCGGCCTCGACGCAGTGGTGCAGGAAGACCGAGTTGAGCACGGCGCGCGGCCGCGGCGAGACGCCGAAGGAGACGTTGGAGACGCCGAGCGAGGTCTTGACGCCGGGGATCTCCGCCTTGATGCGGCGGATCCCCTCGATCGTCTCCACGGCCGAGGGCTTCCACTCCTCGTCGCCGGTGGTGAGGGTGAAGGTGAGGGCGTCGAAGATCAGCGCTTCGGGGTCGAGGCCGTGCTCCTCGCAGGCGATCTCGCGCAGGCGTTCGGCGATCTCGACCTTGCGCTCGGCCGTCTTCGCCATCCCGACCTCGTCGATCGTCAGCGCGATCAGCGCCGCCCCGTGCGCCTTCGCCAGCGGGATCACCGTGTCCGCCTTCTCGCGACCCGCCTCGAGGTTGATCGAGTTGACGATCGCTCGCCCGGGGACGGTCTCCAGCGCCGCCTTGATCACCTCCGGCTCGGTCGAGTCGACCTGGATCGGCGCGGGCTGGGTCAGCGAGACCCGCTTCACGACCGCGCTCATCTGTGCGTCCTCGTCCTGGCGCTCGGTTAGCGCCACGCAGACGTCGAGCACATGGGCGCCGCCTTCGACCTGGTCTTCGGCGACCTGGACGAGGCCGTCGTAGTCGTCGGCCAGCAACAGCTCCTTGGCCTTGCGCGAGCCCTGCGAGTTGACGCGCTCGCCGACCAGGGTCGGGCGCGGCTCCTGCACGAGCGGGGTCGAGGTCATCATCGAGGAGACCTCGATCGGGCCCGGGCCCGGCCGCTCGCCCGGCGTCCGCCCGCGGACCCGCTCACGGATCGCGGCGACGTGCTCCGGCGTCGTCCCGCAGCAGCCGCCGACGATGCCGACGCCGTAGCGCTCGACGAACTCGCCCAGCGTCGCCGCCAGCGGCTCCGGCTCTTCCGGGAAGATCGTCTCGCCGTCGGGTCCCTGCAGCGGCAGGCCGGCATTGGGGATGCAATGGACAGGCAGCGGGCTGGTCTCGCCGAGGAAGCGGATCGCGTCGCGCATGTCCTCGGGCCCGGTCGAGCAGTTGAGCCCGATCACGTCGACGTCGAGCGCGGTCAGGGTCGTCAGCACCGCCTGGACGTCGGTCCCGAGCAGCATCTTGCCGCCGTTGGGGAGCAGCGAGACGCTGGTCTGGATCGGCAGCGTGCGCCCGGTCGCGGCGAACGCCTCGCGGGCCCCGAAAATCGCCGCCTTCACCTCGAGGATGTCCTGCGCCGTCTCGATGATGATCAGGTCGGCGCCGCCTTCGACCAGGCCGCGCGCCTGCTCGGCGAAGACCTCGACCAGCCGGCCGAAGGAGATGTTCCCCAGGGTCGGGTCGGTCGAGGCCGGCAGGAAACCGGTCGGCCCGATCGAGCCGGCGACGAAGCGCTCCTCGCCCGACGCCCGGCGGGCGATTTCGGCTGCCTTGGTGTTGATCTCCAGCGTGTGCTCGCCCAGGCCCCACTCTTCGAGCTTCAGCCGCGAGCCCTGGAAGCTGTCGGTCTCCACCACCTCGGCCCCCGCTTCGAGCATCGACGCGTGGACGCCCTCGATCACGTCGGGCCGGTTCAGCACCAGCGCCTCGTGGCATTTGCCCTCGAGGCCGCCGTAATCGGCCTGGGTCAGCTCGAACTGCTCCAGGGTCGCGCCCATACCGCCGTCGAAGACGACGACGCGCTCCTTGGTTGCGGCTATGAAATCGCGCTCGGCCATGACTTAAAGAGGCTACCGGGGGCGCCGAACCACGCCATCCCGTGCCTGATCTCAGCACTTTGACGATAAATCGAGAAGTTTCTTGACGGAACACGGGTCATACCCATAGAGTGCTGGCGAACAGGGCAGGGTTTGCACACACGACTTCACGGGGGGTGCGCCCAATGCAGTACGACCCAGCACTGCTGGAGGGAGTCTCACAGCGTCTTCGCCACGACATGTGGCGAACGGCCGCGCCTGACGCGGTCGCCGAGTGCGGCATCGAGGAACGCCGGTTCGGTCCGGTGCAAGCGACCGTGTTCGCGTCGCTTCCTGATTCGCCGGTTCTGAACCAGGTGCTCGGCGCGGCCGAGCCGGGCGCAGTCGAGGAAGGCCATCTCGAGGCGGCGCTCGCGTGGGCGGAAGGCTTCGGCGTCGACTGCCGGGTGCCGGTTGCGCGCCGGCGTCCCGGCACCGCCGCGGCGGAGAGCTGGCTCAACCGCCACGGCTTCGAGCAGGCCCGCGGCCTGGTCAAGTACGTCCGCGACGCCGCCTGGCCGGAAATGTCGGGGGTGCCTGGCGTGAAGGTGTGGGAGATCAGCGAGGAGGAAGCCGCCGGCGAAACGATGTTCTTCGGTGCGGCGCCGGCGCTCGGCCTGCCGGGAGCGGCTGGAATCCTGCTCTTCTCGTTGCCGGTCCAGGAGAACTGGCGCACCTACACCGCGGAGCTCGAAGGGGAGATCGTCTCCTTCGGCTCGATGCTGATCCACGAAGGCGTCGCCGTACTGGACCTCGACGCCACGGTCGAGGGCTTTCGGCGCCGCGGCTGCAACCAGGCGCTGCTGCGCGCCCGGCTTCTGGCCGCCACCGAAGCCGGCTGCGACACGGTCGTCGCCCAGTTACCCGAAGGCGAGGACGAGGGCGTCGCGGCAGCCGTCCGCAATCTGCTGCGGGCTGGCTTCGTTCCCGCCTATCGCAGCATGAACTGGCAGCGTCCGCCGGTGTGGGACGTCAGTCCCGAGGACTTCGCATACCCAGACGACGCCTGAGGTCACGGGCGTTGAAGGCCCGGGCGACGCGGTCGATGAGGCCGCGTCGGGCCTTCGTGTAGGGGTACCAGCTGGGCTCGCGCTTGCCGCCGAAGCGGGTGATCACGACCGACTCAGTGCGGCAGTACTTCTTGATCCCCGGCTCGCCGTGGCGGTAGCCGACCCCAGACTCCTTCCAGCCACCCATCGGCACGTCGGAGGCGAGGTAGTTGACCAGCACGTCGTTGACGTTGACTGCGCCGCACTCGACCCGCCTGGCGATCCGCTCGGCGCGCTCCTTCTCGCCGAAGACGGACCCGGAGAGGCCGTAGCGGCTGTCGTTGGCGAGCCGCAGCGCCTCCTCTGAGTCGCGCACCTTCATCACCCCGACGACCGGCCCGAAGGTCTCGTCCCTCATCACCTTCATCGAGTGGTCGACGTCGACCAGCACCGTCGGCTCGAAGTAGTCGCCGGGGCCGTCGACCCGCTTGCCGCCGGTTAGAGCCCGGGCGCCGGAAGCGAGCGCGGCGTCGACGTGGTCGGCGACGATCGCGGTCTGGTTGGGGGAGGTCATCGCGCCGACGTCCTTGGGGTCAGCGGCGGTGTCGGCTCCCTGCCGCAGCTTGCCCACCTCCGCCGTCAGCTTGGCGACGAACTCGTCGTAGGCGGACTCCTCGACGTAGATCCGCTCTACCGAAATGCAGATCTGTCCGGAGTTCATCATCCCGCCCCAGGCCGCGGCGTTGGCTGCGCGGTCGAGGTCGGCGTCGGCGAGGACGATCATCGGGTCCTTGCCGCCGAGCTCGAGGCTGACCGGCGTCAGCGTCTCCGCGGCACGTGCCATCACCTTGCGCCCGGTCCGGTCGGAGCCCGTGAACTGGATGAAGTCGACGTCGTCGATCAGCGCCCCCCCGGTCTCGCCCGTTCCCTGCACGCAGTCCAGCACGTCCGGTCCCCCGATCTCCTCCTTCCACGCCTTCACAACTTCCGCCAAGCCCAGAGGAGTGAACTCCGAAGGCTTGATCACCACCGCCGCCCCTGCCTGCAACGCCGGAATCGCGTCGCCCAAGGCCAGGATCAGCGGAAAGTTCCAGGGGCTGATGATCCCGACCACCGGATGCGGCCGGTACTGTACCCGCAGCTTCTTCGCCGCCAGCAGAGCCGAGTGCGGTTTGACGCTCTCCTCGCCGATGAACTTCGACGCCTTGGTCCCGTAGAAGTTGATCAGGTCAGCAAGGTAGGCCGGCTCGTTGGAGGCATCCGCCCGCACCTTCCCGGTCTCCCGCTGCATCGTGTCCAGCACCCGCTCGCGGTTGTCGAGCAGCCAGTCCCGCAACTGCCCGAGCCAGCGGTAGCGGCCCTCGATCCCGGTTGCCTCCCACTCGGACTGGTTGGCGCGAACGCGAGCGACCGTCCTCGCAACGGCGTCGGGGGAGTCCACGGGAACGACACCGGCCACCTGTCCGTTAGCCGGATTGAGGACCTCGAGCACCTGGAACCTTTCGTAGAGACTGGCTGGCTACTCAGCCAAGACTACATCCCAGGTGCGAAACGTTCCGTACGGAGCAGGAGGTAAACAAGCGACCACAGGCCCGGACGGCAGCGTCCGGGCCTGTGTCGCTATCAATCGGCCAGTAAACCTAGGGAGCGGTGACCGCCCAGGTGCCGAATGCCGACGCACGTTTGCCGATAACCAGGAACTCGATTATCGCCCCTGATTTCGAGGCGCCAGGCGCTTCACCGGCAACAGACGCTTTTTGTATGCCGAAATTGAAGAAATTGCCCGCCGATTCCTCGGCGGTGTAAACGCAGAGGTCGCCCGGACTAGCATCTGGGTCCGCCACGGTGCCCGGACACGATGCATCTGATTCGCCCACAGCAAGGAAGTGGACGTCCGTGGTTGCCAGCTCCGCTGGCAACGGAATCGGGAAGGAGATCGGCACTTTCACAGTGCTTTTCAGCAGCAGGCTTGGATCTTCGCCAACTTCTGCTTCCGTGACCACCGGGTCCACAGCGCCGAAGCCCCAGGTGCCGGTCAGCGTCGCGTTGTCGGGCAGCTCGTTATCCGGCACCCATGGGGAGCCGGTCGGACCCGTGGTGCCGGCCGCGCCGGCGAGGCCGGTCGCGCCCGTGGTGCCGACGGTGCCGGTCGGTCCCGTCGCTCCGGTCGCCCCTTTGGCCCCAGGCGTCCCCGCGGATCCGGTCGGCCCGGTTGCCCCTCGGGCGCCATCCCCACCGGGAGATCCTGCCGCGCCCTGCGGGCCAGCGGGACCAGCTGGGCCAGCGGGACCGGCGGCTCCGGTCGCGCCTTTCGGGCCCGGAACTTTCAGTTTTTTCAGGACGCTCGGCTTTATCTGGTTGGTCGAGGTGATCACGTATTTTTTGGCTGCCCAGGCGCCGCCGACCATCGCGAAGACCAAAGCGATCACGGCTATCACCCCCGGGATCCCGAGACGATTTCGCAACAACGAACGCATGCTTTCCTCCATTAGTTGACCCTGCGTTTGACGGAGGCGGCACCCGAGGGGCCTATGTGGAGTCCCCGGCTAAGCCGCGCGGTCCCTGCCACGCTGCACCCCCAGCACCCCGGTCCCTTCATCAATACCCCTCCTACCACTGAGCCCGGGACCCGCCCGAACCCCTCATAGGCTATAGGAACCTAAACTGGACTGTCAAGGAACGTGGGGGTACCTAGATTGGCTATTTCCTCCCCTTCCCCCCGCACCCGTTCTGCACGACCGGCCTGAAGCTCCGCTCGCGCCCGTTCTGGGCGCCCATCCGCACGCTCGCCCGCTGCGTGCCCTTGCAGAGCTCACGGCTGTTGACGAGCAGGCTCTTCTTGCCACCCCGCAGCTGCAGGGTGAACTTGGAGACGGGGGCATCGGGGAGGAGATCGAAGGTGTTGCGGATGCCGCCGTTCTTGGAGTCGATGCGCCCGGCCAGGTCGATCTCCAAGGGCTGGTGGGCTGGTCCCCTGAGCGCCACCACCATGTCGGGCAGGGGGTTGGAGGAGGAGCGCAGGTAGACCAGGCCCTGCAGGGGATAGTCAAGCAGGGGGCTGATTGCCTTGGCCTTGCCGTAGATCGAGCCCTTGGGGCACTGATCGGCGGCGAACTGCACCCGGGTGCAGACGGTGCGGATGTGCTCCTGGGCCAAGAAGATCGAGTGCGGCAGGGCAACCGAGGCGCGTTTTATGTTGGCATCGCCGGCCCGGGCGGTGAGCGTGGCTTCAAGGCGCTGGTAGGCACCGCGCCTGGTCTTGCCGTGCAAGCGCAGCGCCAGCTTCGGCTTAAAGCCGAGCTTCTCACAACCCCCGACCTGGAAGCGGTCGGAGACGGTGGCGACGGCGCCTTTCTCGCCGGTGACCGTGGCCGTGGTCGCG
Source organism: uncultured Solirubrobacterales bacterium (assembly GCA_963705365.1). GTDB lineage: Bacteria > Actinomycetota > Thermoleophilia > Solirubrobacterales > 70-9 > VAYN01. Next base: position 486,074 of record OY970074.1, on the reverse strand, counting down.
AGCGGTTCGCAGTTGGTCGGGGCGAGGGTGAAGTTGGGGCGGTCGAGGTTGACGCGGACGTCTCTTAGATCGAGTGGGATGCCGTGCAAGATGGTGGGGATCGGATCGGAGACGGCGGTGATCTGGGCGCTCTGGGGGTCGAGGTGCAGGGCGCTCATGACCACCACGTTGCCGAGGTCAAAGGGGCCGCTTACGGCGGGGGTGGCGATCCCCAGGCTTAAGGGGGCGCCTTTGTAGGGGCCGGCAAGATAGGCCTTGCCCGTGTTGAGGAACAGTGGGTCGGGCCCAGCTCCGGCTCCGGCTATCACGGTGCCGACCTGGGAGGCAGGGGGGCAGGCGGGGGAGCTGAGCTGGGCGGTACCGGCGCCCAGGGCGGTTGGGATCGAGGCCAGAGTTGAGGCGGGGCAGTAGGGAATGCCCTTGAGGTAGGCGGAGAGGCCCGGGGGCGTGGTGGTGGTGATCTGGCGGAAGCGCTGGGTGCCGTCCTCGCGGGAGAGGTCGAGGATGAAAGGGGTCACGGCACCGGCCTGGGGGTTGGCGACCCCTGCCCGCAGCTTGGGCTCAAGCGCCCCGCTCGGGCAGGGCCCTCCGCCCGGGCCCTGGGTGAGCGCGAAGCTCGAGGACAGCTCCAGCGTCTCGGCCTCGGTGGGGTTGGCGGGGTCAGCGGCGCTCCAGGGGGTGAGCTGGGAATGCACGGTGTGGGTGCCGCAGCTGGGCGGGTTGATCAGCGCCGCGCGGTTGCCGCCGGGGAAGTGCAGGCGCACGCTTGAGAGCGGCGCCTGCGGATTGTTCTCAAAGGAGACGGTGAGATGTCCCGTTACCGGGTCCGGTGAGACCTTGCCCGCGAGCTTGATCAGGATCCCGTTCTCGGGCGAGTCGATCACCAGGTAGAGAGCAAGCAGCGAGCCGAAGGGGTTAGAGCCCTGTTTGGCGAGGTAGACGGTTCCCCCCAGGGTGTCCTCCAGGATCGGCGTGTTGGCTTCCACGGTGCCGAGCTTGGAGCTCTCCGGGCAGGAGACCGGGTCGTCGTTGGGCACGCCCGCTGCGGAGATCCCCAGCTCCGCCATGGTGCAGGCGCCGAGGCCGTTGGCCGCGGCGGGGTTTACCGCCATTCCCTCTGGCAGGGTCACGGTGGTGCCCTCCAGGTGGGCCTCGGCGATGCCTTTGGGGTCTTCCAGGCCGGTGGTCGGCAGCGTTAGCTCGACGTCCATCCCGGTTGGCGAGTCAGCCCGTTTGGAGGTCGGGGTGAAGGAGATCTGGGCTGCAAAGGGGACGTTCTCGCAGCCGCTGAGGGCGGGGGTGGTGTCTTTGGCTTCGGCGAACTCGCCCTCCCAGCTCTCGGCGAGGATCCTGACCAGCGGTTCCTCGCCGCTGCAGCGCGGGGGGTTGGTGAGGAAGGGTTTGGTGGTCGCTTCGGGGTCAGAGGCGGTGCGACAGCCTTCGACGTTGGGGCCGTTGAAGATCACCCCGTAGCCGCAGAGGGTCACTTCTGAGGCGAACACTTCCGGGGACTTCGGCAAGGGCTGGGTCACCAGGTCGATCGCGTAGCCGTCCTCGGGCCGCAGCTCCGGGTTCAGGGTGAAGACGAATTCGCCGATTTCGAAGGCGAACTGGGCCGGCTGCCCGAATTCGGGCTCGAGCGCGTAGATCGCTAAAGGCGTGCCTCCGCCTGGACCGGTGCTGAGGATGCTGATCTTCCCCACCGCACTCTCATGTGGGCAGTTGCTCGCCAGGTTTTCCCCCGCCGTGGCGCAGAGCTCCGGCACCGCCCGTCGGTTGCCGACGAAGCCCGGCGGCGTCTGCGTCCGCACTTCTTTTGGCGAGCCGTTCACCGCCCTGCCGCGCTCGCTGGCAGGGCTCTCATGCGTGTTGAACTCGATGCTCGCCGCAGCGCTGATGGGGTGCCCGCCGGCCTGGGTGTAGTCGTTGCCTTCATCGTCGAGGACCTCGATCTCGAAGGCCTTGAAGCCAAAGGGGACCGCCGGTTCGGGGATCGTGTATTCGTCTTTGGTGCTGGCCGGCTCGGTGGCCCCTCCCCCGGAGACCTCAGCTTCGGCGATCAGGAGGTTGGGCGGGTTCTGGCCCAGGGCGATCACGACTTTCACCGCCGGGTAGGAATCCTGGGGCTGAAGCGGGTCCGTGCGCGCACAGGTCATACTCGCCGGCGGCGGCTCCCCGAAAAGGGTTTTGGCGCAGCTCCAGCCGCTGCCCACCGCCGAGAAGATCGAGATCCCCTCGCCCGCCGGCGCCTCCAGCAAGAGCTCCACCTCGCCCGCGCTCTGGTTCGCGAAGTCGACCGTGGGCGTCGCGCCGGCCACCGGCGGGGAGTAGGGCGTCGGCGGTCTTGGAAACGTCGGGCGGATCGTCGAGACGGCGAGCGCCCGCTGTCCCTCCTCGTCTTCGGCGATTGCCACGCACTGCAGGATCGAGGGCGGTTCGGTGTCGGCGCTCTGCACGGTGTATTCGGGGCCGCCGGCGATCACCGCGCCGTCGCCCAGCCACTGAAAGCTCCAGGCGATCGCGCTGTCAGCGCTCCAGCCGCCGGGCGCGCCACAGCTCAGCTTCGCGGTGGCGGCGATCGCGACGCCCGCTTTCGAGCAGGTCGCCGCTTGGTCCATTTCGATGAACCGCTCCGTCGGTGCTCCCCCACCAGTGGCGGTCGCCTTGACGATCTTGGCCCCCGCCGGGATGCATTCCCCAATTATCTCCTCCTCGATGTCGAACGGCCCCGCGCCCGCCTCCAGCGCCCCCGCCCCACCGCAGGTCGCCGCTTTGTCGAGCGTCACCCTGAACGCCCCCGGCGCAGGTTCCTCCACTTGGAAGATCGTCGACCCCGTCGCTACGCAGCTGCCCGAGACCGCCTGGTTGGGTTCGAGGCGACCGAGGCTCATCGTCACCCCTTCAACCACCGCCGAGCCGTTGGTGAAGGTGCCGCTGCCTGCCGCGGTGACCACGTCGGTGAGGACTTTCGAGCCTGCGGTCGCGGTCGCGGTGCCGCTCGGGGTTCCCGCGTTCGACAAGCCGGAGAGGCCTGGCATGGAGGACCCGCTCGGCCCCGCGCTCCCCGGCGCCGGCGCAGCCACCGTCGGCGGTAGCGAGGCGATCGAGGAGGCGATCGGCGCGTAGCCGGAGCCGGCGCCGTCGGGGTCGACAGTCCCGGTGATCACACACTGGATCGATTTGCCGGTGTCGGTGGGGGTGAGGATGTAGGTCTTGGCGGTGGCGCCCGGGATCGGTTCCCCTTCGGCCCACCACTGATAGCTGTAGGTCGGCTCCGGGGTGCCCGACCACTCGGTTCCGTCCTCGGGCGTGCCCCGGCAGGTCAGTTCGGTCCCGGCTGCCGGTTCATCACCCGCCTCGTTCGTGACCTCGAGCTCGTAGATCAGCTTTTCATCGCCCACGTGAGTCGGCTGGGCGGCACGCGTCATCTGCAGTGCCCATTCCGGCTGGGCCGCTGCGGGGGCGCTGAGCAGGAGCGAGAGCAGGGCCGCGGCGCAGAGCGCCGCGAGGAGCCTCGGGATGCGGCCTCTCATGATCGGCCTCCTCGACGCTTGCCGGCTTTGCCTTTGCCCAGTTTCTTGCGCACGCATTTGCCCTTGCGCTTGACCTGGCGTTTCTCGCATTTCCTGCGGGGTGCCTTGACGTTGCCGCCGGCGGCGGGGGGGGGCACGGCGGCGGGCTTGGGGCTCGGCGGGCCCTGACAGTCACCTTCCAGCAGCGGATGGCAGGGTATGACCGGCGCCGGTTCGGAGAAGCCCCCCTCCGCGCGGGCCACGTAGACATCCTCGGCCACGTCCTTGTCGCGCGGTAGGAGCGCGGTCGGGGTCGAGAAGACGACCTGGTGCCCGAGCGGGGCGGCGCCGGGCGCTTTCACCGCCACCCCCCCGGCCTCCAGGAGCTTCGCGAACGAGGCGCCGAGCTCCCCCGTGTTCCAGACGTACGGGTTGAGCTCCCCGTCCTCGTCACCCGGGATCAAGGGCTCCGCGGTCGCGAAGGCGACGGTCTGCCCGTCCTCGCTCATCCACCGGGTCGCCTCGCCGAAGTTGTATCCGATTACCTTAAGAATGGCGGGGTTGACGTAGGCGTCGAAGGGGCCGTTGTCCTCGCCGCCCACGGCGGCCTTGGAGAGGCGCTCCAGCGTTTCGGCCTCGGCGTCGTAGTGAAAGACATCGCGGAAGCCCCCGTCTTCGTCGTCCGCGGTCAGCGAGGCTTTGGAGGCGAAGGCAAGGACGTGACCGTCGCCGCCGCCTTCCAGGCCGGGTCCGTAGAGCGGCGCGGCATAGGCGTCGCCGAAGCCGCTGCCTCTGATCGCCCACAGGCCGCCGAAGTCTTCTCCGCCCCCCTGGTCTTTGGCGGAGAGCGTCCCGAGAAAGGAGAGCTCTTTGGCCGCCGCCTCGTAGAGGTAGAGGTTGGGAGCTCCCGCCTGGGCGGCCTCGCCCTCGGGGTTGGGATCGCTGGTCAAAACGCCCTGGGCGACGAAGTAGGCACGCGAGGCGTCGCCGGAGATCGCCGTGGTCGAGCGAAGCACGTCGGCTTCCACCGCCCCATCCGCGTCGGAGGCCAAGGCGACGCGCTCGGCCGGAGGTTTCGTCTCGTCGTAGAGATAGAGGTCACAGCCCTCGGAAGCGCCGAGGTTGCCGTCGCAGGGACCGGTGGCGGTATCGGTGTCGGCGGCGGTGAGTTTGCGCGGGCTGAGGAAGTAAACCTTGGTGCCGTCGGCCGAGGCGGCCTGGAAGAGGTCATCGCCGGGGGCCGTGGCGCCGCCTCCGCCGGGGGCGACCTGCGTGATCACCGGACCGGCGGGGGTGGCGACGCGCTTCATCACGCGCACGCCGTTTTTGCTGTCGCAGGACGGTTCTTCGTCTTCCTCGGGGTCCCAGGGCTGGGCCAGGCGGGTCGAGAAGTAGACGCGCGAGCCGTCGGGGGAGATCACCCCCTGGTTGAAGGTGGGACGGTTCCCCGGAGCTCCTAAGCCCCCCAGGTGAGCGCCGCAGAGGCCACCTATGACCTTGCCGTCATTGTCGCGTGCCAGGAGCTCGAGGGCCGGTTCGCCGCCTTCGTCGAGGAAGGCGAGGTAGCTGTTGGAGCTGGCGCCGCTCACCGAGCTCGCCGAGCTGCTGCGCGGATCACCGGGGAGGTAGCCGGTGGAGGGCAGGTCGACCCGCAACACGGTGGTGGTGAGATCGGCCGAGGCACCGGAGAGCTCGAGGTTCAGGACCGAGGTCGCCAGATCGGCGCTGCCACTCCCATCGATCGGGACCAGCGGCGGCGAGAGCGGAGCGTAGGAGCCGTCAAGGCCGCCGCCGAAGAGCCGGCTGACGCCGACGGCGTACTGGGCCTGAGTGGAGCCCAGCAGCGCCCAGCGGTCGAGTGCGGACGTGAAGACGGTCGCGTTGCCCCACCTGCGACCGCCGCCGGTGATCGCCGGTTCAAGCGGGGAGGTCGGAGCCAGCTCCCAGCCGCCGGCCCCGCGGCTGGCGACGTAGGGGTCGCCTTCGTAGTACTGATAGCCCGGGGTATCGGCCAGGGCAATCCGGACCATCAGCACCACCCGCCCTCCCTCGCGCGAGAAGGCCGGCAGGAAAGCCGGCTGGGTGAACTTCCGCGGCGGGCTGACCATCTCCAGCGCCATGCAATCGGGCAAGCTCGTCGTGGGCGGACCCTGGGCTTCGCGAACAGCTTCATTGGAGCACTGGGCCTCGGCCGCCCCAGCCGCCAGCGCTAAGGCTCCCAGCGCCAGCCCGGAAGCGCAGGCCAAGCGCGCGGCCATGACGATCTGCTTGCTCATATTTCTCCCCCCGGCATCTCCCTAATCCAAGGAAGACGCTAACAGTCTTGTCAAGGAACGGTTGAGTACTGACATATCGAAAAAGGAACCGGGACCTTTCACAGCCCCGGTTCCTCCATTGCTCCCTATACCGGCGAGCTTTGCCTGTCCCCTAGAACCCGTAGATCCCTGCGTCGGGGCTCTCGACCGTGAGTGTGCCCGTCGCAAGCACCTCTTCGTGGTGTACCACCCCGCTGACTGTTCTCAGGTGGGCATCCAACGCGCCGTTGACTTCGACGTTGGTGATTGTTGTGCCGTCAGCACCAGCGCCCTCCTCGGCGATGCCGATTGTGCCGGCTGTGAGTTCGATGTGGTTCACTGGACAGAAGCCGCCTGTCGCGGTGCTTGTGATCGCCCCGATGTGGACCACGGCGGCTTTCGTGTGTTCGGCGCCCAACACTGTTTTCTGATTGGGAAAAGTGCCTTCAATTTTCGTCACTGTTTTGAAGGCTTCTGTTGTAACCGCCCAAGTCAGCCCTTGTTGTGGGGTCAGGTTGTGGATTTGGCATCCGATCAGACCGCCCGTTCCCTGGCAGTTTTGTGTCTCATCGCCAGGGTGGGCGTCAAAGGTTGTCGCGGTGCCGTTTGTTTGACCTTTCAGGAAATCGACCGTGGATGTAATTTGGCACTGAATTCCACCGAGGCCGCCCTGGAAGCGCACGTTCCCTGTGAGACCGAGGGTCTTGTCGGCTGATAGGGGTTCGTGGTTTTGGACCCACAGCGCCGAAGCCGAGGCAGGCAGCACCATTGCCGCCAGCACGCCGACGGCCATGGCGAGTACCGTCATCTTCTTGAACATCTCTATCCTCCTGGTTGTTCCCGTCCGGGCAACCTTTGCGCGGCAAACCCGGTTGGGATCTGGTCGGAGCCTCGACGGGCGGGTGCCTGTCGAGGCATTCGACTTTGGTCGGAGAAAGAAATACCCGACCGCGTGTTCAGCAGTCAAGAGATCCTGGTCAATCGATTTTGCGACTGCGAACCGTCTTGTTTACCCCTGCAAATAGAAGGATGTCGATTCCGCGCGATCGCAATTTTGCGATTGCGCGGACGCAAAGGGGTGCCCTAACGCCCCTTAACCCTTCGGCCTGCCTTTGCCTTTGCACCCGTTCTGCACGACCGGCCTGAAGCTCCGCTCGCGCCCGTTCTGGGCGCCCATCCGCACGCTCGCCCGCTGCGTGCCCTTGCAAAGCTCGCGGCTGTTGACGAGCAGGCTCTTCTTGCCACCCCGCAGCTGCAGGGTGAACTTGGAGACGGGGGCATCAGGGAGAAGATCGAAGGTGTTGCGGATGCCGCCGTTCTTGGAGTCGATGCGCCCGGCCAGGTCGATCTCCAAGGGCTGGTGGGCTGGTCCCCTGAGCGCCACCACCATGTCGGGCAGGGGGTTGGAGGAGGAGCGCAGGTAGACCAGGCCCTGCAGGGGATAGTCAAGCAGGGGGCTGATTGCCTTGGCCTTGCCGTAGATCGAGCCCTTGGGGCACTGATCGGCGGCGAACTGCACCCGGGTGCAGACGGTGCGGATGTGCTCCTGGGCCAAGAAGATCGAGTGCGGCAGGGCAACCGAGGCGCGTTTTATGTTGGCATCGCCGGCCCTGGCGGTGAGCGTGGCTTCAAGGCGCTGGTAGGCACCGCGCCTGGTCTTGCCGTGCAAGCGCAGCGCCAGCTTCGGCTTAAAGCCGAGCTTCTCACAACCCCCGACCTGGAAGCGGTCGGAGACGGTGGCGACGGCGCCTTTCTCGCCGGTGACCGTGGCCGTGGTCGCGAGCGGTTCGCAGTTGGTCGGGGCGAGGGTGAAGTTGGGGCGGTCGAGGTTGACGCGGACGTCGCGGAGGTCGAGCGGGATGCCGTGCAAGATCGTCGGGATCGGATCAGAGACGGCGGTGATCTGGGCGCTCTGGGGATCGAGGTGCAGGGCGCTCATGACCACGACGTTGCCGAGGTCAAAGGGGCCGCTTACCGCGGGGGTGGCGATCCCCAGGCTTAAGGGGGCGCCTTTGTAGGGGCAGCTGAGGTAGGCCTTGCCGGTCTCGATGAAGAGCAGGTCGGGGCCGGCTCCGGCTCCGGCGCTGACGCTGCCGACCTGGGAGGCGGGGGGGCAGACGGGTGCGGCCAGCAGGGCGGCGCCGCTGCCGGGGGCGGTGGGGGCGGAGGTGAGGGTGGAGACCGGGCAGCAGGGGATGCCCTTGAGGTAGGCGGAGAGGCCGGGAGGGGTCTTGGCCGAGACGCCGCGGAAGCGCTGGGTGCCGTCCTCGCGGTGCAGGCGCAGGGTGAAGGGGCTGGTCGCACCGGCCTGAGGATTTGCCACCCAAGCGCGCAGCTTCGGCTCCAAGGCTCCCGTCGGACACGCGCCCCCGTCGGGCCCCTGGGTGAGCGCGAAGCTCGAGGACAGCTCCAGCGTCTCGGCCTCGGTGGGGTTGGCGGGGTCAGCGGCGCTCCAGGGGGTGAGCTGGGACTGCACGGTGTGGGTGCCGCAGCTCGGCGGGTTGATCAGCGCCGCGCGGTTGCCGCCGGGGAAGTGCAGGCGCACGCTTGAGAGCGGCGCCTGCGGGTTGTTCTCAAAGGAGACGGTGAGGCGGCCGGTGTTGGGGTCCGGTGAGACCTTGCCCGCGAGCTTGATCAGGATCCCGTTCTCGGGCGAGTCGATCACCAAATACAGGGCAAGCAGCGAGCCGAAGGGGTTGGAGCCCTGCTTGGCGAGGTAGACGGTTCCCCCCAGGGTGTCCTCCAGGATCGGCGTGTTGGCTTCCACGGTGCCGAGCTTGGAAGATTCCGGGCAGGAGACCGGATCGTCGTTGGGCACGCCCGCTGCGGAGATCCCGAGCTCCGCCATGGTGCAGGCGCCGAGGCCGTTGGCCGCGGCGGGGTTTACCGCCATTCCCTCCGGCAGGGTGACCGTGGTGCCCTCCAGGTGGGCCTCGGCGATGCCTTTGGGGTCTTCCAGGCCGCTGGTGGGCAGGGTCAGCTCGACGTCCATCCCGGTTGGCGAGTCAGCCCGTTTGGAGGTCGGGGTGAAGGAGATCTGGGCTGCGAAGGGGACTTTCTCGCAGCCCGTGAGGGCGGGGGTCCTGTCCTCGGCGCTGTCGAACTCGCCCTCCCAGCTCTCGGCGAGGATCCTGACCAGGGGTTCCTCGCCCGTGCAGCGGGGGGGGTTGGTGAGGAAGGGCTTGGTGGTGGCTTCGGGGTCTTCGCGCTCGCGGCAGCCTGCGGGTTTGCCTCCGTTGAACAGGACGCCGAAGCCGCAGAGCACCACGTCGGTTTTGAACACTTCTGGGAACTTCGGCAAGGGCTGGGTCACGAGGTCGATCGCGTAGCCGTCCTCGGGCCGCAGCTCCGGGTTCAGCGTGAAGGCGAAGTCGGCCACCTTGAAGGCGAACTGCGCCGGCGTCCCCGGTTCGGGCTCCATCGCGTAGATCGGCACCGGGTTGAAGCTCGAGACCACGTTGTTGGCGATCGCGATCGTCCCCACCGCGCTCTCGTGCGGGCACAGGTCAAGCTCCGCCGCCGAGCGCTCACACAGCACCGCCGCCCGCGGGTTGCCGACGAAGCCCGCCGGCGTCTGCGTGCGCACCACCCTCGGCGAGCCGTTCACCGCGCGGTCCCAGACCGCCTGGACTTCGGCCCGCTCGTGCGTGTTGAAGACGATTCTCGCCCCGGCGCTGAAGGGGTGCCCGCCTGCCCGGGCGTCGGGATCGCCGAGCTCGTCGAGCACCTCGACTTCGAAGGCCTCAAAGCCGAAGGGCAGCCGCTCGCCGGGGATCGTGAACTGGTCCTCAGCCGTCTCCGCTTCCGGGGCGTTGCCGCCGGCGACTTCCGCTTTCGTGATCAGCGGGTTGGGCGGGTTTTGGCCCAGGGCGATCACGACTTCCACGGAGGGGTAGGAGTCCTGCGGGGCGAGTGAGTCCGAGCGGGTGCAGGTCACGGTTGCCGGCGGCGGCTCGGGTGCAACTTTCTCACACTCCCAGCCGGTGCCGAGTGCCGTGAAGAGGTAGGTCTCGGGGCCGGAAGGAGCTTCCAGGGTAAGCGTCACCTCGCCGGTCGTCTGGTTGTTGAAGTCGACGGCGGCGTTTTCCCCGCTGCCGGGGAACGCGTATGGCGAGGGCGGCGCAGGGCGGGTCGGCTTCTGGACCGAGATCGCCACCGCCCTCTGCCCCTCCGCGTCCTCCGCCGTCGCCTCGCACTGCAGGATCGAGGCCGGATCGGTGTCGGCGCTCTGCACCTCGTAGGTGGGGCCGGTGGCGCCGGGGATCGGGTCGCCGTTGCGCAGCCAGCGGAAGCTCCAGGTGATCGTGCTGTCAGAGCTCCAGCCGCTCGGTGCTTCGCAGACGAGCGTCGAAGTCGCCGCTATTACCACCCCCGTTTTCGAGCAACTCGCCGCTTTGTCCATTTCGATGAACCGCTCGGTCGCGGACCCACCGCCGATGCTGGTGGCTTTAATGATTTTGGCCTCAGCCGGGATGCATTCATCGCCGCTGATCTCCTGCCTGATCGAGAACGGCGGCGCTCCCGCTTCCAGCGTCCCGGGACCCGTGCAGGTTGCCGCTTTGTCGAGCGTCACTTTGAACACGTCCGCCGCCGTTTCCTCGACTTTCGAGATCGTCGCCCCCGCCGCGATGCAGCTCCCCGCTACCGCCTGGGGATCTTCGAGGCTGCCGCTTTCCGCCGTCACCGCTTCCACCACTTTCGAGCCGTTGGTGAAGCTGCCCGTGCCTTTCGCGGTGACGACGTCGCTCAGCACCGGCGAGCCCGCTTCGCTCGTCGCCGTTCCGCTCGGGGTCGACGCCATCGGCGGGGAAGAAGCGAGCGACGGCCGCGTGCTCCCGCTCGGGGGGGCGCTCAACGGCGCCGGGGCGATCACAACCGGCGGCAGAGAGGCGAACGCCGCGGCGATCGGCGCGTAGGAGCCGGGCAGCACGTCCTCGGGGTCGTTGGTTCCCGTCACCACGCACTGGATCGTCTTGCCTTCATCGGTCGCGGTGGTGGTGTAGGTGGAAGCGGTCTCGGCGGGGATCTCTTCGCCGTTGCGCAGCCATTTGAAGCTGAAGGTGGGGGTCGGGTTGCCCGACCAGCTGATTCCGTCCGCCGGCGTCCCGCGGCAGGTCAGGGTGTCGCCGACTTTCGCGCTGTTTCCGGCTTCGTTGGTGACAGTCGCCTGATAGACCAGGCGTTCGTCGCCGATCCGCTCGGGCTCGTGGATGCGCTGTAGTTCGAGGCCAAAGCGCGGGTCCGCGGTTGCCGTGCTCGCGAGCAGGAGCGAGAGCGCCAGCGCGGCGACGAGGGTGAGGGCCTTGGCGGCGGTGCGGGTCATCGGTCCTCTCCTCGGTTGCGGCCGGCTCGCTTGCCCGCTTTGCGTTTGCCCTGCTTCCTCTTCACGCACTTGCCCTTGCGCTTGACCTGGCCCTTCTTGCACTTGGTGGGTTTGAGGTTGCCGGGGGAACCGGTGAACGGTGGCGGTGCCGAGGCCTTGGGAGCAGCGGGTCCCCGACAATCCCCCTCCACCAGCGGGTTGCAGATCGGCGGCGCAACCGGTTCGGGGATGCCGCCGCCCTCGCGGGCCACGTAGACGTCCTTGGCGGTGTCGCCGTCGCGGGGCAAGAGCCGGGCGGTGGTCGCGAAGGCGAACTGCTCGCCCACCGGGGCGACGGCGGGCGGCTCGATCCGGTCCACGGTGAGGAGCGAGGCGAAGACGGCGCCGAGCTGGCCCTCATCCCAGGCGTAGGGGTTGACGGTTTCATCGCCGTCGCCGGGCAGCAGCGGCTCGGCGGTGGCGAAGGCGATCAGCTGCCCGTCCTCGCTGGCCCAGCGGGGCATCTCGTTGAAGTTTTCTTCTTTGAACTTCCTGATCGCCGGGTTGACCGAGACCTCGAAGGGGCCGTTGTCCGAGCCGCCTTCAGGAGCCTTGGAGATCCGCTCGAGGGTCTCTGCCTCGGCATCGAAGCGGAAGGCGTCGCGGAAGCCGCCGTCTTCGTCATCAGCGGTTACCGGAGCCTTGGTGGCGAAGGCTAAGACGTGGCCCTCGCCGCCGCCTTGCAGGCCGGGCCCGTAGAGGGGGACGGCGTAGGCGTCGCCGTAAAAGCTTCCTTTCGTCCCCCAGAGGGACTGCTGGTCCTCGCTGGAGAGGGTGGCGAGGAAAGAGAGCTCGTCGGTATCTGCCTCATAGAGGTAGAGGTTCGGTTTGCCCCCGCCCTGGGCACCGTCTCCCAATGGGTTGAGGTCTGAGGTGAGCACCGCCGGGGCGGCGAAGTAGGCGCGGGAGCCGTCGCCGGAGACGGCGGCGATGCCGCTGGGGACGTTGGCCTGCACCGGGTCCTCTGCGTCAGAGACCAGGGTGAGGCGTTCTCCCGGGGCCTTGCTTGCGTCATAGAGATAGAGGTCACAGCCTTTGGAGGCGGCGAGGAAGGGCGAGCACTCTCCGGTTTCGGAGTCGCTGTCGGCGGCGGTGAGTTTGCGGGTGGTGGTGAGGTAGAGCTTGGTGCCGTCAGCCGAGGCGGCCTCGAAGAGGTCGTCACCGGGAGCCGCGGGGCCGCCGGGGATCGGTTCGCTGATCACCGGGCCTTCAGAGGTTTCGGTGCGCTCGAGGATGCGCAGCGGGTTGGCGCTGCTGCAGGCCGGTCCTTCCGCTGCTTCTGAATCCCAGGGCTGGGCGGGGCGGGTGGTGAAGAAGATGCGGGAGCCGTCAGCGGAGATCGCCCCCTGGTTGAAGGTGCTGTCTTCGCCACCCAGGTGGGAGCCGCAGCGCCCGCCGAAGACTTTGCCCTCTTTGTCGCGGGCCAGGAGTTCGATCGTCGGGGTGGCGCTGGGACCGGGGCCGACGAGGTAGCTGTTTCCTCCGCTTAAGGCCTCGAAGTCCGCTCTGTCGCGGGGGTCCTCCGCCAGGTAGGCGACCGAGGTCGCGCTCGGCCAGAGAACGGTCCTCGATAGGTCCTCGGAGCTGCCCGCCACGACCAAGTTGACGACTGATTCTCCCAGCACCGCGCTGCCACTGTCGTCGATTGGCACCAGCCGCGGCGAGAGCGGCGCGAAGGAACCATCCAACCCGCCGCCGAAAAGGCGAGAGACGCCGACCTGGTTCTCCGCCCGGGTGGCGCCTAACTGCCCCCAGCCGCCCAGGTCAGGGGCGAAGGTCGAGGGACCGCCGAACTTGGCGCCGCCGCTTATCAACGCCCCCACCGGCGGCGAGGTGGACGCCAGCTCCCAGCCCGCCACAGTGCGCAGGGCGATGTAGCGGTCGCCTTCGAAGTTCTGGTAGCCGGGGCTGCCGGGCAGTGCGGTCTGCAGGGAGAGCAGAAGGCGCGACCCATCGCGTGAGAAGGAGGGCAGCAGAGCGGGCTGGATGAACTTTTTGGGCGGCGTCACCATCTCCAGGCCGAGGCACTCGGGCAGGGCCGACAGACTGGCCGGCCGGAAGGCTTCGTTGGGGCAGGCGGCGGCGGCGGGCGTCGGGAAGAGCATCGCCGCCGGCGCCAGCGTGCAGGCAAGCGCAAGCGCGCCTCGAAGGCGCCAGTTGATCTGCATGCTCATTTTTGATCCCCCCACGGTGTGCTCCCCCATTTAGAAACGCTACTAGCGTTGTCAAAGAACGCCTTGGTATTTAAGAAAGGGGACCGGGCTATTGGGCCCGGTCCCCATGCTTACTGCCTTGCGGCAGCTTGTGTTTTCCAGGGCTAGAGGCTAGAGCGAGTATGTATGTTTCTGACTCGCATTCTCGATTGTGAGCGAACCCGACACGACTATCGGGGTCGGGTGGACCGTTGTTTCTGGGTCGCGTGTGTGAATGTGGGCTACGAGGTTACCAGTCAACGTGAGGCCTGTAACTGTTTTCCCATCCTCTGGCGTCGGCGTCGCTGTTACGTTACCCGGTGTGATGTGAATTGTATTCACACCGCAGAATGCTCCTGTCAGTTGACTATGGAGTGTGCCGGATGTGATTTGCACATCTGGTTTTTCGGCGGTGCCCGTTGTGTGGAACCCCCAGTTGAGGCCCGCTTGGGGACTCACATTGTGAATTTGGCAAGGGCTGAGAGAGCCGGTGCCTTTGCAATTCGTTGTCTCATCCGCCGGATGAACATCGAACGTCTCGATCTCGCCTGTTGTTTGGGTAGCGAGGAATTGCGTTTCTGATGTGACTTGGCAACTGACGCCGCCAATCGCGCTGGTAAATGCAGCGGTTCCTGTGAAGGGAATGGTTACGTCTTTTTCGATTGGGGTGCTGTGATGCTTCCATGCCGCTGAAGCCACCGTCGGCAGCGCCAGCGCCGCCACGATGCCAACGGCCATGGCGAGCACAGTTATCTTTTTGAACATTTTTTGGCCCTTCTAGATATTCCCTGCGGGCAATCCGTACAGCGGTAGCCCGAAAGGGTTTGGAGTCGGGATCCCGGCGGTCGTCCTGCTGCCGAGGTCTGTGACTGGATACCCCCACCAATACAGGCTTGTGGCAACTAGTCAAGGAAGCCTGCGTACTTGCTGGGATTAATTGTTAAAGCGGCGTGGGTCCTCGCCTTTCCCCCTGCAAACCGCAGGTCGCCCAAAGCGCGCGCCTACAAAACCGTGCCCAAGACAGGACGGCGCGCTGGGGGTTTGGCGTCGGGCGCTCGCGAGTTATCTCGATTCGAACCCTGTTTGCGCGCGATGCCGAGAAGAGCTTGGGCGGGACCGCCCAGGCTCTTTCTCGGAGATACGAATGACTGCTGGGGACCTGTCAGGCTAGATCGAGTATGTATGTTTTTTAGCCGCCTCCTCGATTGTGAGCGAACCCGACACGGTGATGGCGGTCGGGTGGACCAAACCGTTGTTTGTTTCAATGTGGGCTTGTAGGCCGCCGCTCAACGTGATGCTTGTGAATGTGTTTGGTTGATTTGGCGTCGCCGTCAAATTGCCCGGTGTTGTTTGTATTTTTTTAGCACCGCAGAAGCTGCCTGTCATTTGGTACGACAAGGTACCGGTTGTGAGCTGGATGCTGGGTTTTTCGACGGTGCCGGTTGTGTGGAACCCCCAATTGAGGCCCACTTGAGGCGTCAGGTTGTGGACTTGGCATGGGCTGAGAGAGCCGGTGCCTTTGCAGTTCGTTGTCTCATCACCCGGATGGACATCGAGCGTCTCGATCTCGCCCGTTGTTTGGCCAGTGAAAAATTGCGTTTCCGATGTGACTTGGCAGGAGATACCGCCAATTGCGCTCGAGTACACGAAGTTCCCTGTGAAAGGGATGGCTACATTGTGGGCGATCTGGGTTTGGTGGTGCTTCCACGCCGCCGAGGCTGCCGTCGGCAGCGCCAGCGCCGCCACGACACCAACGGCCATGGCCAGCACGATTATCTTCTTGAACATTTTTGGCCCTTCTGGATATTCCCTGCGGGCAATCCGTAACGGCGGTGGCCCGAGAGGGATTGGAGTCGGGATCCCGGCGGGTACCGCTGCCGAAGTCTTCGACCTGTCGCTCTCAGCAATAGCCGCTGGGGCCTCGTCATAACCAGGATTTTCCTCAATCCCTCAAGCCATCACTAAAAGCTGACGATCGTGCCCACTTTGCCCCTGCACGCCGCAGGGTGCCAATACCGCGCGCCCTCAAAACTGCGCCCGGGCCTAAACCGTGCGCTGAGGGTGTGGCGTCGGGCGCTCGGGAGGTTTTGGCTCGAGCCGGACCGGCGCGGCTGAGAGCGCCTGCACCCGCAGGTCGCTCCAAGTGAGCCCCTCGCGAACCAATGCCGGCAGGCCGAGGGCGACCGCGGTGGCGATCTCCACCGCCTGCAGAATGACCCCGTAGGCGAGAGCGTCGGCGGTGCCGATGCCGAAGCCGGTGTGGAGGACGCTGATCACGGCTAGCTGGAAGACGCCGATGTTGGAGGGGGTCGCCGGCACCACGGCGGTGACGTTGACCGCGAAGAGGACCGCGGCGGCGGCACCGATCCCGGCCGTACCGTCGAGGCCCAGCGCGTAGAGCAGCGCCCAGCAGGCGGCGAGCTGGATCGCCCAGGCGCCGAGCTGGGCGGCGGCGGCCAGGGTGCCGCGGCGGGGGTCGCGGAAGACGGCGAGGCCGGCACGGACCTGGACCAGAGCCCGGTGCAGGGCGGCGCCGAGACGGGCCAGGCGGCCGCTGCCGTTGCGTCGCATCAGCATCGGCGCGATGAGGACCACGAGGAGCAGCACCAGCGGCACCAGGCTGAAGACGAAGAGCTTCTGGGTGCCGGAGTGAAAGAGCGGAGTGGTCGAGACGATGATCACGCCAAGCAGGGCCAATGCGACGAGGTTGAGCATCGTCTGAGAGACCAGCGTCCCGAGCAGGACCGGGAAGGTCTCCCGCATGCGGCCGGTGCGACGGGCGAGGGCGAGGGCACGGGCCGGCTCACCGAGACGGGCTGGCAGCGTCGCCGACATCAGCACGCCGATCATCGTCGCCGAGGTGACGTCGCGGCGGCGAACGGCCCGATCTGGCAGGGCCGCGCGAGCGATCCAGTACCAGGAGGCGGCGCGGAAGAACAGCGAGACCGCCATCAGCACGCAGGCGACGAGGACCCAGGTCAGGTTGGAGCGGACGATGCTCTCGACAACGTTGTCGACGCCGATCTTCTGGGCAGCGAGGGCGGTGAGGCCCAACCCGAGGGCGCCGGCGGCGGCGAGCCCGACCTGCCGTGCGAACTGACGTCCCCGTCCGCCGGCCGGCGTCGGCGCCGGATCGAGCGAGGGCAGCTTCCGCGCGGGCCGACGAGGACCCCCGTCGGCCGGACGCAGGCCGGCCCAGTGGGCGAGGCGCTGGCCCGTGCCGGCGGGCCGCGGCGCCTCGATCGCGCGCTCATAGACCTCCGTCACCTGGTCGGCGACTCGCGGCCAGGCGTAGCGCTGGGCGCTGCGGCGGGCGGCCTCCCCCATCTCCCGCAGGCGCTTCCGGTCGTGCTGAACGCGCTGCAGCTCCTCGGCGAGGCGCTGGGGATCACCGGGTGGGACCAGCAGGCCGTCGACGCCGTCGGTGACGACGTCGCTGTAACCGGCGATGCTGGAGGCGATGACCGGGGTTCCGGCGGCGAAGGCCTCGGTCAGGACCATGCCGAAGCTCTCTCCCGAGAGCGAGGGGGCGCAGAGCACGTCGGCGCCGTGCAGCGCGGTCCAGAGGTCCTCGCCGGAGACGCGACCGTGGATGTCGATCCAGCGCAGCAGTTCGGGATCGGTCAGGTAGCGGAGGACATCCTCGCGCTCGGCGCCGATCACGGTCAGGCGGCAGCGACCGTGCTCGGCCAGCGCCCCGAAGGCGGCGAGCAGGAACGGCAGGCCCTTGCGCTCCTCGGGGCGGCCGACGAAGAGAATCTGCAGCTCCTCGCCGCTCGACCCCGGCGCGCTCGGCACCGCGTCGACGTCTACCCCGTTGGGAATCACCGTGTATTCGCCGCCGAACCACCGCCGGCCAGTCCAGGCCGCGGCCTCCGACACCGCAATGCGGGCCGAGAGACGGTTGAAGAGGCGGCGCGCGCCGACCGCGTTGGCGACGAAGTTGGGGAGCGGCCTGGTCGAGTAGGCGTGAAAGGTGCCGACGACCGGAGCACGGGCCGCCAGCGTCGCGTTCCAACCGACCAGCGGCACCAGCGGCTCGTGGACGTGGATCACGTCGAACTCCCCCTGCCTAACAGCACGGCGCGGGGCGACGACGCCACCAAAGGGGAACGGGGCGAGGTTGGACACGGAACC
Organism: uncultured Solirubrobacterales bacterium; assembly: GCA_963705365.1. Classification (GTDB taxonomy): domain Bacteria; phylum Actinomycetota; class Thermoleophilia; order Solirubrobacterales; family 70-9; genus VAYN01. The sequence goes on along the minus strand of OY970074.1, from coordinate 468,577 downwards.
GTTGGCCCCAAACCCCGCCGTGCGCCCGAGCGGGACCACATAGTCGGGCAGCTCGCGCGGTTCGGCGCCGGCCCGGTGCAGCACGCGACTGACCCGGTCGGGCGGGTCGAAGGGGGCGAGCACGCGAACTTCGTGGCCGCGCCGGAGAAACTCCTCGGCGAGTGCCTCCACATGCCGGTTCACGCCCCCCTGGTAGGACCAGGAATATGGCGAGACGAGAGCTATGCGCACAGACGGCAAGGGTAGATCATGGCTCGGCCTCGGCCCAGGCGAAGCCGACGAAGACGAGCAGGTAGGCGGCGCCGATCTCGAGCAGCAGCGCGCCGGAGTCGTTGGCGAGGGTGCCGGCGACGGTGGCGGCGAGGGCACCGAGCAGGCCGGCCCGCATCGCCGGGCGGCCACTGACCCATGCGGCGAGGCGGTCGCGACGGACGAAGGCGAGCGCCGCGAGCGCGGCGATCAGGGGCAGGAAGACGTAGACGATCGGCCTGGCGAAGCTGTTTGACGACGAGCTCCAGGCGCCGCTGGGCGACCTCGGCGAGATCGCCGAGACCGCCGGCATCGAGAACCGAGCGGGTGAGGTGCGCGCCGCCGCCGGAAACGAGGTCGACGCGGACCAGCACCGCCAGAGCCACCAGGGGCACGGCGAGGAGCAGCAACGCCGAGCGCCGGCGCCGGCCCGCGATCGCCACGGCGGCGACCGCTGCCCCGAGCGGGAAGACGATCGCCGCCCCGACGTCGGCGCCGAAGCGGCCGGCGGCGAAGACGAGGGCAGCGACGATGCCGGCGGCGAGGAAGGCGAAGGCGGACCGCCGCGCTCGCAAGCGGGGGGCGAATCCGGTGAGCGCTGCCCCCGTCCCGGCGACGACCAGCACCGCCAACAGGGCCTCGAGCTCGTTGCCGATGCCGTAGAACCGCACCCCGAGCCCGGGGTTGGGCCCCAGCAGCGAAAGGGAGGTGAGTGGCGAGCCCACGATCACGTCGACCGCATAGGCGAAGACGGTGACAATCGAGCCCACCGCCAGAGCGCGGTAGCCATCGAAGAGCGCCAGCAACAGCGCCGCCAGCAGGGGCGCTCCGACCATCACCAGCAGGGTTTCGACGGTCTCAGGGGGTTCGACCGCGGGGCCGGCAAGCAGGACCAGCGGCAGCAGGACGACCGCCAGGCTCACGAGCCGGACCCCGCCTCGGGCCAGCCTCACCCGCCCTGCCGCCGCCACGAGGCCGAGAGCGACGAGCCAGAAGCACAGACTCAGCCCGACCACCGGGCCGCGCCGCTCGGAGATCACCGCCATCCGCTCCCCCAGGGTGACCACGGCGATTGGATCCGCCGTCCCCTCCGCCCGTATCGGCCTGCCCGACATCTCAGACGGGATCGCCACCCCCAGCCGCGCGAGGATGGTCGGCGCGACGTCGGTCGAGAGGACGTATCCGCCGAGCCGCGTGCTGTCGGAGGTCAGGTTGCCGTCGAACCCGCGACCGGCGACGCCGATCGCCAGCGCCTCGTTCTCGGCGGGCGGGGGCCGCGCGATCGCGATCAATAGATCGTTCCCGCGCAGCGACTCGACCAGGGCGTGGAGCCGCAAGGGGCGGGCTCGAATCACCCTGAAGCCCTTGCCCTCCTCGGCCAACGCCAACGCCAGCAGCCCGGGCACGACGTCCGCCGGCGCCGACTCGGCCCGCCGAAGGATCGCCCTGTTCCGCAGCGGCTGATTCAGCCTCCACCCGCGTCGCCGTCAGCGGCTCGTCGTAAAGGGAGTCGAAGACGCGGTTGCCCTGGGTGACGTCCAGATAGGTCTGCTCCGCCGGCACCGATCCGAGGCCGGCGCTCATCAGGCCGGGCGACAGCCCGGCCGCGGCGAGCTGCTTCACCGAGGTTCCCTGCGGGGCCAGGGCAACGGTCACCCGCGCGCTCGCCGGCGCGCTCGCGAGCAGCGAAACGAGCGCTATCGTCAGCGCGATGGCCGACCGCACCTTCGCCAAGTTCACGTTTTTCAAGATCGATCCAGCCTGGCGCCGTCGAGATCCGCAGCTCCGAGCCGCCGACAAGGAAGAATTTCTCGCCGCTTGCGAGGACTTCAGCGTCGACCGCTCCTTGCGCGCCTACTCAACCATAGGCACGCGCGGCGATGTCGACCTGGTCCTGCTCAGCCAGAGCCCCAACCTCGAGGACATCCACACCTTTCACGTCGTCCTCGGCCAGAGCGGCCTGGCGAAATGGGCAGCCACCCCCCACTCCTTCCTCTCGATGACCAAACCTTCGCCCTACTCCGACGAGCGGGCCCGAACCGAGATCTGCGTCTCCGAGCGTCGCTACCTCTTCCTCTATCCGATGGTCAAGCAGCGCCGCTGGTACGGCCTGCCGGCAGAGGAGCGCGGCCGGATCATGAAGAGCCACATCGAGGTCGGCCGCCGCTACCCCGAGATCACGATCAACACGACCTATTCCTTCGGCCTCGACGACCAGGAGTTCGTCGTCTGCTTCGAGGGGGACGATCCGGGAACGTTCCTGGACCTCGTCAACGAGCTGCGCCCGACCGAGTCAAGCGAGTACACCGAGCGCGAGACGCCGATCTTCACCTGCGTGGCGATGTCCGCCCGCAGGGCGCTCGATGCGCTGGACGGCAGCGCGAGCGCGATCTCCACCTCCGCGCCTTCCCCCTGAAAAAAAGCGCGCGGTGGTCTCCCACCGCGCGCTTGACGACTTCCTCGAGAGAAACAGGCTACGGATAGACCACGAACTCAGGCGTGAGTTCGATGTCCTGGTTCTGGATCGTCTCGTTGGTACCCGCCGGAGACGGGAGGCCGGACTGGGTGTTGACCAGGCCGTTGATGCTGATCGGGATGAACCCGAAGAGCGTCAGGACACACCCGTTGGCGCCTGGTGCGGCAAACGAGTTGTCCACGTATTTGATGTCTTTGAATCCGAAAACAAACGCTGGTTCGTCGGCAAAGAATTCTCCAGCGTGCCCGCTGATCGGTTCATTCGGCGGCGGCGGGCTCGTGGTCCCGATGATCAGATTGAGATTGATCGGGTTCGTGTTCGAGCCGACGTAGCATTTACTGCCGAGCACCGAATGTTCGAGGTGCACCTTGATCGGCAGTTTGACGTGTTCGGGGTTGCTGATGTCAGGCGTGCCCGCGAGTTCCGTCGTCGCGTACAGGGTCAGCGCTTGGCTGCCGAAGAATTCTGCCAGCCAGGTGAGGCCGGTGAGACCGATGATCCCGCCCGGAACTTTCTGTTTGGCTTTCGAAAGGCCGCCTTTCGCGTTGACAAGGTATTTTTCCTGTTCGAAATCGGTGCCCCACGTCAAGGTCATCGGGTTTTCGATCGGGACGTCTTTGTTCCCCATCTGGAAGTGCCCGCTCTTGATTTTGGCGTGGAAGCAGAAAAAGCTTTCCGGATTTTCTTCCGTGCTCGGGCAACCGGCGAACCGCTCGTAGCCGGGCCTCGGCGTCGCGCCCTGCGCGGCCGGGACGAGCATCGCCAAGGCAGCGGCCGCGATTACCGCGACTGCCGACAGCTTGGCCGTCATATTGGACCTCATATCTCTCTCCTTGTTTTGGATCGGCCTCCTCCCAGGAAGCCGGACCCATGCATCGTCGCCGAATACCGACGATTTTTTTAACCAGCATGCATAAACGTGATAGTTCGGAAAGGGGCTTGACGCTTCATTTAGATTTACCGGTGCGCAAGAGCCTGAATGAGTGCTGTGGGGAACAGAGACGAGGTGCGGGCGGGCAGCCGCGTGCTGCAGCTTGTCGGCAACCCGATCAACGCCATGGTCCTTCGCGCGCATGCCGAGCGCCCGCGCCAAGTCGCGAAACTGCACACGGAGATCGGCTGGGCCGCCCAGACGACGCTGCGTGCCTCGGTCGCCGGGCTGCGCGAGGTCGGCGCCCTCTTCAGGGAGGCCAGCGGCGACACGGTCTATGCGAGCAAAAACCGGATAACCCCGGTCGGCGAAGAGTCGATTTTCGTGGCAAGCGTGCTGGAGACCTGGCTGGCAAACGCTCCCGACGGCCCAATCGCTCCCGACTCCGACGAGGCGAAAGGAGCGGTGAAGGCGCTGGCGGGCGGCTGGGGCTCGAGGCTGATGCGGGCTCTGGCCTCCCAGCCCTACTCGCTTTCGGAGCTGCACAGCCTGATTCCCGAGATGGCCTATCCGTCCCTGGAGCGCCGGCTGGCGAAGATGAAGGCGACCAACCAGGTGACTCCGGCGCCCGGGCCAGGGCGCGGCACTCCCTATGTAGTCACCGACTGGCTGCGGCAGTCGATCGCCCCGCTCTGCGCCGCCGGCCGCTGCGAGCGCCGCCACATGAGCGACAGCGCCGTGCCGATCACCAACGTCGAGGTCGAGGCCGCCTTCATGCTGGCACTGCCCCTAGCGCCGTTGCCCCGCAGCACGAACGGCGAATGCATGCTCGCCGTCCATACCGGCGATGGCGAGCCGGCGACGAACCAGCAGCGCCGCCTGTCCGGCGTCATCGTCGAGGTCCAGAGCGGGAAGATCGTCTGCTGCGCGGCCAAAGTCGACGAAAGTCCTCCGACCTGGGCCCTGGGCACGCCGGAGACCTGGCTCGACGCCGTCATCGACGGGCGACTCGACGGACTGCGCTTCGGCGGCACCAAGCCGATGCTCCCCGCCGCGCTGGTCCATGGCTTGCACCTCGCGCTGTTCGGCAAGTAGCCGGTTCCCTATTCTTCCGCGTCCAATGTCCGAGATCGGCAGCTCCGAGAACCCCCTGCGCGTCGCCATCGTCGGCGCCGGCCCGTCCGGCTTCTATGCCGCCGAGCACATCCTCAAGGACGGCGACTCGCACGCCCAGGTCGACCTCTTCGACCGCCTCCCCACCCCCTTCGGCCTCGTCCGCGGCGGCGTCGCCCCCGACCACCCGAAGATCAAGTCGGTGATCCGCGTCTACGAAAAAACCGCGGCGCGGGACGGCTTCCGCTTCTTCGGCAACGTTAAGATCGGCCACGACCTCGAGGTCGAGGACCTGGAGCGGCACTACCACGCGATCGTCTTCACGGTCGGCTGCGAGACCGACCGCCAGCTCGGCATCCCCGGCGAGGACCTGCCCGGCAGCCACGCTGCCACCGCCTTCGTCGGCTGGTACAACGCCCACCCCGACTACGCCAACGAGGACTTCGACCTCTCCTGCGAGCGCGCGGTGGTGATCGGCAACGGCAACGTGGCGATGGACGTCGCCAGGATGCTGGCCCTGAGCGATCACGAGCTGCGCCAGACCGACACCGCCGACCACGCAATCGAGCTGCTCGACGCGAAGCGGATCCGCGAGATCGTCGTGCTCGGCCGCCGCGGGCCGGCCCAGGCCGCCTTCACCAACCCGGAGATCCGCGAGCTGGGCGAGATGGAGGACGCCGACGTCGTCGTCGACCCGGCCGATGTCGAGCTCGACCCGGCAAGCGCCGCCTACCTCGAATCCGACCAGGCCGACAAGACGACCCGCGTCAACGTCGAGACTCTGCGCGAGTTCTCCCAGCGCACGCCGGAGGGCAAGAAACAGCGGATCGTCCTCCGCTTCCTCGCCTCCCCGGTCGAGATCAAGGGCGACGGCAAGGTCGAGAGCATCGTCATCGGCCGCAACGAGCTGGTCGAGGAAGGCGGGGCGCTGCGCGCCAGGGACACCGGCGAGCGCGAAGAGCTCGAGTGCGGCCTCGTCCTGCGCTCGGTCGGCTACACCGGGATCCCGATCGAGGGCGTGCCCTTCGACGAGAAGCGCGGCCTGATCCTCAACGAGGGTGGCCGCGTGCTCGACTCCCACGACTCCGGCCACAAGGTCGGCCACTACACCGCCGGCTGGATCAAGCGCGGCCCCTCCGGTGTGATCGGCACCAATAAGAAAGACGCGCTGGAGACGGTCCAGAACCTGCTCGCCGACGTCGAGTCGCAGACGCTGCTGGAGCCGGAGGACCCTAACCCCGGCGCGGTCGAGGCGCTGCTGGGCGAGCGCGGCATCCGTTACGTCAGTTTCGAGGACTGGCAGGCGATCGACCAGGCCGAGGTCGGCCGCGGCGAGCCCCACGGCCGTCCCCGCGTCAAGTTCGTCCGCGTCGAGGAGATGCTCGAGACCCTCGGCGAGAAGCTGCCCGGCTGAGGCCCCGTGGCCGCGGACCTGGCGGAGCTGGAGGCGATGATCGCGGCGGCCTTGCCGGGTGCCAGCGTCGAGGTCAGCGACGAAACCGGCAGCGGCGACCACCTGCGCGCGGTCGTCAGCGCTGCCCAGTTCGAGGGCCTTTCGCGGATCGACCAGCACCGGCTCGTCAAGGCCGCGGTCAAAGAGCGCTTCGAGGACGGCACGATTCACGCGTTGTCGGTCAAGACGTCGGTTCCCGGCTGAGTCCCAACAGAGACGCAGACAAAAAGTTACACTATGCGCGACACGCACGCGTTTTGCATCCCTACGCTTAGGAGCATGGAGTCAATGCGATCGACCTGGACCGATTCCCGCCTCGACGATTTCAAAGCAGGAGTCGACTCGCGACTGGATGAGCTCAGCCAGCGCGTCGGCGAGCTGAGCGGACGAGTCGACGCGCTGCAGCACACCATGATCAACGCGTTCGTGGGAATGATGGTGGCGATGATGACCGGCTTCGTTGGTCTCGCCGGTCTGATCGTCACGCAGATCTAGACTTGCGAGAGCCCGGCGCCCGGGGCTCCCTACAATCACCCCATGGCCGACGCGGCGCTAAAAGCCAAAGTCCAGGAGCTGATCGGGGCGAACCCGGTGCTGCTCTTCATGAAAGGGACGCCGGACATGCCGCGCTGCGGCTTTTCGATGCGGGTGGTCCAGGTACTCGACCAGCTGGACGTCGAGTACGGCGCGATCGACGTGCTGCCGGCGCTGCAGCCGCTGCGCGAGGTGACGGCCGAGATCTCCGACTGGCAGACCTTTCCCCAGCTCTACGTCGACGGCAAGCTGCTCGGCGGCGCCGACATCGTCGAGGAGATGTTCGAGTCGGGCGAGCTGGCCGAGGCCATCGGCGTCGAGCAGCCGGCCAGTGCGTCCGCCCCGGAGTCGACGCCTCCGGCGCAGTCCCCGCCGCTGCAGATCGAATAGCGCCGCGCTAGACGGCGGCGGTCTCGGCAGCGTCCTCTTTCACCTGGAAAGAGGAACCGCAACCGCAGGCGGCGACGACGTTCGGGTTGTTGACCTGGAAGCCGGCGCCCTGGAGCCCTTCCACGTAGTCGACCTCGGAGCCGAAGACGAACTGCATGCTGACCTTGTCGACGACGACGGCGACGCCGTCGACCTCGAACACGTGGTCGTCGTCCTTGGGCTTGTCGAAGGCGAGCGCGTACTGGAAGCCCGAGCAACCGCCGCCGCGGACGGCGACCCGCAGCGCCTGCTCCGCTCCCTCGGCCTGCCCTGCCAGGAGCTCGCCGATCTTGGCAGCGGCCTTGTCGGTCAGGACGATCGCGGTGTTGGGAGCCTCAGTCACTTCACAAAGTGTAGCTGGGCCCGGCGGAAGCTCCGCGTACCGGCGCGTCTGCGAGAATCACGGCGTTGACCGAGAGTGCCCCGACCGCCGTCGTCTGCGACAGCACCGCTTACCTTCCCAGCGAGTTGGTGAAGGAACGGAGCATCGAGGTAATCAGCCTCTACGTCTCCGTCGATGGGCAGCAGGAACGGGAGCTCGATATCGAGGATTACGCCGGCTTCTACGAGCGACTGCGCGCTTCCGAGGGCGGCGCCACCACCTCCCAGCCTTCGATCGGCGACTTCGTCACTGTCTACGAGCCGCTGCTCGATGCCGGCCGGGAGATCGTCTCGATCCATATAGCGGCCGGGATCTCCGGCACCTTCGAGGCCGCCGGTCAGGCCCGTCAGCGGCTGATCGACGAAGGCAAGGGCGGTGAGCGCATACGACTGATGGATTCCCGTTCGGCCGCCGGCGGCATGGGCCTGGCCGTGTTAGGAGCCTCGGCGGCGGCAGCGAGGGGCGCTGGTGCGGATGCTGTGGTCGCTCGCGCCGAGGAGACCCGCGACGCGCTGAAGATGTGGTTCGCGATCGACACGCTCGAGTACCTGCGCCGCGGCGGCCGCATCGGTGGCGCCCGCGCCTGGATCGGAGGTGCGCTGAAGATCAAGCCGATCCTCACGCTCGAGGAGGAGATCACCCCGGTCGAGCGGGTCCGCACTCGCGCCCGTTCATTGGAGCGGCTGCGCGACTACGCCCGCCAGCGCCACGAGCAGGGCTTCGACGGCTGGGTCGTCCAGTACATCCAGGACGAGGGGACGGCCTCGACCCTGATCGACGACGCCCGCGAGATCTTCGGCTGCGAGCCCGTCTTCATATCTGAGATCGGCGCCGTCCTCGGCGCCCACGTCGGTCCGGGGCTGCTCGGGATCGGCAGCGTCCCCACCGAGCTCGTTTGACCTCCTTCCGGTAGGAGGGCGCGCGATTCGGTGGCACTCGCGGTTTCGCGCGCGCGCGTTTTGGACATCCTGCGATTTGCAGGCAAAAACCGGGGAAGTTAGTCGTTGTCTGCAACCCCCATTGACTAAAAAGACTTGACTAGTGCATAGCTGATCAATTATTCATTCGGGGCAACCGAGTCGGGAGCTCGGCAAGGAATTCGTCGCCGAGGGCCCGACACAAAGCCCCATGCAGGCCGAGGCCCACGAGGCCAGCCGGTGGGGAAGACAAAGAGGGGTAATTTGATGTTGAAGAAGATCACGATGCTGGTGCTCGCTTTCGGAGCGCTGGCAGCGCTGCCGTCAGTGGCGATGGGCGCTTGGACCGACAAAACAGCCGCCGTGGAAAGCAAAGCGGAAGTGGGATTCACAGGGCAAGCCAAATTCAGCGGCGGTCTCGGCTCGATCGAGTGCCAAACGACATCGACCACGACACTCCTACCGGGCACCACAGGAGAAGTTAAAACGTTCCATGTCGACGGCAGTCCCACAGAAAAATGCAAAACCGGTGGCTTCTTGGCGGGTTGCCAAGTCCACAGCGTGAGTGCGACAGGCCTGCCTTGGGTAGCTCACTCCACCGGCACCGCCATCGACATCACAGTCGGTGAAATTCACAACAGCGTGACAGGCGGATTCTGCCCCGTCAGCAGCGTTACAGTGACAGGTGGAACAGCGGAAATCACCCCGGACAATGCACATGGGGCCAGCAGTGGCACGCTCTCGGGTTCAGTGACCGTGGACGCCACTGGGGAACCGAGCGTCTCCACGGTCAGTGGTACGCAGAATGTCCTAGCGCCGAGCATCGGTACATACGGCATTACATAAGCCCGTATCGCGATAGGAAGCAGCACGAGCAAGGGGATGCCGGGGGCGCTATGGCGCCCCCGGTTCCTTCAAAGGTCTCGGATCATTCCTTGACAGAAATAAGCTCGTATCTCTATGATTTTCACGGCAGGGGGCGGCTTCAGGGAGGCTGCGCCAGCAAGAACCAGGAACTCGATGGGTGGGGGGTTTAAGGTGAAGGCACGCAGGATCGGACTTCTCGGCGCGGCGATGTGCGCCCTAACGCTGGCGCTCTGCAGCCAGGCCACCGCCGCCAGCTGCCCCAACGAACCTTTGCGCGAAGCTCAGGGCGCCACCTCATTGCCGCCCTGCATGGCACTGGAGATGGTGAGCCCGCCGAAAAAGGCCTCCGAGCCCGCCTTCTCGCCCTCCTTCTCCTTGGACGGCGAGCGTGTCCTCTTCGCCGCCCAGGCGGCTCTCGCCGGCACCCCCGGCTACCAGGGCTTCGCGGGCGACCGCTACGTCGCCACCCGCACCGCCACCAACTGGGAGATTGCGCCGACCTCTCCACCGCTGGCGGAGATCGTTGGGGGGGCCGGCGTTACGGCGGCCCTTCGGCCTTCACGCCCGACCTCAGCCGCTGGAACCTTCTGGGCGCCACCCAGTCCCAGGGCTTCGTCGGCCTTTTCCAGCTCTTCGGCGGCGGCCTCGACGGCTCCTTCGCCCCACTTTCTCCGTTGATGGTGCCGGTCGACAACAGCGGCAGCCAGGAACTTCAGACCTCGGTGCCGCAGATCGACGTCAGCGCCTCCTCGGCCGACGTCACGACCACCGTTCTGCGCGGCCGCATCTCGTTCATTTCCTACCTGCCAGGGGATCCGAAGCCGCCGCCGGGGACTCAGTCCGAAGAACCGGGCGGGGACCGCAACGGCTACGTCACCACCCTCGAGGGCGGGGAACCGACGGTCGAGCTGCTGGCCCGCGACAAGGACGGCCCCGTCTACGGTGGGCGCTGCGGCGCTCACCTCGGCGGCCCGCTCAGCCAGGCCGGTCATCCGACCTACATTCAGGGCGCCCTCTCGGCCTCCGGCGAGCGCATCTTTCTTACCACTCGCCCGGCCCAGCCCTTCGACCCGGTGACCGGCGAAGGGCCAATCTGCGACACCGACAATCCGCTCCGCGTGATGGTGCGGACCGCGACCGGAACCGGTCCGGAGATCGAGCCGCTCCTGCCCGGAGGATTGGCGGAATGGCAGCAGCCCGGCGACGACCTCCTCGAAGCCGCCTCCGCCGACGGCACCAAGGCATACCTCGCCACGCCTCGCAAACTGACCGCCACCGACACCGACGCCAGCGCCCAGCCCTGCGGAGACACTGTTGGGGCATCCAAAGGCTGCGACCTCTATCTATATGACTCCAACAAACCCGAAGGCAGCCGCCTGACCCACGTCTCGGCCGGAGAAGACGCCGCCCCTGCCGACGTGCTCAGCGCCGCCACCGCGATCTCCGGCGACGGCTCCCACGCCTACTTCGTTGCGCAGGGCGCGCTCACCTCAGACACCAGCCCCTCCGGCACCAGCGCGGTGCTCGGCAAACCCAACCTCTATGCCTATGACGCGAGCACCGGCCAGCTGGCTTTTCTCGGCACCCTCGCCGAAGAGGACAAGGAGGGCATGTGGGGCGCGGAGGGAAGCTTCTTCGGCGACGCCTTCCCCGCCCCCCTCCATGGCCCCGGCGGTCCCGAGGAAGAAACGGGCGGCGACGGCCACGTCCTCGCTTTCGCTTCCAAAGCGCCGCTCACTACCGACGACGAAGACGGGGGCTTCCGCGACGTCTTCCGCTACGACGCCGACACCGACACCCTTGAGCGCATCTCCAAAGCTGCCCCCGGCGGGGGCGACGACGGCCCCTTCGACGCCACCGTCAACCCCAACATCGGCCGCGAACCGGAATCCAACTTCGGCGAGCAGGGCCGCTGGGTCAGCGAGGACGGCCAGAGCATCGCCTTTGCCACCGCAGAGGCCCTGATGCCTACTGACTCAGGCGAAGAGAGCAACCCCTACATATGGCGGGCCGGGCAGCTGGGAGCCGCGGCGGCCAAAGTCGAAGCCCCACCGGCTGTGGCCCCAGGCGGCAACCAGGTCGCCTTCTCCACCCGCACCGCGCTGCTTCCGCAGGACAAAGACACCGCCGAGGACGTCTACGTGGCCCGCGAGGGCGGCGGCTTCCCCCTCCCGGTGGAAGCCGGCCCCGGCTGCGACCCGCTGCCTGAAGGCGGCTGCCAGGGGGCGGCGGTCCTGCCACCGCCAGTTGCCACTCCCGCCACCATCAAGGCCAGCTCCGGCAACGTCCGCAAAGCGCTGCGCTGCAAGAAGGGCTTCGTCAAGAAGAAAGGTCGCTGCGTGAAAAAACACCGTCTGCACAAGGGCAAGAAACGAGCCGGCCACAGGCGGAGGGCGGGACGATGAGAATCAAACGCAAGCTTTTCGGAGTTGCCCTGGTGAGCGTCCAGCTGATGCTGTGGACCTCCCTGTTTGCTTCGAGCGCACTGGCGGAGCCCCATCTGGGCTTGCAGCTGGACCGCACCGAGGCGCCGCTGAATCGCGGCGACGAACGCCTGGTCTATACGGCGACAGTGAAAAACGAGGCCGGAGGCAACCCCAAAGTCGACGACGAGCTGACCTGCAGCACGGGAAGCTGGGAGGGCGATCCCGCCCCCACCGTGACCATCGGGTGGCTGCGCAACGGCGCCGTGATCCCCGGCGAGACCGCCAGCACTTACACCGTCGCCGCAGCCGACGAAGGCAAAGCGATCCAGTGCGTGGTGACTGGGACGAACCAAAGCGCTCCAGTGGGCACGGCAGACACTGAAGCCGGCTCCAACGTGATCACCAACGTGACCACCGCCACGGGCAACGGAACGCTCGAAGCCGGCTCCAAAGAAATCACTGGCCTGGTGGTGACGAGCGGGCGCTTCGCAACCGGGCAGACGCTCAGCGGCGAATGCATCCCGCCCGGCACGACGATCACGGTAAATGAAGCGTTCTTCATCCCGAAACTCTTCCTCTCGGATCCAGTGACCTGCAGCGGCACCAAATCGTTTGTGGCGGGGCCAGGTGGTTTCGGGCCAGGCGCGAGCATCAGCGGCCCGGGCATCCCGGCGGGAACGACGGTGACGGCGAGGAGCGGTCAAAGCCTCACTCTCTCCAATCCGGCAACCACGAGCGCAACGGGGGTGGCGATCTCGGGCAGCTTCCCGCCGCTTGCCGCCTCGCTCGTTTCACCCGCCGTGGTGGTGGAGCCGCAACCATCGATAGCGCCGCCGAGCGGCAGCTCCAAACCGGATGTGGAACTCGACTTCGCAAACCCGGAAGGGCCACGGGGGGAAGGGGCGGAACTGACCTGCGTCGCCCCCACCGGCTGGACGGCGGGAGAACCAATCAGCTGGAGCTTCCAGTGGCTGCGCAATGGCGTCCCGGCGCCACACCCGCCGCTGGAAACGACCGCGACCACGAGCAAATACGAACTGCAGAAAGCCGATGTCGAGCCGGCGTCGATCATCCAGTGCGAAGTAATCGCCACCGCCGGGGGGGTGACCGTCTCGGCGCTCAGCCTCGTTAACCCGACTAAACCTAATCTTCCCCGTCCCTATCAGTTCCCAGTAGGTGGAACCCCCACGATCAATTTCGCGAACGAGACCTCCGGGCTCGTGACCCTGAAACTGGAACTCCCCGGGGGCGAGGAAACCTATGTCTTCAAGGCGCTGGGCAGCAATTGGACCTGCACGAAAGAAGCGCCGACGCCATCGACCCACGCGACTGTGGAATGCACGCGCGAAGACTCGCTGGCTCCCCAGGACGCCTTCGAGCCGGTGCAAGTCGTTACCTCGGTCGGCAAAAACCCGCCCGACCTGCTCGTGACCAAAGGGGAAGTCTCCGGTGGCGGCTCGGCGCCGGCGAGCGCGAGCGACGAATACACGATTCCAAACCCGGCGGTCGGCTTTGGCTTCAAGGCCTTCGAGACCGAGGTCCTCGACGAGTTCGGCGACGACTACACGAAGGCCGGCGGGCACCCGTTCTCGGCGGGCGCGACGCTTGAATTCAACACCCACGTGCGGGTGGAAAAAGAACCCGCCGTGACGGAAGCTTCGAACGGCAGCCCCAGGGTGGTGAGGACCGACATTCCGCCCGGCTTCATCGGCAACCCGGAGGCGATCGCCGAGCTGTGCCCGTCGGTGACTCACGTCCTCAACGAAGAATGCCCGACTGGGAGCGTGGTGGGGACCATCTTCGTGAAACACAGCATCGGGGAAACCCAGGAAGACAAGCCGATCTACGCGATAGAGCCCGAACACGGGGTGGTGGCCCAGTTCGCCTTCAAAGTCGCCAGGTACGTCTACACCCTGGCGCCCGAACTGCGGCCCGAGAGCGGCTACGCGATCGCGCTGGTAACGCCGCCGCTGGCGAAGTACCCGGAAATCTTCTCGGCAAGCGTAAAACTGTGCGGCTTCGGAGCCGAAGTGGGCACCGCCGAAGCCGGCGGTCAGGTCGTCAAACGCTGCCTCAGCCCCGGCGATCCAGGCGCCACCTCAATTCCCTTCCTGACCAACCCAACCCGCTGCTCTGGAGGGCCGCCAACCACGGTGATCTCCGCCGACAGCTGGGAGGAACCGGGCAATTTCGTCAGCAAAGCGTTCACCGGGCCACCGCTGACCGAATGCGATCAGGTTCCCTTCGAACCCGAGATCTCCCTGCAGCCGACCTCGCGCCGCGCCGACTCGCCGACCGGGATGGACGTCGAGCTGACGATGCCGACCGCGGGCCTTGAAGACCCCTTCGGCACGGCCCAGGCCAACCTCAAGTCCGCCACCGTGACCCTGCCGGTGGGGATGGCGGTGAACCCCTCGGCCGCCCACGGCCTCGGAGCTTGCACGCTGGCGCAGATTGGAATCTCCGCGGCCGGCGTCCCCAACGCCAACCCGGTCGCCTGTCCGGAGTCCTCCAAGGTCGGCAGCGTCGAAGCCAAAACCCCGCTGCTCGAGGAGACCCTGCGAGGCGACGTCTACATCGCCAAGCAGTCTGCGAATCCCTTCGGCTCCCTGCTCGCCCTCTACATGGCGATCGAATCGCCCGAGCGCGGGATCCTCGTGAAGCTGGCCGGCAGGGTCGCTCCCAACCCGGTCAACGGTCAGCTGACGGTCAGCTTCGACGACAACCCCGAGGTCCCGGTGGCGAGCGTGAGGCTGCACTTCAACGGCGGCGAACGCGCTGCCCTGATCAACCCGCCGCTCTGCGGGACCTACGGCGGAGGGAATGGCGGGCCGAGCGGAATCGAAGCCGCGCTCTCCTCCTGGAGCGCCGCAGACCCCGAGAACCCCAGCCCCGGGGAGATCGTGCGCTCGGTCTCCGCCTTCACGATCGACGAAGGCCCGGGCGGGGGTCCCTGCCCGAGCGGAGCGCTCGCGCCCAAGCTCTCGGCCGGGATGCTCGACGCCCAGGCCGGCTCGGTCAGCCCGTTCACCCTGCGCCTTCACCGTGATGACGGCACCCAGCGCTTCCGCGCCGTCGACGTGACGATGCCGCGCGGCCTGGTCGCCTACCTGAAGGGGGTGCCCTACTGCGCTGACGCCGTCCTGGCCTCGATCCCGACCGCAGCCGGCGCCGGAGCGGCCCAGGTCGCCGCCCCGAGCTGCCCCGCCGCCTCGCGGGTGGGCACCGTGATCGCCGGTGCCGGCGCCGGCACCAGCCCCTTCTACCTGGACACCGGCAAGGCCTACCTGGCCGGTCCCTACAAGGGCGCCCCGCTGTCCCTGGCAGTCGTCGCGCCGGCGGTGGCCGGTCCCTTCGACCTCGGCAACGTCGTGGTCCGCACCGCCCTGCGGGTGGACCCCGAAACCGCCCAGATAACCGCCGTCTCTGATCCCCTGCCGACGATCCTCGAGGGAATCCTGCTCGACGTCCGCGACATCCGCATCAACGTCGACCGCCCCAACTTCACGCTGGCCCCGACCAACTGCGAGCCGATGTCGGTCTCGGCCAGGGTCACCGGCGAGCTCGGCGCGACCGCCACTGCCACCGCCCCCTTCCAGGTCGGTGGCTGCGAGAAGCTGAAGTTCAAGCCCGACCTGAAGCTGCGCGTGCACGGCAAGACCCGCCGCGGCGCCTACCAGCGCCTGGCCGCGACCCTTACCTACCCAAAGGGCACCGGCTATGCCAACATCGCCTCGGCCGCGCTCACCTTCCCGCGCTCGATCTTCCTCGCCCAGGAGCACATCCGCACGATCTGTACCCGCGTGCAGTTCGCCGCCGATCAGTGCCCCAAAGGCTCGATCTACGGTAAGGCCAAGGCAACCAGCCCGCTGGTCGACTACGCCCTGCAGGGCCCCGTCTATCTGCGCTCCTCCTCCAACCCGCTGCCCGACGTCGTCGTCTCGCTGAAGGGCCCCGCCCAGCAGCCGATCGAGATCGACCTGGTCGGCCGCGTTGACTCGAAGAACGGCGGCATCCGCACCACCTTCGCCCAGGCCCCCGATGCCCCCGTGACCAAGTTCACGCTGCAGATGCGGGGCGGCAAGAAGAGCCTGCTGGTCAACAGCCGCAACCTCTGCAAAGGCACCCAGCGGGCGACGGTGCGGATGCAGGCGCAGAACGGATTGAGCCGCAACTTCCGGCCGGTGGTGCGCAACGACTGCAAAAAGGGCAAGAAGCGCTAGCGGCGTTCGGCAGGAGTATGCGTTCGGGATTCCCGACGCATGCGCGAATGCGTTCCTGACTACCCGCGCTGGTCGCGAAGGCGCATGGGCGCTCCGCGCTCGCACGTATGGACACCCCGTGTCTTGCGGCAGGAATTACCTGAGAACGCAAAATCCATCAGGAGGTAGGAGATGCTGAAGAAGACGATGATCCTGGGCCTCGGCCTCGGCGCGCTGGCGGCGCTGCCGTCGGTCGCGATGGGCGACTGGACCGACAAAACAGAAAACGTGTTGACACAGGAGAGGATCGAATTCCTAGGACAATTCAAATTCAGCGGCGGCCTCGGCTCGATCGAGTGTCAAATGACATCGTCCACGATGCTCGAACCGGGAACCACAGGAAAAGTCGAAACGTTCGATGTCAATGGCAGCCCCACAGAAAAATGCAAAACCGGTGGCTTCTTGGCGGCCTGTCAAGTTCACGCTCTGCAAGCGGCGGGCTTACCTTGGGTGGTTCACACCAATGGGCAAACCATCGATATGACAATCGGCTCCATGCAAAAGTCTGTGACAGGCGGATTCTGTCCTGTCACCAACGTCCTGATCACAGGGGGGACAGTGCAGGCCACTCCTGATAATTCACATGGGGCTAAATCCGGCACGCTCAGTGGTTCACTCGCCGTGCACACCTCAGGGGGCGAAAGCTTCTCGACGATCAGCGGTACGCTGACCGTCCAGGGCGCGGCCTCGGGTACATACGGCATTACATAAGCCGTTTCATAGCCGAAGCAGCGGACCGGGGGCGCGCGACGCGCCCCCGGTCCGCTGGGTCTCCACTGGCGGACCCGTGCACGGAACGGCCTCAGCGGCAGGGCCGCGTCGACCGTCCCACGTCGCCGGGACTGAAGTGGTTGATTACAAGCAGACTCCTTGTCTATTCAGCTAGGATGCTGCCAGAAGGCCCGTTCAACCGACCAAGGGGTTATCCGGAGCGACGTTTGGCAACGCCCGAGGCCATCGCATCCACCAACGGAGAGGTCCGAGCCGGCAGTCACGTCCTGTCGCTATTCGCCAATCCGCTGACCGGCCGGATCCTCCGCGCCCACGCCGCCGGCCCGCTGCGCCTCTCGGCGCTGCACGAGCAAATCGGCTGGTCCCCGCACACGACGTTGCGCGCCGCCGTCAACAACCTCTGCGGCGTCGGGGCGCTCGAAAAAGGGGGCAACGGGGACAGGCGGCCCTCGGCGGCGACGGCGCTGACGCCCACGGGCAGAGAAATGATCGCGGTCGCCGACGCGGTCGAGCGCTGGCTCGCCGCCGCCCCAGCGGGGCCGATCTCGCCCAACAGCGACGAGGCAAAGGGTGCGATCAAGGCGCTCGCCGGGGGCTGGAACTCGACGCTGATGCGGGCGCTCGCGAACCGGCCCTTCACCCTCACCGGCCTCGACAAACAGATCCCGGAGGTCAGCTACCCCTCGCTCGAGCGTCGCCTGGCCAGGATGCGCGCGACCGGGCAGATCGAGGCGGTGGAAGCGAAGGACCGCGGGACCCCGTACGCCGTCACCGAGTGGTTGCGCCGCGCGATCGCGCCGCTCAGCGTCGCCGGCCGCTGCGAGCGCCGCCATCTCCCCGACGTCACGGCGCCGATCACCGAGGTCGAGGTCGAGGCGTCGTTCATGCTGACGGTGCCACTCGCGCGCCTGCACGAGAGCGCCAGCGGGACCTGCATGCTGGCGGTCCAGACCGGCAGCGAGGAGCCGCGGCAAAACGGCCGCGGCCTCGCTGGAGTCACGGTCGAGGTGAGGCGCGGCGAGATCGTCTCCTGCGGCACCGGGATCCACCAGCGCCCCACGACCTGGGCGCTCGGCACCGCAGAGGCCTGGCTCGACGTCGTGATCGACGGCTGCCTCGGTGAGCTTCGCTTCGGCGGCGCCAGGCCTCAGCTCGCCGCCGACCTCGTCAACAGCATCCACTTCGCTCTCTTCGGCGAGTAGCGCGCTAGCGGCGACGGCGCAGCATCGCCCGTACGCCGATCGCAAACCCCACCGCGGCAGCACCGATGATCAGCTGGCTGCGGTGCTCGCTGACCTGGCGGCGCCAGTCGGTCAGCTCGGTGACGCGGTCGCGCAGCGCCTCGACCGAGGTGCCGAGCTGGCGGCGCTGGACGTCGATGTCGCGGCGGATCTCGGCCGGGCTGCGGCCGGGGCGACCGGCCGTCGGCGGCTGCGGCTGCGCGCTCATTTGCTCCCTCCCTCGACGACGCTCTCCTTGACCGCATGGCCGGTGGTCTCCGCCTCGCCTTCGAACATCGTCTTAGTCAGCTTCGCCTCCTCGATCGCCTGCTCCGGGACCGGCGGCGCGCCCGCCTTGACCGCGCGGTAGGCAATCAGCCCGGCGGCGGCGGCGATCAGCAGGAAGGCCGCGGCCTCGATGAAGAAACCGGACCAGATCGTGCCGTCGAAGAGCTCTTCGGCGAGCAGCCAGGCGATCCCGTGCATGATCAGGATCAGCGCCAGGAAGGCGAAGGTGCCGGCGGCGATGCCGACGACGGAGCCGCGAACCAGCTTGCCGACTTTTTCGCCGACCTCAGCCTTGGCGAGCTCGATCTCCTCGCGGATCAGCGTTGAAGCGCCCTGCGAGACCTCGAAAACGAGGTCGCCAAGCGGCCTCTTGTCGAGCCCCGGCTCCGGGGGTGGGATCTGGGCCGGCGCGGGCGGCGTCGCCGGAGGGGTCTGACTGGCATCGGGCATCGGCGTCCTCCTACTCGGGGGGGTCTTCGTCGAAGACACGGCGGTAGACGATGGCCGCGACCCTCGTCGCGAGGATGCTGGCGAGGGCGCCGCTTGCGGCGAGCATCCCGCTCCAAGCCAATCGTCTGACCATCTCGTTGTCCATACCCGATCGCGACCTTACCTATCGCGGCCCAAGGCCGTCGCAGATCGTCGTCACCACAAGTTCCTTGGCCTCTTCGAAGTCGGTGTTGGAGGCCGGGATGACGTCGAAGATCCAACCCGAGAGCAGCTGCTCGATCGCACCGTAGAAGGACATCGAGGCGAACAGCGGCGCGACGTCATCGCGGAAGGCGCCCTCGCGCTGCCCGTCCTCGACGATCTTGGCGATCGACTGGTAGGCGCGGCGGATCTCCGGCAGGTGGGTGCGGCCGAACGAGTTGGCGGCCCGCGTGACCTCGACGATGATCACCTTCATCAGCTCCGGGTCGTGCCGGTAGGAGTCGACGATGAAGGAGGCGACCGCGGCCAGCTTCGCGCGCGGCGTCTCCCCCGTCCGGTCCGCCTCCTCGATCGCGGTGAGCAGCAGCGACCAGCGCTCGACGAAGAGCTCGTTGAGGACCTCGTCCTTGGAGCGGAAGTAGTGGTAGACGAGGCCGTAGGCGACGCCGGCCTCGTCGGCGATGTCGGAGACGCGGGTCGCGTGGAAGCCCTGGCGGGCGAAGACGCCGATTGCGGCGTCGAGGATCTGGCGGCGCTTGTCGACCGGCGGCGCTTTCGCCATCAGGCGCGCGCCTCCATCAGCTGCGGCCAGGCGTAGGCCTGGGGACGACGGTTGGCCAGCGACGGCAGCGACCCGCGCACCCGCTCCTGCGCCGCCAGATCGAGGTCGGCGGCGACGAAGCACTCCTCGTCCGGGGCGGTGGCCAGGACCGTGCCCCAGGGGTCGACGATCGCCGAGCGGCCGTAGGAGTCGAAGTGGGGCGGCGCGGTGCCGACCTGGTTCGGCGCGATGACGAAGGCCTGGTTCTCGATCGCCCGCGCCCGCAGTAGCACCTCCCAGTGGTCGCGGCCGGTCGCCGTGGTGAAGGCGGAGGGAACGGTGAGCAGGCGGGCCCCGCGCAGGGCGAGGATCCGGAACAGCTCGGGGAAACGGAGGTCGTAACAGACGCTCAGGCCGGCGATCAGCTCGCCGAGCGGTGCGGTGACCAGCTCGGACCCCGGCTGCTCGTGCGCAGACTCTCTATAGGAGACGCCGCCGGCGTCGACGTCGAACATGTGGATCTTGCGGTAGGCGGCCAAGTCCTCGCCGTCGGGGCCGATCAGGACTGAAGTATTGAAGGCCTTCTCGCCCTCGCCGCGCTCGGCGATGCTGCCGGCGAGCAGGTGGATGCCGAGCTCGCGCGCCCAGCCACGGGCGGCCGTCAGGCTGGGGCCGTCGAGCGCCTCGGCGCCGGCGAGCAGCTTCTCTCCCTCAGCCAACAGGTTCCACTTCTCCGGCAGCGCCACCAGCTCGGCGCCGGCGGCCGCGGCGGCGCGCACCAGCCGCTCGGCCGTCGCCAGGTTGCGGGCCTTGTCGTGGGTCGAGTTGAGCTGTACGGCAGCTGCGCGCATAGGTTCGTCCGCCGATCGCACCTGGCTGATTGACCAGTCAATCGACCTCGCCAGTATAGGAGGGGATCCAGCGAATCCGCCCCCGGAATCGGCTAGAGATTCATCTGCCGGGCGACGATGCGATCGAACACACGGGTCGGCAGCAGCAGCTTCAGCCGGGCCACCAGCTTGGCTTCGAGACCGACCAGGTAGCGGCTGCGGGGGCGATCGGCGCTGAGCGCGTGTTCGATGACCTTGGCGACCTTCTCTGCCGCGATGCCCCGCTCGGCCGTGTCCCTGATCACCTTGCGGTAGCGGTCGACGACTTCGCCGTAGAGCGCTTCGCGCTCCGGCGTCGCGATCTCGTCGGCGGTGCGCTCGCCGCGCTCCCAGATCGGCGTGTCGATCGAGCCGGGCTCGACGATCGAGACCGAGATCCCCCAGGGCCGCAGCTCCTGGCGGAAGATGTCCCCCACCGCCTCGATCCCGAACTTCGCAGCGTGGTAGGCGCCGATCGAAAGCGTCTCCAGCGGGCCGGGAATGGCGACGCCGGCGTTGTTGACGAGGCCGTCGAGCCCGCCGTCGGCCTCCGCCTCGATCCGTGCGGCGGCAGCGGCAATCTGCTCGCCGTCGGTGATGTCGAGCGTTAGCGGCGCCAGGCGCGCGCTGCCAGCGGCCCGCAGCGACTCGGCGTCCTCCTGCCTGCGGACGCCGGCGAAGACCTGCCATCCCGCTCGATCGAGCCGTAGCGCCGTGGCGCGGCCGATGCCGGTGGACGGGCCGGTGACGAGGACTGACGGCACCGGTTCAGGCTACTGCGGCAGAGGTTTTGCCCGCTATGCGGGAACAAGCTCTGCCGCGCCCCCGGGGAAAGTGGCTGCGTAAGCTAATTCACGTGATCGAAACGAAGGACGACGGCGAGCGCAAGCAGGTCACGGTTCTGTTTGCCGACGTGGAGGGTTCGATGGACCTCGCCGAGGGCCAGGACCCGGAGGAGTGGCGCAAGATCATGCAGCGCTTCTTCTCGATCCTGGCCGAAGCGGTGACCCGATTCGAGGGCACCGTCGACAAGTTCACCGGGGACGGGATCATGGCGGTCTTCGGCGCCCCGATAGCCCACGAGGACCACGCGCGCCGGGCCTGCTACGCGGCGCTGCAGATGCTCGACGACGTCTCCAAGTACGCCGGCGAGCTGCGCCGCGGCAAAGGACTCAACTTCTCGACCAGGATCGGGATCAACTCCGGCGAGGTGGTGGCCGGGGCGATCGGGACCGGCGAGGAAGGCGAGTACACCGCGATCGGCCACACCGTCGGCCTCGCGCAGCGGATGGAGGCGCTTGCCGAGCCCAGCCGCGCCTACCTGACCGAGAGCACCGCCGACCTTGCACACGGCTTCATGGAGCTCGAGGACCTGGGCGCGTTCGAGATCAAGGGCGCCAGCCAGCCGATCCGCGTCTTCAAGCTGGCCGGGGTCGGCTCGGCGCGCTCGCGCCTCGACCTCTCTCGCGCTCGCGGCTTCTCGCGCTTCGTCGGCCGGGCGGAGGAGATGGCGGTCCTCGACAAGGCGCTGACGGAGGCGGAGCGCGGCAAGGGCGCCGCGGTCGGGATCGTCGCCGAGCCGGGGATCGGCAAGAGCCGGCTCTGTCACGAGTTCGTCGAACGCTGCCGCGAGCGCGGGGTCGAGGTCTTCGAATGCCAGGCGCAGGCGCACGCCCGCTCGATCCCCTTCATGCCGGTGCTGCAGATGCTGCGCTCCTACTTCGGCATCGTCGACGGCGACCCGGAGCGGATCGTGCGCGAGAAGATCGCCGGCCGGGCGCTGCTGCTGGACCCGGCGTTCGCCGAGGAGCTGCCGCTGCTCTTCGACTTCCTCGGGGTCCCGGACCCCGAGCGCCCGCTGCCGCAGCTCAGCGCCGAGGCGCGGCACCGCGCCCTGCGCGGGGCTGTCTGCCGGCTCGTGCGCGCACCCGGCCGCCGCGAGACGATGGTGGCGCTGGTCGAGGACCTGCACTGGATGGACGAGGGCAGCGCCACGCTACTGGGCGAGCTGATCTCCTCGGTCGAGGGGACGCAGACGCTGGCGATCGTCAACTTCCGTCCCGAATACAGCGCCCGGTGGAGCGGCACCCCGGCCTACCGCGACATCGCGCTGGAGCCGCTCGGCCCGGCCGACACGCGGGAGATGCTGCGCGACCTGGCCGGCGACGATCCCTCCCTGGACGGACTCGGCGACCTGGTCCACGAGCGCACCGCCGGCAACCCCTTCTTCATCGAGGAGATCGTCCGCGCCCTCGCCGAGGGCGGCAACCTCGAGGGGGAGCGCGGCGCGTACCGGCTGGCGCGGCCGGTCGAGGAGGCGATCGTCCCGGCCAGCGTGCAGACCGTCCTCGCCGCCCGCATCGACCGCCTCTCCCCCACCGCCAAGCGCCTGCTGCAGGCCGTCTCCGTCGCCGGCAAGGAGGTGAACGAGCGCACCCTGGAGATGGTCTCCGGGCTGGGCGAGGGCGAGGACTGCGACGCCGCCCTGGCCGAGCTGATCGCCGGCGGCTTCCTCTACGAGGCCGAGCTCTACCCCGAACGGATCTTCGCCTTCCGCCACCCGCTGACGCGCGAGGTCGCCTACGGAACCCAGCTCGCCGACCAGCGCGCCGTCACCCACGCGGCGACCGCGCGGGCGCTGATCGCGCTCAATCCCGACCGCCATGACGAGCTGGCGGCGCTGATCGCCAGCCACATGGAGGATGGCGGCGAGATCCTCGAGGCGGCCCGCTGGTCGGCCCGCGCCGCCTACTGGACCGGCGGCAGCCGCCCCGGCGACGCGCTGCGACTCTGGCGCAAGGTCATGGAGCTGACCGAGCGACTCCCGGAGAGCGAGGAGACGACGGCGCTGGCGGTGATGTCGCGACTGCTGCAGCTCGATTTCGCCTGGCGGCTGGGGATGGACAGCGAGGAGGAGGCCCGCCTGACCGCAGAGGCGGAGGAGATCGCGAGGCGGACCGGCGACCGCCGCTCGCTGGCCCTGCTGGGGATGTCGACCTCGGTCCGGCCCGGCCTCCCGCACGATGCGGCGACCTGGCTGCAGGCGGTCGAGGAGGTCAACCGACTCGCCGACGAATCGGGCGACCTGCACTTGCGGATCGCGATCAGGGCCGGCAGCAGCTACGCGCACCTCTGCACCGCCGACTTCGAGGGCTTCGAACGGGCGGCGGAAGAGATCCTCGCGCTCTGCGGGGACGATCGCCGTGCCGGCGCCGGGATTGTGATCGGCAACCCCTTCGCCTGGGCAACCATGGCCAAGGGCCTGGCGCGGCGCGAGCGCGGCCATCTCGACGAGGCGGAAGAGCTGTTCAGGGCGGCGCTGCGGATCGCCGAGGAGCAGGGCGACCCCGAGGTCGCCAGCTGGACCCGCAGCAACCAGGCGCTGATGCTGGCGATCCGCGGCGAACCGGAGGCCGGCGTAGCGCTGGGCCGGCGCAATTGCGAGCTGACCGAACGGCTCGGCGACGTCTTCTCGCGCAGCCTCGCACTGTCCAATCTCGGCGCAAGCCAGCTCGCCGCGGGCGACGCGGAGGCGGCGCTGGAACAGCTTGAGGAGGCGGAGCGCCTCTACCGGGCGGCGATCCCGGGCGGCGACGAGATGGAGTGCTGGCGGGCCGGTATGCGGGCCGAAGCGCTGACCGGCGTCGGCCGGGTCGAGGAGGCGGCCGAGCTGGCCGAGTGGGCGAGCGACGTCGCCCGGGAGCGCGGCTTGCTCTGGTCGCTGCCGCTGGCCCTGCGGGCGCTGGCGCTGGCTCGCAACGCCGGCGGCCGGGACGGCGTCCGCGAGGCGATCGACGAGGCGGCCGCGGTTGCCGAGCGCACCGGCGCGGTCGTCAGCCTCCAGGGCATCGAGGAAGCGCGCGAGGCGATCGGCGCCGGCGCCCGTTAGCGCCGCTCGGCGCGGTGGCGCTCGAGCTCGGCAACCATCAGCTTGGTATGGAGGGCGGCGATCAGGTCCTTGAGCGGCTGGGCGCCGGCTTCGAGCATCTCGACCACGCGCTCGGGCGGGACCTCTCCGGCGAGCCGGTTCATCACCATGTCGACCTCCTGGTGGACCAGCTGCTCGAGCGCCTCCTTGTAGCGGAGGGTGTCGTAGACGGTGAAGCCGATCTCCTCGTCGTAGCCGCCGGCGCGGAAGCGGCTGATCGCCTCGATGATGGTCACGTCGGAGGGTGAGTAGCCGCGGCTGTTGGGGGTGAGGACCTCCAGCTCGGCGAGGCGGTCGAGCACCTCCTTCGGCACGCCGTAGCGCTCGCGGACCTCGGCGGCGCTGGTCCGCGCCCGCTCGCCGGCGAGGGCCCGGTCGAGGATCCGGTCCTCCAGCTCGAGCAGGGCGCCGGCCCGCTCCGGGTCCTCGTCGAGCACCGACTTGATCGCCCTCAGCGGCATGAAGCGCTCCTCCTGCAGCCGCTTGATCAGTCTGATGCGGTCGACGAACTCGGGCGGGTAGTACGCCATGTTGCGGCTCGTCTTGACCGGCTCCGGCAGCAGTCCCTCCCGCAGGTAGTGCTTGATCGTCGGCGCCGGCACCCCCGAAGCCTCAGCGAGCTCCCCCATCCGCAGCAGCTCACCCTCAGCGTGGGCGCTCATGACCAAGGTCGAGGGGCTCGAGGTCGATGGGCCGAAAACGTCCCTATATGGGACGAAATCGGCCCATCGGCGGTTGCGGCGGTCATGCGCGGAACTCGGTGCGCTCGCTGGCGGTCGGGCCGGCCGCGGCGCCGGAGTCGAGCATCGCCGCGATCTCCTCGGCCGAGTAGCCGGCCTCGCGCAGGACCTCCTCGGTGTGCTCGCCGAAGGCGGGGGCCGGCCGGCTCGGGTCGCCGGGCGTGCGGCTCATCTTCACCGGCACCCCGAGCTGGCGCACCGTGCCTAGCTCCGGCTGCTCCAGCTCGACCACCATCTGCCGTGCCCGCACCAGCTCCGAGTCGAGCGCCTCGTCGAGGTCGAGGACCGGCTCGATGCAGCAGTCGTGCTCATCATTGAAGGCGAGCCATTCCTCACGGGTGCGCGACCGGAAGACGGCGGCGACCTCGCGCCAGGCGTCGGAGCCAGGCGCCTCGAACTGTTTCTCGATCAGCTCCGGCCTCCCCACCCCATTACAGAGAGCGGCCCAGAACTTCGGCTCCAGGGCGCCGCAGGTGACCCAGCCGTCGGCTACCTCGTAGGGCAGGTAACAGACCAGGCCGCCCGCTAGCTGCTGCTCGCCGCGGCGCGGCACCTCGCCGTCGCAGAAGTAACGGCCGGCAACCATCGCCAGCCAGGAGAGGCCGCCGTCGGCCATCGAGACGTCGACCATCTGTCCCTCGCCGGAGCGGCGGCGCTCGTGCAGCGCCGCCATCACCCCGAAGGCCGCCATCAGGGCGCCGCCGCCGAGGTCGGCGATCTGGCCGGCGGACTGGACCGGGGGCCCGTCCTTGGCGCCGGTCAGCCCGAGCAGCCCGACCAGGCCGAGGTAGTTCATGTCGTGGCCGGCGCGCTGCGCGTAGGGACCGTCCTGGCCGTAGCCGGTGATCGCGCAGAAGACGACCGCGGGGTTGGCCTCCCGCATCTGCTCGTAGCCGACCCCGAGCCGGTCGAGGACGCCGGGGCGGAAGCCGTCGAGGACGACGTCGTAGCGCTCGACCAGGCGCAGCAGCGCCGCGCGCCCGCTCTCGCTCTTGAGGTCGAGGCGGACGGAGCGCTTGCCGCGGTTGAGCGAGAGGTAGAGCGCGGACCGGGTACCGAGCGTCTGCTGCTCCTCGCCGCCGTAGTAGGGCGGCGCCCAGCGGATGTAGTCGCCCATGCCGGTGTCCTCGACCTTCAGCACCTCGGCGCCGAGGTCCGCCAGCAGCAGCGAGCAGAAGCCCCCCGGCAGCAGTCGCGTCAGGTCGAGAACCCTGACGTCGGAGAGCGGCAGCGTGCCGCCGCCAGAGGTCTGCGGGGTCACTGGGGCTCGACCCCGACCGGGAAGCTGACCGAGTTGCTGATGAAGCAGAGCTCGTGGGCGCGGTGGTGGAGCGCCTCGATCGCCTCGGGCGGCGGGGGGTCCCCCTGCCAGCGAACGCGAGGACGCAGCGTCGCCGCGGTGAAGCGCTTGCCGTCGAGCACCCCGTCGGCGTCGTCTTCATAGGAGGCGACCTCGAATCCTTTTTTCCTCGCCAGCGCCAAGAACCAGAGCATGTGGCAGCTGGAGAGCGCACCTACGAGCAGCGTCTCGGGGTTCGACTTGAAGTCGTCGCCACCGAGCTCCAGCGCCGAGGAGCTGGGCAGCGTCTGGCCGCCGAGCAGCACCTCGTGCGCCCGCACGTCCTCCCCCTCGCCACCGCTCCAGACGACACCGGCGCGATGGATGCTCGACTCCACCCCTAGACCTCGGCCCGTTTCGGGACTCCCAGCAGCTCGCGCGCCTCGGCCACCGTGGCAGCGCGACGGCCGACGTCCTCGGCCATCTGCCGCGCCTTGGCGATCAGGTCGCCGTTAGAGCGGCACATCTCGCCATTCGGCAGGTAGATGTTGTCCTCGACGCCGGCACGGACATTGCCGCCGAGGACCAACGAGGAGGCGAGCAGCTTCCACTGGTCGCGGGAGATGCCAATCACCTGCCACTGGTTGGGGCCCTCCG
Organism: uncultured Solirubrobacterales bacterium; assembly: GCA_963705365.1. GTDB lineage: Bacteria > Actinomycetota > Thermoleophilia > Solirubrobacterales > 70-9 > VAYN01. The sequence continues at coordinate 441,693 of OY970074.1, read as the reverse complement.
GCCCGCCGGGAATCTGATCCGACATCAGGGTGACGTTGCGCGGCGTCGGCCGGATCCCGCCGGTGACTCCCATCACCAGGGAGACCTGCAGCGGCGTGCGGTCGAGCAGGCCCATGTCGATCAGCGGGTCGAGGTTGGCGACGTGGCCGGAGTCGAAGCACTCGTGCTCGGGCTTGATCCCGAGCTCGCGCATCTCGGTGAGGAACTCGACGATCGTGTCGAAGCTGTTTTCGAAGACCGCTTTGAAGACGAAGTCCTTGCGCCGCTTGGAGTACTTGGCGTAGTTCATCGAGCTCATGTTCAATGCCGCGACGTCGGGGCGCAGCGCCCGCAGGTACTCGAGTCGCTTCTCAATCGGGATCCCAATCGCCCCGGTCGAGTAGTTGACGATGACGTCGCCCACCTCGGCCAGGATCGCCTCGGTGATCGCCTGGAAGTCCTCGATCTCATACGAGGGCGTCCCGTCCGGCTGGCGGGCGTGGATGTGGATCTGGGAGGCGCCCTCGTCGACCGCCCGCCGCGCCTCCGCCGCGTACTCCTCCGGCGTATAAGGGATCGCCGGGCACTGGTCGCGGTTGGCGATCACGCCGCTGATCGAGCAGCTGATCACCACCGGATCCTCGAAACGGCTCACGTCGCGCCTCCGTGGGTCGAGTTTTTGCCGCATAGCGGCATAAAGTCGACACGGCCCCTCATACGGGCATCACCCCGTGGCGTTTGCGCGGCTTCTCGACGTGCTTGTCGCGGGCCATGCGCAGGGCCTTGGCGATCGTCGGCCGGGTCTCGCGCGGGTCGATGATGTCGTCGATCACCGCGTTGCCGGCGGCGATGTAGGGGTCGATCTGCTGGCGCACCGCGTTCAGCATCGTCTCGCGGGTCGCCTCCGGGTCATCAGCGGCCTCGATCGCTGAGCGGCCGATGATTTCGACCGCGCCCTCCGCTCCCATCACCGAGATCTCGGCCCCCGGCCAGGCGACGATCAGATCTGGCTCATACGCCTTGCCGCACATCACGTAGTAGCCGGCGCCGTAGGCCTTGCGGACGACCACCGTCACCTTCGGCACCGTCGCGCGGCTGACCGCGTAGAGCATCTTCGCCCCGTGGCGGATGATCCCGGCCTGCTCGACCTTCGAGCCGACCATGAACCCAGGCACGTCCTGGAGGAAGACCAGGGGGATGTTGAAGGCGTCGCAGAGGTTGATGAAGCGCGCCGCCTTGTCGGCTGAGTCGTTGTCGAGGATCCCGGCCAGCTGCTTCGGCTGGTTTGCGACGATCCCGACCGGCTGGCCGCCGAAGCGGGCGAAGCAGGTGATCAGGGTCTTGGCGAACTTCGGCTTGAGGTCGAACCACTCGCCGTCGTCGACGATCTCGCGGATCACGTCGTACATGTCGTAGGGCTGGCGGGAGGAGTCGGGAACGATCTCCAGCAGCTTGTCCGACATACGCTCGATCGGGTCGGCGCTCTCGGCCAGCGGCGGCTTCTGCTCGCAGTCCGACGGGAAGTAGGAGAGGTACTTCTTGACGGCCTCGATGCACTCCGCGTCGTCCTTGACCTCGAGGTCCCCCACCCCCGACTTGCGGCAGTGGACCTTGGCGCCGCCGAGGTCCTCCATCGAGATGTCCTCGCCGGTGACCGCTTTGACCAGGTGCGGGCCAGCCAGCGCCATCGCTCCCTGGCCGGAGACCATCGGCACGAAGTCCGCGAGGGCGGGGATGTAGGCGGTCCCGGCCGCGCACGGCCCCATCATCGCCGCGACCATCGGGATCACGCCCGACATTTCGACCTCCTCGCGGAAGAGGAAGCCGGAGCCGGCGAAGAGCGAACCGGTCGCCTCCTGGATGCGGGCGCCGGCGGAGTCGAGCAGCCAGACGAACGGCATCCGCTTGCTGAGCGCCATCTCGCGCAGGCGCGTGACCTTGAGCTCCCCGGTCATCCCCATCGAGCCGGCCATGACCGTGAAGTCGTAGGCGGCGATGCAGGTCGGGCGGCCGTCGACGTCGCCCCAGCCGGTGATGACGCCGTCGGCGGGCGCCTCGACCCCGTCCATCGCCCGCTGGGCGAAGTGCGGGCGGCCGTGGATGCCGAGCTCGACGAAGGTCCCCTCGTCGACCAACAGATCGAGCCGCTCGCGCGCGGTCAGCTTGCCGCGGTCGTGCTGCTTGGCGATCTTCTCCTCGCCGCCGCCCAGCTTCGCCTTCGCGCGCCGCTCGTGCAGCTGCTCGTTCAGCTCCGCCAGCGGGGCGGTGCCCGGGAGGAGATTTTTCTGCTCCTGATCTTGCTCGGTGCCTGCCACTATCGTCCCTTCCACTGCGGGTCGCGCTTCTCGAAGAACGCGGTGACGCCCTCGACGATGTCCTCGGTGGTGAAGGTGAGCGAGAGCTGCGAGCGCAGGAACTCGAGCGCGTCGTCGAGCGCCATGTCCTGCTGGCGGTACATCGCGTCGTGACCGAGGCGCATCAGCACCGGGCTCTTCGAGGCCAGCTTGGCCGCCCACTCGGCGACGGCGGCGTCGAACTCCTCGGCCGGGACCACCTTGTTGGCGAGGCCGAACTCGACCGCCTGCTCGCCACTGAGCCGCTCGCCCAGCAGCATCATCTCGTTGACCTTCTTGCGCGGGACGTTGCGGTAGATGATCGACATGATCATGTAGGGGAAGGCGCCGACGTTGATCTCCGGCGTGCCGAAGGTCGCGCCCTCCCTGGCAATCACAAGGTCGCAGGAGAGCGCCAGTCCCATCCCGCCCGCGAGCACATGTCCGTTGACCGCACAGAGCGAGGGCTTGCCGAGCCGCGGCATCAGGCGGAAGAACTCGAGGAAGAGGTCGGAGGCGAAGTGTTTGGCGATCGGCGGCACGTCGGCGGCGAAACCGCCGAGGTCGGCACCGGCGCAGAAGGCCTTGTCGCCGGCACCGGTGAGGACGACGGCGCGCACGTCATCGGAGGCTTTCGCCTGCTTCATCGCGTCGACCAGCTCGACCAGCATCTGCCCGGAGAGCATGTTGCGCTTCTCCGGGTTGTTCAGCGTCACCGTGGCGACGCCGTCGGCAACCTCGTAGGCAACCAGCTCGTAGCTTCCCTGGCTCATCGAATCGGCACCATAGCCGACTCTGTTGAAAGTAGGAAGTGCTACTGTCCACCGACCCGAACCGCGAAACGAGGAGAGACACCAGTGGCGACCGCGACGACCAACGGCTCCAGCGTCATCAAGCCCGACCACGCAGCCGGGCGCAAGCACTTCATCTTCAGCCAGGAGCACGAAGACCTGCGCGAGTCGATGGAGTCGTGGGTGAAGAAGGAGCTCTGGCCGCACCGCAACGAGTGGGAGGACACCTACTGGCCGACCTCGGCGATGGAACGAGCGGGCGAGCTCGGCTTCCTCGGCCTCTGCTTCCCGGAGGAGTACGGCGGCCAGGGCGGCGACTACTTCTACTCGCTGGTCCGCGCCGAGTGCATGAGCTACTCCGGCTCCGGCGGCACCAACATGGGCTTCGCGGTCCAGAGCGACATGGTCCTGCCCCCGATCCACCTGCTCGGCACCGAGGAGCAGAAACGCAAGTACCTCGAACCGGGCCTGAAGGGCGAAAAGGTCGGCAGCCTTGGGATCACCGAGCCGGGGGCCGGCTCCGACGTCGCCGGCATCCGCACCACGGCGATCCGCGATGGCGACGAATACGTCATCAACGGCTCCAAGACCTTCATCACCAACGGCCCACGGGCCGACTTCATCGTCCTCGTCTGCAAGACCGACCCCGACGAGCGGCACGCCGGAATCACCCTCTTCGTCGTCGACCTGCGCGACGAGAACGGCGAGAAGGTGCCGGGCTTCACCGTCTCCGCCGAGCTGGAGAAGATGGGGATGCACGCCTCCGACACCGGCGAGCTGGCCTTCGAAGACGTCCGCGTCCCCGCTGACGCCGTGCTAGGCGAGGTCGGCAAGGGCTTCTACCACATCGCCTGGGAGCTCCAGGGCGAGCGCCTGGTCGCCGCCGCCGGCTCCCACGCCGGTTGCGAACGGATGATCGAGAAGACCCTCGAGTACGCGAAGGAGCGCGAAGCTTTCGGCCGGCCGATCGGCAAGTTCCAGGCGATCCGCCATAAGTTCGCTGAGATGGCGACCAAGACCGAGGCGGCGAAGCAGTTCACCTACGCGACCGCCTGGCGCTTCGCCAACGGCGAGTACCCGGTCCGGGAGATCACGATGGCCAAGCTCTTTGCCTCGCGCGTCGGCTGCGAGGTCGCGGACGAGTGCATCCAGATCCTCGGCGGCTACGGCTATATGAAGGAGTACGAGATCGAGCGCGCCTACCGCGACGTCCGCCTCAACCGCATCGGCGCCGGCACCGACGAGGTCATGCTCGACGTGATCGGCCGCAGCTACGGCCTCTAGGCGCCGGATTCAACCGTTGGTGAGGAGAACGGTCCCAATGGTCGCGACGATCGCCAGCATGTTCGTGCCCCAGAGCTGGAATATGAGCACCCGCAGGTCGCGAATGTCGCGATCGAGGCGGTCGAAGCCAGCGTCCATTTTCTGGGCCAGATCGTCCAGCCGCTCGTCTGTCCACATCGTTCGCTCCACCTCCTCCACGCTACAGAGCCAGGACGCAAGGGAAATGCTTTGTCTGCAAATTCATAGCAACATTTTCGTGCCATGAGTGGCACGGAGCGGGTTCGGGCGTACTACGAGGCCCTTAACACGGGCGATGCTGAGGCCGTTTCCGCCAACTTCACCGACGACGCCGTCCACTACTACACGCGGCTCGACCCGCACCGGGGAGCGGAGACGATCGGCGGCTACGCGGCGTTGGGCGTCTCCACGATCGACGCCCAGTGGTACGTCGAGAACGCGATCGAGCAGGGCGACCAGGTGGTCATCGAGTGGACGATGACCTGGCGCGATCCGAAGAGCGGCGATCGCCGCCTCGACCGCGGCACCGAGTGGTTCCTGCTCCGCGCCGGCAAGATCGCCGAGGTGCGGGCCTACCACCACGGGGGTAAGAAGAACCCGCAGGGGGACCTACTCGGCTTCGATCACAAAGGGCGCGGCCACACCATGCTCGAGGACTGGAAGGCGCCGGCCCAGAGCGGCGGGGGCACCGCGTGACGGTCGTCAAGGACAGCGGCGCCCGCGCGACTCTCCCCCCCTTCGGTGAGGAGCACGAGGAGCTGCGGGAGACCTTGCAGCGCTTCGTCGCCCGGGAGATCGCCCCGAACGTCGACGAGTGGGAGGCGGCGCGGGAATTCCCCCGCGAGCTCTACTCGCGCTGTGCCGAGCTCGGTTTTCTCGGGCTGAAGTTTCCGGAGGAGTACGGCGGCCAGGGCGGCACCCACCTGCACGACGCGGTCTGGGTCGAGGAGCTGGCCCGCTCGGGCGGGTCCGGCGGCGTCGCCGCCGGGCTCAACGCCCACGCCTCGATCGCAATGCCGCCGATTTTCAACTTCGGCACCGCAGAGCAGAAGCAGCGCTGGCTGGTGCCCGGCATCGCCGGCGAGAAGATCGGCGCCCTCGGGATCACCGAGCCAGGCGCCGGCTCCGACGTCGCCGGCATCTCGACCACGGCGGAGCGGGTCGACGGCGGCTATGTCGTTAACGGTGCCAAGACCTTCATCACCAACGGCGTCCGCGCCGACTTCCTCGTCTGCGCCTGCAAGACCACCGCGGAGGGCGGCCACGGCGGCATCTCCTTCCTCGTCCTCGAGCGCGAGATGCCCGGCTACGAGGTCGCGCAGAAGCTGGAGAAGATGGGTTGGCACTCCTCCGACACCGGAGAGCTCGCCTTCACCGACGTCGAGGTCCCGGCCGAGAACCTGCTCGGCGAGGAGAACGGCGGCTTCAAGCTGATCATGGCCAACTTCGCCTGGGAGCGGCTCTTGATGGCGATCGGTGCCGTCGGCGCCATGCAGCGCCTGATCGAGATCTCCGTCGCCTACGCCCTCGAGCGCGAAGCCTTCGGCCGCCCGATCGGCAAGTTCCAGGCGATCCGCCACCACGTCGCCGAGATGGCGACCAAGGCCGAAGCCGCCCGCGCCCTCACCTACAACGCCCTGCGCCTCTTCCACGAGGGCCACGACTGCATCCGCGACGTCAGCATGGCCAAGCTCGTCACCCAGCGCGCCGTTCTCGAGATCGCCGACACCACCCTCCAGATCCACGGCGGCTACGGCTACATGCGCGAGTACGGCATCGAGCGAGCCGTCCGCGACGCCCGCCTCGGCCCGATCGGCGGCGGCACCGACGAGATCATGAAGGAGATCGTCGGCAAGCAGATGGGGCTGTAGCCGGAGTGGCCGCTCAGCTCGGGAGCTCGACCACGTTCATGCGGACGATCAGATCGTCCTCAACCCAGTAGCGGTGGCCAACGTGCTCGTCGGCAAGGAGAGCGCCGGACCTGGCATCACTGACAACCTGACGAGCAGTGACGGTAATACTGCCGTCGGAGTTATGGTCGAACGCTTCAGGCTCCACCTCGCTTGAGATCGACTCGAATTGTCGCCGCCAGTAGTCGGCCACGGCGCTGCGACCGACGACGCGGCCACCTTGCCACGCATTCGGCCAGTCGACCTCCGGATGCATCAGTCCAATTGCTGTCTCGACGTCACGGGCGTTGAATGCCCTGTAGGCCGCGCGCAGGACATCTTCGATCTTCGTCATCGGATGCGCTCTTGGGCCGTCAGTCGATGAGGCCAAGTATTTTGCATGCTGTACGTGAGTCAAGTGGCTCGGGCTTCAAGCCTGGGTGGTCGAGCAGATCGTGGTCGCCGGTGACGATCGCGTCGGCTCCGGATTCGCGGCCAAGCGCTACGAGGTAGTCATCATCGGGGTCTCGAAGAAGCGGCGTGATCTCCTTCGGATCTTTGTATTGGATAGCCGCTTCCTCGACGTTAGCCACAATCTCCGCCAGGTCATCGGGGTCGAAGCGCTCCCGGAAATATTTGCTGGCAAGGGCGTCCCTGAACTCGCCAATGAGCCTGGGGCAAGCGATGGCCTCAAAGTCGAAGTCCAGAAGGGCCGCCAAGATCAGCCAAGGCGCGCCACCGCCAGGGCGACTGGCTACACCAGAGACCAGCGTGCTTGCATCGACTACGAGGCGCTTCAACCGGCGGCTCGGCGCTCGCGCCGTGCCTCATGCACGGCCTTGACGCCAAGCTCGATCGCCTCGTCTTCGGAGAGCGTGCTGCGCTCCTGAACACGACGCAGGGTTTCGCGGCCGAGGGTCATCCTCGCCATCGACTCAAGCAGCTCGCGGTCGCCCATCTTGGGGCGACGCTGACGCAAGCGCTCAAGTAGCTCGCTGTCGAACTCGACGGTCTTGGTTGGCGATGCGGCCACGCCAGAATGGTAGCGTCGAGACGGGAAGCTCCTGCCCATCCTCGCCGTTCATGAAGGAGATCCTCGGCAAGCAGATGGGGTTGTAGCCGGCGCCGGTGCTCAGCGCCGCGGACCGGCGTCGCAGGTGTGGGACCTGCCCCAGCCGGGGCCGCCGTCGCAGTAGTCGTAACCGCGGCCGCCATAGAGCTGGTCGGGATTGGCGCCGCCGTAGAGCCGGTCGTTGCCGCCTTCGCCGTGGCAGCCGTCCTGGCCGGGGCCCATCACGCAGACGTCGTTGCCGGGGCCTCCCCAACAGCCGTCGCTGCCGCCGCCGTGGCGGCAGTAGTCGTTGCCGAAGCCGCCGACGCAGTCGCTGTTACGGGAGCCAGTGATGCAGACGTCGTTGCCGCCGCCGCCGATGCAGCGGTTGCGGCGGGAGCCCTGGGGAAAGCAGGTGTCCCGCTCGCCGTTGCCGATGAACTTGTCCGACCCGGAGCCCAGGTAGACGGTCAGCGGCACGGGAAGGCGGTCCACGACCCTCACGAAGTCCCCGGATGGACCCATCGTGAGCTTGATCCTGGAAGTCCCCCGCAGGCGGCAGACCGCGACCATGCGCTCGCGCTTGACGCGACAGCCCTGGGGATGGGCCCGCGCCATCAGCCCCTTGACCACGAGCCTCCCGCGATGGGTGCTCAACTCGAGCGTGGACCCGGAGGCCGCGCCGTGGATTGAGATCTGACCAGCAGGCGTGGCCGTGGCCGGCGCCGCCACGAAAAAGGCGAGCGCCGCGAGCACGCCGGCCAGGGTCATGCGGCCGGGGGACAAGGACATCGCGGGCATACTAGACATGTGTATCGGCTAACAAAACGGAAACTTGACGGAAACAGCGGATCCGCCTGCAATTTGGACAGGAATGTCGATCCTTTCCGCCAGGTGGCGCCACGGCTAGCGCGGTAGGTTCCGCCGGAACCCGAGCGGAGGGAGCAGCGATGCTGTCGTGGCTGGCCAAGAAGATGATCGCCCGCAACATGGCGCGCGCCAGTGCCGGTGACATCGGGCCGACGCTGAAGATGGACGCCGCGGACGTGCGGTTCCGCTTCCCCGGCGACAGCTCCTGGGCGACGGAACTGCAGGGCAAGGAGGAGCTCGAGCATTGGCTACGGCGCTTCGCGGACACCGGCCTGCAGATCAGCCCCGACGAGGTCGTCCTCAAGGGATTTCCCTGGAAGCAGACGATCTGCATCCGTGGCACCGACCACCTCGACAGCCCCGCGGGCGAGCGGGTCTACGAGAACCGCTACGTCATCTGGGGCCACCTCTCCTGGGGGCTGCTGCGCGACTACGAGGTCTACGAGGACACCCAGAAAAGCAAAGCGCTGGACGAGTACCTCGCCAGCAGGGAGACTCTCGGCGGGAACCCCTAACGAGAGGAGAGTCATGCTCTGCGCACTGACCGTACGCAAGCTGAAACCGGGCACGATGGAGGACTTCAAACGAGCCTTCATCCCCAGCGAAGACGTCGAGGTCCCGGCGGGGTGGAAGCGCTTCTACGCCGTCCGCAACGTCGCCGACGAGAACGAGGTCATCACCTTCGGATTCTTCGACGGCAGCCTCGACGACCTGCGCGCCAGCCAGCAGGACAGCAGCGACTACGAGCGTCGCCGCGCGGCAACCGAGGAGTTCGTCGAATCGGTGGGCGCCGATGGAATCTTCGAGGTAGTCGAAGAACGCTCGATGGATTAGCGACACCAGCTAAGGAACCGACATATGAAGCAACGCGTCAGCGTCATCACCCTCGGCACCGCCGACCTCGCCCGCGCCCGCTCCTTCTACGAAGCGCTGGCATGGACGACCGGGGCCGAGCCCGGTGACGACGTCGTCTTCTTCCAGGCTGGTGAGATGATCCTCGCCCTCTGGGACCGGGCGCGGCTGGCCGAGGACAGCTGCGTCGAGGACTCGCCTGGCTGGGGAGGCATCACCCTGGCGCTCGACCTCGGCTCACCGGCCGAGGTCGACACGACGATCGAGGAAGCACGGGCAGCCGGCGCGACGATCGGCCGCGAGCCGGCTGCCACGTTCTGGGGCGGCTACAGCGGCGTCTTCGTCGACCCCGACGGCCACCCCTGGGAGATCGCCCACAACCCGCGCTGGATGATCACCGAAGACGGTGGGGTACGGCTCCCCTGAGCGGGCGGGACAGCTAGACCCTCTTAAGCCGGCAGATCGTCCGGCAGGAGCCTGAATGGCCGTCCGCCGGGACCGCGCATGGCCCGGAAATGACGGTGGTCGAAGCTGAGGACGTCGGCAGTCGCGTGCTTCTCTGCCAGCACGACGATCGAGGCATCGGCCAGGCCCACCCGCAGGTCCTCGTACTGCCTCATCACCGTCGCCGCGGCTTCGACGTCGGCGCGGTCGAACGGCGCCAGCTCGTAGGCCCCCTCCGCCACCTCGGCCAGCAACGCCAGCTGCTCGGTTTGACCGTGCCTGCTGCCCAGCATGTAGTCGAGCTCGGCAAGGACGAACGGCGAGAGCAGGAAGGGGCCGTCGAGATCGGAGACGGCCCGCAGCACGTCGGCATGGCGCAGTGCGGTCGAGCTCGCGAGTTGGAGCACGGCGCTCGTGTCCGCGAGGATCACGACTCGCCGAATCCGTCCAGCGCCTCGTCGACCCGTGCCGGGTCGTCGAGGACGGGATCGGCGAGAGCGAACAGGGCAGCGGGCTTGCGCACCTTCGTGCGGTGAGCGCCGAGAACGTGGTCGACGCCCTCGCGAATCAGGTCCGACTCGGTGCGGGTGATTCGCGCGGAGAGCAGCTCGAGTTCCTGCTTCTGGGCGTCGGTGAGATAGATGGTCGTTCGCTTCACGCCATACATAGTGCCATACATGACGGACGTAGCCATGGTGCGGTAAGTCGCCGGGCGACGAACCTCTCCCCTCCCGACGAGAAACTGGCCGGCTGACCAGGATCAGACCGTTCCCTGTAGCCTCCGCCGCCGACTTCACGAACCAAAGGAGACGCGTATCTAATGGGACTTCTCGATGGGAAAGCGGCGATCGTCACCGGCTCGGCGCGGGGGATCGGCCGGGCGACCGCGGAGCTGTTCGTCAGCGAGGGCGCCAAGGTCCTGATCAACGACCTCGACGCCGATGTCGCCGAGCAGACCGCTGGTGAGATCGACGGCGAGACCGCGGTCTACGCCGGGGACCTCACGAAGGAGGGTGCCGCCGACGAGCTCGTCGCCGCTGCCGTCGACGCCTTCGGCGCGGTCGACATCGCCGTCAACAACGCCGGCTACACCTGGGACGGCGTCGCCCACCGCATGAGCGACGAGCAGTTCCAGGCGATGCTCGACATCCACACGGTGGTCCCCTTCCGGGTCGCCCGCGCCCTCGCCCCGCACTGGCGCGAGGCCGCCAAGGCCGAGCGCGGCGAAGACAAGGAGGTCTTTCGCAAGCTGATCAACGTCTCTTCGACCTCGGGCACGATGGGCAACGCCGGCCAGGTCAACTACTCGGCCGCGAAGATGGGCGTCGTCGGCCTGACCAAAACCCTCGCCAAGGAGTGGGGTCAGTTCAAAATCAACGTCAACGCCGTCGCCTTCGGCTTCGTCGACACCCGCCTCACCGCGGCGAAGGAGGAGGGCGGCGAGATGACCTCCCCGACGGGCGAGAAGATCGAGCTCGGCATCCCCGAGCAGATGCGGGCGATGGCCTCGGCGATCATCCCGGTCGGCCGCCCGGCCTCTCCGGAGGAGGCCTCGGGCCCGGTCCTGTTCCTCGCCTCGCCCCTGGCCAACTACGTGCACGGCCAGGTCCTCAACGTCACCGGCGGCATGTTCGGCGGGATGTACACCTGAGATGAGCGCAGAAGCGGCAGGGGGCAGGCGGACGCCGCGCTACCTAGACGTAGCGGACAAGGTCTGGCCTGCCACCCGCCGCTTCATGGGCATCCACACGTTCCTCTACAAGCGGACGGGCGGGCGCATCGGCCACTCGATCCCCGGCTCACCGATCACGATCCTGCTGCTCGACCACGTCGGGGCCAAGAGCGGCGCCAAGCGGACCTCACCGCTGTTCTACGTCAGGGACGGCGAGAACCTCGTCATCGTCGCCTCCAAAGGCGGCTTCCCCAAAAACCCGGCCTGGTACCACAATCTCTTGGCGAACCCCGACACCACGGTGCAGGTCGGCTCCAAGCACCTGCCGGTCCACGCCCGCGTCGCCAAACCGGAGGAGCGCGACCGCCTCTGGGCGATGGCCGTGAAGGCCTACCCGGGCTACGACGACTACGCCGCCCGCAGCAAAGGCCGCGAGATCCCTCTCGTCATCCTGCAGCCGCGCTGAGAACCCGCCCCCGATAGGGGTGAAGCGTCTTGTACTTTTTCGTCGCTCCGGTCCTCGAAGGCCGCAGGGGATCCTCGAAAAAGTTAAGCGAAACCCCTATCGGGGGCGGGTTCGGGGCCGCCGCTCCTCGGCAACCGGGTCGCCGCCCTCGGTGACGATCGCCTCGGGCGGCCAGGGGCCGGCCCAGTTGTCGCGAGCGCCGTCGATCGTGATCGTGGTGCCGGAGAAGAAGTCGCCGGCCGGCGAGGCGAGATAAGCGACGAGCCAGGCCATCTCCTCGGGGCGGCCGGCGCGGCCGATCGGGATCGAGCGCTCGAGGTTGTCGACGACCACCTGCGGATACTTGGTCAGCAGCGTCTCGGTCGCGAACTGGCCGGCGGCGAGGGCGACGGTCTTGATCCCGAAGCGGGCCCACTCGATCGCCAGCGTCCGCATCATGTTCTCGACGGCGGCGCGGGCGGCGCCGGAGTGGACCATCCCTGGCATCCCGTTGTGTGGCGAGAGAGTCACGCTCAGCACCTTGCCGCCACCCTGAGGAATGAAGGCCTTGCTCGCAGCAGCATGGGTCATCAGCCAGGTGCCCTGAACGTTGAGGTCGATGACGGTGCGGAAGCCTTTCGGGGTGATCGCCTCGGCCGGGCTGAGGAACTGGCCGCCGGCGTTGTTGACGAGGACGTCGAGGCGGCCGTGGCGCTCGAGCAGGCCGTCGAAGAAGCGGCCGACCGGCTCCTCCTCGCGGATGTCGAGGCACTCGTGCTCGAACGAGCCGGGCAGGCTGGCAGCAAGCTCGGAGGTCTCCGCCAGCGGCTCCTCGCGCCTACCGCAGGCGACGACCGTGGCGCCGAGGCGCGCCAGCTCCAGCGCCGTCTCCCGCCCCAGGCCGCTGCCGGCGCCGGAGACGACGCAGACCTGACCGTCGAGCAGACCGTCGCGGAACACCTGCGAATGCGGGGATTCAGCCATCGACCGGCAAGCCTATAGACGACCCGATCGGCGGTAATGTCACTCGCGATGAAGGTCCAGGTGGAGGCGAAGCCTTTGCAGGAGCCGCTCGCGGGAGGCACGGCGGGGGCCACGGTCGTGGTCGAACCGCTGATCGCCGGCCATGTCGAATGGCCGCGGACGATGATGGAACGGCCGGGCGGGCGTTTCGAGACGCTGAAGCTGCTGCGGGCGCTGATGACCGGCAACCCAGCGGCGAAAGTTCCGGTGCCCGCCTTCCTGATCCGTCACCCAAGCGCCGGCGCGGTCCTCATCGATACCGGCCTCCATCCCTCCGTCGCCACCGACGGCACCCAGAACTTCGGCGGCACCGCCAACCGCGTCGGCCACCCAACGCTGGGGGCCGGCGAAGACGTCCCGGCCCAGTTGCGCAAGCGCGGGCTCGACGCCGGCGAGATCCCAGTGGTGGTGATGACCCACCTCCATATCGATCACGCCTCGGCAATTTCGGAGTTCCCGCAGTCAACCTTCGTCGTCAGCGAGACCGAGTGGCAGGCCGCGGCACTTGGTCCCCGTCCCATCCTCAACGGCTACCGCCGCCAGCACTTCGACTATGCCTTCGACTACCGCACGATCGACTTCGACCGCGCCGGCATCGACTCCTACGCCAGTTTCGGCCGCACCTTTGACCTTTTTGGCGACGGCTCGATCCACCTCGCCTTCACTCCCGGCCACAGTGCCGGCCACATGTCGGTGATCTGCCGGCTGAAGCAGGACGACTTCGTGATCGGCGGCGACTGCACGTACATGCTGGCGCAGCTGAGCGGCGACGCGCCGCTGCCGCCGCGCCCCCACGACGCCCACAACTACCGCCGCTCCCTGCAGGAGCTGCGGCTGTTCCGCAATCAGTACCCAAAGGCGACGATCACGCCGGGGCACGATCCGGACTTTTACTCCCGGATCGAAGCTCGCTACGAGTAGCCAACCCCTCGTAGAGCTCCCGCACCTCGGCGAAGATCTCCGTCGCCACCTCGAGCTGACGCTCGCGGCTGGGCGCCTGCTCGGCTGGGAACTCGACCGGGGCGCCGAACTGGACCGTGACCTTGGGGAAACGCAGTCGCTTCCAACTGCGGACCTTCTCGGAGCCGTGGATCGCCACCGGCACGACCGGCGCTCCCGATTCGAGCGCGATCCGGCCGATGCCCGGCTTCGGCTCACCCAGCCGCTGGGAGCGCGAACGGCCGCCCTCGGCGTAGACCAGCAGCATCTCCTCCTGGTGGAGGATCTCGCGGGCGGTCTCGATCGCTTCCTCGTCGTGATGGCCACGGCGAACCGGGAAGACGCCGCCGTGCTTGTAGACGTAGGTCAGGAGTGGTGGCCCGAACATCTGCGATTTCGCCATGAAGCGGACCTTGCGCCGCAGGTGAACACCGATGAAGAAGTGGTCCATCTGGCTGAAGTGGTTCGGGGCGAGGATCAGGGCTCCCTCGCGCGGGACGTTCTCGAGGCCGATCTTGCGAACCCGGTAGATCAGCAGCGTCGGCAGGGAGAGGACGATGCGAACGAAGGTGTAGGTCCAGCCGACGCCCTTGCGCGCGGCCTCGTGGAACTGCACGAAGTACTCCGCCGGACGCGGATCCTTGTAGGTCTGTGGCTTCATCTCCGCCATGGCGAGACGGCGGTCTCGGAACCGCCGTCCTTGCCTACCCTCGGGGAGAAGCGGAGTTACGTGGATCTCTAGATGACCTGGCTCGCGGAAAAGCGGGGGATTCGTCAACTCTCGTCTGGCTGCGCCCAGCCGCGTGAGCGCTCCAGCGCCCGCCGCCACTGCGCCAGCAGCGTCTCTTGCTCGTCGGCGCCCATCGCCGGCTCGTAGCGAGCCGCCTCGCGCCACATCTCTCCCACTTGCTCAGGCGTCCAACGACCGGTCGCGATGCCGGCCAGGTAGGCCGCGCCGAGCGCCGTCGTCTCGGCGATCTCGGGCACCACCACCGGCGCGCCGAGGATGTCTGCCTGGAACTGCATCAGCCAGCGGTTGCCGACGGCACCGCCATCGGCCTTCAGCATCTCCAACCGCTCGCCGGCCGCCGCCTCCTGTGCGCGGACCGCGTCGACCGTCTCGTAGGCGATCGCCTCCAGCGCCGCCCGCGCCAGATGGGCACGGCCGCTGCCGCGGGTGAGGCCGACGATCGTGCCGCGAGCGTAGGGGTCCCAGTGGGGAGAGCCGAGCCCGGTCAGCGCGGGCACGAAGTAGACGCCGTCGTTGGAGTCGAGCGAGGCCGCCAGCTTCTCGGTCTCCCCCGCCGCGCCGATGATCCCGAGGCCGTCCCGCAGCCACTGCACCGCCGCCCCGGTGACGAAGATCGACGCCTCGAGCGCGTAGGCGGCATCCGCGGCCGATGGGCCTGAAACGTCCGTTATATGGACGTTTTCGGCCCGTCGACTCGGTAGGCCGCAGGCGACGGTGGCGAGAAGCCCCGCGGGCGGACGGGGCGCCCGCTCGCCGGTGTGGAGGAGGACGAAGCTGCCGGTCCCGTAGGTGGTCTTCGCCATGCCGGGGCGATGGCAGGCCTGGCCGAAGAGGGCGGCCTGCTGGTCGCCCGCGATCCCCGCCACCGGCACCTCGCCGCCGAACTCGCCGGTCGTGCCGTAGACATGGGAAGAGGGCAACGGCTCCGGCAGGCGCGCCGGATCGACTCCGAGCAGGTCGCACAGCTCCGCGTCCCAGCCGAGGCGGCGGATGTCGAACAGCATCGTCCGCGACGCGTTGGAGTAGTCGGTCGCGTGGCGGCCGGTCAGCTTGAAGAGGAGCCAGGAGTCGATCGTGCCGAAGACCGCCCCCGTCGCGCCCTCGACGTTGCTCAGCAGCCACTCGATCTTGGTTCCGGAGAAGTAGGGGTCAATGGTGAGGCCGGTGCGCTCCCGCACCAGCTGCTCGTGTCCCGCGGCCCGCAGCTCCTCGCAGCGCGCCGCCGTGCGCCGGTCCTGCCAGACCAGCGCCCGGTGCACGGGCTCGCCGCTGGCCGGATCCCAGGCGACGACGGTCTCGCGCTGGTTGGCGATCCCGATCCCGTCGAGCTCGGCGCCGTCGACCCCAGCGGCGGTGATCGCTTCGGCGGCGACGCGGCGCGTCACCTCCCAGATTTCGCCGGCGTCGTGCTCGACCCAACCCGGCCGGGGAAAGTGCTGCTCGAACTCAGAGTAGGCCCGGCCGGCGATCTGTCCCTCGCCGTCGAAGACGATGCAGGTCGTCCCCGTCGTCCCCTGGTCGATGGCGAGGATCACAGCGGCAGCCAGGTCAAAGCTGAGTGACGATCACGCCGAAAAACCCCGTCGCCATGGTGACGATCGTCCCGACGCTGAGCTGAAGCATGATCCGATGGTTCGCCCCCATCTCCGCTCGCAGCTCGCGGAGATCAGCGTCGATGCGATTGAAGCCCTCGGTCATCCGAGCGTTCATGTCGTCGAGCCGCTCGTCGGTCCACTTTTCCCGCATCGCCTCCACCTTTTACACCCTAAGACAGAAGATTTCACGTGTGGGTCACAGAAGTGGAAAATCTCTGCGACCCGGTCAACCGCCCCGCACCCTGCAGCTGCGGTTCAGGATCGAGGAGAGAACGCGTCCGTCGGCGAAGGCCATCGAGGCGCGGGCGAAGGGGAAGACGGCACCGGGGAAGCCGGCGGGAGCGGCGCAGGCGGCGCTGAGATAGCTGCGGCGCTCGCCGCGGTAGGTGAAGTTGCGGTGCAGGTTGAGCACGATGCGCTTGAGGTAGCCCCAGCGGATCAGCGATGGCGGCAGGGTCCCGGAGAGGGTCGTCCCGAAGGTTCCAGAGCGTTCACGGATGCGGAAGACGATGATGCGGGTGATCGGTACCGGCGCCGCCCCGTAGACGTGCGCGAAGATCGCACGCTGTCCGCCGACGCGGGCATTGAAGGCGAGGATGCGCCCGCGCGAGCGGAACGAGGACTGTTCCGGGAAGGCGACGTCGCCCAGGTAGCTGCCGCTGCCGACCAGCGCCGGGCCGCAGCGCTCGAGCGCTTCGCGGCTGGAGGAAGGCTCGATCTCGGTCCGCTCGCAGACCGGCAGACCGCGAGCGTCGAGGCGGCCACCCCGGTTGATCGCGACCGAGATCCGGCGCACCGACGGAGGCCGCTCCCCCGAGAGCGTCCTGATCGTGCCGGCGATGCGAACCTCGATCGGCGCCCGCACGTTCCGCGGCAGCGCGTTCGGCGCGATGCCGCCGTTGAAGCGGACGAAGAGATCGCCGCGGGCGGTCAGCTCGGCGTGAGCCAGTGAGGCTGCAGCGGCGAAGGCGACGGCCATCGCCGTCAGCGCTGCGATCTGCTTGCGCCCGCCCGTCATCCCACATCCAGGCTAGCGCCGCACGGCGTAGACCCTGGCGAAGTCCCGCAGTTGCGCGCCGCGGTGGAGAAAGCCTGAGAGGGTGCGCCCGGTAGCCCGGTGTTCGAGGTCGAGCTCGTACTCGCGCAGGCGGTAGCCACCGCGCACGGCATCGACCGTCATCCCGATCTCCATGCCGAAGCCGGCGGCGAACGGCAACGTCGCCCGCAGCGTCTCGGCCCGCAACGCGCGCTGGCCGGAGATCGACGCCTCCGTCTCCACCCCGCAGAGGCGGCGGATCGCCCAGCGGGCGAAGCCGAGTGCGAGGCCGAAGCCGCCGCCGACCCGGCGCGAGAAGGCCGCGATCGCGAGATCGCACTCGCCGCGCTGCACCGCCTCGAGCAGCGGCGCCAGGCGGCCCGCGGAGGCACCGAGGTCGCCGTCGCAGAGGAGGACCAGCTCCGGCGGGGGCTCGGCACTGAGCGCCGCCTCCGTCGCCGCGGTCATGTTCCCCCCCTTGCCGTGCGGGCGGCCGCGGCTGACCACCTGGGCACCGGCGGCCAGCGCCGCCTCAGCCGTGCCGTCGGTCGAGGCGTCGTCGGCAACCCAGATCGCCGCGGTGGGAAAGGCGGCGCGAAGGGCGGCCACCGTATTCGCCACCTGGTCCGCCTCGTTGCGGGCGGCGACTATGGCTGCGAGCGAGTCCATCAGGGCGGCTATTGTCCCCGCCCATGCCAGACATCGAGGCTCACATCACCGGCAACGTGTGGAAAATCGAGGTCGCGGTCGGCGACCAGGTCTCCGACGGCGACACCGTGGCCATTCTCGAGTCGATGAAGATGGAGATCCCGGTCGAGGCCGAGGACGACGGCACGGTGAAAGAGATTCGCTGCGAGGAGGGCCAGTCCGTGAGCGAAGGCGACGTCCTCGTGGTGCTGGAGTAAGCGCCGTGGAGGAGCTCGCGGGCGGCAAGCTGGTCCTCGACCGACCGGCCGACGCGGTTGCCCGGCTCCGCATCTCCAACCCCGAGCGCCGCAACGCGCTCGACCACGAGATCCTCGACGCCCTGGCCGAAGCGCTGCCGCAGCTCGACCGCGGGATCGAGACCCGCTGCGTGCTGATCACCGGGGCGCCGCCGGTCTTCTCAGCCGGCTACGACATCGCGACGATCCCCAGCGAGACCTTCGAGCGCGACGCCGAGGCCCTGGTCGCCCACCCTTTCCACGCGGCGATGGAGAAGATCGCCAAGCACCCCTGGCCGACCGTGGCGGCGATCAACGGCCACTGCCTCGGCGGCGGCCTCGAGCTGGCGATCACCTGCGACCTGCGGATCTGCGCGGCCGGGGCGAAGCTGGGGATGCCGCCGGCGAAGCTGGGCTTGATCTACGGCCATACCGGTCTGCGCAAGTTCCTCGACACGATCGGCCTGGCGCGGACCAAGGAGCTGTTTCTGACCGGGCGCAACTACGAGGCGATGCGGGCCGAGCGCTTCGGGCTCGTCAACGAGGTGGTCAGCGACGAGCGACTCGAAGCCGAGTCGGTCGCGCTGGCCGCCGAGGTCGCGGCCAACGCGCCGATTTCGATGCGCGGCAACAAGCACGCGATCAACCTGCTCAACGCCTGCCCTGCCCTCACCGAACAGCAGGAGGCCGGCCTGGTCGCCCTGCGTGAGTCCTGCTTCGCCTCCGAGGACTTCCGCGAGGGCATCCGCGCCTTCGGCGAAAAGCGCCGTCCCAAGTGGACCGGTCGGTGAGCGCCAAGGCCCGGGCCGCGCTCGCCGCCTCCGATCCGGCCATGGCGGCGCTGATCGAGCGAATCGGCAAGATCGACCTGGCGACGCGGCTACGGCGGCGCAGTGAGGAGCGCCCAGCCGATGCCTACGGCGCCCTGTTGCGGGCGATCGTCGGCCAGCAGCTCTCGACCAAAGCGGCACGAACCATCTACCTGCGCGTGCTCGACGTCTTCGACGGCACCACTCCCTCGCCCGAGCGGCTGCTGGAAGCGAGCGAAGCCGAGCTGCGCAGCGCCGGCCTCTCGGGGCGCAAGGTCGAGTACGTCCGCGACCTCGCCTCCCACGTGCTCAGCGGCGAATTGGAGCTGGACCAGCTCGACGACCTCGGCGACGAGGAGGCGATCGAGGAGATCGTCGCCGTGCGCGGGCTCGGCCGCTGGACCGCCGAGATGTTCCTGATCTTCCACCTGGAGCGACCCGACGTCCTCTCCGGCGGTGACCTCGGCATCCGCAAAGCGGTGCAGCTCGAGTACGGGCTGGAGGAGATGCCGGCGCCCGAACGCGTGCTGGAGATCGGAGAGCCCTGGCGGCCTCACCGCAGTCTCGCCAGCCTCTACCTGTGGGAGTCGCTGGCCGCGGTGCCGGGGGGCTGAGCGTGCGCCTGCGCTTCTGGGTCGGTCTCGCCGCCGTCCTGCTGATCGCCGCTGGCTCGGTCGTGGCGGCGGTATTGGTCTACGCCGATGACCACGCCGATTTCCACACCATGCAGCGCGACGAAGCGATGCGGTCGGCGCGCCAGGCGGAGGCCGTGGCGGCGCTCTCGATCGGGCAGCTCTCCAGCGCCGCCGCCTTCTTCCAGGCCGAGGGAAGTTTCAGCGAGCACGAGTTCGACGTGATCGCCGAGCCGCTACTCGCGCAGGGCGCGCTGAGCGGTACCGCCTTCCTCCAGCGCATCCCCCACTCGCGGCGCGCAGCCTTCGAAAGACGACACGGCGCCCCGATCCACGAAATGAGTGAGGACGGGCCGCGACGGGCCGAGCAACGGTCCGTCTACTACCCGATCGTCTACGCGGTGAGCGAGCGCGGCACGATCGCGCCGGTCGGCTACGACCTCGGCAACGATCCGAAACGAGCTCCGTTCCTGCGCCGGGCCCGCGACCGGGGCGTGCCGGTGGCGACGTCCGCGGTGCCGCTGCTGCTCGGGGGCACCGGCATCAACGTCTACCGGCCGGTGTATCGCGACGGCGCCCCGACCGCCACCGTGGGGCAGCGGCGCGCGGCTCTGACCGGTTTTGCCGCCGGTGCCTTCCGGATCGAGGACATGGCCGCGGCGGCGGTCGCGAGCGTCGCCGACGAGGTCGACGTGCAGCTGCGGATCGACGGCGCGCCCGTCTTCGGGGCCCGTGGCGAGCTCGACGACGCGGCGGCGGCGCCAATTCACATCGCTGACCGGACCTGGGTCCTGGTCGTGCGCGATCCCAACCGCCCGGACGTCAGCCTGCCGCTGCTGCTGGCGGTGGTCGGCATCTCCCTCGCGGCGCTGCTGGGATCATTGATTTTCGCCTGGAGTCGCAGCGAACGAATGCAGGAGCTGCAACGTCAGGTCAGCCTGGACTCGCTGACCGGGCTGAAGAACCGCCGCCGCTTCGAGGAGGACCTGCGGATGGCGATGGCACGCAGCCGGCGCGACGGCACGACCGGGGCGGTGCTGATGCTGGACCTCGATCGCTTCAAGCAGGTCAACGACTCGCACGGGCATCCGGCGGGCGACCGGGTGATCGAAGAGATCGCCGCGGTGCTGCGCGACCGCACCCGCGAGAGCGACGTGCTGGCGCGAATCGGCGGCGACGAGTTCGCGATCGTCCTTCCCCGCTGCAGCCTCGGCGAGGCGCGGGTGGTCGCGGAATCGATCACCGAGGCGATCGCCGAGCATCGCAACGGCGACCGGGACTCGGGCCCCGTCACCGCCAGCGTCGGCGTGGCGATGTTCGGTGACGACCCCCGCACCAGCCTCGAGTCGGTGATCTCCGAGGCGGACACGGCGATGTACGCCGCCAAGGACGGCGGCCGCGACGGTGTCCGCGTCTTCGATCCGCTCGCGATCCGGGACGACGCCGGGACTCCGTAGAGGAGGCTTAGCGCGGCACCAGCTCGCGACGAATGTCCAGCACCCGTTGGGCAGCAGTCTCGAACTCCTCGTGATCGAGCCTGCCGGTGCGAAGCTTCGCCACCAGCGCACGCCAGGCCCGTTTCGCCGCAGCCGGCTCGGTGAAGAGGAGCAGGTCAGAACCGGCCCTTGCCGCAGCCACCCCCGCCTTCGCCGGCCCGCCGAAGGCCCGCACCGCGACGCTGTCGAGCGCGTCGGTGATCGAGACCCCATTGAACCCAAGGCGGTTGCGCAGCTCGCCCGTTGCGATCCGGCGCGCGAACGCGGCCGGGACGGGCGAGAAGGCCGGGTAGATCGCGGTACTGAGCATCACCAAGTCGCCACCGGCGGCAGCGAAGGCGCGGTAGGGCGCCTCGTCCACAGCGCGCAGAGTCTTCATGGAGAGGCCGATCCGCTGCACGGCGAAGTCGGTGTTTTCCGCAGCCGCGCCCAAGCCCGGGAAGTGCTTCCCAGTCGCCGCCACCCCGCCGTCTTCGAGTCCGGTCGCGAACGGGATCGCGGTCGCGATCACGTCCCGTGGAGTTGAGCCGAAGCCGCGTTCGGTGGCGGCGATCGTGCCGCCGGGCCGGGCGACGTCGAGCACCGGCGCCAGGTCGACGTTGACGCCGACTTCGCGCAGGTTCGCCGCCGTGCGCCGGCCCTGCTCGCGGCTGTAGGCGGCGCCGCGCGCGCCCATCCCCGCGGCCGAAACCGCGGGGGCGCCCGCCAGCCGCTTCACCAGTCCGCCCTCCTGGTCGACCATGATCAGCAGCGGGTCGCGCAGCGCCTGCGGACGGCGGATCGCCTGCAGGGCGACAACCAAGCGACGCCCGGCGGCGCGGCTGGGGAGGTTGTCGGCGAAGAGGACGACGCCTGCCACCCGGCCCGCGCGGATCGCCGTCTTCACGCGCGGCGGCACGCCGGCGCCGCTGAAGCCGGTGACGATGCGCTCGCCGGCCAAATGCCCTGGCGGCAGGGTCTCAGTGATCTCTACCTGCGGTGGGGGCGAAGGCGGGTCGCCGAGGGCGGCGCCAAAGGCGAATGCGCCCGCTGCCAGACCGCCCAAGATGCCCAGCGCCAGCCGTCTGCGTCGCGCTCTCGCTCGCTCCATGGGGCGGAAGCTAGCGCGTCCGGCCTGACTCCTAGCCTTGCGCCAATCCTCCCCCCGAAAGGGTCGCGAATGCCATCCCTCATCACCTTCGACGAAGCTCTTGCCTACGGACAGCTGACCGACCACGACGAGATCGGAGCCCTTGTCGAGCGCGCCTGGGAGGTTCGCCGCGAGAACTTCGGCGACTCCACCGACATGTGCTCGCTCGTCAACGCCAAGTCCGGCGGCTGCGCGGAGGACTGCGGCTTCTGCGCCCAGTCCCGCTACGCGGAGGCCGACACGCCCATGCACGCGATGCTGGAGCCGGAGCAGATCCTCGAGCACGCAAAAGCGGCCGAGGCCGCCGGTGCCCACCGCTTCTGCATGGTCACCCAGGGTCAGGGGCTCTCCAAACGCGACTTTCAGAAGATCCTCGAAGGCACGAAGCTGGTTGCCGAGCAGACCAACCTCAAGCGCTGTGCCTCGATCGGCCACATGTCGGCGGACCGCGCCAAAGCGCTGCGCGAGGCGGGGGTGCAGCGGGTCCACCACAACGTCGAGTCCTCGCGCTCCTACTATCCCGAGGTCTCCAGCACGGTTCGCTACGAGGGGCGGTTGCGGACGATCCAGGCGGTCAAGGAGGCGGGCCTGGAGACCTGCGTCGGCGGCATCCTCAACCTCGGCGAGAGCAACGAGCAGCGGGTCGAGATGGCCTTCGAGCTGACCGCGATCAACCCCACCTCGGTGCCGATCAACCTGCTCAACCCGCGCGACGGCACGAAGTTCGGCGACCGCGAGCTGATGGACGCCTGGGAGGTTGTCAAGTGGGTGGCGATCTTCCGCCTGATCATCCCCGGCGCACTCTTCCGCCTCTGCGGCGGCCGGGTCGAGAACCTCGGCGACCTGCAGCCGCTGGCGGTCAAGGCCGGGCTGAACGGGGTGATGATGGGCAACTTCCTCACCACCCTCGGTGCCGAGCCGGAGGACGACCGGGCGATGTTCGAGGAGTTGGGTCTGAACGTCGCCCGCCAGCCCGACAACGGCGCCAACCCGCGACCAGACAACCGCTCCGGCTGGCTCGACGGCGAGACGCCGGCGACGCCGATGGAGGAGCTGGTGGACCGCCAGGAGGAAGCCAACTTCTGGGATCCCTCGACCCAGCTGCGGGTGGTCAAGAAGTCGAAGAAGCCGCCTCCCTACCCGCAGGCGGCGTGACCGACGTAGCGGAGCGACTCGCGGAGCTCCGCAGCCGCGGGCTGTACCGGCGCCTGCGCTTGGTCGAGGGCCCCCAGGGACCGCAGGTCATGCTCGGCGGCAAGCCGGTCCTGCTCCTCTGTTCCAACAACTACCTCGGTCTCGCCGACCACCCGCTGGTGCGGGAAGCGGCGGCGGAGGCGGCGATGCACTGGGGAGCCGGAGCGGGAGCTTCGCGTCTGATCTCGGGAACCATGGAGCCCCACCTGGAACTGGAGGCCGGCTTGGCCGAGTTCAAGGGCTACGAGTCGGCACTGCTGTTCGGCTCGGGCTACCTCGCCAACACCGGCACGATCGCGGCGCTGGCCGGCAAGGGTGAGGTCATCTTCTCCGACGAGCTCAATCACGCCAGCATCGTCGACGGCTGCCGCCTCTCCAGGGCCGAGACCTTCGTCTATCGACACGGCGACATGGACCACCTGGCCTGGGGGCTGCGGGGGGCTGGAGAGCGGGCGTCCCTGATCGCCACCGACGGCCTCTTCTCGATGGACGGCGACCTCGCGCCCCTGACCGAGCTGCTCGGGCTGGCGCGGCGCCACGGCTGCCGGCTGCTGGTCGACGAGGCGCATGCGACCGGCGCGATCGGCCCGCGCGGCCGCGGCTCCGTCGCCGCCGCCGGCCTCAGCGGCGAGGTCGACGTCGTCGTCGGCACCCTCGGCAAGGCGCTCGGGTCCTATGGCGCCTACGTCTGCGCCAGCACCGAGACGACCGACTTCCTCGTCAACAGCGCCCGTCCCTTCATCTTCTCCACGGCGCCGCCACCGCCCGCGGTCGCCGCGGCAGCCGCCGCCCTGGAGCTGCTGCGGTCCGAACCGAAGCGGGTCGAGCAGCTGCAGGCCAACGGCGCGGTGCTGCGTTCGGCCCTGGCGGCCGAGGGGTTGCGAGCGGGGCGCTCGCGAACCCAGATCGTGCCGATCGAGGTCGGCGACGCGACTAAGACGATGGAGCTCTGTGAACGCGCGCTGGAGCACGGCGTCTTCGCCCAGGGAATTCGCCCGCCGACCGTGCCCGAGGGCTCCTCGCGCCTGCGCTTCACGGTGATGGCGACGCACCGGCCCGCTGACCTGGAGCAGGCCGCGAAGCTGGTCGGCATCGCCGCCCGCGAGGTCGGCGTGGGAGCGGCCGGCCCGCACCTCGCCCAGGCCGCCTGATTCGATCATGGCCGAGCCGCTCGCCGGGGTCTTCGTCACCGGGACGGGAACGGAGGTCGGTAAGACGGTCGTCGCCGCGGCAATTGCTCGCACCCTCGCCGCGGAGGGCCTCGAGGTCAACGTCTTCAAGCCCGCGGTCACCGGGCTCGGCGAACTGCCCGCCGATGGGCCTCCAACGTCCACATCGCGGACGTCTGAGGCCCATCGGCAACTGGCGGACCATGAGTTGCTGCGGTGGGCTGCTGGCTCCAGTCAGAGTGATGAGGAGATCGCGCCATATCGCTACGGGCCGCCGGCGTCGCCGCACCTGGCCGCGGCACTGGCCGGAGAGGAGATTGAGCCGGAGCGGCTGCTCGCCGCTGCGCGAGCCGCGGCGGCGGGCGCAGACGAGCTCGTCTGCGAGGGCGTCGGCGGGCTGCTGGTGCCCCTGCGCGCGTGTCGAGTTTCGGTCGGTATGCGGCAAAAACTCGACCCGCCCTACCTGGTGCGCGATTTTGCGGCTGACCTCGGGTTGCCGCTGGTGATCGCTGCGTCGCCGGGCCTGGGAACGATCAACCACACGCTCCTGACGATCGAGGCGGCTCGAGCCGCTGGGCTCGACGTAGCCGCAGTGGTGCTCACCCCCTGGCCCGAGTCCCCAACCGAGATCGAGCGCTCCAACCGCGAGACGATCGCCGCGCTCGGCGCGCTCGAGGTCGAGACCCTCCCCCTTCTCGACCTCAGCCTGCCCGCGACGTGGCCGCAACTACGCGGGCGATGGGCCGATTAGCCGCTGACGGGCTCCGCCGCCTCCCGCGCGGCCAGCGCTTCGCCGCCGGGGTTGACCTCCGCCTCCGCCGCCTCGAGCGTGATCTGCTTGCGCTTGGCGCGAATCGTGAAGGCAGCAACCATCGCGCCGGCCAGCGCGACCGCGCCTGAAACCCACATCGCCAAGCCGAGGCCGTCGACGAAGTCCTGCGGGGCCGCGGTCTCGAAGCTGGAGCCGGCCGCCCCCTGGAAGATCGCCCCGGTGACGGCGATGCCGAGGCTGCCGCCGACCATGCGGAACATCGAGAGCACTCCCGAAGCGATCCCGGCTTTCTGCACCGGCACCGCGTTCATCGCGGCGCTGGTCATCGGCGACATCGTCATCGCAATGCCGATGCCGAGCAGCATGAACCCGGGCAGGAGGTCGAGGTAGCGGGAGTCGACCGCGATGCCGCTGAAGCTGAAGAGCGAGGCAGCGACGATCGTGAGCCCGCCTGCGATCAGCCAGCGCGGCCCGATGCGGTCCGAGAGCCGGCCCGCGACCGGGGCCACGGTGACGATCATCAGGGTTGAGGGCAGGAACCTGACGCCCGCCTCCAGCGGCGAGTAATGGAGGATGTTCTGCATGTAGAGGGCGAGGAAGAAGAAGACGCCGAGCATCGCGAAGGAGACGATCAGCGCGACGACGACGGCGCCGACGAAGTTGCGGTCCGAGAAGAAGCGGAATTCGACCATCGGCGCCCGCACCCGCAGCTCGATCGCGACGAAGGCGACGGCGCCGAGGACGGCGCCAGCCAGCAGCGCGACGATCTCCGGCGAGCCCCAGCCCCAGGCGTTGCCCTCGACCAGAGCCAGCACCAGCGCCGTCAGGGTCGCCGTTAGCACCGCGACGCCGGCGAAGTCAACCTCGCGGCCGACGCTGGTGTCGCGCGACTCGCGCACGGCGAACAGGGCCGCCGTCACCGCCCCAATCGCGACCGGGATGTTGAGGTAGAAGATCGCCCGCCAGCTGACGTGCTCGGTGAGGAAGCCGCCGAGGACCGGGCCGACGGCGAGCGCCAGCGCCGACACCCCCGCCCACATCCCCATCGCCTTGCCGCGCTCGTGGGCGGGGAACGCGTCGGTGATGATCGAAAGCGTCGCCGGCATCATCAGCGCCGCCCCGACCCCCTGCACGACCCGGCTCGCCACCAGCGCGGTTGCATCCGGAGCGAAGCCCGCGGTGGCCGAGGAGAGCGCGAAGATGACGACGCCGAAGAGGAACATGCGGCGGCGGCCGAAGATGTCGCCGAGCCGGCCGCCGGTCGCCAGCAGCACCGCGAAGGAGAGCGTGTAGCCGTTGATCGTCCACTCGAGGCCGGAGATCGAAGCGTCGAGGTCGCGCTGGATCGACGGCAGAGCGACGTTCACGACCGTGTTGTCGAGCATGATCATGAACAGCGCGAAGCACATCGCTCCGAGCGTCCACCACTTGCGATTGTCGTCGGTGATCAGGTGGCGGTAGCGGGTCAAGCGGGTCCGACTCCCTGCAGGTGCTCATAGGTCTGAGCGATGTCATCGCGGTCCATCAGCGAGTCGACGGCGGTGTCGAGCTTGCGGCGCTGGGTGGCGCTGAGGGTCGCGGCGAAGGATTCAATCCCGGCCAGGCGCACGGTGACGAGGGTCTTGACCAGGTCCTTGCCCTTGGCCGTGATCCGGACCTGGCGCACCCGCCGGTCATCGGGATCCTCGACCCGCGTCGCCAGCTTCGCCTTGACCAGGGCGTCGACCGCACGACTCATCGAGGGCACGGAGACGCCGAAGCGCTTGGCGAGATCGCTGACCTGCCAGGTCTCCGCCGTCTGCCCCAACCCGCCCAGCTCCAGCAGCGCCTTGCACTGGGTCAGCGAAAGCCCCGACTCCTCGATCACTCGCAGCTGGCTGCCGCGGTCGTAGAGGAAGACGTGGTGCAGCAGCGCGGTCAGCCGCGCCGCCGTGTCCTGCGCATCCGCACTCGCCTCTCCGGTGATCGCCTTTACGTCCCTAGCGTGCATTGGAGAGCAATAGTTGCTCCAGTGATGCACGTCACAGAGGCAGCTCCCCGGCCCGTCAGAAAGGGCGGGGTCACAGAGCGGCCGGGTCCTCCACCTCACGGCGGTACGGTCCCGGCTTCGGCCGCTGCTTGCCGCCCGGAAAGGCCAGCCGCAAGATCGTCCGCTGCACCATCCCCAGCTGCTGCATGAAGGGGCCGCTGTTGTAAGGGAGGCCGTAGCGCTCGCAAATGTCTTTCACCTGCGGCGCAATCTCGGCGTAGCGGGTGCTGGGGATGTCTGGGAAGAGGTGGTGCTCGACCTGGTAGCCGAGGTTGCCGCTGGCGACGTGGAAGAAGGGGCCGCCCTCGATGTTGGCGGCGCCGACCAGCTGGCGCACGTACCAGCCGCCCGCGGTCTCGTTCTCGACTTCCTCCTGGCTGAAGGTGTAGGTCTGGTCGGGAAAGTGCCCGCAGAAGATGATCGCGTAGGCCCAGAAGTTGCGGACCACGTTGGCGGTCGCGTTCGCCTTCGCCGCCGATTTGTAGGCACCGGCGCCTTTATCGAGTGCCCGGCGCAGGCTCCCGGCCAAGCCGCCCTTGCGCCGGCGACGACTGCTTCGCGGCAGCGCACCACGCTCGTTGAGCGCGTCGAGGGAGAGCTCGACCGCCGCCGTAGCAAGCCCGCTCAGCAGCGGCCAGGCGATGTAGTCCTTGACGACCTGGCTCTTCGCCTTTTCGCGAATCCCCTTCAGCTCCCGCTTCAGCTGCTGCTTCGACTTCTGCCCCGTCCGGATCGCCTCGAAATCGAGGTCGTGGAGCGCCACCCCCCACTCGAAGAAAGCCGCCAGCAGCACGTTGTAGAAGGGCTGGAAGAGGTAGACCGGGTTCCACTTCTGCTCGGGGTCGATCCGCATGATCTCGTAGCCCAGGTCCTTGTCCTTGCCACGGATGTTGGTGAAGGTGTGGTGGACGTAGTTGTGGGAATGCTTCCAGGCCTCTGCGGTCGAGGCGGTGTCCCAGTCCCAGGTCGAGGAGTGAATCCGCGGGTCGTTCATCCAGTCCCACTGGCCGTGCAGGACGTTGTGGCCGATCTCCATGTTCTCGAGGATCTTCGCCGCCGAGAGCGCAGCGGTCCCCCCCAGCCGGGCGGGCCGGTTGCGCGAGGCGAGCAGCAGCACCCGGGCGATCGTGCCGAGGCGGCGGTGCATCTCGATCATGCTCTCGATGTAGCGGCGGTCGCGCTCGCCGAGCTCGGCTTTGACACGGTCGCGGATCGCGTCGAACTCGACCGCGAGGGCGTCGATTTCTTCGGGCGAGAGCCGACTCAGCGGGCTCTCGGCCTGCGGCGGCGGTGCGGTTGCGGTTGCGGTTGCGTTCATCGTTTCCTCTCGGTTGGTCAAAGTGCGATCTCGATCGGGCCCTCGGGAGCGTTGACGCAGGTACGGACCATCTCCCCTTCGACACCGTGGACCTCGCCGGTGCGAAGGTCGCGGATGCGTCCCTGGCGCAGCTCGCCGACGCAGGTATGGCAGATGCCCATCCGGCAGCCGTAGGGCAGCGAAGCCCCCGCTTCCTCGCCGGCGACGAGGATCGGCGTGGCACCGTCGCAGCGTGCCTCGACCCGGCTTTTCTCGAAGCGAATCGTGCCGCCGGCGCCACCGGCCGAGACGCCGCCGACGATCGGCTGGAAGCGCTCCATCTCCAGCCGCGCCGGGTCGCCCTCCGCCTCCCAGTGGGCGCAGAGGGCGTCCAGCATCTCCGCCGGTCCAGAGGCGAAGGCGTGTCGCTCGCGCCAGTCGGGGCAGAGCTCGTCGAGGTGCGCGGCGGCAAAACGGCCCTGCTCGCCGGTCAGCTGCAGGTGCAGCCGGTAGCCGTCGTGGGCGTCGGCGAGAGCGCGGAGGCGGTCGCCGAAGATCACCGCCTCGGCGGTCCTGGCCGAGTGGACATGAACGACGTCGCCGAGCCGGTCGCGGCGGTGCAGGTTGCTGAGCATGCTCATGATCGGCGTGATGCCGCTGCCGGCGCTGATGAAGAGCAGCTTCTCGGGCAGTGGGTCGGGCAGGACGAAGGTTCCTTCGACGCCGCCGAGGCGGACGATGTCGCCCGGCCGCGCCGCCCGCACCAGATAGGGCGAGACCTTGCCGGCTTCGACCAGTTTCGGCGTGATCCCGATGCAGCCGTCTGGGCGCTTCGGATCGGAGGTGAGGGAGTAGGCGCGCCAGTGATGGACGCCGTCGACGACGACGCCGATGCGCAGGTACTGACCGGCGCGGTGGCCGGGCCATTCGTAGCCGGGCCTAATCAGAACCGTGGCGGCGTCGGCCGTCTCCGGTTCTATCTGCTCGATCCGGCCCCGCAGTTCCCGCGTCGACCAGAGCGGGTTGATCAGTTCCAGGTAGTCGTCGGGGAGCAGCGGCGAGAACAGGGAACGAATCGCGCGCAGGGCACGCTGGCGCGCTGCCGGGACCTTGGGTATCGCGCCTCGCTCAGCCATCCGCAGAGATCATGACATGAATCGATGTAACGATTGTGGGAGTAGTCACATAGGCCTCCTTACCTGGAGGCCCTACCCGGATTCCAGCCGGGCTCACGTCTAACGTCGCCCGCGATGCAAGAGCAGGCCCAGCTCGACCAGGACCACGTCTGGCACCCGTTCACCCAGCAGCAGAGCTGGAGCAAGGAAGAGCCGCTGCTGATCAAGCGGGCCGAAGGGTCTTATGTGATCGACGCCGAGGGTCGGCGCTACCTCGACGGCACCTCCTCGCTGTGGTGCAACGTGCACGGCCATCGCCATCCCTCCATCGACGGCGCCGTGCGTGAACAGCTCGACCGCGTCGCACACTCGACGATGCTCGGCCTCTCCCACCCCGGTGCCGCCGAGCTGGCTGCGCGCTTGGTCGAGATTGCCCCCGCCGGCCTCTCACGCGTCTTCTACTCGGACTCCGGCTCGACCGCGGCCGAGATCGCGCTCAAGATGGCCTTCCAGTACCAGGGCCAGCGCGGTGGCGAGCACGCCCGGCGGACCTCGTTCGTCACGCTACGTGGCGCCTACCACGGCGACACGATCGGCTCCGTCTCAGTCGGGGGGATCGACCTCTTCCACGCCGCCTACGGCCCCCTGCTGTTCGAGACGCACGCCGCCGAGCCCGGTGACGCCGCCGACCTCGATCGCATCCTCACAGACCACGGCGAGGAGATCGCGGCGGTGATCGTCGAGCCGCTGGTTCAGGGCGCCGCCGGCATCCTCGTGCAGCCGCCCGGCTACCTGCGAGCGGTGCGCCAGCTCTGCGACGAGCACGGGGTGCTGCTGATCTGCGACGAGGTCGCGACCGGCTTCGGCCGCACCGGCACGATGTTCGCCTGCGAGCAGGAGGAGGTGGCGCCGGACTTCCTCTGCCTCGCCAAGGGGATCACCGGCGGCTACCTGCCGCTGGCGGCGACGCTGACCACCGAGCGGGTCTACGAGGGCTTTCTGGGCGCCCCCGAGGAGCAGCGAACCTTCTTCCACGGCCACACCTACACCGGCAATCCGCTCGCCTGCGCGGCGGCGCTGGCGAACCTCGACGTCTTCGAGCAGGAGCGGACGCTCGAGCGCCTGCAGCCGAAGATCCGCCTGCTCGCGGAACGGCTGGAGCGGATCGAGGCGATGCCCGAGGTGGCCGAGGTCCGGCGCTGCGGCTTCATGACCGGCATCGACCTCGGCGAACACGATCCGGCGCTGCGGATGGGCCACCGAGTGACGCTCGAGGCCCGCGAGCGCGGCGCGATCGTACGCCCGCTCGGCGACACCGTCGTCCTCGTGCCGCCGCTCTCGATCTCCGAGGGAGACCTCACGCGTTTGCTCGAGATCGTCACCGAGTCGATCGAGGCGGCTTGCACTCCGGTCGGCCGCGAGGCGATCCCGCTGCGGGACTCCGGGCGCCTCCCCTTCGCGGCCTGAAGTCAGGCTCTGTCCCGATCGGCCGTATTCATCTGTGATGGATGCGCAGCCCAGCCGTAGTTGGGATATGGACGGCACTTTGGTCGCAACCGCCAAAGAGGCACCGCGCGAAGCGGATCTCGTCTTCGATCGCCTTTACAAGTCGAGCCGCGACGACGTCTATGCGTACGTCGCCAGCCTCGTACGCGACCCCGCCGCAGCCGAGGACGTGACGGCAACCGCCTTCGAGCGGGCCTATCGCAAGCGCTCCCGCTTCGACCCGAGCCGTGGCGAGCCGCGCGCGTGGCTGTTTGGAATCGCCCGCAACGCCGCCCTCGACGAGCTGCGGCGTCGCGGCAGGCAAGCCGAGCTGGCGGTCGAGCCCGCCGACCTGACGTCAGCGCCAGCTCACGAGAGCGCTGAGACCAGCGAGCGGCGCCTGGCGGTCTCTGCCGCGCTCGCCGGGCTCGACCCCCGCGAGCGCGAGCTGATCGCGCTCAAGTTCTTCGCCGGCCTCTCCAACGCCGAGATCGCCATCGTCGTCGGCATCGGCGAGTCGAACGCCGGCACCAGGTTGCACCGGGCCATGACCAAGCTGAGGGAGGCATGTGATGGAGCCGTTTGAGGACGACAAGCTCATCAGCGCGCTGGAGTCGCTGCGCCCAGCTCCACGCCCCGCCTTCGCTGCCGCGCTCGACGAGCGCGCCGCCGCGGGTTTCCCGCGGCGCGAACCGGTAGGCGACTCGGCGCTGGCCCGGCTCGCCGCCCGCGTACGGGCATTCGGACCCCGCCGCGCCCTCGTGTCCGCCGGCGCCACCGCGCTCGCCGCCGTCGCCGCTGTGACCGTGGTCGTTGCCGTCAACGAGAACGGCGGTCCCTCTTCGATGCGGTTCAGCTCGACTATCGAGGACTCCGCTCCCCCACCTGCGGGCTCCCGGAAGGGCAACTTCGACGGCGCGGATAACGACCAGCGCGCAGGGACCCACCTGAAGTACGAGGCGGCCTTACCGAACATGGCGAGAAAGCCGGGGGGCGGCGAAGGCACCGCGGCCAGCTCGGCGGGGTCTGCAGCGCAGATGGAGCCCTTCACCCAGCCCACCGACGCGCAGGTTCAGCCACTTTCGCGAACCGGCCCATATGCATCGAAAGCGCCTCGCCGCGAGATCGAACGCTCGGCACAGATGGTTTTGGGAACGGATCCGCCCGATGTCCGCAAGGCCGCCGCCGAGGTCTTCGAGACCGTTCACGCCTATCGCGGCATCGTCCTCGGCTCCTCGATTCGCGACGGCGGCGAGGGCGAGGCCGGGGCGCGGTTCCAGCTCCTGATCCCCAGCGCCAGGCTCGGCGACGCGCTCGCCGCCTTCTCCGGCATAGCCGAGGTTCGCTCCCGGCACGAGGCAACCGCCGACATCACCGCGCCGACGATCCGCACCGGAGAACAGTTGCGCGACTCCCGCGCCAAGATCGAAAGCCTGCTGGCGCAGCTGTCCAACGCCGACACGACCGGCGAGCGCATCGCCGCCGAAGCCGAATTGCGTTCCGAGCGCCGGCACAACGCCTACCTGCGCTCCCAGCTCTCGAGCCTGCAGCGCCGGGCCAACCTGTCACGGGTATCGCTGCGGATCGAGACCGGCACCGTTTCCTCATCGAGCGAAAACGGCGGCTGGGGCGTCGGCGACGCGCTCGGCGACGCCGGTCATATCCTCGCAATCGCGGCCGGCGTGACCATCGTCGGCCTCGCCATCCTCGGGCCGATCGCCCTCATCGTCCTGCTGGTCTGGCTCGCTAACCGCGCCCGCATCCGCCGCGGCCGCCGACGCGCCCTCGCATAGCCGGCGTGCCTGACTTTTCCCGCCACATATGGCGCTGAAAGTCAGACACCCCCGATAGGGTGAGCCGATGAGTGAGCGACAGCGGGGCCCAGCCGAGGCACCCAACCTCGGCACCCCGTCGGAGCCACGGCCGGCGGCCTCCGTGGTGCTGCTGCGGCGTGGCGGCAAGCACGACGACCGCGAGCTCGAGGTGCTGCTGCTGAAGCGCAGCGAGGAGGCCAAGTTCATGCCCAACGTCTGGGTCTTCCCCGGCGGCGCCGTCGACCCGGGAGATGGAGCCGACGAGGCCGGCCACCGCGCCTGCGCCGTGCGGGAGCTGGCCGAGGAGGCGGCGATCGAGCTGCCCGCCGAGGAGGAGCTGGTGCTGTTCTCGCGCTGGATCACTCCGGAGGTGGTCTCGACCCGCTTCGACGCCTGGTTCTTCCTCGCCCTCGCCCCGGCGCACACGCCGCCGAAGCCGGACGGCGTCGAGACCACCGAGGCGGCCTGGTTCCGCCCCGCCGCGGCGCTGGAGGCGCAGGCCGAAGGCAAGATCATCCTCGCCTTCCCCACCCTCAGCCAGCTGCAGTCGCTGCTGCCATTCCGCACCTCCGAGGAGGCGCTCGCCGCCCACCGCGACCGGCCCGTCGAGCCGATCCTGCCAAAGGTGATCGGCAGCCGCGAGGATCACCGCGTCGTGCTGCCGGGCGATCCCGACTACCCCGCCTGAAGCCCGACTCAGAACTGGCGCGCGTCGCCGAAGAACCGCGACGCTAGGCGGGGAACGGCTCCAGGCCGGCATGCCAGGGCCCGGGCGGATAGGTGTTGATGCCGCTCTCCTCCATCTCCCCCTGCAGGCGTCTGAACAGCTGGCCGGCGTTAACCAGCGCCGTCTTGAGCTCCGCCTCGCTGCGCTCGCGCAGCCGCCAGAGGAACCAGAGCTGGCGGTCGTTGATGCCGAAGTCGATCTCACCGGTCATCGCCGTGACCCAGGCGAGGAATCCCGGCCCGAACAGCTCTCGCAGCGCCACCGGGTCGTACTCCTTCGGCACCGTCGTCCAGAAGCGCTTGTTGAAGTCGATCGACTCGAACTCGACCTTGCGCGAGAAGCGCTGCGCCACCGCCTCGTGTCCCTCGATCGACTCGACGTTGAAGGCGGGGACGACCTGGGCCAGATCCGGCATGTGCGCCTTGGCGAGGATCGCTGTCGGCAGCACCGCCTTGCCGAAAAAGCCGCCCATCTCCCTTTCGTCGGCATCGCAGGAGGCGCCCCAGAACCCCTCGGCCAGCTGGCCGGTGAGCCGGTTGACGCCGCCGACGCAGAGCGCCACCGGGCCGTCTTTGGGATTGATCCCCCCGACCTCCTCGTAGGTGAGCCCGTTGCGCTCGCCGTAGCGGCGCACCGTCTCAGCCCAGTCCTGCGCTTCCTGCTTGGCCCCCATCGCCTGATCCTATGGCCGCCGACGGGCCGATTTCCCACCACATACGTGGGTTTTCGGCCCATCGGCGGCTAGGATGGGCAGACGTCCGGTCCGAGACAGGAGCCTTCATGACCATCGCCATCATCGTCGTCGTCGCGATCATCGTCATCGCGGTCCTCTACTTCATCGTCAAGCGCAACTCGATCATCGCCCAGCGCAACCGAGTCGACGAGTCGTGGAGCGGGATCGACGTCCAGCTCAAACGTCGCCGCGACCTCGTTCCCAACCTGGTCGAGACCGTCAAAGGCTACGCCGAGCACGAGCGCGAGACCTTCGAGAAAACGACCAAAGCGCGGGCCGAGGCGATGGCAGCCCAGGGCGTTGGCGACACCGCCCAGGCCGAGTCGAAACTGAGCCAGGCGCTGGCCGACCTGCGCGCCGTCGCCGAGAACTACCCGACCCTGCGCGCGACCGAGAACTTCCAGCAGCTGAGCCGCAACCTCTCCGAGCTCGAGGACGAGATCCAGGCCTCGCGGCGGATCTACAACTCCAACGTCCAGAGCTACAACACGGACATCGAACAGTTCCCAGGCTCGATCGTCGCCAACGCCGGCGACTTCACCTCCCGCGAGTTCTTCGAGATCGCCGAAGCCGACCGCGAGCCGGTCGCTGTCAGCTTCGACAAATAAGCCTCTCTAGAATCAGCGTATGACTGCGACCAAAGAAGCGACCCTCTGGATCTGCGACAGCTGCGGCTTCATCTATGACCCGGAGATCGGCGACCCGGACGGCGGCATCCCACCCGGCACCCCGTTTGAGGACATTCCCAAAGACTGGTTCTGTCCCGTGTGCGGAGCGCGTACGTCCGACTTTCGGCCGCTGGAGCCGGGTGAGGCCTAGCCCCCGTCGATGGGGCGGGGTTTCGCTTAACTTTTTCGAGATCGGATGCGGCTGAGCGTGGGGCGCAGCGGCGAAAAAGTACAAGACGCTCCACCCCGCCCCATCGACGGGGGCTATGACTACGACTGGCTGGTGGTCGGGTCGGGGTTTGGGGGCTCCGTGTCGGCGCTTCGCCTAGCGGAAAAGGGATACAGCGTCGCAGTGCTCGAGTGCGGCAGTCGATTCCGCGATGAGGACTTTGCGGAGTCGAGTTTGCGCAGCCCGCGGAAGTATTTCTACTCGCCGAAGTTGGGGATGCGGGGGGTGTTGCGGATGACGTTCTTTAAGGACGTGTTCGTGGTTTCGGGCAGCGGTGTGGGAGGTGGCAGCCTTGGCTATGCCAACACGCTGTATCGGGCGCGGCCGTCGTTTTTCAAGGATCCGCAGTGGGCGGAGATGGGCAATTGGGAGTTGGCGCTGGCGCCCCACTACGACACGGCCGAAAGGATGCTGGGCGTCACCGAGTACGAGGGGATGGGGCCGGCCGACCTGCTGCTACAGGAATACGGCGAGGAGATCGGCGTCGGTGAGACCTTCACCAACACGCGCGTCGGGGTCTTCTTCGACGAGCCGGGGAAGGTGGTCCCCGATCCCTACTTCGGTGGCGAGGGACCGGACCGCACCGGCTGCAACCGCTGCGGCAGTTGCATGGTCGGCTGTCGCCATGGCGCCAAGAACACGCTCGTCAAGAACTACCTCTGGTTCGCCGAGAAGCTCGGCGTCGAGATTCAGCCCGAACGGCAGGTGACCGAGGTCCGCCCGCTGGGGGCCGCCGACGGCTCCGACGGCTATGCCGTCACCGCCGAGCGCTCCGGCTCGTGGTTCCACAGCGAACGCAGCACGTTGAAGGCCAAGGGCGTCGTCGTCGCGGCCGGCGCGCTGGGGACCAATCAGCTGCTGGCCAACTGCAAGCACAGCGGCGCCCTGCCGCGAATCTCCGACGCCCTTGGAGCCGTCGTCCGCACCAACTCGGAGTCGATTCAGGCGGTCACCGCCCCTGACGACGAGCGCGACTTCAGCCGCTCGGTGGCGATCACCTCCAGCATCTACCCCGACCCCGACACCCACATCGAGGTGGTGACCTACGGTACCGGCGGCGACGCGATGAGCGGCACCTTCACGGCGATGACCGGTGCCGGCACGAAGCTGACCCGGCCGCTGAAGTGGCTGGCGGCGATGGTCCGCCATCCGATGCAGACCCTGAGGGGGTTCATCCCGTTCAAGTGGTCCCAGCGCACCGTGATCCTGCTGGTCATGCAGACGGTTGACGCAGCTATGCACCTACGGCCGAAGCGGAAGCTGTTCGGGCGCGGCGTGCGCCTGCAGACCGAGCAGGATCCCGAGCGGCCCAACCCGACCTTCATCCCGGCCGCCGAACAGGTGGCGCGCTGGTTCGCGAGGAAGACCGGCGGTGCCGCCCGCAGCGCGCTGACCGAGTCGATTCGAAACACGCCCACCACCGCCCACATCCTCGGCGGAGCCGTTGTCGGTCCCGACCCCGAGGGCGGCGTGGTCGACGGCGCCAACCGCGCCTACGGCTACGAGAACCTGCTGGTCTGCGATGGCGCGGCGATCCCCGCCAACCCCGGCGTCAACCCCAGCCTGACCATCACCGCCAAGGCCGAGCACGCGATGAGCCTGGTCCCGCCGAAAGACGGGGCGGGGCCGCGCTCCCTCCCCGAGGCAGCGCGGCCCGCTCCGGACGCTGCAAACCTGCGCATCTAGGGGTCTTCGGTCGGCCGGATCGGGTCGCGCACGTATGTGCGCTCCCCTCACCGACCTTCCCTGCATCCCCCTATCTGCTTGGTTTTCGCGCCGGCCTACCCTGCAGCGGCGAAGCGCTGGGCGACGTAGTCCCAGTTGACGGCGTTCCAGAAGGCGTCGATGTATTCCGGGCGTTTGTTCTGGTACTTGAGGTAGTAGGCGTGCTCCCAGACGTCGCAGCCCAGCAGCGGGGTCTGGCCGTTGGAGACGGGCGAGTCCTGATTGGCGGTTTTGGCGACGGCGAGCCCGCTGCCATCGTGGACGAGCCACGCCCAGCCGGAGCCGAACTGGGTGATGCCGGCTTCTTTGAACTCGTCTTTAAAGGCGTCGAAGGAACCGAACTTGTCGGAGATCGCCGAGCCCAGGTCGCCGCTCGGCTCACCGCCGCCGTCGGGGCTGAGCATCTGCCAGAAGAGCGTGTGGTTGTAATGGCCGCCGCCGTTGTTGCGGACGGCACCCTGCTTGTCGGCGGGCAGGCTGTCGAGGTTCTTGAGGACGTCCTCGACGTCGCGGTCGGCCCACTCGGTGCCCTCGAGCGCGGCGTTCGCTTTGTCGACGTAGGCCTGGTGGTGTTTGTCGTGGTGGACGCGCATCGTCGCCTCGTCGATGTGCGGCTCGAGCGCGTCGTAGGCGTACGGAAGGTCGGGAACGGAGAAAGGCATCTGGTGACTCCTCGGTCGAGTTCGGAACTGGTCTACGGAGCCTAGCGGCGCCGGAGCGCCGGGGCCGCCGCGGTCTGCTGGCCGCCGCCTTCCGTTTCTTCGGCCGGTTCGAGCTCTTCCCCAGCGGGGCCGAAGAGGGCGCGCGGGACGACGTCGGGGTCGCCGCCGGTCCAGGCGTTGAAGCGGTACCAGGCCGGCTTCGCCCGGCGCTTCTCGGTCAGCAGCCCGGCAGAGCGGCAGAAGCTGCAACTGCCGCCTTCGTCGGTCCAGGTGAACCACCAGGCGCCGGCGATCCGCCAGCGCAGCCGCTGCGCTGAGAGCATCGCGAAGGCCTGGGAGAGCTGACGCGCCTGTCCATAGAGACCGCGCTCCCAGCGGGTTGGCCCGCTGCGCGAGCCCCAGCCCAGCTCGGTCACGTAGATCGGCGTGCGAGCGTCGTGGTGAATGCGCATGACCCGACGCAGGTTTTCGATCTGCGCACCCATCGCACGAGCACGAGCGACATAGGGATGCAACGCGACACCATCGAAATAGCGCTTTACGTTCCGGGCCCGGTAGAGCCGCGAGAGGAAGTCGCCCGAGGCCATGTTCGGCGGGACCTGCAGCGGCCGGCCGAAGAAGCCGCCGAGGATGACCTGGGCACCCGGATCGATCCCGTGCAGGACCCGGCCGGAAATCCGGATCAGCCTGGCGAAGCCGACCGGATCGGGGCGGTCGGCGAAGGTGACGATGTTCTCCTCGTTCCAGATCTCCCAGCGCCGAATCGGCAGGAACGGCAGCTCCGGGTTTTCCTCCCAGAAGAAGCCGCTCGGCCCGTACCGACGCACCGCTTCGCGCAGCAGCTTGCTCCAGGCCCAGCGCTGCCAGGCGCTGCGCACCGGCAGGTCGATCACCTGCGGCGCCACCCATTGCGGCGAGCCCCAGACGAACGGCATCACCCGGATGCCGGCTTCCGCGGCGAGCTTGACCTCGTGGTCGAAGCCGTCCCAGTCCGCCTCGGCCACGATCGGCGCCTGCTCCTGCACCACGGTCCAGTAGAGCGGCAGCCGCACGCTCTCGACGCCGGCTTCCCGCATCAGCTCGAAGTCCCTGCTGTTGGCGAGGCTCTGCGGAGAGACGCCGATGAAGCCCGGCGGCAGGTAGGCCTGCGCGGCGGCCGGCGCAATCGCCGCCAGCGCCAGCACGAGAATAAGGAGGATCTTCCGGGTCATCGCTTTACTGGAACAGGGTCCCAGCGCAAAGTAGCGGCAACTCGCACAGGGCGGAACGGCCTTCCGGCGCCGCTCTGAGATAATCGGTCCTCTCGGGGCGTGGCGCAGCCTGGTAGCGCGCACCGTTCGGGTCGGTGAGGTCCCCGGTTCAAATCCGGGCGCCCCGATGAAGACAATAAGTTCCGGCCCGTTTGTCATCATGCCGGCATGGCCCACTCGGCAGAGGAGAAGACGGAGCTCCAGGCAGCTTCGGCGCCCGCAATCGAGAACCGGATCTACGTAATCCGCAGGCGCCAGGTGATGCTCGACGAAGACTTGGCGGATCTCTACGGCGTCGAGACCAGGGTCTTGGTGCAGCAGGTCAAACGAAACGCGAAGCGCTTCCCGGCGGACTTCATGTTCCAGCTGACCAAATCCGAGGCGGAAGCTTTGAGATCACAATTTGTGACCTCAAACACGGGTCGCGGCGGACGCCGCTACGAGCCATACGTCTTTACGGAGCAGGGCGTGGCCATGCTCTCTGGCGTGCTGCGCAGCGACCGGGCGATTGCCGTGAACATCGAGATCATGCGGGCGTTCGTGGAGCTGCGGCGCGCCGCTGGCTCATTCCAAGAGCTGCAGAAGCGGCTCGATCAGATGGAACTGGACATCGGTGCGCGTCTGAGCGAGCATGATGAGCACCTTCGCCAGGTCTTCGAAGCGCTACGGCAGTTGATCGCGCCGCCGCCCCGTACGAAGCGCCCCATCGGGTTCAGGGTTCGCGAGGGCGAGTAGTGGGGGCTGTCGGCGAGTGCCTTGAGGCGGTTCAAATCCCGTCCAGCTAAGGCGATTTTCGATCGCAGCTGCGATCTCAGCTCTCAGAAAAAGGCCATCGACCCCTCAGACGGCGCGAAGCAGATACTTCGCGAAGATCCCGTCCTCGAAGTGCTCGGCCTCGGCAATCTCGAATCCGCTTCGCGCGATCATCGGCTCGAGCAGCCAGCTGAAGGTGGAGTGCTCATCGCGGACGTGCTCCTCCAACTCCGCGCGGCT
Organism: uncultured Solirubrobacterales bacterium; assembly: GCA_963705365.1. Taxonomy (GTDB): domain Bacteria; phylum Actinomycetota; class Thermoleophilia; order Solirubrobacterales; family 70-9; genus VAYN01. The sequence goes on along the minus strand of OY970074.1, from coordinate 401,870 downwards.
CCACCCCGCCTCAGCGGTGACACCGCCCGTCGCGCACCACCTCTCGATTCGCTCCTCAGCCTCCGCGGGACCGAAGTCATAGACGACGTCCCATAGTCGGAGCACACCGCCCGGTCGAAGCATCCGCCGAAGTCGGTTGAGCGCCACTGCCTTCCAAAAGTCGGGCAGGTGGTGCAGGGCGTAACGGGAATAGATGAAGTCGGCTGGGCTGCCGACGTGCTCGTAAGTCAGGAAGCCGGCTCGAACGATCTCGACGTTGCTCAATTCGAGCTCTGCGACCTTGCCCCGGATCCGGGCCAGCATGGGCTCGGATACGTCCACGGCGATCAACCGGGCACACTCCGGTGCCGCCAAAACGGTGAACTGGCCAGTCCCGGCTCCGAACTCCAATACAAGTGAGTCTTGGCTCAGGCCTAGGTTCTTGAGGAGAGCGACCTCGGCCGCCGCACTGGCATCCTCCTTGGCGTCGTACCGCGCGACGTGCTCTGCGTCGAGGTTCTCTCTGCCGGCATGGTTCAGCTCTTCGATCATCCAACCTGGCGCCGGGTTGGATGGACTATCCGACCGGTCTACCAAATCGTTATCGGTTGTGGTTTATCGTGATCCCGGATCGCTCGATCCTTGGTCACCAGGCCGAGCCCGTGCTCTATGGCCGTCGCGTAGATCAGTCGATCGGCGGGATCACGTGGGAACGCAGAGGGGAGGGCGACGGCAGTGTCGGCGATTGGCGGGGTTATGCCGATCGTTCGCAACTGTGCGGCAAGACCCTGCAGCCAGGACCGGATCGGGATGTTGACGGTGATCCGCTCGTGTCTCGCCAGCCATGCCAGCTCGTACCAAGAGATTGCCGCGACGATCAGCTCGTCTGCCTCTTCGAGAGCCTTGCATGCTGGGCGACTGACCCGTTTCGGCTCCGCTGACCACCAGTGGACCACATGAGTGTCGAGCAGAACCGCGCCCATGCCCTACGACGCGTTCCAAGGCTCGCCAGTCGAAAACAGGTCCTCCTCCTCGACTGCGGTCATCGCAACGTCCTCGAACGAACCCTTTAGAGAACGAGCTCCAGACGCGGGCACGAGGCGAGCAACCGGACGGCCATGCCTGGTGATCTCGATCTCCTCGCCCGCCTCGGCGTCATCAAGCAGACGGAGGATCGTTGCCTTTGCGTCGGTAGCGGTCACTCGTTTGGCCATATGGTCAGTATAGAGACCAGCGTCGCGCGATCTAGCGCACTTCCTCGATGGCCCGTTCGATTTCGCCCAAGCTCGCCCCATCCTGGAGGGTGCGGGTTCCGCCCGGGCCGCTGACGATCGCGGCCTGGCGGACGCGGATGCCGAGGTCGCGGCCGAGTTCCTCGTATCTGCCCAGACTTTCGGCGATCGGGCTGTCGGAGCTCGCCAGGCCTTCCTCCAGCGCAGCTTCCCATGCCGGCGCCTCGAGTTCCTCGACGGCGCCGGCGATCGATGCCAGGTAGTCCTGGTCGATGCCGAAGCGCTCGGCTTCGTCCTGGTTGCGGAAGAAGAGGTAGGTGTACTGCCAGCCGTAGTTCTGTTCTGCCGCGGCCTCGGCGCCGTAGAAACCCAGCTGCTCGGTGTTGATGCTGTTCGAGTAGTGCCGGTAGAGAAGCTGGACGTCGCCGGGCCGCGCGTAGCGTTCGGCCAGAGCCGGGATCGTGCCGAGGAAGTCCTCGCGGCAGTTGCCGCACTGAAGGTCGTTGAAGACCTGAATCGTGACCGGCGCGTTGGAGGAGCCGAGCCGGTCGCCTTCCTGCGGGACGCCGCCGAAGAGGCGCTGGGCGTCGGTGATCCCGGCGACGTGGACCACGGCCGGCCCCGGCTGTTTGGTCGAGATCTCGACGATCGTGTAGCCGAGCGCCAACAGGCCCAGGGCGAGGACCGCGCTTATCCAAAGTCGCCCACGGCGGGGCAGCGGCTTGGCGGCGACTTCGGACACGGGCCCATTATCCCGAGCGGCGCTCCACGGCCACTACCACCTGCGATCTGGGCCATTGACACGTCCGCCCCGAGCGATAACACTTGGCCTACCCACTTTCAACTACCGGGAGGTCTCCATGGCCCATCACCTGACGCCCACCGAGCTCGCCGACCAGCTGCAGATGAAGCGGCAGGAGGTGATCGGAAAATGCGTCGAGATGGGTGTCCCGATCTTCCACGGTCGCATCGACCGAACTCTGTTCGAGACCTCCCTGCGCAGCACCGCCACGCAGCGCGGACCGCGACGAGCCTCCGCCAGCTGAAGCTGAACTAGACTTCCCCGGCGATGGACCGGGGAACGAAGTCGAGGACTCTCGCTGACCTGTTGCCGCTGGCGGCGCAGGCCTACGGAAACGCGCCTGCAGTCCGCTACAAGGACGGCGCGAATTGGGTCGATCGCAGCTTCACCGAGGTGGTTGAGATCGTCCGTCCACTGGCGCTCGGCCTCGCTGAGCTGGGAGTCCAGAAAGGCGACCGCGTCTCGATTCTCGGTAACACCCGCCCCGAGTGGACGTACTTCGATTTCGCCGCGCTCTCGATCGGCGCCACCGTCGTCCCGATCTACCAGACCAACTCGCCGGAGGAGTGCCGCTACGTGCTGGAGAACTCCGACGCCAAGGTCGTCGTCGTCGAGGACGACGAACAGATGGAGAAGATCCGCAAGGTCCGCGACTGGTTGCCGCAGCTCGAGCACGTGGTGCGGATGACGGGCGCGAGCGACGACGCCCTCTCCAGCCAGGACCTGGCCGCCAAAGGCGCCACCATCGACGCGGGCCGCTGGGAGACGCTCTATTCCGCGGTCACCCCGGCCGACATCTGCACCTTTATCTACACCTCGGGCACCACCGGCCCGCCCAAGGGCTGCATCATCAGCCACGGCAATTACCGGGCGATGCTCGACATGGTCAACGAGACCAGCGTCATCGAGGGCGAAGACGTCAGCTACCTCTACCTCCCCCTGGCCCACTCCTTCGCCCTGCTGATCCAGCTTGGCAGCTTCGACCTCGGGGCGACCCTCGCCTACTGGGAGCGCGACCCGCTGAAGATCATGTCGAACCTGGCGGAACTGAAACCGACGTACTTCCCCTCGGTTCCGCGCATCTTCGAGAAGATCTACACCGCCGCGACCAGCGGCATGGAAAAACAGGGGGGCCTGAAAAAGAAGATCTTCGACTGGGCGATCAAGGTCGGAGGCAGGATGCGAGAGGTCGAACGGAGTGGCCGTAAGCCGGGCTTCCTGCTCACCCGCCAGTACGCCTTCGCCGACAAGCAGGTGCTCTCGAAAATCCGCAACCTTTTCGGTGGGCAGCTGCGCCTCGCCGTCTCCGGCGCCGCCCCGATCAACCCCGACATCCTGCGCTTCTTCGACGCTGCCGGGGTCCTCGTGCTCGAGGGTTGGGGCATGACCGAGACCTCGACCGCGGCGACGATTTCCTCACCTGAGGACTTCAAGATCGGCACGATCGGCAAACCCTTCCCCGGCTGCGAGGTGAAAATCGCCGAGGACGGGGAGATCCTCGTCAAGGGACCCAACGTCTTCCAGGGCTACCACAAGAATGAGGAGGCGACCCGGGAGACGATCGTCGACGGCTGGCTGCACACCGGCGACATCGGCGAGGTCGACCCCGATGGCTTCATCAAGATCACCGGCCGTAAAAAGGACATCATCATCACCGCCGGTGGCAAGAACATCACCCCGGCTAACCTCGAGGCTGAAATAAAGCAGCACCCACTGGTGTCGCAGTGCGTAGTGGTCGGTGACCGTCGCCCCTACCTGGTCGCGCTGGTCACCCTCGACCCCGAAGAGGCGGCCGCCTACGCGAAAGAGAACGACCTCGACCAGACTCCCGAGCAGCTGGCCGCAAACCCCGATATCAACGCCTCGATCATGGCTCACGTCGACCAGATCAACCAGAACTTCGCCCGGGTCGAGCAGGTCAAGAAGATCGCGATCCTGCCGCAGGACCTCTCACAGGAATCCGGCGAGCTGACGCCGACGCTGAAGGTCAAGCGGGCGGTCGTGACGAGCAAGCACGAGGACACGATCGAGGCGCTTTACGGTGGGTAGCGGTGCGTTGGGAGGGGCGCGGGTACCCCCTTCTCACTGCACCTCGCAGAGAGAGACGGGCTCTGACTGGCGCCTCCGCGCTCTGGCTCTGCTCATGCTGATACGTTCGAAGGGGGTACCCGCGCCCCTCCCATCCAGCGCTTTCCTGCTAGACGAGGATGGCGGCGGGTCCTGCCCCTGAGTCGTCTGAGCTGGCGTAGCAGGGACCGTGGGACTAGCTGTCCTACCCACAGACGTTGTGAACACGGCTGATCGGCGGCCGGTCCCCCAACGAGCTGTGCGGGCGACGCCGGTTGTAGTAGCGAAGGAAGGATGGCAGGGAGCGCAGCCGCTTGGTTGAGCTCTCCCACTGGTGGGCATACGCCCACTCCCGTTGCAGGGTCTGGATGAACCTCTCTGCCTTGCCGTTCCAGCGCGGCGTGTAGGGCGGGGTGAGGATGTGGCGGGCGCTGTGGGCGGCGAGCAGGGCCGCGAATCGACGGGAGCGCCGATAGACCATCGCGTTGTCAGTCATCACCGCCTCGGGCGGATCGAGACCCAGGGAGGCAAACCAGGCGATCGCCCGCTCCAGGGCCCCAGCATTGGTCTCGGCGCTCTCTTGAGGGTGGCGCTCGACGTAGGCCAGGCGGGAGTGGTCGTCGATGACGACGTGCAGGTATTCCCAGCCGGCGCCGCGGCTGCGGTCGTGACGTTCGCCGGTGGCGGCGTGGCCGGGCTCAGAGAATCGCGCCAGGCGCTTGACGTCCATGTGCAGCAGGGCACCGGGGCGAGACCACTCATAGCGGCGGTAGGTCTGGCGCTCCGCGCGAGGGATGCGTGAGAGCCCGTGGCGATAAAGCACCTTCCAGACCGTCGAGCGTGGGCGTCGGCAGATCCCCGCCAGGCGACCGGGCCCAAGACCGGTCTGCCTGCGTGCCCGCAGGATCGGCTTCTCCTCGGCCGCCGATAGCCGCCTGGGTTGGCGATGGGGAGTGCAAGGTCGATCACGCAGCCAGGTTCCCGAGCGCCGCTGGTCCTGATCGGCCCCGACCCAGCGATGCCACCAGCGATGGGCTGTGGCCGGCGCGACGTTGAGGGCGGCAGCTGCCGCCCTCAACGTCATCCCCGACTCGATCGCCTGCACCAGCGCCAACCGCCCCGCTGGTCCGAGAGCAGCGTTAGCGTGAATGTCCATCCGGGTCCTCCTTGGCTTGGGCGTCAGAACCACAAGCCTCTTGGAGGGCCCGGATGCCTCTCAGCTGTTCACAAGGTGTGTGGGCGGGACAACTAGCTGAAGCTTCCGGAGCGGGAGAGGGGGCCGGTGGGGGTCTCGAACGTATCAGCATGAGGAGGGCCGACAACCTCCGTGGCGCCAGCCGCATCCGCCCCTCCCTCCGAGGTGCAGTGAGAGACCCCCACCGGCCCCCTCTCCCCCGCTTCAGACGCTCAGGAAGCCTCGCCGCTCTGCCGCAGCAACACCGACGTCGTCTGCTCCAGCACCCGTTTCCAGGCCGAGGTCTGCTCGGGCTCCTCCTCGCCCGCGCGCTCGACGACGCGGCGGACGCGGCGCTCGGAGATTTCGAGGCCGTGGCGCTCGGCGATCTCCTTGTAGCGGTCGTAGTCCTTGGCGAGGGTGGCGGTGACCGATTCGAAGCCGTGGCGGGCGATCCTCAGCCGCCGCGAGTAGTCCATGATCGGCGTGCCGAACATCAGCTCGTCGTTGGGCTCGGGCTCGACCAGGATGATGTCGACGCCGGGGTATTTCTCTTGCCACATGCCGACCGCCTGATGCAGGCGCTGGTGGGCGATCAGGCGGAAGGTCTGGTTGGCGATCGCCGGCAGGCCCATGTCGGAGACGCGGCGCACGCGGCTGCCGGTCACCGTCGGGATCGTCTTCGAGAAGTCGTTGACGTAGGGCACCAGCGGGTTGACGACTACGATGAACTTGGCGCCCTTCTCGACCGCGATATCGACGTTGGTGGTCGAGCGGATGCCGCCGTCGACGAGCTGACGGCCCTTGAGGTCGACCGGCTTATAGACGATCGGCAGGCAAGTCGAGCACTGGATCGCCTTCGAGATCGGCACGTCGTCCCAACCGTCCTCGCCGAAGACGATCCGCTCGCAGGTATCGAGGTCGGTGGCGGTCAGGTAGAGCTCGCGGTCGAGCAGGCGGAAGTCGTTGACTCGGCCGCCTTCGGTGAGCGCTTCCTCGACGTAGTCGGCAAGCCCGGAGCCCGAGTACAGCCCGCTCGGCAGGCCCTCCGCGAGGCCGACGCCGATGTCGATCGCCGAGAGCTCGCCGATCCGCGCCAGCTGCCGGACCAGCTCCAGCGTGCGCAGCGGCAGTGACACCGCTTTTCCGAGGAAGCCGAGGTAGTTGGGTTTGAGAACTCGGTTGAGGTCCAAATCTTCGAGCTCGGAGGGCACGCGCGCATTCAGCACCTGCATCATCTCGTCGGGGCTGACACCGTTGGCCAGCATGCCGCCGACGAAGGAGCCGGCGCTGGTGCCTACGTAGACGTCGAAGTTGTTGACGGTGCTGTTGACCGCGAGCAGGTCAAGCGCGCGTAGGGCGCCGATCTCGTAGACACCACCGGTGAAGCCGCCCCCGCCGAGGACGAGGGCCGTCTTCGAGGGCTTCTTGCGCCCGCGCGGTTTTTTACGGCGGGGCTTGGACTCGATGTCGACGACTTTGCCCATGTAAAACATGATTATCTCAGGGCGGTCGGCTGACCGGGCCACCGGAGGGGCCGCTACCCTGCCCGGCACTCGTGTTGGTAGGGACGATGAGACGAGTCTCAATCCTGCTCGGCGTCGCTTGCGCGGCCTTTGTTCTGCTCGCTGGCGGCGCCAAGGCGAGCCAGGTCTGCGACCAGATGCAGGGCATGCTGACCCGCGGCGGTGGCTCGGCCAGTGGCCTGATCGTGGTCGAGTCGGAAAGCCGGGACGTCGTCTGCGCGCAGGAGCCCGGGCGCCAGCGCCCATTGGCCTCGAACATGAAGCTGTTCACGACGGCGACCGCGCTCTCCGAGCTCGGCACCACGACGCGGATCCCAACGAAAGTCTTCGGCGATGGCCGCATCGGGTCCGGCGGTGTCCTCCACGGCAGCCTTTACCTGCAGGGCGGCGGCGACCCGGCCCTCGGAACCCCGACCTTCTACAACAGCTACCTCGGCGGCCTCGGCACGAACCTCTTCTCCCTGGTACCGCAGATCCGCGCCGCCGGGATCCGCGCCGTCACCGGCCGCCTTTACGCCGACGACACGATCTTCGACCGCCGCCGCGGGGTCGCCGACTCCGGCTATGCGACCAGCCCCTACATCGGCCCCCTCTCCGGCCTCGCCTTCAACTCCGGCTTCAGCGGGCCGACCAGCAGCAGCGGCTTCTCCTCCGACCCGGCCAAGCTGGCGGCCTCGAAGCTGGCCCGATCGCTGAAAGCCGGCGGCGTCGCCGTGCCCTCCCAGGTCGCCATCGCCCCGACTCCGCCCAACGCCGAACGGGTGGCGCTCGTCCGCTCCCCGACCGTGCACCAGCTCGCCAACATGACCGACGTCTACTCCAACAACTTCTTCGCGGAGACGCTGATCAAGCTGATCGGCGCCCGCCTCGGCGCCGCCGGCACGACCGCCGCCGGAGCGGCGGTCGTCGAGGCCTTCGCTGCGGAGAAGGGCTCAGGAGTGCACGCGGTCGACGGCTCCGGTCTGACCCGCTCCAACCGCGCCTCGCCACGGCAGGTGGCCGACCTGCTGCTGGCGATGCGCGACGACCCGGCCGGCGAGGACTTCATCCAGGACCTGGCCCTGACCGGCAAGGAGGGCACTGTCGACGACCGCATGGTCGGCACCGCCGCCTACGCCCGCTGCCGCACCAAGACCGGCACGATCAGCGGCGTCAGCAACCTCTCCGGCTACTGCTTCAACAAGAGCGGCCGGATCATGGTCTTCTCGATCCTGATGGGCAGCGTCGGCAACCTCGGCCTCGCCCACCTGATGCAGGACCGCATCGCCGGCCTCGTCGCCGGCTACTAATCGCTTTCGTGGCGCCGTCTGTAGCGCTCGTCGAGGATGTGGAGAGCAGCGAGGTTGAGGAAGAACCAAGCCAGGCCCAATGCCTGCAGGACGGCTTCATCTGCGTTCCTGAGCAGGATCACGACGATCACGAAGATGGGCGTCGAGACCGCGAGGATGCGATTTGCCAGGCGAAAGGAGCGTGTCAATTCGTGCGTGTTCATCTCAGACAAAACGTTTATCGATGGTAGCGCAGGGCCAGGTCAATCAGCACGAGAAGACTCGCGATCATCCCACCTGCGTAGCCAAACGAGACAACCCGTTCGTCCCGCCGAGAGCGCGGCAGCCCAGTGACGATTCCAACCGAGCCTGCGAGGAAACCGCCGAGCAGAATCCCAGCTTTCTCCCCTACCGAACGAGCGCCAGTAGGCCCGCTTCGTCAAGCACCTCGGTGCCCAGTGACTCGGCTTTGGCCAGCTTCGAGCCGGGGCTCTCGCCGGCGACCACATAATCGGTTTTCTTCGAGACCGAGTTGGTGACCTTGCCGCCGGCTGACTTGACCAGCGCCGCCGCCTCCTCCCGGGTCAGCTCTGGGAGCGTGCCCGTGAGGACGACCGTCTTGCCATCCAGCGGCCCACCGCTGGCGCGCCTTTCAGACTCGTCCGCTTCCAGCCGCAGCCCCTTTTCCTTCAGCTTCTCGACGAGCGCCCAGGTGAGGTCGTCCGCGAGCGACTCGGCGATCTGCACGGCCATGATCGGCCCCACCCCCTCGACTTCCTCGATCCGCTCGGGGTCGGCCTCGTGTAGGGCGTCGATCGAGCCGAAGTGGTCGGCCAGAGCCTCAGCCGTTACGTAGCCGACGCCGGGCAGGCCGAGGGCGTAGAGAACGCGCTTGAAGGGCCGCTGTCGCGAAGCCTCGATCGCCGTCACCAGGTTGCGGGCGGAGGTCTCGCCGAAGCGGTCGAGTTCCATCAGCCGCTCCTCGGTCAGGCCGTAGATGTCGGCGACGTCGGCGATCACGCCCTGTTTGAGGAAGACGGAGGCCTGCTTTTCACCGAGGCCGTCGATGTCCATCGCACCCTTGCTGACGAAGTGTTTTACGTGCTGGAAAGACTGACCGGGGCAGCCGGCGCGGTTCGGGCAGACGGTGAAGACGGCATCCTCGGGCTTCACGGTCTCGGTGCCGCAGGCTGGGCACTTTTTCGGCGGCTTCGGTTTGCGGGCGCCGGGGTTCTTGCGCGGCAGCTTCGGCGAGACCACCTGCGGGATAACGTCGCCCGCCCGCATCACAACTACCTCGTCGCCGACCCGGGCATCCTTGCGGGCGAGGTCCTCCTCGTTGTGGAGGGTCGCCGTGCTGACGGTGACGCCGCCGACGTGGACCGGCTCCAGCATTGCGAAGGGGACCAAGTGGCCGGTGCGGCCGACGTTCCAGACGACCTCCAGCATTTTCGTGGTCGCCGTCGTCGGCGGGAACTTCCAGGCGATCGCCCAGCGCGGCTCACGCCCGACCACGCCGAGCTCGCGCCACAGTGCCCGCTCGTCGACCTTGACGACGACTCCGTCGATCTCGTAGTCGAGCGCGTCGCGCCGCTCCTCCCACCAGTGGCAGCGCTTGACGACGCCCTCGACGCCGCGGTGGTGGTCGGTCTCGGGGTTGACCTTGAAGCCGTGATCGCTCAGCCATTCGACCTCATCCATGTGGGTTGCGAGGTCCAGTCCGCGCACGGCTCCGATCCCGTAGATCCAGGAGGAGAGCGGGCGTTCGGCGGCCAAAGCGGGGTCGAGCTGGCGAATTGAACCGGCGGCCGAGTTGCGCGGGTTGGCGAAGGTCGGTTCTCCCGCCTCCGCCCGTCGCTCATTCAAGGCTTTGAAGGCGGCGATCGGCAGGTAGATCTCGCCCCGCACTTCGATCAGCTCCGGTGCGTCGGGGATCCGCAGGGGAACCGAGCCGATCGTCCGCAGGTTCTGGGTCACGTCCTCGCCGATCCGGCCGTCGCCGCGCGTGGCGCCGCGCACGAGAACCCCGTCCTCGTAGGTGAGCGAAATCGCCAGGCCGTCGATCTTCGGCTCCGTCGTGTAGCTGAACTCGGAGGCGGCGATGTCGAGCCGCTTCAGGTAGTTGGCCAGCCGGTTCTCCCAGGCCCGCAGCTCCTCCTCGTTGCGGGCGTTGCCGAGCGAGAGCATTGGCTCATGGTGCTCGACCTGCTCGAAGCGGTCCAGCGGCGGCGCGCCGACCCGCTGCGTCGGCGAGTCGGGCGTGCGCAGCTCGGGATGCTCGGTCTCGAGGTCGCGCAGCTCGTTGAGTAGCGCGTCGTACTCGTCGTCGCCGATCTCGGGATCGTCGAGGACGTAGTAGAGGCGGTTGTGGCGCTCCAGCTCCTGCCGCAGCTCTGCGGCCCGCTGCTCGGCCGAGTCCTTCACGCCGTCGCGCTCGCCGCCAGCATCTCCTCGAAGCCCCAGCCGCGCAGCCGCTCGAGGCCGCCGTGATCGGTGAGGTCGAAGTGGATCGGCGTGACCGCGATCTTGCCCTGTGCGACGGCGAAGAGGTCGGTTCCCTCGATCTCCTCGTAACCCGGCTGCCAGCCGTAGATCTCGTAGTGACGGCGGCCTCCGTCGGACTCTTCGACCAACTTCAGCTCGTCGTTGTAGATCCTTTTCCCGAGCCGCGTCACTTCGATCCCGCGCGGCTCGCCGGCCGGGCAGTTGACGTTGATCAGCGTCGCCTCCGGCATCCGCTCGCGGATCAGACGGGACACCAGCTGGGCCGCGAAGGCGGCGGCCGCGCCAAAGTCGAAGCGGCCGCTGACATAGCCCATGCCGCCGCCCGAGGACTGCTGGGAGAGGGCAACCGCGGGGATGCCGAGGACGATGCCCTCAAGCGCCGCCGCGACGGTGCCCGAGTAGGTGATGTCGTCGCCGAGGTTGGCGCCGTGATTGATACCGGAGACGATCAGGTCCGGTCGGCCGCCGACCAGGCCGAGCTCGGCGAAGCGGACGCAGTCGACCGGGGTCCCGTCGGTCGCATAGCCGCGATCGCCGTCGCCGAACTCCACCTCCTCGATGCTCAGCGGCGAACGGGTGGTGATGCTGCGGGCGGTGGCGCTGCGGTTGGCGTCGGGCGCGATCACCTCAAGCTCGACGCCATCGAGCTCACGCAGCGCCCGCCGCGCCGCCTGCAGGCCGGGGGCGGAGATACCGTCGTCGTTGGTCAGCAGGATGCGCATACGACCGATTCTAGGAGTAGCCGACGGACTCCAGGTAGAGCCCATGTGGCGGCGCCGTTTCGCCGGCGGCGCTGCGGGGGGCCCCGGTGAGCAGATTGGCAAAGCCCTCGCGGCTGCGCCGGCCCGAGGAGACCTCAAGCATGGTGCCGACGATGACTCGGACCATGCTGCGCATGAACGCGTCGGCGCTGATCCGAAAGGCGAGGATGTCGTCTGGCTCGGATTCCCAGGCGGCAGCAAAAACCTTGCGCTCAAAGCGAACGTGGTCGGTCTGGGTCGGCGTGAAAGCGGTGAAATCGTGGCTGCCGGGAAGTGCCGCCGCGCAGGCATCAAGTGCCTCACGGTCAAGGCGGTGTGGCCACCAGAGCGCCCGGCCCCGCTCGAATGGGCTCGACGCCCGCCGCGCCAGCAGCCGGTAGCAATAGCTGCGTGAGGTTGCGTCCCCGCGAGCATCGAAGCCCTCCGGGACCGGTCCGGCGGCGGTAACGGCGACGTCATCCGGGACCAACCCGTTCAGCCGTCGCGCCAAGTCACCGGGAACCTCAACCTCGGTGCGGAAGCTCGCCACCTGTCCCCAAGCGTGGACGCCAGCGTCGGTGCGCCCCGCAACCGTCAGTTCGACCCGCTCACGCAGGATGGTCTCCAGCGCCGCCTCAAGCTCGGCCTGGACGGTGCGCAACCCCGGCTGGCTGGCCCAGCCCAAGAAGCGCGAACCGTCGTATTCGATATCGAGGCGGACGGAGCTGGTGCTCAAACCAGCTCGAGGTACACCATCTCGGTGCTGTCCGAGCGGCGCGGGCCGAGCTTGACGATGCGCGTGTAGCCGCCGGGCCGGGTCGCGTAGCGCGGCGCCACCTCGTCAAACAGCTTGTGGACGATGAACTTGTCGTTGTGCAGCGTCGAGAGAGCCTGCCGGCGCGCGTGCAGGTCGCCCCGCTTGGCGAGCGTGATCAGCTTCTCGACCTCTGGCTTGACCGCCTTGGCCTTGGCCTGGCTGGTCTGGATCCGCTCATGCTCGATCAGCTGCTTCGAGAGGTTCGAGAGCAGCGACTCACGATGAGCAGCGTCGCGACTGAGCTTGTTCCGCTTCTTGCGGTGGCGCACAGGGGTTCTCCGCTCCGCTCTCGCCGTTTCCCTCAGTCTGCCTGCAGATCGAGACCGCGCGCGTGCAGGGTCTCGATCACTTCCTCGATCGACTTCTGACCAAAGTTGGGAATCGCGTTCAGTTCGCCGCGGGACTTGCGGACCAGGTCGCCGACGGTTTGGACGCCGGCGCGCTTGAGGCAGTTATAGGAGCGGACGCCCAGTTCGAGCTCCTCGATCAGGATTTCGTCGAGGCTGCTGTCCCCGCCGGCGCCGTTGGCAGCGGGGGAGGAGAGCGAATCGACTGGAAGCGGCGCCGGTTCGCGGGCGGTCAGCTCTTCGACTCGCTCGGCGTCGGTGAAGATCGCCAGGCTCTTGATCAGGATCTCTGAGGCCTCGCGCAGCGCCGCCGCCGGCTCAATCGAGCCGTCGGTCTCGAGGTCAAGGCTGAGTTTGTCGAAGTCGGTGCGCTGCCCAACCCGGGCGGCGGCGACGGCGTAGGAGGCGCGGCGGATGGGTGAGAAGATCGAGTCGATCGGGATTACACCGATCGGCTGCTCATCGGACTTGTTCTCTTCCGCCGGTGAGTATCCGCGGCCACGGCCGATCGTCAAGTAGACCTCGAGTTTGGTTTTTTTCTCGAGCGTCGCGATCGGCGCCTCCGGGTTGAGGATCTCAACGCCCGAAGGGAGATCGATGTCCTTCGCCTTGACCTCGCCGGGGCCGGTGGCAACCAGCGGCGCCTCGACCTCGTCGGCATCGGTGTGCATGCGGACGACGAGGTCCTTGAGGTTGAGGATGATGTCGGTGACGTCCTCTTTGACGCCCGGCACGGTTGAGAACTCGTGCGCGACGCCCTCGATGCGAACGCTGGTGATAGCGGCGCCGCCCAGCGAGGAGAGCAGAACGCGGCGGAGACTGTTGCCGAACGTGTAGCCGAAGCCCTTGTCCAGCGGCTCGATCGTGAAAGTGCCGCGACGGTCATCGACCTTCTCGGAAGTAATACGGGGGACCTGGAAATCAGTGGTCATGAGTTCCTTGCGTATGCGTGTTCAGAAATTGGGGTAGTCCGGACTACTTGGAGTAGAGCTCGACGATGAGCTGCTCCTGAACCGGCGCCGAGATCTCGGAGCGCTCGGGGTAGCGCAGGATCTTGGCGGTGAGCGCATCGTGATCAGCCTGCAACCAGGCCGGCACGGTGGAGACGAGTTCGGTCGCGCGCTGGATCGTGTCGGTGGCGGACGATCCCGGCTTGATCGAGATGATGTCCTCGGGACGCACCTGGTAGGACGGGATGTCGACGCGGCGACCGTTGACCATCCAGTGGCCGTGGTTGATCAGCTGCCGGGCCTGGCGCCGTGAGGCGGCAAAGCCGAGGCGCACGAGCACGTTGTCAAAACGGGACTCGAGCAGCCGCAGCAGGTTCTCGCCGGTCACACCATCCTGGCGCGAGGCCTTGTCGTAGTAGGCGCGGAACTGTTTCTCCAGCACCTGGTAGTAGCGGCGCGTCTTCTGTTTCTCGCGCAGCTGCAAGCGGTACTCGGACTGGCGCAGGCGGCCGCGGCCGTGCTCGCCAGGCGGGTAGGAGCGGCGCTCGACGCCGCACTTGTCGGTGAAGCAGCGCTCACCCTTGAGGAACAGCTTCTGGCCCTCGCGCCGGCACTGCTTGCACTGCGGGGAGGTGTCGCGAGCCACTAGACACGCCTCCGCTTCTTGGGCCGACAACCGTTGTGGGCTTGCGGCGAGACGTCCTTGACGGTGGTGACGTCGAGTCCAGCGGCCTGCAAGGACCGGATCGCCGTCTCGCGGCCCGAGCCGGCGCCCTTGGCGAAGACTTCGACCCGCTCGAGACCGTGTTCCATGCCCTTCTTGGCGGCGGCGTCGGCGGTCACCTGCGCGGCGAAAGGAGTCGACTTGCGCGAGCCTTTGAACCCAGCCGAACCGGCCGACTCCCAGGCGATCACGTTGCCGTCGGTATCGGTCAGGGTGACGATCGTGTTGTTGAAGGAAGTCTTGATGTGCGCCTGCCCATAGGTGACGTTCTTTTTGACGCGGCGGCGGGAGCGCCCTTTGGCGGGTTTTTTCTCAGCCATCTCGGTTCACCTACGCTTTGCGCTTACCGGCGACGCTGAGGCGGCGCGGGCCCTTGCGCCCGCGGGCGTTGGTCTTCGTACGCTGACCGCGGACCGGCAGGCCGCGACGATGCCGCAGCCCGCGATAGGAGCCGATCTCCATCAGCCGTTTGACGTTCTGGGAGCGCTCGCGCCGCAGGTCGCCCTCGACCTCGCGGTTCTCGATCGCCTCACGCAGTTTGATGATCTCTTCCTCGGTCAGGTCCTTGCCCTGAGTCCCAGCGTCGATCTTGGTCTCCTCGAGGATCTTCCGGGCAGTCGAATGACCGATCCCGAAGATGTAGGTGAGGCCGACCTCGATCCGTTTGTTGACGGGGATGTTGACCCCGGCGATACGAGCCATGGACTAACCCTGCCTCTGCTTATGGCGCGGGTTCTGGCAGATGACAAGGACCGCCCCATTGCGGCGGATTACCTTGCACTTCTCGCACATCGGCTTTACGGAAGCTCGAACCTTCATCGCTCCGGTCTCGTATCGAAAACAGGATTCCCGCGCGCCCCATGAGTCGGACGGCAGGCGACAACCCGGCCTAGGCCGACCGCGAAAGATAGCAGGGGCGCCTGCCTAGGCGTCGCCCCAGGGGGACGGAAGCGCATGCGGTGGGGAGGGCAGGTGGACCCGCGGGAGAATTGGGTCGCGCACCCTTCGGGTGCGGCTCCGGATGATGGTGCCCGCCTATGGCGGGCAGGGATCGGATTGCATTTCCGCGGCCTTCGGCCACATTCTCCCGCGGGTCCACCTGCCCTCCCCCCAACACGCGCATCTGACCTGGGTGACGCCTGGGCAAGCTCTGGGAAGCTCCCGAGGGACGGAAGCTCTCCAAGAACCTTCCGACCGCCCCGAGAACGGACGGCCGAAGGCCGCGCGCGGCGGAGGTGCCGATACTCCCCGCGGGAATGTGCGCGAAGCGCGCGGAAATGCAATCCGATTCCTGCGCCCCATAGGGGCGCACAACCATCCGGAGCCGCACCCGAAGGGTGCGCGACCCAATTCCCGCGGGGGAGTATCGGCACCTCCGCCCCCACTCGGCCCTCAAACGTCGTTCACGAGGGCGATCGTGAAGCCGTCGTAGCCCTTGGAGCCGACGGTCTGGATAGTCGTCGCGGTGACGCGAGGCTCGTCGGCGAGCATCTCGTGCAGGCGGCGCTGGGCTTTGACGGCGGGATCGGGGCTGGTGGCGTCGGCAAGGGTGCCGTTGCGGACGACATTGTCGGCGACGATCAGGCTGCCGGGACGGGAGCGGTCGAGGGCCCAGGCGAAGTAGTTGGGCGTGTTGACCTTGTCGGCGTCGATGAAGGTGAGGTCGAACGGACCCACGCGTTCTTGATCAAGGACAGGGAGCACCTCTAGAGCGGGGCCCACGCGCAGCTCGACGAGATCGGCGATGCCGGCTCGCTCAAAGTTGCTGCGCGCGACTTCTGCATAGGCGGGATCCGTCTCCAGGGTGATCAGCCGACCGCCCGTCGAAACGGCTCGCCCCATCCAGATCGTGCTGTAGCCGCCCAGCGTGCCGAACTCCAAGACGGTCCGCGCTCCCTGCAGCCGAACCAGCAGCTGCAGCAGCCTGCCCTGGGGTGGCGAGACCTGGATCTGCGGCAGCCCAGCAGCCTCCGCCGCCTCGAGCGCCCCCCGCAGGACCTTATCCTCCGGCGTCAGCGTCTCACCGATGAAGGCGTCGACTGCCGAGAACATGCCCTGGTCCATCTATCCAGCCTGGGGCGGCGGCAACCGGTCGAGAGCTTTCAGCACCGCTTCGGTGTTGGCCCGAAGCTGTGCTCTCCCTTCGGCCATCTCCTTTTGGAAGATCGCTCCACCCTCCCGCAGGATCTTGATGTACTCCTCCGTCATCACGGTCATCTTCCGCAGTAGCCCGTCGTTGTGGTGGCGGTTTTCCTCGTAGGCATCCATCAACCGCCCCTCCAGCGCCTCCCACTCGCGCCGGCGCGCTTCCTCACCTTCCTCCCAACGCTGTTCGACCTTCTCCAGCCGCGAGCGGATTTCGACCTGCCGGCGCGCGAGGCCCTCCTCGAACTCCCGTCTCAGTCGCTCCTCGTCCACTGGCCAATAGTCGCATTCCATGACGCACAGAATGCCACCCTTTCGCAAGGGGTTTGGAGCAACTTCGTGACCCGTTGGGAACTCCTCTTCTAGTCGACTTCGTGCCAGGGAGTGAGGATGCGCGGTCCCTCGGCGGTGATGGCGACGGTGAACTCGAAGTGGGCCGCCAGCGAGTCGTCCTCGGAGTAGATCGACCAGCCGTCGTCATCCATCCGCACCAGCGGGCCGCCGGCGTTGACCATCGGCTCGATCGCCAGCACCATCCCCTCCTCCAGCTCCGGCCCCTTGCCCGGCTCGCCGAAGTTGGGCACCTGGGGCTCCTCGTGCATGCTGCGACCAATCCCGTGACCGACCAGGGTGCGGATGATCGACATCCCCTCGTCCTCGACCGAGCGCTGGATCGCTGCCGAGACGTCGCCGAGGTGGTTGCCGGGTCGCATCTGCTCGACCCCGGCGAAGAGCGACCCCTTGGTCACGTCGAGCAGCTTGCGCGCTTCGGAATCGACCTCGCCGATCGGCAACGTCATCGCCGCGTCCGCGACCCAGCCGTCCTTGACGACGCCCACGTCGATCGAGATCACGTCGCCACGCTTCAGCTCGTAGGGGCCGGGAATGCCGTGAACGACCATCGAGTTGGGCGAGGCGCAGATTGAGCCGGGGAAGCCGCGGTAGCCCTTGAAGGCCGGGGTGGCGTCCTGCGAGCAAATGAACCTCTCGGCCGCCGCATCGAGCTCGCCGGTGGTGACGCCGGCCCGCGCCTTGGCCTCCAGCATTTTCAGACAGCGGACGAGGATCTCGCCGGCCACGGCCATCTTCTCGACCTGTTCGGGCGTCTTGCGGACGATCATCCGGTTGTACACGCTAGACCTTCCCGGGAAGCACTAAACGGTCTCGTCCTGCTCCAGCCGCATCGTCGCCAGCGTCCTGCGGATCTCCTCCGCGACCTCCTCCGGCGTTGCGGCGCCGGCGATCCGGCGCAAGACGCTGCGCTGGTCGTAGTAGTCGACCAGCGGCTCGGTCTTGGCGTGGTAGGTCTCGAGCCGCTTGCGAATCACCTCCGGCTTGTCATCCTCGCGAACGATCAGCTCGCTGCCGTCGAGATCGCAGATGCCCTCCCGCTCGGGGGGATTGAACTCGACGTGGAAGACGTGGCCGTTCTGCTCGCAGGTTCGGCGTCCGCCAAGGCGGCGCACGACCTCGTCGTCGGAGACGTCGATCAGGAGCACCGCCGTGACCGCGCGCCCCAGCTCCTCGAGCTTCGCGTCGAGGGCCTGCGCCTGCGGAATCGTGCGCGGGAAGCCGTCGAGGAGGAAGCCGTCGAGCGCCTCGGCTGAGTCGATCCGCTCGGCAATCACGCCAACGATCACCTCGTCCGGAACCAGGTCCCCGCGATCCATGTACTCCCTAGCCGTCCGCCCCAACTCGGTCTCATCCCGCACCGCCCCCCGCAAAATGTCCCCGGTCGCGTAGTACGGCAGCCGCAGGTCTTCCTGCAACCGCTCCCCTTGGGTTCCCTTGCCGGAACCAGGAGGGCCTAGGAGGACGAGATTTAGCTCAGCCATTAAGAATTTTTGAAATCGGAATGAGAGGCCGAAAACCAAGCAGGTCGGGGGATGCAGGGAGGTCGACGAGGGGAGCGCACATTAGTGCGTGACCCGAGGAGACCGACCGAAGACCCCGAGATGCGCCGGTTTGCAGGCCTCTCAGCCTATTTCAAGAAGCCCTCGTAATTGCGCATCATAAGCTGCGCCTCCAACTGCTTCACCGTGTCCAGCGCAACGCCGACGACGATCAGGATGGAGGTGCCGCCGAAGAAGAAGTTGGCCGACGTCTGGCTGATCAGGATCGTCGGCAGGGCGGCGACG
Source organism: uncultured Solirubrobacterales bacterium (assembly GCA_963705365.1). Taxonomy (GTDB): domain Bacteria; phylum Actinomycetota; class Thermoleophilia; order Solirubrobacterales; family 70-9; genus VAYN01. Next base: position 383,456 of record OY970074.1, on the reverse strand, counting down.
GCGCCCAGGTAAAGCGCGCCGGGGAAGGTGAGGCGCGAAAGGATCCGGTCCAGGTACTCCGCCGTCGGCCGGCCGGGCCGGACGCCGGGGATGAAGCCGCCGTATTTCTTCAGGTTGTCGGCCTGGTCGACCGGGTTGAAGGTGACCGCCGTGTAGAAGTAGGTAAAGATGATGATGAAGAACACCTCGCCGGCCACATAGGCCCAGGTGTTGGGACCGAAGAAGGCGGCGAAGTCAAGCGCGGCCGGGGTGTTGAGCAGCTGACCCACGGTCGGGGGGAAGGCCATGATCGAGGCGGCGAAGATGACCGGGATGACGCCGGCCATGTTGACCCGCAGCGGCAGATAGGTGGAGCCGCCCGAGGTCATTTTCCGCCCCACCACGCGTTTCGCGTACTGGACCGGGATCCGGCGCTGTCCCTCCTGGACGAAGACGATGGCGACGATTACCGCCAGGGCGACGAAGGGCATCATCACGACGAAGACCTGATCCGGGCTGTCCCACCATTTAGTGATGCCACTCGGCAGCGAGGCGACGATCGAGGCGAAGATCATCAGCGAGATGCCGTTGCCGATCCCGCGCTGGGTGATCAGCTCGCCCAGCCACATCAGGAGGGTGCAGCCGGCGGTGAGGCAGATCACGATCATGAACAGCTTCGGGAAGGTGAGCTGGCCGACGACGCTGGTGCCGGCTTCGTTGCCGAAGGAGCGGAAGAGGAAGACGTAGCCGAGCGACTGGCCGAAGGCGAGACCGACGGTCAGGTAGCGCGTGTACTGGGTGATTTTCTGCTGCCCGACCTCGCCTTCTTTCTGCAAGCGCTCCAACGAGGGCACCACCACGGTCAGCAGCTGCAGGATGATCGAGGCCGTGATGTAGGGCATGATCCCCAGCGCAAAAAGGCTAAGGCGCGAGAGGCTTCCGCCCGAGAAGAGGTCGAGGAAGCCGAGGATGCTGGAGCCGCCGAAGTTGTCCTGGATTTCCTTGACGGCATCGACGTCGATGCCGGGGGCCGGGATGTAGGCACCGAGCCGGTACAGGAGCAGCATCGCCGCGGTGAAGGCAAGCTTCTTGCGAATGTCGGCGACGCTGAAGGCGTTCGCAATAGTTTTGAGCATTACGGCTCCAGAGTGTGACAGGAACCGCCGGCCGCCTCGATCTGCTCTTTGGCGGCGGCACTGAACGCGTGCGCGTGGACGTCGAGCTTCTTCTTGATCTCACCCCTGGCGAGGATCTTCACCGGGTCTGAGCGCTTGGCCAGGCCCTTCTCCTTGAGCGTCTCAGGCGTGACTTTGTCGCCGCTCTCGAAGCGCTCCTGTAGATCGGAGAGGTTTACCGGCTGCGTCTTGGTGCGGAAGTTCTCAAACGGCATCGACTTCTTCATGTGCGGGCCGCGAAGCTTTCGCATCCGCATGTGAATCGGGTTCTGGCCGCCCTCGTAGTTGGCCTTGCGCTTGGCACCGGAGCGCGAGCCAGCACCCTTGTGGCCACGACCGGAGGTCTTGCCGAGGCCGCTTCCCTCGCCGCGTCCGATCCGCTTGCGCGGGCGTTTCGAGCCCGGCTTCGGCTTCAGGTTGTGCAGCCCGATCTCCTCAGAACGCGGCGTCTCGGCCATCAGGAGACCTCCACCAGATGCGAGACCACCCGCAGCTGCCCCTGCAGCTGCGGCGAATCCTTGCGCTCGACCTTCTTGCCGATCCGCCCCAGCCCCAGCGCCGCCAGCGTCGCTTTCTGATCCGGATTGGTCCCATTAGCGGACCGAACCTGCTCAATCTTGACCCCACTCACGACTGCGTCTCCTCAGCCGCCGAAGCCTCCTCAGCTACCGAGTCCGCCTCCGCGGCGGGCACCTCACCGGCCGAAGCGTTCTCCTCTGCGGGCGGAGTCGTCTCCTCAGCCGCTACGGGCTCGGCCCCAACGGCCGGCACCCCTGCGTCTGCCGGAGCGGCATCTGCGGCGGGTGGCGTGGCGGAGGGCTCTTCGCCCGCAGCTTGCGAGGACGAAGAGTCTTCTGCCACGACAGGACCCGCCGCCACGTGCTCTCCGTCAGTCGAGGAAGTCCCGTTCAGGTCGAGCCCCAGCACCTGCTTCACGGTCAGCCCCCTGAGCTCAGCAACCTCCTCAGGCCGCCTGAGCCGGACAAGCCCGTCCATGGTCGCCTTGACGAGGTTGATCGGGTTCTGCGTCCCGATGCTCTTGGTCAGCACGTCGCGGACGCCGCCGAGCTCGAGCACGGCGCGGACGCCGCCGCCGGCGATGACGCCGGTACCGGGGCTGGCCGGGCGCAGGACGACGTGGCCGGCACCGAAGCGGCCGATGATCCTGTGGGTGATCGTCTGCCCGTATTTGGGCACGCGAATCAAGTTCTTGCGGGCGTCCTCGACGCCCTTCTGGATCGCCAGCGGAACCTCGCGAGCCTTGCCGTAGCCGATCCCGACTACGCCCTCCTCGTCGCCGACGGCAACCAAAGCGGTGAAGGAGAAGCGCCGGCCGCCCTTGACCACCTTGGCGACGCGGTTGATCTCGATAACGCGCTCCTGGAGGTCGAGCCCGCGCGGGCTCACCGTCTCGACGTCTTTCGTGTCCATTCCCTTCATAGCGAGCGGTCCAAGGTAGCGGAATGAATCCGCTTAGAAGACCAACCCCCCCTCGCGCGCCCCGTCAGCGAGCGCCTTGACGCGACCGTGGTACTGGTACCCGCCGCGGTCGAAGACGCAGGTCTCAACCCCGGCGGCCTTGGCGCGCTCGGCCAGCAGTTCGCCGGCCTTCTTCGCCTGCTCGGTGGCGCTGAGCTTGCGCAGCTCCGGCTCGATCCAGTTGACCGCGGCCACGGTGTGACCCGCCCGGTCGTCGATGAGCTGGGCGAAGATCCCGCGATTGGAGCGGAAGACGGAGAGGCGCGGGCGCTCGGCCGTGCCGACGATGCGGGCGCGGACCCGACGGCGCCGGCGCAGACGCTGCTGGCGCTTGGTGACGACGGTCATGCGCGCTTACCCACCTTCCTCAGCACCTGCTCGTCGCGGTAGCGGATTCCCTTGCCCTTGTAGGGCTCGGGCGGGCGGCGCTTGCGGATGTCCGCGGCAACCTGCCCGACCAGCTGCTTGTCGATTCCCCGCACAATGATCTCGGTCGGCTGCGGCACCTCGAACTCGATGCCCTCGGGAGCCTCGATCGAGACTGGGTGGGAGAAGCCGAGCGCGAGCTCCAGGTTCTTGCCTTTGAGCGCAGCGCGGTAGCCGACTCCCTGGATCTCCAGCCGCTTCTCGAAGCCGTCGGTGACGCCCTCGACCATGTTCGCGATCAGGCTGCGCGTCAGCCCGTGCAGAGCCCGATGTTCGCCGCGATCGGTGGGGCGGGTGACGGTAACGACCCCATCGCCCTGCTCAACCGCCATGTCCTGCGAGTAGGGCTGCGACAACTGGCCCTTGGGGCCCTTGACGGCGATGTTGCCAGGGGCGATCTCGACCGTGACGGCCTCGGGGACGGGAACGGGCTTTCTTCCGATGCGGCTCATGGGATCACCAGACGTAGGCGACGACCTCGCCGCCGACACCTCTGGCGCGGGCTTCGTGACCGGTCATCACCCCGACTGAAGTGCTGAGGATCGCCGTGCCGGTGCCGCCGTCGACCCGGGGCACGCTTTTGTGGTCGACGTAGCGACGCCGTCCCGGGCGCGAGACGCGTTCGATCCCGATGATCACGGGGCGCCGGTCCTCGGTGTACTTGAGGCTGACATTGATCGCCTCGCCGACCGGAGCCGGCTTGCGGTGGAAGTCTTTGATGTAGCCCTGCTCCTTGAGGATCCGCGACATCTCCATCTTCAGGCCCGAGAGGGGAATCTCCACCTCGTCGTGGCCCGCGCGGATGGCGTTGCGGATCCGGGTCAGGTAATCGGCGATCGGGTCAGTGTGCATCGGTTCGTCCTACCAGCTCGACTTGGTCATGCCGGGGATGTACCCCTCGTGTGCGGCCTCGCGCAGACAAATCCGGCAGAGGCCGAACTTCCGATAGTAGGCGCGCGGACGCCCGCAACGCCGGCAGCGGTTGTAGCTGCGCGATTTGAACTTTGCTTTGCGGCCCTGGCGGACCTTCTGTGAAGTCTTAGCCATTGTCTGAATTCTCCTTCTCCGATGCCTCGGCATCGGCCTCTCCGGCGGGTGGCGTGGAGGATGGCTCCTCGCCCGCAGCTTGCGAGGACGAGGAGTCGTCCTCCGCGACAGGACCCGCCGGCGTGGGCGTTGCGTAGGCCTCCGGGTTCTCCTCTTTGAGCTGCTCGAGCGCAGCCTGCTCGGCTTCCGCCTTGAGGCGCGCCTCCTCCTTGCGCTGCTCCTCCTCGGCCTCGGCTTCCGCCTCGGATTTGGCGGCCTGTCCTGGGCGTCCCTCCTGGGCGAAGGGCATTCCCAGCGCCAACAGCAGCTCGAAGGCCTCGACGTCGGTCGCGGCCGAGGTCGTGATCGTGATGTCGAGACCGCGCACCACGTCGACCGAGTCGTAGTCGATTTCGGGGAAGATCAGCTGCTCTTTGACGCCCATCGAGTAGTTGCCGCGGCCGTCGAAGGAGCGTGGGTTGAGGCCGCGGAAGTCGCGGATCCGCGGCACCGCGATCGAGGTCAGGCGGTCGAGGAACTCCCACATGCGAGCGCGGCGCAGCGTCACCGAGACGCCGACCGGCATCCCCTCGCGCACCTTGAAGGAAGCGATCGACTTGCGGGCGCGGCGCACGTTCGGGTGCTGGCCGGCGATCAGCGCCAGCTGTTCCTGCGCCGATTCGAAGGACTTCTTGTCCTGTTTCTCGGTGCCGAGCCCCATGTTGAGGGTGATCTTGAGCAGCCGCGGCGCCTGCATCGGCGTCGAGTAGCCAAATTTCTTGGTCAGCTCGGGCAGGATCTCCTGCTCGTAGCGCTCGCGCAGGCGCGGCGGCGGAGCCGCCTGCTGGGTCGGGGTCGCGGTCGCCTCCATCAGTCGATCGCCGTCCCGCTGCGCTTCGCGTAGCGAACCCGCTTGCCGCCCTCGTCGCGGCGGACGCCGACGCGGGTCGGCTTGTTGCCTTTGGGATCGAGCAGCATCACGTTGGAGGCGTCGATCGGCCCCTCCTTCTCGACGATGCCGCCGGCCTGGGCGTTTTTGAGATCGCCCTGGGAGCGCGGCCGTTCGTGGCGCTTGATCATGTTCAGGCCCTCGACGTAGACGCGGCGGCGCTGCGGCTCGGTACGGACGACACGACCGGTCTTGCCGGCGTCCTTGCCGCTGATCACGACCACCTGGTCGTCGGTCCGGATCCGCATCGACTTCATCAGAGGACCTCGGGCGCCAGCGAGATGATTTTCATGAAGTTGCGGTCGCGCAGTTCGCGCGCCACCGGGCCGAAGATCCGGGTCCCGCGCGGGTTGTTGCTGGCGGGGTCGATCAGCACCGCGGCGTTCTCGTCAAAGGAGATGTAGGTGCCGTCGGGGCGGCCGAGCGGCTTGCGGGTGCGCACGACGACGGCCTGGACGACCTCGCCCTTGCGGACGCCGCCCTGCGGGCTCGCCTGTTTGACGGTGGCGGTGATCACGTCGCCAACGCTGGCATAGCGCCGGTGCGAGCCGCCCTTGACGCGGATGCAGAGGATCTCCCGAGCGCCCGAGTTGTCGGCGACCTTTAGTCTCGACTCCTGCTGGATCATGCCGCCCTACCTCGCCTTCTCCACCACGTCGACCAGGCGCCAGCGCTTGGTCTTGGACAGCGGCCGCGTCTCGATGATGCGGACGACGTCGCCCTCGCCAGCCTCATTGCGCTCGTCGTGCGCGTGCAGCGTGCGCGAGCGGCGGACGATCTTCTCGTAAGTCGGATGACGGCGGGCGATGTCGATGCGGACGGTGATCGACTTGTCGCCTTTGTTCGAGACGACGATCCCCTGCCGAACCTTTGCCGCATTCGCGTCCCGCTCCGCCGGCGGCGTGCCAGTGCCCGGCGTCTTCTTGGCCTTCGCCCCGGCTCGCTCTTTGCGGCGTCCTTTGGCCTTGACCTTGCGCGCCTCGCGCCGAGCCGCAGCCCGCTCCTCCGGCGTCGCCTTCGGCTTCGCCTCATTCGGCCGCCGCGACCGCTGCAACCTCCGCCGCTCCTTCCAAGGCAAATCGTCCCCCGGCTCCGGCTCCGCAGCAGGCGCCTGCTCAGCGGCAGCCGCCTCTGCCTCTTCAGCGGCTGGGGCGTCAGCCTCCTGCTCGGCAGCAGGAGCGTCGTCAGACGAATCCTCGGCGGGCGCTGGAGCCTCGGCGTCCGCCGCCGGCGCCTCTTCGGCGGGTGGCGTGGGGTCGGGCTCCTCGCCCGCAGCTTGCGAGGACGAGGAGTCTGACCCCTCGACAGGACCCGCCGACTGGCCGTCGTCGTCCTGCACCGAAGCCTCCTCAGTCGTCTCGTCTTTTTTCGTCTCGTCGTCGCTCATGCTCGCTTCATCTCTTTCTCAACATCGATCCCCCGGTCCCGGGCCACCGTCAGCAACCGCGCCACGTCTTTCTTCGCGGCACCCAGGCGGGCGGTGTTCTCGAGCTCGCCGGTCGCGTGGCGGAAGCGCAGGTTGAACGCCTCCTGCTTGGCCTCGACCAGTTTCGACACCAGCTCGTGGTCTTTGAGGCCGTGGACCTCGGTTGCCTTCATCAGTCCTCGACCCCCTCGCGCTTGACGAATTTGGTCTTGACGGGGAGCTTGTGGCCGGCCAGGCGCAGCGCGTCGCGGGCGAGCTCCTCGGGGACGCCGGCCAGCTCGAACATCACTTTGCCCGGCTTGACCACCGCGACCCAGCCCTCGGGGTTGCCCTTGCCCGACCCCATCCGCGTCTCAGCGGGCTTCTTCGTGTAGGGCTTATCGGGGAAGACGTTGATCCAGACCTTGCCGCCGCGTTTGATCTTGCGGGTCATCGCCACGCGGGCGGCCTCGATCTGGCGGTTGGTGATCCAGCCGCGATCGAGCGACTTCAGGCCGTACTCGCCGAAGGCGACGCTGCTGCCGCCCTTGGTGTTGCCGCGCATGCGGCCGCGGAAGACTTTGCGGTGCTTGACTCGTTTCGGGCTCAGCATCAGCGGCCGCCTCCCCCGCGCTGGCCGCCGCGGTCGCCACCGCGTCCGCCACCCGGCCCGCGTCCGCCACCGGGGCCCCGCCCGCCGCCGGGACCGCGTCCGCCCCCGCCCGGCCCGCGTCCGCCGCGGTCACGGCCGCCGCGCCCGGACTGGCCCTGCGGGGCCTCGTCGGTCGAAGCGAGGTCGGAGCGGAAGCCCTCGGGCATGACTTCGCCCTTATTGATCCAGCATTTGACGCCAATGCGACCGGTCGTCGTCCGCGCCTCGAAGAAGCCGTAGTCGATGTCGGCGCGCAGAGTGTGCAGCGGCACGCGACCGTCGGAGTAGCTTTCGGTCCGCGCCATCTCGGCGCCGCCGAGGCGACCCGAGACCTGGACCTTGACGCCCTTGGCGCCCGAGCGCATCGCCGAGGTCAGGGCGCGTTTCATCGCGCGGCGGAAGGCGACCCGGTTCTGCAGCTGCTCGGCGATCGACTGCGCGACCAGCTTGGCATCGAGCTCGGGGCGCTTGACCTCGCGAATGTTCACTTTCACCGGACTGCCGATCAGCTTGTGCAGCTCCTTGCGGAGCGCGTCGACTTCGCTGCCCGACTTGCCGATGACGATGCCGGGGCGGGCGGTGTGGATGTCGACGGCGACCTCGCCACGGCGCTCGATAGTGATGTTCGAGAGCCCGGCATGCGACAGCTTGCCGACGATGTGATCGCGGATCTGCAGGTCTTCCTGGAGGACGTCGGCGAAGTTTTTGTCCTCAAACCAGGTCGACTTCCAGTCGTGGATGTAGCCAACGCGGAAACCCTCGGGGTGGATCTTCTGTCCCATCAGGCCTTTCCTAGTCCTCGGCGGGGGTTAGTGCCACGGCGATATGGCTGGTTCGCTTGTGGATCGGGGTCGCTCGCCCCTGGGCCCGCGGCCGGTACCGCTTCAGGGTCGGCCCCTCGTCGACCGTGATCGAGGAGACCTTCATCTCGTCGCCGATCAGGTCGTGGTTGTTCTCCGCGTTGGCGGCAGCGGAGTCGATCAGCTTGTGAATGTCCTCGGCGGCGCCACGCGGCGAGAACTGGAGCAGCGCGCGCGCCTTCTCGATGTGCAGGCCGCGAACCTGGTCGGCGATGAGGCGTGCCTTGCGGGGAGCGATGCGGACGTAACGGGCGCTGGCGCGGACGACCGGCGCAGCGACGGGAGCAGGCGCGGCTTTTTTGACCGGCGCTTTTTTCGCTTTGTCTTTGGCTTTCGCCGGAGCTTTGCTTTTGCTCTCCGCCTTGCCGGCAGCTTTTTTCGAGCTCGCTTTTTTCGCGGCTTTTTTGCTCTCCGCTTTGGGAGCTTTTTTGGCCGCGGCTTTCGGCGCTTTCGCGGCTTTTTTGCTGTTTTTTTTGTCTTTGGTCTCGTCGGCCATCGCTATTCGCCTCTACCGGTGCCGGTGTGGGAACGGAAGGTCCGGGTCGGCGCGAACTCGCCGAGCTTGTGGCCGACCATTGACTCCGAGATAAACACGGGGACGTGTTTTTTCCCGTCGTGCACGGCGATCGTGTGGCCGACCATCTCCGGGAACACGGTCGACATGCGCGACCAGGTTTTGACCATTTGTTTTTTACCGGCCTCGTTCATCGAGTTGATCCGCCCCATCAGGCGCTCCTCGACCCACGGGCCCTTTTTCGTCGAGCGACCCATCAGCGACCCTTCTTCTTGCCGCGGCGACGGCCGCGAACGATGTAGCGATCGGACTGCTTGCCCTTCTTGCGGGTCCGGTAGCCGAGCGTCGGCTTGCCCCAGGGGGTAACCGGGTGACCGCCGGGCGTGTGGTGAGCCTCGCCGCCGCCGTGCGGGTGGTCGACCGGGTTCATCGCGACGCCGCGGCTCTGCGGCCGCTTGCCCTTGTGCCGGTTGCGGCCGGCCTTGCCGATCTTCATGTTCTGGTGCTCGGCATTGGAGAGGGTGCCGACGGTCGCCCTGCACTCGGCGCGGACCATCCGCATCTCCGAGGACGGCAGCCGCAGGGTGACCATCTCGCCCTCCTTCGCGACCACCTGAATCGCCGTGCCGGCGGCCCGCCCGAGCTTGCCACCCTGGCCGGCGATCAGCTCGACGTTGTGCACGATCGTGCCGGTCGGCATCTGTCCCAGCGCCATCGCGTGCCCGGGTTTGACGTCGGCACCGGGGCCGGACTTGACCTCGTCACCGACGGCCAGCTGAGACGGGGCGAGGATGTAGTCCTTGTGCCCGTCGGCGTAGTGGAGGAGGGCGATGTAGCAGCTGCGATTCGGGTCGTACTCGATCGAGGCAACCTTCGCCGGAACCCCGTCCTTGAGGCGCTTGAAGTCGATTTTGCGGTAGCGACGCTTGGCGCCGCCGCCGCGATGGCGCGCGGTGACGCGGCCGTTGGCGTTGCGGCCACCGGACTTGCGCAGACCCTCGGTCAGCTTCTTTTCCGGCTCGGAGGTGGTGAGCTGCTCGCGCAACGGGTAGGTCGCGAAGCGGCGGCCGGGGCTCGTGGGTTTGGTCTTTCGGTTCGGCATATCTCGACTCCTAGGCGGTCTCAGCGCCCTCGAACAGCTCGATCCGTTCGCCCGGGGCGAGCTGGACGATCGCCTTCTTCCAGGCGCGGGTGCGGCCTTTAGTCAACCCCCGGCGCTTCGGCTTGGAGCGCACCTTTGCGGTCCGCACCTGGGCCACCTCGACGCCGAAGACCTCGTGTACAGCCTGGGCGATCTGCGTCTTGTGGGCGCGATCGTCGACCCGGAAGGTGTACTTGCCCTCGGCGATCAGGGCGTAGCTCTTCTCCGAGATCACCGGGCGGATGAGGATGTTGCGCGCGTCCATCAGCCCAGCCTCTCCCGCAGCACGGCGAGGGCTGCTTCAGAGATGACGATCGCAGCGGCACCGATCACGTCGGCGACGCCGGTGGCGCCGACCTCGATCACGTGGGTGCGGGGGATGTTGCGGAAGCTCTTCATCGCGCCGGTCTCCTCAGCGGTGAGCACGACCAGGGTCGGACTCTTGGCGCCCCATTTGGCCAGCGCCGTGGCGGCCTGCTTCGTCGACGGCGTCTCGAACGCCGAGGCGTCGAGAACGGCGACGCTGCCGCGCTCGGCGTGGACGGAGAGGGCGGAGCGCATCGCCCGGCGGCGCGCTTTGCGGTTGACCTTGACCGTGTACTTGCGCGGCTTCGGCCCGAAGGTGACTCCGCCGCCGTAGCGGCTGGAGACGCCGAGCGTGCCGACGCGGGCGCGGCCGGTGCCCTTCTGGCGCCAGGCCTTGGCGGTGGTGAAGGCGACCTCACCGCGGGTCAGGGTCGAGGCGGTGCCGCGCCGGCGCGAGGCCATATCGGCGCGCGCGGCCTCATGGACCAGCGACTGATGGAAGGGCTCGGCAAAGAGCTCTTTGGGCAGATCGGCTTTCGTCGACTTACCGAGGACAGCGGCTTTAGACATCGGTCCTCACCTCGACGATGGCGTTGCGTGAGCCCGGAACCGAGCCCTTGATCAGCAGCAGGTTGCGCTCGGCGTCGACGTCAGCGATCTCCAAGCCCTTCTGGGTAATCCGCTTGTTGCCCATCTGACCGGGCATCCGCATCCCTTTGAAGACGCGGGCGGGGAAAGCGCTGGCGCCAATCGAGCCGGGGGCGCGGACGTTGTGCGAGCCGTGGCTGACCGGACCGCGGCTGAAGTTGTGGCGCTTGATGCCGCCCTGGAAGCCCTTGCCGATCGAGACGCCGGAGACCTTCACTTTCTGGCCTGCCTCGAACCCCTCGACGGTGACGTCGTCGCCGATCTTCGGCCCGTCCTCGGCACCGAGGTCCTCATTGCGGAACTCGACCAGATGGCGCATCGGCGGCGCACTTGCCTTCTTCAGATGGCCTTCCTCGGCCTTACTCAGCTTGCCCTGCTTGACCTCGCCGAAGGCAAGCTGCACGGCCGCGTAGCCGTCGCGCTCGCTGTTGCGCACGGCGGTCACTTTGCAGGGGCCGGCCTCGATCACGGTGACAGGGACGACGCTGCCGTCCTCCCGGAAGACCTGCGTCATGCCCAACTTCTTGCCCAAAATCGCTGCCATGGCTAAAGGCGGATCTCAATGTCGACGCCCGCCGGCAGCGAGTCCAGGCGCTGCAGCGAGTCGACGGTTTTCGGCGAGGGCTGAAGGATGTCGATCAACCGCTTGTGGGTACGGATCTCGAAGTGCTCTCGCGAGTCCTTGTCCTTGAACGGCGAACGGATCACGCAGTAGACGTTTTTCTCGGTCGGCAGCGGCACCGGCCCGGACACGGTGGCGCCGGTTCGCTCCGCGGTCTCGACGATCTCGCGGGCAGCCCGATCTATGGCGTCGTGGTCGTACGCCTTCAGTCGGATCCGAATTTTTTGTGCTGCTATCGCTGCCACTTTTTCCTGCTGTCTCCGTCTTTCCTTCGCCTCTCAGGGCGCATAAAGGGCGGGGCCCCTTGGGTGGGGCGCCGCCCCGGTCGTATGTCCTTGCAGTTGTCTCGCCACCCGGCGGGCGGCGACTGGGACGGGCAGGTGCCCGCCCCCGTGGGAGTCGTTACTCGATGATGTCGCTGACGACCCCCGAGCCGACGGTGCGGCCACCCTCGCGGATGGCGAACCGCAGGCCCTGGTCCATCGCGATCGGCTGGATCAGCTCGATCGTCATCTCGACGTTGTCTCCCGGCATCACCATCTCGGTCCCCTCGGGGAGGTTGGCGATGCCGGTCACGTCGGTGGTGCGGAAATAGAACTGAGGCCGGTAGCCGGAGAAAAACGGCGTGTGACGGCCACCCTCCTCCTTCTTCAGGCAGTAGACCTCGGCTTTGAATTTGGTGTGCGGCGTGATCGAGCCGGGCTTGCAGAGAACCTGGCCGCGCTCGATCTCCTCGCGCTTGGTACCGCGCAGGAGCGCGCCGATGTTGTCGCCGGCCTGACCCTGGTCGAGGATCTTGCGGAACATCTCGACGCCGGTGACGACGGTTTTGGTCGTGTCGTGGATGCCGACGATCTCGACCTCGTCGCCGGTGTTGACGATTCCCTGCTCGACGCGGCCGGTGGCGACCGTGCCGCGGCCGGTGATCGAGAAGATGTCCTCGACCGGCATCAGGAAGGGCTTGTCGAGCTCGCGGACCGGCTCCGGGATGTAGGAATCGAGCGCAGCGGCCAGCTCGAAGACGGCTTTCTGGGCCTCCTCGTCGCCTTCCAGCGCCTTCAAGGCGGAACCTTTGATGATCGGCGTGTCGTCGCCGGGGAAGTCGTACTCGTTGAGGAGTTCCTTGACCTCCTCCTCGACCAACTCGATCAGTTCGTCGTCGTCGACCTGGTCGATCTTGTTGAGGAAGACGACCACGTGCGGGACGTTGACCTGGCGGGCGAGCAGGATGTGCTCGCGCGTCTGCGGCATGACGCCGTCGGCGGCCGAGACGACCAGGATCGCGCCATCCATCTGGGCGGCGCCGGTGATCATGTTCTTGACGTAGTCGGCGTGGCCCGGGCAGTCGACGTGGGCATAGTGCCGGTTGTCGGTCTCGTACTCGACGTGCGAGGTCGCGATCGTGATCCCGCGCTCTTTCTCCTCCGGAGCGTTGTCGATCTCGGCGAAGCTCTGAGCCTCGGCCCCGCCCACGGTCGAGAGCGTCTGGGTGATCGCGGCCGTCAGCGTCGTCTTGCCGTGGTCGATGTGACCGATGGTGCCGACATTGACGTGCGGCTTATCGCGCTCGAATTTCTCCTTGGACATCTCTCTACCGTTTCGCCTTTCGAAGTCGTGTGTTCTGTCTGGTTGGGCTGATTGAGTTTCGGGGGCCTTGTTTAGCAGGGAACTTTTCCCTGCCTGCGGGCGAACCTGGGAAATATAGCCAGATGCCGTCCGCTACCGCGGTTGGGTCTAGGAGCTCGCCCCCACTGGCTCTCCAGAGCGGTGCTCGACGATTTCCTCGGCAATGTTGCCCGGGACCTCCTCGTAGCGCTCGAACTGCATCGTGTAGGTCGCCCGCCCCTGGGTCGAGGAGCGAAGATCGGTGGCGTAGCCGAACATCTCGCCGAGCGGGACGAAGGCCTGGACCGCGAGCGCGTTGCCGCGCTGCTCCTGGCCCTGGACTTTGCCGCGGCGGCGCGAGAGGTCGCCGATGACGTCGCCGAGGAAGTCCTCGGGGGTGACGACCTCGACCGACATCACCGGCTCCAGCAGGACCGGGTTGGCCTTGCGGGCGGCTTCCTGGATCGCCATCGAGCCGGCGATTTTGAAGGCCATCTCGGAGGAGTCGACGTCGTGGAAGGAGCCGTCGACGAGTTCGGCGCGGACGTCGACCATCGGGTAGCCGGCCTTGACGCCGTTCTCCAGCGCCTCTTTCATGCCCTGCTCGGCCGGGCCGATGAATTCGCCGGGGATGACGCCGCCCTTGATTTTGTTGACGAACTCGAAGCCCTCTTCGGGAGCCGGCTCGAGGTTGATGACGACGTGGCCGAACTGGCCGCGGCCGCCGGTCTGGCGGACGAAGCGCGCCTCGACCTTCTCGACCCGCTTGCGGACCGTCTCGCGGTATGCGACCTGGGGCTTACCGACGTTAGCCTCGACTTTGAACTCGCGCAGCATGCGGTCGACGATCACCTCGAGGTGGAGCTCGCCCATCCCGTGGATCAGGGTCTGGCCGGTTTCCTCGTCGGATTCGATCCTGAAGGTCGGGTCCTCCTCGCCCAGGCGCTGCAGAGCGGTGCCCATCTTCTCCTGGTCGGCTTTGGTTTTCGGCTCGATCGCGACCGCGATCACCGTCTCCGGAAATTCGATGCTCTCCAAGGCGATCGGCGCGTCGGGGGCGGCAAGGGTGTCGCCGGTGCTGGTTTCCTTGAGGCCGACGCCGGCGCAGATGTCCCCCGCGTAGCACTCCTCGATCTCCTCGCGGCTGTTGGCGTGCATCATCAGCAGCCGGCCGATGCGCTCGGTGCGGCCGGTTTTGACGTTGAGGACGCGGCCGCCGGCTTCGAGCTTGCCGGAGTAGACGCGGAAGTAGGTCAGCTTGCCGACGTAGGGGTCGGACATGATCTTGAAGGCGAGGGCGGCAAAGGGCACGTTCTCGTCGGCGGGCCGCTCGTCCGCGGTCTCGTCTTCCCCCTTCTTGGCCGGAACGAGCCCGGTCACCGGCGGCACCTCGAGCGGCGAGGGCAGGAGCTCGACAACCGCGTCGAGCAGCGGCTGCACGCCCTTGTTCTTGAACGAGGATCCGCAGAGGACCGGCGTCACCTTGGTGTCGAGGCAAGCGCGGTGCAGGGAGGCGGCGATCCGCTCGTGCGGAATCTCCTCCTCGGCCAAATAGGCCTCCATCAGCTCGTCGTCGTAGTCGGCGCAGGCCTCGATCAGCTGGGTCCGGTATTCCTCGGCCTGGTCGACGAGGTCGGCCGGTATCTCTTCGGTCTCGAACTCGGTGCCGAGTTCGTCCTTCCAGACCAGCGCCTTCATCTCGATCAGATCGACGACGCCGATGAAGTCGCCCTCGCTGCCGATCGGCAGCTGAATCGGCAGCGGGTTGGCGCCGAGGCGGTCGACCATCGTCTGCACGGAGTTGAAGAAGTCGGCGCCGGTGCGGTCCATCTTGTTGATGTAGGCGAAGCGCGGCACCTGGTACTTGTCGGCCTGGCGCCAGACGGTCTCCGACTGGGGCTCGACGCCGGCGACGGCGTCGAAGACGGCAACCGCGCCGTCGAGCACCCGCAGGCTGCGCTCGACCTCGACCGTGAAGTCGACGTGGCCGGGCGTGTCGATGATGTTGATCCGGTGGCCCTTCCACTCGCAGGCGGTGGCGGCGGAGGTGATCGTGATGCCGCGCTCCTGCTCCTGTTCCATCCAGTCCATGACGGCGGCGCCCTCGTGGACCTCGCCGATTTTGTGCGTGCGGCCCGTGTAGTAGAGGATGCGCTCGGTCGTCGTCGTCTTGCCGGCGTCGATGTGCGCCATGATCCCGATGTTGCGGGTCTTCTCTAGGGGGAAGCTTCGTGGCATGTTCTGAAGTTAAGCGGTTTCTTTTGAGTGGGTGAGGATGAAGCGGAAGCGACCGGAGCGGCGCCACCAGAGTCAGCGCAAAAAAAGGGCCCCAGCGGGCCCGGCGAAGCGTGCTGCGAAAAAACTGCCTGAGCGACGGGCGATGATAGCAGCGGCGCGAGGGCGCATCGGCCCGGCTCTGACGAAGCTCGCGAGGCGGCCGGCGCGGTGGAGCCGCGGCCTCGACAGGGCGGCAAACCGCGGCCTCGAGCGGGCCCATCCAGCCCTCCTCCGGAGCGCCCACTGGTCGCGCGGGCGGGCGAAGTGGGCCGTGGCCTGGGTTGGCCCGCGTGTACGGCCGTTGGCGGCACGGTTCTTCCGAACCGTCGCTCTCGGCGAGCGCTTCCTGCGCCGAGCCTGCACGGCGGCGGTCCGCTGGGCAACCAGAGCGAGCGCGATCATCACCCCCCAGCGGGCTCTCGGCACCGTCATCGCCGTCGCCGGGGCGGGCCTGATCGCCTCTCAGTTCCTCGACTACCGCGGGGTGGAGATCGGGCAGGCTGCCTACGCCGGGCTGCCTAGCGCGCGCCCGCCGACCGTCGACGTCAAGACCGCCGGTGCGGCGCACTCCTACCTGCTTGTCCCGCTGGGCCTGCTCGCCGCCCTGCTGGGCCTGCTCGCCGCCGTTCGCGATCGACGGCGGCTGGGACTGATCGTGGCAGGGCTGGGGCTGCTCGCGATAGCGCTGATTCTGCTCGTCGACCTACCGAACGGCCTCGATGCGGGGGCCCAGACCTCGCGTTTCGCGGGGGCCACCGCGGTGCTCGAAGACGGCTTCTACGCCGAGCTCGCGACGGCGGCGGGGCTGGTTGTGGCCGGACTGCTCTACTATGCGCGGCCGTGCCGAATACGAATCAGCTCGTCAGGAAGGGCCGCAAGCGCCCGAAGAAGAAGATCACGACGCCGGGCCTCAAGTCGGGCCAGGGTGGCAAGAAGCGCGTAGCTGCCCCGCAGCGGCGCGGCGTCTGCACCCGCGTCGCCACGGTGACGCCGAAGAAGCCGAACTCGGCGCTGCGCAAGATCGCCCGTGTGCGCCTGACCAACGGCATGGAGGTCACCACCTACATCCCCGGCGAGGGACACAACCTTCAGGAGCACTCGGTGGTGCTGATCCGGGGTGGTCGCGTCAAGGACCTGCCAGGCGTCCGCTACAAGGTCGTCCGCGGCACCCTCGATGCCGCCGGCGTCTCTGACCGCAAGCAGGGCCGCTCCCTCTACGGAGTCAAAGCAAGTTGACCGTGCCCGCGACCACGAACACGGTCAACGCCTAATGCCGCGCCGCTCCGCAGCCACGATCCGGCCGGTCGAGCCAGACGCCAGGCACCGCAACCGCCTCGTCCAGCAGGTCGTCAACAAGGTCATGAGCGACGGCAAGAAGTCCCTTGCCGAGCGGATCGTCTACGACAGCCTGGCGATCGTCGGCGAGCGCAGCGGCGAGGACCCCGTGGAGACCTTGGAGGCGGCGATCAAACAGTTGACTCCCGTGCTCGAGGTTCGCTCCCGCCGCGTCGGCGGTGCGACCTACCAGGTCCCCGTCGAGGTTCCGGCTCGGCGCGCCCGCACGCTTGCGGTCCGCTGGCTGGTCCAGTTCGCCCGCGCCCGCCGCGAGTACTCGATGGCCGAGCGCCTCGCCAGTGAGATCCTCGACGCCACCCAGCAGCAAGGCAGTGCCTGGAAGCGGAAGGACGACATTTACCGCATGGCCCAGGCCAATAAGGCATTCGCCCACTACCGCTGGTAGAGAGGCCGTGAGGACGCGCCTGGCGGTGTCCTCGGTCGGGCGGCTCGGGTCACGCACAGAGTGCGCTCCCCTCACCGGCCTCCCTGCGTCCTTGCCAGCCACGCCCTCACGGCCTCTCTAAGGTTTTGGATATGGGTAAACCGATCCTGGCTGTCGACATCGATGGGGTCATCTCCTTGTTTGGCTTTGACGAGCCGCCGCCGAAGGAGGAGGCGCAGTTTGAGCTGGTTGACGGGATGGTGCACTGCATCTCGCTGCGAGCGGGAGAGCGGCTGATCCGGCTCGCCGACCACTACGACCTGGTCTGGGCCAGCGGCTGGGAGGACCGGGCCAACGATTACCTGCCGAACATCCTCGGCCTGCCGCAATTGCCGCACCTGACCTTCAACGGCGCCGCCAGCTTCGGCTCGGCCCACTGGAAGCTCGGCCCGCTCAACGAGTACTGCGAAGGCCGGGCGATGGCCTGGATCGACGACAACTTCGACGAGAGCTGTTACGAGTGGGCGCGGGGTCGCGAGGAGCCGACGCTGTTGGTGCCGACCGAGTCACACCTAGGGCTCGAGGAGGCGCAGGCCGAAGCCCTCGCAGCCTGGGCTCGCGGCCTCTAGGGTCGATGGGCCGAATAGTCGACCTAGAGGCGACTTTTCGGCCCATCGGCGGGCTGTTTACACTGGGACGGTGACGGGGTTTTGGCCGATTTTCTTTTTGCTGGTGGTGTTGAAGCTGCCGGTGCTGGGGTCTATCTGGCTCGTCTGGTGGGCAAGCAAGCAGACGCCCGAGCCAGAGGGCGCGTCCGAGGACTCCGATGGCGGCTTCAAGCGCCGGCCGCGGCCGAAACTGCCGCGCGGACCGCGCCGCGGCCCCCATGGAGGCGGTGCGGCGAAGCCGCTGCCGGCCTGCCCGCCGGGCGGGCGCACCCGCGTCGTCAAGCCGGTTGCGCAGCCTGCTTTCGCTCGCGCCGGATCTCGCGCAGATACGGATAGAAGTCGACCTCGACCGTATGACGCTTAGAGGCGACGAAGCGCTTCCGCATCTTCCGTTCCTCATCCTCGATCTCGCGCCGCATCTCCACCGCCGGCGGTAGGGAGACCCGCTCCCGCAGCAGGTCCGCGACCCATTCGCACTGTGCCTCGGCCAGCGGCATGATCGGCCCCAGCGGCTGGATGAAGCCGATGAAGTAGAGGCCGGCCCGGTCGACCGAGGCGACCCGGCGGTAGAGGGGCAACCGGTTGTCGGGGGCGGAGAAGACCTCCGGCCGGAAGAACGGGAAGCTGATCTTGTAGCCGGTGCAGTAGACGACGAGGTCGATCTCCTCCTCGCTGCCGTCGACGAAGCGAACGGTGCGCCCGCCGACGAAGCGGTCGATGTTGGGCTTGACGGCGATGTCGCCGTGGCCGAGGCGGGGCAGCAGCTCCGAGGAGACGGTCGGGTGGGCCTCGAAGAGCTTGTGGTCGGGCTTCGGCAGGCCGTAGGCGGTTGGGTCGGCGGCGGAGGCGATGCCAAGCGCACGGGTGGTGAAAAATCGCTGCACCGACAGGGGGAGCATCGAGATGAATGGATTCGTGACCTCGTCGATCGGCTTGCCGTTGATGTACTTGGGCAGGACGTAGGCCCCGCGGCGGGTCGCCAGGAAGGTCCTGTCAGCGATGCGCGAGGACTCGACCGCGATGTCGACGGCGGAGTTGCCGATGCCGAGCACCAGCACCCGCTTGCCGGGCAGCACATCGGGCTCGCGGTAGTGGTGGGCGTGGACCTGCTCCCCATCGAAGTCCTCGGCGCCGGCAAAGGCCGGTTCGGGCCAGCGCGGATCCCAGTGATGGCCGTTGGCGACGACCACCGAGCGGTAGCGCCGGCTCTCGCGCTTACCGTCGGCGTCCTCCACGGCCACCTCCCACTCCCCCTCCACCGGCTCGACGCCGACGACCTCGGTGCGAAAGCTGATCAGCTCGCGCAGCCCGAAGTGATCGACGTATTCGTCGAAGTATTCGGCCATCTGGAAGTGATTCGGGTAGTCGGGAAAGCGATCCGGCATCGGCAGCGTCTTGAACGCCATCACCCGTCGCGAGGTGTTGATGTGCAGCGACCGGTACGCCGACGACATCCCGTTGTCGTTCTCATAGCGCCAGTTCCCCCCAACCTGCGACCCCTTCTCGAAGCAGTCGAAGGGAACCCCCTGTGCCTTCAGCACCTGCGCAGCCACGATCCCGGACGACCCCGCCCCAATGATGCAGACCTCCTCAGCAGCCGCCATGCCTGGAATCTATAGAACCCTGGCTACTCGGCCAGTCATCAGCCTAGGGGTCGATGGGCCGAAAACCCCACCTATATCGTGCGAAATCGGCCCACCGACCCCAAGCTCCCGAAGCCGACACCCGCAAGCGCCGGCGGGAGAGGGGGCGGGCACCCCTCGAACGTCTTGTACTTTTTTGGCGGAGCGGGCCGGCGGACGACCGCCGACGAAACTCAAAAAAGTTAAGTGAAGAGGGGTGCCCGCCCCCTCTCCCCCAACGCTATTTCGGCTCGTCGCTAGTCGACTCGATCTCGCTCGCCAGCTCCTCGAGCTCCTCCGCGAACGAAGGCCCGAACCCCTCGACCGGCGTCTCGACGCCGTCGACGCCCAGCTCGGCCGCCAGCTCGTCCTCGTCGAGCAGGTCCTCGTCGCTGGGAGGCTCGATTGGCACCGCCGGCTCGATCGCGACCGTGCGGTAGTGCTTGAGGCCGGTCGCGGCCGGGATCAGCTTGCCGATGATCACGTTCTCCTTCAGGCCGACCAGGCGATCGCGTTTGCCCTCGAGGGCGGCGTCGGTGAGCACCTTGGTCGTCTCCTGGAAGGAGGCGGCGGAGAGGAAGGACTCGGTTGCCAGCGAGGCCTTGGTGATGCCGAGGATGACTTCCTCGCCTTTGGCCGCGGTGCCGCCTTCTTCCTTCGTCTTCTTGTTCAGCCGTTTGAGGCTGCCGCGATCTTCGAGCTGCCCAGGCAGCAGGCTGGTCGAGCCCTTCGACTCGATCCGCACCTTCTTCAGCATCTGGCGCGCGATTATCTCGATGTGCTTGTCGTTGATGTCGACGCCCTGGGCGCGGTAGACCTTCTGCACCTCCTGCACCAAGTAGACCTCGACGTCGGTACGCCCGCGGATCGCCAGCAGATCGGCCGGGTAGAGGGAGCCCTCGTTGAGCTGCTGGCCAGCCTCGACCTTGTCGCCGTCGGCGACGTGCAGTCGGGTTCGCAGCGGGAAACTGTAGGACTGCTCCTCGCCACTTGACTCGGTGACGATCACTTTCAGCGCTTTGTCGGTCTCATCGATCGAGACCTTGCCGGCCGTCTCGGCCATCTGCGCAAGCCCCTTCGGTTTGCGCGCCTCGAAGAGCTCGACGATGCGCGGCAGGCCCTGGGTGATGTCCTGGCCCGCGACGCCGCCGGTGTGGAAGGTGCGCATGGTGAGCTGGGTTCCCGGCTCGCCGATCGACTGGGCGGCGATGATTCCCACCGCGTCGCCGATGTTGACCGTGAATCCGGTCGCCGGAGCAACGCCGTAACAGGAGCGGCAAACTCCGGATTCCGCCTCGCACTTGAGCGCCGAGCGGACCGGAATCTTGGTGTCCTCGTCCTCGAAGGCCTCGGCAATCGCTTCGACGTCGGGCAGGGTGATCTCCTGGTTGCGCTTGAGCAGCTCGCGACCGCGTTTGGTCTCGAGCTTTTTTGCCGCCAGGCGCCCGACGAGGTTGTCGTTGAGCGAACCGTCGTCCTTGCGCAGAACCATCTCGATGTGGTCTTTGGTTTTGCAGTCCTCCTGCCGCACGATCACGTCCTGGGCGACGTCGACCAGACGCCGCGTCAGGTAGCCGGAGTCGGCCGTGCGCAGGGCCGTGTCGGCGAGCCCCTTGCGGGCACCGTGGGTGGAGATGAAGTACTCCAGGACCGAGAGGCCCTCCATGAAGTTGGCCTTGATCGGCCGCTCGATGATCTCGCCTTTCGGATTTGCCATCAGGCCGCGCATCCCCGCCAGCTGGCGGATCTGTTTGAACGACCCGCGAGCGCCCGAGTTGGCCATCATGAAGATCGGGTTCAACTCGTCGAGGTTGTCCTCCATCGCCTGCGCGACCTCGTCGGTTGCCCGGTTCCAGTGCGCGGTAACGGCCTCGTGGCGCTCCTCGGCGGTGATGTAGCCGTCGTCGTACTGACCGACGATCGCTTCCGTCTCCTTCTCGTAGCGCTCGAGGATTTCCGCCTTCTCGGGCGGCGAGACGACGTTGTTCTTGGAGACCGTGATCCCGGCCTGGCTCGCATAGTGGAAGCCCAGGTCCTTGAAGGCATCCAGCACCTGAGAGACCGGCGGTGCGCCGTAGGCCTCGACCAGGTTGGAGACCATCTCGTTGACGTCCTTCTTCTTCAGCGAGTGGTTGACGAACTCGAACTGCTCCGGATCGAAGTCATCTTCGAGAGCTTCGGAGAGGGCACGCTCAATCTTCTCGTTGAAGATGATGCGCCCAACCGTGGTCAGGAAGTGGCCGCGCCCGGCCCGGCGATACTCCGCCCGGTCGTGCAGTTTGCAGCCGCCGTTCTCGTAGACGAGCTCGGCCTCCTGCGAGGAGCGGAACGTCTTCACCCCGGGGCCGGAGCCGTTCGTGCCCTTGCCCGCCTTCAGCTCCTCGTCAGCCTTGGCCAGCTCGTCCTCATCCGGACCGTAGGTCAGGTAGTAGATGCCGAGCACCATGTCCTGGGTCGGGGTCGCCAGCGGCGCCCCGTGGGCCGGCGAGAGGATGTTGTTGGCGGAGAGCATGAGGATCCGCGCCTCGGCCTGGGCCTCGGCGGAGAGCGGCACGTGGACCGCCATCTGGTCGCCGTCGAAGTCGGCGTTGAAGGCGTGGCAGACCAGGGGGTGAACCTGGATTGCCTTGCCCTCGACCAGGACCGGTTCGAAGGCCTGGATACCGAGGCGGTGCAGGGTCGGCGCCCGGTTGAGCAGGACCGGATGCTCGTGGATGACTTCCTCGAGCACGTCCCAGACCTCCGGGATCATCGACTCGACCATCTTCTTCGCCGCCTTGATGTTCTGGACGGCTTTGCGCTCGACGAGCTGGGCCATGATGAATGGCTTGAAGAGCTCCAGCGCCATCAGCTTCGGCAGGCCGCACTGCTGCAGCCGCAGGCTCGGCCCGGAGACGATCACCGAGCGGCCGGAGTAATCGACGCGCTTGCCGAGCAGGTTCTGGCGGAAGCGCCCCTGCTTGCCCTTGAGCATGTCCGAGAGCGACTTCAGGGGACGATTGCCGGGGCCCGTAACCGGGCGACCGCGACGGCCGTTGTCGAAGAGGGCGTCGACCGCCTCCTGCAGCATCCGCTTCTCGTTGTTGACGATGATCTCGGGTGCGCCGAGGTCGAGCAGCCTTTTCAGCCGGTTGTTGCGGTTGATCACCCGGCGGTAAAGGTCGTTGAGGTCGGAGGTCGCGAAGCGGCCACCGTCGAGCTGGACCATCGGCCGCAGCTCCGGCGGAATCACCGGCACCGCGTCGAGGATCATCCAGTCCGGTTGGTTGTCCGAATTGAGGAAGGCCGAAGCGACTTTCAGCCGCTTCACGGCGCGAGCCTGTTTCTGGCCTTTGGAGTCTGTTGATGATCTGCTCCAGTTCCTCGCAGTCGGCCGCGAGGTCGACCTGCTCGAGCAGGTCGCGAACGGCTTCCGCGCCCATGCCGCCGCGGAAGTACTCGCCCCAACCGAACGGGGAGCCGAACCGATCCTTGAGCTCGCGGAAGACCGTCTCGTCGTTGACGACGTCCTTCGGCTTCATCTCGGTGAAGATCTTCCAGACTTCCTGCATCCGCTCGGCCGCCTCTTCGAGGTAGGCCTCGGTGTCGGCGATCTCGGCGTCGAACTGTTTGCGCAGTTCTTTGGTCATTTTGGCCCGTTCGTCGTCCTTCAGCTTGCGCAGCTGCGCCGCGGTCAGCTTCAGGGAATCGGCCCAGATGTGGTCCTCGTCGTCGAATTTGTCCTGCGAACCGTCATCGAGGTACTTGATGCGGCGCTCCAGCGACTCGTTCAGTTCCTGGGTCCGTTTCTGCTGTTCGGACTCGTAGGAATCGACGACTTTTTTGACCTCTTTCTCGAGTTTGCCGACGTCCTTGTCGCGAGCCTCCTCGTCGACCCAGGTAATCATCGACGCAGCGAAGTAGAGGACCTTCTCCAGCTCTTTCGGAGCCATGTCGATCAGGTAGCCGATCCGGCTCGGAACGCCCTTGAAGAACCAGATGTGGGAGACCGGCGAGGCGAGGTCAACGTGACCCATGCGCTCGCGGCGGACCTTGGAACGCGTCACCTCGACGCCGCAGCGCTCGCAGACGATGCCCTTGTAGCGGACGCGCTTGTACTTGCCGCAGTAGCACTCCCAGTCCTTGGTAGGGCCGAAGATGCGCTCGCAGAAGAGCCCGTCTTTCTCCGGCTTCAGGGTCCGATAGTTGATCGTCTCGGGCTTCGTGACCTCTCCCCAACTCCAGGAGCGGATCTTCTTCGAAGACGCGAGCCCGATCTCGATCGCGTCGAAATTGTTGATGTCGATCATCAGTCCTCCACCTCGGCCGGTGCGGCCTGCTCGGCTTTTCCGGCACCATCACCATCAGTTCCAGCCTCGCCCTCGGCGATGACCTGCTCCTCCTGCTCGTCCGCGGCCCCGTTGTTGCCGTCGGCGCGAACGCCGGTCAGGTCCATCCCCAGCTCCTCGGCCGCTTTCAGCAGGTCGTCCTCCTCGTCGGAGATCTCGACGTCGGTCCCCTCGGAGACCACGTTGGCGTCGAGCGAGAGGCTCTGGATCTCCTTCAAAAGGACTTTGAAGGACTCCGGGATCGAGGGCTCGGGAATGTTCTCGCCCTTGACGATCGCCTCGTAGGCCTTGACCCGCCCGACGGTGTCGTCGGACTTGACCGTGAGCATCTCCTGCAGCGTGTAGGCGGCGCCGTAGGCCTCCAGGGCCCAGACCTCCATCTCGCCGAAGCGCTGGCCGCCGAACTGCGCCTTGCCGCCCAGCGGCTGCTGGGTGACGAGCGAGTAGGGGCCGGTCGAACGAGCGTGGATCTTGTCGTCGACCAGGTGCAGCAGCTTGAGGATGTACATGTAGCCAACCGTGACCTTGCCCTCGTAGGGCTCGCCGGTGCGACCGTTGTACAGCTGCGCGGTTCCCGAGCACTGTGCGCCCGCCCGGGCGCTCTTGTCGACCCCGAGGTCGATGCCGCGCTCGGCGTTCTCCTCGGACCACTTCACGAGCGCCTCGTCGACGTCCTCGACGGTAGCCCCGTCGAAGACCTGAGTGGCCACATAGACACGGCCGTCGCCTTCGCCGGAGTGCGCCTCCTTGTAGGACTCGGAGCCGTCGTCGTACCAACCGTTCGCCGCGACCCACCCGAGGTGGGTCTCGAGGATCTGGCCGATGTTCATCCGGCTCGGCACGCCGAGCGGGTTGAGGATGACGTCGACCGGGGTGCCGTCGGCAAGGTGCGGCATGTCCTCCTCGGGCACGATCTTCGAGATCACACCCTTGTTCCCGTGGCGGCCGGCGAGCTTGTCGCCCTCGGCGATCTTGCGCTTCGTCGCCACGTAGACGCGGACCAGGTCGTTGACGCCGGGTGGCAGGTCGTCGCCATCGTCGCGGCTGAACGTCAGCACCTCGATCACGACACCACCCTCGCCGTGCGGCACTTTCAGCGAGGTGTCGCGCACCTCGCGCGCCTTCTCCTTGAAGATCGCGCGGATCAGCTTCTCCTCGGCGGTCAGCTCGGTCTCGCCCTTCGGCGTCACCTTACCGACAAGGAGGTCGCCGGAGACGACCTCGGCACCGACCCGGACGATCCCGCGCTCGTCGAGATTGCGCAGGCTCTCCTCGGAGCGGTTGGGGATGTCGCGGGTGATCTCCTCGTCGCCGAGCTTGGTCGTGCGGGCGTCGATCTCGTACTCCTCGATGTGGATCGAGGTGAGTTCGTCGTCCTTGACCAGGCGCTCGGAGAGGATGATCGCGTCCTCGAAGTTGTAGCCCTCCCAGGACATAAAGGCGACCAGGCAGTTCTTGCCGAGGGCGATCTCGCCCCCACCGGTGGAGGAGCCATCGGCGAGCACTTCGCCCTCCTTCACCTGTTGGCCGCTCTTCACGATCGGCCGCTGGTGGATGATCGTGCCCTGGTTGGAGCGCATGAACTTCTGCAGCAGATACTCGTCTTTCTTCGAGCCGCTGCTGACGACGATGCGCTCGGCATCGACGTGGGTGACTTCACCGTCGTGCCTGGCGAGGACGACGTCACCGGAGTCGGTCGCGGCACGACGCTCCATGCCGGTGCCGATCAGCGGCGGATCGGGCTTCAAAAGCGGCACCGCCTGGCGCT
This sequence comes from uncultured Solirubrobacterales bacterium, assembly GCA_963705365.1. Taxonomy (GTDB): domain Bacteria; phylum Actinomycetota; class Thermoleophilia; order Solirubrobacterales; family 70-9; genus VAYN01. The sequence goes on along the minus strand of OY970074.1, from coordinate 358,286 downwards.
GCATGTTGGAGCCCATCAGAGCGCGGTTGGCGTCGTCGTGCTCGAGGAACGGGATCAGCGAGGTTGCCACCGACCAGATCTGCGAGGGCGAGACGTCCATCAGGTCGACTTCCTTGGGGGTCGCCGTCGCGTACTCCTGCTCACCGGCGCGGACCAGCACCTGGGGGCCCTTCAATTTGCCGGTCTTGGGATCGAACTCGGAGTTCGCCTGGGCGATCACCTTGTCCTCCTCCTGGGTGGCGTCGTAGTGCACGATCTCTTTGCTGACGATGCCGTCTTCGACGAGTCGGTACGGGGTCGTCACGAAGCCGTACTCAGACACCTCGGCGTAGCTGGCGAGCGAACCGATCAGGCCGATGTTCGGCCCCTCCGGGGTCTCGATCGGGCACATCCGGCCGTAGTGGGTCGGGTGCACGTCGCGGACCTCGATCGGGGCGCGCTCGCGGGTCAGGCCGCCGGCGCCGAGGGCCGAGAGGCGGCGCCTGTGGGTGAGCCCGTCGAGGCTGTTGGTCTGGCTCATGAACTGCGAGAGCTGCGAGGAGCCGAAGAACTCCTTCATCGCCGCCACCACGGGGCGGATGTTGATGATCGTCTGCGGCGTGATCGCGTCCGAGTCCTCGGTGGTGAGGCGCTCGCGGACGACGCGCTCCATCCGGTAGAGGCCGATTCGGAAGGCCTCCTGGATCAGCTCGCCGACAGTGCGCAGGCGACGGTTGCCGAAGTGCTCGTACTCGTCGAGGTGCTCGTAGACCGGCTCGCGCGCGTAGGTGATCGCCTCGGCGGCATAGTCTTTGATCGGGTTCTCCTCGTCGATCTCCTCGGGGATACCGAGCAGCTTCGGCAGGGAGACCAGCTCCTTGACCAGGGCGATGATGTCGTCGTGGGTGAGCACCCGCGTCTCGAGATCGATGTCGAGATCGAGTCGGGCGTTGAGCTTGTAGCGACCGACCCGGGTCAGGTCGTAGCGCTTGGGGTCGAAGAAGAGCTGCTCGAGCAGGCCGCGGGCGGCGTCCACTGAGGGTGGCTCGCCCGGGCGCTGCTTTTTGAACAGCTCGATCAGGGCGCCCTCTTCGGTCCGGGTCGCCTCGGTGTCGGCCTCGATCGTGTGCCGCAGGTAGATCGAGTTGTCGAACATGTCCAGCAGCTGCTGGTCCTCGACGTAGCCCATCGCGCGCAGCAGCACGGTCACCGGCAGTTTGCGCTTGCGATCGATGCGGACGAAGACTTTGCCTTTTTTGTCGACTTCGAGCTCGAGCCAGGAGCCACGGGCCGGCATCAGGTTGGCGATGAAGACCTGCTTTTCGGGGTCCTTCGGCGCCATCACGTAGGCACCCGGCGAACGCACGAGCTGGGTCACGACGACGCGCTCGGTGCCGTTGATGATGAAGGTCCCGCGCTCGGTCATCCACGGGAAATCGCCCATGAACACCGCCTGCTCACGGATCTCCCCCGTCTCCTTGTTCTGGAAGGCAACGGTCGCGGTCAGCGGCCGCGAGTAGGTCATGTCCTTCTCGCGGCACTCCTCGATCGTGTGCGGCGGGTCCTCGAACTTGAACTCGCCGAAGACGATCTGGAGGTTCCCCGTGTAGTCCTCGATCGGGGATATGTCGTTGATCGTCTCCCTCAGCCCACCGCTCTTCGGATCCGTCAGTTCCTCAAAGGAACGGCGCTGGATATCGATCAGGTGTGGGACTTCGAGAGGGTTGTCTAGGCGGGAAAAGCTCCTACGGGTTACGGGGGCAGCGTTCGAACGTGCCAAGTCGGCGACTCCTCAGGGCGGTCAGAGGGACGAAGGTACAGCGCAGATCTGGGCAGGAAGACTCAAATTACGCGCGACCGCAGAAAATAACACACGGCGACACGCGCCCGCAAGCTTGGCTCCCTGCCTGGGATCCGAGCTGGCGCTACAGCGGCTCTATTTGAGCTCGACCGTGGCGCCAGCCTCCTCGAGTTCGGCTTTGAGTTTGTCGGCCTCATCCCGTTCGACGCCCTCTTTGATCGCTTTTGGAGCCTCGTCGACGAGCGCCTTGGCCTCTTTGAGGCCGAGCCCGGTCGCTGAGCGCACCACCTTGATCACGGGGACTTTCTGCCCGCCGACCTCGGCCAGAACGACGTCGACGGTCGCGGACTCTTCGCCGCCGCCGTCACCGTCGGCCGGGGCGCCGGCAGCCGCCGGAGCCGCAGCCGCCACCGCGGTCGCGGAGACGCCGAACTCCTCCTCGAGCGCTTTGATCCGCTCGGAGAGCTCCAGGACGGAGATGCTTTTCAGCTCCTCGATCCAGTCCTCGGTTGAAGTTTTAGTTGCCATGCGTCGTTACCCCTCTTCCTCGTTCGAATCTTGATCTGAAGTCTCGTCATCGCTTGAAGTCTCGTCAGCCTTCGCCTCAGGCTCCTCATCGGGCGCATCCGCCTGATCGGCCGGCGGCTCGTTCCCACTGGAAGCCTCCGTCGGCGCCTCCTCCACTGGCGCTTCCTCTACTGGCGCATCCTCAGTCGGGGCATCCTCGCCCTGGGCCTCGCCGTCTGAGGAATCCGCCTCATCCGCGGGTGGCGTGGAGGATGGCTCCTCGCCCGCAGCTTGCGAGGACGAGGAGTCGTCCTCCGCGACAGGACCCGCGGACGCGGCGCCCGGTCCCTCGCCAGTGACGAGCCCCTTCTCGGCAATCTGCCCCAGCTGCAAAGCCAGCCCCTGGATCATCGAGCCGAGCCCACGGACCAGGCCGGTCAGCGGGCTGGCGACGACACCGGCGAACTGGCCGTTGAGCACGTCGCGCGTGGGCAGGAGGGCGATCGATTTGAAGGAGTCCGGGTCGAGCGAAGTCGTGTCCATGAAGCCGCCCTTATAAGTGAGGACTTCATGCTCTTTGTTGAAGATCGAGATCGCTTTCGCCGCCTGCGCGGTATCGCCGCGGACGAAGGCGAGCGCAGTCGGGCCCTCGAGCAGCTCAGCGAGTCGATCCTCGCCGGCGTTATCGGCGGCGATTTTCGTCAGCCGGTTCTTGACGATGCGGAAGCTGGCGTCGGCTTCACGCAGTTTCGAGCGCAGCTCAGCCGCCTGGGGAACGCTGATGCCGCGGTAGTCGACAGCGAAGATCGCCTCAGATTCCTCAATCTGGGCGGCAATCTCCTGGATGGTTGCGGACTTTTCCTCGCGGTTCATCGTCTTACCTGCACCGGGCTTCTGCTGCCGATGGGCCATAAACCCACGAATGTGGTGGGAAATCGGCCCATCGACCACCTGCCGGTGGTCTGGGGTTAGCGGCGGTGGAGTTTAGGCGGTCGCCGGCTCCGCTGCGGTCTCGCCGGCGTCGCTGGCCGGCTCGGGAGCGCTGTCGGGCTCGGCGCTCGTGGCAGCGCCGCCCGTCAGCTCCCGCTCGCCCGCCTTCGACGCATCGACCCGGATGCCGGGGCCCATCGTCGTCGCCAGCGTGCAGGAGAGGATGTATTTGCCCTTGGCCGAGGCGGGCTTGGCGCGGACGATCTCGTCGATCACCGCGGTGAAGTTGTCGAGCAGCTGACCGGCGTCGAAGCCGGCCTTGCCGATCGCCATGTGGACGATGGCCTGGCGGTCAGTGCGGTACTCGACCTTGCCCGACTTCGACTCACCGACCGCTTTCTCGATGTCGTCGGTGACGGTGCCGACCTTGGGATTCGGCATCTTGCCCTGCGGGCCGAGTACGCGGCCGAGCTTGCCGACCGTCGGCATCATGTCCGGGGTCGAGATCGCGACGTCGAAGGCGGTCCAGCCCTCTTCGACTTTCTTCGCCAGATCGTCGCCGCCGACGAAGTCAGCACCGGCGGCCTCCGCATCGCGAGCCTGCTGCCCCTGGGCGAAGACCGCGACGCTGACGTCTTTGCCGAGCCCGTGCGGCAACGCGAGCGTGCCGCGCAGCTGCTCGTCGGCATGGCGGACGTTGACCCCGAGCAGGACGTGGAGCTCGACCGTCTCGTCGAATTTGGTGCTGGCGGTCGCCTTGACCAGGGCGATCGCCTCCGGTGGCGAGTAGGCGCGATCGCGATCGACCTTGTCGTACTGCTGGCGGTATCGCTTGCCGTGGGCCACGAAGTCTCCTATTTGACGTCGACGCCCATCGAGCGGGCGGTGCCGGCGATGATTTTCGAGGCGGCGTCGATGTCGTTGGCGTTGAGGTCCGGCATCTTGCGTTCGGCGATCTCGCGGATCTGGTCCTGGGAGATCGTCCCCACCTTGTTGACGTGGGGCTCGCCGGAGCCCTTTGAGATCTTGATCGCTTCCTTGATCAGGATCGCGGCCGGCGGCGTCTTCGTGACGAAGGTGAAAGAGCGGTCCTCGTAGACCGTGATCTCGACCGGGATGATCGTCCCGCCTTCGTTCTGGGTCTGCGCGTTGAACGCTTTGCAGAAGTCCATGATGTTGACGCCGTGCTGCCCCAGCGCAGGACCGACCGGCGGCGCCGGGTTGGCGTTGCCAGCCTGGATCTGCAGCTTGATGAGGGTGAGGACTTTCTTGGCCATGAGCGGTTGCGGAGCGTAGCGGTCTTGCCGACCTAGATCTTCTTGACCTGGTCGTAGCCCACCTCGACCGGCGTCTCGCGGCCGAAGATCGAGACCAGGACCTTGAGTTTGGCCGCGTCCTCGTTGATCTCGGCGATCTCGCCGGAGAAGTCCGAGAGCGGGCCCGAGATGACTTTGACCGATTCGCCGATCGAGAACTGGGCCTGGGTGCGCGGTCGCTCCGCGGTCTCGCGGTGCAGGAGGCGGTCGACCTCCGGCTTGGAGAGCGGCACCGGCTTGTTGCGGGAGCCGACGAAGCCGGTCACGCCGGGGGTGTTTTTGACCAGGCCCCAGGCGTCGTCGGTCATCTCCATGTTGACGAGGACGTAGCCGGGCATCGTCCGTTTCTCGGTCTGGATTTTCTGCCCGTCCTTCATCTCCGAGACCTGCTCGGTGGGGACGACTACCTGCCGCACGTTGCGGTTCTGGCTCATCGTCTGCACCCGGTGCTCGAGGTTGTGCTTGACCTTGTTCTCGTGCCCGGAGTAGGTGTTGATCACGTACCAGCGATACAAAATAGAAGCCTTTGTTCGGGGATCCTGCGCTACAGGATCCGCTGGATGAGGAAGTTGAAGGCGGCGTCGAGGGCGCCGAGATAGGCGGCCGCTACCGCAACGAAGATGATGGTGACAGCCGTCGCCTGGATCAGCGTGTCGCGATCCGGCCACTGAACTTTTTTCAGCTCCTGCCAGCAGGAGACGATGAAGCCGATGACGCCGCCGCGCTGGCGTTCGGTCTTCGCCTGTTTTTGTTTCTTGGCGAGCTGCTCGCGCTCGCGCCGCTTCTGCTCGTCGCGCTGGCGCTTCTCGGCTTCCTTCTGTGCCTTTGCTTCGGCGCGGCGGGCGGAGCGGGGCTGCGGCGCGTCGGGCGTCTCGAGCTGGGACTCGGAGGCGCCGGCGCCGATACCGGCCTCGACCGCCTCGACCTCGGCTACCTCGCCGGAGACGCCGACCTGCGTGTCGTGCTGGGCGCGCGATTCAGCGCGCCCCCCGTCGGAGCGTTTCCGTTCTTCAGCTTCCCGAGCCCGCCGCTCGGCCTTGCGCTGTGCGCGGGTCTTTGCCATCGGGAACTACCGGGTCTCCTTGTGGGCCGTGTGGTGACCGCACCAGCGGCAGAACTTGCGCATCTCAATCCGGTCCGGCGAGTTGCGCCGAGACTTGTTGGTCTGGTAATTGCGTCGCTTGCAGTCTTCGCAAGCCAAGGTCACCGCGATGCGGACATCTCCGCGAGCCATGCTTCTCCCTCTTCCTGAGGACGGTCGTTACAAACGAAAACCTCGGGCCCAGGGCACGAGGCTGAGCGAAGGATAGCGCCCGTCCGCCGTACGGCGACGGTTGCCCCCACCCAGTCAGCGACGATTTCGCCGGAATACCTAATTCTTTGTAAAGTCACCTTTTACCCATTCCTTCCAAGCAGCTCGGGGGCGGATGCTGGAACCAATCGAAAGCGGTGGTCTCTGCGACAGGGACCGGTTCGTGGAAGAGGTCGAAGAGCGGATTCTCGACCCGCTGCACCGCGAGCAGCCGGGAGCGCTGCTGCTGCTCGACATCGACGGCTTCCACATCGTCAACGACTCGCTCGGTCACGAGGCCGGCGACCGCCTGCTGACGGCGGTCGGGGAGACGCTGTGCGAGGAGGCACGGGCAGATGACCTGCCGGCGCGGATCTGCGCCGACGAATTCGGTCTGCTGCTGCGCAAAGCGACGCCGGAGCAGGCGATGGCGGTGGCAGAGCGGCTGATCGCCCTGGTCCGCGAACGCGGGAAGCCGGCCGTCGGCGCCAGCATCGGGATCGCGAGCTTCGGAGGGACCGGCGAGGAGGTGACGGCGGAAGGCCTGATGATCGCCGCCGACATCGCCCTCTGCGAAGCCAAGGAGAAGGGCGGCGGCCGGGCGGTCGACTGCGTCGAAGGGCCGAACGGGAAACTGACCTGGCCGGAGCGGATCCGCGATGCGATCGACCGCCAGAAGATCGTCGTCTATGCGCAGCCGATCTTCGACCTGCGCAGCCATTGCGTCGCCCGCGAGGAGCTGCTGGTGCGGATGCTCGACGACAACGGCGACGTGATCCCGCCCTCCTCCTTTCTGCCGGTCGCCGAGCGCTTCGGCCTGATCACCGAGATCGACCGGCTGGTCCTCTCGAAGGCGGTCGAGCTGGCGGGGCGCTCACGCCCGATCTCGGTCAACGTCTCCGGGGGCTCCCTTTCGGACCCTGGGCTGATCTCCGACGTGCGCGAGGCGATCGCCGACGGGCTCAACCCGGGCTGGCTCGACTTCGAGATCACCGAGACGGCGGCGATCTCGAACATGGCCAAGGCGAAGGAATTCGCCGAGGCGGTGACCGGGATGGGATGCGGACTCGGCCTCGACGACTTCGGTACTGGCTTCAGCTCATTCAGCTACCTGAAGGAACTGCCGGTCCAGCACCTCAAGATCGACCTCGAGTTCATCCGCGACCTCCGCACCTCCCCGGTCGACCGGCGCCTGGTCCATGCGATGGCCGAGTTCGCCAAGGCGTTCGGGCAGGAGACGGTGGCCGAGGGCGTGGAGGACGCGGAGACGCTGACGCTCGTGCGCGGCTGCGGGATCGACTACGCCCAGGGCTTCCACATCGGCAGGCCGGCGATCGTCGACGGCCTGGTCGGCGCCGCCGCCTGAAGCCGCGTCGGGGCGTCCGGGCTAGAGGCCGAGCGTCTTGGCGATGATGTTGCGCTGGATCTCCGAGGTGCCGCCGTAGATCGTGGAGACCAGCGAGGTGCGGACGAGTCGCTCCATGTCGTACTCGGAGGAGTAGCCGTAGCCGCCCATCAGCTGCATGCCCTCGAGCGTGGTGCGCTTGGCCACCTCGGTCACGAAGAGCTTCACCATCGAGGCCTGCTGGGGCAGCATCCGGTCGGGATCCTCATCGGTGAGGGTGGCTACCCAGCGGGTCATCAGCCGGGCCGCCTCGAGGTCGGTGGCGAGGTCGGCGAGGCGGTGCTGGAGCGCCTGGAAGGAGCCGATCGGGCGGCCGAACTGCTTGCGCTCCTTGACATAGAGCAGGGCGTCGTCGAAGGCGCGCTGGGCGATGCCCAGCATCGTCGCGGCGAGGATCAGGCGCTCGACGTTGAGGCCCGCCATCAGCTGCGTCCAGGCCTGGTCGACCTCGCCGAGGACGGCGTCTGCCGGCGTGGCGCAGTCGGTGAAGTAGAGGTGATTGGTCTCGCGGCCGCCCATCGTCTCGATCGGGACGGTCTCCATCCCTTCGGCGTCGCGCGGGACCCAGATCATCGTCATCCCCTCGTGCTTGTTCTCGCCCTTGGTGGTGCGGCAGACGACGAGGACGTGGTCGCTGATGTGGGCGTTGGAGCAGAAGACCTTCTGGCCGTTGAGGACGAAGCCGCCGTCGACCCGCTCGGCCGCGCAGCTGAGGGCGCCGACGTCGGAGCCGGCTTCGGGCTCGGTCATCGCGATCGCCTCGACCGAGCCGGAGGCGATGCCGCCGAGGATCTCCTGCTTCTGCTCCTCGCTGCCGAAGCGCTGGGTGGCGCCGGCGACGATCAGCGTCGTCGCGTAGCCGCCGATCGGGGCGAGCCCGCGCGAGGTCTCCTCCATGAACAGGCAGGCGTCGAGCATCGAGCCGCCGGAGCCGCCGTACTCCTCCGGGATCGTGACCCCGAGCCAGCCCAGCTCCGCCATCTGGTTGTAGACGTCGAAGCTGTGGTGCTCGCGGTAGCCGTCGGTGAGCCGCTCGCGCTGGTCCTGCGTCCCGCACTCGCGATCGCAGAAGTCGCGGATCGCGTCGACGAAGTCGCTCTGCTCGTCAGTGAGGGCGAAGTCCACGGGGGGAGCCTATATATGAAGACCGGGGCCGGGCGCTTAACGCGATGGGATCGAGCGGTCGCATTACGCCGATATAAGCGTGAAAATGCGGGTATGTGATCGAGCGATCGCATTTGCCAATATTCTTGGATAAACGATCCATATGTGATCGAACGGTCCCATATTGATAGCCTGCGAGCGATGAAGCCGACGAACTTCGCCTCTGACCTGGGCGCCGCGATCCGCGATCGCCGGCGAGAACTGGGCCTCACCCAGGATGACCTGGCGCTTTCCATCGGAGTCAACCGCAGGGTCATCGGTCAACTGGAGGGCGGCAAGGAAACCGTCCGGCTGGACATCGTGCTGCGGGCGACGCGGGCGCTGGGGCTGAACATCGGGGTCGAGGCGCGTGGCGAGCCCGACGCTTGACGTCTACCTTCACGGCAGGCCGGCCGGCACTCTGCTGCGGAAGAAGAATGGCAACCTCCAGTTCCGTTACGGCAGGGACTACCTCGAGGAAAAAGGTCCGCCGCTCTCGCTGCATCTGCCGCTGCGGAGCGAGGCATTCCCGCACCGCGACTGCCTCGCCTTCTTCGGCAATCTCCTACCCGAGGAGGACGTGCGCGCCCAGGTCGCACTGGCGACCGGGATTTCCGCGGGCAACGACTACAAGCTGCTCGAGCGCTTCGGTGGCGATGTCGCCGGCGCGGTCACTTTGCTGCCGTCTGAGGGAAGCACGGAGGCTCCCCCGCGGGACAGCCTCGAGGCGCTCTCGCAGGAGCGGCTCAATGAGATCCTGTCCCAGCTGCCCCAACGCCCCCTGGCGGTCGACGAGAAGGGAGAGGTGCGTCTCTCGCTCGCCGGCGCCCAGAGCAAGCTACCGGTGGTCGAGACCGAGCAGGGCTTTGCGCTGCCCCACGGTTCCGGAAATCCCACCACGCACATACTCAAGCCCGAGCCCGGGCGGTTCCCGAGCCTGGTGGCGAACGAGTTCTTCTGCATGCGGCTCGCCCAGGAAGTGGGCCTGCAGGCTGCCCTGGTCGAGCGGGCGGTGACGACTTCCGGCCTCCCGTTCCTGATCGTCAGCCGCTACGACCGCGACCTGACCGTGGAGCCGATCCGGCGCCTGCACCAGGAGGATCTCTGCCAGGCCCTGGGCAAGCTCTACATCGAGAAGTACCAACACGAAGGTGGCCCCACCGCGCGGGAGGCCATGGAGCTGATCGATAAAGCCTCGAGTGCCCCGGCGCGCGACCGGCAGCAGCTCTGGCTGGCGCTCGTCTTCAACGTGTTGATCGGCAACTGCGACGCACACGGCAAGAACTACTCGCTGCTCTACGACTCGCCGGCGCCGAGCCTGGCGCCCTTGTATGACCTCGTCTCCACGGCGGCGTATGACGAGTCTGACGACCCGGTTGGCGATGTCGATCGACGGAGCGACGATGCTGGAAGAGGTGGGGTTCGAGGCCTGGGAGCGGCTCGCGGAGGAGGTGGGCTTCGCGCCGCGCTTTCTGGAGTTGCGGATGGAGCCATTCCTCAGCCGCGTGCTCGAGGCGTCCGAGAAGCTGGCGGGGCAAGACGAGCATGCGGATCCGGTGGTCGAGAAAATCGTCGCGGGCATCAGCGAGCGGGCCAATCGCTTTCGGCCGGCTCGTTCTGGCTGACCCCGAGCGAGCTGGGCTGCATGCCTACCGCAGCGGGTCGCGCCAGCGCAGGCCCTCGAAGCGGGCGAAGTCGGTGTCGCTGGAGCAGAGCTCGGCGCCGTGCTCGATCGCGAGGGCGGCGAGGTGCGCGTCGCTGACCAGGTTTGCCGCCCGCACCCAGTGGATCGAGGAGCTGCCTCAACACCGCCGAGTGGTGCACGGTTGGCGCGACGGTGGTCACGCAGGGCAGGTCGAGCCAGGCATCGACGGAGTCGAGCGCCTCTTCGGGCTGCAGCGGCCTTTCGAAGATCGCACAATTTCATCCCCCCGGACGCGTGGGCTGGCTGTACCGTGTGCCCAATGCGGATCAAAAAGCGGACTGGCAATTGGACTCCGGAGGGAAAAGCGGAGCTGGCCGGCCTGCGACGGGACTTCCAAGAGCTCGCGCCAGCGCAGCGGGTCGAACAGGTCTTCGAGCTCTCTCGGTTCATGTCGCTGATGGCCGAGGCGGGCCGCCGCCAGCGCGGTGGCTAGGCTCGACATTCGTGGCATCCTCCGCGAGCTGATCGAGGAGGATGTAGGGAGTTCGACGATGAGGAGCTTCCGACCCGCTCAATCCCGAGACGCTGGCCCTGGGCGGCAACTGGGTCCTGCTGACCCGACTAGGCCGGCTCGACGTGATGCAGTGGATCGGCGGGAGCGCCTTGTGGGAAAGACTCGCGCCCGCCGCCCTTGCCGACGAGATCGACGGACTGTCGATCAAGATCGTCAGCTACGAGGATCTCATCGCGATGAAGGAAAACGCGGGAAGGCCCGAAGACCTCATCGACCTGGAGCGTCTGCGGCAGGCACGGAGCGAATAGTCCGCGTCTGGATCTAGAAGCCCGGAACGAGACTCGAACTCGTGACCCCTTCCTTACCATGGAAGTGCTCTACCAACTGAGCTATCCGGGCGAGTTTGGCTTAGGGAGCCAGACCACGCAATGGTCGTTGTCTTCCCATGATCTTAGAGGTCTTTCGACTCGCCCGACCGACCCCGCTCGAGAAGTCCTGGATCGAACTCATGATCCCTTCCTCACCCTGCACACACTGGTCAGAACTGACTGCAGGCGAGGGCCGTCGGTGAAGACGAAGGAGGTGCGCGCGAGCGGGAAAACAGCGCTCGTGAAGCCCTCCGGCGCCGGGCAGCCAGAGCTGAGATAGCTGCGCCGCTCGCCGTGGTGGCGGTAGCGGCGAGAAAGGGTCATTTGCAGACCCGTCAGCCGGCCCCAGGCGTCCATCGCCGCCGGCATGGGGGCGTCGAGGGCGGTGCCGTAGACGCCGCTGGAGAGATGGCGCACCGCAAAGACGATGACGAAGGAGGTGGCGAAGGGCCGGGGGCTGTAGATGTGGCCGTAGAGGACGGGCTTGCCGGCGCGGCGGCTGCTGAAGACAAGCAACCGGCCACTGGTGGGGTAGGGCTCCTGGCCGGCGAGGGTGATGTCGGCGGTAAAGCTGCCCCTGCCGACCAGCGATGAGCGGCAGCCGGCGAGGGCGCGAGCGCTGGAACCGGGCTGGATGCGGTTGTAGGGACAGGTCGGAAGGCCGGAGTGGTCGAGCTGCCCGTGGCGATTGAGCTCAATCCGCAGCGAGTCCAGCTGCGGCGGCTGGCTGGCGTCGGTGGTCGAGATCCTGCTGTCGATCGAGACGGAGATCGGCGCCACGCCGGTGCGAGGGAGCCGGCGCGGCGCGAGTTTGCCGCCGATGCTTACCCGCAGCTTGCCTTTCTGGGCGATGACCGACGAGCTCGCTGGCTGAGGCGTGCCGCTGATCTGCCCGCGCGTCGGCACGGCAGCGATACCCTGCGGCGGGCCGAAGGAGAACGTCGCGCCGGCGCCACCCGGTCCTGGGCAGGAACTGCCGCCCGGGGCACAGATCGGCACCGTGTTCGTCGCCGAGTGGGCCGGATAGGCGTAGACAACCGAGCCGGCGCCGTTGCCCGAAGTGACATACACGCGCCCCTGGGTGAGCAGGGTCGAGTTGTCGACCGCGAGGCCGGAGGGTTCGCCGTGGACAACGTTGTATTTGAGGTGGCCGGCGTAGGCGCCGGTCGGGTTGAAGACATGGACGATGGCCTGTGGGTGATCGGCGACGCCCGGCTGCAGGTTGTCGACCACGTAGACCTGGCCCGTGACCCGGTCGACGTCGATAGCGGAATCGCGCAGCGACGTGAATCCCCCCGATGGCCCGGCGATCGTCGCCACCGGGGTCGCCACGTCGACCGCGGGGTCGTAGACCTTGATCGTGTTACTGCCGGCATCGGGGACGTAGAGGCGGCCCAAGGTGCCCGCGAAGCCCGAAATTGCCAAGCCGTTGCCGTCCACGAGGCTGCCCGCCCCTATGCGCAGCGGTTCGCCGCCGTTGAGGACCGGCGCCCCGGAGGAGTCATAAACCGAGACGTAGGTCCGGTTGTCGACGTAGACGTTGCCGCTGACGGCGTCGATGGCGACGCCGGTGGGGTGCGCGGTGTCGATCGTCGTTGCCGCGCCATAGGAGGTCGTTACGGTCGGCGGGTAGGCGGAGGGGGTGTAGCGCAACAGGCTGCGGTGGTAGCTGTTGACGTGGAGGCGCCCGTCGGGCGCGACGGCCAAATCGCAGGGCCCGTCGAGCGGGTCCACGTTCGGCAGCTGGGTCACATAGCCGCCGCCCGAGGTGAAGACGTCGACCGCGTGGTGGTAGTAGTCGGAGACGTAGAGGAGGTTGTTGGAGCCGGGAGCGACCGCCACCCCACAGGCCCCGGCGAAGCCTGAGCCGGGCGGCACGCTCAATCCGGCCGAGAGGATGAAGTCGGGCTCCGGTGCGGCGGCATCAGCCGCTGGCGCCGCCGAAAAGGCCAGGAGGGCCGCGCAGAGCGCAGCCGTCGCGAAGCGTCTTGCGGGCATCCTCATCGTCCCCCTCCTCGTTTGCGATCGGGCTTGCGCTGCCCCTTCTCCTTGCATTGACCGCGCAGCGTGCTGGTGAAGACGGCGCCGACGTTGTTCTGCCCGAGCGCTTTGATCGAGGCCAGCGGCGGCTTGGCGCAGATGTTGGCCGAGTTGACCAGCAGGCCCCGGCGGCCGCCGAGCAGAGTCATCGTGAAGCGGTCGATCGGCGCATCGGGCAGGTTGTCGAAGAAGGTGCGGATGCCGCCCCGCTTGGTCGGTCCGATCTTGCCCTCGAGGACGATGTGAACGGCGCCGCTGTAGAGGGAGGCGACGAGGTCGGGGAGGCGGTTGCTGGAGGAGCGCAGGTAGACGTTTCCGCGCAGCGGCTGATCGAAGAGCGGGGTGTGGACGACGGCCTTGCCGTAGACCGAGCCGGGAGGACAGCGCTCGGCGGCAAACTCCACGCGGGTGCAGACGGCGCGGATGTGGTTCTGAGCGAGGAAAAGCGAGTGCGGCATGGTCACCGCGATCCGCTTGAGGCTGGAGTCGAGCGTCTGGCGCGCCGCGAAGGTCGCCCGCAGTGACGGGTAGGCGCCGCGCCGCGAGCCGCCGCGCAGTCGCAGGCCGAGCTTGGGGCGGAAGTCGAGGGTGAGGCAGTTGAGCAGCTGGAAGTGCCTCGAGACGGCGGCGGTCGAGTCGTCGGAGGGGTCGTCGAAGCGAGCGCCTGAGCCGGTCAGCGTCGAGTGCATGGCAGCGGCTTCGCAGCTGGTCGGGTTGCGGGTGAACTGGGGGCGGTCCATATATATGCGGATGTCGCGCAGATGCAGCGGGACGCCGGCGAGGATGTGCGGGGTCGGGTCCGAGGCGCGCGAGTCGATCTGCAGCTGCGCGGTGCGCGGATCGACGGAAAAGGCCGAGCGGATCACGATCGTGCCGAGGTCGAAGGGCCCGACGGTGGCAGCGTTGACCGTCACCAGCGAGAGCGGCTGCCCGTTATAGGGGCCGGCGAGGTAGATCTTGCCGGGCGCGTAGGTGAGCGCGGCGCCGACTCCGTAGCCCGTGAGCGTGCGCCCCACCTGGCTGGCGGCCGGGCAAGAGGGGTCGGCGGTCTCATCCAGGCCGCGGCGACCGCGCGCCGCGGCGATTGCCGCCTCGGGGCAGAAGGGGACGCCGGCGAGGCGGCCGGTGATCCCCCTCGGGAGGACCAGCGAGTAGGAGGTGATCTCCTGTTCGGTGTCCCGGCGGCTGAGGTGGATGAAGTAGGGCGTGTAGGAGCCGACGTTGGAGTTGACGCCGCCGGTGATCGCCCCGGGCGCGAAGGGGGGCGTGCCCGCGGGGCAGGGCCCGGCGTCGATCCCGGTCTCGATCTGCGAAACGGTGCTGGCGCTCACCGCCCCGGCGGCGCCCGTCCACGGCGTCATCTGAATTTCCGTGCGCGCCGGGCCGCAGGTCGGGGGGCTGATCAGGAAAGCACGCTGGCCCGCCCGGAAGTTGAGCTCGAGGTCGGTATAGGGCAGTTGCGGCAGGTCGTCGAAGCTGGCGGTGAGATTGCCGGTCGCGGGGTCGGGGACGATCCGGCCGGCGACCTTGACGACGACTCCGCGCTGGGGCGACTTCGCGACCAGGTAGACGGCAACCAGCGAGTCGAAGGGGTTCTCCGCGCCGGCGGGCACCGTCGCCGGGTTGTCGGGCGCGGCGAGGTAGATCGCTCCCTCGAGCCACTCCTCGAAGAGCGGCATGCGCAGCCTGAACTCGCCGATCTTCGCCCCGTTCGGGCAAGCGGTGCCCTGCGGGTTGAAGGCGCTCTCCGCCTCGTACTGAGCGGGCGTGCAGACACCTAGCCCGGCTCCAACCGAGGGGTTGATCGACACCCCCGGGGGCAGGGCGACCAGCGCCTTGCGAGCGGGGGAAGAGCTCCTCAGGGCGGGCGCCGTGAGCGCTTCGTGATCGACCGTGAGGCGGAAGTTGAAGCCGCTTCCCGAGGAGGCCTTCGTCGTGGTGAGGAAGCCATCGGGGACGGGATCGAAGCGAAGGCCGGCGCAGGAGTCGACCGGCGGCGGGGGGCCGGGCGAGGCGCCGCTCGTCGCCTGCGCCGTGACCGCGCCGGGCTGCTGCCAGGCGCTTGCGGTGGCGGTGAAGGTCAGCGGCGCGCCGCAGCTCGTCGGCAGGGTCAGGTAGGCGAGCGGTTTGCTCGTCGCCTGCTCCCCGACCGGGCATTTGGCCCAGGGGAACTGCGGCTCGGCCTCGTTCAGGCAGTTGCCCCGTTCGCCGTTGTGGGAGACGGCCCAGGGCGTGCCCCAGAGCCGCAGCCGCAGGCCACTGACGTCGAGCGACTGGGGAAAGTCCTCCGCCTCCAGGGTCAGCGCGTAGGCGCCGTCGCCGCGGCGGCGCAGGTGAAGATCGAGGGATATCGGCGAACCGAAGGGGGCGAAGCCGAGCTGAGCCGGGACGCCGGGGGCAGGCTCGAGGTTGAAGAGGCCGAAATGCCGCGGCTCGCCGCCATCGGCCGAGGTCTCGACCTCCACCGTGCCCACCTGGCTGGAACCCGGGCAGCTCTCCCCCGAGCGACTCGCTTCGAAGGGCGAGGAGCGCGGCACGTGGAAGGCGACGCCGCTGCACTTATCGAGAGCCCTGGGGTTGATCAGCACCCCCGGTGGCATCTCGATCCGCAGGTCGCGCAGGTCGCCGTCGGGGAAGGCAACCCCCGGCTGGTCCTCGAACTCACCGCCCTGGTTGAGGCCGAGGTAGAAGCCGAGCTCATAGGGATGGGAACCGGCCAACGTTGCCGGCGTGCCGCCGTCGGCAACCACGCTCGCCGCAAACCCTTCCTCCCCCGGCAGGAAGCCGAAGCCCTGGGTCGTCGAGAAGGTGCCCTGGGCTTCGGTCGCGCCCGAGTCGTTGGTCGCAAGCAGGCGGAAGCGGTAGTCGGTTCCCGGTTTGAGGCCCGAGACCGCGGCGCGCGCCGGCTCGGGGCCCGAGCCCGGGCCGACCACGGTCGTCGCGGTGGAAACCGCCCCGGCAAAGCCGCTCGCTTCGAACTGCGCCTGCTCGAGGTACTCGAAGCTCCAGCTGGTGGCGAGGCCGTCGGGGTCGACCGTCCCCTTCAGCAGCGCCGATACGCCCTGGATGTCGGTCGCCGCAACTGGACCGAGCGAGGGAACGGCCGCGCTGGCGCTGGCGCTGGCGAGGATCAGCACCGACAGGGCGACGACTGCGGCTGTCGCGCACCGCCTCAACGCCGGCCTCCCCGCTTGCTCCCACGCGACCCTCGCTTCGCCTTGACGACGCATCTGCCCTGCTTGCGCCGCTTGCCCTGGGGGCAGGGCTTTCTTCCATGCTTGCGGTAGCGCACGGGTGGGTTGCCGAGGCCGCTGAGCAGGGTGGTCAGGGTGGGATCGACCGGTTCCGGCGGGAGCGCCTGGCAGGAGTCGCCGGTGCAGGGGATCGGCTCGGGTGGTTCGGGGAAGCCGCCGCCGACGCGGGCGTCGTATAGGTCGAGCGAGCCGGGGTCGGCCTTGACCAGGGAGTCGTCGGTGAGGAAGAAGGCGTCGGCGCCGTCGGCGGAGGCGTCGACGAAGCTGGCGCCGGCGGCGCCGCGGCCGGAGGAGATCAGCGCCACGCAGCCGCCCGCCCGGGTGCACGACCCCGCTCCCTGCACCGTCCACTGGTAGGCGTCGGTGTCGTTATTGGTGTCCGCAAGCGCCAGCGAATCGTCGGAGTCGAAGAAGACACGCTCGCCACCGGCGAGGAGCACGCGGGGCTTGTAGGAGTGCGGCGACTCGGGCTCGGTGCCGTTGGCGCGGGCGCCGGGAATGCTCGACGGTCCGAGCGGCCGCGAGTTGGTGGGGTTGCAGGAGACGCAGGTGAGGCTCGAGGCGCTGGCGTCATAGAGAAAGACCTGGGTGTCGGCTTCGCCCGTGCCGAGGTCGGTGTTGTCGTAGCCGGTGAGGGGCGCGGCGGAGATGAAGGCGAGCTGGGTACCGGCGGGCGTGACCCGGGCCGTGCCGGTGGCCGGCGGATAGTTGCCGGCGGCGGCTGCGTTGGCACCGGGGGCCACCGTGGTCGTCGTGCCGCCGTTCCAGAGCTTCAGCGCGCTCGCGTCCTGGTAGTAGACGTGGCTGCCATCCGAGGAGGCGCCGAGCACCCCTTTCACTCCCCCGGCAGGGGTCAGGTCGGTGGCGCTGCCGGTGGCAGCGACGTAGCGCCAGAGGTGTTCGTCCGCGGTGAAGAAGGCGACGGCGCCGTCGGTTGCGGCAGCCTCGAAGCTGCCGCCTCCCCCGGCCGCGGCGTCGACCTGCTCCACCTGCGCGCCTGCGCGCAGGTGGAGGTTGCCGCTGACAAGGTCGGTCCAGTAGATACGGGCGCCGTCGCTGGAGACGGCACCCGACTGGGCGCCGAGGGCGGCGCCGGGAGCCGTGTTGACGAGGCTGAGCGTTCCCGCAGACCAGACGTAGAGGTTGGGACGATCGAAGCCGCAGCCATCGACGGCGTCACCCGTGAGCGCCGCGCAGGCGGAGAGCACGACGTGGTTGAGATCCGGTGAGGCGCCGGCGAGCGCGACCTCGAAGCTCGCCGGATCCAAGCCACTGAGCTCGCTCGGACCGAGCAGCGCCTCGAAGCCGGAGCCGCTGCGCAGGTAGTAGTTCTGGTAGCCGGCCGGCGCGTCGGTCCCCGGCAGCGGCGGGTTGGCCACGGGGCATTCGGCCTCCGCGCTGCGGCATCCCACCCCGTTGAGCAGCAGCCCGCGGGCGATATCGGCTGAAAAGAGCCGGTAAGGGACACCGCCATCCTCGATGTCGTAGCTGCCGGAAAAGAGCGGAGTGGTGATGTTCCCCGTCGACCAACCGTCCGAGCCACGGCTGGCCACGTACTGGGACGCGGGCGGAGCGCCGGACGAGCCGCCGGCGAAGGAGGCCGCCGAGCTGTAGGTGACTGCGCCCCCCTGGGCGGCAGCCTGCAGCAGCCCGCCACCCGCGAGCGTTTCCGGCGGATCGACCTGACCGCCGTTCTTGTCGACCGGCGAGACCATCTCCCAGGCGCGGTCATCGGCCAGCAGCGAGGCAGCGGCCGCCGGGAACGTGGCGAATTCGTGGCTGGGGCCAGCCGTCGTCCCCCCCGTGTTGCTCGCCACGACGCGGTAGCGATAGCTGGTGCCGGGCGAGAGGCCGCCGGGAAACTGCAGCACCGTGACCGAGGAGCTGCCCGCGCCAATGCTCGCGTCCGAGGCGGGGCGGCGCGCTGCGCCGGCGAAGGGAGGTTTGCCGCCGGCGAGATTGGCCTCATAGGCAGCCGCAGTTATGTAGTCGAAGTGGTAGCCGGTCGACAGGTCGTTGGGATTGATCTCGGCGTGCAGCCGCGCAGAAGTCGAGGAGACCTGCGACGTCCAGGCCTCGCCGAGAATCGGCGGGCCCGCGGCGACCGCCCCGGCGGCTCCCAGCGCAAGCGCAGCCACGAGCGCCAGCAAGGCGACGACGCCTCGCGGCCAGGATCTCTTGAGGACTTTTTTTATAAAGAAAGTCAAGCGTTTTTGGCATTCAATAGAAGGTCCGTCCTCAGCTCGACACCATGCGGAAAGCCGAGGGGCGCAATCGACGCCCCTCGGCCTGCTGCCTGTCTGGCGACCTATGGGTCGCTATGCAATTACCCGATCTACGGCAGCACCCCGTACAGCGTGGTACCCACCGTGAATTTCGCGCTGACGCCGGATGCTTTTCCGCACAGCATTTCCGACCATCCAGCTGCAGTTACCGTGAGGGCGGTAGTGTTTATGCCGACACTCACGCCTCTGGCGAGGCCCGCGCCTACGGTCCCATAGCTGGCACCGCCAACACCGGTCTGGCTACCAATTTTGTAGGTACAGTCTGCGTTTCCGGATTCCTGTTTTTCTTTGTTCAGGTATCCTTTAATTTCGATCGATTTTCCTTCGGGGCAGGCGATGGCGAACTGGCCGCTGCTGTTGAGCACATGGTCGCAGCCGTTCATGAATACAGTGGCAAACACTTTGTTGCCAACGACGGTCCAGGTGCAGTTACTCGCAGAGCCGTCAACCGCCAACGTGGTCGACGCTCCCGTCAATACGCCGGAGAAGCTGCCGGTCGCGCATTTGACCGTGCGGCCAGCGTAATCCAGGAAGTACTGATTGCCCGGGTCCTGGGCGCCGGTGACGTTAGCCGGATATTCTTCGGCTTCGAATCCGTTTGGGCCGAGGTAAACTCCGACTTTGTCGGTCACGCTGAAGTCGACGAATTGTCCTGCTTCGTTTTTCGCCTGAGTCAGGATGTCGCCGCTCATGCCGCCGGTGAAGGTTCCACCGGTGCACACACCGCTTTTGCTTTCCTGAATGTATTTGAGCTGGCCGAAATCGATGCCGATGTTGACGGCGGCCTGGCCATTGGTGCCTTTAGTGGCCGTGTACTCGACTCCCCCTTCGCCGTTCTGGCTCGGGATTTCCCGGTTACAGGTTTTAGGATCTTCCATGACCATCGGCCCGCAGCCTTCCGGCCCAATGTCGAGCCCGCCCGCGTAACCGCCTTCAGTTGCGCTGCCACTGTGGTAGGACAGTACGCATCCGTTCGTTTTGAGCGTCGCTTTATTTTCGCCCAGGAAGTAGTAAACGCACGTCGAGACGCTCTGACTGTAGGGCGAAAGCTCCGTCGTCGGCCCTTCAGTCACAGCTGCAAAGCTCATCCCACAGTAGTACGTGCGCCCTCCTGAAAATACAAACGCCACTTCTCCGTTCCCTTTGATTTCTGCCGGCGTCGCGGACGAAACAAAGCGCGACGCGGACGCCGTCGAAAGGCCGAAGACCGCAGTAATAGCCAAGGTCGCAAGGAGCGCGACCCCCAAAACTTTGAGGCGTATCATCTTTTTCTCCTTTTGCCGGCGGGGTGGCGCCGAACGATCCGTTTATTGGGCACGCATGTGAGTGCGGAGCCAAGAAGTGGCATAACTGATACGTGTGTCACTCCTGCTCCCACTTAGGCTTGCCGGCCGCTGGCTCGGCCTGCCTACCCCCTCCAGCGTCCTCGACCAGGGGGTCGGCGCGCCATAGCAATATGCGCAGCATCTAGGTAGGCACTGGGCGAGCTGCCCAGCTACTGTCGCGCGAACTCTTCTCCAGCTCATCGAGGCGCAGGGCCATCTCAAGATCGGAGGCCTTGTCCCCCAGCGAGACGCCCAGGATCTCCTCGATCGCCTGCAGCCGGCTGGTAACGGCGTTTCGGCTCATGCCCAGGGCCGCCGCGGTGGAAGAGACGTTACGGTCGGCGGCGAAGTAGGCCCGAAGTGTTTGGCGCGCGATCTCCCCGCCGGCGCGCCCCCCTTCCAACGGCGCCAGGTAAAGGTCCCGCATGGAGCGGAGGAGAAGATCGTCTCGCAGCATCGAGGCCAGGAGCGCCACCTCCGAGTAGCGGACTGTATTTTCCGGTCCGCGTAACACGACCGGTAGGGCCGCCCGGGCCTGTCTGTGCGTAAGGCGCCAACCCGCCAGACCCCTTGCTTTCTCGCCGATCGCTGCCGTGAAGCTGTCCTGCTCGACGGCGGATTTTATTCGAGCGCAATCGAGATCACGCCGGGCCCCCAGCCAGGCCCATACTTCGTCCTCCTCGCGGAGAACGATCAGCGCGCGGCAATCGAAGGTTTTGGAAAGGCCGCGAACGTGCTCGTCCACCCGGTCACCGATTGCAACCAAGCCGATGTGGAGCATTTCGAACTCGTACGCCAGCTCCGCGGCCAGGCCGGAGATATCGAGCAACTCTCCATCCAGGAGACACTCGATCCGCTCGCGGCGGCGCTGTTCTGAGCTCGCCGGAGGGCCCTCCGCCTCACGGGCATACTCCTCGCTGACGAGAGCCAGCAACCGATCGAAGCGGACGGCGTGCCCGCGCACGAGCTGCTGCAGGGCACTGCCGTGCAGGCCAACTGCGTTTGCCGCCTCGATGAACTGGTCGCTCAGCAACGCGTAGCCGGCGAAATAGCGCCGCAGGACGGTGTCCAGGCTGAATCCGTTGCGAGCGGCAATCCGCGCCTGCCCAAGGAGCACCGGCGGAACGGGCGGGGCGCCCTCCTCGCCCGACTCGGCGGCGGCGAGACCGTACTCGATGGCGGCCTCCGCGGCTGCTCGCAGGCTCTCGGCATAGGCTGGATCCGGTGCCTCGTTGGGATCCGAAATCGCATGCAAGCGAGTCAGGATCTCCTGCTGGATCTCATCCTGCCGGTTGCGAAGGCGAGTGAGCAGAGGCCGAATCTCCTCACGACTCCTCCTTGCGCTCAAGTCCCCCCGCGCCTCCCCTTCCCCCCACACTGGGCTCGCAGCTTTGGACGATCGACGTAGGTCAACCCGTTGTGGGCGGTGTACTTGACCGTGGCACGGTAGGGCTTCGCGCAGATGTCCCGCGAGTTTTCGAGCAGGCCCTTTTTGCCGCCCTGCAGCGCGACGACCGCCTTGGTGAAGGGGGCGTCGGGGATGAAGTCGAAGCTGTTGCGGATGACGCCCCTGACCGAGTCGGTGCGGCCGGCGACCTCCAGTTTGAGGGGCAGGTGCGCCGGCCCTCGCAGGTCGGGGACGAGGTCGGGCAGCGGGTTGGAAGAGGAGCGCAGGTAGAGGTGGCCGCTGAGCGGCTCGGCGAGGATCGGGGTGGTGACCGAGGCGGCGCCGTAGATCGCGGCGGCGGGGCAGGCGTCGGCGGCGAACTGCACCCGGGTGCAGACGGTGCGGATGTGGGACTGATCGAGGAACTCCGAATGAGGCAGGGTAACCGAGACTGAGGCGATGTTGGCATCGCCTGGGCGCGGAGCGATCGTCGCGGTCAGCGCAGGGTGCCCGGAGCGCCTGGTCCCGCCCTTCAAGCGCAGGGTCATCTTCGGCTTGAAGCCAAGGCGGGTGCACTCGGCGAGCTGGAAGCGGCTGGAGAGCGGGGCGAGCTGGCCCAGGCCCGAGAGCAGGCTGCCGCCGACGGCCATCGGGTCGCAGGAGGTGCCGTTCAGCATGAACCCGGGCTTGTCGAGGCTGACCTCGACCGACCTGACGTCGAGCGGGATGCCCTGGAGGATCTGCGGGATCGGGTCTGAGACCGCCGTCACCTGGGCGGTGCGGGAGTCGACGTGCAGGGCGCTTTTGACCACGATCGTGCCGAGGTCGAAGGGCCCAGCGACCGCCGGGGTGACGATCGCCAGGGAGAGCGGGGCGCCTTTGTAGGGCCCGGCGAGGTAGGCCTTGCCGGGGGCGTGGTAGGGCGCCGGGCCGGCGCCGGCGGCCGCGCTGACCGTCCCCACCTCAGAGGCCGGCGGGCAGGAGGGACTGGCCTGCTCCGCGCGGCCGCTGCGGGCCGCGGCTGCCGCCAGGGCGGCCTCCGGGCAGGCCGGGGTGGCGGCGAGCTTCGCGACCAGGCCCGGCGGCGGGCTGAGGGTGAGGGCGGCGAAGCTCTGGGAGCCGTCCTCGCGGCGCAGGTGCAAGACGAAGGGGGAGTGGGCGGCGGCGATCGGGGCCACCGAGCCGGCGTCGAAGGCCGGTGCATGGGGCAGCGCGGCGGCGCAGCTGCCTCCGCCCGGCCCCTGGGAGATCGACCAGGTGTCGGCGGGGGTCTCGGGCGGCCCCGACTCGGGCGCCGACCACGGGGTCAGCGACGAGCCGGTGGTGTAATCGCCGCAGCTGGCGGGGGTGCGCAGGGAGCCGCCGGGGCCGCCGAAGAAGCGCAGCCGGAAGCTCTCGAAGGGGATCTGGGGGTTCTCGGCGAAGGTCGCGGAGAGCCGGCCGGTCACCGGGTCGGGGTCGACCCGGCCGGCGAGCTTGACCACGACCCCGCTCTGGGGATCCTCGACGGCGATGTAGAGGGCGAGGAGGCTGTTGAAGGGGTTGTCGTAGGGATCGGCGAGGTAGGCGGCGCCTGCCACGGGGTGGTCGAGCAGCGGGGTGTCGACCTCGACCGTGGCGAGCTTGGAGGCGGGCGGGCAGGCGGCCGGGGCGCCGCCGCCCAGGTTGACCTCGGCGGCCGAGCAGCCGTCGAGGCCGTTGGCCGAGGCGGGGTTGACGACCAGGCCCTCGGGCAGGGTCACCGTCGCCTCGCGCAGGTGAGCGGTGGCCCGCCCGTCGGGGTCTTCGTCCTGGGGGACGGCGAGCTCGACTTCCAGGCCCGAGGGGCTGTCGGCGAGGTTGGTGGTCGGCCGCGCTTTCAGCGTCGGTTCGAACTCGAGCGAGCCGCAACTGTCGATCGGCACCGGGGTGCCGCCGAGGTCGTGCGAGAGGAAGGAGGCCGAGGCCTCGCTGCCCTCCCAGCTGGTGACGAACAGGTCGGTTTGGATCGGCGCCCCGCAGGAGGTGGGCAGCGAGATGAAGGGGCGCTCCGGCACCCCAACCGCACCGCCGCGCTCGGCGTCGTGGGACGAGTCGGCGGGCACGCCCCAGACCGTGACCTCGGAGGAGTAAAGCGGGGCGGTCTGGTAGGCATTCTCGGTCCGCACGACCGCGTGGTAGGGGGCGCGGGGGCTGAGGGTGGCCTCGAGGGTGATCGGGAAGCCGATCACGACGAAGCCGAAGCGGGCCGCCTGCCCGGGGGCGGGAGCGAGGTTGTAAACGGGGACGACCTCGTTGCCCGTGGGGCCGAAGATGACCAAATGGGCGGTGCCGATGCGGGTGTCTTTGGCACAGCCCGCCCCCGCGTCGCTGCCGTCAGTCGGGGCGTTGAAGAACTCCGCGTAGGGGCAGGTGGGCACCGCGGTTGGGTTGCCGAGGAAACCCGGGGGCAGGTCTACCTGGAGGTCCTCGAGCGCCTCATCGGGAAAGGTGGGCGGGTCGATGCCGGAGGTCGGCACGGTGTTGAAGGAGACCACCGTGGAGGCCACGTGGGGATGGGAGCCGGCGGCGGTGACGGGGTCCCCGAGCGGGTCGAAGGCGCCGCCGTCGAATGCGGTCAGGCCGAAGGCGGCGTTGGCGGTCGGGGCCCAGAGCGCCAGCGCGAGCAGGGCGGTGAGGAGGAAGGTGGCGCGCTTCATCGCCCGGCCCTCCCGGTCTGCTTGGCGGCTCGCTGGTTGTGCTTGCGCTGTTTGGGAGCGCAGCGCTCCCTGCCCCGGCGCAGGACCTTGCGCTTGCCCTTGGGGCAGCGCTTGCCTTTGGCAAAGCTCGCTCGCGGGTCGGGCGGGCCGGCGAAGGCGGCGCTGCCGGCGCCGGGGGTCGCCGGGGTCGAGCTGCCCGCCCCACGGCAGGCATCTGCCTCGCAGGGGGGCGCCGGTGGAGAGGGATGCTGGGAGGCGAGGCCGCCGCCGATGCGGGCGTCATAGATGTCGATCGAGCCGGGGTCGAGGCCGATCAGCGACTCGGCGGTGCGGAGGAAGACGTCGGAGCCGTCCTCGGAGGCATCGACGAACTCCGAGTCGGTCGGGCTCTGGCCGGAGGAGATCAGGTTGACGCAGCCGCCGGCGGCGGAATCGAAGGCGGCGTCGGAGGCATCGCAATCGCCCTTGCCCGGCGCCTGCCACTGGTAGACGTCCTGGGCTCCGTTGGTGTCGCGGGGGTCGAGCGCGTCGAAGCTGTTGAAGAAAAGGCGATCGCCGTCGCCGGAGAGCAGGCGGGAGGCATGCAAGGGATGCTCCCAGCCGGGAAGGGTTGCGGCGACCCAGCGCTCCAGGCCGCTGGCGGTGTAGAGGACCCTGCCGTGGGGGCGCGCGCCGCTGCGGTTGCAGGAGACGCAGCGCAGCTCCCCCGCCCCCCCGTTGGCCTCGGAGTCATAGCGGAAGACCTGGGCGTCGGGCAGGCCGCTCACCGCGTCGGTGTTCTCGGCGCCGGTCAGCGCCGCGAAGGAGTTGAAAGCGGCGACCGCGCCGTCGGGGCTGACCCGGGCAGAGCGAAAGACCGGCTCCTGGTAGACCGCATCGGGGAAAGGAGCTCCGCCGTCGGGCTGGTTGACATCGTCGGCACTCAGCGAGGCGATGAAGCGAGTCGTGCCGCCGTCATAGAGGTAGAGGTTGTGCTGGTCGGCGCCCCCGCCGGGAGCGAGCACCTCATCGGAGGCGAAATAGATGCGGCTGAGATCCTGCGAGGCTCCCATCACTCCCTCGACACCGCTGCCGATCAGGGTCGGCGTCTTGGTCTCCACGTCGAAGGTGTAGAGGTTGCCGCGCAGGGCGCCGGGATCCGGCCCAGGGCTCAGTGAAATACCGGGTTCGATGCTGAACAGCGCCCTGGAGCCGCTGGGGGTGGCGCCCCAAAAGCGCGCGAAGGCGGGGGTGACCGACTCGGAGACGGCAATCGTGCAGGCGCGGGCGGAATCGGTGCATTTCCCATCTTTGATCGGGCTCTGGTTGCGGTCGGGGTTGAGGCGCAGGTAGATCCTGCCTGCGCCCCTGCCTCCGCCGGGGCTGACCGCGGGCGGGATGGCGTTGGTAGTCGTCCAGAAGACCCGCGAGCCGTCGGCGGAGACCGCGTTGGCGAGGGTGTCGCGGAAGTGGTAGCGATCGCCGCCATTGAGGATGCCCACGGAGGAGTTGGTCGTCGCCGCGCCACCGGGAGCTTCCCCTCCCGAACTCGGCAGCACGCTGACCAGGCGCAGCGCTCCGCCGCTATGGGCGTAGAGCTGGAAGACGTCTTTGGCGGTGGCGTTGGGGGTTAGCTTGGCGTTGGCGCGGAAGATCGCCAGGCTGCCGTCGGAGCTGAAACCCTGCACGCGAGGGACATAGTTGGTGCCGTCTCCCCCGGGGGGGAGGCCGGGGTTGAGGTTTTCGGGCGCTTTGACAGTCAGCGCATCAAAGCCCTCGGGCTCGGCGCAGTTGTTACGCCGGTAGAGGTCGGGGAAGCCCGTCTGGTCGCCGGGTGCGATCGAGTTGTCGGTATCGGAGATGAAGAAGGCCTGGCAGAGGTCCTCGCTGACCGCCTGGAGGTGGATCACCTGCGAGGAGTTGTTGTAGAAGGAGACGCCCGAGCGGGGGGGGTTGATCCCGTGCGAGCCCCAGCCCGTGGCGGGGTCGCGGCTGGCGATGTATTGGGGGGCGTAGTCGGCCGATTCCACATCGCCGAAGGCGCGGTAGGTGGAGTAGGTGAGCTGAGCGCCGTCGGGGGTGGCCTGGTCGAGCTTGTCGGGGACGGCGGTATCGCTGCTGGAGCCCTGCCAGATGTCACCGCCGGCTTTGTCGAGCGGGCTGACCAGCTCATATGCGCGGCAGTCCGGCAGCTTTGCCGAGGCACCGGTGCGGTAGGCCTGGTTGGCGCAGCTGGGGTCGGTGATCGGCGCGGGGAAGGTGGTGAAGGTTGCATCGGGATCGAAAGCCGGCCCCCCGCCCGAGCTCTGGGTGACGAAGCGGTAGTGATAGGTGGTGTTGGGCTCGAGGCCCGCGAGCTCGACCTCGACCGGGAACTCGGCGTCGATGATTTCATCGGTCAGCGCCACCGCCGGCGTCGTCGCGCAGCCGCCCAGCGAGCAGTCGGCAGTGCCGTACTGCACTTTGTAGGTGGCGTCGTTCCAGAAGTTGGGGTTGATATCGGCTCGCACCGTGGCGCTGTCGGTGCCGACCGCCAGGGCGAAGGATTCGGAGATACCGGGGGCAGCCGCGGGGGCCGGGCAGAGAGATGGGTCCGGCGGCGGGCCGGAGGCCCGCACGACGCCGGGAAACCCGTAGGCGACATAGAGGTCGATGCCGGGGATGCCGCAGGCCGAGCTGGCTGCGATGCCGGTGGATCCGGCGAAGCCCTCCGCTTCTGCGTCGTAGCGATCGGTCTCGGCGCAAGTGGCGGCGTCGAAGCGGACGATCTGCCTGGCATTGATTTCGTGCCTTCTGCTGACTACATGCACACCACCGTGTGCATCGGCGGCGATTGCGTCAGGGTGCTCGACGTCGAGGGTGCACGTCTCAGCGCCCGTCGGAGTGAGCTTGTGAACGTTGTCCTTGGCATTGAAGCCGTCGTCGAAGGAAACGTAGAGCTCGCCCGCCGGATTGGTGGCGAGTGCTTTCACCGTCTCCCCCGGCAGGGCGATCTCCCCCTGGAAGGCGCCGCTGGTGTCAAAGCGCTGGATGCGGCCAACGTCGCCGACCCAGAGCTGGTCATCGGCTGCGGTGGCGGTACCACCGGAGTCGATCGTTATGAAGGCGCCAGCGGGCCAGCCATTGCCAGGACCAAGACCGCCGAAATGAGCAGGTCCGGATCCGAATGAGCCGATCCCGCAGCTGTCGCCGGCGGCGAGGTCAGCGGCGCTGCAGACGTTGCCGGGATTGTTGGGGCCCTGGTTGACGCCGCCGCCGGCCATCCACTCGAACTGAACGTCTGCGGCGGAGAGATCGAACTTCTCCACCCGGCGGTTGTTGCGCTCGACGACGTAGAGGTCCCCGGCGGAGTCCAGAGCCAGGCCCGTAGGGGCCCCGGTCTGACCGGGGGCGCCGGTAAGCGGGCTATGCCCCGCTCCGCCGATGCCACTCTGGCCGGCGCGGCAGACATCGCCGTCATCGGGCACGCAAATCTCAAAGTTGGCACCTGGCTGGGGGGTGCTAACGCTCGCGTCCCCTCCGCTGAGGGTGGAATTGACGACGAGGAGCGTCGGGACGTCGGCGTCGGCGAGGCCGCCGATGAAATCGATTGAGTAGGCCCCGCCAGCGGCGCTAGAGACGGCTACGTCGCCGGGATCGATCCCCGGCAGGCCCTCCAACGCCAACTGCACGGCGCTGGGGGCCGCGTCGAAGGCGATCGGCACAGTGTCCTCCCCGCCGAACGTGCCGTCGTAGCGGAGCCTGAAGTCGCCGGCCGTAGCATCGATGGTGAGTTCCTGGGTCTCGTTCTGAGGCTCGTTGCCGGAACCCGAGGCGACCACCCCCCAGCCGAAAGCGCGTACGAACACCCCCCAGGCGTCGAGCTCGGTTATCCGATCGTTACCGGACTCGGCGATGAAGATGTGGCCGCTGGCAGGATCGACGGCGAGACCGCTCGGGCCGTCGCACTGTCCGGCGGCGTCGCCGGGGGTGCACTTCTGCCAGAGGGTGGGAGGCGCGGCAGCATGCGCAGTGCTGGACGTGAGGGCGACGCAAAGCACGGCAGCTGCGCCGACGACCAGCGAGAGGGAGGCGCGATTGAGCTTCAGATGTAGTGATATTTCGAACCGGTGGCTCATAGCTTCTCTCCTGCTGGCCGATTGCGGGAATATGGACGAAGGCTCCGGGGGGTCGATCCGAGCCCAGGCCCGCGGCGGCTGCACGCCAGGGGCCCGGGCTGGGAATGGACGGGGGCTAGGGCGCAGGTGAAGTCACGGCCCAACTGCCATGGGCTCTGGCGTCGTCTTCAGCAGCGGCGATGAGAATCTGAGCGCCGAATGGATCGGCGCCGTTGTTGCCGTCAACCGTCACGAGACTTTTATTCACATCTCCGGTGAACTCCCAGAGATAAAAGGCGCGGGTTACAAAGAATCCTGATTCTGGTTCTAGCTCTACTAGAGGCCCCATCTCACGGGCGTAGACGCAGAGATGGCCTGGTTCGGCTTTAGGGGCCGCAGCCGTACCTCCCGCACAGCCGGCGGGCGGGGTTTCGCCGACCCTGAGCGCGTGAACGTTGTCGGGTCCCAGCGAACTCGGGAGTGGGAGCGCAAACGAGATGGGAACACCCTGGTTCTGTCCGTCCGAAAGTGGGCCGGCCGACCAGACACCGGTCAACGTCTCTCCGGGCGGCAAGGTGCCGCCGGCGGTCCAGGGCTCACCTTCGCCTTCCGGACCTGGGGCGCCTGCTTCACCTTCGGCGCCGTTGCAGACGTTCGTGGAGACGCCGTCGAGGGTGTATTTGACGCCGGTGACACCGGGGCCGCAGGCGCCGCCGGCCGCGATCGGAGTGGAGGTCACCGATTTGCCGTTCGCGCCAGCGCCGCCGGCCCCTCCTGGGGCGCCGTCTTTGCCGTTCGCGCCCGCGGGCCCCGCGGGGCCCTGGGGACCGGCTGGGCCTGCCGGGCCTTTCGGGCCTCTCGGGCCCCTTTTGGCTTTCGTGGCCAACGCGGTGGCTTTCGTGGCCGACGCGGTCGCCTTCTTTGCCGACGCGGTCGCGTTGTCGTCGCCGGAGTCGGAGGCGGCGTAGGCGCCACCCATCATCGCGAAGACGAGCGCAATCACCGAGATCACACCCGGGATGCCAAAGCGGTCCTGAAATCTGCGATACATGGCTAGTACCTCTCCTGTGGTTGGGTGGCGTCTTCCCTCTCCCAGGAGAGGGTGCTGCGAGGGCCTCTTGAAGCCGAGGACACCGGGCGAGGTGCTCTGCATGAGAACGCGAGGTGGCCTGCGAGCGGTGCTGCGGTGTCCCGGTTCATGCGATGCCTCTCCTTGTCCCCTGAGCCCTTCCCCGGGCTCAGTCCCTGTGGGTGCTGCTTCCCTGGCCGTACTTGGCAGAACTACTTTGAACTGTTGCGTACATCAACTAGGCGTGGAGTGAACCATGCTTGTTTCAGAATGTCAAGAAAAACAGGATGTTTCTGGCGTAGAGCCAAAGAATCCGCGAAGGATTCGAGCACGGGCTAGCGGCCGCCGAGGCAGCGTGAAGCAGCGATTACGCCCCCCCCCCCCCTAACGGCGGGCTGCAGGCCGCCCTAGCTGCCGCGGATCGCCTTGCCGGCGATGCTCTTGATGCGGGTGCGGTCGCGCTGGGAGAGGGCGCTGGGGCGACCGCCCGAGCGCCGCAGGAGACCCCAGAATTCGCTCTGCTCCTTCTGGGTCAGGTTGTCCTCAATGCGCTCGCGGCCCTTGTTGCCGAGCCAGACCACGACCGCCCACACCATCTTCCACGGGATCCGCTTCCAGATGGTGGGGGCGGCGCGGCGGGCGATCCAGAACGGCATCTGGTCAGCGGCGGGTGACCGGGCGGTGCGTGGTGCGGTTGCCGACGATCATCCGGTAGATCGCGAGCAGCAACAGCGAGCCGGCGATCGCGATCAGCCAGGTGCCGATATCGAAGAACTCGTCAAGGTCGCCGATATCGAGGGCGCTGGCAATCAGGCCGCCGACGATCGCCCCGGCGATGCCGATCAGCGTCGTCACGATGATGCCGCCTGGATCGTCGCCGGGCATGATCAGCTTGGCGATCATCCCCGCGAGCAGTCCCAGCACTATCCAGCCGATGATTCCCACGAGACACCACTCTCCTTTCGAGTCAACCTGTTAAGGAATCCATACCCGTCACCCTCGCGGCGAAAACGACCGGCCGGGATCGGCTACCGTCGGTGCCGCGATGGGAAAGATCGAAGGCTCAGCCAGCACCGAGATCGATGCGCCGATCGACGCGGTCTTCGCGGTTGCCGCCGACGTCGAGGGCTCCCCCCGCTGGCAGCCCGAGATCAAGGCCGCCGAATGCATCGAGCGCAACGGGGATGGCAACCAGGTGCTGGTGCGGATGGAGACCGACGCCAAGGTGCGCCGCCTCGGCTCGACGATGCGCTTCGGGTACGAGGCGCCGACGCGGATCGAGTGGGTCCAGGAGGAGGGCGACCTGAGGTCGGTCGAGGGCCGCTGGGAGCTCGAGGACCTCGGTGACGGACGCACGCGGGCGACCTACGGGCTGGAGGTGGACCTCGGGCGGATGCTGGGCATGGTCATCCGCGGGCCGGTCGTCGGCGTCCTCCGCGGGCAGCTGGTCGAGAGCATGCCCGAAAAGCTGAAGCGCTTCGTCGAGAGCAGCAACTAACCCGGCGGGGCTAGGCCTCGACCGCGGTGCCGTTGGCGGTGAGGACGACCTCCATGCTGCCCCGCGTCGCGTTCGAGTAGGGGCAGACCGCGTGGGCGGCGCGGACCAGGTCGACCGCATCGTCACCGTCTAGCGAGGGCAGGCTCACGTGCAGCTCGGCGGCGATCGTGAAGCTGCGGTCCTCACCGGTCCTCAGCT
This sequence comes from uncultured Solirubrobacterales bacterium, assembly GCA_963705365.1. Classification (GTDB taxonomy): domain Bacteria; phylum Actinomycetota; class Thermoleophilia; order Solirubrobacterales; family 70-9; genus VAYN01. The sequence goes on along the minus strand of OY970074.1, from coordinate 327,577 downwards.
TCACCTTGGAGTCGATCGCGACCTCGTCGAGCTCGAGCTTCTGGCGGCGCGCGACGGCTTCGATCGCGTTCCCGAAGCAGGCCGCGTAGCCGACCGCGAAGAGCTGCTCGGGATTGGTGCCGCCGCCCTCGCCACCGGCCTCGGCTGGTGGCCGGAGATCGACCTCGAGCACGCCGTCGCTGCTGCGGCCGTGGCCGGCGATGCGCCCTCCGGTGACGTGCGCTTCGGCGGTGTAGAGGTCCTTCGCCATGCTCCTCCTCTGGTCGGTGCGGTGATCCGACTGTAACCGGCTAGCGGCGGCGGACTTCGACCCTGACCAGGGCCGGAGTCGGATCGGCGTTGCCGGCGGCGTCGATGGCGCGGACGCGGATCGCGTGGCGGCCGCGTGAGAGCGAGAAGGCGCGGGGGGACGCGCACGAGCGGAACGGCTTGCGGTCGAGCTTGCAGCGGAAGCTCGCGCGGGGCTCGTTGGCGACGAAGCGGAGGACGACGCGGCGCCTGACTCCGTGGGTCCAGAGGACCGCATTGGGGCGGGCGACGATCCTCGTCTGGGGCGGCCTCGTGTCGCGCGGCGGCGGTTTGGGTTTGGGGGGCGGCGGAGGCAGGACGGTCGGAGGCGGCGGGGTGGGGATCGGGAAGTTGGGCAGCAGCTGGAAGCTGTTCGGGTCTGCCTCGACCACAGCCTCGCAATTGACCGGAGCGGCATCGCCGTATTCGGGGTGGTCGACAAGCGCCCGGTCGATGTCCGCGCCGCAGTCGATCGCCGGATCGGAATCGCCGGAGTTGGCGAGGATCGTGTCGGCTCCGGCGGCTGCGGAGTAGACGTCCGGGCCTTTGTGGCCAAGCAGCTGGTTCGGGCCGGCGTCGCCATAGAACGAGTCGCCGGCTTCGGAGCCCTCGAGGTCCTCGATTTCCTGCAGGGAGTCGAGGACGCCGCCGGCGCAGGTCGGCGTGCCACCCGTCCCCGGTTCCCCGGCTTGGCCGCTGCCGAGGTTCGCCCCCACCGCTTCGCCCTGCAGCCTTGCCCAGGAGGCATTGTCGCGATCGGCTTCCCCCCTTATGAGGTCGCCGTCGCAAATCGAGACCGAGAGGAAGAGGTCGTTGCCGGTGCCGCCGAAGCGCTGGTCGGCGCCGCCGTTGTGGAGCAGGGCGTCGTCGTTGCCGAGGGCGGTGAGCTGATCGGCGCCATTGTCCGGACCGTCCACAAGCACATCCTCGTTGGGCTGGCCGCTGAGCGAGTCGCCGCCCTCTCCGCCAAGCGTGACCACGGTGGTGGTTGCCGGGAAGCCGCTGGCCGCGATCGAATCCGCCCCACCCATGCCGGCGAGCAGGAGCGAGTCGAGCGGAGCGCTGAGGGTGCAGGTCGCGTCGGTCGTAGTGACGCTGCAGCCAGCCGCGGCAGATGCGCTCTGGTCGAAGCTGCCGGCGGCGAGATGGAGGGCGACCGTCGCCGGCGGGCCCGGCGCATAGGTGGCGGTGAGTGCGTCGGCGCCACTGCTGCCGACCGCGTAGAGCTGCGCGAAGCCCGGCTGGGCGGCAACCATGAAGCCGACGCTGACTTTGCTCTGGTCGCGCTGGGCGGCAGCGCCGCCGCTGTTGACGAAGTCGCCATCGGCGCCACCGTCAGAGCCGCCTCCGCCTCCGCTGATCGCATCGGCGCCGCCCCCTCCGTAGATCGTCTGAGCTCCGGTGCCGACGATGTAGTCGGAGAACGGGGTGCCGATCACGGTCTCGAAGCCGGCACCGGCAACTTCGTCGACGCCACCGCCGAGGGCGGCGATGCCGTTGTTGGCGTTCTGGCCGTCCTCGCCGAGGAAGAGACGGACGCCGCGCTCGCCGGTGGGAGCCGGGAAATCGCCGAAGCCGCTGACGGTGCCGCCGAAGCCGGGGGTGACGCCGGTCGCGAAGCTCAAGGTGTCGATGTCGAGCCCGCCGCCGGTGTCGGCGATGCGGTCGATCGTGCCGTCGCCATGGACGTAGTCGTCGCCGCCCTCGCCGTCGATCGAGTCGGCGCCGAAGCCGCCCCCGAGCCGGTCGTTGCCGGGGCCTCCGCGCAGCAGGTCGTCGCCGATGCCACCGAAGAGATGGTCGTTGCCTTCGCCGCCCCTGAGGGTGTCGTTGCCGCGCTGACCGAAGACGACGTCGTCGCCGGGGCCGCCTTCGAAGGTCTGGCTGCCGACGCCGAGGAAGCAGCCGCTGGGGCAGGGCGGGCTCAGCGCGGTGATCGGCGCCGGAACGATCGTGTCGTCCCCTCCCCCAGCCTGGACCGTCTCGACCCCGGCGGGCGCGACGATGACGTCTGCGCAGGGGGTGCCGTAAGTGGTGTCGCCGACGGTGAGCGGTCCGGTACCGCACGTCGGCGTCGGCGGCGCAGCGGCCTCCGCCTGCGCGGGAGCGAGGATGAGCAGCGAGAAGGCCGCGGCCAGGGCAAGTAAGGCACGCATCGTCTTCCCGAATACCCACGAAAACGGCAATCGATGCGGAGAAGCGGCGCGATGAAGCGCGAGGGATCCCTAATGAGCGAGGGCCGCCCGAAAGCGGCCCTCGCCTGGTGCTTGGGAAACGAACGCGGGAACGGCAGCCGAGTGGGACAAAGCCCGGCCTCCCTTTGCTCGCCGGTGCCCGGGGTGGATTCCGCCGGGCGCCCGAACCAGTGCGGCGCCTAGCGGCCCTGCACCTCCAGAGTCCCTTCAAGCATGTGACTCAAAATTAGGACCACCTCCTTTCTCTGGTGATCCGATTGAAGCAAACTCCCCAGTCGGCCGGCGACGGGCGTGTCATGCCGCCGGGATCGGGAGGGTTTACCAACGGCGCGGCGGGTACTGAGGAGTCATGTCCACCGGGTTGCTGATTGGGATCGTCGTCGCTGCGCTCATCCTGATTGCCGTCCTCTTCCTGGTGGCGCGCCGCGCACGCGCGCGCCGCGAACTGCGACGCGAACGGCTCTCCGAACAGGTTGGCGGCCACCGGCAGGAGTCGGCGGCCCATGCCGCCGCCGTCGAGGAGCTGACCTCCGAGCAGCGGGCGAAGCAGGCCAAAGCCGCTGAGGAGGCGGAGATCGCCGACCGGCATGCGCGACTGGCCGCGCAACACCAGGCCAAGGCCGAGGAGCTGGAGCAGGAGTCCGAGCAAACGGCGGAGCGCAGGTCCCGCCAGGACGAGATGGCTCGGCGTCACGACGAGAAAGCCGACGAGCTCGAAGAGAAGCTCTGAGGATCAAGCAGGCGAAAGGAACGGAATGGTCATCGGAGTCGTCATCGGAATTTGCGTCTTGCTGCTGATCCTGGGTTTCCTCGTACCGACCCTCTCCAACCGCGCCAAGCGCGGCAGCGACAAGGGCTTCTCGCTCGGCCAGCGCGCGGGCAGCAAGGCGCCCGGCCCGATCGGCCGTCTGCTGAGCAAATCGTTCGGCAAATCCCAGAGCGCTGCCGACAAGAGCCACTCCGCCGGCAAGAAGGCGCGGTCGAAGGCGCCGTTCTAGGTTACTCCCCCTTCTGCACCTGTACTAAAAGATCTTCCCCGCCAGTGGCGATAGTCGCACTGCGCTCGGCAAGGTCAAAGGTCACAACTATGTGGTCGCCAGCTTCCACGCCGCGCCTGTTAAAGAATGGCGAAAGGCCCCACATACTGTCCTCTATCGTCAGGGTGCCCACGTGCCGATTGTCCTCGCTCGCAAGAGCGTAGGAGCCACGAAGCAGGTCGTCGAGCACAGATGGCACTCCCAATACACCGGTAACGCGGCTGGCTGAAGAGAGCTTGTAAGCGATCCAGACCCTTCCATCCGCGGTCCAGCCGTGGTCCTGCAGAACCTGCGTGCGAACGCGAGGAGGAATCATTGCCTTCACCTCCGCGGCGGTGATCTTGGCCCCGCGGAGCCCGAAGACACCCGGTGCATAGCGCTCGAGAACCGGCGAATACGCGAGATAGGCGTAGAAGCTGTTGCGGTTCAGCCCTTCCTTCTCGACCGCTCGCCTCTCGAGCTCGTCGCGCCGCATCACAGAGCCCTCCTCGAACAGGATCGCAACGATGGTTCTCTCGTTCTTGCCGAGGAGGGTCCGCCAATCCGGCAGTCCGGCACCGCCGACGATGGTGCTCCCATCCCTCGAGTACAGTGAGCAGTCCTCGCAGAGGCGCATCAGGATCTCGCGGGGAGGTCTAAACCCCTTCATACGGTGATGGCGTCCGACTCCGTCACGTAGCTCGCCGGCATCGATCGATCCTGCGACGGACATGATCTTCTCCACCTGGTTCAGCAACCGGTTGCGAGCCAAGCCTGTGATCCAGAACCATTCCCGCCGCGAATCAAGCCATCGAAGGCCGGGCGCCGCGTCCAGCACAATGCGCGCGGTCGCCTCGTCCAGCTCCCCCTTTCCTTCTTCGTCAAGGATCGCGATAAGTTCGCTCACGGTTGCGGTGCCCCAATGGGAAATGAGCTTGCGAGCTACTCTGCCGACCGCGTCGAGGGCATCGGCCGATCCAGACGGGACCAGCCACTCATCTCTCACTTCGAAAGACAGTCTCTTCCCAAGGAGGAGGCCGATCCGCTCCAGCGACTCGAGGGGCAATGACTCCCCCTCCGCGAGCAGCTGCTCCTGACGAAGGAGCTTCCACACCTCATCCTCTGTCAAGGGAAGCTCTCTCGACAACTTTCGTATCCCCTTGGCCAGCGCCGGCGTCCAGACCGACTGTCGTTCCAGTAGATCGAAGATCCGCTTTTCGAGCTGGCGAACTCGCTCCCTCGTGAGCCGGAGACGCTCGCCGGTTTCCTGCAGCGTCTTGGGCGGCTCCCCGCCTAAGCCCAGCCTGAGCTCAATAGCCTGCCAACCCCGACTCGATCCTGGCAGCGCCGCGACAATCGACTCCAGCTCCGGGACGATTCCAAGCTTGCGAAACCCATCGGCGCGATCGACGAGGTCGTGTACCTGTTTCGCCTTCCGTAGCCTCTTCGACTTGCTCTTCGGAGGGGTCTTCAGCAACCCCTCTCCGGCTTCTCGTGCGGTCGCAGCCGAGGGATCGATGGCGATGACCGCGTCCTCCAATCGAAGATCGCTGCTACTGACCCGACCCGACCACCGCCGGCTCACCAAGATTTTCGCTGCCCGCTTCAGACCGCCCCCTGCGGTTCCTGATCGAGCACTCACCGCATTCTCATTTTCACGGGTCGTTATCTTTATGGGGGATAGCGGATTTTATCTACTATTACAATAGTAGTGTACGCTCTGGCATAGTGGCGAAGCTGACTCGACCCGAGGCCGTCACCCTGGCTGCCTATGCACTGGGAGCGGCTGATCGCGCACTCGATACCGAGGACATCGCGGTACGGGTAGCGAAGCTTGTTCCAGGCATGTTCTCTTGGCAAAAAGTGAAGTATCGCGAGCGCATCGACAAGGAGCTGGTCCGCGTAGCGCTCTCCGATGCTCGCTTAAAGAAGGAGTATGTCGTCGGCTCACACGACAAAGGGGGATGGATGCTGACCCCCAAAGGTCGGCAATTCGCTGAAGGACATCAGGAGTGGATACGAGAGCACGGTGTCGAGCACAGTCGCGGCCGGGACGAACAGCAGCTCGAACGTGAGCGGATCCGCCTCCTTTCCTCCGACGCCTTCGCTCAGTTCCAGAAGAGCGGGGAGGCGGCAACGGTCACGGACGAAGCTGCCAATGCCTTTTTCCGCATCGACGTTTATGTCACCGGCCAGGCTAGAGAGCGCAAGGTGACTCGGCTTTTGAACTCCTTCGGCGAAGATCCGGAGCTCGGGGAGCTGGTCGCCTCACTCGCCGGGCGCGTATTAGGAAAGGACTGACATGTCAGACGGATTAACGGTTCGCAGCCACGTGGGGCGGGACCTACTTCAGTCGGCGGCTGTCTTTAAGCACGAGCCGCCGGTGATATGGGAGTACGTCTCAAACGAGCTCCAGTACACCGATCCAGGTACCAGCCCTCGTGTCAAGGTTCGTATCGACGGGAGGGCCAAGCGGATCACCGTGCATGGAAATGGGCGCGGCATGGATTGGGGCGCGCTTGAAAACGAGTTCTTCGTCATGCACGGTGAGAACCTTGACCGCAAAGCGGGGAAACCGGGGCGTGGAATGTTCGGCACCGGCAAGTCGGCGGCGTTCGGAATTGGAGATGTCCTGCGGCTTACGACCGTGCGCGACAAGAAGCGCTCCAAGGTCGAGCTGCGCCGGGCAGATATAGAAGCGATGAAGGGAGGGGATCCGGTCCCGGTGAGGGTTTTGGAGCGCGAGGAGTTAACTTCCGAAGAGAACGGGACCCTCGTCGAGATTGAGGAAATCCACCTACGCTCGCTCGACCAGGCAGGCGTTATTCGCTACATAGAGCGCCATCTGGCGCGCTGGCGAAGGGATGTCTTGGTTGTCGTCAACAACCACCAGTGCGAGGTTCACGAACCGCCCATCGAACGCACTGAGACGTTCAGAGCGCCGGCAGAGCTACAGGGATTGATCGGCGACGTCGAGCTCAAGGTGAAGATCTCGAAATCTCCTTTGAGTGCCGACCTGCAGGGAATCTCCATCTTCTCCAATGGCGTATGGCATGAGAGCACGCTTTTGGGAAGCGAGGGCAAGGAGATGGCCGAGTTCATCTTTGGGGAAGTCGAGATTCCCCGGCTCGACGAAGACGAATCCACGCCGCCGGCGCTTGATCTCTCGCGCTCTATGCGGCTGAACCCTCACAACGAGCTGGTCAACGCCACCTTTACGTTCATCGGCCCTCACCTTGAAGAGGTTCGCAAGCAACTTGTTGCGGAGCAGCGCGAGGAGCAGAAGACCGAGGAAGCGCGCCGGCTGCAGCGTGAGGCAAACCAGATCGAGGACATCATCAACCAGGACTTTGAGCGATTTCGCAAGCGCCTTCAGAAGGTAAAAGCGGCTTCTGCGGGGCCAGGATTCGACGTGGGGCCCGGTGACGGAGCGGGAAGCGCCGAAAACGAAGACGACTTTTTGTACGGCGGAGACGAGCCCGCGAGCGCGACTGAGAAAATCGGCGAACCAGGCCATTTCGGGGGGGAAGGAGAAGGCGGGGAAGGCGGTGAGCCGCGGCGGCTAAACCCGATCGTCCGCCCTGACGGCGAGGGCAAAGAGTCGGGCCGCCACGCCGGAAGCAAAAAGGGGAAAAGGCGGCCGCGGGGTGGATTCCATATCGAGTTCAGGGAGCAAGGTGCCGAATCGACCCGTGCTGAGTATCGATCCGAGAATCGGACCATCTACATCAATCTCGAGCACCCGCAGATCGCCGCCGCGCGCCAGGGGCGGGAGGTGGAGGATCCCACCTTTCGCCGTCTCGTCTATGAGGTCGCCTTCTTCGAGTATGCAGTTGCCTTGTCTTACGAGCTGGATAACCGCGGGGAGCTGATTGACCCCTCCGAGGCGATCTTCGAGGTTCGCGACGCGGTCAACCGAGTGGCTCGTCAGGGCGCTCAGTTGTACGCATGACGCGGTGGCCGTTCAACGCCGGCGGAGATCCGCGAGCCGAGTCGCCGCCACGGCCAGCGTGCTGATCTCCTTCTTGGTCATCCCGACGCCGTCGATCAATAGCCGGCGGTCCGCGAGCAGTCGGGCAGCCTCGACGCCACCTGCGTCGTAAGCCTCGGTGAGCTCGCCGAAAAGCGTCGGATCTGGCGTTAGCACGATACGCAGCGCCGTGGCGCCCCCCGGCTCGAGCTTGAGGACTCCGCCGCCGTAGCTGCGCCCGAACAGCTCAGCGGAGAGCCGGTAGAGCGTGGTCCACGATCCAGCCGCCACTGCCTCGGGCGTGGTGCCTGCATCTGGGTACAGCCAGATTCGATGAACGGTGTTCGTACACGTCGCCATCGCCTCGTTGAGCACGATCCGTGGCGGCCGCGCTGCCATATACGGGAGCAACAGCTCAGACGCCGCCCGGTCGGCAATCGAGTACCACGGCGATCGCCTCACACAGTGGCTGCGGCGATCGAGTCCTTCCTGCTCGCCGCGACGCACCTCCGCTTTCGCCTTGGGCCCAAGCCGCGCCTCGCTCGCGGGAAAGAGCATGAGTCGGGACGGCTGCGCGGCCATCTCCGCCTGCGCCTGATGGTCCCAGCGCGGACCCTTCAGCCAGCCGCCGCGAGAGATGATCGGCACCGAGTCGATGCTCTCTCCCAGAGCGCTTGCGCCTGAGCTCGACCTGATGAAGAACGAATTCGCCCCGGTGACGACGCCAATCCGGATCTTCGTCAGCGCCCCCAGCTCAGCGACGGCATTGCTATCGCGCACTTCCTCCCAGATTCGCGCCTCGGTGGCTTTCAGCCTCCAAGGAAGCCGGGGGTCGTCGCGTCGTCGCAGCGAGCCGGCCCCGTTCCGACGGCGATGCCGGCCCGGCCCGAGCGCACGCTTGAGACCCTTCAAGTCAGCGATGCTGCGATACCTCACCGGCTTACCGTTTGGCGCCGCGCGGTCGATCAACAAAAGCACCGTCCGCTCTTGGACGCCGGGGAAGAGACGCTCCCGCACACGGATCAGCTGCACCTCGCCCTCCTCTCGAGCGAGCGCGTCGAGTAAAGGGCTCGCATAGTCGGCATGCAGGACCGACCCTGGCAACACCAGCGCCAATCTTCCGCGGGGGGCGAGGAAAGTCACCAGATGTGCGCAGAAGTAGGCCCAGGCGTCGCTGCGCCCATTCAGCTCGATTCCGATAAGGCTGGCACTTTCGCGGCCCCGCCTCACCAGCTCGGGAGGTAGCAGGTGATGCCGAATGTATGGGGGGTTGCCAAGGATCGCGTCGAACTCACCACCCAACGCGTCGACATCAAGCGCGAGTAGATCCGCGCAATGCAATTGATCCTCCGCCAGGCTCAACCCAGCCTCCCGCAAACGCTCGGGGCCTTTGGGGTCCAGCTCGACCCCAAACAGTCTGGGGCCCGGCTCGCGGATTCCCTGGGTAGCCAATCTCTCCGCCGCCGCGCGTAGAAAGACGCCGTTGCCATAAGAGGGCTCGAGTATCCGATTTGGCTGACGCTCAAGCGTCCATTCGGCAAGCAAGCCGGCGAGCCGGGGGGGCGTGTAATAGACACCGTTCGCCTTGCAGCCCGGCGCAGCCCGCTTGATCTGAGCGTTCGCCGGACTTTCAGAGTCTGGAGAGAGACTTGGAATCGGCGGGGTGGCGCTCATCGTGTCCAGCGTATTCGCGGACGCCGACGAGACCTAGCGCGCCTGACAGGATTCGAACCTGTGACCTTCGGTTTCGTAGACCCGAGATCTCGCAAATGAAACCGATGCACAGAGCCAAATGGCGAGCGAGAGCGCGACGCGATCGGCAATCAGCGGTCGTAGGCTCGGCCGCGAGGCAGCACGCGGAGGATCGCGATCACGCGGCGTTCGTCGTCGAAGCTGAATCGAACTCTCCAGTCCCCGATGCGTAGTCGCCACTGGACCGAATCGAGCTTTCGGATGTCTGCGGCCCTTGGATCCACCACGAAGCGATCCAAAGCATCGAGAATCCGGCGCTGAACCGGTGGATCGAGCCGCTTCAGATCGCGCCGAGCGGGCGGCGTGACCTCATACGACCAGTCGGGGCTCAATCGAGGTCAAGCTCTTGGCGCATTGCTTCAGAAGAGATCGCCTCGCCTCGGCGATAAGAAGCAAGCGCCTCGGCTGCGCTGGCATCCTCCTCCGCACTCGAGGGCTCGTCCTCAATCGGAGCCGACGCAAGAGCGTGCAGCATCGGATCATCTCGCCGATGCTCGACGATCACCAGGGCCGCCTCAGCCTCCTGCTCGGAAAGCTCGTCGACCAGCTTGTGCAGTCGCTCCTTCGTAGTCATCGCGCAAATGGTAGCGGCGAATTGCGGGGTCTTTTTGCCATCAGCTGGACCTAGCCAGGACCATCCAAGCTCCGTGATTCAGCTTGGCGGGGCGGTTTGCTGCGATGCAGCAACGCGCCTGACAGGATTCGAACCTGTGACCTTCGGTTTCGTAGACCGACGCTCTATCCAACTGAGCTACAGGCGCGGGATTGGGCCGGGGCGGCCCGAGGGGCGATTCTAGGGGTTCGGCGGGGTGGCTAGGCGGCGGCCGGATTGTTGAGGCGGACGTGCCAGCGGATGGTGGCGGTGGCGACCTGGGTGCCGGCGGCGTCGGTGAGGACGACTTCGCAGGGGAACTCGACCTTGCCGTCGCTGTCGAGGGTGGCGAGGGCCTCGGCTTTGGGCATGGCCAGGGTCGCGATCGCGGTGATCGGGCCCTTGGCGATCTTTTCGTAAGCGATCTCGGCGCTGCGGGCGAGCGGGGTGACGTCGCCCATGCGCTCGGCGAAGGCGCCGACGAAGGCCGCCCCGGACGCCGTCTCGGCGGCGGTGAAGAGGGCGCCGGCGTGCTGGGAGCCGACGTGGTTGGTCAGCTCCTGGCGCTCCGGGAGGACCACCGTCGCCTCGCCCTCGGCCACTTCCGTGATCTCCAGGCCGAGGTGCCCGGCGAATGGCACCGCCTGGGTCATCCCTGCCGCGATCGCGTCGAAGTCCGTCACGGGGCGGGACCCTACCCGCCAACGCCGGTCGATGGGCCGATAAGTCGGGCCATGGGCGACTTATCGGCCCGTCGGCGGGGGGTCAGCGGCCCTTGAAGGTGGCGTGGCCGGGGGCGCCGTGCTCGAGGAAGGTCTTGACGGCGTTCTGCAGGTCCTCGGTGGCGAAGAGGTCGGCGGCTTCGGTGCGGACCGCCTCGTCGGCGGCCGGGATGCCGCCTTCGCGGAAGCGGCGGAGGATGTGCTTGGTCATCGCGTGGGCCTTGGTCGGGCCGGCGGCGAGCTCGGCGGCGAGGGCGCGCGAGCGCTGCTCGAACTCCTCCTCCGCGAAGATCGAGTTGACGACGCCCCAGCGCTCCATCTCCTCGGCGCCGAAGAGCTCCCCGGTCATTACGAACTGGCGGGCGCGGCCACTGCCGGCGCGCTCGGCGAGCCGCTGGGCGCCGCCCATCGACGGCGTCAGGCCAACCACTTTCTCGACCAGGCCGAACCTGGTCCCCGGCGCGGCGACGATCAGGTCGCAGGCGAGGGCGATCTCGAAGGCGGCGGTCAGGGTCAGGGCGTGGGCGGCGAAGACGATCGGTGCCGGCAGCGCCTCGAGCCGGTCGATCGTCCCCAGCAGCTCGTCCCAGAGGCGGCTCCCCTGCGCCGGCGTCAGCCCCTCGAAGACGTGGACGTCGACGCCGCCGGAGACGGCGCGGCCCTCGGCGCGGATCAGCAGCGCTCGCGGCGGCTCGGCGGCGAGATCCTCCATCGCCGCCTGGAAGTCGTCGATCATCCGCTGGTCGAAGAGGTTGAGCGGCGGGCTGTCGAAGGTCAGCACCGCCAGGCCGCTCTCCTCGCGCTCCAGGCGCGCCGCCGGGCTCATAGCTCCGGCACCCTATGGACCTCGAACAGGTTCGTGCCCAGTTCCTGTCCGTCCAGCCCGGCGGTGATCGCGATCAGCTCGCCGGGCTCGGCGATCCCGTGGCGGGCGGCGAGGCCGGCGCAGTGGTGGAGCAGGCCGCGCAGCTCGGTCCCGAAGTCGCTGCGCACCGCGGTGACCCCGAACAGCAGGCTGAGCCGGCGCACGGTTTCGATCCGCGGCGAGACCGCCAGCACCGGCACGTTGGGGCGGTGCGCGGAGACGAGCCTGGCGGTGCGGCCGCTGTTGGTCGGCACCACGAGCGCCTTCAGCCCCAGCCGGTAAACCGCGCCGACGGCGCTCTGTGCGACCGAGTCGGCGACGTCCTGGGTCGCCTGGTCGGTGCGGGTGAACAGCCACTCGCCGTAGGGGAGGTCCGGCTCGGTGGCGCGCGCGATCCGGTCCATCACCCGCACCGCCTCGACCGGGTTCTGGCCGACGGCGGTCTCCTCGGAGAGCATGATCGCGTCGGTGCCGTCGTAGATCGCGTTGGCCACGTCCGTCACCTCGGCCCGGGTCGGGCGGCGGGCGTTGACCATCGAGGCCAGCATCTGAGTCGCCGTTATCGCCGACTTCGAGCGCCTGCCCGCGATCCGGATCAGCCGCTTCTGCTCGATCGGCATCCGCTCCAGCGGCAGTTCGATGCCGAGGTCGCCGCGCGCCACCATGATGCCGCCGGTCGCGATGCGGACGATCCCCTCGGCGTTGGCCGCCGCCTCCTGCTTCTCGATCTTCGCGATCAGGGGGATGTCGGAGCCGAGCTCCCGCAGCCGCTCCGCTGCCGGCGTCAGGTCCTCGGCGGAGGAGACGAAGGAGACGGCCAGCAGGTCGACGCCGTGCTCGACCGCGAACTCGACCCAACCGAGGTCGACGTCGGTGGTCGCGGGCAGCTCGGCTCCGCCGGGGATGTTCATCCCCTTATGCGAGGTCAGCGTGCCGCCGACCTCCACCTCGCACTCGACCTCGCCCTGGTCGGGGTCCTCGACACGCAGCCGGATCGCGCCGTCCGCGAGGTAGACGAGCTGGTCCTCGCGCAGCTTCGAGATCCCGGGCCAGGAGACCGGGATCGTCTCGCGGTCGCCCTCGACCTCGCGCGGCGTCAGCTTTACGTGGGTCCCCGTCTCCAGTTCGGCGAAGTCGCCCTGCAGGGAGCCGATCCGCAGCTTCGGCCCGGGCAGGTCGCCGAGCACCGCGACCTCGCGGCCGACCCGCTCCGCCGACGCACGAACCGCTTCGATCGTCCGCGCCTGTCGATCCCGGGTGGCGTGGGAGAAATTGAGGCGGAAGACGTCGGCGCCGGCCTCGATCAGCTGCTCCAAAACCGGCGGGTCCCAGCTGGCAGGGCCGACCGTCGCGATGATCTTCGTCCGCCGCTCGATGTGGTCGCCCGCCGCCGCCGAATTCGCCTCCATCGCCTGACTGTAGAGGGGCACTACGTTCAGGGCTGAGCGAGCCTGCCGGCAGGACCCTTTGGGGCACTCGTCGCCCCCTGCGCGACGAGTGCCCCGGGGTGGGGCGGGGTCCTTACCTCATGCCGATCGTGCGGGAGCGGCATCCCTTCCTGAGGCAAGCCTGGCCGAGGAAGGTCCGCGCATGCTTGCGCGTGCCGGGCCAAAGCTCCACCCCAAAGCGGTTGACTGGCTGGTGCCGCACGCGCCGAGTCGGGAGCGGTATCTATTGTTCCCCGTACTCAATCGGACGACCCGGGAGGGCATCTTGGCCAAGCGAGGACCAGATCTCGTCGACCCGCGCCTGGCGAAGGCGCTCGAGCACCCGATTCGCGCCGAAATCCTCAACGTGCTCAGGGACGGGCCCAGCGGTCCCGCCCGGATCCAGCGACAACTGCAGAACGTGAGCCTGAACCTGGTGTCGCATCACATCAAGGTGCTGGCGGAGCTGGGATGCGTCGAGCTGGTCGAAACAGTGAACAAGCGAGGCGCCAAGGAGCACATCTACGAAGCCGTCGGTCCATTCGTCCTCAGCGATGAGGCGTGGGCGCAGGCCACTCCGAAGCTGCGCCAGCCGATCACGAGCACGATCTTGCGACTGATTTCCGACGACCTCGCGAAATCGCTCGGCGCGGGCAAGTTCGACGAGTTGCTGGACAACCACCTCAGCCGCACCCCACTGGAGCTGGACGAGCAGGGCTGGTCGGAAATCACCGACGTCCTCGCGCGAACGCTGGACGAAGTGATGGAGATCGGGAGCGGGAGCCGGAAGCGGATCAAGGCCGGCGAGGGGCCGGGGCTGCCCGCGACCGTCGCGATCCTCCAGTTCCCGAACGCTGGCTCCTAGCGGAGAGGGAGGGATTCGAACCCTCGAGAGAGCTTGCGCCCCCTACTCGCTTAGCAGGCGAGTGCCTTCAGCCACTCGGCCACCTCTCCGGGCGTTCGGGTCGATTGTAGGAAGTAACCGGGTGCGGCGGGGATAGGCTGACGCGGGTGTCGGCTCCGCCCAGCCAGTCCCATGACCGCTACGAGCGGATCTTTGCGGAGGTCGAGGCGCCCTTCGCCTTCGTCGACCTCGACGCGATGTGGGCAAACGCGGAGGAGATGCTCGGGCGCGCGGGCGGCAAGCCGATCCGCGTCGCCAGCAAGTCGCTGCGCTGCCGGGCCCTGCTGGAAGCGGTCCTGGGACGCGACGAGCGCTTCGACGGGCTGATGACCTACACGCTGCCGGAGACGCTGTGGCTGGCCGAGCAGGGGTTCGAAAACCTCCTGCTTGCCTACCCGACCGCGGACACGGGCGCGCTCGGCGAGCTGGCGCTGCGTTCGATCGCCAACCCGGGTGGGGCGCCAATCGTGATGGTCGACTGCGTCGAGCACCTCGACGCGATCGAGTCGGTGCTGGGAGCGGGGGCGGCACCGGTCCGCGTCTGCATCGACCTCGATGCTGGCTGGTGGGCGCTGGGCGGTCGGATCAAGGTCGGGCCGAAGCGCTCGCCGGTCCACACCGTCGAGCAGGCGGTCGCCCTGGGGCGCGAGATCGAGCGGCGGCAGAAGATCGAACTGGACGCGCTGATGGCCTACGAGGGGCAGATCGCCGGCGTCGGCGACCGGCCGCCGGGGCGGCGCCTGCGCGGGGCGGCGATCCGCTTCATGCAGCGGCGGTCCGCCGCCGAGCTGGCCGAGCGCCGGGCGGCCGTGGTCGCCGCCCTGGGCGAGTTCGTCGAGCTGGAGATCGTCAACGGCGGTGGCACCGGCAGCCTCGAGCTGACCGCCGCGGAGGAGGCGGTGACGGAGGTGACCGCCGGCTCGGGCTTCTACGCGCCCGCCCTCTTCGACCACTACAGCCGCTTCAGCCTCACCCCCGCCGCCGGCTTCGCGCTGCCGATCGTCCGCAAGCCGGCCCCCGGCGTCGCGACCGCGCTCGGCGGCGGCTACCTCGCCTCGGGCGGCGGCGATCCGGCTCGCCTGCCGGCTCCGTGGCTACCGGAGGGTCTCCACCTCGACCCCGAGGAGGGCGCCGGCGAGGTGCAGACGCCGCTGCTGGGCGAGGCCGCGGCAGGCCTGACGATCGGCGATCGCGCCTACCTGCGCCACGCCAAGGCCGGCGAGCTCTGCGAGCACTTCGACTCCCTCCACCTGGTCCAGGGCGAGGAGATCGTCGACGTCGTCCCCACCTACCGCGGCGAGGGCAAAGCCTTTCTGTAGGCGGCGAAAACCAAGCCTGGCAAGGACGCAGGGAGCGAAGCGTGCTCTGCACGTGAGCGACCGAGGACACCGCCAGGCGCCGGCTTGCAGCCGCCTACGGGCCTAGGACGCGTTCGGCGTACTGGTTGGTGAAGGCGCGGGTGGGGTCGAGCTCGTCGCGGGCGCGCTGGAACTCCTCCCAGGCGGGGTAGCGCGGCGCCAGGGTCGCCGCGGTCTGGAAGTGGCGCTTGCCCCAGTGGGGGCGGCCGCCGTAGGAGTCCATGATCTCCTCGACCGCCTCGAAGTAGGGGCGCCACTCCATGCCGCGGTACTGGTGGACGGCGATGTAGGCGGTGTCGCGCTCGTGCGAGGGGCTGAGCAGGGCGTCATCGCCTGCGGCGACGCGCATCTCGATCGGGAAGAAGACCGGGTAGCGGTTGGAGCGCACCCACTCGATCACCCGCCGCACCGCCTCGGGCCCGTCCTCACGCGGCACTCCGTACTCCATCTCGGTGAAGCGGACGCGGCGCTCGTTGGCAAAGACCCGGTCGCTGCGGTCGACCGTGCGACCGCCGGAGGCGAGCCGACCGGCGAGCCGCGAGAGCGACGGGATCGCCGCCGGGAAGCGCCGCCCCGTCGCCGAGAGCGCCCCCAGCGCCCAGTTCTCCAGCACGACGTCGTTGAGGTATGCGCCGGCCCGGCCGCGGGGTCTCGCCGGCACCTCGGTGCGGTTGCGCTCCAGCACCAGGGCGCTGTCGGCGTAGGGGAAGGTGAAGAGCTCGAAGTGGTCGTTGGCGTCGGCGCCCTCCTGAAAGGAGGCGAGAACCTGCTCCCGGGGCCGCGGCGTGTCGACGCGCTCGAGCGTGAAGGCGGGGACGCAGCGAAGGGTGACCGCGGCGATCGCCCCCAAGGCGCCGACGCCGACGCGCGCGGCCCGCAGCAGCCCCGGGTGCGTGGCGGCGCTGAGCTGGCGCACGCTGCCGTCGGCGAGAACCAGCTCCAGCCCCACTACCTGGGCCGAGATGTTGCGCAGCCGCGCCCCGGTGCCGTGAGTACCGGTTGAGATCGCGCCAGCGATCGTCTGGCGATCGATGTCGCCGAGGTTCTCCATCGCCAGGCCCAGCCCGGCCAGCTCCCCGTTGAGGTCGGCGAGGACGGTGCCGGCCCCGACCTTGACCAGGCCGGACTCGCGGTCGGCGTCGATGATCCCTTTCAGCGCCTCGATCCGCACCAGCGTCCCGTCGGTCATCGCCGTCTCGGTGAAGGAGTGCCCGGCGCCCGCGACGCTGATCCGGCGCCCGGCGGAGGCTGCCCGTGAAATCGCCTCGGCCAGCTCCTCGCGGCTCGAAGGCCGCACGATCTCAGCCGGGCGGCAGGTCTGGTCCCCGGCCCAGTTGACCCAACCGCTGGGCTCCCGGTTCGCCATTTGCTCAGCCTAGCCCTCGACCGGCTGCGTGGTCACAGGCGGTGCCAGCGAGCGGAAGGCGTAGGCGACGGTGACGAGGAGCAGCAGGGCGATCGCAATGCTGGGAACCGCGTTGCCGGTGATGCTGGCCACCACCCCACCGCCGATGCCGCCGACCACCTGCCCGGAGGCCCAGGCCATGTTCGAGAGGCCGGCGGCGAAGCCCTGGTGCAGGCTGCTGGAGTCCGCGATGTCGGAGAGCAGGGTCAGGGCAGGCGCGAAACAGAGCCCTGCGCCGAGCGAGGTGACGATCAAAGCGGCGAGCACTCCGCCGAGGGTCTGGGCGAGGGCGACCCCGACCATCGCCACGGCGCAGATCGTCAAGCCGGTGACGTAGGGGCTGCGGCGCCCGACCCGGTCGGAGAAGCGGCCGGCGATCGGTGCCAGCACGGCCTCCAATCCGGCTCCGGCGATGAAGCCGGCGGCAATCACCCCGTGGCCGCCGCCCAGCGAGTCGATTCGCAGCGGCACCAGCACCTCGATCGCCCCGAACATCACCGAGGGGACGGCGACGAAGGCGGTGGCGTCGAGGACGGGCCGGCTCAGCATCGTCGCCGCGACGTCACTCAGCGCCTGCGGCTGCGGGCCGCCGACCTCCGGCAGCCGCGAGGCGGCGTAGGCGAGGGCGGCGGTGATGAGCAGGACCGAGCCGAAAACGAGCTCGGTGCCGATCGAGGCCGCGACCGCTCCCAGCACCGGGCCGAGCAGCGCTCCCGCAACCGCCGTGCCGAGCGCCGTGCCGATCACCGAGCCGCGGCTCTCATCCGGAGAGGCGGTGATCAGCCAGGTCAGGGCACCTGCCCAGATCAGGGCGCCGGCAATGCCCTGGGTGAAGCGGGCTGCGTCGAGCAGGTTGATTTCCTCCACGAGCCCGAACGCCAGGCTGGAGACGCCCAGCAGCAGGAGGCCCCAGATGACGCTGCGCCGGGGGCCGATCCGGCTGGCGAGAAAGCCCGCGGGCAGCGAGGCCAGCAGCGTCCCCGCCGCGTAGGAGGCCGACAGCACGCCCGCCTGCGCCTTGCTGAGGCCAAGATCGTCGACGTACTCCGGTAAGAGCGGCGCGATAGCGGCAAAGAAGGCGACGTCGAGAAAGATCATCGCCGAAGCCAGCAGGAGCAAACGGCGCATCGCTGAATCCAATCAGGGCAGGCGATGCTGAGCGGTGTTCGGCCCTCTAGCATCCGCACTTACCGGTACTCGGAGGGGTGGCAGAGCGGTTGAATGCGCCGGTCTTGAAAACCGGTGGCCCTCGCAAGGGGGCTCGTGGGTTCGAATCCCACCCCCTCCGCTTCCTCGCGGAATAACCTTGCGGCTCCGTAGCGCCACCCTCGGGCCACGGGAGTCCTTCGATGAGCGACCTGCAAGCCACTCCCTCCCAGCCCGAGCCCGCCCACCCAGCCGGCGCCGCGAAATGGGGCGTGCTCGCGGTGCTGGGGGCGGCGCAGTTCCTGATGGTCCTCGACCAGGCGGTGATGAACGTCGCGATCTCACAGCTGGTCGAAGACTTCGACACGACCGTGACGACGATCCAGATGGTGATCGCCCTCTACGCCCTGGTCATGGCGGGGCTGATGCTGACCGGCGGCAAGCTCGGAGACATGTGGGGGCGCCGCCGCGCCTTCGCGGTCGGGCTCTGCATCTACGGCGCCGGGTCTGCGCTGACCGCCGCCTCGTGGAGCGTGCCGACGCTCACGCTCGGCTGGTCGGTCCTCGAGGGGATCGGCGCCGCCCTCGTCCTGCCCGCGATGGTCGCACTCGTCGCCGGGAATTTCGCGGGCAAGGACCGCGCGCTCGCCTATGGCGTGCTGGGCGGGGTCGCCGGCGCCGGGATCGCCGTGGGCCCGATCGTCGGCGGCTGGTTCACGACCGAACTGACCTGGCGCCTGGTCTTCGTCGGCGAGGTCCTCGTCGCCATCGCCATCCTCTTCGGGACCAGGTGGATTCGAGAGCCCGAGCGCAGCGGCAAACCGCGACTCGACTGGATCGGCGGCGTGCTCTCGGCGCTTGGCCTGGGGATTGTCGTATTCGGCGTTCTGCAGGCGAGCAACTGGGGTTGGTTGCGGCCGAGCGACTCGCCGATCGAGCCCTTCGGCTTCTCCCTGACCCCGTTCGTGATCGCCGCCGGCGGCGTGGTCCTGGCGGCGTTCGTGCGCTGGGAGCGGCGGCGCGAGGAACGCGGCGACGACCCGCTCGTCCACCTGCGCCTGCTGCGGATCCCTTCGCTGCGGGGCGGAGTCTCGATGCTGCTCGCGCAGAACCTGGTCCTGATGGGGATCTTCTTCACCGTGCCGCTGTTCCTCCAGATCGTGCAGGGGCTCAACGCACTCGAAACCGGGATCCGCATGCTGCCCGCCTCGATCGGTCTCTTCGTCTCCGCCCTCGTCGGCTCGGCGCTGGCGGCGCGCTATGCGGCCAGGACCCTCGTGCGCTGCGGGCTCGCGATCGTCTTCATCGCAACGCTGATGCTGATGGGCACGATCGAGCCGGAGCTCGACAACGCCTCCTTCCTGGCGGCGATGGGCGTGCTGGGCGTCGGCATGGGCTTGATCGTCTCCCAGCTCGGGAACGTCGTTCAGTCATCGGTCGGCGACGACGACCGCAGCGAGGCCGGGGGGCTGCAGAACACCTCGCAGCAGCTCGGCTCATCGCTCGGCACCGCGATCCTGGGCGCGATCGTGATCACCGGGCTGATCGCATCCTTCTCCGCCAACGTCGCCGAAAACCCTCGCATCTCCAGCGGGGTCCAGGGGCAGGTCGAACAGCAGCTCAGCGCCGGCGGCAGCTTCGTCACGTCGGAAGCGGTCGAAGCCTCCGCACGCGCCGCGAAAGTTCCGGCGGCGGCGGTCGGCCAGATCGTCGACGACTATGAAGAGGCCCAGCTCGCGGCCCTGAAGACCGCCTTCCTGGTCGCGGCCCTGCTGGTCGTCGCCTCCTTCGCGAGCACGGGGCGTCTGCCGCGACGGCGATTCGACCAGTTGCCGGCAGCGGCCCCCCGGCCAAGCCGGGAGCAGGATATCCGCGCCTGAGGCCGAACGAGCCGGCATGAGCCAGGCAGCCATCCGCGCTCGCAGCCGCGAGCGCTGGCGGCTGCGGGCGGAGGGAGCGAGGGACGCGTTCGGGCTCGTGCTCGTGCTCGCGCTGGTGACTTACGCGCTTGCCTCGCTGCTCGACAACCACGGCTGGTCGGCGGTGATCCTGACCGTCGCCACGAGCGCCACCTCGGTCGTCGCTCTGACCAGCTCCCACGTCAAAGCTAGGTTCGTGCGCCTGGCGATCTGGATCTCGGTGCTGACGATCGGCCTCGCCGCGGTCGCCGCGATCAGCGACGCCCACGTCTGGCTCAACCTGGCGTCGGCGATCCAGATCTCGATGCTGACGGTGGCGATGGGCACCGTCCTGCGTCGAGTTGTCAGTACCGCCGATGTTGGGTCGCGCACGATCCTCGGCGCGATCAGCGTCTACATCGTGCTGGGGATCCTGTTCACCTTCCTCTACGGAATGGTCGCGCGGATCCAGAGCGACCCCTTCTTCCAGGGCGTACCGCAAACGGACGGCAGCGACTTCCTCTTCTTCAGCTACACGACCCTGACCACGACCGGCTACGGCAACCTGGTCCCGGCGGGCCAGCCCGGCCGGATGATCGCCGGGCTGGAGATGATGCTCGGCCAGATTTTCCTCGTCACCCTGGTTGCCGGCCTGGTCAGCCTCTGGCGGCCGGGCCAGGGATTGCGACGACGCCTGGAGAAACGCGCCGAAGCTTGATCGGCCGCAGGGCGCTCAGTCGGAGAGCTCGACGCGCTCGATCGTCTGCGGCTCGAGCGGCTTGTCGGAGCCGTCGGTCGGCGTCGACTCGATCGCGTCGACAACATCCATGCCGTCGACGACGGTCCCGAAGACGGTGTGCTTGCCGTCGAGCCACGGCGCCGCCCCAGCGGTGACGATGAAAAACTGCGAGCCGTTCGTGTTGGGCCCTGCGTTGGCCATCGCCAGCGCTCCGCGTACGACCTTGTGGTCGTTGAACTCGTCCTCGAAGGTGGAGCCCGGACCGCCGCGTCCCGTGCCTTCCGGACAGCCGCCCTGGATCATGAAGTCGGGAATTATGCGATGGAAGATGAGGTTGTCGTAGAAGCCGTCGGCGGCGAGCTTGCGGAAGTTCTCGACCGTCTTTGGCGCGTCCTCGTCGTGCAGCTCGAGCACGATCGCCCCGGCGTTGGTGTGGAGGGTGGCCTGCGACATCCGCGACCACCCTACCGACCGCGGACGCGGACGGTGACCGGGCGCGAGGATCCCGGCGCGTAAGGCCAGCGCTCCTCCGCCAGGGCCGTCGCCCGCAGCCGGATCGAGGCGGTGCCGCTCACGTAGCGGAAGCGGTAGCGGGCCCGGAAGCGCCCGCCGTGGTCGCTGCGGGTGACGAGGACGGGACGCCAGCGCTGGGTCGCCGCCTCCAGGTACTGGATCGCGACCAGCTTGCCGCGCCGCGGAACCGGCGCGCCGCGGGTGCGGACCCGCCCGCTCAGCCGCACGGCCTCACCGGTGTGCAGGGACAGCGGCGCCGCTCGCAGCGAGACGCCGGAGCGCACCCGCAGGTCGAGCGAGGGCCGCCGCGCCGGCTCGAGGTCGTCGTCGCCGGCGAACGCGACGGAGACGCGGCGGGACGGCCCCGGCGCGAGCTGGAGCTCGAAGCCTCCGCGCTCGCCGGTGAGGACCGCCGCCCTTGCGACCTCCGCGAGGGCGCCACGGGAGGGACGGGCGAGGACCCGCAGCTCGCGACCGGCGATGCCGGCGCCGTCGGCGCGGGTGAGGCGCCCGCTGAGCAGGGCCGGCGCCCCGAACGGGATCGTCAGCGCGTTGCCGCGCCCGTGGCCGCCGCGCAGCCGCGCGAAAAGCCGCGCCTTCGTCCTTGGCGCCAGCGCTCGCTTGGGCGCCACTGGGGGCGGCGTCTTGCGGACCGCCATCTGGGTGCCGTCGGCGCGTAACGTCGTCGAAGTGGTGTTTCCCGCCGCGTCGGCGGCATCGGCGCGGAAGACGTAGGTGCCGGGCTCGAGCTCCGGCATGTGGGCAACGAGGGTCGCCGTGCCGCCCCCGGGCTCCGCCTCGAACCGTGCCGGCAGGTCGATCCAGGTTTCCGCGTTGAGGCGGCGGTAGAAGATCGCCCCCGAGGCCGGACCGGCATGCGCGTCGGTGACGTCCGCCCGGACCAGATCGGGCGTCCCGAGGCCGTCATCGGCGGCGAAGGCGAGCCCCGGCAGCACGTCGTCGAAGCGCAGTGGAACCTCGACTGCCGAGGACGGCGCGTCGTTACCCGCCTCATCCCGCAGCCAGAGGTGCAGGACGAAAACACCGGCCCTTGGCAGGTTGCGATCCGTCAGCGCGGCGATGCCCGGCCCCGCGGCGAGCCTGACGCCGGTGTCGTAGCCGGCGGGGCCGGTTATGCGCCAGTACGCGCCGGCGATCGGGCTCGCCGGACCCTGGTCGGGATTGAGCCAGGAGAGGTCGAAGTCGTTGATCCGATGCCAGCCCTCGCCGCCGGCGAGGGCCAGGCTGCGTGGGTGGGCGGGCGGGTTGTTGTCGAAGGCGACGGTCTGCTCGGGAGTGCAGGCGACGTTGCCGGCAAAGTCGGTGATGCAGTGGTGGATGCCGTGGCGCCCGTCGCTGACACGGCTGGTGTCGATCGTGGCGGCGCCGGCGGCGGTGAGCTGGCAGGGCCGCATCTGGGTCGCCTTCCAGACGGCGCCGATCAGTGCCTTCGAACAGGGGTACTCGGTGATGTTGACGCGGGCGCCGTCGATGCTGGTCTCGCTGAAGCGGATGCCGCCGCCGGTGTCGGTCCCGGAGAAGCCGACGTTGCGCAATCCGCGCAGCCAGCCGCCCGCGAGGATGTCGCCGCCGATTGCGGCGGCGGGCCCGAGATCGTCCTGAACGGTGATCGTGAGGGCTCGGAGCGAGGACCACGAGCCGGCGTCGAGACTGCACCACCTGGTTTCCGGCTTGGCACACAGGAGGCGGTCCTCGAGGGCGGGCTGGGCGGGGTCGAAGCCGGCGACGAACTCACGCGGGGCGACGTCGGTGCTGCCGGCGGCCGCGAACACGTTGAAGCCGCCGTTCCAGGTCCCGATTCCGATCCGCTGCTCCATGCCGTCGTGAAGGGCGTGCCACCAGGTGCCGCGCACCTGCGAGATACCGGTTCCGGCCGGCGCCTCCCATCGCCAGCGGGCGAAGCGGGTGCCCGAGACGGTCGACTGGCCGTCGCGAGTGAGGCTCTTGACATGGACACCGGCAAAGGGATCCGCCCCGGCGGGAGGCACGCACCAGGCATCGGGCCGAAACTTGGCACCACCGGTGGTGTCGGCCCAGCTCGCATCAGCACCTACGTACCAGCCGCACTGCGCGACCTCGTACTTTCCGGCTCGCGCCTCAGCCGCCATCACCAGCACCAGCGCCACCGCCAGCGCAATTCCCACCGCCAAAATCCGCCCCAGCCCACCTCGCGTGCCCGACATCCGCCCTCCGTTCGCTCGCTTGCGTACGGAGGCTCCAAGGGCCGGGGGGCCGAAAGCTCTCCCCCCGCCCGACGGCGCGGGACTGCCGCGTGGACGCCTTTGCGAGAATGACCACGATGGCGCTTCCGACCGAGGACCAGATCACCGAGAAGCTGCGCGCGGTCATCGACCCCGAGCTGCGCCGCTCGATCGTCGAGCTGGGCATGGTGCGCTCGATCGACGTGCAGGAGGGCGGCCGCGTCGAGGTGATCGTCTCGCTGACCACCGCGGGCTGCCCGATCCGCTCCCACTTCGAACAGGCTGTCGCCAGGGAAATCTCCACGCTGGAGGGCGTCACCTCCGTCGGCGTCGGCTTCGACGTCCTCTCCGACGAGGAGAAAGGGACGCTGCAGCAGACCCTCGGCCGCGGCAAGCTGCCCCAGGGGGCGCTGGCTCAGGTGAAGAACGTGATCTGCGTCTCCTCCGGCAAGGGGGGCGTCGGCAAGTCGACGATGACCGCCAACCTGGCGGCGGCGCTGACCGCCGAAGGCCACCCTGCCGGCGCCCTCGACTGCGACGTCTACGGATACTCGATCCCGCGCATGCTCGGGGTCAACGCCAAACCGGAAGTCAACGGTGAGCGCAAGATCCTGCCGCTGGACGCGGCGGGCGGCGTCAAGGTGATGTCGATCGGCTTCTTCGTCGAGGAGAACGCAGCCGTGGTCTGGCGCGGCCCGATGCTGCACAAGGCGATCCAGCAGTTCCTCGAGGACGTCGCCTGGGACGAGCTCGAGTACCTGCTGCTGGACCTGCCGCCGGGGACCGGCGACGTCTCGATGACGCTCGCCCAGCTGCTTCCCCAGGCCAAGTTCGTCGTCGTCACCACGCCGCAGCCGGCGGCGCAGTCGGTGGCCCGGCGCGGCGCCGAGATGGCGGCCAAATTCGACCTCGAGATCCTCGGCGTGATCGAGAACATGTCCGGCTTCACCACGCCCGGCGGCGAGCGCTTCACGATCTTCGGGGAGGGCGGCGGCCAGCTGCTGGCCGACGAGCTCGACGTGCCGCTGCTCGGCAAGGTGCCGCTCTCGGAGCCGCTGCGCGAGCACGCTGACTCCGGCTCCCCACTGGTGCTCGCCGAGCCCGACGCCCCGGCATCCCAGGCGATCCGGCAGGCGGCGCGCGGCATCGTCGCCGCCTCCCCGCAGGACCTGCCGGTCCTCCAGGCCGCACCCGCCCCGGCCGATGCGCCGCCGGTCAGCGGCACGCCGCTGCCAGTCGTTCAGTAGCTAAAGGACCAAGAGCCCGATCCCGGTAGGGGTTGGAGCGTCTTGCGGGGGCGCGGAATACAGAAGACCGTTGACCGTATTCCTACAAGCAGGTTGCGGGAACTCGCTGCGACTGTCGCCCGGAAGGCCAGCGGTCTACGGAGGCGGTCAAGCGCAGGCCGCTGGGGCTTCCTCATGTCTTGAGCATGAAACGTTCCGAAAAAAGGGCTGATCCCAAGGTCACCCAGATAAACACTCCGATCGCCTAATAACACTTTTCTAGAGTAAGACCTTACTTTTAAAAGTCGGTATTGACGTTCGCAAGAGAGTCAGGTTAGGTGCCTGCTGGCCAATCGACTTTGAACGACGTAGGAGACGAGGCACGCGCCTCGGGACGAAACAAAAACAGGGAGACCGTGATACGCCGCGACGACGCTGGTGCCAAGATCGATACTCCTCCGAGCGCATCCCGAGGTCTCCTCGCAATCTCCGCAACCCTGTTTCTCATTCTCGCGGTCGGCGTCGCGACGGCTCTCGCCGACGAACCCCCTTCGACCGGTGGGGATGAAGCAGCCACTTATGAACCGGGATGGATGTCGTTGAGCGCCCTAAAACACGCAGGAGAGGAACCGGACTCACGCATCGTGACGAGGCCACGGGTCGACTCTGACGCGGGAGAAGACCTACCCCATGAGAATCTTGGCCGCGAGGAAGCTCTTGACCTCATCACTTCCGTGTTCGGCGAGGTACTTGAGGGCCCGACCGACGTATACGAGCACCTCGATATTCGCGGCTTTCGTTCAGACCACGTAGCGCTTGTCGAACCGGACGAACCCGCTTCCCCCGAATCGGTCTCCCGGCTGGGACTCCTTTCGTCTGTTCTGCCACTTCGAGCCGAAGGAGCGGAAGGCGAAAAAGAAGCCGTCGTGCTCGACCTCAAAGTATCCGGAGGGGAACTACAGCCCTTGAATCCCCTTGTAGAGGTCGGGCTTCCGGCGCAGCTTGGCGACGGAATCTCCCTACCCGAGACCGGCCTCTCGGTCACCTTGGTCGGCGCAGCGGACCGGACCGCGTCGAGCGTCGAGCAGACCGTCGCTTTCTACCCGAACGTTGCCCCGGAGAGCGACCTTGCCGTGACGCCTACGCCGACTGGCGTAGAGACCTTCATGCAGCTGCGCTCCGCCGAGGCGCCCCAGGCTCACGTCTTCCGCCTCGGTATGCCGGCCGGCGCTGAGTTGAATGAAACGTCAGACGGCGGCGCGATCGTCGCCAAGGGCGATTCTACGCTGCTCCTAGTACGGCCCCCAAGTGGGATCGACGCCGAGGGGAACCCGGTTCCGGTCGCGCTTGAGATCTCCGAGGATTCGATAACCGTCCGAGCCAATCCGAAAGCCGAGAACGCCTTTCCGTTGCTGATCGATCCGATCTTCGAGAGCTTCTCCTGGGAACAACTCGGGGCTCAGAGCGCGGAGTGGCTCCCGGTCGAGCTCTCCCGGCATGACGGCGACTTGGGGCGCTTGGGGGGGACCCGGAATGACTATGTACAGCGGCAACTTCACTGCCGTAACGCCAGGGGCCCTGGCGACTTGGAGCTACTACGTACCTCGCTTCTTCACGGATATGGCCGAAGTCGGTGCTCGACCAACCACCTACATTAAGCAAATGACCATGTCCAAGCTGTCTTTCTTCTGGAACTTTTCCCCCTGGTCACCAGGACCCGCTTCTCCCTTTCTCATGATCGGCTTGTGGTCTGACAACAAAGGGGCCTGGGTGTCCCTCGGTAGCCGAGATGGCTTTCAGGGTCCATTAACCGATCCGAACTACCAGTATGTCTTTGTCAATCCCAACGAAGTGACGGACGCAAAGACCGGTCTCCTCGCGCTGGGAACGACCGAATCGTCGCTGCCGGGCCAGCGCAATGTCAAGGTCGAACAGGCAACGGTAGAAATCAGCGACAAAGATTCACCAGGATTCGGGAGCCTGGGAAGCCCAGTACCGTGGGCCAATGGTCAGCCAACCGCACCAATCACGTACAAAGTCACCGATCCAGGCCTTGGCGTTCGCGAGGTTGAGGTTACTCAGCCGACCTCCGCCTCGACCACTATCTCGTCGACGACTTCAGCGAATTGCTTGGGAACGGTCGGCAAACCATGTCCGCGGACCCTTCAGAACACCCAGCACCCTTTGCAGTATGAACCGGCCACTATGCCACAGGGGGAGAACTGGCTAAGGATCGTCGCGAGGGACCCCGTACTTCAGGAGACCGCAGGCGAAGCCCGGGTGAAGGTTGATCACACGCAACCGATCCTCACCCTATCGGGTTCGCTTACCGAACAGACGCAGGTAGGAGTGACTGCGCAGAAATATACCCTTAAATACGACGCGGCCGATGGTGATTCGGCCCCTGCTGGGGCGGGGGCTCCATTCGGCACCCCCGGCACGGCGGTGGGACAGCTACAGAGACCCATGGGCGTCGCCCTAGATTCAGGCGGCAATAAATACGTAGTCGACCGCGAATGCAAATGCGTCCAGAAATACGATCCCGCCGGGAACTTCGTCGTTCAGTTCAACGCTGCCGGGCCGTCCGAATCCGCGCCGAAATTCACTGATCCTCGTGGTATCGCTGTTTCCTCAACGGGCGACATCTGGGTCGCCGACATGAGCAACAAGCACGTCTACCAGCTCAGCCCGGCGGGCAATCTTCTGCAAACCTTGACCTACGACGGATTCGTTATGCCCTATGCAGTTGCGGCTGGGCCGGGAGGTGTCGTCTGGATATCTGACATCGGTGCACACAGGGTCTTCCGGTTCGACCCGGGCTACACTGGAAACGGCCTGCCTGTCGTCTACGGCACGAAAGCAAACCCGACGGGGGGTAAAGCCGACCTCGCGAGCCCCGTTGGGCTCGCCGTCGACTCATCTGGCGCGGTGTGGGTCACCGACCCGGACCTGGACCGGGTCACCGCCTACAACGCCAACGGCCGGTGGATCGGCCAGTTCGGCTCGGCGGGTTCCGGGAACGGACAGTTCACTCTGCCGTTCGGCGTCGTCATCGCTCCGAGCACTGGCAACGTCCTGGTCAGCGACGCCGGCAGCCATCGGATCCAGGAGTTCAGACCGAACGGCGAATACATCCGCCAGTTCGGCGTCCTCGGCTCCGCCAGCAACCAGCTAAACGAACCGCGAGGCATCGCCCTCGACCCCAGCCGCAACCTCTACATCGCCGATGCGGCGAACAAACGCATCGCGAAATGGGGCCACGCCACGTACGATCCGCAGTCCGGCGTGGCGAGCACCGAAGTCAGGGTCGACGGGAACCTGGCCGAGCCCAAACACGCTCCTGGCTGCGCTACGAAGGACTGCGCAATTAGCCGCGAATGGACCCTGAACGCCGACAATTACGCGGTCGGCTCCCACACGGTCAAAGTAGTCGCTACGGACGCCGTTGGGCTCTCCTCATCTAAGTCGGTGACGATCGAGACGCATGGCGACCTCACGCCTCCGTCAGTCGCCCTCTCAGGTGCGATGACCGAACAGGCAACGCTCGGGACCACCCGCCCCGCCTACAAGCTGAAAGTCAGCGCGAGCGACGCCGGTGGCGCCGAAGAGCGGAAGTCGGGGGTGGGCAGCACGACGATCAAGGTCGACGGGACGACCGTCGACTCCAGCTCGCCGGGCTGTCCAGCCGGCGGCTGCTCGCTGACGCGCGAATGGACGCTCAACTCCAACAGCTACGCACCTGGTGACCACACTGTGCAGGTGACCGCGACCGATGCGGCAGGCCGAAGCACGACCAAATCGCTGGCCATCACGATCGACCGCGACACGACCCCGCCTGAAATCCTCACGAACGGGGCTTGGAACACCCTGTTTAACCGGCCAGAGGGTTGGGTGGAACAGAAATCCTACCTCTACTTCCCGGTCGCAAAAGACGTCAAAGGGTATGGCGTCACTTCCCTCGCTGTCAAGTTCGACGGTGCCTCGATCAACAGCAAAACGCAGGGCTGCTCCCCGGGCGGCTGCGAAGCCAGCCTGCTCGGCTCGATGGACATGGCCAACCATGATGGCGGTGCACATACGGCCGAAGTATTGGCGACCGATGGCGCTGGCAATACTCGGAAACGGACCTGGACTATCAACGTCGACCCCGAAGGTCATATCAGCCTCGCAGAGGCGGAAGACACGCTTGAGGCCCTTGATACGACTAGTCCAGTCAATACCGTCGGGCTATCGCAAGCTGAAAGCGAGTATGAAGGCACGGGACCTGGCTTCAATTTGGAGGAAGAAGATGGACTCCTCAAATCAAGCGGCAACATGGTGCCTCTTGCGGTGGAGAATGAGGCCGGCGCGGGAGTCACGGTCGAGGTGGCCGACCCAACCTATCTCCAGCCGAGCTGTGCAAGCGAGCCAACGGCGGTCGAACGCCTAACCCAGCTTACGGCTGAGGAAGAAGAACAGATATCAGTAGGTCCTGAAACTGGCTGTGCACCAGTCGAAGGAACGGAAGGAGGCCTTCCCCCCTATCTACCGGTCGAGGTTACGCCAGTGTCAGTCGCAGCCAACGCAAGCGCGACCCAAGCGACTGCGAACGGAGCTGCGGCTGTCTCAGCGAATGTTGTCCAGCATGTCGACTTGATCACGCGACCGATCTTTGACGGCGCCATGACGTTCGCCGCCATTCGCGATGCCGATGCGCCAACTAGCTACTCCTGGAAAGTCAGACTCGAACCGGATCAGGAACTAAATGTGATCGACTCTCAGCATGCCGCTGTCTATACGGGCTCCCGTGTGGCTTTTACGATCACGGCTGCGGCCGCGCACGACGCTATCGGCAGCACGGTGCCGACCACGCTAAGTGTGAGCGGAGACGTTCTCACGCTGAACGTGGACCATCACGGCACGGGTCCGGATGGCCAAGTGTTTGTCTATCCCGTTGTGGGGGGCGCAGGTTGGCAGGGCGGGTTCCAGACCTACGAAATAAAGATGCCCCCGGCAGTAACCTGGGAAGAAGAAGCGGAAGAAGCGGAATTCGGATTCGTAAACGACAGCGGCAAGCCGATGGTGAAAATCATTTCCGGGGGTCCGCCTCTCCTGCAGGCGGGCTCATCGGGTAGCGAACTTGAACCGAAATCGATGACTCGGAACGAAAAGAAGTTCAAATTCACGTTTTGTCGCCCGCATAACTACCCTGGCGATCCATTCGACGGCAAACTCGGTGAGACCTTGCCGTGGAGAGTTGGAGTCAATCTTCCAAAAATTGTCTCTGAATGTCATCGGGAAGATTTTGAAGGCGTATATTGGGGGGTTTCCGTGCATGGAAGATTTCACTACATCTACCAGCACTGGGTTTGGTTGAATCCCAATCAGTGGGGTTGCCGTAAGTGGGGCGAGGAAGACCACCGGCCAGCCCTGGTCAATTGTCGAGCCCTTTACCCTGAACCTCGAACTGGGGCCGCTGGGGCCATTCACGGACCGATTAACGTTATTGGTGAGTATCGGTTTCGAGCGGGTCACGGCGAATGGGCAGCGGAAGCTAGGGCGACTTGCCTCACCGAGGGTGGGAAGCTCTACCCAAATCCGCGGCAGGCCTTTGATGCTCCTTATGAACGTCCGATGATCCTTGAAGTGGAGTACGTGATCGGTGGCGTGGAGGCCTGCAATTGGAAAGGACCAGACAATTGAAGGTGACTGGTATCGTGAGGGGTTCAATGCAGGGGCGGACAAGACGATGGTGGTCCGAAGCGCCGGATGAGCTCAGACCGAAGCGCGCCGTTGTCCCGCTGCTGGGTTGCGCAATATGCCTGTTTCTCGCATTTGCTTCGGGACAACCAGCAAGCGCCATCGAGTCTGCGAATACCTCGGAGTCGAGTAAGCGGTACCGGTTGTGGCGGGCTGTTCCGGTAAAAGACTTCGCAGTCCTCGGGGAAGGAACCGTCCGCACGGTTCACTGGGGCATCTACGCCTACCGGGCCACTAGCACCGGCGCACGGTCTAGACCGTGCATTCAGGAAGTGTTGGCGACCTTCGAGGGGGCCTTATCGAGTGGCTCGAGTTGCGGCCAGCTTGCTCCTCCCTCAGACTGGCCTAATCACACCCTCTCGCAGGTCACGATCAATCGGAAAGGCGTGTCAATATTCGGCGGGACCTTTGCAACCGATCTGACGAAGGCCACTGTTTACCTTGGTCCCGGTCCTTCTGTAACCAGACTAACCAAGTTGCTGAGTCCGGCTCAGGCGCGTAAGGCGCACCTATCTCAATTCCGCTACTTGACCTTCGCCATCGCCCGAAGTGCGTGCATCGAGGGCTTCAGCGGCTTTGACAAGACCGGGGAGAAGATTCTCGACACGATTAGGTTCAAGTGCAGCGGGCCACCGGTCGAAGAAGTTCCCTCCGGCCGTTAGAAGTCTGAAACTGGTCGGAGTGGACCAAAGCCCCAACCGAAGCCCGCCCGCGCCGCCGCCTAACCTGCTGCCGTCCGTTCGCCTGACCTAGCTGTTGGTAGCGCCGCAGGTGCTCGATCTCCGCGCGCCGCTGTTGCTGCGCCGTCTGGCCCCTCGGCTTGGCGCCGAAGGCGCGGGTGCGATTCGTGACGCGGTTGCGTCGGGGCGTAGCCCTCAATCACGGCGAGCCCGCGATCCCAGGGGGCAGGCCTTCGCCGATCGCTGGGCCTCTCCCAACTCGGCGAGAACGTCGGCGGCGGGCAAGTCGCATGGCGGTAGACGCGATCCCGGCGCGCTCGGCTACGACCTCGCTCACCGCCGCCAACTCCGCCGCGTGTCGTCGCGCGGGACGGGTCGGTGCGGCGCTTTGTGAGGTGTCCTTCGGCGTCAGCCTCGGTGCCGTCGATCCGCTCAAGCTCCGAGCGCCGCAAGCTTTCGCGGTCGTTCGCTCGAAGCTGCTGCGGTTGTTCGGCGGCTTCTGGCTGCAGCGGGGCGCTCCCGAGCCAGCGTCTGTAAAGCTGATCGCCGAGCGATGGATCGAACCGCTGAGAAGCGAGCAATCCCTAGCCGGTTGCGCGGACAGCTGCGCTTGACCGGTTTGCCGCTTGATCAAGCGGCAACAATTGCTACGCAGCCTTGCTCTTGTAGTAGTTCGCGTTGATCTCGGCGTATTTGGCCCACTCGGCCGGGAGCTGGTCCTCGGCGAAGCAGGCGTCGACCGGGCAGGCCTCGACGCAGGCGTCGCAGTCGATGCACTCGTCCGGGTCGATGTAGAGCATCTCGACCGAGTCGTAGTCGGGCTCGTCCGGCGTCGGATGGATGCAGTCGACGGGGCATACCTCGACGCACGAGTTGTCCTTCTGGCCGATGCACGGCTCGGCGATGACGTAGGTCATTCGAGAGGTTCTCCTAAGTCGTTTTCGGTGCCCGACAGAGGCCGGCTGGCCCCCGCCGAGAGCGAGCGTCCATTCTAGGGATATGCGGTGGCGAAGGGGGTCATTAGGGTTGGTCGCTGCAATGAGACGGGCAAGGCGAGAGGCGTTGCGGCGATGCTGCTGCTGACTGGAGCAACCGGCAGCATCGGCTCGCGGCTGCTGCCGCTGCTGCTGGAGAGCGGCGAGGACGTGCGCTGCTTGGTGCGCGAGCCGCGGCGGCTGGGGCAGCGGCGGGTCGACGTCCAGATCGCGCTGGGCGACCTCGGCGAGATGTCCGATCCTTACCTGGTGCGGCAGGCCCTGCGCGGCGTCGACACGGTGATCCACCTGGCGGCGACGATCCGCGACCAGCCGCCGAAACGGATCGAGGAGCTGAACGGGCTGGCCACGGTGCGGCTGCTGCGGGCAGCGGAGCGCAGCGGCGTCCGCCGCTTCGTCTTCTTCAGCGCGCTCGACGCCCACGCTGCCCAGCGCACGCGCTTCTTCCGCGCCAAGTGGCTGGCCGAGCAGGCGGTCTGCTCCTCGCCGCTGCCGACGACCGTCTTCGCCCCCTCGATCGTCTATGACCACAGCGACCCATGGATCACGCTGCTGCGGCGCTTCTCGTTCTTGCCGGTGCTGCCGGTCTCCGGCGAGGGACGCGCCGCCTTCCAGCCGATCTGGGCGGCGGACGTGGCCCGCTGCGTCGTCGCCTCGCTGGCGACGGAGGCGCGACCGCGCTACGAGCTGGCCGGCCCGGAGACCCTCACCTACGACGAGATGTCGGACCTGGTCAGCCGCATTGCCGGCAGGCCCCGGCCGCTCGTCCACCTCCCCCTCCCGATCATCCGCGCCGGCCTCCTCGCGCTGCGCTCCGTTTTCGGCGAGGCCGTGTTTGCAACCTGGGAGGAGGCCGAGCTGATGGAGGTGCCGATGGTGAGCGAGCGCGGAACGGCCGACGCGCAGGCCCTCGGCGTCGAGCCGCGAAAGATGAGCGATGTCCTGGAGAACCCCTAGCCGAGCACTCGCGCTGGCCGCCGTGGTCGCGGGGCTCTTCGCCGCGCCGGCAGCGGCGGTGACCCTGGTGCCGCCGAAGCCGAGCGTCTTCCTCGGCGTCAGCGACCGCGGCAGCACCCAGGAGTTCAACGAATTCGCCGAATTCACCGCCAAGCGCCCGGCGCTGCTCGAGACCTTCCACCCTTGGGGCAACAGCCTCAACGCGGCCTACGAACGCTGGCGGGAAACCGGGACGCGACCGATCCTGGCGATCTCGACCGCCGACGACCAGACGCTGGCGGAGCTGATCACCCCGGCACAGATCGCCCTCGGCGGCGGCGACGACTACCTGCTCCAGCTCAATGCCTTCTTTGCCGAGCGCGGACTGCCGGCCTACATCCGGCCGCTGGGCGAGCCGAACCGCTGCCTCAACGCCTGGTCGGCGGTCAACTGCGACGGCAGCCAGAAAGGCGGCGAACACACGACGGGCTGGTACAAGCAGGCCTTCCGCCGCATCGCCGCGATCGTGCGCGGCGGCCAGAGCCTGGAAGGGATCAACCTGACCCTGGCGGAAATCGGCCTGCCGCCGCTGAACCGGACCAAAGGGCCGAATCCCGAAAGCCTGCCGGCGGCGCCGGTGAGCATGATCTGGAGCCCGCTGCCAGGCGGCTCGCCGCGGGTGAAAGGCAACTTCCCCGGGAACTACTGGCCGGGCAGCCGCTGGGTCGACTGGGTCGGCACTGACTTCTACTCCCAGTATCCCGTCTGGGAAGACCTCAACCGCTTCTACGCGGGCAAGCAGTGGCGCGGCAAGCCGGTGGCAGTGACGGAGTGGGCGATTCACGTCGAGGACGAACCTCGCTTCGTCAAACAGCTGATCGCCTGGGTCGTCAAGCGCCCCCGCGTGCGAATGCTCGTCTACTACGTCGGCTTCGGCGCCGGCAACCAGTACGACCTCAACCTCCATCCGCGCACCGCTAACACCCTGCGCCTGAAGATCCGCCGCGCCAACTTCCTCTCCTACGCCGACTACAACGCCGGCCTGCTGCCGCCGCTGCCGCCGAAGCCGAAAAAAACGACGCCGACTCCGGCTCCCGCGCCTACGCCGACGACGCCCTAGCGAGCAGGCCGCGGATCGTCTCGGCGAGGCGCCGGGGTTCGTGTTCGATCTCGTGCCAGGTGCAGTGGGAGACGCGCCAGCCGCCCAGTTGCAGGCGCTGTTCGCGGCGGCGGTCGTTGAGGAAGGCGGAGCCGGTGTCATGGAACAGTCGACTATCGGCTTCCATGATCAGCCTGGCAGGGCGCCAGAGGAAGTCCGCCTGAAACCGGCCATCGCCGACATCCAGCCAGACGTTGACTTCGGGCTGCGAAAGACCGGCGCGCGTACACATCCCGAGGAAGAGCCGCTCCATCTCACTGCGAGTCCGCTTCGTCTGCGGATGAATTTCGTCGAGCACCATCCGCAGGCGCGCGACGCCGCGGCGACCGGGATGGCGCTTGATCAACCTCCGAACCTCCGCGTGATTCAGCAGCCGCCGCACCTCCGCCTCGCCGATGACCTGCCGCAGCTCCCAGACCGGTGCCACCCCGGCAAAGTCCAGGAGCGCCCGCGCCACGGTCGTGCATGGAACACCTCGCTCCCTCGTGCGATCAGCGGCCGCGAGCGACCCATGCCGATGAGCATCGATCCCACGCGGCGCCCGCCCCCGCCGCCCCGGCGCCGTGACGTCAACGCGCTCCCGCTTGTCCTCCCTGAGCCCCCAAAGATCCACCGCCGACCGATGCGACAACACCGCCTCCGGCCCACAAGCCAACACCGCCGCCATATACCGCGCCTCCCGGGTTTGGGGCAGATGTCCAACGGCATAGACGCCGTAATGCAGGCGGTACAACCGTCCGGCCTCAACTCGCGAGTAAGCCGTCTTTCTGTCTAGGCCAAGATCTTCGAGCTGACCAAGAGCAACGAGCCCATGCTGCCGGCTCGCGATTTCGCCGATCTTGCGGTCCCATTCCCGCCTGGATCGCTGCCGATGGGCCGATGAGTCGTCCCTGGCTCGACTTATCGGCCCATCGGCGGGCTGTTCACGGTGCTGCTGGGGCGGCGGCATCGCGGAAGCTTCGCTCGCAGCGACGCACACGTGGCGCGCGTGATGTCCCGACTTCCGCTCCGATATTTGGCGAATCTGTAAAGGCGGTCGGGTAATGCTCCCGGCGGCTTGTACTTTTTTGCCGCGATGGCCTCGCGGACGACTAATTCCATCCCTCAAAAAAGTTGAGCCGGGAGCATTACCCGACCGCCTTTCCGGCTCGAGGCAAAAAGAGGCCCCGGTCTCCCGGGGCCTCTTTCAAAACCACGCTCCCAGTCGGCGGGCCTAAATGTCGATCGTGAGTCGACAAATCGGCCCATCGGCGGGGGGTGGTTACATCATGCCGCCCATGTCTGGCATGCCGCCGCCGGGCATGCCGCCGCCGGCGTTTTCCTCTGGGGGCTCGGCGATGATGGCCTCGGTCACGAGGATGTTCTTCGCGATCGAGGCTGCGTTCTGCAGCGCCGAACGGGTGACCATGGTCGGGTCGATGACGCCGGCCTCGATCAGGTTGCCGTACTCGCCGTTGGCCGCGTTGAGGCCTTCGCCGGCCTTGAGGTCGCGGACCTTGTTGACGACGACCGAGCCCTCCAGGCCGGAGTTCTCGGCGATCTGACGGACCGGCTCCTCGAGCGAGCGGTGGATGATCCGCGCGCCGGTGATCTCGTCCGGATCCTCCAGCCTGTCCGGGTCCAGCCCCGACTGCGCGTTGAGCAGGGCCACACCGCCACCCGGCACGACGCCCTCCTCGAGCGCGGCGCGGGTCGCCTGCAGCGCGTCCTCGACGCGGTGCTTTTTCTCCTTCATCTCGGTCTCGGTGGCAGCGCCGACCTTGACGACGGCGACGCCGCCGGCCAGCTTCGCGAGGCGCTCCTGGAGCTTCTCGCGATCGAAGTCGGAGTCGGTGTTCTCGATCTCCTGTTTGATCTGCTTAATCCGGCCCTTGATGTCGTCACCCTCGCCGGCACCGTCGATGATCGTGGTCGTGTCCTTGGAGACGACCACACGACGGGCTTTACCGAGCTGGGTGAGCTGGGTGTTCTCCAGTTTCAGGCCCATCTCCTCGGTGATCACCTCGCCGCCGCTGAGGATCGCGATGTCCTCGAGCATGCGCTTGCGGCGATCGCCGAAGCCCGGCGCTTTCACGGCGACACCGGTGAAGGTGCCCCGCAGCTTGTTCACGACCAGGGTCGCCAGACACTCGCCCTCGACGTCCTCGGCCACGATCAGCAGCGGCTTGCCGCCCTGCATGACCTGCTCGAGCACCGGCAGGATGTCCCGCACGGAGCCGATTTTCTGGTTGGCGATGAGGATGTACGGTTCCTCCAGCACCGCCTCCATGCGGTCCTGGTCGGTGACCATGTACGGGGAGATGTAGCCCTTGTCGAACTGCATCCCCTCGGTGAACTCCAGCTCCATGCCGAAGGTCTGGCCCTCCTCGACGTTGACGACGCCGTCTTTGCCGACTTTCTCGATCGCGTCGGCAATCACGTTGCCGATCTCGTCGTCGGCGGCGGAGATGGCGGCGACGCGGGCGATCTGGTCCTTACCCGCGACCTCTTTGGACTGCTGCTCGCGCAGGTTCTCGACGACCTCGTCGACAGCCTTCTCGATCCCGCGGCGCAGGGCCAACGGGTTGGCGCCGGCGGCGACGTTCTTGAGACCCTGGCGAACGATGATCTGGGCCAGCAGGGTCGCCGTCGTGGTGCCGTCTCCGGCCACGTCGTTGGTCGCCGTGGCGACCTCGCGGACGAGCTGGGCGCCCTGGTTCTCGAAGACGTCCTCGACCTCGACCTCGCGGGCGATGGTGACTCCGTCGTTGGTGATCGTCGGTGCGCCGAACTTTTTGTCGAGCACGACGTAACGGCCTTTGGGGCCGAGGGTGACCTTGACGGCGTTGGCGACGGCATCGACGCCGGCCTGCAGTGCCCCCCTGGCCTCCTCTGCGTACTTCAGCTCCTTATGAGCCATGTGTATTCAGTCCTCCTTGGTTCTCTAAGTCCTGTGGGTGGCTAGCTGAGCTTCGCGAGCACGTCCGACTCGCGCAGCACGAGCAGGTCGTCGCCCTCGACGGTTACCTCGGTACCTCCGTATTTGGAGTAGAGGACCTCGTCGCCCTCGGCGACGTCGAGCGGGCGGCGGTTGCCGTCCTCGTTGATTGCGCCGTCGCCGACGGCGACGACCTTGCCCTTCTGCGGCTTCTCTTTGGCCGTATCGGGGAGGACGATGCCGCTCGCGGTCGTCTCCTCCTCCTCGATCGGTTTGACGATCAGCCGGTCCCCGAGGGGCTTCAGCTTCATCAGTGAACCTCCGTTATCGGTGCGTAGTTTGCTGGCAAAGTCGAGAATTCCCCGGCCTGAAGCCATTTCCGGCCTCTAGCGAGGTTTGGCACTCTGCTGGTGCGAGTGCCAACACCGGAAAGATAGCGCGCGCCGCACTTCGGCGCGCGGCTCAGTCGCTTGCCAACAGCCTGCAGCCCAGCAGCTGGGCGATGCCCTCGCCGCCGCGGGCCATCACCCAGTCGTGGTTCCACTCGAAGGCCGGCCGCAGCAGCGGCGCCAGCAGGTTCATCCAGGGCTTGGTCGTCTTCACGTTCCACTCGTAGAGGACCGCGGTGACGCCGTCCTGCTCGTACAGCCGCCAGCGCCCCACGCCCTCGAGCTCACCGACCGCGTGGCCTTCGAGCAGGTGAGGGTGCTCGACCCGGGTCGTCGTCACCTCGAACTCGACCCGGTAGGGCAGCAGGCTTCTCCAGACCATCCGCGCCACGGTGCCAACGTCCCCATCGGCGCCCGCGCGCAGCTCCTCTGCCTCCTCGACCCCGCGCCACCAGCTCGGCCAACTCTCCTGGTCGTGAATTGCCTCCCAGACCGGCTGCCGGGGGCAGTCCAGCAGCCAGGTCGTGAGGAAGGCGTACTCCGCCATCAGTTGCGGTGCGGGGTCTCCCCGTTGCCGAGGTGGGCGCGCGGCGGCTCGACGATCTGCGAGAAGCGGATCACGGTGACCGCGTCGTCCTCGGAGATCGGCCGGCTGTAGATCTGTTCGAGGAAGCGCTTCTCCTCCTCGAGGCGGCGGAACTCGGGGTTGTCGTGCTCGATGTCGCGGCGCGAGAGGTCGCCGAGCCGCTTCACTTCGACGTCGTCGATGACCGCCGTGAAGATCTTCTCGCGCGGGCTGTGGCGGAAGCCGACGGTAACCCAGACAACCTGGCCGCGCTCGTACTTGCCGCTCTTGTCGCCGAGCCGGATCGTCGCCGTCTTCCGTCCCCGCTTCAGTTGGTCGACGAAGACGGCCGAGTAGAAGTTCAGTACGTAGGTCCCGCCCCTCATTTGCGCTGCGAGCGTATCTGACGACCGTGATTCAGGCGGCGGGCTTGGGTTTAGACAGATGTCGGACCAGGGCTGGAGTTTTTCGCTCGGCCGTCGATAGAAGACATCCGTGGCACCCGTTCGCATCCGCACCCGCCTGCTCGCAGCCGCGCTCGCCTGCGTCGGCGGCCTGCTGCTCGTGCCGCTGGCGGGTTCCGCTGCGGCGATGACCTGCGGCGGCAAGAAGGTGACGATCATGGGCACCGCCGGCAACGACAAGCTCGTCGGCAAGGGTGCCAGCGACGTGATCTACGGCGGCGGTGGCGACGACCGCATCGACGGCGGGCCCAACGGCAATGACACGATCTGCGGCGGTCCTGGCGACGACCGCCTCAGCGGCGGCCGCGGCTTCGACGGCCTCTACGGCGAGGAGGGCAACGACGACCTCTTCGGCGAAACCGGATCCGACATGCTCGACGGGGGCGCCGGCGACGACAAGCTCTCCGGCTTCAAGGGCGCCGACAAGCTCTATGGCAACGGCGGCGAGGACTCCCTCAACGGGGCTAAGGGACCGGACACGCTCGATGGGGGCGCCGACAACGACTTCATCGACGGCCAGCAGGGCAGCGACGAGATCGACGGCTCCGGCGGTGAGGACAAGCTGCTCGGCGACAAGGGCAACGACCATCTCGACGGCGGCCCTGACGACGATCTGATCGAAGGTGGCGCCGGCGACGACAGCCGGCTCGACGGCGGTGGCGGCAAGGACGCGATCTTTGGCGGCGCCGGCACCGACAACGCCGACGGCGGCGAGGGCGATGGCGACGTCGTCCGCGGCGACGCCGGCACCGACACCCTGGCCGGCGGCGGCGGCGCTCAGGACATCGTTTCCTACGCCAGCGCCACCCGCAGCGGCGTCATCGTCAGCCTCCAGGCCAGCAAAGCCAAAGGCGACGGCCACGACGGTCTCAGCGGCTTCGAGGACGTGGTCGGCTCCCCGCAGGGCGACATGATCGTCGGCGACGGCAGCGCCAACCGGCTCGACGGCGGCGTCGGCGACGACACGCTGCAGAGCGGCGGCGGAGGCGGCGAAGCGTTCGGCGGCCCCGGCAGCGACAGCTGCGACGGCTTCTCGGTCGAGAACTCCTGCGGCCCGGAACTCGGTCCGCCGCCGGGCACCGCCTCGGTCATCCTCAACCAGGGTCTCGACGAATCGAGCCTGATCGTCCAGGGCGGCCCCAGCGCCGACGAACTCAGAGTCTCAACCGGCCCGGGCGGCTGGACCGTCTTCTCCGGTGCCCCCGTCTTCGCCGGCGACGGCTGCGCCGTCTCCCCCAGCGATCCGAACATCGTCACCTGCCCGGGGAACCCCGCTTTGGCGCTGATCGTCGTCACCGGCAACGACGGCGGCGACACGCTCATCGCCGACCCCAGCATCCCGGCCAACGCCAAGGTCCGGATCAACGGCAACGCCGGCAGCGACACCGTCGTCGGCGGACCCGAGAACGACGTGCTCGAAGCCGGGGAGAACTACAACGGTCCCGACAACGGCAATGACACGCTGATCGGCAACGGCGGCAACGATGTCCTCTACTCCGACCCCGGCGGCGACCAGCTCAACGCGGGTCCCGGCGAGGACCTGCTCGTCTCCTCGGTCCCGACCTGCCAGGGCCACACCTACGATGGCGGTTCAGGCGACGACACGGTGTCCTACGCCCGCTCCAACGACAACCTGCGGATCGAGCTCGGCGGCACCGGCGGCCCCCCCGGCTGCGGCAACGCCGACCGAATCCTTCCCAATAACGAGAGCCTCGAGGGATCTGATGGACCCGATGTCCTGAGCGGGGACAACGGCGAGAACAGCCTCATGGGCCACCTCGGCGCCGACGTCTTCCTCGCCAAGGGCGGCGACGACTTCATCGACGCGGTCGACGGCCAGCACGACAAGCAGATCGTCTGCGGGGGCGGCGACGACGAAGTCGTCAAGGATGGCCAGGACCCCTCCCCCTCCGGCTGCTGACGGCCGACGGGCCGAAATCGGGACCATGCGTCCCGAAATAGGCCCGTCGGCGGGCGGTTAGAAGCCTTCGTCGCCGACGAGGGGGACGAAGCGGCAGGGGCCGATCGTCTTCGTCTCGATCTCCTCGCCGCGGCGGCGCAGGACGGTCAGCATGTCGGTCTCGTCGTCGCTGGCGATCGGGACGACCAGGCGACCGCCTTCGGCGAGCTGCGCGAGCAGCGCCGGCGGCGCGGCGGGGGCGGCGGCGTGGACGGCGATCGCATCGAACGGGGCTCGCTCGGGGAAGCCGCGGCTGCCGTCGCCGATCTGCAACTCGACGTTGGTGACGGCAAGGGAGGCGAGGGTTTCGCGCGCCTCCAGGGCGAGCGCCTCGTGGCGCTCGACGCTGACCACCTCGGCTGCCAGCAGCGAGAGCACGCAGGCCGAGTAGCCGGAGCCGGTGCCGACCTCGAGCACGCGCTCGGAGCCGGTGAGCTCAAGCGCCTGGCAGATAGCGGCGACGATCCAGGGCTGGGAGATCGTCTGCCGCTCGGCAATCGGTAGCGCGCAGTCGGCGTAGGCGCGGTGGCGCAGCCGCGCCGGCACGAAGGCCTCCCGCGGCACCTCCCCCATCGCCGTCAGCACCCGCTCGTCGGAGATGCCCCGCCTCCGCAGCTGCCGCTCCACCATCCGCTCGCGGAGGGCGGCGAAGTTACTCATCGCGATGACGAGGCCCGGACGTCGCCAGGCAAGGACGCAGGGAGGGCGAATAGCAGCGCTATTTGGCCGACCGAGGACACAGCATGGCGGCGTCCGGGGCCGTCATCAGTAGATGTAGTTGTGGAGCTTGCTGGGGTCGCAAACAGTGACGCGCCCACGGCCCGAGCGGACGACGCCGGCGCGCTCGAGGTCGGCGAGGAAGCGGCTGACGCTCTCGCGTGAGGTGCCGGCGAGCTGGGCGAGGTCGGCCTGGTTCATGCGGATCGTCACCTCGCCGTCCTCGCCGCTGCGTGGCGTTTCGGTGACGAGCTGGGAGAGGACGCCGGCGACCCGGCTGGGCACGGTCTGGAAGGACTGGCGCGAGATTCGCTCGTTGGCCGCGCGCAGGCGCCGCACCAGCGCCGCGACCAGCTTGACCGAGATCTCGGGATGGCGGGCGAGCAGGCTCCTGACGTCGTTCGCCGGCAGTGCCAGCAGCTCGCCGTCGCTGAGCGCCTCGGCGCTGGCCGAGCGGGTGTCGCCATCGAGCATCGCCAGCTCGCCGAAGACCTCGCCGGGGCCGAGGGTGGCGAGAGTGATCGCGCGCCCGTCGGAGTGCTCACGGGTGACGCGGAAGCTGCCCTCGCGGACGATGTAGCAGGCGTCGGAGCGATCGCCCTCGTGGAAGACGCGGGTGCCGGCCGGGAAGGAGCGCGGCACGGCGACGCGCGAGAACCGCTCCAGCTCCTCCGCTTCGAGGTCGGCGAAAAGCGGCACGCTGCGCAGCAACTCGGCGCTCGTCTCGACCCCCTCCATGACCATCGACTTTGATTATCCCAGTGTGGGCGGGTGGGGCCAGGAGGGGAGCCGGTCGGAAGCCGGATTCCCTCCCAAAAGGGCAGGTAGGGAGGGGGGCCCCGGTTTTGTCAAGCCGCTGGCTATTGAAGGCGGGCGGCGATCGCGTCGGCAATCTCCGCCGCTTCTGATTCCGCCTGCTGATGGGTGATGCGCAAGCTTGCGTACCCGACGCGCATCAGTTCCCGGTCGCGCCAACGATCGCGCTCGACGGCGACGTCGGGGGCGTGGAAGGCGCGACTGTCGGCCTCGAGCACGAAGCGGTGCTCGGGCCAGAGGAAATCGACCTCGATGGCGCCCTCGGTGAGCGCGACCGGAGCATTGGCGAGAGGCATCGGCAGGCCGCGCCGCACCAGGAGTTGCACCACCTTCGCCTCGAGCGGGCTCTTGAGCCGTGCCGTCCCGAGGACGGGAACCGCAGGACGCCACTCGTCGAGGAGGCCTCGAAGGGTCGGCGTCCCTCGCCGCTGGCCATGGCCGAGCGACCCTTCGATCGCCCCGATGTCGAGCAGCTTGCGTGCCGCCGCCCGCTCGAAGGCGCTGCGCAAGGTACGGGTCCCGACGACACCGGCCAGGTCGACGAACATTCGCGCCGGGCTGGTGCAGGGAATTCCGTCGTAGGTCCCCGTCTCCCAGGGCTGGGGACGCCGCACGTCGTGGGGACGAATGCCGGCGATGGCATGACCGCGCCAACCGGGGGCGATTACGTCGATCGAGGCGGGTGCGCGGTCGAGCAGTCCCATCAATGCGGCCGCGGTGCGGTGGGAGATCACGGCTCCATCTCCACAGGCCAGAGTCGCCGCAAACAGACGCCCCCTCTCAGCGATCTGACTGCGCCCAACCGCGTAAACCCCGCGGAAGACGGGGTGCAGGCGACCTGTCTCGATCGCATGCCGGATCGCGCTGTCGCTCATGCCAAGCGCTCGAATCTGGGCCCTGGAGACGGTCCCGAACTGGCACGTCGCCAGAGTCTCGACGTCACGCCTCAGATCGCCTGGACTTTTTGTCGCCATAGCGACCATAAGTCCAGGCGAATGCGGGGTTCGCCCCCCCACGGGGGCTTGGGGCGCGGGTTAGGCGCTGGCGGTGAGTTTGCGGGGGCCGCGGCTGAAGCCGGCGGCGATCAGGGCGTCCTCGTGGCCGGAGCCGATCACCGGCTCGCCGTCGAGCTTCTCGATCGCCAGCTTCGCCAGGCGGCCGGCGGAGACCGCGTCGGCGAGGGCGCACATCGCCGCTTCCAGCTCGCTTCCCTCCATCCGCGTCAGTCGTAAGAGGCCGCGGCCGCCGCGCTCGAGGAAGACGACCGGCTCGCCGTCGCGCAGCAGCAGGTGGGCGCCGGGGGTGCGCCCCGGGCGGCGGCCTCCCTCCAGCTTCGGCCAGGGCAGCGAGGCGCCGTACGGGTTGGCGGGGTCGGTGGCGGCAAGCAGCAGGTAGGAGCCGTCCGCTTCCGGCAGCGAGCGCAGGCGCTCGACCGCTCCCGGCAGGGCGAACTGGGCGCCCCCGAGACCCTCGACGAAGTAGCCGCGGCGGGCGGTGCCGAGCAGCTCGAGGTTGCCGAGCTCGGCGTAGAGCGTGGCGAAGCCGCCG
This sequence comes from uncultured Solirubrobacterales bacterium, assembly GCA_963705365.1. Taxonomy (GTDB): domain Bacteria; phylum Actinomycetota; class Thermoleophilia; order Solirubrobacterales; family 70-9; genus VAYN01. The sequence continues at coordinate 284,454 of OY970074.1, read as the reverse complement.
GGCACGCCCTCGGCGAGGACGGTCTCGCGGGTGACGATGCCGTAGCGCTCGAGCATCAGCTCCGCCTGCGCGCGCAGGCGAGCACCCGGACCCGGCGCATCGGCGAAAAGGGGCTCGGTCAGCGACCAGCGGCCCTGGACGGCGGCGCCGGTGATCGAGCGGCGGCGGGCGAAGCGGCGACCCTGGCGCTCGGGCGAGTTGACGGCGCGCAGGCGCGGCGCTCGCAGCGGCGAGAAGGCATCGTTGGTGACACCCCCCGACCAGGCGAGATCCCAGAGGGCGTTGTGAAGGTCCTCGGCGGGGTGATCGAGGTCGGCGAGCAGGTCGAGCCAGAAGGAGGGGCCGGCGGCGAGGCGCTTGCGGATCGCCTCGTGGACCTCGCCCGTGGGCGCCTCCAGCTTGGCGTTGGCGGGGGGCGGGCCGGCGAGGCGGACGTCCTCACGGAAGTAGAGGGCGACGCGGCCGTCGGAGCGGCCGAGGGCGCCGGCGCCGACCCAGACCAACTCGCCGCTGGTGCAGAGCTCGTCGAGCCAGCTCGGGGAGTAGGAGCCGAGGCGGCGCGGCAGCACGTCCCCCTCCCAGACTTTCGGCGTCAGCGCGACGCCCTGCAGCGGCACCAGCGCCTCGCGCAGGCGGTCGGGGCCGGCGCCGGCCGGGCGGAAGGCGTCGACGTTCTGCCAGCTCGGCAGGAAGCGGGCGAGCTCGGTGCGGTCGGCCGCCTCGACCTCCTTACGCAGGCGGGCGAGGCTGGCGCGACGGACGCGGCGCAGGACTTCGGAGTCGCACCACTCGCGCTCGCTTCCGCCCGGCAGCAGCTCGCCGCGGACCATCGCCCCTTCGCTCTCCAGCTCACGCAGCGCCGGCAGCGGATCGATCCCGTAGCGCTCAGCGGCGCGCGCGGTCGGGAAGGGGCCGTGGGTGCGGGCGAAGCGACGGACCAGGGCGCGCATCGCGTCGGGGTGGTCCTCGAGGAAGGTCTCGGGGAGGCCAGCCGGCGGCGGTACGCCGAGCGCGTCGCGGTAGAGGCCGGCGTCCTCGGCGGCGATGTAGCGCTCATCGCCGGCGACGCGGACCTTGGCGACGCGGCGCTCGGCGACCAGCTTCTCCAGCATCGAGGCGGCTGAGTAGCCCTCGGCGACACGGTCCTCGCACTCCGCGGCGGTGAGGTCGCCGAGATTGCGCAGCAGCTGCTGCAGGGCGTCGCGGTCGCCGGCGCGGCCGGCCTCGGTGCGGTGCTGCAACTGCGCCTCGACCTCATCCAGCGCCTCCGGGTCGATCAGCTCGCGCAGCTCCTCCTGGCCGAGCAGCTCGCGCAGGAGGTCGCGGTCGAGGGCCAGCGCCGCCGCCCGCCGCTCGGCGTTCGGCGTGTCCCCCTCGTACATGTAGGTCGCCACATAGTCGAAGAGCAGCGAGGAGGCGAAGGGCGAGGCGGTCGGCGTCTCGACCTCGACCAGGCTGAGCTGCCGCGAGTGCAGCTTGCGCAGCAGGTCGCCGAGCGCCGGCAGGTCGAGCACGTCCTGCAGGCACTCGCGGTAGGTCTCGAGGATGACCGGGAAGCGGGGGAAGTCCCGCGCCACCTCGAGCAGGCTCTGCGACTTCAACCGCTGCTGCCAGAGCGGCGTGCGCTTGCCGGGGTAGGCGCGCGGGATCAGCAGCGAGCGTGAGGCGTTCTCGCGGAAGCGGGCGCCGAACAGGGCCGAGCCGGAGAGCTCGCCGACGACCAGGTCCTCGATCTCCTCGGGGTCGATCAAGACGAGGTCGGCGGGCGGCGGCTCGTCGGCGTCGGGGAGGTGAATGACGATGCCGTCGTCGGACCAGATCGCGTCGGCCTCGAGGTCGCGCTCCTCGCGGATCTTGGCGGCGAGGGCGAGGCCCCAGGCGGCGTGGACGCGGCCACCGTAGGGCGAGAGGATGCAGAGGCGCCAGTCGCCGATCTCGTCGCGGAAGCGCTCGACCACGATCGTCTCGTCGGAGGGGACGACGCGGGTCGCCTGCTGCTGCTCGCGCAGGTAGCTGACGAGGTTGTTGGCGGCGCGCGGGTCGAGGTCGTACTCGGCGGCGAGCTCCTCCGGCTTGCGCGAGACCGCCTCGCGCGAGAAGGCGCCGATCGCCCGCCCCAGCTCGGCCGGGCGGCCGATCCCGTCACCCTTCCAGAAGGGGACGGCGCCGGGGGCGCCGGGGGCGGGGATGACGATGACCCGGTCGCGGGTGATTTCTTCGATCCGCCAGGTGCTGGAGCCGAGCAGGAAGGTCTGGCCCGGACGGGCCTCGTAGACCATCTCCTCGTCGAGCTCGCCGACCCGGCGGCCGTCGGGGAGGTGGACGCCATAGAGGCCGCGGTCGGGGATCGTGCCGGCGTTGGTGACGACCAGCGAGCGGGCGCCTTTACGGCCGTGGATCGTGCCCTGGGTGCGGTCCCAGACAATCCGCGGCCGCAGCTCGGCGAAGCGGTCGGAGGGATAGCGGCCGTCGAGCATGTCGAGGACGTTCTCCAGCTGCTCGCGCGAGAGCTCGCGGAAGGACTCGGTGGCGGTGACCAGGCGCTCGACCTCGTCGACCTTCCACTCGTCGAGCGCCGCCATCGAGACCAGATGCTGGGCGAGCACGTCGAGCGGGTTCTGCGGGATCACCGTCTCCTCGATCTCGCCTTCGCGCATGCGTCGTGCGACCACCGCGCACTCGAGTAGGTCGCCGCGGTATTTCGGGAAGATCCGGCCTTTGGAGGTCTCGCCCAGCCCGTGCCCGGCGCGACCGATCCGCTGCAGCCCCCGCGTCACCGACTTCGGCGACTCGACCTGGATCACCAGGTCGACCGCGCCCATGTCGATCCCGAGCTCCAGCGAGGACGTGGCCACGAGGCACGGGAGCTGGCCCGACTTGAGCATCTCCTCGACGATCGTGCGCTCCTCGTGGGAGAGCGACCCGTGATGGGCGCGGGCGATCTCGACGGGAGCGCCGGCGGAGGCCGCTCCCGCGGGTCCTGTCACCGCAGGGGACCCCCCATCCCCTGCGGTAGCTAAAGCTTCCTCGGGGATGGGCCCCCCTACGGTGCCACCCCCGGGAGCGGCCTCCGAGGAGCCGTTGCCGTGGCCCCCGTGCTCCGTAGCTGGAAGCTCGTGTTCGCCTTCGCCGTTGGCAAGCTCGTTGAGGCGCTTGGCGAGGCGCTCGGCGCCGCGGCGGTTGTTGACGAAGATGATGGTTGACGTGTGCTCCTGGACCAGCTCCAAGAGCTTGGGGTAGATGGCGGGCCAGATTGAGCGGACGTGGGCCGATGGCTCGATTTCGCTTGGAGGGACGCCGTCCTCGCTCGGATACGCCGGCGCCCCCGGATCGGACATGTCCTCGACCGGCACGACGATCTCGAGGTCAAGGTCCTTCCTGTCCCCCGCATCCACGATCCGGCACTCCCTCTTCGGCCCAACAAGAAACTTCGCAATCCGCTCCAACGGCCGCTGCGTCGCCGACAACCCGATCCTCTGGATCCCAGGGGCCCCTGCGGCGGGTGGCGTCGGTGGTGGGTCGTCTCCACCGCCCGGAGACTCCGAGGGAGAAGGCTTCGAAGCTGACGCCGCTCCATCCCTTTCTCCCGAGGAGTGCGAAGGGCGAGGAGATGGCCCACCACCGGCGACAGGACCCGCCGCCCGGAGCACCAGGTCATCCAGCCGCTCGAGCGTCAACGCCAAATGCGCCCCCCGCTTGGACTGCGCCACCGCATGAATCTCGTCGACGATCACCGCTTCCGTGGTCGCGAGGATCTCGCGCACGCTCGAGGAGAGCATCAGGTAGAGCGACTCCGGCGTGGTGATGAGGATGTCGGGCGGGATTTTCGCCATCGCCCGGCGTTCTTTCTGGGAGGTGTCTCCGGTCCGCAACCCGACGGAGATCTCCGCCCCGATCCCCCGCAGCGGCGCCCGCAGGTTGCGCTCGATGTCGTAGGAGAGGGCCTTGAGGGGAGACACGTATACGAGCCGGACGCCGCTGCCCAACTGCGGCGAGCGCGCCAGCTTGTCAATCCCCCAGAGAAAGCTCGCCAGGGTCTTGCCGGAGCCGGTGGGGGCGCAGATCAGCGCGTTGTCGCCCCCCGAAATCGCCTCCCACCCCCCCACCTGCGCCGGCGTCGGCCCTTCGAAGGAGGCCTCGAACCAACGCCTAACCGGCGCGCTAAAAGGCGCCAGCGGATCAGACTTCGCCCTAACTTTCGTCTTCGCGCTCAACCCACCGATCTTACGCAGCCGACACAACCCGCCAGATCTCGTCCCCCCACAACCTGCTCCGAAGGGCTCGCCAGCGGAATTCCAAGCGACGCACCAGTGGGGAGGGGGCCGGTGGGGGTCTCGAACGTCTCAGCATGAGGAGGGCCGGAAGCCTCCGTGGCGCCAGCCGCATCCGCCCCTCCCTCCGAGGTGCAGTGAGAGACCCCCACCGGCCCCCTCCCCACACCGACCGCCGCTAAGGAGTCCCGCCGGCAAACCTCACGTAGCTGTACCAAGACTGCTTCGGCACGAACCCTTCGCCGAAGAGCCCCGAGGCGCCGCAGAAGTTGCAGGCGCCGGGGGCGTCGTCGATCGAGAACCAAAAGACGCTCTTCACCTTCCACCGCGCCTGCTTGTTCCGCAACAGCGTGAACGCGGTCCGCAGTTCCTTTGCCTGGCCCGCCGGGCCCTTGGCGAAGAGGTTGCCGCCACTGGCTTTGCCGGAGCTCCAGCCGAGCTCGGTGATCCAGAGCGCCTTGCCGCCGTCGCGGTTCGCGGTCAGAACATTGCGGAATTCTTCGGTCACTTCCGGCAGTTCTTTGGCGTAGATGGTGTACGGGTGCAAAGCGACGCCGTTGAACCTGGTTTTGACGCCGGGAGTGCGTTTGTACATCTGGCTGACGAAGTCGCTCGCGTACCAGTTGAGGCTCTTGTGTTTGCCGGCCGCGGTGCGTGAGCCCTTCGGCCGCGAGAAGAGGCCGGCAAGCACGACCTGGGCGGCCGGGTCCGCGGCACGCAGAGCGGAGTAGGAGACCTTCACCAGCTTTCCGTATTCAGCCGGATTCGGCTTGGCGATGAAGTACTTGAAGTTGGGCTCGTTCCAGATCTGCCAGGCCCGGATCGGCGTGGCCGGCACGCCAGGGTGCTCGGACCAGAAGCTGCCGGTCGGCCCGTAGCGAGCGACGGCCGCGGTGAGGAAGGACACCCATCCGGTCCGCCCGGCGCCGCTGACCGGAAGGCGGGCGGGGGCTTTGAGCGTGCCCCCGGTACCCGAGACCACCTTGCCCGGCACAGCCCATTCCGGCGCGCCGGAGAGGAACGGCAGCACCCGGATCCCGGCTTTCGCCGCCTCTTCGATCTGGTTGTCGAACCCGCTCCAGTCGAACTGGCCGTTGTTCGACGGCTGCACCGCGGCCCAGCCGATCGGGATCCGCACCGTTTCGACGCCGCCGCGGCCGACCCGCTGGAACTGTTCGCTGGTGAGGCTGCTCTGCGGGGTGGCTCCCCAGAAGCTGGCCGGTAGCGCCTGAGCGGCCGAGGCGAAGACCGCGAAGATCATCGTCGCGGCCAGAGCCGCCGTCCAGGCGCGCAGCATCGTCTTCATGCACTCCCTCGCTTTCGACATGTTCAGCTCGCCTTGGGCGAGATCGGAGAGCCGGAGCCCTGCCGGCGCTGCCGGTAGTAGAAGGCGCCAACCGATATGGCGGCGAGAACAGCGACCGCGATCAGGATCGGCAGCAGCGGCGAGGAGCCGTCGTCGGAGGTATTCGCCGCAGATTCCGCCAGCCCGCCCGGGGCCTTTCCTGCGTTGTCGCCATTGCCTGCAGGGCCGGAGTCAACCGCTCCCTGACCGCCGCCCCCGCCAGGGGCTTGGCTACCCTGCCCGGTGTTGCCTCCCCCGGCCCTCTGCGAACCGTCGCCGCCGCCCGACCCGCCGCCGGGAGGACGTCCTGAGGCTTCGGCTTCGGCTTCTTCCTGCGCGCTAGGTTCCTTGGAACCGTCGGCGTCGCCCTTTTTGGAACTTTCCTGCTTCGGGACGTTTGGTACTTCAGATTCGTACTGCGGCCCAGTTGCTTCTTCAGCCTGAGCCAGACCCGGAAAGCAAGCCATTGCCAGCAGAGCCAGCACTGACAGAAGCGCGAAAGCAGGTCGGGTCCAGACACGGGCGCGGGGGTGGCGGGTCCGAGACATGGCGCGCAAGGTTAGAGGAATCATCGGCGCTGATAAGTCCCCTCGCCCTGATCCTCGGCATCGCCCTGGCCGGAGGCGGATTCTTCCTGAACGAGCGCCACATCGCCGGCCTGGCCGTATGGTTGATCCTGGTCGGAATGCTGGCACTGGGCGCCGCCGGGCGAGCGACCCTGGGCCGCCCGTTCTACTGGGCGACGGGATTGATCGGAGCACTTGCGCTTCTTTCCGCATTGTCTTCCTTCTGGTCCGGGTCGATTGAGCTCAGCGTCACGGAAGCCGACCGCGTCCTCGTCTACCTCGGTTTCTTCGTCGCCTCGTTCCTGATCGCCGAAACCGACCAGAGGCGGCAACGTTTCGCTGAAGGCATCGGAATTTCCTTAATCGCGATCGCGCTCCTCGCGCTCTCGACGCGGCTGCTGCCCCACGTAGTCGAGCTCGGACCCGGCCTGGGCGGCAACCCTCGACTTGGCTATCCCCTCGGTTACTGGAACGCAAACGGGCTTGCCTTCGGCATCGGTGCGGCGTTCTGCCTCTGGATGAGCAGACGCTCCCTGCTCGCGCCGCTGCGCTGGCTCTCGGTCGCGGCGCTGCCGATGCTGCTCCTGGCCCTCTATTTCACCTACTCGCGGGGCGGCCTGTTGGCCCTGCTCCTCGCCTGTGGCTGCCTGATCGTCCTCTCCAGCGACCGCCTCTGGCTGCTGGCGACTTTGGCGATCGGGGCGCTGGGGGCGCTGCCGGCGATTCTGGCGGTGCAGGCGAGGCCCAGCCTGGCCGACAACGTCGCCGACCAGGCGGCGGTCGACCAGGGGGTCACGGTGCTGGCGATCCTGCTCGCGGGGACGATGCTGGCGCTGGGACTCTTCGCGCTCTTGCGTCGGCTCGAGCGCAGCGACCACGAGGTGACCGGCCGCGCGCTCGCTTTCTCCCGTGATCCGGCGGTGCTGAAACGGGTGGCGCTGGGGTTGGCACTGCTGGCGATCGCTGCCGCGGTGGTCGTCGGCGGCCGCGCCTGGGACCAGTTCTCGAGCTCCGACCTGCAGTTCCCGAACGACCCGGCCAGCCACTACACGGAACTCTCCGGCGCCGGCCGCGACGAATTCTGGCGAGTCTCCCTGGACGCCCTGGGCGAAGAGCCGCTGCGTGGACATGGCGCCGGCACCTACCGCTTCTCCTGGGACGAGCTGCGGCACACCCCGCAGCGGGTCCTGGACGCGCACTCTCTGTACCTGGAGGCGTTCGCCGAGTTGGGCGTGGTGGGCGGCTTGCTCGTACTCGGGCTCGTCGGCACGATCCTCGTCACCGGCTTTCTCGCCTGGCGCGCCGCGAGCGGGGCGCGGCGGGAGCTGCACGCCGTCCTCCTCGCCGCCTGCCTCGCCTTCGCGGTCGGCGCCGCGATCGACTGGTTTTGGGAGATCGCCGCGCTCGGCGCGATCTTCTTCGCCGCCGGCGGCGCCCTGGTGGCGGCGCGTTGCGGGCAGCTCGCGCGACGGCGGGCCGAGAGCGACGGCCAGGGCGCGCAGGGCCGCTTCGCCCTCACCGTCGGCGGCCTCGCCGTCGCCTGGATCTCGGCCCTGGCGCTGATCGGCCCGCTGCTGGTCGACCGCGAGATCGACGCGAGCAACGCCGCCGCCGCCAGCGGCGACCCGGCGGGCGCGATCGATCACGCTGACACGGCGCGCTCGATCGAGCCGTGGGCGGCGACGCCCTACGTCCAGCTCGGGCTGCTCGCCGAGTCCGAAGGGGACTACGCAACCGCCGTCGAGCGGCTGAGCCAGGCGATCGACCGCGAGGAAGGCAACTGGCAGCTCTATTACCTGCGGGCGCGGGTCAAGCACGAGGCCGGCGACGACGCTGCCGGCAGCGCCGACCTCGAGCAGGCCCGGCGACTGAACCCCGAAGAAAAATGCCTGCGCGAAGGGTTTGAAGGGTGCAGATGAGCAAAGTTCCCGACACCAAGCCCGAGGTCGCGAAGGCAGCCGAACCGCGGCCGGCGACGCCAGTGCCCTTCGACACCGATGGTCGCGGGCCCCAGGAGCTGCGCCGGCGCGGGGCGCTGCTGCGTCGCCTGCTGGCGCTGAGCGACTGGGGGGGCCTGCTCACGGCGCTCTGCGCGGTCACCCTGATCAGCTCGACGACGGACGTCGCCGACCTCTTCTGGGCGGTCCTGGTCAGCCCCTGCTGGGTGATCACGGTCAAGCTCCACGGGCTCTACGACAACGACCACCGCCGGATCCGCCACAGCACCCTCGACGAGCTTCCCTCGCTGATCTCGGCGAGCGCGCTCGGGACCCTGGCCCTCGACGGGCTGCTGGCCATCAGTCCCGCGGGGGCGCTCTCTCCGGCCAGCGCGATCGCGATCGGCGTCGCCACCTTCGCCCTCACCTTCTCCCAGCGCGGCGTCCTGCGTTTCCTCTGGCACCGGCTGACGACGCAGGCGACCGGGCTCGTGATCGGACCGCCGCGAGCCGTGGACATGGTGGCGCGGCGCGTCTCAACCCACCCCGAGACGCGCCTGAAACTGGTCGGCTACCTCTCGGCGGAGACGGAGGCGGCGGCAACCGAGCTGCCGCGCCTGGGCTCGCACGCCGACATCGCGCGCGTTGCCCGCGAGCTGGGCATCGAGCGGGTCGTCGTCACCGAGCTGGAGATGAGCGAGATCGACGCCGAGCGGCTGATCGAGGAGTGCAAGGCCGAGGGCCTCGCCCTGACCCTCCTCCCCCAGCACTACGGCCTGCTGGGGCCCGGAATCGAGCTCAACCGTCTGGCTGAGCTGCCGGTGCTCGACTTCCGCTTCAGCGACCCGCCACGCTCGACGGTGGCGATGAAGCGGGCGATGGACGTAATCGTCTCGGTCGTGATGCTGATCTTGCTGCTGCCCTTGCTGCTGGGGATCGCGCTCTGGATCCTGGTCGACGACGGCCGCCCCGTCTTCTTCCGCCAGCGCCGCGCCGGCCGCAACGGCGAGCCGTTCACGATGATCAAGTTCCGGACGATGGTTGCCGACGCCGAGCAGCGCCTGCCGGAGCTGGTCGACATCGAGAGCCTCGACCAGCCCGCCTTCAAGATTCCCGACGACCCACGCATTACCCGCAGCGGCCGCTGGCTGCGCCGGACCAGCTGCGACGAGCTGCCGCAGCTCCTCAACGTGCTGCGCGGGGAGATGTCGCTGGTCGGGCCGCGCCCGGAGGAGGAGAGCGTCGTCGCCCTGTACGACGAGCGCCAGCGCGGTCGGCTGGCGGTCAAGCCCGGGATGACCGGGCCGATGCAGGTGTACGGCCGCAGCGACCTCACCTTCGAGGAGCGCCTGGCGATGGAGCGCGACTACCTCGACAACCTCTCGATGCTGACCGATTTGGCGATCCTGCTGCGGACGCCGCGAGCGATGGTTCGCGGCGAAGGCGCCTACTAGCCGACATGCCCGAGCTCGAGGTGGTGGTCGTCAGCCACGGCGCCGAAGCGCTGCTGCGGCGCTGCCTGCGCTCGCTCCAGGAGCACCCGATCTCCGGCGGCGAGATGCGGGTCATGGTCGTCGACAGCGGCAGTCCCGACGGCACCCCCGACATGGTCGAGCGGGAGTTCCCGGCGGTGCGACTGCTGCGGCGCGGAAACATCGGCTTCTCCGCCGCCAACAACCTGGTGCTGCGTGAGAGCGAGGCGGCCGCGGTGCTACTGCTGAACCCCGACACCGAGGTCTACGACGGAACGCTCGACGCCGCCCTGGCGCGGCTCTGGTCCGCTCCCGAGATCGGGATGGTCGGCGTCAAGCTGGTGATCGAGAGCGGCGAGCTCGACCACGCCTGCAAGCGCTCCTTCCCCACCCCGCTCAGTGCCCTCGCCCATTTCACCGGCATCGGCCGCGGCGCCGGCGCGGGAGGCGCCCTCAGCCAGTACCGCGCGACCCACCTCGGCGACGACGAGCCGGGCGAGGTCGACGCCGTCAACGGCGCCTTCATGCTCTGCCGGACCGAGGCGATCCGTGAGGTGGGCCTGCTCGACGAGGGCTACTGGCTCTACATGGAGGACCTCGACTGGTGCCACCGCTTCTGGGATGCCGGCTGGAAGGTCTTCTACGAGCCGGCCGGCGTCGCCCTCCACGTCAAGGGCGGCTCGAGCCCCCGCCGTCGCGCGCCGCGCCAGGAGATCGCCTTCCATCGCGGCATGGGGCGCTTCTACCGGCGCTTCGACGCGCCGGCCGGCAATCCACTGCTGAATGCAGGCGTTTATGCCGGCATCGGCGCCAAACTGGTTGTCAGCCTGGCCCGCTCGCTACCGTTTCGATCTCGATGAAGCGTCGCCTTGCCGCCATCCTGCTCCTCGTCGCCCTGCTGCTCGCCCTCCTCGCCGGCACCCAGCAAGGCTCCGCGAAGCCGCCGCCCCGGGCTCCGAAGGGGTTCTTCGGCATCGCGCCGCAGTCGGTTCTGACCGACGAAGACGTCCGCTACATGAAGGCCGGCGGGGTCGACGCGATCCGCTGGCCGCTGCCGTGGGACACCACCCAGCCCCGGGCGAACGGCCCCTACAAATGGGAAGCCTTCGACCAGGTCGTCTCCGTCGCCGCTCGCCGCGGCCTGCAGGTGCTGCCGTTCGTCTACGCAACCCCGAAATGGATCTCGCGCAAGTACACGACGATGCCGATCGACAGCGCCCGCGCCCGCCAGGCCTGGACCGCCTTCCTCGAAGCGGCGGTGAAACGGTACGGGCCCGGCGGCGAATTCTGGAACGAACACGCGCCCGGCGTAGTCCAGTACGAACCGGCGATCTCGAGGCCGGTGCCGATCCGCACCTGGCAGCTCTGGAACGAGGCCAACTTCTTCTACTTCGCCTACCCGGCCTCGCCGCAGCGGTTTGTGCGATTGCTGAAGCTCTCCTCACCGGTGATCAAACGGGCCGATCCGACCGCGAAAGTCGTCCTCTCCGGCCTCTTCGGCGAACCGACCGCGAAGGGCAGCCGGGGGATGCCGGCGGCCGAGTTCCTCAGCACCGTCTATCGCTCAGGGACGAAGCGCTTCTTCGACGGCATCGCCCTCCATCCCTACGCGGCCTTCACGGAGGACCTCGAAGAAATGGTCGAGGAGATCCACGAAGTGACGCTCGAACACCACGACCGCGTCCCCCTCTACATCACCGAGATCGGCTGGGGCTCCGATAACAACTTCAACCAGGTCGCCTTCGAGCAGGGCATCCGCGGCCAGGTCGAGCAGCTGAAAGCCTCCTACGGCTACCTGCTGGAGAACCGCAGGCGGCTGAACCTGAAGCAGATCTACTGGTTCTCCTGGAAAGACCTGGAGGCCTCCTGCACCTTCTGCGGCTCGGTGGGCCTCTTTCACGAAGGGCCGAGGTTCCGGGCGAAGCCCGCCTGGCGAGCCTTCGTCGGCGTCGCCGGCGGCCGCGCCCGGCCGTAGGGCCGGGCCGCCGAAGCCGTCAGAACGGCAGCGTCGCGGCTACTTCGGAGAGCTTCGGTGCGCTTTTGTCGCGCTCGCTGAGCAAAGGATCCTCGACCTGCCACTCGACGGCGACGTCGGGGTCGTCCCAGGCGATTCCAGCCTCGGTCAGGGGGTCGTAGTCGCTGGAGAGCAGATAGGTGACGTCGGCAACCTCGCTGAGCACCGCGAAGCCATGGCCGAAACCGACCGGGACGAAGAGCTGGCGGTGCTTCTCGTCGTCGAGCACGTGCGCCTCCCACTGGCCGTAGGTCGGCGATTCGCGGCGCAGGTCGACGGCGACGTCGAGGATCGCGCCACGCGGGCAGCGGACCAGCTTCGCCTGGCCGGGCTCGGTCTGGAAGTGGATCCCGCGCAGCGTCCCCCGCGAGGAGCGCGAGTGGTTGTGCTGGACGAACTCGACCTCGACGCCGTGCTCCGCCCAGCTGCCGCGCCGGTAGGTCTCGACCATGAAGCCGCGCGAGTCGCCATGGACCGCCGGCTCCAGCAGCACGACACCATCGAGTTTGGTTGGAAGCGACTTCATCGGAAGTAAGGACGGCTCCGAAAACCAAGCAGGTCGGGGGACGCAGGGAGCGAGGAGAGGGGAGCGCACTTTTCAGTGCGTGACCCGATCCGAGCGACCGAGGACCCCGAGATGCGCCGGTTTGCAGGAGCCGCCATCGGCTTAGCCAAGAGCTCTGCCGTACTGCTTTTCGTAGTAGGAGCGATACTCGCCGGAGCGGATCGGCTCCCACCAGTCCTCGTTGTCGCGGTACCACTGCACGGTCTTCTCCAGGCCCTCGGCGAAGTGGACCTGGGCCTCCCAGCCGAGCTCCTCCTGCAGCTTGGCGGAGGAGAGCGAGTAGCGGCGGTCATGGCCGGGGCGGTCGGTGACGTACTCGATCAGCGACTCGTCGGCGCCGGTCAGCTCGATCACCCGCTTCACCACCTCGATGTTCTCGCACTCGTCGGGACCGCCGACGTTGTAGGCCTCGCCGGCCCTGCCCTTGGCCAGCACCGTGTGGATGCCGCGGCAGAAGTCCTCGACGTAGAGCCAGTTGCGGACCTGGCGGCCGTCACCGTAGACCGGCAGCGAGTCGCCGTGGAGGGCGTTCAGGACCATCAACGGGATCAGCTTCTCCGGGTACTGGCGCGGGCCGTAGTTGTTGGATCCGCGCACGATCGAGGCATCGGCGCCGTAGGTGTGGACGTGGGCGGAGACGAGCAGGTCGCCGGCCGCCTTGGTTGCCGAGTAGGGCGAGGAGGGGTCGAGCGGCGAGGCCTCGGTGAAGGAACCGGACTCGATCGAGCCGTAGACCTCGTCGGTGGAAACCTGCAGGTAGCGCTCGACCCCGAGCTCGCGGGCGGCGTCGAGCAGGGTGCCGGTGCCGATCACGTGGGTGCGGGCGAAGGCGTCCTGGTCGTCGATCGAGCGGTCGACGTGGGACTCGGCGGCGAAGTTGACGACCGCGTCGGCGCCCTGCATCGCTTCCCGCACCACCGCCGGGTCCTCGATCGCCCCCTCGATCAGCTCGGTCCCCTCGGGCAGGTTCTCCGGCCGGCCGGCGTAGGTGAGTTTGTCGAGCACGACCACGTCGTGCTCCTGCCCGGCGAGCCGGACGTAGGTGGAACCGATGAAACCGGCGGCGCCGGTTACTAGCAGCCTCATTCGATCTCCCTCTCCGCTTGTCGTTGGGCGAGATAGCCGGCCAGGCCGTCCTGCCAGGTCGGCAGCCGGATCGCGTGTTCGCGCTGGCTGGTCAGGGCCGAGAACGGCGGGCGTGGTGCCGGGCGGCCAAATTCCTCAGTCGTGATCGAAAGCACTTTGCACTCGACCTTGGCCTGCTCGAAGATCTCACGCGCGAATTCGTACCAGGAGCACTGGCTGGCGGCGGCCATGTGGTGGATGCCGAACTCGATCCCCTCGATCAGGCGCACGATCCCATAGGCGAGGTGCCAGGTGTAGGTCGGGGAGCCGACCTGGTCGCGGACGACGAGGACCTCGTTGCCGCTGCCGGCCAGGCGCAGCATCGTCTCGACGAAGTTGGGGCCGCCGATGCCGAACAGCCAGGCGGAGCGGACGACGAAGTGGCGCTTATTGGCGGCCACGGTCGCCTCCTCGCCGGCCAGCTTGGTGCGGCCGTAGGCCGAGAGCGGCGCCGGCTGGTCGCTCTCGACGTAGGCAGCGCCCTTGGCGCCGTCGAAGACGTAGTCGCTGGAGACGTAGACGACGCTGGCGCCGGCTTGCGCGGCGGCGGCGGCGACGTTGCCGGCGCCGGTGCCGTTGACGGCGAAGGCCGCCTCCTCGGCGCTCTCGGCGCCGTCGACGTCGGTCCAGGCGGCGCAGTTGATGACGACGTCGGGGCGCTCGAGGTCGAACTTCTTCGCCAGCCCAGCGGCGTCGGTGACGTCGAGCTCGGCGCGGCCGAAGCCGACCACGTCGTGGCCGGCGTTGCCGGCGGCGAGCATCACGTCGCGGCCCAGCATCCCGGCGGCGCCGGTTACGAGCAGCTTCATCGGACTGCGAGCCTCGCCTTCTCGATCATCACGGGTCGGACAGGCTAGTCGCTACGGACAGCTGCCTCCAGCGAAGCGGCGGGATCAAGGCCGAGATCGCTGCCGATCCGGCGCTGCCGCTGGAGGAGACCGCCGAGGAGGAGGCCCGACAGGTGCACCACGGCCGCGAGGCAGATGAACATGAGCACGGTGATGACGCGACTCCCGGAGGTGGCGATATGCCAGTCGAGCGGATTCGGACTGATCCAGTAGCTCCAGACGAGCCCGGCCCAGGTGAGGGCGAAGGAGGCGAGGTAGAAGCTGGCGACGCGGCGACCCACTCCGGAAACCAAAGAGGCGGCCACTGCCAATGCGGCGAGCGGCAGCAGGTGGAGCCACGTGCCCTGAGCGGCAAGCGCGCTGGCGATCGCCTCGTTCGCGGGCCAGACCCGATCGATGCGGTCGAGCATGTAGCCCGGGTCGGTGATGCTCTTCGACACCGGCAGGTCTCCCTCGATGCCCTGCGCGGCAATCCAGATTCGCCACGGCAGGATCGCGACGACGACCACGCCGGCGGCGAGGCCGAACCGGCGCAGATCGAACCCGCGCGCCAGCGCGATCGCGCCGGCGACGAGCAGCAGCGCCGCCGCGGCCATCAGCCCCTCGTTCTTGACGCTGGCCGCGCCCGCGAGCATCACCGCTGCGAGGGCGAGTAAACGTCCGTCCTCACGACTCAGCCAGAGGGCCAGAGAAATTGCCCCGAGGCAGGCGAAAATGGCCATCGGGACGTCGGCGTAGCCCGTGAGCAGCTGCTCCCACACGCCGGGTGCGGCTGCCGCCAGGAGCAGGAGCGGCGCCCAGACGAGCGGTCGCACCTGCTCCCGAAACAGGTACGCGGCCGCCCAGACGAACGCCACGAGAAGGAGCCAGACGTGCCGGAGCAGCAGCTGCGTCTCGAAGCCACCCGCGGCGCGAAAGTGGAGCGCCTCCCAGACGGGGAACTGCAGGGGGTAATCGAGGTGAATCCAGGAGTAGCTCGATCCCGTCCAGAATTCGCTGTCGAGAGAATCGTGCACGGTCAGCATCTGGGCCTTGCGCGCCCATATCGACCAGGCGTCCCACTCGACGAGCGGCATCTGGAAGGCGCTCAGCATCCCCACCACGGCGAAGGCGCCGAAGAGAACGAGGCAGGCCCCCGCCACCCAGGCGTCGGCGGGCCATGACCGCCAGGGCCGGTGCCACCAGCCCTCGCCTGGGGACGCACGGTCCGCGGGTCGCGGCTGGGAGCGGAACACGCCGACGCTCATGCACAGCAGGGCGACGATCACGAACAGCTCGAGCGCGAGGGGAACGCCGACGACGAGCAGGGCGATCAGCAGGATCGGGACGACGGCCGCGCCGGTCAGGTAGGCGAGGCCGAACGCCGCCGCCATGGCGGGCGCGCTGGCGGGGACGATCCGGATCGCCATCAGGATCCCCAGGCCCGCGAACGCGAGCAGGAGATCGACCGCGAAGGGCGCGAAGTCAGCCCGCACCGCTGGTCCTCGCGATCGCGAAGCTGGGCGCGTAGGTCATGACTTCGGCGAGCGGTACCGGGTAAGCCGCCGGGTCCGACTCGTAGAAGACAATCCAATCCGCATCGCGGCCTTCGCCGGGCCTGAGATCGCGGGCCTTGTCCGACTGTTCCACCGCCAGGTGAGGAGCGAGCTGGAAGAGGCTCCACTGCAGGATCGCCGCCTGGCGGACGCCAACTCCCGCCACATAGACTTCATCGGAGATGACGCCGATCTCCAGGTGAAAGGTGTCTTCGGCACCGAACCGTTCCTTCACCCAGGTCAGGAAGGCAACGTTAATCCCAAGCTCGGTGCCGGCATGTAACTGCGCCTCCGCCGCGGTCAGATCGGCATTGTCCTTGCGCTGGTCGAGCAGGTCCGCCCCGCCGTCGCGGAGAGCCGGCACTCCGAGTAGCGCGGCGACGGTGACCGGGACCAGCGCTACCGCGCAGACGGCGCCCTGGAAGCTGGCCCCGAGCTGTCGCGCGACGACGAACACCAACGCCCCGGCGCCCAGCGCTCCCAGAACCTCGCTCACCAGCCGCACGCGGTGCATCCTAGAGCGCCCAGACGGCGACGGAACTCGCGCAACCCGGCCTGCGCAGGTTTAAGCTACCCCGCCGATGCCGGACCTATCGATCCTCATGCCTGTGTTCAACGAGCGCGAAACCGTGCGGACCGCGGTCGAGGAAGTCCTTGCCGCCAGCTATCCCACCGATCGCATCCAGCTGGTGATCGTCGACGACGGCTCCACCGATGGCACTGCCGGCGTACTGGCCGAGTTATCGCAGGACCCGCGGGTCAGCGTGGTCAGCCATCAGCGAAATGCCGGCAAGGGGGCCGCCGTGCAGACGGCTCTGCAACACGCGACCGGTACCTACGCCGCGATCATGGACGCCGACCTCGAGTACGACCCATCGGACATCGGCAAATTGCTGCAACCGGTTATCGCCGGCGAAGCCGATGTCGTGTACGGAACGCGGGGATTCGAGTCACATTCTGCGTTCAGCTTCTGGTACGTAATGGGCAACAAAGGTGTGACGCTTGCCGCGAACCTGCTGTTCAACAGTTACCTCGGTGACATCATGACCTGTCACAAGGTGATGCGGACTGACATATTCAAGTCCCTTCGACTGAAGTCGCGCGGCTTCGACATCGAGCCTGAGATCACCGGCAAGCTGCTCGCCGGCGGCCACCAGGTCTACGAGGTACCGGTCCGGTACCAAGCCCGCGGGCGGGCGGAGGGCAAGAAGCTGACTGCGGTCGACGGAGTGCGCGTGCTGCGCAAGCTGATCGAATGCCGGCTGAGCGCAGGATTGCGGTTGCCATCGCGAGCACGCACTCCCGCAGCGGCTCCATCTCAGCCGGAGCCCGAGGACGCAGCACCCGTGCAGTCGCTCAGAC
Source organism: uncultured Solirubrobacterales bacterium (assembly GCA_963705365.1). Taxonomy (GTDB): domain Bacteria; phylum Actinomycetota; class Thermoleophilia; order Solirubrobacterales; family 70-9; genus VAYN01. The sequence continues at coordinate 267,414 of OY970074.1, read as the reverse complement.
GAGTTTGATCTCGGATTTGTCGCCGACCAGGAGGCGCAGCGTCTTCGGCATGCCGTCGCTGCGGGTCAGCTTCACGTCCTTGCCGAGCAGGCTGGCCTCCAGCCTGGTGTTGAGGTCCTCGACGACCGAGCCCGAAAGCACGATCGAGTTCTCGACTTCGGAGCGGCGGATGTGGACGTCGTCGCCGATCGAGGTGTAGGGGCCGATGTAGGCGTCCTCGACGCAGGCGCCGGCACCGATCGCGGCCGGGCCGCGGACGACGGAGCGCTTCAGCTTCGCGCCGGGGCCGAGGACCACTCGGCCCTCGATCTTCGAGTCGTCGTCGACCTCGCCTGCGATCGCGGTCACCAGCTCCTCGAGCACGAGGCGGTTGGCCTCGAGCATGTCGGCGAGCTGGCCGGTGTCCTTCCACCAGCCGCGCACGACCTCCGACTGGACCCTGTGGCCGTCGTCGATCAGGGCCTGGATCGCCTCGGTGATCTCGTACTCGCCGCGCCAGGAGGGCTCGAGCGCGCGGGCGGCGTCGAAGATGGCTGAACTGAACAGGTAGACGCCGACCAGAGCCAGGTTCGAGGGCGGGTCTTTGGGCTTCTCGATCAGGCGCACGATGTGGTCCCTGTCGTCGAGCTCGGCGACCCCGTAGGACTGCGGGTCGGCGACCGGGGTGAGCAGGATCAGCGCGTGCGGCTCGTCGGCGCGGAAAGTGGCGACGAGTCCCCGCAGGCCGTCGCGCAGGAGGTTGTCGCCGAGGTACATGACGAAGGGCGAGCCGCCGATGAACTCCTCCGCGGTCAGCACCGCGTGGGCGAGACCGGCGGGCTTGTCCTGAACGATGTAGGTGATCTTCGCCCCGAAGGCGGAGCCGTCTCCGGCGGCCTCGCGGATCTCGCCGCCGGTCTCCGGCGCGATGATGATCCCGATCTCCTCGACGCCGGCATCGACCAGGGCCTCGATCCCGTAGAAGAGCACGGGTTTGTTGGCGACGGGCACGAGCTGCTTCGCCGAGGTGTGGGTGATGGGGCGCAGACGGGTGCCCGCGCCGCCGGAGAGGATCAGTCCCTTGAGGGGCTCCATGCGAGGCTGCAACCCTACTGAGCCCCGGAAAGACCGTGCGACCCGCCGTCTACATCCCGAATTTCAATGGCGCCGAGCGCATCGGCCGGGCCCTGGGCAGCCTGCGCGAGCAGAGCCGGCCGGTCGACGTGATGGTGGTCGACAACGGCTCCAGCGATGGCTCGCTGGAGCTGCTGCGGGAGGAGTACCCGGAGGTCACGGTGATGGCGCTGGAGCGCAACCTCGGCTTCGGGCCGGCGCTGAACCGCGCCATTGCCGAGTACGGGGCCGACCCGCTGATCCTGCTCAATAACGACGCCGTCGCCGGCCCGCGCTTCGTCGAGGCGCTGCTCGACACCGCCGCCGAGGGGGTGCGCTCGGTGGCCGGAGTGCTGCTGCAAGAGCGCTCGCCGGAGCTGATCGACTCCGCCGGCGTCGTCGCCGACAGCACCCTGATGGGCTTCGACTACCTGCACGGCGAACCGCTCGCGGCCGCCGCCGCGGCGCCTGACCCGCTCGGCCCAACCGGCGGCGCCGCCCTCTACGACCGCGCCGCCTTCGAGGCCGTGGGCGGCTTCGACGAGCGCATCTTCCTCTACTACGAGGACCTCGACCTGGCGCTGCGGCTGGCGGCGGCGGGCGGACGCTGCCGGCTCGCCGCCGGCGCCACCGCCGTCCATGCCTACTCCGCCAGCCTCGGCGCAGGATCCGGCCGCAAGTTCGCCCACACCGGCTGGAGCCGGGGCTACATGCTGCGCCGCTACGGGGTGATGTCGCGGCCGCGCCTGGCCCTGCGGGCGCTGGCCTGCGAGGGCGCGCTCTGCGCCGGCCAGCTGCTGCTGGATCGCACCGCGCAGGGGATTGGGGGACGCCTGCGCGGCTGGCGCGCCGGCAGCGGCCCCCCTCCCCGCGACGTCGACGGCGCACCGCTGCTCGAAATCAGCGCCCGCGAGGCGCTGGCATTGCGGCGGCGACGCCGTGGCTGAGGACGAACGCGAGCATTTAGTGGGGCTATAGCACCACTAAATGCTCGCGTTCGCCCCAAGGCTGGGTGGGCATGCGGCTAGACTCGCCTGGCTGATGGCTGACGGCAGCGAGCACGCAGAGGCGCTGCACCAGGAGGTCACCGAACTGCGCGGCGAGCTTGGGCGCCGGGACGAAGAGATAGCGAGGCTGCGGGATCTGCTGGTCGCTCGCGACGCCGAGCTGGGGGCCGCCCGAGGACGCCTGCTCCGCTGCGAGCGTCGCTTCGGGCGCGTCAAACGGACCATCGACGAGCTGCGGTCCGGGGCGCCGGTGAGAGGCGTTGCCGGCAAGGTCGCACGGCGGCTCCTCGGCCGCCCCTGAGGTCCATTGCCCGCTCCCCGCTTCTCGATCCTGACGCCGGTGTACGAAACGCCGGCCACGGTCCTGGCCCGGATGCTGAAGTCGGTCCGGCGCCAGAGCTTTCGCCAGTGGGAGCTCTGCCTGGTCGACGACGCTTCCGCCGGGGTGCACGTGGCCGAGACGCTCGCCGCCGCCGAGCGGGAGGATCCGCGGATCCGGGTGCGCCGGCGCGAGAGGAACGGCGGCATCGTCGCCGCATCCAACGACGCGTTGGCGATGGCGAAGGGTGAGTTCGTGGCGCTGCTGGACCATGACGACAAGCTCCATCCCAGCGCGCTCGCACACGTCGACGAGGCTCTGCTCGCCACGCCCGAGGCGGACTACGCCTACACCGATGAGGACAAGATCGTCGGCCCGGGGATTCACCTCCGCCCCTTTTTCAAGCCGGACTTCTCGCCCGAGCGGCTGCGGACGCAGATGTACACCTGCCACCTCAGTGTCCTGCGGCGGGCGCTGGTCGAAGAGGTGGGCGGCTTCGACCCGGAGTTCGAGGGCTCACAGGACTGGGACCTGGCGCTGAAGGTGGCCGAGCGCGCCCGTGCGGTCCTCCACGTGCCGCGGGTCCTCTACCACTGGCGGGTGAGCGCGGCTTCGGCGGCGGCGGGCGGCGAGGCAGCCAAGCCCTGGGCCTTCGAGGCGGGGGCGCGGGCGCTACAGGCGCACTGCGAGCGGATCGGCCTGCGGGCCCGGGTCGAGCGCGACCGCACCCACACCGGCGTCTACCACCTGCAGCCGCGGTTGAGCGAGGAACCGCTGGTCAGCATCGTCATCCCGACCGCCTGCCGGACGAGGGAGATCCGTTACCAGCAACAGGTACTCGTCAACAACTGCGTGCGCAGCATCCGCGAGCGCTCCAGCTACGAGAACTACGAGGTCGTCTGTGTGGTCGACACCAGCGCGCCGGCGGAGGCGGTCGAGGAGCTGCGGGAGCTCGGCGGCGAGCGGCTGCGGGTCGTCCCCTACGACCGGCCCTTCGACTTCTCCGCCAAGGTCAACCTCGGCGCCGCCCACGGCGAGGGCGAGCACCTGTTGCTGCTGAACGACGACATCGAGGTAACGACGCCCGACTGGATCGAGCGGATGGTGATGTACTCGAGTCTGCCCGACGTAGGGGCCGTCGGTGGCCGGCTGCTGCTCGAAGACGGGCGCATCCAGCACGCCGGGGTGCGTTTTAAGGACGGCCTCCCGGGCCATCCCTACCACGGCTACGCCGGCGACTTCGAGGGCTACGCCAACGAGATCCTCCTCGCCCGCAACCCGCTCGCGGTCACCGCTGCCTGCCTGATGACCCGCCGCGGGCTCTTCGAGCAGCTGGGAGGCTTCTCCAGCGAGTTCCCCGTCAACTACAACGACGTCGACTACTGCCTGAGGCTGCGGCGCGCGGGCAAGCGGGTCGTCTACGACCCTGACCTGACCATGCTCCATTTCGAGTCCTCCAGCCGCCCCTCCGACGTCGAGGCGTGGGAGAAGGACCTGCTGAGGGAGAGGTGGCTGCCGCTGACCGGCACCGACCCGGACTCGAATCCGAACTTGCTCGACGGGCGCCCCAGGCTGCGCGCCAGGTTCGACTTCGCGCTCCGCCACCCGCCGCGGGCGCGACCTCGCTAGCTTTCCGCCGGTGAGCGGAGCGCTGGCGATCCAGGTCGAAGACCTGCACAAGTCGTTCCGCATTCCCACCAACCGGGTCGATTCGCTCAAAGAGCGCGTCGTGAGGCCGTTCGCCGCCCGCGAGTACCGCGAGCTGAAGGCGCTCGACGGGATCTCCTTCGAGGTCGGCCAGGGCGAGTTCTTCGGCATCGTCGGCCGCAACGGCTCCGGCAAGAGCACCCTGCTCAAGCTCCTCGCCAGCATCTACCGCGCCGACTCGGGAACGATCCGCATGGCCGGCCGGCTGGCTCCGTTCATCGAGCTCGGCGTTGGCTTCAACCCCGACCTCACCGCCCGCGAAAACGTGGTCCTGAACGGGGTGATGATGGGGCTGACGCCCCGGGAGACGCGGCGGCGCCTCGATGCGATCGTCGATTTCGCCGAACTCGACGAGTTCGTCGACCTGAAGCTGAAGAACTACTCCTCGGGAATGCTGGTGCGGCTCGCCTTCTCGCTGATGATGGAGGTCGACCCCGACATATTCCTGATCGACGAGGTGCTGGCCGTCGGTGACGCGGCCTTCCAGCAGAAGTGTGCGGACGCGTTCCGCGAGCTGAAAGCGGCCGGGAAGACGATCGTCCTCGTCACCCACGCGATGGCGACGGTCGAGGAGTACTGCGATCGCGCGATGCTGATCAGCGATGGCGAGATCGCTCACCTCGGCGAGCCCGACGAGGTGGGCCGGAGGTATCTGCGCCTCAACTTCGAGCGCGCCAGCGGGGTCGGGCAGTCTTCGGCCGCAGACGAGGACGCGGCGGTGAAGATGCTGGACGCCCGCGTCGTCGACGCCAGTGGGGAGCGCGCCAGCTCGGTTGAGCACGGCGAGAAGATCCGGATCCGGATCGAGATCGAAGCGAAGCAGGACTTCGCGGCGCTCGCCGTCGGCCACCTGATCGTCAACGCCGACGGAGTCGGCGTCTGCCAGCTGCGCGCGCCGATCGGTGGCGACCCGCCGCCGCCGGTCAAGGCGGGCGAACGCCTCGAGGTCGAGACCACCGTCGACAACCTGCTCGGAGCGGGCCACTACTTCGTCCACTGCGGCATCAACCGCCTGCTCGAAGGAGGTGTCGCCCTCGACGTCGCCGGCGCCACCGACTTCGTCGTCTACGGCGGGCCCGCCGACCGCGGCCTGGTTTCGCTGCCGCAGGAGACGACCACGACCGTGATCGAGGGGGCGGGAGCGTGAGCGAGGCGACGGCTCCCACCCTGCGTGAGGTGCGCGGTCCCTCCGCCCTCGGCGGCGGCCGGCAGCGTTTCTTCGACCTGCTCTGGCTGATGGCCGTGACCGAGTTCAAGCGCGTCTACTTCGGCACCGTGCTCGGCTACCTCTGGTCCCTGGTCAGGCCGCTGATGCTGTTCGGCGTCCTCCTCTTCGTCTTCACCCAGGCGCTGAAATTCGACAGCGCCGAAGTCGACCACTACCCGGTGATGCTGCTGCTGGGGATCGTCCTCTACACCTTCTTCCAGGAATCGACCAACGAGTCGGTCACCTCGGTCGTAACCCAGGAGGGGGTCGTCCGCAAGACCCAGTTCCCGCGCCTGGTGATCCCCCTGGCGACCGTGCTCACCTGCAGCTTCAACCTCGCCCTCAACTTTCTGGTCGTGATCGCCTTCGTCCTCGCCTTCGGCATCGACCCGACCTGGACCTGGCTGCTGATGCCGATCGCTTTCATCGCCCTGATCGCTCTCACGGTCGCCCTCAGCACCGCTCTTTCGGTCCTTTACGTGCGCTTCCGCGACGTCTCGATCATCTGGCTGGTGGTGGCGCAGGTGCTCTTCTACGCGACGCCAATCCTCTACCCGGTCACGATCTTCAAAGACAGCACCGCCGAACAGCTGCTGATGATCAACCCGCTGGCGGTGATCTTCGAGCAGATGCGCGTCTGGGTCCTCGCCGAACCGCAGGCCCCGACCGCCGCGGAGGCCGCCGGGGGCGCCCTGCACCTGCTCCCCGCGCTGGCGATCTTCCTCGGCCTCTGCGCGTTCGCGGTCTGGATCTTCAGGCGCGAGGCGCCCCGGATCGCCGAGGACCTCTAGGTGCTCGAGCGCGAGGAGATCGTCGCGGTCTACCGGCAGGTGCTCGAGCGCGAGCCTAGCGAGGAGGAGATCGAGGCCCAGCTCGCCGGCATGCCCGACCTCGACGCGTTGCTGCGGGTCGCGCTCGACTCCGACGAGTACGCCGAGCGCCTGCGGCGGCGGGGACTGAACGCGGCGCGCAAGCAGACGGTGGTCAACGTCTTCCATCCCGAACTCGCCGAGTGGGGGCTCCAGCCCGGCACCCGCTCCGCCGACGGGATCGCGATCGTCGGCCGGGAGGGATGGCTGTTCCTCTGCGGGGGGACGAACGCCAACCTCGACCAGTACGTCGGCAGAGCCGAGATGGGTCCCCGCTGGCTTGAGGAATGGCGCGAGGTGGTCGGCCGCCGCGAGGCCGAGTGGCGCGCGCTCGGCGTCGCCACGGCCACGCTGGTGGTTCCCGACAAGCTCGCCGTCTACGAGGAGCACTACCCCGAGGAGCTGGTGCGGGTCGGCCCCCGTCCGGTCGAGCGCCTACTGGGGGAGGCCAGCCTGCCGATCGCCTATCCGCTCGCCGAGCTCCGCGCCGCCGCGGCCTCCGGCGAAGAGGTCTACATGCGCACCGACACTCACCTCACCTTCCGCGGCAACGAGCTCCTCTTCTCGTCGGTCCTGGCCGGCCTCGGGGTCGCGAACCTGCCCGATCTCGCCGGACTGTCGCTCCGTTCCTACCCGGTGGCCGGCGACCTCGGCATCAAGTTCGATCCCCAGGTCATCGGCATCGTCAGCGAGCCCGGCTCCCTTCATCAGGCCCGCATCGTCGAGGACAACCGGGCTGAGATCGCGGCGGTCGACGGCCACATCGGCACCCGGCGCGTGTTCCGCAACGAGCAGGCACCGGACCAGCGGGTGGCGGTCGTCTTCGGCGATTCCTTCGGCTTCGCCGCCCCGAATTACCAGGGGATCGCCTGGTTCATGGCACAGGTTTTCCGCGAGGTCCACTTCGTCTGGGTGCCTTTCGGCTGGGACGCCGAGTACGTCCGCCGGGCGGGCGCGGAGGCGGTGCTGGTCCAGGGCGCGGAGCGCTTCGTCGCCCGCGTCCCGCACCTCAGCGTCGACGTCTCGGGGCTCGCCGAGGAAACCCTGCGGCGCAAGCATCCGGTCGGCGTCGAGGGCGTCTCCGGCTGATTCCGGCGCAGCTAGACTCACCGCGCCTATCAGCAGACCGGAAGGCCCCCGCTTGAATATCTGCACGATCATCGCGAAGAACTACGTCGCCTTTGCGCGGACCCTCGCGGATTCGTTCAAGCAGTTCCACCCCGACGGCAACTGCAGCGTCCTCGTCATCGACGACCCGACCGGCTTCATTAACCCGGCCGAGGAGCCCTTCGAGCTGCTGACGATCGACCAGATCGGCCTTCCCGACCACGAACGGATGGCCGCCTGGTACGACGTGATGGAGCTCTCGACGGCAGTCAAGCCGTGGCTGCTCCGAACCCTGCTGGAACGGCCGGGCTACGACCACGTCGCCTATTTGGACCCCGACATCCGCATCTTCGCGCCGCTCGAGGAGATCGACCGGCGCGTCCACGCGCACGACGTGGTCCTGACCCCCCACTTCAACAAGCCGCTGCCTCGCGACGGCCGCAAGCCGGCCGAAGAGGACATCCTCATCGCCGGCAGCTACAACCTCGGTTTCATCGCCCTGCGAGCCGGGAAGACCGCCGACGAGCTGCTCGACTGGTGGTCGGAGCGCCTCGAGAACCACTGCCTGAACGAACCGGAGGTGGGCCGCTTCGTCGATCAGCGCTGGATCGACCTGGTGCCGGGCATCTGGTCCGACGTCGACGTCCTCCGCGACCCGACCTACAACATCGCCTACTGGAACCTGGCCACGCGGAGCCTCGAAGATGACGATAGCGGCGGCTACCGCGTCGACGGCAAGCCACTCCGCTTCTTCCACTTCAGCGGCTTCGACCCGCGCCGGCCGAAGGACCTGAGCAAGCACCAGAACAGGATCAAGGCCGCCGCCGATCCCGCCCTGCGCCGGATCTGCCGCCAGTACGCGGACGAACTGCTCGCGCACGGCTACGAGGAGGCGATCGGCTGGCCCTACGGCTGGAACGCGCTGCCGAACGGGCTGCGGCTCGACCGCGAGGCGCGCCGCGCCTACCGCGACGCGGTCGAGACGGGGGTGATCGGCGAGTCGATCTTCAGCGGGCAGGGGGCGGAGCGGTTCGGCAGGTACCTGAAGGCCTCCGGATATGGCGAGGACGGCGCCCGGCTGGCGCCCCGGCCCCGGCCCGGGGTCAACGTCGTCGGCTACCTGAGCGACGAGCGCGGGGTCGGCGAGGCGGCGAGGCAGCTCTTGGCGGCGCTGCGTTCCGGCGGGGTCCCCGTGGCGGCGCTCGATTCTCCGACCGACCCGGCCAAGCTGGTCGACGCCCTCGGCGGCCTCGGCCACGAGGACTACCCCTACGACTTCAACCTGCTCAGCATCAACGCCGACATGCTGCCGCTCGTCGCCAAAGGCCTCGGACCCCGCTTCTTCGAAAGGCGGCACTCGGCCGGCGTCTGGTTCTGGGAGGTCTCGCACTTCCCGGAAGAGCAGCGGCACGCCTTCGACTACGTCGACGAAGTCTGGGTCGCGACCGAGCACGTCGCCGATGCGCTGCGGCCGGTGACCCCGAAGCCGGTGAGGACGATCCGGATGCCGATCGTTCCCGGCGAGCCGGCTGAGGCGACCCGGGCGGAGCTGAAGATGCCGGACGGCTTCTGCTTCCTCTTCGTCTTCGACTACCGCAGCATCTTCAAGCGCAAGAACCCGCTCGGGCTGGTGGAGGCGTTCAGCCGGGCATTCGAGCCGGGCGAGGGCCCGTCGCTGGTGATCAAGTCGATTGGCGGCGAGCAGTTTCGGGAGGAGCGGCGGGCGCTGGCGGCGGCGACGGCCGACCGGCCTGAAATCCACCTAGTGGAGGACACGGTCAGCAGGGATATGAAGGACGCGATGATCGCCAGCTGCGACTGCTACGTCTCGCTGCACCGCTCCGAGGGACTGGGGCTAACGATGGGCGAAGCGATGTACTTCGGCAAGCCGGTGATCGCCACCGCCTACTCCGGCAACCTCGACTTCATGAGCCCGGAGAACAGCTACCTAGTGCCACACGCGATGGTCGAGATCGGGCCCGACGCCTTCCCCTACCCCGCCGACAAGCAGTGGGCCGAGCCGGACCTGGAGCAGGCCGCCGAGCTGATGCGGGAGGTCGTCGCGGACCCGGAGGCGGCGGCCCGGCGGGGCAGGAAGGCGGCTGAGGACATCCGCCGCACCAACTCCCCCGAGGCCGCCTCCGAGATCCTGAGGATGCGGCTCGCCGAAGCCAAGCGCGCCAACCTGATCAACCGGCTCGAGGGCCCGACGCCGGTCCAGGCGGCCGCCGGAAAGGTGAGCGGCCCAGCCCAGCTTGCCGCCCTGATCAACGCCCCCACTTCGCCGCCCCGGCCCGGCCGCGGCTATCGAGCTCGGGCCGTCGCCAAGCGGGTCTACATGCGGCTGCTGCGTCCCCTCACCGCGCACCAGCAACGAATCAACGTCAGCGCCGCCGAATCCCTCAACGACCTGCGCGAGGTGCTCGGCGAGAACGTGCGGATGTCGGTCGAGCACGGACAGACGCTGCGGGCGCTGAGCCAGCAGATCGCGCAGGCGAACGGCCTCGTCCACGCGGCCGCGGCGGAGCCCTACATGGCCGACGACCGGCTCGCCGAGAAGACCCACCCGGTCCTCGGCACGACGATCGGCTTCCGCACCTCCCCCGGCGAGATGGACTCCGACGGCTACCGCGGCTTCGAGGACCTCTTCCGCGGCTCCGAGGAGATGATCCGCGACCGCCAGCGCGTCTACCTCGACCTGATCGCCGGCCACGAGCCCGTTCTCGACGCCGGCTGCGGCCGCGGCGAGTTCCTCGACCTGCTGGCCGAGCGGGGAATCGCGGGCCGCGGCGTCGACCTCGACCCGGACATGGTCCGGCGCTGCCGTGAGAAGGGCCACGACAACGTCGAGCAGGGGAGCCTGATCGACGTCCTCGAGCGCACCCCGGAGGGCTCGCTGGGAACGATCTTCAGCGCCCAGGTGATCGAGCATCTCGAGCTCGACCAGCTGCAGCGCCTCCTCGAGCTCGGCCGCTCGCGGCTGCGGCCCGGCGGCCTCCTGATCGCCGAGACCGTCAACCCCCACTCGTCCGGCGCGCTGAAGGCCTTCTGGGTCGACCCCACCCACCAGCACCCCCTCTTCCCGGAGACGATGCTCTCGCTCTGCGCGCTCGCCGGCTACGTGACCGGTGACGTCTTCGCGCCGGTCGGGACGGGCAACTGGGCCGAGGACCGAACCCGGGTGGGCGAGTACGCGGTCGTCGCCACCGCCCCCGGCGAGTCCTCCTGAGCGGCGCGAACCCCCTAGGTGCGGCCTAGGCCTCCTAAGCGGTGGAGACCGGGCTGCCTTCGCCCAGCAGGGCGAGGTCGGCGTCGACCATCACCTTCACCAACTGCTCGAAATCGACACCGGGCTCCCAGCCAAGCTGCTCCCGCGCCTTGGTCGGGTCGGCGATCAGCAGGTCGACCTCGGCCGGCCGCATGAACCGAGGGTCCTGGCGCAGGTACTCGGAGGGGTCTAGGTCGAGATAGCCGAAGGCGATGTCGACCAGCTCCTGAACCGAGTGGTCCGCACCCGTGCCGACGACGTAGTCGTCGGGCTCATCGCGCTGCAGCATCCGCCACATCGCGTCGACGAAGTCCGGCGCGTAACCCCAGTCGCGACGGGCGTCGAGGTTGCCGAGCGAGAGCTCCGAGGCCAGCCCGAGTTTGATCGCGGCAGCGGTGTGCGTGATCTTGCGGGTGACGAACTCGAGGCTGCGGCGGGGGCTCTCGTGGTTGAAGAGGATTCCCGAGCAGGCGTAGAGGCCGTAGCTCTCGCGGTAGTTGACCGTGATGAAGTGCGCGTAGACCTTGGCGACCCCGTAGGGGCTGCGTGGGTAGAAGGGGGTCAGCTCGTTCTGGGGGGTTTCCCTGACCTTCCCGAACATCTCGCTCGAGGAGGCCTGGTAGAAGCGTGCCTCCGGGCAGACTTCCCGCATCGCCTCGAGCATCCGCGTCACTCCCAGGCCGGTGAACTCGGCGGTCAGGGTCGGCTGGTTCCAGGAGGCTCCGACGAAGGACATCGCGGCGAGGTTGTAGATCTCCTCCGGCTCGGACGCCCTCATCACGTCGCTCAGCGAGCGCTGGTCGAGGAGATCGCCGGAATGGATCGTGATCCGGTCCCGAATCGGCTCCAGGCGATGGTGGTTCTCGCTGGAGAGGCGGCGCACCATCCCGTGGACCTCGTACCCCTTGTCGAGGAGAAGTTCCGCCAGGTAGCTGCCGTCCTGCCCGGTGATGCCGGTGATCAACGCGCGACGTGCCATGGCCAGCAAGGTTACAAGTCCTGTCGCTACCGTACGCTCGCGCCATGAACCGCAATCTCGCCATCGTTCCGGCCCACAATGAGGCGGGAGCCATCGCCTCGACGATCGCCTCGATCCACCGCTGGGCGCCGGACTTCGATGTCGTCGTGATCGACGACGGCTCGACCGACAGGACGGCCGAGCTCGCGGCCGCCGCGGGCGCGAAGGTGCTGCGGATGCCGTACAACCTCGGCATCGGCGGCGGCATGCAGGCCGGCTACGTCTACGCCAAGGAGAACGGGTACGAGGTGGCGGTCCAGGTCGACGGCGACGGCCAGCACGACCCCCGCCAGATCCGGGACCTGCTCGACTGCCTCGAGGCCGACCCGGGCCTGAACATGGTCACCGGCTCGCGCTTCCTCGACCCCCGGGGCGAGGGCTTCCGTTCCTCCGCCGCGCGCAGGATCGGCATCCGCATTTTCGCCCGCATCCTCTCCGCGATCACGCGCCAGCGGGTCACCGACCCGACCTCGGGCTTCCGCCTCACCGACCGGCGCGGCATCGAACTCTTCGCCAACGACTACCCGATGGACTATCCCGAGGTCGAGGCGATCATGCTGATGCACACCCACCGCCTGCGCAGCCGCGAGATCCCGGTCGTGATGGCGCCGCGGCTGAGCGGCGAATCGACGATCTCCCACGCGGGTTCCGTCTACTACATGGTCAAGGTGCTGCTGGCGGTCTTCGTCGCCCTCTTCCGGAAGCGCCCGGTCCGCGAAGCGACGCCGATGTCCCCGGCAGCGGTCGAGCAGGCACGATGAGCCCGTTCGCCACCGCGCCCTTCGCCGCACTGGTCGGCCAGCGGGTTCTCGTGGTCGCCGTCGCGATCCTGATCTGCGGCGCGATCCTCGAGCTGATCCGGCGCAAGCACCTGATGGAGCGCTACGCGATCCTCTGGCTCGTCCTCGGGGTGACGCTCCTCGTCCTCGCCCTCTGGAAAGGACTGCTGACCACCCTCTCCGAGGCGGCGGGGATCTACTACCCGCCCGCCGCCCTCTTCGCCGTCGCCTTCCTCTTCGTGCTGGCGCTGCTGCTCCACTTCTCGATCGTGCTCTCGCGCCTCTCCGACCAGAACAAGATCCTCGCCCAGCGGGTCGCGCTGCTGCAGCAGCGCCTCGACGAGGACGACTCCACGCCCGACGAGCCGGCGAAAGACCACCCGGCCGTTCCCGAGTCCAGCCAAGCTCCTTGACCGAGACCGACAGCTGCCCGATCTGCGGCGGGCCGATGCGCCCTGCCGACGTCCACGCCCGCGACCGGCTCGTCACCGGCGAGGGCCCCTTCGGCGTCGTCGAGTGCCGGGAGTGCGAGTTCGGCCTCACGGTTCCCCAGCTCTCGGGCGCGGAGCTCGGCCGCTACTACGCGGACGCCTACTACGAGGACTTCTACGAACACTCCGGCGCCGGCCGCGGCGGGTTGTTGACGCGACTGCGCGACGCGGTGCGGCGGCGCGGCGCCGAGCAGCGCTACTCGCGGCCTCCGTTCCGCTTCGAGGGCGTGCGCCGGGGCCGCCTGCTCGACGTCGGCTGCGGCTCCGGCGAGCTGCTGGAGCACTTCGCCGCCCAGGGCTGGGAGCCCTACGGGATCGACCCCAGCGCGGCCGCCGCGGAGGCGGCGCGGCGGCGCGGCGCCGAGGCCCACGAGGGCACGCTGGCGGACCACCCCTGGCAGGGCGAGGCCTTCGAGGCGATCACCTTCCAGCACTCGCTCGAGCACGTCGTCGACCCGGTTGCCGCGCTCGCAGGCGCGCGGGATCTGCTGGCGCCGGGGGGCGTGCTGGCGATCGCGGTCCCGAACTGGTCGAGCTGGCAGCGGCGCCTCTTCGGCAACCGCTGGTTCGTGCTCGACCTGCCCCGCCACCAGCAGCACTTCTCGCCGCGGGCGCTGGAGAGGCTGGCGGACAAGCTCGGGCTGGAGGTCGAGGACGTCGGCACCAGCTCGATGGCGATCTCCACCGCCTACAGCGTCCACTTCCTGATCGCCGGCCGCTGGACGCCGGGCTGGAAGCTCTGGCTCTCCTACGCGCTGAGCCTGCCGCTGCTGCCGTTCGTCTTTCTCGGCGACCGAATCGGCGGCGGCGACGCCTGCTACGTGGTGATGAGGAATGCCTGAAGGCGCCGGCGGCGAGGCGCCGCTCTGCGTCGTCTACCTCGCCTGGACTCCCTACGGGATCGAGCGGGCCGAGGCTTTCCTCAGCTCCTACCGCGCCCACGACGCCGGCGCGCCGCACCGGCTGCTGCTGCTGCTGGCGGGGCCCGACGAAGACCGGACGCCGTGGCAGCGCCTCTTCGCGGCGGTCCCGCATGAGCTGCAGGAGGTCGGGCTGGGGATGGACCTCGGCCACTACCGCACCGCCGTCGCCCGGGTCCCAGCCGAGCGCTACTGCTTCCTCAACACGGTCACGACGGTCCTCGCCGACGACTGGCTCGGCCGGCTCGAGCGGGCGCTGTTGGCCCCCGGCGTGGGGATGGTCGGCACCACCGGCTCCTACGAGAGCCCGAACGCGGTGCGGCCGGGGCCGCTGCGGCGCCTGCGGCCGGGGTTCGAGCCGTTCCCGAATCCGCACCTGCGCACCAACGGCTTCGCGATCGAGCGCCAGCTGATCGTCGAGCTCGACTGGGGCGCCGGCCTGAGCAGGGAGGAGACGGTGATGCTCGAGGGCGGCCGGCGCAGCCTCACCCGGCAGGTGCGCGAGCGCGGCTTGGAGACCCTGGTGGTCGGCCGTGACGGCACCTACCCGCCGCAGCGCTGGCGCGAGAGCGCGACCTTCCGCAGCGGCGAGCAGGCGAACCTGCTGCTCGCCGACAACCGCACCCGCCACTACCAGGAGGCCGGGCCGCTGGTCCGCCGCGGCCTCGCCTGGCTCGCCTGGCACACCTGGCGCTGAGGCGCGGCCTCAGCCCTGCGGCGGCTCGATGCCGCGCCGCCAGGGCAGCGGCCCGTCTGGCCGGAGGGCATTGCGAAGCTCCTCCGGCACCATCCCGACGAGGAAGCCGACGCCGAGGAAGACGAGGGCGCTGAGCCCGGCGGCGACGAGGTCGGGAAGGCCCGGCACGAAGAGGGGAACGAGCGCGACGACGGCCGCCAGGGCGACGCGGGCGAGGAAGCTGGCCCGCACAGTGACCTTGCCGGTCGAGAGGTGCAGGCGCCAATAGATCAGGCCGGCGAGGACGGCGTCGCCGAGGACCGTGGCCGCGGCGCCGCCCTCGGCTCCGAAGGGCGGGACCAGGAGCGCGGCGAAGATGGCGATGCCGACCAGCCCCAGGGCGTTGGCGAGGATCAGCTGCCGCTGTGCCCCGAGGGCGATCAGCGCCACCGTCCAGATCTGGTAGAGCGCGATGAAGAGGAGCGCGACCACCTGGATCCGCAGCACGTCTCCGGCCGGCCCGAACTCCGGGCCGCCGAGCAGCGACATCACCGGCTCGGCGGCGCGGAAGGTGACGAGCGCCACCAGCACGCCGGCGATCACGGCTCCCTCGCTGAGGCCTTCGATTGCGTAGCGCAGGCGGGCGAGGTCGTCGCGGGCGGCCGCCGTCATCAGCGGCAGCGCGACGCCGGCAACCAGGACCGGGACCACGATCAGCGCTTCCATCGCCCGCAGCGAGCCGCCGAAGTAGCCGGTCTCCTCGGCGGAGGAGATCAGCGACATCAGCACGATCACCAGGCGGAAGTAGATCTGGCCCAGCGCCAGGGCCAGCGCCACCGGCAGCGCCGTCCCCAGCAGGCCCCGCTGCTCGGCCCGGTCGAAGCGCGGCCAGGCCAGGCCGCCGCGGCCGGCGAGAAAGGGGACGGACGCGATCACGACCAGGCCCACGGCAACCTGGACGGCGAAGAACGGGGTCAGGCTCGCCCCCCACGCCACCAGCAGGGCAACGCCGGCGAGGGTCACGACCTGCCGCAGGACTTCGACGAAGGCGAGGCCGCCGTTGCGCAGCTGCACCGTCAGCGGCACCAGCACGGCGTTGGCGATCGCGACGAGCAGGACCCCGGCGCCGGCCAGCGCCGTGCCCGAGACCATCTCCGCCGGGTAGCCGGCGAGGACGGCGAAGGCCACCAGCGCCACCCAGGCAACCGCGGCGACGAGGAGCCGCTGGCCGAGGATGTTGCCGAGCAGGGGCCGGCGGGTGTCGACTTCCCGCCGCGCCAGCTCGCTGCTGGCGGTGACGTTGAGGCCGTTGTCGACGACGCTGACCGCGATCCCGACCAGTGAGAGGACGGTGACGTAGCGGCCCGAGTCCTCGACGCCGAGGTGCCGCAGCAGCAGCGTCGCGGTGGCGAGCCCGAGCACGAGCCCGGCGACGTTCGCGGCGATCCGCATCGCGCTGCCGCGGATGACCTTGCCCCCGGCCTCGCTCGAGGTGAGGACGTCCTCGCTCATCGGGCGGCGCGATACCAGTCGACGTAGCGGCCGCAGGCGCGATCGACCGGGACGACGCGCTCAGCACCCGCCGGAACGGCGATGACGTAGGCGACGGTCGCGGTGGCCGTCGGCGAGGCCAGCTCGGTGTCCTCGACGTGGAAGGAGAGCGTGAACGGGCGCTGGCGGCGAACCGTGAGGCGGCCGATCGGCCAGCGCGGGCCGAGGCGGTCGAGCGTGGCGGGGAGCTCGGTCCGCAGCCCCGGCGCCTGCACCTCCAGCGGGTAGTGGCTGACGTAGGGCGCCGCTAGCTGCCAGCGCCCGGGCGGCAGATCGAGCCGGATCGAGATCGTCTCTCCGGCGGCGACCGAACCGCCCTCGGCGCCGATCGGCGCCCGTCTCACCGCTGCCACCCCTCCCCGCGCCAGGATCGCGCGGCCTTCCTCGCCGTCGCACTCGAGGACGGCGCCGGGCCACTGGCTCTCCTTCAGCGTCGAGCGCTCGCGGACGCGCCCGGTCCGCTTCCAGAGATCGAAGGCTTCGGTGCTGTGGACCAAGCGCAGCTGCGGGGGCGGCGCGCTCGCGGCGGGGTCGTGGGGGGTTACGAACCACTCGTATTCGTTCAGGGTCGAGGCCGGCAGGGTGTCGAAGTCCATCGCCTGCCCGAATTCCCAATCCTTCTTCGCGCGCAGCGTCACCTGGGGGAGCGGACCGAGGGCAACGGCGCGGGCTTCGACGCCGGCCATCTCCCAGATCAGGAACTCGTCTTCGCCGAGGACCAGCGTCTTCTCGCCGCCGACGAGCGGGCGCAGGCCGATCAGCTGGCGGGCGTGATCGGTCGGTCCGACCGGGCTGAAGCGCAGCGCCCGCAGGTCGGAGACGCCGACCTGCAGGAAGAGGACCAGGCTGGCCAGCGGCACCGCCAGCCACAGCCAGCGCGGCCGCCGCGGCCAGCGCTCCTCTTCGCGGTCGATCAGGGGCAGCACCGCGACCAGCAGCAGCAGCGGCGAGGCGATCACCAGCGCCTTCGCGGTGACGTAGATCGACTGCGTGCCGTCGGAGTATTCCCAGATCCCCAGGGCCGCCGCCGCGGCCAGCGGCAGCAGCCAGCGGCCGCGGCGGATCGCCCAGAAGGTCCCGAAGAGGACCAGCGCGACGACGAACAGGCTCCACGGCCCGCCGATGAAGTCCGGCGAGGCCGGGAACCGGTAGTCGGCCTTGTCCCAGATTCCCTGGGCCTCCCAGCCGGGCAGGCGGGCAACCAGGTTGCCGATGTCCTCGACTTTGATCCCGGTGCCGTCGCGCAGGGCGATGAACTCGTACATCCGCCGCGCCTGTGGAAGCAGGACTGCGACGAGGACGGCGACGCCGATCCCAAGAGCGGGGAGCTCGCGGCGCACGATCCCCGGCACCTCGCGCAGCCGCCGGCGCCAGGCCTCGATCGCCAGCAGGCCGGCCAGCCAGAGGGCGAAGATCGCCACCACCCAGGAGAGGCCGGCCGGCGAGTAGGCGGAGATGACGCCCCCGACGAGCAAGGCGAACGGAACCCAACGCCCCCGCCCGAGCCGCGGGCCGCAGCCGCTGAGGCAGAGGACGACCGCGAGCACGAGCCCCGCCTGCGCCACCTCCTTGAACGACCCCTGCCCGTAGTAGGCCGCGACCAGGAACGGCATGCCGGCGACGGTCGCGGCCATCGCCTTGGCGAACCAGGGTGCGCGGCGGGCGGCCGAGAGGACGGTCCAGGCGCTGATGATCGGGATCGCCATCGTCCAGCCCGAGAAGGCCTGGTCCGCCTCGATCCCGAATCCCCTGCTGAGCGCCGCCGCCAGCGCGTGCGGGCCCAGGGGATAGTCCTCGGGCAACGGAAACAGGTCGGCGACGGAGGAGGAGACGAAGCCTTCGACGAAGGCCAGATGGACCGTCATGTCGTTGTTGACGGTGACCCCGAGGATGCCCCCGCGCCCGGCAGCCAGGAAGGGCACCAGCACGAGGAGGGCGACGGGGAGCGCCGCGAGCAGATCCGGCAGCGGCGGCCGCTGCGGCGGCGAGCGCAGGCACCAGACGGCGGCGGCGAGCGCCAGCGCCGCCAGCAGGATCGCCATCGTGGCGGCGCGGCCCGGGACGTGGGTCGTCGGCGTCGCCAGCAGCATCGCGAGGGACAGTCCGACCGCCGGTGCCAGCCAGTTCCATTCCCGCGCCCCGGCCAGGCGCAGGGCAGCCTGCCCCAGGAAGAGGGCGCAGAAGCAGGTGGCGGCTGCGCTGAGCAGGATGGCGAGCAAAGCTGGGCGCAGGCTATTGCTCAGGGTCCCCGTCTCGGGATCTCGCTACCTTGATGTGAGTGATTCGTTGGGTAGGAACGATTGCCGGGGCGTTTCTCCTGCTGTGGGCGTCGAGCGCTCAGGCGTTGACGCTGCAGTCCGTGGGCGACTTCGATCGCCCGACCTACGTCGCCTCCGATCCGGCGAACCCGAACCGCGTCTACGTGGCCGAGCGCGAGGGCAGGATCGTCCGGGTCGAGAACGGCGTCAGGACGACCTTCGCCAACTTCGAAGCGGAGGTCAGTTGCTGCGAACAGGAGCGGGGGCTGCTCTCGATCGCGTTTGCGCCGGACTTCGGCACGTCAGGGCATCTGTATGTCTTCTACACCGGCACCGAAGAACCGACCGGGGAGATCCATGTCGCGGAGCTGACCGCGAGCGGCTCGAGCGCTCCGCTCAGCAGCCTTCGCGACGTCCTCACGATCCCCCACCCCGACCACGCCAACCATTACGGCGGCCAGCTCCAGTTCGGCCCCGACGGCCACCTGTACATCTCGACCGGGGACGGGGGCGGCGCCGGCGACCCGCACCGCAACGCCCAGGACCCGGGTTCGCTGCTCGGGAAGATCCTGCGGATCGACCCGCGCCAGAGCGGGCTCCTCCCCTACACCGTGCCCGCCGGCAACCCGTTCGCGGGGCAGGCCGGCAGAGCGGACGAGATCTGGAGCCTGGGGCTGCGCAACCCCTTCCGCTTCTCCTTCGACCGCGTCAACGGCGACATGGTCATCGGCGACGTCGGCCAGGCCGCGCGCGAGGAGATCGACTTCGCTCCCGCGCCGGCGCCAGCCGCCGTCGGCGGGGCGGGCGCCAACTACGGCTGGAGCTGCCGCGAGGGGCTGCTCCCCGGACCGGCTGCCGACCCGGCCTGCATCGCGCCTGCGGTGCCTGGCTTCGTCGACCCGGTCTTCGACTACGGCCACTCTCCGGACCCGGATTCGGGCAAGCCCCGCTGCTCGGTGATCGGCGGCTACGTGGCCCGCGACCCCGGCCTCGGTGCCCTCTACGGCAGCTACGTCTACAGCGACTACTGCTCGGGGACGCTGCGAGCTCTACGGCTGCCGGCGGCCGGGGGCGTGCCTTCCCACGAGTGCTCGCTCGATTTTCAGGTAGAGAACCCGGTTTCCTTCGGCGAAGACTCGCGGCGCCGGCTGTACGTGGTCGCGGAGGGTGGCACGGTTTCCCTCCTCGGCGGAGCGCCGCCGGCGGACTGTCCGCCGCCGCTACCCGGTCCGCAGCCCGAAACGACGCCGCCGCTCTCCCCCACCTTCGTCGGGATCCAGGCGCAGCGGCGTCGGGTCGAACGCGGCAAGACTGCGGTCCTGACCGTTTGGGTCTCCCCCTGTCGCGATCGCAAGGGAGACCTCGTCGCGCTGATTCGCAACGGCCACCGCAACGGCTCGAAGTTCCTCAGCCGTGCCTGCACGGCCCGCTTCCTGCGCCGCGTCTACCGGAACACGAGATTCACCGCGCTCACCCACCAGGAAGACGCCTACCAGGCGGGCGAGTCGCGACCGCTGAAGGTCCGGATCGCCCCCCGGCGCCGCTAGTAGGTTCCGCCCAGCTTGCGGTGGTCCCAGCTGGCGGTGCGGACCGGCTTGAGATGGATCGCGACCCGTTTCGGCGCCTGCGCTTCCAGCGCCCTCCTGGCGTCGCCCTCGACTGACGAGATCCCCTCGGCGTAGCGCAGCGTCAGCTCCTCCGCGAAGCCGATCACGGTCTCGAAGTCACGGTGGATCGCCGCTTCCGCCTCGATCATCGCCCCGCGCAGCTCGCCGTACTCGTGCCCGGTCTCGACCAGGACCGTCGCCCGCGGGTCGCGTTCGAGGTTGCGCACCTTCTGCGACTTGGCGTAGGTCCAGATCCAGATCTCCCCCTCCCTGGGCACGTACCAGAGCGGCATCGAGTGCGGCCAGCCATGCGGCCCGAGGCTGGAGACGACCGCGATCCGCTCCTCGTCCAGCAGCTGCAGCAGCTCGGCGTCGCCGAGGACGATCTGGTCACGACGGCTCATCGTGCCGCGGACCCTAAACGACCCGGAACCGACGAACGCGGACTATTTTGGGGGCCATAGCGCCACTTTTCGCTCGCGTTCAACCGGCGAAGGTGCGGCGGTAGGCGGTTGGGGTGGTCGCGGTGGCGCGGCGGAAGTGATCGCGCAGCGAGGCGGCGGTGCCGAAGCCGCAGCGCCAGGCGACCGCCTCGACCGGCAGGTCGGACTCCTCCAGCAGCCGGCGGGCCTTCAGCACCCGCTGGGAGAGCACCCACTGCAGCGGCGTCGTCCCGGTCTCCTCGCGGAAGCGGCGGGCGAAGGTGCGGGCGCTGACTCCGGCGTGGCCCGACATCGCGGCGACGTCGAGTGGCCGCTCGAGCCGCTCGGCCGCCCAGCGCCGCGTCGACTCCAGCGAGCCGCCGCCCCCGGCCGGCGCCGGCTTGGCGAACTGCGCCTGGCCGCCCTCGCGATGGGGCGCGGCGACCATGTGGCGGGCGACGCGCTCGCTCGCGGCGGCGCCGAAATCCTTGCGGATCACGTGCAGGCTGAGGTCGATGCCGGCGCTGAGCCCGGCCGACGTCATCACCTCGCCCTCGTCGACATAGAGGGCGTCGGGATCGACGGAGACGGCGGGGAAGCGCCGCGCCAGCTCCCCCGCCCAGGCCCAGTGGGTGGCCGCGCGGCGGCCGTCGAGCAGGCCGGCGTGGGCGAGCGCGAAGGCGCCGCTGCAGACCGAGAGCAGGCGAGCGCCGCGGCGGCCGGCGGCGCGCAGGGCGTCGAGCGCCTCCTGCGGCGGCGGCTCGAGGATGCCGGCGTAGGCGGGGATGACGACCGTGTCGGCCCGGCGCAGGGCACCGAGACCAGAAGCCGGATTGATGCCAAAGCCGCTGGTGGTGCGGACTTCCCCTCCGCCGATCGAGCAGGTCGAGAACTCATACAGCGGCTCGCCCCCGGGCCGCGCCGCCAGGCCGAACGCCTGCGCCGGCGCCGTCAGGTCGAAGGCGACGAGCCCGTCGAGGCAAAGCGCCACCACCCTGTGCCCGTCGGACATTGGCAGAAATCTAGCGGACATTGGCAATCCTGCCACTGGCGGGTTCGAGCCAGGCGCGCGAACATGGCGGCATGGATATCGCGCTGCTGCTGTTCGAGAAGCTGGCCCCGCAGGACGCCGTCGGGCCGTTCGAAGTGATGCGCAACGTGCCGGATTGGCAGGTCCGCACCGTCGCTAAGGAGAAGGGCGTGGTTCGCAGCGAAGACGGCGCGCTTGGGCTCCTCGCCGACTACTCCCTGGACGAAGTCGACGCTGCGGACGTCGTCCTCGTGCCCGGTGGCATCGGCAGCCGGCCGCTGCTCGAGGACGAGCGGGTGCTGGACTGGCTGCGCGCGATCGATCGCACCAGCAAATGGACCACCTCGGTCTGCACGGGCTCGCTGATCCTCGGCGCCGCCGGCCTCTTGCAGGGCAAGCGGGCAACCTCGAACTGGCTCCTGCTCGAGCAGTTGCGCCGGTACGGGGCCGATCCGGTCGGCGGCCGCTTCGTCGAGGACGGCAAGGTGATCACCGCCGCCGGCGTAACGGCCGGGATCGACATGGCCCTGCACCTGGTCGCGCTCGAGGCCGGGCCGGAGGTTGCCCAGGCGGTCCAGCTGGGCATCGAGTACGACCCCAACCCGCCCTTCGACAGCGGCTCACCGGAGAAGGCGCCGCCGGAGATCGTCGAGCTCGTTCGCGCGGTGGCCGCGGCTTCCGATCCGCTGCTGAGCCGCGGCGCCCAGGAGGGACAGCCAACCTCCTACTAGTAAGAGGGATCAGCGACCGAGGCGGCCGTGGGTGGCGGCGACGAAGACGTGCCATGCCGGCTTCGGCCTGAACTTCGCCCCGCGGCGGAAGAGGCCGGTCGAGTCGCAGAAGCTGCAGGCACCGCGCTGGTCCTTCCAGGTGAACCAGTCGACCTGCTTCAGGTTGAGGCGGCGCCGGTTGGAGAGCAGGTAGCGGTAGGCCGATCGCAGCTGCCGGGCCTGCTCGCGCAGGCCGACCTCGAAGGAGACGACGCCCGGATTGCGCTGGGAGCCCCAGCCGAGCTCGGTCACGTAGAGGGCGGCGCCGCGATCGCGGTTGCGCAGGGCGACCCGGCGAATCCCCTCCACCAGGCCGCGCAGGTCCAGGGTGTCGGCGGCGTACGGGTGCAGGGCCACGGCATCGAAGCTGCCCTTGATCCCCCGCACCCGGTACAGCCGGTCGAGGAAGTCGACCGCGTCGATCGCCTGCGGCGGCCGCTGCCCCGGGTTGCCGAAGAGGCCGCCGATGACGACCTCGGCGCCGGGATCGACGCGGCGGATCGCGCGGTCGGAGAGGGTGAGCAGACGCGCGTACCCGGTCGGCGAGACCGGTTTGGTGAAGAAGAAGAAGTTCTCCTCGTTCCAGATCTGCCAGGCGCGGATCGGCAGCTGGGGAAGCGGGTCGGGGCTGCCGGGCCCGTGCGCGGCCCAGAACTCGCCGCCGCGGCCGTAGCGCTCCACCGCAGCCTCGACGAAGGCCGACCAGGCACGCCGCTGGCGGCCGCCCGCGACCGGCAGGCGGCGCCAATCGCGGGAGAGCCAGCGCGGCGTGGCGTAGAGGAACGGCAGGACTTCGATGCGGCCGTGGGCGGCGACCGTCACCAGCTGGTCCAGCCCGGCCCAGTCATAGCCGCCGAGCGGCGAGGGCTGGACCGCCCGCCACGAGACCGGGACCCGGATCGTGTCGACGCCGCCGGCGCGCATGCGGCTCGCGTCCTCGGGGCCGAGCGCGGTCTGCGGGACGATCCCGAAGAACCCGCGCGGCAGCGCCTGCGCGACGGTGGGGGCCAGCAGGGCGAGAGCCGCCACGGCGGCCAGGGCAAGTGAGGACCGAATCGTTCTCATGACCAGAGCTCGGCGACGGCGACGCGCCGCGCGCTTTGAAATGAACCCCAGACGCCGGTCGAAGTCGCGGCCGCGCTCAGGCGGTGGGAACGAGCTCCAGCTCCTGCCACGGGCCCTCGCCAGCCATCGGCTGGGTGCGGCCCTCGAGCCAGTCGGCCTGGAGGTCGTCGTAGTGGCGGCTGGCGGGGTGGCCGGACTGGCCGGTGAACATCTGCCAGCGCGAGCGGTCGGGGTTCGTCGGGTCGGCAACCATGCGCCAGCTCGGCGCCCAGACCGCTTTGTAGGGGTTGTTGGGGTCGTAGGCGATCTGGCTCACCGTCTCCTGGGCGCCGCCGGCGCGGAGGCGGCGGTTGAGCAGGCGGCGCAGCAATGGGTTCGCTTCGCCCAGTGGGTGCGGGAACTCCATCTCGTGCACGCGGCCCCAGCGCCAGGCCTCGGGGTCGGGTCCGAAGCGCTCTTCGAGGTCGTCGAGGGCGCCGGCCAGCGCCTCCAGCGCCAGCTCCTCCCAGGAGCGGCCGATCAGCGCCGTGTCGGCTTCCTCCCAGAGCCCCATCAGGTGCGAGTGCCAGCGCCAGGGCGAGGTGATGTGCGGGGTGAAGCCGTTGTCGGCGCGGTCGAGCCAGCGCTCGCTGAGATCGCGGTCGCCAATCGCGCAGCGGGCCACCTCGCGCGCCAGGCGCAGCAGGAAGGCCTGGTAGATCGTGCCGGCGATCGTGTCCGGGTCGAGCCGCCCGTCCCAACTGCGCAGTCGCTCCAGCGCGCTTTGCTCGCGCTGGCCGCGCGGGCTGAGCCGGCCCAGCCGCCGTGCCGCCTCGAGCCCCGGCAGCGAGAGGTTGTCAGACTGCATCGCCTCGAAGCCCTCGATGGAATGCTCGTCGCTCTGGCCGAGCAGCTGCTCGATCCGCTTGGCGCGGAAGCCGTCGAGCCATTCGCTGGTGATGTGGTGCGGGTACTCGTCGCCGACGATGCGGTTGTTGGCGGTGACCAGGTAGCCGCTCTCCGGGTCGACACGCTGCGGCAGCTCGTCGTAAGGGATCGTCCCCTCCCACTCGAACTCGCCGCTCCAGCCGGGCTTCGGCAGGTCGGGGCTGCCGCCGCGGCGCCGCGGCAGGCGGCCGATCAGCTTGTAGCCGATCGAGCCATGGCGGTCGGCCCAGATCAGGTTCGAGGCCGGCGCGGTGTGGCCCTCGAGCTTGCGGACAAGGTCGGGGCCGGACTCGATCTCCAGCAGCTCGAACATGCCGGCGAAGGTGGTCGGTTCGGAGAGCGCCTGCCAGCTCAGCGCCAGCGGCTCGTCGTCGTCGGCGCCGAGCGCGTCGTTGACGAGCGGGCCATGGTGGGTGATTCGCACGTCGAGCGCGATTGGCTCGGCGCGCCCCTTGACGGGGATCTCCTCGCGCACGGTCTCCAGCGGCAGCCACTCGCCCTCGAAGAGGTAGGTGTCGGCCTCGACCCGCTCGACGAAGAGGTCCTGGACGTCGGCCATGACGTTGGTGAAGGTCCAGCAGACGTCGTTGTTCTGGCCCATGTAGACGCCGGGCAGGCCCGGCAGCGAGGCGCCGCGGACGAAGCGATCGCCGTGGCTCAGGCCGACCTGGTACCAGATGCCGGGCATGCTCGGAGGCAGGTGCGGGTCGCCGGCGATCAGGGGCGCACCGGTGGCGCTGAGCGAGCCGCTGATGGCCCAGTTGTTGGAGCCACTCGCCTCCGCGGCCAGGCCCATCGAGCGCCGCACGGCGTCGATCTGCTCGACGATCGCGAGGCCGTCGCCGCTCCAGGCTTCCTGGGTGACTATCGGGTTGTCGGCAGGGTAGGTCGGGTCGAGGCGGGCGCTCAGCTCTGGCCCCAGCGCCCGCAGCATGTCGGCCCGCAGCAGCTCCCGCTCCCAGTTGGTCGAGAGACCGAAGGCGAGCAGCTTGCCGAGGCCGAGGATGTCGACCGGCCGCCAGGGCTTGAAGTCGAGGCGCAGCAGCTGCATCTCGAAGGGCAGCGCGGGGGCCTCTGCCGCGGCGGCGTTGACGCCCTCGCAGAAGCGCTCCAGGGTGGCGCGCAGCTCCGGGTCGAGCGCCGCCTCCTCGCGCGCGGCGATGCGGTGCATGCCGAGGGTGCGCATCAGGCGGTCGATCGGCAGCCCGTCCTCGCCAGCCATTTCCGCAACCCGGCCCTCGACGACGCGGCGGTAGAAGTCCATCTGCCAGAGCCGGTCCTGGCCGTGGACGAAGCCCTCGGCGAAGTAGAGGTCGCGCTGGGCATCGGCCTCGATGTGGGGCACGCCCCAACGGTCGCGGCGGACCCGCACCCGACCCTCCAGCCCGCGCAGCTCGATCGTCCCCCGCTGCTTCGGCAGCGGCCGCCGCGCCAGCCAGTGCCAGGCGGCCGCAATCGCCGCCGTGGCCAGGCCGGTTCCCACCGCCCCGGCCAGCAATCCCGTGCGCGCCATCCGCCGTCCGCTCATCGGGCCAGGGTACTGGCCAGCCGGCCAGTCTGCTCTTTTGTCCGAATAGCGAACAAAAGAGCAGACTCGTGGCCTACTCGCGGAGGTCGCCCGGCAGTCGTCCTTCGTCCTCGAGCTTTTCGAGGTGGGCCTCCATCGCCATCGCCGCCATTGGCAGCAGCTCGATCGGGATGTCGTCCCACGCCTCGGCGAGGAGCGCGGCGCGGGAGCGCTCGCCGCCCTCGAGGGCGGTGAGCAGCCGCCCCTCCCGCATCTCGCGGTGCGCGACGTATTCGGCCAGCTTGGCGGCGGGGTCAGTGACCCAGGGGCCATGGCCAGGCGCGATCAGCTCGATCTCCTCGGCCTGCAGCAGACGCAGCGAGTCCATATAGGCGGCCAGCGAACCGCCCCCAGGCGGGACGATCGTCGAACCGAGGCCGAGCACGAGGTCGCCGCTGAAGCAAACGCCGTCGTCGCTGAGGAAGCAGACGTGGTCGGCGGCGTGGCCGGGGGTGGCGAGGACGCGCAGGCCGGCGTGGGTCTCGCCGCCCGAAGGCAGCACCACCTCGGCCCCGAGCCGATCGGCGCCCGCAGCGTGGTCGCCATGGGAGTGCGTCAGCAGCACCAACCCGATCCCACCCCGCTCAGCACCGGCGCCGCGGATCGCCTCCAGATGCCCCTCGTCCTCGGACCCCGTGTCGATCACCACACAAGGATCGGCCCCGTACACGTACGTGTTCGTCCCTTCCAACGTCATCGCCCCGGGGTTGGGCGCCACCACTTTCAGAACCTCGGGATGCCCCGGCGCCTGGCTCACCCGGCCCATCCCGGCAGGGGTGGAACGTCTTGTACTTTTTCGCCACCACGCATCGTCGGTCGCCGCAGTGGCAACTCGAAAAAGTTAAGTGAAACCCCTGCCGGGATGGGCCGGGTCACGCCACGCCGGCCGCGACCTCTTTGGCGATCGCCTCCCGCGCGTCCTCCGGCTCGAGCACGACGAGGTCGCCGGCGCCGCGGAGGATCTCCCGCACGAGCCAGGACTTGCCAGCGTAGGGCAGCTCGACGACGACGGCGCCGTCGGCCAGCTCCTCGACCACGGTCCGCTCCTCGCGCAGCCAGCGCGCCCGCTCGGGTGAGACCCAGACGCGGGCGACATGGGCGGTCGGCACCTCGCCGTGGGTCATCCAGCCTTCGACTCCGGCCAGCTCCTCGACCTCCGGCCGCGGCTCGAAGGTGCGCTTGGAGAGCCTCGCCTCCTTCACCCGGTCGAGCTTGAAGTGGCGCATGCCCTCTTTGCCGAGGTCGTAGCTGGCGACGTACCAGCCCTCGGACCCGTTCTGGAGTTTGTACGGCTCGACCTCGCGGTCGGTGAACTGGTCCTCGTTCTCCTTGTAGTACTTGATCTCGAGCACACGGCTGCTGGCGATCGCGTCGTTGACCTTGCGCGCCACCTCCGCGTCGCCACCGCCGGCGGAGGCGATCTCCAGCCCCTCCTCGGAGGGGTCGTGGCCAAGCGCGTCGACGATCTTCTTGCGCGCCTTCTGCAGGTCGGTCTGCGGCAGGTGGTCGCCGAAGAGGTCGATCGCCGCGACCAGGGCCTTGGCCTCGAGCGGCAGCAGCCGCGCCGGGCGGGCGAAGTTGTCGCCGTATGGCTCGGAGTCGACCTCGATCTCGTCGCCGACGAATTCCGCGTAGAGGACGTAGGTGCCACCGCCGAAGTTGACGACGTTGAGCAGCTCGACGTCCTCGCGCAGCTCCTCGTCGGTCAGCTCGAGCCGCTGGCGCAGCTCGGCGATCCGCAGCCGCTCGCCCTTTTTCGCCGTTTCGATCAGCATCCCGGCGAGGGTGACGAGGCGAGCGAAGCGCTCGGGCCGGATCGCGGCCTCGCCGCGGCCGTTGGAGCGGCTGCGGCGGGGGGTGTCGCGCAGCGGACGGTCGACGATCTTGGCCGGGGCGAAGCCATTCTCGTGGCGGTCGCGCAGCAGGGCGAGGCGCTGCTCGGTCTCCTCGCGCAGGTCATCGGGCGCCAGCACCTGGGCGTTCGAGCGCCAGCGCAGCACCCAGGCGATCAGCTCGCGGACCGACGCGTAGCTCGTCTCGAAGATCTGCCCCTTGCCGGGGGCGCCGTCGGACTTTTTCGCCGGGCGCAGCGTGCCGTAGCTGCCGTAGTCGCGCTCGATCAGCCAGGCGATCCGCTCGCGGATCCAGATCTTC
Organism: uncultured Solirubrobacterales bacterium; assembly: GCA_963705365.1. Lineage (GTDB taxonomy): Bacteria > Actinomycetota > Thermoleophilia > Solirubrobacterales > 70-9 > VAYN01. The sequence continues at coordinate 239,603 of OY970074.1, read as the reverse complement.
GCCGTGCCCTGGGTCTCCCCCAGCTGCCAGTCGGCGCGGCTGCCGTAGTCGCGGCGGTCGAAGTCCTCAGGCGGCGAGAAGTCGTGCTCGGCCTTGGACGCGTAGCCGACCTTGCCCTGGATCCGGGAGAGGCGGAAAACGCGCACCGCCTCGCGCTCGTGCGAGTGGCCGATCAGGTAGAACTGGCCGCCGCGGAAGACCAGGTGGTAGGGGTCGACCTTGCGCTTCTCCGTCTCGCCCCGCTCCATCGTGTAGTAGGTGAACTCGATCGTCTTGCGGCGGCTGATCGCGGTCTCGATCTTGGAGAGGCGCTGGGAGAGGTCGCGGCCGCCGGCGGAGGCGGTCATCGCCATCTCGACCGGGGCACGCTCGCCCTCGCTGAGCGGGTTCGGGTGGCCCCAGGCAACCTGCTGCAGGGCCAGGCGCAGCGGCTCGGCGTAGGCAAAGCCTCCGTCGGTCAGGAGCAACAGCGCCGTGCTCAACGCCGCCAGCTCCTCGTCGGTGAACTCGATCGCGTCGAGGTAGAAGTTCTCCGGCGGCAGCGAGTAGAGCTCGGCCTCGAAGAACCCCTCGCCCGGCTTCTCGACCCCGAGCTGGATGCCAAGGCTCTCGAGCTCGGCCCGGTCCGCGTAGAAGCGCCGCGCGAACGCGTCGTCGTTCATGTCGCTGTACCCCTCCACCTCGCGCTTGATCTCGAGCGCCGAAACCGGCCTGCCCTGGGCCATCAGGAACGAGATCAACGAGAGCTGGCGAATAAGCTTCTCGGTGTCCTTCGCCACGTGCCGCAGGATAGTCTGCGGCCGTCCCATGGACATCCTCCGCAACCTCTTCGGGAACCTGACTTCCGGCTTGATCCGGCTTTTGGTCACGGTTGGGATCCTCGCCGCGGCCTATTTCTTCATCGTCAAGCCGGTCCTGAAGACGACCGACGCAGCAATCAAGACGACCAATCAGAGCCTCGAAAGGTCCCTCGGCGTCAAGGGCGCCGACATCACCGACGTCTCGAAAACGATCGAGGACGTCAACAGGCGGGTCGAGCGCCAGATCCGTCGCTCCTTCCACACCGCCGAGAAGAAGGGCAACCCGAAGCGGCTCGTCCGCTGCATCGAGCGGTCGAAGGGAAACGTGCAGCACATCAAGCGCTGCACGCGGAAGTTCTGAGGGGTGTGGGGGGAGGGCGTCGGCAGGCCCTCCCAAAACGCGCTTCGCGCTTGAGTGTTTTGGGAGGGCCTGCCGACGCCCTCCGGCGACAGCGTTCAGGCAGCTCCTATCTGAGCGGATTAGGCAGCTGCCTGCTGGCCCGGGCGGTCCTCGGCGCTTGACCCCATGGCGAAGACGAAGGCGAGCCTGACGAGAGCTAGGCGGCGCGCTGGCCGAAGTAGGCGGAGCCGGAGAGGGCGCGGTCGAAGCCGGACCAGGACTCGCCGGCGGGGAGCTGGCGCTCGAGGCGGTCGAAGCTGCCGAGGCGGCCGCCGAGGTTGTCGATCATGTGGACGAGGACGGCCTCGCGGGTGGCGGGAACGACCGGCGAGCCGTGCTCGAGCGAGCCGTGGTGGCTGAGGATGATGTGGAGCACGCACTGGGCGAGAGCCGGGTCGAAGCCGGGGATCTCCTCGATCTGGCGGCGCACTAAGTAGTAGCCAAGCGGGATCTCGCCCTGCAGGCGACCATGGTCGGTGAGGTCGATCGCCAGCGGGTCGTCGTTGTAGGCCTCTGTCTTGCCGATGTCGTGCAGGAGGGCGCCGGTGACGGCGACGTCGCGATCGATGCCGGGGAAGAAGTTGGAGGCGGCGCTGACCGCCTGCGCGACCGAGAGCGTGTGCTCGAGCAGGCCGTGGCGGTAGGCCTGGTGGTAGACCTTGGCCGCCGGCGCGTCGCGGAAGCGGGCCCAGGCCTCGCTGCCCTCGGCGAAGAACGAGTCGAGCAGGAGCCGCAGCTGCGGCTCCTGGATCGTCGCCAGCAGCGAACGCAGGTCGGCCTCCAGGTGCTCCAGCGAGACGTGCGAAGCGGGCGCCAGTTCCCCCGGCTCGTACTCGTGCGAGGCGGCCTCGCGCAGCTCGGCGATCTTGATCTTGGCTCCCCAGCGTTCGCTCAGCTCGAAGACGCCGCTGACGAACACGGCGCCGCCGGTCGCGCAGAGTGCGTAGCGCGGTTCGGCCTCCTCCCAGCAGACCGCCTCGGCGCTACCGGTCGCGTCGCCGACCGAGAGCCGCAGCCAGGGCTCGCCGTTGCGCTTGCGGCGCAGCTCGCGCTCGCGCACCGCGTATACGCCGGCGACCCGCTGGCCGTCCTCGAGGTCGCGCAGCGGTACCCGCATCGAGACCAAGCCGTCGAGTCGAGTCTGCTCACTCATCTCGCAGCCAAGGTAGAGACGCGAGCGGACGGCTAGGCGCGCTGCCGATGGGCCGAAAACGTCCGCATATAGGGACGTTTTGAAGGAGCCGATGCCCCCGCCGGCGACGATGGCCAGCGCCGCGCTCCAATAGGGTGCCGCCCATCAAGACCATGCGTTACATCGCCCTCGCCGAGGCGACCAGCTTCATCGCCCTGCTGATCGCCTCGTTTGTCAAGAGAACGGGTGACGGCGAGCTCGGCGTCCAGGTCCTCGGCCCGATCCACGGCCTGCTCTTCCTCGCCTACGTCGTGGTAGCGCTCAACATCCGGCACGACCTCGGCTGGAGCGGCAGGACCACCTTCTGGGTGCTGATCGGGGCGGTGGTCCCGTTCGGCGGCTACGTCGTCGACTGGCGCCTGCTGCGCGAGGCCGAGCCTGAGGCGGGTGACCCGGTCGGGTAACGCTGCGCGCCGCTATCGCACTCGCCAGGTCGAGCTGGGGTTCTCGATCGCCTCTCTGGCCAACTCCGCGATCTGGGGATGACCCGAGTTGGCGGCCTCGTACCACCTGCGTCCCGCGTTCTCGTCTTCTTCGCGCGCCCAGTGGAGGCGGCCAAGCTCGAACGCGCAGCGCGGTGCCCACTCGCTGTCGCCGCTGGCCGCGCCAAGATCGAGCACCGGGATGGCTTCGTCCTCTTTCCCCAGTTGCCAGCGAGTCCGGCCGAGCTTGAAGAGCGCGCAGGCACGGGACTCCGAATGGCCGCTGCGGGCGGCCCGGTCGAATGCGTACTCCGCCCCAGGCGCATCGGCGACGGCCTCGCGCGTGGGCGGGTCCGCCCTGAGGCGGCCCAGTCCGATCCATGCCCAGGCGGCGCCGCGGTTGTCGGAGCTCGCCGCGGTGAGCCAGAGTCGCTCGGCTTCCTCCGGGTCCCGGTGCGAGAGAAGCGTCCCCCGGGTTCGGGCCACGGCATCGGCCTTGTCGTCGAACTCGTGGGTGGCGATCATCCGGCCGTAGGCGACGACCGCGGCGACCGCGACCTCCTCGTTCTCGCTGCCGGCGGCGAACCCCAGCTCATCGGCAGCCCTCTCGAACTCCTCCTGGTCGAGCTGAATGGTGCCCAGCAGCAGCGCCGCCGCGTGATGGCTTTCCTGGGACGCCTCGTGCAGCTCGCGCTTCGCGGCGGCCACCTCGCCCTTGCCATACAGGTTCGCGCCTCGACGGTAAGCGAGCTCCGCCGCGCTCGGGGCAGGCGAAGCGGCGGCGACCGCCCCGTCGGTGTGGTGGCGGATGTCCTCCCACAGTTTGGGGACGATCTCCTGCGGTCGCTTCCGCGTGGCTTGCAGATAGAGCTTGTCGAGCAGGGTCGGTGGCATCTCGACCCTGCCCACCCGGATCGGAAGCACCAGGGGAGGGCCAAAGCGACCCTGGGCGTTGACCTCTTTGGTCATCGCCAGGCTGATCTCCTTTCGACACCAGGACGACTCGACCGAGTGCCGGGAGACGATCGGGATGAGGACGTCGGCGTCCGATATCTCCTCGGCGACTCGCTCTATCAGTGAGTCGCCGACCCGCATCTCCCCGACGTCGATCCACACTTTGCAGCCGCGGCTCCGCAGCCCGAGGGCCAGGGCGTCGGCGACCGGGCGGTCGTCATGCGCGTAGGAGATGAAAGCGTGTGGCGGCCGCCCCTCGCCGTCTTCGCTATGCAGCTTTCGCACCCTTCTTCGAGCCGCAGATGGTGCACCGGTAGCTCTTGGCGGCGTTGAAAGCGGCGCCGCCGAGCTTGAAAGCCCCACCCGTGGCAGCGGCCAGCGGGTTCATTTCGTCATAGCCGCGACTCAGCATCTTGCTTCCGCGCTTCTTCGTCGTCTTGGTGAACCGACGCTGCTCGCCACAAACCTCACAGTGAAATGACTTGACCTTCTCTCCCACGCCCCTCCCTTTCATCACGCCTTGCCGTTGGTTGGCTTATACAAACTACTGAATATTAATTGAATTAACTCGCTGGGTGTGGAAGGCTGGTGCCGAAGTGGCGAGGGCCAACCATTCCATGGTGAAAGGCGATTACGAGGATGAGACCCCCTGACCGTCGGGCCCCTCGCGAGGACCGCCGGGGGATTCGTGCGGCGTACCAAGTCGTCGTCTCCAGCCCGAGCGAGGAGGTGACGGATGAGGCGCTCCTCGCCGCGATGCGGGAGGCCGGCTCCACCATCGAGCGAGAGTCTGACGCGCGCAGCGCTACGGCGATTCGGGCCCGCGTACTACGTCAGGGTCTTCCCGTTTTCGCCTGAGGCGTGCATCCGAGGAGTCGTCCTGCTGGGCGTTCGCTATCCCGTCCGAGCCGCGAGCGCGCTGATCGAGGAGCTTCGACGCTTCGCGGGGGAGGTGGAGGTGGCGATCGCGGAAGGCATCGAGCCAGCCCTCCCCGAGCCGATCGCCGTCACCGCCGAGCTCGACGAGGCATCGACGATCGAGGTACCTGACGAGGATGAGGACGAGGCCTCGCAGTCGAGCGGCTGGGACCGCGTCGTGCCGATCCTCGGAGCGGTCGCGACCGGCGTCGGGGTCCTCGGATTCGTCACCTTCGTCGGCGGGGCGATCGAGTGGGCTCGCTTCGGCGCCGCCGGATTGCCCCGGGAGGAGGCGCTGAGCATCGTGCCCACCCAGGACCTCGTCGTGATCGGGGCAAACACGCTTGTGCCGGCGGTGGCCTACGGGCTCCTTGCGACCGCCGTTTACCTGATCGGCCTGATCTTCTTCGGGCGGCGCGAAGAGCGAATCCCCGACCCTGCCGAGCGGAGCGTGGTCGAGCGCAACAGCGACGCGGTCCGCGCCCTCGTGCTCGTCAGCGTCGTCGCGCTGTTCGAGGTCCTCGCCTTCACGACGACGATCGATGCGCCGGGAACGGCTCAGTACGTCTCCTTCATCCTGCTCGGAACGGTGATGGTCGCTCTCACCTACAGCGTGGCGCGGGTGACGAGCAGCCCCCTGTTCCTGGCGGGGACGGTCTTCCTCGCCCTCTCCCTGTTTCTGGGAGGTGTGGAATACGTGCGGGCACAGGACACCCCTGAGCTGCGAGGCGCCGCGATCGTGAGAAACAACGAGCGAGCGATCATCGGCTTCTTCGTCGCCGAGAACGGAAGCAGGGTCTACCTCGCGAGACTGGCCGACAAGCCGCTGGAACGAGAAGAGATCGATCAGTCCTCGGCGCGCCTGATCGGGATTCAGAAGGACCAGATAACGGATATCTCGGTCGCCTCCCCACGACCTCCCGCGGAGGCGCTGGAGCAGGCGCAGCAGCTGGCGGATGAGCTGTGCGAGCTCGAGACTCCCCTCGACCCCGCCGAGAAGAAGGTCGCGCCACCGCCGAACTGCTGGTCCAAGCCACCGGGGGAGCTGACCGGGGGTGACGATGGCGAGGGTGGGAATCGAACCCACGACACCACGATTTTCAGTCGTGTGCTCTACCAACTGAGCTACCTCGCCTGGCACGCCGATGGCACGCAGCGGGAAGGCTAGCGGCCGGAGGCGGGTCGGGGCTGATTGCATTGGGGCGTGGCCTGGCCCCGTGCAGCGCTGGCGCTCCCGGTTGCCGGGGCGCTGGCCGCAGCGCTCCTGTCGGGCGGGTCGGGAGCCGATCCGCGGACGCCCGCGGCGCTTCCCGGGCTGCCGCCGCCGTTCCTGGGGGTGGCGGTGGTCGGGAGCGGGGGGCTGACGGGGGCGGTCGATGCCTACGGCGATGTCGTCGAGCTGCGAGCGCCTGGGCCGGCCGGCACGCCGCTGATCGACAACCCGGCCGCGCGGCAGGCCGCCGGCACGGTCGCCGCCGGGACCGGGATCGTGCCGCGGGTCCGGGTCGGCGGCGCCGTCCTGCCGCTCTGGCGAGCCGACTCGGTCGTGCAGCGCCACCGGCCGGACACGAACGTGCTGGTCGTGGAGGCAGCTTTTGGCTCGACCGCGGCGAAGTTGACCTACGCGGCGGGCGGCGGGGTCTTGGCATGTCTCACCGCGGCCAGCGGGCGAGCCGGAGTTTCGATCGAATCTGGGGAACCGGCGGCTGGCTCGCGGCTTCGGTGCGACGACCGGAAGGCGCGGCAGATCGTCCGCAGGGAGGAACGTTCGGATCGTCGTTGGCTTTCGCGGGCACGGCCCCTCGGTCCGGCAGCGCCGGGATGGGCGGATGGGATGTATCGGCGGTCGCTTCTGGTCCTGCGGGCGCTTACCGATCGCCGCACCGGTGCCGTCGCGGCGGGGGCGCGGGACGGCTGGGCCTACGTGTGGCCGCGCGACGCCGGGGCCGTCGCCCTCGCGTTCGCAGCGGCCGGTTACGAGGCGGAGGCGCGCCGCGTGGCGCACTTCCTGCTCGGCCTCGACCTCGATGCCGCCGCCCGCTTCGCCGGCAACGGATCGCCCGTCCCGGGACGCGAGGCGCAGGGTGACGCCAGCGGTTGGGTAAGCGTCGCCGCCCGCGCGGCCGGTCTCCCACCCGCGGACCGACCGTTCTCCTGGCGCGACCGTCCCGACTACCAGGAGCGCGACGCGGGCAACTACCTCGCCAACGCGCTCGCCGCCGCGGCCGCCAAACCGCGCGCCGATGGGCCGAAAACGTCCCTATGGCGGACGTTTTCGGCCCATCGGCGGGGATTGGTGCGGCGGGCGGGGGATCCCGACTCGGGGTGGGACTCGGCGGCGGCCTGGGCCGTGCGCCCGTTTGCGCGGCCGAGGCTCTTCCCGCCGGTCCGCAGAACCCTCCTTCGCCTCGCTGCCGACCGGACCCTTTTCGGGATCGTCCCCGGCGAGGATTGGGACGGCGCGGATCCCTGGACCGCGCCGACGGCCTGGACCGCCTGGAGCCTCGCCGCGCTCGGCGAGCGCCGGGAGGCCCTGCGCCTGATGGCGGCGCTCCGCCGAGCTGCCACGCCGGCCGGGGCCCTGCCGGAGCGCGTCGACGCCCGCACCGGCATCCCTCACTCCACCACCCCACTCGCCTGGTCCCACGCCTTCGCGATCCTCGCCCTGCGCGAGCTCTGGCCGTAATCGGTGCCTGCATACTCCTTTTGTCGCCCACAGGGCGACAAAGTGCATATGGAGAGCTAGGAGAGCGCGGCCGCGACGGCCTCCTCGGCTGACTCGGCCGCCATGACGCCCGGCGCGCCCTCCATGCCGTCGCGGCCGTTCAGGTCCCAGCTGCGCAGGGCGATCACGGTGCGGTCGAGGCGCCGGGCGAAGCCGATCTCCGAAAGCGTCCCCCACTCGCCGCCGATCGCGATCACGACCTCGCCGGAAGAGACGACGGCCAGATTGCGCGCGTGGCCGATGCCGGTGGCGACGACGTAAGTGCAGTGCTCGTTCGCTTCCTCGACCGAGTGGCCGGCAACGATGCCGATCACCTCCCCGCCGGCGCTCGCCGCGCCCCGCGCCACCGCCTCCATCACCCCGGTACGCCCACCGCAGACCACCGTCGCCCCCGCCTCGGCCAACCGCCGCCCCACCTCCTCGGCCAGCTCCCAGACCTCCGACCCCTCCTCGCAACCCCCGGAGCCGATGACGGCGATTTGACGCCGGCGCCCGCTAGAACCAGGGGAGGGGGTCTCCCCGGAACCTCCCCGCTGTTCGTGACGGGGAGACCCCCTCCCCTGGTTCACCGACTCCCTTTCATCAGCCGCATCAACTCCAGCGCCCCCTCCTTGTGCAGCGGTTCATTGAGGTTGCCGCACTTGGGGCTCTGGACGCAGGAGGGGCAGCCGGACTCGCATGGGCACTCGGCGATCAGCCGCTCGGCGTCGCCGAGCAGGCGCTCGAACTGCTCGTAGCCCCGCTGGGCGATGCCGACCCCGCCGGGGTGGCCGTCGTAGACGAAGATCGTCGAGCGGCCGGTCTGGAAATGGACGTTGGTGGAGAGGCCGCCGATGTCCCAGCGGTCGCACATCGCGATCAATGGCAGGACCGCGATCTGGCCGTGCTCGGTCGCGTGCAGGGAGCCGAGCAGGGCGTCGCTCGGCAGCGCCCCGCTGAGCTTCTCCGGCAGCACGTACCAGAGCGCCTGGGTGACGAAGCTCTGCTCCGGCAGCTCGAGGGCGACGATGTCGATCGGCTCCTGCTCGGAGATCGAGACCCGCTGAAAGGCGATCACCTGCTCGGTCACGGAGACGTCGCCGAAGTTGAGCTGCACGCCCGCCACCTGGCGCTGCTCGCGGGTGCGTTCGATGTAGATCTCCGTCTCCTTTTTCGGCCGCGTGTACCAGTCGCCGTCGAAGCTGGAGACGAGTGCCCGCCGCTCCTCGAGGTCGAGTCGCTCGACCTCGTAGGAGCGCCCCAGGTGGAGGTAGACGGCGCCGGGGTGGATCGTCGTGAAGGCGCGCTCCGCCTCGACCAGGCCCAGCATCTCCCCCGACTCGCGCTCGATCACTGCCACCGAATCGGACGAGGCCGAGCGCAGGGCGATCCGGTTGGCGACGAAATCGCTGCGCCGCGGCAGCAGCTTGCCGCCGACGCCGCGCAGCTCCCCGGCTGCCAGCAGCCGCTCCGCCCGCTCGCGCCAGCCGTCGCCGAAGACCTCCTCGTCGGCGTCGGTCAGCGGCAGCTCGAAGGCGGCGGCGATCAGGTGGCGGGAGGCGATCTGGTCGTTGGCGTGGTCGAGAATCGCCGCCTCGACCGGGCGCTCGAGGAACTCCTCCGGATGGCGGCAGAAGAACTGGTCGAGCGCGTCCTGGCCGGCGACGTAGACGGCGAGCCCGCGGTGCCGGCGCCCGGCCCGTCCCCACATCTGCCGCAGGCTGGCGACGGTGCCGGGGAAGGTGACGCAGATCGCCGCCTCGAGCTCGCCGACGTCGATTCCCAGCTCCAGCGCGTCGGTTGCCACGACGGCCAGCAGCTCGCCGCTGCTCAGCCGCGCCTCGATCTCCCGCCGCTGCTGCGGGGTGTAGCCGCCGCGGTAGGGGGCGATCCGCGCCGCCAGCTCCGGCTTTCCCCGCCGCTGCAGGTTTTCGCGGGCGAAGCGCTGGATCAGCTCGATCCCGCGCCGACTTTTGAGGAAGCAGATCGTCCGCACGCCCTGGGAGACCAGCTCCGCCAGCAGGTCCGCCGCCTCGGAGAGGGCCGAGCGGCGCGCACCGCTGGCCTCGTCGAGCAGCGGCGGGTTCCACATCGCGATCTCGCGCCCGGCCCGCGGCGCCCCGTCGTCGTCGATCAGCTCGAACGGCGTCCCGACCAGGCGCTCGGCCAGCTCGACCGGGTTGGCGATCGTCGCCGAGGCGAGCAGGAAGCGCGGCTCGGAGCCGTAGTGGCGCGCCACCCGCCGCAGCCGCCGCAGCACGTTGGCGACATGCGAGCCGAAGACGCCGCGGTAGGTATGGGCCTCGTCGACGACGACCCAGCCGAGGTTGGCCATGAAGTCGCCCCAGCTCTTATGGTGGGGGAGCAGCCCGACGTGGAGCATGTCCGGGTTGGTGAGGACAAGGTTGTTGCGGCGGCGGATCGCCGGCCGCTCCTCGCGTGGCGTGTCGCCGTCGTAGATCGCCTCGCGCAGGCCGGGCGGGCGCAGCAGCGCCAGCTTGCGCGCCTGGTCCTGGGCCAGCGCCTTGGTCGGGTAGAGGTAGAGGGCGCGGGACTTGGGATCGGCGGCGATGCCATCGAGCACCGGCAGGTTGAAGGCCAGGCTCTTGCCCGAGGCGGTGCCGCTGGTGATGACGAGGTTCAAGCGGGCGGCGGTCTCGTAGGCCTCGAGCTGGTGCGTGTATAGAGACTCGACGCCGGAGCGCCGCAGCGCCTCGGCCAGACCGGGATCGAGCGAGCCGGGCAGCGAGACCGGCCGCGCCCGCCGCTCCGCCTCGGCGCTCTCAGCCACGATCCGCCCATCCCGCCGCGCAGGATCGATCGCAACGGCCCAAGTCTCGCCCAGGAGACTCCCCCCGCGCGCCATCAAACCGCCCGCCGATGGGCCGAAATGTCGCCGATGGGTCGACTCATCGGCCCATTGGCCCCTGTCGGACGGGCGATTGCGGCGGCTACGCGGAGCGCCTGCAGGGAGCTGCGGTCGTGGATGCGGAGGATGTCGGCGCCGGCGCGGACTGCGAGCGCAACCGCGGCGACGGTGCCCCACTCGCGCTCGCCGGGAGGCAGCCGCTCCTCCCACGACCCTGCCAGCACGGCGCCGATGAAGTCCTTGCGGGAGAGCGAGACGTAGAGGGGCAGCCCCAGCGAGCGCAGCTCGCCGAGCCGCCGCAGGATCTCGAGGTCCTGTGCGGGGCTGAGGTCGAAGTCGAGTCCGGGGTCGATCGCGATCTGCTCCTCGGCGACGCCAAGCTCCCGCGCCCGCTCGACTCTCCCCTCGAACCAGGCCCGCAGGTGGTCGACGACGTCGTCGTACCGGCGCCAGGGCCGATCGACCCGCGGCGGCCCCTCGATGTGCATCAGGACGTAGCCACAGCCGCTCCCGGCAACCAGCTCGAACATCTCCTCCGAGCCCCCGGAGATGTCATTGACCGCCGCCGCCCCAGCCGCCAGCCCCCGCCGCGCCACCTCGACCGAGAAGGTGTCGGCCGTGACCGGGAGAACCTGGTCGTTTCCAGCATTGTGGCCCCCATAGGGGCCCAAAGTCTGGAAACGACGTGCGAGCTCCGCGACGAGTCCTTCGATCGCCGGCACGAGGGCCCCCGCCTCCTCCTCCACGGCAACCGGTGGCCCAGCCTTCGCCGCCACGGCGCCGACGTCGAGCATGTCGAAGCCGGCCACGGCCAGCCCGAGCCCGTCCGCGACCGCCTGCTCGGGCGTGCCGCTGCGCGCCCCCTCGAACATCGAGTCGACGGTGACGTTGACGATCCCCGCCGCGACCGGCTGCGCCAAGTCGATGACCCTGTCGGCGAGCCGCCATCTCATCGTCGCTACCGTAGCGGCCGGCACCCATGGGACTGAGCTGCGTGTACACCGACCTCGACGGGACCTTGCTCGGGCGGGGCAGCTCGCTCTTCCGCGACGCCGACGGTGGTTTCTCGCTGGCGCAGGCACGGGCGCTGGAGGCCTGCCAGCGGGCCGGGGTCGAGGTCGTGATCATGTCCGGCCGCCGCGAGCCGCAGGTCCACGAGGCGGCGCGGCTGATGGGCCAGACCTCCTACATCTACGAGGCCGGCTGCGCCTTCGCGATCGATGGCGAGAAGACGCTGATGACCGGGGAGATGGAACCGACCGAGGACGGCACGATCTACGAGCAGATCGAGGCCCGCGGGATCCCGAAGCGGCTCTTCGAGCACTTCCAGGGTCGGCTGGAGTACCACGCGCCCTGGCACCACGGGCGCGTTCTCTCTCACCTCTTCCGCGGCAAGGTCGACGTCGAAGAGGCCAACGCGCTGCTCGGCGAGCACGGCGACGACGACCTGCGGCTGCTCGACAACGGCGCGATCGGTCGCGAGATGGCGGCCGTCGATGGCCCCACCCACGCCTATCACCTGGTCCCGCGCATGGTCAGCAAGGCCAACGCCGTCGCCGCCCACGCCCGCGCCCGCGGCTACGACCCGTCCGACTGCATCGCCGTCGGCGACTCGGTCGAGGACCTCGAGGTCGCCGCCGCCGTCGGCCGCTTCTTCGTCGTCGCCAACGGACCCGAGCGCGACCCCGGCCTGCGCTCGATGCTCGCCTCCTGGGACAACGCCACGGTCACCGAGGGCAGCATGGGCGACGGCTTCTACGAGGCCGTCGTCTCGACCCTGGTCGAGCGCCGCTGAACCGGGGCCGATGGGCCGATAAGTCGAGCCATGGTCGACATTTCGGCCCATCGGCGGGTGGTTAGTATCGGGGGACGCACCCGAGTTGAAAAGGAGCGCCGTGTCCGCTGAGACCGCGACCGTTGCGGAGCAGGAGTACCTGGAGATCATGTTCTGGCTGGAGGAGGCCGGGCTGCCGATGACCGGCGCCAACATCGCCCGCGCGATGCAGCTCTCGCCGCCGACGGTGCATGAGATGGTCGGCCGCCTGGTCGACGACGGCTACGTCGAGCGCAAGGCCGACAAATCGCTCGTATTCACCGGCTCCGGGCGCGAGCACGCCAGCCACATCGTCCGCCGCCACCGCATGATCGAGCGCTTCCTCACCGATGTCCTCGGCATCCCGTGGGACGAGGTGCATGAGGAGGCGGAGCGGATCGAGCACGCGATGTCACCGGTGCTGGAGGAGCGGATGCGGGCGGCGATCGGCGACGCGACCACCTGCCCGCACGGGCACCCGATCGTCGAGGGCGCCCGCGAGCAGGGCTCGCTGCTGGCCGACGTCCAGGTCGGCGCCGATGTCACCGTCCTGCGCTTCGAGAACGAGGCCGAGGAGTTGCTGCACTACCTGAAGGCGGCCGGGATGGACCCCGGGCTCGAGGGCAAGATCGAGAGCTCCGACGATGAGCGGGTGACGATCGCCTCCGCCGACGGCACGCACGAGGTCAGCCGCAGCGTGGCCGAGACCGTCTCGGTCCGCGCCGATCCGGCGCCGCCGCCGCGCGCGGCGATCCCGGAGCAGCTGGTGCTGTCGTCAGACCGGTATGGGCGTTAGGAGCCCCTCCCGGTAGGACTTCCACTTAACTTTTTCCGAAGACAGTTCGTGGTTTCCACGGGCCGTGCCGCGGAAAAAGTACAAGACGTTCCAGCCCTACCGGGATGGGCGCTAGGCGGCAGCAAACCGGCGCCTGGCAGCGTCAGGGGCGTAGGTGTTCCAGCGCGAGCTCAGGCGGGCGAACCGGCGCGGATGCGCTCGAGCGCCGTGGCGATGCGCCCGACGCCCTCCTGCATCCGCTCCGCCGGCACCGGGGCGAACGAGAGGCGGAGGCTGTTGGCGCCGCCCTCGATCATGAAGTCGGGGCCGGCGACGAAGGTCGCGCCCTCGGCTTTCGACTCGCTCAGCAAAGCGTTCGTGTCGGTCCCCTCGGCGAGGTCGAGCCAGAGGAAGTAACCGCCCTCGGGGACGACGAACGCGGCCTCGGGGATCTGCTGGCGCAGCGCCGCGACCAGCGCGTCGCAGCGGTCCTTCAGCGCTCCCTTGACGAAGGCGATGTTGCGGTCCAGCTCCCCCGAGCGACAGAGCTCGAGCACGATCGCCTCGGCCAGCATGTTCGGGGAGATGTAGGTCTCGTTGGCCCGTTTCGCCAGCTTCGCGATCTCCTCCGCCGGCCCGGCCAGGTAGCCGACCCGGACGCCCGGGCTGACCGTCTTCGAAAAGGACGAGGCGTGGACGACGCGGCCGGCGCGGTCCAGCGAGAGCATCGTCTCCAGCGGCTCCCCCGCGAAGGGCAGCTCGCGGTAGGGGTCGTCCTCGAAGATCCAGAAGCCGTGCTCGGCGGCGAGCTCGACCAGGCGCACCCGCTTCTCGGCCGACAGCGTGCAGCCGGCCGGATTGTGGGCGTTGGGGATGATGTGCACGAACTTGACCGGGCCCTCGGCGAGCGCCGCCTCGATCGCGCCGACGTCGACCCCGTCCGCCTCCAGCGGCACCGGCACCAGCTCCACTCCGAGCCGCTGCAGGAGCAGCAGCGTGCGGTCGTAGGTCGGCTGCTCGACGATCACCCGGTCGCCCGGCCCCAGCAGGTGCTCGAACAGCATCGCCCCTGCCTCCAGCGAGCCGTTGGCCACCATCACCTGGGCGGCGTCGATCCCCCCATGGCGCTCGGCAATCCACTCGCAGAGCCCCGGATGCCCGATCCCGGTGCCGTAGGAGAGCGCCTTTTCCCAGTCGCTCTCGAGCGCCCGCGCCGCCGCCTCCCGCACCGCCTCATGCGGCAGGATGTCGGCGCTCGGAGCGCCGCGGGCGAAGGAAATCGTCGAAGCGGCCATCGCCATCGACCCTAGCAACGCCCCGGACTGGAGCGCCCCGCCCTCAACGGCCCTGGCAGGCCCGCCTATACTCGCGCCGCATGGTGGTCTCGCGAGGGATCCGGATCGGCGTCATTGCTTTGCTCGCGACGCTCACGGCCGCGCTCGTTCTCCTGCTGGCGGGCGACTCCTCCAGCAGCGCCGAGTACCGCCCGCCGAAGGTCAACCAGTCGCAGATGGTGCTGCGGCTGACCGACCTGCCGCCCGGCTTCGGCAACGCCTACCTCGGCGAGGGACGCGGGGGCGACGGCCTCCTCTGCGAAGCCTTCAGCCGCGAGGCCGACGAAGCCGGCGCGGTGGCCAGGTTCGCGCGCAAGTACCGTCCCAACGGCTGCATCGCCGGCTACGCCAGCCGCTTCACGGTCCCCGGCGAGGAGCCCGTCCCGCCAGTCGTCTTCAGCGGCGTGATGGCGCTCGGCAGCGCCACGGCCGCGGCCGACGGCTGGAAGCTGGTCCCGACCATGTTCGGCCTCATCCTTCCTGGCGGCCCGCCGCAAGAAGTGAAGCCGAGCACCAGGATTGGCGCGCAGACGCGGCTATTCCACACGACGCGTGCCTGGTTCCCCTACCAGATCCGCGGCATACGGAAGGCATCGTTCCTCGTCTGGCGCAGCGGCAATACCGTCGCGGCGGTCGTCGCCGTAGGCGGGTCCGTCGCCACCAACGACCGCGCCGTCGCCGAGCTGGCCCCGCGCCAACAGGAACACGTTCTTGAGCCGACCCCCTACACGAAGGCCGAACGCTCCGACGCCGAAGTCGGGCTCGACGATCCGGCGATCGACCTGCCCGTCTACTGGCTCGGCCGCGTCTTCAAGCCCGAGGGCCGGCTGCCCACGAACACGCTGTTCGGGTCGAGCTACCGGGGCGAGCCGATCCCCGAGAAGACCAAGGGAATCGCAGAAGGCCCCTATCCGCCACTCGAAGCCAGCTACAACAACATCCGCCTGGCGACCTGGACGCCGCAGACCTGGCACGTCTTCGCCGGCTCGCAGACCGCTAAGGCGATCACCTCCTGGAAGTGCACGCAGACCCGCACCGTGCCGATTCCCGGCGGCAGCGCGACGATCTTCGGCGGCTACAAAGAGAACTACGCACGCTGCCCGAAGAAGGCGCCGCGTGCCTTCACCGCCTGGGTCGACGTCGCCGGAGTGAAGATCGTCGTCAACCCGCCCTTCGCCCCCGACTTCATCGAAACGGTCAATCCCTACGGCTCCTTCGAGGGCATGGAAGCGATCGTCCGCGCCCTGGTGGAACGGCCGAAGCCGCTGTACTGACCGGCGCCCCGCTACAGAGAGTTGAGGACTTCGACGGCGATCGCCGCCGCCTCGGTCGGGCTCTGACCGACCCGCACGCCCTTCGCTTCGAGCGCCTCCTTCTTCGCCTGCGCCGTGCCGGAGGAGCCGGAGATGATCGCGCCGGCGTGGCCCATCTGCTTGCCGGGAGGCGCGGTGAAGCCGGCGATGTAGGCGACGACGGGCTTGGAAATGCTGGAGGAGATGTACTCGGCCGCGCGCTCCTCGGCGTCGCCGCCGATCTCGCCGACCATCACGATCAGCTCGGTCTCGGGATCGGCCTCGTAGAGCTTGAGGATGTCGATGAAGTCGGAGCCGACGATCGGGTCGCCACCGATGCCGACGATCGAGGAGTTGCCCTCGCCCGCCTGCTTCAGCTCGTTGCCGATCTGGTAGGTCAGCGTGCCCGACTTGGAGACGACGCCGATCTTGCCGGGGTCGAAGAACTGGGCGGGGATGATGCCGACGTTGGCCTTGCCGGGCGAGAGCACGCCGGGGCAGTTCGGTCCGATCAGCCGCACGCCGGCCTCCTGCGCCTTCCAATACGTCTTCAGCATGTCGAGCACCGGGATCCCCTCGGTGATCGCAATCACCGTCTCGACCCCGGACTCGATCGCCTCGTCGATCGCCGGCGCCGCGAAGCGCGCCGGCACGAAGATCATCGAGGTGTTGGCGCCCGCCTCGTCGACCGCCTCCTTGATCGAGTCGAAGATCGGCACGCCCTCGACGTCCTGCCCGCCCTTGCCGGGAGTGACGCCGGCGACGAGGTCAGTCCCGTAGGCCTGGTTGCGCAGGCCGTGGAAGGAGCCCTCGCGGCCGGTCAAGCCGGAGACGACGAGCTTCGTCTGCTCGCCGACGATGATGCTCACGACGCGCTCCCGGCCAGCTCGACGACGCGCCGGGCGGCGTCCAGCATCGTCTTCTCCTGGTGCAGGTTCGCCAGGTCGGCCTCGGCCAGGATCTTCAGACCCTCCTCCGAGTTGGTGCCGTCGAGGCGGACGACCAGCGGCACGCCGAGGTCGATCTGGCCGGAGGCGGTGACGATCCCCTTGGCGATCTCGTCGCAGCGGGTGATCCCGCCGAAGATGTTGAAGAGGATCGCCGTGACCTTCTCGTCGGACTTGATCACTTCCAGCGCGTTGACGATCGCCTCCGCTTTCGAGCCGCCGCCGGCGTCGAGGAAGTTGGCCGGAGCGCCGCCGGCTTGAGCGACGACGTCGAGCGTCGACATGCAGAGGCCGGCGCCGTTGGCGAGGATGCCGACGTTGCCGTCGAGCTTGACGTAGGTCAGACCCTTCTCCTTCGCCATCGCCTCCTGCGGGTCCTCGACCGTGTCGGCGACCTCGGCCAGGTCCTGATGGCGGAAGAGGGAGTTGCCGTCGATCGTCACCTTCGAGTCGAGCGCGACCACCTCGCGGCCGGCGGTGACGATCAGCGGGTTGACCTCGATCAGCGTCGCGTCCTCCTCGCTCGCCACCGCGGCCAGCTTCACCAGCACCTCGGCCGCCTGGTCGAGCGCGTCCTCGGCGAGGCCGGCGTCGGCGGCGATCGAGCGCGCCGCGGCGACATCGAACGGCTGGGTCGGGTCGATGTGGCGTTTGACCAGTGCCGCGGGATCCTCGGCGGCGACCGCCTCGATGTCCATCCCGCCCTTGGCGGAGACCATCGCCAGCAGCTTCTTCTCGCCGCGGTCGAGGATGACCGAGGCGTAGTACTCCTCGGCGATCTCGGAGCCGCCCTCGACCCAGACCTGGTCGACGCGGAACGGTCCCTCGCCGTGCGGGCCGACGATGTCCATGCCGAGGATCGCGTCGGCGTACTCGCGCGCCTGCTCGGCGTCGGCGGCGATCTTGATCCCGCCTGCCTTGCCGCGGCCGCCGATCAGCACCTGGGCCTTGATCGCGCACGGATAGCCGATCCGCTCCGCCGCCGCGACGGCCTCCTCGACCGTGTCTGCGACCTCGCCGCTGGGCACGGCGATTCCGTGCTTGGCGAACAGCTGCTTGCCCTGGTACTCGAGGAGGTCCATATCTTGGGAGCGCCCCGGAAGGACGCGGCCGGGCACCCTACCCGAGAAAGGGGGTGAAGCGCCGAGACGCCGGCTACTGGCATAATGCCGCGGCTCGCATGGCCCTTCCCAGTCTCAAAAACATCAAATGGGTGACCACCGACTGTTACGGCACCCTCATCGACTGGGAGAAAGGCATCGTCGAAGCCTGCAAGAAAGAGGCGGCCAAAGACGGCTTCAGCTTCGAAGAGGGGCCTTTCCTTGCCCGCTTCTTCGAGGTCCAGGCGGAAATCATGGCCGGCTCCTACGAGCTCTACGCCGAGGTCCTGCGGCGCACGATCGTCAAAGTCGCCGGCGAGCTGGGCTGGGAGGTGGAGCCTTCGCGGGCCCAGTTCCTACCCAACAGCGTCGCCTACTGGCTGCCCTTCCGCGAGGCCAACGCGGCGATGGACCGGCTCGGGAAAAAGTACGACGTCGGGATCATCTCCAACGTCGACGACAAACTGCTGGGGATCAGCCGCCGCCACCTGCGGACCGAACTCGACCTCGTCGTCACCGCCCAGCAGGTGCGCAGCTACAAGCCAGACCCGGTCCACTTCAAAGAGTGCGCGCGACGGATCGGCGGCAAGAAAGGCTGGCTGCACATCGGCTGCGACTACACCACCGACATCGCCCCGGTGCTGAAAATGAACGTGCCGGTGATCTGGGTCAACCGCCACGGCGAGAAACTGGAAGGGCGCAAAGCCCCCAGCGCCACGGTGAAAAACTTCCGCGAAGCAGCGAAAAAGCTCGGCGCGTCCTGAGCGTTTTCTAGCTTTCAGGGCGCAACTCGGGCGGCAGGTGCCGGTTTCGACCCCTAGCCGTTCCCCAGCCGTCCTTCACTGCCCTTGACTAGGTTCGAGCACCCCAAGAACGAGATCCGTGCGCTTGCCGCCGCCCGCCTGACGCTCGCCGCCAGCGTCGTGGCGCTGCTGGCAGCGCTGATCTTCGCCGCCGGCCAGCAGAGCGCCAGCGCCGCCTCCGCGGCCGGGACCTCGAAAACGCAGCGCAACGCGCTGCTGCCCGCCGGGCAGAAACCGAACTTCGTCGTGATCCAGACCGACGACCAGACGCTCGACCAGCTCTACGCGGAATACACCCCGCCAGGCGGGGCGCCGATCCCGGCGATGCCGAACACGCTCGCCGCGATCGCCGGCAAAGGCATCACCTTCAACCGCTACTACGTCCCCTACCCCCTCTGCTGCCCGTCGCGGGTCAGCCTGCTGACCGGCCGCTACGCGCACAACCACAACGTGCGCGGCAACGTACCCCCCAACGGCGGCGCCACCGGCTTCTTCTTCCGCCAGGCCAACAGCCACAACGTCGCCACCTGGCTGCAGGCCGCCGGCTACCGCACCGTCCACGTCGGCAAGTTCCTCAACGGCTACGGCGACGAACCGTTCGACGACGGCAAAACGGTGCCGCCGGGATGGAACGCCTGGCACTCGGTGATCAAGGCGGATACCAACCACTACTTCTACGGCTACACGCTGAACGACAATGGCGTGCTGGACGGGCCCTTCGGCGACTCCGGCAGCTGGGAGACGCGCGAATACGGCGTTCGCGACGACTTCGGCTGCCCCTTCGCGCCGCTCAACGAACAGCCCTGCCTCTACGAGACCGACGTCCTCACCCGCATCGCCGGCGAAGAGATGATCGGCACGCCCGCCGGCCAACCCTTCTACGTGCAGCTCGACTACACCGCCCCGCACGGGGACTTTCGCCGCCCGGCCGGCCCCGAGCCGGCGACCCGGCACTACGACTCCTTCGCCGGTGCGCCCTATCCGCACGGCCCGTCTGAAGGCTTCAACGAGGGGAACGTCAACGACAAGCCGCGCTTCATCCGCGAAGCCTCCTACCTCTCGCCGACCGAGACCCACGCCTACCGCGTCTACTACCAGAAGGGCCTGGAGTCGCTGCGAGCGGTCGACGAGGGAGTGCAGCAGGTGATCAACACCCTGGGGGCGATGGGTCAGCTGCGCAACACCTACATCCTCTTCACCTCCGACAATGGCTTCTTCTACGGCGAGCACCGGCTCACCGGCGGCAAGTTCCTCGCCTACGAGCCGTCGACCCACCTGCCGCTGCTAATCCGCGGGCCGGGGATCAAGCCGGGCAGCTCGACCGGGGAGCTGGCGGCGAACATCGACCTCGCGCCGACCATCCTCGAGCTGGCGGGCGCCACGGCGGACAAAAGCATCGACGGGCGCTCGCTGGTTCCCTACCTGGTCGACCCGACCCTGCGTAGCCGGCGGCCGATCCTCTTCGAGTCCTTCGTCGAGACCAACGACGTCGAGGCCCAGGGCGGCCAGCCGCTGGCCGCGCGCTCAGGCGCGAGCTCCAGCGCCGCCCGCTCAAACGAGGCGAGCGCCTCCCTCGTCGCCCCGCCCAAGGACTACGTCGGCATTCGCCTCGGCCCCTACAAGTACATCGAGTGGCCCGACGGGGAGAAAGAGCTGTACGACATCACCAAGGATCCCCACGAGCTGAACAACAAGGTGCGCGATCCCAACTTCTTCCCGATTCGCGCCTTTCTGCACGCCCAGCTGATCCGGCTCGAGGCCTGCGTCGGCCGCCGCTGCCAGGAAATCGCTCCCACGTTCCCGTTGACCCGCGAGCAGCAGCAGAAGGTCGACAAGCAGCGGCGAGAAGAAGAACGACGCAAGCAGAAGGAACGGGAAGAAAAACGGCACCACAAACGGCGGGGCTGAGTCGGGAGGGACGGGGCGGGGTGTCCCTCCCGGGACACACCTCGCTTCGCTCGCTGTTGAGTGTCCCGGGAGGGACACCCCGCCCGTCCTCACGTCGAAGCGTCTCGCCGTTCGAAGGTTCTGGGGTCGTCCCATCCCGACGCCAGCGCGGTAGCTGCTGCTACTCGATGGTGGCGAGGGTGTCGCCGCTGCCGACTGCTGCGCCGACCTCGACGTTGAGGGAGGTGACTTTGCCGGAGCGGTGGGCGGTGATCTCGTTCTCCATCTTCATCGCCTCGATCACGCAGATCAGGTCGCCCTCGGAGACCTCGGCGCCCTGCTCGACGTTGACCTTGAAGACGGTGCCCTGCAGGGGTGAGACGAGCGAGGCGCTGGAGGCGCCGGCTGCGCCGCCGGCCTTGCGCTCGCGCTTCGGCGGTTTCTTGCCGCCGGCCGCCGCGGCGGCTCCTCCGGCTCCGGCTTCGCCGATCACCTTGACGTCGAAGAGCTTGCCCGAGACCTCGACCTTGTAATCGCGGCTGACGAGCTCGGCGCCGTCCTCGGGATCGGGTGCGGCGACCGCCTCCGGGGCCGTCGACTTGAGCCAGTCGCGGTCCTCCATCAGGTCGCGGCAGGTCTCCCCCCGCGCCCACTGCTCGGTGGCGAGGATCGCCTTGTGGAAGGGGATCAGGGTCGTGAGGCCGCCGATCTCGTACTCGTCGAGCGCCCGCAACATGCGCCGCGTCGCGTGCTCGCGGTCGACATCCCAGACGATCAGCTTGGCCACCATCGGGTCGTACATCGGCGTCACCTCGGAGCCGGCTTCGACGCCCGAGTCGACCCGCACGCCCGGCCCGGCGGGCTCGCGGTAGCTCGTGATCGCCCCCGGGGCCGGGGCGAACTTCTTGTGCGCCGCCTCGGCGTTGATCCGGCACTCGATCGCGTGCCCGCGCAGCTCCAGCTCCTCCTGGGACAGCGAGAGCGCCTCGCCGGCGGCAACCAGAACCTGCTCGCGGACGATGTCGACCCCGCTGACCATCTCCGTCACGCAGTGCTCGACCTGGACGCGGGTGTTCATCTCGAGGAAGAAGTACTCCTCACCAACCTGCATGCCCTCGACCGTGCCGGCGCCGCGGTAGCCGACCGCGGCGGCCGCGTCGGTGGCGATCTTGCCGATCCGCTCGCGCATCTCGGCGTCCACCTGAGGGCCGGGCGCCTCCTCGATCACCTTCTGGTGGCGGCGCTGGATCGAGCAGTCGCGCTCGCCGAGGTGGATCACGTTCCCCGCTGAGTCGGCCAGGACCTGGACCTCGACGTGGCGCGGATCCTCCAGGTAGCGCTCGACGTAGACGCGGTCGTCGGAGAAGAACTTCTCGCCTTCGCGACCGGCCCCCTCGAAGGCGTCGGCGAGGTCGTCGGGCGTCATCGCGACGCGGAAACCCTTGCCGCCACCGCCACCCGCCGCCTTGCAGGCAACCGGGTAGCCGGCTTCCTCGGCCTGCTTGCGCGCCTCGTCCAGATCCTTGGCCGGCTCGGTCGCGCCCGGCACGATCGGCACCCCGGCCTCCTGCATGATCTCGCGCGCCCGCGTCTTCGACCCCATCGCTTCGATCGCCTCCGGCGGGGGGCCGATGAAGACGATGTCCGCGTCGGCACAAGCCCGGGCAAAGTCAGCATTCTCAGCCAGGAACCCGTAGCCCGGATGAATCGCCTCCGCCCCAGCCTGCTTCGCGGTCTCAATGATCTTCGGGACGTTCAAATAACTCTCCGCGGGAACCGCCGGCCCGATCAAGAACGCCTCGTCGGCCTCGCGCACATGCGGCGCGTCCCGATCGATCTCCGAGTACACCGCGACCGACCCGATCCCCATCTCCTTCAGGGTCCGCGCCACCCGGATAGCAATCTCGCCGCGGTTGGCTATGAGCACTTTCTCGAACACGGCGGCGCAGTCTATTTATGAGGGCGGCGTGGTGGAGGGAGGCGGGTACCCCTGCCGGCTCAACTTTTTTGAGGGTCGGCCGCGGCCGTTCGAGGAGCCTCGCCAGCAAAAAAGTACAAGCCGCCGGCAGGGGTACCCGCCTCCCTCCAACGTGGCTTGGCAAATAGGCTGCGCGACCCATGCTGATTGAGCTGCAGAGTCATTCGACGGTTTCAGACGGGCAGCTGGTGCCGTCCGAGGTGGTCGAGAAAGCTGCCGAGGCCGGTGTGACGACGCTGGCGTTGACGGACCACGATGCGGTCGCGGGAGTCGCCGAAGCGGAAGAGGCGGCGCAGCGGTTGGGGATTGAGCTGGTGCCGGCGATTGAGATGTCGTGCGTGCACGAGTACGCGGAAGACCTGCACATCTGCGGGTACTGGATCGATCTCGGGAGGATCGCGGCGGCTTGCGAGCGCGCACAGCACGAACGGGTATCCAGGGCCGGCGAGATCGTCGAGAAGCTGCGACATGAGGGATTCGACCTTCATCTCGAGGATGCCGTTCGCGAAGCCGGGGATGCGCTGTCCATCGGCAGGCCCCACATTGCCAAGGCGGCGGGGGCTACGGGAGACCTGGGTCCTTTCTTCGAGGAGTACCTCGTTCCGGGGGCGAAGGCCTTCGTGCCCCGCCGCTGGCCGACGGCGGAGCAGGCGATCGAGCTGATTCGCGCTGCCGGCGGCGTCGCCGTCATCGCCCATCCCTACTGGGACCTCTCCGAGCCGGCCGAGGTCGAGGATCTGATCCGCTCGCTCGGCGCCGACGGAGTCGAGACCTTCTACCCAAGCCACAGCAAAGAGCAGACGGAGCACCTCCTGTCGCTCTGCGACGAGCTCAGCCTCGTCCCCACCGCCTCCTCCGACTACCACGGCCCCACCCACAAGACGTTCGCCGAGTTCGGCGCCTACGACACCTACGGCCTCGCCGAGCCCCGGGTCCCAGCCCGGCCATAGTTCGAGGGCTCGCTCCTCGAACGATTTTGGGTGCCATAGGCCCCAAAATGCTTCGAGTTCGCTGACTCAGTCTGACCGGCAAGAGGGGCGGGGGCCGAGGGGGCCGGGCGACGGCCGTACGGTCGTCGTCAGGGAACCTCGCTGAGCCGGGTCCGTAGCTTCACCCAGCGCACGAAGTCGGGCTCGGAGATCCGTCCCGCCGCCAGGCCCTCGATCTTCAACGCGATCTCCCCGGCGTCCTCGCTGGGGCGCCGCCAGGGAATGCGGCCGCGGTCGAGTAGCTCCCGCATGCACTCGTAGCCGACGCGCTTGTTGCCGTCGGGAAGCGGGTTGTTGCGGATGATCCGCGAGCAGCAGATCGCCGCCCGCTCGACCGGGTCGTCGTAGAAGCCGATGCCGTCGAGGCCGGCGAACGGCGCCGCCAGGGCCGCCTCGGCGGCGGGGATCCGGGTGACCCGGACGAGCTGCTCGGCCGGGACGTCGAGGATCGCCTCGGCGATGAGGAGAAAGTCAGCTAGCTCTAAACGGTGCGACATTTGATACCAAGATATAGAAAATACTGATATCAAGATGCCAGGATCCGTGCTTTAATTGGTTAAAGCGCCCGATCTGACCAGAGCGCTCCAACCAGACCAAGCAAGGAGATCGAATCCCGATGGCCGTCAAGGCAATGAGCCTCCGCCTCCCCGAGGACAAAGCCGCCGAGCTCGCCGCCATCGCCCGGGCCGACGACATGCCCGTCTCGGAGGCCGTCCGCGAAGCAATCGACAACCACATCGCCGCCAAACGAGCCGACAAGAACTTCCAGAAACGCCTCAAGCAGCGCCTAGCAGAGGACCGCGAGATCCTCGAACGCCTAGCCAAATAACTCAGCAGCTAAAACCCGGCGATCGCCGTTCCAGCCGCCGCGACCTAGCCGACGCCGAATCTCGCCGGGCGGGGGACCTGATACCCCTGCCCGCGGCTTGTACTTTTTTGCCTCCCCGAATCTCGGAAGGCCGCAACCGCCCCTCAAAAAAGTTGAGCGGGCAGGGGTATCAGGTCCCCCGCCCGCCCAAGGTAAGCCGTCCTACTAAGCCGCGACGCCGGCCGGAATCAACTGGCGCTGCTCGAGATAAGCCAGCAGCTTCTGCGCCGACTCCTCCGCGCTTTCGTTCTCGGTGTCGCAGATCACCTCGGGGTTCTCCGGAGCCTCATACGGATCGGAGACGCCGGTGAATTCCTTGATCTCACCCGAGAACGCTTTCGCGTAGAGCCCCTTGACGTCGCGCTCGGCGCAGGTGTCGACCGAGGCCTTGACGTAGACCTCGATGAAGCGGTCGCCCATCGTCGCCCGGGCCTCGTCGCGGATCTCCGCGTAGGGCGAGATCGCGGCGGTGATCACCGGCACGCCGTTGCGGCTGAGCAGGTCGGCGACGAAGGCGATGCGACGGATGTTGATGTCGCGGTCCTCCTTCGAGAAGCCGAGCCCTTTGGAGAGGTTTTCGCGCACGATGTCGCCATCGAGGATCTCCAGCTTCGAGCCGCGCTCGCGCAGCTCCTTCTCCAGGTGCCCGGAGATCGTCGTCTTCCCGGCCCCGGACAGTCCGGTGAACCAGAGGGTGAAGCCTTTCTCGCCAGCCATGCTCTTTCAGTCCTCCTTGTAAGCGTCGATCAGGATGTCGGCGACCTCGTCGCGCGAGAACTCGTGCGGCGGCCTTTCGCCGTTGCCGAGCATCTCGCGCACCTTGGTCCCGGATAGGAAAAGCCGCGCCTCCTGGTCGTGCGGGCAGGTCTTGTTCGAGGCCAGGCCCTCGCACTCGTTGCACCAGAAGGTGTGCTCGAACATCAGCGGCTCGATCCCGAGCTCCTCGATGTCGATCTCGTCGAAGATCTTCTGCGCGTCGTAGGTGCCGTAGTAGTCGCCGGCACCGGCGTGGTCACGGCCGACGATGAAGTGCGTGGCGCCGTAGTTGCGGCGGACGATCGCGTGCAGGACCGCCTCGCGGGGGCCGGCGTAGTGCATCTTCGCCGGCTTCACACCCAGCACCACGCGGTCCTGCGGGTAGTAGTTCTCCATCAGCACCTCGTAGCAGCGCATCCGCACCTCGGCGGGGATGTCGCCGGCCTTGGTCTTGCCGATCAGCGGGTGGATGAAGAGGCCATCGCAGGTCTCCAGCGCCGCCTTGGTCAGGTACTCATGGGCGCGGTGAATCGGGTTGCGGGTCTGGAAGGCGACGATCTTCTTCCAGCCGCGCGCCTCGAAGTCGGCCTTGTGCTCGGCCGGGGTCTTGTAGCGGCGCATGAAGGCCTCATCGTGGTCTGGCAGCGCGTCGACCTCGATCGGGCCGGCGATCATCCGGTTGCCCTCCTCGTAGATCGCGGCGACGCCCGGGTGGGCCTCGTCGGCGGTGCCGTAGACCTGCTCGGCCTCGCGCTTGACGTCGCGCTCCCAGATCTCCTCGACCTTGATCCGTCCCAGCTTCTTGCCTTCGTCGCTGGACAGCTCGACCGTGTCGCCGACCTCGCACTCGAGCTCGGTCGCCAGGGTGATCGGGATCGGCCAGTAGTCGCCGTCGACGGTCCGCATCTCGCCGCAGACGCGCTCCCAGTCGGCGGAGCCCTGGAAGCCGGTCAGCGGCGCGAAGCCGCCGTTGCCGATCATCTCGAAGTCCGCCGTGTGGCGCTCGGAAAGGGTCAGGGACAACTCAGCCATCGTCTCGCTCATCTGAAGGTCTCACCAATCGGGTCGGGGAAAGGGGAATTAGGGGCGCGCCGGGGCGCCGTCAGTTGATCCCGCACTCGGTCTTTGCGACGCCCGCCCAGCGGCCGTCGCGCGGCGAGCCACCAGGCCCGACCGGCTGCGTGCAATGAGTGCAGCCGATCGACGGGTAGCCGCGATCGTGCAGGGGGTTGTACGGGAGGTGGTGCTCACGGATGTAGTTCCAGACGTCGCGCTCGGACCAGTCCGCGAGCGGGTTCAGCTTCCAGAGGTTGAATTTCTTGTCCCAGCCGAGCTTCGGCGTCTTGGAACGAGTACTGGAATCTCCGCGCCGGACACCGGCGACCCAGCAGTCTACGGAAGAAAGCGCGCGCCGCATCGGCTCGACCTTGCGCAATCCGCAGCAGGAGTCGGGGTCGCTCTTCCAGAGCTCGTCGCCGTACTCGGCGGCCTGCTCCTCCAGCGTCAGGTTGTGGAAGCGGTCGAACTCGATGCCCAGCGCCGCGCCGAGGCGGTCGCGGGTCTCGTAGGTCTCCTCGAAGAGGACCTCGGTGTCGAGGTAGAAGAAGCGCGCCTCGGGGTTGATCCGGCTCGCCATGTGCGCGGTGACCGAGCTCGTTTTCTGGAACGAGCAGGCGATGTAGTGCTCGGCACCGAACTGCTCGAACATCCACTCCAGCGCCTCCTGGGCGCTGCGGTCCTCGAGCTCGGCGGCGATCGCCTCGTGGTCGAGGTCGGAGATTGTCGGCACGGTGCCGGAGAGGGTGACTGGAGGTGGCTTCATCGCGTGATGCCGTGCGCCTATATGGCGCACTCCCCCTCGCCGCGCTCGACCTTGTAGGGGCTGGAGCGGTTCCAGTCGATGAACTGCTCCATCGTCTCCAGGCTGAACTCGGTCGGCAGGGTCAGCTCCTTGACCGCCGCTTCGAAGCTCTCGGCGCCGGTGCGCTCGGCGAAGTCGTTGAACTCCTCCCCCTCGTTGCGCTCGGACTCGTACAGCCGCACCCAGCGCTCGACCGCCTCGGGGACGCGTTTGGCGGGCAGGCGCGCTTTCAGCCGCTTGCCGAAGATGACCTCGCCGCCCTCGAATTTGCCGCCGATGTGCGGGATGTAGGCCGGCAGCTGGCGATCGCCCACTTTCAGCGAGGCGCCGTAGAAGCCGATGTTGGCGATGTGGTGCTGGCTGCAGCCGTTCGGGCAGCCGCTCATTTTGATGTGGATGCGCTTGGTCAGCTCGTCCTCGATCCGCATCGAGTCGACCCGCTCCTTAATCGCCTTGTTGAGGCCCATCGAGCTGGTGATGCCGAGTTTGCAGCTGTCGGTGCCGGGGCAGCTGACGACGTCGGTGATCTCGCGGGCGCCGGCCTCGCCGAGGCCGAGCGCGGTCAGCCGCTGCCAGACGTCGTAGAGCGCCTCGTCGCGGACCCAGCGGAGGACGAAGTTCTGCTGCACGGTGCTGCGGGCGTAGCCGCCGGCGTACTCGCGCATGATCGAGGCGAGGCCGCGGAACTGCTCCGGGGTGAGGTCGCCGCGGGTGATCTTCACCTCGACTGCGGAGAAGCCCTCCTGGCGCTGGGCCTGGACGTTGCCGGCGAGGAAGCGCTCGAACTCGGAGGTGTCGCCGTTGGGCGAAGTGGGGGCCGGCGGCGCCTTCGGGGCGAGGGCCTCCTCGTCCTCGTCGTAGCGCAGCCGCTCGACGTCGAACTCGCGCTCGGCGACCCAGTCGCCTTCGAGCTCGGCGTCGAGCTGCTCGCGGAAGGCGTCGATCCCGATCTTGTCGATCAGGACCTTGATCCGGGCGCGGGCGCGGTTGACGCGCAGCCAGTCCTGGCGGTCGAAGATGCGGAAGATGCCCTCGGCGACCTTGAGGTAGTCGCCGTTGTCGGCCTCGACGAAGTCATAGACGGTAGGGGCGACGCGGGCCATGATCGAGGTGCCGCCGCCGACCCGGACCTCGAAGCCCCTGACGCCGTCCCTTTCACGGCTGATGAAGGCGATGTCGTGGATGCCGGTGATGGCGCGGTCCTCGTCGGAGCCGCTGAAGGCGGTCTTGATCTTGCGCGGCATCAGCTGCGTCGTCGGGTGGCGGACGAAGTAGCGGACGTAGGCGCCGGCGTAGGCCGTCGGGTCGAAGATCTCGTCGGGGGCGACGCCGGCCCAGGGGTCGCCGGTCACGTTGCGCACGGTGTTGCCGCAACCCTCGCGGGAGGAGAGGCCGGCTTCGGCGATCTCCCGCAGCAACAGCTCGGTGTCGCGCAGCGGCACGTGGTGGATCTGGATGTTCTGGCGCGTGGTGATGTGGCCTTTGTTCAGCGGCGCGTACTTCTCGACCACGCTGGCGAAGCTGTCCATCTGCTCCGGCGTGACACCGCCGAACGGCAGCTTGATCCGGATCATCTGGACGTCGGGCTGGCGCTGGCCGTAGACGCCCTGTTTGAGCCGGAAGCCGATGAACTGGTTCTCTTCAAGCTTGCCGGAGAGGAACTGCTCGGCTTCGTTGTCGAAGTCGTCGAACTCGCGCTCGATGATCGGGATGATGTGCCCGGGGACGTTCTCGTAGGTCTCCGGGTTCTCCAAACTGCCCACCCGGCCTTTGCCCCGCTGCTCCTTGTTCTCCGCTACGACGACGTCCATGCGGAGGAAAATAGCAAAACCTGACAGGGATTCAGGTATTTAGGCGCGGAAAGTCGCGCGCAGGCGACGATTCAGCTATGGGAGGGTTTTTTCTGCGCTTGCAGGATCGCGGCCGCCTCGCCGGATTCGGCCACGTAGCCGCCCTCCGGCTCGAGCGGCAGGTCCGCCTCGTCCCAGCCGACGATTCCCTCGGTCATCTTGACCGCGTCATACCCGGCCTCGGTCAACGCGGCCGCGGCCATCGAGGAGCGGTTGCCGCCGCGGCAGTAGAGGACGACCGGGCGGTCCTTGTCGATCTCGCCGGCGCGCTGCGCCAGCTCGGCCAGGGGCAGGTGGGTGGCGCCGGCGATCCGCCCCGCTTCCCACTCGTGGTCGGCGCGCACGTCGATCAGCTGGGCGCCCTCGTCGACCAGCTTCCTGGCCTGCTCGCGCGAGACCTCCTTGGTCCCGCCCTGCTGCTCCTCAGCCGGGTCGTTCGCCTCCGCGTTCGCCGCAGCGGCGTCGTTCGTCGGCTCCGCCATCAGTCGATCTCCGTTCCCTCGATCAGGAACGCGACCCGGACGTGGGCGCGGTACTCGTCGAGGTTCTCGCCGCGGATGCCGGTCGAGACGATGTCGACGGCGCGGATGTTGCGCAGCGTTCCCTGCGCCTGGCTCAGTGCCTGTTTCGCCGCATCGTCGGTCGAGGTCTTGGAGCTCCCGACCAGCTCGATGATTTTCACGACAGCCATCTCGATCCTCCTTCTAGATCCTGCACGGTCTCCTTTGCGCTGACCCCCTCGATCAGCGCTGCCCGCTGCCAGGCGCTGGCGGTCGCGAGAGCCTCTTCCGGCGCCGCCCCCACCTCCGCCTCGAACCGCGCGATCGCCGCTGCGACGGCGGCCGCCTCGTCTCCTTGCGCGCTCTTGACTGCCACGGATCTAGCCTAGTTCAAGCGCGGCGCTCTTCGTTTGGCGCCGGCCCCCCGAGGAGCTCATGCACTTTGTCGCCCACAGGGCGACAAAGTGCATACGCGCGTTGGGCGGAGGGCCCCGGCAGCTCAGGTGAGTTCGCGGCGGCGGCGGCGAGGTGCGCGGCGACCCGGTTGATCGTGGCGGTGGGTTCTTGCGCCAGCCGCGAGCCGGTGACCCGGATCGTCTCCACCCCGATCAGCAGCAGGTCGTCCTCGCGCAGCCGGTCACGCTCGAAGGCGGCGTGCGAGCCATGGGTCTCGAAGACGTCGAGTTCAACGGCAAACCGCTCGCGCTCCCAGTAGGCGTCGAGCTCGAAACCCGCGACGGAATAGTTCATCGCGGGCGGAGGGAGCCCCGCCCTACGGACCAGCGCCCGGAAGTCCCGCTCCAGGCCCGAGCGAGTGACGACCCCCTCGGGCCGATAGATCTCCACAGCGCGACGAAGGTTGCCGGCACCGGGATGACCGACATTGCGAGCGAGCACATCTTCGATCGAGGGGAGGTCGAACGACCCTCGCTCCTCGGAGCGCTCGAGCACATGCTCGAAGCCAGCGGGAGAGAGCACGGCCGCGAGATCAAGGGCGGTTCGCGGGAGAGCCGTTACAGGTATGCCCTGAATGACGGTCATATCCGCTGCTGCCAAGTCGGCACAGTGAACGACGAAGGCCGGGCGGGGATGGCGCTGAGTGGGGGCAGTGAGATGGATCGTCCCCGGCCGGCTCCGAAAAAGCTCCCAGAGCCAGGCGGCTGAACTGTGGCTGGCGACCGATGGCCGACAAGCGAGCACCGCGCCCATGCATCGGCTGTGCCAGGTGAGTCGCCGATGGCCAACCGCGTAAACCCCCCTGTGAAGACGACGCAGGCGCCCGACCCCATGTGCCTTCGACGCCGAGCTTCGCGTGTAGCCAAGCGCACCAAGCTGACGCGTCGACACCACACCGTGCTGTCGAGTCGCCAGGTCCATCAGCGGCTGATACCGCCCGAGCTCATGCTTTTTGTCGCCCACAGGGCGACAAAGTGCATAGGCGCTCCGAGTCTCCCCCCTCGGTTGGGGATTAGCCGTGGAGGCCGGGGACCGGGGTGCCGTGTTTGACGATCGAGCATTTGAACGGCTCCGGGTCGAAGGAGTCGGTCAGGGCGCGGCCGGCGGCCTTGCCGGTCGGCTTCGTCATGCCTTTGCCGTTCGGCTTTTTCATCGAGGGGCGGCCGCGGCCGCACTGGATCGAGAAGTCGCGGACGCCGTCGCGGGCGTCGATCACGTCGTCGCCGCCGTTGCCGATGAAGACGTCTTCGCCGGGCTGGCCGAGCATGCTGTTGGCGCGGCCATCGCCGATCAGGACGTCCCAGTCGAAGGAGCCCTCCATGTCCTCGTTGGTCGGCGAGAGGTGAACGCTGTCGCAGCCCTTGATCTCGTCGATCCAGGCTGAGCGCTTGGGGAAGGAGATGATCAGCACGCCGGGATGCGCCTGGGTCTCGGCGAAGGAGGCGTCGTCGCGACCGGGGCCGCCGACGATGGCGCCGCCGGCGCAGCCGCCGCCGGCCGCCAGCAGGTCGCCGTTGCCTTCGCCGTATAGATAGGTGGGGCCGGGGAGGCCGCCGACCAGGCCATCGGCGCCGTCGCCTCCGTAAAGCTTGTCGGCGCCAGGGCCGGCCTCGACCAGGTCGTCCTCGGGGCCGGCATGGATCTCGTCGTTGCCGAAGCCGCCGGCGAAGCGGACGCTGCCAAGGGATTCCAGCGAGCCTTCGACCCGCAGCTTGTCGTTGCCTGGACCGAGGTCGGCCATCAGCCAGCGGCCAGGGCCGGCGGCGGGGCAAGTGACCTGATTGGCGACGTGTGGCGGCCGGTTGCAGCCAGGGCCCGTCGCGAGGCCTGCGGCGGCCGTGACGACGAAGGTCTCGGTTGCCTCGTCGAAGGCGACCGTGAACTCGTCCGGACCGGCGCCGCCGACGATCTTGAGCCCGGCGCCGCCGCCGGGGGCGGGGTCGAGCTGGATGTAGGCGGAGCCTTTCGGAGCCCTCTCCTTGCCGCAGGAGACGGTGCGGCCTTTCGCGCCCTCGCAGCCGTCGACCCCCTGGCCGCCGTCGAGGCTGTCGCGGCCGCCGCCGCCGACCAGGTGATCGTCGCCCGGGCCGCCGTCGATCGCATTGGCCTGCTTGTTGCCGATCAGGGTGTCGCGGAAGGCCGAGCCTTCCATGCTCTCGAAGCTGAAGATCTTGTCGTGGCCATCGCCGAAGGCGCGGTGCCGCGTGAGCGAAGCCCAGACGCCGGCGCCCTTGCCGCCGGCCACGTCGGTGGCGAAGGAGACGATGTCGCCGCTGCCGGCGCCGCCGGACATGCGGTCGTAGCCATAGTCGCCGTGGACGAGGTCTTCGTTACCGGCGCCGCCATTGACGATGTCGATGCCGAGGTCGCCCGCCGCCTCGTCGCCGGCACCGGCGCCGCCCAGCACCTTGTCGTCGCCGAGGCCGCCGATCGCCCGGTCGGCGCCGCCGGCGCCGCCGTCGACCTCGTCGTTGCCGCGGCCGCCGTGCACGACGTCCGCATCCGCCCCGCCACAGAGTAGATCGTTGCCGAGACTGCCGAAGATCGTGTCTTCGCCCTTGCCGCCCCAGATCACGTCGCGGTCCGGCGTACCGCGGAGCACGTCGTTGCCCTCAGTGCCGACGATCTTCGCCTGCCGCCCGTGGCAAACCGGCGTTTCGATCGTCGTGTTGTCCTCGGCCGCGACGGCGACGGAGGTCACAAAGGCAATGATCAGAGCAAGGATGCCTAAGGCGGTCTTCTTCATATCTCCCTATCTCGAGGAGCGGGTCGACTCGTGAGACTGGGCAGGATATGGCGAGACTCAGTCGTTGCCAGGCAAGGACGCAGGAAGCCCGAATAGCAGCGCTATTCGGGCGACCGAGGACGCCGCATGGCGACGACTGAGTCCGCCAGATCCGCCCAGGATCGCGAGGCGCCCCGCTACTCGAGATTCACCATCACGTGCTTGATTCTCGTGTAGTCCTCGAGCCCGTACATCGAGAGATCCTTGCCGTAGCCGGATTCCTTGAAGCCGCCGTGGGGCATCTCGGCGACGATCGGGATGTGGTCGTTGATCCAGACGCAGCCGAAGTCGAGCGCGTTGGAGACGCGCATCGCGCGGCCGACGTCGCGGGTCCAGACCGAGGAGGCGAGGCCGTAGCGGGTTCCGTTCGCCCACTCGATCGCCTTCGCCTCATCGTCGAACGGCTGCACGGTGATCACCGGGCCGAAGATCTCCTTCTGGATCATCTCGTCGGCCTGGTCGAGGCCGGCGACGACGGTCGGCTCGACGAAGAAGCCCGGCAGGTCGGGTTTACCGCCGCCGGTGACGATCTCGGCGTTGCCCGGCTTGCGCTCGAGGAAGCCCTCGACCCGCTCGCGCTGGCGCTGGGAATTGACCGGCCCGAGCGTCGTGTGGGCGGACATCGTGTCGCCGAGGACAAGGCCCTTGGCTTCGGAGGCGAGGCCGCTGACGACGTCGTCGTAGACCTTCTTCGAGGCGAGCACCCGGGTGGCGGCGGTGCAGTCCTGGCCGGCGTTGTAGTAGCCGGTGCCGGCGATCGTCTCCATCGCGCTCGCCATCTCTACGTCGTCGAAGACGACCACCGGGGCCTTGCCGCCGAGCTCCAGATGCACTCGCTTGAGGCTGTCGGAGGCGGCCTTGGCGATCCACTTGCCGGTCGCCGGCGAGCCGGTGAGGCTGACCATTTCGACGTCCGGGTGGGTGACAAGCTCGGCGCCGGCCGGCTCGCCGTGGCCGCCGATCGCGTTGAAGACGCCGGGCGGCAGGATGTCGGCGCACCACTCGGCGAAGGTGAGCGTCGACACCGGGGTCGTCTCGGCCGGCTTGAGGACGACCGTGTTGCCGGCCGCCAGGGCCGGGCCGATCTTCCACACCATCATCATCAGCGGGTAGTTCCAGGGGGTGATCTGGCCGACGACACCGACCGGCTCGCGGCGCACGAAGGAGGTGCGGGCCTCCATGTACTCGCCGGCGGAGCGGCCCTCGAGGCAGCGGGCGGCGCCAGCGAAGAAGCGCAGCTGGTCCGCCATCACCTCGATTTCGTCCTCCATCACCGCGGCGCGCGGCTTGCCCGCGTCGGCCGCTTCGAGGTCGGCGATCTGCTCGCCACGCTCCTCGATCAGGTCGGCCATCCTCAGCAGCGCCCGCGCCCGTTCGTTCGGCGGGATCGTCGCCCAGCTGCCGTTCTCGAAGGCCTGCTTCGCCGCCGCGACGGCGCGGTCGACGTCGGCTTTGGTCGAAAGCGGCGCCTCGGCGATCGCCTCCCCCGTCGCCGGATTCAAGACCTCCTCCGTCCCCCCCTCGACCGGGTCCACGCTCTCGCCACCGATGAAGTTCCTCAACCTCGTCTTCTCCGCCGTCGCCATCGTCATCTCCGTTTCTCGGGGCCGATGGGCCGAAAAGTCGCCTATGCCTCGACTTTTCGGCCCATCGGCGGGGTGTCTATGTTCAGGGCTTGCTCTACGGGCACGTAGGTCGTGTCCACTCCCTCCGCCACTGCGGGGTGGGTCACCTCGCCGCCGGCGACGTTGACGCCCAAGCGCAGGCCGGGGTCGTGGCGGATCGCCTCGGCGACGCCGTGGTCGGCGAGCGCGATCGCGTAGGGCAGCGTCGCGTTGGTTAGGGCGTTGGTCGCGGTGATCGGGACCGCGCCGGGCATGTTGGACACGCAGTAGTGGGTGATCCCGTCGACCTCGAAGGTGGGGTCGCGATGCGTGGTCGGCCGCGAGGTCTCGAAGCAGCCGCCCTGGTCGATCGCGACGTCGACCAGGACCGAGCCGGGCTTCATCAGCGCCAGCTGCTCGCG
The DNA here is from genome assembly GCA_963705365.1 of uncultured Solirubrobacterales bacterium. Lineage (GTDB taxonomy): Bacteria > Actinomycetota > Thermoleophilia > Solirubrobacterales > 70-9 > VAYN01. The sequence continues at coordinate 205,324 of OY970074.1, read as the reverse complement.
CCGCACTACATAAGGGGCGCGGGCGCCGTGGACGAGGACGGCGCCGACCACGAGGTCGGCGCGCGGCAGCATCTCCTCGATCGCCAGCGTCGTCGAGTAGACGGTCGAGCAGCGGCCGCCGAAGGTGACGTCGAGCTCACGCAGGCGGTCGATCGAGCGGTCGAAGACGAAGACGTCGGCCTCCATCCCGATCGCGATGAAGGCGGCGTTCATGCCGACCACGCCGCCGCCGATCACGAGCACGTTGGCGGCGGCGACGCCGGGCACGCCGCCGAGCAGGATGCCGCGGCCGCCGAGCGGCTTCTCCAGCATGAAGGCGCCGGCCTGGGTGGCGATCTTGCCGGCGATCTCGCTCATCGGCGCCAGCAGCGGCAGCCGCCCATGGGCGTCCTCGACCGTCTCGTAGGCGATGCAGGTAGCGCCGGACCGGCAGAGGGCACTGGTCTGCTCGGGGTCCGGCGCAAGATGGAGATAGGTGAAGAGCAGCTGGCCCGGGCGCAGCAGCTCGATCTCCGGCGGCTGCAGCTCCTTGACGTGGAGGATCATCTCAGCGCGCTCGAAGACCTCGGCCGGCGCGGTGACGATCTCCGCCCCCTGCGCCGCGAACTCCTGGTCGGCGATCGAGCTCCCCGCCCCGGCATCGGCCTCGATCAGCACCTCGTGGCCGTGCTCGCGCATTTCGCGGACCCCAGCCGGCGTGATCGCGACCCGGTACTCGTCGACCTTGACCTCGGCCGGGACCCCGATCCTCACGCGACCAGCTCCCTCGCCCGCAGCGCCAGCCAGAACTCGATCCGGTCGTGGGCGCGCGAGAGGTCGCGGCCGGTCAGCTCCTCGACCTTGCGCATCCGGTAGCGCAGCGTGTGCCGGTGGCAGTAGACCTGGCGGGCGGCTTTCTCCCACTGGCCGTTCTGCTCGATGAAGGCCTCGAGCGAGCGCAGCAGCTCGCCGCCGTACTCCGCGTCGCCCTCCTCGATCGGGCCGAGGACGCTGTCGCAGTAGAGGCCGAGCGCCTCGTCGTCCTGGATCGAGAGCAGCAGCGTGAAGGCGCCGAGGTCACGCCAGGAGGCGACCTCGGGCGCGTGGCCGTTGTTGAGTGCGGTCGCCTCGAGTGCGCAGCGGGCCTCGTGGAAGGAGTGGCGCAGCTGCTCCGGCGGCGCCGGCCGGCTGGCCGCGACCCGGACCGCTCCGCGTTCGGGGCTGAGCGCCTTGCGGGCGTCGGCGGCGACGTCGAGCGGGTCGCGATCGGCGGCGTCGACCACCGCGCAGAGCAGCTCGCGGCCGCCGATGTCGTGCGGAGCGACGACCGCGGGGCAGGCGTCGGAGGCGAGGGCGCGTTCGAGTGCGCCGACGGCCGCGGCGGGATGGTCGAGAGAGAAGACCAACACCGCCGCTTCCTCGCCGATGCCGAATGGCTCCAGCCGCCGCCGCAGCTCGCTCGCCTCCATGCGTCCGCCCAGCGCCCCGGCGAGGACGTCGCCGGCCAGCCGCCGCTCGGTCTCGCGGGCGACGCGGCGCCGCATCAGCTCGAGCGCGACGACGGCGACCGCTTGCTGCAGGATCAGCCGCTCGAAGTCCCCGAGGCCGCCGGAGTCGCGGACGATCACCACCCAGGCCTGGGGTGGCCCACCCCCCGGCGAGATCACGGGGTGGGCCAGGGCCCGCCCGGCCACCGAGGGATGGGAAGGGACGAAGGGATGGCCGTCGCCGGCGTGGCGCAGCGCTTCTTTGCGGATCGCGCCGACCGCGTCGGCGGAGAGCTGGCGGCGGAAGCCACGCCCGGCGAGCCGCTCGCCGCGGCCGTCGAGGACGGCGACGGTGCCGCCGACGGCGGAGGCGATCGTCGCCACGATTTCCTCCAGGCCGCGCTCCTCCAGAACCAGCCGCTCGAGCCGCCGCTGCACGGCGATCCCGCGCTGCAGGACCTCGTACTGCTCGTTGACGAGGCGGGCAAAGGCTTTCTCGGTGATCGCGATGAACGGCGTCGAGTAGGGCACCTCGAAGAGAGGGAAGTCGCGCTTCTCGGCCTCGTCGACCAGCGCTTTCGGCAGCTTCTTGTGGCTGAAGCCGGTGCCGAAGCCGAGGCCGGCGAGGTTGCGGTCGGCGAGCAGGCGGACGAAGGAGCGCTGCTGGGCGGCGCTGTCAAGCGGGATACCGGTGGTCAGCATCAGCTCGCCGCCGGAGAGCCACGGAGTCGGGTCCGCGAGCTCGGAGATGTGGACCCAGCGCACCGGCGCGGCTGCCCCCTCGCCCCCTGCCGCAAGGTCGAGGTCGAGTTCGTCGAGCAGGCTCTGGACGGTGAGCACGCTGCCTACCTGACGACCCGCTCCCAGGCCTCGGAGAGGACGCCGTGGAGCACCTCGTGGATCTCCGTGAACTGCTCGCTGTCGGCGATCAGCGGCGGCGCCAGCTGCACTACCGGGTCGCCGCGGTCGTCGGCGCGGCAGATCAGGCCGCGCTTGTAGAGCTCGCCGGAGAGGAAGCCGCGCAGCAGCCGCTCGGACTCCTCGTCGTCGAAGCCCTCCTTCGTCTCCTTGTCCTTGACCAGCTCGATCGCGTGGAAGTAGCCGGCGCCGCGCACGTCGCCGACGATCGGCAGCTCGTGCAGGCTGTCGAGCATCCCCCGGAACTCGCCCTCCTTGGCGAGCACGTGGCCGCAGAGGTCCTCCCGCTCGTAGACGTCGAGGTTGGCCATCGCGATCGCAGCGGCGATCGGGTGCCCGGCGAAGGTGAAGCCGTGGGCGAAGGAGGCGTCGCCCTCCATGAAGGGCTCGGCGACGCGGTCGGAGGCGATCACCGCCCCCATCGGCGCGTAGGCCGAGGTCAGCGCCTTGGCGACGGTGACGAGGTCGGGCTGGTAGCCGAAGCGTTCGCAGCCGAAGTAGTGGCCGAGCCGGCCCCAGGCGCAGATCACCTCGTCGGAGATCATCAGCACGTCGTAGCGGTCGCAGATCTCGCGCACCCGCTGGAAGTAGCCGTCGGGCGGGACGAAGCAGCCGCCGGCGTTCTGGACCGGCTCGAGGATCACCGCGGCGACGGTCTCCGGCCCCTCGAAGACGATCCGCTCCTCGATCGCGTCGGCGGCCCAGAGCTCGTGGCGATCCTCGGGCCAGCGGTAGACGTTGGTGTTGGGGACGTGGCAGCCGCCCGGCGCCAGCGGCTCGAACTGGCTGCGCAGCTCGGTGATCCCCGTCACCGAGAGCGCTCCCAGCGAGGTGCCGTGGTAGGCGACCTCGCGGGCGATCGTCTTGTGCTTCTGGCCTTTGCCGTGGATGCGGTGGTAGTTGCGGGCCAGCTTCAGCGCCGACTCGACCGCCTCCGAGCCGCCATTGGTGAAGAAGACGCGGTTGAGGTCGCCGGGAGCCAGCGAGGCGATCCGCGCCGCCAGCTCGATCGCGCGCGGGTGGGCGTAGCTCCAGAGCGTGTAGAAGTCGAGCTCCTCGACCTGGCGGGCGGCGGCTTCCCCGTACTCCGCGCGGCCGTGGCCGGCGTTGACGCAGAAGAGGCCGGAAAGGCCGTCGAGGTAGCGGTTGCCGTGCTCGTCGTAGACGTAGCAGCCCTCGGCGCGGACGATGACCGGGATCTCGTGGTCGGGGCCGTAGGCGCCCATGCGCGAGAAGTGCATCCAGAGATGGCGGCGGGCCAGCTGCTGAAGCTCGGTGTCGACGGGGGCCTGCGATGCGGTGGCCATTCCGCTCTCCTCTCCTACTACGACGATATGGACAACGCTAGCTCCAGTTTGGCCAGCGCGCAAGTGGTCATTGGGTCAAGCTCCAGGCGCAGCCTTGTACATGAGGTACAACTGACGCCTGTGCTTTTGGGACATCCGCCCCTTGCGGCTTCGTCCAGATGGGCTTACCGTCGCTTGCAGCTAGCGAAAGGGATCGGCGAGGAGCGATGGCACTGAATGGCGAGACCGCGGGCGTCGAGCTCTGCGACGTGAGCAAGCGCTTCGGCGACCTCGTCGCGGTCGACGACCTCAGCCTCGATCTGGGCCGCGGCGAGTTCTTCACCCTGCTCGGGCCGAGCGGCTGCGGCAAGACGACGACCCTGAGGATGATCGCGGGCTTCGAGCAGCCCGACGGCGGCGAGATCCGGATCGAGGGCGAGGACGTGGCGGGGCTGCCGCCGCACCGGCGGCCGACCAACACCGTCTTCCAGAGCTACGCCCTCTTCCCCCATCTCAGCGTCGAGGCCAACGTCGCCTTCGGGCTCAAGCGCAAGAAGGTCGGCAGGGATGAGATCGCCGAGCGGGTGCGGGCCGAGCTGGAGCGGGTCGGCCTCGGCGCCGATGCCAAGCGCCGCCCGGCGCAGCTGTCCGGCGGCATGCAGCAGCGGGTGGCGCTGGCCCGCGCCCTGGTCAACCTGCCGAAGGTGCTGCTGCTGGACGAGCCGCTCGGCGCCCTCGACCTGAAACTGCGCAAGGGGCTGCAGGTCGAGCTGAAGCGGATCCAGCGCGAGGTCGGGATCACCTTCGTCTACGTCACCCACGACCAGGAGGAGGCGCTGACGATGAGCGACCGGATCGCGGTGATGAACCGCGGCCGGATCGAGCAGGTCGGGACTCCCGAGGACGTCTACGAGCGCCCCGCCACCACCTTCGTCGCCGGCTTCATCGGCGTCTCCAACCTGATGCCGGCGGTCGTCTCCGGGCCGGGCAAGGTCCGCCTCGAGAGCGGCCCGGAAGTGCAGGCGAGCACCGACGGCCTCGGCGCCGGCGAAGGCTGTTACGCCGTGGTGCGCCCGGAGAAGCTGCGGGTCGAGCCGGCCAACGGGGCCGCCGGCACGCCGGGTGCCGCCGGGACCGCCGCTTCGAACGGCCTGCCGCGGGTGGAGGGGATCGTCGAGAGCTCCCTGTACCTGGGGACGGCGACCCAGATCGTCGTCGGCCTCGGCGAGGACGTGCGGATGACGGTGCTCGTCCCCAACGCAGACGAGGCCGAGCGGCAGCGGTTGCCGGGGGGCGGCGCCAGGGTAGAGCTCGAGCTGGGAGCCCGAGCACATGCACGTCGTGCGCGAATCGACCAAGAGGAGTGATTGAAATGGGAGCCGAAAGCAGACGAGTGATCGCGGCAATCGTGGTCGCACTTGCATTTGCCGTGGGCCTCGCTGCCTGCGGTGGAGGCGGCGGTGGCGGCGACGACAACGGCGACGTGGCCACGGCGAAAGCCGGCCCGGTGAAAGGCGAGCTGACGATCTCCAACTGGCCCGGCTACATCGATCCCGGTCCGAAAGGGACGGTCGCCGAGTTCGAGAAAGCGACCGGCGTCAGCGTCGACTACATCGAGGACATCAACTCCAACGACGCGTTCTTCGGCAAGCTACAGCCCCAGCTCGCACAGGGGGAGTCGGGTGGGCGCAGCCTCTTCGTCGTCGCCGACTACATGGCCGAACAGATGCACGACCTCGGCTACCTGCAGGAGATCGACCACGCCGACCTACCCACGGTCTTCAAAACCCTGCTGCCAAGCCTGGAGAGCCCGGCCTTCGACCCAGAACGCAAGTTCTCGGTGCCCTGGCAGGGAGGTATGACCGGGATCTGGGTCGATACCTCGAAGGCGCCGGAGATCAAATCGGTCAACGATCTCTTCGACCCGAAATACAAAGGCAAAGTGACGATGCTGGACGAACTCCGGGAAACGCCGGCGCTGGTGATGCTCGCCGAAGGGGTTGATCCCGCCGAGGCCAGCGCTGATGAATGGCTGACGGCGATCGACAAACTGGACGCCGCCGCCGATTCCGGTCAGATCCGCCGCTTCACCGGCAACGACTACACCGAGGACCTGACCGCCGGCAACATCGTCGCGGCGATCGGCTGGTCCGGCGACGCCTCGCTGATCGAAAACGAGAACGCGGAATGGCGGATGCCGACCGAGGGCTGCGTGAGGTGGTCGGAAAACATGGTGATCCCGGTCGGCGCGCCCAACACCGCCGCGGCGCTCGCCTGGATGGACTTCGTCTACCGGCCGCAGGTCGCGGCCGACATCACCGCATGGGTCGAATACATCTCCCCCGTCGAAGGCGTCAAAGAGATCCTCGAAAAAGAGGGGTCCGACCTTGCGGAGAGCGAAATCGTCTTCCCCACCGACGAGTTCACCCGCAACTGCACGGGTCAGAACACGCCGCCGGAACTGGACCAGGTCAACGAGGCCTGGCAGAACGTGCTCACGGGCTGAGTCGACTATGAGCTGGAGGCAGCGCCTGGTCCCCTACTGGCTCCTCGGACCGGGGCTGCTCTGGCTCATCCTCTTCTTCGTCGTGCCCATGTACTTCATGGGCGAACTGGCGCTGTACTCGGGCTCGCTGACCACGGGCGGGTTCGAATTCACCTGGGCCTTCGAGAACTTCCCGGACGCGCTCTCCGGCCACGAGGAGCAGATCCTCCGCTCCTTCTTCTACGCCGGCACGGCGACGCTGCTGGCGCTCCTGATCGGCTACCCGCTCGCCTACGCGATCGCCTTCCGCGCCGGCCGCTTCAAGCTGCTGCTGCTGTTCGCGGTGATCGCGCCGTTCTTCACCACCTACCTGATCCGCACGATCGCTTGGAAAACCATCCTCAGCGACGACAGCCCTCTGGTCGGCGTCCTGCAGACGCTCTCGCTGACGCCGGGGGACGGGCGGGTCCTGGCGACCTCGGGGGCGGTGATCGCCGGCCTCACCTACAACTTCCTGCCGTTCATGGTCCTGCCGCTCTACGCGAACCTGGAGCGGCTCGACATGCGGCTGGTCGAGGCAGCGAAGGACCTCTACTCGTCCTCGCGCACCGCCTTCCTCAAAGTGACCCTGCCGCTGACCATGCCGGGGATCGTCGCCGGGGTGCTGCTCACCTTCATCCCGGCCTTCGGCGACTACATCAACGCCCAGCTGCTGGGCGGAACCGGGCAGTCGATGATCGGCAACGTGATCCAGTCGCTCTACCTGAACCAGCGCGACTACCCGGAGGCGGCGGCCCTCTCGTTCCTGATGATGGCGCTGATCCTCGCGGTGGTCGCCGTCTACATCCGCTTCGCCGGGACGGGTGCGTTCATGGGCGACGACGAGGAGGCGAAAGCGGGATGAGCGCGCCTGCGCGAGCCTGGGCCTGGCTGCGGCGCAGCGCGCTGCCGATCTACGCCGGGTTGGCCGTCGCCTACATGCTGATCCCGATCCTCGTGATCGCCGTCTTCTCCTTCGGCGACACGCCGAAAGACAAACTCACCTTCGGGCTCGACAACGGCTTCACCCTGGAGTACTGGGAATCGATGTTCTCGATCCCCGAACTGAACGAGGCGCTTTCCACCAGCCTGCGGCTGGCGGCCCTGTCCACGGTGATCTCGACCGCGATTGGGACGGCGATGGCGATTGCCCTGGTCCGCCACCGCTTCCACGGGCGGCGCGCAGCCAACCTCCTGATCGTGATCCCGATGGCGACGCCGGAGGTGGTGATCGGCGCCTCGCTGCTCTCGATGTTCATCTACGCCACGTTCGCACTCGGCTTCACGACCCTCCTGATCGCGCACGTGATGTTCTCGATCAGCTTCGTGGTGGTTGTGGTGCGCTCGCGCCTGATCGGCTTCGACCGCAACCTCGAGGAGGCGGCGGCCGATCTCGGGGCCGGGCCGTGGACCACCTTTCGCACCGTCACCCTGCCGCTGCTCGCGCCGGGGGTGCTCGCCGCCGCCCTGCTGGCCTTCGCCCTCTCGATCGACGACTTCGTGATCTCCAACTTCAACTCGGGGACGACCGTGACCTTCCCGCTCTACGTCTACGGAGTCAGCCTGCGCGGGATCCCGGTCCAGGTAAACGCCCTGGCGACGATGCTCTTCATCGTCGCGGTAGTGGCCGTCGCCCTCGTCCTCGTCCAGCAGCGCCGCGCCGAGCGGATGGCCGCCGTCCGGCCCGAGCCGATCCCCCTCCCCGGCACCCCGGCCGCCCAGTGACCGCCGACGGACCAAAAACGACGGCCGATGGGCCGAAAGGTCGAGCCCAAGTCGACATATCGGCCCATCGGCCGGCTGTTCGGCTCGCGAACTACGTGGGTGGGGAGTGGCGGAACGCCGGGGAGGTCGAGGCAATCGCGGACGTGAACCCGGCGACGGGGGAGACGGTGGCGATGGTGCCGCTCTCGGGGGCGGCGGAGGTGGATGCGGCGGTCGTAGCGGCGCGGGCGGCGCAGCCGGGGTGGCGCGAGGTGCCACCACAGCGGCGGGCGCGGGCGGTGCTGGCGCTGCGCGAGGAGCTGCTGGGCCGGCGCGAGGAGTTGACGGCGCTGGTCTGCGCCGACATGGGCAAGACGCTGGCCGACGCAGACGGCGAGGTCGGGCGCGGGCTGGAGTCGGTCGAGTCGGCGGCGGCGATCCCGCACCTGCTCAAGGGCGAGAACCTGGAAGGCGTCGCGGCGGGCGTCGACGTCGAATCGGTGCGCCAGCCGGTCGGCGTGGTCGCCGCGATCACGCCGTTCAACTTCCCGGCGATGATCCCGCTCTGGTTCCTCCCCTACGCGATCGCCTGCGGCAACAGCTTCATCCTCAAGCCATCGGAGGCAGACCCGCGGCCCTCGGCGTTGATCGTGGAGGCGGTCGACGCCGTCGCGGAGATCCCGCCTGGCGTCGTCAACCTCGTCCACGGCGGCCGTGACGCCGTGGACGGCCTGCTCGACCATCCGGGGATCGACGCGATCTCCTTCGTCGGCCAGGCGAGGACCGCGCGGATGGTGGCGGGAAGGAGCGTCGCGAGCGGCAAGCGCGTGCAGGCCCTGGGCGGGGCGAAGAACTCCTTGATCGTGATGCCCGACGCCGACCTCGAGCAGGCGGTGCCGGCGATCATGGGATCGGCCTTCGGGGCGGCCGGGCAGAGGTGCCTGGCAGGGTCGGTCGCGGTCGTCGTCGGCGATGCGGGCCGGCGTGAGGAGGTGCGCCGGACGCTGGCCGCCGCCGCAGCGGAGCTGCGCGTCGGCGACGGCGGCGACCCCGACACCGACGTCTGCCCGCTCGTCTCGGCCGCAGCGCGCGAACGGGTCGCCGAGGCAATCGGTCGCGCCGAGGCGAACGGGGCCGAGCTGCTGCTCGACGGCCGCGGCGACGCCGGCCCCGCCGGCACGCTGCTCGCCCCCAGCATCGCCGTCACCACCGACCAGGAGTCGGAGCTCGCCCGCGAGGAGCTGTTCGGCCCACTGCTGACCCTGGTCGAGGTCGATGACCTCGACCAAGCGATCGAGTTCGTCAACGGCTCCCGCTACGGCAACGCCGGCGCCATCTTCACCCGCTCTGGCGAGGCAGCCCGCAGTTACCGCCACCACGTCGAGGCCGGCATGCTCGGGGTCAACGTCGGCGTCCCGGCCCCCGTCGCCTGGTTCCCCTTCTCCGGCTGGAAGGACTCGATCGACGGCGATCTGCACGCCAACGGCGCCGACGCCGTCAGCTTCTACACGCGGACGAAGGTCGTCACGACTCGCTGGTAGGTGCCAAACGGGGCGAATTACGGGTCGAGCCCAGGAATCCGGTCGATTGGCAACTCGCCGTGAATCTCGGTCAGGCCGATGAGGTCGTTGCGATCGCGGGGCCGGTCGGCCAGGCGCGCAGAGGCTCGTCGTCGCGAAGGCGGACGGCGCTGAGCCGGCCCGCGTCCTCGGCGACCATTGCCGCCACGGCGACATCGAGTTCAGGCTCGGGGAGGACGCCCATCCGCCCGCTCGACGGCCCGCAGCAAACCGGCAGCCTGCGCCGAAAGGTGCTGTCCCCGGCGCAGCAACTCACCAATGGGAGTATCGGCTGGCGGCGTCAGCGCCTGGCGCTTCTCAGCGTTCAGCCGCGCCCACTCGTCCTCCTTTCCAGGAGCAAGAAACGGCTTGTCTGCACCTGAAGCCATCGCAACAGATGTTACGGCACAAGGGTCTACTCGCCCTATTCTGCCTACTGCCCCGCCGCCACGAACGACACCGCCCCCAGCAGCTCCCCCGCCGCGAACACCGCTCTGCCCTGAGCGAAGGCCTGATTGAAGGCAGCAGCGGCACCGGCCTGCAGCGTCAAGGGCGCGCCTGAGAGCGCCACCGTCCGCGCCCTCGGGTCAGCGCCCACCGCCCCGACCCCAAGGTCCAACACCCCCGCCCGCCCCTGCTTGCCCGCATACGGGGGCGAGGGCTGCACCTCGCCCTCGGCGCTCTCGACCCTGGCGACGAGGTCGAGCCACGGTTCGCGCCAAAAGACCTGGCCGCCGCCGAGCTGGAGGAATTCGAGCTCTCCCCCCGTTCGCAGGGTGCCGGCGGCGGCGTTGGGAGCGATCTCGCTGCCGGCGATGATCGGGAAGCTGAAGGAGGGCCCAACGTGTTCGGCCGGGAAGATCGGATTGACGGCGACGTGCAGGGAGTCGAGCTTGGCGAGCAGTTGGGGGTCGAGGAGAACCGTCGCCCTGCCGGTTGGCAGCACCGTCGTGGTTGCCGGTTGGGTCTTGCTGGTCAGCGTGCCGAGCAGCTGTCCCGCGCTGAAGGCGTCCTTTAGGCGCAGGCGTTTGTTTAGCCTCATCGCCGCCTTCGCGGTGAGCGTCAGCTTGCTGGCGGTGAAGGCGGCGCCGAAGCCCTGGCGCTTGAAGGAGATCCGCTTGGCGCTGGCGAGCTTCAGCTGGCCGCCGCCAAGTTTGCCGAGCAGGGGCGTGCGCTTGGTTTTGACCAGCAGGTGATCCAGGGCCAGGTGCTTGCCGCCGGCCCGTATCACCAGGCCGCCTGCGGGCTCGAGCGTGCCCTTGCCGAGCGTCGGGTCGACTTCGCCGGCGCTGGTCGGGAAGCTGGCGGCCTTGGCGCTGAGCTTGGCGGGAGCGCTGGCGCTGAGCTTGACGCCGTGCTGCTTGAGGAAAGAGCGGAAGGACCGATCGAGAGTGAGCTTCACGGTTCCCGAGCCGACCGGGTCATAGGCGGCCTGTGAGGCAGGGGCAAAAAGCGCAAGCAGCGCCAAGGCTCCAGTGCAAAGAGGTGCCGCCCTCACTCGCTCACCCGGCAGCTCTTGTTCACGGTTGCCCCCATCACTTGATCGTTGGCGAACTCAAAGCTGGCGTAGGCGAGCGGGAAGGAGGTAAGGCTGGTTCCCGCCGGGGCCGGGCAGCCAGCGTTGAAGTAGCTGCGCTCTTTGCCCCGGTAGGGGTATTTGCGCCGCAGGGTGAGCTTGATGCGGTCCACGTAGCCCCAGGAGCCGAGCGCCTGCGGCAGCGAGGCACTCAGTTCGGTCCCGTAAGGGCCCTGGTCGATCCGCTTGATCGCGAAGGCGATCACGAAGGAGCTGAAGAAGGGGTTGGCGGTGTAGATGTGGGTTAAGAGGACTGGTTTGCCCTGCTGGCGGCCGTTGAAGATCAAAAGCCGCCCTCTGGTCGGGTAGGGCACCTGGCCGGGGAGAACGATGTGGGCCCAGAACTGGCCGGAGCCGATCAGGGCCTGCCCGCAGTTGGCAAGCGCCCGCTCGGTCGAGGCGGGTTGGATCTGGGCAACCTGGCAGTCTGGGAGGCCCCTGGACTGCAAGAGCCCGTGGCGGTTGACCCTCACCGTCATCCGCTGCAGCTGTGGCGGCACGCTGCCGTTGGTGGCGGCGACGTGGCCGGCGACGAAGACAGCGATCGGGGCGGTGCCGGTGCGCGGCAGCTTGAAGGGCTTGATCTGGCTCAGCACCGTGATCCGCAGTCCTCCCTGCTGGACCACCACGGCGCCGGCGATTCCCGCCGCGGCGAGCGCCAGCGCCAGGGCGAGGGCCCCGGCGCGGGCGAGGCGGCGGGCTGGCACCGGCTAGTGGCCGCGGCGGCGATCACCGCGAGCCGACCGCTTAGCGCCCTTGCCCTTGCCTTTCTTTGCTTTCGGGCACTTCGCCACCAGCACCGGCTTCGCGTTGAACCTCTTGCCGTTGTGGCCCTGGTATTTGACGATCGCTTTGTTCTTAGCCCGGCAGAGGTTGGTGCTGTTTTCAAGCAATCCCTTCTTGCCGCCTTCGAAGTCGACCACGACTTTCGTGACCGGGGCGTCGGGGACGAAGTCGAAGGTGTTGCGGATGCCTCCGTCGACGGAGTCGATGCGGCCGACCGCGTTGAAGTCGATCAGGCCGCTGAGGGCCAAGACGAGGTCGGGCAAGGGGTTTTCAGAGGAGCGCAGGAAGACCGGGCCCTCCAGGGGCTCCGAGAGCAGCGGCGTCCAGGCTTTCGCTTTGCCGTAGATCGATCCCGGAGGGCACTGGGCGCCGTTGCCGGCTCCGGCTTTGAACTGCACGCGGGTGCAGACGGTGCGGATGTGGGCCTGGTCGAGGAACTCCGAATGGGGCAGCTGCACGGAGATGCGGCGCGAGTTGGCATCGCCCGCCCGCGGCCTCAGCACCGCGCGCAGGGCCGGGTTCTGGCCGCGCTTGGTCCCGCCTTTGAGGGTCAGCGAGAGCCGCGGCTTGAAGTCAAGCGAGGCGCAGTCGGCAGCCTGGAAGGGGGTGGAGACCGTGACCGGGACGTCGTCTGCCGGCGAGGCGAAGTTGAGGCCGGAGCCGAGCACCGTGGAGGCGGTCGAGGTCCGCGAGCAGCTGGTCGGGTTGAGGACGAACTCGGGCCGCTCGACGTAGGCGCGGATGTCGCGCAGGTGGACGGGGATGCCCTGGATGATGTGGGGGATCGGGTCTGAGCCGGTGGCGTCGATGAAGACTTCGGCGGTCTCGGGGTTGATCTTTAAGGCCTGGCGCACGAGGACGGTGCCGAGGTCAAAGGGACCGGCCACTCCTGAGGTGATCGCGACGATGCTCAAGGCGGAGCCGTTGTAGGGGCCGGCGAGGTAGATCTTGCCGGGGACGTAGGTCAGCGCGGAGCCGACGCCGGCGCCGGCCAGGGTGCGGCCCACCTCCGAGGCGGCCGGGCAGGAGGGCGCTGCCAGCTCTTCGTGGCCTCCCAGCGGGCCGGTCCGCGCTTTCGCGGCGGCGATTGCCGCCTCCGGGCAGAAGGGGATGCCGGCGAGCTTGCCGACGATGCCGGGCGGCAGCTTGATCGAGAAGTGGGTGATCTCCTGTTCGGCGTCGCTTCTGAACAGGCGCAGGAGGAAGGGCGAGTAGCGCCCGGCGGAGTTGTTCAGGGTGCCGGCGAGAAGGCCCGGTTTGAAGGGGGGCAGGCCGCCGCTGGGGCAGGGGCCGCCGCCGACGCCGTTGGTGATCTGGAAGCTCGAGGTCGCGGTGTAGGGGGCGTTGGGGTTAGCCCAGGGGGTGAAGACGGCGCGGGTGGTGTAGGGGTCATTGGCGGGGGTCGAGGGATCAGAGTCACAGCTCGGCGGAGTGACCAGGGGTGACCGAGCGCCCTCGCGGAAGCGCAGGCGGAAGTGGCTAAAGGGCAGCTGGGGCATGTCCTTGGTGGTGGCGACCAGCTGACCGCTCACCGGATTGGGGTCGACCCTGGCCGGCTGCTTGACGAGAATCCCCAGCTCGGGATTCTTGATGACCACGTAGAAGGCGATCAGCGAGTCCCCGGCGAGGTTCTCGTAAGGCGTGGCGATGAACAGCGCGCCTTTCAGGATCTCGCCGTCGGCGAGCGGCGATTCGACTTCGATCGAGCCGATCTTCGAGGACTGTGGGCAACCCTCCCCCGGCTGGGAATCGAGCGTCTCGCCCTGCAGGCCCGACTCAGAGCAGACCCCCAGGCCTTCTGCCTGGGAGGGGTTGATCGTCATCCCCTCGGGAAGGGTGACTGCGACCTCCTTGATATCGGAGTCGGCGCGGCCAGTGGGGTTCGAGAGGCCCTCGTTGGCGACGTCGATGCCGAAGTCCAGGCCGCTCGGGCTCCCGGCCGAGCGACTGGTCGGCTGGGCCGAGGCGCTGGGGTTGAAGCCGAGGTTCCCGCAATCGGTCATGCCCAGGGCTTCGCCGCCATCGCCGTGACTCTCGACAGTCTCTTCGAAGAAGCCGCCCTGCCAGGAGGTCGCCCGGAAGGTGGTGGGAAGCGGCCCGGTGCAGCTGCGCGGCAAGGTGAGGAAGGGGCGCTCGGGCGCATCGACTGGCCCACCCCGCTCGGCGTCGTGGGCAGAGGAGGCGGGGGTCCCCCAGATCGTCAGCTCCGAGGAGTAGAAGGGCAGGGCCTGAAGGGTGTTGGCGAGCCGTGCGATGCCGTTGTATGGAGGGGACTGGGAGAGGGTCAGGTCGACCACGACCGGCACGCCTTCGACGCGGAAACCCAGCTTTGCCACCACGCCAGGGCTCGGGATCAGGTTGTAGACGGGGAGGTCGTGGGCAAAGTTGTCCGGTTGGGAGAACTCGACATCGACCACGCCGAGCTGGGAGGCAGCGGCGCATTTGGAGTCTGCCCCGCCCGGTGGAGTGAAGTCAGCCGCCGCGCACTGCGGAGCGGCGTTGCGATCGGCAACCAGGCCGGGGGCAAAGGAGACCGTCAGGTCCCTGAAGTCCTCCTCGGGAACCTCGAATTTGAGCACCGGGTCTTCGACCGTGTCGATGCCCAGGGCGTTGGTCATGGCGAAGGGGTGAGAGCCGGCCTGTGTAGCGGCCGAGTCGTTCTCGCCGGTGAAGGTGACGTCGAGGCCGTGAAGGCCAAAGGCCGCCTGGGCAGAGGCGGGAGGCGCCAGTAGTGCCACCACGGCCATCAAGCTCAAGAGAACGCGCTTCATCGTGGGAACCTTCCGGTCGCCTGCTTGTGCTTGCGGTGCTTCGCCTGGTGCTTGCGGTGCTTGGCCTTGGGCACGCAGCGCACCTTGTCCTTACGCGCAACCCGGCGCTTGTCTTTGCCGCAGCGCACCTTGCTCGGGGGCGGCAGGTTGCCGCTGAAGCCGCGGGGAGCCGAGGAGGCGGGCGTCGGGTCCTCGGGCGCGGGGGCGGGGCTGCGGCAGGCATCGCCTTCGCATTCGGGCTCCCGCGGGGGCGGGGGCGGGAAGCCGCCGCCCCCCCGCGCGTCGTAGATGTCCTTGAAGCCCTCGTCATGGGGCAGGAGGCTCGAGCCGGTGAGGAAGAAGACGTCGCGACCGTCGGCCGAGGCGTCGACGAACTCCGACTCGCTCTTGCTCTGGCCCGAGGAGATCAGACTGAGGCAGCCGCCCGACTCCGCGACGAAGAGTTCCCCGCCGACGTCTACCAGGCACTCGGCCTTGCTTTCGACCCGCTCCCACTCATAGACGTCCTGCTTGCCGTTGGTGTCGCGTGGCACGAGCGCCTCGAAGCTCTCGAAGAAGAGCCGGCTCCCGTCGTCGGAGAGCGCCCGGGAGGGGTGCAGGGCGCTGCTCCAGCCGGGGATCCGGGCCGCGGCCCAGAGCTCGGCCGCGCCGTTATCCCCGCTCCAAACCTGCTGCCCGCTCGGCCGCGCCCCCGAGGGGTTGCAGGAGGCACACACCAGGTCCCCGCTGTCGGCGGCATAGAGGTAGAGCTCTGAGGCCGGTTCCCCCGAGGAGACCTCGGTGTTGTCATAGCCCGCCGTCGCCTCGGCCAGGGCCGCGTCGGAGGAGGAGAAGGCGAGGTGCAGGCCGTCGGGGCTGACCCGGGAGGTGCGCAGGGAGGGAAAGAGGGCGATCGGCGAGGGGGGCGAACTGGTGCGCAGATCCTCACCGCTCAGCGTCGCGATGAAGCTGAACCCCACCCCGCGCCGATAGAGGTACAGATTGGCCTCCCCCCCGCTGGCGCCTTCGTCCAGGTCCGCCTCGGAGACAAGGTAGACGCGGGAGGCATCGGCGCTGGTTCCCATGAGCCCCAGGACCTCGGGGGCGATCAGGGTGGTCGGCGCTTCTCCAGCCAGCGCTTTGGCCGTGTCGAATTCGTAGAGGTCCTCGCCAGTCTGGAAGATCGCGACTGAGCCATCCTCTGCGGCGCCCAGGTAGCGCGAGGCGGCGCTACCCGAGGCGACTTCCGCTCCGGCGGAGACGGGAAGGGTGCAGGCTTTGCCGGGTTCAGAGCAGCCCTTGGCGCTGAGGGCGGCAGCGGTTTTGAGTTTGGTCGCCGGCGCCGAGAGGGTCAGTTTGCCCGCTTCGATCGCGACGATCGTCGTCCCGGCGGGAATGCCGTCGGCCGAAATCGCCTGGCCGACCTCGAACTGGCCGCTCGTCGCGATCACGGCGTTGACCTGGTTTGAGTCTTTTTTCAGGTTGCCGGTGCCGGTGGCCTGCTCGAAGGCGCTCTGCGGCTCGGCCGGGTTCAGGCGCAGGAAGATCTTGCCGGGTTCGTTGCCGGCTTGGAAGTTTGGGGGGGTGGGTACGGTCGCGTCGTCGGTCGCCGTCCAGAAGACCCGCGAGCCGTCGTCGGAGACCGCCCGCTGGATGCTGTCGTCGGAGATGAACTGAGCCGTCCCCACCGAGGAGTGCGTGCAGGCCGCCTCCCCACCCGGCAGCACGCTGACCAGCCGCGGCGCCACCCCGGGTGAGCCGTTGCGCGAGAGGTAGACCTGGAAGATCCCCTTGCCTTCGGCGGGGGTGGCGCAGGCGTCTGAAGTGAGCGCTCCCGCCGCCCGGTAGACCGAGGTCTCCCCGTCGGCCGAGAAGCCCTGGATCATCGGGTAGTAGCGGCTGGTGGTTTTTTCCACTTCGGGTTCGAAGCCGGGGGGGAAGACCGTGCTCAGCAGCTCATAGCCCCCCGCCCCGCCGCAGCCCTCGCGCAGGCCGGGCCGCCGGTAGAGGTTGGCGACCCCCCGCGGCACTTCCCCTCCCACCAGCGGCACGTCGGTGTCCTGCAGCAGCCAGCCGCTGCAGAGATCCTCGGAGAAGAGTTTGTAGGGCGACTCGAGAAATCCTCGTAGAAGCAAAGACACGCTGCTGCGCGGGGCGTTGATCGACTCCGTGATCCAGCCTGCTTCGGGATCACGCTCGGCGACATATTGGTTGACGGGAGGAGCCCCCTCGGGGTCGCCGAAGACCGCACCCGAGGCGTAGGTGAGCGCATCGCCGTCCACCGTGGCCTGGTCGAGCACTTCGCTCGGTGAGGCGACCTCGCCGCCGTTCTTATCGACCGGGGAGACCATCTCATAGGCGCGGCAGTCGGGCAGCCGGGCCGAGGCACCGCCGCGGAAGGCCTGGTTGGGACAGGCCTTGGCGGATGGGGGCGGGGGGAAGGTGCGAAATCCCTTCTCCTCGCCGAAGACCGGGCCGCCGCCGCTGCTCTGGGCGATGAAGCGGTAGCGGTAGGCGGTGTCGGGCAGGAGCGGCTCCGCGGCACCGAGGAAGATGCCTTTGCTCAGCAACTCGGCGTCGATCACCTCTTTGCTCAGCAGAGCGCCGGGGGAAATGGGTTGTTCTTTGACGCAGGCGGCTTCCCAGCCGCCTTCGACGCAGGCCGCCGTCCCGTACTGCACCCGGTAGGTCGTGTCGTTCCAGAAGTGGGGATTGATCCGCGCCCGCACCGTGGCGCCGTCGATGCCGACCGAGGCCGCGTACTGCTCGACGATCGTCGGCGGCAGGGCCGGTGGTGGCCGGCAGGGGTCCTCGAGGTCCTGCGGCGGCGGGCCGTAGGCGCGGATATAGCTGTCCTCCTGGTCGGGGTTGGAGATGAAGAGGTCGACCCCCTCGATCCCGCAGGCGGCGGAGGCCGCGATTGCGGTGGGGTTGGTGGTGAACGCATCAGACGCGACTTTGTCAAGGAGCGTCACCTCCCCCCCACAGTTCGACTCGAAGCGCGCCACTTCTCTGGGCGCACCATCGGTAATTTCGATTTTTCCCTTTACCACGTAGACCTCACCCACCGGCCCGACCGCGAGCGCCCGCGGGTAGTGGGCTTTGATCGTGCAGAGCAAGTTGCCGGCCGAGCTCAGCTTGCGTACGTCGGGTTTTGCTTCTTCGCTTCCTTTCTGCTGAAAGAGGGCCACATAGAGCGCTCCGCTCACCGGGTCGGCGGCCAGTGAGTTGACCGTCTCTTCTTTCAGCACTTCCCCAGGATCCGGCAGGTCGCCGAGCCAGTTGCCGGCGGTGTCGAACCTCTGCACCCGCCCTTGATCACCGACGGAAACAGTCTCCGGCGAGCCGGGGACCGTGGCTATGTAGCTGCCTTCCTCCCAGGCGCCGAACTGGCCGTTGCCGTTTCCGCCGATCCCCGCGCCACAGACATCTCCGGGATCAACCGGGCAGAGGTTGCGTTGAGCTTCGGTGGAGCCGACTTCTTCCACCTTCGTCTTGTTGACTTCACCGCCGAACATCAGCAGGAACTCACCCTCGGGACTGAACTTCTGCACGCGGCGGTTGAGCCAGTCAACGACAAAGACACCGCCCGCGGAGTCAACTGCGACGCCCTGTGCGGTGTTGAACTGGCCCTCGCCGGTTCCTTCAAGCCCCGCTTTGCACACATCGCCCTCGGCCGGCACGCAGACCTCGAACTGGTTCAGCGGCGCCGAGTCCCCGGGGCCCGAGGCGACCACGTCCCAGCCCCAGACCCGCAGCACCTCACCCCAGGCGCTGAACTTCTGGATCCGAGCGTTGTTCTGGTCGACGACATAGACATCGCCGCTGCTTGCATCGACGCTGATGCCGCGCGGGACGCTGCACTCTCCCGCGCTCGATCCGGTTGGGCAGAACTCGCGCAGCAGGGGTGGCGCCGCCTCGGCCCCGCTTGGAGCCAGCGCGGCGAGCAGGAAGGCGAGCAGGACCAAGGTAGAGGCGAATGCGCCCCTACCTTGGTGCCTTGCCGCTGAAGCCATCTGCCTGATCTCTCTCTTCGCCTTAGCCGCTGGCCCTATTCGGTGTTAACCGCCCAGGAGCCCTTGGAGTAGCCTTCAGCGCCTTCGAAGCTGAAGGGGATCACCGCGCCGCTGTTGGGGTCGGGGCTGACCCACTCGGGCAGTCCTTTTTCACCAAAGAGCCATTCGAAGTCCGCGTTGTTGGTGAAGTACGGCGCCTGCAGGGTTTCGGCGAAGACGCAGAGGTTGCCGGGTTCGGCCTGCGGATTCGCCACGGCTCCCGCGCCCGACGTGCCGCAGACTGCTTCGACGTCCGTGGCGTTGTTGAGGGAACCGGGGGCGGTGATGAATCCATTCGAAGGATCGACGGTGAGGCCAGTGGTTCCACCCGGCTCGATGACCGCCACCCGTTCGGGGGCCGGATCGATTTGCACGGGATAGGAGATCGCTACCTGCCGCGGGATGCCGCTTTCTTCGCCAGCGACCGTCCATACACCGGTGCAGATCGGCGAACAGCCGCCGCCCCCTGACCCAGCCGGGCCGGTCGGACCGGTCGGGCCGGGCGGGCCACCCGCGGGCCCGGTCGGGCCTTCGGGGCCGGTCGGGCCGGCGGCGCCTACGCCGGCCGGACCCGTCGGACCGGTCGGTCCTTCGAGGCCGGTCGGACCGGCGGGTCCCGCAGGCCCGGTAGCGCCCGTACCGGCGGGGCCGGTCGCGCCGGTCGCGCCTTTGACTCCGTCTGCGCCAGCCGCACCGGGATCTCCCTTGGGGCCCTGCGATCCGGGGGGACCCACCGGGCCCTGCGGTCCTGCCGGTCCCGGGTCCCCTTTGGCCCCTTTGGGGCCTTTGGGGCCGCGTGGGCCTTTCTTGGCTTTCGCCGAGGCACTTGCCTTGCCCTCGCCCGAGCCGCCGTTGGCAGCGACCGCGCCGGTGGCGAGTGCGGCCATGAGGGCAAATACCGCAACGATCAAGCTCGCGGTGCCGAAGTGCTCGCGGAGTCTCGAGAACATCAAATCTTCTCCTTGTCCCGTGAGCCCCTCTGCCGGCCACTTCCCTTAGCGGCGCTTCCCCGAGGCTCGGTTTTGTCCCTGTGAATTCCGCCGCGATCACTCCCTTAAGCGAACTCGGCTGTCGCGACTGTAAACGGTCTCTTTCATAAAGTCAAGAAGACGTTTTTTGACAGAAAGAAGACGGTTCTACGAAAAGCGTGGCGGTCCGCTCGGTGAAGAGCCTGGCGAGATGAAGGGGGCGGAGGGACGACTCGCGACCTGGCCGACCTCGAGAACCTCGAGGACCTCGACGCGGCGCTAGCGGCCGATGTGGAAGCCGATCATCTCTGGGACCCTGGCCAGGGCGGAGCTGAGGAGGGGTGGGCGGTGCCCCTCGCCCTCGGCGCGCTCCTTGCTCATGATCCCGGCGCGGATCGCGGTGCCGCCGAGCCAGTGGAAGGGCTCGGGAGGGACGCGCTGCGGCGATGGGTCGACGATCGGCAGGCCGGCGTACTCGTCGCGGCGGTCGAGGGCGAGCGCGGCGAGAGTGCGGCCGAGCATGTGGGAGGGGCCGACGCCGTTGCCGGTGTAGCCGGCGGCGGCGAAGGCACGGTCGCCGGGCAGCGGGACGACGACCGGAAGGTGGGTCGGCGAGACGTCGATCGGGCCGCCCCAGGCGTGGGTGAGGCGGCACCCTTCGGTGCCGGGGAAGTACGCGTGCAGGCGCTCCGCCGCCAGCGCGGCGACCGCGGGATCGACCTCGACCCGGCCGCGCAGCCGTCCACCCATCGAGATCTGGCCGCCGCCGAGGCCGAAGACGATGCGGGCGTCCGGGGTGGTGCGGAAGTAATGCAGCATCGTGCGGCAGTCGGTGATGCACTCGCCCCCGGTCCAGCCGACCTCCTCGAGCAGATCGGGGACCGGCTCGGTCATGACGATGTGGGAGGAGGTGATGGTGAGCCGGTTGCGCAGTGGCCCGCGGCGAGTCCGGGCAGCTCCGCCGATCGCCAGTACCGCAGTGCGGGCACGCACGGTCCCGCCTGGCGTCTGCACCTCGACCCCGTCGGGGGCGTCGCGCAGCGCTCGCACCGGCGTCCGCTCATATATAGAGACGCCGCGGCCGAGCAGCCGCTCGCGCAGGCCCAGCGCCAGCCGCGCCGGCTGCACCGTCGCCGCCGCCGGGTAGTAGGCGCCGGCCCGGAAGGCGGTGGAGTTGCAACGGGCGGCGACCTCTGCCTGGGAGAGCTCCTGCACCACGTCCCCGACACCGAGCTCCCGGCATGCGGCCACAGCCTCACTCCAGACATCGTCCTGGGCCGGCGCGGTCGACACCTGCAGGTAGCCGCCCCGCCGGAACCAGGCATCAACCCCCTCCCGCTCGCAAAACTCCCCGATCTCCCCCACCGCCCGCTCCGCCGCCCGCGCCACAGCCAGCGCCCCGTCATCCCCCCAACGCCGCCGCATGTTCGGCAGCGAGAACCACATCACGTTGCAGAACCCCCCGTTCCGCCCACTAGGCCCCCGCCCGCAGTACTGATCCGCCTCCAACACCACCACCCGCGCCTCCGGCTCCAACTCCTTCACATGCCAAGCCGCCCACAGCCCCGTGAACCCCCCACCAACCACCACCACGTCCGCCCACTCCTCCCCGCTCAGCGACGCGAGGGGCTCGGGAGTACCAGCCTCGTCCAACCAGTAGCCATACGCAGTGTGTTTCATAAGGGCCTGTCCCGGTAGGGGTGGAGCGTCTTGTACTTTTTCGCCGCTTCCGACCGGGGCGACAGCCACCGGACGCTCCACGAAAAAGTTAAGCGCAACCCCTACCGGGACAGGCCCGCCGCGCCCCTACACTCGCCCTATGGCTCCCGGAGACCAGGACTCGACCCCCTACGTCGACGCCCTACTCGCCTACTCGGCGCTGAGCCCCGGCCGCTTCCAGGTCCCCGGCCACAAGGGCGGCGGCGGCGCCGACCCGGCGATGCGCGAGCTGGTCGGCGAGGTCGGCCTGCGCAACGACATCCCCTCGATCACCGAGGGCGTCGACATCGGTCCCGAGCCGACGCCGTTCCAGCAGGCGCAGCTGCTCGCGGCCGAAGCCTGGGGGGCGCAGCGCACCTGGTTCCTCGTCAACGGCGCCTCGCAGGGCAACCACGCGACCTGCATGGCGCTGGCCCACGGCGGCAACCGCGTCGTCGTCCAGCGCAACGTCCACTCCTCGGTCATCGATGGCCTCGTCCTGAGCGGAATGACGCCCGCCTTCGTCGCGCCGGAGCTCGACCCGGAGCTGGGGATCGCCCACGGCCTGACGCCGGACTCGCTGTCGGCGGGGCTGGACGAGGCGCCGGGCGCGGTGGCGGCGATGGTCGTTTCCCCCACCTACTTCGGCGCCTGCGCCGACATCGCCGGGCTGGCCGAGGTCGCGCACGCGCGCGGCGTGCCGCTGGTCGTCGACGAGGCCTGGGGCGCGCACCTCCACTTCCACCCCGACCTCCCCGCCGACGCGCTCGCCGGCGGCGCCGACCTCGTCACCTCCTCGACCCACAAGATCGTCGGCAGCCTGACCCAGGCGGCGATGCTCCACCTCGGCCGCGGCGGCCGCATCGACGCCGCGGTGGTCGACCGCTGCGTCAGCCTGGTCGAGACGACCAGCCCCAGCGGGCTGCTCTCCGGCTCGCTCGACGCCGCCCGCCGCCAGGCCGCGGTCCACGGAGTCGAGCTGCTCGGCGAGACGCTGGCGGCGGTCGCCGCCACCCGCGCCGCGATCGCCGACATCCCCGGCCTCAGCGTGCTCGACGAGCGCATGGTCGGCCAGCCCGGCATCGCCGGCTGGGACCCGCTGCGGCTGGCGATCGACGTGCGCGAGACCGGATCCAGCGGCTACCGGCTGGCTAAAGCCGCCTTCCTGGTCAGCGGCGTCGACCTCGAGCTGCACTCCGAGAACGTCGTCGTCGCGATCTTCGGGTTGGGAGAGCCGGCCGCGCCCGCCGGCGAGCGCCTCGTCGCCGGCCTGCGCGAGGCGGTCGAGAGCCTCGAAGCCGACGCTGGGCCCCCCGACGAGAAGCTGCTGCCGCCGCCTCCCTGGGGCGAGCTGGCGATGACGCCGCGCGAAGCCTTCCTCGGCCCGCAGGAGGTGGTCCCCTTCGACGCCGCGGCCGGGCGCATCGCCGCCGAGGGCCTCGCCACCTACCCGCCGGGAATCCCCAACGTCCTCCCCGGCGAGCGCCTCAGCGCCGAGACCCTGGACTACATAAGGGAGAGCGTCGCGCACGGCGGTCATGTGCGGGGTGGCAGCGATCGCGAGCTGAAGACGCTGCGGGTCGCGCGCTGAGAGCTTCGTTTCGTTAGCGGGAGAAGTCGGGTGAGGGGTCGGCGGACAAAAGCGGGGAGTGTCCGGCGACCCCTCACCCGACTTCTCTAGGCTCGCCCCGACTCCTCTAGGGTGAGGCGGTGGCCAGCTTTGATGCGATTGCTGATCTGTCGTTGGAGGTGGAGTCCTGTGAGCTTGAGGGGCGGGGGATCGAGCTTGGGGACTTCGAGCGGCTGACGACGATCGTCACGCTGTGCGGCCGCGGCGAGGAGGGGATCGGGGAGGACGTCGTCTATGACCCGATCGACCACGTCGGCCAGCAGGACCATGGGCCGCCCGAGGGGCTCGCGTTCTCCGGCACCTTCGCCGATTTCTCCGACCACCTCGACGGGGTCGACCTCTTCCCGGCCGGCCCGCCGGTGCGCGAGGAGATCTCCCCCGCCTACCGCCGCTGGGCCTTCGAGTCGGCGGCGCTGGACCTGGCGCTGCGCCAGGCCGGCACCAGCCTCGCCGCCGCGCTCGGCCGCGAGCCGCGCCCGGTCAACTTCGTCAGCTCGATGCGCCTCGCTGCGAGCGTCGAGGAGCGCTCCTCGATCGAGCCGCTGCGCGCCCGCCTCGCCGTCTACCCCACCCTGCGCTTCAAGCTCGACCCCACCAACGACTGGGACGACGGGCTGATCGCCGCCCTGGCCGAGACCGGCGCCGTCGACTCCCTCGACCTCAAGGGCTTCTACAAAGGCACCCCGGTCGACGTCGAAACCGATCCCGAGCTCTACGCGAAGCTGATCCAGTCCTTCCCCGAGGCCTGGCTCGAGGACCCTGACGTGACCGAGGAGACGCGGCCGCTGCTGGATCCCGTCTCCGAGCGGGTCACCTGGGACGCGCCGATCCACTCGATCGCCGACATCGAGGCGATGCCCTGGTCGCCGCCTCGAACGGTCAACGTCAAGCCCTCGCGCTTCGGCCCGATCCGCAACCTCTTCGCCGCCTACGACTACTGCGAGGAGCGCGGCATCGGCGCCTACGGCGGCGGCCAGACCGAGCTCGGTCAGGGCCGCGGCCAGATCCAGTACCTGGCCTCGATCTTCCATCCCGACACCCCCAACGACGTCGCCCCCAGCGGCTACAACGACCCCGAGCAGGCAACCAAGCCGGGTCTCCCCTCGAGCCCCCTCGAGCCGGCAATCGAGCCGACCGGCTTTCGCTGGGTCACCTAACTCCGGCTTCGGCTGGCCGAATTCGGCGTTTCGGTTACGTTGAGTCGGCCCGCCCGCCGCGACAAGGAGCCGAGATGCCCGACAAGTCCTTCGCCGACGCCCTCAACGAGCAGATCGCCAATGAGTTCGCCGCCTCACAGCAGTACGTGGGCGCCGCGGTCTACTACGACGCCCAAACGTTGCCGCGCCTCGCCAGCTTCTTCTACCGCCAGGCCCTGGAGGAGCGCGAGCACGCGATGATGATGATCCGCTACCTGCTCGACGTCGGCGAGGCGGTCCACATCCCCGACATCAAGGCGCAGGAGACGACCTACTCCGACAGCAGCGCCCCAGTGCGGATGGCGCTCGAGCAGGAGAAGCGGGTCAGCAACGAGATCTTCGCCCTCTTCGAGCTGGCGCGCGACCTCAAGGATTACCGGGCCGAGCAGTTCCTGCAGTGGTTCGTCAAGGAGCAGGTCGAGGAGGTGGCGCTGATGGGCGACCTGCTCAACGTGGTCGAGCGCTCGAAGGAGAACCTGCTGCTGGCCGAGGAGTACATCTCGCGGGAGAAACTGGGCGAGGAGAGCGGCGACCCGACCGCGCCGCCGGCCGCCGACGAAGGTTAGGCACCGGCCGGGGCGCGCGGCGCCTCGGCCTGTCGCAGCACCTCGCGCAGCCGGCGGGTGACGAGCGTTCGCAGGCGCGGGCTGCCGATCCGCCCGGTCCACTCATCCAAGCGAGCGTGGTCGAAGTCGCCCGGGAGCAGCAGCTCGGTGAAGAACGCCTTGCCGCCCTTGGCGGCGCGGACGTAGACAGTGTCGAAGAGGGCCTTTTCCGGCGTCGCGAGATACCCCGTCTCCAGCGTGCCGCGGTACCCATCGAAGAGATCCGGGGCAACGCGGTGGACGTCGTAGACCCCGACGGCGGTATCGACGCGCTGGGTCCGGTCGAGCGAGGCGACCGAGATCTGCCGCGGGATCTGCTCGATCAGACCGTGGTGGGAGAGAGCGGACCAGAACGACACGTAGGCGGGGAATGGCGCGGTCAGGTAGGGAACGATCGCGAACGGCGGGAGGTCGAGGTCGAGCGCCCAAAGGCCGCGACGCAGGCGCCGGACGAGCCCGGCTTCCTCCAGGGCACGCAGGCGCTGGCCGGCGGCGCGCTGGGCCGAATGCCACCTGGCCGCTGCTTCGCGGGTCGTGACGACCGGGCTGTCCATGCGCAACAGCTCCGCGTAGGCGTCGGTCCCCTTCATCGGGCGGCCTCCAACCGCTCGGCGACAAAGGCCTGCATCTGCTCCCAGGCCGCCTCGGTGTCGTAGAGCTCGACGACCTCGGACTCGAGAAAGGGAAGCACCTGATCGCGGAAGGCGGCGAAGGGCAGCTCCAAGGCCCGCTCGGCCGCGGCGGTGAGGATCTTCGCATCCAGCGAGCCGGCCGGAAGCGGCCGGCGGCGCAGCAGCAGATCGAGATCGAAGACGTCCCGTGCCTGCGTCTCGGAGCGGTCCGCCAGCGCCTCCACCTTCTGCTCGGTCGGGGCATCGTCGACGTAATGCTGGACGGTGGGGGGACGCAGCGCATAGGGCGTGACGATCCGACCGGGCAGCGGGTCGAGGCGATGGCGGTCGTCGCCGTTCCGGTTACTGAACTCGATCTTGGTTCGGACGGGATCCGAATGTCCGGGAGCAGCGATTCCGACCTTCCAGCGCCGCGTCGTTTCGGTCTGCTTCGGTTTCGAGAACTCCGCGATCTCGAGCTGCCCAATGCGGAGCAGGGCGCCAAGCGCACCGGAGTCGAGGACACCATCGACCTTTTGCTCCGGCGACCACGGCCCCTCGGCCCGAAGATCGATGTCGATGTCCTCCGAATAGCGCTGGCTCGCGAAGAAGTAGCGCAGGTTGGCACCGCCTTTCAGCACATAGCGAGCGGGGTCGAGACGTTTCGACAGCGCATCGAGGAAGGCGACGTGGAAAAACTCCACAATCTGTACTTGGCTGAGCTCCATAAGTTAAGAATACCGAATAACGCATCATATTGCGCTAATTTGTCTTCTTAACCCATCCAGCCGGCGCGCTTACGCATCGTCTTGATGCGGCGGAACTCGGCGATGTCCTCGCGCAGCGCAGCGGGGGCGGGAGCCGGCAGGAAGCGCGCCGGGAGCGGCGACTCGATCACCGACTCGCCGCCGCTGCTGACGCGGTAGGCGCGGGCGCCGCGGCGGGCGGTGACGGCGGCGGGGCTCCCCTCGCCCTCCCAGAGCAGGCCGGCGTAGTCGTCGAGGCCGTAGCCGCCCGGCATCCCGTCGGCGACGGCCTCGAGGTAGGCGGCGCGGCGCTCGGGCTCGTTGTTGTAGTGAACGCAGAGACTGCCGGCGAGCATCCCCAGCCCGGCCGCCTCGCGCGGCTTGCCGGACGATTTCGTGATCCCCGCCTCGAACCAGCACATCGCGCCGGCGCTCTGCCCCGCCAGTACGATCCCCTGCCGCCAGGCGAGGCGGAGGATCGAGGCGATGTCGTGCGCCTCCCAGACCGCCAGCAGGTTGAGGAGGCTGCCGCCGCCGACGTAGATCAGGTCCTGCGCCAGCAGGTGGTCGCGCAGCGCCAGCGGCCGCCGGCCGAGCCGGAAGAGGGAGACGTCGGAGGGCTCGCAGGGCCGCTCGCCGAAGGCGGCGTAGAAGCGGCCGATCTGCTCGGCGGTGTCGCCGCTGGCGGTCGGCAGGATGCAGATCCGTGGCCGTTCGCCGCCGCGCTCGCTCGCCAGCCGCAGCAGCAGCTCGCAGACAGCGCGGTCAGGGGGGCGGGATGTGAAGTCGTGCCCGCCGAGGGCGAGGATGCGGCGCACGGCGGTCGAGCCGGCGGCGGCGACGAGGTCGCCGTTGGTCCCCGGCAACCCCATCAGGCGGCGACCGCGGTGGAGAGCGCCTCCGGGACCGGTGCCGCGGGGGCGACCCCGCGGTCGCCGAGGAAGGTGGTGGCGATCCGCATCTCGACCACCCGCTGGCCGGCGACGTCGAGCCGGTAGCCGCGGGCCGCGGGCCGCGAGGCGATCACCCGGCTCAGCTCGGTGCCGATGAAGTGCAGCGCCGCCCCGTCCTCGGCCGCGTAGCCGGCGCACATGCCCTCGCGCAGGAAGCGGTGGTAGGACTCGCGCCGCTTCGACCCCGGCTCGTAGTGGACGCAGTTGCTGAACGGCAGCAGGCCGAGCCCCTCGAGCCGTTTCGGCGCCCCGTGGAAGCCGGTCACCGCCTCCGCGAACCAGCAGAGCGAGCCGGCCGAGAGGCCGCAGAGGATGATCCCCGCCTCCCAGGCCTCGCGCAGGATCCCGTCGATCCCGTGCGCCCGCCAGACCCCGAGCAGGCTGACGACGCTGCCGCCGCCGACGTAGATCAGGTCCTGGGAGAGCAGGTGGCGGCGCAGATCCTCCGGCCCCTGCTCGCGGCGGAAGAGGGAGATGTGGCTGGCCTCGCAGCGATGGGCCGAGAAGGCGCGGTAGAAGCGGACGATGTAGTGGTCGGCGTCGCCGCTGGCCGAGGGCAGGAAGCAGACGCGCGGGCGCTCGGCCCCGGTCAGGCCGAGCACGTAGTCGTCGAGCAGCGGGTTTCCGGACTCCATCGAGAAGCCGCCGCCCCCGAAGGCCACGATCTGGCGGGGTGCGCTCTTCATAGCTCAATGGTCGACCGGAACCGCCCCGGCGGGGTTGTACAGCGGTCCGAAGTTTTCGGTATCTCGCTCGCCCCCGTGTACAGGCGCGCGGACGGAATTAGATGGGTACTGAACCGTCCACGGACCCCCGCCAGGGGTGTACAATCGCGTTTACCTAAACACGGCTGTCTGACTAAGGGATCTTCCATGCCTCCTGCCGCTTCCCAGAACGGAGCCCATTCCGATGCAACGGCGGACGATCTCGGCGGCCTGATCGAGAAAGAGCAGCTGCCGAGCGGTCGCGCCGACCTGCCGGAGCCGCTGGTTCCCCGCTCTCAGCGCGAACGCATCCTCGCCGCGATGGCGAAGACCTGTGCGGCCAAGGGCTACGGAGCGACGACGATCGGCGACGTCGTCGAAACCGCCGGCGTCTCCCGTGCCACCTTCTACGAGCTCTTCCGCGACAAGGAGGACTGCCTCCAGGCCTCGATGGAGCTGTCGCTGGCCGATGCGATGGGCCGCATCGTCGAGGTCTACTCGCCCGACAAGCCCTGGGCGACGATGGTCCGCGACGCCGCCGCCAGCTTCCTCGACCTGCTCGCGACCCGGCCGGACTTCGCTCGCATGGCGCTGGTCGAGGCGCCGGCCGCGGGCGGCCGCTCGCTGGAGATGTACGCGTCGGGGAAGCGGGTGCTGCAGGCGCTGCTCGACCGCGGGCGCAGCGACCCGATCGAGGAGCAGGGAATCCCCTCCAGTGCCGGCCGCGGCGCCCTCGCCGCCGCCGAGTCGCTGATCGTCGGCCAGATCCTCGCCGGTAACGCCGAGCGCCTGTCCGAACTGCTGCCGGACGTCGTCTACATCGTCACCATCCCCTACCTCGGCCAGGACGAGGCGCTGCGGCAGTCCCGGGAAGCAGAGAAGTCGCTCCCCAGCGGAGACTGAGCATGCCGCAGCCCAGGCAGGGGGAGCGCTGGCGGCCGCCCCGGGGGAGGCACGGCCTGCCGCCCGAGGTAATCGCCCGCTCGCAGCGGGACCGCCTGCTGGAGGCGACGATGCGGATCGTCGCCGAGAAGGGATACGCGGCAACCACCGTCACCGACCTGACCCGCGAGGCCGGCATCTCCCGCACCACCTTCTACGAGCTCTTCGACGACAAGGAAGCCTGCTTCCTGGCCGCCTACGACAACGCCGTCGACGCCCTCGTGCGGCGGATCTCCAGGGCTTACGAAGCGGAGGAGCGCTGGCCGGACCGCGCCCGGGCCGGACTGGCGACCCTGCTCGAGGCACTGGCGGCCGATCCGGCGCAGGCGCGGCTCGCATTCGTCGACGTCGCCGCCGCCGGCCCAGCCGCGCAGCGCCGCTTCCGCGCGGCCGTGCAACGGCTGACCCCCTTCTTCGACGAGGGGCGGGACTTCGCCCCTGGCGGTCGCAATTTGCCGGCCAACGCTTCACGGATGGCCGCGGGGGCGGTGGTCGGCCTGATCTCCGACGAGCTGATTGCCGGGCGAACGGACGAGCTCCCCAGTTTGCTTTCCGACCTGCTTTTTGCCACGCTGGTCGCGTATCTCGGCCCAGATGCGGCAGCGAGGGAGGTGGGCGAAAAAGCTACATAAACGTCCTCGTACACACGCCGCTATCATGCATGTACACAAGCGTTTAGCCTCCCTCGAAAGCGGGCCGATGGCAGCCAACGAATCGCGGCGTGAACTCCTCCTGGTGGCGATGATCCGCGTCGTCGGCACCAAGGGCTATAAGGAGACGGCGGTGGCCGACGTAATCGAGGCGGCGAACACCTCCCGCACGACCTTCTACAAGCACTTCGAGGACAAGCACGACTGCTTCCTCGCCGCTTACGAGATGCTGGTCGAACAGCTCTTCGCCGATGTCGTCGCCGGCTGCGACGGCGCCGCGCCGTGGACGTCACGGGTGACCGCCGGGCTGAGGACGATCGTCGACCGCTTCGCCGCCGACCCGGCGCTGGCGCGGACCGCGGTGGTCGAGGTGGCCGCCGCCGGTGCCGACGCCCGCCGCCTGCACCTGGACGCGATCGCCCGCTTCGCCGAGTACCTCGACGCCGGCCGCGAGCTGGCCGACGGCAAGGAGCTGCCGGAGAACATCTCGCGGATGTCGGCGGGCGCCGTCTCCGGCCTGATCTTCGACGAACTGCTCGCCGGCCGGGCCGACCTGCTGGGGAAGCGGCTACCGGACCTGCTGTTCGCGATGCTGGTCCCGTACGTCGGCCCGCAGGCGGCCGCCGTCGAGATGCGGCGGGTCGCCGTTCACTGAAGGACGTAGGCGCGGCGCAGTTTCTTGCGCGCCCGATGCAGCCAGACCTTCGCGGTCCCCTCGGGGACGCCGAGCCGGCGCGCGATCGCCGCCTGGGTCAGGTCCTCGCCGTAGCGCAGCTCGAGCAGCTCGCGGTCGCGTTCGCTCAGAGCCTTCAGCGCCGCGTGGAGGTCGGCCCGTTCGACCGTCGCCACGACCTGGGCGTCCTCGGCCCCCTCCTGGGTCTCCAGTGTCCCGATCGGGTCGGGACGGACGCGGGCGTGCTGGCGAAAGGCCTCGTTGCGGACGATCGTCGCCAGCCACTGGTTGCGGCGATCGGCCTCGCGCAGAGTCGACCGCCGGCGCCAGGCGCGAAGCAAGGCGTCCTGGGCTATGTCCTCTGCCTCGCTCGGATTGTTGGCGTATCGATACGCCATCCGCAGACAGACCCTGTGCGCCTCGCCCCACTCCCAGCCATCGTCCGTGCTGCCCCGATGCCTGACTTGAGTGTTGATCAAACGAACTTACATAACCGGCGACCAAACGGGTGAACTTAATCGCTGAAACTGTTCTGATCAAAGGCGCGGTCTCTTGCTCGTGACGGCCGGGGCTGCAGGGGATGGGAGGCCACGCTGGGCGGAAATCGCCTATGAGGCGATCGCGCCGTATTACGACGACTTCACCGCCCACCACGACTACGAGCTCTGGCTCGGCGGCCTGCTGCCGGAACTGCAGCGACTCGGCCTGAGGGGCGACCGACTGCTCGACGTCGCCTGCGGCACCGGAAAGAGCTTCCTCCCGATGCTGGAACGCGGCTGGAAGGTGACCGCCTGCGACATCTCGGCGGCGATGGTCGAGCTGGCGCGGGCCAAGGTCGGGGACCGGGTTGAGCTCTCGGTTGCCGACATGCGCGAGCTGCCGGACTTCGGCCAGTTCGACCTCGTCTGGTGCCTCGACGACGCGATCAACTACCTGCTCAGCGTCGAGGAGCTGGAGCAGGCGCTGGCCGGGATGCGGCGCAACCTGGCGCCCGGCGGCCTGCTGATGTTCGACGTCAACGCGCTCGAGGCCTACCGCACCTTCTTCGCCGAAGAGGTCGTGATCGAGCGCGAGGGGCACCGCCTGGTCTGGAAAGGCCGCTCGACCCCCGACGCGCAGGCCGGCGTCGTCACCGAAGCCAGCTTCGAGGTGCTGCCGCCGGAGGGCGAGGACGAGGGGCCGCGGATCGCGCCGGAGATGCACCGCCAGCGTCACTTCCCCGAAGCCGAGGTGCTGGCGGCGCTGGGGAGCACCGGCTTCGAGTGCCTCGAGGTCTTCGGCCATGGCGAAGACGCCGTCCTGCGCCAGCCGCTGCGCGACGAGGTCCACAGCAAGGCCGTCTACATCGCTCGCCCCGCTTAGACTGCGGCCATGGCCTCTGCCGTAAACGTCACCGGCGTCGACTTCGCCATCGTCTTCGTCACCGACTACCCGGCGGCGATCGAGTTCTACTCCGGGCTGCTGGGCATGGAGCACTCAGTCGACTACGGCAAAATCCCCGCCGGCGAGGTCGAGACCGGCAGCCTGACGCTGCAGATTGCCGACGCCGCCTCGGTCGGCCAGGACTTCAGGCCGAGCGGCCACCCGATCGCCCTCCACGTCGACGACGTCGAAGCCGCCCGGGCTGAGCTGGAGGCGAAGGGCGTCGAGTTCCACGGCGAGACGATCGACAGCGGCGTCTGCCACATGGCGTTCTTCAGCGACCCCGACGGGAACGCCCTGATGTTCCACAACCGCTACGCGCCGCGGCCGTTGTAATCGGTCCGGAGATCCCCCGCGATTTCAATCAGGTTCTTCAGCTGATCCTCGGTGACGTCATCTCGCATCGCGCCGGTCGGGTCGAGCTTGCGGCGCTTCGACCGTGACGACGAGAAGACGCGTACCAGCCGCTCCCCCCGCCGCTCCTCATCCCCCACCGTTTCGAGAGCCCCGCAGGCCAGCAGCACGTCGACGTGGTAGTCGGCGTTGGCTGCCCCGACCTCGAGCTTCTCCGCGATCGCGCTGGGCCGCTGTCCCTTCTCGCCTCTCAAGAGCTTGAGGATCGCCCGGCGGGTCGGGTGCGCGATCGCACGGGCGAGGTGCGGGTCCAGCTCGGGGGGTGGCGCGGTGTTCATCTCAATACAGCTTTACGGATTGTCAGCAATGGAGGGTGACAGCTTTTGAATTGTTCAAGAAAACTTGAGCGACTCGGCCAAGGGTAAGCCTGGCCGAGCCCGCGTTCAACTCAGGTGCCCTTCCGGATCGCGGCCGGCATCAGGCAATCGCTCGTATGGGCGATATTCACGTGAGTTTCCTCCTTCCAGCGTCGCAACTCGAAGGCAGCCGGGCTCCCAGCCGTTGCGACATCGAGGGAACCCGGCTGTAGGATTACTCAAGAAGCGTCTCTCAGTTCAGGGGTTGATCAGAGAGAAACCACAGCGCTAAATGGCTGCCGGTTTAATGTGGAGAGGTCAACCCAAAACTCGCCGGAGGGATCCGTGAATCGTCAGCAGCCCCGCCTGATCAACGACAAACTGGTCACCGCGATGGGTCATCCGACCCGGGTCCACGCGGTCATGGTGCTCAACCAGCGCACCGCCAGCCCCTCCGAATTGGCCAAGGAACTCAATCGCTCGGTGCGGCACGTCGCCTACCACGTCGAGGTTCTGGAGAAACTGGGGAGCGTCGAGTTGGTCAAAAAGGAACCGGCCGGCGGGGGACGGGTCGTCGAGAGCTTCTACAGGGCGACCGAGAGGTCATGGTTCGATCGCGAGGCCTGGGAACAGGTAGAGGACGACAAGACGAGGATCGGCGTCACCATGCCGATCCTGTCCCTCATGTCCGAGGACATCGCCCAGGCGATGATCGGCAATACCTTCGAGGACAAAGACAATCACGTCAGCCGCACCCCGATGGCCGTGGACGACGAGGGCTGGGAGGAAGTCGTCTCCCTTCTAAGCGAGACCCTGGAGGGGCTTATCGACATCCAGACCCGCGTCAACGATCGCATCGGCCCGGAAACCGAGACGAAAATGACCAAGGTCGAGATCATCCAGTTCCGCTCGCCAGACGGGGATCCAGAACGCCTCGCGCCTCCACCGCCGCGCCCCCCCGACTAGCCCTCGCGCCCAGCGAGCAAGCAGGGCGCCTACGCAACTAGCTCGGGCTTGCCGACAGTTCCGGCGGCATGAAACTCCGTCACCCACTCGCGTGGCACAAAAGTCGGACGATCGCGCTTGCGCCTCAGGTGGTCAGCCAGCCAGAGGAGGCCGACGACAATCAGAAGAGCCGCGCCCGTAGCCGCTGGTGGCCGAGCAACCACGTCCGACCCATCCGAAAACACAATTGCAATTGGCTTCCGTTCATTGATAGCGCGAGACATCAGTCCTGACGCATCAGGCGAATCAGCAGGAATCAAGACGGTTCCGCTTGGATAGCGCTTATCGCTTTCAGGGTCGATAGCTACGCGACCAAGCAGATCGAAAGCGGCATCCGTACCGGGGGTGTTCCTGCTCTTGGCTAGCTCTTCCATGAGTCGATCTATTACGGACGCATTTGTTGTCTGCGATTCCGAAAACTGACACCTCAACGGCAGCGGGGCTACATGAGCCCTCCACAAGGGCATTCAGAGGAGCGGGAGCGACGGGACTCGAACCCGCGACCTCCGGCGTGACAGGCCGGCGCTCTAACCAGCTGAGCTACGCCCCCGAGAGATTCGGATGGGCCGTGGTGCGGTGGCCCGGGCTGCCAAAGCTAGCGCATTCGGCCTAGGGTGCCCGGGATGAGGTTGGTCAGCTTTGATGCGGGAGATGGGGTGCGGGCGGGGGTACTCGAGGGCGAGCGGGTGGTCGATGCGTGGGCGCTGCTCGGAGAGCCGCGCCGAGGCGGACTGCGAGAGCTGATCGCGGAGGGGCGGGTCGACGATCTGCCGGGACGAGTCGGAGACACGGAGGCGCCATCGCATCCGCGGTCGGCGGTTTCGATCCTGCCGCCGATCACCGATCCCGAGAAGATCGTCTGCATCGGGCTCAACTACGGCAAGCACGCGGCCGAGGGCGGGATGGAGGTGCCCGAGAGCCCGACGATCTTCGGCAAGTACCGCAACGCGCTCGCGGCTCCGGGGGCGACGGTGCAGCTGCCGGCCAACAGCAGCAAGGTCGACTACGAGGCGGAGGTCGCGTTCGTCGTCGGCCGCCGCGCCAAGGACGTCGGCGAGGCGGAGGCCCTCGACTACGTTGCCGGCTACACGCTGCTCAACGACCTCTCCGCCCGCGATCTTCAGTTCTCCACTCCACAGTGGATGCCGGGCAAGGTCTTCGATGGCTCGGCCCCGTGCGGGCCGGCGTTGGTCACTCCCGACGAGGCCGGGCCACACGACGCGATCAAGATCCGGCTGACGCTGAACGGCGAGCAGATGCAGGGCGCCTCGACCGCGGACCTGATCTTCAGCGTGCCCGCCCTCCTCTCCCACCTATCGCGGCTGATGACCCTGGGGCCGGGGGACATCGTCTCGACCGGGACGCCAGAGGGAGTCGGGAGCGTGCGCCAGCCGCGCGTCTGGCTGGCCGACGGCGACAAGATCGTCATCGAGTCCCCCACCTTGGGCCGGCTCGAGACGAACGTGAAGCATTAGTGGCCCTATAGCCCCACTAATCGCTCGGGTTCGTCGGCTAAGGCCGCTGCACGGTTAGCTCGAAGTGCCTCCCCGGCGGGCCCTTCGCCCGCAGCGCGACGCGCAGCCGCGACTGGCCGCAGACGGTGTAGTCGAGGCGAGGATGGGAGGAGACGCTCTGGCGCGAGGAGCGCAGGGCTCTGCCGGAGCGGTTGCGGATAATCAGTTCGTAGCCGAGACCCCGTTGGCCGACGGGCCCGACGCTGACGCGGCCGTCGAAGGGTGTGCGGAACTCGCGCACGATCGTGCCGCTGCGCGGGACCCGGCCGGAGATCGTGAAGCTGGTGCGGCCGCGCCAGGGCCGCAGGGTGTCGCGGCGGAGCGCGCGGAAGGACGCGGCGCTCGGCCGCAGCGCCGGCGTCCATGCCCACCTCACAGCCGCCTCGGGGAAGCGGTTGAAGGCGAAGGTCTCGGCGAACGCCTCGCCGGGGTCCGCGTAGTAGCTGCGTTCCTCGTCGCCCGGGAAGTAGTCGCCGGCGCGATAGCCGCCGCAGACGTCCGCGACGCTCGACCAGCGCTCCGTCCCCCAGTCGATCGCGGGCGGGAAGGGCGCCGGCAGATCGCGGTGCTGGGCAACGTGGTGGCCATACTCGTGGGCGAGCACGAACTCGCGCCCGGCGCCGTCCGGAGCGAGGGCAGGGTCGCCGCTGATCACGATCTTGTCGTCGCCGCTGAAGTAGCAGGCCTGGGCGTCGAACCCGCAGTCGAGGCCGAGCTGAAACGGGGTGTCGAGCTGGACGGTGAGCAGGTTGACCTCGGGGCCGTGGATGAAGGTGCCGACGGTTGCGGCGATCTCCTGCGGGTCGGCGGCCCGGCATTCCTCCTGGCAGGCGGCGGTGACCTCGACCGCGATCGAGTCGTCGCTGCCGTCGTTCAGCGGGTAGCGCCGCCCGGAGGCCGTCGCCGCGATGCGCGCGCCGGCCGCCCCGGAGCCGGCGCGGACGACATCGCGCAGCGGCGGCGCGGGGCGCGGCACGGCGAAGGCCGTCCGCTGCGCCAGCGCGCCGCTCCCCGACCGCTGCGCAGGCAAGTGGCTCGTCTCCGCCGCGGCGGAGGCCGCGAGGAGAAGGATCATGGCTATGCCCGCAAGCGCCCCCGCCGGGCGCTTGCTCAAGGGGCGGGACCCGGGTCTATCTCGTAGGTCTTGGCAGGCAGAGAGGCCGAGAGCGGACGGCTCGGCGGCCGCACGCGGCTGCTCGTGGCACCGGCCTGGAGGCGAGCGCGGCTCCCAGACCAGCGCACGGGGTAAGGCTCGACCTGGAGCAGGGACTGCCAGGTAGTGGTGCCGATCTTGCCGTCGGCGATGAGGCCGCGCGCAGCCTGGAAGGAGCGCACGGCGCGGAAGGTGAGCTTGCCGAAGACGCCCGTGACCGGCAGGTCGGCACCAGCCCCAACGAGGTGCTGCTGGGCCCAGACGACCATGTCGCCCCTGCTCCCCCGCTTCAGCAGCGGGTGCTCGACTTCCTGGCGATATCCCGTCACCGGCCGCGAGGCGCTGGTCGCGCCGAGCGCCCCCCACTCGCGGCCGCTCGTCTCCTGCCAGCTCCACCAGCTCGGCGCCAGCCCTCCGTAGCTGGCGGCAAAGCGGCGGAACAGCTTCAGCGGGCCGTTGCCGGGGGCTTCGTAGGTCTGGCCGATCGGGTAGATCGCGCGCCCGTAGATCCGGTTGTGGAGGTAGGTGTGCTCGTAGACGGCGCGGACCGAGGTGCCGATCGTCTTCCAGTACATCTGCGGCTGGTTGTAGGTGGCGCCGCCGGGCCCGAGGAAGACCGAGTAGGGGAAGGATGGGTGGTAGTCGATGTAGGGGAAGGCGGCGAGGGAGATCGGGAAGGAGGCGCCTGCCTTGGCGCGCAGGGTATGGACGTATAGGTCGGCGGCGGCGTACTTGCCCTCGTAGTCGCCCTCGGCGTCGATCGCGAAGCAGTCGGCGCCCTTGGCGATCGCCGCGGCGGCGACGCGGGCCTCGGCCACCGGCCGGTCGCCGTAGACGAACTGCCAGGCGCAGACGCTGAGCCCGCCGCGGTGCAGCGCCCGCACCAGGCCGCGGCTGAACTGGCTCCAGACGTCGCCGCCGTCGCCCGCCTTCACGTAGACGGTGCCGATGCCGGCGCGCTTGGCCTGGGAGACGATCGCCGGCACGCTGCCGCCGTGCGAGCGTTCGACGTACCAGACCCACATCCCCTGGCGGTCGAACGGCGTGTTGCGGACGGCCGGCGCATCTTCCACCTGTCCGGCCCCACCGGTCACGGCGGGCGCGGAGGCGGGCAATTGGCCGATCGTCGCGATCACAGTCAGGACCGCCAGGAACACCAGGGGCCGGGCTGGGCTCGGAGTGCTTCTGGACCTCACGTCTGCTCTCAACACCGTAGCGCTCATAGTGCTGCGGCGGCTGATCTCAGGACCCGCCGCGGTACCCAACGAATCGTCGCCTGCCGCTTTGACGGCGCCGCGAGCCGGGTAGAAGCTGTTGTGGCCGATCTCGAGAACATTCCTGGGGAGAGCGGCACGCTTATGTCCTCGCCCGCGGTGGCGCCGTGAAGGACGCGCTCGCCCGCACTGCGGTCGCGACCGTGATGAGCCGCGGCGTCCGCCACGGGCGGATCGAGGTCGTGGAAGGCGGGCGCAGCCGCGGCTTCGGCCCGCCCGGCGCCGACCTCCGCGCCACCGTCACCGTCAACGACCCCGCCGCCTGGCGCGGGCCGCTGCGCGGCAGCATCGGCCTCGGCGAGGGCTACGTCGACGGCCTCTGGGAAACCGACGACCTCGTCGCGCTGATTCGCATCGCCGCCCGCGAGCTGCGCGACCTCGATGGCCTGCGCGGCGCCGTCGCCCGCCCGCGGGGCCTGCTGCACCGGCTGAGCCACCTGGTGCCGGAGAACACCCGCCCCGGCGCCCGCCGCAACATCTCTGCCCACTACGATCTCGGCAACGACCTCTTCGCCGCCTTCCTCGACGAGCGGATGATGTACTCCTGCGCCTACTTTCCCAGCGCCTCCGCCAGCCTCGAGGAGGCGCAGCTGGCCAAGCTCGACCGCATCTGCAGCCGGCTCCGCCTCGGCCCCGAGAGCCACCTGCTGGAGATCGGCAGCGGCTGGGGCGGGCTCGCCGTCCACGCCGCCCGCGAGCACGGCTGCCGGGTGACGACGACGACGATCTCCCGCCACCAGCACGAGCTGGCCGCCCGCCGTGTGCGCGAGGCCGGGCTGGAGGACCGGGTGACCGTGCTGCGCGAGGACTACCGCGACCTGCGCGGCCGCTACGACCGGCTCGTCTCGGTGGAGATGATCGAGGCGGTCGGCTGGCAGTACTTCGACGAGTTCTTCCGCCGCTGCGACGCGCTGCTGACCCCCGATGGGGCGATGCTGTTGCAGGCGATCACGATCGACGACGAGATTTACGAGGTCGAGAAAGGCGCCCGCAGCTTCGCCAACACCCACGTCTTTCCCGGCGGCTGCCTGCCCTCGAAGCGGGCGATCGCCGAGTGCGTCGGCCGGGCCACCAGCATGCGTCAGATCTGGCTCGACGACATCACCGCCCACTACCCGCCGACCCTCGCCGCCTGGCGCGAGCGCTTTCTCGCCGCCTGGGAGCGGCTGCGCCCGCGCGGCTACGACGAGCGCTTCCGCCGCCTCTGGGACTTCTACCTCTCCTCCTCCGAGGCGGGCTTCCGCGAGCGGCGAATCGGCGACGTGCAGGCGCTGTTCGCGAAGCCGGGCTGGCGACCGGGGCGGTGAGCCGCGGCGGGCGCGAGCCGCTGCTGCCGATCCACGGGCTCTCGCGGATATCCTCACCTGCGTGATCGTCGAGCGGACCGAGAACCAGACCTGGCTGTCGAACGCCTACCTCGTCGCCGACCCGGAGGCCGCCACCGGCGTGCTGATCGACGGCAACGACGAGCTGGATCCGCTGCTGGAGCGCGTCGAGCGCGACGGGATCGGCATCACCCACATCCTCGTCACCCACCCGCACGGCGACCACGTCGCCGGCCTCGCCGAGGCACGCGAGCGGGTCGACTGCCCGCCCCTGGTTGCCCACGAGGCGACCGCCGCCGCGCTCGACGAAGAGGTCGAGGTGACGCTGGCTGACGGGGAGAAGCTGCAGGCCGGCAGCTTCGAGGTCGAGGCGCTCTACACCCCCGGCCACGCCGCCGGCCACCTCGCCTACCTGCTCGACGGCACCGACCTCTTCACCGCCGACGTTCTCTTCAAGGGGACGGTGGGCGGGACGATGGCGCCTGGCGCCAGCGGCTTCGATGACCTCAAGGCGTCGGTAATGCGGCTGATGGAGCTGCCGCCGGAGACCCGCGTCCACCCCGGCCACCGCGAGCCGACGACGATCGGCGCCGAGTGGGAGAGCAACCCCTTCGTGCGGATCTGGCGCGGCCTCGACGCGACCGGCGAGGAGGGCGTCACCGTCTGGGGCCGCTCGGCGACGCTGAAGCTTTGGGCGCCCGACTACGACGGCGGCAACAAGGCCTGGATCGTCTTCGAGGACTCCGGCGAAGAAGCGATCGTCGGCGGCTCCCAGGTCGAGCGCGGCTGACGCGTCTGCTCCTACCCCCGTATAGCGGGGGCTAGAGCAGACGCATGAATGCTCGGCCGTGGGGGTCCGTGGACGTATGTCGATTTGTATTCGGCAGCGCCGACCCGCACACTCCCCCGATGGAAAGCGTCCAGGAATTCTTCTTCGACTGGTACCCCGTCTTCGGGGTCTTCTTCATGTTCTGCCTGCTGTTCGTGTTCCTCAAACTGATGCGGAGCACGGTCGGCTCGACCAAGCCGGAGACGGTCAAGGCGAGCAAGACCGAGCCCGTCCTCTGGGAGGAAGTGCAGGGAGTGGACGCCGCCAAGGAGGAGCTGATCGACGTCGCCGAGTGGCTGCGCGAACCGGACCGCTTCGCCGCCCTCGGTGCCCAGCCGCCGCGCGGGGTGCTGCTGTTCGGTCCTCCCGGCACCGGCAAGACGATGCTGGCGCGCGCCGTCGCCGCCCAGGCCGGGGTCGACTTCTACGCCGCCTCCGGCTCCAGCTTCGTCGAGATGTTCGTCGGCCGCGGGGCGGCGCGGATCCGCCGCCTCTTCAAGGAGGCGCGCAAGTCCGGGCGCGCGGTGATCTTCATCGACGAGCTCGACGCCGTTGGCGGCTCGCGCGGGGGCGGCGGAGGCGACGGCGGCTCGAGCGAGCGCGAGCAGGCGCTGAACCAGCTGCTGGTCGAGCTCGACGGCTTCGAGAAAGATCCGGGGACGGTGATCGTGATCGCCGCCTCCAACTACGTCGACAAGCTCGACAAGGCGCTGCTGCGGCCGGGCCGCTTCGACCGCCAGGTGCTGGTGGCCCCGCCCGACCGCGCCGGCCGCGAGGCGATCCTGCGCAGCCATGCCAAGGGCAAGCCGCTGGCCCCCGACCTCGACCTCACCGACGTCGCCCGCAAGACGACGGGGATGACCGGCGCCCAGCTCGCCAACGCGCTCAACGAGGCGGCGATCATCGCCGGCCGCGCCGGCCGCGAGGCGACCACGCGCGAGGACCTCGACGAGGCGCTGCTGCGGCAGTCGGTCGGCTCCCAGCAGGCGCGGCGCCTGAACCAGAAGGAGCGCCGCATCGTCGCCTACCACGAGGCCGGCCACGCGCTCTGCCGCCGGCTGCTCGGGCTCGACCCGCCGGAGATCCTCAGCATCGTCCCGCGCGGGCCGGCGCTCGGCTTCGTCGGTCACTCGCCGCAGGAGGACACGTACCTGAAGTCGCGCGAGGAGCTGCTCGACGAGGTGGTGACGCTGCTGGGCGGCCGCGCCGCCGAGGAGGAGGTGCTGGGCGAGTCCTACTCCGGCGCCGTCGATGACCTGGCGCGGGTGCAGATGGTCTGCAAACAGATGGTCGGCGAGTTCGGGATGGGCGTCGCGCTGGACGCAGACGGACCGCCGCCGATCGCGATGCCGACCGGCGACTACGCCGTCTCCGACAAAACCCGCCGCGACGTCGACATCGCCTCGATGACGCTGGCGCGCGAGGCCTACCGGCGGGCGCGGGCGCTGCTGGCGGCCAATCGCGACTGCCTCGACGACCTCGCCGCCAACGCGCTCGAGCGCGAGACGCTGACCCGCGAGGAACTCGACGAGATCTTCGCCGCCCATGAGCTGCGCCAGCTTGCCCAGCCGAACGGCTCCGGCGCCGCCCTGGTCGCGCTTTCCCGGGAACAGGACCGGCGCGAGTAGCATTCCTGGCCAGACAGCCAGGATGAGCGACGCCGGATGAGCGAAAACACCTACTACTTCCCACCCGGGCGTTCGATGGCCCGCCGCGTCCACGGCGAGCGCTCGGTCGGTCTGCTCTACGGTCAGCGAGCGCTGCTGATCGGGGCGCTGGAACCTCTCACCTACACCGGCACGATGCTCAGCACCAACGCCGGCGACCATCCCTTTACGCGACTCGCCCGCACCGCCAAGATTCAGGAGACGGTCTTCCTCGGCACCCGCGCCGAAGCCGACAGGGCGCTCGGCGCCGTCCACCGCCTGCACGAGCAGATCAAGGGCTCGCTGCCCGAGGCCGCCGGCCCCCACCCCGCCGGCAGCGCCTACTCGGCCTTCGACCCGAAGCTGATGCTGTGGACGCTGGCCGTGATCGCCGATTCCGGCCGGGCGATGTACGAGGCGATGGTGCGGCCGCTGAGCGCAGGCGAGCGCGAGGCGCTCTGGCAGGACTACGTGCGCTTCGGCGAGCTCTTCGGCCTGCCCCGCGGCGAGGTGCCCGCCAGCCATCGCGAGTTCCGCGCCTGGTTGGAGGAGCGGCTCGCCTCCCCCGACCTCCAGGCCACGCCGCACGCGCTGGAGATGGCGCCGTTGGTCGCCTTCCGGCAGCCGGTGCCGCTCCCGGCCCGACCCAACCTCGCCACCCAGAACCTCATCATCAAGGGCACGCTGCCGACGCGGGTGCGGGAGATTTTCGGCATCCGCTGGAGCAGCGCCCACGAGGCCGCTTTCCGCTCCGTCACCGCCGCCCACCGCCGTGCCCGCCACGCCTTCCCGCGCCAGCTGCGCCGCGGCCGCAACGACCTCTTCTTCGAACTGGTGACGGAGGCCGAGCATCGCCGGGGGGGAACGCCGACGCCGGGGCTCGGCGCCAGCGTCGGCTGAGCAAGCGGTCACCCGGTGCATCGCTCCCGGGGTGAGATGATGGTGCCGATGCGCCGCCTTCTCGCCCTCTTCGCTCTCGCCACCGTCCTGCTGGTGCCGGCCAGCGCGGTCGCCCTCGACCGGACGGTCAGCGTCCAGGCCAGTGTCGAACGCGAAGTTCCGAATGACACCGCTGAAATCAGCCTCTCGGTGACCAAGGAGCGGCATGGCCGCGGCGCCGCGCTGCACATCGTGGCCGTACGGTTGCGTGCCGTGATCGCGGCCGTGCAAACGATCCCCGGCGTCGGGCAGGGCGATGTCTTCACCGGCGACATCTCGGTTCGGCGCGTCGAACGCGGCAGCCGTCCCGTCTATCGGGCCAGCGAGGGAGTGACCGTGATCCTCCACCGTCCTGAGGCCGCGGGCGAGCTCGTCTCGGCCGCCGTCGCCGCCGGCGCGACGGGAACGCGCGGACCCAACTTCTTCATCGGTGACCGCGAAGCTGCCTACGACGCCGCCTTAATCGAGGCCATGCACAGGGCCAAGGCCAAGGCGGAAGCACTGGCGGCCGCAGCCGGAGCGTCGCTCGGCCCCGCGATCACGATCACCGAGGGCGGCAACGTCGTTCCCGTCCCAGCGCGAAGAGCGCCGAAGTCGACTAGCGAGTGTGCTCCGGCACCGGTCCGAAAGGGCTCGGTTCGCAAGAAGGGCGCGAGAGCGAGCGCATGCTCGGCACCCGCTCCGCCCCCCGTCCAGCCGGGTAACTCGACTGTGACGGCGACGGTGAACGCCGTCTTCGCTCTCCAGTAGGTGCCTGCGAATTGAGTGGGCGGTACTGGGCTCGAACCAGTGACCCCTTCCTTGTAAGGGAAGTGCTCTCCCAACTGAGCTAACCGCCCATGTTCAGTCGTCTGCGAATTATGAACGAGGTTTGAACCATGGCAAGCGCAACTCCGTACCCAGGGCGATGACGACGACGGCCAGATCCCCGCAGAGGTGGCAGGCGGTCGCGGTCGTGCTGGCTGTCATCGCCTTCGGCCTCGTCCTGGCCGGCATCCGCGGCGACGTCGCCGCGGCCGGAGAGACCGCCCGTGCGAGCCGCACGGCGACGGTCGCTATCCCCAGCTTCGAATTCAAGCCGGCGACCCTGACCGTCGCCCGCGGCTCCAGGGTCCGCTTCTCCAACACCAGCGGCAGAACCCACACCGCGACCCGGAACGGCAGCTTCGACACCGGCCGGATCAAGTCGGGGAGGGCGGCCTCGGTCACCTTCAACCGCAGGGGCACCTTCGCCTACCACTGCTCGATCCACCCCTTCATGAAGGGCAAGATCGTCGTCGGCTAGCCTCGGCGGCTCAGCCGAGCTTGACGCTGGACGTTTAGCCCGTCCCGATCGATTTGACAGAAGTGTCATCGGCGCTAACGATGGGGGGCCTGTGTCCTCGTCCGCAGTTCGATCAGTGAGCCTCGCCTGCGCGCTGGCCCTTGCCGCCCTGGCCATGGGCTGGAGCGCCGTGCCCCCGGCGCAGGCCGCGCCGCTGCAGCCCGGCTTCACCGAATCGGTCGTCTTCACCGGCATGACCGAGCCGACCGACGTCGCCTTCGCGGCGGACGGCCGCGTATTCGTCGCCGAGAAGAGCGGGCTGATCAAGGTCTTCTCCGGCCTGAACGCGACGACGCCGACGATCGCGGCCGACCTGCGCACCCAGGTCTACAACTTCTGGGATCGCGGTCTGCTCAGCATCGCGCTCGACCCCCAGTTCCCGATCCGCCCGTACCTGTACGCGCTCTACACGCGCGATGCCGCAATCGGCGGGACGGCGCCGCGCTGGGGGCAGGCCGGCGCCACCTCCGACCCGTGCCCGACTCCGCCCGGTCCCACCGACGCGGGCTGCGTCGCCAGCACCCGGCTCGCGAAACTGACGCTCAGCGGCAACGTCGTCAGCGGCGAACAGGCGCTGATCAACGACTGGTGTCAGCAGTTCCCGAGCCACTCGGCCGGCGGCCTCGTCTTCGGGCCCGACGGCATGCTCTATGCCTCCGGTGGGGATGGCGCCAGCTTCCTCAACACCGACTACGGCCAGGACGGCGAACCGCTCAACCCGTGCGGAGACCCGCCGGTCCCGGTTGGCAGTGCGCAGACGCCTCCGACCGCCGAGGGCGGCGCCCTGCGCGCCCAGGACCTCCTCACTGCGTCCGACCCCACCGGGCTCGACGGCAGCCTGGTCAGGATCGACCCCGACACGGGCGCCGGCGCCAGTGGCAACCCGCTGAGTGCGAGCCCGGACGCGAACGCGCGGCGCATCGTCGCTTCCGGGATGCGCAACCCGTTCCGCTTCAGCTTCCGGCCCGGCAGCTCCGAAATCTACGTCGGCGACGTCGGCTGGGGCACGTGGGAGGAGATCAACCGCCTGCCGCGCGCCGACGACGCGACGGTCGACAACTTTGGCTGGCCCTGCTACGAGGGCGCTGCCCGCTCGCCCGCCTACGAGGCCGCCGGCCTGAACCTGTGCAAACAGCTCTACAACACGGCTGGGGCGGTCACCTCTCCACTCTTCACCTATAAACACGGCAGCGACGTGGTGGCCGGTGAGGACTGCGCTGCCGGCGGCTCCTCGATCTCCGGCCTCGCCTTCTACCAGGGGGGGAGCTACCCGGC
Source organism: uncultured Solirubrobacterales bacterium (assembly GCA_963705365.1). Taxonomy (GTDB): domain Bacteria; phylum Actinomycetota; class Thermoleophilia; order Solirubrobacterales; family 70-9; genus VAYN01. The sequence goes on along the minus strand of OY970074.1, from coordinate 160,908 downwards.
CGCCTACGCCGGCGCGCTCTTCTTCTCCGACTACTCGCGCGGTTGCACGTGGGTGATGTTCGAGAAAAACGGCCAGCTCGATCCGGCGACGCGGGTGAACTTCCTCAAGGGGAACGACCCGGTGAATCTCAAGATCGGGCCGGGCGGCGATCTCTTCGTCGTCGACTTCAACGGCTCGCTGCGGCGCATCAGCTACCCCGGCGGGAATCGCGCGCCGACCGCGATCGCGCTCGCCCAGCCGCAGTACGGGGCTCTGCCGCTGACGGTGAACTTCGACGGCACCACCTCGAGCGACCCCGACGCCGGTGACACGCTGACCTACGCCTGGGACCTCGACGGGGACGGTCAGTACGACGACTCGACGGCGGCGAAACCAAGCTGGACCTACACCAGCGCCGCGACGGTCACGGTGGGTCTGCGGGTGACCGACAAAGGGGGGTCGTCGGGGACCGCCTCGGTCGTGATCGGCGCCGGCAACGAACCTCCCCAGGCGCATATCGACACCCCCACCGCGGCGCTGAGCTGGGCGGTCGGTGACTCGGTGTCGTTCTCCGGCGGGGGCAGCGACCCCCAGGAGGGGGCGCTCGCCCCGGCGAGGATGACGTGGGCGCTGGTGATGCGCCACTGCGTCACCGTCAGCGACTGCCACTCGCACACGATCCAGTCCTATCCCGGCGTCTCCGAAGGAAAATTCACGGCCCCCGACCACGAGTACCCCTCGTACCTCGAACTGCGCCTGACCGTGACCGACAGCGGCGGCTTGAGCGACACCGCGACGCTGCGGCTCGATCCCCGTACCGTCGACCTCACCTTCCGCACCGACCCCGTGGGCCTGTCTCTGCTGGTCGGCCAGGAGAGCACCGTGACGCCGTTCACCAGGACGGTCATCGTCGGCTCGCGCAACTCGATCGCCGCGCCGAGTCCTCAGTCGCTGAACGGCTCCTCGCAGGGCTTTGCCTCCTGGTCGGACGGCGGCACCCGCACCCACGAGATCGTCGCTCCGGCGACGGCGACGACGTACACGGCGACCTTCAAACCCGAACCGGCGCCGCCCGGCCTCGTCCTCGCCTACGGCTTCGAGGAGACCTCCGGGACGCTTGCCGCCGACGCCTCGCCGGCGAAAAACAACGGCACCGTCAACGGAGCGACGAGCACCGCCAGCGGCCGCTTCGGGCGGGCGCTCAGCTTCGACGGCGTCAACGACCGGGTCGACGTCCCCGACGCCGCCTCGCTGGAGCTGACCGGCGCGCTGACGCTGGAGGCGTGGGTGAAACCGACGACCTCGCGCCTCCACGCACCCGTGATCACCAAGGAAACGAGCAACTTCTACACCTACCGGCTCGAGGCCGGCGGCGAACTCAAAGGCGTTCCCGAGGGCTACATCTCCGACCGCGCCTGGTCCTGGGAAGACGCCGAGGACACCAAAGCGCTTCCGAACGGAAGCTGGAGCCATCTGGCGCTGACCTATGACGGCGTGAGCATGAGGCTCTACGTCAACGGCAACCTCGTCTCGACCCGCGCCGCCGCCAAACCGACCGTCAACGGCCTGCAGCTGACGATCGGCGCCAACAACCGCTTCGCGAACTTCTACGAAGGCCTGATCGACGAGGTGCGTGTCTACAACCGGGCGCTCAGCGGGGCGGAGGTGGCGGCGGACATGAACGCGGCCGTCAGCTCGGGTGGTCCCTCGCCCGACTCGGTCCCCCCGAGCGCGCCCGCCAACCTGGCGGCCACCGGATCGCTCGGCAAGGTCACGCTCGGCTGGAACACGTCGACCGACGATGTTGGCGTCAGCGGCTACGAGGTCTACCGCTCCACCACCGCCGGCTTCACGCCCGCCCTCGCCAACCGCATCGCCACCACCACCGCCACCGGCTACGTCGACACGATCGCGCCCGGCACCTACTACTACCGGGTCAAGGCCACCGATGCCGCCGGCAACCTCAGCGCCGCCTCGGCGGAGGCCACCGGCACCTCGACCGCGGACACGACCGCTCCCACGGTTGCCGTGACCGCGCCAGCGGCGGGCACCGTCTCCGGCACGGTGACGCTCAAGGCGACGGCCAGCGATGCGGTCGGCGTCAGCGGCGTGCAGTTCCTCGTCGACGGGACCCCGTTCGGAGCGGAGGACGCGAGCGCCCCCTACGAAATTCAGTGGCCCAGCGCGTCGGTGGCCAACGGCAGTCACAAAATCAGCGCCCGCGCCCGCGATGCGGCCAACAACACGACGACGTCCAGCGAGGTGACGGTTACGGTCAGCAACACCGTGAGCAGCGGCCTCGTCCTCGCCTACGGCTTCGAGGAGACCTCCGGGACGCTTGCCGCCGACGCCTCGCCGGCGAAAAACAACGGCACCGTAAACGGGGCGACGAGCACCGCCAGCGGCCGCTTCGGGCGGGCGCTCAGCTTCGACGGCGTCAACGACCGGGTCGACGTCCCCGATGCCGCCTCGCTGGACCTGACCGGCGCGATGACGCTCGAGGCGTGGGTGCGCCCGACGACCAACGCCGGCTGGCGGACCGCGCTGCTCAAGGAGCGCGGCGCCAACCTCGTCTACGCGCTCTATGCCTCCAACGGGGCGAGGCCGACCACCGAGAACTTCTCCGCCGCCGAGAACGCCGCCGCCGGGCCCAGCGCGCTGGCGCTCAACGCCTGGACCCATCTCGCCTCCACCTTCGACGGCAGCGCCCTGCGCCTGTACGTCAACGGCACCCAGGTCGCGAGCAAAGCGGCCAGTGGAGTGATGCCGAACACCGCCAACCCGCTGCGGATCGGCGGCAACGCGGTCTGGGGCGAGTACTTCTCGGGCCTGATCGACGAGGTGCGCGTCTACAACCGGGCGCTCAGCGCGGTTGAGATCGTGGCGGACATGAACGCGCCGGCGAATCCGTAACCTGAGCAATCCGCAGGTCGTGAAGTCAGCCGCGGCCGGAAGCGCTCGAAGAAGGAGCCGAAATGAACATGCCGCCGATCGTCTCGCCGCAGGAGTGGGAAGCCGCTCGCGAGGAGCTGCTGGTCAAGGAGAAGGAGTTGACCCGGGCGCGCGACGCCCTGGCCGCCGAGCGCCGCCGGATGCCGCGGATGGCCGTGGAGAAGGACTACCGCTTCGAGGGCCCAAGCGGGCCGGCGAGCCTGCTCGACCTGTTCGAGGGGCGCCGCCAGCTGGTCGTCTACCGCTTCTTCTACGAGCCGGGTGTGCGCGGCTGGCCCGAGCGCGGCTGCGGCGGCTGCTCCTTCCTCGCCGATCAGGTTGCCCACCTCGCCCACCTCAACGCCCGCGACACCACCCTGGCCTTCGTCTCGCGCGCGCCACAGCCAGACATCGAGCGCTGGAAGGCGCGCATGGGCTGGGAGATCCCCTGGTACACCATCACCGACGACTTCGACGCCGATTTCGGGGTGGCCGAGTGGCACGGCACCAATGCCTTCTACCGCGAGGGCGACCGCATCTTCCGCACCTACTTCGTCAACAGTCGCGGCGACGAGGCGATGGGAAGCACCTGGAGCTACCTGGACCTGACGGCGCTCGGGCGCCAGGAGGAGTGGGAGGACTCCCCCGACGGCTACCCGCAGTCCCCGCCCTACCAGTGGTGGAACCTCCACGACGAGTACGACGAGCCCGCATGATCGTTGCCACATGGCGGACGCTGGAGCTACGTCCAGGACCTTTGGCTCGAAAGGCTGAAGGTCGTTCGCTTAGGGAGCGGGATTACGGCGGTGATGTGACAGGTATGAGACCACCAGCTGGAGCTCAGGCTGCGGCTCGCCCATCCCCGGTGTGATCAGCATGGACGATCGCCTGAGCGTGCGCAGTCGCCGCCTGAAGATCCTCGGTACTGGGACGCTCGCGAATCGAACGGCGCAGGTCGCGAGCGAGCCTCGTCCGTCCCAATGCTTCCAGCTGCGCGGGCATCTCGTCTCGCGCGAGAGGGAAGGCGTCGTGCGAGAGCAGCACCCACCGCGCCACAAGGGAAAGTGCCCCACGCGTCTGCTCCAAGGCTGAGCCGTAGTCGCCGCTCTCAGTGATCTCGGCGGCGAAGTCCAGCGAACCGCGAGCCTGTCGGAGCTTGCGCTCAGCATCGGGCCATGCGTTCCGTCCCGACAGGAACTCTGCGGCTTCGCGCATCACCCCTGAGTCACAGAGCACGCAGCCGTACCAGACCGACCAGTGCGCGAAGTCGTCCCCTTCGCGCAGCTTTCGCCAGAAGCGATCCACCTCGTCGGCATAGAGGTCGATGTCCGCGGGCAAGTCGGCTACCCGAAGAGTCGATGCTCCGACCACGTGGTAATCGAGATCGCTCACGTCAGTTCGGTGCCCGCGAGCCGTCGACCCGGACAGGACGACCGCCTCCGCACCGGCGGCCTGGGCCCGCTCCACCACCGCCGCGGTGATCGCCGCAAGCTCAATGGACTGGTGGCGAGCAGCTCGCTCGCGATCGAAGCGCAAGCGCTCGTCCCAGACCGTGCGATCACCAGCATCCAGCCGGGCGAGTTCTCCTCGCCTGGGAGCCAGCTGCCGCCAACTCTTGGCCATCGTCGTCATTTCGCCTCAGCCTCTGCAATCGTCACGGCGGTCTCGATCTCGCTCAGGACATCTTCGATGGAAAACTCACCGAGTTCAGGATCCTCACCCTCGTAGAACATTGCCTTGCGCTCCTCGTTGAGGAGCTGATGCAAATCGGAGAGGTCCCGAGGCAGCACCCCTTTGAGCATCAACTCGTGCGCCGCGTCCCGGCGCCGCCAATGCTGTTCGTCAATCCGAATCCCGTGCTTCGCCGCCAGTGCATCGATAGCGGCCTCGAGGCTCGCGAAGCTCCACTGCACCGCGTTCCTGAGATCCCCGGCTCCCGCCTCATCCTGGGCCTTGCTCAGATGCTCCCGCGCCACCTCGACTTTCGGCTTGGGCGCCATTTGGACCATGCTACGCCGCACCCCGGATTTGTCCTACCAACCGTCTGCGCTCATGCGGCGAGAACGCGGCCGTGAGAAAGAGCCGCGTGGACGAGGCCACCGGGCACCTCCCGCCACCGATCCGCGTGATCACGGCTGACGACGATCACGTCGGCCGGCAACCGAAGATCGCGGAGGATCCGATGTAGGCGCACCGACTCCTCGGCCGCATTGGAAACCGCAGGCTCGATGACAAGGAAGTCGACGTCGCTATGCGGACCTCCCTCCCCTCGAGCGTGCGAGCCGAACAGGATCACCTGCGCACCGGGGGCAGCGGTGGCCAAGCGGCGGCCTGCCTCGACAATCAAGTTCTCGTCAACGACTCTCATGTTGAAACCGCCGCCCCTCGCGCTCCCATCGGTCCATCCGGTAGCAGAATGTCTTGTCTGCAACCTAGCGCCGTGAACGTGTGGGCAAATGGCGAATCCGCCTAGAGAGCCAACCTCCGCCAGATTGAAAGGACGCGGGGCGGGCGCTTGGGGAGCTGAGCGCGGAGAACGATGCGACCAGAATGCGACATGCGACCACTCGCTGGGTCCGAACCTGAAGCAAGACCTTGGACGCATCCCGCTTACACGAAGACCGCACCTTGACGGAACCATTGCGGTTTCGTGAGCAAAAGAGGTGGTATGAGGCAAATGAAGAAGCCTCCGCCATTCGTTGAGAAAGAAGAAGCGAACTCAGCGTCCTTGACAGCGGGGCGATCCACGTAGGAGGCTGAGATTGGAGGCCGATATGAGTAACAAGGCAACGCATCAGAACACGCGCAAGCCTGTGGTCGACGAACCACATCGTGAGCGAGCATCAAAGCGGCCGATCAAGATCGAGAAGGTTAAGTTTCTCGACTCGCTTCATTCCAGCGCCGTGCAGGCCTTGCTGGCCGAAGCTCAGGCCCTTCGCAATTCAAGGCAGTTCCCCCCGACTGATTCCGGGGAACTCGAGCGTTAGGCCGGACCGGTCTCGCCGGGCGGCGGTTCCTGGAGGCTGAGGAAGACCTGCATAGTCTCTTCCTCGTTCGGGTCTTCCGGTTCGATCAGGCGGAATAGAAAGCGCCCAAGCCAGACTTTCCGGGCCGTTGTTTTGTCGTTTGGGGAGACGACAAAGGCCGCAGCCCCGGCCTCCAAGGCCAGCGCCACCGCATAGGTGAGCAGTTGGTGGCCGAAGCCTTTCTCGGTCTCGGCGCCACGCGCAATCCAGGCGACTTCCATCGCAGGCACCTCTGCCGGATCAGGCGGCAGCGCGATCTGTTTGTAGGCAAGGGCGAAGAACCCCAGGAGGCGCCAATCCTCATCGCAAGTGAGCACGACCTTCCATGGCCCGCAAGGATCGGAGATGTAGTCGCGCAGCCAGTTGGCCGCGCCCTTGCCGGCGGGGAAATCCAGCGGCTCGAAGGAGTTGATCTCCGTTACAAGCCATCCGGGCAGTCCAGCCTGGATCATTTCGGGCTTCAGGTTCACTCGTTTCAACATCGGCCGCTTTGTGGTAGCTAGTTCGGTGTGCTCTCGGCTGGAATCGGTGCACTCCGAGGCACCTCGAAACCACTTGCCCCGAGATCGCCGTCGACTGATACCAGCGGCAAACGGCAGGGCGCACCCTAGCCGATCAGCGCGCGGTTAACTGACTACCCCCAGAGGCGATAACCACCTACACCGGGGTTCGTTAAACCTTCACTCAGGTTCGTAGAGTGAAGTCGACGAGCTGTCACTAAGGGACCGTGGAAGCTCGTGCTCAGGCTCGATAGAGAGCCGCCGCGCCGCTGCCACCATCGCCTGCACCTCGGGCTGGTCGAGGCTCTCTTGAAAAGCGTCCCGAGGGATGTCGGTCACTGTTGCTTGCGCACACCGCGCTTCCTCGGGACTCGCGAACACATCATTGGCGTCGTAGGGCTTTCGTATCGCCATCATGGACCTCCCGCATCTTCGCTCAGTGTTCGAGCTTGAACACACTCCCGCCGGGCGCAAAAGTACCACAGGGAGACGAAGCTACGGCACCCGTCAAGCGACACCGGCGCCGTAGAGCAGCTCGGCGTCGGTTGGCTCGCTCTCCTTCTCGGGGATCGTCAGCGCGGCGACGATCGGCAGGAGGCTCGCCGCGAGCACCTCTTTTACCGGTTCCCCCATGCGGGCGCGAATCGCTAGGCCATCGAAGAGCGCGGTGATCACCATCGCGAGGTTCTCCACTCCACCAAGGGCCAGGATCGGCGTACGCCCGATCGCACCGAGGAGGATTCCGTAGACGGCCACGTACTCGGTGGTGAGATTCGCGTAGTAGTCGCGCAACTGCCCCGCCGCCTCGGGGTCCTTCTCGCCGGCGGCGGCGAGAAGGTTGGCGAAGGCGTCTCCGACTTCGTCTGAGTCGGGGTCGAAGTATCCGTCGAAGTCGTCGAGGGCGACCTCGCGAAGCGAAGCCACGGCGCCAGGTTTGCGGTCCTTAAGGTCGGAGACGAGCTGCATCAGCCGCTCCACGGATTGTTTCGTCAAAGGCGTAGCGAGGCCGGCTTTGGCTGGCAGAGCTTCCTCGCGGAGAGTGTCTAGCAATTCGCTGCGCCCCCCCGGGAAGGCCTTGTAGAACTGCGCGGTCGCCGGGCCGCCGGCGATGTCGCGAACGGTGAGGAAGTTCAGGAAGTCCTTGACCGTCGCTTCGCGGAGTAGCTCCCGCGTCTTCTTGAGGAAGCCTGCTCGTAAGTGCTGCACCCCTACAGCATAGCTACGTTTGAGGTCGGTGTGCCGAGGACGCGATGCGTGGCACATATTTTTGCGCTACAAGCGTCACGATTTTTTGTATGCTCTGTATGCCGTGGGAAGACGGGAACAGAGAGAGATTGAGCAGATCGAGGCAGCAACCCCCCGGGGACGGCCGATGCTGGTCGGCCTCCTCAGCTTCGGCGTGCTCGCCGCCTTTGCCGGCGGCAGCGTGACCCTGGGGCTGAGCGATGCACACGGCCCCCAGTTGCTCGCAACATGGGTCTCGCTTCTGGCGGGGGTCTTCTGCCTCTCCCGCTCGGGCATCCACATCGTCTGGGGCAAATATTTGACGCGCCACCCGGCGGGGCCACCGCGCGTGCGCCGGGCGCTCATCGAGCTGAACTGGTTAGTGCCGGCGAACGTCCTGCTCTGCGCGGTCTGGATCTGGATCGCGAGCGCGCAGCTGGCGAAACCGGCTCCCCAGCCGCCGACGATTGTGGCGATCGCGGTGGCAACCGCCATCGTTGTCGTCGCGATGGAGACTGTCCGCTGCGTCAAGGTGACGGGAAAACGCCGTGGCACGGAGATCATCTGCCAGGGACCTGTCGGGGAGTGGTTTCGCGAGCTCTTCGACACTTCGAGCGAGGACAGCGGCTTCGTCCACAAGGCGATGCTGTTCTTCCGCTTCCCCAACCGCCCCACCCAGGTGAGCCGCTTCCTCTGCCTGTTGGCCGCTCTTATGATCTTCCCGACGCCCGTTCACGGCACCTCCGCAGGCGGGCAGAGCTTGCACCGCATCCTCTTCCCGCCGTCCGAGCCGACCTCCGGCGGCGAGAATCGCTCCCGCCGCGAAGGCGATACGACCCGCGAAGGCGACCCGGGCGAAGAAGCGGGGAAAGACAGCGAGGAAGCAGGGTGCGGCGGCGCCTACGACGCCGCACCGGCGCCCGCCGTCAACCGTGAACAGATCGTGGCCCTTTTTGAAGAAGCTGGAACGAGAGAAGCTGGCTGCCCGAGGGCGGCCGAGCCCGTTGCGGATGAGGACGGGGGTTGGATCGCACCTGCCTACTGCGGCTCGGAACTCCGGAGCTTGGCCATAACCGCACCCGATGCCGACTACCTGCCGGCGCTCGTCTACCAGCAGGCTGCAAGCTTTGCCCTCGCCCGCGCGCGGGAAGGAATCCTGCTCGGAGCCTCGGCACGTCACCCGGTTCGTGGCGGGGACTTCTACGTGATCGACACAACGCTCGGCAGCTTCGTACTGATCCGCCGCCGCTCCAGCACCGGCCGGCTTCCCGGGTCCAACGGCGGCGGGGAATCGTGCGCGAACTACACGAGCGGCAACGTCTCCTACACCGTCGTCCCGCCCGGGCTCGTCGGCCTCTGGCTGAACGCCGCCGAAGAAGGAGAATGGCTGTTCCCTCGCTCCACTACGGCGAGCGGGGAAGGCGAGGAATTCGAGTTCCTCGCGGAATACCCGGCGAGCGAAGCGCTCGCCAGTGCCAGTTGCAGCAGTGATCTGCGCTGCACCCTCCAAGTCGACGACGAGGTGCGCCGAAGCAGCGGCCGCCCGCGTTACGTCTCCGTCGCCGAGATCACGAGCCTTGCGAGTCTGAGGAAAAGGGGAGAGGGAGACGATGTCAAGAGCAGGGACCATGGAGGAGACGGAGATCTTGCGAGCGGTCTCCGCTCTCGCGGTGATCAAGGTCAACTGGGACGAGAACAAGGACTACATCGCCAACTTCGTATCGATCGTCGCCCACTGCGTCGGTCAGGGCGAGCACGAGGAGGTCTCCCTCTCGGAGACCCAGGAACTGATCGAGGAGACCTTCGGGCTGCGGATTCCGCTAGGGCCACTGGAGACGATCCTCCACCGGATGGCGCGTGAGGGCCTGCTGCGGCGGCGGAACGGGGTCTATGCGCGCGACTCCCGAGCGCTCGCTTACCACGACCTCGGGAGCGAGCGTGAGCAGGTGCTCCGCCAGCACAATCACCTGGTCGACCTGTTGGCGAAGTTCGCAGCCGCTAAAGGTCGTGAATGGAGCGAGGGTCAGGCCGAGCGCGCCCTCCTTGCCTACGTCGAAGGGCTGGCCGAGCCCATCCTCGGCGCCGCCTTGAACGGCGAGTCGATCGCGGAGCTGCCACGGGTGAACTCCGAAGGTTCGGTGGTGACGAACCAGTTCGTCCTCAACCTCTGCCACAAGGAGCCGCAGGCCTTCGAGTACCTGGTGACGATCGTCAAGGGGACGATGCTCGCCAACGTCCTCTTTCTCCCCGAGGCCTTCTCGGGAGGTCAGACGCGGCTCTCCGAGATCGAGATCTATCTCGACACGCCGGTGGTCCTGCGGGGCCTCGGCTACGCCGAGGCCCCCTACTGCCAGCCCGCCCGCGAGCTACTCGACCTGTTGGTCGGCGAGGGGGCGAGGCTTCGCGTCTTCGAGCACACCTTGCACGAGGTCGAGGGGGTGCTCGACGGTGCCGCCGCGGCCTACCGCACCGGAGACCAAAAAAACCACGTACCGGGCGACGTCGTCGACTACTTCGCCTCGAAGGGCCTTAGCCGCAGCGACGTCGACATCGAGATCAGCGAACTTTCCGAGCGGCTCGCCGCGCGCAGGATCGAGGCCCGGCCCACCCCTGCCCACGGTGAGCAGTACGCGCTTTCCGAGCCCAGCCTGGAAGCAAGGCTGACGGCAGAGATTCCCTACGCGCGCCACAGTACGATGGTCAAGGATCTGGACTCCCTGAGCGCGATCTATCGCTTGCGGGGAGGCTCGCCACGGCGGCGCATCGAGGGCGCCGGGGCGATCCTCGTAACGACCAACCACAAGCTTGCCCACGTCAGCCGGCTGTTCTTCAGGGAAACCCTCTCGGGCTCCTCGGTTCCCCTCTGCGTCTCTGACTACAACCTCGCCGCGCTGGCTTGGCTGATGAACCCCTCCCAGGCACCCGACCTGCCGCGGCGACAGATCATCGCGATCAGCTACGCCGCCCTCAACCCGCCCGATGAGATCTGGCGGCTCTATCTCGCGGAGGTCCGCAAACTAAAGGATCGCGGCGCGCTCACCGAAGAGCAGGTCGGCTTGCTTATCTTCTCCCCCGACGCCCGCCTCGAGCTGATGAATGCGACGTCCGGCGACCCCGAGGCGCTTGCCACCGGGACAATCGCCCACATACTCGATCACTCCGAAGCCACCGCGCGGGCCGAGGCCGAGGCAGAACGGGACCACGAGCGAGCCCGACGCGAAGAAGCCGAGAGCAGGATCGCTGCCGAGCAAGAGCGGGCGAGGACCGAAGCCGAGCGTTTCCAAAGCCTCGCCGCCGCCCACGAGCGGCGCTTGGAGAAATGGTCCCGCCACCTTGCCGGCGGAGCATCCTGGATTGCCTTCACGCTCTGCGCGCTGATCCTGCTCGCCGCCTTCGCGGTCGCCGCGGACGGACTCTTCCCAGCCTCCTGGTCGAAGCTGATCCCCCTAGGCTCGGCCCTCCTCTTCTTGCTCGCACTAGGCAGCCTCGCCTCTCTTCTCAACGGCTGGAACCTCCTCGCGGCCCGCCGCTGGCTGGCCGGGGTACTCCACCGCCCCAGCCATAGGCTGATCCGCCGCTGCTTTTCTGAGCCAGAGGCGTGCGAACAGCAATACGAGGATGAGCGGGATTGAGAGTTCGCAACCACAGGTCGAGGCTAGGGCTCGACCCCGCCACCTTCTTGAAAGGAGGAGGGTCCTCCCCACCTCCAGCAGGCTTGCGAGGGCGATGTGACCGAGATGCGACTAGGAAATTGAGCGAATCTCGGTGTCCGCCCACTCGACGGCAAGCGCCGCCCACCGGAGAGCATCCTGGGTAGCGACTGCACCAGGATCGCCGAGGCCGTAGCGGATAGCTGCCGCATAAGGAGTGAGGCGATCCGCTTCGGCAAGGTCGGCCGGCAAATCGAGACCGAGGTCCTGGCAGAGCTGCATGAGAAGCCCGAGATCGTGAGTGAAGGGAAATTCCTCGCCTCGAGCCGCGATCCCGGCCTTCAGTGCCTTCTCAACGGCCTGCTGAGCATGGAAGCCCACGGGCGCATCTGACACGCGCTCCGCGCTGTCCAGAGCTTCGGCCGCAGCGAGATCCTCTCGCGCAAGAGCTAGAAGATCGCCGGGCAGATCCGGCGCGGCGCTCATCCCGCCAGAACCCTGCCCTGCGAGAGAGCCGCGTGAACCAAGCCGCCGCGCACCTCACGCCAGCGATCGGCGTACTCGCGACTGACGACGATCACGTCGGCCGGCACACGCAGGTCGCGCAGGGTGCGATGGAGACGCACCGACTCCTCAGCCTCGTTATTGACCTCCGGCTCAACGACAAGAAAGTCAACATCGCTGTGGAGATTTGCCTCTCCCCGGGCATGAGAGCCGAACAGGATCACCTGCGAGTCAGGCGCAGCCGCCGCCAGGCGGCGCCCGGCCTCGGCAATCAGGGTCTCGTCAACTACTTGCATGGCTCGAATCGTAGTCGGCACCTCAGATCACCCGAGCGAGCAAGGCATCGGACGCTAAACCCCTCCCTTTCAAGCGCAAGAATGAAACGAATTTGGCCACTCAAGGCCAAGACCAGTGCACTTCGGACCACCTCGCGACCATGATCGCCAAAGACGAGGTCCGCCCCAGCGAAGGTCCCCGCTTCATCCCCGGGTCCATCAAGGCACCTGGTCGTTTCGACCGTCGGTACGACGGCAAGGCGCTCACACGGTCTGGGTCGAGCCCGGCACCGCTTCGCCGGCTAAGGGTGGTCCGTCAGCGGCAGATGCCTCCCGGACGAGGTTCTGGCTCTGGCGGTATTCGAGTGCCTCGGGAGTGTCCTCGAAGGAGAGCAGCTCACCCGCCACCTCGAGCAGGTGGGCCTTCACCTCCTCGGGCGTTGCATAGAAGAACTCGCGGCGGGTGTTGATTCGGTTGACCCGGCGCTCGGCCAGGCGCTGGTGCAGACTCGCCTCAATCCCGACCGCGTCTTTTGAGAAGAGCAGCGCGTGGGTATCGAAGCGAAACGGCACCGAGGCGTCGCCGAGCTCGCGGACCCGCACCTCGGGATCAAGCCGGCGGGTGAGTCCGATCTTGACCACGCCCTCACCGAAAGAGCCGATGTTCGAGATCACGTAGACGTAGCCAGCGCGGATGTTCGCCGCCCGGTAGTCGACATCCTCGATTGCACGACCGATTTTCTCGAGCTCGGCCTCATGGCGGGCAACTGCCTCCTCGTCACCTTTTGCCCGCAGCACCTCCAGGCTGTTCAGGTAGTGCCGGCGCTCTTTTTCCAGCCGGGCTCGCTCGCGCTCCAGTTCCTGCTGGGCTTTTTTCTCTTCGCGAAGGCGCTCACGTTCTTCGCGTTCGAGCTCTTTCTCGTCAGCGAGTTTCTGTCGGTAGTCGGCGGTCAACGCTAGCTCGCGCTCTCGAAGTGAGCGGTAGGAAGCCGAGATGCGAATGTTCATCACTCGCCCGAGGCGCTCAACGGTCGCGGCGACTTTCGCGAGCCGCTCCCGCGCTGCGTCGAGTTTGTGGGGTTTCAGGCCCCGCACAAGATTGTCGGCCTCGGCGTTATATGCCCTGAGCAGCAACTTGGAGAAGTCGCGGACTAGTTTCCGGCCCTGTGGAAGGGAGCCGTTGACCGTCCAGTCGGTACTGCCGGTGACGGCTCCGCCTTCGCTCTTAGCCATCGTTTTGATCTGTCCGCGCAGCGATTTCAGGGCGTCCTGGTACTCGACCGAGTCTTCAAGGGGATGCTGGTACTCGTAGACCCCGGCCTCCTGAAGAAGCGCGGTCTCCTCGGTGACGACGACTTCCGCGCGCAACGCCGCGAGCTGCTCTTCCAATAAGGCCTTCTCCTCCGTTGCCGCCGTCAGTTCGGCCTTGAGACTGGCGCCGGCCTCGGCAGCCTGCGCTTCTAACGCTGCCGTCGCCTCCGCTTTCTCGTTCTCGATTCGCTCGCGGTGGGCGGAGACCTCAGTCGTCAGCTCCTCACGTTTGGTTTCGAGCTCGATCACCTCCAGTCCGCCCAAGCGTTCGAGCTGTCCGCGCAGCTCGGCGACTTCCACTGCCAACTCACGCGCCTTCTTACGGGCGCCGAACATCGGCACGCTCAGGTCCTCTGCCGTCCCCGGTTCACCGCCATGCTCGCTAGCCATCAAATCCTCCCAATGTCCTAGACCGTTCGGCAGATCCTAATCGGCGATACCAATACAGCACGGAGCGCTGTCGAGGGCCGAATCGAACCTGCAACCAGCTTGAAAGGACAAGAGACACCGCTATGGCGAGCCGGATCGAAACGGCGATGAGGCCGGAATGCGACCTAGATCGCGGCTAAACCGGGAGCGAGCTCCTTCCAGCGCGCGACGAGGACGGTCAGGACCCACCATCCAGCTCGATGATTTCGCCTTCCTCGGCCTCGGCCCATTGACTTCGTACGCGACTTGCTTTCAAGCTCTCGCGGACCGACGCGGCATGTTGAGCACGCGCTGCGACGGACCCCGCCTCTACGCGGGAGGACACGAGATCCACCAAAAAGTCCTCAAATTCCTTCTCCTCGGGAGCCGTTAGCCGCCCAGATTGATACTCAGGAGTCGCCCAGCGCCGGAGGATTTCGTAGACCATGGGATGGCTGCCGTGCATCACGGCTAGCTGTTTCAAACGCGTTGCGCGTTTCGGTAGATTCAACATCGCATACAGCATCGTGGCAAGCAGCCCATGGGCTGGCTCGGCTACAAACTCCTCATCGTCTAGGAGTTCTTTAAGCATCTGCTCCTGGTGGATGCTCCCAGCCTCCACGTAAAGGCCAACAGTCATGACATTGACGATCAGGAGGCGGACTAAGTATTCGATCTTTGAAACGTGCTTCTCGATGTCCTCACCGTCAGGCAGCGCAGCAACAAGTACTTGAGACAGCGATGAGAACATGTCCTCTTTCACCGCCATTAACACCGTCATCACGCTCCAACCTTCGATGACTTCCTGAAGAACCTTGCGCCGAAGCTCGATGTCATCGACCAGCTCGGAACTTTGGAGAACATTTGCAGCGAGACCAATTGCCTGCATCAGTTCGTCGAGCGCCCCGTCGACATCTTCAGGTGCAAATGGCTGGCTCTCCGTCGTCACCTCGTCAGGCGCCTCAATGGCCTCGTCAAAAATTTCGTCTAGTTCCTCCTCCGTCGGCGGCTCCGGTCGTTCCTTGACGAGTGCCCGGGCGTGATCAAGGTCGCGGATTTGGGACCAACCATCCTCGTCCGTGATCATCTGGAACTGGCTGGCCGTTACTCCGTCGCCGATCTTTGCGAGGACCCTGGCAGCCTCATCGGCAGCCTTCTTCAACGTCTCGGCGTCATTTCGCCGTAGTCCAGCAATGTGTCTAATGACCGAGCCATACCGATCAGGGCTTGCAAACATGGAGGCGGCGAAGTCAGGATCGTCAAGCGCAGCCTTCGCCGTGAATAGCTGTAGGAGCGCTGGATAACGAAAACCCACCCCACTCGCGTCCTCGGAAAGGACTCGGCGACCGATCAGGCTATCCACCTGTTTACCAGCAGAGGCAGACTGCTGGCCGATCGACCCAAAGTAGTTGATCACCAGTTGCTCAATCTCAAGCCGCGGAATACGGGTACTGTCTCGCTGCACAATGTCCCTGGCAATGGCCTCGAGAAGATGCTCCCTCCTGCGGTAGTCCATGTTCAGACCCTCAGGATCGGTTCCGGTCGGGTTGTCGAGCAGAACACCGACATACTGCTGCAGAAGACCGCTTTCGTTCACTGCAGTGAGGTCGGGTTCTCGAACGATCACGAAGACAAGCGCTGCCAGGTTGAGCGGGTTCCGCGGAAGACGCTGCCGCTGAATCACACTGAGAACTTTTTGGACCAGCTCGGCGCTTTCGGTACCTAGGATGCGAGCCACGAGTGCCCGGGCCTCACGTCGCCCGAACGGCCCTAGGAACAGACGGCCCGAGCTTATCGACAAGCGCTCCTCTAGTGCCCTAACGACAGACTCATCGGCTTCATCGTGGCAGCCCAGTAGGAACAACACATCGGGGTTCTCTTTTACGACTCGGAGAAGGCGCGCGACGGCTTTTTTGTCGTGCGGAGCGACCTCATCGATCGCCAGGATGACCGGTGCCCCGTTCGTTTGATCTTTCGCAGCTTTCAGCTCTGCCGTAATCTTGCCGAGGCTGAACCTAGAATCAGCGCTGACGTATGCGGGAGCATGGGTGCCTTTCTGGACGAAATGCTGCTCCAGAATCCACAGGAGCGAGGTGGTGACGCCTGACATCCGTGGCCCAGAGACGGTTACAACGTTGTGCACCGCCAGCAGCGCAATCGGGTCGGCTTCCTGCGGTTTGGATTTTTTGTCAGTCGTTCGATCAACTACGTCCTTGTGAGGCACGGGCCACAATCGTGGGGCGACCGCATAGTCCCCCACAGAGTCGTTGACCTCTCCATCGAAGCGGTCGCCAAGGACACTATGTTCGTGAGCAAGTACTACAAGTGGCTCTATCGCGGTTGGAGCGGAGAGGCGTAACGCCGGCAGGCCACTCTCGTCAGGCCAACGAAACTCCTGTTGACCGTCCGTTGCTGAATCAACATCAGGCACAAAGCGCTCACGGCGCGCCGTCCACTTCCGCAGATTGACCAGCGTAGTCCCTGCAGCAAGGTCAACGTCGATGACTGCGTAACCGTTTGAGTATTGGGCATCTTGATAGGAGCAAGGGGCTTTGCAGTAAAGGGCCCCGCCTCTGGTCGTAACCACGAGAGTTGGATCTGCAACATGGTCGTGGCCAGTTAGAACAAGACACTTTCCTCCTTCAAGTGCAGCGCGTACTGGCTCGGAGTCAAACGGGGCTAGCCAGTCAGGTGGATGGTGAAACGTAACAACGGTTACGTCCGCATCGTCGGCCTGGCTGATGAAGTTTTGGAGGGAATCGGCGCCAACAATGAGGTTGCCGCGATCCTGGTCACCGCCCTGCGCCCGCCATGCACTATCGAAGACCCCTATCGCCACTTTTAGGCCATTCGTCGTCAACCGATATGACCTACCGAACGGCGGTACAAGCGTCGGCTCCAACCCGGTCTCCCAGGTTGCCGCGAACTCGTCCCAATGCTTCAGGCGTCCCCTGGCTTGTTGCGCGTGATCGCTATCGGAGAGTCGCGCGGTCAGCTTGTCTCGATCGTTTAGATACGCGGCAAGTCCCGCGTCCTCGACGGGTTCGATTAGATCGCGCCTTACGTCGTGGTTCCCCGGCGTGATCACGATCGGCACACCCGGAAACTTCGTTTTCATCGAGGCAAGAAGAAGGTCGGCTCCTTGAGAGATTGCCTCAGGGGAACCGTCAAAGGAAAGGTCTCCAGAGAAGACAGCGAGATCGAGCGAGCGCTCGGCCGCGAGAGCGCCGACATCATCAAGCAGGGCCTCAACGATTCGTTTCTGGCCCGCTTGCTCCTTGCCGCTACCGGCTTTCGCATGCAGGTCGGATAGATGGAGCACCCTGAGCTTCCGGGAGTCCTGCAAAATCTCCGTGGGCTTCTGGTCGGCCACCGAGCGGCTTCCTCTTACTTGGCGACCATCGGACTACCGGGCGAAATCAAATGGCCATGTATCAGCTTGGCGCTCAGGCTCCGAGAACGAGGGCGTACGTCGAGAATCATGCGGGAACCCTAATCGGTACGCAGGCGGTTCTCCAGCCCAGCGCTACTTATGTCCTTCGTTGCCTTGGCCTTCGACGCCGACTTGTCTTTGACTGAGCCAGCCTTATCGGGCTCTGGGCAGGGGAAGCGCGTCATCCGAGAACTTCTCTGATGGGACCGTGACTGTCACCGACAGCGTGCGTATACGTAGCCAGCATGGTTTGAACGCGATGACCTGCGATCTGAGCTAGATCGGCGTCGTTGACATCCTCCCTAGTCCGGAGATGCGTGATGTAGCTGTGACGACACTCGTGGGGACGAATGTCGAGGCCCGAAGCATCCTGGGTCGGCTTCCAGACGTCGCGGTAGAAGGTGCGCTCGCGCCAGAGGCGGCCGCGGGGGGTTGGGAAGAGGAGCTGGCAGTCGGGGCCATTGAGGTTGATCTGGGCTTCGAGCATCCAGGCGAGGGTCGCGGGGACGGGGACGACGCGGCGGGCGTCGGGCTCGCCGTGGTCGGTCTTGGTTCCCTCGAGGATCACTCCCTCGTGGGCGGTACGGCGGACCTGGAGGGTCTCGCCGTCGAAGTCTTCGCGGCGGAGCGGTAGGACCTCGCCGAGCCGGAGGCCGGTGTCGGTGAAGACGCGGACCATGGGCTCGTAGCGGCCGGCCGCTTTAGCGAAGCGGTGCATCTCCTCGAAGCTGAAGACGCGGATCGGCCTCGGCTTCTTCTTCGCCCTTGGGTCGTTGGCTCGGATGCGAACGCCCTTGAACGGGTTGAGGTCGCAGACTTCGTCGGTGATCGCGTCCTCGGCCATCGCCGAGAGTGAGCGCAGGATGCCGACGGCGCCAGTGGTTGCTCGACCTTCGTTCGTCAGCATGTGGTCGACCAGGACAAGGGCGTCGTCTCGGTGGCGGGCGAGGAAGTCCTCGACATCGGCTGGATCGATTCGCTGCGCGGCGCCGAGCTTGTAGCTGGGAAGCTCGCCTCGGCGGATCCAGTTGCGGACGGTGCGATCCGAGACGGCGAGAAATTCGGCAAGCGTTCGCTCGGTGTAGAAGCTCGGCTCGGTGGCTTTCCTCTCCATGCCACCTATGTCCAAGGCGCAAGCCGTTTGCATCGGAGTCACGCGAAGCCGACCGAAGGTTGGACCCCAACCGCCCCTCCATACAGGCGGCCTCCGCACGGCGAAGCCGTGCCAAAAATCGGCCGCCCGGAGGACGGTTGGGACGCTGCGGCTCAGGTACGAATCCGGAGGGTCGCTCCTATGTCAAGAACATCTCTGAGAACCAACGGTGGTTCGGGGATATTCCAATCAAGATGAAGAGGAGGAAGACAGAAGAACTATCGGGTACTGCTTGGCTAAATAGACGTGGCGGAGGGGCACGCGATCTGAGGCGAGAAGCGCGATCAGGGCTCGGTCAAGTGCTTCAGCCTTTGCG
Organism: uncultured Solirubrobacterales bacterium; assembly: GCA_963705365.1. Taxonomy (GTDB): domain Bacteria; phylum Actinomycetota; class Thermoleophilia; order Solirubrobacterales; family 70-9; genus VAYN01. The sequence goes on along the minus strand of OY970074.1, from coordinate 142,197 downwards.
CAAGCCGCGGGTTGATCCAGCCCCCTGCCGGAAACCGTTGTAGGCCGTCCAACAGCCTGAGAAATCCGCCTGGACGACGACGTTCGGTTCGCCTGTGTAGCTGAACACAGCATTGATATGCCCTTCGCGGGTGTCGGGGCAGGAATAGGTCCCGTGCATTGGCCGAAAGTCATTGAACTCACGGGCGAGCAGGCGCACGAACGATTGCCGCCTGATCAGCCGCTTGCTCTCGAGCTTCCCCTCGCGAGCCTGGGATTCGACAGTTGGGCCTAATCCGAAGTAGCGACAGAGGAGCACCGCCTCGGAGCCGCTCGGAACCACTGTGTGGCGGCTGCGCGCATTGTGACGAGTCGTCGATTCGCCTTCGCCGTAGTCAACCCTGGGGCACGCGAGGCCGTCAAGGGTGTCGGACTCGCGGTGCCCCGCTTTCACCGAGCGACTGACATTCGAGGACGCTGAAATGGGCGAGACCGCAACAAGCACCCCAAGCGCCAGGAGCGCTAATACGAGCCCGATGATTGGGAAGCCCTTCCTCATTCCTAGATACTACGAACGAGCCGCACTTTCATCACATGCCCGCAGGTGGCAAACATCGGCGCACAGCATCACCGTGTCGCTCAGGAAGACCTCCCAGAGCCAGCGGTGCTTCGGGATCTCCCGGCTCAAGAAAGAGAGGAAGAGGCCGCCGGCTCTGCCGGTGTCTGCTGCGCTCTGAAGACAACCCGCACCAGGTGGCGTTTGAGGCAGCGAAACGCCTCCTTGGTCGACTTGCCCTCGGCCCGCTTCTTGGAGAAGCGATCCGGCAGCTCCGAGAGAAGCGTGACCTGACGCAGGACGAGGTTGCTGCCCAGGGCGCGGCTCAGCGACCGCACTCTGTCGGCAATCGAGACGGGCAGCGCCAACCCGTCCTGGGCAACCGTAGAAGGAATCGCCAAGGCGCTCGAGGTGTCCGTGGCGAGCCTGGCGAAGCTCTCCGAAAGCACCAGTAGCCCTCGGCTCGCCATCCCGATGAGACCAGGATGCGACCACGACAGACCCGGAACGCGCTGGAACGACTCGGAAGCGAATGGAACGCCGATTCAAGCCGAAGATCTGGCTCCACACCGGGAAATCCCCGGCACCTCAAGGAACAGCAAGGAGGAATGCGCCCGACGGGAGTCGAACCCGCGACCTTCGGCTTGAAAGACCGACGCTCTTTGGGCCCCCGAAAGGACCCGTTGACCACTGAGCTACGGGCGCCTATGGGGCATCGTACCCGCGCAGCGTGATTTGAGCGCCCCCGGCAGAATGGGGCTGGCTATGGATCTAGGGCTGGAGGGACGCGTTGCGCTGGTGATGGCCGCCAGCCGTGGCATTGGACGCGGGATTGCGGCGGCGCTCGCGCGGGAGGGCGCCAGGGTCGCGATCGCCAGCCGCTCCCTCGAGCGCCTGGAGGAAGCCGCGACGGAGGTCGGCGAGCGGGCGACGCCGTTCGTCGCCGACGCCTCCGATCCTGACCGCCTCGCGGCGCTCCCGGGGGAGGTCGCTGAGGCGCTCGGGCCGGTCGAGATCCTCGTCGCCAACGCCGGCGGCCCGCCGCTGGGCGGCGCGCTCGACCATGAGCTCGACGAGTGGGAGCGGGCCTATCGCTCGCTGGTGCTGGCGCCCCGCGTCCTCGCCAGCGCCGTGGTCCCCGGCATGCGCGAGCGGGGCTGGGGGCGGATCGTCAACGTCGGCTCGCTGTCCACGCGCGAGCCGATCGCCGGGCTCAATCTCTCCAACGCGCACCGGATGGCGGCGGTCGGCTTCCTTAAGACGCTCGCCGGCGAGGTGGCCGGCGACGGGATCACCGTCAACACCGTCGCCACCGGACGCTTCGCCACCGAACGGCTTGCCGACCATGCCGGCTCGCTCGAGCAGGCCGAAGAGGCTGCCCGCACTCAGGTCCCCGCCGGGCGCCTCGGCCGGCCAGAGGAGTACGGCGACCTCGTCGCCTTCCTCTGCTCCGAGCGCGCCGCCTACCTGACCGGCACCGTCATCCCCCTCGACGGCGGCCTGCTGCGCTCGGCCTTTTAGCTGCCCGCCTGCAACTCGCCGGCGCGGATCCGCTCCGCCATCTCCTGCGACTCGCCGCGGTAGGTGCGCCCATCCTCGAACTCGATCACCGGGTACTTACGCTGGCCGGAGATCTGCTCCAACTCATCACGCTTGCTGCCGCGAAGCGGGCCCTTGACGAGCTCGTACTCGACTCCCTGCTCATCAAGCGCCTTCTGCACCTTCCAGCAGGGGTGGCCGTCGAACTTCGCGAACATCACCGGGCATCTGTGGAGCTTCACCGCCATCGCGCCAACCCTACTCGTCCTTCAGCTCGCGCATCGCCGGGTAGATGATCACGTCGCGCAGCGTCTTCGACCCGGTCATGATCATCAGCAGGCGGTCGATCCCCAGGCCGCAGCCGCTGGCCGGCGGCATCCCGTATTCGAGCGCCCGCACGAACTCTTCGTCGTGCGGGTGCGGGTCCTCCTCCGCGCCCTTCTCCTGGCGTTCGCGCTGTTCGATGAAGCGCTTGCGCTGCTCGACGGGGTCGTTGAGGTCGGTCCCGCCGCCGACGATCTCCATCCCGGCGACGATGCCGTCGAAGGCCTCGCAGACCTTGGGGTCGTCGGGATGGACCTTGACCAGCGGCCAGATGTCGATCGGCAGCACGGTGATGTAGGTGGGCTGGAGCAGCTTCGGCTCGATCAGCTTGCCCTGCAGGGTGTCGACGAGGCCGGCCCAGTCGTCGTTCTCGCCGGCGTCCTCGCCGGCGATCTCGGCTAGCTCGTCGCGGCTCGCCTCGTAGATGTCGACGCCGGTCTCGCGCAGGAGCTCGTCGCGCAGCACCACCCGCGGCCAGGGCGCCGCGAAGTCGATCTCCACCCCGTCGCGCTCAACCACCGTCGTCCCCAGCACCTCCTGAACCACGCTCGAGACCAGCGTCTCGATGAACTCCATGACGCCGTTGTAGTCGGCGCCGCCGACGAACATCTCCAGCATCGTGAACTCGGGGTTGTGCTGCGGCGACATCCCCTCGTTGCGGAAGAACTTGCCGAACTCGTAGACGTCCTCGAAGCCGCCGACGATCGCCCGCTTCAGGTACAGCTCGGTCGCGGTGCGCAGGAACAGGTCGCGGTCGAGCGCGTTGTGATGGGTGACGAAGGGCCGCGCCGCGGCGCCGCCGGTCAGCCGCTGCAGGACCGGCGTTTCCAGCTCGACCCAGCCGCGCTCGTTCATGTGCCTGCGGATCTCGAAGGTCAGCTTCGCCCGCTTCTTGAAGACCTCACGCGACTCCTCGTTGGCCATTAGGTCCAGTTCGCGCTGGCGGTAGCGCAGCTCGGGGTCGGAGATGCCGTGGAACAGGTCGGGGGGGTCGAGCAGCGCCTTGGCCAGCAGCGTGAACTCGCGCACGGAGATCGCCAGCTGGCCGCGCTTGGTGACGTAGACCGGGCCCTCGATCCCGACCAGGTCACCGATGTCGAGCTCCTCGATGCGCTCGAAGATCTCGTCGCCCAGCGTGTCACGGCGGGCGTAGCCCTGGATCGTGCCGGTGATGTCGCGGATGTCGAAGAAAGCGGTCTTGCCGTGGCCGCGCTTGCCGGTGACCCGGCCCATCACTCGGTAGGTGAACTGCTCGTGCTCGCCCTCGCCCAGCTCGGCCGGGTCGTGGGCGTCGTGAACGTCCTCGGCGTGCGCGCGGCCTTCGAAGGAGTGCGGGTACGGGTCTACCCCGGCCTCGCGCAGGCGCTCGACCTTGGCCCGGCGCTGAGCCTCGCTGGCGGCTCCGGAGCGGTCGCCCGCCTCGGGCACCGCCTCCTCGGCCTCCGTGGGGGCCTCGCTCATACCGTCGTCAGGTCGCGCTTCACGGTGCGAAGCCGACCGTCACTCGCTCGTCACCTTCATAGTCCTGCAGGGTAGTCGCGTCGCGCAGCATCTCGCGCATCGCCGGGCCGTGGTGGGTGTCGTGCTCCATCGCCAGCTTCCAGCCCGAGGGCGTTTCGCCGATCAGGCCGCGGATCACGCCGAGGCCGTCCTCGCCGCAGGACCCGGTGACCGCGATCCGCGGCTCCTTCTGGATCTCGGGCGAGCGCTCGAAGATGGTCGAGTCCGTCACGTAGGGAAGGTTGGCGATCACCAGGTCGACGCTTTCGGCTTCGACCGAGCCGGGCAGGCCGGTGGCGACGCTGACCTCGAGGCCGAGGCCGAGGCGCTCGGCGTTCTCGCGCGCCGCTTCCACCGCTTCCGGCGAGAGGTCCGACGCGGTCACCCGCAGGTCGGGACGCTCGGCGAGCAGCGCCAGGGCGATCGCGCCCGAGCCGGTGCCGACCTCGTGCACGCGCGCTCCCTCCGGCAGCTCGACGCCGACCTCGACCAGCAGCTCAGTCTCGCGGCGCGGCCACAGCACGCGCTCGTCGACGGCAATCTCGAGGCTGCGGAAGGGGGCGCGGCCGAGGATGTAGGCCATCGGCTCGCGGTCGATCCGGCGCGCCACCTGCGCCTCGATCCTCTCCGCGATCTCCGCCGGGACCTCGCCGGCGCTGTCGACCGAGAGCTGCTCGGGCTTGACGCCCATCGCGTCGGCAACAAGAAGTTCGGCGTCGGCCCGCGCGTTGTCGACCCCCGCCGCGGCGATCCGCTCGGCGGCCGCGTCGAGCACGGCGCTGACCGTGCGCGCCGACGGCTCCTCCTGACTCTGAATATCGACAGCGCCCATTACCCGCCAGACCTCCCTAGATCAACCGCTCCAAAATTATTGTGCATGAGCCTAACACCGCTGCGATGCTCACGCCCGGGCCCCGGCAGTGGCCTCGGCGCCCGGCGCAGAACGTGCCAGGCTACCGTGACGCCGCTTCACAAGGGCGATCCAGGCCGCTCCCGCCAAAACCATTGCGAGGCTCTCCAGCTGCGCGGTGGTCAGGCCGAGCGCCGTGTCGGAGTTGCGGCGCAGGAACTCGACCAGGAAGCGCTCGGCCCCGGCGTAGACGAGGTAGAGCGCGAAGAGGATCCCGACCCGGAAGCGGTCGCGCAGCTGCCAGAGCAGCCAGGCGCCGAGGCCCATCGCCAGCGTCTCGTAGATCGGGGTGGGATGCACGGTTTCCTCGGTGGGAACCGTTCCGTCTGGGTATGACATCGCCCAGGGCCCGTCCCAGGCCCTGCCGTAGTCGCCGTCGCCAGAGAGCTGGCAGCCGCAGCGGCCGATCGCGTAGCCCAGCGCCAGCGCCGGCGCCGCCAGGTCGAGCAGGCCGAGGCCGAGGAAGTCGCGGTACCGGGCCCAGGCGATCACGGCGAGGGCGCCGCCGATGACGCCGCCGTACCAGACCAGGCCGGCGCCGGAGAAGAGGTTGCCGAGCAGGTCGTCGCTGACCTCGCTGTAGTTCTGGACCAGGTAGTAGATGCGGGAGCCGACGATGCCGCCGATCAGCGCCGCGAAGCCCATCTCATAAGCCCAGTCGGGCGGCTTGCCGATCTCTTCCAGGCGGCGCCAGATCAGCGCCCCGGCGGCGATGAAGGCAAGCGCGAACATCAGCCCGAAGGTCTGCAGCGTCAGCGGCCCGAGCTCGATCTCCGGATACATAGGGAAGCTCGCCGGCTAGTCGGCGAGCAGCGCCTCCAGCAGCGCCTTCTGGGCGTGGAGGCGGTTCTCCGCCTGGTCCCAGACGGCCGAGGCGTCGGAGTAGAGGACGTCGGCATCGATCTCTTCGCCGGGATGGGCGGGCAGGCAGTGGAGGACGACGGCACCCTCGTTGGCCGCCGCCAGCAGGTCGCCGTCGAGCCGGAACGGGGCGAGGTCGGCGCGGCGGCGCTCGGCCTCGGCCTCGTCCCCCATGCTGACCCAGACGTCGGTGTAGAGGGCGTCGGCGCCGGAGGCGGCCGTGCGCGGATCGTCGGTCAGCCTCGCCCCGTTCCCATCCTCGAGCTGATAGCCCGGCGGCGCCGCGATCACGACCTCGAGACCCGCCAGCTCACCGACGACCGCCAGCGAGCGAGCGACGTTGTTGCCGTCGCCGACGTAGGCGAGGCGGCGGCCCTCGAGGTCGCCGAAGCGCTCGCGCAGGGTGAGCAGGTCGGCCAGCGCCTGGCAGGGGTGGTGCAACGGGGTCAGACCGTTGATGACCGGCACCTCGGCCGCCGCCGCCAGCTCGGCGACCGCCTCGTGCGAGCCGGAGCGGATCACGATCGCGTCGACGTAGCGCGAGAGCACCCGCGCCGTGTCGGCGACCGACTCGCCGCGCGACGCCTGCATCTCGTCCGCCCGCAGCACGACCGGCGTCGCGCCCAGCTCGGCGACACCGACCTCGAAGGAGATCCGCGTCCGCGTCGATGGCTTCTCGAAGACGAGGGCGATGCTGCGCCCGGCCAGCGAATCCGAGCCGAGCCGTTCGCGGCGGCCGGCTTTTAACTCCAGCGCCCGGTCGAGCAGCTTGCCGAGCTCGAACGCGCCGAGCTCTGCGCCGGTGAGGAAGTCCCGCTTTGCCAAGCGGCGGATACTACGCGCCGTGGAGTTCGCCGCACTAGCCTGGAACCTCTTCCACGGGCGGGATTTCCCGCCCGATCCGAAGCTGCGCAGCTGGCGTTCGCGGCTACTGCGCTTCGACGAGCGCAACGAGACCCACGTCCAGGTCAACCGCGACCTCACCAAGGAGTTCGGGACGGTGCTCGCCGCTGCGACCTGGGACGTGGCGCTGCTGCAGGAGTGCCCGCCCCGCTTCGCCGCGCCGCTGGCGAAAGCCTGCTCGGCCGAGGCGCATGGGGCGCTGACCTCGCGCAACCGGCTGGGAGCGCTGCGCGGCTTGCTCGCGCGCCAGAACCCGGACCTGATGGCCTCCGGCGAGGGCGGCTCGAACCTGACCCTGGTCCGGGTCCCGGGCCGACTCGGCGGTATCGCCGAGCGGCGCGAGCTGGTGATCCACGAGGGAGCGCCAGAGCGGCGCTCGATGGCGCTGACCCGCACCGCCTCCGGCGTCTGCATCGCCAACCTCCACGCGACGAACGACGCACCGGAGCTGGCGACCGCCGACGTCCTGCTCGCTGCCCGTGCCGCGGCCGAGTTTGCCGGCAGCGCGCCGCTGCTCTTCGGCGGCGACCTCAACCTGCGCCCGGCTACGGACCCCGAGGCCTTCGAACGGCTGCGCGAGGACTTCGGCCTGACGGCGCCGACGGGGCCGGACGCGATCGACCACCTGCTCGCGCGCGGCCTCACGGTGGTGGAGAAACCGGTGGCCTGGCCGCCCGAGCGACGCGAGCTGCCGTTCGAGGGGCGGGCGCTGCGGCTCTCCGACCACGCACCGGTCGAAGCGAAGTTCGCGGCGACGGAGCCGCTGGAACTGAGATAGTCCAGCGGAACATCCCGGCGACCCGCGATCAGGAGGCAAACGAATGGCAGACAAAAAAGCGTCCGGCAAATCGAGCAAAAGCAGGGCCAGCAAAAAAGTCGGCGGCAAAGCCAAAAAAGCCTCCAAAGCCAAAACGACCAAAGCCAGCCGCAAAAAAGCACCGGCGAAACGCAGTGGCAAAAAAACCAGCGCCAAAGGCAAAGCTAAAGCCAGTGCCAAGTCTAGGACCAAAAAAACCGCGAAACGCAACCCCGGCAAAGCGACGAAACGCAGCAGTAGCAGCAAAGCGACCAGCGGCCTCGACAAGAGCGTCGCCCAGTTCCGCGAGAGCCTCGAGCACAGCGTCACCCTCAGCCGCGACCGCCTGCAGGAGGTCGTCGACGACGCCGTCACGCGCGGCCGCATGACCCGCGGCGACGCCGAGAAGATGCTCTCCGACCTCGTCAAACGGGGCCGCAAACAGACCGACTCGATGCTGCGCGAGCTGGAAAAACTGGTCAAACAGGCGCGCAAAGAGGTCGGCGGCCGCGCCCAGCCGGTGCGCAAACAGGCGACCCAGGCGGCGCGACGAGCGCGGAAAAAACTCGGCTAGGTGGAGGCGGCCGCCGAGAGGCCGGAGGGTCGCGGCCCCCGGGGCGGTGAGCTGCTCGAGGTCGAGGTCGACTCGCTCGCCTACGGCGGGCGCGGCATCGCCCACGCCGAGGGCCTGGTCGTCTTCGTCGCCGGCGCCCTGCCGGGCGACCGCGCCCGCGTCGAGGTGACGAAGGCGAAGAAGCGCTTCGCCGAGGCGCGCGCGGTCGAGCTCCTGCGCCCCGGCGCCGACCGCATCCCCGACCGCTGCGTCCACGGGGGCGAGCCCTGCCCCGGCGCCCCCTGGCAGGGCCTCGCCTACGAGCGCCAGCTCGCCCACAAGAGCGAGCAGGTCTCCGATGCGCTGCGGCGGATCGGAGACCTCGACGGCTTCGAGCTGGAGGAGATCGTCCCGGCCGACGAGCAGTGGCGCTACCGCAACAAGCTCGAATACTCCTTCGGCGAGCTCGACGGCGAACCGATCCTCGGCTTTCACGCCCGCGGGCGCTGGGACCTCGTCGTCGACGTCGAGGACTGCCACCTCGCCTCCGAGGCCGGCAACGCCGCCCGCAACAAGGTCCGCGAGTGGGCCCGGCTGGAGTCGGTGCCGGCTTTCGACCGCCGCGCGCAGAGGGGCATTTTGCGCAACCTCATCGTGCGCGAGAGTCGGCGCAGCGGCCAGATCCAGACCCGCCTCGTCACCGCCGAACGGCGCTTCCCGAAGCCGCCGGTCGACCTGCACACGATCGTCGCGGACGACTCCGGCGACAGCGAGGGGCCGACAGGCGTGCTCGGCGAGGAGTACCTACGCGAGGAACTCTGCGGGCTGAAGTGGGAGATCTCCCCCGGCGCCTTCTTCCAGACGAACACCGAGATGGCCGAGCGCCTCTACGCGGTCGCAACCGAGTACGCGGGGCTGAGCGGCAAGGAGAAGGTCTTCGACCTCTTCTGCGGGATCGGCACGATCGGTCTGACGATGGCGGGGCGGGCCGGCGAGGTCTGGGGCGTGGAGATCGTCCCGGAGGCGATCGCGGACGCCGAGCGCAACGCCAAGCTGAACGGGATCGGCAACGCCCACTTCCTCGCCGCCAACGTCCGCACTGGTGTGCGACCGCTGCTCGTCCAGGCCGGCAAGCCCGACGTCGTCGTCGTCGACCCGCCCCGCGCGGGCCTCTCCCAGAAGATGGTGCGACGGTTGATCGAGTGCGAGGCGCCGCGGATCGTCTACGTCTCCTGCAACCCGACCACGCTCGCCCCCAACGCCGCCCAGCTGGTCGAGGCCGGTTATAGGCTGACGCGGGTGAGGCCGGTCGACATGTTTCCCCAGACCCCACACATCGAGTGCGTCGCGCTGCTGGAGCGGGCCGACGGGCCGATTTCCAGCGATATACGTGGCCAATCGGCCCATCGACCGGAGGAGACGGCGTGAGCCGGGGCTTCGGGGTCGCCGCAGGGCTCGATCCCGAGGTGGCGCGCCCGCTGGCCGCTCGCTGCGCCGAGCGCGGCTACGACTCGATGTGGTCGAACGACCACCCCGGTGCCAAGGGCCTGGAGACGCTGGCCGAGTTCGCCGCGGCGGCGCCCCAGGCCGACCTCGGCGTCGCCGTGATCGCCCTCGACCGCCAGTCACCGCAGGAAATCGCCGCCGACATCGAGCGCGTCGGCATCGACCCCGCCAGGCTCTGGCTCGGCGTCGGCGCCGGCTTCTCGAAGAAGCCGCTGACGAAGATGCGGGAGTCGCTGCCAGAGCTGCGCGAGGCCCTGCCCCGCGTCCGCCTCGTCCTCGCCGCGATGGGCCCGAAGATGTGTGCCCTCGGCGGAGCCGAGTTCGACGGCGTCTTCTTCAACTGGATGACCCCCGGCTTCGCCGCCGGCGCTCGCGAGAAGGTCGAAGCCGGCGCCCGTGAGGCGGGTCGCGACGCCCCGCCCGTCTTCGGCTACGTCCGCACCGCCGTCGGCCCTGACGCCGCCGAGCGGCTGGCCAAGGAGGAGTCCTTCTACCGCGACCTGCACAAGGGCTACCGCGACCACTTCGACCGCCTCGGCGAGCCCGAGGGCACGGTCGGCGTCGCCGCCGCCGACCGCGAGGAGGCCCGGCCCGCGCTGGCCGCCTACGAGGGGCCGCTCGACACGATCGTCGTCAGGGGCCTCGCCAGCGCCAAGGTCGAGGCGATGAGCGCTGTGGCCCAAGCCGCAGCGCCGTAGAGCTCAGAGCTGCGTGGCGATCACGCCGATCAGCGCGGTAGTCAGAACGCAGCCGACCTGGATCAGCAGCCGGTGCAAGGCTTCGAAGCGCTCATCCATCCGCTCGAAGCTGGTCTTCATCTCGCCGCGTAGTGCCGTGAATTCGGTTCTCGTCTCTACCCGCAACGCCCGAACCTCCGCGTCCACCCGCTCGAATCCTCGGTCGACCCTGTCGTTGAGGTCATCGAGACGCTTGTCGGTCCAGCTCTCTCGCATCAACTCCATGATGCCAAAGACTCTTGCAGACAGGACGTTACGTATGGTGCGTGAAATGCGACATCTCTGTAACGCCGAGCAAATCAGTTCGCGCCTTTAGAAAGCGCTGAGCCCCAGGTCGTTAGGATGCGCCGCCCATCGCTGCCGAAGCTCACATAGACCGTCCGCTCGCCCGCACCATCGGCAGCACCATCTTCATCAGCCGCTGGCTGCAGGCGCCCCTCTACCTCGGACTGATCGCCGCCCAGGGCGTCTACGTCTGGCGCTTTATGCAGGAGCTCTGGCACCTCGTCAGCGACGTCGGCCACCTGACCGAGAACGAGGTGATGCTGCTCGTACTCGGGCTGGTCGACGTCGTGATGATCGCCAACCTGCTGATCATGGTCATCATCGGCGGCTACGAGACCTTCGTCTCACGCATCAACCTCAGGAACCACCCCGACCAGCCGGAGTGGCTCTCGCACGTCAACGCCAACGTGCTGAAGGTGAAGCTGGCGATGGCGATCGTCGGCATCTCCTCGATTCACCTCCTGCAGACCTTCATCAACGCCGCCAACATCTCCTCCGAGACGATGCTGTGGCAGACGATCATCCACCTCACCTTCGTCGCCTCCGCCGTCTCCCTCGCCCTGATCGACCGCTTCCTCTCACCCAAGAGCACCGCCGCCCAGGCGGCTGAGATCGACGGCCACGTCCCGGACGCCAAGCCCGCCCCGGCCAAAGCCGCCGGCTAGCCCGCTCAGTACGGCGGCAGGTCGTCGTACCAGACGCCGAGCACCTTGAAGGCGCGCCAGAAGCGCTGCTTGGCCCCCTCCTCGTCGAGGGAGGCGTCGATGTCCGGCACGTAGAGAGCGTCGATCGTGGGGGTGAAAGCCTGGATCTCTCCCTCGCGGTCCTCGACTGGGCGGGAGAGGGGAACCTGGAGGCTGTTGAGGATGCGCAGGGCGGGCTCGCCCATGACGACGAGGATCTTCGGCTGGACGATCGCCATCTCCTCGACGAGGCGGGCGACGCACTCCCCTGCCGCGAGGTCCGGCTCGGCGATCGGGCACTTGACGCAGAGGGTCCCGTAAACGACCAAAGGGTCGATGCCGAGGCGCTTGAAGCTTTTCATCAGCGCGTTGCCGGCACGGCCGTAGAAGGCGACGCCCTCCTCGATCTCCGCCGCCATTGGCGCCTGCTTGAGCATGAAGACGTCGGCCTGGGGGTGGCCGGAGCCGAGCACCGGCATCAGCTTGCCGCGCGGGCAGTGCGGGCACTCCTGGATCTCGCGGCTCATCTGGTTGAGCTCGCGGATCGCGCGCTCCAGGTACTTCTCGCGGATCTCGTCGTCGGTGCCTCGCATCTGCCGGACCTTCTTTGACGAGGCGGGCACGGCTCCTTTCGCGCGGCCCGCGTGCATCAGCTCTTGCTCCCGGAGCGGCGCTTGCGGGGCTTGCCGCCGCGCGCCGGTTTGGCGTCCGGGACGCGCCGTTTCGGCGCCTTCGGCCGGCCGGTGGTCTGCAGCAGCTTCAGCGCCTGCACGTAGACGAGGTTCTTGTGCTTGCGGGTGATGTCGGCATCGCGCATCGCCTCGAGGAACTCGGCCGGCCCCTCGAAGTCGTGGATCCGCATCCGCACGCTGCCCAGCCCCTGAGCGACGTGGCTGTCGGAGCCGGCGCCGGGCACGATCCGGTACTTGCGGGCGAAGCGCTCGGCCTCCTCGTTGAAGGCGGTCACCGCCACCCGCGGGTTGAAGACCTCGAGGATGTCGATCTCCTCGACGATGTCCAGCAGGTGCTCGTAGTCGGGGACCGAGTGGAAGCGGTCGAATGGGTGGGGCACGTAGACGAGCCCGTTCTGCTCCCTGATCGCGGTGATCGTCTCCGCCATCGTCAGTCCCTTCGGGATCTTCTCCTCAAGGAAGAGGCCGATCACCTCGCCCTGCTCGGCGGTCTTCACCTCCTCGGCGACGATCACCTCGATGTCGTCCATCCCGGCGGCGATCTCGCGCGCCTCCAGCGCCCCGGAGACCTCGTTGTGGTCGGTGATCGCGATCGCCCCGAGCCCGCGGTCGCGCGCCGTCTGCAACAGCACCTCGACCGGCGTTGCGCAGTCGCCCGAGTGGTCGGTGTGCATGTGCAGGTCGACCTCGATCAGCGGGCGCTCGGCGATCCGCGCCCGCAGCTCGGGGTCGCCATCGTCGGCGTGGCGGCGGGCCAGCAGGCGGCGGTAGATGGCTTCGAGCTCGGACGCGACCACGGCCCACTCGCGCTCTCCGTCACCGGGCCCGACCAGCTCGTAGGAGGCCGGGAAGTAGCGCTCGAGCAGGTCCGCCGTCGCTGCGCTGGTGACCGTGCGGGCGTCGATGCGGCCGAAGAAGATCTCCACGAGCGGCCGCGCCACCTGGGTCGAGAGCACGCGCTCCTGCGGCGCGTGGAAGGTGGCGACGTTGAGCGAGAAGGAGTGCCGCAGCGCCGCCGAGGCGACGCTGGGCGCGAACGGCTCGTGGACGTGGACGATGTCCGGCGGGCTCGCCTTGAGCAGCCGCTTGACCGAATCGCCGGTCCCGACCCGCAGGACCTCGTGGCCGCGCCGCTCCAGCTCGGCGCTGACATGCTCGACGAACTCGGTTACCGGGTTTTCGACGCCGCGCCGGAAGGGCGCGACGTGGGCAATCGAGAGCGGCTCGGCCGGCACAACGCCGGCTACGTGCGTGGGGGGTTCCGGACAGTCACCTAGGCGGAGACCTTCGCCCCGTCCGGCACCGAGGTCGTGCCGCGCGCGTTGGCGGCGATGTACTCCTCGGTCTGTTCCCGCGCTTCGTCGTCTGGCCGCTGCGTGTGCGGCGACTTCATCAGGTAGCTGGAGGGGCCGTCGAGCTGGCCGGCGATGCCGTTGTTGAGCGCCAGCTTGATCAGCCGCACGGCGTCGATCACGACGCCGGCCGAGTTCGGCGAGTCCCAGACCTCGAGCTTGAGCTCGACGTTGAGCGGCACGTCGCCGAAGGCTTTGCCCTCGATCCGGATATGCGCCCACTTGCGATCGGTGAGCCAGGCGACGTAGTCGGAGGGACCGACGTGGACGTCCTCGGCGGGCAGGTCGTGGCCCATGATCGAGGTGACCGCGTTGGTCTTGGAGATCTTCTTCGAGTCGAGCCGCTCGCGCTCGAGCATGTTGTAGAAGTCCATGTTGCCGCCGACGTTGAGCTGGCTGGTCCGCTCCATGCGCACGCCGCGGTCGTGGAAGAGGCGAGCGAGCTGGCGGTGGACGATCGTCGCCCCGACCTGGGACTTGATGTCGTCGCCGATGATCGGCAGGCCGGCCTCCTGAAAGCGCTTGTCCCAGTAGTCCTCGCGGGCGATGAAGACCGGCAGGCAGTTGACGAAGCCGACGCCGGCGGCCAGCGCCTGCTCGACGTACCACTTGGTCGCCTCCTCGGAGCCGACCGGCAGGTAGCAGACGAGCACGTCCGCCTTCGTCTCCTTGAGGATCCCGACGACGTCGGCGGTTTCGCCCGGCGCCTTGGTGATCTTCTCTTTCAGGTACTTGCCGAGGCCGTCGTGGGTCATGCCGCGCTGGACGGTGACGCCGAGCTCGGGAACGTCGGCGAACTTGATCGTGTCGTTCTGGCCCGACCAGATCGCCTCGGAGAGGTCTTTGCCGACCTTCTCCGAATCGATGTCGAAGGCGGCGACGAACTCGACGTCGCCGACGTGGTAGCCGCCGAGGTCGACGTGCATCAGCCCCGGCACTTCCTCGGCCGGGTCGGCGTCCTTGTAGTACTGGACGCCCTGGATGAAGGAGTTGGCGCAGTTGCCGACGCCGACGATCGCGACGCGGACCTTCTCGTCGGTGCGGGCGGCGCCGTTGGTCGTGCTGCCGTTTACTCCGTTGCTCTCACTCATGAAATTGGAAGTCCTCCTGGGATCAGCGCTGGGATGGCAGAACACACCGAGCGGCCTTGCCGGTTACAGCTCCTCCGCCTCGCCGCCGCCGCTCTGGGCGCCGGAAAGCTGGTTACGAACATGCAGTACCCGCTGGAACACCGTAAATATCGTCAACGCCGCGATCACGTAGATCGACGGAGCCAGCAATTCGAAGTCGCCGATGCCGGCGCCCTTGGCGAAAATCAAGCCGATCGAAAGTAGCACCACCCTGACCGGCCGCGTCGCCAAACCGACCTTGCACTCGACCCCGAGCGCCTCCGCCCGGGCCCGCGTGTAGGAGACCATCAGCGAGCCGAGCACGGCCACCACGCACATCGCGGCGGCGAAGTCTTCGCCGCGGGCGGCGAAGTAGCCGGCGACGGCGGCGAGCACGATGCCCTCCTCGACCCGGTCGAGGGTGGAGTCGAGGAAGGCGCCGAACAGCGTCCCCTTGCCCGACATCCGCGAGTAGCGACCGTCGAGCGTGTCCATCACCGAGCCGAGCACGAAGGCGACGCCGGCGAGGAAGAAGAGACGCTGGGTCACAAGCACGGCGGCAACCAGGTTGCCGACCAGTCCGACCATCGAGATCGCGTTCGGCGTCAGCCGGGACTCGATCAGCCGTTCGCGCGCGTAGGTGCGGAGCTCCTGCCCGTTGCGACCTGCCGAGCGACCGTTGCGCCGAGGGCCGGGGGCCCTTGAGGGCGCCGAAGGATCCATTGCTCGTGAGGCTAGTCGGTTGGGAGGAGGTCGGGATGCTTCAGGAGCACGGCGATGGCTAGGCCTCGGCCTCCCGCGCGGCGGGGGCGCGGAAGGACCAGGTCTCGGGCCTGGCGCGGGCCAGCAGCCGCTGTGCCACCAGCGCGGCGGTCAGCGCGACCATCCAGCCCAGCGCGACGTCGACCCAGTAGTGATTGGCGGTGACGATCGTCACCCAGGAGACCAGCAGCGGCCAGATTGCCCAGAGGGCCTTCGAGATCCAGTGGCGGCAGACCCTGACGCCGGTGCCGCCGATCATCATCGCGAAGGCGCAGTGCATGCTCGGCACCGCCGCGTAGGGGTTGATGAAGATTTTCGCCAGGGACGAGTCGTGGTTGACGTTGGAGTAGTCGTTGATCGTGTCGACGAAGCCGAGCTGGGGAAACATCCGCGGCGGCGCCGTCGGGTAGAGCGTGTAGCCGACGAGGGCCAGCCCCATCGCGACGACGAACATGTTGCGCACGAAGTAATAGGACTCGTTGCGGAAGAGGTAGAGCCAGAACAGGAATCCGATCGCGATCGAGAACTGCGCGTTGAGATAGACCTGGTTGGCGAAGTCGATCACCCATTGCGCCGGTAAGAAGAAGGCCTGCAGGCTGGGCTCGAAGAAGGTCCCGGTCGACCGCTCGAGGTCGATCACCTGCCAGCCGTGCGTGAACGCCAGCGCCCGCTCGGAGTCGACGATGCCGCGCACGAACGTGTAGGCGAGGTCGACGCTGACCAGGATCGCTATCTGGCGGGCGAGATCGCTCCAGCCTTTGGGCAGGCGGGCGGACGTCGCGGAAAACGCACGGGACATTCGAGAATTGTAATCCGCGCGTTAACGGGTGGCGAAGGGGCGGAGGGAGGGGCACCCCTCCTCTCTCAACTTTTTTGAGGGACCGCCGACGGCCGTCCGAGGATGCGCTCCGCCAAAAAAGTACAAGCCGTTCGGAGGGGTGCCCCTCCCTCCGCCCCAGGCGACCCCGGCGCGACGAAGCTGGATTAGCAGACGAATTCGTGTATGCGGGCAACGAGTGCTGGGTCGTCTATCCAGGGCCAGTGGCCGGTGCCCGCAGCTATTTGCAGCTCCGAGTTGGGAAGAGCGGCGGCGTAGGACTCGGCGAGGCGGGTGGGGAGGTAGGGGTCGCGGTTCCCCCAGAGGACCAGGGAGGGGCAGGTCAGATTCTTAAGGCCTTGGCCGGCTTTGGCGAGGCGGGCGGGGTCGGCGTGGCGGTAGAGGGCGAGGGTGGCGTCGCGGGTGCCCTTGTCCCAGTGGCTCCAGACCATGTCGACGAAGTCGGCTGGCATCGGGCGGCGGTCGCCGCTGGCCTGGCGGAAGAGCAGCGCCATCGAGGACCTCGTGGTGGTTGCGTTGAGGAACTCGCCGAGGGGGCGGCGGCGCCAGAGCTGGGCGATCCAGTGCCAGCGGTAGCCCGGCAGCAGTGGCACGGCGTCGATCACGACCAGCCGCTCGACCAGGTCCGGCCGTCGCTGGGCACCGATCAGCGCCAGCGAACCCCAGTCGTGGACGACCAGCTTGCGCTGCTCCACGCCGAGCTCTTCTAAGCAGCGCTCGAGGAAGGCCGAGAGCCCGTACATCGAGTAGTCGAAGCGCGCCGGATCGGGCCGCCCGGAGCGGCCCCAGCCGGGCATGTCGATTGCGATCGCCGGGCCACCGCGCTGCAGGAACGGCAGCCACTCCTCGCCGTGGGTTGGGTTGCCGTGGCAGTAGACGGTCGGCGTTCCCTCGCCGGCGACGCGGCGGTAGAAGACGGGGATTCCGTCGATTCGCAGCTGTGCCTCTTCGATGGCGGTCATTTGAGGAACCTTATGCGGGGGGTCGAGGGCCGGGCACCCCTCCCGGCTCAACTTTTTTGAGGGACGGCTACGGCCTTGCGAGAAGGAGCTCGGCCAAAAAAGTACAAGCCGCCGGGAGGGGTGCCCGGCCCTCGACCCTCACTAGGGTCCGCTCGATGGTTTGGAAGCGACCCAGTAAGCGCCGAGTTCGTGCGATTCGCGATCGGTTGGGGGAGATGTATGGGCGGCCGGTCAACGAGCCGCACGGGCGCCCGATTGCGGAGTTGATCAAGACGGTGCTGTCGCAGCACACGAACGATCGCAATCGGGATAGATCGCTTGCGGCGCTGCGGGAGCGGTTCCCGACGTGGGAGGAGGTGCGGGATGCGCCGGTGGAGGAGGTCGAGGACGCGATCCGGCCGGGTGGCCTCGCCAAGCAGAAGGCGCCGCGGATCCAGGCGATCCTCGAGCAGCTCGGCGAGGAGCCCAACCTCGACTGGACCGAGACGGCGCCGCGGGAGGAGTCGCTGAAGTTTCTGCTCTCGCTGCCGGGCGTCGGGCGCAAAACCGCGGCCTGCGTGCTGATCTTCACCTGGGACATCCCGGAGATTCCGGTCGATGTCCACGTCCACCGGGTCGGCGGCCGGCTCGGGCTGTTCCCGCCGCAGGCCTCCTTCGAGCGCGCTCACGACGAGATGCTGGCGGTCGTCGACCCCGCCGACGCCTACGAGCTGCACGTGAACCTGATCCGACACGGGCGCGAGGTCTGCCGCCCGAAGCCGCGCTGCGGCGAGTGCGCGCTGCGGCGCATGTGCCCCTGGTACCGCGAGCAAGTACGCGAGGGGAAAGCCGCCAGTAGTATGCGCGCCGCCAAATGAGCAAGCGCACCTTCATCGTCTTCGGCCTGCTGATCCTGGTCCTCGCGGTCGTGATCCCGTGGCTGGCCTTCCGCTCCAAGGGGGACGCGGAGAGCGGCAACCAGCAGGTCGCAGCCAACCTGACCAGCGGCCAGGAGCTGTTCGAGACCAACTGCGGCAACTGCCACACGCTCTATGCCGCCGGCAGCGACGGCAACTACGGGCCCAACCTTGACGAACTGCTAGCTCCGTCCGGGCCGCCGACCGGCTCGACCGCGGCAGCGACGATCAAAGCGACCGAAGGGCGCGTCCTCAACGCGGTCGAAAAAGGCGTCAACAGCTCCACCGAAGCTGGCCGGATGCCGGGCGGCATCCTCAACGAGGAAGACTCGAAAGCGGTCGCCGAATTCGTCGCCGCCACCGCTGGCGAAGGGTAGAGGCCCGGCCCGGCCCGGTAGGGGTTCCACTTAACTTTTCGCTGCGCGAATAGTACAAGACGTTCCACCCCTACCGGGACGGGCTGTTCAGCTGGTCAGGGGGCTAAATCGCAGGGCGCTGAAGACGCCTGCGTGGTCGGAGTTCCAGAAGCCGTTGACCGGGAGTAGGCCGGTCACTGTGGATCGCTCCAGCGTGATCTCGTTCGGGTCGCGGGTCATGATGTGGTCGACCTGGTGGTCGAAGTCGGCGACGCTGCCGCCTTTACCCACCGCCAGCAGACTCGAGTTGAGGCAGCAGCTGAGCGGATCGTTGGTGCTGCGCTCGACCATGCCGGCTGCCAGCAGCGTCAGGTAGGCCTGGCGATCGCCTGGGGCGACCGTGTCGTCGTCGGAATTGATATCGCCGACCAGGATCACCGGCAGGTCGCTCGTGGCCGGACCGTCCGGGGCAACCAGCTCTGCTGCCTGGAGAGCGCGGATGCTCGGGACCAGCGCCGCCGGGTCGAAGGCCTCCAGATGGGTGTTGACGAAGCGGAACCAGCCGCTGCCGCGGACTTTCGCATCAGTGGCGGTCCAGCCGCGTTTGATCAGCAATTTCGCGCCGAGGATTTCGATCGGCAGCAGGGTTTTGAAATTGGCCGACTGCGGATTTTTCGTGTGCACGCCGCCGCTGGTGCGGGCGAGGATCACATCGCGCATCGTCAGGCGACCGTTGACCTCCGCGTCGACGATCGGCTGCGGGCCATCGCCGGCCACTTCGTTCTCGTCCGCCGGTGCCTCGAGGTCGAACTCGTTCTGGACGACGACCACCTCGTAGCGGTCGGGGCCCTTGTTGAGCTGATCGAGCAGCAGCTGCAGGAAGTCGTAGCGGACCGTGCTGGCCGTCAGCGGCCCTCCGAGAACGGGAGCGAGGCTGGGCGGGCCGGTGCGCCAGAGCGCCACCTCCTGCAGGCCGACGAGGTCGGGCTTCTCGGCAAGAATCTCCTGTGCCAGGCCTTTGGCCCGGGTCGGGAAGTCGTTGGCGGTGACTTCACGCAGGATCTGACCGTTGGCATCG
Source organism: uncultured Solirubrobacterales bacterium (assembly GCA_963705365.1). Taxonomy (GTDB): domain Bacteria; phylum Actinomycetota; class Thermoleophilia; order Solirubrobacterales; family 70-9; genus VAYN01. Next base: position 123,021 of record OY970074.1, on the reverse strand, counting down.
ACGAAGGCTTCCAAGGTTTTTGCGCCAATCGCCGGCGTCAGGTTCGCGCCGAGATAGAGGTTGCGGGTCATCGTGTTGACGACCTTGCCTTTGCCGTTGTCGTGGTGGTCGGCCTGCTTGGCGGCAGCACCAGCGGGTAGCAGCAACGCGAGTACGAATAAAGCGGCGATTGCCGGCGCCAGCAGCCGGCGGGTCATAGCGTGATTCAAAGTGTCCTCCTCTTCCGCGATCCAGTCCCAGAATCGATTTGGTTGAGGCGCCTCGAACCGGTAGCCCCACTCCCCCCTGGCTACCCGCTGCCGCTATTGCTCGAACAACTATAAGCGGACGATGAGGGATCTGCCATCGATCTGCCATACTGCCACTTAGATTTCTTAGGCTCGTACAACGAAACCCCTGGAGGTAGGCGAAGTGGGCAAGACGATAGGTATCGACCTCGGCACGACCAATTCCTGTGTCGCGGTGATGGAGGGCGGCGAGCCCGCCGTTCTCGAGAACGCCGAGGGCGGCCGCACCACCCCGTCGGTGGTCGCCTTCACCGATAGCGATGAGCGCCTGGTCGGCACGGTCGCCAAACGCCAGGCGGTGATGAACCCCGAGAACACGATCTTCTCGATCAAGCGCTTCATGGGCCGCAAGGAGTCCGAAGTCAAAGAGGAGGAGACGATCGTCCCCTACAAGGTCGTCGCCGGTCCCAACGGCGACGTGCGCGTCGACGTGCGCGGCAAGCAGTACAGCCCGCCGGAGATCAGCGCGATGATCCTGCAGAAGCTGAAAACCGACGCCGAAGCGAAGCTCGGCGAAACGGTCGACAGCGCTGTGATCACCGTCCCCGCCTACTTCAACGACGACCAGCGCCAGGCGACCAAGGACGCCGGCAAGATCGCCGGCCTCGACGTCAAACGGATCATCAACGAGCCGACCGCAGCCTCGCTCGCCTACGGGCTCGACAAAGAGAAAGCCGACCAGACGATCCTCGTCTTCGACCTCGGCGGCGGCACCTTCGACGTCTCGGTGCTCGAAATCGGCGACGGAGTCTTCGAGGTGAAAGCGACCGCCGGCGACAACCACCTCGGCGGCGACAACTGGGACAAAGCGATCGTCGAGTGGCTGGTGGCCGAGTTCAAACGCGATCAGGGCGTTGACCTGGCCCAGGACAAGAACTCGCTGCAGCGCCTCTACGAGGCGGCGGAGAAAGCGAAGATCGAGCTCTCCTCGACCCAGGAGACGCAGATCAACCTGCCCTTCATCACCGCCGTCGAGGGGCAGCCGAAGCACCTCGACCTCAAACTCAGCCGCTCGAAGCTGAACGAGTTGACCAGCGACCTGCTGGAGCGGATCGTCGGCCCAGTCAAACAGGCCCTGGGCGACGCCGACGCGGCGATCGAGCACGTCGTCCTGGTCGGCGGCATGACCCGGATGCCGGCGGTCCGGGACCGGGTCAAAGAGCTGACCGGCAAGGACCCGCACCAGGGGGTCAACCCCGACGAGGTGGTCGCGGTCGGCGCCGGAATCCAGGCCGGCGTGCTTGCCGGCGACGTCAAGGACGTGCTGCTGCTCGACGTCACCCCGCTCACGCTCGGCATCGAGACCAAAGGCGGCGTGATGACGAAACTGATCGAGCGCAACACGACGATCCCGACCAAGAAGTCAGAGGTCTTCTCGACCGCCGACGACAACCAGCCCTCGGTCGAGATCCACGTGCTCCAGGGCGAGCGCGAGATGGCGAGCGGCAACAAGAGCCTGGGCAAATTCCAGCTCACCGGGATCCCGCCGGCGCCGCGTGGCATTCCGCAGATCGAGGTCACCTTCGACATCGACGCCAACGGCATCATCCACGTCACCGCTCTAGACAAAGGCACCGGCAAAGAGCAGAAAATCGAGATCAAATCTGGCTCCGGTCTCTCCGACGAGGAGATTCAGAGCATGGTCTCCGACGCCGAGTCCCATGCCGAGGAGGACCGCAAACAGCGGGAGCTGGCCGAGGCGCGCAACCTGGCTGAGAACGCCGCCTACCAGGCGGAGAAAGCGCTCGCCGACGCCGGCGACAAAGTCGACGAGGCAACCAAGGACGAGGTCGAGGCGGCGGTCAAAGACGTGCGCGAGTCGCTCGGCTCCGACAGCGTCGAGGAGCTGAACGCGAAGACCGAGGCGCTGACTGCGGCGATGACCAAAGCGTCGGAGCAGATCTACGCGGCTGCTTCGCAGGAGCAGGCTTCGGCTGACGGAGGTTCCAGCGAGTCCGCTGAGGAGGACGACGAGGTCGTCGATGCCGAGGTGGTCGATGAGGGGGACGGCAAATGACGGGCCGTCGCGAGGAGCAGGGTTCTGGCGAGCCCCGGCCGGCGGGTCCTGTCGGCGCAGGGGACCCCCCACCCCCTGCGGTAGCTAAAGCTTCCTCGGGGGTGGGCCCCCCTACGCCGCCACCCGCCGGAGGGGTCACTCAGGATGGCTCCTCGGGACAGGGCGATGCCGATCGGGGGGAGCGGGATGGCTCCTCGGGACAGGGCGATGCCGATCGGGGGGAGCGGGACAGCTCCTCGGGACCGAGCGGTGCCGAGCAGGTGGAGAAGGACTTCGATGCGTTGCTGGCAGATGCTCAGCGGGAGCGGGATGAGTACCTCGAATTGGCGAAGAGGACGAAGGCTGACTTCGAGAACTTTCGCAAGCGGGTGACGGCGGAGGTGCAGGCCGCGCAGGCTCGCGGGAAGGGGCAGCTGCTCGCGGAGGTGGTGCCCGTCCTCGATGACTTGGAGCGGGCGATTGAGGCGGCCGGGTTGGATCCCGAGGGGGACTCGGAGGATGGGTTGGCGCATGGGGTGCTGCTTGTCTTTCGGGGGCTGCGGGAGACGTTGGCGCGGAACGGGGTCGAGGCGGTGGATCCGAAGGGTGAGAAGTTCGACCCGCAGTGGCACGAGGCGCTTTCGACGCAGTCGCTAGAGGGGGCCGAGCCCGGCACCGTCGTCGAGACGATGCAGAAGGGCTACAAGCTCGGTGACCAGCTGGTCCGCCCCGCCCGCGTGGTGGTGAGCGAGTAGGGAACGTGGCGGACGAGCTCTACAAGACGCTGGGCGTCTCCAAGAACGCATCGGACGAGGAGATCAAGAAGGCGTACCGGAAATTGGCGCGCAGGTACCACCCTGACCGCAACCCGGGCGACCAGGAGGCGGAGGAGAAATTCAAGGAGATCTCAGCCGCCCACGACGTGCTGAGCGACCCCGAGAAGCGCAAGGAGTACGACTCCGGCGGCATGTTCGCCGGCGCCGGTGGCTTCGGCGGGGCGGGACCCTTCGGTCCGGGCGGCGCCCCGGGGGGTTTTGGCGGCGCCGACTTCGGCGACATCTTCTCCTCGATCTTCAACCGCGGCGGCAGGGGCGGCGGTCGCGCGCAGGCCCAACAGGTCCGCGGCCGCGACCTCGAGACCGAAGTCCAGCTCGGCTTCGACCAGGCGGTCAGCGGCGCTCAGATCAGCGTCACCGTGCCCAAGGCCGAGCGCTGCGCCACCTGCCACGGCAGCGGCGCCAAGCCGGGGACCAGCCCCACCACCTGTCCGCGCTGCGAAGGCCGCGGCATCGACGCCCAGAGCCAGGGGTTCTTCTCGATCAGCCAGCCCTGCCCGCAGTGCGGTGGCGCCGGCCAGGTCATCGAGGACCCCTGCCCGACCTGCGGCGGCTCCGGTCTCACCCAGCAGACCAAGCGCTACAAGGTGAACGTCCCCGCCGGCGTCAAGGACGGCGCCAGGATTCGTCTCGCCGGCAAGGGCGAGGCGGGACCGCGCGGCGGCCCCCCGGGAGACCTCTATGTGACCACCCGCGTCGCCTCCTCCCCCGTCTTCAAACGGCTGGACGACGGCAACCTCGAGGTGACGGTGCCGATTACGATTCCGGAGGCGCTGCGCGGGGGCACGATCGAGGTGCCGACTCTGGACGGGACGAAGAAGATCAAGGTCGCAGCGGGGACGAGGCATGGCTCGGTGCAGCGGTTGCGCGGCGAGGGGCCGCCACGGCCGCAAGGCGGCGGGCGCGGCGACATCCGCTACCGGCTCGAGATCGACGTTCCCGAGGAGCTCAGCGACGAGCAGCGCCAGGCCGCCGAGCAGCTGGCCGAGGCGCTCAACGGCTCCGACCCACGGGCTGAGCTGCTGCGAAAGGCGGGCTCATGAACGCATCCGACATTCACCACACCCCCGTGGGGTCAAAGTCGGATACGGGGGTCCGGCGATGAGCGCGGCGCGGCGGCAAAGGGTCGAAATCTCGATCGACGACGAGCGCGGGGTCTTCATGATCTCGGTTGCCGCCGAGCTGGCCGACATGCATCCACAGACGCTGCGGATCTACGAGCAGCGCGGGCTGATCGCGCCGAAGCGCTCGCCGAAGAACACGCGGCTCTACTCGCAGCGTGACGTCGAGCGGCTGCAGCGGATCCAGCAGATGACCTCCGAAGGCCTGAACCTGGCCGGGGTCGAGACGGTGCTGGCGCTGGAAGAGCGCGTCGCAAGGCTGAACCGCGAGCTGAAACAGGCACGCCGCCGGATCGAAGAGCTCGAAAGCGGCAAGGAGAGGAGGAGCTGATGCAGCCGGATCGATTCACCGTCAAGTCACAGGAAGCGGTCGCCGCCGCGCAGCAGCTCGCCACCGCTCGCCACAACCCGGAGATCGCCCCCGCGCATCTGCTGGTCGCTCTGCTCGTCCAGGAGGACGGGCTGGTGGCGCCGATCCTGCAGAAGCTCGGCGAGGACCCGGCGGCAGTCGGGGCCAAAGCCCACGAGGCGATCGAAGCGCTGCCAACGCTGAGCGGTGCCGGAGGCGCGGAGCCGCGGATGTCCTCGACGCTGGCGCAGACTCTGCGCCGGGCGGAGAAGGAGATGGCGAAGCTCGGCGACGAGTACATCTCGACCGAGCACATGCTGCTGGCGCTGACGGAGTCCGACCCGGCGGTGTCCGGCGTCCTCCCCGACCGCGCCGCCCTGGAAGAGGCGATCGCCGAGGTGCGCGGGCCACACAAGGTCACCTCGCCCAACCCCGAGGACAGCGTCCAGGCACTGGAGAAATTCGGCCGCGACCTGACCGCGGACGCCCGCGCGGACAAGCTCGACCCGGTGATCGGGCGCGACGAGGAGATCCGGCGCGTGATCCAGGTCCTCTCACGCCGCACCAAGAACAACCCGGTGCTGATCGGCGACCCCGGGGTCGGCAAGACCGCGATCGTCGAGGGGCTGGCGCAGCGGATCGTCGACGCCGACGTGCCGGAGAGCCTGCGCGACCGCCGCGTGATCGCACTCGACATCGGCTCGCTGCTGGCCGGCTCCAAATACCGCGGCGAGTTCGAGGAGCGGCTGAAAGCGGTGCTCTCCGAGGTGCAGGAGGCCGCCGGCCAGATCGTCCTCTTCCTCGACGAGCTGCACACCATCGTCGGCGCCGGCGCGGCCGAAGGCGCGGTCGACGCCGCCAACCTGCTGAAGCCGATGCTGGCGCGCGGCGAGCTGCGCGCGGTCGGCGCGACCACGCTGGACGAGTACCGCAAGCACATCGAGAAAGACGCGGCGCTGGAGCGGCGCTTCCAGCCGGTGCTCGTCGGCGAGCCCGACATCGGCGACACGATCGCGATCCTGCGCGGGCTGAAGGGGCGCTACGAAGAGCACCACAAGGTGCGGATCACCGACGCGGCGATCGTCGCCGCGGCGACCCTCTCGGAGCGCTACATCGCCGACCGCTTCCTGCCCGACAAGGCGATCGACCTGATCGACGAGGCGGCGTCGCGGCTGAAGATCGAGAACGACTCGATGCCGACCGAGATCGACGAGGTCAAACGGCGGATCCAGCAGCTCGAGATCGAGCGCACGGCGCTGCAGAAGGAGACCGACGAGGCCTCGAAGGCGCGGCTGGACACGCTCGAGGCCGAGCTGGCGGAGCTGAACGAGAGCTTCAACGAGATGAACGCGCGCTGGCAGAACGAGAAAGGCGCGATCAATTCGCTGAACGAGGTCAAGGTGCGCCTCGAGGAGGCCGGGCGCGAGGTCGAGCGGGCCCAGCGCGAGGCCGACCTCGAGCGGGCGGCCAAACTCCGCTACGGCGATATCCCTGAGCTGGAGAAGGAGGTGGCCGGGCAGGAAGCGCGGATCGCCGAGCTGCACATCGGCGGCGCTTCGCTGCTCTCCGACGAGGTGGCCGAGGAGGACGTCGCCGAGGTCGTCGCCAAATGGACGGGGATTCCGGTCAGCCGCCTGATGGAGGGCGAGGTCCAGAAGCTGATCCAGATGGAGCAGCGCCTGCACGACCGGGTGATCGGCCAGGACGAGGCGATCGCCGCCGTCTCCAACGCGCTGCGGCGCTCGCGCGCGGGGCTGTCCGACCCGCACCGGCCGATCGGCTCCTTCCTCTTCCTCGGCCCGACGGGAGTGGGCAAGACCGAGCTGGCGAAGAGTTTGACCGAGCTGATGTTCGACTCCGAGCAGGCGATCGTCCGCCTCGACATGTCCGAGTACATGGAGAAACACACGGTGGCGCGACTGATCGGCGCGCCGCCCGGCTACGTCGGCTACGAGGAGGGCGGGCAGCTGACCGAGGCGGTGCGGCGGCGCCCCTACGCGGTGGTGCTGCTGGACGAGATCGAGAAGGCCCACCCCGACGTCTTCAACACGCTGCTGCAGATCATGGACGACGGGCGGCTGACCGACGGCCAGGGCCGCACCGTCAGCTTCACCACCACGGTCCTGATCATGACCTCCAACGTAGGCTCGGACCGCATCGTCGGTGAGTCGGTCGACGAGCGGATCCGCGAGCAGATCGAAGAGGTGCTGGCGGCGACCTTCAAGCCGGAGTTCCTCAACCGGATCGACGACACCGTGATCTTCCACCGCCTCTCCAAGCAGGACATCGAGCGGATCGTGGACTTGCAGGTGAACCAGCTGGTCAGCCGCGTGCACGAGCGGGGGATCGAGATCGAGCTCAGCGACGACGCCCGCACGCTGCTCGGCAACCTCGGCTACGACCCGACCTATGGCGCCCGGCCGCTGAAGCGGGTGATCCAGAAGCAGCTGGTCGACAGGCTGGCGCTGAAGATCCTCGAGGGCGAGTTCGGCGAGGGCGACCTGGTCAAAGTGGAGGCCGCCGAGGGAGAGCTGGTCTTCGAGAAAGCCGGTGCGGCGAAAGCTGCGGTCTGAGCGCCACTTAGCCGGGTTTAAGGGTTGGCCGTAACAATCCGACATAAGCTTTTACGGACCTGGCGATGTTTAGACGGCGAGACGACAGCATCAACGCGGATGAGGCGAGTTCCTACTCGCGGCTTGCTGCTGCCGCCGACTCCGCCTGGATAGCCCAGGACCGGTTCCGCAGCGGGCTGGGGAGCGCCTTCGAGCGGCTCACGTTCGCCTTCCAGGACCGGCTCGCGTGGCCGCTGCAGGACCGTGCCGCGACGATGGGCGCTCCGGGTCGCGCCCTCTCCAGCGCCGCGGCGGTTGTGCTCGCCGCGGGGGCCGTCGCCGGCGGTCTTCTCGTCGCTGGCTCGGGTAGTCCCCCGGAGCCGGCTCCACCGACGCAGATCGCCACGACCTCGGCCCCCGCCCAGGTGAAGGCACCGGCACCGAAGCCGGCGGAACCGACGCTGCAGGGAGCCGCGCCCGTCTTCGAGCCGGTTGAGCCGGCGCCGACCAGCGAGGTCGATCCGGCCAAAGCGATCGTCAAAACGACGCCGACCGAGAACGCTGCTTCCACCGAGGGCGGGCAGGGCGCCGCCGCATCCACGTCGGCCGCCAAAGACCCTGAGGTCGACGGGCCACCGGCCGGCCCCGAGGCAATCGCCGTCGCCCACGATTTCGCCGCCGCCTTCCTTCTCTACGAGACCGGGGAAACCAGCGCGGAGGTGCGCGCGGCGTTTGCCTCCACCGCGACCCCGGCCCTCTCGCGAGCGCTGCTCGAGCGACCGCCGCGGCTGCCGGCCAACGTCGAGGTGCCGAAAGCGAAAGTCGTCAACGTCGTGCCGGCGCCCTCCCATGGTGACGTCTATCCGGTCAGCGTCTCCCTCTTGCGGGTCGGTCTGACCAGCGAGCTGCGACTCGACATGGAACAGCAGAAAGGCGAGGGGTGGCGCGTCATCAACGTGCTCGGCTGAAGATGCGTCACCTCGACAAGATCCGCGCGGTTGCCGCGACCGCAGCCGCCACGGTCGCCTTCGCGGCCCCGTTCGCCGCCCGCGCCGGGGCGGACGAACCGGTGGCGGCGGGAACCACGATCGAAGAACCGGCCGGGGCGTTCGCGCCGGCTCCGGTCGAGCAGGGCGAGACCCTGGCGCCGCCCCCACCCGATCCCGCTCCCTCCACTCCCCCCGCCAGCGGCGGCGTTCCCGCCGCGGGCGATGAGAACCCCGACGAGCCGACGCGCGCCGGCGAGGAAGCCGCGCCCGCGCCGGAGGGATCCGCTGGCGCACTGCCGGCCCCCAGCCCATCGACGGCGCTTGCGATTCCCTCACTGCCGAGCTCCAGCTGCGCCGCAACCGGGGTGCCGCCCGTTCTGATTCCGATGTACCAGCAGGCGGCGGCCAGATACGAACTCGGTCCGCAGGGGCCGGCGATCCTGGCTGGGATCAACCTGATCGAGACCGCCTTCGGGACCAACCTCAACGTCTCCTCCGCCGGCGCCCAGGGCTGGATGCAGTTCATGCCGGAAACCTGGGCGGGCTACGGGGTCGACGCCAACGGCGACGGCGTCGCCGATCCTTATAACCCCGAAGACGCGATCTTCGCCGCCGCCAACTACCTCAGCGCCTCCGGCATGCCGGAGGACACCTACGGCGCGATCTTCGCGTACAACCACGCCGACTGGTACGTCGCCGACGTGCTCGCCAACGCCGGTTGCTACGCCGAGGAAGTCGGCGCCCCGGCCTTCGGCGCCGAGCTCGGCCCGCAGCTTCAGGTGCTCAAATGCACCCCCGCCCCGGAGTGGCGCGAGCGGATCCCGCACGAGTACCTGCGCGCCTTCGAGGACGCCGCCGCCCGTTACGAACTCGGCAAGCGCGGCGTCTGGGCGCTGGCGGCGATCGGCCGCCTCGAGTCCGACTTCGGCCGCGGCATGAGCGAGGAGCAGATGCAGACCGTCGGCCCGCTCGGGCTCGATGCGAGCGAGTGGCGCGCCTACGCGGTCGACGGCGACGAGGACGGCAAGATCCGCCGCGCCGATCCGGTCGACTCGGCGGCGACCCTGGCGCGATTGATCTGGTCGCGCGGCAGCCTCAGCGCCGGCATCTTCAGCCACAACCAGGCGGAGTGGTATGTGCAGGAGGTACTGCAGCAGGCCGACGAAATCGAAGGCGAGTGCAAGGCCCGCTACGTCGACTGGGCGCTGTCGCCGCTGGCCACCGGCCTGGAGACGCCCGGCCCCCAGGCCGTCCTCAACGGCACCCTCGCCGCCGCGCCGGAGGACGCGCCGGCGGCGGTCAAGGCGGCAATCGCCGCGGCCAACTCGATCACCTCCACCCCCTACGTCTGGGGCGGCGGCCACGGCTCCTGGTACTCCTACGGCTACGACTGCTCGGGCGCCGTTAGCTTCGCCCTCTACGGCGCCGGCCTGCTCGAAACCCCACTCGTCTCCGGCTCCCTCGCGAGCTACGGCGAGCCCGGCCCCGGCAAGTGGATCACCATCTACGCCAACGACAGCCACGTCTACGCCGAGATCGCCGGCCTGCGCTGGGACACGGCGGGCAATCCCGATGGCGTCAGTGGTCCCCGCTGGCACGTTGAGCCTCCGTATCCCGAGGGCTACGAAGTTCGGCACCCGGCCGGCTACTAGGCATCGCCTCCGGGGAGAGGAACCTCCCCCACCCCACCCCGTAAGCAGTAACTTTGTCCCAGGGTCGCCGATCGAGACTTGGAGGACGAGATGCCGACGTATCTGATGCTCACGAACCTGACCGCCGAGGGAGTGCGGACGCTGAAGAACAACCCGAGCCGGGTCGCGGAGGTGAACAAGGAGGTCGAACAGATCGGGGCCAAGGTCGTGGCGCAGTACGCGACGCTCGGCCAGTACGACTTCGTCACCGTCGTCGAAGCCCCCGACGAGAAAACGATGGCCAAGGTCTCGGTCGAGCTGGGCTCGCGCGGGACGATGACCAGCCAGACCCTGACCGCGATGTCGGCCGACGACCTGGCCGGCTCGCTCTAGCACCGATTCGATGGCGAGAACGTGGACTGGGCGGTGACGCCTGTCCTCGCCTCCGCCGGCTACCCGGAGTCACCCTCGACAGAATGCAGATCCGCACCGACGTCGCCGCCCGCGCCGTCGAGCCAATCCCCAGCCAACCAGCCAGAGAGGAAGAGATGAGCGAGATCTCAGAGGAGCCCCAGCCGACTGGGTCGACCGGATCGTCCGGATCCACGCAGCAGGCGACGATGCCGGCGGTCGAGGAGGCCTTCGAGGAAATCAACGTCGATGAGCCGCTGGTCGGGATCATCATGGGCTCGAAGAACGACAAGCCGAAGATGCAGCCGGCCGGCGCGGCCCTGCACGACGCCGGCATCCGCTACGAGGTGCGGGTGATGAGCGCTCACCGCGATCCCGAGATGGTGCGGGAGTACTGCACCAACGCGAAGATGAGGGGGCTGAAGGTGATCATCGCCGGCGCCGGCATGTCAGCGGCGCTGCCGGGCGTCGCCGCCGCGCACACCGAGCTGCCGGTGATCGGCGTGCCGATCCTCGGCAAGTCGCTTGGCGGCCTCGACGCGCTGCTCTCCGCGGTGCAGATGCCGCCAGGGATCCCCGTCGCCTGCGTTGCCATCGACGGGGCAAAAAACGCGGGGGTCTTGGCGGCGAGGATCATCAACGTATGAGCTCCGGCGGGGGGGTCCTGTCGGAGGGTGGGGGTGGCCTGGCTGGCGCTGCGCTCTGCTTCGGGCAGAGGGATGGGGTCGGTGCCAGGGATGAGGTCTCGCCCTCAGCAGACTCCGCGCTGCGCCACACCACCCCCACCCTCCGCCACCCCCCCGAGGAGCGCCGGAGGTGATTCCCCGCTACACGCGTCCCGAGATGGGCGAGGTATGGACGCCGCGGCGCAAGATGGAGTGCTGGCTGGAGGTCGAGCTGGCGGCGACCGAGGCTTGGGCGGAGGAGGGCGTGGTTCCGCGGGAGGCGGCTGAGGCGGCCAGGGCCAAGGCGGCGTTCACGGTCGAGGCGGTGGAGGAGCGCGAGCGGGTCACCGACCACGACGTCGCCGCTTTCGTCGACGTCGTCGCCGCCTCGGTGGGCGAGCACGGGCGCTGGATCCACTACGGCCTCACCTCCTCCGACGTGCTCGACACGGCGCTGGCGCTGCAGCTGCGGCAGGCGGGGGAGATCGTCGTCGCGGGAGCGCGCGCCTACCGCGACGCGCTGGTCGCGCGGGCGCTGGAGCACCGCGAGACGATTTGCGTCGGCCGCACCCACGGCGTCCACGCGGAGCCCACCACCTTCGGCCTGCGGCTGGCCGGCTTCGCCTTCGAGGCCGACCGCAACGTCACGCGCCTCGAGGAGGCCTTTGCGCAGCTTGCCGTCGGCAAGCTCTCCGGCGCGGTCGGCACCTACGCCTCGATCCCCCCTGCTGTCGAGGCGCGGGTGATGGAGCGGCTCGAGCTCAGTCGCGAGGACGTCGCCACCCAGGTCGTGCCGCGCGACCGCCACGCCGCCCTGCTGGCGGCGATCGCGATCGCCGGCGCCGGCCTCGAGCGCTTCGCGACCGAGATCCGCAACCTGCAGAAAACCGAGCTGCGCGAGGTCGAGGAGCCGTTCGGCGCCGGCCAGAAGGGCTCCTCGGCGATGCCGCACAAGCGCAACCCGATCCGCACCGAGCGCGTCACCGGCCTGGCGCGGGTGCTGCGTGGTTACGCCCAGGCGGGGGTCGAGAACGTCGCCCTCTGGCACGAGCGCGACATCTCCCACTCCGGCGCCGAGCGGGTGATCCTGCCCGACGCGACGATCCTGCTCGACTACATGCAGGACATCGCGGCCAAGGTCGCCGCCGGGATGACGGTGCACGAGGCGCGGATGAAGGAGAACCTCGGCCTCACCCACGGGGCCCTCTTCAGCCAGCGCGCCCTGACCGCCCTGGTCGAGTCGGGGATGACGCGCGACGACGCCTACCGGATAGTCCAGGAGAACGCCCAGCGCGCCTGGGACACCCGCACCGAGTTCCGCGACCTGCTCGCCGAGGCGGCGCCGCAGCTCGACCTCGACGCGGTCTTCGACTACGACGCCTACCTCACCCACCTGCCCGAGATCTTCGCGCGGGTCGAAGCGCTGCGAGCCTGAGCCGGGCATGACCGAGTCGATCAAGGCCGACGTCGCGATTGTGGGCGCCGGCCTCGCTGGACTCGTGGCCGCTCGACGGATCGCCGCCGCCGGCGCACGGCCGTTGGTGGTCGAGGCGCGCGACCGGGTCGGCGGCCGCCTCCTCAACGAGGAAATCGGCGACGGCAAGGTGGTCGAGGTCGGCGGCCAGTGGATCGGTCCGACCCAGGACCGCATCGCCGCGCTGGCGGCCGAGCTCGGTGTCGGCACCTTCCCCACCCACGATGAGGGGCGGCACCTGATCGAGATGGCGGGACGGCGGACCTCCTACGAGGGGCCGCTGACCGATGCCCGGGTCGGCCTGGTCCGCGACCTCGCGCGGGCGATCTCGCCGCTGGCGCTGGTCGACCTCGAACAGGCGCGCGCTCGGCTCGACCGGATGGCGCGCCAGGTACCGCTCGAGGAACCCTGGATGGCGCCCGAGGCCGCGAGCTGGGACAGCCAGACCTTCGCCACCTGGGTGCGGCGGAACACCCATACTGAGGCGGCCCGCAGCCTCTTCGAGCTCGCCACCGAGGCGGTTTGGGCGGCTGAGCCCAGCGACGTCTCTCTCCTCCACGTCCTCTTCTACACTCACTCCGGCAGCGGCTTCAACAGCCTCGTCGGAACCGGCGGCGGCGCCCAGCAGGACCGCTTCCACGGCGGCTCGCAGCGCCTGGCGCTGCTGATGGCCGAGCAGCTGGGAGCGGAGCAGTTGCGCCTCGGCGCCCCGGTGCGAGCGATCGAGCATGGCGCGGGCGGCGTCATCCTCCACGCTGACGGGCCCAGTGGCCCAGCGGTGCGGGCAAGGCGGGCGATCGTCGCGGTCCCGCCGACCCTGGCCGGTCGGATCGCCTACGACCCGCCGCTTTCGGCCCAGCGCGACCAGCTCACCCAGCGGATGCCGCAGGGCACCGTGATCAAGACGATGGCGGTCTACCAGCGGCCGTTCTGGCGCGAGGAAGGTCTCTCGGGGCAGGCGACGAGCGACGTCGGCCCGGCCCGCGTCGTCTTCGACAACTCCCCGCCGGACGGGAGCCCCGGCGTCCTGCTCGGCTTCCTCGAGGGGCGGCTCGCCCGGCAGTGGGGAGCACGGCCCGCCGGCGAGCGCCGGGACGCCGTCCTCGCCGGCCACGCCCGGCTCTTCGGCGAGCGGGCAGCGCGGCCGGAGCGCTTCGTCGAGCGGGTCTGGGCCGAGGAGGAGTGGACTCGCGGCTGCTACGGCTGCCTGATGACGCCCGGCGGCTGGACCGAATACGGCCGCGCCCTGCGCGCCCCGATCGGGGGCCTGCACTGGGCCGGCGCCGAGACCGCGACCGTCTGGAACGGCTATATGGACGGCGCCGTCCGGTCCGGCGAACGGGCGGCCGGAGAGGTGCTCACGGCGCTCGGGCACTGAGGTAGGCTGGCGGCGTGATCCTCTACACCTGCGGGACGAAGAAGGTGGGCCCGGGTTTCGCGCACCCCTGCGCGAAGGCCGGCAAGGCGCTCGACGCCGCCGGATACGAGTACGAGCTGAAGACGGTCGGCGGCTACCGGTTGATGCCCTGGACCTGGGGCAGCCGCGGGCAGGACCGCGCCGAGATCAAGAAGCTGAGCGGCAAGGAGGAGGTGCCGATCCTCGTCCTCGACGACGGCGAGGTCATCTCCGGCTCCGGCACGATCGCCCGCTGGGCCAGCGAGCACCCCTACTCGCCGTCGAAGTCCGGCAGCTAGCGCCGGCGGGGTCTCCGCCGCTCAGAGCTGGGTCGCGATCAACCCGGCGCCGGAGGCGACGAGGACGCCGATCAGACCGCCGCCCACGCGAATCATCGTCTGCTGCATCGCGTCGAAGCGGCAGTTGATTTCGTGGAAGCCCAGTTTCATTTCCTGCCGCACTCCGCGGCGTAGGCGTCGATCTTCGAGTCGAGCTTGGCGTCGAGCTTCGCGATGCTGCTGTCGAGCTTGGCGTCCAGCTTCGCGATGCTGCTGTCGATCTTGGCGTCGAGCTTCGCGATGCTGCTGTCGAGCTTGGCGTCCAGCTTTGCGACGCTGCTGTCGATCTTGGCGTCGAGGTGCTCAAACCCGTGTTCCATCCGCTCTTCGAGTCGGTCGAACCTCTCATCCACCCGGGTGAACTGTTGGTCGACGCGGGCGAATCCCCCGTCGACCCGATCGTTCAGGGCGTCCAGCCTGTCGTCGCTCCAGCTCTGCCTCATCGCCTCCATGATGCCGGATGCTAAGACAAAAAGTTGCGCGAGTTACGCGGCGAAAGTGAATTCTCCGTAACGGTTCTCGCGCCTAAACCGCGAGAGGCTCGCGCTCGACGGCCGGACGGCGGGCCGTGACGATGACCGGGGTGCCGTCCTTCGGCGAGAGCGTGATGTTGCGGCGGCCGGTCTTCTCCGGCATCGGGCTGGCCTTGCGTAGGTCGCAGCGGGTCAGCACCTCGCGCAGGACGATCCGCATCTCGAACTCGGCGAAGGAGGCGCCGATGCAGCGCCGGATGCCGCCGCCGAAGGGGATCCAGCCGTAGGTGTCAGGCCCCTCCTCGAGGAAGCGCTCGGGCTTGAAGGCGAAGGGCTCGGGATAGAGGTCGGCGCGGGTGTGGGTGAGCCAGATCGCCGGCGTCACGTCGGTACCGGCCGGCAACGTGAGGCCGTCGGCGACGAGCTCCTTGGCGAGGCGGCGACCGGCCAGCGGAATCACCGGCCGCAGGCGCAGCGACTCGGAGATCGTCGCCCGCAGGTAGTCGTCCTCCCCCGCCGCGAGCGAGTCGCGCAGGCGCTGGAGCGCCTCCCGGTGGCGCAGCAGCAGGTCGAAGGTCCAGGCCAGCGCCGTCGCCGTCGTCTCGTGGCCGGCCAGCAGCAGCGTCATCAGCTGGTCGCGCAGCTCCTCGTCGCTCATCGCGCCGCCGTCCTCGAACTCGGCCTGCATCAGCATCGAGAGGATGTCGTCGCGGTCCTCGAGGCCGCCGCGGGCACGGTGGTCGGCGATCTCGGCGTAGAGCAGCTCGTCGACTTCCTTCAGTTGCCCCTCGAATCGGGCCAGGGCGTTGCCGCCCCGAAAGCGGCGGGTGGCAAGCGCGACGAGCTGCGTCCGGGGCGCGGCGGTGTCCTCGAGGACCCGGCCGAGCATGCCGCGCAGACGCTCGAGGCGCGGCCCCTCGGCGACGCCGAAGACCACCCGCAGGATCACCTCCAGGGTCACCGCCTGCATCCGCGAGTGGATAGGGAACTCCCGCTCCCACGGCCAGGAGTCGATCTCGGCGCTGACGATCTCGTCGACGGCCGCTTCGTAGGAGCGCATCCGCTCCCCGTGGAGAGACGGCAGCATCAGCTTGCGGCGAGCGAGGTGTTCGGCGCCTTCCTGCAGCAGCAGCGACTTCGAGCCGAGGATAGGTTCGAGGATGACGTTGCGACCAGGCGGGAGGCCGTGCTCCCGCTCCATGTAGAGAGCCTTGATCGCTGCGGGGTCGGAGATCAGCACCATCGGCCGCTCGAACCCGAGGAAGCGGACGCTGAAGGAGTCGCCGAAGTCTTCGCGACATTTCTGCATGAAGGAGATCGGCCGCAGGACCCAGCGCAACGTCTGGACCATCGAGTTGCTGCGCGGTTCGGGCGGGAGCGTCACGACCCAGAGCATCGCAGGGACCGGCGGCAGCGTGTCCCGCTTCCCGGATGGTTAGCATCGACTTAATGCCGGCCCTTGCCGATCTCAAGCTCCACTCCTCGGGGAAGGTGCGCGAGATCTATGAGTGGGATGACGACCTGCTGATGGTCGCCTCCGACCGGATCTCGATCTACGACGTGGTGATGCCGACGCCGGTCACCGACAAGGGCAAGGTGCTGAACCGGATGTCGGTCTTCTGGTTCGGCCTGACCGAGGACATCGTCCCCAATCACTTCATCTCCGAGGACGTGCCGGAGGAGGTGAGCGAGCGGGCGATGCGGGTGCGGCGCCTGGAGATGCACCCGGTCGAGTGCGTCGTGCGCGGCTACCTCTCGGGCTCGGGCTGGAAGGAATACCGCGAGGGTGGTGCCGTCTGCGGCATCGAGCTGCCGCCGGGCCTGGTCGAGTCCGACAAGCTGCCGGAGCCGATCTTCACGCCGGCGACGAAGGCCGAGATCGGCGACCACGACGAGAACGTCGACTTCGAGCGGGCGGCGGAGATCGTCGGCGACCGGGCGCTGATGGAGGAGCTGCGGCGGATCTCGATCGAGGTCTACCAGCGCGGTGCCGAGCACGCGGCCGAGCGCGGGATCATCCTCGCCGACACCAAGTTCGAGTTCGGCCAGCATGCCGGCGCCGAGATCGTCCTCGGCGACGAGGTGCTGACCCCGGACTCATCGCGCTTCTGGCCCGCCGACAGCTACGAGCCCGGCCGCACCCCGCCCTCCTTCGACAAGCAGTTCGTGCGCGACTGGGCACGCGAGCAGGGCTGGGACAAAACCCCGCCGGCGCCGGAGCTGCCGCCCGACGTGGTCGAGCAGACCCGTGGCAAATACGTCGAGGCCTTCGAGCGGATCACGGAGACGAGCTTCTGATGGCGAAGGCCCGGGTGCTGATCCGGCCCAAGGAGGGGATCCTCGACCCCCAGGGCAAGGCGGTCGAGCGAGCGCTGCCGGCGCTCGGCTTCGAGGGGGTCGAGCACGTGCGGGTCGGACGCATGGTCGAGCTCGAGGCGGAGGACCCGGAGCGGCTGAGCGAGCTCTGCGAGAAGCTGCTCGCCAACCCCCTGATCGAGGACTACGAGATCCAGGCCCTGTGATCTGGGGGGTCGTCCAGTTCCCCGGCTCCTGTGACGAGCGGGACGCGCTGCACGCATGCACCGTCGCCTCTGGAGAGGCACGGCTGCTCTGGCATGAAGACCGCGACCTCAGCGGCGTCGACGCAGTGGTCATTCCCGGCGGCTTCTCCTACGGCGACTACCTGCGGGCCGGCGCGATCGCCCGCTTCTCGCCGGCGATGGAGGCCGTCGCCGAGTTCGCCGCCGCGGGCGGCCCGGTGCTGGGCATCTGCAACGGCTTCCAGGTCCTCTGCGAGGCGGGGTTGCTCCCCGGCGCCCTCCTCCGCAACAAAGAGCTCCGCTTCATCTGCCGCCAAGTCGACCTCGTGGTCGATGGGCCGATTTCCGCTGATATAGGGGGGAAATCGGCCCATCGGCCGGGGGAGACGCTTTCGATTCCCGCCAAGCATGGGGAAGGGCGGTACTACGCGCCGGAGGAGATGCTCGATGCGCTGGAGGCGAACGGGCAGGTTGCCTACCGCTACGCGGAGGGGCACAACTCGAACGGCTCGGCGCGGGACATCGCCGGCGTCAGGAACGAGGCGGGCAACGTCGTGGGGCTGATGCCGCACCCCGAGCACGCGGTCGATCCGCTGACCGGCTCGACCGATGGGCTGCGCGTTTTCGAGGCCGTTGCGGCGGCCGGGGCGCGGGCATGACGGTCGAGGTCGCCAAGCACCGCGAGCTGGGGCTGACCGACGCCGAGTTCGAGCTGATCGTCGAGAAGCTGGGGCGAGAGCCGAACGCCGTCGAGCTGGCGATGTTCAGCCTGCTCTGGTCCGAGCACTGCGCCTACAAGCACTCGCGCAAGCTGCTGCGGCGGCTGCCGACCGAGGGCGAGCGGGTGGTGATGGGGCCGGGCGAGAACGCCGGCGCCGTCGACGTCGGCAACGGCTACGCGGTCGCCTTCAAGGTCGAGTCCCACAACCACCCCAGCGCGGTGGAGCCCTTCCAGGGGGCGGCGACGGGAGTCGGCGGCATCCTCCGCGACGTCTTCGCGCTCGGCGCGCGACCGATCGCGATCCTCGACTCGCTGCGCTTCGGCGAGCTCGACTCGGTCCGCTCGCGCCACCTGCTCGACGGCGCCGTGCGCGGGATCGGGCACTACGGCAACTCGATCGGGGTGGCGACGGTCGGCGGCGAGATCTACTTCGAGGAGCCCTACGAGCACAACTGCCTGGTCAACGCGATGTGCGTCGGTCTGGCCAAGACCGAGGACATGGTCCGGGCCGCCGCCGCCGGGGTCGGCAACGCGGTGGTGCTGATGGGCGCCTCGACCGGGCGCGACGGGATCGGCGGCGCCTCGGTACTGGCCTCGGCCGAGCTCGGCGATGGCGACGAGGCGAAGCGGCCGACGGTGCAGATCGGTGATCCCTTCGAGGAGTCGAAGGTGCTGGAGTGCTGCCTCGAGCTGCTCGGGAAGGGGCTGCTGGTCTCCCTGCAGGACCTCGGCGCCGCCGGGCTGACCTCCTCGGCCGGCGAGATGGCCTCGGCTGGCGGGGTCGGGATCGACATCGACGTCGCCAGGGTGCCGCTGCGCGAGGGCGACATGGAGCCCTTCGAGATCATGGTCTCCGAGTCCCAGGAGCGGATGCTGGCCGTGGTCGAGCCGGCGCGGGTGGCCGAGGTGCTGGCGGTCTGCGAGAGGTGGCAGACCGGTGGGGCCGAGATCGGGACGATCACCGGCAGCGGCCAGGTGCGGATCCTGCGGAATGGAGAGACCGTCGGCGAGATGCCGGTCGCGGCGCTGGTCGACGGCTGCCCGCTCTACGACCTCGAGCCGGCGGAGCCGGGGGGCTGGATCTACGGGAACCGAGCGACCCTGGAAAGCGGGATCTCGGCGGAGAAGGAGCTGCTGGCGCTGCTCGCCGCGCCCAGCATCGCCTCCAAGCGCTGGGCCTTCGAGCAGTACGACTCTGTGGTCGGCTCGCGCACGGTGCGCCGCCCCGAGTCGGCCGACGCGGCGGTGCTGGCGCTGCCGGAGTCCGGCAACGCGATCGCCGTCTCGATCGACGGCAACGGGCGCCGCGTCGCCTGCGACCCCTACAACGGCACCGTCGAGGCGGTGCTGGAGTGCGCCCAGAACCTCGCCTGCGTCGGCGCCGAGCCGCTCGGCCTGACCAACTGCCTCAACTTCGGCAACCCGGAGAAGCCGGCGACGGCCTGGCATCTCGATCGCGCCGTCAGCGGCCTCGCCGACGCCTGCAACGCGCTCGGCGTGCCCGTCGTCGGCGGCAACGTCTCCCTCTACAACGAGGGACCCGACGGGCCGATCTATCCGACGCCGGTGGTCGGCATGGTGGGTGAACTGCCAGACCCGGTGCAGGTGGCGGGGAGCGCGTTCGTCCGTGAGGGCGACGCGATCGCGTTGATCGGTCCCTTCGCCCCGGTGCTCGCCGGCACGGAGCTGGCCAAGCAGCGCGGCGAGCTGGAGGCCGGCCTCCCCCGGCCCGACGTCGAGACGGTCGCTGCTGCCTGCGCGATCGTCCGCGATGCCGTCCGCTCCGGCCAGCTCTCCTCGGCCCACGACGTCAGCGACGGCGGCCTCGCCTGCGCCCTTGCCGAGTGCGCGATCGGCGGCGGGATCGGCTGCCAGGTCGAGCTGCAGCCGCTGCGCGACCGCGGCTGCCTGCCGGAGAACGCGCTATTCGGCGAGGGTTCCGGCGGCTTCCTGGTCAGCGGTGAGCGCGCCAGGCTGGAGGCGCTCGGTGCCACCCTGCTCGGTGAGGTCGGAGGCGACGCGATCGAGATCGCCGCCGGCGACCGCAGCCTCGTCGTCAGCCTCGGCGACGCCGAGCGCGCCTGGCGCTCGCTGCCGGCGCAGGCCGAGCGCGACGGCGCCTGAGCGCCCCCCGTTACCCGAAGAGCGCGTTCGCCCGGCCGTCCCATTCGTGCTTGAGCGCCCAGCGCGCGCCCACGGTCCAGGCCTGAACACGGTTGGCGATCGCGATCGGCTCCGGTCCCTCCGGGCCGACCGCGTACAGCTCCGGCGCATGCCCGATCGCCTCGATCGCCGCGAGGATTCCGCGGCGGAGCTCACGGGCGGTCTCCACTCGACCCGCCGCTCGCAGCCCGCCCCACCCGAGCCATGAGTCAAAGGGCCAGACCGCGCCGCGGTGGTAGGCATCGCGCTCGTGCAGGGGATGGGTCGAGGCGAGCGTGCGCAGGCCCCATGGCGTCAGCAGGTCAGGCCGGCAGAGGCGCTCCACCGCTCGGTCTCGCGCCGCCGCGGGGAGCGCGTCGGCCCATAGCAGCCAGCCGAGCTGCGATCCGGCGCCCACCACCGGCTCGCCGCCATCCGCGACAGCGAGCGTCTCCGGATCGAATGCCGCCGCGATCTCAACGCTGAGCTTCGATGCCTCTTCGCGCCAGCGCTCTTCGCCGGAGAGAACGCTGAGGGCGCGCAGCGCGGCCACGGCGACCGCCTGCGTGTCGGCGTCCGCGAGCGGCGGCTCGGGGACTTCGCCCCCGATGGTCAGGATGCCGGCTCCGTGGTGAATTGGATCGGCGGGGTCCTCGGCGTCGCGCCAACCCTGCTGAACCAAACCGCCCGGCGCCAGGCGCGGGCCGTGCCGGATCAGCCCCCTGCCGCGATCAAGGGATCTCTCGAGCCAGCCCGCCGCGCGGCGCCAGGCCTTCTCCAGCTCAGATGCAAGGGAACGATCCCCGAGCGAGGCGAGCAGAACCAGAAACCAGGCCGTCGAGTCCGCGGATCCGTAATAGCGCAGCTCGCCGTCGCGCAGCGGCCAGCCGGCGCGGCGCAGGCGCTCGGGGGCGCGTGGCCACCACTCGTGGACGATCTTCCCCGGCTCCTCGTCGGTCTGCGGATCCTCGGCGGCGCCCTGAAGAGAGGCGAGCGCCCGCAGGGTGGCGCGGGCGACGTCGGGTCGCGCCGGCAGGACCTGGAGCGAGACGATCGCCGCATCGCGTCCGAAGAGAGCATGGAAGCGGCCTGGGTCCCCCGCTGCGGCCGGCTCGGTGCTCGCGTAGGGCCAGCCGGCCGGCGAAAGGAGGGAGTCCAACTCGGGGATCTCACCCGATGGCGAGGTCCAGGCGTTGCCAGGCCAGGACGCAGGGAGCCCGAATAGCAGCGCTATTCGGGCAACCGAGGACGCCGCATGGCGACGTCTGGACCTCGCCATCAGCCCTTCACTGCACCGGCGGTGAGGCCGGCGACAATGCGCCGCTGGAAGATCAGCACCAGCACGATCAAGGGAACGGTGACGACGACCGAGGCGGCGGCGATCGTCCCCAGCGGGATCTCGAACTGCGTGCTGCCACTGAAGAAGGCGATGGCCGCGGGCACGGGGCGGCGCTCCGGCGTGCTGGTCAGGGTGATCGCGAACAGGAACTCGTTCCAGGCGAAGATGAAGACCAGCAGGCCAGCGGTGACGACGCCCGGGGCGCCCAGCGGGACGATGATCTTCCGGAACGCCTGAAACCGCGTCGCCCCGTCGATCAGCGCCGCCTCCTCCAGCTCCCGCGGGATGTCGCGGAAGAAGGAGGCGAGGATGTAGACCGTCAGCGGCAGGCCGAACGCAAGCGAAGGGAGGATCAGGCCGAGGTAGGTGTTATAGAGGCCGATGTCCGTCCAGATTTCGAAGACCGGTGCGGCGATCGCGATCGGCGGGAAGGTGGAGATCGAGAGCACGATCGCGAGGATCAGGAACTTGAACGGAAGGTGCAGCCGGGCGAGGGCGTAACCGGCGAAGGAGCCGATCAGCAGCGAGATCACCGTGACGCTGCCGGCGACGATCGCGCTGTTGCGCAGCGCCATCGTGAAGGCGGCGTCCTCGAAGATCGAGGTGTAGTTGTCGAGCGTCGGATTGGGCGGCAGCAGGTTCGCGCTGGAGAGGTCGGCACCGGTCTTCAGCGAGGTGTTGACCAGCCAGTAGAACGGGAAGAGGCAGAAGACGACGACGGCCGCCACGGCCACCCAGGTGAGGGTTCCTCTCGCCGTCATCAGCCTTCCTTGGTCAGGGCGCGGATGTTCCCGCCCATGAAGCGGATGTAGAGGAAGGAGATGCCCATGACCGTGAGAAAGGTGAGCACGGAGAGCGCCGAGCCGAGTCCGGTGTTGCGGTTGGTGACGAGTTCGGTCTGCGCGATCAGCGAGAGGGTTTCGGTCCCGTTGGCGCCCTTGGTCAGCACGTAAGGGAGGTCGAACACCCGCAGGGCGTCAAGGGTTCGGAAGATCAGTGCCACCGCGATCGCCGGGACCAGCAGGGGCAGCGTGATGCTGCGGAAGCGCTGCCAGGTGCCGGCGCCGTCGACCTTCGCCGCATCGTGCAACTCGTCCGGTATCCCCTGCAGGCCGGCGAGCACCAGGAGCGCCATGAAGGGGGCGGTTTTCCAGACGTCGGCGAAGATCATCACCCCCAGCGCATAGCCTTCCTCCCCGAGCCAGACGATGTCCCCGCCGGGGAGGGAGAGCGCGCTCAGCGTCACGTTGACGAAGCCGAGTTCGGGTTCGAACATCGTCCGCCACATGATCGCGGTGACCACCGTCAGGATCGCCCAGGGGACGAGAACGACCGCGCGCAGCAGCGCCCGTCCGCGGAAGGCCCGGTGCATGACGAGCGCCATGCCGATCCCGATCACCAGCTCGAGA
Organism: uncultured Solirubrobacterales bacterium; assembly: GCA_963705365.1. Taxonomy (GTDB): domain Bacteria; phylum Actinomycetota; class Thermoleophilia; order Solirubrobacterales; family 70-9; genus VAYN01. The sequence goes on along the minus strand of OY970074.1, from coordinate 100,352 downwards.
CCGACCGAGATGACCGTGAACAGGATGGTGGTTTTCATCGCCGTCCAGAACTCAGACGACCCCAGCGCCTCGATGTAGTTGTCCAACCCGACGAACCTCGAGAGGCCGGGCGTGATGACGCTGTACTCGTTAAGGGAGAGCCAGACCGCGTAGCAAATCGGGTAGGCGGCGACGAGCGCGATCACCCCAAGTGCGGGTGCCAGCATCGCCGCGCCGAGACGGCGCTCTTCGCGAAAGACGGAGCGCCGCCGTCGAGCCGGAAGCCTCTCGGCCTTTGCCTCCACTAGAACCTCTGCAGAGCATCTTCAATTTCGGAGTTCATTTTCGAAGTCGCGTCCTCCGAGGACTGTCTGCCGTTCAGCACCTCGAAGACGTTGTTGAAGATCGCTTCGGAGATTTCGGTGTAGACCGGCGAGACCGGACGGGCCTGGGCCTGTTCGACCGCTTTCAGGAGTTCGTCCGTGAACGGGATTTCTTTTTTGACCTCGGGGTCCTCGTAGACGGCGGTCGCGACCGCCGGCAGCGTCGCTTTGAGGAACATTTCCTTCTGCACCGGCTCGGTCGTCAGGAATTCCGCGAAGGCAAGCGATCCATCGGGGTTGTCGCTGAATGCGGAGACGCCGAGGTTGTAGCCGCCGACCACGCCCGCGCCCTCGTTGCCGCCGAAGCCCGGGAAGGTGGCGACTTCGAAATCGTCGGCGATGTTCGATTCTTTGCCGAGTGCATAGGCGTAGGGCCAGTTGCGCATGAACGTCGCTTTGCCGGCCTCGAAGGCCCGCCTCGAGCTCTCCTCTTCGTAGGTCGTAACCGCCTTCGTGACGGCGCCGTCCTCGACTCCTTTGCCCATGAAGTCGAGCACTTCGCGAGCCTCGGGGGAGTCGATTTCGACGGTTTCCCCGTCGTCGGAGAGGACTTTCCCACCGGCGCTGTAGAGCAGCTCGAGGAAGTTGACGGTCAAACCCTCGTAGCGTTCGCCCTGATAGACGTGGCCGTTGCCTTTCTGCGCCTCGGCGTAGACGTCCTCCCAACTCGTCGGCGGTTTAGGTACTTCGTCGGTCCGGTAGAAGAGGAAGCCGGCGTTGGTGTTGAACGGGAGGGCCCACTTATTGCCTTCGTATTCCACCGTTTCCACCGTCGACGGGATGAACTCGCCTTCGTGCTCATCAACCACCGGGGTGAGGTCGTAGAGCCAGCCGGACGCCGCGTACTCCGCGGTCCAGATCACGTCCATCCCGAGCACGTCGCACTCGCTGGATTCGGCGCGCAGGCGCTGGATCTGCTGTTCGCGCTGGATGTCGGCGCTTTCGGGCAGCTCGAGCAGTTTGGCTTCAAGTTTCGGGTTCTGCTGGTTGAACTGCTCGACCGCGGTGTTGAATGCCCCGCTGGTGTCTTTGCCGATGCACCAGGTGACGCTTCCGGACGCTCCCTCGGCGTCAGCCGGCTGCAGAGTTTTCGCTTCCGACCCTCCACCGCCGGCGTCGTCGTCGTCGCCACCTCCGCAGGAAGCAAGTCCAAGCGTGGCAAGGCACATCCCCAGGGCGATCAAATATCTCACCATGGTCTCCTCCTCTCCCGGTCCTCACCGGTGGGTCGACGCCGAAGCCCGACGCGTTTTTGGTCTACCCCGAAGCGGCGCCACCAAACCGCGCGCGGCCGGCCACCGGCGGGGTTTAAGGAGCGCATCTGCAGGGCAATCTCCAAGCAGCCCTGCACGCCGGGGCACACGGGTGAAGGAGCGATGAGGTCGTGGCGGAGATACTGCTCGACGGAGTGACCAAGGTCTTCCCGGACGGCTACGAAGCCGTCAAGGACATGAACCTCGATATCGAGGACGGCGAGTTCATGATCCTCGTCGGGCCCTCGGGCTGTGGCAAGTCGACGGCGCTGCGGATGATCGCCGGGCTGGAGGACATCTCACGCGGTGAGCTGAAGATCGACGACGAAACCGTCAACGACCGGGCGCCGAAGGACCGGGACATCGCCATGGTCTTCCAGAACTACGCCCTCTACCCGCACATGACCGTGCGGGAGAACATGGGGTTCGCGCTGAAGCTCGCCGGCGCCGGCAAGGACGAGATCGCCCGCAAAGTCGAGGAGGCGGCGAAGGTCCTCGACCTCGAGGAGCACCTCGACCGTCGCCCCGCGAACCTCTCCGGCGGCCAGCGCCAGCGGGTGGCGATGGGGCGTGCGATCGTCCGCAACCCGAAAGCCTTCCTAATGGACGAGCCGCTCTCCAACCTCGACGCGAAGCTGCGGGTGCAGATGCGGACCGAGGTGGCACGGCTGCAGTCGAAACTGGAGACGACGACCGTCTACGTCACCCATGACCAGACCGAGGCGATGACGCTCGGCGACCGGGTCGCGGTGATGCGGACCGGCGCCCTGCAGCAGGTCGGCACTCCGGCCGACCTCTACGACAACCCGGTGAACCTCTTCGTCGCCGGCTTCATCGGCTCTCCGGCGATGAACTTCATGCCGGGGGAGATGAGCGGCCGCAAGGTGAAGCTGCCGATCGGCGAGGCCGACCTCAGCGAGGAGATCGCGCGCGGCCATGACGGACCGGTGGTGGCGGGGCTGCGGCCGGAGAGCTTCGAAGACGCCTCGCTGATCGGCGACCTCGCGGACGAGCGCGGGATCGTCTTCGAGGCCGAGATCGACCTGGTCGAGTCGCTCGGCTCCGACCTCTTCGCCTACTTCCACGTCGAGTCGCCGGGGGTCCAGTCCGACCAGCTCGCGGACGTGATCGCCGACCGCCTCGAGGAGACCGGCGCTCCCGAACAGCGCGAGGGTCACGAGCAGCTCGTCGCCCGCCTCGAACCGACCAGCAAGGTCAAGCGCCGCGACACCGCCAAGCTCTGGGCCGACACCGCCAAGCTCCACCTCTTCGATCCGCAAAGCGGCGAGAACCTGCGCCGGTCCTCAAGCGGCGACGGCAACCAGGCGTGAGGTCGGCTCGGCGGCCTGACGATCGTCGAGACCCTGCTCGCGGGTGAGGTCCTGCCAAGCGCGGAAGGCGAGGGCGTGACCGATCGCGGCACGGGTACGGTCGCGGGCCTTGCCGCGAAGCCCCCTCCCCTGCATCAGGAGGTCGGTGGCTTCGGCGAGGAAGGCGCGGAAGGCACCCATCAACTCGTCGACCACCGGGACCGTCGGGGCGTCGCGCAGCAGCTTGTCGAACATTTCTTCGGTCTGGCGGTAATAGGGGTAAAGCTCGGCGAGCGCGGTTCCGAGGCGCTCGTCGGGGTCTTCGAGTGAAGCCCAGCGCGCCAGCTCGGGGGGCGGGTTGGCCTCGGCCCAGTGAGCCGAGCAGGCACCGAACAACGCCCGCTCGTCGGGAAAGTGCCGGTAGAGGGTGGAGCGACGGACGCCGGCGTGCTCGGCGACGGCGCTCATCGTGGTGCGGGCGGGACCGAGCGAGCCGTGCAGCGCGACCGCGCTTTCGGTAATGCGAAGGCGCGTCTGCGCCTCGGCTTCGGCGCGGTGCTTCTTCTCGTATTTGCGCTTTCGGTCGGACATAGGTGTACGACGAATATTGACAGATCCGCCAGAGATCGCTACCTTTTCCCGCGACAATAGTGACCGACGAAAGGAGTAAGCCATGGCAACGGTGATTGGTCCCAACGAGGGCAGGGCAGGTTTCCTCGGCAGCATCGGGGTCCGCTGGATGATTGACGGCGAGGATGCGGGGGGCGACTTCTCCCTGGTCGAGCACCCGATGTCGCCGCGCGCTCTGGCGGCGCCGCTGCACCGCCACACCCGTGAGGACGAGTACAGCTACGTGCTCGAAGGGCGGATGGGGGCGCTGCTCGGCGACGAGGTGGTCGAGGCCGGTCCGGGCGATCTGGTCTTCAAGCCGCGGAACCAGTGGCACACGTTCTGGAACGCGGGTGAGGAACCCTGCCGGATCCTCGAGATCATCGCCCCCGCCGGCTTCGAGCACTTCTTCAAGGAGCTGGACGCAATGGGCGGCGCTCTGAAAGCCGATCCCGAGGCGCTGGCGGCCCTCAACGACCGCTACGGCCTGGAAATGCAGCCGGAGAGCGTGCCTGAGCTGCTCGAGCGCTTCGATCTGCGCATCGGCGAGCCGCTGCCGGTCCTTTGAGACCGCGCAAATAGCGGTCGCGCCAGCCGAGGCTCGCGACCGACGCCCGCTGCTACCCTGCCGGAGTAGGCAGTCTGCCTGCGCGTCACGTCCTTTTCCAACGCGAGGAACACGCGCTTTGACTCCGTTTCAGGGGCAGCCGATAGATGGCGATTCGCCGCGCGAGGAATGCGGCGTCTTTGGCGTATACGCGCCGGGCCACGATGTCGCCCGCCTCTCCTACTTCGGCCTCTACGCGCTGCAGCACCGCGGCCAGGAGTCGGCGGGGATCGCGACCTGCGAGGGCGGCCACATCACCACCATGCGCGACGCCGGCCTCGTCTCCCAGGTCTTCGACGAGGAGAAGCTGAAGGCGCTGGAGGGCGACATGGCGATCGGCCACGTGCGCTACTCGACCACCGGCGGCGGCTCCTGGGAGAACGCGCAGCCGGTCTGGCGCGACGACGGTCGCGAGGTGGCGCTGGCCCACAACGGCAACCTGACCAACGCGGTCGAGCTCTGGGGCGAGCTGAAGGAGGGCGGGATCGACTTCCGCGGTACCTCCGACTCGGAGATCATCGCCGCCCTGCTCTCCTCCCACGGCGGCAAGCTGATCGAGGACGCGGTCAGCGACGTGATGCCGCGGTTGCAGGGCGCCTACTCGACCGTGGTGATGACCAAGCGGGCGATCGTCGCCTTCCGCGACCCGCACGGGATCCGGCCGCTCTCACTGGGCCGGCTCGACGGCCGCTTCGTCGTCGCCTCCGAGAGCTGCGCCTTCGACATCATCGGTGCCGAGCTGATGCGCGAGGTGCACCCGGGCGAGATGGTCTCGCTGACCGAGCGCGGGCTGGAGACGCGCCAGGTCGTCAAGGCCGAGCGGCGGGCCACCTGCGTCTTCGAGCACATCTACTTCTCCCGCCCCGACAGCCGCCTCGAGGGCAAGGTGCTGCAGCGCTCGCGCGGGCGGATGGGCGAGATCCTCTGGCGCGAGGCGCCGGTCGACGCTGACCTGGTGATCGCGGTGCCGGACTCCGGCAACCCGGCGGCGGCGGGCTTCGCGCGCGCCTCGGGGCTGCCGCGCGACGACGGCCTGATCAAGAACCGCTACGTCGCCCGCACCTTCATCCAGCCCGGCCAGGAGCTGCGCAAACACGGCCTGCGGCTGAAGTTCAACCCGCTGCCGGAGATCGTCGCCGGCCAGCGCATCGTCGTCGTCGACGACTCGATCGTGCGCGGCAACACGACGCGACAGATCGTCGGCATGCTGCGCGACGCCGGCGCCAAGGAGGTGCACCTGCGGATCTCGGCGCCGCCGATCCGCAACCCCTGCCACTACGGCGTCGACATGTCGACCCGCGAGGAGATGATCGCCCACGACCGCAGCGTCGAGGAGATCGCCGAGGAGCTCGACGCCGACTCGCTCGCCTACCTCTCGATGGAGGGTGTCTACGAGGCGATCGGCGGCGACCCGAACGAGCACTGCGACGCCTGCTTCAGTGGCTATTACCCGCTCGGCGACCCGGACGAGGCGAACGGCAAGTTCGCGCTCGAGGAGATCGCCGTGGTCCCGGCGAGCGGGTAGGGTCGCGTCAATGCGGCAGCGCTGGCAGCTGGTGGGGATCGTGGCGTGCGCCGTCGCGCTGGCGAGCCTGCTGTTCGCCGTCTCGGCGCCGGCCAAGTTCCGCGGCGCCCCGAACTCCGGCCTCCAGCGGGCGCTCGAGGAGATCGTCGACGCGCCCGCGGGACCGCCCGGCGTCTCGGTCCTGATCGACCGCGGCCGGCACATTGAGTTCCTGGGGGCGGGAGTCGCCGACCTGCGATCGGACCGGCCGCCGAGACCGGACGAACGCTTTCGCATCGCCAGCGTCGCCAAGGGCTTCAACGCCTACATCGGGGTCAAGCTGGCCGGCGACGGGACCCTGCCGCTGGAATCGACGCTGAGGGAGTGGATCCCGGGGGTGCTGCCGGAGGCGGAAGGGGTGAAACTGCGTGAGCTGCTCCAGCACACGAGTGGCCTCCCCGACTACATCCGGGCGCCTGCCTTCGTCAAGCAGTTCCTCTCCGACCCGACCGCTTACCTCTCCCCCACCCAGTTGACCGAGTTCGTGCGCGAGGAGCCGCTGGAGTTCCCGCCCGGCTCCCGCTACCACTACTCCGACACCGACAACATCGCCGCGGCGCTGATCGAGGAAGAGGCGAGCGGCCTCACCTACCAGCAGCTGCTGTCGCGGCGGGTCTTCGGGCCGCTGGGCATGAGGAGCAGCAGCCTGCCGCTGACGACGGCGCTGGAGCGGCCCTTCATGCACGGCTACGACGTCGAGCCGGGAAAGAAACCGGAGGACGTCAGCAGGCTGATCAACCCGGCCGGTGCCTGGGCCTCGGGCGGGATCGTCTCGACGCCGCTTGACCTCGCCCGCTTCGCGCGCGTCTACGTACCCACGATCCTCGCCGCCACGAAGGAGCTCGAGGGCCCGTTCCGGCCCGGCTCCTCCTCGCCGCCCGGGCCCGGGAAGAACCTCGCCGGACTCGGGATCTTCCGCTACCGCACCGGCTGCGGGACCGTCTACGGCCACACCGGCTCCTTCCCGGGCTACCGCATCCTGCTCGCCGCCAGTCCCGACGGGAAGCGCTCCGTCGTCTTCGTCGCCAACTCCCAGATCGTCCCCGGCGGTCAGGCGCCGAAAGTGGCCGCGGCGATCACCAGGGCGCAGGCCCGCGCCGTCTGCCGCGCCCTGGGTTAGCGCCCATGGCGCAAGCGGGTCGACTTTCGTTCCTCATGCGACCGAAAGTCGCCCCGCCGCCGGAAATCTGCCCTCAGGGGGTCAGGGCGGCGACGATCTTGGCTGCCGGCCGGACGTCGTCGATACGCGCAACCGTCTCTCCTGCATACAGGGGCCCGGCGTCGACCAGCGTTGCAAAGCCGTCGTCGGTCGGCCCAATCGGGGTCAGCAGGCGGCTGCTCGGGCGCTGCGCGCGGGCGAGGCGGACCTGGAGCGACGGCGGCATATACCGGGCGCCGGCGCCGGAGAGGCGGTTGAGCGCACGGTTGAGCCGTGGTCCGCGGGGGTCGTCGCCGAGCCAGTGTTCCGTGGCGGCGTTGCGGACCACCCGGTGCGGAGCCGGCCAACCGGCGCCGAACAGCTCAGTCAGCACCGTCTCCTCGGCCTCCAGCAGCCGCCGCCTGTAGTCGGGGTGCGAGCGGCTCTCCCCGGAAAGGAGGAAGCGGGTGCCGGCGACAGCGGCGCTCGCGCCCGCGTCGAGGGCCCGGCGCACGTCGTCGCGGTCGGCAATGCCGCCGGCGAGCAGCAGGGGGTACACGGCGGGGAGAGCCGCTCGCACTTCCTCCAGCAGCTCCAGCCCGGGGGTGCGACCGCGGACATGGCCGCCGGCCTCGACGCCCTGGACGATCACGGCGTCGGCCCTGGCCGCGTGAGCCGCGCGTGCCTCCGCCACCGACCCGCACTGGTGGATCCAGAGCCCGGGGGTCCGCCGCCTCGGCCGGCCCCAGAAGGTGACGACCACGTCGGCGGCAGTCGCCGCCTCGAACCACTCACGCCGGGCGAATGGCAGCAGCAGGTTGACGGCGAGCGGACGGCCCGTGAGACGGCGGGCGGCGGCGAGCTCGCGCTCAATCGCCGCGGCGCCATTGACGGCGATCGTCCCCAGGCCACCGGCCTCGGAGACGGCGGCGGCCAGCTCGTGGCGGCTGAGGCCGCCGCCCATCCCGGCCTGGACGACCGGCGCAGCGACGCCGAGGCGGTCGAGGATCGTCACCCCGGCGATGCTACGCGTCTGCTTTAGAGCCGCACCTCCAGCCCCGGTGGGTCGTACCTGCTCGCCAGCCGCGCCAGCGAGAGGGCGCCGATCAGCAGGCCGAAGTCGCGCAGGGCGATGTCGTAGTAGCCCGAGTAGGTCAGCAGGTTGACGATGATCCCCGCCAGCCAGGCCGCCACCAGGTAGGCGCCGTAGCGCGGCTTCAGTGCGATGGCGACGCCGGCGAGGATCTCGACGACGCCGACCAGGTGCATCGCGGTGGCGGCGCTGCCCGGCACGAGGTCGTCGATCCAGGGGGCGAGGTAGACCTCCCAGTCGACGAGGACGCCGGAGCACTTGTCGAGGCCGAAGCGATCGGCGCGACGGCGAAGGCGATGCGGAGCAGCAGGAACGCCTGGTAGGCGGGGTCGCCGGCGAGGCGCTGGGAGAACGTCGACGAGTGCTCCGAGCGGACTCGCGAGTCGAGCGTTGCGGTGGACATGGGACCTCCTCGTTGTGGTTGGTTGCTGTCCCCTTTGCGTCCCGCGAGCGCGCGGTCTTACCTCGTGGATCGAATCGGCGCCCGGCGAGCGAGGTAAGGACCGGCCGCAGCCGGTCGCTAACAGGGCATGCCACCATCGACCTTGGCGATGCCGACCGAGATACCCGGACCAGATGCGGACGCCCGCGCCGCCGCGGCCTCGCGCCAGCTGCACGAGCGACTGTGCGGAGACGGGGAGGAGCGCGACACGGCGGTGGTCGAGCTCCATGCCCTGCTGCTGAAGGCCGCCCGATTCGAGATCGACCGTCGCCGTGCCTCCGCGCCCCACCTGCGCGGCAACGATCACGAGGACCTGGCGCAGCAGAGTGCCGACGACGCCCTGATGGCGGTGCTCGCCAAGCTCGGCGAGTTCCGCGGCGAAAGCCGCTTCACCACCTGGGCCTACAAGTTCGCGCTGCTGGAGGCGGGTGTGAAGATGCGCCGCCGTGCCTGGCAGGGGCGGGAGGTGCCGGTCGAGAGCGAGGCCTGGGTGACGCTCGCCGAGGTTCGCGCGAGTACCCAGCACCGGGCCGAGACCAACGACCTGATCGCTGCCCTGCGCGAGGAGATCGCGAACAGCCTCAGCCCCGCTACGTCGAGCTGGAGCGGGAGGGCACCGACGCCGACGCCGCGGTGCCCGGCATGCGCGCCCACCTCGAAGGCTGCCCCGCCTGCGAGGAGGACCACCGCAGCCTGCTCGCCCTGCTCAACTCCGAGGGCTGAGGACGCATACGCGATCTACCTCTTTGCCTTTCGGCCTCCTTTTCGTCTGCAGTCGTTTCCTATGGTCGGCCGGAAGTTGCGCTGTCTGCCGTTCTGGGCCCCCAACCGCACCGACGCGTGCTGGGTCCCTTTGCAAAGGTTTCGGCTGTTGACGATCAGGCTCTTTTTGCCGCCCCGCATCTCCAGCGTGAACTTGGTGACCGGCGCGTCGGGCACAAGAGCAAAGGTGTTGCGGATGCCGCCGTTCTTCGAATCGATGCGGCCTACGAGATTAAGCTCAAGCGGTTGATGGGCGGGACCCCTCAGCGCTACCACCAGGTCCGGTAACGGATTGGAGGAAGAACGCAGATAGACCAATCCGTCCAGGGGATAGTCGACCAGAGGACTGGTTGCTTTTGCCTTACCGTAGATCGAGCCTTTGGGACAGGTATCGGCCGCGAACTGCACGCGAGTGCACACCGTCCTGATGTGCTCCTGAGCCAGGAAGATCGAATGGGGGAGCGCGACCGAGGCGCGGGCGATGTTGGCGTCCCCCGGCCGCGCGGTCACGGTGGCCACCAGGCGCTGGTAGGCCCCCCGGCTGGGAGAGCCGTGCAGGCGCAGCTTCAGGTTGGGTTTGAAGCCAAGCTTCTCGCAGCCGCCGACCTGGAAGCGATCGCTTGCGATGGCCGTGGCGCCTCTCTCACCGGTGATCAGGGCGGAGGTAGCCATCGGCTCGCAGTTGGTCGGCGCCAGGGTGAAGCTCTTGCGGTCGACATCCACACGGACGTCGCGGACGTCGAGGGGGATCCCCTCGAGGATCGTCGGCAAGGGGTCGCTAACCGCCGTGATCTGGGCCGTTTCTGGGTTCAGGTGCAGGGCCGCCCTCACCAACACGTTGCCGAGGTCGAAGGGGCCGGTCACCGCTGGTGCGAGAACCGCCAGGGAGAGGGGGGCGCCTTTGTATGGGCCCGCGAGATAGACCTTGCCGGTGTCGACGAAGAGGGGATCGGGGCCGGCCCCGACGCCCGCCACCACAGTGCCGATCCGCGAAACAGCCGGACAGGCGGGCGAGGCCAGCTGGGCGGCGCCGGTCCCAGCGGCGGTGGGGACCGAGGCCAGCGCAGGGTCGGGGCAGTAGGGGACCCCCTTGAGGTAGGCGGTAAGCCCGGGAGGCATCGTGACGCTGAGGCCGGCGAAGCGCTGGGTGCCATCTTCGCGGCTGAGGCGCAGATGGAAGGGGCTGGTCGAGCCCGCCTGGGAACCGGAGAGGCCGGCGGAGAGCTTCGGCTCAAGCGCCCCGGTCGGGCAGGCCCCGCCGTCCGGGCCCTGCTGCACCTCGAAGCTCGATTTGAGCTCGACCGTCTCCGCCGCGCTCGGGTTGTCGGGGTCCTCAGCCGTCCACGGATTGAGCCGCGAGACGATCTGGTAGGTGCCACAGGCGGGCGGGTTGATCAACGCGGCGTGGTTGCCGCCAGGGAAGCGCAGCCTGACGCTGGAGATCGGCGCCTGGGGGTTATCGTCGAAGCTGACCGTGAGCCGCCCGGTTTTGGGATCGGGGGAGACCTTGCCCGCCAGCTTGACCAGGATGCCGTTCTCAGGCGAGTCGATCACCAGATAGAGAGCCAGGAGCGAGCCGAACGGATTACTCCCCTGGCGGGCGATGTAGGCGCTGCCTTTAAGGGTGTCCTCCAAGATCGGCGTCTGCACTTCGACGCTGCCCACCTTGGAGGATCTCGGGCAGGTAACCGGATTGTCGTTCGGCACCCCCCCTGACGAAATCCCGATCTGGTCAAGCCCGCAGGCCTCCAGGCCATTGGCGGTGGCGGGGTTGACCGTCATCCCCTCGGGAAGGGCCACCGTGGTGCCCTCGAGGTTTGCCTGGGCGATGCCTTCCGGTTCTTCGAGACCGGCGGTCGGCAGCGTCAGCTGCACGTCCATGCCGGTCGGAGCGTCCGCCCGTTTGGAGGTCGGAGTGAAGCTGATCTGCGGTTCGAAAGGAACCTGATCGCAGCCGGTTAGGGCGGGGGAAGTGAACTCGGCGCTTGCGAACTTGCCCGGTTCCTGCCAGCTGTCTGCAAGGATTCGAGTCGTTGGCGGCGACCCCGAACAGCGGGTTGGGTTGGTGATGAAGGGAAGCTCCGTGGCGCCCGGATCGCCCGGTTTATTGCAAACCGAGCCTCCGGTGCCCGGCACTACGCCGAATCCGCACAGCTTCACCTCAGAGGAGAAGATTTCCGGGAACTTCGACAATGGCTGGGTCACCAGGTCGATCGCGTAGCCGTCCTCCGGCCGCAGCTCCGGCCTCAAAGTGAACCCGTATTCGAGCACCGCGAACGCGAACTGCGCCGGCTGTCCCTCTTCGGGCTCCATCGCGTAGACCGAGCTGGCGAAGCTACCGGAGCTCGTCTCGCCGGAGATCGATCCCACTTTGCTGCTCGCCGGGCAGGGCGTCGACCCCGGGAGAACACCCGTGATCGTCGGGCACAGCTCCGCGACCGCCCGCGGGTTGCCGACGAAGCCCGGCGGCGTCTGCGTGCGCACAACCCGGGTCGAGCCATTCACCGCCCTGGTGGATCCAGTGTCTTCTTCTGCCCGCTCGTGCGTGTTGAAAACGATCGTCGCCCCCGCCGAGAACGGGTGCCCTCCCGCCTGGGTGTAATCGGCGCCAAAGGCGTCCAGCACCTCCGTTTTGAACGCTTCGAATCCGAAGGGGACACGAGGCAGGGGGATCGTGTACTCGTCTTCGGCGACGCCCGCGTCGGGAGCGCCGCCGCCCGAAGCCTCGGCTTTCGTCACCAGGGTCAGCGGCGGGTTCTGGCCCAGCGCCGCGACCACCTCCAGCGGCGGGTAGGAGGCCTGGGGGGAGAGCACGTCCGAGCGCTTGCAGGTGATTTCGGGGTCCACAAGGGGGGTCGGGGGGGTCTTCGTGCAGCTCCAGCCTGACCCGACCGCTTTATAGGCGTGAGTTTCATCCCCCTCGGGCAGTCTCACCGCCAGCGTGACCTCTCCCGCCGTCTGGTTTTCGAAGTCGACCGCGGGAATTCCTGCGGTGCGTGGCGTCAGGTATGGCTGTGGCAGCTCTGGCCGGGTCGACTTAGGCACCGACAGGACGGCTACCCGATTGCCTTCGTCGTCTTCCGCGGTCGCCTCGCATTGCAGGTTCGAGGGGGGTTCCGTGTCGGCGCTCTGCACCGTGTACGAAGGGTTGGTCGCGCCGAGGATCGGCTCACCGTTTCGCAGCCAGCGGAAGCTCCAATCGATCGCGCTGCCGGCGCTCCACCCCGAGGGCTCTTCGCAGATCAACGTGGAAGTGGCGACGATAGGCACCCCCGTTTCCGAGCAGGTCGCGGGGCTATCCATCTGGATCTGTCGGACCGTGCCTGACAGACCATTGTTGGTCGCGGCGATCACTTCCGTTCCCGGCGGGATGCAGGGACCGCCGCTGACGACCATCCCAGGTCCGATTGGCTGGGCGCCCGCTTCCAACGTGCCTGAACCCGAGCAGGTCGCCGCTTTCGAGAGCGTCAGCTCGAACACCTCTGGTTCGGTTTCCTCCACCCTTTTGATGGTCGCTTCTTCGGGAACACAAGTGCCGGCGACAGCCTGAAAACCTTCGAAGATGCCGCTGCTCATGGTCACCCCGGCGACCACCGTCGAGCCGCTCGCGAGGGTGCCCGTCCCTTTCGCCGTCACCACTTCGGTCAGCAGGTCCGAGCCCGCCGTCGTCGTCGCCGTCCCGCTCGGCCTGGAGGCGAACCCGGGGCCCGAGATATTCGGCCGCGAAGTGCCGCTCGGCAGCGGGCTTGGTGGCGGTTCGATCGACACTGGCGGTAGCGATACAACCGACGCGGCGATCGGCGCATATTTGGAGCCCGCGGGTCCGTCCGGGTCATTGGTACCGGTGACCACGCACTGGATTGACTTGCCTGCGTCAGTGGAAGTCGTGGTGTAGGTTTTCCCCGTAGCGCCTGCGATCGGGGTCGCGTTGCGCAGCCAGACGAAGGTGAAATCGGGATCCGGAGAGCCGAACCAGACGATCCCGTCTGCCGGCGTGCCGCGGCAGGTCAACTGATCGCCGATTTTTGGTTTGTCTTCCGCTTCGTTCCTCACCGTCACGCTGTAGGCGAGGCGTTCGTCGCCCACATGGAGCGGTGCGTGGAGGCGGTTCAGCAGCACTCCAAAGTGCGGATCCGCCGCCGCGGCGGCGGCAAGCAGCCAGGAAATAAGCCCCGCGGCGGCAAGCGCAAGGAGAAGCCTCGCCCCGGTACGCGAACTGATCGTCACCGGCTTCTCCCCCGTCGATGCCCGGTGCCTCTACCGGATCTGTGCCTGCCTGGGTTTTTCACGCACCGGCCCCCGCGTTTGACGAGCCCCTTCCTGCACCGTTTCGACGCCTTGACGTTGCCGCCGGTGGTCGCGCCCGTCGCCAGTGAAATGGGGAGCGGTGCCGGCGAGGCTCCGCGGCAACCGCCCTCTTTCAGAGGATCACAGGGGGGGTCTGGGGGGGGCGGCTCGGGAAAGCCGCCTTCCTCCCGCGCGACGTAGACGTCGGCGGCGGTATCGACGTCCCTCGGCAGCAGCGCCGCCGTGGTGTAGAAGGCGACCTGCCCCGCAAAAGGTGCAACGGCGGGCGACTCGGTGACCTCGGCAAACGTGGCCCCCAGCTGCCCCGCATCCCAGATATAGGGGTTGATAGCTTCGTCTTCATCGCCCGGAACCAGTGGCTCAGCGGTGGAAAAGGCAATCACCTGCCCGCTCTCGCTCACCCAACGGGTTGCCTCGCCGAAGTTGGATTCGATCACCTTGCTGGTGACGGGGTTGACCATGGCGTCGAAGGGACCGTTGTCGGCACCGCCCGGGGCGGCTTTGGAGACCCGCTCGAGCGTCTCGGCCGCGGCGTCATAGCGGAAGACGTCGCGACCGTCGCCGTCGGTGTCGTCGGCAGTGAGTGGGGCTTTGGAGGCGAAGGCGAGGACATGGCCGTCCCCGCCCCCCGCGCCTCCAGGGCCGTGCAGAGGCACCGCATAGGCGTCCCCCAGGAAGCTCCCCACCGTGCCCCAGAGGCCACCCTGGAGACTGCCCTGGTCGGCCGCCGCGAGGGTGCCGAGGAAGGAGGTGCTGTCGGTCGCAGCCTCGTAGAGGTAAAGGTTGGGCTGACCGGCCTGAGCGATTGCGCCTTCCGGGTTCTGATCGCTGGTGAGAACGCCCTGGGCGACGAAGTAAGCGCGGGAGCCGTCGCCCGAGACGGCGGTGATTGAGCTCAACACGTCCGCGGAGTCACCGCCTTCCGCGACCGAGGCCTGAGTCATCTGTGCGCCCGGTGATTTGGTCGAGTCGTAGAGATAGAGGTCGCACCCTTTGGAGGCGCCAAGGACTGCGGTGCAAGGCTCGGCAGCCGCGTCGGTGTCCGAGGCGGTCAGATTGCGGGACGTGGTGAGGTAAACCTTGGTCGCGTCCACCGAAGCTGCCTGGAAGATGTCGTCGCCGGGGGCGACGGGACCGCCGGGGGCGATTTCGCTGATCACCGGGCCTTCCGGAGCGGCGGTGCGCTGGAGGACGCGCAGAGGATTGGAGATACTGCAGGGCGGTTCGATTTCGGCCCCGGGATTCCAGGGCTGGGCGGGGCGGGAGGTGAAGAAAATCTGGACACCGTCAGGGGAAACAGCCCCCTGATTGAACATGGCATTCTCTCCTCCCAAGTGGGCGCCGCAGCGCCCGCCAAATATGGCGCCGTCTTTGTCGCGAGCCAGGAGCTCGAGGAACGGCTCGCCGCCTTTGTGGAGGCCGGCAACGTAGCTGTTGGGGTCGGCGCCGGCTCCCGATCCGGTTGAGTTACGCGGGTCTTCGGGAAGGTAGGCGGTGGTCGTCAACCGACCCCGCAAAATATTGACCTGAAGGTCGGCCGAGGAACCGTCGACCTCGAGAAAGTGGACGATGCCCTGTAATTCATTGACTTCGTCGATAGGCACCAAGAGCGGTGAGAGTGGCCCGAAGCCACCGTCGAGCCCACCACCGTAGAGGCGGGCGACGCCCACCTGCGCCTGCGCCTGGGTCGAGCCGAACTGCGTCCAACGATCCAGATCGGGCGTGAAGGTCGAAGGGTTACCTGCCTTGGAGCCACCGAACACTATCGCCACGTCCGCTGGGGCGGTCGGCGCGGCTACCCATCCTCCGGCGCCACGGCTTGCCACGTAGGCGTCGCCACCAAAGTACTGATAGCCGGGAGTGCCGGCCAACTCCGCGCGGATTTTCATCAGCAAGCGCTGCCCGTCGCGCGAAAATGACGGTGAGAGAGCCGGCTGGGAGAACTTCGCGGGAGGGCTGACGAGCTCAAGGGCCATGCAGCCAGGGAGGCCCGTCGCACCCTGGCTGGCGCGAAGCCCTTCGTTGGAGCAGGCGGCCGATGCCACACCTGGCGTCGAGACCACCAGAGCCAGCGCACAAGCCGGCACGAACACGCCGCGCAGGATGGAACCCGCCTGTTTCACCTCAACCCCCTTTGGCTGGTCGCGCCTCTCCCGTGAAACCATTCCTTGGCAGCGATCAGCATAGGAAACGGTTCATGATCTGTCAAGGAACGTCTTAGTACTTATCACTCTCACAGAGGGGCGCCCATGGGCGCCCCTCTGTTATCGAGAGACTGATCCCTAGATTTCGTATGTGCCGTTGGCTTCCCCGAGGACGTGCAGGACGCCGCTGATCGTCGTGGTTACTGTGGTTTGGTTCGTCGGTTGCGATGAATTCCAGAGATGGCCTTCCAGTTGACCGCTTAGATTCAGTGTTTTAACCGGTTCCTGTTCGGGCGTCGCCTCCACATTGCCCGCTGTCAGTGTGATGTTTTGAAACGGACAGAAGAAACCTGTTGCTTGACTGTGAATTTCGCCGACTGTGATTTGGATTCGGTTGGGGTTGGTGGATGTGTGCAGAACCCAGCCGGTCCCGTGTGGGCTCACACCTGTTGGTGTGAGGTTATGGATTTGGCAGGGTGCAAGGCCGCCAAAGCCTTTGCAATTCTGTGTGTCGGTGCCCGGATGCGGTTTGAAGCTGTCAGCTTTACCTGTTGTCGCTTCTTGGCCGGGCCCGTTGAATGTCACTGTAGAAATGGTTTGACATTCGACTCCACCGACTGAACTTTGGAATTTAACGTTTGTGCCTGTTACGTCGAGGTCCACGGCTTGTTGGATCGGAAGGCCTTTGTGCTTCCAGGCCGCTCCTGCCGTCGCCGGCAACGCGAACGCCGCCACGACGCCGAGCGCCATGGCGAGCACGATGATCTTCTTCAGCATCTCTAACCTCCTAGGTATGCCTCCCGGGCCGGCCTTGCAGTGGTGGCCCCGGCGGGTGTGGGTGTCGGGGCCCCGGCGGACCTTGGTCTGCCGGGGCCTTCGACCTGTCCCCACATCAATAGCCGAGCTTCGGCGCAATAGTCAAGAGGAGCTGCGTGATGTCCTACGCGCCGGCTTAACTGCCGGCGATGACTCGGCGCCTTTCCCTGCAAATCAAAGGATGCCGAAGTCGCGCGGGCGCAAAGATACGAGCCGCAAGTTCATGCCGGCGGGGCCGTTCATCCAACCTGGACCAACCGCGCAGCGACACCGAGGCGGTTGGCCATCGTCATCCTGAGGTTCCTAGCTCCGCCTGCAGCGGCATTGTCCCGTGAGCGGATCCTGCCTGCGCCAAGATGCGGGAGTGAGCCAGTTCCGCATCGTCGTCCTCGCCTCCGGCGCCGGCACCAACCTGCAGGCGATCCTCGACCAGCTGCACGGGCGCGACCGGATCGAGGTCGTCGGGGTGGCCTCGGACAAGCCCGGCGCGCGGGCCCTGGAGCGGGCGGTTGCGGCCGGGATCGAGACGGCGGTCTTCCCCGCCGATGCCTACGCCGATCGGCTCGGGCGCGACGCAGCGATGGCCGACTGGGTGCAGGCGCGGCGCGCCGACCTCGTCGTCCTCGCCGGCTACATGCAGCTGCTGAGCGAACCCTTCGTCGCCCGCTTCCGCGGCCGCATCGTCAACATCCATCCCGCCCTACTGCCGGAGTTCCCGGGGCTCGACGCGATCGGCCAGGCGCTGGCCGCGGGCGTGCAGGAGACCGGCGTCAGCGTCCACTTCGTCGACGAGGGAATCGACACCGGGCCGACGATCCTCCAGCGCCGCGTGCCGGTGCCGGCCGGCCGCGAGCGCCAGGTCCTGGAGGCGGCGATCCACGCCGTCGAGCACGAGCTCTACCCGGAGGCGATCCGCATGATCGCGGAGGGCAGAGTTAGGATCGATGCTGACGACCCTGGGGTCGTCTCGATCGATGACTGAGCCAGCCGCAGACACCCGGGAGGAGGCCGTGAGCGACGGCGCGATCCGGGTGCGCAGGGCGCTGATCTCCGTCTCCGACAAGACCGGGGTTGCCGACTTCGCCAGAGGCCTGGCCGCCCTCGGGGTCGAGATCCTCTCCACCGGCGGCACCGCGACCGCGCTGCGCGAGGCCGGCCTCGAGGTGACCGACGTCTCCGAGTTCACCGGGCAGGAAGAGATCCTCGACGGCCGCGTGAAGACGCTGCACCCGCGCCTGCACGCGGCGCTGCTGGCGCGACGGAACGACGCGGAGCACATGGCGACGCTGGAGCGCGAGGGGATCGAGCCGATCGACGTGGTCTGCGTCAACCTCTATCCCTTCGAGCAGACCGTGGCCGGGCACGAGGTCGCGGCCGAGGTGGCGATCGAGAACATCGACATCGGCGGGCCGACGATGATCCGCGCCGCGGCCAAGAACCACGACAGCGTCGCCGTCGTCGTCAAACCCGAGGCCTACGACGCGGTCTGCGCCGAGCTGGAGGAGACCGGCGGCGAGATCTGCGCCACGACCCGGCACTGGCTGGCCAACGAGGCCTTCGCCCAGACCGCGCGCTACGACGCCGCGATCAGCCGCTGGTTCTCGACCGAGTACGAGGACTTCCCCGAGCACCTGGCGATCGCCTACGAGAAGGTGCTCGACCTCTCCTACGGCGAGAACCCGCACCAGCGCGGCGCCCTCTACTCCGAAGCCGGCGCCCGCAGCCACGTCCTCTCGCGGGTCTCGAAGCTGCACGGCAAGGCGCTCTCCTTCAACAACGTGCTCGACCTCGACTCCGCTCGCGGCCTCGTCGACGACTTCGAGCAGCCGGCCTGCGTGATCGTCAAGCACAACAACCCCTGCGGGGTGGCGGTCGGTGCCGACGCGCTCGAGGCCTACCTGAAGGCGCTCGCCTGCGACCCGGTCTCGGCCTACGGCGGCGTCATCTCGCTGAATCGCCCGGTCGGCCGCGAGCTGGCCGAGCAGCTGCACGAGAACTTCGTCGAGGTGCTGAACGCGCCCGGCTTCGAGGACGGGGCGCTGGACGTGCTGCAGCAGAAGGAGGCGATCCGCATCCTCTGTGAGGAGGAGCGCCGTGAGCCCGACGCTGGCGAGCGCGACGTCAAACGGGTGCTGGGCGGCCTGCTGATCCAGGACCGCGACGGCGACCCCGAGCCGCGAGAGATCATGGAGGTGGTGACGAAGACGCAGCCGAGCGAGCAGCAGTGGCGCGACCTGCTCTTCGCCTGGACCGTCGTCCGCCGCGTCCGCTCCAACGCGATCGTGCTCGCCAAGGGCGGCGCGACCCTCGGCATCGGCGCCGGCCAGATGAGCCGCGTCGACTCGGTCCGCCTCGCGGTCGAGAAGTGCCGCGACGCCCGCGGCGAGGAGGCCGGCGAGCTCCTAACCGGCTCCGCCCTCGCCTCCGATGCCTTCTTCCCTTTCGCCGACGGCCCCGAGCTGGCGATTCAGGCCGGCGCCAACGCGGTGATCCAGCCCGGCGGCTCCAAACGCGACGCCGAGGTGATCGAGGCCTGCGACGCCGCCGGCGTCACGATGGCGTTCACCAAGCACCGGCATTTCCGGCACTAGCCGGGTCGTCTGCGTTCAGTCCTGAACCAGTCACACATTCGTTTGATTGAGCGACCCACGCGCGCGAACCTCGGGAATAGCGTCGACCCGTCGCGGCCGCGGCAACGCCCCGGCCGCCGGACGCGGGCCCCAACCTCACGAAGTGGGGCTGGCGGGTTCGACTCCCGCCCGGGGCGCTACGATGTGCCAACGTGAGGTTGGGGCCGTTAAGTCCGACGGCAGCCCGAATTTCCCAAACGGCCCGCTTCGGCGGGCCGTTTGCTTTAAGCCATCTCCTTCTGCATCGAACTGGCGCGGCGGACGTGGTCACCGACCTCTTCCGGCGTGTCGACAGCGATCAGAAGGCCTTTGTCCTCGGCGGCGATCAGGGCGTTGTCCTCAAGGCTGTGGTCGATCCAGTCCAACAGCGGCCGCCAGTAGGCGGTATCGACGAGGATCACGGGGAAGTGCTTGATGCGGTGGGTCTGGATCAGGGTCAGGGCCTCGAACAGCTCGTCGAGGGTGCCGAAGCCGCCGGGGAAGATGACGAAGGCGCGGGCGTAGCGGACGAACATCAGCTTGCGGGCGAAGAAGTAATGAAATTCGACGGGCAGGTTGACGTAGGGGTTGCCGTGCTGCTCGTGCGGCAATTCGATGTTGAGGCCGACCGAGAGGCCGCCGGCCTCGGCGGCGCCGCGATTGGCCGCCTCCATCAGGCCCGGCCCGCCGCCGGTTATGACCGTGAAGCCGTGGTTGGTGAGGCAGGCCCCGGTCTCCCGGCAGAGCTCGTACCAGCGGTGGCCCTCCGGGATCCGCGCCGAGCCGAAGACGGAAACGCCGTCGTCGATCTCGCGCAGGGCGTCGAAGCCAGCATCGACCTCGGTGCGGATGCGGTCGAGTCGCTTCTCGTCCTCGACCTCGAGATCGCCGGGGCAGCGGAGCAGCTCCTCGTCCCGTCTCGCACCTCTTCCCGAGGCGCTGCGATGGTCGCCGTCTCCAGCCAATGCCCCCGGCGGGACTCGAACCCGCGACGCGCGGCTTAAAAGGCCACCGCTCTAACCAGCTGAGCTACAGGGGCGCGCGGCCAATGGTAGAGGGGCGGCGGCTCAGGAGAGGTCAGGCAGACCCTGGTATGGAGTGGACGCCTCGGCGTGGGTGCGGCGGGGAATGCGGCCGGCGCGGCGGGCGGCGTGGCCGGCCTCGACGGCGCCGCGCAGGGCAGTGGCCATCGTCGGCGGATCCTCGGCGCCGAAGATGGCGCTGGCGGCGAGCACGGCATCGCAGCCGAGCTCCATCGCCAGGGCGGCGTCGGAGGCGGTGCCGACGCCGGCGTCGAGGACGACCGGGACCGCGGCGCGCTCGGCGATGATCGCGACGTTGTAGGGGTTGCGGATGCCGGCACCGGAACCGATCGGCGACCCCAGCGGCATCACCGCGGCGCAGCCGGCCTCCTCGAGGCGGCGGGCGAGGATCGGGTCGTCGTTGGTGTACGGGAGGACGGTGAAGCCGTCGGCGACGAGCTGTTCGGCGGCGTCCAGCAGCTCGACCGCGTCCGGGTAGAGAGTGCGGTCGTCGCCGATCACCTCGAGCTTGACCCATTCGGTTTGGAAGGCCTCGCGGGCGAGCTTGGCGGTGCGGACCGCGTCGCGGGCCGTGAAGCAGCCGGCCGTGTTGGGCAGGGCGAAGAGGCCGAGGCGGTCGATCACGTCGAGCACCGAGCCCTCGGCGGCGGGGTCGATGCGGCGCAAGGCCACGGTGACGATCTCGGTCCCGGCGGCGGTCAGCGCCGCCTCCATCTGCTCCAGCGAGCGGAAGCCGCCGGTGCCGGCGATCAGCCGCGACGACCATTGGCGCCCACCCAGCTCCCAGGTCTCGGCGCCACCCTGGATCGCAGCCAGCACCTCGACGCTCTGGCCCTCGCGCAGCGCCGTCTCCCCCCACTCGCCGCGTGGCACCACCTCGCCGTCGAGGGCAACGGCGACGCCCCGTGCCTCGCTCTCGGCACCGGACGCGCGCACGGCGTCAGCCAGCGTCGCGGCGCCGGCCAGCTCATGTGGCGCGCCGTTCAGCTCGATCCTCATCGCACCCCTCCCGCGGCGCGATCGCGCTCGAGCTCGTCCGCGATCGCTTCGGCGGTGAGCGGCGCCAGCAGGATGCCGTTGCGGTAGTGGCCCGTGGCCAGCAGCAGGCCGTCGATGGCGCCGGGGCCGACCAGGGGCAGGTTGTCTGGGGTGCCGGGGCGGAGGCCGGCGATCGCGTCGAGCAGCTCCATCTCGGCCACCTCGGGGAGCAGCCGGTAAGCCTCGCGCAGGAGCTCGTGGACGCCGCCGGCGGTGACCGCGGTGTCGAAGCCCTGCTCTTCGGAGGTGGCGCCGACGATCAGACGACCGTCGGGTCGCGGCACCAGGTAGACCCGCTCGGAGGCGACGATCCGCTCGCATGGCGAAGAGCCGTCGCGGCTGCGCAGCTCGAGGATCTGGCCCTTGACCGGACGAACCGGCGGGCGGGCGTGCTCGGGCAGCCACTCGGCGCTGCCCGACCAGGCGCCGGCGGCGAGCACCACCGCGCCGGCGCGCAGCTCCTCGCCGGCGGCGGTCTGCACTCCGGCCAGCCGCTCGCCCTCGAAGAGCCCGGCGACGACCTCGGCTCCGCTCCGCACCTCTCCCCCGGTCAGGGCGAGCGCGGACAGCAGCGCTCGCGTCAGCGCCCGGGGGTCGACCGCGGCCTCGCCCGGCGCGTGGACGCCGCCGTTGAAAGAGGGCGTCAGCCCCGGCTCGAGGTCGCGGCAGCGGCGCGGCGGCAGCCACTCGGCCTCGAGCCCGAGTGAGCGCTGGAGGTCGTGGACGCGGCGCAGCTCCGCCGCCTCGTCGCGGTCGAGCGCGATGTGGAGGGCGCCGTGGCGCGTGTACCCGGTCGACTCTCCCGTCGTTGCCTCCAGCTCGGCGACGAAGTCCGGGTAGAGCGCCGCTGAGGCCAGGGTCATCTCCAGCAGCGCCGGCTCGCCAAAGGCGAGCTCGCCGACCGGGGCCAGCATCCCGGCGGCGACCCGCGTCGCCCCCGCCGGTGGCTCGCCCCGCTCCAGCACCGCCACCCGCGCCCCGCGCTGGGCGGCACGCCAGGCGCAGGCGAGGCCGATTACCCCACCGCCAACGAATATCGCGTCGAAACCGCGTCTCTCGGTCAAGCCATTGCCTCCGCCGGCATTACCCGGATCAGGTCCAGACGGTCGGTGACCTCGTTGCCACCCTCTCAGCCCTCGCGGGCTCCCGTACACAACGATGCTACCCCTCCCGGGAGGGCGGCAGGCCAGGCGACGAGTTCATAATCGGGGTATGAGCCTCGCTCCCCCCGAGTCCGTCGGCCCCCTGCGCAAGGAGCGGCTGCGCACTGCGCGGCTCTACTTCGTCTGCGAGGCGCGGCCCGGTGGTGAGGACCCGGAAGCGCTGCTGCGGGCGGCGCTGAGCGGCGGCGCCGACATCGTGCAGCTGCGCGAGAAGGAGCTGGAGCGGGACGAGATCGAACGCGCCGCCTCCACCTTCCGCCGCGTCTGCGACACCTACAGCGCCCCGTTCATCGTCAACGACGACCCCGAGCTCGCCCGCGCCTGCAACGCCGACGGCGTCCATCTGGGACAGGACGACCTCTCGGTTGAGCAGGCGCGCGAGCTGCTCGGCCCGGAGGCGATCATCGGGCTCTCGACCCACTCGCCGCAGCAGATCGAGGACGCCAACGAGCGGCCGATCGACTACATGAGCGCCGGCCCGATCTGGGAGACGCCGACGAAGGCGGGGCGGCAGGCGGTCGGGCTCGAGCTGATCTCGCACGCCGCCGAACATGCGGCCCATCCCTTCTTCGCGATCGGCGGCGTGGACGCCGGCAACGCTGAGCGGGTCGTGCAGGCCGGGGCGCGGCGCCTCTGCGTGGTCCGAGCGATTCGCGACGCCGCCGACCCGACCGCCGTCGCGGCGGAACTGCGGGGCGCGCTGGGAGCGGCGCCCGGTGGCTGAGCAGCGGCAGAAGCGCAAGCAGCGCGGCACCGACCGGATGGCGCGCGACTACGCCAAGGCGGAGGAGCGCAACCAGGCCGCCCGCGAGGCCCTGAAGCCGCTGGCCGAAGGAGAGCGGCCAACCGTGGTCACGGTCGGCGCCATCGTCGCCGGCCTGATCGCGCTCTCGATCGTCGCCGGCTACGCGGCGGGCGTCGAGGTCGACGGCGAGCAGCCGCGGTTCGCTCAGGCGGCAGCGCCGGCGCTGATCATGGGCGTCATGGCCTGGGGCATGTGGCGCGCCCGCTACTGGGCCGTCCTCGGCTTCCAGCTGATCCTCGTCTTCCTCATCTTCAGCGCCGTCTTCGGCCTCGCCGTGCAGGCGTCGACCGTGGCCCAGTTCGCCGCGACGTTCGGGCTGCTGGCCGTCGCCGGCACGTTTTTCTTCTTCATGGTCAAGGCGATGGCCCGGATCCAGATGCCGCAGCGAGTTCCGCGCGACTAGCCGTTCTATAGGCTCACGCGAATGGCCGAATCGTTCGACACGATCGTCATCGGCGGTGGCCCCGGCGGCTACGTGGCGGCGATCCGCTCGGCCCAGCTGGGCAAGAAGACCGCGGTCGTCGAGCGCGATAAGGCGGGCGGGCGCTGCCTCAACTACGCCTGCATCCCGGCGAAGACGATCCTCCGCACGGCGGAGATCTACATCGAGGCGCGCGAGAGCGCCGAGCTCGGCGTCGTCGCCAACGACGTCTCGCTCGACTGGGATGCCGTCCACAAGCGCCGCGCCGCTGTTTCCGAATCGCTCTCGGGCGGCGTGAAGATGCTCTGGGACAAGAACAAGGTGAAGGTGATCGAGGGGGAGGGCTCGCTGACCGCGGAGGGCAACGTCAAGGTCGGCGAGGAGACCTACGAGGCCGGCACCGTGATCCTCGCCACCGGCTCGGTGGCGCTGCCGATCCCCGGCGTCGAGTTCGGCAGCCGCGTCGTCGACACCTGGGGCGCCTGGTCGCTGCCGGAGGTGCCGAAGAAGATCGCCGTCGTCGGGGCCGGTGCCTCGGGCTGCGAGATCGCCTCCGCCTACGGGCGCTTCGGCACCGAGGTGCTGCTGATCGAGATGCTGCCGCAGATCCTTCCGGCCGAGGACAAGGACGTCGTCCGCGTCGTCGAGCGCGCCTTCAAGAAGCAGAACATCGCGGTCGCCACCGGCAACCCGGTCGAGAACGTCGAGGCGAATGAGAAGTCGGTGAAGTTCACCTACGGCGGCGAGTCGGCCGAGGTCGACTACCTCTGCGTCGCCGGCGGCCGCGCCGCCGACACCGAGGGGCTGGGACTCTCCGACGCCGGCGTCGAGCTGGAGGAGAACGGCAAGGTCAAGGTCGACGAGTACCAGCGGACCTCGAATCAGAAGGTCTACGCGATCGGCGATCTGGTCAACGCCAAGGCGCTCGCGCACAAGGCCTCGGACGAGGGTGTGGTCGCGGCCGAGCACGCGGCGGGCGCCGAGACCCACCCGGTCGACCAGAACCTCGTCGCCGGCGCCACCTTCAGCCACCCGCAGGTGGCCAGCGTCGGCCTCACCGAGGTGGCCGCCAAGGAGGCTGGCAACGACGTCAAGACCGGCAAGTTCAAACTCGGCGGCGTCGGCGGGGCGACCGTCTACGACGACAAAGAAGGCCTGGTCAAGGTCGTCGCCGACTCCAAGTACGGCGAGATCCTCGGCGTCCACATCGTCGGCAACCGCGCCTGCGACATGATCGCCGAGCTGGTGGCGACGATGGCGCTGGAGGGCGGCTACCAGGAGCTGGCTCGAATCGTCCATCCCCACCCGACGATCTCCGAGGCGATCTTCGAAGCGGCACGGGCCGTCGACGGTTGGGCGACTCATTCGTAGGCTGCTGCAAACCGGCGCATATCGGAGTCCTCAGTCGGCCTCCTCGGGTCACGCACCTGAAGTGCGCTCCCCTCGTCGCCCTCCCTGCGTCCGCCGATCTGCTTGGTTTTCGCGAGCCTACGAATGAGTCGAGGCATTTTTTATTTCGATTTGGGATCCCCCTACGCGTATCTGAGCGCGGAGCGGGTCAGCGGGCTGTTTACTGAAGCCGGGCTGGAGCAGCCGGAGTGGCAGCCGATCCTGCTCGGTGGGTTGTTCCAGCGCTTCGGCCGCGGCTCCTGGGCGGAGACTCCCGCGCGCGCCGACGGGATGGCCGAGGTCGAGCGGCGCGCCGCCGCGTACGGGCTGCCGCCGCTCGTCTGGCCCGAGCCCTGGCCGGGCAACACGCTGACGGCGATGCGGGTGGCGACCTTCGCCAAGCAGACCGGCCGCACCGTCTCCTTTTCGCTTGCCGCCTTCCGCCAGGCTTTCGCCGCCGGCCGCGACCTCAGCGAACCCGACAATGTGATGATCGCCGCCGCCGCCTGCGAGCTGCACCCGCGGGCATTGGCGAAAGCGGTGCAGACGGACGCTGTCAAGGGTGCCCTGCGCGAGGCCACCGATCGGGCGGGCGACCTCGGCGTCAAGGGCGTGCCGGCGCTGGTCGTCGGGAATGACGTCTTCTGGGGCGACGACCGGCTCGAGGAGGCCGTCGCGGCCGCTGCGAGCTGAGCGTGCCGCGCGCCCCGAGCGGGGCTGACGTCGTCGCTAAGGTGGGATCGATGGCCGATCTGCCCGACGCCGCCACCTGTTACGAGCTGCTCGCGCGCATGGCCCTGATCCGCCGCTTCGAGGAGGAGGCAGGGCGCCAGTACCAGCGGGCCAAAGCCGGCGGCTTCCTGCACCTGGCGATCGGCGAGGAGGCGACGATCGTCGGCACCGCCTCGGTGATGCGCGACGAAGACTTCCTGATCGGCAGCTACCGCACCCACGGCCACGCGATCGCCCGCGGCACCGAGCCGAAGCGGGTGATGGCGGAGCTGTTCGGCCGCGTCGACGGGACCAGCGGCGGCCGCGGCGGCTCGATGCACATCTTCGACGCCGAGAACCGCTTCATGGGCGGCTACGGAATCGTCGGCGGCAACCTGCCGCTCGCCGCTGGGCTCGGCCTCGCCTCCCAATACAAGGGCGAAGACGCGGTCACGGTCTGCATGTTCGGCGACGGCGCCTCCAACACCGGCAACTTCGGCGAGACGATGAACCTGGCGGCGCTGTGGAAGCTGCCCGTCCTCTTCCTGGTCGAGAACAACCTCTACGGGATGGGGACCTCGGTCGAGCGCCACTCGGGCCAGACCGACCTCTCGAAGAAGGCGCAGGGCTACGGGATCCCCGGCACGCGGGTCGACGGCATGGACGTGGTCGCCGTGCGCGAGGGCGTCGCCGAGGGGATCCGGGCAGCGCGCGAGGAGGACCGGCCGACCCTGCTCGAGGCCTTCACCTACCGCTACCGCGGCCACTCCGCCGCCGACCCCGAGGTCTACCGCGAGCGCGAGGAGGTCGAGGAGTGGCGCGAGAAGGACCCGATCGAGACCTTCGCGCGGCGCTGCGTCGAGGCCGGGGTCCTGGGAGAACGCGAGGTGCAGCAGGCGCGCGATGGCGCCGAGGACGTGGTGAGCGAGGCGGTCGAGTTCGCCGAGGCCTCGGCGGAGCCGGCGCTCGACACCATGTACGAGAACCTCTACGCGGTCAGCGACCCGGGCGGCTGGTACGCGGTCGACGAGCGCAGCCCCGAGCCGCACCGCGGCGAGCGCGAGGGGCAGATGCCCGACGCGGCGCGCGAGCTGGCCGAGGCCGGGGCCGCCTACGCCGGCCAGCCCGAGGGGCCGCGGCCGAACCCGGCCACCGACGGCGACGCCCAGGACGGGGAAGCGAGCAGGGTCACGGCGGAGCCCGAGGTCGGCAATGAGCGGGAGGTTTCCGGCGAGCGCGAAGACGGCGACGAGGCGAAGCCGGAGAGCGGCGAGGAATCCGAGCGGGCGATCAACACGGAGGAGGGCGAGGGCTGATGGCGACGCTGCGGATGCGCGAGGCCCTGCGCGACGCGATGGCCGAGGAGATGCGCCGCGACGAGGGCGTCTTCGTGATGGGCGAGGACGTCGCCGTCTTCCAGGGCGCTTTCAAGGTGACCGAAGGGCTGATCGACGAGTTCGGCGAGCGGCGGGTGCGCGACACGCCGATCTCCGAGAACACGATCGTCGGCACCGGCGTCGGCGCCGCGATGGGCGGACTGCGCCCGGTGGTCGAGCTGATGACGGTCAACTTCTCGCTGCTGGCGCTGGACCAGATCGTCAACCACGCCGCCGCGATCCCCTACATGTTCAACGGCCAGGCGAAGGTGCCGATGGTGATCCGGATGCCGGGCGGCGGCGGCCACCAGCTCGGCCCCACCCACTCGCACAGCTTCGAGGCCCTCTACCTGCAGGTGCCGGGGCTGCTGGTCGCCTGCCCCTCGACCCCGGCCGACGGCAAGGCGCTGCTGAAGGCGGCGATTCGCGACGACAACCCGGTGATCTTCATCGAGCACGAGAGCCTCTACGGGACGCGCGGCGAGGTCTCCGAGGACGAGGACGAGGTGCTGGGCTTCGGCGAAGCGGCGGTGCGGCGGGAGGGCGGCGACATCACCATCGTCGGCGTGCTGAAAATGGCCCAGGTGGCGGAGCAGGCGGCGACCGTGCTGGCGCACGAGCACAAGGTCGAGGCCGAGGTGATCGACCCGCGCACGCTGCGCCCGCTCGACCTCGACACGATCCTGGCCTCGGTCCGCAAGACCAACCGCGCGGTGATCGTCGAGGAGGGCTGGCCCCACGGCGGCGTCGGCGCCAACCTGGCGACGCTAATCACCGAGCAGGCCTTCGACGACCTCGACGCGCCGGTCCAGCGCGTGACCGGCGCCGACGTCCACATGCCGTACTCCAAACGCCTGGAGCAGGCCGCGATCCCACACGAGGAGCACGTCGTCAAGGCGGCCCTGGCCACCCTGGAGGGCTCGCTCTAATGGCGGACATCGTCATGCCCCGTCTTTCCGACTCGATGGAGGAGGGAACGATCCTGACCTGGATGAAGAAGGTCGGCGACGAGATCGGCGTCGGCGACGAGATCGTCGAAATCGAGACGGACAAGGCGAACATGGCTTACGAGAGCGACATCGCGGGGACGCTGACGGAGATCCTCGCGCAGGAGGGCGAGACGCTGCCGATCGGGAGTCCGATCGCGCGGGTGGGCGATTCGGGTGAGGGACAGGGCGGTCAGTCTGCGGGTCCTGTCGCCGCAGGGGACCCCCCATCCCCTCCGGTAGCTAAAGCTTCCTCGGGGATGGGTCCCCCTACGGCGCCACCCGCAGAAGGATCGTCTGAACCCTCAGCGGGATCGGCCGGGGCGTCGGACTCCGGAAGCTCAGACGGTGACGGAGCTGGAGCCGGGTCCGGCCGGGTCAAAGCCTCCCCCGTCGCGCGACGGATAGCTAAGGAGAAAGGGGTGGACTTGGCGGGCATCCAGGGTTCTGGACCCGGAGGCCGCATCGTCAAGAAGGACGTGAAGCAGGCGGCGTCTTCCGCGGGTGACGCGGCGGGGGGGGTCCCCCGCGGCGCGGAGGGGCGTCTAGCCCCGAGCACCGTGGGGGAGCCCGCCGCGGCAGGACCCGCGGATGGCGCGGTTGGTCCCTCCTCCTCTTCTCCTGAGACCGCCAAAGGCCAGGTCACCTACGAGGATCTCTCGAAGCTGCAGTCGACGATCGCGCGACGCATGTCGGAGTCGAAGGCGACGGCGCCGCACTTCTACCTCGAGGCCGAGGTCGATATGAGCCGAGCGGTCGAGGCGCGGGCGCGGCTGAAGGCGGCGGCCGGCGAGGACGAGGTCGTTCCCTCGTTCAACGACATGATCGTCAAGGCCTGCGCGCTGGCCCTGCGCGAGTACCCGCGGGCAAACGGGGCGTACCGCGACGGCCGCTTCGAGCTCTACTCGCGGGTCAACGTCGGCGTCGCCGTCGCGGCCCAGGACTCGCTCGTCGTCCCGACCGTCTTCGACGCCGACCGCAAGGGCCTGCGCCAGATCGCTTCCGAGTCGCGGGCGCTGGCGCAGAGGGTCCGCGATGGCCAGATCACGCCGCCGGAGCTCTCAGGCGGCACCTTCACCGTCTCCAACCTGGGGATGTACGGGATCGACAACTTCAGCGCCGTGATCAACACCCCGCAGGCGGCGATCCTCGCCGTCGGCGCGATCAAGGAGCGCCCCGTGGTCCGCTCTGGCGAGCTCGACCACCGCGCAGATGCTCGAAGTCACCCTCGCCTGCGACCACCGCATCCTCTACGGCGCCCCCGCCGCCGAGTTCCTGGCGCGTGTGCGGGCCCTGCTCGAAGAGCCTCTTTCGCTCGCTCTCTGACCACCTTTTAAATACGTTTGTGTAGTCAGCGGTGATCTGAAATGGTGCGACCATGCTGGCGCACCTGGTGGGAATACCGGTCGAGGAGACGGCGCTGAGCCTGGCACCGATCGCGGCCGCCACCGGTGGCATCGCCGGACTGAAGTGGCGAGGACGGGTGGAGCGGCGGCGAGCGCGCAGGCGGCGTGACCTCAATGCCCCGAGGAAACGCCGATGAGCGGCGCCTCGCCTCCCTCCGCCCCCTCGCTGGCGCCCCGGGCGCTTCGTCACCGTCGCAGCGCCCGGCGCATGACCGCCGGCCAGCAGGCCGACTTCCGGAAAGCGATCGCCGAGGCGCAGAAAATCGGCGACGATCGCGGTTACCAGTACTGGGCGGGGATCCACGGGCTGCCGCTGCCGATCTCCTGCGTCCACCACCGGGAGCTCTTCCTGCCCTGGCATCGAGCCTATCTCTACTTCTTCGAGAAGGCGCTCCAGGACCGGGTCGCGGGCGTGACCCTCCCCTGGTGGGACTGGACCAACCACACCGAGGGCATCCCCGGCCCGTACGCGAGGAAAAAAGTGGACGGGAGGAAAAACCCGCTCTTCGATTCGCCGATCCAGCCCTCCGGACGCACCGCCCCGGG
The DNA here is from genome assembly GCA_963705365.1 of uncultured Solirubrobacterales bacterium. Taxonomy (GTDB): domain Bacteria; phylum Actinomycetota; class Thermoleophilia; order Solirubrobacterales; family 70-9; genus VAYN01. Next base: position 70,451 of record OY970074.1, on the reverse strand, counting down.
GCAGACCCGGACCACCCGGGCGCCGGGATCCCCAGAGCAGCTCCCATCCGCAGCGCGAGTCGAGGCTGTGCTCGAGAACCGCGACTTCTTCACCTTCCAGACTCAGCTCGAGGACCTCCACGACGGGATCCACGGCTGGACCGGCGGCACGATGAACAGCATCGCCAACTCCGCCTACGACCCGATCTTCTGGGCACACCACTGCATGATCGACCGCCTTTGGTACCTCTGGCAGCTGCGCCATCCAGGAGCCGGGGTGCCTGCCTCCCTGCTTGGCCGGGCGCTGGCGCCGTTTCCGATGACCGTGCGGGACACCCTCGACGTGACCCAGCTCGGCTACGACTACGCGGCCTCCACCGCCACCGCGAAAGGACCCGGTCGTGGTTGAGAAATTCACCACCGACCCGATCGAGCTGCCGCCGCGCGAGCGGCCCTTCGACCGCGCCGACCTGATCTTCTACGGGCTCGACCACTCGGGGGACTCCTACGAAGCGAAGGTCTTCATGGACCCGCGCGGGGTCGGTGCGGATGCCGACTCCTCGCACCGCGCCTACGTCGGCAGCTTCCACGTCTTCGGCCACGGCGGCTGCTTCGGCGACGTCGGCCACTGCGACATCCCCGCCGCTGACGACCCGTTCGATCTGCGTCCGGCCCACCAGCTGGAGCCGGCGCTGCGGATCGTCACCGTCACCGATCCCGTCAGAGCCCTGCTCGAGCGCGGGGTCGACGCGGCCAAGGTGACGGTGGTCGCGCGGACGGAAGGCCGGGCCTCTAACGACGTCCTTGCCTTCGAGCGGGTGCGGCTAGCTACCTATGCCTAGCCGCGCGAGCGCCTGAGGCCGGCGCGATGGGTCAGCCCGAGCCGGCGCAGTCGAAGGCCGCACAAGTGGTGGAGGCAGCGATGAGGCCGAGCGCGAACAGGCTCGAGCTCGCCGGTGTCTTCGGCCTGGTCGCGCCGCTCGCCGCGACCCTGGCCCTGTTCAAAGCAACCGGCTCGATCGGCCGCATCCAGCGCGACGAGCCCGACTGGTTGTGGCTCGCGATCACGCTGGTCCTGGTCGCCGGCACGATGCTGACGATCGCCACCTTCCTCTCAGGAGAGGGCGAGAGCGCGAAAGCCAGGCGCTGGGAGAAACGGCTCTTCTTCGGCAGCGCCGCCTTCACCGCGGTGGGATTCGCGATCGCGCTCAGTCTCGTCTTCAACAACGCCGGCGAAGAGCCGCGCCCGGCGATCTCGGCAACGCTCAACCCGACCCACACCCAGCTCGACGCGAGAATCACGGCGTCGAACATGCGGACCGACCACCGCCTGGTGGTGAAGGTCGACCTCGCCACGGTGAGACCGGACCTGACCGTCGACAGCCTGCATCCCTTCATGAAGCACGGCACGCTCCCCCTGGAGCGGACCTACATCGGCCCCGATTCCGACGGCAACATCGACCAGCGGATCACGATGGCGATCCCCCCCGGCGGCAGCTACACCAACCTCGTGGTCAAGGCCTACACCGGCCCGACGAACCAGTCCTGCCGCGAACTGGCCAGGTCGAGTGCCGACCCCGGTACCGCCTGCACCATCCTCTACCTCGATCCGAACCGGGGCGGCGTCGCCGCAAGGCCAGCCGGCGATGGGCTCAGCAGGTCTTCTTCGCCCCGGTGAAGGCCTTCCAGGCGCGTCCCACCGAGAAGTCGGCGGCGACGCGGAAGACGCCGGGGCGGGAGGCCCGGGCAACGGTCCAGTCTCCGTGACGGAGGATGCAGCCGGAGCCGCGGGCGATCGACCAGTAGGGGGTGAAGTTGACGCGGACGAGAAAGTCGCCGGGGCGCTTGACGTCGAGCGCGAAGCCCTGGCGGCCGACCGAGAGCGTCTGCGCCCGCCCCGCCCCGAGCGGCGCCACCAGCGGCCTGGCGCCGCGCACCGCGTAGATCCGCCAGTGCTCGGAGCTGTAGCGCAGGTCCAGGTAGGTGGGTGCGGCGAGGATCAGCCGCCGCTCCGCCACCGAGGAGTAGTCGAGCCGGGCGTCGGGCAGGGCGACGTAGGAGATCGCGTTGCGGCGCAGCCAGGCGCCGTAGGCGGCGTGGGTGAGCTTGCCATCGTTGTAGAAGATGTCGTCGCGGGTGGTGTCTAGCTGGCGCAGCCAGCCGCGGGCGAGCTCGAAGCTCGGCGCCAGGTAGGCGGACTCCCAGTGGTTGGCGGTCGGCGGCACCTCGATCCGGGTCTCCTGGCCACCATGCGCTCGCAGCCAGTCGGCCGCCGGCTGGAAGTACTCGGCCTTGGTCGCGGGGTCGCCGACGCTGCGGGCGATCTGGGTGACGCTCGCGGTCAGCTGCCAGTAGAGACCGCCGGCCAGCGCCAGCGCCAGGAACCAGGTGGCGACGCGGGGGCGACGCGCCAGCACCACGGCGGCGAGCACCGGCCCGCCGAAGAGGGCGCCGAGGCGGACCGCGTTCCCCCCCATCGCGTTCGGCACCAGCCAGACGACGGTCGCGACCAGCAGGTAGCCGAGCAGAACCCGGCGCAGCTGCCGCTCTTCCGGCAGGCCGCGGATGACGAGCAGGGCGCCGCCGCACCAGAGCGGGATCGCGACGTACGAGGAGAACTCGAAGGGGAACTGGCCCGGCTCGGGGAAAGCCAGATTGGGGACGACGGTGAGCGCCAGCGCCAGACCGGCGACGCCGAGCGCGGCGCGGCTGGGCCGGCGCCCCGCTTCCGCGACGCCGGCGAGGACGACACCGGCGAGGAAGGCGGCGGCGACCGGGCTGGCGAGGGCGCAGGCCGTGGCGGCGGCGATCGCCAGGGGGGCGCGCCCCGTCTGCAAGCAGCGCAAAGAGGCGAGGCCGAAGGCGACTCCCAGCGCGAAGGTCAGCTGGCCGTCGGCGAGCAGCGTCACCACGCCGGCGGCAAACCAAAGCGTGGCCCAGCGCGCCTCCGTCCCCCAGCGGTCGCGGACGAGGCGGTCGAAGAGGTAGGCGGAGGCGACGACGGAGAGCCCTCCCACGACCTGCGGCCCCAACAGCGCCGCCAGTGGCGGGAAGAGGACGCTGTAAGTGAGGGTGTAGTGGCCGCCGTACCAGCTGCCGTTCCAGATCGCCAGGCCGGCCTGCTCGAACAGCTCGGTGCGGAATACCTGCGCCGCGAGGTCGCCGACGGGCGGGCTCCAGAGCAGCATCAGCGCCGCCAGCGCGGAGCTGAGCGCGACTGCGGGGAGCCATTCGGGCAGGAGTGGCTTTGACTGGACCATCGGCGGGGAGCTCAAGGATAGGGGCGCTTCCTGCAACGATTTCAAGGGTGAGCGCCGAGATCCTCGTTGTCCGCTGCGGAATCGTGCCCTATGAGGAGGCGCGGCAGGCGCAGTTGCGCCTGCGGGAGGAGCGCCGGCGCGGCGCGGCCCCCGACGTGCTCCTGCTGCTCGAGCACCCGCCGGTCTACACGCGCGGGCGCCGCTCGACGCCCGAGGAGTTGCCGATGGGGCGCGAGTGGTACGAGCTGCAGGGGATCGAAGTGCGCGACACCGACCGCGGCGGCCGCGTCACCTACCACGGCCCCGGCCAGCTGGTCGCCTACCCGATCGTCTCCCTGCGCCCCTACGGCGACGACGTGCTCGCCTACGTGCGGAGGCTGGAGCAGGTGATGATCGGCGCGCTCAGCGAGCACGGCGTAGACGCCAACGTCATCGAAGGCCTGACCGGCGTCTGGACCCAGCCAACCACCGGCCGACGGGCCGATAAGTCGACTCTGCATCGACATATCGGCCCACCGACCCCGGGCGGCCGGCGGAAGATTGGGTCGATCGGGGTGCACGTCTCCCGGAGCGTCACGACGCATGGGCTTGCGGTCAACGTCAACAACGATTTGCAGCCGTTCGAGTGGATCGTGCCGTGCGGGATCGAGGGGGTGGCGATGACCTCGCTCTCGCGTGAGCTCGGAGCAGAGCAGGACCTCGGTGCCTTCGCCAACACGGTCTTGGAGCGCTTCGCCGCGGTCTACGAGCGCTCGCCGGTCGCCACCGAGCCGGCCGAGCTGGGGCTGGACCTCCCGCCCGCTACGCTCGGTGTTCCCCGATGAGCGAGACGATCGAGCAGACGGAGCCGGCGGCGAGCGCATCCGCCGAGCGCGTCCACGTCACCCGCTCCCGCGCCAAGCCGGGCGGCGCCGACGCCGACGCCGACGCCGACGGCACTATCCCCTTCAAGCGCGCCCGCAAGCCGCCGTGGCTGAAAGTGCCGGCGCCGGGCGGGCCCAACTACCGGCGCCTGAAGGCGACGATCGGCGCCGACAACCTTCACACCGTCTGCGAGGAGGCCAACTGCCCCAACGTCGGCGAGTGCTGGGAGCGCGGCACGGCGACCTTCATGATCCTCGGCGACGTCTGCACCCGCCGCTGCGGCTTCTGCAACGTCCAGACCGGCAAGCCGACCTGGAACGACCCGCTGGAGCCGCTGCGGGTCGCCAACCAGGTGAAGCAGATGGGCCTGCGCCACGCCGTCGTCACCTCGGTCGACCGCGACGACCTGCCCGACTACGGGGCGAGCGCCTTCGTCGGCGTGATCCGCTCGATTCGGATGCAGGCGCCCGGCTGCAAGGTCGAGGTCCTCACCCCCGACTTCCGCGGCCAGGAGATGCCGCTGGCCAAGGTCATCCATGAGAAGCCCGACGTCTTCAACCACAACGTCGAGACGGTGCCGCGCCTCTACCCGATCGCCCGCCGCGGTTCCCAGTTCCTGCGCTCGGCACGGGTGCTGCGGATGGCGAAGGAGATGGGCGGAGCCGAGGTCGTCACCAAGTCCGGCCTGATGGTCGGGTTCGGCGAGAGCTTCGAGGAGATGGTCGAGACCTTCGGCATCCTCCGCGAGCACCGCGTCCAGGTCCTCACCGTCGGCCAGTACCTGCGCCCGACCGAGAACCACCTGCCGGTCACCCGCTACTGGCACCCCGACGAGTTCGCGGCCCTGGAGCGGGCCGCCTACGACCTCGGCTTCGAGTCGGTCGCCGCCGGCCCCCTGGTCCGCAGCAGCTACCACGCGGACCAGAATTTGCCCGAGGGACAGCGGGCCGAGAGCCTTCTCGCCGCGGGCTAGGAGCGCTCCGTCTATCTACGGCGGCGGGTGAATAGACGGCCCAGGCCGCTCTTGGCCTGGGCAAGACCGGGCGGCTGAGGCACCGGTGGCGGCTTGCGGGCCGTCCGCGATGCCTGGGGCAACAGCTGGGCGTCAGCGATAAAGGGACTCGGCCGGTCGCGGTCGTAGTGGAGGTCCAAGCGCTGCTCCGCTCGGGTGAAGGCGACGTAGGCCAGCCGCCGCTCTCCCTCGATCCCCTCGCCCCGCGCTTCCTTCTCCGGCTCGACTTTGAGCGCTCGAGCGTGGGGCATGGTTCCCTCGTCGCAACCGATCACGATCACGTGCGGCCACTGGCGACCCTTGGCGCCGTGAATCGTCAGAAACTCGATCCCGTTGTCCTTGTCGCGGATGGCGCGAAGCTTCTCGGCCTGAAACTCGAGATCTTCGAGGAACTCCCGTGGCGTCAGGCCGGCGGCATCCTGTTCGGCACGCTCTAAGACCTCCGCCTCGAACTGATCCAAGCCGGACATGTCGTCCGATTCCTCGAACCATTCGTCGAACCCCCCTTCGTGCCGCAGCAGCGTCACGGCTTCGACGGCCGTCTCACAGTCGCTCAAGAGAGTGAACAGCTCCCCTGGCGCCAGCAAAAAGCCGCGGCCTCGGCCTGGAGCGGGGACCCTTTCGAAAGCAACGTCGAATCGCTTGCCTTCGCACAGGCGCTGGGCGACGGTGCGCTCGGAGCCGCGATTGAGACTGCGGGCGGGGGTCTGACAGACCCGTGCGACGAGTTTCGGAGTCGCCTCCTCCGGATTCAGCGCGAGGTGCAGATGCTGCTGCAGCGCGAGGCGGGCGCCAGTGGGCTCGAATAGCCTGGGATTGCCGTCGATCGAGACACCGAGGTCGGCGCAAGCGAGCGCCAGTGGACGCAGGGTGTTCGTCGTGCGTGCTAGCACCGCAACCTCCCCCCGAGCCTTCGACTTCAGGAGCTTGGCCGTCTCGCCGGCGTCCTCCGCCTGCCGCTCGACCGGATGCAGGCCGATGGCGCCATCGTCCGTACGGCGTGGGTTCGACTCGATCGTCTTTGGAAAGCGAACTCGGTTGAGGTCGATCAGCACTCGCGACGCCTCGACTACCTTCGCCGGACAGCGATAGTTGATTCCAAGGGATACACGCTGCAGGCCGGGATATAGCCCATCGAGGCAAATGATCCGCTCGACGCTCGCACGTCGGAAGGCATAGAGCGTCTGGTCCTCGTCACCGACGCAGAAGAGCTGATCGTGGGGAGCGCCGATGATGCGAACGATCAGCTCCTGGGCGGGCTCGATGTCCTGGTACTCGTCGACGAGCAGTTGCTGAAAGCGGGTCTGCCACTGTCCCCGCACCTGCTCGTCCTCGCGCAGCAGCAGGACCGCATGCAGAACCAGGTCGTCGAAGTCCACGCGACCGTCTTTGCGCTGCATCTCTTCGTGGGCCTCGTAAAGGGCCGCCATGGTCAGCTCCTGCGGATCGCCGCCCTCCGTGGCAGCGGCCGCGTACTGCTCAGGCGTCTGCAGCAGGCCGAGCTTTATATGGCTCAGTTGCTCCGCGGCCTCCGTGGGCTCGATCCAGACCCCATCCTCGGCCCGCTTCTTGGCGATGACGCAGAGGCGGCGCCACTGCGAGAGGGACGGCGTGCCGATCTTCTGGGCCTTCGAGAACTTGCCGGCGTCGACCAGGATGCGGCGGCCAAGGCCATGGAACGTGTACGCCTCGACACTCCCGACCCCAGCCGCCTGCAGGCGCTTCTCCATCTCTTCTTTTGCCGCGCGGTTGAAGGTCAGGCATGCAATCGCCTGGGCCGGCACGCCGCGCCGGCGCAGCTCCCGCACCCGCTCGACCAGCACGGTCGTCTTGCCGCTCCCAGCCGGAGCGATGATCTGCACCACGCCGTCGCTCGCCTGCACCGCCGCGGCCTGGGTTGGGTCAGGGTCAAAGCCGGTGTCCGACAATCGAGGGACGGACTGACGAGCGAGTCGGACTCCCCGCAGGCGCCAACGCAGACGCTCCAGCGAGTAGGGGTAGCCGAAGTCCGTCTCGAAGAAGCCGGCGCCTTTGAGGTCATCGACTTCCTGCGCAGCCTCGATTGCCAGCTCGACGCCGCGGCGGGTTGCCGGCTCCACCACGAAGCCGAGTAGATCTGCGACGTCGGCAGCGGTCTCGAGTTCCACATCCACAACCGCCAGGTGGTCGACCTCCCCCAGCCAGTCGAGCCACTCCTGGGCGGCGCTGGCGAGCGAGGTTCGCCGCATTCCGGTGCTGCGGGCGCGGGCGATCCAGCCATCGACCAGTTGCGGCCACTCGACCACGGTGAACTCGTCCAGCTCACCCTCGCCGAACCTCGTTCTCCACCGAACCGGACCGGTGTAGAACGGGGCGGCCTCAGGCGCGGCGCCGGTCATCGGACTTTCGCCTTCCTCGATCCCACACGCATCGCCGATATGGATCGGCCCTACCCATAGAAGACATGAGTAGTGAAGGCTAACTCTCCGTTACGCAAGGAGAGTGGAGCCAGCCGGGATCGAACCGGCGACCTCCGCCTTGCAAAGGCGGCGCTCTGCCAGCTGAGCTATGGCCCCTCGGCAGGAAGTCTAGGCGGCGGATAGCGCGCCCGTCGGGCTCAGCGGACGACGGCGCGTTTGTAGCGGTTCACCGAGAGCGCCGCGAAGACCGCGGCGATGCCGACGGACCAGGCGACGGCGCCCCAGACGTTGTTGCCGGCGGGGGCGTCGAGGAAGAGGGCGCGCATGGCGTCGACGGTGACCGTGAAGGGGTTGACTTCGGCGAAGGCCTGGAGGGCGGCGGGCATCGACTCGACCGGGACGAAGGCCGAGGAGACGAAGGTGAGCGGGAAGATGACGATGAAGCCGAGCGACTGGGCGGCCTCCGGCGAGGACGAGGTGAGGCCGACGAAGGCGAAGACCCAGGAGAAGGCGTAGCCGAAGAGGAGCAGGAGGAGGACGCCGGCGGCGATGTGGGCGAGCGGCGCGTCGAAGTCAAAACCGGCGATGACGCCGACGCCGAGCATGATCGCGATCGAGACGGTGTTGGTGGCGACGTCGGCGAGGGTGCGGCCCGCGAGGACGGCGCCGCGCGACATCGGCAGCGAGCGGAAGCGGTCGACCAGACCCTTGCGCAGGTCCTCGGCAAGACCCAGGGCGGTGACGAAGCCGCCGAAGGACATCGTCTGGACGATGATCCCCGGCATCAGGAAGTCGATGTAGCTGTAGCCGGGCGTGTCGATCGCGCCGCCGAAGACGTAGGCGAAGAGCAGCACGAACATGATCGGCTGCACGGTGAAGGAGAGCAGCAGGTCAGGCGCGCGGGGGATGCGCAGGAGGCTGCGCCGGGCGAGGACCAGCGTGTCGGAGAGCGCGTAGCGGATGCTGCTCATCGCTCGCCCTCCTCCCCCGGCGCCTCGCCGTCCGCCTCGGCGGCGTGGCCGGTGAGGGTGAGGAAGACGTCGTCGAGGGTCGGCCGCCGCATCGCCACGTCGTCGATCCCGATCCCGACCTCGTTGAGCCGGCGCACCGCCTCCGCGATCGCGCCCTGGCGCTGGCGGATCGGCATCCGCAGCACCCCGTCGGCCATCGCCGGGCGCTCCGCCGCGATCGACTCCAGCGCCGCCGAGGCGATTCCGGCGTCGGCACGTGAGTCGAGGGTGATGTCGATCCACTCGCCGCCGACCTGGTCCTTGAGCTCGTCGGAGCTGCCGTCGGCGATGACGCGACCGCGGTCGATGACCGAGATGTGGTCGGCCAGGCGGTCGGCCTCGTCCAGGTACTGGGTCGTGAGGAGGACCGTGGTCCCTTCCTCGACCCGCCCTTCGATCGTCTCCCAGAGGCCGATGCGGCTGCGCGGGTCGAGGCCGGTGGTCGGCTCGTCGAGAAAGAGGATCGGCGGGTGGGCCACCAGGGCGGCGGCGAGGTCGAGGCGGCGGCGCATCCCGCCCGAGTAGGTGCGAACCAGGCGGTCGGCGGCCTCGCTTAGGTCGAAGCGCTCCAGCAGGTCGGCGGCGCGGGCGCGCGGCTCGCCCTTCGCCAGGTGGTAGAGGCGGCCGACCATCTCCAGGTTCTCGGCCCCGGTCAGGTTCTCGTCTACGGCGGCGTACTGGCCGGCGAGCCCGATCCGCGAGCGCAGCTTCGGCGCCTCGCGGACGACGTCGAGGCCGGCGACGCGGGCGCTGCCGCCGTCGGGCGGGAGCAGCGTGGTGAGGATGCGGACGGCGGTCGTCTTGCCCGCACCGTTGGGGCCGAGCAGGCCGAGGACCGTGCCTGGCGGCGCCTGCAGGTCGACGCCGTCGAGCGCGCGCACGTCGCCGTAGGACTTGCACAGGTCCCTGGCTTCGATGGCAAGCTCGCCGGACATCCGCGCAACCTACCGAGTGGCCGCGACCGGCCGGGCTAATCGCCGAAGTCGATGTCCTTCGGGGGCTTCTGCTCGAACCAGAGGTCGTCGTCCTCGGGCGACTCCTCGAGGAACTCCGGGGTGTCCTCGAGCACGTCCTCATGCTGGGAGGGGGAAGCGGCGGGTGGGGCGGGCTCCTCGGCGGCGGGCTCCTGATCCGACTCGGGGAGCACGAACTCGCCGGAGTCCTCCTCGCGGTGCTCGGCCTCTTCCCCCACCACGGGGCGCTCGACGACCTCTTCCTCGGCGGGGTCGGCGATGGCGGCGGAGTCCTCGGCCGGGACGAGACGGGCCTCGTCCGGGAGCGGCGCCTCGAGCGCCTGGTTCAGCTCGTCGGAGAGCCGCTGCTCGCTGAAGAACTCGTCGAATTCATCGGCCGGCTCGTCGTCCTCGGTGGGCGGGGCCAGGCGCGGCTCGGTCCGCTCGGCGTCGACCAGCTCCTCGTCGGAGGGAGCCGGGGCCTCGGTGGCGGCGTCCTCGAACTGGCCCTGGACGTCGAACATTTCGGTTGGCTGTTCGGCGATCGCGTGCCGCTCTTCGGTCGAGTGGCCTGGGTCGGCGATCGGCTCCTGCTCCGTCGCCGGCTGCGACGCCTCGGGCGGCTCGGGCGCCGCGGGCGGCTCCTGCAGATCGGCGATGTTGGGAACGCGCCGCCCGCCCTCGCCGGCGTCGGCTTCCTCCTCCGCCTCGGTCCCAGGCGCGACCAGGAACTCGGTCGGCGCCTCGGCAAACGGATCCGGCTCGTCGGGCCGCTGCGGAGGCCCAAAAGCCTCGTCCTCGAGCTTTTTTAGCTCGGCATCGTCCGCGCCATGCGCGCGCTTCAGTTCCAGGTGCTCTCGGATTGCGTCGTCGAGGATGCTCATCACGATTCCCGCAGGCTGCCAAAGACTATGCGGTTATCCTTGCGCTTGCGAGGCAATGGGAGCATCTTCCCAGCCACGCCTCGGGGCTATAGCTCAGCTGGCAGAGCGCCTGGATCGCACCCAGGAGGTCGGCGGTTCGAATCCGCCTAGCTCCATCGCTCGATGTCCCTGCACGTGGGGGTTTCCGACTTCTCAAGCGCATTCCAACCGGCGCTGAATTTGCGCTCCATTTCGGGCACGAGTGCCCGAAATGGCGGCGATACGAAGGGATTACCGGTGATTGCCGTCGATTCCGGCTTGAGTTTGGGTGACGGCAGAGCTACGGCCGCGCTAGCTTCACAACATGAGCATCGAGCGCGAGTACGAGATCGTGCTGCAGCCGGAGTCCGAAGGCGGCTTCAGCAGTCTTCGTGCCGCAACGCCGAACGTCGCCACCCAAGGCGAGACGATCGAGGGAGCCACCGAGATGGCCAAGGAGGCCATCGAGGCCTACCTCGAAATGATGCACGAGGATGAGCTCCTCATCCCAACCGCCCACCGCAGCAGCGTCGCTGTCCGTGCAACGTGACCGTCAAGCTCCCGGCGATCAGCGAGCAAGTCATCGCTGCCTCGAGAAAGACGGCCGGTACGTCAAACGGGCATTCCTGATGCGATTCCGGTGCCGTTTCACGGGAGCCAACCGCTCAGGCGAGGAACGCTTGCGAGCATTCTCGGACCGCAGGAGTCAGCCGAGAAGAGTTTCAGGATGAAGCTGAAGCGGTCACGGGAGTCCGCCTCGAATCTCCCTGCCATTGAAGGCGATTGCGTGGGTGGAGGGTCCTGGGAAGGACAAGCAAGCGATCACAAAGTGAGTAGGAGGCAGAATGTCCATTGACTGGGAGAATCTTGCAACGGCGCAGCAACAGATCATCGAGCGGCTCCAGCGCGAACTACATGACCGCAATACCCCCAATATCGAAGAAACCTTGGCCACCGCACTGAGCACCCACGTGGCGACGCTCAGGCAAATCGACGCGTCAGCAAACGGACGGCTTGTCAGCAACATCTCCTGAGCCTCTCGCCGGGCCCCTAAATCAAAACGCACTACCGCTCGGGCCGGCGGCCACCAAAGCGAAGTAAGGCGACGCCGCCGCCGATCAGACCGACCGGGGCAATCGACGCGGTCGCCGTCAGCGCGGCGACCAGCGCCACAAGGATGCCGGCGAGGATCAGCAGCGTGCCGAGGCCGAGACTAAGCTCTCGAGCGCGGACGCCAAGCGATGCTTGGCGCAGCTCCAGCTCCGAAACGGTTTGCTTCGGAGCCGTGAATGGCCGGCGCGTTGGGTCAACATCGGTAGCGACCCGGCGCTGCTGCGGCGTTGCGGCCGGGCTCGCTGCGCTCAATCGAGGACCTCGGTGAGGCTCGGGGTGGCGACCCCAGCTGGATCGAAGCGGGCGCCTTCAAGAATGCGCTGCAATTCGGCTGACTGCCGGCGAGCGCGTTGGCGGCGCTGGCGACGGTAAGGCTGGGTGCGGAAATCAGGACGTTCCGCAGCCAGCAGCGTCTTCTTCGCCCAGTCGGCCAGCGGATGGTCGGGACCGAGATCGGCAAACAGATCCTGCAGCTGGGTATCAAAACGCTGCCATTGCTCGAACTGGTGGCGGTAGAGGAAGGACCCGTAGGGCGGTGGTCCCTGACGACGCCAACGCTCCAAGGTGGCGGAGATCCGCGCAGCGCTGAGGATCTGCAGAGGCGTCAACCCGGTCGCGTGCTTGACGATCACGCATAGGTGATCGGGCGAGAGCACCGTGCGCTCGGCGGCCAGACGAACCCGGCAGCCGGCGGTGAGGTGGCCGAGGGCGAGACGGACCTGAACTTCCCTGCGCAGGGTCGTGAAATCGGTTTCAGCCTCGGCAAGCAAGCGCTGCAGCGTGCTGGAGGAAACGCAAAGGATTTGGGCAACGTCGACGAGATTGCGCCGACCGCGGGCGAGGGCATCGGCAATTGCCGTGCGCACCTCTAGAAGGGTTGGTCGCGGACTGCTCACCGCCCCGGTTTAACGGAAGAAGTCGGCGGCGCGCAAGGGGTCACCCTGAGTGCCTAACCGCCAGGCTTCCTAGACCTCGCTCCGCTGTCGCTTCGGCTCCTTCTAGGAATCCTGGCATAGGGAGGGCGAGATCTGGCATCAGATTCGATCCCGACTAGGCCCTTCACAGCCAAGTACCCGGCTGCCAGTAGCTGTGTCGAGCCCGTGTTCTCCCTGTTCGGGAAAGCTCCCGTACCTCATTACGTCTCGTAAAGTACTTTGTGTTGCCCCGCCCGCGAGATCGAGGAAATGATGCCCCAAAGGTGTGCGACTCCCACGAATCCATTGACAAGTAGCGCAGGACTCAGGCTCGCCCAGACACTTGACGGTTCGCGCCGGCCCCTCTCCCAATGACTGAGGTCGATGACGTCATCGCCAGCACGTTCGACAGAGCGGAGAGCGATGAGAAGTGCAAGGCGGCGGCAGATGGCCTGCGCGTCCTATATGCGGCAGGAAATTGGGAGCCCGCCGAGATCATGAAAGCAATTGCAGCGAGCAGGAAATGCGATGAAGCTAGCTAAGGTCGAGATCAGCGGGTTCAGGGGATCCCTACCGTTACTGCCCCTGCAGCTCGACAAGAAGAGCATTTGCATCTTTGGCGAGAATGGCTACGGCAAGTCAACGATTGCCGACAGCCTCGAATTTTGGTCGACGGGCGACATCGGTGCCTTCCACAGGGCCGGCTGCAAACTCGACGCGGCAATTCACGTTTACGCAGCAGAGGCGACAATTACGGCCCAGACGGACGGTGCTGCAGGTCCAATCCGCCGCGGACTCAAAGGCCAGCAGGCCTCGGATCCCGAAGTCGTCGATCAGGTCGCCGACACCTCCAAAGTTGCCGGCCTGCCGCTACTACGCCACGAGACCGTCAGCGATTTCATGCGAAAGAGCGCGGGCGAGAAGAAGGACGAGCTTCTACAGCTCATCGGTCTTGAGCCCCTCAACGGCTTTCGCGAGGCACTCCGCAAATCGAAAACTGAAGCCAAACGCTCCACCGAAGGGGCGGGCGAGACTCTCGACACTGAGACGACCCTCCTCGCCGAAAAATGCGGCGGCAAGGATGCGGCCGCATTCGCGGAGGAGTTGCGAACGATCGCCAAATTGACGGCTCCGATCACTTCTCTCGATGATCTCCGCACGACGAAGGTCACGGCGGCGTCCGACAAAGCCAGCCCCAACCTCCTGAATGGAATCGATGCGTTGGAGCGCTCTCTGAGCCAGGTCAGTTCCAAAGACCTGAACGATTGGAATGCACTGGTCGCCGACAAGGAGGCGGTGACGAATCAGGCAATTGCTGCTCTGTTGCGCGAGGGTCAGCAAGTCCTCCCACTCTGGGGCGAGGACAGCTGTCCACTTTGCCTTTCTACCTACTCACGCGAGTCGCTTTCCTCCGAGCTTGCGCAACGCGTCGGCGAGTTGGGAGAGATAGAGAAGCGTTTCACCGATGCTCGACAGCACCTGCTTGCAGTCACTCATCCTTGGGAAGAGCTGGGGCGGTCCATCACCACGGTACTTCGGGTGACGCCTAGCGGCGACTGGCCCAATCAGACAGCGCTTGAAGCTGCGCAGAAATCAGTAGACGAGCACGCCCTGCAACTTACCGCCGCCGCTCAGGGTCCAACCGCAGCTCCGAGTGCGCCAACTCTGCCACTTGCCGAGGACCTTCAACAGATGCGCGCAGCCGCAGCCTCTGAGGCAAGTCCCGAGCAAGCCGCCCAGATCCAACTCGGCCTCTTGCGTGCCCAGTTGCAGCGCGTCGACGATGCCGAGGCAAAACGCAATGGGGCGACAAGCGACCTTGAGAGCGTCGATGCACTTCTGGGCATCGCAGACGGTCAGATCGAAGCGGCAATCAACGCCGCAATCAAGGAGATCGGCGAACTCGTCGCGAGTTACTACCTGAAGATCAGCGGCTCGTCCGTCTACTCCGATGTCGAACTCGTCTATGACTCGAAATATGCGGGTGGAGCGGAGTTCTCGATCATCTACGACAAAACGAAAACCTTTAAGCCACCCCAGCGGATCATGAGCAACGGACAACTGAACGCGTTGGCGCTCGCTTTCTTTCTGGCCAAGACGAAACTCTCAGATGGCCATTGGCGCACGATCGTGCTCGACGACGTGATTAGTTCCTTTGGCGGTGTACACCGCCGAGGCCTGCTCGACCTCCTTGGAAGCGAGTTCTCCGACTGGCAAGTGTTGCTGCTTACTCACGACAAGACTTTCGCCCTACTGGCACGTGAAGCCTTGGGCGCGGGATGGGAGCACACTCACATTTCCCAATGGACGCCTTCTGGCGGACCAGTGCTAGTAGACGGGGACCCACTAGGCCGCCTGCAAGCACTGCTTGATGGTGGCGCTGGAGCTTCGGACCTAGGTGGGATCGGTCGCGAGGCCTTCGAGCAGACGCTCGCTATGCCACTTGAGAAGCTCGGCTACCCGATTCGCTACCGCGCCAATGGGCGGTATACCGGCATGGAGTACCTGATCGCTCTCCGAAAAGGCCTCAAAGAAGCCAAATCGCCACTGGCTGCCTCCCCGGTGCTCGCCAAGCTCGAAGCTGACAACTTTGTCCTCAACCTCGCTGCTCACCACCAGCCCAATCTGAGTGGAGCCGAAACTGCGGATTTCCAGCAGCTCGCTCAAGACCTCCGGGACGTAAGAGAACTTTTCAAGTGCAGTAGCTGCAACGAGCAGGTGTGGGCGATGGAAAAAGCGTCGAGCAGCCACACGTGTCGCTGTAAACAGCTGGCTGCGTAAATCGGAACCCGCCCTGAAGCCGGCTCTTCGAACCAGCCCGAAGTTCCCGACTCCGATCCGTCGCCGCAGTATCCTCGAAATACGTGGGGCCGAAAATTACTGCTCGATACATTCTTCGCTGTAGCTGAAACTCCCTGGAAATTGGCTTTTCTTACAGGAAGCAATCGAGCCGTCGCCGCATCGTGCCAAGAGGTCGGCGGTTCGCCTCCGCCTAGCTCGATCGCTCAAAGTGCTACGGCCCCCCGAAGCGTCGGGAGCTGAAGCGAATTCACACTAGTGGTCGTGGTCGTCCGGATCGCCGGATCGCAGCGGGGTGCCGGCACCGAGGAGGCCGCCGCCGAGAATCGCGACGAAAGCCCAGGAGGCGACCAGCAGCCAGCACCAGATCGCTTCCAGACAGTGCGAATCACCGGCGTAGCGAATCAGCGTCACCGCCATCGCCAAGGGTACCGCGGCGGCGGCGAGAGAGACCAACTGGAGGCCGACGATGTGGGCGCGGATCATCGGGTGATCGGTGGTGCGCACGAGCAAATAGCCGATCAGCGCGGGGACCAGGACGAGGATTGCGACCGAAGCGTCGACCCGGTCGGTCTCCGCGGCCCACTCGCGCCAGCAATAGAAGAAGCTGACCAGGATCGAGATCATCAGCGCAGCCAGGAACGAGGAGAGGACGACGCCGGTACGCGTCGGTGCGAAGCGCAGTTTCAGGTCGGCGGCGAGCGGCCGGCGGCCCGTCACATACAGATGTGCGAGTCGGCCGGAGAAGTCGAGGAACTGGTCGGGGCGTAGACCACGCTCCTCGGCGCGAGCTGAGATCTCCTCGTCCTTGGCGAGCACCGCCTCCTCGTCCGCCCAGGCCGGGATGTAGCGGTAGTAGCCGACCTCTGCCTCGCGGGTGATTAGCGTCGGCGGCGCCTCGACGTCGACGTGGTAGTTGGCGTCAGCGCCGGCGTGCCAAAGGCGGATATATCTGGGGGGCTGTTGCCAGGAGAGGGAGCGGGCCACCTTGCGCCAGAGCTTGTGGGCATGCTCGTCGCGAATCAGATACTCGACCTTGACGACGGTTCGCTGGCCCGCCCTCAGGCTGCCGACCGGGAACCAAAGCAAGGTCGTGTCGGTGAGCGAGGCGGCAATCTCGACCAGGCGTTCTGCTCGATCGTCGTAGTCGGAGACCGAGAGGCGGTCGATCAGGGCGTAGAAGCTCGGCTCAAGGTCGGTCTCGGGTCCGCAAGTAAGGCTCTTTAGGGCTTTCTCGGCGACCGGGTCTGTCAAGGTCGCGGGGCTGACCGCTGTAACCAAGGCGCGGAGCAGCGCCTCGTCGGCCTCGCCATTTTGCTCGGT
Organism: uncultured Solirubrobacterales bacterium; assembly: GCA_963705365.1. Classification (GTDB taxonomy): domain Bacteria; phylum Actinomycetota; class Thermoleophilia; order Solirubrobacterales; family 70-9; genus VAYN01. The sequence continues at coordinate 53,923 of OY970074.1, read as the reverse complement.
GGTCAGAAGCGGCACCGACTCGCCGGCGGCGTCGTGAAAATCGAAGCGGTAGAGCGGCGGCCACTTGGGTAGGACAGAGATCGGCAGGTGCGTGCCGATCTCCCCCTCGGGCACGGTGAAATCGACACTCAGTTGCATCCGCTGCAGGCCAACCTCCTCGTAAGAGATCCGCTGCACCCGACGATGGACCCAGTCGGCCCCAGGCAGCACAAGGGCGGCGGCGCGACGGCCGGTCTCGGCGAGGTCGCAGGGGCGATCGTCGCACGGCAACATCAGCGGTCCAAGCGCACGTCGAAGGTCAGCGAGTCCGCTGGGTCAGGCGGAGGGTCGCGCCGACCGCGAGCCGTTTACGTCTTTGCCGCGGATGACCTGAACCCGATCGGGGTTCCGGTAGTAGACGGCCCTCGAACCCCCGCCCGAGACGCGTTCGGGCTTCGGCATCTTCTTCGCCTTGGCGAAGTCTTCGAAGTCCGGGATCGACTGCTTGTCACTCATGCGGCTCCTCCCAGTGTCGCTGATGACGGCTTCTCCTGTCGAGTCATTGGAGCCCGAGAGGCTACCCGGACGCCCCCAAATCCGAGTCTCGGGCGGCCCTGCCGACGCTGCTCGACCAAGACCGAGACGTGGCACGAAATCGCCATCTGCCTATCTTCGACCCCCCTTCGGACGCTCCTCTCGTCCCCAAAGTCTCTGCGTATCCGGAGCAATGCGCTGGGTTTGCCAAGCGGTTTCGGAGCTCACTATGAGGTCACCGCCGCAAGGGCACCGCTCAGTGCGCCGGGGCGACCGCGCCGTCGTGCCGCCTCTTCGAGTTCCCGCGCCGTGAGCAGCCCGCGGCCAAGTGCCTGCCACACGGCCATCTCCAACTGCTCCGGCTGAATTTCCCCGGCTACGTCGACGAGCGTTCGCGCCGGAGCGGTTAGGTGCAGCCCTTCGCGCCTGACCGTGCCGACCTCTTCCTCGTCGGGGCGGGTGTGGATGACGACCCCAGGGGGACGGCGCACGCCGCGGTATCGGCGTCCGAGGAGCAGGTGGACCGCGTTGGGAATGTTGTCGCTGAGATCGAGGAGGGCAAGCGCGCTCTGGTGCGAGAGGACGGCCTTCTCGGCGCCAACCGCCATCCACTTCTCCCGCATCTCGTCGTCTTCCGGGCGAGGAAAACCGGGCAGGCGATAGAGCCCGCGCCGCACCCGCTCGAACCGGTTCCCGCGCACGTAGTGACTCAGAAGCTGGCTGCTGAGTCCACGCTCACGGGCCTGGCTCGTGGTGAAGTAGCCGTGCTGGGAGTAGGCGGTCGCCTCAAGCCCCCGCATATCGGGTCGGTCATGCATAGCCAAAGTATAGCTTGGGTTTCGCGGACATTGGGCCTTTCACGGCGTTTCCAACCGCCGTGCGCAAATTTCGGGCACTTCTCGCCAGGAGTGCCCGACTCCCTGCGTATCGCCGCATATCTTTGCGTATCCGCGGCAATTCACCTGCACACCGAGTGAGCGCGGAGTCCGACGAATCCCCTGCTAATGACCGACTTCTGAAGTTGCCGCCAAGATCTCACTCGTTTGAATCGCACCCAGGAGGTCGGCGGTTCGAATCCGCCTAGCTCCATCGGAGGAAGTGGCTGCACGTGGGAACGTGTGATGGGCCGCGTCACAATTAACCGGCCCCCAATTTCTCTCCAAACTCAGGCACTTGTGCCTGAGTTTGCCCGATTGTCGGCGATTACGGCGCGATTCCGCCTCGCTTTGAGCGCTCCTGCGAGCTAACACCTCCCAGAGCAAAGACGCGCTCGGGGCGGTAGCCGATAGCCCTGGCGAAATCGGAAAAGGAGGCAGATGCCACGAGCACTCGGCCCTTGTCGCCGCCTTCCCCACCTACCACCCTAAGGGCGCCGTCCGCGACCTCGCGCCAAGGCGCTCTGCCCCACCTACCGCCTAATCGCGCCCAGGAGCTTGGCAGTTCGAATCCGCTAGCCCTATCGCAGGAAGGGCAGGGAGCTGTGTCGGCCGATCTCTCCGGGAATATGCCTAGTCTCCCTTTGGACCTGATCCATTCATGCGCGTAATCCGAGCCACTCAGACCTCATGAACAAGACGATCGACTCCGTCCTGTACGAGCTTCGGGTGGCGTCGTCGAACAATCGCGAGCTGGGCGACCGCTTCGAGCGGCTGATGCGCGAGTACCTGACGACGGACCCGCTCTATGCCGAGCGCTTCGCGTCGGTCTGGCTATGGCAGGACTGGCCCGGGCGTGAAGGTGCGCCAGACACTGGAATAGACCTCGTGGCGGCCGAGCGGGGCGGTGGTGTCTGCGCAATTCAGTGCAAGTTCTACGATCCCGACCACCGGCTCGAGAAGAGCGACATCGACTCCTTCTTTACTGCATCAGGAAAGTCGCCGTTCACCAGCAGACTTATTATCTCCACTACGGATCACTGGTCAGTTCACGCCGAGAAAGCCCTCGATAAACAGCAGATCCCAGTGACTCGCCTGCGGGTTCGCGACCTCGCCGCCAGTCCTGTCGACTGGAGCAGCTACTCGCCCTCTGCTCCGGACGAGGTTCGTCTTCGCGAGACCAAGCAATTACGACCCCATCAAAAAGAGGCTCTTACCGCAGTGCTCGACGGCCTCCAGAAGGCGGACCGGGGCAAACTGATTATGGCTTGCGGAACCGGCAAGACCCTCACTTCGCTACGCATCGCGGAAGCGGTCGACGCGCACCAGAGCGGCCCGGAGCCAGGCCGTGTTCTATTCCTGATCCCTTCGATTTCATTGCTCTCCCAGACGGTCCGAGAGTGGACGGCGGAGGCCAACGCCGAGATGCGCGCATTTGCGGTCTGCTCGGACATAAAGGTCGGCAGGCATTCTGAGGACATATCCCGCCATGACCTCGCCTTTAACGCCACCACCGATCCCCAGAAGTTGCTCGCGCAGGTCAGCGCGACTGGATTTCAGGATGACGGCAAGGGACAGAGGTTGTCGGTCATCTTCTCGACCTATCAATCCCTGGCAGTGATTCACGAGGCCCAGGGGCTAGGCCTACCGTCCTTTGATCTGGTGATCTGCGACGAGGCGCATCGGACCACCGGGGCCACCCTTGCCGGCGAGGACGAATCGCACTTCGTTCGCATCCACGACGGTGGCTACATCGACGCCCGCAGGCGCCTATACATGACCGCCACGCCGCGCCTTTTCGATGACTCGACCAAGAGCCGTGCGAAAGAACGAGACGCGGTGCTCTGCTCGATGGACGACGAGTCGCTCTTTGGAACCGAGCTCCATCGACTTGGCTTCGGCGAGGCAGTTGAGCGCGGGCTGCTCACGGACTACAAAGTCCTTGTCTTAGCGGTCGAGGAGGAGTACGTGGCTAAGACCTTCCAGCAGCAGCTCGCGGACGCCAACTCCGAGCTCAACCTCGATGACGCGGTGAAGATCGCCGGCTGCTGGAACGGCCTTATCGGCCGCGGCGAGACCAGTGCGGAAGGCGAGGGGCGAGGACCTATGCACCGCGCAGTGGCCTTCTCCAGGTCGATCAAGGATTCGAAACGGATCACCGCCCTCTTCGATGAGGTGACGTCGCAACTGGCAAACGTCGACGATCCCGAGCCGGTTCGGTGTGTAGCCCACCACGTGGACGGAACCTTCAATGCGCTTCGCCGGAATGCTGAGCTCGATTGGCTCCGCAACCCTTTAGACGAGGACTCCCGCACCTGCCGCGTCCTTTCCAATGCCCGCTGTCTTTCGGAGGGGGTGGATGTTCCCGGACTCGACGCGGTGATGTTCCTCAACCCGCGCCATTCCGTGGTCGACGTCGTCCAGTCCGTGGGACGGGTCATGAGGAGATCGGAGGGAAAGGAATACGGGTACATCGTGCTGCCAGTCGGAGTTCCCGCCGACATAGCTCCGGAAGATGCCCTCCGCGACAACAAGAAGTACAAAGTTGTCTGGCAGACGCTACAAGCCCTACGCGCCCACGACGATCGATTCAACGCGACGATCAACAAGATCGACCTCAGCAGGTCGCGGCCGGACTCGATCAGTGTCATCGGCCTGCCCGGTGGGGAAGGCTATGGCGAAGCGAGCAACGGACAACAGCTCGGCATATCGTTCCCCGCAATTGAGGAGTGGCGAGACGCGATCTACGCCAAGATCGTCGAGAAATGCGGCGACCGACTGTATTGGGAGTCCTGGGCAACCGATATCGCGCAGATCGCCGAGCGCCACAGCCTGAGAATCAAGGCTCTCCTCAACGAACCGGATTCGCAAGCCGCAAAGGCCTTCGCACAGTTCCTCGAGGAACTGCAGCGCGACATAAATCCATCGCTCGACATCGAGGACGCAGTGGAGATGCTCTCGCAGCACCTCATCACCAAACCGGTCTTCGACGCCTTGTTCGATGGCTACAACTTCGCTGGCCTCAACCCTGTGTCTCAGACCATGCAGCGCATGCTCGACGCGATCGGGGATCGGGATCTGGACGTGGAGAGGGAATCCCTAGATCAGTTTTACGAGAGCGTTCGGATGCGGGCGAGCGGTATCGACTCAGACGAGGGTCGCCAGCGGATCATCACGGAGCTCTACGAGAAGTTCTTCCGCAATGCCTTCCCGAAGCTGGCAGACCGCCTAGGCATCGTCTACACGCCCATCGAGGTGGTCGACTTTATGGTCAAAAGCGTTGAGGAAGTACTACGCGGCCATTTCGACTGTCGCCTCGGTGACAAGGACGTTCATGTACTCGACCCCTTTGCAGGCACTGGGACCTTCCTCGTACGGATGATCCAGAGCCAGGTCATCGAGGAGGAGGATCTCGAGCAAACTTTCTCCAGCGAGCTCCATGCCAACGAGATCGTTCTCCTTGCCTACTACATCGCAGCGATCAACATCGAGTCGGCCTTCCATCAACGTCACGGCGGCGAGTACAGGCCCTTCCCCGGCATTGTGCTGACCGACACCTTCCAGTTGGCCGAGAGACCGCTGGAGATCGAGGGTCTCGAGCAGCTCAAGAACCATGACCGGGTGGCCGAGCAGCAGGAGCGGGAGATACGGGTAGTGATCGGCAATCCGCCGTACAGCGTCGGCCAAACGAGTCAGAACGAAGCGAATCAGAATCTGAAATACCCCGTCCTCGATGAGCGGATCGACGAGACCTATGTCAGAAGGTCGAACGCTACCCTCAGCCGCAACCTCTACGACTCATATGTTCGCGCTCTACGCTGGGCGAGCGATCGAATCGGAGACCGGGGTGTCGTCGCATTCGTGACGAACGGATACTTCATCGACGGGCGAAGCTTTGACGGACTGCGTAAGTCGTTGATTGAGGAGTTCGATGCCGTCTACTGCCTCAATCTCCGCGGCAACCAGCGGGGCGTCCAAGGAGAGCTTTCCCGCCGGGAAGGCGGGAAAATCTTCGGGTCCGGTAGTCGCGCGCCGGTGGCGATAACGCTGCTGATTAAGGACGGCAGGGGCAGGGGGGACGCAACGCTCAAATACTTCGATATCGGGGACTACCTCTCGCGCGAGGAGAAGCTCGAGAAGCTCCTCAGCTTCGGGGATATTCAGGCGGTGCCCTGGGAAGAGGTATCCCCGAGCCCCGAGGGAGATTGGATCGGCCAAGTCGCTGGCAGCTATCTGGAGCTCTTACCGTTGGCGAGTAAGGGGAAGAGCCGAGAGCGCTCAATCTTCATCGATGCCGCTCCTGGAATTTCCACCGGTCGCGATCCATGGATCTACAACTTCGATCTTGGGCTGCTGGAAGACAACGTCGAAAGAACCGCAGCGGCATTCAATGACGAAGTGGCGAGGATCGAACATGAATTCCGCGGACTTTCGGTCGAGGAAGAGAAGCTCCGCATTGAGCAATCGATCAATAGGGATCCGACCCGTATCAGTTGGTCCCGATCCCTCAAAGAGCGACTCAGGCGTAGAGGTCACATCGACCTGGATCCAACCCACTTTGTAGTCGGGTCCTATCGACCATTCTGCAAACAGTGGGTCTACTTCGATCCCATTCTCAACGAGGCATCCTCCGGCCAGAATCGATATTTCGCACCTGGCGGTGCCAAGAACATCGCAATCGTCACGACCGGACCGGGAGCGCGGCGGGAGTTCTCGGCCCTGATGGTGGATACCGTCCCTAACCTCCACTTTCAGGATTCGGGCCAATTTTTCGCGCTCTATCGCAACGACCGCAGTGAAGTACCCGACACCCTCCTAGGGGATGCCGGCTTTAACACCCGAGGCAACATCAGTCCCGAGACGCTGCACTCATTTCAGGTCAATTATGGGGACCCTGCAATTTCCGCCGACGACCTTTTTTTCTATGTGTACGGAGCTCTCCACGCCCCTGGCTACCGAGAGCAATTCGCCGACGAGCTAAGGAAGCTGTTGGCACGACTCCCCATGCACAAAAACTTCTGGGAGTTCGCCAATTCTGGCCGAGCTTTAGCCGATCTCCATCTGAACTACGAGAGCGTCACTCCGTTCGCACTGGAAGAGAGCATCACCGCTGACCTGGCGGACAATGACCTGTACCGAGTGAAGAGGATGCGCTTCGGAAAAGGGAACAATCGCTCCAAGATCGTCTACAACGACCATCTGACGCTCTCGGGGATCCCAGTCGAGGCCTACGACTACATCGTCAACGGCCGAAGCGCGATCGAGTGGGTGATGGACCGTTATCAGGTTCGTATCGACAGACCTTCAGGAATCGTCAATGACCCCAATGCCTTCGCTGAGGATCCCCGCTATATCGTTGATCTCCTCGGGCGCGTGGTGACCGTCAGCTTGAAGACCTTAGAAATCACGAACGTGCTTCCATCCGAGTAGAGTCGAGTGCGAGAAAACCTTCTCGGTCGGCTGTTCCGTTCGCCTAGCTTTGGTCGCACCCGAACCAGCTGAGCTGTAACCGAGATCTCCGCAGTCAGGCACAAAAACGGATTTGTGCCTGAATCGCCGACAATCGCCGCATATCCGCGGGTAATCGGATTCCCATCCTGGTTGCCGGCCGGGTTTCTTGGCGGGGGCAGGGGTCGGGGATTCCGCATCAGCAAGCCATTTGCCGGGCCCGGCGACCTACCGCTGGAAAGCCCCTCGGCAACAAGCAGCCTAAATCGCACCCAGGAGGTCGGCGGTTCGAACCGCCCAACGCCATCGCTCGAAGTCCCTGCGCGGCGTGGCGAAAGGAAGATGCGCGGAGGCAAGCGCAAATTCCCGCTTACTACCCGCAGCGGCATCGACCCGCAACGACCCACCCGGTCGCCGGTTCGAGGCAGCTCAGCCAGGCTGATCGAAAAAGCGGCGTTCGATGCCGTCGAGGACGGTCTGCAGGCCGAGCTCGAAGCGCTCGATCGAGGAGCGGTTGCGGAGGTTGTCGGGCAGGGCGGCGAGCTCGGGGAACTCGACAACGTCGGTGGGGGCGATCGCGGCTTCCATGTCCTCCGGGTTCACGGTGCCGACGGTCCGGAACGAGTAGCCGATCACGTAGTCGTTGACGATGCCCTGTACCTGCCAGACGTCGTCGTGCTCGAGCGGGAGAGTCGCGAGCGCCCGGGCCATCTGCTTGGCTACCTTGACGGCGTTGGGCCCCGGGCCGATCCGATCGGCGGCGACGAAGATCGCCCAGGGATGGCGGGCGTAGGCGGCGTACATCGTGCGCGCGGTGGTCGCCACCGCCTCGCGCCAGGCCTCCGGCAGGGGTCGGGAGACGAGCATCTCCCCCACCACCTCGTCGTTCATCGAGTCGAGCAGCTCGCGCTTGCTGGCGAAATGGTCGTAGAGGCTCATCGCGCGGGCGTCGAGCTCGGCGGCGACGCGCCTGATCGAAACCGCGTCGAGGCCCTCGGCGTCGGCCAGCCGGATCGCCGCCTCCGTGATCAAGTCGGGCGACAGCCGTTGCTTTTTCCTCGCCTGCCCCGCAGAGGGCTTCCTCTCTTGCATAATTGAACCGTAGTCCTGGCCGACCGAATCGCGACATTTGACGAGGGCCCGGGGGGGCGCTTCGGCGTAGTCGCTGACTGCTACGGTGTAGCGGGACCACACGCCGGGGGGAGATGACTTGAACCAGCAGGCCTCAGCACTTACGACCGTACGGTGGCGGAGTCGGATGCCGGTCCCAGCCGTGCTCCTCCTACTGATCGGCGTAATCCTGTCGTCCAGCGCCGGCAGCGCGGCGGCGGCAGGCTGGCTGGAGCCGGAGGACATCTCCGCCGCCAACGAAGTCGTCGAAGGGCGGCCCAAGGTGGCCGTCGACCCGGCGGGCAACGCGGTTGCGATCTGGGAACGCCACGTCGGCGGCGAGGAGATCGTCGAGGCGACCGAACGCCCCGCCGGGGGCGACTGGGCCGAGCCGGAGGTCCTGTCCCTTCCGGGAGAAGAAGGCGAGAGCTCGCTGGTGACGATCGACGCGGCGGGCAACGCGATCGCCGTGTGGATCACCGAAGAGAGCCTCGGCAGCTTCGTAATTCGCTCTGCCGCGCGCCCCTCCAGCGGCGATTGGTCGGAACCAGAAGACGTGTCGGATTCGATCGCCGCAGCAGGATCGCCCAGCTTGGCAGCTGACGCGGCGAGTGAAGCGGTCGCCATCTGGACCGCCTTCGAGGGCGGGCACGTGATCGTCCAGGGGGCGGCTCGATCCGCGGGCGGCGCGTGGTCTGAACCCGACGACCTCTCCCCGACGGGCGAGGACGTGACGCCGCTGGAAGCGCCGGACGTGGCGATCGACGCGGCAGGCAACGCGATCGCGGTTTGGAAACTCGATGGCACCAACCAAGTCGTCCAGGCGGCGGTGCGACCGGCCGGCGACGAGTGGGAGGAGCCTGACGATCTCTCGAGTGCGGGCGAGGACGCGAGAGCGCCGGCCGTGGCGATGAACGACACAGGACGGGCAGTAGCGGTGTGGATGGGCCTCGAGGGCACGAACACCATCCAGGCGGCGGTGCGGCCCGCGGGCGGCGACTGGGAAGAACTCGATGACCTCTCGAATGCGAGCGAGGATGCCGCCAATCCTGACGTGGCGATAGACGAGGCGGGGGAGGCGGTCGCGGTGTGGGTCCGCTCCAACGGCACCAACGACATCGTCCAGGCGGCGGTGCGCCCGGCGAGCGGCGATTGGGGGGAGCCGGACGATCTCTCAGCCTCCGGCCAAAACGCCTTCTCCCCGGTCGTGGCGGCGAACGTCGCGGTCGGCGCGGTAGCGATGTGGGATCGCTTCGATGGCTCCCGCCGGAGGGTCCAGGCGGCGGTGCGACCGCCCGACGACGAGTGGTCTAATCCCGACACCCTTTCGGCAGCTGGAGAAAATGCCGGCTTCCGCGAGGTCGCGCTCGACGCGGCGGGCAACGCGATTGCGGTCTTCGGGCGCAGTGGCGCCGACGGCCCCTTCGTGCAGGCCACCGGCTACGACTTCGCCCGGCCGCGCCTCAGCGGTCTACGGATTCCCGGCACCGGGATCGTCGGCGAGCCAGTGACCTTCACGGTTTCGGCGTTCGACCTCTTCCCGTTCACGACGAGCTGGACCTTCGGCGACGGCGGACCTGGCGCCAACGGCAACACCGTCTCCCACGTCTACACCACCCCAGGCGCCTACCCGGTGACGGTCAGCGCCGTCGATGGCGGCGGCAATACGAGCATGGAGATCGGCGCGATTGCGATCACGGCGCGACCGACCAAACCTCGCCGCCAGCGGTTCGCGCTCACCCTGCGGATCGAGGGGGGGTCGCTGCGGAAGCTGAAGCGCACGGGAATTCTGCGGGTCGTCGCGAACGTCAACGAAGCGGCGAGAGTGGCGCTGACCGGCCGCGCGAAGTTCAGCGTCCGCCGCGCTCGAGGCGGGGCTCGGACCAAGCTCGTCCCGGTCTTCAGGCCGAAGATGGTTCGTCTCGCCGCGGCGGACAAGGGGAAAGTGACCCTGGCGCTATCCAAAGGTGGTCGCAAAGCCCTGCGCTCCGTGTCACAGGTGAAGCTCCTGATTGCCGGCGAAGCGCGTGGTGGCGGCGGCATCGCGACGAAGACGGCGGCGCGCACCTTCCGCTAGCTGACCAGCTGATCCTTCCCGAGGCAAGGAGTGACGGACGCCGCATCCTCAGAAGGTATTCATAGCCCGCTCGAACCGCTCCTCTCATTTCGGGCTCTCGCGGCGAGTCGCCTAACCGCCGGCCAGGTCCTTCGCGGCCTCCAGCGGATCGCTCGACACCAGCTCGGCGCCGACCGCCGCAGCCAGACCCTCCTGCACGCCCGGCCCTCCCAGCAACAGCCGGGTGTCCTTGCCGAGCCGCGCCAAGCGGTCACGGTGCGGCTCCAGCTTCTCCGGAGTCAGGGCGATCAGGACGACCGCAACAGGAGACAGCTCGGCCGCGGCGGCGGTCAACGTGTCGATCGGCGTGTCGGCGCCGAGGAAGGTGATCCGCCATCCGAACTGGCGCAGCGCCAGGCCGAACACGAGCAGCCCGAGCTCGTGCTGCTCTTCCGGTGCGCATGCGAGCAGCGCACGCGGACCCGCCCCCCTATCCCAGCCACGCGCGAGGGCAAGCAGGCGACCGCGGAGGACGACGCTGGCGAAGTGCTCCTGAGCAACCGAGACCTCGCCTCGCTCCCAGCGCTCGCCGAGCTCGCGCAGGTAGGGGAGTATCACCTCCCTCGCGACGGTCTCGAAGCTGAAGCTCGCGGTCAGCGCGTCGAGGGCAGCCTGGGTCCCGGCGTCATCGAAGCGCTCGAAGGCCTGCCGTAGCTCGGTTCCCATCGCGGGCAGCTCGGCACTCGCCACCGGTCCAACGACCCGCTCTTCGTCGAGCACGAGGCGGGCTGCCTCGCCCGCCGGGATACCGGACCGGAGGTGTCTCACCATCGCCCGCACGCGCTCCTCGTCGACGGACGAATAAAGGCGGTAGCCACCCTGCGAGCGCTGCGGCTGCAGCAGGTCGTAGCGCTTCTCCCAGGCGCGAAGCAGATCTGCGCTCACGCCGCTTCTCGCGGATAGCTCTCCGATGCGCAGGCGCCGTTCCATCGCTGCAATATAGGCCAACCTTAGACATAGATTCAACTAAGACTTGACAGATCCCTCTCGATCCCGCTACCCTGGCGTCAATGATTGTCCAATGTTCGTCAAAGGATGGAGGTATCCGATGAAAAGATTCACGAGTTTCCGCACCGTCGCTGCCGTTCTCGCCGTCGCGGTTGTCGGCGTCGCGTCGATTGGCGGCGCCGCCCTGGCCCGGGACGGGGGCAGCTCCGCTTCCGCCACCGGCAACATCGTCGAGACGGCAGTCGGCGCTGGCAAGTTCGACACTCTGGTCGCGCTGGTGGAAGAGGCGGGCCTGGCCGAGACGCTCGCCGCGGGCGGCAACTTCACCGTCTTCGCGCCGACTGACGCGGCCTTCGCAAAAGTCCCCAAGAAGACGCTCGCCACTCTCAAAGCAGACCCCGCCAAGCTGAAAGCGGTGCTGCTGTATCACGTGGTCAAAGGGGACCTGCGCGCGAACCGGGTCATTAAGAGAAGCTCGATCGAGACCCTGAATGGAGCTTCGGTGACGGTCAAGGTCACCCGGGGCGTCGTGAAGATCGACAGCGCAAGGGTCGTCCAGGCGAATGTCGAGGCGTCCAACGGCGTCATCCACGCCATCAACCGAGTGCTGATGCCGTAGGGCGCAGCGATGCCTGCCGGCTCACCGCAACAGATCTGGCGTCGGCGCGAGCCGCATGGTCCGCGCCGACGTCGGTCACTGGGCAAGCCGCCGGGTGATGACCTTGAGGGCAAGGATCTCGTCCGCGCCCTCGAAGATCGAGAGCACCCGGGCGTCCACGTAGTAGCGGCTCACCGGGAACTCCTCGGCGTATCCCATGCCGCCATGGATCTGCATCGCCTCGCGGGTCACCCACTCAGCGGCCCGGCATGCGTAGGCCTTGACCATCGAGGCCTCCATCGCCCCCTCGCCTCGCCCCATCAGGCGGGCGACGCGATAGGCGAACTGGCGGCTGGCCTGGATGATCACCGCCATCCTGGCCAGCTTCGCGCGGGTGAGCTGGTAGTCGACGATCGGCTTGCCGAAGACGTTGCGCTCGTGCGCGTAATCGAAGGCGGCCTCGTATGCGGCCTGCATCACGCCCACCGCGCGCGCCGCGGTCTGGATCCGGCCGTTCTCGAAGCCCGCCATCTGCATGTAGAAGCCGCGGCCGAGCCCCTCCTCGCCGCCGATCAGGTTCTCCCCCGGCACGTACCAGTTGTCGAACGCAACCTCGTAGGAATGCATCCCGCGGTAGCCGATCGTGTCGATCGCGCGGCCCTCCATGCTGCCGCCCTCCTCCTGGCGGGCCTCGAAGCCGTGACCGCTGCCGCGCTCCTTCGGGACGACGAAGAGCGAGAGCCCCTTGTGGCCCTTCGAGCGATCCGGGTCGGTCCGCGCCAGCAGCATGAACACGTCTGCCCTGGCGCCGAAAGTGCACCAGGTCTTGACGCCGTTGATCCGCCAGCCGTCTCCGTCCGGGGTGGCCATGGTCCTCAGCGAGGCGACGTCGGAGCCGTAATCGGGCTCGGTCACGGCGATCGCGACCATCGCCTCGCCGCTGGCCATGCGCGGCAGCCACTCGCGCTTCTGCTCCTCGGTGCCGCCCGCCAGAAGGGCTCGCGCCAGGATCTCGGGCCGGGTTACCAGCGAGCCGCCGACGCCAAGTGAGCCGCGCGAGAGCTCCTCGGTCGCAGTGACCATCGAGAGGTACTCGCCCTCGCCTTCCGCCGCGAAACCGCCGTACTCCTCGGGGATCGAGACGCCGAACGTGCCGAGCTCTGACAACCCTTCGATGATCTCCTCGGGGATGTCCTCGTTGTTGCGGTGGATCTCCTCGGCGAGCGGTCGGATGCGCTCTTCCGCGAAGCGCCGGAAGGTGTCCTGCACCATCACGGAGTCGTCGTCGAGGTGGCGTGGCCCCTGAGATCCGCAGAGCTCGGAAAGAAACTTGGGGGAGCGAAAGGGACGGGATAAAGCGAGGGCGGAGTCAAGAGCCCTCGGCTCGACCCCCCACTCCTCCTCGCGGCCCATGAGCCGCGTCGCGACGTCGTGGACGGCGTCGGCGACGAAGGCGCACGCGATGCGAGCCTCCTCGTCACCCTTCACGCCGTAATCGATGACGGCGCGAGCGGTCTCGACCGCCGCCGCCGCGTGCGCGAGGTCGTAGGCAACGACCTGGTCGGCCTCGAGATCGCCCTCAGCGGCGAGGTGCTTGAAGGCCTTCTCCAGGACCGAGCCGGCGGTCTCAACTGCGGAAGCAGCTGCGCTGAGGTCGCCTCGATCTACGGACGTGGCGGAAGCGGAATCGCTTTCTTGTGGCATGGCCGGAGACAATAGAACCGTCGGGCTCTACGCCGCTCGTCGCAGCCCAACAAAAGGCCTGCGACGGCAGCGTCGGCTTCCATCCCCGGGATAGGACTTTCCTTTTTCAGCAAATTTGCGTTATAAGCAAAGATATTGAAATAGGAAACTTCACTTGCTATCTTTGACTTTCGAATGACCGCAAATTCTCCCTATCCGGAAACTTCTCTCGCCGAGCAGGCTGTTGCCTGGCTCGCGGAGCGCATGCCTCGAGGTTGGGAGGTCGAAGCTGCCGGCGGGACGCCGGGGGGTCCCGATTTAGGCGCGGACTCGCGAATCACGCTGCGCGGGCCGAACGGGACTCTCAGCACGATCGTTGTCGAGGAAAAGCCGTCGGTGTCGCCGAGGGTCGTCCTCGACGACCTTTCCCGCCGGGTGCAATCGGCGAGGAACATGGGGGCCCACCTCCCCCTCCTCCTCATCGCCCCCTGGCTTAGCAGGCGGACCCGGGACCTCCTCGCGGAAGAGGAGATCAGCTACATCGACCTCACCGGAAACGCGCTCCTCCGCCTCGACAATCCGCCCTTCTACCTGCAGACCGCCGGAGCCGAGCGGAACCCCTGGCCGCAGCAACGGGGCCGAGCTCAGCTCCGCGGAGCGAAAGCCGCCCGACTGATCAGAATCCTGATCGACGTGCGGCCACCCTACGGCGTGCAGGAACTCGCGGAGGCGACCAGTCTTGCTCCCGGATACGTGTCGAGACTGCTCGACACTCTCTACCGCGAGGCCCTGATCGAGCGTGAGCCGCGCGGGCCGGTCGAGAGCGTCGACCTCGACCCCCTGATCCGGCGCTGGGCCGGGTCCTACGACGTCCTCGAGACCAATGAAGCGGTGCGCTTCATTGCGCCCAAAGGGCTTGGGCAGCTTCTGGACAGGCTCGCGGCCGACCCGAGGCTCGGGGCCCGAAGCGTCGTCACGGGCTCCTTCGCGGCCAGCCGTCTCGCCCGGGTCGCGGCGCCCGCGCTCCTCCTCCTCTACTCCGATGCGCCTGCTCTCCTTGCGGGCGACGCCGGCCTCCTCCCAAGCGACGAGGGGGCCGACGTAATGCTCCTGCGGCCATTCGATCCCGTCGTCTTTGCCCGCACGAGGACCGAGGACGGGCTGCACTTCGCAGCACCCTCCCAGGTCGTGGTCGACTGCCTCACCGGAACCGGCCGCATGCCGGCCGAAGGGGAGGCCGTCCTCGATTGGATGCTCGCCGAGGAACCCGCGTGGCGGGTCCGCTCCCTGCAGGAGCTCTATCCGAGAGGCAGCTCCTGATACCCCGAGAGGCAGGCGACTCGCTCGAGTACGTCGCGGCGCGGCGGGTCCTCCTCGATGCCGTCGAGGCGCTGCACCCACACGAGCGCGCGGTCGTCCTGGCGGGTGCCCAGGCCGTCTACCTGCGGACCGGGCCGGCGAGCCTGCCGATCGCCGAGTTCACCACCGACGGCGACCTGGCGATAGATCCGGCCCTCCTCACCGAGGCCCCTCCCCTCACCGGCCTGATGGAGGCGGCCGGCTTCGAGCTCGCCGTGAAGCGGGGTGCGCGCGAGCCAGGCATCTGGGAAAAGAAGGTCATGGTGGACGGCACTGAGATCGCGGTGCCCGTCGACCTGATCGTTCCGACCGACGTCGCGCCACCTGGTGGAAGACGGGGGGCACGCCTGGCAGGTCACGGAAAAGGGGCCGCGCGCAAGACCGAGGGGCTTGAGGCCGCCCTCGTTGACAACGACGTCATGTCGATCCGGTCGCTCGAGCCCGACGATGACCGGAGTGCTCGAGTACGCGTCGCGGGCGTCGCCGCCCTCCTCGTTGCCAAGGCCCACAAGATCGCCGACCGAATCGACACTCAACGCGAGGACAGGCTGGCGGACAAGGACGCCGCCGATGTCCTGCGGCTAATGCAGTCGACCGCGCCCACTGCGGTCGCCGCCACGCTCCGCTCACTTCTGGATCATCCCGACGCCGGAGCCTCGACGGCGTCGGCGCTCGAGCGATTCGATGCCCTTTTCGGCTCAAGGGCCGGGAGTGGCATCGAGATGGCCTCGCGGGCGCTGCGGGGAGCGATACCGCCCGAGCGGATTCGCGCGATCTGCCTCACCTGGACCGAGGAGTCTGACGTTGCGAATCGAGTCCCCCTAGCTCCATCGGCGCGAGCTACGGCGACTGCGGCAGCTTGGCCGCGCCGCGCTTCGTGACCGGAGCCGACGGCGGTGGCACGAGCGGGCCGAGGTCACCGTCGGGGGCCTCGTCGAGGTCGACGATCACCGGCGCGTGGTCGCTCGGGCCTTTGCCTTTGCGCGCCTGGCGGTCGACCCAGGCGGCGCGGACCCGAGTGGCAATGGGGGTGGTGGCCAGGATGAGGTCGATCCGCATCCCGAGGTCGCGGTGGAACATGCCGGCGCGGTAGTCCCAGTAGGTGAAGACCCGCTCGCCCGGCCAGCGGTCGCGGACGACGTCGCGCAGCCCGATGCCCTGGAGCTCCGCGAGCGCGGCGCGCTCGGGGCCCGTCACGTGCGTCTGGCCGACATAGGCCTCGGGGTCGAAGACGTCCTCGTCGGTTGGGGCGATGTTCATGTCGCCGCAGACCACCGTGGCGGCGCCGGCCGCAGCCACCGCGTCGCGCAGCGAGGCCAGCCAGGCGAGCTTGTACCGATAGTGCTCCGAATCCGGCTCGCGTCCGTTCGGCACATAGACGGAGAACACGCGGATCCCGTCACAGGTGGCGGACAGCGCGCGTGCCTCCGGCTGCGGAAAGCCCGGGGCACCGGTGAGGCCAGGAACGGCGTCCTCCAAGCCGACGCGCGAGAGGATCGCGACGCCGTTCCAGCTCGCCTCGCCGTGGACGGCGACCTCGTAGCCGCGGTCCGCCAGCTCGTCCCCGACCAGGTCGAGAAAGGCATCGTCGGCGAGCTTCGTCTCCTGCAGGCAGACGACGTCCGGGCGCCGTTCGTCCAACCAGGGCAGCAATCGCGGCAGCCGCTGCTTCACCGAGTTCAGGTTCCAGGTGGCGATCCGCACCCAGCGGACGGTACCGCCGCCGATGCGGGAACAGCTGCCTAGGCTCGGGATCCCCAAAATCGGGTACTAGAGAGATATGCGACTACGGATATTCCCAACCGTCGAGGCGCCGAGCCAGGCACGACGCGAGCTTTCTTCCTTGGCCTCCCAGGTCGACCGGCACACTCTCTCGGACGTCACGACGGTGATCAGTGAGCTCGTAGGGATGAGCGTCGCCAATGGCGCCCGCAAGCCGATCGAGGTGTCCCTGCACCTCGGCGAGAGCGGACTCGAGGGGGCGGTCTACGACGACGGGGCCGGAGTCCGCGCCATCAGCCGACGCGAGAGCACGCTCGTCTTGCGGATACTCGAAGGCCTGGTTGAGGAGTGGGGAGCAAGCGGTTGCGAGAAGCGGATCTGGTTCCGGATGAACGTGCGGCCGGCTTAGTCCCCAATTCCCGCCAGCAGCCCGACGGAAGGGCCGGCCCCGCGATGAGGGCCGGCCTTCGCCAGCTAGACCGGAGACCGTCAGTGCGGTCCCGGGCAGTGCGGATGGTCGTTCGTGCTCTGGCACGGATTGCTGTTGGGATGGAAGTGGCCGGACTTGCCAGCCTCGTTCGGCCCGCCCACGGCATACGCGGGGCCGACTGCCATCAGAGCCATCGCGGCGGCGAGAGCCGCCACTTTCCGGATGCGCTTCATCGTTCACCTCCGTAACTCGCCGGGCCTGTCGCCCCCCCGGCCAAGCCGGCGGGAGGGAAGCCCGACCACATTGGGACTCCTTACCCAACATTCGTCGAGTCAACCCTGCGCCGATCCGCGAGCGCGCCAACGGCCCGCCGGTCGGCGGTTTCGCCTGACGAAAGGCGGGTATAGAAAGGGGTTGAGCCAAGAGCAAGGGGCGAACGATGGCGATGGCAAGCGAGCGCATGAGCACGGATGTCTTCGCGGCTCGCCCCGACACCACGTTGGTCGAAGCGGCCCAGCAGATGCGGATCGGGGGGGTCGGCGGCATTCCAGTCCTCGATCACGACGGCAAGTGCGCGGGGATCCTCACCGAGCGCGACATCGTCATCCGCGTCCTCGCCGAGGAGCGCGAGCCCCTTGCCGCCCTCGTTCGCGACGTCGCCACGATGCACCCGATCATCTGCTCCCCCGATGAGGATCTCACCCTGGTGGCGGAGCGGATGCGTGAGAACGAAGTCCAGCACCTACCGGTTTGCCAAGCGGGTCAGGTGGTCGGGGTGATCTCCCTGGCCGACATCGTCTTCGGGCGACCCGACGAGGAGCGCGGGACGATCGTGCCGCCGGAGGCCATGAGCCGCTAGGAGGACTCGGATGAAAAACGTCATCGACCTGGTCAAGGGATCCCCGGGGAAGCCGCTTCACCCGCCGCTGACCGACGCCAGCATCGGCGCTTATACCGTCGGCGTGGCGATGCTCATTGCCGGCGCGCTCGGCCTAGAGGAGGAGCAGATGGCACATGGATCGCTGATCGCGATCTCCTTTGGTCTCCTCCTCGCATCCCCGACGGCGATCACCGGCCTGCTCGACTGGCTCGACCTGCCGCGGGAATCGCCGGCGCGATCGGCGGCGACGATCCACCTCTTCGTCATGGTCGGCGCGACCGTGCTCTTCGCGCTCACCTGGCTGCTCCAGCGCCCCGGCTACAACGACGACGAGGTGCGGACTCTCGCGTTCGTCGCCGGGTTGATCTCGGAGGCCGTCCTCGCCACCGGTGGCAACATCGGCGGCGCCAACGTGTTCGTCTACGGCATCCGCGTGTTGAAGCGTCCGCAGACCCCGGTCGCGAAGGCGCTCAACCCGCTGGGCGTCCGTGAGGAGGATCGCTAGCGCGGCCCTACGCGAGCAGGCCGAGCTCGCCGGCGCGGTGGGTGGCCTCCACGCGGGAGCGGCAGTCGAGCTTGTTGAGGAGGTTGCGGACGTGCATGTCGACCGTGCGGGGGCTGATGAACAGCTCCTGGGCGATCTCCCGATTGGTGCGGCCGACCGAGACGTGGCGCAAGACCTCGAGCTCGCGTCGCGTCAGCTGGACGCCGTCCGCTCGACTGGCGGCGCGAGCTCCGAGGCGCTGGGCGACCGACTCGCCAAGGGCGGCGACCTCGCGGGCGGCCTCGGAGGCGAGCGGGCGGGCGCCGAGCTTGCTTGCCGTCCGGTAGGCATCGCACAACCGCTCGATCGCCGCCTCGCGCTCGCCGGTCGCCGCGAGCGCGACGCCCGCGCGAAGCTCGATCTGCGCCCGCTCGAAGGGGACCGCGAGGGTGCGGTGAAGCTCGACCGCCCGCGAGAAGTGCTCAGCTGCCGCCGCCTCGTCGCCCTCGAGCAGCGCCCGCTCGCCGAGCGCCTGCGCGAGCGCCGCCAGGGCGTCGCCGTGGCCCGCCTCCGAGGCCATCTGGGCCAGCGCCTCGGCACAGGCGTTAGCTCCGCCGGCGTCGCCGCGCCGGGCGAAGAAGGCCGACGCCCAGCGAATCCCCCAGACCGCGTAGTGGTGGTCCTCGCTCTGCTCCCAGCGGCCGAGCAGGGCCCGGCAATGCTCGGCCGCCTCGTCCTCGGCACCTTCGGCCGCAGCCACGTAGGCGAGACCCGTGGTCGAGTCCATGTACATGTTGTAGTGGCCGACCGAGGAGGAGACGGCGCGCGAGGCGGTGAGCATCCGCCGTGCCGAGTCCAGCTTCCCCTGGAAGGCGTGGATCGCCCCGACCAGCCCCTCCGCCACCCATACCGCGGTGCCCGCCTCGATCAGCTCGCGGCCCAGCTCGCAGGCGCGCGACCACTCCCCACGCTCGCGTAGCACGTAGACGAGGCAGGTCACGCAGGCGACCTCCGTACCCGCGTCCTCGCCTGCCCGGCAGAGCCCGAGAGCGGTATCGAGCGCCTGCTCGGCGCGGCGGTAGTCGGCGGAGTCGTAGAGCACCAGGCTGAGCCGCTGGTAGAGCTCAGCGGCGACCGGGGTGAGGTCGTGCTCGAGCGCCTGCGCAAGCCCGCCGCGGACGATCTCCAGCCCCTGCTCGAAGTCGCCGCCCTTGGCCCGGACGACGCCGAGCAAGCCGAGGGCGCGGGCGCCGAGGTCGACCCGCTGCGCCGCCTTCGCCTCCGCGAGGGCGACCTCCGCAAGCTCGATCGCCTCGCCGTAGCGGGCTCCCTTGCGGTGGTGGTCGGCCATCGTCAGCCACTCGGCCGATGCCTCCGCCGGCCGCTCGCACGCCGCGAACGCCTCAGCCGCAAGCCGGCGGGCGGCGAAGGCGGTCTCGCGCTCCCCCTTCAGGTCGCAGACCCCGGCCAGCCGGCGCTGGGCATGGGCGAAGCCGAGCCTGTCCCCGCTCGACCCGCGGACGGCCGCGAGCTCCCGCCACGCTTTCGTCGCTTCGGTCAGCTCGCCGGCGAGCTCCGCGCAGCGCCCGTAGCGCGCGAGCGTCTCCGCCCGTTGAGCCTCCTCTTCCCCCTCCGACCACAGCTCCAGCGCCTGGCGGCCGGCCCTGGTCGCGTCCCGGTAGGCGTGCAGGTCCTCCGACTCGCGCAGGGCACGTACGAGCGCCTCGCGGGCTCGCGCAACCTCGCCCGCTCCCTCCCAGTGGGCGGCAATCTCCATGCTCGTCCCGGCGCCTTCCCCCAGTGCTTCGGCCAGCCGGCGGTGCAGGTCGCGGCGGCGCAGCCACGGCACCTCCGCGTACAGCGCCTCCCGGGCCAGCGCGTGGCGGAACGCGGCGCGCCCGTCGCCCTCCTCCTCGATCTGGCCCTGCCCGACCAGCTCGAGGAGCCCCGCCTCGGTCGAGAGCTCCGCGACCAGCCGCAAATCGAATGACTGGCCGGCGACCGCTGCCGCCTCCGCCGCCTCGCGCGCCCCCTCGGACAGCGCCGAGACGCCGATCAACACCGCGTCGCGGACCGTGTCGGGAACCGGCACCTCGCCCTCCTCGGCGAGCTCGAGCCCGCGGCGCCCGGCCTTCAGCAGCCCCCTCATCCGCAGCGCGGCGGCCAACTCCTCGACGAAGAACGGCGAGCCCTGGGTGCGGTCGTGGACCGCGCGGACCAGCGACGGCGAGGGCGACTCGGGGAGCAGCTGGGAGAGCAGGATGGCCGTCTGCTCGCGATCGAGCGGCCCGAGCGGCAGCTCCTCCAGATCGCCACCCCGGCGCAGCTCGTTGCGCAGCCAGCGCAGCATGTGGTCGCGCGGCAGGCCGTCGGAGCGGTAGGCGGCGATCACCAGCACCGGCATCTCTCGCAGCGGTGAGGCGAGCGCCGCCAGCAGCTCCAGGCTCGCGTCATCCGACCACTGCAGGTCGTCGAGGATGACGACCGCCGGTCCGTCGCCGGCAAGCTCGGCGAAGGCGCAACGCACCGCCTCGAAGATCGTCGACCTGTCGCTCTCGGTCGCCGGCTTGCCCAGCTCGGGGAGCAGGAGGGCGAGGTGGGAGCGCAGGGGGCCGCAGCCGTCGAGCGCCCCCGGCTCCGCCCGCAGGTGGGAGCGCAGCGCGGCCACGATCGGTCCGTAGGGCGCGGTGGCGCCGTCGCTGGCGCTGCCGCGGAGAACCTGTGTCGAGGAGCCCGCGGCCACCTCCTCAGCGAGCCTGCTCTTGCCGATGCCGGCCTCGCCGCAGAGCAGGATCAGGGAGCCGGCACCTTCCCGGGCGCGCTCAACGGCCTGCCTGAGCCGAGCGCTCTCGGCGTCCCGACCGACGAGCGGGGTCCGCGTGCCCATGCCTGCGAGTTTAGGCCGCACCCGCCGGCACCCTCGACTCAATCGCGAGGGCGCCGGCCAAGACGCGGTCAGGACGCGGCGGACACCGGGTCAGGGCGGACGATGACGGTGTCGGCGATCGGGATGACCTCGTCCGCGGGCAGGCCGGCGGTCTTGGCGTGAGCGCGGATCGCCTCCGGGCTGTCTCCCTCGTAGACGCAGAAGGTCCCCACCTCGCCACTCTCCTCGGCGAGGACGTAGCTGCGAATCCAGCGAACGCCGGAGCCGGGCTGATCGCCAACCTCGGCCGAGCGTTCTCCGGCGACCTGCAGCTCCTCGGGCGACGCCCAGCCGTTGCGGCGAAGAATTCCGTAGAGGTTCATTTGACCTGTTCCTTTCGTGTGTTTTGCGTAGCCACCCGAACGTAGGGCCGGCGGGCGAGCGGCGCATCGGTGAAACTGCCGTATTTCCCCGGCTGGGCTGCCGTGTTTACCCTTCTGGCCTGAAATCCGAGAGGGGCTGCTCAGTGACCACGTCAAGCCGGCTTCGGCGCAGGAACGGCGCTTTACGCAACCCCTTCCTCGGTGTCCGAGCGTCTCGCTGCCGTCAACTGCTCTAGCGCATCGGTGCAGGCCGACTGCGCGAGTTTTCCCGTCTCCCATTCATCCCGCTTGTCCTCATATTCGTCTCGCATTCCCTCCTGAAAACCGATCGCGTCTCGCCGTATCTGGCTCAGAATGCGCCGCAACTCGTCGGCGGGCAGCATGAGGGAGACGGCGTCTCGCCCGAGCGTCTCCCCCCAGCCCAGTCCGCCGTCCACGATCAGGCGTAGCGTGTCGGTGACTCGCCGGCCAAGGCGATAACAGGTCTCCAAATCGTCGTCGATCATGGTCGCATTCTCCAACTCCGAAAGCGCGCCGAACCCGGCCATGATGAGCGCGTAGAGCGCGTCCCGCTGCGTGCCAGAGAGGGTGGCGGTTGCGCGGGGCGCGCTCTCGGATCGCGGAAGGCGTCCCGGGGTCTGTGACGGTGCTGACGAGATGTCCATCTGTCGCCGCCCCTATGCCTGACCGGGCAGAAGGTCGGCGTCTCGAAGTCTCGCGACGTGGTACGCGACTTGGGAGACGTTGACGTTGAGGTCGCCCATCTCCAACGCCAGCTTGTCGCTGGCGAGCGGGCGTTGGGGGTCGGCTCTGGCCAGCTCTAGGATGCGAAGGCGAACTGGGTGGCCTAGCTCCCTGACCTGGTCTCTATTGAAGCCTCTGTAGTCCTTGCGTTGCGGCATGCGGTGTCCTTCCCTACATCGGGTGTTGGTCTATGGGCACCGGCCGGACACACCTTTACTTTCCCTTTCCCTTTTTCCGTTTCGACTTCTTCAACGCCTTTTTGTCGCCACTTCGCTTCGTCTTTCGCTTCGCCATTTTCTTGACTTCATCTGGAGTCGGCGAGGGGAACCCGGCGATTGCGAAGGTCACACTCATGCAGTCCTTGTCGGTGCTCACGCCATTGGCGCGGCGTTCGACCGTTTCAAGTTCCAGCCGCTCGGATTCTTCGATACACCACGCGATCAGCTTCACCTGCTCAAGCCAAGCTTGCTCGTCGTAACAGCGAGGCGCCCAGAACAGGCAAGCGTCATCGCGAGTGAACAGCTTCTTGGTCTCAATGGCCTGTGAGACGCGGCCGTTGAAGTCGGACAGAATTGCTCCAGCAACCCCAGGACGAAGTGCGTCATGGACCTCTCCCCAATCGGCGTCGCTGATGAATCCACTACTACTGGCCTTGTGGTACTTCTTGACCGTCGAGCCCCGGATCGTTTCCTCCTTGACGATCTCAAGGAAGCCCGCCTCCCTCAGGACGCGGAAGTGGTAGGAGGCGACGTTGAGCGGAATTTCTGCTTCCCTCGCGAATTCACTCGCGGCGACCATGCGACTGACCGCGATGGACAGGATCTGCACCCGCAGAGGATCCTTGGCAACGATGCCGACGTTCGGCGCGATTAGTCCACCAGCGCGCGACCGCGCCTTGGCGGTTGAAAGTTTCCGGTCGGAGCCTTTGGTCTGCATCTGAGACTGGTGTACGCGGGTGAAAGTCGCCTACTTCCCCCTAGGGGGAGGGGGCACGAGTAACTGTTTCCTTCGATTTTCGAGGACCCACGACCGACCTCCTAGGAGGGCCTAGCGAAACTCGCCACGCCGCATTGCGGGCGGGTTCGCGCGGTCGGTGATTTCACGGATACCTCGGTTTCCAGGGAGGTCTACCCCGCGCATGAGATACCTTCGTGGACCGATACGGAACACGACTCTGGGAGACTCTATGACGACGGTGATCAAGCTCAGCGGGAACGACGGGGGCGAGCTACGGGTGCGCGAGAGCGTCAGCGACGTAACCATCGAACTCAACGGCGCACAGACCCGAAATGAGCGATTCGTTCAGCTCACCGATGCTGAGTCGGGGAAAGAAATCGCTGTTGAACATGTCCGAGTGAAGGACGTATTCGAGGAGTAGCCGACCGGCAGATCTGCCGGTCGGCAAAACGGCAGCTCAGGCGCCTACGAGGTCAAGTTCGCTGATGTCGACCTCTCGCCGCTGCGAGAACTCAACCTTCGAGTTTTCTGTCGGCTCCAAGAAGCGACTGACGCCAATGATCGTCATCCCGCAGATCTTTCCGTTCTCGTCAAAGCGGAGAACATGGCCCTCGGGGGTCTCCTCGCGTTCGACGGGAGTAACGCCGCTCGTGCTCATGTAGAGCACGTCGGCCTCTTGGTCGTGATCGACCTTGTCGAAGATGACATCTTCAAAGGCAACGTTCATGCTGCGGTCTGCGGCTCCTTGTTATAGGGGTAGGCCGTGATCACGCGGCCTGCCAAGCCATGGTATTCGACGACGACCGCGAGCCACCTTGCTGGTCCGACCCGGGCGTAGAGCACCTCCGAGCCAGGCCAGTTGCCGGCCTTCCGCCGCTCGGCCTCTTCGACTGTTCGCAGCACCGCCACCTCATGGCCGTCGAGTTGCTCATGCTCGCGAATATGTTCCCATCGCTCATGTTCCAAAACAATGGTTCTGCCCAATCGGTCTTGAGCTGCTCCTACGAACTTGCGCTGTTTGAGACGTGCCACGCGATCACCAACTTTCCGTCCGGGCGTCGCGTCAAGATCTCTTCTGGTTAGGTCAAGTCTGGTTACGACGCTTCTGTAGTTCCAAGCCCACGGGTTCCAGCCCGGCGGGCTTGTTCCATTTCTAGGGACAGATTTTGGGAAATCCGTCGGATGGACTTCCGGCACTCTTTTTGAAGAGTGCCAAGAATTTCCCTAATTTTCCCTTTCTAGAGCCTTTTCTGTCCGACCTGATCACTAGATTCAGTCGGGCAAATCCCTAGAAAAAGGCCCCCGCGACGTTGGCGCGTCCGAGGGCCAGGCCACCGAGGTAGAAGCTCGAATGGCGTCACCCAAAGTAGCAGGGGGAGCGGCCTCCGCAGCCCTGAAATCAGTCCTCGATTCGCCCGAGATCGGGCATCTCGTCGAGGAGCTTGATGCTACCCGTTGGACGGGCCGCCCCGGCTACCCGATCCGCACGATGGTCGGCCTCTGCTTGGCGAAGTCGCTCTACGCCATCCCGACCTGGACGAAGGTGGTCGCCCTGGTCGCCGACCATTGGAAGTTGCAACGAGTTCTCGGCTGTGAGGGCAACCCGCCTTCGGTCTACGCCGCCTACCGCTTCGCGGAAAAGCTGCGCCGCCACGGCGACAAGCTGGAGCGCTGCATCGACGGCGTGATCGCCGGGTTGAAGGAGAAGCTTCCGAGCTACGGCACGGACCTCGCCATCGACGCCAGCGATATGCCTGCCTACGCCAACGGCCAGCGCTACCTGTCGAAGGGTGGCAAGGAACGCGAGCGCTTCTCGGACACCGACGCTTCATGGGGCCACCGCTCGGCGGTCTCGACCCGGAAGGGCGGCGGCTTCTACGGCTACCGCCTCCATGCCGCAGTTTGCTCGGCGACGGACTTGCCGGTGGCTTGGACCGTCGAGACGGCGAGGGACCACGAAACTCGGTTCTCCGCCCCACTGATCGACACCGCGAAGCGGCGCGGGGCGATGGCTGCCACGGCAGCGCTTGACAAGGGCTACGACATTGAGCGCATTCACTCCGAGTGCATGGAGCGCGACTGCTTGCCGCTGATCCCGCTCAAGCAGACGCCCGACGTGAAGCGCGGCGACCACAAGCCACCCTGCTGCGAGCATGGCGAGTGGAAGTTCGCGGGAGCCGACAGGAAGCGCGGTGCATCGAAGTGGCGATGCCCGACCGGCGAGTGCGCTCCGGCGTCAACGTGGATCGCGGCCTGCCGACTGCATCCCCTGATCCCGCGCGAGTCGAAGCGATGGAAGGCTGCCTACCGGAAGCGCGCCTCAGTCGAGCGCGAGTTCGGCAGGCTCAAGAACTCCTGGGGGTTGAAGCCGCTGCGCGTCCGCGGCCTCGACCGGGTGCGGCTCCATGCCGACCTCACCATCCTCACGAAGCTCAGTTGCGCGCTGGCACGCGCCCGCTCTACAAGCGGAGCGCGTCCCCATGCAGGGCAGCGCGGCTCGCCCAAACGAAGCTGTTGAGCCGGTGAACTAGACCGGCCCCGGCGAGACGGGCGAGGCCATCGACGGTCTCGACTCGGTTTCCGATCTCGCGGGCTATCTCGTCATCCGACCACGGACGCTGACACTCCGGGTCGAGCAAGAGTCCGAGGATTGCTGAATCAACCTGCTCTGGGTCAGGGGTACGCTGATGGTGCATGGGAGCTAATCCCTCCTGTGCCAGGCCGGGGGCGGTTCGCGCCGCGCCCCGGCCACTTGTTTGCTTGGACCCGGCGAACCTGACCTACTTAGCGACTCGGCGCAAGACTTTCGCTAGCCGTTTCGCTCGACCCTCCTAGGGAGCCGTACCAGTCCTAAGCGCCGGAGTAGTTAAGCAAGTTCTCGCGGAATCCCCCGCAACTTGCGCTAGTCGGGGTTGATCGGTCAGTCCCGATTAGCGCATGGTAGAGGCGTCGTTGAAGGGCCGGCCGCACGGGAGCGGCCGGCCGCGCAATGCCTGAGAGGGGGTGAGGCCAATGGCGGTCAAGAAGACCAAGCAGACTCGTTCCGGTCCTGAGCATCATGAAGTCCGGCTGAGGCCAGGAATGCGAGGGGTCAGGCGTTACAGTGCGCCCGACCCCTCGCTGTCGTTGAAGAAGCCGGACAACTGCTGTCGGACCGCATGTCTGAGGAACTTTCTGGGAACTAACCTCAGGCGGGCCGACAGTAGGGGAAACATCGGTGTGTCCGACTCGGCAACAGCGACGTTACACCCTGTACACCAAACCAAACTGAGCGTGGCCTGATAGACAGGAGTGTGGAAGTCGCCCTCCCGGAAGTAAGTCGTGGCGACTCCATCTCTCTCCTTGCCCTAGGCCGCATTGGGGGCCGGGAAGGGGAAATGGAAGGCCACCTTCCTCTCGATGAGAGAGGGGTGGCCTTCTTCCTTCGGCGGTCCGATCAGTACCCGACAGCGGCGGAATCATCCGTGTACTGCCATGTCGTCAGGAGGCGTTTAGTCTCTGGCTCGCCGAACCAGAACGCGACTCAATCCGAGCAGCGTTGACAGAGGCCGCGCAGGACGACGTCGTGCTCGGAGACCTCGAAGGACATGCGGTTGGAGAGGCGGCCGATCGCCCGCTCCAGATCGCGGTCCTCGAAGGTCTCCAGTTTGCCGCAGTTGCGGCAGATCGCGTGGTGGTGATGGTGGCCGTCGGGGTCGATCCGCTCGTAGGCCGCGGTCCCGCGCGTCATCTCGATCCGCGAGACCAGGCCCAGTTCCTCGAACTGGTCGAGGGCTCGGTAGATGCTGGCCCGAGCAACCGGCGGCTTGCGGCGGCGCAGCTCGTCGTCGAGCTCGAGAGCGCTCACCGCGCAGTCGTGGCCGGCCAGGGCCTCGACCACGGCGGTGCGGGCGCCGCCGCGACGGAGGCCCGCCGCCCGCAGCGTTGCCAGCGCGTGCTCCGCCCAGCTCGTCTCGGTGGCCATCGGCATCTAGGCGATCGTAGCCCGCGGCCGGGATCGCCTCGGAGCTCTCGAGGCCAGCAGACGCCCGGCCGGCAGCGACAGCAGGTAGGCGGCGAGGATCGCGAGTGCGACCGAGGCGCCGCCCGCAGTCCCCAGGTAATAGGAGCAGTAGAGACCGGCGAGGCCGGAGAGCACCGCGATCGCTACCGCCAGGGCGATCATCGGGGCGATCCGCTCGCTGAGCTGGCGCGCCGCCGCCGCGGGACCGACGAAGACGGCGACGACGAGCAGGTTGCCGAGGCCCTGGACCGCGACGACGATGGCGGCGGCCAGCAGCACCATCAGGACCGCTTCGGCCGCACCGGGCGAGGCCCCCAGAGAGCGCGCGGCGCCGCGGTCGAAGCCTCCGGCCAGAAGGCGGGGATGGACCAGCGAGAGGCCGGCCGCCACCGCGGCCGCCAGCACCGCCGCCCCGACCAGGTCGGCGTCGGAGGGCCCGAGGATGTCGCCGAAAAGGAGTCCCTGCAGGCCGGGCGGTGAGTCGGGCGAGAGCGCCAGCAGGACGCCGAGGCCGAACAGCGTAGTAACGACGACCGCCACCGCGACCTCGCGGCTCAAGCCCGGCACCCGCGCGATCGCGACGATCGCCAGCGCCGCGATCAGGATCGCCGGGGCGGCGCCGAGCAGCAGCGGCACCCCAGCGAGGGTCGCCAGCACCAAGCCCGGGAAGATCGAGTGGGCTAGCGACTCGGCCGCATAGGAGAGCCGGTAGAGCACGACCCAGCAGCCCAGCGCTCCGCCGGCGATGCCGATCAGGGTCATCTCGGCGATCGCGCGCCGCATGAACTCGTCCTGGAACGGCTCGAACACGGTCAATGGTGGTGGTGATGATGGGGCGGCAGGATCGCCTTCCCGCGCGTTCCCGGCAGCTCGACGATGGCGCCGCCGTAGGTCTGCTCCAGGACATCGAGGTCGAGTACCTCGTCCGGGGGGCCCACAGCGACCTGGGTGCGGTTGAGGCAGAGCACGGTGTCCCAGCGCCGCGCCTGCTCGAGGTCGTGGGTGGCGACGATCACGCCGCGACCCGCCGCGGCCAGCGAGGCGATCAGCGCTTCGAGGCTCTCGGAGCTGGGCCGGTCAAGACCCGAGAACGGCTCGTCGAGGAGGAGCACCTGGGCCTCCTGCACGAGGCTGCGGGCGATCAGGACGCGCTGGCGCTGCCCGCCGGAGAGCTTGCCGAAGGTCTCGCCGGCGAGACCGGCGAGGCCGACCTGCTCCAGCGCCCCCAGGGCGACGTCGCGATCGCGGCGGCCGGGACGCCGCCACCACGGCAGGCGCGAGAGCGCTCCCATCGTCGCCACGTCGAGGGCGGAGACCGGGTAGTCGAGCTGGGAGCGCTCGGTCTGCGGGACCGTGGCGCAGCGAACCCCAACCCGGAGCTCGCCGGCGAGCGGCGTCAGCTCGGCGAGCAGCGCCCGCAGCAACGTCGTCTTGCCGCCCCCGTTCGGCCCCAGCAGTGCCATCCTTTCTCCCCCTTGCAGGGAGAAGGTGACGCCGGAGATCGCCGGCTTGCCTTCGTACCCGGCGGCCAGGGCGCTTGCCTCGATCAGGGGCTCGCCTGGCATCCGCGCCGCCCCCCGGTGAACCCGCGGACGACAGCGTCCGCGTTCGCCTCCTCCATCTCGACATAGGTGGCGCCGTCCGAGCCCTCGGGACCCAGCGTGTCGCCGTACAGCGTGTAATCGGCAGTGACCCCGGTCTGGTCGGCGATCGCCTCGGCGACTCCGGGGCTGAGCGAGCTCTCCGGGAAGACCGCCTTGACGTGCTCGCGCTCGATCGTCTCGGCGAGCTCGCTGAGGTCCTCGGCCGAGGGCTGGGCCTGGGTCGTCTGCGACGGAATCACCGCGCCGACGACCTCGATCCCGTAGCGGTTGGCGAAGTAGTCGAAGGCGTCGTGGTCGGTGACCAGCTTGCGCTGGGCGGCGGGGACCGCGTCGACGCAGGCGGCGATCCGGGCGTCGAGCGTCCGCAGCCGCGCCAGGTAGGCGCTGGCGTTGCGCCGGAACCCGGCCTCGTGCGACGGGTCAGCCGCCGCGAGCGAGCGCTCGATCTCGCGCACCGCCGCCGCGGCGTTGCGCGGATCGTGCCACCAGTGCGGGCCGGCCTCGCCCTCGCCGGGCAGGCGGATCGGGGCAACCGCGCCCAGGTCGACGATCTCCGCGTCGCCGCCGCTGTCGGAGACGACCTCCCCGGCCCACTCGTCGAGACCGTCGCCGCTGGCGAAGACGATCGCGGCGCCGGCCACGGTACGCACGTCGTCGGGACGGGGCTCGTAGTCGTGCGGATCGCTGTTGGGCTGCAGGAGCTGGCTCACCTCGACCGCCTCGCCGCCGACCTCGCGAACGAAGTCGCCGATCTGCGTGGTGGTCGCGACGACGGCCAGGTTCCCCTCGCCGCCATCGTCGCCGGAGGCGCCGCCGCAGCCGGCGCCGAGCAGGGCCAGCGCCCCGAGGGCGCCCGCGACCACGGCGACGCGGGGCAGGCGGGTCAGCGTCCGGCCGAGCGCGGCCAGGACGAAGGTCGCGCCGGCGACGCAGGCGATCGTCGCGCCGGGGGGCGCGTTCGTTTCCACCGACAGCCACAACCCGGCGACGCCCTCGAGGGCAACCAGGCCGATGCTGAGCAGCTGCCAGGTCCGCAGGCGGTCGCTGAGCAGCCGGGCGGTGATTGCGGGGACGACGAACAGAGCGGTGACCAGGAGCGCCCCGACCACGGTCAGCGCCGCCACGCTCGCCAGCGCGACGAGCCCGAGCAGGACCGCGTCGAAGAGTCGGCTGCTGGCGCCGCCGGAGCCGGCAAGCGTCGGGTCGAAGCCGGCCTGGAGCCAGTGCTGCCCGATCAGCGCGCTGGCGGCCAGCGTCGCCGCGGCGACCGCGCCGGCGAGAACGAGGTCGCCGTCGTCGACCAGGAGCAGGCTGCCGAACAGCAGCGTCTCGATGTTGGAACCCGAGCCGAAGACGTCGCTGGCGAGGATCACCCCGGCCGCCAGGCAGCCGACGAGTACGAGCGCCACGGCCGCATCCTGCCCCGAGCGGCGGCCGCGCAGCGCCGAGGCGCCGCCGGCGAAGACGATCGCGGCCCCGAGGGCGCCGAGCGGCGCCGCGAAGCCGAGTCCGTCGGCGAGGACCAGGCCGGGAA
This sequence comes from uncultured Solirubrobacterales bacterium, assembly GCA_963705365.1. Classification (GTDB taxonomy): domain Bacteria; phylum Actinomycetota; class Thermoleophilia; order Solirubrobacterales; family 70-9; genus VAYN01. Next base: position 23,666 of record OY970074.1, on the reverse strand, counting down.
AGGACGCGGTGCCGACCGCGTGCGAGAAGAAGGCAAGGCCGCGGAGGACGATCCAGGTGCCGAGAAGCCCGGCTGGGATGGCGAGGATCAGGATCTCGATTAGCCCCCGCTGCACGAACGGAAGTTGGAACGGCTCAAGCAATGATCGTCTCTCTTTTGGGCCGAACGACAGTACAGCCGGCGACAGCCTAGTGAGAATGAATCCAATTTGCATTCCGAGGCGAAACCCCGCTCAAAACGCGGCTTCTTGATTGCTCAACACATGTGTGGTAGAGCTACACGGTCGAGCTCGAGCCTCTGCGTCTCGGGCGTCACGAGGAGGCGAGACGTGAAAAGCACCAAGGCCGCTCGGGCTGCGATCACGGTGGCTCTCGCAGGCTTGCTGGGCGCGGTGGGTGCTTCGAGCGCGTCAGCGGCCTTCGATTTCGAAGCTGGAGGCTACCCCGCCGCGATCAGCGGGGTGAACCAGGGCGCCCATCTGTTCACGGTCGAAAACGAAGAAGTCGACGTCGAATGTGCAAAAGCGACCTTCACCGGTGAAATAGCCGAACCGGACGAAACCCCGGAGGTGCTCCCGAAATACGAAAGCTGCCTGGCGGCCGGATCCTTCTCGGCGACGGTGAACGCCAACGGGTGCGTCTTCAGGCTGTACGCGACCGAAGAGGTCGCGGCTGAGGAATTCGACGGCACGGCGGATCTGGTTTGCCCGGAAGGTAAAAAGATCACGATGACGGCAGTGTTCTGCGAAATCCAGATCGGCAGCCAGTCAGGTGTCGGCAAAGTCGACTTCGAAAACGAGATCGAAGCGAGTCCGGTTGATTTGACTGTGGACATCAGCCTGACGGGCGTGAAATATGCGACCAAAGGCAGCGCTTTCTGCCCTCTCTTCGGCACTGGTGAAAAATCAGACGGCACCTATGACGGCCAGGTTCTGGCCGAGGCAGCGCACGAAGCGGCGGCCATCGATTTCGGCGTGGCACTCCTCGCCACTGAGCTCTGCAAATCGGCCGAAATCAATCCCTGCAAAGCCCCCTACATAGAAGGCACTGTTCTCGCCGCCGAACTCGAAGCTACGACGAATGCCGTTTTCAAATACGAATTCGAAGGTGCTCAGAAAACCATCGTCTGCTCGAAATCCAGTCTGACCGCGGCCACCGGCAAACACGTGGGCCTCGAGCTCGCGGGGGAACTCAACCCCCTGGTTTTCCCCGTGTGTGAAAAAGAATGCGATGCTGGAGCGCTCAACGCCCCGTTCGAAACCAGGACCGCGCCGGATGGGAACACCGGAAACGGGCCGATGAACCTGTTCAAGCCGGGTGAAGGGCCCATTTTCTTTGCCGGCTGCACCGGGAAACACTCTTGCGCGTACTCGAGCTCATCGCTGGTCGGGAAAATCACCGGTGGAAAAGATGCGATCTGGGTCGTCTCGGACACGCTGGGGACGAAACTGCCGTCGTCGCACGCAAAATGTGGTGCCTCGCTCACTATCAGCGCTAGGTATCAGTTCTACAAACCGGTAGTGGGGGCGCAGCCGCAGATGTGGGTCAGCAAGGGCTGACGGCGACGATGGGCCACTGGCTGTTCTAGCCGATTTCGATCACGCCGAAGAGCAGCAGCAGGATCACGGTCACCACCGCCGAGATCAGCAGGGAGGTGCCGCAGCCGAGGTTGTTGGAGAAGAAGAGGAACACGCGGTGGTCAGTACCACTTGCCGCGCGCGAAGCCGCCGAAGGCGATGAGGCCGATCAGGATGATGATGATGCCGATCAGGAGGCTCCAGAAAAGCGCCACCAAGATGCCGATTATCACGAGGATCCCGCCGAGCGAGATGCCGCCGATCCCTGAACCTCTGTCTGCTCTGGAATTCATTGCCGCTCCTTGCTCTCTTTCTCTCTCGATTGCCGGTCAGCCAGTCTCTACCCGTCTCGAAGCGTTCGACACCGTCTACGCCGCCTCCAGCGCTCAGTAGCGCGTTTACGGCGGACCCGGCCGGGGAGATTTAGGGGGATGACGGATTCGCCGCTTTCCCCCACGGCAGAAGAGCCCAGCGCACACGACTCGATCCGGGCCGAGATCTCGCGCGAAATGGTCCGCCTTTACAAGGAGCAGTTCGGGCGCGGACCGACCAAGGCGAGGACCGAGTTCGCCGGCACCGACGTCGTCATCTGCACGCTCGAGAACAGCCTCACCCCGGCCGAGCGCCGGCTCGCCGAAATGGGGGAGCACCAGCGCCTGCGGGACACCCGCATGTACTTCCAGCACGCGACCGAGAACCAGTTCCGCGAAGTGATCGAAGACCTGCTGGGGCGACGGGTACGCGCCTTCGTCAGCGGCATCGACACGACCACCGACGTCTCCTCCGAGGTCTTCCACCTGGAGACCGAGGGCGAAGCCGGCTCGACTCAGCTTTGAGCTTCAGGCCGGCCGGATCGGCCAGAGGGCGACGTCCTGCCGGGCCGAGAAGTGCAGCAGTGGATCACCCGCAGTGGTGATGCCGAAGGGCATCGCCATCGTGTTGGTCTCGATCTCGGCCCAGGCGGGGCGCAGCGCCCAGGGCGGGTGGTGGATCTCGCCGCGGTGGATCCGCAGCTCCTCGTCAAGGGTGTAGAGGCAGTAGCGCTCGGTCAGCCAGCGCTCCAGCGAGCCGGGCCGCTCGGGCAGCGGCGCGCCGTCGGGGCCGTAGCGGGCCTGAAAGTGGGCGGGCGGGCCGTCGCCGGAGGTCCGCAGCGAGTCGTAGGAGACGCAGTCCCGGCCGGCACTCGCCACGATCCGCGAGTGGAAGTAGGGCAGCCGGTAGGAGCGCCTGGCGGCGTGGACGGCCGGCCAGCTGCCGGCGTCGAGGCTGAGAAAGTAGATGCCGGGCATGCCGTCGACGCTGACGTAGGTGCGGACGTTGAGCTCCGGGAAGGTGGACAGCCAGGGCGGCGGCGCCGTCCCGCGCAGGCGCAGGCCGCGGACGAAGAAGGGCGTGACCCCGAGCCAGGCGGAGCCGTCGTGGGTGTCGAGCGACAGCTGGGGCGGCACCACGCGCTGCAGCTCCTCAACCGGCAGCCGCCAGTGAGCGAAGAGGAGGTCGCACCAGGTCTGGCCCATGAACCAGGGCTCGTCGAGCACCGGCCAGGGCCGGTGGCGCGTCTCCTCCAGGACCCGGCGCTGGCGAAACGAGTCCGAGACCAGCGTCGCCGGCCGCAGCAGCTGCTCGCCGGCTCCCTGCAGGCCCCGCAGCAGCATCGCGCTCAGGCGGCAGCGGTGTGGAGGCGGACGGTGGTGCCGTGGTAATCGGAGCGGATCTGGACGAGGTCGCAGAGCTGGTTGGCGAGCCAGAGCCCGCGGCCGCTCAGCTGCGTCTGGGTCGGGCGCATGCGGCCGACCAGCGGCTCGTCGATCAGGCCGGTGTCCTCGACCTCGACGACGAGTCGGTCGCCCTCGCGCCAGATGCGCACGGTGCCGCCGCCACCGCCGTGGACGACGCTGTTGGCGGCGAGCTCGCTGGCGGCGAGGACCAGGTCGGCGACGCCGCGGGCGGACAGCCCGGCCAGCGCGGCGGCCGCTTCGACCCGACGCCTGACCTGCGCCAGCCCGTCGCGCCGGAACTCGAACTCCTCGATCAGCGGCGAGCGGCCGGGCAGTTCGCCACCGAACTGGCTGCCGCCCTCGACGTAGCCGGTGCTGCCCCGGGCGACGCCTTCGCGCGCCACGTGCCGGTGCGACGCATCGACCCGCGCCAACACCTCGTCGTCCAGGGCGCTGCCGTCGTAGGGACAGAGCAGCGACCAAGCGATCGAATCCTCGAAGGCGACGTTGAGCAGGGACTCGTGGCGCTGGCACTCGTCGATCTCGTGGTGCTCGCGTCCCGGCCAAACCGGTTCGCCGATGCCGCGTACCGAGCGGCCGCCGTGCTCGTCGACGAACTCGCGCCAGAAGGGAATGATCCGGGCCGGGTTACGGCCGAGCGTCTCCATCTCGGCGAAGCAGATCTCGGCCGCGTCGCTGCCCAGCTCGTCTTCGAGCAGCGCCGTCTGAACTTGGGTCACGGCGACAAGCGCCGGTTCTCCCGCCTCGAGGCCCGCGCGCAGGAACGGAACCGTCCCCGCAAGGAACTCTTGGGCATCGCTGTAGATCAGCGCTTCGTGACGAAATTCGGCTTGCACTCTCTAACTCCAACCCTTGGGCCGACATGTAGCTGCGCGCGCTCAGGCCGCAGACCTTTGGGGTTCCTCTCCCCGTTCGTGGCGATGCGAAACTGATCGGTATTGGGTATCTCGGGTAGGCTCGCCTCTCGTGTTCGTGCGCATCGCAACCTTTGGTCTCTCGGCGCTGCTGCTGGGGGGTCCGATGCTCGTCATCGGCGGCGAGGGGCAGGCGGCCGCTGCCGGTGTCACCGGAGTCGACTCGCCAGCCTGCGGACCGGTCGTCTCCGGCGGGCCCCTGACCGAGGCCAAGGCGCTGATCGTCTCCGACCTGCCGCTGCAGGGCGATTCGCGCCAGCGCTCGCTGCAGATGAACGAGGCGATCCGCCTCGTCCTCGAGAACGCGGGCTGGATGGCCGGCGGCAGCCCCGTCGCCTTCCAGGCCTGCGACGACTCGGAGGCCGATACGGGCCTCTGGAGCAAGGCCCAGTGCCAGGCCAACGCCAGGGCCTACGCCGCCAACCCGGCCGTGCTCGGCGTAATCGGCACCTACAACTCCGGCTGCGCCGAAGCGATGATCCCGATCCTCGGCCGCGCCCCCGGCGGCGGCGTGGCGATGGTCTCCCCCGGCAACACGCTGATCTGCCTCACGCAGCCAAGCCCGAGCTGCCCCAAGGGCCAGCCAGAGAGCCTCTACCCCAAGCGCCACAACTACGCGCGGGTCGTCCCCAACGACGCCTACCAGGGCGCCGGCCTGGCGAGCTTCGCGAAGGTGCAGGGCATCGAGCGCGCCTACGTCCTCTATGCCGGCAAAGACCCGACCAGCCTCGGGCAGGCGAGGACCTTCCGCGGCGCCGCCCGCAAGCTGGGGATCCAGCTGACCGGGTTCGGCGCCTGGAACGTCAGGGCGTCCAACTACATCGGGCCGATGCGGAAAGCGGCGGACACCGCTCCCGACGCGCTCCTCCTCGCCGGCCTGACCGAGCAGAACGGCGCTCGCCTGATCAGGGACAAGGTCGCGGTGATGGGGCCGAACAGCGGCAGCGTCAAGCTGCTGGCGCCCGACGGCTTTGCCCAGCAGTCGACGATCCAGCTGGCGGGCGCGGCGGCGAAGGGGATGTTCGCCAGCGTGCCGGGCCGGGTGCCGCAGAACCTGACCGGGCCCGGGAAGAAGCTCGTCTCCCAGCTGCAGAAGCAGGTCAACGGCCCCGTCGAACTCTATGCGCCGTACGCTGGACAGGCGGCAGCCGTCCTGCTCGCCGCGATCCCCCCCACCGGCCCAACTGCCCTGCTCCCGGTTCCCGGCGGCCCGCGCGGTGCCGTGATCGAAGCGGTGCGGGAGACGAAGATCAGCAACGGCATCGTCGGCAGCTTCAGCATCCTGCCCAGCGGCGACCCCAGCGTCGGCCCGATCACGGTCTCGGTGGCGCGCAGGAGCTTCGTGCCGGTGCAGGAGATCAAGCCGAGCCAGGCGTTGGTCAAGGCGGCCCGGCAGGGCTGACGTGAGCCGTTCGCTTCGATGACCGACTTCCTGGTCAAGCGCGACGATCTGCGGGAGTGCCGCGTCGAGGAGTCCAACGCGCCGGAGATCGAGCCCGGGCAGGCGCTGCTGCGGGTCGACAGCTTCGGGCTGAGCGCCAACAACGTCACCTATGCGGTTATGGGCGAGGCGATGTCCTATTGGAAGTTCTTCCCGGCCGAAGAGGGTTGGGGCCGGGTGCCGATGTGGGGCTTTGCCGAGGTCGAGCGGAGCAAGGTGGGCGGCGTTCGGGTCGGGACCAGGCTCTACGGGTACCTGCCGCCGTCCTCGCACCTGGTCGTGACTCCGGCGAAAGCCGACTCGAGCGGCTTCACCGACGCCTCGCCCCACCGGGCCGAGCTGCCGTCCGCCTATCACCGCTATCTGGCCACCGAGGAGGACCGCTTCTACCGGGCGGACACGGAGGCGATCCAGATGCTGCTGCGGCCGCTCTTCTTCACCTCGTTCCTGATCGACGACCAGCTCGCCGACGAGGGGCTGACCGGGAAGGGACCAGTCGTTCTCTCGAGCGCCTCGAGCAAGACGGCGCTCGCGGCGGCGTTCATGCTGGCGCAGCGCGAGGACGTCGAGCTGGTCGGACTGACCTCTCCCCGCAGCGCCGAGTTCGTCGCCGAGCTCGGGATCTACGGCCGTGTCGTCACCTACGACGCGATCGACTCGCTCGAGCGCGGGCCGGCAACCTTCGTCGACTTCGCCGGTGACCTGGCGGTGCGAAAGGCGGTCCACTCCCACTACCGGGACGAGCTGGTCCACAGCATGGCCGTGGGCGTCACCCACTGGGAGAACTTCGGCAGCGGCGCCTTAGGCGGACACGCAGCGGATCTGCCAGACCCGCAGCCGGTCTTCTTCTTCGCGCCGACCCGCGTCACCAAACGCGCGGCGGACTGGGGGCGCGGCGGACTGGAGCAGCGCGTCGCCGATGCCTGGCACCCCTTCTGCGAGTGGATCAGCGGCTGGCTGGAGACGATCCCCGGCCGCGGCTTCGACGCCCTCCAGCGCGCCTACCTCGACGTGCTCGAGGGCCGCGTCGCGCCGCAGATGGCCCACGTGATCTCGCTGCGTTAGCGGCGGCGCGGATCGAACTCGAAGCATTTTGGGGGCTATAGGCCCACTAATGCATCGAGTTCAGGGAGAACGGCTACGGGCCGGCGAAGCCGATCGCGAAGCAGGGGCCGCCGCCGCAGTCGTCGCTCTGCTGGATCGCTCCGGCGAAGAAGTTGGAGACGAGGGCCTGCTCGGCGGGGGTCGCCCGCGGCGCACCGTGGGGGTCGACGCCGCCACGGTTGGGCAGGTTCTCGTAGGGCGGTGGCGGCACGCCGACCACGGTCCCGGACCCCGGCGGTTCTTCGCGCACCGGACCGGTGTCCCAGTAGTAGATCGCCGAGCCGGTGAACGGATAGCTCGCGATCGCCGGCACGTTCCAGAGCACGTCGGTGTTCGGCCAGCGACCCTCGAAGAGGACCGGCCGGTGGGCCGCGGCGCCGATCGTGCGCGCCTCGACGTCGGCCTGGTAGTTGGTCACCTGGTGGTCGCCGAAGGCGACGTTGAGCAGCACCTGGTGGGCCGGCGTGTTCGGCAGCGGATCGGTCGTCATCCGGTGCGCGTAGCCGTTCGGCTCGCCGCGGTCCCAGAGCATCTGGATCAGGTCGAGGATCAGCGGCCGCGCCATTTCGTTCGGGTAGGACGGATAGAAGATTTTGGTGAACGGATCGAAGTCGACCGAGCGCGGCAGCAGCACCGAGTAGTTCATCGCCGGCACGCCGAGGGCGGCGCGGGTGAAGTCGGGCGCGAGCGCGGTCAGGGCGCCGCCCATGATCCCGCCCTGGCTGTTGCCGTTGTAGTGGAGTCGGCTGGTGTCGAGCACCGAGCCGCTGGCGAGCGTCCCGTCCTGGTGGAAGGCCGGGTGCGTGGTGAAGCCGGAGGGGCTGATCATCGCTCGCCCGAGGTAGAGCTCGTTCAGCAGCCCCTGCTGGAGGCGGTCGGCGATCCAGGGGAAGCGGGAGAGGTCCTGGAGGGCGGCGGCGACCGAGCCGAGGTCGGAGTTCGCCATGCCGATCTCATCGGTCGCGCAGAAGACGATCCGGTGGGCCTGCGCCAGCGTGCGCTGGGGGCTCGAACCGACCTCCGAGGCGCTGCCGAAGAGGCCGTGCCCGTAGAGCGAGGGTCTGCCTGCCCCGGCCGGGGCACTGGCGGCCGAGGCAGGAACGATGCAGTCGAAGTTGGCCGGCCAAGTGCCGTTCTGGATCGGCGCGCCACCGGCGTCGAGCTGGAAGGTGCCGCCGGGAGCGCAGCTCGGGAACAGATAGCAGGGGACCAGCACCGTCCCTTTGACGCGGCGGGCGATCTGCCCTGGGTTCGGTTCGTTTTCAACGCTGGCCACCAGGAAGTTCGGCGAGCTGCCCTGGGGAACGAGGTCGGCCAGGTTGGTGTCGCCGAGCTGGGCGAAGGCGCCGTCGCGCATCGCCAGTGCGCGGCGGGCGTTGTTCTCGTCGCTGGCGACGGTGAAGTCCCAGGCGAGGTAGAGGCTCTCGCGGCGGATGCCCGACTTCTTCAGCCGCTTGAAGATCCCCCGGAAGTGCTTGCGCCGGGCGTCGATCTCCTCCTGCTTGGAGGGGACGCGGTCGCGGTAGTAGCGGAAGGCGAGCGGAGCTTCGATCCGTTCGCCGGCGGCGTTGCGGAGATTGCGCAGGGCGACGATGTAGCGGTGGCCCGAGGCGAAGTTGACCGCCGGGTGGATCTCCAGCGCCGCTTTCGCCGGGTTGGCGGCGGTCGAGTCGATCTCGACCCAGATCGGCCAGCGCTCGCCGGTCGCAGCGTCGAGCACGACCACCGGCGCCCCTCTGCGCGCGTACTCGCCGATGTGGTTGATCGGGGTGGCGCCGGTCGCTTTGACGTCGGCGGCGGTGTCGATGCCCGGCACCTCGAGCAGGATCGTCGCCCCCTGGCTGAAGCCGTCGGAGACGTTGTAGGGGCTGGCGTCGATGTGGGTGCCGAAGACGTTGGCCGGCATCCCCTGGGTGCTGAAGTCGATCCGGCGTCCGGTCGGGCTGGAGGGATCCGCGACCGTGTAGTAGTCGTTGGGGAAGGGCAGCATACAGAGCGGGTTGTGCGGCTCGGCGATGAAGTCGCAGTGCTCGGCTTCGGAAAGGTCGACCGGCGGCAGCTTGTCCTTCGCGGCCGCGCTGCCCGCTGCCAGGGCGCTGACGAGCGCGACGATCAGCGCCGTGAGCATGAGCTTGATTCCGCCCCTCATCCCAGACGGTGATTACCCGGGGACTTTTCGCGAAAAACGAGCGCTCGCCAAGATTGGACTCCGGGTCCAGGAGCCGCCGCTGGCATGGGCCGCGATGGCGGGCGTGATCGACTGTCGAGAACTCGAGCGATTAGTGGGGGCAGGGCCCCCAAAATTGCACGAGTTCAGTTCCCGGTCGCCGAGAAGTGCTGGTAGTCCTTCGGCCAGGGCCAGTTGCCGGCCCACTCCCAGCCGATGGCGGCGAAGGCGCGAACGACCGGGCCGTCGCGGTGGATCACGCCCTTGGCGTGGCGGCGCTGGGCGAAGGGAGCGCCCGCCGGCGGCGAGACGTAGCCGGACTCGGTCACATACGGGTTCTCGATCGGGTTGACGTCGATCGCCCTGCCGTAGGCGTGTTCGGACCACACCCCGGGGCTGCCGGCGACGAAGCGGCAGTTGAAGGCGGAGGTGTTGTCGGCGTCCATGCTGCGGTGGTCGTCGGCGCCGTAGGCGTCGACCAGGCGCATCTGGCGGATCGGGTAGCGCAGGCCGAAGAGCTCGCGCATGACCCCGACCATCGCCGCCGCGTGCTCGCGGTGGACGACGAGACGACCGCGATGGACGCGGCCGTCGAAGCCCCAGTGGCTGACCGTGAGCAGGCGCAGGTCGGCGAAGCCGACCGGGCACCCCGGGTGCCAGGAGACCCCGCGCATCCGCTGTCGCGTCGCCGGGTCGATTGGCTCGGCGCGGCCGTGGAAGGCGGGTGCTCGGGCCGGTCGGTCGGCGCGGCGCGTCGCATTGCTGGACCGGTCGTCCGCGGCGACCGCGTCGCGCCGCTTCTGCGTCGCCGCGGTCCCCGTGGCGAGGAGGGCGGCCAGCACCAGAGCGAGGAGGGCGTTCAGGGCTCTTCCGCCTCCGGCTTCAGCACCAGCAAGCAGAGGTCGTCGCGAACCGGCTGGTCGGTCCAGTCGAGGATTGCCTCCTGCAGGCGGCCGACGATCGCCTCGGCGCGCAGCTCCGTCAGCGGGCCCAGCAGCCGCAGGAGTCCCTCGCGGCCGAGCAGCGTGCCGTCCTGCCGCACGTCGGTGGCGCCGTCGGTGTAGACGAAGACACCCTCCCTGCCCTTGAGCCGCAGGTCGGCGTTCGCGAGCGAGAGGCTGGGCTCGGCTCCAAGCATGAAGGTCTGTCCGCGCGCCGGCAGCTCGCGCAGGCTTGGCAGGTGCACCGGCAGGGGATGGCCGGCCAGAGCCCAGGAAAGCGCCGCCCCCCCGGGCTGGAAGCGCACGCATGCCGCGCTGACCAACTCCTTCTCGCGCCCCGGCCGATCGATGAGCGCCTGGTTCGCGAGCGCCAGCAGTTCGGCCGGATCGCTGGTGCTCGCGGCGAGGGCCGCGAAGCGGGCGCGAATGAAGGTCGCCAGACGGGCGGCCTTGGGGCCGTGGCCGACGACGTCGCCGACCACCGCGACGGTGGAGCCGTCGGGGCCGTTGGTGACGAGGTAGAAGTCTCCAGAGACGCCCAGTTCGGAGGGGATGAACGCCGCCGCCACATCGACGCCGGCCAGCTCCGGCAGCGACGGCGGTGCCAGCGCCGCGCGGATCGCCTCCAGTTCCTCGGCCGAGTGCTCCAAGGCGAGCAGGCGCTCGCGGAGGATGGCGACCCCGGCGGCGACGGCGACGAAGACGGCAACCCGGAGCGCGAGCGCGACGCCGAAGTGGGGCACCGGCTTGATCGCGGTACCGACCAGGTAGAGCGCGAGGCAGGCGACGAGCGCCGCCGCACCGCCCCGCCAGCCAAACCACCAGCTCGCCATCCCGATCGCGATCGCGTAGAAGAAGGCGATACCGATCTGGGCGCTGGAGCCGACCACGAGCCAGAGGACGAAGACCAGCAGGGCAGCGACGCAAATCCAGATGGCGCGGGCGGCATTCGACACCGCTTAAGACCTTACTTCGCGCGGTTAGAAGCGGGTGCGCGAAGCGATCCGGCCAGGCGGTAGCTTCACAGCCATGCGCACGGCGGCAGAACGGCGAATCGTGGGCCGGGCGGCGACCTGCCTGGGCTGCCTGCTGGCGGTCTGCGGACTCGCCCTCGCGGCCGGGACGGCGCAGGCCGGCGCTCGAGTCGCGAGCGTCGGGCTCGGCCGGGCATGGCTGGTTCATCACGGGCAGGGGCCATCGACCCTGTTGATCCCCGTCCGCTACCCGATCCAGATGTCGGGCCGGTTGCTGGAGCTCTCCGTCTCGCTGCGGCGGCCGGACGGGAGCGAGTTGCGCTCCTGGGTCCTGCACGAACGAGCCAGCGCTGGGACGCTGCGCCAGCCGGAGCGTCGCCGCCGCTTCACCTTCGTGCACCGGCTAGGCCTCGGCGAGCGTTCTTCACGGGTGGTCGGCGACGGGCACGGGGGTTTCACCGCGCGCATCCACGCCAACGGAGTCCTCGACACCGACCCGGGGCCGGACCTGCGCGGAGGCGATTTCGAGATTCCGGGACTCGGTCGCTTTCCAAAGCGTCGCCTCTGCAGCAGCGTGCCGCGGCTTCGGGTCAGGCCCGGCAAGCGGATCTCGGTTCCGCTCCCCGTCTGCGGCGGACCCGTCCGCTGGCGCCTCGATCGACCGCCCGAGCACGGGGCGGCGCGGATCCGCCACGGTCGCCTGATCTACCGCGCGGCGCAGCGCTTCCGCGGCAGCGACTCGATCCGCCTCGCCAACCGGGCGGGCCACAGCGCCACAGCCTCGGCGGCGGAATCGATCGCGGCGCCGGTTCAGATCGTCGTCGGCAGCAGAGGCGGCGCCGTGGTGCGGGCGCTCGGCGACTCGGTCACCGCCGGCTTCGGCTACTACGACAACGGCGCCGAGATGTTCCTCACCAGCCTGCCCTCCTGCAAGCCCGGCGCCAGCGCCTACAACGACGCCTGTTCTTCCAACTCCGCCAACCGCAGCAACAGGGGGACGGTCGTCAACTACGCCCCGGACTATGGGCTCGCCAACAACGTCTCCTGGGCCGCGCAGTGGGCGAACGCGCACGGGGTAACCGACTACGAGAACCTCGCGATCAGCGGCTCCGAACCGTCCGACTGGGCACCCGCGGGCCAGTTCTACGCGACGACCAAGCGGGTCGAGGCGGAAGACCCCGATTACGTCCTGATGACGGTCGGCGCCAACCCGCTGCTCTCCGACATGCTCTTCGGCGTCGACAACATCGGCTGCGCGCTCGAGGCCGACATCGTCGGCGGCTTCCGCGAATGCATCGAGGCCGCGTTTGCGTCCGTGCAGCTGCGCGCCAACCTGAAGAGCCTCTACACCGACCTGGTCGCGAAGTCCGACGCGACGATCTACCTGATGCAGTACCCGACCTCGATTCCCGCCGTGGCGCTGACCTACAGCGCCACCCAGCTGGCGATGACCGGCAAGCTGCTCAACCGCGAAATCGTCTCGGTCGCCGGCGAAGTCAGCCCCACCCGCCTGCAGCCGGTGGCCCCGCCCCACTTCAACGTCGGCATCGACATCTCGCCCGTCTTCCCCTCCAGGTACTCGTGCTCGCGGCTCGGCTTCAGGGTCGACGGCCAGAGCGTGCAGGCCGAACCGTCCCAGGACGAGCTCGAGCTCGACCACCCGCTCTCCTTCTGCCCCGGTCCCGCCGCAGGCCCGCCCTGGGTGATCAGCGGCGATACCGGCGTCCACCCCAGCGCCGCCGGCTACGCCCAGATGGCGGCGCAGGTACCGGCGCCGGAATAGGCGCGTTTAGAGTCAGCGGATGGGCTTCCTCTCCCCGACGCCGCCGCCCTTCGAGCTCGAGGAGTGGAAACGGCAGCCGCACCTGGCGCGGATCAAGCCGCTGGTGCAGGACTGGGGCGAGAACGGATTCGGGTCGCCGACGGCGGTCTACCTGCTCTACGCGCTGAAGCTGGTGATCTACGGCGGCGGCGCGCTGCTGGCGATCTCGACCACGCCGGGGCTGGGCGGCCTCGGCGACTTCGGCGAGTGGTGGACGCAGCCGATCGTCTTCCAGAAGTTCGCGCTGTGGACGCTGCTGTGGGAGATCCTCGGCTTCGGAGCCGGGTCGATGCCGCTCAGCTTCCGCTTCATCCCCCCAATCGGCGGGGCGCTCTACTGGCTGCGGCCGGGCACGGTGCGGCTGCCGCCGTGGCCGGGGCGGGTGCCGGGGACGGCGGGGACGCGGCGCACCGCGCTCGACGTCGGGCTCTACGCGGCGGTGGTCGCGACCGGGATCTACCTCCTGTTCGCCGCCGGGGTCGACGCGGGCGGGACCGGTGCGGGGCGGATGGCACCGGCTGGGATCGCAATGCTGCTCGGCCTCCTCGCCCTGCTCGGGCAGCGCGACAAGGTCTCCTTCCTCGCGGCGCGGCCGGAGATCTACGCGACGATGCTCGCCGTCGGCCTCTTCGCGGCCGACCAGTGGATCGTCGCCTGGCAGTTCGTCTTCCTCTTTATCTGGTGGGGAGCCGCCTCCTCGAAGCTGAACCGCCACTTCCCCTTCGTCGTCTCGACGATGATCAGCAACGCGCCGCTGTTCGGGCCGAGGGCGGTGAAGCGCAAGCTCTGGCGGGACTACCCGGAGGACATGCGGCCATCGCGGCTGTCCTCCGGCCTCGCCCACTTCGGCACCGTGCAGGAGTTCGGCTGGCCGCTGCTGCTGATCACGGTGGACAACGACACCGTGCGCACGGTCGCGATCGTCGGCATGGTCCTCTTCCACGTCAACATCACCTCGATGTTCCCGCTGGCGGTGCCGCTGGAGTGGAACGTCTTCATGATCTTCGGCACGCTGTTTCTGTTCGGGCACTACGGCGACGTGCCGCTCGCCAGCCTCGACGAACCGCTGCTGATCGCGATCCTCGCGCTCGTCTGCGTCGGCCTGCCGCTGCTCGGCAACTTCCGCCCCGACAAGCTCTCCTTCCTCCCGTCGATGCGCTACTACGCCGGCAACTGGGCGACGACGCAGTGGCTGTTCCGCAAGGGCAGCGGCGCCGAAGGAAAGCTGGACACCCACATTACGAAGTCGGCGGCGCTGGTTGGCGAGCAGGTGACGCGGCTCTACGAAGACCCGGAGCTGACCGCCTTCCTGCTCAACAAGGGGCTCGCCTTCCGCTCGATGCACTCGCACGGGCGTGCGCTCAACGCCCTGCTGCCGCACGCCGTCGATGACGTCGAGGCCTACGACGCGCGCGAGGGCGAGCTGATCTCCAACGTCGTCAACGGCTGGAACTTCGGCGACGGACACTTCCACGGGCGCCAGCTGCTGGAAGCAGTGCAGGAGCGCTGCGCCTTCGCGCCGGGAGAGGTGCGGGTGATCGAGCTGGAGTCCGAAGCGGCGATGAGCGGCCGCCAGCGCTACCGGATCTACGACGCCGCGACCGGATTGGTGGAGGCCGGCTCGGTGGCGGTCGCCGACATGATCGAGCGGCAGCCGTGGCTCGAAGAATCGTGGGACTTCCCGGTCGAGGTGAGCGAGCGGCGGGACGAGCGGGCGACCTCGACCACGGCCGCGGTCTCGTGAGCGACGCGACCGTCGTCGGCTCCGGCCCGAACGGGCTCTCCTGCGCGGTGGCCTTGGCCCGGGCCGGGCTGCGGGTCACGGTGCTGGAGGCGGAGGAGACGATCGGCGGCGGCACCCGCAGCGGCGAATTGACCGTGCCGGGCGTGCTGCACGACATCTGCTCGGCGACGCACCCGATGGCGGCGGCCTCGCCCTTCCTGCAGTCGCTCGACCTCGCGGCCCACGGTCTCGAGTGGCGCTGGCCGGAGGTCGACCTCGCCCACCCGCTCGACGACGGCAGTGCCGCGGCGATGGTGCGCTCGGTCGACGAGACGGCCGCCGGGCTTGGGGGCGACGGATGCGCCTGGCGGCAGCTGTTCGGCCCGGTCTCGGCGAAGTTCGGCGCCCTCAACGAGGACCTGGCCCGGCCGCTGGTGCACCTGCCGCGGCATCCGGTCCTGCTGGCGCGGCTGGGGATCCCGGCCCTGTTGCCGGCGACCGTGCTGGCGCGCCGTTGGCAGACGCCGGGTGCGCGGGCGCTGTTCGGCGGCGTCGCCGCCCACTCCTTCGCCCGCCTCGACCGGCCGCTGAGCTCGGCCGTCGGGATGGCGCTGATCAGCGCCTGCCACGGAGTCGGCTGGCCGGTGGCGGCGGGGGGCTCACAGGCGCTCGCGAACGCGCTCGCCGCCGAACTGCGGGCACACGGCGGCACGATCGAGACCGGCGTCCGCGTGCGCTCGATCGAGGAGCTCGGCTCCCCCGACGTCGTTGGCTTCGACCTCGCCCCCGGCGCGGTTGCCGAGATCGCCGGCGAGCGCCTGCCGCTCCGGGTTCGCCGCGCCTACCGCCGCTACAAGCACGGGCCGGGCGCCTTCAAGGTCGACCTCGCGGTCGAGGGCGGCGTGCCGTGGACCGCCGCGGCCTGCCGCCGCGCCGGCACCGTCCACGCGATCGGCTCCTTCGAGGAGCTGGTCGCGGCCGAGGGCGAGGTCAACCGCGGCCGCATGCCGGCGCGCCCCTTCGTCCTCGTCGGCCAGCAGTACCTCGCCGACCCCGCTCGCTCCGCCGGCGACGTCCACCCCGTCTGGGCCTACGCGCACGTGCCGAATGGCTACGACGGCGACGCCGAGCGCGCGGTGCTCGACCAGATCGAACGCTTCGCCCCCGGCCTGCGCGAGCGCATCGTCGCCACCGCCGTCCGTACGCCGGGCGAGATCGAGGCCGCCAACGCCAACCACGTCGGTGGCGACATCATCACCGGCGCCAACACCCCGTTGCAGACGGCAGTGCGCCCCCGAATCGCGATCGACCCCTACTCGACCGGCGCTCCCGGCATCTACATCTGCTCCGCCGCGACCCCGCCCGGGGGCGGCGTCCACGGCATGTCGGGGTTCAATGCCGCCCAGTCGGCGCTGCGCTACCTGCGGCGACGCTGACCGGCTCAGCCGCGCGCCGGCGGCCCTCGAAGAACAGCATCGGGCCGGAGTCGCGCAGGCGGAGGTCCTCGAAGCCTGCCTCCGCGAGCCACTCCTCGACCTCGACTCGCGTCCCGATCCGCTCGCCGAAGTCGCCGCGGCCGGGCTTGATCAGCAGGCGCTGGCGCCAGTTGTCCTCGCCGCGGACGAAGCAGGAGCCGACGAGACGGCCTCCCGGCTCGAGCAGCCGAGCTGCCTCGCCGAGGGCCACCCGCGGACGGTCGAAGCAGTGCAGGCCCCAGAAGGAGAGGAAGAGATCGGCGGTGCCCGGTGGCAGGGGAACCTCAGTGGCATCGGCCTCGAGGAACTCGACAGCGTCGAGGCCACGAGCCCGCGCTCGCTCCTGGGCGCGCCGAAGCATCGAGGGCGAGCGGTCGACGGCGAGGTAGCGAAGGTCACGGCTCGGCCGCAGGGCACGCAGAGCCGGCCCGGCGCCGCAGGGGCAGTCGATGACGACACCGCCGGGGGCAACCTCCCCCACCGCGGCCATGCTCTCGTAGTAGGCCGCGCTGTCGCCGCCCCAGAGCAGGCGGCCGAGTGCCCGGCTGAGGCGGGGTCGCTCCATATATGCGCTGTAGCCGGCGCCGAACGGGGAGGCGTAGAAGTCATCGCGTGCGATCGGCCGCAGTCTAGGTCGATCGGGCCAGCGTGAACTTGGGGGTCGACCGGCGATTTCGACATTCGCCACCCCCAAATGGCTTTGAAAAGCCAAGTTTCGGAGTTTACGAAAAAGTAACGCAGCATTTCTTAAACGGTTAGAGTGCGCGGCGTGTCGCCGCCGCGAGATGGCGAAGAGTTCGGCAACGACCTCCTAGCCGCGAAGGAACGGGACCTTGGGCCTCTGCGAGAGGAGAGCGACGAGATGCTCGGCCTCGACCCCGAGCAGGCGACGATGATGGCGGCCTTCTTCGACTCCGCCTGGTTCTCCGGCGTGCGAGCCGGCTACGACCAGATGCGGGTCCGCGCCACCGAGCCCGAACCCGATGTCCACGCCGTCGCGATCGAGTCGCTCGAATCGGAGTTCAAAGTGCTGATGGAGCAAGCGGCGGAGCGGCTCAACCTGTCCCTCACCGCAACGATCAGCATGTGGGGCTTCCTGCACGAGGCCTGGATGGCGGGGAACCGGAGCTGCGAAACCGAGCTGATGGCCCTCTACCTCGAACTCAATTCCGACATCGCCGAGGAAGTCCGGCGCTGGCTCGAGAGCGGCGGCGACTCGAAGCCGCCGAGCTCGACTGCCTGCCTCAGGGAAGCGCCTCGACCCAATCGAGGTGCTCACCACACAGCTCCTCCGCACGCGCGGAGGGGAGTTTCCGCAGCGGTGGGTCTTCATTCGCAGTGGGGCTCAGCACGAGCGGCCCGATCGCTTCAGGCGGGCCGCCGCTGCCGGGGGCGAGGGTCTGGTCATCGAGCACGAGCTCGATCTCGTGCGAGCCGGCGTCCAGCGTGATCCGGCCGAAGTAGAGGAACTGGCTCCCGGCGTTCAGCTGCGCCTCCACCGCACCGACCTCCTCCCCGTCGACCAGCAGGGCGAGATGGTTGCGGACGCTGCCCTGCAGATAGAGGTCGTAGCGACCGGCGGCCGGCAGGTCGACGCGCAGGCTCGCCGTCCCCGGCCCGCGCGGGACCAGGTTGGCGCTGCCGGCTTCGGTTGGAAGCCAGTTCGGAGGATGGCTCGATTCCGAGAGCGACGCGCTGAGTGGGGCCGTCCTCTCCACCGCGACGACCGTTCCTTCGGGACCGACGGTGCGCGCCAGATCGAGGACGTCGGAGCAGGCCGGCTCGGCCCCGGGGTCTTCGAAATTGCCGAGTGGCAGATGCTGGAAGATCGTCGCGCCTGCCGCGGGCGGGCGCTGCCAGACCTCGTAGTAGTCGCCGCGGCTGACCAGCGAGTAGACAGACGGCGGGCGGCTCTGGCCGGGGTTGCGGCGCAGGACCAGGGTCCGGTAGGTCAGCAGCGTCGGCAAGCTGATCTGGTCGGTGTCGCCCCATTCGCCCTTTTCCAGTTCGCCTCCGGCGACCAGCGGAATCGGCCGGAAGCGCAGCTCCGAGGCTCCCTCGGCGTCGATCTCACGGAGGAAATGCCGCACCCCGTAGGGCTGGTATTCCGTCATCAGCGCCGGGCCCTCGCCGGCGAACTCCTCGCCGATGCTCTCGAGCTCTCGCAACTGGTCGTAGGGGGCAAGGCTGACGTCGTGGTAGGCGAGAGCGTTGGACCAGAGCACCCCGGCGAGGACCAGCGTCAGCACCGTTGCCCCTAGGACCCGCTCGACCCGGGCCGCGAAGGCGGCTGCCCCGGCCAGCGCCAGCAGCAGCAGCGACGGACTCCCCGACGCCAACGCCTTCGCCCCGACCCACGGCGATGCGTAGAGGAAGATCGCGATGCTGCCGACTCCGGCGCCGGCCGCGTAGAGGAGGAGCTCCCAAGCCCGTCGCCGCCAGGCGAGCCAGACGCCGGCCGCGGCGGCGAACAGCGCCAGGACGATCAGGTAGTTGGTCAGGCCGGGCTTGATCGGATCGAGCCGGAAATCGCCGCCGATCCAGACGCCGGCGTACTGGAAGACGCTCAGCGGTCCGACCAGGTTCCCGAGGTCGGCGGCGCTGTCGATCGGGCCTTCGGTGGGCGCGAAGGCACCGGCGGCGAGGAAGGCCGGCAGCCCGAGGAGAACGATCATGAGGGCCAGCGGCCAAGCCCTTTCCAGCACGGCCCGCGAGCCGCGGGTGCGCCACAGGGCCAGCGCCACGAGCCCCAGCATCGGCAGCGCGACGACGAAGCCGCGGGTGCCGAGCAGGGTGAGGATGGCGGCGGTGGCGAAGGCGGCCGGCAGCGCTCCGCGCCAGCCCAGCTCCTTCCTCGCCGCCGCCGGCGCAACGGCGGCGAGCGCCGCCAGCGCGAGCGCCAGGGCGACCTCCTTGATCCCGCCCCAGAGGCTGTAGGCGTACAGAAGTGCCGCCTGCGCCGCGCCGAACGCGACCAGCGCCCGCAGCGGAGCCGACGCCAGCAACGGCCGCGCCAGCCAGTACATGCAGAGGGCCAGCAGAGAAGCCATCGCGGCCATGTAGGGCTGGACGAGCCAGGCGACGTCGCTGCCGGTCAGCCGCGAACCGAGACCGAGCGGCAGGAAGGCGCCGACCGGGTAGCCGCCTGGGAGGTTCGCGTTGAGCGTGGCCTGGTAGCTGGAGGGTTCGAGGCCGGAGATATCGCGGCCGTGCGCCATCACGTGGTCGACGAGGGTGAGCCAGGTAGCGGTGTCGTCGAGTTTGATGTAGCCGGCGAAGGTCGGGTCGCCGGAGAGGACGACCGGGGCGGCATAGAAGGCGAAGACGCCAAGTGCCGCGGCGAGCGCCCAGCGATCGGGGCGGCGGCAGCTCCAGGGGTAGGTGAGGACCGCACCCGCCGTCGCCAGCAGGACCACCGCCGGAGTCGCCATCGTCGCGGTCTCCTCGCGCGAGGTGAGGATCCAAGTGGCGACGAGGACGACGCCGAAGCCGGCGGGGGCGAGCAATGGCCCCGGCAGCCGCCGCCCAGCCGCCGCCTCCAGCAGCAGGCCGCAGCCGAGGCAGAGCGCCGCCAGCACGACCGGGAAGAGGACCCAGGAGACGAACATGCGCTCAGCCCACCGGCCCGATCGCCCCGGAGCGGATCAGCTTCAGGGCGCGGCCCGGCGAGGGGTCGTAGACCTCAATCTGCAGGTCGGAGTCGGGATAGGCGAGGTAGACGCTTCCCTGCGAGGAGGGGTTGACGAGGAGAACAGCGCCGTCGGCCGCGGTCTGCAGCGAGGAATCGCTTTCGGCCGCCGTCCGCCGCAGCCCCTCGACCGGGTCGACGAAGGGGTAAGTGCCGACAGTGAGGTAGTCCTGCCGTGGGTCGCCGGCCTCGACCCCCGGCGGCAGGTAGCGCAGGAAGACGTTGTCGCCGGCTTCGCGCGTCAGCTCGAGCCGGTCGGGGGGGCGTTCGCCTGCCCAATAGATGGGATGGCCGAGCGCATCTTCGAGCTCGCCGATCTCGTCAATGTCGACCAGATGAGGGGCGGCTTCGGTCGCTTCCGGCTCCTCTTCCCCGTCGCCCCCCTGGAAGGCGAGTACGAGCGCGGCGAGAACCAGCACGGCCGAGATCGCGATCCCGAGCGTGCGCCGCCGCCGCTCCTGGATGCTCCTCACATCCGCCCGCCCGTCGCTCACGGCGGCGATTCTATGTCGGCGGCCGGGGGAGTCGGCGGCCGGAAAGTCCCCGAGCCTCACCCCTCGGCGGCCGCCCCAGTGCGTTTGACCGTCACTGTTTAGTCGATTACTCTTGCACAAGAACATGGAGACGGACGAAGGCCAGCGCAAGATCACCTTCGTGACGCTCGGGCCGACCGGTACCTGCCACGAGCGCGCGGTGACCGAATACGCCCGCTTCCAGGGCATCGAGGACTACGAGTTCGAGCTGATCACCGACTTCTTCGCCGGCCTCGAGATGATCCGCGGCCGCAACGACGCCTTCCTCGTCCAGTGCAGCGCCCACCCGAAGGTGCACGAGGTCACCGAGAAGTACTGGACCGAGGTCTTCGTCGTCGACACCTTCATCTACCCGACCAAGCACCTGGTCCTGCTGACCCGGCGCGACGTCGAGAAGCCGCGCTCGCTGGGGATCGTCCCCGCCACCAAGGGCTACGTCGACCTCTCGCAGTGGGAGGAGATCATCGACGTCGCCTCGAAGCCGATCGTCGCCGAAGAGCTGCTGCGCGGCGAGTACGACTCCGGCCTTACCCACATGGAGCACGTCGAGCAGCACCGCGACGAGCTTCGCCTTGATCTCGACATCGGCGAAATCGACACCACCTGGGTCGTCTACGGCACCCAGAAGCGCTTCGAAGGCGACGTGATCGGCATCCCCTCCGCCGAGCTCTACCGCCGCCCCGCTCAGCCCGTCCTTTCCTGACATCGGCAGCGCAGCGGTCGGCACATCTAACATCGACGCATGGCCGCGGGCCCAAACGCCGGAGAGAAATCCACGAACTGGCGCGCCTGGGCGATGGGAGCGCTGGTGGCGCTCGTCGTCATCGTCGCCCTGCAGAACTCGCAGGAGGTGCGGATCGACGTCCTCTTCGTGACCCTGGACGCACCCCTGATCGTCACCCTGCTCGCCGCCGTCGCGATCGGCGCGGTACTCGGCTACGTGACCCCCCTGGTGCGCCGCCACCGCCGCGACGAACGCAACCGCCGCGAATAAAGGGGGCGAACCCGGCGAACTCGATCACTTAGTGGGGCTATGGACCCCAAAAAGCTTCGAGTTCGTTCGTCGGACTTCTGGACGCTCCAGAAAAAACAGCACGGTGTCGTGTCCCGGAGGCAGTTGTTGGCGCTCGGCGTGGGGACGGACGCGATCCGTCACCGCCTGGCCTGCGGCCGCCTGCATCGGCTGATGCCCGGCGTCTACGCGGTCGGCAGACCGGAGGTGACGATGCGAGGACGCTGGATGGCTGCCGTGCTGGCGGGTGGACCGCAATCCCTCCTCAGCCACCGCAGTGCCGCGGCGCTCCTGGGCATCATCGAGCCGCGCCACCGGCCGGTCGAGATCGTGCTTCCGGCCCACCTGACGACCCGCCGGGGCGGCATCCGCGCCTACCGACGCGCCGCTTCGGAGGCGGATCGGCTCGGCCCTCCGGCAAATCTCGACCATCTCGCGCCTTTGCGCTGGCGGGAAGTGGACGGCATTCCCGTCACCGGCCCCGCGGTCGTCCTGGTCGATCTGGCCAGTTGCGTTCCGACCGGGCGGCTCGAAGCCGCGATCAACGAGGCGGACCACCTCGATCTCGTCGATCCAGAGGCGCTCCGCGCCGCAGTCGACGCGTTGCCCCGACGCCCTGGCGCTCGCCGGCTTCGCCTCCTACTCGATACCACCACCCACGCCCTCACGACCACCGCCCTGGAGCGTCGCTTCCTCCCCCTTGCCCGGGAAGCTGGGCTGCCGCTGCCGGAAACCCAGGCACGGCCGGCGGGGCGGCGGGTCGATTTCCTCTGGCCCGACCTCGGGCTGGTCGTCGAGACCGACAGCCTCAGGTACCACCGCACCGCCTTCAAGCAGGCCGACGACAAGCGTCGCGACAACCTCCACTCCGCGGCCGGCCTTGTCACCTTGCGCTTCACGCACGGCCAGGTCCGCTACGAGCCCGACTACGTGCGGACGCAGTTGCGGATCGTGGCAGGGCGCCTGCGAGACGAACGCGAAGAAAAAGTGGGGCTATAGGCCCCAAAAAGCTTCGAGTTCGGCACGACGATAAGGTCGGTGCCTGGACCGGCAACCCATGACTTCCCCCGCTTCAACCGCCGCACAACACGACGACCGCACCCGCTGGCTGGCCCTCTACGTGCTCTGCGCCGGGATGCTGATGATCGTCCTCGACGCGACGATCGTCAACGTCGCCCTGCCCTCGATCCAGGACGATCTCGGCTTCTCCCAGAACGACCTAGCCTGGGTAATCAACGCCTACATGATCCCCTTCGGCGGCCTGCTGCTGCTGGCCGGGCGGATCGGCGATCTGGTCGGGCAGCGGCGCATCTTCCTGATCGGCCTCGCCGTCTTCACCTGCGCCTCGCTCGCCTGCGCCGTCTCCCAGAGCCAGGGGATGCTGGTCGGCGCACGCTTCATCCAGGGCGCTGGCGGCGCCATGGCCTCGGCCGTGATCCTGGGGATGATCGTGACCATGTTCCCCGAGCCGGCTGCGCAGGCGAAGGCAATCGGCGTCTACGGCTTCGTCGCCTCCGCCGGCGGCTCGATCGGGCTGCTCGCCGGCGGCGTCCTCACCGACGCGATCAGCTGGCACTGGATCTTCCTGATCAACCTGCCGATCGGGATCGCCGTCGCCTACCTGGCGCTGCGGCTGGTCGAGGGCGGCGAGGGGATCGGCCTGCGCGAGGGCGCCGACTTCCCCGGCGCGGCGATGATCACCGCCTCGCTGATGCTGGGCGTTTTCACGATCCTGCAGATCACCGAGTGGGGCTGGGGGGACACCCGCACGCTCGGCCTCAGCGCCGTCTCCGCCGCGCTGCTGGCCGCCTTCATCCACCGCCAGGCGACGATCGCCACCCCGCTGATGCCGCTGCGCCTGTTCCGCTCGCGCAACGTCGCCGGCGCCAACGTGCTGCAGGCGCTGCTGGTCGCGGGGATGTTCGGGATGTTCTTCCTCGGCGCCCTCTACCTGCAGCGGGTGCTCGGCTACAGCCCGCTCGACGTGGGCCTCGCCTTCCTGCCGACGACGATCGTGATGGGCGCGCTCTCGCTCGGCTTCTCGGAAAAGCTGATCATGCGCTTCGGGCCGCGGACGACGCTGATCCCCGGCGTCTGCATGGTCGTCGTCGCGCTGCTGCTGTTCGCCCGCACGCCGGTCGACGGCAACTACCTGACCGACCTGCTGCCGCCGTTCCTGCTGATCGCGATCGGCGTCGGCACCGCCTTCCCGGCGATCATGACCCTGGCGATGTCGGGAGCGACGCCGGCCGACTCGGGGCTTGCCTCGGGCCTGGTCAACACCAGCATGCAGGTCGGCGGCTCGATCGGGCTGGCGGTGCTGGCGACGCTCTCGACCGAGCGCACCCAGGAACTGCTCGACGAGGGCGTCTCCAACGCCTCGGCGCTGACCTCCGGCTACCACGTCGCCTACCTGATCGGCGCCGGGCTGGCCGCGATCGCGGCGGCAATCGCCGTGTTCGTGCTGCGTGACGTCACGCCGCCCGGTCAGATGGCGCCGGCGGGCGAGCCAGGGGCGGGACCGGAGTCGCGGAAGGCGGAGCCCGCCTACTCCGAC